>NZ_CP197231.1:4800000-7552500 GCF_052075965.1 Bradyrhizobium sp. 482_C4_N1_8 | reverse complement strand
AAACGAAGTCCGTGCCGTAGGGATGACCCAACAGGAAATTCGTGCGGTGTACGTTCTTGGTGTTGACCGGCGCCATGGGAAACGGCACGAGCCACACGTTCATGCTCGGGTCGTATTCGGGGATAAGGCCCGACGGCTGAGACGGCCCGGTGAACCCCGGTGTCAGCGCGAAGGGATCGGTCAGCAGCCGGATCAGGGCCGGGTCGCGCGCCGCGGCCGCCAACGTCGCCTGGGCGCTCGCTGCGGTGCCGCCCGACATGCCGCCTTTCACCTTGCGCAGGCGGGCTTTAACCCGCCGCGCCGGGCGTCCGAATTTCTCGCGCGCCTTCTCCTGCAACGTGAGCACGCCGAGATCGAACGGGATGGAATCGAAGCCGCAGGAGAAGACGATGCGCGCGCCGGTCCGTTTCGCCTCTTCGTGATGGGCGTCGATCATGCGCCGCATCCATGCCGGTTCGCCGCACAGATCGACATAGCTAGTGCCGGTGGCCGCGCAGGCCGCCACAAGCTCGGGGCCGTAAAGCTGATAAGGCCCGACCGTCGTGATAATCACGGCCGCACGCTCGCACATCGAACGTAGGCTGGCCGGTTCGCCGGCATCCGCTTTCACCAAAATCAAATCGTCTGGTGCGCCGATGTCGGCACGCACTTTCTGAAGCTTGTCGGTCGAGCGTCCCGCGATCGCCCAGGACGGAGCATCGTCGCCGCGATAGGACGTCGTCAGATATTCGGCGACGAGACGGCCGGTGTAACCCGTCGCGCCATAGACGATGAGGTCGAAGTCCCGCTTCACGACGCTGGTCCTCCTCGAACCCGGGAGAGCGTTACCCCTTACTCGGACCGGTCTTCCGCCGGCAGGATCGCACCAGCTTGCCTAGCGCGCTCATTCGATCACCTCGTCGGCGCGGGCCGAGCAGGCGCCTAAGAGGTGGGGATGCCAGGCCATTTTGTGCTGTCCCGGAGCCCGGCGAGGACACGAGGACGCGAAGTAAGTGCCACTAGAGGGGGCAGCCGCTTTCGTTGAACCGTCCCATCGCATTTGACGGAGGATACCACAGTTCCTGTCTTGGGGTGCGCAACGTCCGGTTGGAGTCAATACGCCATTTTGACCGCGGGCGAGCCACTTCCCGTCTCCCCTCGACAAGCGGACAGTTTCCGGGCCGGTTGGCGTGCCCCAAACGGGCCAACACCGGAAGAACTCAGGGTGAGCAAATCTGGTCCGAGCGCTCGACAGGAGTCGATCGGTGTCGCAAAAGCGACGCAGCACTGACGGGTCGGATTGTAGGAGCCGAAGCCTCGTGTTGCCCCGGAAGCAGACCTGAAGGAGAAGGGGCGAACGCGACTCCGGCAGCAGCCGCAGGGTCCTCGTGATGCCGCTAGTCAAATCGCACATGTGCAGCAAATGCTGCCGCACGCGGCGGTCTCAGATACGAAACCTGTTGACAGGGATCGGCTTCATTCGTCCTTCCATTTGATCGAGCAGCCAATAGACGCCTTTTGGTCAGCCGGCGCAAGACCGGTGGTCGTAATCGCGCGCATGGCCTCGACAAGCTCTCGGGGCGCCCCCGCGCGAGGCGGAGTCGCACGCCCTTCGTCGAGCCGGCCGCGATACTTGAGCTTGCGGTCGGCATTGTAACCGAAGAAGTCCGGCGTACAGACCGCCCCATACGCCCGAGCGACTGTCTGGGTCTCGTCGTGGAGATATGGAAACGGGAAATCATGAGCCCTCGCGAAACGCTTCATATTCTCAAACGAGTCTTCGGGATAGTTCGCCGCATCGTTCGAGCAAACCGCCGCAAAGCCTATGCTCTCCGACATCAGCACGCGGGCGTCCGAAACCATGCGGTCGATCACCGCTTTGACATAGGGACAATGGTTGCAGATGAAGACGACGACCGTGCCTTTTTCGCCCGCAACGTCGTCCAGTGCGTAAATCTTGCCGTCGGTGGCCGGAAGCTGGAACACGGGCGCCGGCGTATCAAGAACGACTTGGGTAGCTGCTGTCGCCATTTCGCACCTCCTTGTGCCCAAATATATGCTGACTACGGCCTGCTGGGGCACAGTTTCCAAAGCCTACTCGCCAGTCGCGTTGTTTTGGCCATATGTTAGCCATTTCCGGTCGCCCCTTAACAGCCGTCATTGGGACGAGCGCGGGATTTCGTCGGTGTAGGCCACGAACGGACGTTAGCAGCTCCAATGTCCCGACGCGTGGGGCTGCGACCATGATAAACTGCTGTCCAAAGTTTGTTCGCCCGGCGGCTCTGAATGATCGTCTCGACACTCACCGCCGGCCGCGCTCCTGCGATTTTTTTGCCGATCAGACAGGGCACCCGGGGCTCTTTCTCGGCGGCTGGGACGATCCCGCTCTCTGGCGTGAGGCCCGCAACTTCGCGAACAAGCTTGGTCCGGATCGCTGCCTGGAATTTTTCGCGATCTTTGATCGTCATGATGAAGGCGCCCGGCCCTCCGATCACGCAGTCCTCGTAATAGAGATCGAGGTTCTCGATATCGGTCGTCGAGAGGGATGGCTCCTTCACCATGATCGGGAGGCCGTTGATGATGATGCCTTTCTCCAGGGCAGCGTCGCGCGCGCCGGTTACGGGGGCTCCGTCGTTGTTCGGCCCATCGCCGGAAATGTCGATGACGCGCCGCAACCCGCGATACGGATTCTTTTCGAACAGCTGCAGTGCGAAATTAATCGCACCGGAAATTGAGGTCGCACGGCCGCGACCTCATGTGCCGCTAATGCAAGCCACCGCCCGCGCGGACTTGCGGGCTAGGCTTTCTGTTGGCGCTGGCGGCGTGCTGTTTACACCTCCAGAAATTCCTCGCCGACGAAAGGGCCCACGCCGATCTGGCCGATCGCCTGGACATGTTTTGCACTGCGAGACCAGGACATTCGACCTACCGCAGGCTTCGCGACGATCTCTTCGGGCATGTAGCGTTTTTGCCGTTTGTAGTCCTCCTTGAGGCCCAACACATACCTCAAGTCGGATCACTTCCAGGAGGTGGATAAGTGTGGCATTCGCAAGGACCAGCAGGATATTATAAATTCCGACATTCGCGCTCAGGAATAATGGTTCGAACGGACAAAGCGGCGCGGCTCCTGGCGCGGTTCATTCTATTCAAGGGAGACCAGCGTGGGCACAGCGATTCGTAGCAGCGGAATGATCCGCGAGGCCTCTCGGCTCGCCGCAGCCGGCGAGCTCGGAAATTCGGATGTCATTCGACTCTTGCAGATTCCTCATAGCAAAGAGGACGTTCAAGAAGTCCTTCGCACCTTCGAGCAGCAACTGTCCCGAGAAGCGAAGAGCAAGTTGACTTTGGACGCGTTCGTGCCGCCACCGTCCGATATCGATAATGAGCGGTACGAACCACTCTTCGACAAGTACATCATCACGGGCAAGACCTATACGACCGCCAGCGGCGCAGTCGTGCCGAATGAGCTTCAGTATTATAACGGTCAAATGGTGCACCTCTACGGCGAGTGCTCCAATGTACCTCTCGTGAATGCCGCATTGGCCGGCAGTGGCTACAGGCCGATAATCTTGAAGTACGCGGACGGCAGGCACGCGGCTGTCGCACAGCTCTGGTCGAATAAGTTCACCGACACCTCGATCCGGCCGTATGCCGCCATGTTCATAGTGGTTGCTGCCGTGGCGGACAACGCTCCCGAAAGCCATGCGTCCCTGAGGGCGGCCTCCAACGGCTCATCGAGCGTGCTTGTGATGCTTGATGGATCGTTCGATCCCGCAATGGCGGTGTATGAGAACGAAGCGCGGATGTACATGTTCCGACTGCTCGATACAACCCAGGTTGCGATCGACGTCGGCCGTGAGCGCATGGGTACCGACAAGCGGCCCGGGACCATCGATATGGCGTGCATCGGTCGCCGGCTCCACTTGTCGATCAAAGACCAGCACAGACGTGGCGTCGTCCAGGGAGACCTGGCGCTTACCGGGGATCCGACGGCATACGAGTCAGTGGTAGCTCAGGCGGCCAAAACAGCCGGCGTCACGCTGCAGGCGCTTCCGCGCGGTGCCGAATGCGTCTACCCGGCGGTCGCGCGCATCGGGCAGGGGTCGGTCGTTTGCTGGCAGTGGCGAAGCGATGTCGCCCCTCGGCTGCAACCGGTGATGCCAGGATCTTTGCACTTCGACCGGAGCTCGGAGGAAGGTCGGACCCTTCTCGCATGGGGCTTCACGCCCAAAGTGCTGGGTTTTTTTCCCAAGGTGCGGGGGGTGATCACCGGCCTGGCGGATCAGACCCCGCGTTGCGCCCGCGACAGTTCGGCTGCATGCGAGGGAATGGCAAACGCCGGCTCGCGCCTTCGTTGGGGGGCATCCGAAGAGGCCGCCTCTGCCCCATTCCGCTTGGCTTGGAATACGAGCTTCCTCGGATCATTGAAGGTGGTGCTCCGCAAAGAATTGGTCGGCCCAATGTCCGACGGCCTCCGGGTCAATTGGCACATCACGGAAGGGACCTTCGTTGGGCCGGGTCACGATGCCGTCGTGTTACCCGGCGCGGCGGACTGGATGCATATCCGCCCGGATGGAATTGCGATCGTCAACGTCCGGGCGTGTTTCGAGACGCGGGACCGTGTTCGCGTGTACGGCGCCTACGGCGGGGTCGCCGATTTTGGTCCCGACGGCTACGCTCGGGCGCTGCGCGGTGAGTATGACCAGCAAATCTCCGCCGTGGTCACACCGACATATGAGACTGCGGATCCGAGGCTCGAATGGCTCAATCGCGTCCAGTGCATCGGTGTGGGGAAGGTGGACATGAGCGCGCTTCGCGCGCAGTTCGACATGTACGTGGTGCGGGTGGGGGAGCGAGCACAAGAGGCGTCCAGCGCTGCAGCACAGTCACCGATACCGGAGCAGATCATCACCGCGGTTGAACGTTTTCGCGCCGCGATTCCTGCCAATTTCGATCCGATCTACGTCGAGAAAGTCGTCATACCGTTCTTCCTGACGAACGTTTACGAAGGGGAGCGGCCCCTTTTGCCAATGATTGACCTTAATTTCAGTAAGGAGAATGCACTCCCTCGTGATCGTTTTGGTCTCATCTATCGTGACTGGAAACCGACCCCTGAGGAGGGCGTGATGGTTTTCCTGCAAGGTCTCGAGAAGCGGGGTCAGAATAATCTTCGCAAGCGAATCTATTTTTCGGCGGTGACGCCCGATCTCTATAAGCCGATGTACCGCGCCAAAGTTACAGCTTTCTTTGACAAGCTCTTAGATCAGAAATTCGCTGACAGGCCATTCATGCAGCATTACCTCGACCACTATTTCGACCTCTATTGGGACCTTCACCTTGGACTTGTTGGCAGCGATATTCCCCGTGAGGTTCGTGAAATAGGAGAGGCGTTCAATACGGTCTTTGCCTATCGGGATCCGTTGCTGCCAGTTACCTACCAAAACTATATGAAGGTTCGTGAGCTTCAGGATTTTCTCAAATCGTGGATCGGCAAACGCATCGACGATATCCAATCGGGCAAAATCAAAAATCCCGAGAGAACCATGGCTTGGCATTGGCTGAAGAATGCCCAGGACGGCGGTCATTTCAGCAAGAAGGACATGGTCATTGAGTGCCTCCACGATTTCGTCGCGCTAAGCCAATGGGGCAATGCGATTTTCCGGGTCATGTCGCTCCTGTCGGAAGACCGCGGCGACCAGGCCGTGCGAGCATCATTTCAGAAGACAATGAGCGGAAATTTCGACACTGCCGGAGGTGCGTCTTTCTCGCCACTTGAGCTATTCGTAATGGAATTGTTTCGCGTGATTTCGCCGAACGGTGGCAGCGTCTCCGCCATCCATGATGCGAGATTAAGCGTCCGCGGGGAGGCTCCGCAGCAAAAGCTCGGCATGCCGTTTGAAAGAGACAGCTATGTATCCACGCCGCATGCCAGCACCAGCCTGGATCCGGTTCACTGGACGGATCCGAATACGTTCGATCCGCAACGATATCTCCGCGTCCCGACCAGCGCGCAGATCAACGATGACAAGTGTCGGCAAATCGGCCTGGCACGGTGCCCGTTCGACATCACCAATTTCAAGGTCAAGGACGGACGAAACGCCCATATTACAAATAGCGGCTTCGGCACCTTATTTGTCGTTGCGGACGAACGAAGCTACCCGGTTTGTGACTATGCCGGCTTTGCTCCGTTCGGCTTTGGATACCGACGATGTGCGGGTGAACAACTGACAATTCTCGTATTTGAGGATTTTTTGCGAAAGGTCTGGCGCGACAAGATCGTGTTTCGGAAGCTTGATCTGGCAAATCCTGCTCGCGTACCAGTCGGACTGGACGCGGTGATCCAAGACGATATCGGGTTCTACAGATCCGCCTTGCGATAGCGTATCGCGCCGCTGGCACGCGGTTTTTAGCCGTCGCAAGCGGACTGGCGCCGGCGTGGGGAGATCCAGCAGGTCGCCAACTACCGGCAGCAGCCCCTGTCCTGTACACGCAATACAATATAGTCTATTAGACAGAACCAGAATGCGAAGTCGGTCGAGCAAATGCCAGGCAAATGCTATGGATCGAAAAGCGCGGTCGAGGACTCGGGGCTCTCTCCCCCGGGGGCGTCGCCGCTGTCGCGTTTGCCGGGACTTGCCGATGCGGCTGGCGTCCAAACCGGGGCGGCCCAAAAGCGCGGCCTTCTTCGACAGCCTTCTGACGCGCTTCAATCGGTACGCCAAAACGCTGCGCGCTCGGGAGACTCCTCGGTGCGGCAGGCGGCGCCTTGCGCCCCCCCCTTGGTGACCAATCCCGGCGATCTCATTGCGCGCGCACTCGAAATCCTCGCCGAGGAGGACGAAGCATGGCGGATGCGCAGGGGTCTCGATCTCACGCCGCGGAGCGTCCCGTGAATTCCCCGTCGCGCGGATTCGTCAATAGACGGCCGTGCGTTTTTGCGGAAGCTGCGGCAAAGCCCTCACCTATTCCGGCGTGTGACCGGTTTCTTCCGGCGCCTTCCCTGACGCTGCAAACGGATGAAGCTCAAGCTAAGGCAGCATGCATGCCTTCGATGCAGCGCGCACGGGACGGCTCGGAGCTGCGATGGGGCGAGGCGGATACGCCCGTGCCCGCTGCAGTGATTTCTCCGGGAACCCCGGCATCGGTCACGGTAGCGGTCTCTCCAGTGCGGCCGGGTCACGCTGTCACGGTAGAGTACCGGGTGAACGGAGGCCCGGTCCGCCAGGCAATCGGGCAATCCGCGCCGCGCGTCCACGGTGCGAACGGTCGGCTATTCCGGGCGCTCCTGCCGGGCCAATCCGGCGGAACGGTGGAGTTTCTGCCGGTGCTTGGCTTTGCCGGCCAGCCGATCTCTCCGCGCCTACGGGAGTCCGCCAAATGTCCCCGGTATCAGGTGGGTTGCGGAGCGGCCCCGGTCGAGACCGCTGCTCTACCTGCGGGCGAGCCTCGCTGGGACTGGGATGCCACGTTCCTCTGGGCCGGCACGGTGGCCATCCGTACGGAGGTAATAGGCGTTATGCCGGATGGACTGCGGGTCAACTTGCACGTCACGGAAGGACGCTTCGTTGGGCCGCGCTTCGAGGGGATCGTCCGGCCCGGCGGGATCAACTGGCTGCGCATCCGCAAGGACGGTGTTGGAATAGTCAATGTGACGGAGTGTCTGCAGACGCGGTCTGGTGCGCGGATCGACTGCTTGTATGATGGCATCCTCGACCTGGGTGCGGACGGCTACGCACGTGCCATCCGCGGCGACTTCGGTATACTGCCGCCGTTCGTTCTTGCTCCGACCTACGCGACCGCTGACAAAGAACTCGCTTGGCTCAACCGCGCCCAGTGTATTGGCGTTGGCAGGGTGGACATGAAGAAGCTGCGCGCCGCGTACGACATATACGTCGTAACAGCGGGGGCCGCAAAACATGTGGAGTGAAGACTCAATAGAAGCCGCACTCGTGGAGTGCGCGCCAACGGTGTTCTGAGCTCAAGATATTTGCGTTCGTGCGCAAGGACGAACGACATCTCGTTCCCGATGTATTAAATTAGGGGGGCCTTTGAGATGACAACCGATAACCCGCAAGTGCCTTGGACCGACGAGCAGTGGGCTCGCGTCAACAAAGTCGTTCAAGAGGAAGCTAGCCGCGTACGGATCGCGGCGACGTTCCTTCCGCTGCTTGGACCGCTGCCCGGAGATACCGACTTCGTGAGGGAGGAAGTTGTCCAGGTTGCTCCGCGGCCATTACGTATCCAGGACAGGGATGTCATCCAGTTGGCGACCTTACAGGTAAGAGTGTCCGTGCGGGGTGCGCAGATGGCCGATCCGGAGATGACCAGCGTGCTGGCCTTATTCCGGCGCGCTGCCAACGTACTGGCTCGTCTTGAGGACGCCGTCGTCTTCAGGGGATTGGTGCCAGACCCGGCATTCCTGGGACAGGATAGGTTTGCCCCTCCCATAAATGTCGGCCCACGGCAAAGGCTCTGGGAAATCACCGGCGGGGGGGTAAGCCGTGGACTTTGGACAAACTCAGCCGCCGTTCAGGCGCAGCAGGTTAATATTCAATTGCAGCAGCCAGACAGAGACGCGCGGCTGGTGGCCGGGATAGCCGACGCCATTGGCCGCCTGGAAGAGCGGGGCCACTTCGGACCGTTCGCGGTGGTTCTTGACCAGCAGATGTTTCTCGTCGCTCAGTCGCCAACGGAAGCTCTTGTATTGCCGCAAGATCGCATCCTCCCGTTCCTGGGCGGCGGTCCGCTGCTCCGCTCGTCCACGCTTGACGTCGCTCCCGGTCTGCGGTCCGGCGTGGTTGTGGCGCTTGGCGGCGAGCCAGTCGAGCTAGTCATCGCCACAGATTTATGCGTCCAGTTCCTGCAGGTCACAGCCGAGCCGAATTTCGTCTTCCGTGTGTGCGAGAAGATGGCGCTGCGCATCAAGGAACCCGATGCGATCATACGGCTGACGGCATAGGCGCCACGAAATTTCGAGGCACCGTAGCGATTGAGATTTTCCGATGATCGCGGCGTGTACGGAGAAATGTCTCGGGGTCGCTTGATCGCTACTTCACCTCGGCAAAAGACTAGGGAGGAGATGCAAATGAAAATCCCAATAGACATTGAAGTTTTGAAATCTGTCCTTCGGATCGATGACGAGGCCGCCCAGCAGAAAATTAATCAAACCAAAGCAGTGAGCGTCGATGATGAACCTCCAATCGTATCGAAGCGCCAGAAAGACGAGTTCACTGTGGAAGCGTCGACCAACCGCAGTGACGGTGTATCGGTCATTAATTTACTTGACGAGCACGGGGGGATCATCACTCCCCTCGCAGTTGATCTGAAAACAGGAAAATTCCGTCAACTTGAGCCAGACCCCAAACCCGCGGCTTCCGCTAAGGCCAATCCGCAGGCCGATCCAGGGCGCGACCTTGGGCTCGCGCTGCAGATCGGTAACAGGACTGCGGTCACAGCGTTTTTGAAACATCATCCCAAGGGGTTCTACGCCGACCTGGCAAAGGCTCAGCTTGAGAAGATCGAGACCGAGGAAGCCGCAGCCAAGAAACCGTGAGCTTTTCTACTTGGTCAAATACAGATGGCTGCTGACGTACGTTTGGCAACTTTGGGTGAATGAAGCTCATGCTTGAAAGGGCTCGGGAGATCGTCGAAACTGATCCGATGTATCGCGTCCCGCGCGCTCGGTGACGCCTCCAAAGCTGGCTAAAAGTCGGACTAAGTGGTCATGGCTCGGTGAAGCATGCCTACTAGGGTTATCGTCTTGGGCGGTGGTGTCGCCGGCATGAGTGCCGCGCACGAGTTGGTCGAGCGCGGCTTTGATGTCGTGGTGCTCGAGAGTGGCGATATTGCGGGAGGCAAGGCCCGCAGCATTCCCGTCTTCCACGAGGGCGAGGACACCAGCGGACATCAGGTCGCCGATGGCGCTGGGAGTTCGGTTCAGCATCGGGTGCCCGGCGAGCATGGGTTTCGATTCTTCCCAGGTTTCTACAAGCACGTAATCGAGACAATGCGCCGCATACCGTCGTTTGACGGGAGCAAGGTTGCGGATCACCTGGTGCCGACCACGCGACTGGAGTTCACGCAATACGACGAGCCCCCGTTCGTCGTACCCGCCGGCTTTCCGCTCTCGCCCCGCGATGCCGGCACCATGTTGCGGGACATCCTGCTGTTGTTCGAACACTCCACTGGCCTCACACCCGACGATCTGGCATTCTTCGGTGCGCGCGTCTGGCAGATACTCACTTCGTGCCACCAGCGCCGGCTCGCAGAATACGAGCGCACGAGCTGGTGGGAGTTCGTCGGCGCCGAGCAGCGGTCGGAGTCATACCAGAAGTTCCTCGCCACCGGCATTACGCGCTCGCTGGTGGCGTCCAAAGCGCGCAAGGCCAGCGCGCGCACCATCGGCGACATCTTTGTGCAGCTGGTGCTCACGATCCTGAACCCGATCGCGGGATCGACTGATCGCGTGCTCGATGGGCCAACGAATCTCGTCTGGATCGACCCGTGGCTTGCGTATCTCGAATCGAGAGGGGTGCGGTACGTCAAGAACGCGCGGGTCGAGGAGATCCTTTACGAGAACGGACGGATCACCGGCGTCGTCGCTCGCCAGCAGGGCCAGCAAGGTCAGCGCATCATGGTGCATGGCGACCACTACGTGGCGGCGCTCCCGCTCGAGGACATCGCCCCCCTGGTGAGCGACCGCCTGGCGGCAGCCGACCCGACGCTCGCCAACCTGCGCGCGCTGGCTCCGAACCTGGAGTGGATGAACGGCGTGCAGTTCTATCTGCACCGCGCGGTGCCGTCGGCGCACGGGCACGCGATTCACATCGACACCGAATGGGCGCTCACGAGCATCTCGCAGCTTCAGTTCTGGCGTGATGTGCCGTCTGAGCTGTTCCGAGACAGCGATGTGCACGGCATCCTCTCGGTCGATCTTTCTGATTGGACGGCGCCGGGATCGGACGGACGCCCAGCCATGCGGTGCTCGCGTGAAGAGGTGGTGCGCGAGACATGGAATCAACTCAAGCGCTCGCTCAATGATGCCGGTGATGAGGTGCTGCGCGATGAGGATTTGCATTCGTGGTTCCTCAGCGCAAACATTGAGAACGATCCCGCACGCCCGGGCTGGCTACGGAATTCCGAGCCGCTTCTGGTGAACCAAGTCGAAACCTGGGCCTTGCGTCCCGAGGCGACCACCGCCATTCCAAACCTTTTTCTGGCGTCGGACTACGTTCGCACGCATACCGACCTCGCGACGATGGAGGCAGCCAATGAGGCAGCTCGGCGCGCAGTGAATGGCCTGCTTGACGCCGTGAAATTCGACGGAAGCCGCTGTGAGCTGTGGCCGCTGCACGAACCTGAAATCCTCCTGCCATGGCGGCTGCACGATGCTGCGCGATACCAGGCCGGCCTGCCGTGGGACGCTTCACTCGCGCAGGTAGCTGCCCACGCCTTACGCGGTGCGTCGCCGCTGCTGGAGCTGGCGAGCTCCCTGCTCGAGCAGGTATCGCCGTTCACCCATGCCGTCGCCGACACGCTCGACTCGCACAGTGCCGCCGCGGATGATGTCGGCGCGCTTGATGCGGTCGACCCGGCGACGATGGCGCGCCGCTTGGTTGATGTGCCCACCCTGCAGGATGCGTTGATCAAGGTCGCGGATACTGTGCCATTGGCCGGCGAGATCGTAGGCCCGGCCGGCTTTCTGGACCGCCTGGTGTGGTATCGCGACATGCTGGCCGATATGCTCACAGAAGGTGTACCGACGTGGGAACCGCAGCGCCACCTGTATGGGCTCGTGACGGATTTCATGGGCCGGTCAGGCAAGGGCCTTCGTCCTGCCCTCTGCATCGCGACCGCGAGAGCGCTGGGCGGCCGCGCGGAGGATGCGTTTCCTGCCGCCGCCGGCCTGGAAATGCTGCACAATGCATTTCTCGTGCACGACGATATTGAAGACGGTAGCGACTGGCGGCGTGGCGTTGCGACAATGCATCGTCGTGCCGGGATTCCAATTGCCGTGAACACTGGCGATTCCATGAACGCACTCGCTATGCGCCTTTTCCGCAAGACCGGCGAGCGGCTCGGCCCGGTGACGGCGCTGCGCATCTTCGACGAAGTCGATCACATGGTCGTCGAGACCTTGGAGGGGCAGGCCAACGAACTAGGATGGGTACGAGACAATGATCTCACAGTTACGACAGACGATTATCTGCGGCTCGTGCTCAAGAAAACGGCCTGGTACAGCTTCATTCACCCCATGCGGATTGGTGCACTCGTTGCCAACGGCGAGGACCAGAATCTCGGTCGATTTGATCGGTTTGGCTATCTGCTTGGACTGGCTTTCCAGATCACCGACGATGTTCTTAACCTGGTTGGCGACATTGGGCGTTACGGCAAGGAGATCGACGGAGATCTCTGGGAAGGCAAACGGACGCTTCTGCTCGCGCACGCCCTGGGTCGGGCGAATCCCACTGACCGTGCGTGGATTAGCACCTTTCTGGCGCGGCCCCGCGAGCGACGTTTGCCGCGTGAAGTGCTGAGGCTACATCAGATCATCGCGGAGGGCGGGAGCATCCCATGGGCGCAGCGAGCGGCAGCCGAATTTGCAGAGGCTGCAGCGCGCGAATTCCACAACTCGGCGTTCGCCGGTGTGCCTGCAGGTCCAGACCTCGAATGGCTGCGCACTTGCATAAACTTCCTGACCCAGCGCGACGCGTAATCGGGTTCAGGTTGGAATGAATGGGGACATCGTAACCCGATTGCTCTTAGATCCCTTGATTGAGTCCCGCCAGGAAAGCTGCATCTGCGCGCGACCGCGGCACAGCCGTCCTACTGCAATTTTCCAGGGTTATAGTAGGTTGTCGCGGAACGTCTGCGCGACAACGTTCGGCAGCACCGGAGAATCGTATGGAGCGCCTCAGCAAGCCAATCGATGCGGACATCCCGTTGCTTGAGAAAAGCGCTGATCAGCTCGGCTATGTGGTGCCCGATCTTGAGCAAGCCATCAAGAGCTGGATAGACCAGGGTATCGGGCCCTGGCTCACGGTTGGTCCGGTGGTGGTCACTGATAACAAGTATCTGGAGAGGCCCTCACGCCCGCTGATCATGTTCGGATTCTGCCAGGTCGGCGGGGTGCAGCTGGAGCTTATTCAGCCGCTCGACAATGAGCCGTCAAGCTGGCGCGCCTTCCTTGCGGCCGGAAGGAGCGGTCTTCAGCACTGCGGTTTTTGCGTCGAGCCGCACGATTATCAGCGGTCCGTCGCGCAGACCAAGGCGTGTGGCGCGACGATCCAGCAGATGATGTCTTTTTCGGGCGCCCGCTTCACCTATTTTTCCCTGCCTGCTCGCGCCGGTCCTCTGATGGAACGAATTCGTCTTGGAGAGGTGGCGCCTGAAAAAGCTAATGCAGTGCGCAATTCCATCGCGGGGGGGTGCGAGATCGTAGAACTGATCGAGTTCCAGCCCCGTATCCGCGAGATGTTCGCAAAAGTTACGCAAGCAGCGGCCACTTGGGACGGCAAGGCCAGGCCCGTTCGTCACCTGATAGGGCCTGTCGCAAAGGCAGCAATCGGTTCGCACTTGCTCCGAACTATGCGATTCCGGTGATGTATTTTCGTGGCGGCGCGACGCACGGTATGTGGCGGCATGCTCGCCTTTGACGGCGGCGCATTGGCCTTGATCGCGATCCGCTGCACCGGCATCACGCCGAACGAGCGCGGCCGGTTTGCGAGGCTTGGCGGCCAAGCTCGATCCGCCGACATCGCGCGGCGATCCTTTGAAATCGATGGTTGCGGTCATGGCGGCGTCGATGCGCGCGCCTGTTCGAGCGATCAATTGCGCGACGTTTCGCTGCTCTCGCTCATGCCTTGAGCTGCTCCAGCAGCGATTTGGCCTCCTTCAAGTCCAGCGTGTCGAAACCCTCGGTGAACCAACCATAGACCGGGGCGAGAATATCGTGGGCCTGCTGTCGTTTGCCCTGATCGTACCACAGCCGCGCCATGCTCACAGCCGCACGCAGTTCCCAGGACTTTGCCTGCTGCTGACGAGCGACCGCCAGCGCATGTTCGAAATATTCTTCCGCTTTCGTTGCGTTTGGGTTGGGCGACGATAGCTCGATTTCGCCTGCCATGCGCTTGATCTCGGCCTCAAACCAACTTTCCTTGGTTGTTTCTACCTGGGTCATCGCTTCGCGAATGCAGTCCCGTGCATCATCGAAGTGGTCGAGTTCAGCATGAGCGCCCGCCAGATACGACAAGCAGAATGGCACTAGCGCTGTTGCCGCCGTTGACCGACGTGCTCTGATACCCGAGTCGATCACATGGACCGCGTCTGAGGCCTTCCCAGTGAGGGCCAAGACGCAACCTTGGACCACCATTCCGAGCGACCCCCAAAACAATGAACCTCTCTCGTCTGCCAGGGGGACAAGTTCATTAGCTTCGGCGCTTGCTGCCGCATAGTTTCCGCAGCAGATATGGGTAAAGGATGTATGGAACAGGGCATACATCAAAGTGGCTGCTTGGCCGATCTCGCGCGCTTCCTTGAGCGCCTGTTCAGCGTCTCTGCCTGCAGCCTCGGGGAAGCCAAGAAGCCATAGAGCCCAGGACCGATAGGATAGGGCTGCGACCCTAATGTCCTGGCCAAATCGAGCCGCCAGCGTACGATGCTCGGCGGGTTCGTAGATCGCGATCGCCTGATCGTAATGTGCCAGACTTTCTGCAAGGACGCCCGTACACGTCAGAGACGTAGCCATAATACGATGCCCAAGCATGAGCGGAACCATCGTTCCCTGCTTCTCGGCAAGCGCCAAGCACTCTGTCGCAAGGTCGAGGAGAGCGTCGCTTTTGAACTTTATATAGTTCGTGACCCAGAACCCATAGAGGACTGAAAACAGGAGCAACGGGTCTTCAGGGGGCTCTCCGAGTGACTCCGCTTGCTCGATGAAGGCGCGGGCTCGATCGAGAGATGCGATAGTCTCAGGGGCCGCGTGGCCCTTGGTGTTCATCAAGGCATTCACAAGCGCGACCTCCAGTTTGATCTGGTCGCCACGCAGCGCTGGTGTGCCCGGCAGCGTCGCAATCTGTGAAAGAGCGCGGATTAGCTGAACCGTCGCCTCTACTAGCGCTGAACGCGCTAGCGACCGCTGTCCCGCCTTGCCCCATAAGGCCGCCGCCCTCTCGATCAGCCCGGCCTCAGTGCAGTGATGTGCTAGCCGTTCCGGCTGGCTCTCGGCTGTTTCGGCGAATTGGCTTTCAATTGCTTCGGCAATGCGTGCATGGAGCGCGCGGCGGGGCTGGCGCAGCAACGTGCTATAGGACGCGTCCCGCACCAAAGCATGCTTGAATAGGTAAGTTGCATTCGGCGGCGAGCCTAACCTGAAAAGCAAACCAGCCTTTATGAGACGGTTCAGCACTGATCCCAGTTCCGCCGCTGGCACGCGCACCACCGCCGCCAGGAGAGCATGCGAAAACTCCCGGCCGATCGCCGCGCCAATCTGTGCCACTTCTTTGGCGGGGCCGAGCCGGTCGAGCCGCGACATCAATGAGGCGTGCAAACTTGCGGGGACTGCCCAGGCCGGGGACGGAATGACGGCAATCGTGCGTTCGACTGCGCCGTGGCCCTCCGCCTCCAGCACTGCCTTCGTCATCTCCTCCACGAACAGGGGGACGCCATCGGTACGTTCGATGATGTCCTGCCTGATGCCCGCCGGCAGCAGCTTGCTGCCGACTACGCCGTCGATCATGGCGCCGACTTGGTGTTTCGTCAGCCGATTGATCGTCATGGCGGTCACGTGCTGCCGCCCGATCCAGGGCGGATCGAATTCCGGGCGGAATATCACAATCATTAGCGCGCGAAGGGTCTCAATCCTGGCCACGATCCGGCCGAAAGCTTCTAGGCTCGTAGGATCGGTCCAATGCGCATCCTCAAAGATTATCAAGACTGGGCTTTGCCGTGTAAGCGCTTCTAATTGTGAGATGAGCGCTTCGAATGTTCGCTGCCTGTGCTGCTGCGGGGTCAATTTGAGGGCGGGATAGCGTCCATCATTCGGAAGCGACAGCATCTCGGCAAAGAGCGAAGCGTCCCCGATCGAGGTCGAGGTCTGAGCGAGCAGGGTATCAAGCTTGTCGAGCCTCGCGTGCAGTGTATCGTCGTGCGCCAGCCCGGCGGCACGTTCCATCTGCCCGATGATCGGATATAGCGCGCTGTCGGTGTGCTGCGGCGAGCAGACATAGCGCAAACGCGTATGCGGCTCTCCGGCGAGTCGTTCCAGAAGCGCGGCAGTGAGACGCGACTTGCCGATCCCAGCCTCACCGGCGATCAGGACCGCCTGGCCTTCACCTGTCTTTGCCCTGGCCCAACGCTGTAGAAGCAATTCGAGTTCTTCCTCCCGCCCGACGAGGGCAGTCAGGCCAGTTGCGTGTAGCGCCTCGAAGCGGCTCTCCACGGAGCTCGCCCGCAACGCCACCCAGGCCCGCGTTGGCGCGGCGATGCCCTTGAGGTCCTGCGGCCGGAGGTCTTGTAGCTCGAAGAGGTTTCCGAGCAGCCTTCGGGTGCCTTCGGCGATGACAACCGTGCTCGGCTCAGCGATCCCCTGCAGACGAGACGCCAGGTTCGGCGTCTCGCCCACCACCCCGCGTTCCTGGGCCTCGCCGGCACCAACGAGATCGCCAACCACGACCAAGCCTGTCGCGACCCCGATACGCACCCGGAGCGGCTCCTGGATACCCAGATTGCCGATCGCCTCGATGATCGCCAGTCCTGCGCGGACGGCACGCTCGGCATCATCCTCATGAGCGTGGGGATAGCCGAAATAGATGAGCACCCCATCGCCCATGTACCTGGCCACGAAGCCGTCGAACCGGGCGACCGTCTCCGCGACGCACTTATGATAAGCGCCGATTACCGAACGCAGATCCTCTGGGTCGAGCGTGGTCGAGAGCGCGGTCGAGCCAACGAGGTCGGTGAACATCACCGTCAGTTGGCGACGCTCGGCGTCGTCTCGCCGAGTTGGCTCGATATCCACGAGTGCAGAAGGTGCCGTTACGGCAGCCGAGACGTTGCTGAGATCGCGGATCGCATGCAGCATTTTCAACCGGTGGCCGAGCGAAACGCCAAGGTCTTTGAGATGTTGGTCGGTCAAGTCGGGGAGAACGGCCATATCAATGTCGTTCTCGGCGAACCTCTGCGCATACTCGGACATGCCGAGCTTTTTGAGCCAGTCCGCAATTTGTTGCACCGCGGTCACCGTGATCCGTGCGTCGCCTATCTAAGTGTTGGCCCGACGACTACAGAAAGAGATTACACAAGAAAGACCGCGAAAGCACGTCCTCACGGGCGCGGAATCGCGATACCAATCGAGCCCTGAATGCCCGCCCTGTGCGCTAGCGATTGGTATAGAGGACCAACAAATCAATGCATGACGTACCGACGCTCGACATGGAGCAGGCCCGGGCGCTATTCCGACAGTTTGTCGAATCCGTGCCCGCGCGGACCTCGGACCAGCGAATTGCTGATCGATGCGCTGGCGAAGATCGCCTGCCCGGGCCCCCCGGCAAAATTGATTTGCCGCTCGGGGCACCGGACCGTTCTCTGGAAGTCGACGACCTTGCTTCACGCAGTCGATGCAGATGAACACCGCATCGATCCAAGAGCGCAACTGCGTCCGCCCACACCCGCCGCAGTAGCGAACATGTTGCCCGCTAGACTAGGCAAATCCGCCGAGGCGCTTGGCGATGCGGTGCGGATGGCAAGTGATTTTGCTCAGCGCGTCGACATTGTCGAGCGCTGGGTCGGGTCGATGCTCGAAAGCGGCACGCAGGACTGCGCGATCGGCCTCTCGTCCCGGATGATGGTCGCCGCCGGCGGCCGCGCGCGGATCAAGGACTGTGTTGCAAAATCCGGCCTTAGCCAGTCAATTCCAGCGCCGGTTTGCGACGCAAGTCGGAATGGCACCAAAGCTGTTCGCACGCACCATCCGGTTCGACCGGGCGCTGGCGTCTCGTCGCAATACCCCGAGCCGTCGAGCCTCTGGTCCGTTATTTGCGCAATGATCTGAAGGCTGCGCGTACCTCATCTGAAAACAGCTTCGGCTCCTCCCAGGCGGCGAAATGTCCGCCACGTTCGACCTCGCTGAAGTAGGCGAGGCCGGGGTACATAATCTCGACCCAACTTCGGGGCGCAGCAAAGATTTCGCCGGGGAACGTCGAAAATCCCACGGGAACCGCGACCGCAGGAGGAGACTTGCCGGCCGCACGGGCTGCGGCCTGTCCGGCCTCCCAGTACCACCGTGCGGCCGAGGCCCCAGTGCCCGTCAGCCAGTACAGCGTGATGTTGTCGAGGATGCTGTCCCGGGTGAGATTGCCCGCGGGCTTACCCTCCACGAACGCTTGGGAAATCTTGTAGTAGCTGTCCGTGTCATGGTCGAGCATCCAGCTCGCGAGCCCGAGGGGTGAATTCAGCAGGGAGTAGCCGATCGTCTGTGGCCGCGTCGACTGCTCTAGGAAGTAGCCAAAGCCACTCGCCCTAAACGTCGCGGCCGCCTTCTGCGCCGCGCGTTCCTTCTCGGATTCTGCGGGCAGCTTGTCGGACATTGCCGCCACACCCGCGAGCAAGTTGACGTGGATGCCGAGAAGTCCCTTGGGTGCCTGGCGCCCCATCGCATCCGTTACTGCCGCTCCTACGTCGCCACCCTGGGCGACGTAGCGCGTGTAGCCGAGGCGATCCATTAGCCCCGTCCACGCACGCGCGATGCGCGCGGCGTCCCATCCGAGTTCGGTCGGCTCACCCGAGAAGCCGTAGCCTGGCAAGGACGGCAGCACCAGGTGGAATGCATCGTCGGGAGTGCCACCATACTTGGTCGGGTCAGTCAGGGGACCGACGGTATCGAGGAGTTCGATGACCGAGCCAGGCCAGCCGTGCGTCATGATCAGCGGCAGCGCGTTCTCATGCCGGGACTTGACGTGGATGAAATGGATCTTCACCCCGTCGATCACGGTCGTGAACTGTGGCAACGCGTTCAGCCGTGCCTCGCACTTGCGCCAGTCGTACTCAGTCGACCAGTAGCGGGCGAGCGCCCGCAGCGTCGCCAGTTGCACACCCTGCGACCGATCCTCAACGAGCTCTTTGGTGGGCCAGCGCGTGGACGCGAGGCGCCGGCGGAGATTAGCGAGGTCTTCACCCCGGACATTGACGCGGAAGGGAAGAATTGCGTCGGCTTTGGTCGTACCAAACGGGGACCCTCCTTGCTTCGATTGCGCGCGTGCGGCGACGAAATGTATTGGCAGCAAGCTGACGGCACCAGTTGCGACTGACCCTGCGAGGAGGCTGCGCCGGGTGGGTGAAGAGGAGATTGCAGTCATGTTCGGCCTCCTTGTTTACAAGCCCGCTCCTAGACTAGTGAACTGCGATGCGTCGCTCTGACCCACAAAAGGTTGGCCGAGACATAGGCCCGGTAGGCTCGCACATAGTCGCGGAACTCTCGAACCCACTCACGCACAGGGCTCTAACGCCTGATGTTTGCCGCTCGCCTTGACGATTTTACTCTACTTGCGAACGGCACGCCGCCAAATTCAGCGATCCTTGCTCGGCGCAGCTTGTTGAACCAGGGCCCCAGCGCTCGGCCATCGAAGTGATCCGCGATTAGCGCGCGACCTCCCTGTGATGCCCCAGGTTCGTCGGCATGGTAGTCAGCGAAAGTGAACTCACGGTCGGTATTGGCCCGAACGCGAAGCCCTGGAATCGAATCGGACCCAATTTGGCGCGACAAAGCGAGCGAAGGCTGGTGGGCCCGGCAGGACTCGAACCTGCAACCAGACCGTTATGAGCGGCCGGCTCTAACCATTGAGCTACAGGCCCCGCCGCGGGACGGCCGCGGATGTGCGGCCAGCAACGGTGCGCGGTTCGTTTACAGGGATGGAGGCGGGGGTGCAATGCTGGCTCCGGCGGACGGAAACCCCTGGCGCAGCATTGCCGGTGATTTTTGAATTACCGAAATTGACGATGGTGCCCTTATGCTCCTGTTTTGCCCGACGAGTCAAATCGGCTCGCGAAGGCCCTTTTTTCGCTTCCGTAACCCATTGTGATTACGTGGCTTTTCTACTGTGCATGGGGTTGTTTTCGCACATTGTGATTCCGGAGGGGCCTGCAGGTCCCTCCGAATGCTTTGCTGGCGCGCTACGGGCGCCGCGCAGGGCCACCCCTAGTCCACCGAAACCCCGGCGAACTCCACCACCTTCTTCCACTTCTCGGTCTCGTCGGCGACCAGCTTGCCGAACTCGGCTGATGTCATCGGCTTCGGGATGCCGCCGTTCTCGGTCAGCCGCGCGATGACCTTCGGGTCCTTGAGGACTTCGCCGACGGCCTTGTTGAGGATCTCGATCACTTCGGGCGGCGTGCCCTTCGGCGCGGAGATGCCGTAGAAGCCGACCGATTCGAAGCCCGGCACGGTCTCGGCGATCGCCGGCACGTCGGGCACGGTTGGCCAGCGCTGCGGCGAGGTGACGCCGAGGGCGCGGACAGTGCCGCCGCGCGACTGCTCGAGCGCGGAGGGGAGGTTGTCGAAGATCAGCTGCACCTTGTTGGAGATGATGTCGGGGAAGGCGATCGCGGAGCCGCGATAGGGCACGTGCACCATGTCGCATTTGGTCATCACCTTGAACAGCTCCGCCGACATGTGCACCGAGGTGCCGTTGCCGGACGAGGCAAAGGAGATCTTGCCGGGATTGGCCTTGCAGTAGTCGATGAACTCCTGAACCGTCTTCACCGGCATCGCATTGGAGACGACCAGCATGTTGGTGAGCTGCATGATGCTCGCGACCGGCACGGTGTCGCGCAGGAAGTCGTAAGGCAGCTTCTTGTAGAGCGAGGTCGAGATCGCGTTGTTGGGCGCGACGAACAACAGCGTATAGCCGTCGGGGGCCGCGTTGATCGCGGCGGCGGCCGCGATGTTGCCGCCGGAGCCGGCGCGGTTCTCGACGATGAATTGCTGGCCGAGGCGATCCGAGAGCGCTTGCGCCATGATCCGCGCCACGATGTCAACGGGGCCGCCGGCGGCGAAGCCGATCATCCAGTGCACGGGGCGGTCGGGGTAGCCGGCGGCGGAGGCGGGAGGGGAGGCGTTGAGGAGAGTTGAAAGAAACAGCAGCCCAAAAACAGTGTTACGCAAAATTCGCAACATGACGTCTCCCATTGTTCTATTGTCGTTGGGCTGCATGCTTTCACAAAAACCGCCCGCTGCCTACATCGCCGCAAGTCGATGTTGACGCGGGGCGGCCGGGACTCATCATGAGATTCGCAATCACAATTCTTCTCGGCGCGGCGCTGCTCGCAAATCCACTCGCAAGCCCCGCCGATGCTCAAACCGGAGGCAAGGCCATTCCGACCACCACACTCAGCCTGGGCACCGCGACGCCCGGCGGCGGCTTTCCGCTCTATGGCAACGCCTTTGCGGAAGCGATGAACGCGGCCGATCCGCAAATCACCATCGCGCCCCGCAACACCAAGGGCAGCAACGAGAACATTCCGCTGCTGGAGACGGGCAAGCTCGATCTCGCACTGGTCGCGGGCGAGCCGGCCTATGAGGCGTTTGCCGGCATCGGCCGCGTGCCTGTGCGGTTGAAGATACTCACCGCGATCTATTCCAACCCCGGCATGTTCGTGGTGCAGGCGGACAGTCCGTACAAGACCATTCGCGATCTCGTCGGCCAGCCCGTCGCGTTCGGCGCCAAAGGCTCGGGCCTGCCGATCCTGGCGCGCTACGTGCTCGATGGCCTCGGCCTGAAGCAGGACGAGGATTTCAAGGCGATCTATCTCGACCGCGCCGGCGATGGCCCCGCGATGGTCGAGGATGGCCGCGTCGCCGCGTTGTGGGGTGCCGGCATCGGCTGGCCCGGCTTTGCCGCGGTGGCATCGAGTGCGTCAGGCGCGCGCTTCATTGCGCCGACCGCTGAGGAGATCACGCGCATTCGCGCCAAGCATGCGTTCCTGAAGCCGCTCACCGTGCCGGCCGGCTCCTATCCGAAGCAGGCCGAGCCGATCGCCTCGCTCGGCTCGTGGAGTTTCGTCCTCACGCGCGAAGACCTGCCCGATGACGTCGCCTATCGTCTCGCCAAGACGCTGCACGGCGCCGAGGCGGCGTTCTGCAAGCAGCTCGCGCAGGCCTGCGAGACCACGGCGTCGAACACGGTCGCGGCGGCGCCGAAGCCGGAGCTGATCCATCCAGGCGTGAAAAAATACTTCCGCGAAATTGGTGTCATGAAATAGGACACGACTGCATCGACAATCGTCGTGCCCGGGCTTGTCCCGGGCATCCACGTTCTTGGCGCCGTACGAAAGATCGTGGATGGCCGGGACAAGCCCGGCCATGACGACGACCTCTCGCTACAGCATCACTTCTTCACCAGCGGACACGCCGGGTCCGGTGGACCAAACGCCTTCTCGCCCGAGATGGTCGTGAGGATCTTGTAATAGTCCCACGGATATTTGCTCTCCTCCGGCGTCTTCACCTGCACCAACCAGAGGTCGTGCACCATCAGATTGTCCTCGCGCAGTTTGCCGTTGCGGGCGAAGAAATCCTCGATCGGCTTTTCCCGCATCTTCGCCGCGACCTTGAGCGGATCGTCGGTGCCGGTCTCCTTGATGGCGTTGAGATAGTGCATCACGCTCGAATAGACGCCGGCCTGCCACATCGACGGCATCTTGTTCATCTTGGCGAAATAGCGCTTCGACCATTCGCGGGTCTTGTCGTCCATGTCCCAATAGAACGACGTCGTCAGCAACAGCCCTTGGGCGGCCTGCAGGCCGAGGCCGTGGATGTCGGTGATTAGCGCCAGCAGCGCCGCCATCTGCTGGCCGCCCTTGAACACGCCGAACTCCGAGCCGGTCTTGATCTCGTTCATGTTGTTCGGGGGACCTGCGGCAATGCCGATGATCTTGGCCTTGGAGGCCTGCGCCTGCAGCACGAAGGAGGAGAGGTCGGGGGTTGCCAGCGGCGGCCGCACCGAGCCCAGCACCTTGCCGCCATTGGCGGTGACGACGCTGGAGGCGTCGCGCTCCAGCGAATGGCCGAAGGCGTAGTCGTCGGTGATGAAGAACCAGCTGTCGCCGCCGCGCTTGACCACCGCATCCGCGGTGCCGACCGCGAGCGCGCGGGTGTCGAACACCCACTGGATCGCGTAGGGCGAGCAGAACTTGCCGTGGAAATCCGCCGTGCCGGTCGAGTGGGTGATGAACAGCCGCTTCTTCTCGTTGGCGATGTTCTGTACCGCGAGCCCGACCGCGGAGACCGGCACGTCGACGATCAGGTCGACCTGATCAACGTCATACCAGCGCCGCGCGATGCCGCCGCCGATATCGGCCTTGAGCTGGTGGTCGCCGATCACGATGCTGATCGGCTTGCCGAGCACCTTGCCGCCGAAATCGTCGATCGCCATCTGCGCCGCCGTCACCGATCCCTGGCCGGTCGGCGCGGAGGCGGGGCCGTTCATGTCGGTGAGCACGCCGATCTTGACGATGTCGTCGGAAACCTGCGCCGACGCCGTACCCGGCAGCAGCGCCGCCGCCAAGAACGTCGCTGCAAAGCCGGCCGCAACCGGCAGTCCAAATCTCGTTGGATTCACGCTTGTCCTCCCCTGATCCGGCTCGTTGGCCGGTGTTGCCCGGGTATGGCCCGGCTGAATTGGTTTCTTTTGCAACTATTTGGGGTCGGGCGTCAACGTCAGGCCGCGAAGCGGATCTGTCCCGCCGGCGAGGGATCGTAGCCGGTCAGTTCCTCGGCGCGCTGTCGCAGCCGCCTTTCGCTGAGGAACCGGATCAGGGCCTGCATCGGCGGGCGGAAATAGCTGCGCTGCCGCATTGCGAGATCAAAATTCTCCCAGACCAGCGGCACGAAATCGAGCCCGGCCGAGCGCGCCGCCGCACGCGTCGCGATTCCGCAATCGGCCTGTCCGGCGCGGACGATCTCGGCGAGATCCGGCCCGGTGAGGGCCGGCGTCTCGATCCGGCGCAGATCGCGGGTCGAGGCGCCGGCGCGCTTCAACAGCACGTCGAGCAGCATCTGCGCGCCTGTGCCCTGTTGTCGCATCGCCATCCTGACACCGAGCGCAAGCACGTCGGAGAGGCCGCGCAGCCGTTTCGGATTGCCCGGCGGCAGCACGAGACCCTGCTCGCGGCGCACGAATGCGACCAGCACCGCATCATGCAGGTCAGGCGCGTCACGCAGCGTCGTCGCACTGGCGTCGGAAGCAAGATTGCCGTCGGCCTCCAGGCTGTGGAAGTGCACCGCCGCCGCCATCACCTCGTCGCGTTGCAAGCGCTCGAGCCCGCGCGCGCTGCCCTCGCTCATCGATCCCAGGCCCGAGCCGGATTCACGCAGGCTCCAGTCCAAAAGCTCGTCCTGGCTGCCGCCCACGACCGGCGGCGGCTCCGCAGTCAGCATGCCGGCCGGACGCGCCAGTCCCGACAGGACCCAGAGGTCGAGCTCGTGCCGCGGGAAGAGCCACTTCCCGGTCACCTTGGTGCAGGGAATCGCGCCGGTGGTGACGAGTTCGTAGAGCTTGCGTTCGCCGAGCCGAAGGTAGTCGGCGGCTTCGCTGGTCGTCAGGAATTCCATCCTGCATTCCTATGCAAATTCTTGCTTCTTTTTGGCGTTCGACGCAGGTGGAATTCTGCATTTCAATTTACGTCCGCCAGGACCATGCCCGATCATCTCGCTGCTTTGCAACACATCCTCACGCGCGATCTCTGCTTTGGTGAACGATCCTGAAGCACCCGGGTGGCGCGGGCCTTGCGGCCATCGCGCTCGCAATTGCAATGGGCGCACCGCGCGGGCCGCATTGCCGAAATATCCCGAGTGGGGAGCGCAACGCGCAAACGCGTCACGAGTGTGGCGCAATCGATCATCATGATTGCGTCATAGCCAATGGGAACCCGATCATGGTCGTCCGCCGCCTGTCCGTTGCACTCGCGCTTCTCTGCGGCCTCGCCGCGGGCGTGGCGGCGTCATTTGCGGAGGACCGCGCGATCGTGCTGGCCTCGACCACGGCGACACAGGAGTCCGGCCTGCTCGATCATCTGCTGCCGATCTTCCGCGAGAAGACCGGCATCGAGGTGACGGTGATCGCGCGGCGTGCAGATGAAGTGCTCGACGGCGCGCGCAGGGGCGAAGTCGACGTCGTGCTGATGCACGCACGGCCGCAGGAAGAGAAGTTCGTCGCTGACGGTTTTGGCGTGAAGCGCTTTGACGTGATGTACAACGACTATGTGCTGATCGGACCGAAGAGCGATCCCGCCGCCGTGAAAGGCAAGGACATCGCCACCGCGCTGAAGGCGATCGAGGCCAAGGGCGCGCCGTTCGTGACGCGCGGTGACCGGTCGGGCACCCATGGCGCGGAGCTCGCGCTCTGGATCGTCGCCGGCATCGATATCGCCGCCGCCAAGGGCGCATGGTATCGCGAAGTCAAGCAAGGGATGGACGCAGCCCTCGACGCGGCGCGCACGGCGAACGCCTATGTGCTGTCCGACCGCGGCAGCTGGATCGCCTTCAAGGATCGCGGCGATCTCGACATCGTCGTCGAAGGCGACAAGCGGCTGCTTAATCAGTACGGCGCGATGCTGGTGAATCCGGAAAAGTTTCCGGACGTGAAGAAGGAGCTGGGGCAGACCTTCATCGACTGGCTGATTTCGCCGGAGGGGCAGGCGGCGATCGCCGGCTACAAGGTCGACGGACAGCAGCTGTTCTTCCCCAATGCGGCCAAGTCCGGCGGCTGAGCTTCGCGTTGCCAGCGGTTGCCAAACCGGACGATGCATGGTCCATCATGGCGCATGACCCAGCGCCTGCCGCCAGCACTGACGCCGCTCGACACTGCGCTCGCCGCGTTGCTGCGAGGCGTTGATCCGATCGCGACGATCGAGTTGCCCCTGACGGAGGCCGCCGGCTGCATCGCGGCAGGGACGCCGCCGCTTGCGGCCTGTCCGTCGTGCGACATCGCCGCTGCGGACGGCTGGGCGCTCTGCGCCAACGATATTGTCGGTGCGTCCGCCTATTCGCCGCTGCCTCTGACGACGGCGCCCGTTTGGGTCGATGCCGGCGACGCGATGCCGCCGGGATGTGATTGTGTGCTCGATGCCGACGCAGTCGAGGTGTCGGGTCCACTCGCCCAGGTGCTGGCGGAGGGCGTGCCCGGACAGGGCGTCAGGCGCGCCGGAAGCGACATCGCCGGGCGGGCGCCCGCCGTGGCGGAAGGGCATTTGATCCATCCTGCCACACTGCTGCTCGCGCGCACCGCCGGTGTTGAAAAGCTAAGCGTACGGCAGCCGCGGCTGGGCATCGTCAACGTCCCGGGTGCGGCTTTGACGGCGCACATGATTGCCGAGATCGCGCGCGCGGCAGGGCTGCAGGTGCAAGCGCGCGAAGCTGCCGCGCGAGATGCGGCATCGATCGCGGAAGCGCTCGGCGATCTCACTTGCGATCTCACTTGCGATCTCGTCGTGACGATCGGCGGCAGCGGCGCCGGCCGCCGGGATGCCGCGGTCAGCGCGCTGGCCCGGCATGGTGACGTGCTCGCCCATGGCCTCGCGCTCCAGCCCGGACGCACCGCCGCGGTCGGGCGGCTCGGACCGGTTCCAATCGTCGCCTTGCCCGGCTCGCCCGATCATGCGCTTGCCGCCTGGCTCGCGCTCGCGCTGCCGCTCGTCGATCGGCTGTCGGCGCGGCAGTTACGCCGACGCATGACCTTGCCGCTTGCGCGAAAAATCGCATCCAGTGTCGGCATCGCCGAAATCGCCCTGCTGGCCGAGGAACATCATGCGTGGCTCCCGCTTGCGGTGGGGGAATGGCCGCTTCAGGCCATTGCCCGGGCCGATGCATGGCTGCTCGTTCCCGCCAGCCACGAGGGATTTGCGGCAGGAACGCCGGTCGATGCCTATCTGATGCGGGAGTGATATGAGTTTGGCATGACGATGATCCCGCAATCCCAAGACCGTAGCACGCTCGAACAGGAGCAGTTCCTCAAGATCCTCTCGCGCGAGGACGCGCTGGCGCGCTTTGAAGCTGCGTTGTTCCCGCGCGCGGTCCCGAGCGAGACGCGCAAGCTTGCCGATGCGCTCGGCGCGGCGCTGGCCGAAGACATCACGGCGCCCCTCGACGTTCCGCCGTTCGACCGTTCCAACGTTGACGGCTTTGCCGTGCGCTCGGCCGATCTCGCCGCGGCCGGCGAAGGCGCGCCCGTTCGCCTTGCGCTGAACGGCGAGACCATTCACTGCGGCACCGCGCCGAAGCTGCAGGTGGCGACGGGAACCGCAACGCCGATCGCAACCGGCGGGCCGCTACCGCGCGGCGCCGACGCCGTCGTCATGGTCGAGCATACCCAGCCCGCCGGATCCGATGCGATCGACGTCCGGCGAGCCGTTTCGCCGGGACAGTTCGTGTCCTACGCAGGCTCCGACATCGCGCGCGGCGAGGCGCTGCTGCGCGCCGGCACGATCATCGGCTCGCGCGAGATCGGCATGCTGGCGGCCTGCGGCATCGCCGAGGTGACCGTCGCGCGCAAGCCGCGTGTTGCCGTGATCTCCACCGGTGACGAATTGGTTCAGCCCGGCGAGGCGCTCGCGCCGGCTGCGATCTACGACACCAACGGCGCCATCGTCGCCGCCGCGATCGACGAGAACGGCGGCGAGGCCGTGTTCCTCGGCGCCATTCCCGACGATGAGGCAAAACTCGAAGCCGCCATGCGCCGCGCGCTGGCGGACGCCGACATGCTGGTGCTCTCGGGCGGCACCTCGAAGGGCGCCGGCGACGTGTCCCATCGCATCATCGGCCGGCTCGGCCAGCCCGGCATCCTCGCGCATGGCGTCGCACTTAAACCCGGCAAGCCGCTGTGCCTTGCGGTGTGCGACGGCAAGCCGGTGGTGATCCTGCCGGGCTTCCCGACCTCGGCGATGTTCACCTTCCACGACATGATCGTGCCGGTGCTGCGCAGGATGGCCGGGCTGCCGCCGCGCTCCGATGCCAAGGTGAACGCGACCGTGCCGGTGCGCATCGTCTCCGAGCTCGGCCGCACCGAGTTCGTCATGGTCTCGCTGGTCGGCGGCAAGGACGGCCTGATCGCCTATCCCTCCGGCAAGGGGTCCGGTGCGATCACGTCGTTCGCGCAGGCCGACGGTTTTCTGCGCATCGACGCGCTCGCCGACCAGATGCCGGCCGGGACCGACGCCGAGGTGACGCTGTTCACGCCGCATGTGCGGGTGCCCGATCTCGTCATCGTCGGCAGCCATTGCACCGGCCTCGATCTCGTCACCGCACGGCTCGCGCATGCGGGGCTGACCGTGCGCTCGATCGCGGTCGGCAGCCTCGGCGGACTTGCGGCGGCGAAGCGCGGCGAATGCGATCTCGCGCCGATCCATCTGTTCGACGACAAGAGCGAGACCTACAACACGCCTTACCTCGTTGAGGGGCTCGAGCTCGTCCCCGGCTGGCGGCGGATGCAGGGCATCGTGTTCCGGAAGGGCGACAAGCGTTTCGAGGGGCTCGGTGCGAAGGAAGCCGTTGCCGCCGCGCTCGCGGACCCCGCCTGCATCATGGTCAACCGCAACCAGGGCGCCGGCACGCGCATCCTGATCGACCGGCTGCTCGGCGGTGCGCGCCCGGAAGGTTACTGGAACCAGCCGCGCTCGCACAATGCCGTGGCTGCGGCTGTCGCGCAGCACCGTGCCGACTGGGGCATGACCATTGCGCCGGTCGCCCATGCGGTCGGCCTCGGTTTCATTCCGTTCGCGGAAGAGCATTATGATTTCGCGCTGGTGACGGCGCGCAAGCAGCGGCCGGCGGTGCAGGCCTTTCTCGACGCACTCGGCTCGGATGAAGCGCGTACTGCGCTGGAGCGGGCGGGCTTCCGGCCTGCGTAGAGGCGACGACGCGGCGTTCAAGCCGCGCGACAGGGTGGGGGACGCGATGGCGAGGCCGCTTTCGGTTGCGATCGTCGGTGCCGGCATGGGCGGGCTTGCGACTGCTGCGGCGCTTCGGCGCGTCGGTATCGATGTGATGGTCTACGAGCAGGCCTCCCAGTTCGCCCGCATCGGCGCCGGCATCCAGATCGGCTGCAACGCGATGAAGGTGTTGCGCGAACTGGGGCTGGAGGCGCGGATGCGCGAGCACTCGTTCTATCCACGCTCCTGGAACAACCGCGACTGGAAGAGCGGCGACATCAAGTTCGACATGATTTTTGGCGAGAGCGCGGAAGAGAAGTTCGGCGCGCCCTATCTGCTGGCCCATCGCGGCGATCTCCATGCGGCGCTGGCGAGCGTGGTGTCGAACGAATTTGTGCGGCTCAATCACAAGCTCGTTGGCCTCGACGAGACCGGCGATGGTGTCCGGCTGAGCTTTGCCGATGGCACGCGTGCCATCGCCGATGCCGTGGTCGGCGCGGACGGCGTCCATTCGACGGTCCGCGATCTCCTGTTCGACACCTCGCCGGCCAAATTCACCGGCCGCATCGCCTATCGCACCACCTATCCTGCCGCGCTGCTCGGCGGCGCAGGGATCGACGACTGCACCAAATGGTGGGGCGAGGACCGCCACATCGTGATCTATTACGTCAAGCCTGATCGCAGCGAGGTCTATCTCGTCACCAGCCAGCCCGAGCCGGACTTTCGCATCGAGTCCTGGTCGGCGAAGGGCGACGTGCGCGACCTGCGCGCATCATTCGAAGGCTTTCATCCGCAGGTCACTCGGGTGCTCGCGGCATGTCCTGACGTGCACAAATGGGCGATCATGGACCGCGACGCGCTGGAGCACTGGGCCGACGGCAAGGTGACGCTGCTCGGCGATGCCTGCCATCCGATGACGCCCTACATGGCGCAGGGTGCGGCCATGGCGATCGAAGACGCCGCCGTGCTGTCGCGCTGCCTCGACGGTGTCGGCCGCGACGGCGTCGCCAATGCGTTCCGCCGCTTCGAGGCAACCCGCAAGGTGCGCACGACGCAGGTGCAGGAGACCTCGCGCGCCAACATCTGGCTCAAGGAGAGGACCGATACGAGCTGGGTCTACGGTTACGACGCCTGGTCGGTGCCGCTGGCGGCTTGAACTGCCTGCTCGCGCTTGCGCCGACGTTTCTTGTCAGGAGGCGGCATCCAGCGCGGCCAGCCGCTCGGCTTCGGCGATGTCCTCGACCGTGTTGGCGTTGAAGAATGGATCGAGCGGCGCGGTCGGCCACGTCACCGTCGCGAGCGGATAGCGCGCGGTCCAGCGGTCGATCTTGCGGAGGTCCTCGACGACCAGCGCGTGACGCAGCTCGTCGCGCAAGGCGACGCGCCACAGACCGATCACCGGATGCGACTGGTCGCCTGATGCGGCGACCGCGAGCTGGGCGTTCTCGCGCTCCCGCGCCTCGTGCAACTGCGCCACGAGATCGCGCGGCAGGAACGGGCAGTCGCCTGCGGCGCTCAGTACCCATTCGATGTCAGGCCGGTTCGCCGCCGTCCAGTCGAGCGCGGCAAGGATGCCGGCGAGGGGCCCGGGGAAGCCGGGTACGTCATCGGCGACAACGGGCAGACCGAACGCCGCGAAGCGTGCGGGATCGCCATTCGCGTTGAGGATCAATCCGCTGCATTGCGGCGTCAATCGCGCGATCACGCGCTCAAGGATGGTGCGGCCGCCGATGGTCCGCATCGGCTTGTCGCCGCCTCCCATGCGCCGCGCGAGGCCGCCTGCGAGCAGCACGCCCTGCGTGGCTGGAATGTCAGTCGTCACCACCTTCACCCTTGCGCTTGTGCTTCGCCGATTCCTCCTCGACGTAAGCAAGGTTCTGGTCGTAGACGATCCGCTCTTCGCCCGCGAGCACGATGAAGCGCTTTCCGCGCGTGCGGCCGACCAGCGTCAGTCCGACCTGGCGAGCGAGATCAACGCCCCAGGCGGTGAAGCCGGACCGCGATACCAGGATCGGAATGCCCATGCGCACGGTCTTGATCACCATTTCCGAGGTCAGGCGTCCCGTGGTGTAGAGGATCTTGTCGGAGGCATCGACGCCGTGGCGGTACATCCAGCCCGCGATCTTGTCGACCGCGTTGTGACGGCCGACGTCCTCGGTGTAGCAGAGCGGTTCGCCCTCTCTGCACAGCACGCAGCCGTGGATCGCGCCGGCCTCCAGATAGAGCGAGGGCATGGTGTTGATGGTCTGCGTCATCTGGTAGAGCCAGGAGGTGCGCAGCTCTGCCTTCGGCAACGCGACGCTCTCGACCGCCTCTAACAGGTCGCCGAACGCGGTGCCCTGCGCGCAGCCCGAGGTCTGGGTTCGCTTCTTCAGCTTGGCTTCGAAATTGGTGTGATGTGAGGTGCGCACCACCACGACCTGGAGGTCGTCGTCGTATTCGACCTCGGTGACCTCGTCATTATATTTCAGCATGTTCTGGTTGAGCAGATAACCCAGCGCCAGATATTCCGGGTAGTCGCCGATCGTCATCATGGTGACGATCTCCTGCGAATTCAGGTAGAGCGTCAGCGGCCGTTCCATCGGCACCTTGATCTCGACCTTGGCGCCGGTCTGGTCGGTGCCGGTCACGCGCTCTGTCAGGCGCGGGTCGTCAGGGTTCGGAACGATCAGGGGCACCGGGGCTTTGTCGATCTTCATCATGGCCGCGACGTTAGCATGACATTCGGGTCAAGCCGATATAAGCATGCTCACGACGATGGAGAAGGCGGTTCCGGCCGCATGACACGGCTGGCGGAGATCGAGTTGCGATGAAAGTCATCGGCCTTGCGGGCTGGAGCGGTGCGGGCAAGACCACGCTGTTGACGCGGCTGATCCCGCATTTCAACGCGCAAGGCCTGCGCGTCTCCGTCATCAAGCATGCCCATCACCAGTTCGACGTCGACGTGCCCGGCAAGGATTCCTGGCGCCACCGCGAGGCCGGCGCGGCCGAGGTGCTGGTTGCGTCATCGAACCGCTGGGCCCTGATGCATGAATTGCGTGGCGCCGAGGAACCGCGGCTGCCGGAGCTCCTGGGCAAGCTGTCAAGCGTCGATCTCGTCGTGGTCGAGGGCTTCAAGCGCGAGCCGCACCGCAAGATCGAGGTGCATCGCGCCGCCAACGGCAAGCCGCTGCTGTTTCCCGATGATCCCGGGATTGTCGGGATCGCGACCGACATCGCCATTGAAACCCGCCTGCCGACCGTCCATCTCGATGATATCGAGGCTGCCGCGGCGTTGCTGCTGCGTGCGGCGATGCCGGTCGAGGAAGCGGTGGCAAAAAGCGCCGCGATACGCTGACGAGGCACCATGGCGCAACTGTCGGACGATTGCTTTGCCTTCGGCGGACCGATGATGTCGGTCGACGAGGCCGTTGGTCTGATCACCACGCGCGTCAATGCGATCGCCGATATCGAGACCGTGGCACTCATTGACGCGGACGGACGCGTGCTCGCGCACGATATCGCGGCGCCCCTGCCGCTGCCGCCCTTCACGAACTCCGCCGTCGACGGTTACGCCGTGCGCAACGCCGACCTTCCGGAAAGCGCGGAACGGGCATTCCCGCTCGACGGCCGCATCCAGGCCGGCGGCCTTGCGCAGGCGCCGATCAAGGCCGGCCACACTGCGCGCATCTTCACGGGCGCGCCGATGCCGCCCGACGCGGAGACCGTCTTCATGCAGGAAGACGTTCGCCTCGATGAGGCCGGCAGAATCGTGCTGCCGCCGGGGCTGAAGCCCGGCGCGAATGTCCGCCCTGCGGGCGAGGACATTCCGCAAGGACACGTCGCGCTGCGGGCCGGCCAGCGGCTGCGGCCGCAGCATGTCGCGCTTGCTGCAGCATTCGGCCTGACCCGGCTCGACGTCGTCAGGCGCATCCGCGTCGCCGTGTTCTCGACCGGCGACGAGCTGGCTTCGCCCGGCGAGCCGCGCGCGGCCTCACAGCTGTTCGATTCCAACCGCTTCATGCTGATGGCGATGCTGCGCCGGCTCGGCTGCGAGGTCTCCGACCTCGGCATCTTGCGCGACGAGCGCAATGCGCTCGCGGATGGATTGAAGCAGGTTGCAGGCAGCCACGATCTGATCCTCACTACCGGCGGCGTCTCGACCGGCGAGGAGGACCACGTCAAGGCGGCTGTCGAGAGCATCGGCTCGCTGGTGCTGTGGCGGATGGCGATCAAGCCCGGCCGTCCCGTTGCGATGGGCATCATCGGCGGCACGCCGCTGATCGGCTTGCCCGGCAATCCCGTCGCCAGTTTTGTCACCTTCGTCCATGTGGTGCGGCCGACGGTGCTGGCGCTTGCGGGCAGTCTGCCGGAGCCGCTGTTGCCGATCCCGGTGCGTGCCGCGTTCACCTACAAGAAGAAGATCGGCCGCCGCGAATATGTTCGCAGCTCGTTGCGACGCGGAGAGGACGGTGCGTTGGAAGCGGTCAAGTTTCCGCGCGAAGGCGCAGGCCTGTTGTCGTCGCTGGTCGAGACCGATGGCCTCATCGAACTCGGCGACGACATCACGCGTGTCGAGCCGGGCCAGAGCGTGGGTTTCTTGTCCTATGCGGATTTGCTCTGAGCCTCGCGTTGACGCCATCGCCTCACCCCGCCATGTTGCGCCCATGACCAGAACCACGCTCGATCTCACCGGGTTGAAATGCCCGCTACCTGCCCTGAAGACGCGCAAGGCGCTCAAACCGTTACAGCCGGGTGATCAGCTCGAAGTGCACTGCACCGACCCCTTGTCGGTGATTGACATTCCGAACCTGATCCGCGAGACCGGCGACACGGTGGAGATCACCGAGCGCAACGAGGCGCGCATCGTGTTCTTGATAGAAAAGATCAATGGATCGATAGAGAAAACCAATGGTGCGCTGCGTTCGTAGTGCACGGTCACTCTGCTGATACCTACCTTTTGTCTATCGACATCAATCGTGGCTTCTGCCCCAATTGACAACCTCCGTGCAGGCGCGGAGGTTGAGTCTTGTCTGCGATACGCGGATGAACGGGCCAAGCTCACGAAGCCTGCACGGTGTATCGGCATAGAGCCCCGCTCGAGGGGTTAACGACTCGGACGCGCGTGACGATCCTGGCGCGCGTCGAATGATTGTGCGGAGCAGCAGGGACCGTTGGCTGCGTCGCGAGGGCTGAGGACCAGGATTGCAGCGGCAGGCTTGCTCAGAAGGGCAACTGCAGGGGAGGACTACATGGCAACAATCGAGAGCGCTGGAACACTTTCGGGTGCCGGCGCAGGTTTTCTGGATCGCGAGCGAACCATCGCGACCGCCGGCTTCAATCGCTGGCTGGTGCCGCCGGCTGCGCTCTGCATCCATCTCTGCATCGGCATGGCCTACGGCTTCTCGGTGTTCTGGCTGCCGCTGTCGCGCGCGATCGGGGTGACCGCGCCGAAGGCGTGCGCAGACATGTCGCTGTTTCAGGAGCTGTTCACGACCAGCTGCGACTGGAAGGTCGCCAGCATGGGGTGGATGTACACGCTGTTCTTCGTGTTGCTCGGTATCGCGGCCGCGGTTTGGGGCGGCTGGCTGGAGCGCGTCGGTCCGCGCAAGGCCGGCTTCGTCTCGGCGCTGTGCTGGTGCGGCGGCCTCTTCCTCGGTGCGATCGGGGTCTACACCCATCAGCTCTGGCTGTTGTGGCTGGGTTCGGGCGTGATCGGCGGCATCGGTCTCGGCCTTGGCTATATCTCGCCGGTGTCGACGCTGGTGAAGTGGTTTCCGGACCGCCGCGGCATGGCGACCGGCATGGCCATCATGGGCTTCGGCGGTGGCGCCATGATCGGCGCGCCGCTGGCGAACCTGTTGATGAACTACTTCAAGACCCCGACCTCGGTCGGCGTCTGGGAGACCTTCGTCGCGATGGGCGTCATCTACTTCGTGTTCATGATGATCGGCGCGTTCCGCTATCGCTTGCCGCCGCCCGGCTGGCAGCCCGAGGGCTGGACCCCGCCGTCCAAGGCCAACGCGATGATCTCGAAGAGCAACGTCCATCTCAACGACGCGCACAAGACGCCGCAGTTCTGGCTGATCTGGTGGGTGCTGTGCCTGAACGTGTCGGCCGGCATCGGCGTGATCGGCATGGCCTCGCCGATGCTCCAGGAAATCTTCGCCGGCAAGCTGATCGGCCTGCCGGACGTCGGCTTCAACGCGCTGGACGCCGGGCAGAAGGCGCAGATCGCCGCGATCGCCGCGGGCTTCGCCGGATTGCTGTCGCTGTTCAACATCGGCGGCCGCTTCTTCTGGGCATCGCTGTCGGATAAGATCGGGCGCAAGAACACCTATTACACGTTCTTCATCCTCGGCATCGTGCTCTACGCGCTGGCGCCGACGTTTGCAGCGATGGGCTCGAAGCTCCTGTTCGTGCTCGGCTTCGGCATCATCCTGTCGATGTATGGCGGCGGGTTCGCCACCGTGCCGGCCTATCTTGCCGACATGTTCGGGACCCAGTTCGTGGGCGCCATCCACGGCCGGCTGCTGACGGCGTGGTCCACCGCGGGCATCATCGGTCCCGTCGTGGTGAACTACATCCGCGAGTTCCAGCTCGCGGCGGGCGTGCCGCGCGATCAGCTCTACAACACGACCATGTACATCCTGTGCGCGATGCTGATCGCGGGCCTGATCTGCAACTACCTGATCAAGCCGGTCGATTCGAAGTGGCACATGAAGGACGCCGACGTCGCCAAGCTGCAAGCGGCGAGCGCCAGCGCCGCTGCCGCGGGGCCGCACGGCTCCTACGGCATCGGATTTGGCGGGCTTGACGTCAAGGCGGCGCTGTTCTGGGCCTTCGTCGGCGTGCCCCTGCTTTGGGGTGTCTGGAAGACACTGGAGAGCGCGGTCAAGATCTTCTGATCGCCGTCGAGACTGCCGCGGGATGCTGATCATCGGCGTCCCGCGGCGTTCGCCTTTTAGACATCATCGAGAGTCGGACTTAATCAAGAGTGGGACTTAGGGGGATTGAAATGCTTCGCACCCGAATTTGCCTTGTGGCCGTGTTGCTTGTCGCCGGCCTTCATGCCGCATCCGCGCAGACGACGCCGCCGGCGGCGCCTGCCGCAACGACCGAAGCCAAGCCGGGCAAGATCAAGCTCACCATGCAGAAGCTGAAGGACATGAAGGCGAAATGGGCGGCCAACAAGCCGAAGCTCAAGGCCTGCCGCGCCGACGTGAAGTCCAAGGGCCTCGCTGGCGACGACCGCTGGTTCTACATCGAAGAGTGCATGAGCAAGACGTGAGGCCGCGCCGCAAATCGGGTCGATGAAGGGGCATGAAGCTGGGCGGCTGCATGCCCCTTAAATGCTTATCGGAACGCATGAATTCTCTTGGCATCTGGTATGCCAGGGGCTAGAGTTGGACTCGTTCTAAAGAAGAGATACGAGACGCATCGATGAGTCACGACGTGCACGAGGTCCGCCCGTTCGAACATCCGGGCGAGGGACGGAAGCGAGCCAAGGCCACGCCCAAGGGGCGGCAGGTCGATCCCACCGCCGCGCACGAAATCGAGCAGCTGCTCGGCGACAAGCCGCGGCGGCGCGATCTCTTGATCGAATATCTGCACCTGATCCAGGACAAATATCACCAGATCTCGGCCGCGCATCTCGCCGCGCTCGCCGACGAGATGAAGCTCGCCTTCGCCGAGGTGTTCGAGACCGCGACCTTCTACGCGCATTTCGACGTGGTGAAGGAAGGCGAGCCTGATATCGCGCCGCTGACGATCCGCGTTTGCGATTCTCTGACCTGCGCGATGCTGGGCGGCGAGAAGCTGCTCGCCGACCTGCAGAGCACATCGGGTCCGGGCATCCGCGTCGTGCGCGCGCCCTGCGTCGGCCGCTGCGATACCGCGCCGGCGGCTGAGGTCGGTCACAACTTCGTCGATCACGCGACCGTGGCCAATGTGATGGCGGCGGCGAAGGGCGGCGACACCCACGCGCATCTGCCTGAGTACGTTGACTACGACGCCTATGTCGCCGGCGGCGGCTACAAGCTGCTCAATCGCGTGCGCTCGGGCGAATTGCCGAAGGACGATCTGCTGAAGGCGCTCGACGACGCCTCGCTGCGCGGCCTCGGCGGCGCCGGCTTCCCCACGGGCCGGAAATGGCGCGCGGTGCTTGGCGAACCCGGCCCGCGGCTGATGGCGATCAATGGCGACGAGGGCGAGCCTGGCACGTTCAAGGACCGCGTCTATCTCGAAAGCGATCCGCATCGCTTCATCGAAGGTATGCTGCTCGGCGCGCATGTCGTGCAGGCCTCCGACGTCTACATTTATCTGCGCGACGAATATCCGGCATCGCGCGAGATCCTCGAGCGCGAGATCGCAAAGCTTCCGCCAGGCGGTCCGACGCTGCACATGCGCCGTGGCGCCGGCGCCTATATCTGCGGCGAGGAATCCTCGCTGCTCGAAAGCATCGAGGGCAAGCGCGGATTGCCCCGGCACAAGCCGCCTTATCCGTTCCAAGTCGGCCTGTTCGGCCTGCCGACGTTGATCAACAACATCGAGACGCTGTGGTGGGTGCGCGACATCGTCGAGAAGGGCGCGGACTGGTGGAAGGGCAACGGTCGCCATGAGCGTCACGGCCTGCGCAGCTTCTCGGTCTCGGGCCGCGTCAAGAACCCCGGCATGAAGCTGGCACCCGCCGGCATCACCGTGCGCGAATTGATCGACGAATATTGCGGCGGCATGGCCGACGGGCACCAGTTCTATGCGTACCTGCCGGGCGGCGCGTCGGGCGGCATCCTGCCGGCGTCCATGGACGACATCCCGCTCGATTTCGGCACGCTGGAGAAATACGGCTGCTTCATCGGTTCGGCCGCGATCGTGATCCTGTCGCAAAAGGACAGCGTGCGCGCGGCGGCGCTGAACCTGATGAAGTTCTTCGAGGACGAGAGCTGCGGCCAGTGCACGCCGTGCCGTGTCGGAACCCAGAAGGCGGCGCAGCTGATGCAGAAGCCGGTCTGGAACCGCGCACTTCTGGAAGAATTGAGCCAGGCGATGCGCGATGCCTCGATCTGCGGGCTCGGACAGGCGGCATCGAATCCGCTGTCTACCGTGATCAAATATTTCCCTGACGAGTTCAAGGAAGCGGCCGAATGACCAAAATTACGTTCGAGCTCGACGGCAAGCAGGTCGAGGCCAAACCCGGCGAGACGATCTGGCAAGTTGCAAAACGCCAAGGCCGCGAGATTCCGCATCTGTGCTATTCGCCGGCGCCCGACTACCGCCCCGACGGCAATTGCCGCGCCTGCATGGTCGAGATCGAGGGCGAGCGCGTGCTCGCCGCGTCCTGCAAGCGCACCCCGTCGGTCGGCATGAAGGTGAAGACCGAGTCCGCGCGTGCGGTGTCGGCGCAAAAGATGGTGATGGAGCTGCTCGTCGCCGACCAGCCGGCGCGCGAGACCTCGCACGATCCGGATTCGAAGTTCTGGCACTGGGCCGAGACCACAGGCGTCACCGAGAGCCGCTTCCCCGCAGCCGAGCGCTGGGCGACCGACGACAGCCATCCGGCGATGCGCGTCAATCTCGATGCCTGCATCCAGTGCGGCCTCTGCGTGCGCGCCTGCCGCGAGGTCCAGGTCAACGACGTCATCGGCATGGCGTATCGCAGCCATGGTTCGAAGATCGTGTTCGACTTCGACGATCCCATGGGCGAGTCCACCTGCGTCGCCTGCGGCGAGTGCGTGCAGGCCTGCCCGACCGGCGCGCTGATGCCGGCCGTCATGCTCGACGAGAAGCAGACCCGTGTCGTCTACGCCGACAAGAAGGTGGATTCGCTCTGCCCGTTCTGCGGCGTCGGCTGCCAGGTGACCTACGAGGTCAAGGACGAGAAGGTGATCTACGCGGAAGGCCGCGACGGCCCCGCCAATCACAATCGTCTCTGCGTCAAGGGCCGCTTCGGCTTCGACTACATCCACCATCCGCATCGTCTGACCAAGCCGCTGGTTCGGCTGCCGAATGCGAAGAAGGATTCCAACGACCAGGTCGACCCCGCCAATCCCTTCACGCATTTCCGCGAAGCGAGCTGGGAAGAAGCGCTCGACATCGCAGCCAAGGGCCTCGTCAGGATCCGCGATGAGAAGGGCGTGAAGGCGCTGGCCGGCTTCGGCTCGGCCAAGGGCTCGAACGAAGAGGCCTATCTGTTCCAGAAGCTGGTGCGCACCGGCTTCGGCTCGAACAATGTCGATCACTGTACGCGGCTCTGCCACGCCTCGTCGGTGGCGGCGCTGTTCGAAGGCCTGAGCTCGGGCGCGGTGTCGGCGCCGTTCTCGGCTGCGATGGATGCCGAAGTCATCATCGTGATCGGCGCCAACCCGACCGTGAACCATCCGGTCGCCGCGACCTTCATCAAGAACGCGGTCAAGCAGAATGACGCAAAGCTGTTCGTGATGGATCCGCGCCGGCAGACGCTGTCGCGCCATGCGACCAAGCATCTGCAATTCAAGCCGGGCTCCGACGTCGCCATGCTGAATGCGATGATCAACACGATCATCACCGAGGGTCTGACCGACGACCAGTATATCGCCGGCTACACCGAAGGATTTGAGGACCTCAAGGAGAAGATCAAGGAATTCACGCCGGAGAAGATGGAGGCGATCTGCGGCATCCCGGCGCAGACGCTGCGCGAGGTCGCGCGGACCTACGCGCGGGCAAAGTCGTCGATCATCTTCTGGGGCATGGGCATCAGCCAGCACGTCCACGGCACCGACAATGCGCGCTGCCTGATCGCGCTCGCGCTGATCACCGGCCAGGTCGGCCGTCCCGGCACAGGTCTGCATCCGCTGCGCGGCCAGAACAACGTGCAGGGCGCCTCCGATGCCGGCCTGATCCCGATGTTCCTGCCGGACTATCAGCCGGTGAGCCGCGACGATCTGCGCGGCGCGTTCGAAAAACTGTGGCACCAGGATCTCGATCCCGTCCGCGGCCTGACCGTGGTCGAGATCATGAACGCGATCCATGCCGGCGAGATCACGGGCATGTATATCGAGGGCGAGAATCCCGCGATGTCCGATCCCGATCTCCAGCATGCGCGCCAGGCGCTCGCCATGCTCGATCATCTCGTCGTGCAGGATCTCTTCGTCACCGAGACCGCGTTCCATGCCGACGTCATCCTGCCGGCCTCGGCCTTTGCCGAAAAGGACGGCTCGTTCACCAACACCGATCGCCGCGTGCAGCTCGCGCGCCAGGTGATCAAGCCGCCGGGCGATGCGCGGCAGGATCTCTGGATCATCCAGGAGATCGGCAAGCGGATGGGCCTGCCCTGGAATTATTCCGGCCCCGGCGACGTCTACACCGAGATGGCGGAGTTGATGCCCTCGCTCAAGAACATCAGCTGGGAGCGGCTGGTGCGCGAAGGTGCCGTGACCTATCCGGCCGACGATCCGAACAAGCCCGGCAACGAGATCATCTTCACCACGGGCTTCCCGACCGCGAGCGGCCGCGGCAAGATCGTGCCGGCCAAGGTCATCCCGCCGGATGAGCTGCCCGACGCCGAATATCCGATGGTGCTCTCGACCGGCCGCGTGCTCGAGCATTGGCACACCGGCTCGATGACGCGCCGCGCGCAGGTGCTTGACCAGATCGAGCCGGAGGCGGTCGCATTCATGTCCCCGAAGGACATGCACCGGAAGAAGCTCGCGCCCGGCGATTTCATCCGGCTGGAGACCCGCCGCGGTGCGGTCGAGGTCAAGGTCCGCTCCGATCGCGATGTGCCCGAGAACATGGTGTTCATGCCGTTCTGCTACGCGGAGGCGGCGGCCAACTTGTTGACCAACCCGGCGCTTGATCCCTTCGGCAAGATCCCGGAGTTCAAGTTCTGCGCGGCCAGGGCCGAGCGTGCGGAGATGCGGGACGCGGCGGAGTAATACTCCGCCGTCGTTGGGCGGCGTAGCACCGTCAACGCCCACTGTCGTCCCGGCGAACGCCGGGACCCATACCGCGTGATCTCGCGATTGCGGACGGTCGCAGCCCCTAACGACTAGGCTTCGCCAAACTCCTTCCTGTGGTTATGGGTCCCGGCGTTCGCCGGGACGACACTGAAGGTGTGGCGCGTATAGACATCCTCCTTGCCATGGCTTCGCTCCTCGCAATGACGGTGGTAAACATCGTGCATGTCCAAAGTCACCCCAGCCACGCGCGCGCTTGCAGCCGCCGGCGTTGCCTTCACTGTCCACACCTACGACTACGATCCTGACGCCGAGAGCATCGGGCTCCAGGCGGCGTCGGCCCTCGGTGAAAATCCGTCGCGCGTGCTGAAGACGCTGATGGCGCTGGTGGACGGCAAGCCGATCTGCGTCGTCGTCCCGTCCGACCAGGAAGTCTCCATGAAAAAGCTCGCCGCTGCCGCGAGCGGCAAGTCGGCGCAGATGATGAAGCCGCCGGAGGCCGAGCGCGTCACCGGCTACAAGGTCGGTGGCATCAGCCCGTTCGGGCAGCGCAAGCCGGTGCGCACCGTGATCGAGCAGAGCGCGCTCGCGCATGATCAGGTCTATCTCAACGGCGGCCAGCGCGGCTTGCAGGTTCGGCTGAAGCCGGGCGACGTGCGGGATGTCCTGAAAGCGGTCGTCGCGGATGTGGTCGCGTGAGCGCCGCGCGTTACTGCTTCTGCAGCAACTTGAGCCGGCAGCGCAATGCCTCGCGGATATGCGCCCGCGCAAGCTGTTCGGCCTTGTCGCCGTCGCGCGCGGCGATGGCGTCGATGAGGGCCTGATGCTCGCCGTGGCTGGTCGAGGGTCGGCCTGTCACCGTGAAGGTGGTCGGGCCCAGCAGCGCAATCCAGTCCTGCAATTCGCGCGAGGCGTTGTCGAGATAGCGGTTGCGCGCGGCGCGGCAGATGGCTTCGTGGAAGGCGCGGTTGAGCCGCGCCATCTCGGCAGCGTCTGGCGCCGACGCCTCGATAAAGGCTTGCTCGATATCCCTGAGCGCGTGGACTTCGGGCGCTGAGGCGTGCTCGGCGGCCAGGCGCGCTGCAGCACCTTCCATGATCTCGCGCATGGCGTAGAGCTCGAGCACCTCGGAAATGTCGAGGTCGCGCACGATCAGCCCGCGGCCGCCGGCGGGCTCGACGAAGCCGCGGGCCGCGAGACGGCCAAGCGCCTCCCGGACCGGCGTGCGGCTGACCTTGAGCCGCTGCGCGACCTCTTCCTCGCGCAGCCGGTCGCCGGCGCGGTAACTGCCGGCCTGAAGCGCCTCGCACAGCGAGCGGAACACGGCTTCGCCCAGTGCCACGCCGCCGCCGCGTGCGATCGATCCGCCTGACTTTGCCGCGCGCTTGGCCATGTTTCCTCACGGCGCATCCTGCCCATGCAGAGATGGCACTTGCAGTACCGATGTATATCTTTGTATACAAACGTACGCAATGGCTGCCCTGGGTCGATCGGGGTCCTCGGCGGCAGAATGTCTCTAACTTCGTCGCATCGGGCAGACGGGATGAGCAGCAAATACGACGTGCTGGTGATCGGCGGCGGCAATGCGGCACTGTGCGCGGCGATCTCGGCGCGCCGCGGCGGGGCCTCGGTGCTCGTGCTGGAGGGCGCGCCAAAATTCTATCGCGGCGGCAACACGCGTCACACCCGCAACATGCGCTGCGCCCACGATGCTGCGACTGAGATCCTGACCGGTCCCTACACCGAGGAGGAGTTCTGGCAAGATCTGCTGCTGGTGACGGGCGGCCAGACCGACGAGGACCTCGCGCGCCACATGATCCGGGAGTCCAAGGACATCCTGAACTGGATCGTGGAGCAGGGCGTGCGCTGGCAGCCCTCGCTCGGCGGCACGCTGAGCCTTGGCCGCACCAACTCCTTCTTTCTCGGCGGCGGCCGCGCGATGTTGAACGCGCTCTATCTCACCGCCGAGCGGCTCGGCGTCGACGTCGAATACGACGCCGAGGTCACCGATCTCGTGATCGAGGACGGCATGTTCCTCGCCGCGCGTCTCAAGCGGCCGATCAAGGGCGAGACCGAGATCCGCGCGACGTCGCTGGTCGCCGCTGCCGGCGGGTTCGAGGCCAACATCGAATGGTTGAAGCAATATTGGGGCGAGGCCGCTGACAACTTCCTGATCCGCGGCACGCCCTATAATCGCGGCTCGATCCTGAAGATGCTGCTCGACAAGGGCGTGCAGGAGGTCGGCGATCCCACCCAATGCCATGCGGTCGCGATCGACGCCCGTGCGCCGAAATTCGACGGCGGCATCATCACCCGCCACGACTCCGTCGTGTTCGGCATCGTCGTCAACAAGCATGCCCAGCGATTCTACGACGAAGGCGAGGACATCTGGCCGAAGCGCTACGCGATCTGGGGCCGGCTGGTCGCGGCGCAGCCCGACCAGATCGCCTATATCATTTTCGACTCGACCGTCGTCACCAGCTTCATGCCGACGCTGTTCCCGCCGATCGCCGGGCAGACCGTCGCCGAGCTGGCCGGCAAGCTCGAGCTCGATCCGGCCGCGCTGGAAAAGACCATCACCGAGTTCAATGCGGCCGTGCGGCCCGGCACCTTCGATCACACCATCCTGGACGATTGCGTGACTGAAGGCATCACGCCGCCCAAGACGCACTGGGCAAGGCGGATCGAGACGCCGCCCTATCTCGCTTATCCGGTGCGGCCCGGCATCACCTTCACCTATCTCGGCACGCGCGTGAACAAGGAGGCGCGGATGCTGATGGCTGACGGCAAGCCGTCCGCCAACATGTTCGCGGCCGGCGAGATCATGGCGGGCAACGTGCTCGGCAAGGGCTACGCGGCCGGCATGGGCATGACCATCGGCAGCGTGTTCGGGCGGATCGCGGGACGGGAAGCGGCGAAACATGCACGGAACTAGAATTCTGGACGAAGCCGACCGTCTGATGACGGTCTGTAATTCCTGCCGCTACTGCGAGGGTCTTTGCGCGGTATTTCCCGCCATGGAGATGCGGCGCGCCTTCTCCGATGGAGATCTCAACTATCTCGCAAACCTCTGCCATTCCTGCGGCGCCTGCTACGTCGATTGCCAGTTCTCGCCGCCGCACGAGTTCAACGTCAACGTTCCGAAGACGCTTGCGGTTGCGCGTGCCGAGTCCTATGCGGCCTATGCCTGGCCGCTGGCGTTGTCCGGTGCCTTCGCCCGCAACGGGTTCGTCATCAGCGTCATCGCCGCGCTCAGCATGGCCGCCTTCATCCTCGGCTTTGCCGCCCTCAACGACCACAGCGTGTTGTTCGGTGTGCACACCGGCCCTGGTGCCTTCTACAAGCTGATGCCGCACAACGCGATGGCCGCATTGTTCAGCGCCGCCTTCCTCTACGCGATCCTCGCGCTGGTCATGAGCGTGCGTGCCTTCTGGCGCGACATCGGCACCCCCATTGGCGGTCGCGCCGACGGCGGCTCGATCTTCCAGGCGATCCGCGATGCCGGGGAACTGCGCTATCTCCACGGCGGCGGCGTCGGCTGCTACAACGAGGACGACAAGCCGACCGACCGGCGCAAGCTTTTCCACCACCTGACGTTCTACGGTTTTCTGCTGTGCTTCGCCGCGACGTCGGTGGCGACGCTCTATCACTACCTCTGGAGCCGGGAGGCGCCGTATCCGTGGTGGGATTTGCCCGTGGTGCTGGGGACACTCGGCGGCATCGGTCTCATCGTCGGTCCGATCGGCCTGTTCGTTGCGAAAACGCGGCGTGCACCGGAGTTGCTCGACGAGCAGCGCTACGGCATGGACGTCGGCTTCATCGCCATGCTGTTCCTGACCGGCTTCACCGGCATGGCGCTGCTAGTCCTGCGCGAGACCGCGGCCATGGGGCCGTTGCTGGCCCTGCATCTCGGCGCAGTGTTCGCGCTGTTCATCACCATGCCCTATGGCAAGTTCGTGCACGGCATCTATCGCTTCGCGGCGCTGGTGCGTTATGCGCAGGAACGGCGCAGCGAAGCCGGCTCTTGAGAGGCATGCGCGGCTGACGTATTTCTTGGGCCGTTCGCGCACAGCGCGAATCGCTTAGGGAGCCCGCGCTCATGTACATGTTTCTGCCTTTCCTGCTGGCGCTCGCGGGCTGCGCGAGTGCCTGGCGTTCGCGTGCGGGACTGAGCTATGCGCTCTGGAGCGCAACAATCGTGGTCACGGTCGCATGGTTCTTCCACCACGCGACCGATCCGCTCAAATTCTCGTTCTGACGGTGTCGAGATGAGCCCTGCAGAGCTGAGCGAGCAACGGCCGGTCGGCGCGGTCCTGAACATGCTTGGGCTGCTTGGGATCTCGTTGATCCTGACGGTGGCGTTCGCCTATCAGCTTGCGCTCGGCGAGCTGCCTTGCCCGCTTTGCCTGTTGCAAAGGGCCGGGTTCATCGCGGTCGGCATGGGGTTCCTGTTCAACCTGCGCCTCGGCGAACGCGGGTCTCATTACGCGATGATCCTCGTGGCCAGCCTCGTCACCGGCTTCATCTCGATGCGGCAGGTATCGCTGCATCTTGCGCTCGGCGATCCCGGATACGGCTCGGCGCTGTTCGGGCTGCATTTCTACACCTGGGCGCTGATCGCGGCGATCGGGATCGTGTGTTATGTCGCGCTCGTCTTCATCCTGAAGGATGTGACCGGCAAGCGAGACGGGGACGCGCCTTTGAACGGTGCGGCATCGAACACGGTCTTCGCGATCTTTGCGTTGCTGGTCGCCGCCAATCTCTTGTCCACCGTGCTGGAGTGCGGCGCGGGGCAGTGCGACGACAACCCGGTTCGCTATCTCCTGCTCAAGTGATCGGATTGAAGCGGCCTTCGTGCAGGAACGCGATCGTCTGCTCGATCGCGACGGCATTTCGTGGAAGTCCGGTGTGCGATGCCTTGACGACGATGTGGTCGGCCATGTCGGCCAATTTCGCGCTTTCGACGGAAACGCGTCCGTCATTGGGCCGCGGCAGGACAAAGGCCGAGGTGATTGGCGCGGTGGTGCGGCATCCCGCGATGACGCCGATCGCATAATCGGGCGACGGCAGGGCGGCGAGCACAGGGGGCTGGGCTGTCGAAAGCTGCGAGCCGGCCGGACCGAAAACAGCGCGGTAGAGCGAAAGGTCCTTCAGGAGATCGGCGACTTCGCTGCCGCCGTTGGGCGTGCCCAGCATCACGACACGGCCGAGCCGCACCGGACGATATCTCGCGATGTAAACCCGGGCGAGTAGCCCGCCCATGGAATGGGCGACGAAGTGGATAGCGCCGTCGCATTGCGCTGCAAACGCGGCGACCGGCGCGTGGATGTCTTCCGCAAGCTCCTCGAGCGGCTTCTTGCGGCTGGGGTAGCCGAGATTGAGCGTGGCGAAGCCGTGACGCTGCAACGCCCGATCCAGCCTCTTCAGCGTCCAGGCACCGACGCCGATGCCGTGAAGCAGGACGACGCCGTCGCACCGGGCTTCCGCCGGAGCGACGGCCGTGGACTTGTCGTCTTTACGCAACCTCGCGCTCCGGCGAGGACGCCTGCTCACGGGCCATCGTCGTTGCCGTGACATAGTCGGTCTTGCCGGTGCCGAGCAACGGCACCTTGTCGACCACCATGATCGCCGCGGGCACGGTCAGCTCGGACGCGCCAATCGCCTTGGCCTGGCCCTGCATCGCACTGCGCTCGGCGGTCTTCTCCGTCGTCAGCAGCACGATGCGCTCGCCCTTGCGCTGGTCGGGGATCGACACGGCGACCGAGGCGGCTTGCGGCCACAGCGTCGTCGCGATGCTCTCGACCGCCGACAGCGAGACCATTTCGCCCGCGATCTTGGCGAAGCGCTTGGCGCGTCCCTTGATGGTGATGAAGCCGGCCGCGTCGATCGCCACGATGTCGCCGGTGTCGTGCCAGCCCTCGGCGAGCGGTTCGAGCACGCCGGGGTTTTCGGCCCTGAGGTAACCGAGCATCACGTTCGGTCCGCGCACCGAGAGGCGTCCACCTTCCTCGATGCCGGGGACCGGATCGAGGCGGCTTTCCATCAGCGGCGAGAGGCGGCCGACGGTGCCGGGGCGATTGGCCATCGGCGTGTTCATCGCCAGCACCGGCGCGGTCTCGGTGACACCATAGCCTTCCAGGATGCGGATGCCGTAGCGCTCCATGAACACCTGACGTGTGCGATCCTTCACCGCCTCCGCGCCGGCGATCACCAGGCGCAGCGTGCGGAAGTCGTAGGCGTGCGCCGAGCGCGCATAGCCGGTGAGGAACGTATCGGTGCCGAACAGGATCGTGGCGCCGGTCTGGTAGATCAGCTCTGGCACGATGCGGTAGTGCAGCGGCGAGGGGTACATGTAGATCGGAATGCCAGCGAGCAGCGGCATCATCATTCCGCCGGTGAGCCCGAACGAGTGGAACACCGGTAGCACGTTGAACACCTTGTCATTGGCGTTGGCGTCGACTCGCGCCAGCGCCTGTGCGGCGTTTGCGAGGATATTGCGGTGGGACAGCACCACGCCCTTGGGCGTGCCTTCCGAGCCCGACGTGAACAGCACGACGGCCGGATCATTCGCCTCGCGAGCGACACGCGGCGCGGTGCCTGCGAGCAACCCCTTGATCTTGTCGGCCGTACCGATCGAAGCGCGGACATCCTCGAGATAGACGACGCGGGCTTCCGCGGAGATCGCGGCCATCAGCTTGTCGAGCTTGCCCTTCTCGATGAACGCTTTCGAGGTCAGCACGGTCTTGACCTGCGCGGCCTTCATGGCGGCGAGGACGTTGACCGGGCCGGCGGAGAAGTTGAGCATCGCCGGGACGCGGCCGATGTTTTGCAGCGCCATGAAGACGACGGCGACGCCCGCGGAATTCGGCAGCAGCACGCCGACATTCTCGCCGGCTACCGTGCCGGCTTCGAGCTTGCGGCTCAAGACCTGCGCGCCGAGGATCAGCTTGCGATAGGTCAGCTTGGTGCCGAGCGCGTCCTCGATGATGACCTTGCCGGTATCGCGGTCGCGATAAGCATGTCCGAGCGCTTCGAACAGCGTGTGATCGAGCATGGCGTTCTTGACCATGGCGTCGATCATCACGTCCTGGAGCGCGGCGCCCGCGGCATTGCGGCGTGCCTTGCCCTTCAGCGACGGATCGACCGGAAGCTTGACCGGCGGCAGGATCGTAACCGTCACCCGCGGAAACCACGAGCGCTTGATCTGGCTGCCGTTGAGATAGCTGAGATGCGAGCGCTGCGCGCCCTCGATGCGAATGGGCACGACCACCGCGTCGGCCTTGTCCGCGATCATCGCGGTGCCGTCATAGACCTTCATCAGCGAGCCGGAGACGGTGATGCGTCCCTCCGGGAAGATGACCACCGGCTCGCCGGCGGCGACGAGCTTGATCAGGTCGCGTGCGGCCAGCGGCTTGGTCGGGTCCATGGTGTAGTGCTTGACCACCCGCAGGAACGGCTTGGCCCACCAGGCCTTGGAGATGCCGGTATCGACCGCGAAGCTGGCATCGATCGGGAGCACGGCGTGCAGCAGCGGGCCATCGATCAGGCTGACATGGTTCGGTGCGATCAGCATGCGCGTGCCCGGAGGCGGCAGGTTCTCGAGGCCACGAACCTCGGTACGGAACAGCGCGCGGAACAGCAGCCCGCCGAAATCGCGTACGCCTTCCTTGCCCCACTTGGTCAGCACGAACCACACCGCGCCGAAGCTGGCGACGCCGAGGCCGAAGAAGATCCAGCCGATATGGAGGCCAGCTGCCTGGAGCAGTGCGACGAACAGCGAGCCGACCACCATGAAGGCAGCCTGCAGCACGTTGCCGGCGGCGATGATGCGAGCGCGCTCGGTCGGTTGCGACCAGGCCTGGACGGCAGCAAAGGACGGAACGACGAACAGGCCACCGCCGAATGCGAAGGCGACGAAGTCGATCAGCATGCGCAGGCCGGCGAACGAGGTTGCGAAGTCGACCGCGGCGATGTCCTGCCCCTTGGCGGTCACACCGATGGCCCAGGCGAGATCAAGGCCGGCAAACCCCATGATGATCGCGCCGATCGGCACCAGCGCGAGGTTCGGGCGGACGTGGCTCAGGCTGGCCGCGAACAGCGAGCCGATGGCGATGCCGATCGCGAAGGTCGCAAGACACAGCGTCACCACGCCTTCGGTGCCACCGACGACCTCCTTGACCAGCGCCGGCAGCAGCGACAGCACGATGGCGCCGACCAGCCAGAACCACGAGACGATCACGGTGCCGTCCCACAGCCGCTTGTCCGCGTAGAGCGTCTTCAACAGGCCGACCGTCGAGGTCCAGGGATTGGCGGTGACGGGCAGGTCGGGGGCGGATGGCGTCGTCTGCGGAATGCGGGAGGCGAAGGCCCAGGACAGCAGGGCCAGCAGGACCACGGCCGATGCAACCCAGCCCATATGCGCGGAGCCGGCCACGAACTGGCCGCCGGCGACGGTGCCGAGCAGGATGGCCATGAAGGTGGCGCCTTCGACCAGCGCGTTGCCGGTTGCGAGCTCACCGAGCTCGAGCTGGTCCGGCAGCATGGCGTATTTCACGGGACCGAACAGGGCGGCGATGACGCCGAACAGCGCGAGCGCCGTGAACAGCAGCGGCACCGAGTGCAGGAAGAAGCCGGCGGCGGCAAAGGCCGCCGCAAAGATCTCCGCGAATTTGAGCCGCCGAGCAACGACGGATTTGACGTATTTGTCGGCGAGCTGGCCGCCGAGCCCCGACAGGATGAAATAGGGGAAGATGAAGACGGCGCCTGCGACCGTCACCAGCGCGTCGCCGTGGCCGGTCGCGGCACTGTAAAGCAGGATGATGACGAGTGCGTTCTTGAGCACGTTGTCATTGAGCGCCGAGAAAAATTGCGCCCAGAACAGCGGCGCAAAGCGGCGTGACGACATCAATTCCCTGATCATGACAAGTCCTGTTTTGGGAAGGCAGCCTGAGATTGTTACGTTGTCGGTGAGGCGTCACGACCGGAAGCTTACGGGACGAACGATGGCTGGATGACGACGGTCGCCGGCCTGCTCTGTCCCCTCGACCCTTCCGATCCTGTTGGTCTCCAAATGGTCTCGTTAGGTTCGCAAATATCTGGTCGCAGCCGTGGTTCGGACGGACTGGCCGCGCTTTTCCGGATACCGCGCGGAGCGATGAGGAAAAGTTGAACCGCATCGCCAAAGGCCGCGACATCGGTTGCGAATGTCGGGACATGGTAAGTCCTTCCTTGCAACCGGGTCTTGCATTCGAGCCGACCGGAACGTCCCGGGTGCGCACGCCTCAGGTGAGATGAGCGAGGTGGCGAAAGGGCGAGAGGCGGCCGAGCAGGCTGAACCGACGGCCCGCGTGACGGCTACGGGCGCGGCTCGCCCGCCACATCCGAAAGGTCGCGCGGCGCTCGGTGAGCACGCCAGCGATGTCGCAGGCATTTGCGATGCGATCGATCGGTTGCATCGCGAACTTGAGGACGGCCCGGCCAAGGCCGGCCACGAGAGCTGCGGCGTCGTCGACGAAGGTGGTGGCGATATCAACAGCGAGGGTTTGCATTTTGCAGATCTCCGGGTTAATTTGAACAATGTTCACATGAGTAGCTTGAAAATGAACAATGTTCAAGAAGAATCGCCACGCGACCAGAAAAAAAATCGGCGGAGGCTCCAGATCCTGGAGATCGCCCGCGACATTATTTCAGCTAAGGGGCTGAGATCATTGAAGGTTCGTGACGTTGCGGAGGCTGCCGGCTGCTCGGTGGGCAGCGTCTATAACGAGTTCGGCGACTTCGACGGGGTGATCCTGACGGTCAATCGGGAGACGGTTCAGGCGCTCACGGTGCGGCTTGGCGAGGTCCCGGGGGAAGATCCCGTTCGCCAGCTCTACGGGCTGGCCGCGACCTATCTCGAATTTTTCGCCGAGCACGCAAACCTGCTGCGCTCGTTGTTCGAGCATCGGATGGAGGACGACCGTCCTTATCCCGACGACATCCTTCAGATGGTGATGGACGCTTTCGCGCTGATGCATCCACCCCTGGTGCAGCTGCTACCGGCTGCGGACGACGTGCGGATCGCGCTGCTGTCGCGCACGCTGTTTTCCGCCGTGCACGGAATCATCTCGCTCGGCCTCGAGGAGCGCATGGTGGCGGTGCCGCCCCAGATGCTGCGCCAGCAGGTCGAGCAATTCGTCGATACGCATCTCGCCGGCCTCGGGATCGTGCCGGTCGGCGCACGGTCGCCTTGAGGAGGCCAAGCGGCTACCAAGCGTATCGCAGGCTCGCGGTGCCGGAATAAGTGGTGCTGCGCGCCGCGAACTCGCCGTCGAACTTCGCCGACAGGGCAACGCCGTTCGAAAACTTCAGCTCGGCACCGGCAGATGCGAGCGCGGTGTTCTTGGCCGGCGTTGCGCCATTGACGATGAAGCTCGCGCCGGGCAGCGTCTGGAATGCGGCGACGAGCGTCGGATCGCTCACCCAATCATGGGCCCAGGCCGCGCGGCCGCGCAACGTGAGGACCGAGTTCGGCGTGACCAGCGTCGCGCGATCGAAGCGCGCGCCGAGCTCACTCCGTGTGTCGGAGGCCGTGCGTCCCTGATAGGTCAGGCCAAAGCCGCTGCCGGCCAGATCGGCCTCGGTATAAGTCGGTGTGCGAAAAGCCTGCGCCTGCGCCGCCACGTACGGCGTGAAGCCGCCAATCGGCGTGGCGAAGCGATAGCCGCCCTCGATGCGGCCTCCGACGGTTTGCGCGTCGAATTTGGCGGTGAGCTGGTTGCCGAACGGAGCGAGCCGGTCTGTCGACATCCAATGATTGGCCACGGCGAGAGAGGCGGCGAAATAGGCCGGCCCTGTACGCACGGCGGTGTAGACGCCGGCCTGGATTGCATCGCTCTTGCCGCCGCCGATCGCCTGCGCGAGGTCCCATTTGGTGCCGCCGCCCGACAGCGCGAAACCGACCAGCGCATCGCGGCCGAAATGATAATCGGCGCCGGCCGCGACGCCGCCGGTGCGCGCGCCGAGGTCGTGACTGCCGATCACGACGGGGTCGCCGCTGGTGCGGTTGGTACCGCCGAACGCCGTGCCCCAAGCCGTCCAGCGCTCCGCAAAGACCGGCGCTTTCATGGCAGGCGTCCCCAGCACCTTGTTGTAGGCGAGGGCGATATCGTCCGGCAGCGCGGCGCGTTCGGGGCTGAAACCAAGCGCCGTGTCGCCGGTGCTCATGCCACTGCGTCCACCTACGAACGGATCAAGCATGAGGCCGAGGAATTGGCTCGTGAACTGGAAGGCGCCCTGCTGGGCGCCGGTGGCGGCTTCACCCGAAAGCTGGTCCAGACTGTAACGGAGTTGGGCGTCGCTCTGGCCTGCGAAGGAGGAGAGGAAAGGCAGGTTGGGACCGAACGCGCTCAAGGCGCCGGCCACGGCCTTCTGGTTCTGCGTCTGGGCGAGGGAGAGGAATGCGGCGTTGTTGTAGTTGAGCGTCAGGAAGACGCTGAACCCGTCATAGCTGAGGGAGGAAGCGAAGAGCAGCGGATTGTATCCGCTGACAGTCACGCCCGAGAAGCTGCCGGTGACGCCAGTCGTCGTGCTCAGGATCGTGTATTGCGTCGAGGGGTTATAGGCGCCGGCGATCGTGTTGACTGCGACGGTGCCGCCGTTCAACGCTGCGCTGACCGCGAGGATCTTCTCGGATTGTCCGGTAGCGGTGACGGAGATCGCGTAGGTCGAGCCGGCGTTGAATGTGACATTGCCGGAGCTCGTCAGCGTACCGAGATTGCCGGGCAAGACCGTGCCGCCCGATAGCACCGTGATATTGCCGATCGCGCCGTTACCGCTGAGGATGCCCGCGCTGACGGTCGTCGCGATGTTGGGCATCGAGCCGTTCACCTCGACGGTGCCGGCCAGGACATTCATGGTCGCGATCTCCGTCGTCGAGCCGTTCATCGTCCAGGTGGAGCTGCCGGTCTTTTCCAGCACCTCGAATTCCCGGAACTGACCGGCCGCGCCGAATATGCTGAGATTGAACGCTGCGTTGGTGGCCCCGCCCAGGCGCAGCGTGTCCGTTCCGTTGCCGCCGAGGACCCATCCCGTGATGCTCGATCCCGCTCGCAACTCGAAGACGTCGTTGCCTCCCTTCAGGTCGACAGCCGTGCTGACGCCACCGCTGATGATCGTGCCTGAGTTGATGATGGTGTCCTGATTGGCCGAGCCGATGATTGCCGTGCCCGAGGCACTCGAGATCGTGCCGGCGTTGCTGACGACGTTGCCGTCGGCCGCGCCGCTCAGATCGACGGCCGCGACATTGATGGCATGGACAAAGCCGCTCGACAGGATGTTCGCCTGATTGTTCGCCGACCCGGCACCGATGCTGATGCTGATGGCTCCGGTGACGCCGTTTCCGACCGTACCTCCGATCACGATGATGTTGTTGCTCGAATTGGCCAGTGCGAGCCCCGACGTGCCGAGGCTCGATGACCCAACCATGGCGCCGGCATCCACGGTGATGGTGTTGCCGCCGCCGCCGATCACTGCAATGCCGTCGCTGTTGGCGGATGTGACCGTTGCGTTGCCGAAGACCTTGGCCGCGCTATTGGATGCCGCCTCGAGGACAACGCTGGCAAAGGTCGGGTCATTCAGAGAGGTCGCGGTGCCGTCTCCAATGTTGACGGTGACACCGCTGACCACGGGCGCCGTCTTGATCTGGGTGTTGCCCGCTCCGGTGCAGGTGATCGAATCGCCTGACTGCAGCGCTGCCTGCGCGCCGCTTCCAGTCACCACACAGGCCGCCTCTGCCGGCGTCGCGAGCCACGGCAGCGCACCACCTGCGGCAACAGCGCCGATCGCGGTGCTCAAGAGAAACGCACGCCGCCGACACGTCTTCGCGCGACGGATCCGGGGCGGGGGCAACAAACCATTCCAGGGCACCTGCAAACTCCTCTTTCGGCACGGTCCGGGCGGAATTCGGACCGCAACGTTGGCTGGTGCCATGCTTAGCGAGGGAGGTTCTGGCCATCGTGGATCAGCGCGCAAGGCGGTGTGGCGGAAAGCGAAAGACGCAGTTTTTTGGGAGCAATGTGGCCGCGGCGTCACATAGCCGCGCCGCTGCGACGCCGTTGGACGATGTCTGCAATCGGATGCCGGGGTTGAGAGGGCGCCGGCGCCTGTCAACCTCGCGCTGCGACGGCCTCGCGCGGACGGGCTGCAACGACGACGACGTCCGGTCTGCCATTGTCGACCTGTACCCGGTTGCGCCCCTTTTCCTTGGCGCGGTAGCAGGCGGCATCCGCGCGCCGCATGGCGTCCTCGAGCGTGGTGTTGCCGTCCGCGATACAGGCGACGCCGATGCTGGCAGTCACCGCGAAGCAACGATCGTCCCAGGCGAAGGTGAACAGCTCGAGCGATCTGCGCAGGCGTTCGGCGATATCGACGGTGGTCGAGGGCGAGCACTGCGGCAGGATCAGGCCGAATTCGTCGCCGCCGAGCCGGGCCACCAGATCATGCGGCCCCCGGTCCTGTTGCAGCAGGCGCGAGACCTGGCAGAGCAGGCGGTCGCCGGCGAGGTGGCCGCAGGTGTCGTTGACGCTCTTGAACTGGTCGAGGTCGAGCAGGATCAGGCCCAGCGAACCCGCCGCGGTGGTGTCCAGCACGCTTTGCAGGCGCGCCTCGAAGGCGCGGCGGTTGGACAGGCCGGTCAACCAGTCGTGCGATGCCTGCCATGCCAGGCGCTCCTTCTCGGCATGCAAAGCATCCTCGAACGCCTGTCGTTGCAGCATCAAGCGCCGCGTGTGCCAGATCAGGAGCAGGATCAGCGTCGCGGCCGCCACGATGTTGATGCACGTCAGCGTGACCTTGATGGCGCGCGAGCCTTCGCCGAGGACGGTCGAGAACCGCTTTGCATGCACCGTGAACTGCGTGTTGAGTTCCGAGAGCCGCGACGACAGCAGCCGCAGGCGGTCGCGGTCCTCAATGGGTCCGTGCGCCAACTCGGACCGGATGACCTCGCCGAAGACGCTGAGCTCCAGCAACATGGGATCGGTGGCCGCCCACTCGTGGATCGCTTCCTGGAGGAAGCTGACGCGGTTGAAATAGCGGAACAGCCAGATCAATCCCGGAACGTCATCGGGATGGTTGCCGCCTTGCAGAAACCCGACGCGGGCGGCCTCGACGTCGACCGGATCGCGCTCGAGTGCCCAGCGCGCGAACTCATCGCCGATGGGAACGGCGAGGGACGCCTGGTAGTGGGTGAACTGGCTCGGTTCGCCTGAATGCAGATAGAGATTGAGGAAATAGACCGCGTTCTTCTGTGACCGCGACCACATCGCTTCGCCCGCGACATAGGCGCGGACCGATGACATCACCTCGAGGCTGAATCCCGCGATCGTTGCCTGGAGCACGACGACCATCACGAATGGCGAGACAAGTTTGATGACGTGAAGGAAACTACGCCCCTTCGTCGACGTCGCTGTTCTGCGAAACACCCTGCATTCCCCAAATCGATCAACGACCCCACCGGAGCGTCGCGCCTGCAACGCCAAGTAGAGGGGAAAGTTGCTTAACTCGACCCCAAGGACGCAGGCGACTGCACTGCAGGGTGAAAGCGTCGTGAAGCGGATGCCCGCAGATCGTTGCAAATGCCGACCAACCGGAACCGATGCGGTCGTGGCGAACCAATGCCTCGCATTCGTCCTGCGCGGTTTACCTGATCGAGAGAGTTTGGTCCGGCGCTAGACCAGCACCGGCTTGCGCACCCGGCCAGCGTCGCCGAACACGCGCAAATAGCGTTCGATCTCGGAGGGCATGCCGGTCGCCTTCTCCGGATTGTCCGAGAGCTTGACGGCCGGGTGGCCGTCAACCGACGACACCTTGCAGACCAGCGAGATGGGATCGAGATTGAACGAGCCGTCCGGCGGGCAGCCGACGAAATCATTGGTGAGGTTGGTGCCCCAGCCGAACGAGAGCCGCGAGCGACCGGAGAAGTGGTGATAGGTCTCCTCAATCGAGCCGACATCCATCGCATCGGAGAAGACGAGCAGCTTGTCCTTGGGGTTGCGGCCCTTCTTTTCCCACCAGGCGATGATCTCCTCGCCGGCCTGGATCGGTGGCGCGCTGTCGGGGCGGAAGCCGGTCCAGTCGGCGACCCATTCCGGCGCATCGCGCAGGAAGGATTTGGTGCCGAAGGCGTCGGGCAGCGCGATCAGGAGATTGCCGCCATAGGTCTGGCGCCATTGGTCGAGAATGCGATAGGGCGCCCAGCGCAACTCCTCGTCGTCCTTGGCAAGCGCAGCCGCGACCATCGGCAGCTCATGCGCATTGGTGCCGATGGCTTCGAGATCATTGTCCATCGCCAGCAGCACGTTGGAGGTGCCGATGAAGGACGGGCCCAGGCCTTCCTTCACCGCCTCGACGCACCAGCGCTGCCAGAGGAAGCCGTGGCGGCGGCGGGTGCCGAAGTCGGAGAGCCGCAAATTCTCGAGCTGGCGCAGCCGCTCGACCTTGGTCCACAGCTTGGCCTTGGCGCGGGCATAGAGCACGTCGAGCTCGAAGCGGCCGCGGCCCTTCATCGCGGCGCGCGACCGCAACTCGTTGAGGATGGCGAGCGCCGGAATTTCCCACATCGTGGTGTGGGTCCAGGGGCCGTGGAAATGCAGCTCGTACTGGCCCTCGACCTTGCGCAGCTCGTATTCGGGCAGCCGGAATTCGGCCAGCCAGCGGATGAAGTCCGCCGAGAACATGTGGGTCTTGCCGTAGAAGGTGTTACCGGCAAGCCAGATCAGCTCTTTCTTGGCGAAGCGGATGGTGCGGGCGTGGTCGAGCTGGGCGCGCAGCTCGCCCTCGTCGATGATCTCGGCCAGCCGCACATGGCGCGAGCGGTTGATGACCGAGAAGGTCACCTGCTGATTCGGATAGTCCTCCCGAATCATCTGCAACATCAATAGCTTGTAGAAGTCGGTATCCAGCAGGCTGCGGATGATGGGGTCCAGCCGCCAGCTATGATTGTAGGTCCGGCTCGCAATATCGGTCACTGTCATGGGACAATTCTAGCGTGGCGGCCCTCGCGCAACCAGTGGGTTTGGCGAAGGGCAGACTTCCCTGAAACCGTAACCGAGGCTCAGTCTCCGGCCGCCGTTGCCGCCACGGTTTCGAGCTGGCCGCGGATCCAGCGATGGGCCGGGTCTTTCTGATAGCGCTGATGCCAGACCATGAACATCGGCAGCTCGGCCAGCGTCTTTGTCCGCGACGCCAGCGGAATCGGTACATGCGCAAAGCCGCGCATCACACCGGAGGCGAGCAGGCTCGGCATGCTGGCCAGCATCTGCGAGCCGTGCAGGAAGGGCGGCACGCCGGAAAAGCTCGGCACGGAGATGGCGATGTCACGAAGAAAGCCGTTCGCCGCCAGCCGGCGGTCGAAGTCGAGCCGCTCGTTGTCGGTATAGACCACCGTGATGTGGCGTGCTGCGAGATAGGCGCTGCGGCCGGCCGGCGCGGTGCGCGCCTTGGGATCGAAGTAGCAGACGTAGTGATCGCTGAGCAGCCGCTTCTGCACGATGTCCACGCCGGATGGCGGCAGCGGCGTGACCATGAGATCGCAGCGGTTTTCGCGCAGCATCGCGGGCGACGGCGATTGCGAGGGGATCACGCGCAGGTTCAGGCTCCTGACCTGTCCCGCGACATGATCGAAGAACCGCGGCAACAGCAGATCGCGCTGGAAATCATTGGCGGCGATCGTCAGCGAAAGCTGCGCGCGCGCCGGCTCGAAGGTGACGCCGCCGGCAAAGCTGCGCATCTCGTCGATCAGCGCCCGCGCTTTCGCAGCCAAGGCCTGGGCATGGGCGGTGGCGACGATGCCGCGGCCGGATTTGGCAAACAGCGGATCGCCCGCGATCCGCCGCAACTTGTTCAGCCCGTGACTGACCGCCGATTGCGTCAGACCAAGCCGCGTCGCTGCCGCCGTGACCGAGCCTTCCTCCAGCACGGCAAGGAACAGTTCGAGGGCGTGGCCGTCGAGCGCCAAATGATCGATTTCCTTCATGTAATTCATTATAATCGATCTATTTATCTTGAGAATAGATCGTCCCATGATCTCCCGATAAGCCGCGCCCCCGGACCCGGGCGCCACAGGGAGAGACAACGCCGATGAACGTCCAGGCGCCAGCCTTGCAGGATCCCCGCCTCAACCGACCCGAGCCGTTCAGCCTTCGCGACGGCGGCTTCTTCCAGCGCGACCGCTCGATCCATCCACCGGCACATGCGCCCGGCTACAAATCCTCGGTGCTGCGCTCGCCGCGCCAGCCGCTGCTGTCGATCGAGAACTCGGTCTCGGAGATCACGGGTCCGGTGTTCGGCCACAACGATCTCGGCCCGCTCGACAATGATCTGATCCGCAACTACGCCAAGGATGGCGATCCCGTCGGCGAGCGCATCATAGTCCATGGCCGCGTGCTGGACGAGACCGGCCGCGGCGTGCCGAACACGCTGGTCGAGTTCTGGCAGGCCAATGCCGGCGGTCGCTACCGGCACAAGAAGGACACCTATCTCGCCCCGATCGATCCGAATTTCGGCGGCTGCGGCCGCGCGCTGAGCGACGACACCGGCTACTATTATTTCCGCACCGTGAAGCCGGGTCCCTATCCCTGGCGCAACTTCGTCAACAGCTGGCGTCCCGCCCACATCCACTTCTCGGTGTTCGGCTCGGGCTTTGCGCAGCGGCTGATCACCCAGATGTATTTTGAGGGCGATCCCCTGATCCCGGTCTGCCCGATCCTGACGACGATCCCGGACAAGGACGCGCTCGACCGCCTCGTGGCGCCGCTCGACCTCAACGCCTCGACGCCGTTCGACTCGCTCGCCTACCGCTTCGACATCGTGCTGCGCGGCCAGCGTTCCACCTATTTCGAAAATCGCACCGCGGGGAACTGAGCCAATGCCGCAGCCGCTCGACTATCTCAAGGAAACCGCCTCGCAGACCGCCGGGCCCTACGTCCATATCGGCCTGATCCCGGCCATGGCCGGCTTCGACATTTTTAAGAAGAACTTTTCTAACGTGCTGGTGACGCCGAACACGCCAGGCGAGCGCATCACGCTGGAGGGCAAGGTGTTCGACGGCAGCGGCACGCCGCTGCGCGATGTGCTGCTCGAAATCTGGCAGGCCAACGCAACCGGCCGCTATAACCATCCGGCCGATCGCCCGGCCGGCCCGGTGGACGAGGAGTTTCGCGGCTGGGGCCGCGCCGGCTCCGATTTCGAGAGCGGGTTGGTGACGTTCGAGACCATCAAGCCGGGCGCGATCACGGACAAGGCAGGCCGCAAAGGCGCGCCGTACGTCAATATCTGGATCGTCGCGCGCGGCATCAACATCGGTCTCAATACGCGGCTCTATTTCTCCGACGAAGAAGCCGCGAATGCCGCCGACCCCGTGCTCAACCTGGTCGAGCCGCCGGTGCGGCGCGCGACGCTGATCGCCACGCGCGGTGAGCGCGCCGGCAAGGTCGTGTACTCCTTCACGATCAATCTGCAGGGGGCGGAGGAGACGGTGTTCTTCGACGTCTGACGATCCGCCGATCGCCCCGCAGGATCATTCCACCTGGTCGCCTCGATTGATCGATCCGCGCGTGGTGGCTTGCGGTGGTTGCGGGCGCATCTCGCGCGATCCCGGCCGCTCGGCCGGGGCGCGCCCCACTCTTGGCTTCAGCTCTGTCAAATCGATGAAGACGTCGGCCTGCCGGCGCAGTTCGTCGGCAACCATGGGAGGCTGGCTCGCAAGCGTGGAGACGACCGTCACGCGGACGCCGCGGCGTTGCACGGCTTCCACCAGTGAACGAAAATCCCCATCGCCCGAGAACAGCACGATCTGATTGACGTGCTCGGCGAGTTCCATGGCGTTCACGGCGAGTTCCACATCCATGCTGCCCCTCATCTTGCGGCGGCCGGTCGTGGCGTCAACGAACTCCTTGGCGAGCTTGGTGACGACGGTGTACCCGTTATAGTCGAGCCAATCGATCAATGGGCGGATTGACGAGTATTCCTGATCCTCGCTCACGGTCGTGTAGTAGAAGGCTCGCAGCAACGTACCTCGGCCGTGAAATTCGCCGAGCAGGCGCCTGTAGTCGATATCGAAACCGAGCGCCTTGGTGGCGGCATAGAGATTGGGGCCATCGATGAAGACCGCAATCTTCTCAAACGAAGACATTATGCACTAATCCCCAGTTCCGCATTGAAGCCGGCAGGTTCAGCCGCCAGGGCTGTGTGCCGGCCGGAAAACGTCGAAGTCGCCGATGGCCCGCGGAAAAAGGCGGCGCAGACGGCCGGAGGGGGGGCCGTCCCGCGCCAGTTAAGGGAGGTTGCTGCTATCAGCGCCAGGATTCCGAATGCAGTCACGTTAATGCGTGCGCATGCCACGCTCAATTGTACGGAGGTAAACGGCGCGTATCCAAAGGGTTGGATGCTCTATACGAAGGTAAGTGGCGCGCTGGTTCGGATCTCGACAGCCCGGCGCGATCGCGGATACGACCGGCCGCAAATGCGCGCCGCACGTCGATGTCTGGATTGTTGCGCGCACCCGAGGACCGGATCATCGACGTGGGATGGCCTCAAGCCTCGCCGCCATGGAGTTGGGCGCGAAAGGCGCGCGGCGACAGGCCCGTGGCCGCGGCATAGACGCGGCTGAAATAGGCGGGATCCTCGAAGCCGAGCGCGTAGGCGATCGTCGAGACCGGCAAATTGGTGTAGACGAGGTTGCGACGCGCCTCGCGGATCAGCCGGTTGAGGATCAGGTGGGAGGCGGTGTCGCCGGTCGCCGCCCGCGTCAGCCGGTTGAGATGGGTCGGCGTGATCGACAGCGCGCCGGCATAGTCCGCAACGCTCCAGCGTTCCAGATGATGCTGTTCCAACAGCGCCTCGAAGCGGCGGAACAACCCGCTTTCCGCCGTGCCGTTGCCGCCGCTCTCGCTGGTGAGCGCGCGGGCCACCAGCCCGATCATGGCCGCCGACAGTGCACGCAGCACGTGCGCGCGGCCGAAATCGCGCGCGGCGTGCTCGGCGAAGATCTGCTTCATGGTGGTGCGGATCTGCGGCGTGCCGCGCACCACGGCCGATCGGGACAGGGCGCCGCGCAGTCCTTCCGAGGCAAGCAGTGCCTCGTCCAGAATTTCCGCAGCGATGGTCAGCACCCAGCCCTGGGTATCGGGCTCGAAGCGGAAGCCGTGGACATGGCCGACCGGCACATTGACGACCTGCATTGGCCGGAGCGGCACCACGCGCCCGTCGAGCGTCGCCTCGCCACCACCGCGCTCGATCAGCAGCACCTGGTGCAGCCGGGCATGGCGGTGCACGGCCAGCGTCCAGTCGTGCAGCACCGAGCGTGACGCGATCGTCTCGCAATGCACGACGTCGGGCAGATCGCCGGACTCGCCGAAGAGGTTGTAGACCCGGATTGCCGGGGCTGAGGCTGCGCTTTTCATGTTCGAATAGTACAAGACAAAGACGAAACCCTCCATCGGTTTGCGGCGGCGGATCTGCAAAAAACGCAGCGACGGGAGGACGTAAAAATGAAAGTTCAGGTCTGCATCATCGGCGGTGGGCCGTCCGGGCTGCTGTTGTCCCAGCTTCTGCACCTGAAGGGCATCGATACGGTCGTGCTGGAGAAATACAGCCGCGACCACGTTCTCGCCCGCATCCGTGCCGGCGTGCTCGAGCACGGCTTCGCCAGGTTGATGCGCGAGGCGCAGTGCGGCGAGCGGATGGACCGCGAGGGCGAGATCCACAACGGTTTCGAGATCGCGCATGACGGCGTGCTCTCCCACATCGACCTGCACAAGCATTCCGGCGGCAATTCGGTGCTGGTCTACGGCCAGACCGAGCTGACGCGCGACCTCTACGAGGCGCGCGATCGCCTCGGCGGCAAGGTCGTGCACAACGCCGAGGACGTGACGCCACACGATCTGACGTCGGACCGGCCCTACGTGACCTATCGATCGAACGACGAGATCGTCCGCATCGATTGCGACTACGTCGTTGGCGCCGACGGCTTTCACGGCGTCAGCCGCAGGTCCATCCCGAAGGACGTGCTGCGCGAATACGAGAAGGTCTATCCGTTCGGCTGGCTCGGCGTGCTGTCGCGCACGAAACCGGTGTCGCCCGAGCTGATCTATGTGAAGCATGAACGCGGCTTTGCGCTCTGCTCGCTGCGCTCACAAGTGCTGAGCCGCTACTACGTCCAGGTGCCGTTGACCGACAAGGTGGAGGACTGGAGCGACGATGCGTTCTGGACGGAGCTGAAGCGTCGCCTGCCGGACGAGGTCGCCGGCCACCTGATCACCGGGCCCTCGATCGAGAAGAGCATCGCGCCCCTGCGCAGCTTCGTCGCCGAGCCGATGAGCTACGGCCGCCTGTTCCTCGCCGGCGATGCCGCCCACATCGTGCCACCGACCGGCGCGCGCGGGCTCAACAGCGCCGCCTCCGACATCTACTATCTCTACCACGCCATGCTTGCGCATTATCAGCACGGCGACGATTCCGGCCTTGCGGGCTATTCCGCCAAGGCGCTTGCGCGGATATGGAAAGCGCAGCGTTTTTCGTGGTGGATGACGATGCTGCTGCATCGTTTTCCCGACCGTTCCGAATACGAGGACCGGCTTCAGCAGACGGAGCTCGAGTACCTGCTCTCGTCCGAGACGGCGCAGCGGCTGCTCGCGGAGAATTATGTGGGATTGCCGTTTTAGCGACGGTTTGTGACCGCTCAGCTGACGTTGCCGCTCCAAAGGGGAGCTCTCCTCGCGGCACGAGGCGAGTTCGCCTGTCAGGCCGGTTCCCTTTCAATAAGTGGTGACGGACGCCGAAATGCTCTGTTGCCTCGTGCGATCGTTCCTACCTCCTCAACCGAACAGGAGGGCGTAGCGATGACGAACACAGCGCTTGTGGTCGGCGCCAGCGGTATTGTCGGCAGCAATCTCGCCCGCCATCTCAGCGATCGCGGCTGGCAGGTGCTTGGGCTCGCAAGGCGCCCACCAAGCGGCCTCGATGGTGTTCGTCCCATCGCGGCCGATCTGCAGGATCCGGCCTCGCTTCGCGACATCCTGGCGAGCCTTCGTCCCACTCACGTGTTTCTCGCCACATGGCTACGTCAGCCAACCGAGGCGGAAAATATCCGCGTTAACGCTGCGATGGTGCGCAACGTGCTGGGGGCACTTTCCGGCGCAGATACGCTTTCTCATGTCGCGCTGGTCACCGGGCTAAAGCATTACCTGGGACCGTTCGAGTCCTACGGTAAAGGCAGGCTGCCCGCGACGCCATTCCGCGAGGAGCAACCGCGGCTCGATGTCGAGAACTTCTACTACGCTCAGGAGGACGAACTATTCGATGCGGCCAGGCGCGGTGGTTTCAGCTGGAGCATTCACCGCCCGCACACGATCATCGGTTATGCGATAGGCAACGCCATGAACATGGGAACGACGCTTGCCGTCTACGCGACGATCTGTCGAGAAACGGGGCGGCCATTTCTCTTTCCAGGCTCGGCGATGCAATGGACCGGCTTGACGGATATGACGGATGCCAGATTGCTGGCGCGGCACCTGGAATGGGCCGCGACGACGACGGTCGCGCGAGACCAGGCATTCAACGTCGTAAATGGCGATGTCTTCCGATGGAGCTGGATGTGGGCGCGACTGGCCGGCTGGTTCGGGTTGCAGCCTGCCCCCTTTCCAGAGGAAATTTCGCCGCTTGAGCGTCAGCTTGCCGATTCAGGTCGTATATGGGCTGATATCGCGCTCAAGTATGATCTCGTCGAAAGAGACCTCTCCGTCCTTTCGTCGGCATGGCACACCGATGCCGACTTGGGCCGACCTATCGAAGTCGTCACCGATATGAGCAAGAGCCGTAAGCTCGGTTTCCTTGAATATCAGGCGACGGACGACAGTTTTTTCGATCTCTTCAGCAGGTTGCGTGCCGCGAACGTCATTCCTTGAGCCTTCTGACGAAGAGTAAACAACCGCTACTTTCCTTCCAGCGTATTGACTGGCGTCCACTCTGGCGATGGTGGATTTGCGGCGAGGGCTTTTGCGCGCTTGGCGAACAGCGCCGACGCCGGGTCGATCTTCGCGACGCCGTCGAACGCCTCGGCCGCCTTCGCAAACTCCCTTGCCCGCCAGCACGCCAGCCCCTCCGCATACGCTCTGGCCACCTTCGTCTGCTCGGCGCTCTCCGCGCCCTTGTCCGCGAGCGGCTCGAACACCTGGATCGCCTCGCCGCGGCCGAGCACCCTGATCGCATCGAGCTCACGCCAGGCGAAAGTGTCGCCGGTCTGCGCCATCGTCGTTTCCGAGGCCATGATGGCGGTGCCGTAATATTTGTTGGCGCCCTCGAGGCGCGAGGCGACGTTCACGGTGTCGCTCATCACGGTGTAGTTGAAACGGCGGCGCGAGCCGATATTGCCGACCACGGCTTCGCCGCTGTTGAGCCCGATGCGGTGCGACAGGCCGTGGCCTGCGAAGGCGGGATTGCTGGCGTTCAATTCCGCGAGCTTCTCGTGGCACTTCAGCGCGGCGTGAACCGCGTTGCGCGCGTGGGCCGGATCGTCGGCCGGCGCGCCGAACATCGCGACGATGGAATCGCCGATATATTTGTCGACATAGCCGCCATGGCTCTCGATGATGTCGGTCATGGCCGAGAGATATTCGTTCATCAGGGTCACCAGCTCGCCCGGCGTCATCGTCTCTGCGATCGAGGAGAAGCCGCTGAGGTCGGAGAAGAACATGGTGACGTTGCGCATCTCGCCGCCGAGCGCCGGCATCTTGCCGGAGGCAACCATGGTGTTGATCACTTCGGGCGCGAGATAAAAGGCGAAGCTCTTGCGCAGAAAACGCTCGTCGCGATCGGCCAGCATGAAGCGGTAGCCGATCATCATCGCGAGCGCCGCCAGGCTCGCGAGCGCGGGCTCTGTCAAGGGCAGCGCCAGGGCATGCACGAACGCGCCGACCGCCACGGCGGCGTAAACGGCGGTGAGGGCGAGCCAGGCGATCACCGCGCCGCCGGGTGCGAGCATGCAGGCCGCGCAGGCGATGATCGCCGCGAACGCAATCGTGAGGACGGTCCGCGCCGGAAAGCCGAGCTCCGTCACGGCGTCGCGCTCGATCAGGTTTCGCACGACGGTAGCATGCACGAACACGCCGGCGATGTCGCTGCGGGCCTTCTGCGCGGTGCCGGCCGGGGCGGGCAGGGCGCAACGCGGTGCGGGCGAGCCGTCATATCCGCCGGAAAGCCGCATCGAGGTGAGCTTGCGGTCCTCGAAGTTCAGGACGGTGCCGAGCAGCACAACCTTGCCGTCGAAGGCGCGGCGGAAGAAATCGCGGTCGCCTTTCTCGACGCAGGCACGCAGGTCGGCGAAAGAATAGGCCGGGACGTCGCGGCCCATGCCACGGTAGTTGAGCGTCAACGTGTTGGGGACCGCGCTCGGGATCGTGTAGCCGGGCAGCTGCATCGCGCCGGATGGTCCGTTCCCGGGCGTCGTGCCGAGCGCACGCGCGGCGAGTTCGACCGCCATCGCAGGGACAGGCTTGCCGTCGATGGCAAAGCTCAGCGGCATCCGCCGGATCACATCATCGGTGTCGGTATGCACGTTGAGGGCGCGGACATTGTTTTTCACCGCAAGTCGTTGTGCGGGGTAGGGTACGTCCGGATGGTCATTGCTGAGGATCTCGCCAAGCACCAGCTTGCCGCCGTCGGAGAGTTGCCGGAGTGCGATGAGGTAGTCCCGGTCAAAGCCCTTCAAGCGGCTGCCGAACGACGCATCGCCGAACGGAATCTCCGATTGCTCGATCGAGCTTGGAAAGATCACGTCGAAGCCGATGACCTTGGCGCCGCCTTCGGTGATGCTTCCGAGCACCCGGCCGATCTCGCGCGTCCAGGTCTGGGTCGGCGATCCCTTGAAAGGGGGAGTGTCGTAGGTCTCCCCGTCGATCGCAACCACGACGACCGGCGATGTTGCGGGATCACGGTGGTCGCCGACCAGCTTGCCGCGCATCGCGGTGAGGATATCGAGCGAGAGACCTTGCAGTGTCTGAAGCGGCGGGGACGTGAAGATCGCGCCCGCAACGAGCGCAATCAGGATGGCCGCAACGATGTCCCGTCCCCCGATCCGCCGCATCGCCCCGTCGCAGACCGCCTATTCGAGCCGCAGCAGCCGACCGACGATCGGCGTCGGCGATGACGTGGCGCTGGCATCGACCTGGAAGGCGTAGCGCTTGGCGCCAAGGATGGCGAGATAGCTGCCGCCCGGGGTCAGTGTCTTTCCGGCCTTGGCAAAGTCGTAGAACTTGCCGCCGACCATGATCTCGCTCTTGAGCGGCACGCTGATCGTGGGCTCCTTGCCGTCGGTACGTTCGATCACCAGCGTGCTGCCGCTCTTGGCCTGTATCAGCGGGGCGACGCCATAGAGCGTCGGCAGCTTGGCCGGCGGCGCTCCCTTGACGTCCGATCGCATGGTGCGGAAGGTCGTTGCGGCGCTCTGGTTGGCCTCGCGCTCGGACAGTTTTGCTGCATTGGTATCGCAGGGCACCTTCTCGCGCTTGACCTCGCCGAGCTGCACGGTGCTCTGCTCGGCGCCGACCAGGACGACGCCTTCGCTGATGGTCTCGCGCTGGCAGGATTTGAGGTAGCTGAGCGTGATGCTGGCCTTGGGCCCGAGCTTGATGATCTTGCCGGGCGCGACATAGTCCATGAACGCGATGCCATCGACCTTGCCCTGGACGTCCTCGACGATCGCGGCAGGGGTCTCCGCCAAAGCGGGGGCCGCAAGACAGAACGCGCCGACACCAGCGCTGATCAGGCTTCTCATGGGAATTCTCATCCAATTCGACCGATAAATCGCCGGTCCCCGTCCTGGTCCGATGCTTAGCAGCGGCGCGTCCAGACAAATGTGACCGGAATCACTCTTGGTTGTTGGTGCACTCTAGCAGGAACAGGTTCAAACCTGCGACCGGAGAAGCGAAGCCGCGGCAAGCTATTTGCCGGATGGATCATGTCAGGCGGCCGGGACGGGCTCAGGCAACCGGTCCTCGACCGCAGGGCTCTCTGCCGCACACTCTATAATGGGCGCGAGAGGGGCTTCGGTCTTCTGATACGGCGTCGCCTGCTGACCGGCGGCGATTTCCACGACCTCGTCCCAGCGCGACAGGAAGGCCTCGACGCAGGCCGGGTCGAACTGCCGGCCCTGGTTCTCGACCAGATAGTCGCGCGCCACGTCGAGCGGCATCGGCTCTTTATATGGCCGGCGCGTCGTCAGGGCGTCGAAGACGTCGGCGACCGCGACGACGCGTGCGGCGACCGGGATCTCGTCTGCCTGAAGGCCGTTCGGATAGCCCGCGCCATCCCAGCGTTCGTGATGGCCTGCGGCAATTTGCGCACCGAGCTGGATCAGCTCGCAGCTGGAGTCCGCCAGGATCTTTTCGCCGATCGTCGCATGGGTGCGGATCACCGCCATCTCATCGTCGGTGAGCCTGCCGGGCTTGAGGAGGATATGGTCGGGGATGGCGACCTTGCCGACGTCGTGCAGGGGCGCGGCCAGATAGATGTCGCGGCAGAGCCGGGGCGGCAGGCCGAGCTGCTCGGCGATGATGCGGCTGTAGCGGGCGACCCGCAGCGTGTGCTCGCCGGTGTCGTTGTCGCGGTATTCGACCGCAAGCGCGAGCCGCAGGATGATCTCCTCCTCGCGCTCGCCGAGCTTCTGGGTCGCGGCCGCGACCGCGCTCGCCAGATCGGCGGCACGGTCGTTCTGCTTGCGCACGGCTGCACCAAGGCGCACCAAGTTGCGCAGGCGCACCGTCATCTCGAGGCTCTGTGGCTGTTTCGGTAAGAAATCGGTTGCACCAACCTGCAGCGCTTCCATCTTGACGTCATCGGTCTGTCGCGACGTGATCATTGCGATCGGGATGTCGGCGCAGCCGGGCAGGGTGCGGAAGGCGCGGATAAAGCTGATGCCGTCCATATGCGGCATCTCGTAGTCGACCAGCACGAGGTCGAAGACGCGCTCGCGTGCGCAAGCCAGCGCCTCGACGGGATCGAGGAACGTCGTGGCCTCGACCAGGCCTTCGGCTTCGATATGACGTTTCAGGAAATTGAGGACAGAGCGGCTGTCATCAACGAGAAGCGCTTGGGTCAGCATCGGCGGCCGGTCTCGTTCGGATGCGAGGCGTGACCTCCACGAATAGTCTTTGCGATTTAACGCGGAGCAAACGCCCGGGCTGCGGCGAACTGACTCAAGACTGCGCACAGCGCATGCGAATTGAGCGAACCATGCACGCCTGCATGCATGCGCGAAGTTCTTCGGTTTGTGACCCGTAGTTGTACGGTGATGCCCATTAGGGGTTTGCACACTCTCCCAAGCGAATAGTCGTCGCGCGAGATTCGCGTCATGCGTGCAGCGAATCCCGAGGAAATCTGGGGGACGAATGCCGTCTGACGTCACTGAGCCGAAGTGGTCCCTACGGCTGCCTGCAGATTGCAGCATCGCTGCGATCCGCAGTGTCTATGACCTGATCCGCGAAGCTTTCGGCCGGCAGGACCGGCTCGAGATCGATTGTTCGAGCGTCGACAAGGCCGACGTAACCTCGATCCAGCTTCTGCTGTCGACCGCCAAGACGGGCGAGGCCCAAGGCCGCCCGGTGGTGCTCACATCGTTCTCCCAGTCTCTGCGCAACACCCTTCGCCGCGCCGGCTTCGCCAGCGATGCGATGATCGATCAGCACTTCCCGCAAAAGAAAGATGGCACCTGATGGCCACGATTCTCACGGTCGACGATTCCCCCAGCATCCGTCAGATGATCAAGGTCGTGCTCGAGCCGGCCGGTCACAACGTGATCGAGGCCGGCGACGGCGCACAAGGGCTCGCCAAGGCGCAGGCCGGCAAGCTCGACCTCGTCATCACCGACCTCAATATGCCCGTCATGAACGGGCTGGAGCTGATCCGGGCGCTGCGCAAGCTGCCGAGCGCGGTCGGCATGCCCATCGTGTTCCTGACCACCGAATCCAACGACACGGTGAAGCAGGAAGCCAAGAGCGCCGGCGCCACCGGCTGGATTACCAAGCCGTTCAAGCCGGAGCAGCTGCTCGCCGTGGTCGGCAAGCTGGTGCGTGCATGAACGCGATGGACCCGACAGAGGTCTTTCGCCAGGAAGCCAGCGAGTTGTTCGAGGTCCTGGAAGGGGCCCTGCTCGATCTCGGCCAGCGTCCCGACGACCGCGAGTTGGTCGATTCCGCCTTCCGCGCCCTGCATACGATCAAGGGCTCGGGCGCCATGTTCGGCTTCGACAAGGTCGCCTCCTTTACCCACGAATTCGAGACCGCGTTCGACCGCGTCCGCAAGGGCGAGATCAAGCCGACGCAGGAGCTGATCTCGGTCGCGCTTGCGGCCAAGGACTATATCCGCGCGCTGATCGAGGATCCGCAGTCGACCGACGACATCATCGGCGAGGCCATCCTCGACGACCTCAAGCGCTTCGTGTTTCCCGACCAGTCCGCCGCGCCCGTCGCCGAAATCGCCGAAGCGCCGCCGCTGGCCCCCGGTGAAAGCAAGCAGGCCGGCTGGCACCTGTATCTGGAATTTGAATCCCACATCCTGCGCAACGGCTCGAACCCGCTCGATCTGCTGGAAGACCTTTGCAAGCTCGGCCCGTGCTTCGTCGTGCCCGTGACCGACGGCATCCCGTTCCTCGACGAGATGGAGCCGGAAGATTGCTATCTGAAGTGGGACGTCAAGCTGCACGCCGCCTGCGACAAGGACGCGATCGACGACGTCTTCATGTTCGTCCAGGACGAGATGAAGCTGACGCTCTCGCCGCTTGAGCAGGTTGAAGCGCCCGCGCCGCTGCCGTTGTTCCAGCTCCTCGACGAAGAGCCGGCTCCCGTGGCCGAGATGGCCGCGCCGGCGGTCGAGGTCGCTGACGCGCCCGTCGCCGCGCAGCCCCTCCTCAAGGCAGAGCCGAAGCCGGAAGCCAAGCCTGAATCGAAGTCTGAACCGAAACCCGAGGCCAAGCGTGACGATCGCGGCATCGCCACCGTCCGCGTCCAGGCCGAGCGTCTCGACGAGTTGATGGACCGGGTCGGCGAGCTCGTCATCGCCCAGGCGCGGCTGACGCAGCTCGCCTCGTCCGGCTCGGATCTCTCGATCAAGATGATCGCCGAGGAAATCGAGCGCCTCGCCTCCTCCCTGCGCGACACCACGATGGGCGCGCGCATGGTACCGATCGGCTCGCTGTTCGGCCGCTTCCGCCGCCTGGTGCACGATTTGTCGCGCGACCTGTCGAAGCCGGTCGAATTCGTCACCACGGGCGAGGACACCGAGCTCGACAAGACCATGATCGAGTGCCTGGCCGATCCGCTGGTTCACCTGATCCGCAACGCCATCGACCATGGCATCGAAGACACCGCGACCCGCTCCGCCAACGGCAAGACGGAGCAGGGCCGGATCGAGCTCGCGGCCGTTCATTCCGGTGCGCAGGTGCTCGTCACCGTGAAGGACAATGGCGGCGGCCTCAACACCGCGCGCATCCGCGCGAAAGCGGAAGAGCAGGGGCTGATCGCCTCCGGCGCCGTGCTGACCGATCACGAGATCCACCAATTCCTGTTCCACCCGGGCTTCTCGACCGCGCAGACCATCTCGGCGCTGTCGGGCCGCGGCGTCGGCATGGACGTCGTCAAGCGCACCATCGAGAACATGCGCGGCACGATCGATCTGTCGACCCGGCCGGGCCAGGGCACCACGGTGACGCTGCGCCTGCCGCTGACGCTTGCGATCATCGAGGGTCTTTTGATCCGTGTCGGCGAGGGCCGCTACATCATTCCGTTGTCGGCCGTGGAGGAATGCATCGAGCTGACCGCCGAGGACGAGCGCTCCCGCGGCCGCAACTTCCTCAACGTGCGAGGCAATCTCGTGCCCTTCCTCAGGCTGCGCGAAATCATGACTGCGTCGGGTACGCCCGACCGGCACCAGAAGACGATCATCATCTCGACCGGTGAGACGCACGTCGGTCTTGTCGCGGACCAGATCATCGGCAACCACCAGACCGTGATCAAGTCGCTCTCCAAGCTGCACTCCGACGTCACGATCTTCTCCGGCGCGACGATTTTGGGTGACGGCACGGCGACGCTGATCCTCGATGTCGCGCAGCTCGTCACGCTGGCGCAGTCGAAGGTCGAGAAACAGCATATCAGCGAGGCGGCCTGATGAACGATGGTTTGACGGGCGAGCATCACGCCGACGCGATGCAGGTCGTAATGATCGGCCTCGGCGAGGAGAAGTTCGCGCTCGACGCAGGCCTCGTGCGCGAGATCATCGATCCCGTGCCGGTGACCAAGGTGGCGGGCGCGCGGGCCTTCGTTCCGAGCGTCATCAACGTGCGCGGCAACGTCATTCCGCTTGCGGACCTGCGCATCCGCTTCGGCATGCCGCAGCTCGACAATTCGGCCGACACGCGCATCGTCGTCATCGAGCTCACGCTCGACGGCGAGCCGGTCCTGGTCGGCGTCACCGCCGACAAGGTCTACGAGGTCACCGAGATATCGCAGACCGACGTGCAGCAGACGCCGCGCGTCGGCATGCACTGGAAGCCGGAGTTCATCCGTTTCATCGCCAAGTGGCGAGAAGAGTTTGTCATCGTTCCCAACATGGAACGCATCCTGAATTGAAATGAGGTCTCGGGGCGAGACTGGGGTAGGGGCTGGAAATGAGATTCACGGTCAAGGCAAAGCTTGCCATCGCGTTCGGTGTGGTCCTATTGCTGTCGATGGCGGCGGGCGGCCTCGCTTATGTGAAACTGAGCGAGATGATCGACACCGCCGACAGTCTGGTGTCGCGTGCCAACCGGATGGACCGTGCGGCGGAGATCGAGAAGGGTATCCTGCTTCAGGTTCGCGCCGAGAAGAACCTCATTCTCGCGCCTGAAGGCGAGGCGGATCGTTTTATCGCCGAAATCGCCAAGCAGCGCGAGACGCTCTCGAAGTTGAAGGAAGAGATCCAGGCCGCGGCTTCCCCCGAAGGCAAGAAACTCATGGAGAATTTCGGCGTCGCGTACGCGCGGATGAACGCCGTTCAGGACGACGCCCTCAAGACCGCCCGGACCGACAAGGCGAAAGCCGCCGAGCGCTCCATGACCGAGGTCCGCAAGGCGGTCGCCGAGGCCATGGAAGCCGCCAACGTCTACGTCACCAACGTCAAGAAGAACATGGCCGCTCAGGCGGCCCAGGCTCACGAGGACGGCAACCGGGCCCAGCTCCTGCTGATCTCGGCCGTGCTGGCTTCGCTTGTCATCGGCCTGATCGCCGCGATCTGGATTTCCTTGAGCATCTCCCGCGGTCTCGGCCGCGCCGTCGGGCTCGCCGGCGCGGTTGCCGATGGCGATCTCAGCCAGTCGATCAAGGTCACAAGCAACGACGAGATCGGCGATCTTGTTACCTCGCTGAACTCCATGGTCGAGAAGCTCAAGCAGATCGTCGCCGAAGCACTCACCGCGGCGCAGAACGTCTCGGCCGGAAGCCAGGAGCTTTCGGCCAGTGCCGAGCAGCTGTCGCAGGGCGCGACCGAACAGGCCTCGTCGGCCGAGGAAGCCTCGTCCTCGATGGAAGAGATGGCCTCGAACGTGAAGCAGAATGCCGACAACGCCAACCAGACCGAGAAGATCGCCGCGCAGTCGGCCAAGGACGCGGAAGCCAGCGGCGTCGCCGTCGGGCGCGCCGTCAATGCGATGCAGACCATCGCCGAGAAGATCACGATCGTGCAGGAGATCGCGCGCCAGACCGACCTGCTTGCCCTCAACGCCGCGGTCGAGGCCGCGCGCGCCGGTGAGCATGGCAAGGGCTTTGCCGTGGTCGCGTCCGAAGTGCGCAAGCTCGCCGAACGCAGCCAGGCGGCCGCGGCCGACATCGGTACGCTGTCGACGGAAACCGTGAAGGTCGCTCGGGAAGCCGGCGACATGCTGTCCAAGCTCGTGCCCGACATCAAGAAGACTGCCGAGCTGGTCCAGGAGATCACGGCGGCCTGCCGCGAGCAGGACGTCGGCTCAGCCCAGATCAATCAGGCGATCCAGCAGCTCGACAAGGTCGGCCAGCAGAACGCCAGCGCCTCCGAGCAGGTGTCCTCGACATCCGAGGAGCTCGCCTCGCAGGCCGAGCAGCTTCAGTCGACCATCTCGTTCTTCCGCATCGAGCATGCCGGCCGCGGCGAGGCTGCCGCGCCCGCGCCGATCGACCGTGCGGTCACCCAGCTCCGCGCCAAGGCCGCGCACATGGCGGCAGCGGACCGCGGCGTCAAGAAGCCCGCGCCCGCCCGCAAGCCGGCGCGCGCGCTGAAGGTCGCCAATGGCGGCGGCTTCGCCTTCGACATGCATGACGGCGAAGACGACCGCGACGCCGAGTTTCAGCGCTGACCGCAACTTGAAAACAATCTGACTCTGGACCGTACCATGGCCGCAACCTCGCAATATCTGACGCTCGGGCTCGCCGGCGAGACGTTCGGCATCAGCATCCGCAATGTCCGGGAAATTCTCGACATGCGGCCGATCTCACGGCTGCCGCATGCGCCGAATTTCCTGCTCGGCATGATCGACGTGCGCGGCAGCGGCTATCCCATCGTCGACCTCCGCACCAAGCTCGGCCTGCCGGCCGTGGAAGCGACTGAAGCGACCCGCATCATCATCCTCGACGTGCCGATGAAGGATCGCCTGGTCGGCGTCGGCTTCGTCGCCGATTGCGTGTTCGAGGTCACCGATATCGACGAGCAGGCGATCGAGCCCATCCCCGAGGTCGGCGGAAAATGGCAGTCCGACTATGCCGCCGGGATCGGCCGCAAGGGCGAGAAATTCGTCGTCATCTTCGATCTCGCCAAGCTGATGGCGAACGACGAGATCCCGGAAGGGCGCGATACCTCTCGCGCCGCCTGAATTTGCAAGCGTGAAGCGTGGTCAAGCGTAAGCACCCCAATTCGAACCAACGAGACTGACATGAGATTCACCGTCAAAGCCAAGCTTGCCAGCGCCTTCGGCGTCGTCATCCTGCTGTCCATGATCGCCGGCGCGGTCGGCTATGTGAAGCTGGCGGACATGGTCGGCACCACCGAGCTTCTGGTCAGCCGTGCGGGCCGGATGGAAAAGGCCGCCGAGCTGAAGGAAGGCATCCTGTTCCTTGTGCGCGCGGAGAAGAACGCGATTCTCGCAGCGTCCGATGCGGAACACGAGCAGTTCCAGGCCGACCTCATCAAGAACCGCGACGCGATCACCAAGTCGAAGGACGAGATCTACGCAGCCGCCAGCGAAAGCGGCAAGAAGCTGATGGAGGTCTTCAACGTCGCCTTCGCCAAGCTCAACGCCTATCAGGACGAGACGGTCAGGCTTGCGAAGACCGACAAGCCGAAGGCCCTGGATCGCTCCATGCATGATGGCCGCAAGGTCGTTGCGGACGCGATCGAAGCGGCCGATGTCTACATCAAGAATGTCAAGAAGAACATGGCTGAGCAGGCCGAGCAGTCAAAGCAGGACGGTGCGCGCGCCGAGATGCTGCTGATGAGCCTGGTCATTGCCTCGCTCCTGATCGCCGCGGTCGCGGCGACCTGGATTGCGCTGAACATCAGCCGTGCGCTGGCGCAGGCGGTGGGCCTCGCTGATGCGGTGGCGATCGGCGATCTCAGCCACAAGATCGAGTCCTCCAGCAATGACGAGATCGGAGATCTCATCAAGTCGCTGAACGCGATGACGGTCAACCTCAACGCGACGGCGGCGCTCGCCAACCAGATCGCGCAGGGCGATCTCATGGTCGAGGCCAAACCGCTGTCGGACAAGGATACGCTCGGCCTCGCGCTCGAGCGCATGGTGGAGAAGCTCCGTCAGATCGTGTCGGAAGCCCTGACCGCGGCGCAGAACGTCTCCGCCGGCAGCCAGGAGCTCTCCGCCAGCGCCGAGCAGCTCTCGCAGGGCGCGACCGAGCAGGCCTCGTCCGCCGAGGAAGCTTCTTCTTCGATGGAAGAGATGGCCTCGAACGTGAAGCAGAACGCCGACAACGCGAACCAGACCGAGAAGATCGCCGCGCAGTCCGCCAAGGATGCCGAGGCCAGCGGCGCCGCGGTCGGCCGCGCCGTCAACGCGATGCAGACCATCGCAGAGAAGATCACGATCGTGCAGGAGATCGCGCGCCAGACCGACCTGCTCGCGCTCAACGCCGCGGTCGAGGCCGCGCGCGCCGGCGAGCACGGCAAGGGCTTTGCCGTGGTTGCGTCCGAAGTGCGCAAGCTCGCCGAACGCAGCCAGGCCGCCGCCGCCGAGATCGGCACGCTCTCGACTGAAACCGTCAAGGTTGCGCAGGAGGCCGGCAATATGCTCTCCAGGCTCGTCCCTGATATCAAGAGGACGGCAGAGCTCGTCGAGGAAATCACCGCCGCCTGCCGCGAGCAGGACGTCGGCTCGGCCCAGATCAACCAGGCGATCCAGCAGCTCGACAAGGTCGGCCAGCAGAACGCCAGCGCCTCCGAGCAGGTGTCCTCGACCTCCGAGGAGCTCGCCTCGCAGGCCGAGCAGCTTCAGTCGACGATCGCCTATTTCCGCATCGAGCAGGGACGCAGCCAGGCCGCTGCGCCGATCGACCGAGCGGTCACCCAGCTCCGCGCCAAGGCGGCGACAATGGCGGCCGTCGAGCGGCCGGCCAAGAAGCCGCAGGCGAGGCCGGCGCGCGCGGTGAAGGCGGCCGGTGGCGGCGGCTTCGCCTTCGACATGAACGACGGCGAGGACGATCGGGACGCCGATTTCCAGCGCTGAGACCCGTCAAGAGGTCGGCCCATCCTTCGCCGGTGGGCCGATCCGCCGTCAGTGATCGTGTAAACGCGTGGGATTCAAGATGGCCCGTTCGGCCCGACATTCAGTGCAGGCGGCCATCGCGGACCGGGGCATTCAGCCATGATGCCCGCCGTGCAGGATACGGTCGTCCATCTGTCCGACCGCCACTTCCGGACCATCGCCGAACTGATCGAGGGCCAGGTCGGCATCAAGCTGCCGCAGGGCAAGCGGCTGATGCTGGAGGGGCGGCTGCACAAGCGCGTGCGCGCGCTGAACTTCTCCGACCTCAACGAGTATGTCGACAACCTGTTCGAGGCCGATCATTTCGACACCGAGCTGACCCATCTCATCGATGTGGTGACGACCAACAAGACCGACTTCTTCCGGGAGCCCCAGCACTTCACCTTCATGAGGGACGTCGCGATCCCGGCCCTGCTCAAGTCGCACGGGCGGAAAAACGCGAACCTGAAGATCTGGAGCTCGGCGAGTTCCACCGGCATGGAAGCCTACACCACCGCCATGGTGCTCGACGACATGACGCGGAACGGCTCGCGGTTTCAGTACCGCATCCTCGGGACCGACATTTCGACCGCGGTACTGCGTCTTGCCAAGACCGCGATCTACACCCGCGACGTGCTGGCGCCGGTGCCGGAGCATTTCCTGAAGCGATATTTCCTGTCGTCACGCGACAAGTTGCGCGGCGAAGTGCGGGTGGTGCCGGAATTGCGGCGCATGACGCATTTCATGAGGATGAACCTCATGGATAAGTCCTACCCCGTCGACCGGGACGTCGACATCATCTTCTGCCGCAACGTCCTGATCTATTTCGAGCGCGAGACCCAGCGCAAGGTGATCGAGCAATTGTGCAGCCATTTGCGGCCCGGCGGCTATCTTCTGGTCGGTCATTCGGAATCGATGATTCACAGTGCAGTGCCGGGTCTGAAGCAAGTTCAGCCAACCATTTTCAAGGTCTAGCCGGAGCGCAACCAGAATGCCGAGGGAGAAAGTTCGCGTACTGATCGTGGACGATTCGGCGTCGGTGCGCCAAATCCTGCAAACGATCCTCAACGACGATCCTGACATCGAGGTGATGGGGGCGGCCTCCGATCCGTTCGCGGCGGCGCGCCGCCTCCAGAACGAAATCCCCGATGTCATGATCCTCGACCTGGAAATGCCGCGCATGGACGGCATGACCTTCCTGCGCAAGATCATGGCGCAGCGCCCGATCCCGGTGATCATCTGCTCCTCACTCACCGAGGAAGGCTCCAACGTGATGTTCGAGGCGTTCGAGGCGGGCGCGGTCGACATCGTGCCGAAGCCGAAGATCGACACCCGGCAGGCGCTGCTCGAATGCTCGACGCGGCTGCGCGAGGCCGTGAAATCGGCAGCGCGCGCGCGGGTGCGCCCGCGGGCGGAGCGCCGTATGATCGAGAGGAAGCTGACCGCCGACGCCATCATCCCGCCGCCGGTGCAGGGTAAGGTCCGGCCGACGACTGAACGCATCGTGTGCATCGGTGCATCGACCGGCGGGACCGAAGCGCTCAACGACGTCCTCGAGATGCTGCCGCCGCACTGTCCTCCCATCGTCATCGTCCAGCACATGCCGGCTGGTTTCACCGCCGCCTTCGCCAGGCGCCTCGACAGCGTCTGCCAGGTCCGCGTCAAGGAAGCCGAGGACGGCGAGCCGGTGCTGCCGGGCTGCGCCTATATCGCGCCGGGCGCCCGTCACATGCTGCTCCAGCGCATTGGCCTGCGCTATCAGATCGCGATCAAGGACGGCCCGCCGGTGTCGCGGCATCGCCCCTCGGTCGACGTGCTGTTTCGCTCCGCGGCCCAGCATGCCGGCGCCAACGCGCTCGGCGTGATCATGACGGGCATGGGCGACGACGGCGCGCGCGGCATGCTGGAGATGCGCAAGCTCGGCGCCTCGACGCGCGCGCAGGACGAGGAGAGCTGCGTGGTGTTCGGCATGCCCAAGGAAGCCATCGCGCATGGCGGTGTCGAGAAGGTCGTCTCGCTGCATCATATCCCGCGCGAGATCATGCTCTGGTATCAGGCCGGACACGTTGCGGTGGCAGGTTGATTGCGATGTCCGCCATTCCGGCCAATACGCTCACCGAGGCGATCGTCGCGATCGAGGATGTCTCGTCGCGGATCGAGGACGTCTTCGCGCGCGTCGGTCACGAGCTCGGTCGCGGTCACCTCATCTTCAAGGAGCTGAACCAGGGCCTCGCGACGCTCTCGGAGGAACTCTCCGGCGCCGAGATCGAGGGCGCCGCCACCGCGCTACAGGAGATCGCCGCGCGGCTCAGCGAGCTGGCAGAGGCGCTGCCGGCCGAGAGCGCCCTGCTTGCGACCATCGGCACGAGTACGGCGGAGGCGTCCGCGCTGCTCAAGCCGCTGTTCAAGCACATCCAGATGATCACCATCATCGCGCGCAGCGCGCGGATCGAGGCGGCCTCGCTCGACGGCGACCGCGAGGGCTTTCTCGCCTTCACGCAGGAAGCCTACGATCTCGGCAAGGCGGTACAAGGTTCGATCGAGGGCTGCGCGCGGGACCAGCAGCGCCTGTCCGAGGCGGTTGCTACGGCCTCCGGTCGGCAGAAGGAGTTCGAGAGCCGTTATCGGAATCAATTGGTGTCGGAGAGCGCCGAGCTCGGCGCAGCCTATTCCGGATTGCGCGGCCAGCGCCGGGACAGCAGCCAGCTCGCCGACCTCGCGAGCACCAGCACCAGGAAGATCGCCGAGGCGGTCGGCGGCGCAATCATTTCCTTGCAGGCCGGCGACAGCACGCGCCAGCGCCTCGAACATGTCTGTCATGGCCTCGGCCAGGCGTCGGAAGCTGCGCCGGGCCTTGTTCCCGAACGGGGCGCGAGCGAGGACGGCGCGCGCGCGATCGGCCAGTTGCAGGCGGCCCTGCTCAGGGACGCCCAGCGCGAATTCGGCGGCGACATCGGCCAGATCGTTCGCGCGCTCACCGCCATCCTGCACGATGCGGGCAATGTCGTCGGCCATGGCCGCAATCTGTTCGGCGGCGCGGATGGCGGCTCGTCATCGTTCCTCGCGCGCATCAAGCAGGCACTGGCACATGCCTCGACCCTGATCGCTACCTGCGAGAGCGCCGGCCGCTCGGTCGACGAGGCGCTGGCCATCGTCGAGGGCACGTTGGCAAAGTTTCGCCAGGCCATCGCAGGACTTGCCGAAGCGACCGTCGACATTACCCTGATCGGAATGAATGCCGGCCTCAAGGCAAGCCATCTGGGCAGCCGCGGCAGCGCGTTCGTCGTGATCGCCAACGAGCTCAAGGCGACCGCCGACCAGGTCTCTGTGGGCGCGGGGCGCCTGCGGCCCGTGCTCGACGGCATCGAGCGCTCTGCGAACGAGCTGAAGGAGCTCCGCGTCCGGGGCGATCCCACGCAGCTCGCCAAGTTCGAGCCGCAGATCCTCCAGGCGCTGCGCGAGGTCGAGGTCGGCAACGAACGGCTCGGCAAGCTGATGAGCCGGCTCGTCGATGAAGGCGCGGAATTCGAGGGCCTGATGAATTCGGCGCAAGGTCTGATGAGCTCGCTAGGCGAGAGCTCCGCGGCCTTGCCTGCGGTTGCCGCGCGGCTCGAGACCGCGAGCGCCGGCGCGCAGCGGCCGCAGCCGGAGGCGCAGGATCAGGCGATGCTCGATGATCTCTTCGCGCGCTACACGATGGAGCGCGAGCGGGACGTTCACCGGGAATTCCTGCAAACGCTTGGCCTTGCGTCGATCGCCGCCACGCGCCGCGTCGAAGCGGTCGAGACCGCGGATGACGGCATAGAGTTGTTCTGACGTTCGCCGCCGGCGTCGCGCGTCGGCGGCAATTCGACGGATTGGGTTTTCCGAGCATTAACCTTGCCCGAAGGGCTGGCCGTTAGGTCATTGTCGCGCCCCAGAGTTGGTCGCAAATACAGGGCGATCTTCACCTCGGAAAATTCCCCATGCTGAGAGACGGTAAATACGCTGCCTGGTTCAGGACCCCACGAGGTCAGGGCACCGGCATCGTGGATCTGGCCGAGGGCCGGATCTCGGGCCGCGACAGCTTCTTTACTTATGGTGGTTCCTACCGGGTCGATGAGCAGCACTTCTCGGCCGTCCTGACCGTGAACCGGCATGCTGACGGTCCGTTGAGCGTCTTTGGGCCTGATGAGGTCGAGGTCAAACTTTCGGGTGTGTGCAACGGCCTGGTGGCGAGCTGTTCGGGAACGGCCAAGGAAGCACCCGACGTGAAGTTCGAGGCGACGCTGATCTACAGCCAGGAAGATGCGCCGGCAGCCGACGCCAAATGCGCGGTCGTGAAGCTCAACGCCGACAAGCTGCCCAAGGGCCTCGACAACCGTTCCCGGCCGCGTCACCCGTTCACGCCGCCCAAGGCGCCTGTGTCGTAAGGTGCCGGTTTTTAGCTTTGCATTGACGCTGTTGTCGCGAAATCACGGCGCGACTGGACTGCGGCAACACTAGTTTTAGAGGTGAAATCTAGGTTGGGGCCCATAACAAAAGGCGGACAGGGACATGCCTCAGATCTGGATGACATATGACGAACTCGCGACCCTCAGCGGCTGCAGCGCTGCCGAGGCCAGGATGCAGGCGATGCATCTGTCGCTCGATCGCCGCAAGAGCCGCGACGGGAACACCCGCGTCAAGCTGAACCTCGCCTTGATGGCCCGGTTCTTCGAGACCGTTCGCGAAGCCGAATTCGACCTCGATGACGCGATCACGGCGCTGCGCGATGCTCACCGGCAGATGTCCGGGGTTCTTTCGACGAGTCAGCCGAGCTTGCGGAGCGGAGTGGCGTAAGTTCTCGCGGCGCCGGCGGCCGCCTCAGGACGGCGGCCTCGGCAGGAAAGCCAGGATGGTTTGGGCCAGAAGGACGCCGACGGTGCCGCCGGCGGCCTTTTGCAGCACATCGATGAATCGTGGATCACGATCCGGCGTCACGGCCTGCAAGACCTCTAACCCGACTGCGACGGCGATCACGAACGCGCAAGCCAGCTTGACGCGCCCCGGTAGCAGGAAGGACAGCAGGAAGCCCAACAGGCCGTAGGCGCTGAAGCGCTCGATCACGACGACCCAGTAGGCCTCCGCGTGGCCCATGAGTGCCGGCCGGCCCGCGAGCTTGGCCAGCGTCGCATAGACGATGAGCACGAGACAGATAACCGCGGCTGCGATGAGATGATTGCGGCGCATTGCGCCAACATAGCCGGTCGACCGGCTGGCCGCTTTCGAAAGCCAAGAACATCGTTAAGGTTCACAAACCCTCGATGGCATGAACCGAGGTTCACGGGCAAGCCGCGCAGCCGTGGCTACGGCCCAATCCGCACGCATGCAGTTGACGTCAAACGTGGCGGTGTAGTCGCGATCTCACGCGGACGGCGCTGAGTTGGCGAGGGCAGGCATTCATCTGCCAGTTCTTCGGCCTGGTGATCCAAAGCCGGACTGCCAAGAACAGGATGTTGATGCCGAACCAGATCGACATCACGATAAGGAAAGAGCTTGCCATGACGGCTCCGCCTCCCGCTTTTCTTTCGAAAACAATGCGGAGCGCGGCTGAGAGTTCCACCGTCAGGGGAACGGGCAGGCGATCGTCCCTGCCCAAATTCTCGTCATCGACAAAACCAGGCCACCCCGGTCAAGCACGAAGCAACGCGCCAGACCGCATGACCAAGCTGTTCGCAGGGACCGACGTTCAACGCCGATTGTAGGTCCAGCCCTTGTCGACATTGGTCGGGTAGTGGGCTGCGAAGTACGGATTCTTGAGGCAGTTGCGCGCGGGATCGAAAATCCAGTCGGCGCATTCCCGGTAATTCAGGAATCGGCAATCGAAACCGAAGGCGCACCACGGCGCGCCGTTTGGAAATCCGAACCCCACGGGGACTTGCGCCGACGCTACTGAGGGCAGAGCCAGGAGCAGAGCTACGGCGAGCGCGCGGGACAACATGGTGCATTCCTCCAACAATCTATCAAACTGAGACCGAAGCCGGTCCGGCGATCGTTCTGCGCCGAAAAGGGACGATGTTCAATCTTCATCGTTGGATAGTCTAACATCCGGGCACGGAGAGATCGAGAGCGCCGAAAGCGATCGGCCCATGTCGATTGGCGGCTGCCATTCATCGATTGATGAGGCGGACGCGCCCGTCCATGACGTGTCGCGCGCGGCCGACGCTAGCCCTTCTTGGGGCCCTTGGATTTCAGCGACAGGCCGAGGCGCAAGGCCATACGCTTGATCGCATCGGGCGAGCGCCCGAGAAGTTTTGCTGCCTCTTCCAGCGAAGTCGAAGACTTGGCCAATTCCATCAGCCGGCGGTCTTCCTTGAACGACCAGGGCCTGCGCGCCATAACCGAAATCATCCTCTCGTCGACACAAAGACAAAGCCGCCAAGCGGACCCACGTTCGCTCGACGGCTTTGCTTGGGTGGGGCCGGGCCTGGGGGAGCCCGGTGAGAAGATGGATATGCGATCCACTAAGGTTCGCAACAAACAACGCGGATTAAGCTAACTGCTCAACCTTACCGCGATGAAATCGGCGCGTTGCGCTCCGTATAACCACGGAGTTTCGCTAACCAAGATCGGTCTGCACGCTTTGATGGTGGGGATCGAGGATGCTCTGCCACGACGTCCGGTTGTCGCAGAACCGGCGCACGGTCTTCGCAAGTCCGCGCTCGAAATCCTTGCAGGGGGCGCCTGCCGATATCGGAAGATCACGACCCCGCGTCTCGGCGCTGCGGCGAGACGCGGCAGCTCCACCAATCCGCGCGGACTGTTCTGACGAGCATGGAAGAAGTGTCGGCCGATCGTCGAGCCGTCGCCGACAGCCGTCGAAACAGTGACCGGTCCTTCGACGTGGTGGCGATGAAGATGTTCCTGATGCCTGCGAGCGTCAGGATGAATCGCAGACACTGGATCATCGGCTTACCGAAGACAGGCAGGAGCTGCTCGGACGCCATGCTGACGATGGAGGCGAGCAGGGAACTTGTTCCCTGCGCCCTCAATGTCCTCCAAGCTCAGGCGGCAATCTCCCCTTGATAATGGATGGCACGGCGTTTCGGCGTCAGCACTTGTGCGCGATTAGGAATTAAGTGCTTCGAGATCACGACATTGTTTGCTTCGAAATCACGACGTCGATTCGAGCGATCAACTTGAATTGAATCGGCGCCGGTTGGTCGCAACGGCTTCGAACGAGAAAAAAATTCAATCGCGATGCATGCGGCAGCGGTTTGACGAGCAGTATTGTGCTTCTCTCGGTTGAGTCGTCACGAGATCGTCGAATTCGTTCGGCTATGGTGCGCGCGCACGAACAAATCAAAATCAACAAAATCAAGAAGACCGAGATGCTTCAAAAGGCGCGAGCGGCACTTCCTCTCACCAAGCTCAGAGAGCGGGCGTTTGAAGGCGCGTTTTTCAGCGTTGCGCTGATCGCGATGGCGGGCTGGGTGTATTTCATCACGCTGATGCTGGTGCGATTGTTCCTCTGGTTTTTCGGTTGACGCACGAGCCCGATCAGTTCGCATGCAGGGTGCTGCCCAAAAAATCCCTGGCATGACGAGAAAATCAGCGGCGGTGATCATGATCTCGACACAACTCGAGGATGAGACTGCCAGTGTCACTGGAACGAATTGCGAATGATGCTGCTCGCGATCCTTGTCTCGCTCCTCGCTGGCTTTGGCGCAGGCTATGCGACACGCGCGCTGCGGCCTCGCGAGCGCACGGAGCGCCATCCGTTCCACCGTCCCTACAGTCCCACCGCGTTCCGGCAGAACAGTTCATTGGCGAGGGCGCGGCGTGCATTCTAAGGATTTACAACCGGCGTGCGGTTCTCGCCGTTGCGACTCGCATGGCGGCGGAGGGGAGTGAAGCATGACGGGATTTCGGGGAGACGCCATGACGAGCCCGACGTACAACGCGCCACGGCGGTATTTCGTCGACGGGGGAGGTCGCCGCGTCCTGATCGGCCTGACGCCCGAGGAGACGTTCGAGTTCGAGCGGCTCGACAGCGAGCAGGCGCAGGTCGCGCCCGATGCCGGCGAGCAGCGCAGGCTCGAGCTCTATGAGAAGCACGAGGGTGCCTGGAGGGCCTGGATGGCGCAAAGCCGCACCGAGCGACGCGAAGGATTCAGCCTTTATTAACCATCGCGGGCCCATTTTCTGGTCTGGCGCCTCGAACCGGAAAATGCACGCATGTTTCAGCTCTTCCTGCGGGCCCGCACCCATAACTTCCTGAAAGACCGCTTCGGCGGCGAGCAGGTGTTCCGCGCGCGCTCGCCCGAGCGCGACGCAGAAACAGATCGCACCCGCATCGAAGCCATCATGATTGCGATCGATGACGCCCTGCATGCGGCGGAGCGCGAGCAGTCAGGTCTCAACCGCCGGGTCGAGGACGTGCTGGCGCGCGCCGCCGTGACGATCGGGAACGGCGACGACGAATATCTCGAGCGCGAGGCGCTCGACAATCACCACCAGGACCTGTTCGACAAGGAAATCCTGAACGGCCAGCGCCGGCTCAAGGAGCTCGGCGCCTCGATCGCCCATTTCAAGTTCCTGAAGGCGGCGATGCTGAGCCGTTTCCCGGACTACCGGCCTCCGGCGAGCCCCACCAACTGACGCCTGATACGGCGCGCGAGCGAGACCGCTAGATCGCGAGCATGCTGTTGCCCTGAATGGACAGCAGCGTCAGGTTTCCGGTGGCATAGGCCCCGGTATCGATGTTGGCCCGGTTCTCGAGCAGCTCGGCCTGCTTCACCGGCGTATGGCCGTGCACGACGTATTTGCCGAAGCGCCTATTGCTTTGCAGGAACTCGTCCCTGATCCACAACAGGTCCTGCTCGCGCTGCTCGGAGAGCGGAATTCCCGGACGCACCCCTGCATGGACGAAGAAGAAGTCGCCGCATGTGAAGGTCGGCCGCAACTGGCGCAGGAACGCGATGTGCTCCGGCGGCATCACGGATGTGAGCTCGCGAACCAGATCGGGCAACTCGTCCTTGCCAAGGCCGGGCGCGGCCGACACGCCGTACGACATCAGGGTCTGGAGCCCGCCGAACTGAAACCATTCGGCGGCGCGGGCGGGATCTTCCAGCACCGAGGTGAAATAGGCCTCGTGATTGCCCTTGAGAAAGACGGTGTTGCGGCGGCGGCTGCGGTTGATCAGGAGATCGAGGGTATGACGCGAGTCCGGTCCGCGATCGATGTAGTCGCCGAGGAAGACCTCGATCGCGCGAAACGGCCGGCTGTTCGCCATGTCCGCATCGATCACGGCGAACATCTGCTCGAGCAGATGCGCGCAGCCGTGGATATCGCTGATCGCATAGATGCGCACGCCGTTCGGTAGCTTCGGCCGGGGCGAACTTCGGGGCGCAATCATGGACATGGGGTGCAACTCTTTCAAAGAGCTTCGCCCGGGATGTCAATATGCTATCGGAGAATTTGGGTGTCCGAGCAGGTTTTTTTCTACCCCTGCCGGCAAGCCTGCGCCTGCCCGATCATTCACCCGCGCTGCGAATCACCTGTCCACAAGCTTGCGCGAGGCTAGCCGAAGCTGCGGCTGTCGAACGAGGGTGCGGCCTTGCCGCGATAGGCCCGCCGCTCGCGCGCGCACCAGAACCGCGCCGCAGAAATAGCCAAGCTGGAGCACCGACGCGAAGACGAGAATCGTCACAACGATGTGAGCTGAATCATGTCCCTGCCACGCGGAGCCCACACCGAGGATCGTCGCACCGAGAACGATGGCGGGCGGCAGGATGAAGATCCGGAATCGGCCTCCCAGCAACGATCCGATCAGCAGACTGAAAATGGCAACCGTACTCACGACGCAACTCCTCGAATTGGTCACGAGTGTTAATGGCCGCGGCCTAATAACGGCTTAAGCGGCATGGTTGAACAGCCGTTCAAATGCGCGCGACAATGCTGTGCGAAAATGACGCGATTTGGTGTGAAACGCGGCGTGATGCCTGCTTAATTGTCACGCGTGTGACAGTAGTTTGAGCATTGTTTTGCTGCGACGCTGCATTGCATGAAAATCGATTTGATTTTTTCGGTGCACTGCCGCAATGTCGCTTTGTTTAGTTAAGATATACTTCGGCGCACATCGAAAAAATTAGATCGATTTGCTCGCAATTCTGATTGCGAGTGGTGACGAGGCAGCGAGGTTCGGATGGCTGTAGCAACTTACGGTTCGGAAAACTATTATTCGGTTATCTCGAACCGACGCGGTGCCCTCCAAAGACCCCTGCAAGTGGCTTTGATCGCCGGAGACTTCGTCGCCGTACTGCTCAGCTATTTCGTGGCGAGCGGCCTGTATCGCGTGCTCGTGATCGAGCAGGACTCATCCGTCGGAGCAGGCTTGGTCGTCGGCGCGGTGTTCGTGACCATCGCTTACTTCCAGGGCGTCTACGATCACCATCGTCTGCTGAGCACGGTCTGGCAGCTGCGCAAGGCCCTGGCGGTCTGGCTGATCTCGCTGACCATTCTCGCCGTCGAGGCGTTCCTGCTCAAATCGTCCGCGGACCTGTCGCGCGGAACCACGCTGCTGTTCGCCGCGACCGGCGGCGTCGCCTTGGGCGGTCTGCGCGTGCTGTGGCGCCTGGCGCTGACCTCGAGCTACGCCAAGGGCCGTCTGGTGGACCGCAAGGTCGTGCTGCTCAGCCTCAAGCCTCTCGATTTCACCTCGACCCGGTTCAAGGATCTGCGCAAGCACGGCTTCAACGTCGTGCGACATTTCGTGCTCGATCCGTCTGAAGAGGGCGCGGGCTGGGATCACGAGATTCGCGACATCACCCGTCAGGCGCGCACGGCGGATGTGGAAGAATATCTCCTGGTCATCGACTGGGACGAGATGCCGCTTCTCCAGAAGCTGAGCCAGCATCTGCGCGTTGTCCCCCAGCCGATCCGCCTTCTGCCAGATTTCCCGATCGCCGATCTGGTCTCGCGTCCGTTCCAGCCCGTCAGCGGCACGGTCGCGATCGAGATCCAGCGCGCGCCGCTCAGCGTGTTCGAGCAGGCGCAGAAGCGCTGCCTCGACATCGGCCTTGCCTCGTTCGCGCTTCTGCTGCTGGCGCCGCTGCTGATCACGGCTGCGATCATGATCAAGCTCGATTCCAAGGGCAAAGTGATCTTCAAGCAGGCCCGGCGCGGCTTCAACGGCAAGCAATTCGATATCTGGAAGTTCCGCTCGATGACGGTGGCGGAGAACGGTCATGTGGTCACGCAGGCGACGAAGAGCGACGCGCGGGTGACCCGTGTTGGCCGTGCGCTGCGGCGGACCAGCATCGACGAACTGCCGCAGCTCTGGAACGTTCTGCGCGGCGAGATGTCGCTGGTCGGGCCGCGCCCGCATGCGCTCGCGCACGACAATTACTACGATCCGATCATCAGCAACTACGTGTACCGGCATCACATGAAGCCGGGCCTGACCGGTTGGGCCCAGGTCAACGGCTTCCGCGGCGAGACGCCGACCATCGATCTGATGGAAAAGCGGGTCGAGTACGACATCTGGTACGTCAGCAATTGGAGCATCTGGCTCGACATCAGGATCATCCTGAAGACCGCGCTGGCGCTGATCCATCAGGAAGCCTACTGAGCCAGGCCGACGTCGGGCGCGCGTTGCCGCGCCCGACCCGCACGCCGCCCGTGCAGAGGGGAAACGGCCTGCATTTTGCAGCATGTGATTCGTTGCTGCCCCTTTGACGATTTGCACCCCCGAAACGCCGAGCCTTGCAGATTGAGCCATCGCCTCGCCAAGTTCGTCGCCGTGCCGTTGCTCGTCACCTGGGCGATCGCTGCCGCCTGTTCTCATGCGAACGCGTTGGAGTGGGGGGTCGGCGGACCGCCGCAAAAACGCAGGGATCTCGCGCCGATCTTTCAGCTCATGAGGGAGCGGGGGCTCACGCAATACAGGACCGGTCTCAACCTGACGCAAGATGCCGAGCCGGGCGAAGCCACGATGTTCCGGCAGACCATTGCGCTCGCCAGAAAATATTCGATCACGCTTCACCCTCTGATCAACTTCCCCTTCCGCTACGGTGACCGCACCGACAAGGGGCGGTACCCCAAGGGAGACCGGGACGCGCTCTACAGGCAGGGCTACGACCGCACCTACGCGTTCGTCCGGCAATTCAAGGACGATGTGTCCGACTGGGAGCTTGAGAACGAGATCAACCTGCTCGCGGTCGATTCCGACGGGAAGAAGCTGTTCGGGCGCGGCATGACCGCGGCGGACTTCGAAATGCCGGTGATGGAAGACTGGGCCCAGGTGTTGCACGGCGCGTCCGATGCCATCGACCAGATCAACCGCGAGACCGGAAGTCGTCTGCGCAAGGTGCTGAACACGACGTCGACGATGCTGGGCTTCCTCGACTTCATGGAGTCCCGGGGCGTGAAATACGACGTGATCTCCTACCACTATTACGAGGTGGCGGGGCAGAACCCGCATCGGCACTGGAATGGACGCAATCCGCCCTTCGACCTCTTCAAGAAGCTGGCGTCCTATCACCGCCCGGTGACGTTCAACGAGGTCAATTGCGCCGAGATCTACAAGCCGGCCTATGGAAATCGGCCCGGCGATCCCCTGACGGAGCAATGCCTCCGCTCACTGCGGGACACCTTCCAATATCTGAAGAACCAGAAAGACGTCGAGATCGAGAGTGTGATGGTCTACGAGCTGTTCGACGAGCCGCAGAAGAAGCCGCCGGAGAACAGGTTTGGGCTGATGTACGAGATCGACAGGCCCAAGGTTGCGCTCTTCCTTCTTTCGGAATTTGCCGGCGGCCGCCTGTCGGCTGAAGAATCGACTGAGTTGAGAACCAGGGGACTGTAGCTTTTCGGTCTCCGTGCGAAGAAAAGAACCTGCAATGCCTTTACCTGGATCTGAGCGCGTCAACACCGAGAAGTCGGGCAGCATCTTGGGCTTCAACGGGCTGCGCGGTCTCTCGGTCGTCCTGGTCTATCTCAATCACAAGTGCGGACTGCAGTTCTACTCGGGCAGCGTCGGCGTCTGGATATTCTTCATCCTGAGCGGCTTCCTGATCATCGGCGAGCTCAACAGGCAGCGAGGCAAGGTCGGGACGGCCGCGTCCCGGCCCGCGGCGGAAATCGTCACCTTCTGGGTCAAGCGGGCGACGCGCATCTTTCCCGCATATTATGCGCTTCTCGCCATCCTCTTCCTGGCCCGGTCCTATTTTCAGCACGCGGGGCCCGATCTCGGCTTCCGCTATCACGTCGTGTACCTGTCGAACTACTGGATCGGCAGCGTCATCGGCGGGACTGCCGGTCCCTTCGGCGTGCTCTGGACGCTCTCGGTCGAGCAGCAGTTCTACGTGATTGCGCCCTTCCTGTTCATCCTGCTTCCGCTGGAGCGCCATTTCGTCACCTGCATGAGCGTCGTCGCCCTCGGGTTGATCGGCCATTTCCTGATGTATTCATCGGGCTTCAATCACACCGCCATCCACACCTTGTCGCCCTGGAATTTCAGCCTGATCGCGTTCGGTGGCGCGATCACGATCCTGCATCTTCGCAGGCAGGGATGGGCCCCGAACGGCAACGGCATATTTGCCTGTCTCCTCATCGTCGCGTTCGCGCTGTGCTCGAACGGCGTGATTTACGAGGCCCCTTCGTATCTTTCTCCCGCGATCGACATTGCGATCGGGCTGTGCCTGGTCGCGCTGATCTGGTGGGTGCGCGCCAACCAGGACAGTGCCTTTGTTCAGGCGCTGGAGTGGAAGCCGCTCGAGCATCTCGGGAAGATCAGCTACGGCTTCTATCTCGTTCACAACTTCATCCCGAACCCGCTGGGCAAGGCGCTGACGCTCTATGGCGGGATGTCGGTGCCCGAGAGCGTGAAGATCACCGCGGGCGCAGCCATCGGTTTCGTGATCTCCTACGCTGTCGCGCATGTGTCCTGGAAGTACTTCGAATCGCCGATCCTGCGCAGCCGTCGCGGCCTGACCAAATTCTTCCTGCAATACCTGCCCGAAAATCCCTCGCAGGGCGTGCCGCGAACCGAGCTGAAATAGCCTAGCGGCTCATCCGAAAGCCATCGCCATCGACTGGATAACAGTGATGGCGAATTCGCAGGCCCTTCTCCGCGACGAAATGCGAGAACAATTCCCGATCGGCTTCGGGCGCGGCGCAGGTGCGTTCGAGCAGCGCGATGCGCGCCTCGGCGCCTGCCGCCTGATAGAACGTAGCTGCGCTTGGGAACAGGCGGGCCTGGAAGATATCGGCGAAGTCCTGGGTGGCGTAATCCCTGAGCTCGGGCGAGGCCGCATTGAAGGCGCGAAGCGCCAGTGGCGCGCGGATGAGCTGGAGCCAGGCCTCGTGTGGTGCGAAGCGATAGGAAAGACCCAGCAGTTCCGCCGTTCGCGGCCCAAAGCCGGCCTGGCGAATTTCGGCCCAGTAGCTGCCGAACCAGCCCAGTGCTTCAGTCGGCGCGCATGCCAGCAAGGCACGGCTCGTCGACGCGACGGCGTCTGCATCGAGGTCGATCTGCTTCAGGTCGCCTGTGCGTGTCGATTCGTCGGCGATTGCGAGCTGGAGCAGCAGGAGCTCGCGCAGCGTCTTGGCGCTGCATAGGCGACGGGCGGATGGCAAATTGTCCGATACGATCCGTCTCAGGCGATCGACTTCATATCGCTCGCCGCGCGCGACGCGTCCTGCAATCTGCGGAACCGCGGGATTGGTCACATCCGGGGCGATAGCCGCGATCCACGCCAGCGCGGCTGCGGCCAGCGCGATGGTCGAGCCGCGCAGAAGCCAGCGATACGCGGTCCCCGCTGCCTGTGCCGCCGGCTCGGTGGCGCTAGGCTCCCTCGACATAGTAGCTGTTGTAGTGCGAGCCCTTATACGCCTCGATCCTCTTGAGCATCTTCGGATTGGCGCGATTGAGCACGGCGCCCAGAAGCTTCTTCTGAATGCCTTCGGAACTCGCCATCGACTCCTGGAGCGCGTTGCGGGTCGTACGGCCCCACTCGATGACGTAAACCATCGCATCGACGAGATGGCTGACAGCCTTGGCGTCGGTGACCGGCATCACCGGCGCCAGATCGATGACGATGTATTCGTATTCCTCGCGCACCACTGCAAGCAGGTCAGCCATCGACTTGGAGGCGATGACGTCCGCCGAGTTCACCATGCGCGATGCGACGACGGAGGGCAGGAAGTCGAGCCCGCTCTCCTTGCTGCGCTGGATATGATAGCCGAACGAGCGCGGATCCTTGAGGGCTTCGACCAGGCCGGTCTTGGAATGGGGGGCCAGCGCCCTCGTCAGCGAGCGGGTATGGAGGTCGCCGTCGATCAGTAGCGTGCGATGTCCGGTCAACGCGGTCAAATGACCGAAATTGGCGGCAACCGTCGTTTTTCCCTCTTTCGGCAAGGACGACAGGATTCCAATGATCTTGACCTCGCGCGACAGGCGCGCGACGTCGATCGACACCTTGATGTTCCGCAGCGTCTCCGCGAACCGCGAGAACGGGTGCTCGACGACGTAGCTGGATATGTTTCCTTCCGGATGATCTGCCGAAGCCCTCGCCGCGCGGATGTCGGGAAGAACGCCGAGGCATTTCACCCCGAGCTGATCCTCGACGTCGCTCGGAGATCGCAGCACGTCGCTCATCAGTTCCTTCGTGAAGGCCGCCCCGAAGCCGAAACAGAGACCGCCGAGCAGGCCGCCGACCAGCGCCAGCAGCGTCTTGGGTGAGCTCTTCTTGTCGGGTTTGACCGCCGTGCCGATGATGCGCGCTTCGCTGATCGGGAAGCTCTGGTTCTGCGTCGCGTTCTGCAGCTTCTCGAGGAAGTTGTTGTAGAGGTTACGATAAGTATCCGCCGCGCTTTCGAGGTCGCGCAGCTTGACCTGCGCCTGACTCGTGCTGCCGGCCTGGGATACGAGATTCTTGAGATTCTCCTCAAGCGCCGTCTCGCGGCTCTTGGCGATCTCGTACTCGCTGCGATATGCGTCCGCGATACGACGGACCTCGTCCGCGATCGCCTTGCGCAGCTCTTCCATTCGGTTGGCGAGGTTGACGGCCGCCTGGTGGGTCTTGCCGTAACGGCTCGACCAGTCGGCATATTGCGCCGCCAGGTCGAGATATTGGGCGCGCAGGCGCGTGATCACCGTGTTGTTGAGTGCGTCCGTCACGGTCGGCTGCACGAGATCCTTGTCAAGCAGCGCCTCGATCCGGTCGAGGCGGGCCTTGGCCTCGGCGGTCGCGGCATGAGCGGCAATAAGCTGAGAGTTGACGTCCGCAAGCTGTTGCTCGCTCATCAGACCCCGGCTGGTGCCCACGATGTTGTTTTGCGCCTTGAACGTCTGCACGGCGCGGTCGCTCGCCGTCGCCTGTTCACGCAGCTCGGCGCTGCGTTGCTGGAGCCACTCGCCGGCGCGCTTGGTCGACTGATATTTCGCCTCCAGCGCGCCGACGATGTAGGCGTCTGCAATCGCGTTGGCGATCTGCGCAGCCTTGTTCGGATCGATCGAACGGTAGTTCATCGAGAGGACATAGGTCGTCAGCACGCGCTCGACCTTAAGGTTCTTCTGGAGAAGCTCGACCGCGCCGCGCTCGACCCGCTCCTTGCTCGGAGGACCGTCCGACCCGAACATCGAGATGACCTTGCCGATGACCAGCGGAATCAACCCGGGATCCGAGCCGTTGAACTCCGGATCCTCGGTGAGCTTCAGGCGACGGACGATCGACAGGAGGAGGTCGTCAGACTGGAGAATCTCGACCTGGCTGTCGACGAAGCCCGGGTCGATCAGCGCGTTGGCGGTTCCGCTGTCCTTGTCCAGTACCTGGGTTTGGCGTGTGTCCATCAGGATGCGCGCATTTGCCGTGTACATCGGCGTTGCCACGATCAGGTAGACGAGAACGATCGCGAGCGTACCGGCCACGATGGCGACGATCAGCGGCCATTGGCGGCGTACGATGTCCAGAGCGCGCTCGGCGCTGAGCGTCGTGCCACCGACCTCGATGGCATATCTCGGGCGTTGCGGAAACTGATCTCGTGGCTGAAACATCTCTGGGAATCTTGAGGTTGTCACTCGGGAAGGGGAACGGGTTTGAACGGGTCGGCGAGTTCGGTCTTCCACTCACCCGACATCAGACCGGCGCTTGCACCCGGACCCGCCGGTGCATTGCTGGCCGTGGCGGGAGCCGGGCTTCCCGGAACGGGCGCAGCCGCGGCGTCCTGATCCGTGAGATATCCTTTGAGGATGGACCCGTCGTGCAGCTTGGCAACGAATTCGCTGATCCGGCGCGCGACGTCGGGCTTGGTCGCGATGCAGCGCTCTTCGGCACGGTGAAGCCCGGCGCCGATTGCGACACGGTCGGCCTGGCTCGCCTGGCGCAGCATGTCCCGAACCGGATCGAGCGCGGCTATGTCGGTCACCAGCAATCCGGTGAGCCGGCCCGAAAGCTTGTCCCTGTCGTTCTTCGACTGTCGCAACAAAACCGAGGGGTCCGAGACGAATGCGCTGACCGCGGACGACGGCGCTCGTTCGGCGCGATCGACGCATTGAGCCTGTGCCGGCGCCGACAGCGTCGCAGACACGGCAACGGCGATCACTGCCGCGATCCGTAAAACCGGCAGGGAGCCACGCAACAAGCTATCGAGTTTGATTAGGATCGCGCTCATATCTCGTTGCAAACTAGCGATGACGTATGGATTTAGGCCCTAGGTCCTTGATGACCCAAAACTATGTCAAATTCTTGTGCGGCGCAAAATATAAACCAGTACGGACCAAATTGCCATACTTGCCCGCTCTGCATCCCCGTTTCGCATGAACGAAATTCTTGCTGCGATCAGGCGCGGATTCGGCGAATGGTTGCGCGCGCTCGTATGCGATAAGCACGAATTTTAGGCAAGCGCCATGCCAAGGCCAAGCACCATGCCAAGGCAAAGGCGCGAGGGACGGTCTGGCAGACCATCGCCTCGCGCCTGTCGCAACCTGCGATTGAGGGCGGTAGAGCGAAACTTCGCGCGGTCTATTCGGAGGTCCGCAACATCGCGAGACGCGTGGCGCGCAGGCGCTCGCCATGCTCGCCGATCGCGACCCAGAAGCGCGGATTTCCGCCGGACTGCATCGAGATCCACTCGTAATCCGCGGCGTTCCAGGGGCGCACCGAAGCGGAAAGATTGTCCAGGACGAAGTCGCCGTCGGCAAGTCGCGCCACCAGCACGAGATGGCCCTGGCCGCCATTTGTCAGGACCACTGCGAGGCGCAGTGCCGACTTGGGCCAGCCCATCTCGATCAGTTGATGACGCTTGGTGACCGCGTAGTCGTTGCAATCGCCGGCGGACGGCGAAAGGCTCCAGCGCGCCACCATCGGATTGGTCGATTTCTGCATCGGTGTGATCGACGCGTTGACCGAGCTGTTCACCTCGCGCAGCATGCTCATCGCCCGGTCGCCCGAAGGCAGTGTCCGGTCGGCGGCGTCGCTCGCGCATTCGCCGTCGTTGTTCATGCAGAACTTGACGAATTGCAGCGGCGCGAGCGCATTGTCGTACTCGCGGATGAACGCGCTCTTCGCCTGATTGAGCGAACTGTCGTTCAACATCTCGGCCTTGGCGGCGGTGCCGGTCGACGCGATCCCGATCGCGACCAGCGATTTGATAATCCAGCTCATGACATCCCCGTCTCGCGTTTTCTTTTTTGACGCTACGGGTATCTCACAAACGATTTGAGCTTTGGTTCCGCGGAAATTTACAATTGTAGCTAAATAGGCCGGTCACGGGACCGGCCTGGGAGGGGTGGTTAACGGTTCCAGCCGTCAGCGCGACGGGCTTACCGAGGTCAGAACGGCGGTCGACGTCGCCGCAAACAGCGTCTGCGTCTGTGACGCCGCACCGGGCCCGCTCTGGTTCACGACCGTGGGTGCGGTCGAGCTTGCTCCGCCACCGCGTGCCTCCGCCGCGGTCGAACCAGGTCCGCCGCCGGCTGTGGTCTCGCCCGTCGGATCGGCGCCGTTGGTCGCTTCGGTCGGGATATCGCCGGTGATGCTGGTGAACGATTGGATCAGGTCGGGATTCTCGGTCTTGAGAACCGCCTCCTGGATCAGCTGGGCAACGCCGGGCTGCGACAGGACGCAAACCGAAGCGGCGGTGCCGAGACCAGCGCCAATGGCGCGGCTTTGATCGGTGCTGCTGGCCTTCGCCAGCGAGACAATGCCATCGACTGTCTCGGGACGCGCGGTCAGAAGGTCGCGCACAGCCGAGGCGAGGCCGCCTTGTCCGTCCTTGAACTGGTCGAGCAGCCCGCCGGGATTGGCCAGAAAGTCGGTGGCGCGCTCGGCTGAAACAACGCCCGTGTTGGCAACGCAGCCCGAGCTGACGCCCGTTGCGCCGAATGCTGCCGGCATTCCGGCGAAAATTGCCAGCGCTCCGACGACCACGGTGAAGCGCCTACCAGAATTCCAGCTCATTGCCCTGCCCACTTCAATCAATTTGGCTTTAAACTTCAATTAATTTGACTTTAGCTCGACTTGCACGGATTTGCCACGTTCTTTTCGCATCTGTGATGGTAGCGATTGCGCGAGGCCGCACCCGACGATGGCTGCGAAAAACACGCCGTAACCGGGTATCTGCAACGAGAAATCGATGCAGCTATGTGCAACTCCCAATACAGCGACGCTGGCGCCGATCACGGGTATGTAGCGGTCGCGTTTTCGGCGCAAGCTTCCGGTAAACAGATGGTAAAGATACCAGAGGCAGGCCAGCGCGATGACGCCGAAGGCGGGGATGCCTAATTCGACGGCAATTTCCAGCGGCGTGCTGTGAGCGCGGTCCCAGATGCCGAGACTGCCGAGCGTTGCGGGTCTGATGGCGGGAAAAACAGCTTCGAAATTGCCCAGCCCGACACCGAGCAGCCGATGATCAGCGATGATCCCCAATGATGCCTGGTACGCAGCAAGCCGCTGCGGATCGACCAGCCCGTGTTCGACGATTCGCCCCGCCACGAGGCCGCCTACGAGCTGCAAGAGCACGAGCCCTGCTGCCGCTGAGCCGCCGAGGACCAGCCACTTCCGCGATCTGCCGAGCTCGAGCGGCACGAGATAAAGGATGATGGCCAGCACGAACGTGCCAACCGACAGCAGCAGACCCGCCCGCGATCCGGTCATGGCAAGCGCGATCGTGCAGATCGCGAATCCCGCACCGAGCGCCACCGGCGCGGAGAGGATTTGCTCGAGCCGCGATCGCCAATCCGGTTGTTCCGGCGGCCCGCCTTCCTGGCGGTGCATGGTGCGCAGAAGCGGCACCAGAAACAGCAGGGCGCAGCTGCCCCAGAACGTCGCCGCCGTGTTTCGATTGACGAAGGTCCCTGTGGCAAAGCCCAGGTAGGCTTCTTTCTGCCTGAACAGCACCATGTCCGGTGCGATCAGCTCCGCCAGAATTCCGTACAATGCATACAGGCATCCCGCCCATGCCAGTATGCGTAGCAGCGAACGTGCGGCTCCCGCATCGCTTGCAAGAATCACGGCGCGCGTGAAGGCGAGCGACAGCAGCAAGACCGATCCGAACGCCAGCCACGTTCCGCGTGCGGTGACCGAGAGGCGGTCAGGCAACACGAGGCCGAAAAAACGCCGCGGCAGTTCCCAGACCGCTGCTGATTCACTGGACGGATCGCTCCACGTTTGCAACGCCACGATGACAACCACCGCCGCGATCGCCACTGCCAATGGAATGAGCAACATGGCATTGCGACGGCTCACGGCCGAAAGATCGGCGGTCAGCAGGCTGCAGACGAGCAGAAAATTCCAGAAGCAAATCCACGCGAGGTCGAGGGATCCGAGCGGAAGTGGCGCCAGCACAAACACGGCTGTGGCGAAAAATCGCGATATCGCGCCCAAAGGCCCCTCTGTCATTCAACTCAGCCGCGATGGAGCTATCAGAACTTCGCGCGAGATCAAGTTAATGCGAGGCTAGGTCGTTGATGGCCATTCGCAACATTGCAAACAAGGCCGCAGCTCGCGCGTGCAGCCCTGATCTGTTCCAAACGCAATGCCCGTTGCCTCACGAAAGCTGAATTGAAGTCTATGAGCATGTCGTCGGAGCAAAGATGCCGACCGGCGTCTTGCTGCCGCATCTGTCGTGCACTGTCCTGGTCGAGATCGGCGCTTCGCGGCTCTTTTCAGTTGAATAAACCACCCGGTGGAGGCATTATATTGCACCGCAGCATTTCGCTTTGGTCGAATCGTAGAGCCTCTATCAAGTGCTAGCTCATCAAACAAAGGCGCACTACGTTCCGCTGGACAGCGTTCGTGGCCTCGCCGCCCTCTGCGTGGTCGTCCATCACTTCGTCGGATCGGATCCGCTCGCCGCTGCGCTACCTCATCGCGCCTGGATCGACGTCGCGTTTTTTCACAATTCCTGGCTCTTCGTCGATTTGTTCTTCGTGTTGAGCGGCATCGTGATTTCGATGAGCTATGTTCAGTCCGAATTCAGCGGGTTCGACTTCCGAACGTTCACCTTGCGTCGTATCGCACGCATCTATCCGCTGCACATCGTCATGCTGTTCGCCTTTCTGGCGTTTCGGCTGATGCGGCTCACGCTCACCGAACTGGACCTGCTGCACTTCTCGACCAACGAGACGGCGGATCTCCAGGTTAACAATGTGTACTCGTTTGTCGCGAATGTGTTCTTGCTCCATGCTATGGGCGTGCTCGACTATCTGAGCTGGAACGGCCCGAGCTGGAGCATCAGCGCGGAGTTCTACACCTATCTCGTGTTTGGCGCCGTCGTCGTCCTGTCGCAGCGCCTTGGCTACATCAAGCTCGTCTATGTTTTCAGCGCCGTGCTGGCCGTGATGGGCGCGGCTCTCATTATCTTCGTGCTCAAGAATGAAACGCTCGACTTCCAGACCAACGCCTTCACCCGATGCTTCCTGGGCTTCTTCGTCGGCGTGCTCACGCTTCGTTTCGTCTCGGGAAAAGGTCGTTCAGTGAGCCCCTTCGTTCAGTCGGCCTGCCAGATCGGCGCGGCCGTCGTCGCCATCGTGCTGGTTTCAGTCGTCGGCTTCGACGAACGGCTCAGCTTCGTGGCGCCGATCGTTTTCGGCGCCCTGCTGGGCTCGCTGATGGCGTTTCCGGAGCGGCTCCTGCCGAGGCTGCTGTCCGTCCGTCCGCTGGTCTGGCTGGGCAAGCGCTCCTATTCGATCTACATGACGCATGCGCTGATACTTGTCCTCATCCAGTACTTCGCGCGTGGCGTGGGCACCGAGCGCCTGCAAATCGTGGACAACATTCTTCCCGGACTGGCAGCCTCGCTGCTGCTCGCCGTCTTCGTGGCCGCCGTGCTCGTGCTCTCCAACCTCACCTACCTCTGGGTCGAGATGCCGGGGTCGCGGTTCGTGCTTCGGCTTTTCAATCGCCGCGCCGTTCCCGCTGTGGTCGCGGCGGAGTGACGGGCATGTCCAGCAGCTCTTCGGCTCTACCGAGGTCGGACTGGCGCATGGTCGATCCGGTGGCCTTGCCCCGGCATCACCAGCAGGAGGGCAGTGCATTCTTCAGTCTCGAGGCAATCGCGCTCTTGCTTTATTTCTACCGCGATGCGCTCGCAGGCGCGTTGCGCTATTATCTGGCCGTTCTCAAGATCAGCCCGCTGTGGTTCCTGCCTGACATTTTCGCGCTGGTCTGCATTTTTGCCTTCGTGCAGCGCTACGTCCTGATGGGACGTAACCTCGTCGCGATCCTCACGCTGTTCTACATCTGCTTTGCGCTTTACCTCGGATACGTGTTCCTGGGCTATTTCAGCGGCATGATGTCGTCGTTCAAGATGATCGCGCCGGTGTTCGTCGGCTTCTGTTTCTGCGGGCGCAATTTCGGCGACTACGATCGACTGCTGCGGTGGCTTCACCCGATCTTCTACCTGACGATCGTCGGGATCATATTGTCGTCCCGCATGCAGTTGCCTTGGGTGGGATATGCCTACGAGACTTTCGGCACGACGCGGCAGGCGACGCGGCTGTGGTGGTCGGCGTCCGAGACGCGCCTCGCCGGACTTGCCGCCGACAGCACGATGGCCGCATTCTTCGTGTTCATTTCGTTCACGATCAGCTCGGTGCGCCGGAGCCTGCTGTGGTGCCTGTTCTGGGCGCCCATCGGTCTCTACGCCATCAAATTGACCACGAACAAGACCTCGCTCGGCGTGATGGTGATCTACATCGCTTGCCTGATCATCGTTCGCCTCGTTCCCGAGCGTGAGAAGTTTCCCATGCTCCGGCGCATGGCGCTGCTTTCGTTCCTGTCGATCCTCGTGCCTGCGGTGCTGATCGCCCTGTTCTCCGGCAACGGGCTTGTCAGCATGTCGCGCGGCCTGTTCAGCCTGCAGGACCGCGTCAACAACAGCTGGCAGTTGCCGTTCGTCTACATGGCTGAGCTCATGCCGGTCGGCTTCTTCACCGGCTGCGGCCTCGGTTGCTTCAACTATCCGCAGCTGCTGTTCTCGAACAAGCTCAGCTATTACGTTCCGGTGGATAATTTCTACCTCGGCACCTACCTGATGTTCGGGCCGATCTTCGTGTTGTTCATGGTCATGGTCATCCTCGCGGTCGCAAGGACCAGGGACATCTACAAGCTGTCTTTCGCGGTCGCCATGAACCTCTTCACCATCACGGTTCTGGCCTATGGTCCCGCAAGCGGCCTGATCATGCTCGGCGTCGCCTTCAGCGAAGTCTTCGCCCGAGAGAGACGTGACGAGACCGTCGCGGACGCGGTGCCGCTCGCGCCTGACGTCGACGATCTGGTCTCTCGGCCGGCATGATCGCGATGTTGCCGCATGCAATGAGCTGCAATGCGCAGCACGGGCTCTGGTCCGCAACTTTCCTTCGTCTTGATATCGGATCGCGGCGGTGAGCGCAGACAGCAAGAATTTCGTGGAGGCGATCCAGGGGCTGCGCGGCGTCGCCGCGCTCACCGTGCTGATCGTCCATCTTCAGGACATGCCGCTTCTGGCGGGCTTCCTGCCTCCGATCTGGCCGTGGCTGGAAGCGACGGTCAACATGGGCGGGCACGGGGTCGAGCTGTTCTTCATGATCAGCGGCTTCCTGATTCCGGCGAGCCTGATGCGTCACCGCAGCGTCGGGAAGTTCTTTCTCGATCGCGCCCTGCGAATCCTGCCCGTGTTCGTGATCCTGCACCTGATCCTGTTCACGGCAGGCCCCCTGGTTGGCTACAAGTTCTTCAAGGGGATCGACCTGCCGACCTATCTCAAGCTGTTCTTCGTCAATCTGGCGTTCCTGCCGGACGCGCTGGGATTGCCGATCGGCCAGCAGAATGCATGGACACTGAGCTACGAATGGGCGTTCTACATTCTGTTCGCGGTGATCTTCGTGATGTTGGTGCGGCGGAGGAACTGGCTGCTGGCGGCGCCGTTCATCCTGCTCGGTCTCGCGGGCATTGCCTTTCGGCCGATCGCCGCGTTCTTTCTGGTCGGGCTGTTGTTCAGCCTGATCGATTTGCGAATCCGCGTCGTCGGCTGGCCCGGATTGCTGGCGGGCATCCTTTGCGGGATCGCGATGTACGTGTCGATCGAATATGCGCATCCGCTGGTCGGGCTGCTGCCGGGCGCGCTGCTGTTTGGAATGGTCCTTGCTCCGGACTCCGGTATTGCCGCCGCTTTGAGCGGCAAATTCCTACAGTTCCTCGGAAAGATCAGCTATAGCCTCTATTTGGTCCATCCTTTCGCGCTATTTCCGTTGCAGGTCATCGGAGTGAAGCTGGCCGCGCATGGCGTCAATCTCTGGCTCCTCTGGGCCGGGTTCGCGGGCCTCGGCCTGATTGCCGCGCTGATAGCGGGAACGGTCAGTTACGAGCTGATCGAAGTGAGACTCCGCCGCTTGCTCGATCCGGTGCTGCGGGGCCTGTTGTTCGGAGTGCGCCGTGAAGCTCGCTATGTCGCCTGAGCGCATCCCTTCGCAATCGTTTCAGCCGGATCACGTACGAGAGATGTCATGATCATCAAGAATCTGCTCTCGATGTCGAGCGTGAACGTCGTGAAGTCGGCCGTTCAGTTCCTCATCACGCTGCTGATCACCTATTTCGTGACGCCCACGGAATTCGGGCTCGTTGCGTTTTCGCTGCCCTTCATCGCCTTCATCTCCATGCTGACCGACCTTGGGCTGTCGAGCGCGATGATCCAGCGGACGTCGCTCACCAGGGAGGAAGCCGGCGCGGCGACGACTCTGATGGTCGCGATCGGGATTGGTTGTGCCCTGGTGCTGGCCGCCGCCTCGAAACCGCTGGGGGCTGCCGTCGACATGCAGGGGCTGCCGTCCGTGCTGGCTGCTCTCTCCGGTTCGGTCGTCTTGTCCATTTCCGCGATGGGGCCGCGCGCGGTCCTGGAGCGCTCCCTGCAATATCAGACCATCGCCTTGATCGAGGCCGGCGCGGCTCTAGCTTCCGCGACGGTGGGCGTGGCCGGAGCCCTGCTCGGATGGGGGATCTGGGCGCTGATCGCATACTATGTCCTGATGCAGGCGGTGCGCGCCGTCGCCTTCTATGTGAACACCAGGCGCCATATCCATCTGTCCTTCAAATGGCGCGGCGTCGCGCTGATGCTGTCGTTCGGCGGTTGGGTGCTGGCCTCGAACGTCCTCAACTTCACTGCGAGAAACGTCGGCAATCTCATGATCGGCGCCAAGCTGGGCGCGGCGGCGGTCGGCCTGTTCGGTCTCGCCTTCCAGTTCATGACGCTTCCGCTGATGATCCTGTCGTGGCCGGGCGGCGGCGTTCTGATGGCCACCCTGAGCCGGATGAACGGCGAACGGGAACAGGAACGGCGCCGGTCGGCGATCTGCGCGGTGCTCGGCATGACCGCGATGATCACATTCCCGGCGATGATCTATCTGACATTCGGGCTGAAATATCCCGTTGCGACGTTCCTCTCGCCGCATTGGCAGGAAGTCCTGCCGCTGATTGCCATCCTCGCGCCCGCAGGCGCGGCACAGTCGATTGCGGCCTATGCCGGGCCGATTCTGCTGGCTCACAACAAGGCCCGGCTTCAGTTCTGGGTGAGCACCGCCAACAGCGCCAGCATGATCCTTGCCTTTGTCGTGGCGTTGCCGTTCGGGCTCACGGCCGTGGCGGTCGTGTACCTGATCGTATCGATCCTCGTTTGCGTCCTGATGCTGATGATTGGAGCCCGCAACTGCGCGATCTCCTATGCCTCTTTGTTGGGCGCCCTGATGCCGGCCACCGTCGCCACCGCGCTCGGCGCATTGTGTGCGCTCGTCGCCACGAAGGCAGACGTCGCAAGCCTGTCACATTGGCTGTTGGCGACGGCCGTCTATGCGCTGATCGTGCTTGGCAGCTACGTGATATTCAGGCGTCGTATCTGGAACAGCATGCAGTCGCTGCTCGGCGGCTCGGTTCCGCCGATCCAGGCGAATGTCTCCTCGGCAGGTTAGTAGAGAACGTTTGATGTCATCAGTTGAGGGAATGAGCGGCAAGTCCCAGGCGGGATTTCCGTGGCGCGAGGACCTGATGGCAAACACCGGCAGGTCCGGTGTTGGTGCCGCTTTCGTCGCCATGCTGACGAGCCCGGGCTTTGCCGTGATCACGACCTGGCGCATCGCCAGGATGCTGCGATTCCAGACACGCTGGGGACATCAGATCACCTGGCTGCTCGTGCGGGCGCTAATGCGGCGCGGCTGCTACATCTCGGTTCTCGCGGAGATCGGTCCAGGGCTGATCTTGCCGCATCCGACCGGCGTCGTGATCGGCGAGGGGGCGCGGATCGGTCGTTCCGTGATGCTTTATCACAACGTCACGCTCGGCCGGCGTGCCTGGGATGAACCGGGTTGCCCGACCATCGGCGACGGCGCCGTCATCTACACCGGTGCCGTGATCGTTGGCCCGACTTCGATTGGTGCGGGAGCAAACGTTGCCGCCAACGCGGTCGTGACGCGTGACGTCCCGCCGCATTCCGTCGCCGCGGGAGCACCTGCGCGGATCGTGCGCTCCGAAGCACCAGGTCGCCTGCGCGCCTGACCGGCCGCGAACCGACGGCGAGGTTCCGGCGATCCGCGGTTGGTCCGCCGGTTCAACCCGGTCACAATTCTGATCGCTTGCCATGTATAGTTGTGTCTGGAAACGTCTCGGACACAGGAAGCAAGCCCATGTCGTCGATCATTACCGATTTTTCGCAGGTCTATCCCTATCTCGACGGCTCGAAGTTCAAAGACACCATCGTCGTGCAGTATCGGGGCGACGGCGACGTCAGATACAGATGCGACGTCCTCGTGGACATCTGTCGGGGCAAGCGAGTCCTGCATGTCGGATGCTGTGATCATCTGCCGCTCATCAAACGAAAGATCGACAACCGGGACTGGCTGCACGGCCTGATCACCGAGTGTTCCGAATACACCGTCGGCGTCGACATCGATGCGGATGCGGTGCGGGAGGCGTCGCGGATTTCCGGGCTCGACAACATGGTCGCGGGCGACGTGACGTCCGGCCAGAAGATCGAGGCAATATCCGGCCGGAAGTTCGACATCGCCGTGTTTGGCGAAGTCGTCGAGCACATTCCGAATCCGGTCTCGTTCCTGTCGCGCTTCAGGGAGAATTACGGCGACGTCGTCGATCAGATCGTGATCACCGTTCCGAACGCCTTCAGGGGTGGCAACATCAAGGGCATCTTGAAGAACGTCGAGACGATCAACAGCGATCACCGGTTCTTCTTCACGCCCTACACCATCGCCAAGGTCGCAATCGACGCCGGCTATGCGCCCGTCGAGGTGAAGATGGCCACCTTCATGCGCGCCGGAAAGCTGAAGTCGATGCTGCTGCGGCGGCTTCCGCTGCTGGCCGAGGATATCATCTTCATCGGTGCGGCCACACCCGCGCGGCCGCACTGACGTTGCTTCACCCGTCTTCCTATTTCAGCTGGCAGGGGGCACCTGCCAGCTGGTTCGGCATCAGACGAACAGGAAGTTGCCGTGATCCAGGGTGGTCGAATTCACATTCTTCAACAGGATGGAATCGGCCGAGGTGAGCTGGATCAGCGTGTCGGACCCTGATTGCGAAATCTGCAGGTGGCTGTAGTCGGCCACCAGTGATTTCAGGATTTCGATCGTGTCGTGGTTCGCCGCGGTTCCGGCGTGGAAGCTCTTGATCTGGTCGTTGCCGCCGTCGAACATGACGGTGGTCGTGCCCGGCGCCGCGGAGAAGATATCGTTGCCACTGCCGCCCGCCAGTGTCAGTCCCGCAGTCACCGCCGTGACGGCGTGGGTCCCATCGGTGTTGAGGACGTCGATCGAGAGCAGCGAGCCGCTGGTATTGTAGCTGTCGTGCTCGACGGCGCCCGGCAGGCCGGCGACCTTGAACTTGAAGACGTCGGATGTTCCATCGGCGTTGTTGATGGTTTCGGTCGTCTTGACCCCGGTGCTGTCGTAGACGTCGGAGATTTTGCTGCCGTCCGACTTGACCACTTGCGTGTAGTCGAGCGTGCCGTCCGCGTGCGAACGGATGATCGAGGTCATCTTGCCCGCAGCGTCGATGTGCTGCTGCTCCGTGACGTAGCTCTTGCCGGTGATGTTGTAGATCGTGTTGTCGTGCGAGCCGTCGGCGTTATTGGCGTAGACCGCGGTCTTGACGCCCGACGTGAACACGGTGGTCGAGTTGGAGCCGTCCTTGTTCAGCACGTAGTCGCTGGTGAGGCTGCCGCTGCCGTCGAACAGCTTCGTTTCCTTGGAACCGTCGGCGTTGACGACGTAGATCGACGAGTTCAATCCGTTCGCGTAGTTTGTCGTCGTCACGTCGCCGCCCGCCGTCTTGTGAACGTCCTGGACCAGAGCTCCCGACGAATTGTACGTGTCCGTCGTGGTCGATCCATCGGCGGCATTCAAGATCTCGCTCATCTTGTGGCCGGTGCTGTCGTAGAGGTCGGTGACCTTGCTGCCGTCGCTATTGATCACCTGCTTGTAGGCAAGCGAATCATCGGCATGAAGGCGGGTCAGGGCCGTAAGCGCGCCGGCGGCGGTGAGGTGTTGGATCTCGGTCGTATAGCTCTGGCCCGTGATGTTGTAGAAGGTGTTGTCATGGCTGCCGTCGGCATGGGTGACATAGAGCTTCGTCTTGACGCCGGCGGAGTAGACCGTGTTCGAGGACGAACCGTCCTTGTTCTGGACCAGGTCGCTGGCGATGATCCCGCTGGAATCGTACAGCTTGGTGTCCTTTGACCCGTCGGCGTTGACCACGTAGACCGACGCCAGCTTGGCGCCGTTGTAGTTCGTCGTTGTGGTGTCGCCGGAGTTCGTCTTGGAGATCTCCTGCTTCAATGCGCCGGTCGATGCATCGTAGATGTCGGTCGTCGTGCCCGACGACGTGACGGTGATGACCGAGATCTTGTGGCCTGTGGAATCGTACTGGGTCGTGACCTTGCTGCCGTCGCTGTTGACCACCTGGCTATAGGCCATCGAGCCGTCGGCATGGGTACGGCTGACCAGAAGCAGCTTTCCGCTCGGATCGATGTGGTCGTGCTCGTTGGTATAGGACTGGCCGGTGATGTTGTAATAGTAGTTGTCGTGGCTGCCGTCGGCATTGGTGCCATAGACCTTGGTCTTGACGCCGGCCGTGTAGAGCGTGTTCGAGGACGAGCCGTCCTTGTTCTGGATCAGGTCGCTCGCGATGAGGCCGTTGGAATCGTAAAGCTTCGATTCCTTCGACCCGTCGGCGTTGACCACGTAGACCGACGCCAGCAGCGAGCCGTTGTAGTTGGTCGTGGTCACGTTGCCGGAGGTCGTCTGCACGACCTGCTGCTTGAGCGCGCCCGCGGTGGTATAGAAATTGGTCGTGGTGGCCGTCGACGTTATGGTGACGGCCGAGGTCTTGTGGCCGGTCGAGTCGTACTGGGTCGTGACCTTGCTGCCGTCGCTGTTGAACACCTGGCTGTAGGCCATGGTGCCGTCCGCATGGGTGCGGCTGACCGACAGCAGCTTGCCGCTCGCGTCGAGGTGATCGTGCTCGCCGGTATAGGACTGGCCGGTGATGTTGAAATAATAGTTATCGCGGCTGCCGTCCGCGTTGGTGACGTAGGCCTTGGTCTTGACGCCTGCCGTATAGAGCGTGGTCGACGACGAGCCGTCCGCGTTCTGGACCACGTCGCTCGCGATGACGCCCTTGGCGTCGTACAGCTTGGAGTCCTTCGAGCCGTCGGCGTTGACGACGTAGACGGACACCAGCAGCGAACCATTGTAGTTCGTGGTGGTCACGTTGCCGGAGGTCGTCTGCACGACGGTCTGCTTGAGAACGCCGGCTGTGGTGTAGAAATCGGTGCTGGTCGCCGTCGATGTCACGGTGACGACAGAGGTCTTGTGGCCCGTGGCGTCGTACTGGGTCGTAACCTTGCTGCCGTCGCTGTTGTAGACCTGGCTGTAGGCCATCGAGCCGTCGGCATGCATCCGGACGACTGATAGAAGCCTCCCGCCCGCGTCGAGCTGGTCGTGCTCGGTGGTATAGGACTGACCGGTGATGTTGTAATAGTAGTTGTCGTGGGTGCGGTCGGCATTGGTGACGTAGACCTTGGTCTTGACGCCGTTCGAATAGAGCGTATTCGAGGACGAGCCGTCCTTGTTCTGAACGAGATCCGCGGTGAGATTGCCGCTCGTATCGTAGGTCTTGGTGTCCTTGTCGCCGATCGCCGAGACGGTGACGTCACGCACCATCTTGCCGCCGGTATAGGCGATGTTCTCCGACGAGCCGTCGGTATTGAGCGTCACCTTGCTGGTGATGACGCCGTCGGTGAAGTTGGACGTGCTGGTCGACAGAAGCTTTGCGGAGGAGTCGTAGACCCTGGTCACGCTCCAGGTGTCGGTCGAGTTGGTGACGGAGAACTGGTAGCCGCCCTGGATGGCTGCGAGCGCCTTCCCGTAATGCGAGATCATGTACTCCATGGTGGCATTGGAAGCGACCGGAAGCACGTGGGTGTCGGTGAGCGTGATGGTCTTAAGCGAACCCGAGGCGTTCAGGTCGGACATCTGCGATACGATGTCGGCGGCGGTTCCGCTGACGTCGGTCACGGCGGGCGGTGCAGTGCCGCCTCCTGCGGGAGCGTCGATCTCGATGATGAGCGGGTGGTCCGTGATCGGAACCACGATCTGGCTGACATCGGTGTAGGTCGCGATCGGCGAGCTGCCCTTTAGCGGGTCATAGACGTTGATCAGGTGGTGGACGCTGCCCAGGTTGACGGTAACCGATATCGTCGGATTCGCGATCTCGGTGTCGGTGGCGTCGTTCCAGACCTTGGGTTCCGCCCAGACCACGAGCTCATAGGCGCCGTTGCTCTTGCCGAGAACCATGCTGTTCCCGCTCGCCGGCATGTTGTCGAGCGTATAGTTCAGCGAGGCAGTCGGCGTGTGGCCGCCCTTGCCGTCGTCGGCCAGGATCGTCGTCAGATTGTGGACCGCGGTCGCCGCGAGCTTCGGGGTTCCGTCGGCGTTGAACAGGCCCCAGTGCGATTCGGGATCCGTAGGGTCGTTGCTCGCCGAGGCGTCGAGCAGTTGATAGAGATAGGTGGTGCTGACGCCGTCCTTGTAGGCATCGACCAGCGTGTTCAGGATCGATTTCGCCTGTACGTTCTCGCTGGCGCCGACATACGGGGTATCGCTCTTGGTCGTATAGCCGGTCTCGGTGATCACGACCGGTTTGCCGCCGGTGACCGACGTGGCGTTACCGAGCAATTGCTCGAGGGCGGTTTCGGGTGTCAGGCCGGTGCTGACATAGGCGTGAGAGTTGGCGTAGTCGGTCGATCCCGACATGTTTCCGAGATTGGCGTAGTCGGCCGAGTCATTATAGCCGATCGACAAATTGTAGACGGGGATGTCCTTGAGCGCGGCGTCCGCCTTGATGGCGCTGTAATAGACAGCCTGGAACTGCGCTGCGGCCGAGACGCTCGAGCTCCCATTATAGCTGAAGCCCTGGATGTTGACCTCGTTGAGGCCTTCCAGCGCGATGACGCTGCCGGGATGGCTGGCCGCGAACTCCTTGACGGATTCCAAATAAGACTGGAGCGCAGCCGCGCCGCCGGCCGGAACGCCCGACGGAACCACGAGGTCGAATTTGTAACCGTCCTTCGCAAGTCCCTCGACGATCGGTTGCGCTTCCGGGCTCGTGGCGAGTCCGCCCCGCAGTTTCGTCACCCCGAGATATTTGAGATTGTCCTCGACGAGGGCGAGGTTGTCGTAGGCGCCCCAGGAATATCCAACGTGAACATTGACGCCGATGGAACTGACAAAGGTGCTCGCCGACAGGATCGTCTGATCTGGTGATGCGGTAGTCATCGGTATTTCGGAGCCTTTTCTGAAACGCGAGAGTTCGGTGCCGCCTGCGTCTGTCGTATCGGCCAATCTCTGTTTTTCGAGTTGGTGAGATCGGTAAAAATGGAAGCACCCGGAGATTTTCTCACCGACGCTTCCTGCGCGACGCCCACAGCGCACGAATCTGCGTGGACTGAGATTGATCGATGAAGACCACGGCAATGTGCTTGCAGCGTGACGTTCGAATGGCGATGCAACGACGATGTTCGATCGATGTTGTGCCGGTGCCTAATCGAAACGCATTTGCTTGTCGCGCGAGCAGCCTTGCTTCGAATCTGTTGTGTTAAGCGCCGTTAAGCCTGTGGCGTGGGCGGATCGAGTTGCCTGCGAGTCACGACCGCAAAAAATATCGATCGAACTTCGAATGTGACAGTTGTTCGGGCGTTGAAGGCTTGCAGCGCGCTTCCAAATTTTCCCGCGTGCAGTCGGGAAGCGAGAAAGTAAATCTATGGAACTCGCCACCGGAGTTTTGTTTTCTCTCCTGGTCGCTGCGACATCGTGTCGACGTCAATGCAGAAGGATATCGAGTCTGTCTTTGGCCGATGAAGAAACGCCTCGTTGATGTGCAGGGCCAGTCGAACGAACGACGCCGACCAGATGAGAGGTCCAATCTGTGTGCACGAGGTGCGGCGATCGGTGCGTTGACGGCGGGACAATCGGTCGCGGACCCGGCGGGCAAGGGGCCGGGGGACGTTTCAACCGGGCGTTGCTTGCGGAATTTGAAGGGAACGCCGACTTCCGGCGGAAGGTGCGAACCCGAGAAGCGGACTTCGGACGTCGTCTGCAGTGCCGGGGCGGAGTGTCGCAGATCCGCAACGTCAATATGTTAGGCGCGCAATGCTGTTGCGGGCAAACCGCTGGCACGGCATGGAATTTGCCGCTAAGCACTGACCGAAATGTCGTCGATTGAACGGAGTAAGGCCATTCCCATGCAAGATCCCGCCCCGAATGTCATGTTTCTGGTTGAGGTCGTGAATTGCAATGACGGGATTGCATCCTATTGCGAGACCCTGGCCACGGGATTGCATGGCCGGGGCGTGCAGATCCACCTGGTCTCCGGTGCCGTGCGCTCGGACGACAAGTCTGAATACAAGCGTCAGAAGCTGGCGGCGGCCGTCAAGGAATGGCACGTCATTCCGGGACTTCGGAAGTTGCCCTCGCTGTCGATCTTCATGCAGCTGTTGAAGCTGATCCGGAAGAACAACATCACGGTGATCAACGTCCACGGGCTGGGCATGCTGATGTGGGGCAGGCTGCTCGCGCTGCTCACCGGCGCGCGCTGTGTTGCGACCTATCATCCCTCGGTGCTCGGGAACATCGAGAAGGTGCAGAATGCGCCGCAATCGACCTTCAGCCCGGTCCAGGTCCTGTTCTTCAACCTCTTCTTTCCCCACACCCTCATTCTGATGTCGGAGGAATCGCTCCGGCATCTGCGCCGCTACGTGCTGTTCGGCAAGAACCGGATCGCCAAGGTCTATGGCGGCGTCGACACGGTTCATTTCCGCCCGCCCTCGGATGCCGAGCGCCGCGATGCGCGCGCGAAATTCGGCGTTGGCGACGGTGAGTTCATGTGCCTGTTGGCGGCCCGTCTCGCCTGGGTGAAGGGTCACGACCTCCTCATCAAGGCGGCGCGCAAGATCCGCGACGGCGCCAGTTCTCCGCCGATCGACATCAAATGCTACTTTGTCGGCAGCGGCGGAGCCGAGCGCGAGAAGGAAATCAAGTCGTTCGCTTTCGCCGGCGAGAAGGACAAGGACACCTTCAAGTTCCTCGGTTTCATGGGCGACGTCCGCGAAATTCTCTGGGCCGCCGACGTGTTCGCGCTGCCGAGCCGGTTCGAGGGATTTCCGCTCGGCGTTGCCGAGGCCATGGCGACGGGCCTCGTTCCGGTCCGGACTCCGGCGGGCGGCGCGACTGATCAGATCATCCAGGGCCAGACCGGCTTCATCGTGCCGTTCGAGGACGTCGACGCGCTCGTCGGTGCGCTCGAGAAGGTGGCCGACCCCGCGATGCGCGCCGCGCTGTCGCGCAATGCTCTTGCGCGCGCCCAACAATATTTCGGTGTCGGGCCGATGGTCGACGAGACTCTCAGGATCTACGGTTTGACCGGCGATACCAGCGGCAACGCGCTGGCTCACGCGGTGAAGGCCTGATCTTAACTGCGTGCCGAGGCCAGCAGATCGCCTCGCCACGTCACCAGAACGACGGCGAGGCCGGCAAAGACGATCTTTCCCGCGAGCCAGGTCAGGGAGTCCGACGGAGCTGCCGCGAGCATCGCGATCGCGGCGGCCGCGACGGTCGCTTCCAGGATCAGCAACACCTTTGGCGCCGCCCTGAACCGGATCAGCGGACCGCTGGCGAAGAGGATGATGAGGGCGGTGGCCAAGGCCGCGCTCGCGATCTGTCCCGCCACCGATATGTGCAACAACGCGCCGATCGAGGACGCCGCCGACACCAGCAGCAGCTGGCACGCGGCGACGACCACCAGCCTCGTCGCCGATTTGGTCAGATGTGGCACGATCGCGAGCGTGGCCTGAAGGTGGGTGTGGAGGAAGTAGAAGATCGCCGCGACCGGCGCCGCGTTGAGGAAATCGACCAGCAGATCGGCGGGCACGAACAGATGCGCCGCGTCGGGCAGGAGGCCGATCAGCCCGCCCAGCATCACGATCGTCGCGCAGAGGATGAATTCGAGCATGCGGGCGGTGGCCTTGCGCGCTTCGCCGTCGACGCCGCGCTCGAACTGGACCACGACATTGGGATAGCAGACGGTGTGAATGGCGGCCACCAGGACCGAGAACGGTCGTTGCAGAAGGTCGATCGCCATCGAGAAGCCGGCCGCTCCGGTCGACGCCCGGCCGAGCGTGGCGATCACGATCAGGCGCAAGGTGACGGGTACGGAGAGATGAATGACGGAGGCGGCCGCAGCCATGATGCCGTAGCGGCAGAAATTGCCCCAATCGGTTAGCATGGCGTGCCGCGACGCGCGCCGTAGCGAGGTGCGATGCACGACCAGGCTCAGGAGAAGCACCGCGCCGTAGCTCGCGGCCATGCCGCACAGCGTCGCTGCAGCCGTGCCGTGGAGCAGCGCGCCGGCGACGGCGCCGGCCAGAAGCACGCTGGCACGCAGGATCAGGAGGACGGACGCGGTCCCCAGCCGGTCGGACACGCGGACGATCATGAAATAGAGGTCGGTGGCGCCTTGCAGCACGGCCATCGCCAGCGCGAGGGCGACGACGCTCGTCTCGAGCGTGCCCAGCAGTCCCGCCACGCCGCCGACGAGCAGCAGCACCAGCGCGCTGAGCAGCCCGGCGCTGAACAGCGAGAACCGCAGGCGCGCGGCCTCTTCTCCGGAAGCTGCGGCGAGGAAACGAACGCCGGCCAGTTGCAGCCATTCGAACACGAAGACGCAGAACAACTGGCTCGTCGCCAGCGCCAGCGAGAACGAGGTGTACTGGGCCGGCGAGAGGATATGGCTGACGGCGAAGATCAGAATGATCGCGGACGCACTCTGGTAGATATAGCTGCCGAATGCGAGCAGGCTGATCATGTCTGGCAATGCGTGAGAAAGAACATGGCGGGATGGTTGAGGGCCATTGGCGGCATCTGCGTCAGCTTCGGCTATGTGCGAGGCGTGCCGCGGCCGCGCGTGAGCTCGTCGTAGACGTTGCGATAGCCGGCGACGACGTCGTCAAAAACCCATTTGTCGATGCCGGACTTCAATCGCTCGCTCATCTCCACGATCTGCTGCGGCGCTTCGATGATCGCCGAAATGCTCTTGGCGATCGAGGCGGGATCGGGCGACGTCAGCCAGCCGGTCACGCCAGGCTTGATCGCCTCCTGAATGCCGCCGAACGGCGTGCCGAGCAGGGGTTTGCAGGCGGCCTGCGCGTCGGCGACGACGAGCGGGCAGGGATCTTCCCAGACCGAGGGGACGACCACCACGTTCACCTGTTCGTAAAACTGCTTCGGCTGTACGAAGCCGAGAAATTCGATCCGTGCATTCGGAGCGAGCGCCTTGAGCTGCTTCTGCTGGCTCTCGGTTGTGTGGCCTGCGATGACGAGCCGAAACCGGTCAGGCGGAATCGTCGCGATGGCGCGCACGAGATTGTAGATGCCCTTCTCTTCGGTCAGGCGTCCGATGAAGCCGAACGTGACGGTGCCGTCGACCATCGCGGTGTCTGCGTTGCCGACGTCGGCGGTCGAGGCGTTTCGAATGACGATCTTCAGCGGTGTCTGCGTGAACAGGCCGAGCTGGGTATGGATGTCGAGAATGCGCTGGCTGACGCCGACGACGGCATCCAGATGTCGCGTCGCCCCGCGACGGCGAAGGGTCAGGATCTGACAGCTCATGCAGCTCGATTCGCAGGCATGTCCGTCCGAGAAGCGCGAGCAGCGCGGGCAGGTGAGATAATAGTCGTGAAGCGTGTGCAGGACCGGAATGCCGAGCTCGGCGGCGGTCCGCCACACCGCGGTCGTCAGGCCGGAGAGATTGTTCGAGTGCAGGATGTCAGGCTTGAAGGCCTTGATGCGCGCCGCAACGAGCTCCGACATTGTCTGCCAGTCCTCGATCGCGTGCCAGATGCCGCGCACCGGCGAACTGTGCTGCTTGGCGAAAGGGAAATAGATGTTGTGTACGGGCGCCGAATACACGTCGATGCCGTTGCAGGTCTCCATCTGCTGGTTCGATGCGGACGCGGCACGTATCACTTCCACGCCGTCGTTCTGCCCGACCAGGGTCTCGGCGAGGCGGCGGACGAACGTTTCCGCGCCCCCGACCACCTTCGGTGCCAATGGCGTTGGATAGAGGGATGACGTGATAAGGATCTTCATCGAAAAGGTCTGTCCAGCTATCCTGCCAAATGGCTTTGCTGAAATCTCCGTTTCGGCTTATTGCCGGTTGGTTCGATTGTTGTTCAAATAGACGTCCAAATATTGTCCTGTCACTGAATCCGCCGAAAACCTCTCGGCGAATCCTGGCTGCGGAGGCCGGGAGACTTTCCAGTGTGACCTTTCGTTGACGGCCTTCAGCATCAATTCTCCCAGTCGCCTATGATCGCTGGGCTCGTAGGACCCAACCATATTGGAAAACCCCGCGATCTCGGGAATCCCACCGGCCGTCGAGCAAATCGTCGCCCGGCCGGCGTTGATGCTTTCGATCAACGTGCGCGGCAGCGGCTCCGGCCAGACCGAACTCACCAGGCAGACGTCGATGCTGGCATAGAATTCAGCTGCCTTGGCAAAGCCAAGCCATTCGATCTTCTTTCCGCTGCGGCTTTTTAGCCCCCGCACGTAATCCTCAAGCCCTTTTCCTGCGATTTTCAGTTGCCAGCCCTCGTCGGGAAGCTGCTCGGCCGCCTTGAGGACTACCTCGATACCTTTTTCAGCCTCGAGCCGCCCGATGAACCCGAATATCAGATCATCCGAGCTCGAAGCTGGTGACGGCACCACGGAGCTTGGATCGGCGATGTTGAAGATGACGCGGCCATCGGTGCCGGGGAAATATTTCAGCCTGGTGTGCTGGTCGAGCACGAATTGGCTGTTCGAGACCACCGCATCGACCATACGCGAGGCCAGCAGATAAGGCGACGTCATGGCGGCGCAGACGGTGCAGCGCTGCGCGCATGTCGCATCGCCCCGAAACAGCGTCGAGCGTTTGCAGAGCAGGGAATAGTCGCGCAGGGTGTGCACGATCCTGATGCTGCGCCGCCTGGCTTCCGACCACAGCGAGACCGAGAAGCCCGTGAGGTTGTTGGTGTGGACGACGTCGGGCTTCTCGATCTCGAGAATTTCGGCGAACCGCGCCGCGGATTTGCGATTCCATGTGTCCTTGAGATGCCACTTCAGGCGCTGGACCGAGGAGGGCTTCCTGTCGTTGCCGAACGGCCAGTAATCGTTGTCTATCGGCACGCGGTATACGCGCACGCCCTTGAGTTCGTCGATCGTGCGTTCCTGCTTCTTCTGAAGGCAGACCACCGACACCTGATGGCCGCGCTGGACGAACGCCTCCGCGAGCAGCGACACAGACACTTCGGCGCCCCCGATGATCTCGGGCGGATAGAGCGTGTTAACGATCAGTATTTTCAAGGATAGCCTCGGATTAGCAGCCCGCCGCAGCGTCAGTTCGATGGCCGGATCTCGAAATCCGGCACGGCCGTGCCCTTGACGCTGACAAGCAACGGCGTTGTCGATAACGCCGTCCAGGCGCCGGCGGCAGGGCCCGGCGCTTGCTGACATACATATCTGATCTCGGCATTCGGTTCCGCATTTTTTAATCGAACTTCGAAGCGCTTCGACGCAGTCTCCGACCAAAGCGCGAGTTTCGTTTCCGATCCACTGTCACTGCGAATCTGCACGACGCCGGGCGCCGGCGTGGTTCGCGTTGCCTTCAAGCTGGTGCGGATGAAGGCCCAGCTTTCGCGAATGGAACACACGGCAGGCTTCGGCGAATTGTCGAAATGATAAATGCCGAAATTGTCCTCCAGTTCACCAGGCTTCGTCCCACTGTCCTTCAGCTCGTAGAGCCATATCCCCTTGAGCCAGGGACCGGCGGTCGAGGCCCAGAGGATGATCTGCGCCATGTTGTCGGCGGCAAGCTGCTCGGTCACGCCGCATTTCGCGCTTGGTGTCGGCCAGCCCGTTTCGGTCAGATAGATCGGATAGTCGGGATTGCCGGTCGCCTGTGCGACGCGTTGATGAAGATTTTGCAGCCGTTCGATCGCCTCGGCTGCGGTCCGCCCGGCCGGTGACAGGCAATGGTTGTAGATGTGAATGGACATCCCGTCCGCGATACGAAGCAGGTCGGTCTTCAGCAGGGCGTCGGTCCATTTCCAGCCGGGATCGTCGCCCAGCGCTCCGACCACGAAAGGCGCGGACGGCACCGCCTGCTTGACCGCGGGCTGCACCGATCGGGCGAGCGTCACATAATTTTCGACGGTGAACAGCGGCTCCGCGCGCGCTCTGAGATTGTACTCGTTCCACAACTCGAAGATCGGCTGCCGCGATGCGACCGCTTGCGCGGCTGCCGCGGCATAGGTGACGAATCTTTGGCGCGCTTCGTCGGTCGTCGGCGGATCGGAATTCGGGACGAGATGATGGCCGGTCCCGAGAATGAGCAGCGGGATTCCGACGCCGGACCTGATCTGGGTCTCGAGGCGGCCGTTCAGGGCATTGAAGCCGAGCCGCTTGCCGGGCAGCTCGAAATCCGACCAAGGGAAGTCGTCGCGGAACGAGGTGACCCCCAGCTCCTTCATCTGCTTGATGGCGGTCGCGGGCACATAGCCGCGGGCGCTGGTGACGCCGCCGAGGCCCTGGTGCGTGCCGACGCCCAGCAGGAAGCGCTGATCGAGCGGCTGCGCGTTCTGTGCGTCTGCAGGATATGAGAGGCCGGCCGCGACGCAGAGCCCGCACATCAACATCCGGAAACGACGCAGGGCGCGTTTCCTGTTTTGCTCGGTCACGCTCGTGTCCACTCCTGCTCGCGTCAACCCGACAAGGCTAATACTCTTCTGTGGCCCCAATGGGGTAGGGCCGCCTTGTCTGCACGCTCGTCATTGAGCGCGCTGAGTTGGGCTATTTGGAGTTCACGACCACCGAGCTGATGTTGTCCGCGTTGGCGGTTGCCGCGTTCAGCGGGGCCATGAGCTTGATGAATTCGATCGACGGCGATTCCGCCACCGAGATCACGTCGTGATCGCGCATCCTGAACGTATCCGCCTGGAACCAGCCGTCCGGCTTGCTCATGTCGAACTTGTAGACGGCAGGGACCGACTTGGTCGGGAACTGGGATACGGCGATGCCGATCCTCTCCAGCAGCGGCTTGGGCTCGAAACGGTAGACGTAGATCGACTTGGAGTCCGCACGGGCGCCGTCGAGACCGCCTGCCTTCGCGATGGCTTCAGCCAGCGACATGTTGTCGTTCTCGAACGTGAAACGACGGTTGTTGGTGCCGCCGATCGATCCCGGAGACGGCGTCGAACCGAACACCATGTAGACGCGCGGAATGCGGGTCAAGAAGACGACGTCGCCTGGAGCGAGCAGCGCGTCCTCGTTGGGGTTGTGCACGACCGAGGACATCGTCTCGCTGTAGGTGCGGCCCTCGCGCTTGATCGTGATCGTGCTCTCGTAGGACGGATATTTCGGGCCGCCGGCGCGCGCGATCGCGCCCATCAGGCGAATCCCGCCCGGATCGACCGGGAAGCGGAGCGGCGAGTTGACTTCGCCGAGCACGCTGATCTGGTTGCCGCGCTGTTCCGCCACGCTCACGACGGCCTGCGGGTCGATGGCGCGGTCCTTGAGACGCTCGCGGATGATGTTCGACACGGCGCGCGGCGTCAGCCCTGCGACCTTGATCGATCCGGCGTAGGGGATGTTGATGTTGCCGGACTGGTCGACCTGCTGGCGCGGAATGTCGACGAAGTTGCCCGGCCGCACGCCTGCTTCGCGCGGAATGAACAGGCCGCCTGCCTGCGCTTCATACACGGTCACGGTGACGATGTCGCCGATGCCGATGGTGACGTCGCGGTAGTTGCCGCCGGGAAGGCGGGAGAACACCATTCCGGCGGAGTCCGTGAACGCGTTGGTCGCCTGCAGGATCGCCGGATTGACCGGCATCAGGGCATAGGCCAGCGGCGCGCTCGGCTCGGTGATCAGCGCCGCATTTGTTTGCGTTGCGACGGCATCAGGAGCGTCTAACGGAATGAAGCTACCGCAACCCGCCAAGGAGAAGCTGATCGCAGCAACGGCCAGGATTCGGCTAATACCGAAATCAAAATCAAAACGTTCGGTCTTAGCCACCACTATTCCCTCGCACTCATCTAAAATCGGAATCACCGTACAAATCCCGTGCTGCGGAGTCACTGCTACGTCTTCGACTTTATGGTAAAGCACTTGTGGCTGTGACCTTATTGCCACTTGTGAACGTGGATACACGCCGAAATCTCTGTCCAAAATTTGTGCGGAACATCCTCTTAAATAAGCAGTTCGCAAACCATACATACACGTGTCAGATCGATGTCACGATTGAGACTGCGATCGAACCAATGAGCAGCGTGCGGCGACGGACATGCAGATGCGACGGCATTGTCGCGAGATGACATCGCCATAAACTTCAAGTGTTGGATCCCGTCCTGAGTGATTCTGCGTTGTGTTTTCGTCGTCCTGCGGCGGGCATCGCGCCCGAGCGGACGTTCTCGCCGGGGCATCGGACCAATGTTTCTGCGACGGGATTCCACCTCCGTTAACGCTTAGATTTGGAAGCTGGCGTCACGCTGGCGTCCGTAAGGTCTTCCTAATCCTGATCCGGCTAGTGGTCGGCCAAACAAAAGGAAGGCGAAGACGATGTTGCACACCGGATCACTGCTGTTCGCGGCCGGCTTTCTCACCTGCGCGATGATCGTCGCATCGGCCATTGCTTGGTCGTTCTCCGATAAACGCGTGAATGACGGCGAGTTCGCGCAGGGCGATGCCCGCCGGCTGGCCTGATCAGCCGGTCGCTACGATCGCAGATTGTTCGGGAAATCGGACTGCAACTTCGCCTGCTGCCCGGATTCGCTCATCCGCACATGCACGACGTCGGCATAAACCTGACTGAGCGTGCGGTGGGTCTGTTCGATGTCGTAGAGGCGGGTGAAACGCTCATATCCGGCACGGCCGACCGCAGCCAGGTCGAGCCTGGTTGCGCGTTGGAAACCTTCAACCAGCTTTTCGGCCGAGACTTCGTCGCACAGCACGCCCGTCGCATTGTCTTCGACGATTTCGGGCAGGGCGCCGATGCGGAAGGCAATGATCGGCTTGGCCGCCCGCATCGCCTCGATTGCGACCAGGCCAAACGCCTCCCAGCGCGAGGGAATCGCGACCATGTCGGCCTGGTCGAGCTCGGCCTCGATCTGGTTGCGGTTCATCCAGCCCAGAAAAGAGACGTTGGCGGGCAGATCGCTTCTGCGGAATTTGCTGACGACCGAGGCGCCGATCAGGCGCACGTCGAGCTTGTCTCCGAGTGCGCGCGCCGCCTCGATCAGGAGATCGTAGCCCTTCTGACGGTCGAGGCGCCCGATGAAGAGGACCTTGATCTTCTCCGACCGCCATTGCGCTGCGCCCTTGTCGAGCGCAGGACGCTGCTTGGAAATCCCGTTGTGCACAAGAACCAGGCGATTCGCCGCGATTCCGACCTGCTTGGCGTCGGCCTGCTCGCTTTCCGAGATGCAGACGATGCGATGGGTGAATTTCGACAGCACGAGCTCGGTGAACTTCGTCACCTCGCGGCTGAGGCGGCCGGTTTCGCGGCCGAAGGCCCAGCCGTGCGGGCAATAGACGATGCGCGAGCGCCGATAGGTGAGCCAGAGCACCGGGCGCACCACGAGCCCGGCGAACGACGAGTGCAGGTGGATGACGTCAGGACGAAGCTGCCGGACCGCGCGCATGGTTGCAAACAGCATGCGAAACAGGCCGACCGCGTTGCGTCCGTCGCGCGGAAACGTGGTGACCGCGTCGTCCTCGATGTTCACCAGGTCGCTGCGATGGTCGGAGGGAACGACATAGTTGACGTTGCCGGGGCCGAAGCTCGCGCTCTGGTGCGGATGCAGCTCGTTGAGGTAGGTCGCGATGCCGCCACGGACCGTTTCGGCGACATGCAGAATCTTCAGGCCGCTGGACAACGGTCATTCCTTCCTTGTCTTGAAGGCGCCAGATACTGGAGACGCCGGATCTTGCAGGCGCACGTCTAACCTCGCTAAGCAGCAATAATCGGGCCGCGTCATTGTTTCGCACGGTCGGATGTGGATCGGGATGCCGGTTTGGCGAGGAATTCGAGCATCGCTGCGGCGGACTTGGCCCAGGAATATGTCATAAGGCGCTGCCGCTGCTTCTCCTGTTCCGCCGGCGATATCCTGCCGAGTTCAATTCTTTCGCGCATCCGCGCCGACAGCTCGTCCGCGTCGAGCGGATCGAAATAGACGGCGGCATCGTTGCAGGTCTCGCGCACGGCATCGGCGGAACTCGCGATCACCGGACAGGCGAAGAACATCGCCTCAAGGGGAGGCACGCCGAATCCCTCATAAAGGCTCGGAAACACGAACGCGGCGGCCTGGGAGAACAGCGCGGCAATCTCCTCGTCCTTCAGGCGCCCGGCGATGACAACGCCGGACCTCGATTCCGTGGCCGCGCCTCCGAACACTTTGCTGTTATCGCCTCCGACCACGACCAGCGGAAAGTCGGCGCGGCCAAGCTGCTCGGCGGCGCGAATGGCCGTATCGACATTCTTGTTCTTCGTCATCGAGCCGACGAAGAGGAAGAATTGATGGGGCGCAAGACGCAGCTTGTCGATGATCGAGAAGTCGGGCGCGACGGTCGCAAAATGTTCCGCGCTGTTCGCAATGACGGGGATCGAAGCCGGATCCAGCGACAGCACCTCGGCAAGTTCGTTGCGTGAAAACGCCGAAACTGTTGCGATCGTTGCCGTGCGCGCCAGCAGATGGCCGAGCGTCCGGTGCAGGGCGAGGTAGCGCCAGCTGAAGAAGTCCGGCCGCCGGAAAACCTGCGCGTCGTGAATCACGACGAGATGGTCGCGGTGGAGTACGGGGCCGGAATTGGCGAGACTGACGAGACGGGTGCCGGCCGCGGCGCGCGCCAGATCGATCTGGTCCCACGCGTGCCCCTGCAAAGATCCGATCTGCTTGATGGCGATGCGGCGAAGACCTGGAAGCGTCTGCGCATTCGGCGGCGCAAGGATTTGCCACTCTGCATCCAGCAGTTGTCGCGGGGCCTCTCCGCTCGCGAGCAAGCGGTCCATCGCCTTGACGATCTCGGCGGCGTAGCGCTGCACGCCCGTGAGCGATTGTGACAGGAACCTGCCGTTGATGGAGAGTTTCAAAGTCGATCTTTTTCTTTGCGGGTTCTTGCGCGAACAATGCTCGAAGACTGAGCATCAGGCGCCGAATATACGTTCTATGACGTCTAGCACATGTGGCGCTATCGTCCGAGCATCCTTGCAGGCGGATAGCATGCGATCGTGCATGACGCCATCATGTTTCCTACACATTTCGATGCGCTTACATGGGCCGACTGATTTGATGATTGTCGTGACTGTCCAAACCTTGCCTCTCATGTCCTGGTCTGGCAATGCTCCGCGGAATGAACGAGATGACAACTTTGCGGCCAGTGATCGTTACCGGTGCTGCCGGCTTTATCGGAATGCATGTTTGTGAACGGCTGTTGGCACGTGGCGAGCAGGTCGTCGGCATCGATGCAATCACTCCGTATTACGATCCCGCGCTGAAGCGTGCGCGTCTCGCAACGCTCGAACACCATCCAGGGTTCAAATTCCACAAGATCGATCTCGCAGACTTCGCCGCAGTGACGCGCGTCTTCGACGAGGTCTCGCCCGATCGCGTCGTGCATCTGGCGGCGCAGCCCGGCGTGCGCGCGTCGATCGACGATCCCATCACCAGCATCCGGGCCAATTGTGACGGCTTTGTCACCGTGCTCGAAGCCGGCCGGCGCCATGGTCTGGCGCATCTCGTCTACGCCTCGTCGAGTTCGGTGTATGGCGCCAACCGCACCTTGCCGTATTCGACCGAGCATTCGGTGAACCATCCGGTCAGCCTTTACGCCGCAAGCAAGAAAGCCAACGAGCTGATGGCGCATACCTTTGCGCATGTTCACAAGCTGCCGGTGACCGGGCTTCGCTTCTTCACCGTCTACGGCCCGTGGGGCCGGCCCGACATGGCCGCCTATCTGTTCACGCGCGCGATCTTCGCGAATGAGCCGATCAGGATTTTCAATAAAGGCGACATGTGGCGCGACTTCACCTATGTCGACGACATCGTCGAAGGGGTGATCCGCACCCTCGATCGGCCCGCGGCGCCGAATCCCGCGTGGAATGCCGAGCGGCCGGAAAATTCGTCGAGCTATGCGCCGTATCGCGTCTACAACATCGGCAACAACAGGTCGGTCAACCTGATGGAGTTCGTCGAGACGCTCGAGAAGATCATCGGCAAGCCGGCGATCCGTCAGCTGTTGCCGATGCAGGCCGGCGACGTCCTGGAGACGCGCGCCGACATTTCCGCGCTCCAGCGCGACGTCGGCTTCTCGCCGTCCACGTCGATCGCGGATGGCCTCGGCCGCTTCGTCGAATGGTATCGGAAGTACCACGGCGTCTGATCCCGCGGGCGACGGCACCTGCGTGTCGCCCGGGAATGCCGGCTCTTAAGCCGGTTCTTGCGCTGGTTCTTGCGCTTTTGACCGCCGGCGGCCTTGTCAGCGGGCGCGAACGGTGGTTATCCCGTCCCTCTGAACCTCTTTGACCCCGAACCAGGCGCGGGCCCATGGCTGAGCGGATCGCTCTCATCACCGGCGTGACCGGTCAGGACGGCGCCTATCTCGCCGAATATTTGCTGTCGCTCGGCTATGTCGTGCACGGCATCAAGCGGCGCTCGTCCTCGTTCAACACCGCGCGCGTCGATCACCTCTACCAGGACCCGCATGTCGGCAACGTGCCGTTCCTGATGCATTACGGCGACATGACGGACTCGACCAATCTGATCCGTCTGGTGCAGCAGATCCGGCCGACCGAGATCTACAATCTCGCAGCTCAAAGCCACGTCGCCGTCAGCTTCGAGAGCCCGGAATACACCGCCAACGCCGACGCCATCGGCGTGCTGCGCCTGTTGGAAGCGATCCGCATCCTCGGCATGGAGAAGGAGACGCGGTTCTACCAGGCCTCGACCTCCGAGCTCTACGGCCTGGTGCAGGAGATCCCGCAGAAGGAGACGACGCCGTTCTATCCGCGCTCGCCCTATGGCGTCGCCAAGCTCTACGGCTACTGGATCACGGTGAACTACCGCGAAGCCTACGGCATGTTCGCCAGCAACGGCATCCTGTTCAACCACGAGAGTCCGATCCGCGGCGAGACCTTTGTGACCCGCAAGATCACCCGCGGCGTCGCGCGTATCGAGGTCGGGTTGGAACAGACGCTCTATCTCGGCAATCTCGAAGCCAAGCGCGACTGGGGCCATGCCAGGGACTATGTCGAGGGCATGCACAGGATCCTGCAGGCCGACAAGCCCGACGACTTCGTGCTTGCCACCGGCGAGATGCGCTCGGTGCGCGAGATGGTCGAGCTGTCCTTTGCCCATGTCGGCCGCCGCATCGCATGGCGCGGCAAGGGCGTCGAGGAGACCGGCGTCGATGAGACGAGCGGCAAGCCCGTGGTGAAGATCGATCCGACCTATTTCCGTCCGACCGAGGTCGATCTCCTCGTCGGCGACGCCAGCAAGGCGCGCGAGGTGCTCGGCTGGACGCCGAAGCGCAGCTTCGCCCAGCTCGTCGAGGAGATGATGGCAAGCGACCTGGCGGAGGCAAAGCGGGATGCGGCCAGTGGCAAACGCACCGTTTGAGCTGAGGGGAAAGACCGTCTATGTCGCCGGCCATCGCGGCATGGTCGGAGCCGCGCTGGTGCGCCGGCTGGCGCGGGAGGACGTCAACCTCGTCACGGTCGACCGGCGCGAGGTCGATCTCTGCAACCAGGCCGCCGTGTTCGACTGGTTCGTGAAAGCGCGGCCGCAAGTGATCTTCCTCGCCGCGGCCAAGGTCGGCGGCATCGTCGCCAACAACACGCTGCGTGCCGAGTTCATCTACGACAACATCGCGATTGCCGCGAACGTGATCCAGGCCGCGCATCTCAACGGCGCCGAGAAGCTGATGTTTCTGGGCTCGTCCTGCATCTATCCGAAGCTGGCGCCGCAGCCCTTGCGCGAGGATTCGGTGCTATCAGGCCCGCTGGAGCCGACCAATGAGCCCTATGCGATCGCCAAGATCGCCGGCATCAAGATGGCGGAGGCCTATCGCAGCCAGTATGGCAGCGACTTCATCAGCGTGATGCCGACCAATCTGTACGGTCCCGGCGACAATTATCACCCTGAATTGAGCCACGTCGTCGCCGCCCTGATCCGGCGTTTCCATGAGGCAAAAGTCGCAGGCGCAAAGAGCGTCATCGTGTGGGGCACCGGCACGCCGCGGCGCGAGTTCCTCTATGTCGACGACATGGCGGATGCCTGCGTGCACCTGATGAAGACCTATTCGAGCGCGGAGCTGGTCAACATCGGCACCGGCGAGGACATCACCATCGCCGAGTTCGCGCGGGTCGTGGCCGACATCGTCGGTTACGGCGGCGAGATCGGCTTCGACACCTCGCGTCCCGATGGCACGCCGCGCAAGCTGCTCGACGTCAGCCGTCTCGCCAAGCTCGGCTGGCGCGCCACGACCTCGCTCGAGGACGGCGTGAGACGCGCTTACGCGGCGTATCTGTCGCATACGTAGAATGCAACCAATGCATGTCGCGTATTTCAGGAGATGACCGCAACGCCTGTCACGCGCGGCGGTTAAGGTTTATTCGGTTCGCGAAGCAACCTGCCCTAATGTTGGGCGTGCGGCCGGATACAGAAATGGTCTAGGGTGTTCAGTGGAACATCCGTCTTCAACGGAAAGAGTTTTTCATGCGAATCGCGATGATCGGAACGGGCTATGTGGGACTGGTGTCCGGCGCCTGCTTTGCGGATTTCGGTCACGACGTCACCTGCGTCGACAAGGACGAGAAGAAGATCGCGGCGCTTCATCGCGGCGAGATTCCGATCTACGAGCCCGGCCTCGACGAGCTGGTCGCGACCAATGTGAAGGCCAAGCGGCTCGACTTCACCACCGATTTGTCGAAGCCGGTCGCGGACGCCGATGCCGTCTTCATCGCGGTCGGCACCCCCTCGCGCCGCGGCGACGGTCACGCCGATCTGTCCTATGTCTACGCCGCCGCGCGCGAGATCGCGCAGTCGCTGTCGGGCTTCACCGTCGTCGTGACCAAGTCGACCGTCCCGGTCGGCACCGGCGACGAGGTCGAGCGCATCATCCGCGAGACCAACCCTGCGGCCGACGTCGTCGTCGCCTCCAACCCCGAATTCCTGCGCGAGGGCGCGGCGATCCGCGACTTCAAGTATCCCGACCGCGTCGTCGTCGGCACCTCCGACGAGCGCGGCCGCAAGGTGATGGGCGACGTCTATCGCCCGCTGTCGCTGAACCAGGCCCCGCTGATGTTCACGGCGCGCCGCACCGCCGAGATGATCAAATACGCCGCGAACGCGTTCCTCGCGACCAAGATCACCTTCATCAACGAGATCGCGGACCTCTCGGAAAAGGTCGGCGCCAACGTCCAGGAGGTCGCGCGCGGCATTGGCCTGGACAACCGCATCGGCACCAAGTTCCTGCACGCGGGTCCCGGCTTCGGCGGCTCCTGCTTCCCGAAGGACACCAAGGCGCTGATCAAGATCGCGCAGGACTATGACGTGAGCTTGCGCATCGTCGAATCCGTGCTGGCCGTCAACGAGAACCGCAAGCGCGCGATGGCGCGCAAGGTCAGCCAGGCGCTCGGCGGTAGCTTGCGCGGCAAGACCATCGCCGTGCTCGGCCTCACCTTCAAGCCCGATACCGACGACATGCGCGATGCGCCGTCGATTCCGCTCGTCACCGGCCTGATCGACATGGGCGCGACGGTCAAGGCCTTCGATCCCGTCGGCATGGAACAGGCCAAGGGTGAGTTGCCGAACATCACCTATTGCGAGGACGCCTATTCCTGCGCGCAAGGCGCCGATGCGCTCGTCATCGTCACCGAATGGGTGCAGTTCCGCGCGCTCGATCTCGGCCGGCTGAAGGCGGCCATGACCCAGCCCGTCGTGGTCGATCTCCGCAACATCTACCCGCCCGAAGAGATGCGAGCCGCCGGCTTCACCTACGAGAGCATCGGGCGATCGTCCCAGGCTTAAGCCAGTCGTTTGAAGTTCGGCTTCGCCCGCCTCATCCTGGGGCGGGCGAAATCGTTTCTGATGCGATATGATCCGGTCGCATCAGGTCGCCGCGTTTGGCCTCGTTGCCGCGATGGAGATTGTCATGACCGACGACACGCACACGATCCGAAGTGGCGGGCTCACCGCGACCATCAAGGCACACGGCGCCGAGCTGTGCTCGTTGAAGGACGGCAGCGGTGTCGAATTTGTCTGGCAGGCGGGGCCGGCCTGGCCACGCCACGCGCCGCTGCTGTTTCCGATCGTCGGGCGTCTCGCCAATGACGAAATGCGGCACCGGGGCAAGACCTACCGGATGACCCAGCACGGTTTTGCGCGCGACAGCCGGTTCGCGTGGGTAGAGCGCGGCGAGAACCGTTGCGCGCTGGCGCTCGAAGACAGCGAGACAACGCGCGCGCTCTATCCGTTCGCATTTCGCCTGACGGCCACCTACGCGATCGACGACGCTGGTCTCGATCTCTCGCTCACGGTCGTGAACACCGGCAAGGAGACATTGCCGGTGTCGCTCGGTGGCCATCCCGCCTTCAACTGGCCGCTTCAGCCTGGAATGTCGAAGGAGAGCTACGCGCTGACGTTCACGAACGAGGAGCCGTCTCCGGTTCGCCGTGTCGAGGGCGGACTCCTGCTCGCGGCAACGGATCCGAGCCCCGTCAGAGGCACCGTGCTTCCTTTGTCGGAATCCCTGTTCACCAATGACGCCGTCATCCTCGACCCCGTCAACAGCCATGCGGTCCGCTATGCGGCCGGGCAGGGGGCCGGGCCCTGGCTCAAAATGTCATGGCGCGGCTTTCGCGAACTCGGCGTCTGGTCGAAACCGACAGGCGCGCCGTTTCTCTGCATCGAGCCCTGGCGCGGCTATGCCAGTCCCGTCGGTTTCGAAGGCGAGTTCAGCGACAAGCCGGGTCTGATGCACATTGCGGCCGGCGCGAACGAAGAACTGTCGTACCGGATCGAGGTCGGGTCGTCCTGAGGCAGGCCTTCGCGTGCCTGTGGCTCTCAGACCTCGATCCGCGTGAGGTCCTCGCCGAGCACGACGGGACCTGCGTAGTCTCGGCGGACGTCCGCGAGCAACGCGTTCAGCATGGAATCGTCAGTGCGCGGCCGGTGATGGGTCAGCGCGAGCTTCTTGACGCCGGCCTTGGCGGCAACCTTGCCGACCGTATCGCCGCAGGCGAGCGTATATTTCGCGAGCCGGCGGAAGTGGTCGTTGGTGATCTCAGGCGTCGCGAGAAAGCAGCACTGGACCAGCAGGTCGGCTCCCTGTGCCAGCCGCTCGAGACCGGGGCAGGGGACCGTGTCGCCGGAGATCGCTATGACCTTGCCCTCGGCTTCGAAGCGGAAGCCGAGACACATCCAGCGCGCGAGAAACGCCGGCGACATGTCGAGACCGTCGCCATGTGAAACGAGCTCGGCGCTGATCTTCCAGCGACCGGTGTCGAGGACGGGGCCGGGAATGATGTCCGTCGCGACGACCGGCTTCCATCCCCCAAAGGTCGGCTCGCCCTGATCCCGCCAGGCGATGTCCTTGTCGTAGACCTGTGTGATCAGCGTGTTGACGAGCCGTTCGGTATCGGGCGGACCGTAGATGCGCAGATCGTCCTTGCGCCCATGCATCCACGAATTCAACATCACATCGTAGAGGTCGCCGATGTGGTCGAAGTGGTGATGGGTGAGAAAGACCGTGTTGATGGCGCCGAGCGGCACGCCGGCCTTGTGGAGCTGCACCATGACGCCGCGGCCCGCGTCGAACAGGATATTCTCCTCGCCAAGCCTGATCAGCGTGGTCGTCGCCATGCGGCGCGGGTCCGGGCGTGGGCCGCCGGTGCCGAGCAGTATGACTTCCATGGCGCCTACTCCAGCGTGAAGCCGGTCGACCTGATCACGCCGCCCCGGCGTGTCTGAAGATCTTTCGTGGCGTACTGTAGATTCGAAGGCGTCAGCTAGACAAGTCGCGCGTCAGTGCAGACCGGCCACAGTGGCAGCAATGGTTGGCCGGATCGTCGAGCGGCCCGATCCCGTGGACGTCAGGCGATGCGCAAAATCCTGCGCGCGCCGTTCGACCAGATGCCAGGTCGCGCGTGCGACGAGATAGCTGAGCGCGGCGATGACGGCATAGGCGATCAGCAGCGAGACCAGTCCGTCCGTAAGCGGCCAGATCTGGCGCAGGCCGTAGATCACCGCGAAGTGCGACAGGTACATCGAATAGGAGTTGCGGCCGAGCGCCTCGATCGGCCGGCAGCGGATCGCGAGGCGGATGCAACCTGCAACCAGCGCGCCGAGCACGAGGTTGATCATCAAATAGTTGAATTCATGCGAGTCGGTGGCGCGATCGGCGATGAAGGACAGCGCGATGAAGGCGGCGAAGATCGCGGCGCCCGACTTCGCAAAGCCGTCGCGCAGCGAGAAGAACAGCGCGCAGCCCACGAGGAAGACCGGCAACTGGTTCAGGAAGCTGATGTGCAGCGCATTCCAGACGAAGGCCTCGTGGCCGGGCCCGTAATGGGCCGAGAACAGTGCGAACGCCCAAGGCTTGAACAGGCAGACATTGACGAGATGCAGCGCGATCGCGAGCGCGAGATAGAGGTGGCGGCGAGATCCGAAGGCCGTGATCACGAAGGGGAAGACGAGATAGAACGTCATTTCCGCCGCAATCGACCAGTCGCCCGGCACGACGCTGTTGACGCTGTCCGGCCAGAAGCCGTGCAGGAACGTCGCGGTCAGGATCACCTGGAGCGGTCCGATGCCGTTGGGCGCGTTGTAGCTGGGACCCGTGCCGTTGACGGCGAGGTAAACCGGGATCGCGAGCCAGAACAGCGGCGCGATGCGCAGGAAGCGCCGGATGTAGAATTTGCGCGTCGGGTCGGTTTCGGTGCGCTGCGTCCACATCAGGCACATCGTCATGGCGCTGACGAAGTAGAACACGTTGACGCCGGTCCAGCCGCACATGAAGGCGAAGTCGACGGCGTGGATCTTTGAAGGAAAGGATTGTGAAACGTGGATCGCCATCACGCCGACGATGGCGAGGCCGCGCAGGACGTCGAGCGTGTGAGAACGGCCGAAAGGCGTTGCACCTTGCTCGGTTCGTTCGGCGGCCAACCGGGCCTGCCCCTGCATCACGCCTGCTCCGTGGTTTCGCATCTGCAAGCGGAGACCATAGAGGCGCGGCCGGCTGTTTCGAAGCCGAAGCCTTTCTTTACGTTAACCAGCGGTTGAGTCCGATGCCGAATGTACGGGATCGGCGGTGTCGAGGGCCCCGGTCGGCGCTCGCACGCGCCACGCCGGCATGATGATGCGCGCGATGAGAATTGTGGGGCAATTCATACTTAATACGCCAATACCATGACCAATATTGTTCGGGCAGCACAACACGCCTAGTATTCCAGCAGGCAAATTTCGGGGGCTCGAATAAGTCGTGAATGTTCGTTCACAGGACAGTGCGCTGCGCGACGACTTGAACTTTCAAGCCGCGCCACAAGCACACAGGACATCCAACAACGTGGTTGATTCCGCACGTCAGGAATTGAGGCCTGCCGGCCGCGAGCGGCTGATCGTCGTCGAAGACGATCCCGTGACGCGGACGATGCTGGTCGGCTATTTCAGCGAGAACAATTTCGACGTGGTCGGCGCCGGCTCCTGCGCGGAATGCCGCCAGGCGCTGCGCTCGCGCACGGATCTCGTCTTCCTCGACGTGCAGTTGCCTGACGGCGACGGCTTCGAGCTCGCCAAGGAGATCCAGGCGACCAGCAACGCGGGCATCATCTTCGTGACGCGCCGCGACACCGACGTCGATCGCATCCTCGGGCTCGAGATCGCCGGCGACCATTACGTCACCAAGCCGATCAATCTGCGCGACCTGCTCGCGCGCGCGCGCAGCGTGCTGCGGCGGCGCTCGATCGACCGCAAGGCGGCGCGCAACCACAATTCGATCGCCTTCGGCGACTGGATCATCGACCTGACCCGGCGCGAGCTGCTCGGCAGCGACGGCAAGCCGGTGGCGTTGACGCGCGCCGAGTTCGACCTGCTCGCGGCGCTGGTCGGCGCCGACGGCCGGCCGCTCAGCCGCGACTATCTGATCGAGGTCGTCAGCAACCGCCAGGCCGAGGTCGACATCCGCACGGTGGATGCGCTGGTGGCGCGGCTGCGGCGCAAGCTCGTCGGCAGCGGCACGCCCGTGATCGCGACCGTCACCGGCGTCGGCTACAAACTCGCGCTCAGCGAGCGGCTCTAGCCTCAACCGTCGAAAGATCCGATCACCCTCGCGCCTATCGCGCGCGGGCGCTCTGATCCGTCGATGTCCTTTGCGCCGCCCCGGCCAGCTGGTCATCGACCGCATACAGCGTGCAGGTCGGCGACCATTTCATGCAGGCGCTAAGCGAATCGCGCCGGGCGTCGTCGGCGGTGGTGCGGCCCGAACGCCAGCCGTAACCGCCGTTCGGCGACACCGCAAAAGCCTTGTGCGGCATGGTGCTGGCGAGATAGCGGGAGAATTCGGCGCGCGCGGCCTCGTTGAGCTGGCCCGGCGGCGGCAGCGGATCGGGAAGGCTCAGGATGTCATGGCCGAGCCCGCGCTCGCGCAGGAAGGCGTCGAGATAGGGCGTCCATTGCGGGCGGCCCACCACCGAATAGAGATAGTGGCCGTCATCGCCGTAAGGCGGCGCCGCAATGAATTTCGCGTGACCGCCATTGCCGCGAAATCCGTCATAGAGGCGGCGCGCGAGATCGGGACCGAAGAACGAATCGTTGGCCGCATAGACCCACAGCATCGGCACGCGCGAGGTTTTGCCGAACGTGGCGAAGGCCTGCACCAGCCCGTCCTCGTTGCAGACGTCGTCGTCATCGCGCGAGCCGCGGCCGCCGGCAAAGCTGATCGCGGCGACGAGACCACTCGGTGCCTGCGCGGTCAGCGCGACGGTGGCGAGCCCGCCGGCGGAATGGCCGGCCGCGATCATGCCCGATGTCGTGACGTCGGCCCTGCGACCCATCGCGTCGATCGCCGCGCGCAAATCCGCGACCGCAACCGCCGCCGCCGGCAGATAGGCGGCATTGGCGCAGCCGCCGACGCTGTCGACGCGTCCGCCGGGCGAGGTGCCGTAGCCGCGCCGCATCACGATCAGCGCGGCAAAGCCGCGCCGGGCATATTCGAGCGCGATCCCGTAATATTTGTGCGCCGACATGGTCGCGCGGTCGTCGAAACTGCGCGGCGAGCCGTGGTTGAGCAGCGCGAGCGGATAGCGCTTCGTTCCGGCCGGCCGGACCAGAAAGGCCTCCAGCCCCTGCGGCCCGGCCCCCGCCATCGGAATGCGCAGGTCTTCCGTGTAGAACTCCGCGGCCGTCGCATTGGTCACGATGCCAGCGGTCGCAAGCCAGGCCATCAGCACAACCAAGAGCCTGTGAAACAGCGTCATGCCCCGACTCGAAAAAGCCCCGATTTGAAAGACCATAGCATGATCTCGGGAACGGCCAGCCCGCCGCGCGTGTTGTGCCCTTGGCGGGGGTCCGGCCGATGCTATGGTACTCCACAAACTCTGCACGACAGGACGAGGATATTTCAGTGGCTGATGTTCATCCCGCGGCGGGCAAGCTGGTCTCGCCGGACGCGCTCACCAACGTTCCGCGGCTGGTGACGGCCTATTTCGCCGGCAAGCCCGATGTCGGCGATCCCGCGCAGCGGGTGGCGTTCGGAACCTCCGGCCATCGCGGCACGTCGTTCAAGAACAGCTTCAACGAGGGCCACATCCTCGCGACCACGCAGGCGATTTGTGACTACAGAACAGAAAAGGGCCTGACCGGCCCGCTCTTCATCGGCATCGACACCCATGCGCTGGCCGAGCCCGCGCTGGTCAGCGCCGTCGAGGTGTTCGCCGCCAACGGCGTCGACATCATGATCGACAAGGACGGCGGCTACAGCCCGACGCCTGTCATCTCGCACGCGATCCTGACCTACAACAAGGGCCGAACTAGCGGCCTTGCCGACGGCGTCGTCGTCACGCCCTCGCACAATCCCCCCGAGGACGGCGGCTACAAATACAATCCGCCGCATGGCGGCCCGGCCGACACCGACGCGACCTCCGTCGTCGAGAAGCGCGCCAACGCCTATCTCGCCGACGGCCTCAAGGGCGTGAAGCGTATCGACTACGCCAAGGCGCGCAAATCCGCGAACGTGCACGCCTACGACTTCATCACGCCCTACGTTGCCGATCTCGGCAATGTCGTCGATCTCGATCTCGTCAAATCCGCCGGCATCAATATCGGCATCGATCCGCTCGGCGGCGCCGCCGTGCATTACTGGCATCCGATCATCGAGCGCTACGGCCTGAAGGCCACCGTCGTGAACGAGGCGATCGATCCGACCTTCCGCTTCATGACCGTCGACTGGGACGGCAAGATCCGCATGGATTGCTCCTCGCCCTACGCGATGGCGAGCCTGATCGCGATGCGCGACCGCTTCGACGTCGCCTTTGCCAACGACACCGATGCCGACCGCCACGGCATCGTGACGCGCACCGGCGGCCTGATGAATCCGAACCATTATCTGGCGACCGCGATCTCCTATCTGTTCGCGAACCGCCCGAACTGGGGCAAGGATGCCGCGATCGGCAAGACCGTGGTGTCGAGCTCGATCATCGACCGCGTCGCCAAGAAGCTCGGCCGCAGGCTGGTCGAGACGCCGGTCGGCTTCAAATGGTTCGTCGACGGCCTCCTCACGGGCGGCTTCGGCTTCGGCGGCGAGGAGAGTGCAGGGGCCTCGTTCCTGCGCCGCGACGGCGGGGTGTGGACCACCGACAAGGACGGCATCATCCTCGGCCTGCTCGCAGCCGAGATCATGGCGAAGACCGGCCGCGACCCCAGCCAGCTCTTCAACGACCTCACCGCGGAGCTCGGCGTGCCGCACTATGCGCGCATCGACGTCGCCGCCACCGCGCCCCAGAAGAACATCCTCAAGTCCGTCACGCCCGAGCAGCTCGGCCTCAAGGACCTCGCCGGCGATCCTGTCCGCGCCACGCTGAGCAAGGCGCCGGGCAACGGCCAGCCGTTCGGCGGCATCAAGGTCGAGACCGATTTCGGCTGGTTCGCCGCAAGGCCGTCGGGGACCGAGGACGTCTACAAGATCTACGCGGAAAGTTTCCGCAGCACCGAGCACCTGAAGCGGATTCAGGAAGAGGCCCAGGCAGGGCTGAAGAAGGTGTTCGGGGCGTAGGGCACTGAGCCCAGTACGACTCTTCGGTTGCTGCTCCGAGGAAGTGTTTGCCGCATTCTCCGCTGTCATCACCAGCGAAAGCGGGTGATCCAGTACGCCGCCGCCGTGCCGTGATGCGGAGAAGCCGCGGCGTACTGGATTCCCCTCCTTCGGGGAATGACATGTGGGTAGAATTGTATACACCATCTGGATAATAGGTATCCAAATACGCCATATTTAGCCTTGAACGATTCTATCCCTCCGCTATTGTATACATAAAGCATACACAAGCCTTGGGAGAGCGACCCGTGACAAAACCCTTCCCGATGAACGCGTGGTACGCCGCGGCCTGGGACGCTGACGTCAAGCCGGCGCTGTTGCCGCGGACGATCTGCGGCAAGCATGTCGTGATGTACCGCAAGGCCGATGGCTCGGTGGCCGCGCTGGAGGATGCCTGCTGGCACCGTCTGGTGCCGCTGTCCAAGGGCCGGCTGGAAGGCGACACCGTCGTCTGCGGCTATCACGGCCTGAAATACAATGCGCAGGGGCGCTGCACCTTCATGCCCTCGCAGGAGACCATCAATCCGTCGGCCTGCGTCCGCGCTTATCCCGTGGTCGAGCGTCATCGTTACATCTGGCTCTGGATGGGCGATCCCGCGCTGGCCGATCCCGCGCTGGTGCCGGACATGCACTGGAATCACGATCCGGCCTGGGCCGGCGATGGCAAGACCATCCGCGTCAATTGCGACTACCGCCTCGTGCTCGACAATCTCATGGACCTCACCCACGAGACCTTTGTGCACGGCTCCTCGATCGGCAATGATGCGGTGGCCGAAGCGCCGTTCGACGTCACCCATGGCGAGAAGACGGTGACGGTGACGCGCTGGATGCGCGGCATCGAGGCGCCGCCGTTCTGGGCCAAGCAGCTCGGCAAGCCCGGCCTCGTCGACCGCTGGCAGATCATCCGCTTCGAAGCCCCGTGCACGATCGCGATCGATGTCGGCGTGGCGCCGACAGGCACGGGCGCGCCGGAAGGCGACCGCTCGCAGGGCGTCAACGGTTTCGTGCTCAACACCATCACGCCGGAGACCGAGAAGACCTGCCACTATTTCTGGGCGTTCGTCCGCAACTATCAGATCGGCGAGCAGCGCATCACCACCGAGATCCGCGAGGGTGTCTCCGGGATCTTCCACGAGGACGAGCTGATCCTCGAGGCGCAGCAGCGCGCCATGGACGAGAACCCCGATCGGATCTTCTACAACCTCAACATCGACGCCGGTGCGATGTGGACGCGCAAGCTGATCGACAGGATGGTGGCGAAGGAAAGCGCGCCGCAGCAGCTCCAGGCCGCGGAGTAGGCCAGGTGAAACCAGCGCCTGAGCGAGAGGTCGACCGCTCCGTCTCGCAGACCGTGAAGGCGCAGCTCGCGCTGCGCGACCAGATCCTGTCGGGTCGCTTACGGCCCGGCGAGCGCATCTCCGAGCTGCAGGCGGTGGAGACGACCGGCGCCTCGCGCACGCCGGTGCGCATGGCGCTGGTGCGGCTGGAGGAGGAAGGCCTGCTGGAGGCGATTCCCTCCGGCGGCTTCATGGTGAAGGCGTTTTCCGAGCGCGACATCTCCGATTCCATCGAGCTGCGCGGCACGCTCGAAGGGCTCGCCGCGCGCTTCGCAGCCGAGCGCGGCGTTTCCGCGCGCGAGCTCGAGCCGTTGAAGGAGTGTTTGGCCGCGATCGACGAGTTGCTGCGCCAGGTGCCGATCTCGGTCGACGCGTTCTCATCCTATGTCACGCTGAACGCGCGCTTCCACGCACTGCTCACGGAATTGTCGCGCAGCCCGCCGCTGATCCGGCAGATCGACCGCGCCTCGGCGCTGCCGTTCGCCTCGCCCAGCGGTTTCGTGATGGCGCAATCGGCGCTGCCCGAGGCGCAGCAGATTCTGATCATCGGGCAGGAGCACCATCGCGTCGTGATCGACGCCATCGAGAACCGCGAAGGCGCCCGCGCCGAGGCCGTGATGCGCGAGCACGCGCGCCTCGCAGTGCGAAACCTGCGGCTTGCGCTGCGCAACCGCACCCATCTCGACCTCTTGCCGGCGCTCGCGCTGATCAGGACCGCAACCGACTAGGGCAATCGCCATGCGCTTCATCGAAACCTGGATTCCGGCAACGCTGGTCGCGACGCGCGATCTTGCGCCGGGCATCCGCGAATTCCTGATCCTGCCGGATCAGTTCGACGGCACGGCCTATCCGGTCGGCAGCCACATCAATATCAGCGTGACCATCGACGGCCTGCCGGAGACGCGATCCTATTCGCTGGTCGGCGAGGCGTCCTCGCGCGGCTTGCGGATCGCGGTGCGCCGTGCCGAGGATTCCCGCGGCGGCTCGCGCTATATGTGGCAGCTCGCACCCGGCGCTCGGCTCGACATCACCCGGCCGGCTTCGCTGCTCGCGGTCGACTGGGCCCGCGAAAACTATTGCCTGATCGCCGGCGGCATAGGCATCACGCCGATCCTTGGCGCCGCTCAGGCGCTGGCGCGTCGCGGCGCTGACGTCACGCTGCATTATGCCGTGCGCTCGCGCACCGATGCCGCCTACCTCGACGATCTCGCCAAAATGCTCGGTGAGCGCCTGGTCGTTCACGCGAGCGACGAGGGCCGGCGGCTCGACCTCGATGCGCTGTTCGGATCATTGCCGCAAGGTGCGCTGGCGCTGTTCTGCGGTCCGATGCGGATGCTGGATGCCGCGCGGCACGCCTGGATCGGCGCCGGCCATCCGCTTCCCGATCTCCGCTACGAGACCTTCGGCTCCAGCGGCACGCTGCCGACCGAGACGTTTCGCGTGCGCCTGAAGGGGACCGATGTCGAGCTCGAAATCCCGCGCGAGCGCTCGATGCTTGATGTGCTCAATGCCAGCGGCCACGACGTGATGTACGATTGCAAGCGCGGCGAATGCGGCCTGTGCGCCATCGACGTGGTCGAGGTCGACGGCGAGATCGACCATCGCGACGTCTTCTTCAGCGATCACCAGAAGCAAAGCAACCAGAAGATCTGCGCCTGCGTCTCCCGCGCCCGCGGTACCATCACCGTGGACACGCTGCTGCGGGCGGATGCGGTCTGACCGGGGCTGGAAGGCGTACTCGGAAACCGCGATCAGCCTGAAAGCTCGCGCATCCGCCCTACTTTCGGAGCGGGCGGGTGCAGGTCGTCCTGGCGAGGCAGCTAAGGGCGGTGACGAAGCGGGCTTCGTTTGCAGCGCCAACGGGCCGGTAAGAGCGCTTCGTGCGGTCCATCAATCATGATAGGTTTGCTCTCGCAGTAAAAGTGTTCAGCCGGTCTTGGACAGCAAGGGTGGAGATTCTGCCATGAAATCCAATTCTGTCTCGCTGGCAGTCGATGAGTTCGCCAAAGGGCGAGCTGACGCGCTGATTTTAATCGGCCGCATTCTCCTCGCGTGGGTATTCGTCGGAAGCGCGTATGGAGCAATATCCAACTTCAGCGGCTCTGTGGGTTATTTCAGGTCCCTGAACCTTCCAGCACCTGAGCTGTTCACGATGACGAACATCGTACTGGAGGTATTGATATCCGTCGGTTTGATATTGGGCGTCGGTACGCGCTACTGCGCAATTCTGACGTTTGTGTTCGTATTGGCGGCAACGGCTATTGCGCACCGCTACTGGGAGTATCCCGCGGGTGCGCAGCAGATCGGTCAATACAACCACTTCTTGAAGAATGTCTCGATCATGGGAGGCGCGATGTTGATCTTCGTCACCGGGGCGGGCCGGTTCAGTTTCGATCGGGCATCGTAGCCGAGATCACTTCAAGTCGGGCTTGAAAGCTTCCTCTATCGCGCGGCGGATGCTCTTTGAGAGCTGCTTCAGGGTCTTGCTCACGAGGGCGAAGAGAAGCATCAACCATGTCGCAAGCGCGGCACACCACAGCACGACTTCAAATATCTCAGGCATGATGATGCCCCTCAAAATAATTACTTTGAAATGAGGCAAGTGTTGCTTAATGGGGCCGACACGGCAAGCCGTCTTGAGAGTGGTAGCGCGCCGAAACACTCGGAAACGCCCTCAAAACAGCGGGCAGCCTTAGGTCAGGGATGCAGACCAACCCTATGACCGCGAAGACTGGCGCGGGATGCAGAACTGCCTGGCAGCGATTCATTTGCGAAGGGTGGCTTGAAGAAATTCTGCCCTGCGCGAGTCTGCTTCACCCCTGGAAGCGGACCGCCTCACATTTGCGAGTATTTCCCTACGCCGCGTAAGTCGCCCGCAGCTTCTTCGTGTTCAACAGCGCCAGAACGCCATCGGCCGACACCGGCCGGCTGATCAGATAGCCCTGCGCTTCGTCGCAACCGAACTGGCGCAGAAACTCGAGCTGGTCGGCGGTCTCGACGCCTTCCGCAACCACGCCGATGCGCAGGTCGCGCGCCAGCGAGATCACCGACTTCACGATCGCGGCGCAGTCGGGCTGCACCAGCATGTCGCGGATGAAGGACTGGTCGATCTTGATACGGCTGAACGGCAGCTTGCGCAGATAGGTGAGGGAGGAGAAGCCGGTGCCGAAATCGTCCAGCGCCACCGTGATGCCGAGCTCGAGCAGCGCGTTCAGGATCGACGCCGCGGAGCCATATTTCGACAGCAGCATCGATTCCGTGATCTCGACCTCGAGCCGGTGCGGGGCGACCTTCGCGTCCGCGAGCGCCTGCACGATGGTCTGGAGGATGCCGGTGCTGTGAAACTGCGCGGCGGAGAAGTTCACGGCGACCCTGATGTCCTCGGGCCAGTCCGAAAGCGTTGCGCAGGCGCGCCGGATCACCCATTCGCCGATCTCGTGGATCAGCCCGGTCTCCTCGGCGATCGGGATGAATTCGCTCGGCGGTACCAGTCCGCGCCGGGGATGCTGCCAGCGCAGCAGCGCCTCGAAGCCGGTGATGCGGTTCTCGCCGAGATCGAGGAACGGCTGGAACACCAGGAACAGCTCGTCCCTGGCGATGGCGCCTTCGAGGTCCGCTTGCAGCGCCTTGCGATCGCGTGACACCCTTTCATCGGCTTCCTCGAAGAAGCAGACCGTGCCGGGGCCGGCTTTCTTGGCGCGATACAGTGCGGCGTCGGCATTCTTCATGATGTCGAGCTGCGTGGTGCCGTCGCGCGGCGCCAGCACGATGCCGACGCTGGTCGCGCCGACGATCTGGCGGCCCTCGAACTGGAACGGTTCGTCGAAGGCCGCGACGAAGCGTTCGGCGATCTCGAGCGCATCCTCCGGCCGCGCCAGATTGGCCATCACCAGCGCGAACTCGTCGCCGCCGATTCGCGCGACGTGCTCGGCGGCGCGCGTGCAGCGTTGCAGCCGGCTTGTGACCTGCAACAGGAATTCGTCGCCCGCGGGGTGGCCGAACTTGTCGTTGACCTCCTTGAAGCGGTCGAGGTCGAGCAGGAGCACCGCGAATTCCTCGCCGGACAGGGCCATCCGCCGCAGCGCGGCTTCGAGCGTCTCGTTGAAGGCGAAGCGGTTGGGCAACAGCGTGAGGGGATCCTGCCGGACCGTGCGCTCGGCCTCGATCTGCCGGATCACGCGTCGCGCGAACGCGAATGAATTGACGAACACCGCGCGCAGCAGCACGCTGCCGTAAACCACCACCAGGATGGCCATCAGCACATAGGCGGGATCGCCGTCGCGGCCGAGGCAGATGGCGATGCCGACGAAGATGGGGCTGGTGAAGGCGATGGCCGCAATCGGGATCGTGGCGAAGGCAAGCGCGCCGCCGGCCAGCATTCCCGAGCAAAGGCAGGTGATGACGAGCTGGCCGCCGGTCGCGGCATTCGCGAAGAAGGCGACCGGGACGATGCCCCAGGCAACGCCGAGCACGAAGGCGTTGCGCACCAGCCGATGCATCGCCCGGCGCGAAACGAATTGCGGTTTTGTGATCCGGCGCGAGGCGTGGGATTGCAGGCCGAACGCAATCGCGGCGCCGGCCACGATCGCGGCCCAGGCCAGTGCAAACTTCCAGTCCGGCGAATGCCAGAGCGCGATGGCGAGCACGGCCGCGTTGCAGGCATTGGCAAGCATGATGCCGACGGAGTAGCCGAGCACCAGTGACATCTGATCGGCGCGGATATGTCCGGCGACGGCTTCGTCGGTTGCAGGACCGCCAAAGGTCGACAGATCGCCGGCGAACAGCCGTGCGAAATAGCTGGTCGTTTGAGTCCGCATTCCAGGGCCTAGCAGCATGGGCCGTTTGTCCGGCTCGATCAGGAGGATTCGCTGCAAACCTTTGACGAAATATGAATTATCCCCGCTGGCCACGATCGCCATGGCCACTTCTGCGTGTTCAAGCGAGGGTATCGATAACAAATCGATACAAATGCGGCGCCCCGCGTTACGGTTGTAACAGTGGGCCGATTGCAGAACGCGCTCGGCCTTCATGGTTCGAGACGCGCCGCAAGGCGGCGCTCCTCACCATGAGGGTCCAAGATGTTGCCGCGGAGCAGACCTCATCCTGAGGAGCCCGCTGAAGGCGGGCGTCTCGAAGGATGGCCGCGAGGAGGCTGCCAACCCGATCTGTTGCCAAATGTGCCGAACGTCACCGCCCGAGCTGCTTCGGATCATAGTAGAACCGCTCCTCGACCAGCTTGTCGCCCTGCCAGGTCTGCCACGCGATCTCATCCAGTGTTCGGGTGGCGCCTTCGGCATTGGTGAAGCTGAACCGCCAGCGTGTCGCGACAGTGTCGCCCTCGATCAGGCTCGGCCCGATGCGGACGGCCTTCACCTCCCTGGATGCCGCGAGCACGCCGCGCTCCTTGGCGACGAGCTTGTCGCGGCCAACCGTCGGGGCGGCGTTGTTCTCATAGGTCGCGGCATCGGACGTGTAGTACTGCTCGATCGCTTCGACAAACTCCCCATCCTCCAACCGCTTCGCAAAAGCTTCGACGACGTCACGGCTCGGCATGGCGCACCTCACGATTAAAACCGACTGATAGTCGGTAAATACCGACCGGTAGTCGAAAAGTCAACTGGCCGGGTGCGACGAATTGGACTAGACGGGAGCGATGGCAAAGCAGGCGGAGCGGCGGGCGGCGACATCGGAGGCGATCCTGACGGCGGCGCGCCGCCTGTTCGGGACGCAGGGCTTTGCCGCGACCACCATGGACGACATCGCGGAGGCCGCGGGCGTCGCCAAGGGCGCGGTCTATCATCACTTCAAGACCAAGGAGGCGGTGTTCGAAGCGGTGTTCGATTCTGTCTCGCGCGATCTCGTCGCCGAGATCGACCGCACCGCGCGCGCCGAGAAGGACGTGCTCGCCGCGATGGTCGCCGGCACCCAGCATTACTTTGCGGCGACCGCCAAGGGGCCGACCGGCCAGATCATCCTGCGCGACGGCCCGGCCGTGCTCGGCTGGGAGCGCTGGCGCGAGATCGACGCGCAGCATTTTGGCGGCAAGATGCCGCGCGCGCTGTCGGTGGCGATGGAGGCCGGCCTCATCGCAAAGCAACCGGTCGAGCCGCTGGCGCGGCTTCTGCTCGGCGCGGTGACGGAAGCGGCGGTCGCCTGCGCCGGACGCGCCGATATCGCAAGGGCAGGGGCGGAATATGCCCGTGCGTTCAAGTCACTGGTCGAGGCGCTGCGTCTACGCGCATGATTGTGCTAGTGACGAACCGGAAACGCCCACCAACAAGAAGAACAGTAGCGCATGAACGCAAATTCCTCCCTCGCGCCGTCCGATCCTGAGTTCGACTACATCATCGTCGGCGCCGGCTCCGCTGGCTGCGTGCTCGCCAACAGGCTGTCGGCGAACGGCAAGCACAGCGTGCTGCTGCTCGAGGCGGGACCTAAGGATTCCAACATCTGGATCCACGTGCCGCTCGGCTACGGAAAACTGTTCAAGGAGAAGACGGTCAACTGGATGTATCAGACCGAGCCGGAGCCCGAATTGAAGGGGCGCCAGGTGTTCCAGCCGCGCGGCAAGACGCTGGGCGGATCGAGCTCGATCAACGGCCTGCTTTATGTCCGCGGCCAGCACGAGGATTACGATCGCTGGCGCCAGCACGGCAATGCCGGCTGGGGCTATGACGACGTGCTGCCCTATTTCAAGAAAGCCGAGAACCAGGCGCGTGGCGCCGATCAATATCACGGCAGCGGCGGCCCGCTGCCGGTGTCCAACATGGTCGTGACCGATCCGCTGTCGAAGGCCTTCATGGATGCCGCGGTCCAGACCGGTCTGCCCTACAATCCCGATTTCAACGGCGCCACGCAGGAGGGCGTCGGCCTGTTCCAGACCACGACGCGCAACGGCCGCCGTGCCTCGACGGCGGTGGCCTATCTTGGACCCGCGAAGACGCGCAGCAATCTCAAGGTCGAGACCGAGGCGCTCGGCCAGCGCGTGCTGTTCGAGGGACGCCGCGCGGTCGGCGTCGAATATCGGCAAGGCGCAACCGTGCGCCGGGCCCGCGCGCGCAAGGAGGTCGTGCTGTCGAGCGGCGCCTACAACTCGCCGCAGCTCCTTCAGCTCTCCGGCGTCGGCCCTGCCGATCTCTTGCGCAAGCACGGCATCGATGTCGTGCTGGACGCGCCGGGCGTCGGCCACGATCTCCAGGACCACATGCAGGTCCGCGTCGTGATGCGCTGCTCGCAGAAGATCACGCTCAACGACACCGTCAATAATCCGTTCCGCCGCACGTTGGCCGGTGCGCGCTATGCGCTGTTCCGGAAGGGCTGGCTGACCATCGCGGCCGGCACGGCCGGCGCCTTCTTCAAGACCAGTCCGCGGCTTGCTTCGCCCGACATCCAGGTGCATTTCCTGCCGTTCTCGACCGACAAGATGGGGGAGAAGCTGCATGATTTTTCCGGGTTCACGGCGTCGGTGTGCCAGCTGCGGCCCGAAAGCCGCGGCTCCTTGCGCATCAAAAGCGCGGACCCGACCGTGCCGCCGGAAATTCGCATCAACTACATGTCCACCGAGACCGACCGCACCACCAATGTCGAAGGCCTGAAGATCCTGCGCAAGATCCTGAATGCGCCGGCGCTGAAGCCGTTCGTGGTCAGCGAGTACGATCCCGGGGCGAAGGTATCCACGGACGCCGAGATTCTGGATTATTGCCGCGAGCGCGGCAGCACCATCTACCATCCGACCTCGACCTGTCGTATGGGCAATGACGCGCTGGCGGTGGTGGACCAGCGGCTGAAGGTGAGGGGGCTCGAAGGCCTTCGCATCGTCGACGGTTCGATCATGCCGGACCTCGTGTCGGGGAATACCAACGCGCCGATCATCATGATCGCCGAAAAGGCCTCCGACATGATATTGGAGGATGCGCGATAAACATTGCGCTGAAAGGACATTCGACTTGGCTACGCGACTGAAGATCGGCACACGCAAGAGCGCGATGGCGCTGGCGCAGACGGAAGAGATTGCGCGCCGCCTGACCGCCGCCATGCCCGATCTCGACGTCGAGATCGTCAAGTTCGACACCACGGGCGATCTCGACCAGACCAGCAAGCTGTTGCCGCATGGCGGCAAGGGCGGCGCCTTCGTGGCGCAGATCCGCGCCGCGGTCCTGTCGGGCGAATTGCAGGCCGCTATGCATTCGCTGAAGGACATGCCCGGCAACGAGGACACGCCCGGCCTCGTCATCGGCGCTACGCTATCGCGCGATCCCCCGAGTGACGCACTGGTGCTGCGCGATGGCGTGACGCTGGAAGCGCTGCGCCAGTCCCGCGGTAAGGGTTTCAAGATCGGCACCAACGCCGTGCGCCGCGCCGCCTATGCGCGGCGGCTGTTTCCCGATGTCGAAGTGATCCACTTCCGCGGCGCCGCCGACACGCGCGTGCGAAAACTCGACAATGGCGAGAAGCAGAAGTTGCCGGATGGCGGCGCGGTTGGTCCCGCCGATGCGCTGATCATGGCGCGTTCCGGCCTCGACCGCGTTGGCCTCTCTCACCGTATCGCCTATGAATTCACCGCGGCGGAGATGCTGCCCGCGGCAGGCCAGGGCATCGTCGCCGTGGAATGCGCCGCGCAGGACTGGCAGACGCGGCAGATCCTGTCATCGATCGACGATCCCTCTGCGCACGCTTCTGCCGATGCGGAGCGCGAGGTGCTGTGGGTGCTCAACGGCCATTGCAATTCGCCGGTGGCGGGTTTTTCGACCATCGCAGGCGATCAGATGTCGCTGACGGCGTCCGTGCTCGACCTCTCCGGCAACACCATCATCGAAGCCTCGCACACAGGCCCCGCCAACCGCCCGCGCGAGCTCGGCCGTGCGGTGGGACTGGATCTGCTGACGAAGGGCGCCGCCGAGATCATCGAGCGCAGCCGGCCGCGCTAGCTGGCCTGTGAAATCGCAATCGGTGGGATGATGCCATCCTGCTCCTGTTTTGCCCGACGTGTCAAACGTCGGCGCAATCTAGTGCGATGACCGCGCATCTGATTTCAGTGCCCTTTAAGTCATTGATCGGGCGTGGTCTCTCTACTGTGCATGGGGTTGTTTTCGCGGTTTTTGTTTCCGCTCCCCTCCGGGACGCAACAAATTAGCCCCGCACGCGCTTCAGCATCTGCTCGACATGGGCGATCGGCGTTTCCGGCTGGATGCCGTGACCGAGATTGAAGATGAAGCGCCCTTGCGCAAAGTTCGCCAGCACGTTGTCCACGGCGCGGTCGAGCGCAGCGCCGCCCGTGATCAGCACCAGCGGATCGAGATTGCCCTGCACGGCGACGCGGCTCTGCACGCGCTCGCGGATGAAGGCCGGCTCGGCAGTCCAGTCGATGCTGACGGCATTCACGCCGGTCGCTTCGACATAACCCGGCAATTGCGCGCCAGCGCCGCGCGGAAAACCGATGATCTTCGCATCGGGCACTTTTGCGCGCACGCCTTCTACGATGCGCCGGGTCGGCTCGACCGACCAGCGCGCGAACTCGGCCGGCGGCAGCACGCCGGCCCAGGTGTCGAAGATCTGCAACGCATCGGCACCGGCCGCGAGTTGCGCCAGCAGATATGCGATCGAGTTCTCCACGAGCACGTCGATGATTGTCGCAAACGCCTCCGGATGCCGGTAGGCCATCATCCGCGCCGGCGCCTGGTCGGGCGTGCCCTGGCCGGCGACCATGTAGGTCGCCACCGTCCACGGCGCTCCGCAGAAGCCGATCAGTGCGGTCTTGGGATCGAGCGCACCGCGCACGAGCCTGAGCGCTTCGAACACCGGTTTGAGCTTGCTGAAGTCGGCGTGCGCGGCGAGCGTCACGACTTTTGCGGGATCATCCAGCGGCTCCAGCCGAGGACCCTCGCCAACCTCGAACCGCACGGAACGGCCGAGCGCATAGGGGATCACGAGGATGTCGGAGAAGATGATCGCTGCATCGAAGCCGAACCTGCGGATCGGCTGCAGCGTCACTTCGGCGGCAAGCTCCGGGTTGAAGCAGAGATCGAGGAAGCCGCCGGCCTTGGCCCGCACCTCGCGATATTCCGGCAGATAACGCCCGGCCTGCCGCATCATCCACATGGGCGGGGTAGCCTGGCGCTGGCCGGAGAGCACGTCGATGAAGGGCTTTGTCGCAGACTGGGGCACGGACGGTCCTATCAAGATTGAGGTTCCTGATACACTGCCGGAAGCCGGAGCGGAACAGTGGAACCAGCGCAAATGCGCCGCGTTGACCTCCCAATCGAGGAGGACTCCATGGCTGAGACATTCAATCCCGCGCCGCACGACAAGCACGCTGATGATCTTGGCAAGGCGCTGGCCGCCGATCGCCATACCAAGCTTGAAGCCGGGCTGGAGGACAGTTTCCCTGCGTCCGATCCGGTCAGCGCTGCGCAGCCGACACCGTCGAAGGCCGATGCGGACGCCGACAGTCCCTCGCTCTGGGACAAGGTTAAGTCGATCTTCAGCTAAGGCCGACGTTCAGCGAGCGCCGGGGCGCTCGGTTTCCGATAGGGTCGCTAACGCATTGTTAGCGATCCAACGACGCTCCAGTCCGTAGGAGTACGGGAAAACCCGCATAACGCTGCGAATGTCCTCAAGCGTTTCAGGGTTCAATAACAGAAGCGGTGGAAGTTCCGGCGATCGGAGATTTCTGCCGCATGACCGTCGCCTCACAAAGAGCCGGATGGAGCCGCCTGCCGTTGCGCGCGGCGGCGTTCGTCGTGCTCACTTGTGCGACCATCCTCGGCGTCAGCGGCTGGCGTGAATGGGCCGCGCGCGATGCCGTGCTCAAGGGCGCCGAGACCGAGATGGCGAATGTTGCGCGCTCGCTGACGCAGCATGCGGAGGACAGCCTCGACCTGCTGGATTCCGGCGTCGTCGGCGTCGTCAGCCGGCTGGAGATGGACGGCGCCGAACCCGCCACGATCGCCAAGCTCAGGAACCTCTTGGAGGCGCGCAAGAAGGCGATCGCGCGCATTCACAGCCTCGCCATCATCGACGACCAGGGCAACTGGCTGACCTCGCCGGGCACGATCGGCTCGACCCTCAGCGACGACGCTTTCTTCCGTCATCACCAGCTGTCCTCGAAACGGGAGCCTCATGTCGGCCATCCGGTGCGGAGCCAGCTCGATGGCGAATGGGTCGTCACCCTGTCGCGCCGCTTCAACAAGCAGGACGGCAGCTTCGGCGGTGTCGTGCTTGCGACCATCAGTGCGAACTATCTCGCGCATTTCTACGAGCAGTTCGAGCTCGGCCGCAACAGCTCCGTGGCGCTCGTGCACGGCGACGGCATGATCATCGCGCGCAATCCAAGCAACGACAGGTTCGTCGGCCGCAGCGTCGCCGACACCCCGCTATTCCGCGACGCGAGCCTGCAGCAGCCGGGCGGCGCATACCATTTCAGGTCGCCGCTGGACGGCGCCGAGCGCGTCAGCTTCTTCAAGCGCTCTGGCCGTTATCCGCTCGTCCTGCTTGCCATGGTCGACAAGGCCGAACTGCTGGCGCCCTGGCGCGCCGCGGCGATCTCCCGCATGCTCTACGTGCTCGCGCTGGTCGTGCTGATCGCGGTCATCGGCGCGGTGCTGGTGCGGCAGTTGCAGCGGGGCCAGCGCATGGCCGCGGCCCTGGTCGAGAAAGAGGCGCATTTCCGCCTGCTCGCGGAAGGCTCCAGCGACATGGTGACCCGCATCGGGCTCGACGAGCGGCTGCGCTATGTCTCGCCCTCGTCGGTTCGCGTCGTCGGCTGGCGGCCCAATCAGCTGATCGGAACGCCGGCGCTCGCCGGCATCCATGCGGATGATCGGCCGCAGGTCCAGGCGCTCGTCGATGCCATGAAGCGCGGCGAAAAGGACGAGGCGCGCGTCACCTATCGCAACGCGCACCGGCAAAACTCGGAAGTCTGGCTCGAATCGACCATGCGGGTGACGCGCAAGGAAAACGGCAACGTCGACGGGGTGGTCGCGATCTCGCGCGACATCACCGAGCAGAAGAAGCTGGAGACCAGGCTCGAGACACTCGCGATCGAGGACAGCCTCACCGGGCTCGCCAACCGCCGCCGCTTCGACGAACGGTTGAAGGAGGAATGGGCGCGCGCCTATCGCGACCGCTCCAGCCTCGCTTTGCTGATGATCGACGTCGATCACTTCAAGGCCTACAACGACGAATACGGCCACCCCGCAGGCGATGCCTGTCTGCGTGTGGTGGCGAAGGTCATCGCGGCCGAGATGCAGCGCGCCGGAGATCTGGCTGCGCGCTACGGCGGCGAGGAATTCGCCATGCTGCTGCCGAACACCGATGCCGCCGGCTGCGCGCGGATCGGCGAGCGGATCCGCCGGGCGATCCGCGAGGCGGGCCTCGTCCACAGCACCAATCACGCGTCGGGCTGCGTCACCGCTTCGCTCGGCGGCGCGGCCTGCCGGCCCGCGCTGGAACGCACCGCCGGCGTGGGCTCGCTCGTCGAGGCTGCCGATCAGGCGCTCTATGCGGCGAAGCAGGGTGGGCGCGACCGCCTGATGATGTCGGTCGAGGTGGCGAGCCTGCTGCCGAAGGCGTCAGGGCTGTAGCCCATCATCCTCAATAATGCGGCGGGGGCTCGTTGGCGGGGCCCGGCGCATTCGTCTCGGCTTCCTGAAGTCGCTCGCCGAGCTCTGCGATCTTCCGCGTCAGCGCGTCGATCTGCTTCCATTGCGCGGTGATCGTCTGGTTGAGCGTCTCGATCGTATCGTCCTGATAGGCGATGCGCGTCTCCAGCGTGTCGATGCGCTCGCCCAGCGTCTTGATGTCACTCGTCACGGTCGTGCCCCAATTCCTGTTCGCGTAGGCCCCGTTCGCGCAAGCCATGACTGAGTGCGACGCGCTCGTCGAATACAAAACATTCGCCGCGCCAGCGGCTCTGCGCCTCCGGCACCTCTTCGAGATATTTGAGGATACCGCCCTTGAGGTGATAGACCTCAGCAAAGCCGCGCGCGAGCAGATGCGCGCTCGCCTTCTCGCAGCGGATGCCGCCGGTGCAGAACATCGCGATCCTGCGGTGCTTTGCCGGATCGAGCTGCTCGGCGGCAAAATCCTTGAACTGGCCAAAGCTCTTGATCTCGGGATCGACCGCACCCTCGAACGTGCCCATCGCCACCTCGAAGGCGTTGCGCGTGTCGAGCACCAGCGTGTCGGGTGCTGCGATCAGCGCGTTCCATTCGGCGGCCTCGACGTACGTGCCGACCTGCCGCGTCGGATCTGCGGCCTCGTCGCCGAGCGTGACGATCTCCTTCTTCAGCCGCACCTTGAGCCGGCCGAACGGCATCGCCTCGGCGGTCGAGAATTTCAGCTCGAGATTGTTCAGCCGGCCGCCGAACAGGGCGCCGTGCGCGAGCTCGTGGACGAAGGCGTCGATCGCCTCGGGCGCACCCGCAATCGTGCCGTTGATACCTTCCTGGGCGAGCAGCACGCTGCCCTTGAGCGCGAGGCCTGCGCAGAACGCGCGCAACGGCTCGCGCAGCTCGCGGTAATCGGGCAGGGCGGCGAATTGGTAAAAGGCGGCGACCTTGTGGATCATGGCGGCTCGTTTAGCAGGCGGCCGCCGCCCAGAAAACCCGCATGGCCCCGGACGGCAAAAGGTCTATACGCCCAGCGGATGGCAGCTATTTCGCTGGTATGCCAGCATTGCCCCGACGGGCCGGAATGTGTCATGTAGGCCCGGTTTTTCCGAGACGGCGCGCCCTCCGCGCCGACGGCCCAAGAGAGCCCCCCAAGAGAGCCCTGAGAGAGCAAAACTTCGATGAGAAACTTCCATTTCCCCGGCAGGTCCACCGTCCACGCCACCAACGCGATGGTCGCGACCTCGCATCCGCAGGCCTCCCTGGCCGCGATCGAGGTGCTGCGCGAGGGCGGCACGGCGGTGGATGCGGCGGTGGCGGGTTCGGCGCTGCTCGGCGTGATCGAACCGCAATCGACCGGCATCGGCGGCGACTGCTTTGCGCTGATCCAGCCGCGCGGCGAGGGCAAGATCATCGCCTATAACGGCTCCGGCCGGGCCCCGAAGGCGGCGAACGCCGACTGGTATCTCGAGCGCAAGATCAATTCCGTGCCGCTGACCTCGGCGCATGCGGTCTCGATCCCGGGCGTGATCGACGCCTTCGCGACCGTGCTGCGCGATCACGGCAAGTTCGGCTTCGACCGCCTGCTGCAGCCCGCGATCAAGGCGGCCGAGGAAGGTTACGTGGTTGCCCCCCGCATCGCCTTCGACTGGAAGAACCAGTTCGAGAAGCTGAAGGGTGGCACCAATACCGTGCGTTACCTGTTGCCGGGCGGCAAGCCGCCGGTCGCCGGCGACATCATCCGCCAGGCCGAGCTCGGCAAGACGCTGCGCGCGATCGCCAAGGACGGCCGCGACGCGTTCTACAAGGGCGCGATCGCGGAGGACATGGTCGAGACCCTCAGGGAGATCGGCGGCCTGCACACGCTCGACGATTTCGCCGCCCACACCACCGAGACGACGACGCCGATCGGTACCAACTACAAGGGTTACGACGTCTGGCAGTGCCCGCCGAACGGCCCGGGCGTCACCGCGCTCTTGATGCTCAACATCCTGTCGCGGTTCGACCTGACCAAGTACGCGCCGCTCAGCATCGAGCGCTTCCATCTCGAAGCCGAAGCCGCGCGCATCGCCTACATGAATCGCGAGATGCATGTCGCCGACCCTGAGCATATGAAGATCGACGTCGCCGAAATGCTCGCGAAGGGCTTTGCCGACGAGTACATCAGCAAGATCCGCATGGACGGCATGCTCGACCTGCCGAACGTCGCGCCGCCGATGAATCCCTCGACCATCTACATCACGGTCGTGGACAAGGATCGCAACGTCTGCTCGTTCATCAATTCGATCGCGCATTCCTTCGGCTCGGCGATCGTCTCGAACAAGACCGGCGTGCTGTTCCAGAACCGCGCCGGCGGCTTCCGCATCCAGCCCGGCCATCCCAATTGCATCGCCGGCGGCAAGCGCCCGCTGCACACGATCATGCCGAGCCTCCTCACCAAGGGCGGCCGCTCCGTGATGCCGTTCGCGGTGATGGGCGGACAGTACCAGCCCGTCGGCCAGACCCACGTCGTGACCAACATTCTCGACTATGGCTGCGACGTGCAGGAGGCGATCGACATGCCGCGCGGTCTGCACTACGAGGGCCAGTACCAGCTCGAGGACAGCGTGCCTGCCGATATCGTCGAAGGCCTGAAGAAGCTCGGCCACAAGACCACCAGCGTGGTCGGCCCGCTCGGCGGCGCCCAGGCGATCTGGATCGACTGGGACAAGGGCACGCTCACCGGCGGTTCCGATCCACGCAAGGACGGCTGCGCGCTGGGCTATTAAGGGCCGAGGGCTGGAAACGATTGCTTCGTTGCGCTAGACACCTTCCGCCTCAAACGGAAGGTCTCTTATGCAGCGTTTCCAGCGCGCGCTCCTCGCCATCATGTCGGCACTCGCGATCACCGTGATCGGCAGCGTGTCGACATTCGTTTCCACCACGGCCTCGGCCCAGACCGCAGGAAAACCCATGACAACAGCTTCAGGCTTGCAGACCATTGATAGCGTCGTCGGCACCGGTGCCTCGCCGAAACCCGGCCAGATCTGCGTGATGCACTACACCGGCTGGCTCTACGAGAACGGCCAGAAGGGTAAGAAATTCGACTCGTCGGTCGACCGGAACGAGCCGTTCGAGTTTCCGATCGGCAAGGGCCGCGTCATCGCCGGCTGGGACGAGGGCGTTGCCACGATGAAGGTCGGCGGCAAGCGTACGCTGATCATCCCGCCGCAACTCGGCTACGGCGCCCGCGGCGCCGGCGGCGTGATCCCGCCGAACGCGACTTTGATGTTCGACGTGGAATTGCTCGCGGTGAAGTGAGCCTGCTTCGTCATGCCCGGGCTTGTCCCGGGCATCCACGTTCTTTCCTTCGTGCAGCCAAGACGTGGATGGCCGGGACAGGCCCGGCCATGACGGATAGAGATCAGCGCAAAACAAAAAGACCGGCCTCACGGCCGGTCTTTTCGCTTTCAGATTGACGCGCGTCACTCCGCCGCGCGCTTTGCCGCGGCTGCGGCGCGATCGATTGCTTCCTTCGCGGCGTCCTTGGCGTCGCCCATGGCCTGCTGGCCCTTGCCCTTCACTTCCTGGACCACGCCTTCGCCCTTCAGGCGATCGGAACCGGTGGCTTCACCGATGCCCTGCTTGGCTTTGCCAATGGCCTCGTTGGCGGTGCCCTTGATCTTGTCGCTCGTGCTACCCATGAAACTCTCCTTCCAGTTGGCTCGCGAAAACAACGCCTGCCGACTACGAGAGTTCCGATTTTGGGTATGGCTTGATAGGCCCGCTTTGGTTAGCTTGCCGCGCACGGAACCAACAGAAAGCAAGTCCCATGACCGGCCATGACCACACGCATTCCCACCATGACCACGATCATGACGATCGCTGGAAACATGACGGTGTGCGCGTCATTCCCGGCAATCAGCTCGATACCAACGTGCCGTCGACGGCGGGCATGGACCGCGCGGCCGCGATCAATTTCGCACGCGTCGGCGCGCAGAAATTGTGGGCGGGCACGGTCAGCATCAAGCCGGACGCCAAGACCGGTGCGCATCACCACGGCCATCTCGAAAGCGTCATCTACGTGGTGAAGGGCAAGGCGCGGATGCGCTGGGGCGAGAGCTTGCAATTCACGGCGGAGGCCGGCCCCGGCGATTTCATCTTCGTCCCGCCTTACGTGCCGCATCAGGAGATCAACGCCAGCCGGGACGAGGTGCTGGAATGCGTGCTGGTGCGCAGCGACGGCGAGGCGGTCGCGATCAACCTCGACATCGAGCCGGTCGAGAAGCCCGAGACCGTGCTGTGGATCGACCCCGTGCACCGGGATCCCAACGAGAAGAAGTAAGGGCCTGAAAGCCTGCTGGTTCTGTGCGACAGAACCACGCAGGGCACAGCCTTCAAAAAATATTCGGAAGCCGTGTCGGATGGCCGTCGGGCCATCCGTCCTTGGGCAGAACCCCGCCCAAGGAGCCTCCGATGCCCAAAATGATCTTCGTCAATCTGCCGGTGACCGACCTCAAGCGCGCGACGGCCTTTTACGAGGCGGTCGGAGCGGTCAGGAACCCGCAATTCAGCGACGAGACGGCGAGCTGCATGGTCTTCTCCGAGACCATCTTCGCCATGCTCCTGACCCACGACAAATTCCGCAAGTTCACGCCGAAGCCGATCGCGGATGCCAAGACCTCGAACCAGGTGCTGCTCTGCCTGTCGGCCGACAGCCGCGACGAGGTCGATGACGTCGTCGGCAAGGCCGAGGCCGCGGGCGGTGTGGCCGATCCAAGCCCGAAGGACGAATACAGCTTTATGTACGGCCGCAGCTTCGAGGATCCGGACGGTCATATGTGGGGCGTGAACTGGATGGACATGGCAGCCTTCGCCGCGCAGTCCGACATGGCGAACGCCTGACCGAAGCCAACGAACATCGACCATCTCAAGAGGAGCATTCACGATGTCCAAGCTCGTGCCCTGCATGTGGTTCAACGGCGATGCCGAGGAAGCCGCGAAGTTCTACGTGTCGCTCGTTCCGAACTCGGAAATCACGCACGTCCAGCGCAACGTTTCGGACGGCCCGTCCGGCAAGACCGGCTCCGTGCTCGTCGTCGAGTTCACGGTGGCCGGGCAGCCCCTGGTCGCGCTCAACGGCGGCATGAAGGTGGAATATACCCACGCAATCTCCCTGATGATCCATTGCGACGACCAGGCTCAGGTCGACAGCGTCTGGAGCGCGTTCCTTGCTCATGGCGGCAAGGAGCAGCAGTGCGGCTGGATCAGCGATCGCTGGGGCGTATCCTGGCAGGTGGTGCCGAAGGTGATGTTCGAATTCCTGTCGAGCCCCGACAAGGCCGCGGCTGCGCGCGCGATGCAAGCCATGATGACGATGGTGAAGCTCGATGTGGAAGTGCTCCGGCGGGCGTTCGAGGGCAAGTCGGCAGCGTGACGTGGCATGCTCTGGCCACATATTGACTGTCATCGCCCGACTTGATCGGGCGATCCAGTACTCCGAGACGCTAGTGGTCAATCGATAGGCCGCGGCGTACTGGATGCCCCGGTCAAGCCGGGGCATGACAGCGGAATTTGGGGCGAGATCCCGCCCTAGTAATTGATCCTTAGCCCCACGCCGCCATGGATGGTGTTCCCCACCGGCTGCGGGCCCAGCGTGCCGTTGGCGAACAGGTCCACGATCCAGCCCTTCTGCACGCGGAAGCCGAGGCGGCCGCCATATTCGAACCAACCCTGGTTGCCCATCGTCGGCACCACCAGGCCGTCGCCGGTCACGGTGGCGACGATGCCGCCATGGCTGGCGAAGGACTGCACCCAGCCGCCATTGACATTGGCCTCGATGTTGCTGCCGAAGAGGTGCGTCCACTGGCCGCCGATCTTGACCAGGCTGGTGCGGTCGGTGCCGGTCGCAATGGAGGCGTCGAACGGATTGAACGCCACGGCGCTGTCCGAATAGCCGGAGACGCGCTGCCAGAGCTGCCAGACTTCGATCGAGGCCGCGAATTCGTCGCGCGGGGACACGCGGCTCATCCAGCCGGCACGGCCATAGACGGCGTAGTTCGACGCGTTGGTCGAGCCCGTGACGCTCACCGGCCCGAGGCTGGTGTTGTAGTTGCGGGTGTAGCGCGCCTTCTCCCACGGCGTCAGGATGGTGCCGACGTCGAAGAACGGGCGCGACGAGCCCCAGTCGGTGAAGTCATAGCGCAGAGCGAAGGCGCCGATCGGCGCGCTGGTGATATTGTAGCCGCCCTCGCTGTATTGCGTGTAGGCGATGCCGGCGAGCAGCGACAGGTTGTTGGTGAGCTCCTTGCGGCCGTGGATGCCGGCCGAGAACGAGCCGGCGGAGCCGAATGCGCTGATGCAGTCGCTGCAATTGACCTGCTCGTTGACGCCGAGCAGCACCGTGCCGAGCACCCGGTTGGTGATCATCTGGTTGAAGCGCTGGTTGGCGAGGCCGCCGATCGAATTGCCGCTGGAGTCCGCGCCGGTCGGGCCCGAAGGTGGAGGCGGTGGATACGGGCTCGGCGAGGACGACGGATAGGGGCTTGGCGAAGGGGAGGGGGTCGGTGTGGGTGTCGGCGACGGCGACGGTGAATAGGTCGGCGACGGAGAGGGCGTCGGCCCACCGCATCCGGACTCGCAAGACGCCTGCGCTGCCGCCGGTCGCGCATTGAACGCGAAGAACGCAAACGCAGCGGTTGCGGTCAGCGCGGCGGCGAGGACGAAGCGCTTGACGTCGAGTTTCGCCATCATCACCGCCCGCACAGCATGCCGTCGTCGTGGACGGCAGGCGTGATGGTCGGCGAGGCGTCCGCATACTGGTTGACCGAGCACAGCCCGGCGCTTGCGGCGCAGTTGGCGGCAAAGGTCCAGGGCGGCGTGTTGGTCTTGGTGATGCTAACCTTGCCGCCGGCCGAGGTGATGATTGCAGTGTCGCCGGGCTGGGTGAGCTGCACGCACTGGGAGCTCGTCGTGCAGACGCTGGCGGCTCCGTCCTGGAGCACGACGACGGAGCGGCCGCGCTGGGAGAGGATGTCGAGCGTGGTGCCGCGCACGCCGATGGTCGCGAGCGGTGTCGTGATCTTGTAGGCGGTCTTTTCCGAATGTCCGGTGACGAAACGGAATGCGCCTGTGGTCATGCGGATCGCGACGTCGCGATAGCTGTGCTCGTCGTTGAAGACGGTGCGGTCGAGCTTCAGCGTGGCGCTAGGGCCGAGCGACAGATTGGTGCTGTCGGCCATGACGAAGCGCGCAGCGCTATCGGCGCCGGTGCGCACAGTCTCGTCGCGCAGCATGCTGTCGCCGACACTGATCGGCGTCGTGGTCGTGGCCACGCGCACCACGTCGTTCTGGATCACGACGGCTTCGCCGACGCGCGTCTGTGCCTGCGCGCAAGGCGCCGCGCAGACGAGTGCCGACAACAGAGTGGGGAAAAGCCAGAAACGCAAATTCATTTCGCAACCGATCGATATGTCCCTGATCGTACCGGATCGCGCGCGCTTCTGATGTGGCGAAATTATCACAAGCGGCGCTGGACGTGCGTTATGCTTAGTGACAGTTGCGGCAGAATGCGTTCAATGAAAAGTGCCGTCTTTGTTTTTCTCCGCGGTGAAGCAGATTTGCCACGCAAAATAGCCCCACAGCAGCCGTTCGAATTGCCCTCGGTTCCGAAGGTGTCGCAGAGCGCAGTGATCGCTGTCGCGATTTTCCTGGTCGCGCATCTCGCGCTGCTGATCGGCCTGACGGCGCCGGAGAAGTTCGTCTTCGACGAGGTGCATTACGTGCCGGCGGCACGGCAGATGCTGACACCCACGATGTCGCAACCGATGCTCAATCCGATGCATCCGCCGCTGGCCAAGGAGCTGATGGCGGCATCGATCGCCGCCTTCGGCGACAATGCGCTGGGCTGGCGCTATCCGTCGACCTTGTTCGGTGCGCTCGCGATCGTCGCGATCTATCTGTGCGGGCTCGCGCTGTTCTCCGCGCAAGGGCCCGCGATCGCCGCCGCGGCGATCGCGGGCTTCAACCAGATGCTTTACGTGCAGGCGCGCATCGCCATGCTGGACATTTACGCGCTCGGATTCGGCCTGCTCGCGATTGCCGCCTTCATGCACGGCTTTCGAAGAGAGCGCCCGCATGCGTTGTTCGCGCTCGCTGGCGCCTTGTTTGGCCTCGCCGCGACTTGCAAATGGAGCGGCCTGTTTCCGCTCGGCATCTGCATCGTGATGGTTGCGGTGATCCGCCTGATGCAGGGCTGGCACACACTGTTTGCCGACGCGAAGCCGAGCGACTGGTATCGGCCCGATCTCTGGCCCGGTTTTCGGGTGCAGCATGTCGCGCTCTGTTTCGCCGTGCTGCCGGCGCTGACATATCTTGCCGCTTTCGTGCCGCTCTACGGAGCGTCGCTGCCGGATCTGATCGAGGCGCAGCGCCGGATATTCGCCGACAACACCACGACCGCGATCGCCGGCCATACCTATATGAGCGCGTGGCCATCCTGGCCGCTGCTCGCGCGCCCGGTGTGGTTCCTATTCGACAAGACCTCGGAGAACAATGTCTCCGCGATCGTCTTCCTCGGCAATCCGCTGGTCGCGTGGCCGGCGCTGCTCGCGCTCGCCGTCGTGTTGCGCGACTTCATCGTCGCTCGCCGCTGGGATGCGTTCCTGATCGCGACGTTCTATTTCGGCTCCTGGCTCGCCTGGGCCTTGCTGCCGCGCACGCTCGGCTTCCTCTACTATTATCTGCCGGCCGCAACCGTGGCGTCGCTTGCGCTGGTCTATGTGCTGCGACGAGAGGGGCTGCCGCGCTGGCTGCTGTGGGCCTATGTCGGGGTCGCGGCGATCGGCTTTGCGGTGATGCTGCCGATCTCGGCGGCCTTCATCGGCACGTCCATGCAGACGTTCAACCGGTTGATGCTGTTCCAGAGCTGGATATGAAATCGCCGCCTGTCACGATCGGGGCAGGCGGCGTATTTCACGCGGCGATGATTTGAAGTTCACTTGGACAGTTTACTTGGACAATCTACTTGGACGCCGTCGTCTTGGCTTCCATGTTGACGACCTGGACGCGGCGGTTGATCGGGTCGGCGCCGTTGGCGGTGTCCTTCAGCTTGGTCTTGCCATAGCCGACGGTGACGAGCTCTGTGCCGTTGAGACCATAGTTCTGCACCAGGTACTTCTTGATGGTGTCGGCGCGCCGTTCGGAGAGGCCTTGATTGTACTCCTCGCCGCCGATCGCATCGGTGTGGCCGGCGACCACGAAGGTCGAGCCCTTCAGCGACGGATCGGACAGCGCCTTGCCGAGCGCCTGCACCGACGGCACCGACGTCTTGGCGATGTCGGCCGAGTTGTAGTCGAACTGGATCTCCAGATCGATCTTCGGCTTGGTGGCGGCGAGCTCGGCGATCTGCTCGCGCTCGCCCATCGAGAGCGACCGGGTCGAGCGGTTGCGCACCGTGTTCAGGAACGTCGCTTCCTTGGCCTGCGCGGTCGGATCGGCCTGCGGACCGACGGACAGGCCGCGGGTTGCCGGCTTCGGCTTCAGCGCATCCAGAATCTGGTTAGCAGAGACGTTATCCCCGGCGAAAGCCAGGCCGGCCGTCATCGACAGCGCGGCCGTGAGGGTAATCGCCTTCAATCCAAAAAACTTATCAAAACGGGTCATTGTCGCATCCTCGCTGTTACGCCTGATGGCGATTTGATGTTGCGAGCGTAGGGAAGGTTCAACAGCCTCGATGTGATGCGGGTCACATTCCAGACGACCGAAATGACCCGTGCATCCTAGCGCCGGCGCCGATCGGCATCCATGGCATGTCGGGCCAGCGGCGGTGCCCTGCCACCGGGAAGAACCGCCGTCTCATTCGGCATCGACAGCTGAACCGGCTGGACTCGCAGCCCGAGCAGGTACAATCTTTCGGCCATTGTTCGTCACCAGCCGTATTGCCCGCTGCGTCAGCAGCCCGAAAAGCGACCGTCGCAGCGACTCTCAGCTCGGTTCGAGCAGCAGAAATCCCCGAGTGATCCAGATCACAGTGCGTCGTTGTGAACTGGATCAGATTGCTCTCATCGGATCGGCTCAGGCCGAACCGAGAGCAGCGAGGAAGTTTGGATCAGGGGAGAATGATCATGCGCTTCTTGATCGCAGCAATTTCAATCGCAGTATTTCTCGTCAGCGGCAACGCGGCCTTCGCGGACAAGCGCGTCGCCTTCGTGGTCGGCAACGCCGCCTACAAGAATGTCCCGCAGCTTCCCAACCCCGCGATCGATTCCAAGGCGATGGCCAGGGTGCTGCGCAATGTCGGCTTCGACGTCGTCGAGGGCGCCAACCTCACCCGCGATGCCATGACCGCGAAGCTTCTGGAGTTCGGCAAGAAGAGCGAAGGCGCCGACGTCGCTGTGTTCTTCTATGCCGGCCACGGGATTGCCGTGAACGGCGTCAACTACCTGTTGCCGGTCGACGCAGACCTGAAATCCGAGATGGACGTCAAGCTGGGCGCGGCGATCAATGTCGACCTCACGCTCGATCAGACCATGTCTGACGCGAAGGTGAAGCTCGTGTTCCTGGACGCCTGCCGCGACAATCCGTTCGCGGCAAAGATCCGCTCGGCCAAGGCCACCCGCTCCGTCAACGTCCAGACCGGTCTTGCCGAGATGAAGTCGGGCGAGGGTACGCTGATTGCCTTTGCCACCGGCCCCGGCCAGACCGCGCTCGACGGCGAAGCCGGCACCAACAGCCCGTTCACCCGCGCGCTCGTCGCCAACATTGCCCAGCCCGGGATCGAGATCCAGCAGGCGATGACCAAGGTCCGTGCCCAGGTCAGTGACGAGACCAGCAAGGGGCAATTGCCCTGGGGGCACACCAACCTCACGGGCAACGTCTATCTCAATCCGGTCGGCGTGCCGGCTGCGGCCACGACCGATCCGTCGAACGCACCGGTGTTGGCCGCGAGCAAGCAAGGCTCCGACGTCGAGCTCGAGTTCTGGCGCTCGATCAGGGACTCCAACAAGGTCGAGGAGCTCAACGCCTATCTCACCAGCTATCCCAACGGCACGTTCAAATCGATCGCGCTCGCCCGCATCGCGGCGTTGCAGGATGGTCCATCCATCACCACCCGCAACCTCTCGGCCGGGATCGATCCCGCGACCTTTACGGAAGAAGCCAACCAGGTGTCTGAAGACCAGATCGGCCTGGACAAGAACCAGCGCCGCGACGTGCAGCGCCGCCTCACCGGGCTCGGCTTCGACGTCAAGGCGACGGGCAAGTTCGATGATGAGACCCGTTCCGTGATGAGGCGGTGGCAGGCTGCCCGTGTCTATCCTGCGACTGGTTACCTTAACAAGCTCCAGCACAAGGCCCTGCTGTCGGAGATTGTCTCGACCCGCGCGGCCTCCTCCGAACAGGCAGACGACGAGCCGGCGCGTCGCCGGTCCTCCGGCGGTGGCGGCCGGCGCCATTACGGCGGTGGCGGTGCCGGTCCGCCAGGCGGCCCCGGCGGTCTGTTCGGCGGTATGATGGGCGGGTTGTTCGGCCGCCGCTGAGCCGGCAGGCAAGCAACAGGCGGCCCGGCTCGGGCCGCCAATTTGTTCCGGAAACCCTTGCTCACCGATCGTCGCAAAGCCGTCGCGTGATGGCCTGCGTGCGAACAAGAATTCGGCCAGTTGGGCGCCTAGCAGGACTCCGCGTCCAATAACCGCCGAGGAACGGAGCCGAGTTCAGTCCAGTGCCCAGGCCGAGTGATTACCAGTTCTATCGTGGCGGGCCGCCGGATCGGACAGTCTTTCTGAGCTCAATGCCCATCTATGTCGGTGCGGCGATGATCGCGGTGGCGATCCTGCTGTCCACGCTGATCACCGGGCTGAGCAGCCGTTATGTCGGCCTCGACGGTCCGAACGACGAGAACATGTGGCTGGTCGACCGCCTCACCGGCAGCGTCTATCGCTGCCAGGCGGAGGTGCGTGGCAAAGCGTCCTGCGAGCCTGACGTTGCCACCGGCAGCCTCGGTGACCGGCCCAAGGTGCAAAAGAACGGCAATTGAGGCCTTTCACCCTCGCAGCGCAGCCATGGCCAACACCGTTATGAGCAACGGCAAGATGAAGAGCGCCTGCACGCATTACATGAAGGCGCAGAAGGCCATGTCGATGAAGTGAGGCGCGAGGCGCGCACGGTTCGGCCGCGCTGTCAGCAGTTGGCAGCGCGGCTTTTTCTTGAGAAAGCTTCTTTGGCGTCTCTCTTTTTCCTGGCGCGAATCCGGCTACATTGCCTCCTGCAATGTCACGCGCGCCCAAACCCTTTCCGATCCCCACGACACAGGCCCGGCAGATCTGGCTGCATGCCCAGCGGCTGGACGAGCGCGCGCCGTTCGGGGAGGGCGCGCGCGCGGTGGCGGATGCGATCGACCATCTCGGTTATGTGCAGATCGACACCATCAACGTCATCGAGCGCAGCCACCACCACATCCTGTTCAGCCGCATTCCGTCCTACCGGCGTGCCGATCTGCGCCAGGCCCAGAGCGTCGACAGGAGCGTGTTCGAATACTGGACCCATGCGCTGTCCTATGTGCCGGCGAACGATTTTCGCTTCTTCCTGCCGGCGATGCGCGAGCACTGGCGCGAGGGGCACAAATGGTACGCCTCGGTCAAGCCGGCCGATACGCGCAAGGTGATGCGGCTCCTGCGCGCCGGTCCGCTGACGATCCGCGACATCGAGGACGACGTGCTCACCGAGAAGGAGCATCTCTGGCAGAGCCGAAAGCCCTCGAAGCGGGCTTTGCAGCTCGCCTTCTACACCGGCGTCGCGACCGTCAGCGCGCGCCAGGGCATGCTCAAGACCTATGAGCTGATGACGCGGCACTTCGGCTGGGACAAGCTGCCGAAGCCGGCGTCGGCGAGAGACATCACGGCCTATCTGCTCGACCGCGCGCTGCGGTCGCAGGGCTTGGTCAGTCTGGATTCGATCTGCCACCTCGATGCGCCGAGCAAGAAGGCGATCGCTCAGCTGGTCGCCTCACGCATCCGCCGCGGTGAGCTCGTGCCCGTTGCGATCGAGGGCGCCGGCAAGCAGGAGCATTGGGCCGCGCCTGCGGCGCTGGAGCCGGGTGAGGGCGCTTCGCCCGATCTCGTTCACATCCTCTCGCCGTTCGATCCCCTGATCATCCAGCGCAAGCGCACCAATCTGTTCTTCGGCTACAACCACCTGTTCGAAGCCTATGTGCCGAAGGCCAAGCGCAAGCTCGGCTATTTCGCGTTGCCCGTGCTGGTGGGCGATGAGATCGTCGCGGCGCTTGACCTCAAGACCGACCGTCAGGCGAAGAAGCTGTTGATGCAGAAATGGACCTGGGTCGGGCAGGGGAAGAAGACGGCGGGGCGCAAGGAGCTGAAGCGCGTGATCGAGGAGGAGCTCGATCGCTTCGAGCGGTTTCAATTGACAGAGTGAGGGGCGCTCGCCACGGCGTCGGTCCCGTAGGGTGGGCAAAGCGACTTGTCCGCCGTAGCTCGAAGAGCGAAGGCGGAAGCGTGCCCACCATCGTGGTCCGCGAAGGAGAACGGTGGGCACGGCGCTAACGCGCCTTTGCCCACCCTACAAGACCATCAATCCAAACGCCGAACGCAATCCCGACCGCATAGGCCACCAGATTCCACAGCGAGAAGATCCGTCCTAACAGCAGCGCGCCCGCGGTGGTGAGCCGAAACGCATCGAGCCAGGGCGCATGCACCAGCCGGGAGAACTCGACGGCGATCGCGATCGCCACGGCGATGGCTGCAAGTCGGCTCCGCGACATCCCCGGCAGCAAAACCCCGACTAGCAGAAACACCATCGTCGCCCATAGCAGCGAGCCGCCATATTTCACCACGAAGGCGGGAAGCCCAAGCGGAAAGCCGTACCAGCGCAAGGACAGCCCGCAGGCGATCACGACCAGCGCAAGGGCGGCGCGGGTCAGCGACCTCCGTCGCAGCGCAACAGGTTTATCCGGCTGCGCCCCGTGCATTGCTTGCTCCATTGACTCTTTCGCAGCGATGCTGAAAACCCCGGATCAGCCCATAAGAGCAACAACCCCGGGGGGAAGCCTTGAGCCAGACCACGACCTATGCCGGTTCCGCCGGCTCAGCCAAGTCGGAAATCGAGACCTCGACGATCCGTGCCATCTCCTGGCGCCTGATTCCGTTCCTGGTGCTGGCCTACTTCTTCTCCTATCTCGACCGCGTCAATCTCGGCTTCGCCGCGCTGACCATGAACGCGGAGCTGAAGTTCACGCCGCTGATCTTCTCCTGGGGCGCCGGCATCTTCTTCATCGGCTATTTCATTTTCGAGGTGCCGAGCAACCTGGCGCTGGAAAAATTCGGCGCGAGCCGCTGGATCGCCCGCATCATGGTGACCTGGGGCATCATCTCGGCGCTGATGGCGCTGGTCAGCGGCGTGACGAGCTTCTACGTGCTGCGCTTCCTGCTCGGCGTCGCCGAGGCCGGCTTCTTCCCCGGCATCATCCTCTATCTCACCTACTGGTACCCGGCCGAGTATCGCGCCCGCTTCCTCGCCGCCTTCGCCATCGCTGTCCCGGTCTCCACCGTGATCGGCGCGCCGGTCTCGGGCCTGCTGCTCGGGCTCGACGGCGCGATGGGGCTGAAGGGCTGGCAGTGGTTGTTCATCATCGAAGGCATCCCCTCGGTGCTGCTGGGCATCGTCACCTGGTTCTATCTCACCGACAGGCCGGAGAAGGCGGACTGGCTCTCGGCCGATCAGAAGGCCTGGCTCAAGTCCAGGCTCGATTCGGAAATCGCGGCCAAGCAGGCGGTGAAGCATCTGTCGCTCGGCGAGGCGCTGTCGTCGCCGAAGGTGATCATGCTGAGCCTCGTCTATTTCGGCTTCGTCGGCGCGCTCTATGGCATGCAGTTCTGGCTGCCGCAGATCGTCAAGGCGTTCGGCCTCACCAACGCCCAGACCGGCTTCGTCACCGCGATCCCGTATCTGTTCGGCACCATCGCCATGATCCTGTGGGCGCGGCATTCCGATGCGACGCGCGAGCGCGTGATGCATGTCGGCGCGCCGCTGCTGCTCACCGCCGTCGCGCTGGCCGTCTCCTCCTATCTCACCGATCCCACCATGACGATGGTGGTGCTCACCGTCGCGGCGATCGGCGTGTTCTGCTGCTTCGGCGTGTTCTGGACCCTGCCGACCGCCTGGCTCTCCGGCACGGCGGCGGCCGGCGCCATCGCGCTGATCAACTCGATCGGCAACCTCGCCGGCTTCGGCGGTCCCTACCTGATCGGCTGGGTCAAGGAAGCCACCGGCCAGACCTCGACCGGCTTGCTGGTGCTGGCCGTCCTGCCCCTGATCGCCGGCATCCTAGTGTTTGTCGGCGGCCACGAGAGCAAGCACGAGTTCGCCGGGCAGGGGCGTTAGAGCTGCACCCACCACTGCGTAGCCCGGATGGAGCGAAGCGAAATCCGGGAGCGCTCGAGCTACAGCCTGCAGGCCGCGGATTGAGCTGCGCTCCATCCGGGCTAATCTGCACTGGCGCTTCTCTGCGAACCAGCCAGTCCGAGAAACACCAGAATAGCGCGATTGAGACGCAGCAGGTCGTCATCGTCTAGGCGTCCCACTAACGTTCCTACCTTGGCTTTTGGCACTGTAGTAATCTTGTCGACCATAAGTCGAGACGGAGCTCGAAGGCCGTTGCCGTCGTTCGGCTCGACCTTGAGCCGGAAAAGTGGCGCCTCGGTTTCGTCGGTCGTGAAGGCGCAGACAGTGATGGAGTTCGTCGCGTCAAAGCTGTCGTCCTGCACGATGACGACGGGGCGCGGCTTGCCCGCATAGTCCTTGCCGCCTGCCACCGTCCAGACCTCACCTCGCTTCATTCATCGGTCCAATCGGATACGGCATCAATGAAGCCTTGGTCTTCGGATTCATGTGAGCTCGTTGCGACCGCAAGCGATTGGCGATGGGCTTCCGATTGGAAGGAGGGCGAGCGGATATCCGGCACCCAGATCTGGATCGGCCGCAGGCCTTGTGCACGCAATCGATCGCGGTGGGCCTGCACCTTCATACGAGACGGCTTGGGCTTTGAAGGGCTCATATGTATTTCCGTTGGTTACATGTAACCCTATCAAGAAATGGTGCGCGTTGCTAGCGGCACAAGGCTCACCAATCCTTACCGCCCCTTAACGATCACGCTTTCCTGATGACTGACGATTATTGACTTTTATCAGTGATTAGTCGACATTCCTCTCATTGCAGTCGCGGGAGTGTCCTCCGATGTTCGTTCGGTCAGTTTTGTCCAGCTATTCCAAGCTCTTGGCGGGTGTGTCGCTGGCCCTGATGGCCGCCGCGCTGGCCGGGTGCAATGACACCGTCGCTGAAAAGGCCGAGCCGCCACGGCCGGTTCTGGTCGCGACCGCCCATTATGATGCCGAGACGCCGGAGCGCAGCTTTGTCGGCACCGTCAGGCCCCGGATCGAGAGCGATCTCGGTTTCCGCGTGGCCGGCAAGGTTGCCAAGCGCCTGGTCGAGGTCGGCCAGACCGTCGAAATCGGCCAGCCGCTCGCGACCCTCGACGAGGTCGATCTGAAGCTCCAGGCTGAACAGTCCGTCGCCGAGCAGACCGCTGCGACCGGCGTGCTGGCCCAGGCCGCCGCGGCCGAGCAGCGCGCCAAGGATCTGAAGGCCAAGGGCTGGACTACGGATGCGGCGATGGATTCGAGCCGCGCCGCCGCCGATGAGGCCCGCGCGCGTCTGGACCGAGCCGTGCGCTCAGTCGAGCTGACCAAGAATTCTCTTTCCTACGCGACGCTCAACGCCGACGCCCGTGGCGTCGTCACCGCAACGCTGATCGAGCCCGGCCAGGTGGTTGCCGCAGGCCAGACTTCGATCCGTGTCGCCCGCTTTGCCGAGAAGGAAGCGGTCGTCGCGATCCCTGAGACGCTGGTTGGACGTGCCAAGTCGGGCGCCGCCAGCGTCACTCTTTGGTCGGAGCCGGACAAGAAATATGCGGCCAAGCTGCGCGAGATCGCGCCGACGGCCGATCCGTCGACGCGCACCTATCTAGCAAAATTCTCGCTGCCTGAGGCCGACGACAAGGTTTCGCTCGGCATGACCGCGACGCTGACGCTGTCGGATGCCGCGACCGAGCGCGTCGCGCGGCTGCCGCTGTCGGCGCTGTTCAACGAAGGCGGCAAGCCCTCCTTCTACGTCGTCGACGACAATGGCGCCGTCACGCTCAAGCCGGTCGTGGTGAAGTCCTACGAGAGCAACGACGTCATCATCACCAGCGGTGTCGAAGAGGGCGCCAAGATCGTGGCGCTCGGCGTGCAGAAGCTCGATCCGAGCCAGCGGGTGCGGATCGTCTCGTCGCTGTCTTTCTAGAGTTTACGAGTCACGTCGTGTGAGGTGAGTTTCGGCCCAAGCGCAAATGCCGGGGCTGAAGCGGCGAAGCGATCCAGAACCTGCCCAGCCCCCTGGATTGCTTCGCTGCCTCGCGACGACGGTTTGAACAGAGTGGCTGTGGTTTTTTTGCAATTGGACCATCTTTGGAGAGTGCGATGAAGCGCTTCAACCTTTCGGCCTGGGCCGTCAGCCATCCGACGCTGGTCCTGTTCTTGATGATCATACTCGGCGTCGCCGGCTTCTTCTCCTATCAGAAGCTCGGGCGAGCCGAGGATCCGTTCTTCACGGTGAAGGTGGTCAACGTCTCCGTGATCTGGCCGGGCGCGACTGCGCAGGAGATGCAGACGCAGGTCGCCGACCCCATCGAGAAGAAGATCCAGGAGCTGCCCTATTTCGAGAAGGTGCAGACCTATTCCAAGCCGGCCTTCACCGCGCTCCAGGTGACCTTCCGCGATTCCACGCCGCCAAAGGACGTGCCGTATCTCTTCTATCTCTTGCGCAAGAAGCTCGCCGACGTGCAGGGCCAGTTGCCTTCGGGCATTCTGGGACCCGTCGTCAACGACGAGTTCTCCGACGTCGATTCCATCCTCTACATGATGACCGGCGACGGCGCCGACTATGCCCAGCTCAAGAAGGTCTCGGAAGGCTTCCGCCAGCGCCTGTTGAAGGTGCCTGGTGTGACCAAGGTCGACGTCTACGGCAACCAGGACGAGCGCATCTTCGTCGAATTCTCGCACGCCAAGCTCGCCACCCTCGGCATCACGCCGCAGGCCCTGTTCGATTCGCTCGCCAAGCAGAACAACGTCGTGCCCGCCGGCACGGTCGAGACCTCGTCGCAGCGCGTGCCGCTGCGCGTTACCGGCGCGCTCGATGGCGCCAAGGCCGTCGCCGAGACGCCGGTCGAGAGCAACGGCCGCGTGTTCCGTTTGGGTGATATCGCCACCGTCACCCACGGCTATGTCGACCCGCCGAGCTTCATCGTGCGCCAGGAAGGCAAGGCCGCGATCGGTATCGGTGTCGTCACCGCCAAGGGCGCCAACATCCTCGATCTCGGCAAGGAGGTCGAGAAGGCCACCGCCGAGTTCATGAAGGCGGTGCCGCAAGGCATCGACGTCAAGCTCATCGCCGACCAGCCCAAGGTGGTCGAGCACGCCGTCGGCGAGTTCGTGCACTCCTTCATGGAAGCGCTCGTCATCGTGCTGTTCGTGTCGTTCCTGGCGCTCGGCTGGCGCACCGGCATCGTGGTCGCGCTGTCGGTGCCGCTGGTGCTCGGCATCGTCTTCGTCGTCATGAACACGATGTCGCTCGATCTGCACCGCATCACGCTCGGCGCGCTGATCATCGCGCTCGGCCTGCTGGTGGATGACGCGATCATCGCGGTCGAGATGATGGTGGTGAAGATGGAGCAGGGCTGGGACCGTTTCCGCGCGGCCTCCTTTGCCTGGGAATCCACTGCGTTTCCGATGCTCACGGGAACGCTGGTCACGGCCGCTGGCTTCCTCCCCATCGGCTTTGCCAATTCCGCGGTCGGCGAATATGCCGGCAGCATCTTCTGGATCGTGGCGATCGCGCTGGTCGCGTCCTGGTTCGTGGCGGTGATCTTCACGCCCTATATCGGCGTCATGTTGCTGCCCAACATCAAGGTGCACCACAATCACGATCCGCACGCGGTCTACGAGACCCGCATGTACCGCGGCCTGCGCGCCATCGTGCAATGGTGCGTCAACCACCGCATCACCGTGGTGGCCGCGACCGTCGGCGTCTTCATCGCCTCGATCGTCGGCTTCGGCCATGTCCAGCAGCAGTTTTTCCCGCTGTCGGAGCGGCCCGAGCTGTTCCTCCAGCTCCGCCTGCCCGAGGGCACCGCCTTCAACGTCACCGAGAAGGCGGTGAAGAAGGCCGAGACGCTGCTCAAGGACGACAAGGACATCGAGACCTATACGTCCTATGTCGGCCAGGGCTCGCCGCGCTTCTGGCTCGGCCTCAATCCGCAGCTTCCGAACGAGGCCTTTGCCGAGATCGTCATCGTCGCCAAGGGCGTCGAGGCGCGCGAGCGCATCAAGGCCAAGATCGAGAACGCGGCTGCGGAGGGCATGCTGACCGAGGCGCGCGTGCGCGTCGACCGCTTCAACTTCGGTCCGCCGGTCGGCTTCCCCGTCCAGTTCCGCGTGATCGGCCCCGACGCTAACAAGGTGCGCGAGATCGCCTATCAGGTCCGCGACGTCATGCGGCAGAACAAGAGCGTCAAGGACGTCCAGCTCGACTGGAACGAGCAGTCGCCCTACCTCAAGCTCGTCGTCGACCAGGATCGTGCCCGCGCCATGGGCCTGACCCCGCAGGACGTCTCGCAGGCGCTGTCGATGCTGATCTCGGGCGCGCAGGTCACGACCATACGCGACGGCATCGAGAAGGTGGCCGTGGTTGCTCGTGCGGTCCCGTCCGAACGTCTCGATCTCGGCGGCGTCGGCGATCTGACCATCACCTCGAAGAACGGCGTCGCCGTGCCGCTCCAGCAGATCGCCAAGATCGAGTATGCCCATGAGGAGCCGATCATGTGGCGGCGTAACCGCGACATGGCGATCACCGTGCGCTCCGACGTCGTCGACGGCGTGCAGGCGCCCGACGTCACGAGCCAGATCACGCCGAAGCTGAAGGCGATCAAGGACAATCTCGAGCCGGCCTACCGCATCGAGCCGGGTGGGGCGTTCGAGGAATCCGCCAAGGGCAACGCCTCGATCTTCATCCTCTTCCCGTTGATGGTCATGGTGATGCTGACGCTGCTGATGTTCCAGCTGCAGAGCTTCTCGCGCCTGATCCTGGTGTTCCTCACCGCGCCGCTCGGCATCGTCGGTGCCTCGTTCGGCCTCAACGTCGCCAATGCCCCGTTCGGCTTCGTGGCGCTGCTCGGCCTGATCGCGCTCGCCGGCATGATCATGCGCAACACCGTCATCCTGGTCGACCAGATCGAGACCGACGTTTCCCACGGCCTGACCCGCCGCGAGGCGATCGTGGAGGCAACCGTCCGCCGCGCCCGGCCGGTGGTGCTGACGGCGCTCGCCGCGATCCTGGCCATGATCCCGTTGTCGCGCTCGGCCTTCTGGGGCCCGATGGCGATCACGATCATGGGAGGCCTGTTCGTCGCGACCTTCCTGACGCTGCTGTACCTGCCGGGCCTCTACGCCCTGTGGTTCAGGAAGAGCCTGGACGAGGCGGGCACCCCCGAGCAGCCTGCCGCGCCGCAGCATGGGAGCGATGACCAGCACGCAATTCCGCTTGCTGAAGCGGCTGAATAAATGAGAAGACTGCTGATGGACGAGTCCTGACACATGACACTGGTTGCGGAACATATCGAAGGCGACACCCGGGATCGTATCCTCGAGGTGGCTGAGCGGCTGTTCCGCCAGATCGGTTACCAGAAGACCACGGTCGGGGACATCGCCAAGGAGCTCAGGATGAGCCCCGCCAATGTCTATCGCTTCTTCGAATCGAAGAAGGCGATCCACCAGTCGGTGGCGCGGGCCTTGATGGGCGAGGTCGAGATCGAAGCGCAGCGGATCGTGGCGAGGCCTGGTCCGGTGCTCCCGCGCTTCCGCGAGCTGCTCACCACCATCCACCGCATGAACACCGAGCGCTATGTCGGTGATAACAAGCTGCATGAGATGGTCGAGATCGCGATGCAGGAGGACTGGGACGTCTGCGTCGCCCATATGGAGTGCATTGCTGGCGTCATCGGCCAGGTGATCGCGCAGGGTACCGCGTCCGGCGAGTTCGAGGCGCCGGACCTGCAACTGGCCTCGATGTGCGCCTGCACCGCGATGATGCGCTTCTTCCACCCCCAGATGATCGCCCAGTGCGCCACCAAGCCGGGCCCGACCATCGACCAGATGATCGATTTCGTCATCGCCGGTCTGTCCCCGCGCCACTGACGGGCGCTGGAATTTCCCCTATAAACTGCTTAGCGCCGCCCTTAACGGGTGGATGGCGGGCAATGACGAAAAGGAAGCAGCGCGTGACCGACAAAGACCTCTACTTCTACGAGCCCTCCAAGGGCCACGGCCTCAAGCACGATCCCTTCAACGCCATCATCGCGCCGCGGCCGATCGGCTGGATCTCCTCCCGCGACACCAAGGGCCACGTCAACCTCGCGCCCTACAGCTTTTTCAACGCCTTTTGCTACGTGCCGCCGATCATCGGCTTCTCCTCCACCAACTGGAAGGACACGGTCTCGAACATGGAGCAGACCCGGGAGTTCGTCTGGAATCTGACGACCATGGATCTCGCCAAGCACATGAACGCGACCGCCGCGCATGTCGGCCCCGAGGTCGACGAGTTCAAGCTCGCAGGGCTGACCGCCGTCCCCGGCAAGCTCGTCAACGTGCCGCGCGTGGCCGAGAGCCCGGTTGCCTTCGAGTGCAAGGTGTCTGACATCGTCCGCCTCAAGGGCGCCGACGGCAAGGAGGCCGACGCCTGGCTGACGCTGGGCGAGGTCGTCGCCGTCCATATCGACAAGGCCATGATCAAGGACGGCGTCTACCAGACCGCCGCCGCCCACCCCATCGTCCGCGCCGGCCGTCGCGGCGACTATTTCGAGATCAAGCCGGAAAACATGTTCGAGATGGTGCGGCCGGACTGATCTGATCCAGGTTAAGCCACTCTCTCCGCATCGTCATTCCGGGGCGCGCCGTCAGGCGCGAGCCCGGAATCCATACTCCCGATGGTGGTTATGGATTCCGGGCTCGACGCTTGCGCGTCGCCCCGGAATGACGACGGGGCATTCAGCCCGATTCGCCTCCCCGGAACTGCCCCCACGCCCCGACCGTTATGGCCTCCGGGGCGGCCGCCCGGCCGCGTCAATTCGCGTCTTTTTGCTCGCGAAGTGTTCACTTACCCCGGCCACTTTCCGCTAAAATGCCGATAACCGCGCCGATGCATGAGGTCAGCCATGAGCTTCCGCCGCGACACCATCACAAAGCCGATCTTCTCCTGGGCGCGCGGCGTGCTGCCAGCGATGTCCGACACCGAGCGCGAGGCGCTGGAGGCCGGTGACGTCTGGTGGGATGCCGATCTCTTCACCGGCGACCCCGATTGGTCGAAGTTGCTGAAGGTGCCTCAGGCGACGCTCACCCCCGAGGAGCAGGCCTTTCTCAACGGCCCGGTCGACGCGCTCTGCGCCATGCTCGACGAGTGGAAGATCTTCTGGGAATGGCGTGACCTGCCGCCAGACGTCTGGCACTTCGTCAAGCGTGAGAAATTCTTCGGCATGATCATTCCGAAGGAATTCGGTGGTCTCGGCTTCTCGCCCTATGCCCATTCGGAAGTGGTGCGCAAGATCTCGACCCGTTCGATCGCCGCGGCCGTCACCGTGATGGTGCCGAACTCGCTCGGGCCGGGCGAGCTCCTGATGCGCTTCGGCACGAAAGAGCAGCAGGAGCGCTGGTTGCCGCGCCTCGCCGACGGCCGCGACATTCCCTGCTTCGGCCTGACCAGCCCCGAAGCCGGCTCCGACGCCGCCTCGATGGTCGACACCGGCATCATCTGCAAGGGCGATTTCGAGGGCAGCGAGGTCATTGGCCTCAGGCTCAACTGGCACAAGCGCTACATCACGCTCGGCCCGGTCGCGACGCTGCTGGGCCTCGCCTTCAAGGCCTATGACCCCGACCACCTCGTGGGCAGCCAGGAAGAGCTTGGCATCACCGTCGCGCTGATCCCGACCAATCTGCCGGGCGTCAAGATCGGCCATCGTCATCTGCCGTCGATGCAGGTGTTCCAGAATGGCCCGAACTGGGGCCGCGACGTCTTCATCCCGCTCGACTACGTCATCGGCGGCAAGGAGAGACTCGGGCAGGGCTGGAAGATGCTGATGACCGCGCTCGCCGCCGGCCGCGGCATTTCTCTTCCATCGTTGTCGGCGGCCGGCGCCGCCTATGCCGCCCGTACCACCGGCGCCTATGCCCGCATCCGCGAGCAGTTCGGCATCTCTATCTCCAAATTCGAGGGCGTCGAGGAGCCGCTCGCGCGTATCGTCGCCACCGCCTACCAGCTCGACGCGGCGCGCCGGCTGACCTGCGCGGCGCTGAATGCCGGCATCCATCCCGCCGTCATCTCCGGCATCATGAAGCTGCACGCGACCGAGCGGATGCGCACGGCGGTCGACGACGCCATGGACATCCATGGCGGCAAGGCCGTGATCGACGGTCCGCAAAACTATCTCGGCAATCTGCACCGCGCCGTGCCTGTCGGTATCACGGTCGAGGGCGCCAACATCCTGACCCGCAACCTCATCGTGTTCGGGCAGGGTGCCATCCGCGCGCATCCCTATCTGCTTGACGAGATGAATGCGCTTGCGGACGCCGATCGCGAACGCGGGCTCACCGCCTTTGACAAGGCGTTCTGGAAACATGCCGGCCACAGCTTCCAGACGCTGTTGCGTGCGTTCGGCCGGAGCTGGAGCTTCGGCGCCTTCGCGCTTGCGCCGGATGCGGGCGATGCCACGCCATTCTATCGCCAGCTCGCGCGCTACTCCGCGGCCTTCGCGCTCTGCGCCGACATGGCGCTGCTCACGCTCGGCGGCGCGCTCAAGCGCAAGGAGATGCTGTCGGCGAGGTTCGGCGACATCCTCTCCGAGCTCTATCTGCTCTCGGCCGCGCTGAAACGCTGGCAGGACGAGGGCCGGCAGAAGGAGGACTTCGCTGCGCTGGAATGGTGCATGGCGACCGGCTTCAAGACCATCGAGAACCGGCTTGCTGAGATCCTCGCCAATCTGCCCAATCGTTTTGTCGCTGTCATCCTCAAGCTCGTGGTCCAGCCCTTCGGCGCGCGGGTGCTCGGCCCGTCTGACCGTGTCGTGCACCAGTGCGCCAGCCTCGTGCTGGAGCCGTCGGCGGCGCGCGAGCGCCTCACGCCGGATCTCGCTTATGTCGATGACGACGGCGGCTTTGCCCGGCTGGAGCGCGCGTTCAAGCTCGTTGCGGCCACCGATGCCATCGCCAAGCGCATGCGCGCCGCGCACATCCGCGACTGGAAGGACGCCGTCACCAAGGGCGTGATCACGCAGGCCGAAGGCGAGCAGCTTGCGGCCGCTCATGAAGCCGTCACAAAAGTGATCGAGGTCGACGATTTTGCGCCCGAAGCGCTGTCGCCGATTTACAAGAAAACCGGAGATGTGCATCAGTTCTTCCAGGAACTCGGTGAACAGAGGGCGGCGAGCTGATGGCACGACCGGTTTTCATCGTCGACGGCAGCCGGACGCCGTTTCTCAAAGCGCGTTCGGGGCCGGGGCCGTTCACGCCAGTCGATCTCGCCGTGCAATGCGGCCGGCCGCTGCTGGCACGCCAGCCGTTTTCACCCGATGATTTCGACCGGGTCATCCTCGGTTGCGTCAACGTGATCGCGGACGAGATGAACCCGGCCCGCGTCGCCGCGCTCCGGCTCGGCATGGGCGAGGACATGGTCGCCTTCACCGTGCAGATCAATTGCGGCTCCGGCATGCAGTCGATCGACACGGCCTACCGCTACATCCGCGAGGGTCATGCCGACATGGTCCTCGCCGGCGGCACCGAGGCGCTGAGCCACGCGCCGCTGGTCTGGCCGAATTCCGGTGTGCGCTGGTTCGCCGGCCTTGCCACCGCCAAGGGTATGGCCGCGAAGCTCGCTGCCGCCTTCAAGCTGCGGCCGCGCTACCTCAAGCCGATCATCGGCCTGGAGCGCGGGCTGACCGATCCCATCACCGACTTGAACATGGGCCAGACCGCCGAGGTCGTCGGCCATCTCTTCGGCATCACGCGGGCACAGTCCGACGCTTATGCCGCCGAGAGTCATCGCCGGCTCGCGCATGCGCAGGCCGAAGGTTTTCTCAAGGGCGAGGTCGAGACAGCGTTCTCCCGCGACGGAAAATTCTTCGACCATGACGACGGCGTGCGGCCGGACTCGACGGCCGAGACGCTCGCAAAGCTGCGGCCGGTGTTCGAACGCCCTTGGGGCCAGGTCACCGCCGGCAATTCGTCGCAGATCACCGACGGTGCCTCCTGGGTGATCCTCGCCTCCGACGCGGCGGTCGCAAAGCACAGACTGACGCCGAAGGCTGTCATCGTCGACAGCCACTGGGCGGCGCTCGATCCCAGCATCATGGGACTGGGACCCGTGATGTCGGCGACGCCGCTGCTTCACCGCAACGACCTCACCGTCAAGGACGTCGAAACCTGGGAGCTGAACGAGGCTTTTGCGACGCAGGTGCTCGGCTGTCTCGCCGCCTGGAACGACGACAAATTCTGTCGCGAGATCCTGGGCCTCGACGGCGCGGCCGGCGAGATCGACCGTGACAGGCTCAACGTCGATGGCGGTGCCATCTCGCTCGGCCATCCCGTCGGCACCTCCGGCAACCGCATCGTGCTGCATCTCGTCAATGCGATGAAGCGGCTCGGCACGCGCCGCGGCGTTGCGACCGAATGCATCGGCGGCGGGCTCGGCGGCGCCATGCTGATCGAGGCGGTGTGACCATGGATTCCAGGATCATGACCGCGCTCGGCGACCGCGTGCTGGAGCTTGGGCCCAGGCCCGCGACCGACTGCCCCTACAAGCACTTCAAGCTGACGCGCGATGCCGACGGCGTCGCCTGGCTGCTGTTCGACCGCGCAGATGCCAGCGCCAACACGCTGTCCGCGGACGTGATGGAGGAGTTCGATGCCGTGCTCGCGGCGATCGAGACCGAGCGCCCCGCCGGCCTCGTGATCCGCTCGGCAAAGCCGTCCGGCTTCATTGCCGGCGCCGACGTCAACGAATTCCGCGGCGCCAGCGATCCCGAGATGGTCGAGACACGCATCCGCGCGGCGCATGCGGTGGTCGATCATCTGGAGGCGCTGAAGCTGCCGACGGTCGCGGTCATCCACGGCTTCTGCCTCGGCGGCGGGCTGGAGGTCGCGCTGGCCTGCCAGTCGCGCATTGCGATCGACGGCGCGCGCTTCGGCTTCCCGGAGGTGATGCTCGGCCTGCATCCCGGCCTCGGCGGCACCGCGCGCTTCACCGCGCTGGTGAACCCGACGCAGTCGATGGCGCTGATGCTGACCGGCCGCACCATCGATGCGCGCCGCGCCAGATCGCTCGGCCTCGTCGATACCGTGACGCAGGAGCGGCACGTCCGCAACGCGGTGAAGGATGCGCTGTTCGGCCGCTTGAAGCGGGCGCGTCCGGGCCTTCTGACTCACGCGGCCAATTTCGGTCCCGTGCGCGGGCTGCTGGCCAGGCGCATGCGCTCGGAGGCGGCGAAGGCCGCGCGCCGCGAGCATTATCCGGCGCCTTACGCGCTGATCGATCTCTGGGAGACCCATGGCGGCAGCAAGGCCGCGATGCTGAAGGCCGAGCAGGCCTCGTTCGCCAGGCTGATGGTGACGCCGACCGCGCAGAATTTGATCCGCGTGTTCTTCCTGCGCGAGCAGATGAAGAAGACGGCCGGCGGCGGCAACACGATCAAGCACGTCCATGTCATCGGCGCCGGCGCCATGGGTGGTGATATCGCGGCGTGGTGTGCGGGGCAGGGGCTGCGCGTCTCGCTCGCGGACATGAAGCCGGAGCCGGTCGCCGGCGCGGTGAAGCGCGCGGCCGAGCTTTACGGCAAGATCATTCGCAGGCCGACCGAGGTGCGCGATGCGCTTGATCGTCTGATCCCCGACATGGACGGCGAGGGCGTTCGCAACGCCGATCTGATCATCGAGGCGGTGCCGGAAAAGCTCGAGCTGAAGCAGAAGGTCTATGCGGGCCTCGAGCCGAAGATGAAGCCGGGCGCGATCCTTGCGACCAACACGTCGAGCATTCCGCTCCAGGATCTGCGCACCACGCTGGCGCGGCCCGATCGTCTCGTCGGCCTGCACTTCTTCAACCCGGTGTCGCGGCTGCAGCTGGTCGAAGTCGTCAGCCATGACGGCAACGACGCGCGGGTGCTGAAGGAGGCGCTCGCCTTCGTCGGCGCGATCGACCGTCTGCCGCTCTCCGTGAAGAGCTCGCCCGGCTTCCTCGTCAACCGTGCGCTGACGCCCTACATGCTGGAGGCGATGGTGATGCTGGATGAGAGGATCGACCAGCGCCTGATCGACGCGGCGGCCGAGCAGTTCGGCATGCCGATGGGGCCGATCGAGCTCGCCGACCAGGTCGGGCTCGACATCTGCCTCGACGTCGGTGACATGCTGCGGACCAAGTTCGGCGATCTGCTCCCGCCGACGCCGGCTTGGCTGCGCGAGAAGGTCGCCAAGGGCGAGCTCGGCCGCAAGACGGGCAAGGGATTCTACACCTGGAAGGACGGCAAGGCGGAGAAGGCGCCGTTGCCCGAGACCGGCCCGCGCGTCACCGACCCGATGATCGACCGCCTGGTGCTGCCGATGTCCAATGTCTGCGTCGCGGCACTCCGCGAAGGTATCGTCGACGATGCCGATGCGGTCGACGGCGCCATGATCTTCGGCACTGGATATGCACCGTTCCGCGGCGGTCCGCTGAACTACGCGCGCACGCGCGGCGTGGAAAATGTCGTATCCACCCTGCGCGCGCTGGCCGAGCGATTCGGCGGGCGCTTTGCGCCCGATCCGGGCTGGGACAATTTTAGGTGAGACCGACATGACCGAGAAGTCCGACACCGAGCCGCGCGGCGATCTCTGCATTCGCACGCTGGCAATGCCCGCCGACACCAATGCCAACGGCGACATCTTCGGCGGCTGGCTGCTCAGCCAGATGGATGTCGGCGGCGGCGTGTTCGCATCGAAGCTCGCGAGGTCGCGTACGGTCACCGTGGCGATCGAGGCGATGAATTTTCGCAAAGCGGTCTATGTCGGCGATCTCGTTTCGGTCTATGCCAATCTCGTCCGCGTGGGCCGCACCTCGATGACCGTGCATCTCGAAGCCTGGGCGCTACGGCGCAGGGAGCTCCAGCCGATCCTCGTCACCGACGGTCATTTCACCTACGTCTCGATCGATGATGACGGCCGTCCGCAAGCGATCCAGCGCAACGATCCGCCGATCGCGACGTAATCGCGCGCGACGCTCTGCCCCATCTCACGCAAACTTGCGGCACGCCAAACGCGGCGCGACTGAGTCACCGCGTCGCGGCTTCGCCAAGAACAAGTCATAAAACGGATGAGGTCCCGGCGTACTCAATTGCGTGTCGATTCGGGGTGGAGACGGCCTCAAATGCTCAGGAACCTTTGGGCAGGATTGCCGTTATTTGCCCGCACTGAGGAATCTACGGACCATGCCGGACAGCTACATTATCGAAGTCGACTCGCAAACCGCAGGTATCGTCGTTCGTTCTCAGGGAGGCTATTGTTTCTTCGCCTCGTCGCACCGCTTCAATCGCCTTGAAGGCCAGCTTTTCCGCAACGCACGCGAAGCCGAGCGTGCCGCGCGCAAGCTGGTTAACGGCGATGTGAAGGAAGCGGCGTAAACGCCGCCGCTGGCGATTTCTGGCGCGCAAAGCGTGGTCGGGATTTTTTGCAGCCCTTGATGCCGCTGCCTTTTCCTTCTCCCTTCATGTCCGCCGAAGCCTTGGCGAAGGCGGATGTGGGAGAAGGTGGCGCGAAGCGCCGGATGAGGGGTTGTTTCCGCGAATTCAATCGTGAGAGGGTCGCCCGCGGGGGCAACCCCTCATCCGTCTCGCCGCCGCGCGGCGAGCCACCCTCTCGCGCAGGGGGAGAGGGAAAGAATCGCAATCACAACTTCGTCGCGGAGCGCGACAACAACTTCCACTCGTCGCCTTGCTTCAGCCAGTTCATCAGGATGTGAAGGCTGTTTGCCACTTTCTGTCCGCCGGTCATCATCTCGGCCAACCAGTGGAAGCGCACGATCGCGGCGGGACCAACGATCTTGATGGTTGGATCCTTGTACGTAATCGACAGGAATTCGGTCTTGCCGTCGGTGGCGTTGGCGATAAAGGCCGCCTTATCCTCGAGGAAGCCGCTGGAATGGCTGTAGCTCAGATCGTCCGCGCACAGCGCGCCGAGGGCCTTCGGATCGGCCGCGATCTGGGCGAGGCGAAATGCCTCGACGTTCTTTGCCACCGCCTCGTGGTCCGTCGTGGCAGCATGGTCGCGATTCAGTGTCATCATATCCTCCGTCCTTGATCTTGCGCCCACTGTTGCAGCCGCACTTGATTGTGTCGAGCGCCAGGTCGCAATCGTCGTCGCAATACGCTGCATTGCGCCAGGCGGCGCGATTTCTGACGCGCAAAGCGTGGTCGGAATTTTTTGCAGCCCTTGATACCGCTGCCTTTTCCTTCTCCCCTTGTGGGAGAAGGTGGCGCGAAGCGCCGGATGAGGGGTTCTATCGGCGCATTCGGAAGCGAGAGAGTTACTCGCGGAAGCATACCCCTCACCCGTCTCGCCGCGAGCCACCCTCTCCCACAGGGGGAGAGGGAAAGAATCGCAATCACAGCTTCGTCGCAGCCCGCGACAGCAGCTTCCAATCGTCGCCCTGCTTCTGCCAGTTCATCAGGATGTGAAGATTGGTCGATACTTTTTTCCCATCGGCCGCCATTTCCTGTTCGCCCATCCAGTGGAAGCGCACGATCGCGGCGGGGCCGACGACCTTGATGGTCGGGTCCTTGTACTCGATCGACAGGAATTTTGATTTGCCGTCGGTGGCGTTGGTGATGAAGGTCGCCTTGTCCTCGACCTTGCCGTTGGAATGGCTGTAGCTCACCTCGTCGGCGCAGAGCGCGCCGAGCGCCTTGGGATCGGCCGCGATCTGGGCAAGGCGGAAGGCCTCGACCTTTTTCGCCACGGCTTCCTCATCCGCCGCGGCCGCCAACGCCGGTGCTGTGAGAGCAAGCGCGGAGACGGCAAGGGTTGAGACGGCAAGAGTCGAGAGAGCCAGATCGCGTCGGTTGATCGTCATCGTTTCCTCCTTTTTGGTCTTGCGCGGAGTGTTGCAGCCGCGCGCGACTTTGTCGAGTGTCGCTTGGCGGTCATGTCGATGCGTCATTGCGCGATCGGGGCTGCATTGATACGTGTTTCGCATTGATGCATCGTGCATTCGGGAAAGTACGGAAATGATCGAGGCCAAAGGGCAGGCGCAGGGGCAAGTGACGGGCAGGGCGCTGCTGTTCGACATCGACGGCACGCTGGCCAACACCGACCCGCTGCACCTCAAGGCGTTCAACCAGGTGCTTGGGCCGCTGGGCCATGTGTTCGATCACGCGCGCTTCTCCAGGGAGCTGCAAGGCTTCGCCAATGCGTCGATCGGCGAGCGCTTTCTGCCCGACGAAACCGTGGAACGGCGCGCCGTGATCCTCGGAGAGAAGGAGGTCGTCTTCCGCACACTCGTCGCCGGACAGATCGAGCCGCTTCCGGGCCTGATGGCGCTGCTCGACCGCGCGGATGCCGCCGGCATTCCCATGGTCGCCGTGACCAACGCGCCGCGTCCGAATGCCGAGCTGTTGCTCTCCGGTCTCGGCATCACGCACCGCTTCAGGGCACTTGTGATCGGCGACGAGCTGCCGCACGGCAAGCCGCACCCGCTGCCCTATCAGGAGGGGCTGCGTTTCGTCGGCGGGAGCGCGACGGCTTCGATCGCGTTCGAGGATTCCCGCTCCGGCGTGCAGTCGGCGACGGCCGCCGGCATTCCGACCATCGGCATCCGGACGAGCCTCAGCCATGCCGACCTTGTTGGCGCCGGCGCGGTTGCTTCCGCCAGCGCGTTCGACGATCCGGAACTGCTCGCGCGTCTCGCCGCCGCGATGGCATGGTGAGAGGCTTTGTCCGTTAACCGTGATCGCTGAGCGCATTGACCGAACGTGCGAACCGCCGCACCATGCGCCTTCCTGATTTGAGGCCATCGCCGTGACCGGATTGACCCATCGCCAAGCCGAAATCCTCAACATCGCGCGCGCCTCGGGGCGCGTCATGGTCGAGGAGCTCGCGCGCCGGTTCGAGGTCTCGGCGCAGACGATCCGCAAGGATCTGAACGATCTCTGCGAGCGCCGCTCGCTGACCCGTATCCACGGCGGCGCCATCATCGCCTCCGGCGTCGAAAACCTCGCCTACGAGGCGAGGCGGTTCGTCGCCGCCGACGAAAAGAAGGCGATCGGGGCTGCGGCCGCCTCGCTGATCCCGAACGGCTGCTCGCTCTTCATCAATATCGGCACCACGACCGAGGAGGTGGCGAGCGCGCTGACCTCGCACGAGGACCTCCTCGTCATCACCAACAATCTCAATGTCGCGATGCTGCTCTACCGCCATCCCCGCATTGAGGTGGTGGTCGCCGGCGGCACGGTGCGGCGGGCCGACGGTGCCGTGGTCGGCTCGACCGCGACGCAGCTCATCGGCCAGTTCAAGGTCGACTATGCCATCATCGGGGCGTCCGCGATCGACGAGGAGGGCGCGCTGCTCGACTTCGACTATCGCGAGGTGCAGGTGGCGCAAGCCATCATCGCCAATGCCCGCAGCGTCATGCTGGTTGCCGACTCCACCAAGCTGCGCCGCAGCGCGCCGGTGCGCATCGCCCATATCACCCAGATCCAGACCTTCGTGACCGACCAGGAGCTGCCCGAGCGCCTCGCCACCATCTGCCACAGCAAGGGCATCGAGGTGATGGCGGCGATGCCGAAGGATGCGGCGGATATCGATGATGCGCAGGCCGAAGCGCAGGATGCCGCGCCCGAAGCCGCGCCGGTGGTCCGGCTGAGATAGCGGCTTAGGCGTCGCTCCATGGGTCGAGCAGCGGAACGCCGAAGGCCGCAAAATCTTTCACATTGCGTGTGACGAGCGTGAGATCGTTGGCGAGCGCGGTGGCCGCAAAGAAGCCGTCCATCACGGACAACGCAACGCCATTGCGACGGCTCTGCGCCATCAGGTCGCCCCAGCGCTCAGCGACCGCGTGGTCGATCGGCAGGATGCGCTGCGCGAACCGAGCCGGCAGGTCATGGGCGAGCCAAGCGACCAGTGCGGCGCGCCGACGGCCATCGTCCAGCAGGGCGATGCCGCGGCGAAGCTCGGCGATCGAAGCAACGCTGATGAACGTGCGATCCTCATCGACCGTATCGAGCCATGCCAGGACTTTCGGGGAAGGCGCCGGCCGCTGAACCTCCGACAGCACGTTGGTGTCGAGGAGCAGGTTCACGGCATCTCGTCGCGCGGTTCGTCCTGCACCCGTTCAAGTTCGAGGTCGGCACCGCGCAGCGGCGAAGCCAGCAGGAATTCAGCTAGCGTGCCTTTGCGTGCCGTCTTTCGCGCCCATTCATCCGCGGAAACGACAACCGCATTGGGCCTGCCGTGTCGGGTGATGATCTGGGGGCCAGTTTGGGCGCGATCGACCACCTCGGACAGGCGTGCCTTGGCATTGGCGAGCGTCCACGTGTCAGTCGGGGGCGAATCGGGGGCGGTGCTGCGGTCTGTCATGCCGAATATAACTAATGTGACTATTATGACTATATTGGCTCTACGTGACTATTCAAGATCGTATTGCGGTTTCGATTGGCGTCCGAACTGCCCATTTCCACGGCTGATTGCCCACCAGAAAGTTCCTCTTTCACTTCCCTTCGCCTCTCTTTCATCTTGCTTTCGTTTTTCGGTGTGATCTAATCAAAAACGAAAGTAGTCGCTCGAAGGAACGAGCGGTCGCCGGGGGATGCGTCTGTTGGAGCGTATTTTCGACCTCGCCATTATCGGAGGCGGTGTTAACGGCTGCGGCATCGCGCGCGACGCGGTGGGCCGGGGCAACACGGTTTTCCTGTGCGAAATGAACGATCTGGCGAGCGGGACCTCGTCCTGGTCGACCAAGCTGGTGCATGGCGGCCTGCGCTATCTCGAATATTACGAGTTTCGCCTGGTCCGCGAGGCGCTGATCGAGCGCGAGATCCTTTGGGGCATCGCGCCCCATATCATCCATCCCCTGCGTTTCGTTTTGCCGCATCACGCCGGCCTGCGTCCGGCCTGGCTGCTGCGCCTCGGCCTCTTCCTCTATGACCATATCGGCGGCCGGCACCTGTTGCCGGCGACGCGTTCGGTCGATCTCAGGCGTGACGAGGTCGGCCGCCCGCTGATCCCGAACCGCTACAGCCGCGCGTTCGAATATTCCGACTGCTTCGTCGACGACGCCCGTCTCGTCGTGCTCAACGCGCGCGATGCCGCGGACAAGGGCGCCGAGATCCGCACCCGCACCCGCGCGACGGATATCAAGCAGTCCGGCGGCATCTGGACCGTCAGCATGGTCAGCACGCTGACCGGCGAGCGTTCGCAGATCCAGGCCCGCGCGGTGGTCAATGCCGGCGGCCCCTGGGTCGAGGATGTGCTCGGCCGCGGCGCTGGCGTGAACGCGAAGGCCAAGGTGCGCCTGGTGCAGGGGTCGCACATCGTAGTCAAAAAGCTCTACGACCACGACCGCGCCTACATGTTCCAGAACGCCGACGGCCGCATCATCTTCGTGATCCCGTACCAGGACGATTTCACGCTGATCGGCACCACCGATCGCGATTATGACGGCGATCCCTCCAAGGTGAAGGCGACGCCCGAAGAGATCGAGTACCTCTGCGCCGCCGCGAGCGAATACCTGGCCAAGCCGGTGACTTCGGCGGACGTGGTCTGGACCTATTCCGGCGTGCGGCCGCTTTATGACGACGGCGCCAGCGAAGCCAAGGCCGCGACGCGCGACTACGTGTTCGAGCTCGACACACCCGGCGGCGTGCCGCTGCTCTCGATCTATGGCGGCAAGATTACGACCTACCGCCGACTCGCCGAAGAGGCGCTGGAACGGCTCGCGCCCTATCTTCGCAGTGCGAAAGCGCGCGAAGGCTGGACCGGCAAATGGCCGCTGCCCGGCGGGGACATGGGCGTGTCCGACGTCGACGGCCTGATCGCCGAGCTCCAGCGCGGCTATCCCTTCCTCAGCCATGAGCATGCCCGGCGCCTCGCGCGCGCCTATGGTACCCGCGCCATCAAGCTGCTTGGTGATGCCAAGTCGGTCGCCGATCTCGGCCAGGCCTTCGGCGCGACACTGACCGAACGCGAGGTCCGCTACCTCATGGCCAATGAATGGGCGGTCACGGCGGAAGACATCGTCTGGCGCCGCTCCAAACTTGGCCTGCGACTATCTGCCGACGAGGTTGCTGCATTGAACGACTGGATTGCAACCCACGCTGTGCCGCAAAGTCCCCTGCTGGAAGCGGGAGGACGCCCATGACCGTGACGCTCGATCATGTGACCCGGACCGTCGAGGGGATACCGCACATCCGCGACGTCTCGCTGACGCTCGAGAGCGGGACGCTCAACGTGCTGCTCGGGCCGACGCTGTCAGGCAAGACCTCGATCATGCGGCTGCTCGCCGGCCTCGACAAGCCGACGACGGGCAAGGTGCTGGTCAACGGCAAGGACGTCACCGGCGTCGACGTGCGCAAGCGTTCGGTCGCGATGGTCTATCAGCAGTTCATCAACTACCCCTCGCTCACGGTCTACGAGAACATCGCTTCGCCCTTGCGCGTGCAGGGCAAGCCGCGCGAAGAGATCGAGAAGCGCGTGGCGGAAGCCGCGCGGCTGCTCCGGCTCGAGCCGTTCCTGAAACGCACGCCGCTCCAGCTCTCCGGCGGCCAGCAGCAGCGCACCGCGATGGCGCGCGCGCTGGTGAAGGGCGCCGATCTCGTGCTGCTCGACGAACCGCTCGCCAATCTCGACTACAAGCTGCGCGAGGAGCTTCGTACCGAGCTGCCGCGCATCTTCGAGGCGTCCGGCGCGATCTTCGTTTATGCCACGACCGAGCCGACCGAGGCGCTGCTGCTCGGCGGCAACACGGTCTGCATGTGGGAGGGGCAGGCGCTCCAGATCGGCGAGACGCCGAACGTCTACCGCCGTCCGCAGACGCTGCGTGTCGCTCAGGTGTTCTCCGATCCGCCGCTCAACCTCGTCGGCATCGAGAAAAAGAACGGCTCTGTGCAATATGCAGGCGGCATCGCCGCGCCGGCCTCCGGGCTCTATTCATCGCTCGCCGACGGCGCCTATCGCGTCGGCTTCCGCGCGCATCAGCTCGCCCTCGCCAATGGCGAGACCGACCGCCACGCCTTCCACGCCACGGTGACGGTGACCGAGATCACCGGTTCGGAGAGTTTTGTGCATCTGACCCGCGACGGATCGAACTGGGTGGCAGTGCTGCACGGCGTGCACGAGTTTGAGCCCGGCCAGACCATCGATGCCGTGCTCGATCCCAATGATATCTTCGTCTTCGACGCGGCCGACCGTCTGGTCGCCGCGCCGAGCTCGTAAGGGGGAGATGCGACATGGCCCGCATTGACCTCGTCGATCTCGCCCACTCTTACGGCGGCAATGATGCGCCGCAGGACAGCTTTGCGCTGAAGCCGGTGACCATGACCTGGCGGCAGGGCGGTGCTTACGCGCTGCTCGGCCCGTCCGGTTGCGGCAAGACCACGCTGCTCAACGTCATCTCCGGCATCATCACGCCGTCGCGGGGGAAAATCCTGTTCGACGGCCAGGACATCACACCGCTGTCAACCCAGAAGCGCAACATCGCCCAGGTGTTCCAGTTTCCGGTGATCTACGACACCATGACGGTGGGGCAGAACCTGGCGTTCCCGCTTAAGAACCGCGGCGTGCCGAAGGCCGAGATCGACAAGCGCGTCGCCGAGATCGGCCGCCTGCTCGACCTTGAGCCCTATCTCAATCGCAAGGCGACGCGCCTCACGGCGGATGCCAAGCAAAAAATCTCGCTCGGCCGCGGCCTGGTCCGCTCCGACGTCGCCGCCGTGCTGTTCGACGAGCCGCTGACCGTGATCGATCCCGAGCTGAAATGGCAGCTCCGTTCCAAGCTGAAGGCGTTGCATCGCGAGCTCGACCTGACGATGATCTACGTCACCCACGACCAGACCGAGGCGCTGACCTTCGCCGACACCGTTGTCGTCATGCATGACGGCCGCGTGGTGCAGAGCGGCACGCCCGCCGAGCTGTTCGACAAGCCGGCGCATACGTTCGTGGGCTATTTCATCGGCTCGCCCGGCATGAACATCCTGCCGGCCGAGGTGAAGGGTCGCGAGGCGCGCATCGGCGGGAATGTCATCGCGCTCAACCGCAGCTATGACAGCCTGCCAGCCGGCGCCAAGATCGAGATCGGCGTGCGTCCGGAGTTTGTCGACGCCGTCGCGCCCGCACCCGGATTGCTCAGTGCGAAGATCGACCGCATCGACGACCTCGGCCGCATCCGCTTCGCGCGCGTCCGCATCGGCGAGGCCAAGATCGCGGCGCGCGCGCCGGCGGGCTTCACCAGCGCGGACGGTACCGCCGGGCTGAAGTTCGATCCGGCGCATGTCCACGTCTATGCCGACAGCCTTCTGGTGGAGGGAGCCGCCTGATGGACAAGACCGTCAACCAAAAAGCCTGGTTCCTGGTGCTGCCGGTGTTCCTGGTCGTGGCCTTCTCGGCGGTGCTGCCGCTGATGACGGTCGTGAACTATTCGATGCAGGACACCTTCGGCAACAACCAGTTCTTCTGGAACGGCGTCGGCTGGTTCAAGGAGCTGCTCGATCCATCGACCGATCTCGGCGGCCGATTCCTCGCCTCGCTCGGCCGCAATCTGTTCTTCTCGATGGTGATCCTCGCGATCGAGGTGCCGCTCGGCATCGTCATCGCGCTGTCGATGCCGCGTCAGGGCTGGACGGTGGCGGCCTGCCTCGTCATCCTCGCGCTGCCGCTGCTGATTCCGTGGAACGTGGTCGGCACGATCTGGCAGATCTTCGGCCGGCCCGACATCGGTCTGATGGGCTATGTGCTCAATGCGATCGGCATCGACTACAACTACGTCTCCAACGCCGTCGATGCCTGGGTTACCGTCATCGTGATGGACGTCTGGCACTGGACCAGCCTGGTCGCGCTGCTGTGCTACGCCGGCCTGAAGTCGATCCCCGAGGCCTATTACCAGGCAGCTCAGATCGACGGCGCCTCGCGCTGGGCTGTGTTCAAGGCGATCCAGCTGCCGAAGATGAACCGCGTGCTCCTGATCGCCGTGCTGCTGCGCTTCATGGACTCGTTCATGATCTACACCGAGCCGTTCGTGGTGACGGGTGGCGGACCCGGCAACTCGACGACCTTCGTGTCGATCGAGCTCGTCAAGATCGCGCTCGGCCAGTTCGACCTCGGCAAGGCCGCGGCGCTCTCGCTGGTCTATAATCTGATCATCCTGATCGTCTGCTGGATCTTCTATACCGTCATGACCAATGCCGGCGTCGAACGCAAAGTCCAGGCCGAGACCGAGCCGGCGACGGAGCCCAAGCCTTCGGCCGTGCTCAAGCCCGTGACTGCACTCAAGCCAAAGGAAGGAGTGGCCTGATGCACTCAATTCCCGGCCGCCGCGTCATCATGGCGCTGTTTCTGATCTTCCTGTTGTTGCCGATCTACTGGCTCGTCAACATGAGCTTCAAGACCAACGCAGAAATCGTCTCGACGATGACGCTGTGGCCACATGCGCCGACGCTGCAGCATTACAAGCGCATCTTCACCGACGAGAGCTGGTACTCCGGCTACATCAACTCGCTCAAATACGTCGTCCTCAACACCATCATCTCGATCTCGGTGGCGCTGCCCGCGGCCTACGCGTTCTCGCGCTACCGCTTCCTCGGCGACAAGCACCTGTTCTTCTGGCTGCTGTCGAACCGCATGGCCCCGGCGGCGGTCTATGCGCTGCCGTTCTTCAACCTCTATTCGGCGATCGGCCTGTTCGATACGCCGTGGGCGGTCGCGCTCGCGCATTGCATCTTCAACGTTCCGCTGGCGGTGTGGATCCTCGAAGGCTTCGTCTCCGGCGTGCCGCGCGAGATCGACGAGACCGCCTTCCTCGACGGCTATTCCTTTCCGCGCTTCTTCATCAGGATCCTGGTGCCGCTGATCGCGAGCGGCATCGGCGTCGCCGCCTTCTTCTGCTTCATGTTTTCCTGGGTCGAGCTCCTGCTCGCGCGGACGCTGACCTCGGTGCAGGCAAAACCGATCGCGGCGATCATGACGCGTACGGTGTCGGCTGCGGGCATGGACTGGGGCCTGCTGGCCGCGGCCGGCGTGCTTACCATCATCCCAGGCGCGCTCGTGATCTGGTTCGTCCGCAATTACATCGCGAGCGGTTTCGCGCTCGGTCGGGTCTAGGGAGGCATCGATGGAATCTATTGCATGGATGGCCTGGACGCTGCCGACGGCGATCTTCTTCGTGGCGCTCGCCTCCACCCTCGCGGTCATGACGTGCCTCGCCGCGGTCTATCCCGAAGCCGAGCGCGTCGGCGTGCTCAGCATTCCGACGACGCGGGGCGACCGCCTGTTCATCTCCTTGATCACGGCGGCCGTCATCCACCTTCTGTGGATCGCCTTCGCCGGCACCGACACGCTCGCCACCCTGCCGATCGGCGAGGAAGGTTTTGAGATTTCGAGCCTGTGGCTCGCAAGTGGGATTTCGCTGGCCACGGCCGTGCTCATTTTTCGCACGGTCTGAAGCTCGCGAAGGGACGGCCAGATCCGGGGGCAACCCGGGCCTGTATAAAATTTTGTCGCTGCAACGGAGGAACAACATGCGACAGTTTAGGAGAAGGAAAGGTCCATTGACCAAGAATAGCTTTCTGACCATGTCCAGCGCCGCCGCCATCGTGGCGGTGTCGTTCGCCGTCTCGGCGCCGGTCCGCGCCGCCGACGACGCCGCGATCCAGAAGTGGATTGCGGAATTCCAGCCCTCGACGCTGTCAAAGGACGAGCAGAAGAAGGAGCTGGAGTGGTTCGCCAAGGCCGCCGAGCCCTTCAAGGGCATGGAGATCAACGTCGTCTCCGAGACCATCGCGACCCACGAATACGAGTCGCAGACGCTGGCAAAGGCGTTCTCCGAGCTCACCGGCATCAAGCTCAAGCACGACATCATCCAGGAAGGTGACGTCGTCGAGAAGCTGCAGACCCAGATGCAGTCCGGCAAGAACGTCTATGACGGCTGGATCAACGATTCCGATCTGATCGGCACACACTTCCGCTACGGCCAGACCATCGCGCTGTCGGACTACATGACCGGCGAGGGCAAGGACGTCACCGATCCCCAGCTCGACGTCAACGACTTCATCGGCAAGTCGTTCGGCACCGCGCCGGACGGCAAACTCTATCAGCTGCCCGACCAGCAGTTCGCGAACCTCTATTGGTTCCGCTACGACTGGTTCACCAACGCGGACTACAAGGCCAAGTTCAAGGCCAAGTATGGCTACGAGCTCGGCGTGCCCGTGAACTGGTCGGCCTATGAAGACATCGCCGAGTTCTTCACGAACGACATCAAGGAGATCAACGGCGTCAAGGTCTACGGCCATATGGACTATGGCAAGAAGGACCCGTCGCTCGGATGGCGTTTCACCGACGCCTGGCTGTCGATGGCCGGCAACGGTGACAAGGGCATTCCGAACGGTCTGCCGGTCGACGAATGGGGCATCCGCATGGAAGGCTGCCGTCCGGTCGGCTCCTCGGTCGATCGCGGTGGCGACACCAACGGTCCGGCCGCGGTCTACTCGATCACCAAGTACCTCGAGTGGATGAAGAAGTATGCTCCGCCGCAGGCCCAGGGCATGACCTTCTCCGAGTCCGGTCCCGTGCCGGCGCAGGGCAACATCGCCCAGCAGATGTTCTGGTACACCGCCTTCACCGCCGACATGGTGAAGCCGGGCATCGCCGTGATGAACGCGGACGGTACGCCGAAATGGCGTATGGCTCCGTCGCCGCACGGCTCGTACTGGAAGGAAGGCATGAAGCTCGGCTACCAGGACGCCGGCTCGCTCACGCTGTTGAAGTCGACCCCGGCTGACCGCCGCAAGGCGGCCTGGCTCTATCTCCAGTTCATCGTCTCCAAGACGGTGTCGCTGAAGAAGAGCCATGTCGGTCTCACCTTCATCCGTGAATCCGACATCTGGGACAAGTCGTTCACCGAGCGTGCGCCGAAGCTCGGCGGCCTGATCGAGTTCTACCGCTCGCCCGCGCGCGTGCAGTGGACCCCGACCGGCAACAACGTGCCTGACTATCCGAAGCTCGCGCAGCTCTGGTGGCAGAACATCGGCGATGCGTCGTCCGGTGCGAAGACGCCGCAAGCCGCGATGGATGCACTCGCGGCCGCTCAGGACTCCGTCATGGAGCGCCTCGAGAAGTCCGGCGTGCAGGGCGCCTGCGGTCCGAAGCTGCACAAGAAGGAGACCGCCGAGTACTGGTACGCCAAGGCCCAGAAGGACGGCACCATCGCACCGCAGCGCAAGCTCGCCAACGAGAAGCCGAAGGGTGAGACGGTCGACTACGACACGCTGATCAAGTCGTGGCCGGCATCCCCGCCCAAGCGCGCGGAAGCGAAGTAAGCGGCGCATAGCGTCATCAAACACGAAAGGCCGGGAGCGATCCCGGCCTTTTTCCTGGCGGATGTCGAGAATGGCGATTGTGCCGACTACACACTCGCTGTCATCGCCCGACTTGATCGGGCGATCCAGTATTCCAGAGACGGTCGTGATTGAACCGAAGAGCCGCGGCGTACTGGATGCCCCGCCTTCGCGGGGCATGACAGCCGTCGTGTGGTTGGTACTTACTCCGCCGGCTCGGCCGCGAGCGTCGGATAATCCGTGTAGCCCTTCGCGCCGCCGCCGTAGAACGTGTTCTTGTCCCAGTCGTTCAGCGCCGCGCCCGTCTTCAGCCGCTCGACCAGGTCGGGGTTGGAGATAAACGGCTTGCCGAAGGCAATGAGATCGGCCGCGTTCGCGTCCAGCACCTTGGTCGCGAGATCGAAGTCGTAGCCGTTGTTGGCGATGTAGGCGCCGGTGAAGCGCTTGCGCAGGCCCGCATAGTCGAACGGCGCGATGTCGCGCGGGCCGCCGGTGGCGCCTTCGACCACGTGCAGATAGACGAGCTTGAGCGCGTTGAGACCGTCGACGATGTGATCGAACAAGGCCTGCGGATTGGAGTCGGAGAGGTCGTTGGCTGGCGTCACCGGCGAGATGCGGATGCCGGTGCGGTCGGCGCCGGCCTCGGCGGCAACAGCCCTGGAAACCTCCAGCATCAGCCGCGCGCGGTTCTCGATGGAGCCGCCGTAAGCATCGGTGCGCTTGTTGGCACCGTCCCTTGCGAACTGGTCGAGCAGATAGCCGTTGGCGCCGTGGATTTCGACGCCGTCGAATCCGGCCTCGAGCGCATTCTTGGTGGCGCGCTTGAAGTCATCGATGATGCCGGGAAGTTCGGAGAGCTCGAGCGCGCGGGGTTCGGAGACGTCGGCAAAAGTGCCGTTGACAAAGGTCTTGCCCTTGGCGCGGATCGCGCTCGGCGCCACCGGGGCTGCGCCATTGGCCTGGAGATCGACATGCGAGATGCGGCCGACATGCCAGAGCTGGATGAAGATCTTGCCGCCGCGCTCATGCACGCGGTCGGTGACCTTGCGCCAGCCGGCGACCTGGTCCTTGCTGTAGATGCCGGGCGTGTCCTGGTAGCCCTGGCCCTGCTGTGAGATCTGGCTCGCTTCGGTGACCAGGAGACCTGCGGAGGCGCGCTGGCCGTAATAATCGGCGGCAAGCGGGCTCGGCACGAACGTGCCGGGCGCTGCGCGGTTGCGCGTCAGCGGCGCCATCACGAGGCGGTTGGCCAGCGTGATCGGGCCGAGCTTGTAGGTCTCTAGCAATTTGGTCGGGCGGCTCATGGGAATGCTTCCAGGCGGTGAGAGATCACGAACACTTGTGCATCGCGACAATCAGCGCAAGGGAGGAGCCATACGGAAAGTGCAGGCGAGCTACGCGGCCTGGCCCGCGTAGCATGATTCATGTGCAATCCCGGCCATGACAGCGGATTTGCGCTTCCACGGCCTGCGATCCCTCAGTTCGCGCCGAGGAAATCGCGCTTGCCGATCTCGACGCCGTTGTGACGCATGATGCCGTGAGCGGTGGTGGCGTGGAAATAGAAGTTCGGCAGCGAGACCCCGCTGAAGAACTGCTGGCCCTTGAGCGTCATGGTCCGGTCCGGGCCCGCCGGGAAGGTCACGTCCTTGGTGTCGGCGCCTTCGAACTGCTCCGGCTTGTACGATTTCACGTAGTCGATCGTCTTGGCGAGCCGCTGCTTCAGCTCCTCAAACGTCTTTTCCGTGTCGGGCATCGAAGGCACCTCGCTATGGGTCAGCCTGGCGCAGCCCTTGGCGGCGAAATCGCTGGCGAGCTGGATCTGCTTCGACAGCGGCAGCATGTCCGGGAAGAGGCGCGAGCCGAGCAGGACGCCCGGGTCGATCTTTTTGGCCGCGCAATGCGCCTCAGCCTTGGTGAGCAGGCCGGTCAGGCTGTTCAGCATTTGCAAGTACGCGGGGACGACGGCGTCGTGGAAGGACATGTGATGCTCGCTTGTGAATGGGAAATCTCAGGAGAAACCTGAGCCACTCACATGGGAGCATCACAGAAAATTACAATCGCGAGAGCGGCTTGTGCGGTGCGAAAATTCTAGCGAGCCACACCCGCAGTGTCATCGCCCGCGAAGGCGGGCGATCCAGTACGCCGCAGCGGTTCGATTCCGGCCGCGCTGTCTCGGAGTACTGGATGCCCCGCCTTCGCGGGGCATGACGGAGAGTAGAGGCCTTAGCGCACCATCCCCGCCGGCTGCGCCTGGGCCGTGCCGCCGCGCATCCGCGCGAGCAGCTCGGCGGTCGGCCAGGAATCGGCGGGCAGGCCGTATTTGATCTGCATCGCCTTCACGGCGGCACGGCTCTGCTGGCCCAGCACACCGTCGACCTTGCCGACGTTGAAGCCGGCCTGGACCAGGAGCTGCTGCAATTGCTTGAGTTCGTTGAACGGCAGTTGCGCGACCGGTTGGGCCGGCTTGCGCATCGGAGCCGCGCCCGCGATGCGCGTGGCGAGATAACCCGCGGTGGTCGAATAGATCAGCGAATTATTCCACTCGGTGTAGGCCGCGAAATTCGCATACGCCATGAAGGCAGGTCCATTGCGTCCCATCGGCAGCAGCACGGACGACGCGAGATTGTCGTTCGGCAGCGGACGGCCGTCGGGATAGGTGACTCCCAACTGCGACCATTTCGAGCGCGGCTGCTGCACCGTGAGGTCGGTCTGATCCCAGGGCAGGTTCTGCGGCACCTTGATCTCTTCGAGCCACGGCTCGCCGCGCCGCCACTTCAATCCGTTGGCGATGTAGTTCGCGGTCGAGCCGATCACGTCGTCCTCGCTGCGCAAGAGATCGCGCCGTCCGTCGCCGTCATAGTCGACGGCGTAGTTGACGTAATGCACGGGCAGGAATTGCGTCTGCCCGAGCTCGCCGGCCCAGGAGCCGACCATCTCGTCGGGTGTGAGATCGCCACGATCGATGATCTTCAGCGCGGCGATGGTCTCGTTCACGAACATCTCCGAGCGCCGGCAGTCATAGGCCAGCGACACCAGTGATTTCAGCGTCGGCAGATTGCCCATGTTGACGCCGAAATCGCTCTCGAGGCCCCAGAACGCGGCGATCACCGCCGGCGGCACGCCGTATTCCTTTTCGGCGCGTGCGAACGCAGCCGCGTGGCTCTTGATGTGCTGCTGGCCGTTCTGCATGCGATAGGGCGCGGCCATGCGGCCGGCAAATTCGGTGAAGAGCTGGCCGAACACGCGCTGGCCGCGGTCGCGATTGACGATGCCCTGGTCGTAGACGAGGTAGGGCGAGGCTTCCGATATCGTCCGCTGCGACACGCCGGCGGTAACGGCCTGCTTTTTCACGTCGGCCAGGAAGCGATCGAAGCTCGTGCCATTGTGGCACGAGGCCGCGCGCGGCGACGGGGTTGTGGCTTTGGGCGCGATGGGCTTGGCGGGTGGTGGCGCGAACTGGGCGGAGGCGGGGAGGGCGAAGGCGAGCAGAGCGGCGGCCGCGATCGCAAATCGGGTCTGGAGCATGAGGTTTCCGGCGGGGAGAAGGGCGCGTGTGGAATCTTGCTAAAGCTTAAGTGAATTGAGCGCCTCAAACCATCCCTTCGTCATGGCCGGGCTTGTCCCAGCCATCCACGCCTTTCGGGCCTTGTGTAGAGGAAGAACGTGGATGCCCGGGCCTTCGCCGCGCCGAAGCGGCTTCGGCCGCGCAGGCGGGACAAGCCCGGGCATGACGGAAATGCAATGTTGGGCATAGCCGCGGCCCCGCGACGCACCTTGAAACCTTGCACCCGGGCCGGGGTCATCCCTACCTGAATAGCGCCGGCCAGAGGTTTGCCCGCGGCCGCCCTGGGAGACGGCCATGAACTATCTGCGTACCGCAATGCTGCTCGCCGGCCTCACCGCCCTGTTCATGGGCGTCGGCTATCTGATCGGCGGTGCCACCGGCGCCATGATCGCGCTCGTCATTGCCGCCGCGACCAATCTCTTCACCTACTGGAACTCCGACCGCATGGTGCTCCGCATGTACGGCGCCCATGAGGTCGACCGCGCCAGCGCGCCGGAGCTGGTCGGGCTCGTCGCCGAGCTTGCGGGCCGCGCCTCGCTGCCGATGCCGCGTGTGTTCGTAATGGACGAGGCGCAGCCCAACGCGTTCGCGACCGGGCGCAACCCGCAGAATGCCGCGGTCGCCGTCACCACCGGCCTTGTGCATCAGCTCAGCCGCGAGGAACTTGCCGGCGTGATCGCGCACGAGCTCGCGCATATCAAGCATCACGACACGCTGCTGATGACTGTTACCGCGACCATCGCCGGCGCGATCTCGATGCTGGCGCAGTTCGGCATGTTCTTCGGCGGCCATCGCGACAACAACGGCCCCGGCATCGTCGGCTCGATCCTGATGATGATCCTCGCCCCGATCGGCGCCATGCTGGTGCAGATGGCGATCAGCCGTACCCGCGAATACGCCGCGGACAATCTCGGCGCGCGCATTGCGGGCCAGCCAATGTGGCTGGCGTCGGCGCTGCTGAAGATCGAAGGCGCCGCGCATCAGGTCCCGAACTACGATGCCGAGAGAAACCCCGCGACCGCGCACATGTTCATCATCAACCCGCTGTCGGGCCATGGTGTGGACAATCTGTTCGCCACCCATCCTTCGACGCAGAACCGCATCGCGGCGCTCCAGCAGCTCGCGGCCGAGCTCGGCGCGCAGGCATCTCCGTCGGTCGGCGCCAACGAAAACTATCCGCCGCGGAGCCCGTGGGGGCAGTCGTCCTCACGCGGCCCTTCACCTGGTCCTTCCCGTGGCCCTTGGGGCTGATGCGGAACCGGCCGGAATCGCGCCCGGCTTTGTGACCGGCTTTTGTGACCTGGCGCACACAGGATGGTCCCGGCCGGTGTTAACACCATGGCGAGACTGTTCCTTCGAAAGGGGATGCGTGGCCGGTCCTCTGCCTGCCACGGTCGAAGATGACCAAAGCTGCGGTACCATTGTTGATCGTCCTGGGCGTGCTCATTGGCCTGTCCACGCACACGGTCGTCAATTGCGGGGACGAGGACGAGCCCGACATCTGCTCGGCGGTGATCGGATTCTCGCCGCTGCGGGGATCGCTGATCGCGTTCGCCTATGAAGGGCGCGGACGGATCGCGTTGCGCCACGGCGACTGGCGGCGGGCGATCGCGGATTTCGACGAGGCCATCCACCTCAATCCCAACCGCGCCTCGCTGTATCGCGACCGGGCGCAGGCGCGCCGGCAGAACGGCGACCTGGAGCTTGCCATCGAGGATTACGACGAGGCGATCGCGCATGATCCCAGGCACGCCGCGCCCTATCACCAACGCGGTCTCGCGCTCGCCGCCACCGGCGATCTCGATCGCGCCATCCTGAGCTACAACACGGCGGTCCGTCTCGACCCGTCGGATGCGCAGGCCCGCCTCGACCGCGGCCTTGCATTCCTCGCCCGCGGCCAGGCCGACGACGCACGCGCCGATTTCGAAGCCGCTCTCGCGCTGCCGGCCGGCAAGGACGACCGCACCCGCGACGCAGCCCGCGCCAAGCTCGCCGAGCTCGCGAGCGCCGAGCCGAACCAGGCCCCCGCGCCGAGGCGGTAGAGATATCTAGAGCCGCATTCGCCGCTGCAACCCTCTCCCCTTGCGGGAGAGGGTGGCTCGCCGCGATAGCGGCGAGACGGGTGAGGGGTATCTCTCCACGATTGATCCTCTCGCAGACGAGTACGCGGAAAGAACCCCTCATCCGGCGCCATAGCCGAAGCTTCGCTTCGGCGTTCTTAAGAACGGCGGCCGAAGGCCGCCTATGCCACCTTCTCCCACAAGGGGAGAAGGAAGAAAGTGCGCGCTTACTTCGCTTTCTTGGCTTTGGCCTTCTTCGCCTTTTTCACCGGCTTCTCCTTCGCCTTCTTCTCCACCTTCGCCGGGATCGGCGTGCTGGCGACGAGGCGCATCGAGCGGGCGTAGCTGTCGGCGACGTTGTCGGCGGACATCTGGAGGCGCTTGGCGGCGGCGGTGGCCTGCTCCATCGTGGCCTTGGCCATCATCTTGAAGCGGTCGCCGGTCTCCTTGCCCTTGGCCTTGGCCGCAAGGCCGTTGAAGCGATCCCGGCGCTCCTTGGCGCGGGTCAAAAGGCCCGTATGCAGCTGTCTGGCCAGTTGCCGGATCACGACATCCAGGTCGGCGTCCGCCATGTTGTTCTATCCTCTTAAAACGGTATCGATGCGGGCGGGACTATGCAGATCGGGCCCCGCCTTGGCAATTCCCGGCGGTGCGTCATCCGCAGCTTCCGGTTACCAAACCAAAAAAGCCGCGCATTTTTGCGCGGCTTTCTGGGGTGGCTTGGCGCAGACGCCTTATTTCAGCGAGGCAACCGGTCCGCTCGCCGGTGCCGGATCGGGGTCGAAGCCGAACACGCCGACCAGATATTTGTAATAGTCCGGCATCTTCTCCTTGAGCGCCTCGCGCGACTTCGGGTCGTGGAATTCGCTCTTGCCGGCCAGGAAGATGCTGGCGGTCACGGCAAAGAATTCCATGGGATTCTTCATCGCATAGGATTCCTTGGGCAACAGGTCCTTGGACTTGGCAAGGGCGAAATAGCCGATCACGCCCTTGTTGGCGTAGCCGTCCGGCAACAGCCGCGCGTGATAGGCGTGCAGCAGCTCGTGCAGCAGCACGGCTTCCTTCTCGTAGCGCATCATGTCCGGCCGCAGCATGATCACGCCGAGGCCCGAATCGACCGCGAGGTCGACGGCGTTCGGATTGGTCCAGCGCTGCTTGTCGGGGTCCCAGACCGTCAGCGTCCGGGGTGCGGTGCGCTGGATATCCGGCGTGACCCGGCCGTAGCATGCGGTCGCGGCGCCTTCGTCGAGGCAGGCGAGCTCGCTCGCGACGATCGGAACGGTGTGGAAGAAGCGCAGCACGCGCGGCGACAGGCCGGAAGCCTCGACGACGTCGATCTGCTGCTTCAGATTGTCGGTGAGCTTGTCGACGTCCTTGCGCTCGGAATTCTCCGTCAGGTCGAACATGTAGCCGCGGTAGCTCTGGAAGCCCGGCGGCAGCACCTGCGCTGCCCCGGCCGACGCGTCGAGCGATCCGGCATGGGATGGATTGGCGAAGAGCGCGCCCACAACGGTCGCGGTCAGCAGCAGCGCAGCGCGCATGATGAACCCCCTGTTGTCACTTCACCCGGCAGAATAGGCCGCCGCCGTTTGCGAAAAGTGAGTGGGGCGAGACTAAGGCACCGATGTTGAGGCGTGCTTAACCGTTGGTTGCAGATCGCGGGAATGGATTAGTGGCGGGTTAACCAAGCGTGGATTGGTCGCGCGCTTCGGCGTAGGATCGAAGCCGGGCACATGCCCGACAGCAATAGCCGGAGGAGGATGCCATGTATGCCGCCATCCGTCAGGCCAAGGCGAAAAGCGGGAGCGCCGAAGAGCTGGCGCGCCGCATCAAGGACGGCGCCGTTCCGATCATCAGCGACGTCGACGGTTTCCGTGCCTACTACGTCGTCTATGCCGGCGACGACACGGTCACCGCCATCTCCATCTTCGACAAGTTCGAGCAGGCGGAGGAGGCGAACCGGCGAGCGATCGCCTGGATCGAGAAGGATCTGGGGCCGCTGCTCGCAGGGCACGCGAGCGCCGCAGCCGGGCCGGTGATCGTGCATACGCTGGCGTAGGTGGACGGATCGCTCTCGCCTCACACTCAACTGTCATCGCCCGGCTTGACCGGGCGATCCAGTACTCCGAGACGGCTGTGATCGAACCGATAAGCCGCGGCGTACTGGATGCCCCGCCTGCCGCCTACGCTAAAGCTTCGGCGCCCCTGGACCGCAGCCGCGGCGAAGCCTTGGCGTAGCCGGGTCGCGGGGCATGACAGCGGTGTGCCTCACAACTCCCGTGCATTCGAGAACGCGAAACTCGACACCCGTCTTGTCGTCTCATCCAAAATCAGCGTGCGCGTGATCGGCGGCTCGGCGCGCTGGGCGCAGTTTTCGCGTTCGCAGAGGCGGCAGTTGACGCCGATCGGCGTGCCCTCCGTTTTCTCCAAATCCAGGCCGGAGGCGTAGACGAGGCGGGCGGCGTGACGGATCTCGCAGCCGAGGCCGATGGCGAAGCGCGGCTGCGGCAGCGGATGCGGCGCGACGGGGCGTCGCACCATCTGCGCGATCGAGAAATAGCGCGTGCCGTCGGACAGCTCAATCACCTGCTTCAACAGGCGATCCGGCGTGTCGAAGGTCGAGTGCACGTTCCACAACGGACAGGTGCCGCCGAATTTCGAGAACGGGAACGTGCCGGACGAAAAGCGTTTCGACACGTTGCCGGCATTGTCGACGCGCAGCAGGAAGAACGGAATGCCGCGCGCGTTCGGCCGTTGCAGCGTGGTGAGGCGATGGCAGACCTGCTCGAAGCCGGAGTTGAAGCGCTGCGCCAGCACGTGGATGTCGTAGTTCAAGGCCTCCGCCGCGGCGAGGAAGGCCGGGTAGGGCATCATCACGGCCGCCGCAAAATAGTTGGCGAGCGTGATGCGGAACAGGCGGCGTGGCGCGTCGTCGAGCGGGCCGGCGCGGCCGATGATGGTCTCCAGGGCTTGCGCGCATTCGCCCAGGCCCAGCTGGAAGGCGAGCTGGAACGCGCGGCCGGGCGGATCGACCAGCTCGGAGATCAGGAGCTGGCGGCGATGGCGGTCGAAACGCCTGAGCGTCTCGCGCATCACGTCGACCGGCATGATGCGGGTCTGGATCGAATGCTTTTCGCGCAGGCGTGCGGATAGCGCGGCATAGAGCCCTTCGGCCGGCACGTTCAGTTCGTCGCGAAGCGTCTCCGCGGCCTGCTCCAGCTCCGGAAAATAATTGCGGTTGGCCTCGATCAGCTCGCGCACGCGCTCGACGGGATTGGCCTCATAGCGCGTGCCGACGTCGCGGTCGGCCATGTGCGCCGCGGCCAAGGTCTCGCCCTGGCGGGCCTCGGCATAGGCGGCATAGAGCCGTTGCAGCGCATGGGTGACGCCGGGACAGAGCTCGGCAAGGTCGCGCAGTTCCTGCTTGGGAACGTCGATCTGGCGGAACAGCGGATCGGAGAAGATCTCGTTCAGCTCGGCGAAGAAGCGGTCCTCGTCGGCGGTCGCGAGGTCGCGCAGGTCGAGGTCATAGGTCTCGGCCAGCCGCAGCAGGATCTGCGCCGTCACCGGGCGCTGGTTGCGCTCGATCAGGTTGACGTAGCTCGGCGAGATCCCGAGCCCCTCGGCGATCTGGGTCTGCGACAGCCCCAATTGCTGCCGGATCCGCCGGAAGCGCGGGCCGACGAACAGTTTTTTCCCTGATACGGCGGGCATTTTCAGATCTCCCAACGGAATAACAGGCACATCAAGGACAGTCTTGTTGACTCATATTCTTTACAAGATTTACAAAATAACATCTATTACATGTTCTGATGTTACATGACATCACCATTCGAATACAAGGCCTCTGTACGAACTTCGCTTTCTGGCGTTTAGCTCATGACACGCATTTCGCAATGCACTGTCAAAAATGTCGATGACAAGTTGAGTTGTCATCAGCGAAAGGATCGAGCAGATGAATTACCAGCCCCGTGGCATCAACGCCCTGCAGAGCCCGGCCTCGTATCAGAGCGAGATCGAGGCAGCCCAGGCGCTCCTCAAGACCCAGCCGACCTGGAACGGGGTGTCGGCCGAGGCCGTCGCGCGCATGCGCCTGCAGAACCGCTTCAAGACCGGCCTGGACATCGCCCGCTACACCGCGGCTTTGATGCGGGCCGACATGGCGGCCTATGACAACGATCCGACCAAGTACACCCAGTCGCTGGGCTGCTGGCACGGCTTCATCGCGCAGCAGAAGCTGATCTCGGTCAAGAAGCACTTCGGCGGCAAGACCGATCGCACCTATTTGTACCTGTCCGGCTGGATGATCGCGGCGCTGCGCTCCGAATTCGGCCCGCTGCCCGACCAGTCGATGCACGAGAAGACCTCGGTGCCCGCCCTGATCGAGGAGCTCTACACCTTCCTGCGCCAAGCCGACTCGCGTGAGCTGAACGACATCTTCCGCAGCCTCGATAAGGCGCGCAAGGAAGGCGACAAGACCAGGGAGAAGGAGCTGATCGAGAAGATCGACAACTTCCAGACCCATGTCGTGCCCGTCATCGCCGACATCGACGCGGGCTTCGGCAACGCGGAGGCGACCTATCTGCTCGCCAAGAAGATGATCGAAGCGGGCGCCTGCGCGCTCCAGATCGAGAACCAGGTCTCGGACGAAAAGCAGTGCGGTCACCAGGACGGCAAGGTCACCGTGCCGCACGAGGTGTTCCTGGCGAAGATCCGCGCCTGCCGCCACGCGTTCCTCGAGCTCGGCATCGAAGACGGTGTCGTCGTGACCCGTACCGACTCGCTCGGCGCCGGCCTGACGCAGCAGATCGCCGTCAGCCACAAGCCTGGCGACCTCGGTGATCAGTACAACAGCTTCCTGGATTGCGAGGAAATCACGCCGGAGAACGCCCGCAACGGCGACGTCATCATCAACCGTAACGGCAAGATGATGCGTCCGAAGCGGCTGCCTTCCAATCTCTACCAGTTCCGTCCCGGCACCGGCGAAGACCGCTGCGTGCTCGACAGCATCACCTCGCTGCAGAACGGAGCCGACCTGCTCTGGATCGAAACCGAGAAGCCGCATATCGAGCAGATCGCCAAGATGGTCGATCGGATCCGCAAGGTGGTTCCGAACGCGAAGCTCGCCTACAACAACTCGCCGTCGTTCAACTGGACCCTCAACTTCCGTTGGCAGGTCTACGACGCAATGAAGGAAGCCGGCCAGGACGTCAGCAAGTACAACCGTGCCGAGCTGATGAAGCCGGAATACGACGATACGCCGCTGGCGAAGGAAGCCGACGAGCGCATCCGCACCTTCCAGGCCGACTCAGCCAAGCGTGCCGGCATCTTCCATCACCTGATCACGTTGCCGACCTACCACACGGCGGCGCTCTCGACCGACAATCTGGCGAAGGAATATTTCGGCGACCAGGGCATGCTCGGCTACGTGAAGAACGTGCAGCGCGCCGAGATCCGCCAGGGTATCGCCTGCGCCAAGCATCAGAACATGGCCGGCTCCGACATCGGCGACGACCACAAGGAATACTTCGCCGGCGAGGCTGCCCTGAAGGCGGGCGGCGCCCACAATACGATGAACCAGTTCGGCTAACGTACCACGCTATTCGACAGGAGACTGACAATGACCAAAGGCAGCAATTTCTGGGTGATCGGCGGCGAGTTCGGTTCGATGAACTTCCACAAGCTCGTGGAAGGCTCGGCCCAGGTGCAGGGTCCGTTCAAGACCCGCAAGGAAGCCGAGGATGCCTGGCGCTCGGTCTCGGAAGAGAACCGCCACAAGGCCGGCGTCCGCTTCTCGATCGTGGAGGAGCCGTCGCGGGTTTCGGCCTGACAATCTGAACTAAGAAGACGTCCAAGGACGGAGGGTCCCATCCGGCGCAAGCCGGGTGGGATCGTCTGTTTCTGGGACAGGTCAATCGGCTGTGGGCGCCGTAAGTCTCTGGAATTGTGGACCCTTTGCGGAGGGTGTGGTTGCTGATAGGTTAATGGCGTAAAGTCGAGGACGAGGCCGACAATGTCAGAGCCTGAGACCAGCGGGACCCATCCCAGCCAGCCGCGCCCGGTGCGGCTGCGCGACGCGCTGCTGCGCGCACGGATCGAGGCCGCCGACCGGACCGGTGTGGTCGTCGATTTGCGCGACGCGGAGGTGGCGCGGCTGGAGATCCTCAATGACGCGCTCGATCCCCTGTTCGCGCAGGTGCCCGACCAGATCGACCTGTTCGATCGCGGCATCAGCCAGGGCGATACGCCCAGACTCTGGATCGATGTCGTCGCACACATCATGATGGGGCGCGACAAGCGGATGTACCGCTTCGTCCAGGACACCCGCTTCGGCCGCATCGTGCTCGCCGAATCGCACGACACCGCAATGATCGTCGAAGCCGTGACCGACTACGTCGCCCGCCGCATGATCGAGCGCGAGCACGCCATGGTGGTGCCATCAGAGCCGAAGCCCGCGGCCGCCGAGCCGCCGCGCCGCTCGCGCCTCTGGCCGTTCGTGTTCGGATTCATTTTCGGCGCGGCCGCCTTGTTCGGCCTCGCCGTGCTGGCGGCCCTGCGGAGCTGGTGAGACGCTCGCCGTCGTCATTGCGAGCGCGGCGAAGCAATCCAGGAATCTTTCCGCGGAGAAACTCTGGATTGCTTCGCGGAGCCTGTCATCGGGCCGCGCTTCGCGCGGACCCGTTGGCTCGCAATGACGGCGAACTAGATCAACCTTGCCTGCTTGATCTGCCGGATCTGAAATCCGGACCCGAGGCCCCGCACCGTCTGCTCGCAGCGCCAGCCGGCATTGTCTTTCTCGATCGTGAACAGGTTATACGCTGCCGCCGGGTAGCGCCCGTGGGCGAGCGCGGAGGCCGACGGCACGCCGACCGCGGGGATGTTGCCGTTGGGGCCCTCGAACCACATCGTCGAATGAATGTGGTCGTGCCCGTGCAGGATCAGCTCGACGCCGTGGCGCTTGATCAGTCCCAGCAGCGCACCCGCATCGGTCATCCGTTTCTGGCGCGCGCCGGACTTCAGGGGATGATGCACCAGCAGCACGCGGAAGGCGTCCTCGGCGGCGAGGCGGTCGAGGACCGCTTCGAGGGATGCGAGCTGATCGCGGCCGAGCGTACCCGTCGCCATCAGGGGCAGGGTCGGCACCGCCGTGGACAGGCTGATCAGCGCGAGCGGCCCGCGCCGGCGCAGCGAAGGAAAGCCGATGCTGCCGTCGTCGCCCGCAAGATAGGGTGCAAAGATCTCGCCGAATCGGTGAGAGGTGGCGTGGACATAGGCATCGTGATTGCCGGGAATGGTGGTGACGCGGTCGGGCGGACCGACGCCGTCGAGCCAGGCGCGCGCCGGCGCGAACTCCGCCTCCAGCGCCAGATTGACGAGATCGCCTGTGACCGCGATGTGGTCGGGCGTCTGCGCCTGGACGTCGGCGACGAGCGCGTCGAGCACCTCGCGGCGCTGGTATTTGTGGCGGTTGCGCGTCCAGTTGACGTAGCCGAGCGCGCGCTTGCCGGCGAGCTCGATCAGCCGTGGCTTCGGCAACGGGGGCAGATGCGGGTCGGACAGATGGGCGAGCGTGAAGGGGGCCATGGCGCGCGATTGCCTCGCTATTCGTCCGCTGTAATGGCAAGGTCGCGAGGACTGTGCAAGCGGGGCCCGGGCAGGGGCCTCTTGGGAGTCTTCTCGGGAGTTTTCTTGGGAGTTTCTTTGGGAGCCTGATGGGGGATCGTCTGAACAGCGTCCGACGGACATTCGAACCGCTGCTGCGGCGAATCTTCCACGCCTATTTCCTGCTTGTCCGCGGCATGACGCTCGGCGTTCGCGCCGTGGTGCTGGATTCCGAGAACCGCGTGTTCCTGGTCAGGCACAGCTACATCTCCGGCTGGTATCTGCCCGGCGGCGGCGTCGATCTCGGCGAGACCATGGAGCAGGCGATGCGGCGCGAGCTCAAGGAGGAAGGGGACATCGATCTCACCAGTGACGCGGTGCTGCACGGTATCTTCCTCAACAGCCACGTCTCCCGCCGCGACCACGTCGCGGTCTATGTCGTCAGGCAGTTCAAGCAGGATCGCCTCCCTGAGCCCAACCACGAGATCGTCGAATGCGGATTCTTCGCGATCAATGCGCTGCCCGAGGGCACCACACACGGCACGCGGCAAAGGCTCGCGGAAGTGCTGGACGGCAAGCCGCTGATCGCGACGTGGCGTTAAAGGAATTTGCCGCTTTAGCGATGTGACGTTGAAGCGATGTGACGTCGAAGCGGCCTGGCCGAATCCTCAAGCCCGAACCGGCTGCCCGATCCCCAGCAGGTTGCCTTCGCTGTCGCGGAACCAGGCGCCCCGCTCACCAGTACCCTTGCTCGGATAGTTTCCCGCGATCTCCGCAATTCCATCGACGGTCTTCAAGCTGGGCAAATCATAGTCCTCGAACGCCACGCCGCGTGTGCGAAGTTCGCGCACAGTTGCCTCGATATCCTCGACTTCCCACCCCATTTGCGTGTGCGTGCCGGATTGCGTGCCGGCCGAGACGAATATCGCAAACTCGCCGGCCGCACAGACGTAACGGAGCCCACCCTCGCGCTGTTCGACCGGCTCGAGCCCGAGCTTTTCCGAATAGAACGCCCGCGCACGGTCGAGGTCTTTGGCTGGAAGCCGGGTTGCCACCTTCGCGTTCTTCAGCATGCCCACTCTCCCTGTCTTTGCCTCGCGACGACGCTGGATTTCCTCGGCTACGCGCTCATGACTCGACGCCCTGACGGCCCTGCTTCGCCTGCAGCTCCAGCACCAGCAGGCTCTGCTCCTGGATCAGCGCGCAGTTCTGCCGCTCCAGCCTGTGCAGTCGCGCCGTCATGTTGTGCATGAACGCGAACACCACCAGGAACAGGGCGCCGAACATCACGACGAACGGAAACACGACGCCGGTCAGATGGCTGACCAGATAAGCCAGTGTCGGAAACAGCGTGAAGCCCGCGGGGATGATCGCCACCATGGACAGCATCAGGAAGTCATAGAGATCGAACTTGCCCTGCATCGTCTTGCGCAGCAGCACCAGCATGTAGATCAGCGCAAAGGCGGAGACGACGACGACCGTCTCCGGACTTGGAAGGGCATCTGTCACGGCTGCCTCCTCAGAATGTTCGACGAGATGATGAGACCACAAATCGGAACGGGGACGCTCGGCGTCATGACGCCCTCACGAGGCGCGCGAGCAGGATATAACCGAGGACGCGGATCATGTAGCTCGCCGACTTCAATCCGTCGATCGAGCTGACGCCGGTCTCCCGCGCCCGCATCTCGACCGGAACTTCGCTGACCGTGAGGCCTGCGCGCATGGCCCAGGCCAGCGAGATCGGCTCCGGAAAATCCGTCGGATACGCTTTTGCGAAGAAGGCGATGGCGGAACGGTCGAGCAAACGCATGCCGCTGGTCGGATCGGTGATGCGGCCGCCGCTGAAGAGGCCGTTGAGCGCAAGCACGATCAGCCTGATGCCGGCGCGCCGCATGCGCGTGGAGCAGAAACCGGCATGGTCGATGAAGCGGCTTCCGATGGTGATGTTGGTCGGGTCGTTGCGATAGGCCTCCAGAAGCGTCTCGATGGCGCGCGGATCATGCTGCCCGTCGCCGTCGATCTGGATGCAGAAATCAAAATCCTGACGCGCCGCGTATTTGATGCCGGTCTGCACGGCGCCGCCGATGCCGAGATTCTGCGCGAGGCGGGCGACCGGCGAGCGGCAGCTTGCCACCGCGGACGTCGCGTCCGACGAGCCGTCGTCGACGACCAGGGTGTGGTAGCCGCGGCCGGTCGCCGCGATCTCGCTCAGCAGGCCGCCGACCGAGGCCTCCTCGTTGAAGCAGGGAATGATGATGAGGACGCGCGACGTGCCCTGCTGCGGTGCGGCAGCACCGTTGCGGCACGTGTCAGTTGAACCCAAGCCCAGTCCCATATCGGCCACGTCCGCCTCACCTCCAGAATCCCCACTTTGCTATACTTGCCGGTGCTTTTCCTGTACAGGCGGCGGGCCATTTCAAGCTGCGGGGGCCGCCCGGCGAATGCCGATGAGAGCTGTCAAAGTATTTTTTTCAATTGTGTTTCTGGCAACTCTGGCCAGCAACATCAGGCTGACCTCGCATTGGAGCGAGAGCCGCGGCGTCTATGACGACATCTGCTATCTCAGGCAGGCGCATCTGTTTCAGCGCTTCGGCTGGCAAGGGCTCGACACCAGTCTCGCCCGTGAAACCGACGGCTATCTCGCGGCCAAGTTGCGCAGTATCGATTTTCCGAACTGGAACGAACCGACGCGGGCACCCTGCCACACCCAGACTGCCGACGGCAGCAAATGGGTGATGACGCCGCCGCCGGGCACGGGCTTCGTGCTGGCGCTGTTCCCGGAGGGGTTCCAGGTCGTTCCGCTCTATATGCTGGCCAACGCGATCGTCGCCGGCCTTGCGCTGTTCGGCTTGTGGCGGGCGCAGGAGAAGGTCGGCTTGACGCTCGCCGCATTGCTCGGCGCGCTCTCGATCTACTTCATGATCAATCCGACGAAGGCGAGCTATTCGATGGCGCCGACCATGGTCGTCTGCGCGCTGGCGGGTCTGTTCACCGCAAGACTGTTCGTCGATGAAGGCCGGCGCCGCCTGCTGATGGTCGCTGCCGTCGGCGTGCTGCTCGGCCTGTCCGCGAGCTTTCGGATCGCCAACGTGGTTCTGTCGGCCGGCTATTTCCTGTTCTTCGGATTGTCCTTCCTGATCCGGCGTAACCGCGAGACGTTCGTTTCGGGTCTCGCGCTCGGCCTTTCGTTCCTCGTCGGGCTGTTGCCGGTGTTCGCGGCGAACCTGGTCAATTCAGGCAATCCGCTGGTCTCGGCCTATGGCGGCCAGGATACGGCCCCGCCGAGCCTCGACCCGGCCGTGCTGCTGGCCTATCTCCGCGACACGCAGTTCCCGTTGATCGTGATCGCCTGCGTCGGGACCGCGCTGTTGTGGCGCTACGCCGGCCATGGTGGCGTCAGGAAACTCGCGTTGCTGGTGGCGGGCAATCTCGCGCTGAATCTGGCGTTCTTTGCCACGCATCCGGTCTTCACGCAGTACTATGTCATCCCGATCCTGATGCTGTCGCTCTGGACGCTGCTGTTCGCGGCGGTCCTCAGTCGCGGTCCGGCACAGGGTTTTATCGCCCACGAGGCCGATGGACCGCGGCCGTCTGAGATGTTATCCCGCATCTCGCATTGACGCGTTTTCCTGACGCGAACCTGAAACCACTTCGCTCGAAGACGCATGCCGACATGACCGATCTCTCGCTCACCATCCTTCCGGAAGCCGCCGGCGACGCCCAGGCGATCGAACGGCTGCACGAGCGCACCTTCGGCCCCGGCCGTTTCGTGCTCAGCGCTTACCGCATTCGCGAGCATGTCGACCATCTGCTCGAATTGTCTTTCACCGCCCGCATCGGTACGCTGCTGGTCGGCTCGGTCAGGCAATTGCCGGTGCTGGTCGGCGAAACGCAGGCCCTGCTGCTCGGACCGCTCACCGTCGAGCCGCCGTTCCGCGACCGCGGCATCGGCCGTCTCCTGATGGAGCGCGCGCTGAAGGACGCCAAGGAGAAAGGTCACCGCCTGGTGCTGCTGGTCGGCGACGAGCCCTATTACAGCCGCGTCGGCTTCAAGCCGGTGCCGAAGGGCCGCGTCACCATGCCGGGCCCGGTCGACGCCGCGCGCGTGCTGGTGTTCGAGCTCGTCGACGGCGCTTTCGAGGGCGTGTCGGGGCAGGTAACGCCTGACTGGAGCAAGGCGCGAGGCTAGGGCTACGATACCTCTTGCGGAGTATCCATGATGCAGGTGCGGCCCGCTGATGCCGGTGAAGTCGATCATCTCGCTCAGCTGTGGCACGATGCCTGGCATGGGTCGCATGCCTCGCTTGCGCCGCAAGAACTGGTCCGCCTTCGCACGCTCCCGAATTTTCGCGATCGGCTGGCGGTCATGCTTCCCGACATCCGCGTCGTCGGCCCGGCCGGCGCGCCGCTCGGCTTCTGCGCCGTCAGGGCTGACGAATTGTATCAGCTCTTCGTATCGCCGAAGGCGCACGGCGCGGGCGTGGCCGCGGCGCTGATCTCCGACGCAGAGGCCCGCCTTGCCGCGCGCGGCGTGGAGCTGGCGTGGCTCGCCTGCGCCGTCGGCAACGCGCGCGCTGCGCGGTTCTACGAGAAGAGCGGTTGGCGCAACGCCGGCACCTTCGTGATGATGACGGACACCTCGAACGGGCCGTTCCCCGTCGATCAATGGCGCTTCGAGAAGCGGCTGACGCGCAGCCCGTAGCCCGGATTTCGCTCCGCTCCATCCGGGCTACGGTTCACTCAACGCGCATGTGCCGGGGCCCGCGGGCCCCGGCTGTCGCAAGGCTAGAACTTGAAGTTGGCAAACGCCCGCACGCCGATGCCGGGCATCAGAACCTCGTCCTTGGTGTAGGACACCGAGTTGCGGATGTTTTCGTTGAGGAGATTGTTGCCGACGATGCCGGCCGTCATCTCGCGCGCGCCGAACAGACGCGGATCGAGCTTGGTCTTGTAGCTGACCTCGGCCTTCAGCAAATTGTAGCCCGGCGTTGGCGTCTCCGCGATCACGGCGACGTTGTTCTGCGCGAACGCGTGCAACAGGTTGACGCGCATCAACCAGTTGTCGTCGCGCCAGAACACGCCGCCGCCTATCCGCAGCGGCGGAATGCGCGGCACGTTGGTGCCGTCGGTGAAGGTGGCGCGCACCACGTCGAACTGGTTCTCGATGCCCCAGATGCCGCCCTGGAATGCGCCGACGTCGAGCTGCGACTGGAATTCGCCGCCGCGGAAATTGGCATTGCGTTGCGAATAGACGGCCTGGTTCAACTCGGCGCCCGGCGTGCCGCAGGACGCGAAACTGTCGTCGCACATCACGCCGGTGAGGCGGCGAAAGATGAAATTGTCGAAATGCGTGTAGTAGACGGTCGCCTCGAACCGGAACGGCCCCGTCGCCTTGCGCAGTCCAACCTCGACCGACTCAGCGGTCTCGATCGTGAGGTTCGGATTGCCGATGTCGAACGTCGCGGTCGCATCATGCGCACCGCGCGAGAACAGTTCGGCCGGCTTCGGCGCGCGCTCGACATATTGTGCGGTGATGCTGCCGACCATGCCGCCCGGCAGGTCCTGCAACAGGCCGATGCTGCCGCTCTTCGGCGTGAAGGACGGATTGCGTGCGATGCCCACCTGCGGCGTGCCGTCGGGTAGATAATCCGGCGGGAAGTTCGGCGTCGTGCCGTGCAGCTCGACATGCTCGATGCGGCCGGCGATCTGGGCTCGCGTCGCGTCCGTGAACTTGAACTCGTTGAAGGCGTAAGCGGCAACGCGGGTGTTGTTGTTGGGGTCCCACAGGCCGTTGAACAGCGTACCGGGATTGTCAGGGCTCGGCGCGGTCAATTCCTGATGGCCGACCTGAAAGCCCAGCGCCGTCGTCACCTCGGCGAAGCGCGCGTTGAACGGCATCAACTGCACCTCGGTGCGGATCTCCTGCTCCTTGTTGGTGAAGGTCTGCCGCACACCGTCGGTGTTGGGATCGGCGGGATCGGCAAGGCCGATCTCGTTGTGTCGATAATCCGTGGTGCCAGCCCAGAAGCGGATGGTGTCGATCGCGGCGGCATCGGGCCGGTACTCGCCCTTGACGTTGATCTTGGTCTGGTGCGCGTCGATCCGGGTGTTGTGGTCGGCGCCGTCGATGCCGGGGATATGGTAGAGCGAGTCGTTCTGCGTGATCGACGCGCCGATATAGCCGCCCTGGAAGAAGTAGGAGCCGCCGATCGAGGCGCCGTCCGTGCGCGACGCCGAATTGGGCTGGCGCCCGTTTGTGATGGTCCGGGTCTGGTCGGTCAAATAGGGGTAGCTCGGGATGCCGTAATCCGTCGTGTTGCGGCCGTAGACGTCGGCATGGAACGCGAAATTGCCGGCGCCGGTGTCGAGCAGCACGCCGCTCTCGACACCGCGATCGACCGAGCTGAACGCGGAACGCGTCTCGGCCGTGACGCAGGGCGATGTCCCAGCGGTTGCGAGTGGCGCCTTCACCGGCATGCCATAACTCTGGAACGGCTGGGCACCGCAGGTTGGCAGCGCGTCCGGAATCCGGTTGTTGGTCGCGCTGACGACGCCGCCGATCGAGGTCGATCCATAGCGCAAGGCGGCCGGCCCGCGCACCACTTCGACCTGATTGGTCGCGAGCGTATCGATCGGGACGAAGTGATCCTCGCCGAGATCGGATGCGCCGTTCGCATTGGTGCCGTTCTCGACGATGCCGACGCGGTTGACGTCGAGGCCCCGGATGATCGGCCGGCTTGAGGCGCCAGGTGCGAAGCTCGAGCCGGTGATGCCGGGCTTGGAGAACAGGAGATCGCCGAGCTGGCCGCCGCCCTCGCGGCGGATCTCCTCGTTCGGCACCACGGTGACGGTGGCGAACTGGTTGGTGACGATTGGCAGCACGCCCTGCTGGGGCGTGGCGGCCGTCGCTGGCGCCGCCGGCGTTGCTTCCGCCGCGCGTTGCTGGCCGCGCGACCGTCCGGTGCGCGCGACATGGACCGGGCTGCGGGTCGGCACCACCCTGCGCACGATCGGGCTCGGCGCCGTCACGGTGACGGCGGGGATCTCGGTCGATGATTTATCTTGCGCAGGCTGTTGTACCGGCTCTTGGGCGAGCGCCGATGTGGCGGCGGCGCCGAGCAGGAGCAGGCTTGCTCCACCCAGACGCTGCGCGCGTCGCAATTCAAATGACATAGTCCTGATTCCAGTCAGGCGCCGTCCGCAAGATTTGGTGCTGATCGGAGGCGGCCTGCCGTCGCAGCGCGACGGAATTCGACTTCAACTTCTCCCGTGCGTTCGCCGGAAAGCGGCGAGCCGGGCGTGATCAAGTGATGTCTGGAGTCAGGACGCGGGAGGGGCGCGGGGCTGGAACGCCGTGCCGGCCGATTTCAGATGGACGAATTCGGCATCGGTGGTGAGCTGAAGCAGCTCGATCGCCTGCGGCAGCAGGAGCACAGGCGGCGTCGCGGATACGACGGTACCCGCCATCGCGACCACGGCGCAGATCGCGCAATTGTCCTCGCCCGGCTGCTCCCGGTCGGGGCCGGCGGGCGATTGCTTCTGGACCGCGGCGCGGTCGATCGAAGCGATGCTCTTGCCGCTGTCGGTCTGCTGGAGCGAGGACTGTGCGAGGGGCGCGGCCTGGGCGATCCAATGGCTGTGGCCGAACGTCAACGCGAACTGCACCAGCATCGCGAACAACGCGAGCCGGGCGCCGTGCCTGATATTCGACCGGAACCACTTCATCTGGAAAAGCCACCCCACATCGCGAGGCGCCGATCCCCTCGGCTTCCTGCGATGTTATAATGTAACATCGCAGGAACGGTCTGCTTATGTCAACGGAAGTCAAACGATCTCGCGCGGGTGGCCGCGCGATGTGTCGTTCAGGCAACTAGCGCCCTTCGCGGACCCAGGTCGCGGCAAACGCGCCGAGCAGCAGCAACAGGCCGATCAGGCCGGCGAAGATCGGCAGCACGCCGACGCCCTTCACGACGCTGGCGTCGCGCATCCGCACGCCCATCCAGCCATCGCCAGCGAAGACGCTCGCCGAACGCACCGGCACGATGCGCGGTAGCTCGACGCTGGTGCCGTCGACCACGCGCACGGCATTGCCGCCGGTCGCCTGCGTCAGCGGCTTCAGGGTTTCGGTCGTCGAGGTGACTTCCGAAAACTCCTTCGGATTGGTCGGGCCGACATTGATCAGCGCCTTCAGTGTGCCGTCGGTCGCCTGCCACAGGCCGAGCTCGCTGGCCGGCAGGCTGGCGCGCCACTCGCCGGGATCGGCAGGGCTGAGCGTCAGGTCCTGCGATACGCCGGACGGCGAGGTCACGCTGACCGGCTGGACACTGTCCGACATGGTCTGGCGCACCACGACGAGGTCCTTGCCCTGCACCTGGAGGCGCAGCGCCTCTTCATCGAGGTCCGGCTGCTTCATCAGCCAGTGCGACATCCGCCGCAGCAGGTCAAGATGCGGGCCGCCGCCTTCATAGCCGCGCGCCCACAGCCAGATATGGTCGGAGAGCAAGAGCGCGACGCGGCCCTCGCCGAAGCGCGACAGGAACAGGAGCGGCTTGCCGTCGACGCCCGTCATCACCGGCGGGTTGACCGCATTGCGGGTGTCGACGGTGCGGAAGAAGCGGCTCCAGCGCGGCGGTTCGCTCGCGGAGCCCTCGAGGCCGCGCGTGACCGGATGGCGTTTTCCGATCTCCGACAGATGCGCATAGAACGGCTTTTCCGTCACGCCGACCGGCTCAGCCGGCAGCACCGAATCCAGCGGCGTGCGCCAGATGCTGGTGTTGGAGGCATAGTCGGGGCCGGCCGAGACCAGCACCGCGCCGCCCGCACGGACGTAGCGCGCGATGTTGTCGAAATAGGCGATCGGCAGCACGCCCTGGCGGGCGTAGCGGTCGAAGATGATCAGCTGGAATTCGTTGATCTTCTGCTGGAACAGCTCGCGGGTCGGAAACGCGATCAGCGACAGCTCGTTGATCGGCGTGCCGTCCTGCTTCTCCGGCGGACGCAGAATGGTGAAGTGCACGAGGTCGACGCTGGCGTCGGACTTCAGCAGGTTGCGCCAGGTGCGCTCGCCGGAATGTGGTTCGCCCGAGACCAGCAGCACGCGCAGCTTGTCGCGCACGCCGTCGATGGCGACGACCGCGCGGTTGTTCACCGGCGTCAGCTCTTTCTCGAGCGGCGAGGCCTCGATCTCGACGATGTTGGGGCCGGCATGCTTGATGTCGACGTCGACGCTTGCGCTCTGGCCGCTCGATAGCGTGCGCTCGCCCAGGACCTCGCCGTCCCTGCGGATCGTGACCTTGGCGCGCTCGCCGGTGACGCCCTGGTCGTCGAGGCGGTAGGTGATGGTCTGGGTCTGTCCGACGATGCCGAAGCGCGGCGCGGCCGTGATCGCAATGCGGCGGTCGCGCTCGTCCTTCTGCCCGGTGATCAGCGCGTGCACCGGCGCCTGGAAGCCGAGCCCGGCGGTATTGGCCGGGATGTCGTGGACCCGGCCGTCGGTGATCAGGAACGCGCCGGCGACGCGGTCGACCGGCACGTCCGACAGCGCGGTGGCCAGCGCCCCGAACAGTTTTGTGCCGTCGGTCTCGCCATCGGCCTGTCCGGCGTCGACGACGCGGACCTCGAGGCCCTTGATCTTCTTCAGGCTGTCGACCAGCGCTTCCTGCGCTTGCGCGGCCTCGCGATTGCGGTTGCCGAAATTCTGGCTCGGGCTCTTGTCGATCACGACGGCGGCGACCGAGGTGAGGGGATCGCGGTCCTCGCGGGTGAAGGAGGGATTGGCGAGCGCCAGCAGGAACAGCGCCAGCGCGGCCACGCGCACGGCTGCACCGCGCGCACGCGCCACCAGCAGCACGAGCGCAACGACGACGATCGCGGCGAGCGCGAGCCACAGGACGATCGTGGGAACAAGCGGCGTGAACGCAATGCCGTAATTCATGTCGATCCTATTGCCCCAACCGTTCGATCAGGGCCGGTGCGTGCACCTGGTCGGCCTTGTAGTTGCCGGTCAGGGTGTACATCACGATGTTGGCGCCGGCGCGGTAGGCGAATTCGCGCTGGCGGGCGTCGCCGCCGGACATCGGCAGCATGAACTGACCGTCGAGCCGCTGCGCCCAGGCGCCGGCCAGATCGTTCGAGGTGATGATGATTGGCGAGACGCCGTCGCCGCCGCGGGCCGGCCGCTGCGCGCTGTCGTCGTCCTCATCGCGCGGCAAGGCCTCGACCCAGGTCTGGCCGGTGCTGAAACGGCCCGGGAAGTCGCGCAGCAGGTAAAAGGTCTTGGTCAGCACGTGCTCGCGCGGCACCGGTTCGAGCTCGGGCACGTCGAGCGACGACAGGATCTCGCGCAGCGTCTGCATGCCCGGGGTCTGTGCGGCGCCGTTCTCGCCGGGCGGCGCTTCGATCGCGTCGCGGGTGTCGAACAGCACGGTGCCACCCTGCTTCATGTAGGCGTCGATCTTGTTGATGGCATCCTGCGGCGGCTTGGGCGCGCCCGGCACGATCGGCCAGTAGATCAGTGGGAAGAAGGCGAGCTCGTCGCGTCCGGGATCGATGCCGACGGGATCGCCGGCCTCCAGCGCGGTGCGCTGCGCCAGGAATTGCGTCAGACCGGACATGCCGGCCTTGACGATGGAATCGACGTCGGCATTGCCGGTGACGACATAGGCGAGGCGGGTTTGCGACACCGCCTTCATGGCGAACTCGTCGGACGCGCCATCGGCGCGCGACGGCGCGGGCGCAAGCGACACCAGGCCTGCAAGCGCCAGCCCGACGACGATCATGGCTGTCGCGGCGCGCCGGCGCAGCAGCGCGGCGATCCCGCCGCCGAGCACCGCGACGATGATGGCGTCGATCAGGAACAGCGCGAGCGCCGTCGACAGCAGCCAGCCGCGCAGGTCGCGCGGCTCGGCGTTGGTGTAAGTCGCGTGCCGGGCGCGCAGGCCTGCGGTGTTCAGCGCGGCGATGCGGTCGGAAGCTGCGAGCGTATTCACGGCGAGCGGTCCTTCTGCCGGACCATAGAAGCCGGGCGGATGATCAGGCGTAGCGCGGTCGCGATAATCCGCGGGCAGCGGCTTTGCGGTGGCCGGCGGCGGACCGAACGCGCCGAAGCCGTCGAGGATGTGCAGCGGCGCCACCGTCTCGGTGCTCGCCTCGGCCGCGACCCCGGGCCCGGGCTTGGCGGTGTAGCCGGACATGTCGACGACCCGGCGCAGCATTTCGACGAAGGTGCCCGACATCGGCAGGTCAGACCAGCGCATGTCGGCGCTGACGTGGAACAGGCTGACCAGGCCCTTGCCGCGATGCTCGCCGGTGACGAGCGGCGTGCCGTCTTCCAGCGAGGCCCAGCTCTTGGTGGCGAGCACCGCGTCGGGCTCGGCCAGCACCTGGCGGTTCACGGTGACGTCCTTGGGGACGGCGACGCCGGCAAACGGGCCGTTTGCCGCGAAGGCGGCGAGATGCTGCGGCTTCTCCCAGGTCAGGCTGCCGCCGAGCGTGCGGCCGCCCTTGCGCAGCTTGACCGGCACGAGATCGTCCTCGGCCTGCGCGAGCCTTGGACCGGCGAAGCGCACCAGCACGCCGCCCTGGTCGATCCAGGCGTTGAGGCGCTCGCGGATTTCAGGAGCGACGGTGCCGACATCGGCGAGGATGATCATCGGCAGCTTCTGGTCGAGGAATTGCGTGATGCCCTGCTGCGGCGAGCCCCGGTCGGCGAGCCGCACGTCGGCGAACGGCGCCAGCGCACGGGTCAGGTAGAAGGTCGGCGCCAGCAGCGGCTGCGCGGTCTCGCTGGTCGTGCCGGTGACGATGCCGATGGCGCGGCGGCGCCACCGCTTGTCGAGCAGTTGCACCGCGCCGGCCGAACGCTCGCCCGATATGTCGAGCCGCGTGATGTCGTTGCGCAGCTCGACCGGCAGGTCGAACGAGGCTTCGGTTTCCTTGTCCTGCGGGCCGAACGAATAACGCGCTTCGCCGATCGGCGAAGACTTCTGGTCCAGCGCGCGCACGGTGCCGACGGCGATGCCGCTGTCGGTGCGCAGCACCTTCACCGTCATCTTGGCGGCGGCGTTCTCGGCGGCGACGAGCGCCAGCGGGGAGGACGTGCCGCCTTCGAACACCGTCAGGCTGCGATCTCCGATGGTCTTGCCCAGGCCCTGCACGAAGTCCTCGCCGCGGCCGGTGTCGACGCCATCCGACAGCCAGGCGATCTCGCAGTCGCCGGTGGCCTTCAGGAAACGGTCGATGGCGGTCAGGGTTTCAACGCGATCGATCGAGTAGGGCTTTGGCGCGAGCTGGCGCAGTGCGACGCGCGCCGCACCCGCCGGCATCAGGGTGATGTCGCGGTTCGGCTCGGACAGCGGCACCAGCGCGATGGCGCGGCGGTCGTTGTCGGCATTGGCGATCAGCTCGTCGGCGGCCCTGACCCTGACATCCCAATGCGATGCGGCGCTCCAGCCGTCGTCGAACATGATCATCAGCGGCGCCTTGCTGCCGGCGGCGCCGGTCTGCGGATTCCAGATCGGGCCGGCGGCGGCGAAAATGACGAGGGCCGCAGCTAGGAGCCGCAGCGCGGTCAGCCACCACGGCGTCCGCGAGGGCGTCTCTTCCCTTGGCGCGATGTCGAACAGCAGGCGCGTCGGCGGAAACTCGATGCGGCGCGGCCGCGGCGGCATCACGCGCAGCAGCCACCACAGCACCGGCAGGCTGACGAGGCCGATCAGGAGCAGCGGTTCGGTGAAGGCGAGCGGCAATCCCATCATGCGGCCGGCCCCACCTTGATCGTCGTGGTGCGGGTGCCCGATTTGCTCACCTGCATGCCGGCATGCAGGAACAGCAAGAGCTCGGCGGCGGAGCGGTCGGTCGCATGGGTCGTGAACAGCCAGTTGAGTCTGCTGGTCTCGGCGCGGATCTGGTCGCGGTGCAGCGCGAGCCGCGCGGTGTAGTCCTGCGCCCAGCTCTCGGCGCGGCCCGCCGTGATCACGCCGAAGCCCTCGGGCTCGACGAACTCGACGCGGCCGGAATAAGGGAACGACTCTTCGGCGGGATCGACCACCTGCACCATCGTGCCATGCGCGCCGGAGCCGGACAGGCCCGCGAGCGTGGATTTGATCTCCGCGATCGGCGACCAGAAATCCGACAGCACGATGATCTCGGCGAGCGCGGAAGGCACGAAGGACGGCGGCAGGCTCAGCCGGTCGGCATCGTCATGCAGCATCGCCTGCGCCATCTTGTCGATGACGCTGCGGCTCGCGGTCGGCGCCATCAGTCCGGGAATGCCGACGCGTTCGCCGCCCGAGACCAGCAACTCGGCCAGCGCGAAGGCGACGATCAGCGTCCGCTCGAGCTTGGATTCGCGCGCGGTCTTGGAGGCGAACGCCATCGAGGGCGAGCGGTCGGGCCAGATCCAGACCGTGTGCGAGGCTTCCCATTCGAGCTCGCGCACATACAGATGGTCGTCGCGCGCCGAGCGGCGCCAGTCGACGTTCTGCGCCGGCTCGCCGGAGACGAAGCGGCGGTATTGCCAGAAATTTTCGCCGGAACCGGCGCGGCGCCTTCCGTGCAGGCCATGGATGACGTTGGCGGCGATACGGCGGGCTTCGAGCACCAGGCGCGGCAGTGAAGCGGCGAGCGTACGGCTTTCGCCATCGGCACGTCGGATCGCGATGATCTCCTTCGCTGTGTGCCCGTTGTCTGCGGCCATCAACCGATCCGAGCCTTCAATTGTTTGATCACGTCCGGAATCGTGCGGCCTTCGGCGCGCGCCTGGAACGTCAGCGCCATGCGGTGCTTCAATATGGGCTCGGCGAGGTCGAGCACGTCGTCGATCGAGGGCGCGAGGCGTCCGTCGATCAGCGCGCGTGCTCGCACGGCGAGCATCAAGGATTGGCTGGCGCGCGGGCCGGGACCCCAGGCGATGAACTTGCCGGTCTCGCCGCTCTCCTCGCCCGGACGGGCCGAGCGGACCAGCGACAGGATCGCCTCCACCACGGAATCGCCGACCGGCAGACGGCGGATCAGCCGCTGCGCGGTGATCAGCGCATCTGCGTTCATCGATCCCCTCGCCAGCGTCTCCTCGGCACCCGTGGTCTCGAACAGGATGCGGCGCTCGGCGTCGCGATCGGGATAGTCGACGTCGATCTCCATCAGGAAGCGGTCGAGCTGGGCTTCCGGCAGCGGATAGGTGCCTTCCTGCTCCAGCGGGTTTTGCGTGGCCAGCACGTGGAACGGCTTCGGCAGGTCGTGACGCGCGCCGGCGACGGTGATGTGCTGCTCCTGCATCGCCTGGAGCAGCGCCGACTGCGTGCGCGGGCTGGCGCGGTTGATCTCGTCCGCCATCAGCAGCTGCGCGAACACGGGACCGGAGATGAAGCGGAAGGAGCGTTTGCCGGCGGTGCTTTCGTCGAGCACTTCGGCACCGAGAATATCCGACGGCATCAAATCGGGCGTGAACTGGATGCGCTTGGCGTCGAGGCCCAGCGTGATGCCGAGCGTCTCGACCAGCTTGGTCTTGGCGAGGCCGGGCACGCCGATCAGCAGCGCATGACCGCCTGAGAGGATGGTGACGAGCGTGTTCTCGATCACCCGATCCTGGCCGAAGATGACGGACGCGATTGCGTCTTTCGCCGCGCGAATCTGGCTCGACACCTGCTCGGCCGAACGGACGATTCCGTCTTCCAGTTTCTCGACACTTTCCGCCATCCGTCAGCTCCTTAAGTCCGCCACGCGGCCCGCTTGCGTCGTCAGATCATCACAAGTCGCACATGGGCCCTATGCTAGACTTGCAGGAAGGCCATGTATTCGTTGAATTAACCTATCCCCACCTTATCGGCTTAGGGATATGTAGGGCATCACGAAGTGGCGACCTCCACACCGGGTTAATCCGGTGTGGAACCGCGCACCCGGGTACAACGTAAAACCTGCACCAATCGTGCCAACAGACAAAGTCAGGGCAAACCATGGCGAACCAAGGGCAGAGCGCCGATCGAGGTCTTGAGGGGCTGACTGCCGCCGCCAAAACTGCCGCCAATACCGAAGGCGCCACGAAGGGCCTACCGCCGGTGCATCTGTGGAATCCGCCGTTTTGCGGCGATCTCGACATCCGAATCGCGTCCGACGGTACTTGGTTCTACATGGGCACGCCAATCGGACGACACGCCCTGGTCCGCCTGTTCTCGACCGTCCTGAAGCGCGAGGGCGACAAGCATTTCCTCGTCACGCCTGTGGAGAAGGTCGGCATTCGCGTCGACGATGCGCCGTTCATGGCGGTCGAGATGCAGAAGGACGGCGAGGACAACCATCGCGTGCTCCGCTTCCGCACCAATGTCGACGACTGGGTCACCTGCGATGCCGCGCACCGGCTGCGCTTCGAGCAGGCCAGGGAGGGCGGGCTGACGCCATACCTGCATGTCCGCGCCGATCTCTGGGCCAAGGTCACCCGCGCACTCTACTACGATCTGGTTGACATGGGTGAGGAGCGGATGGTCGATGGCCAGCCGATGTTCGGCGTCGAGTCGGCCGGCGAATTCTTCGCCATGGCCGACGCGGAGCAGGTGAGGGCCGCACTTTGAACAAGCCTATCCTGAAGAGCGGTCCGGTCGTGATCGGCGCGGCCGATTTCTTCGCCCGATCCCGGGCGAGGCTCGGGTTCGACGTGCCGCCCGGCCTCTACGATCCGAACGTCATCCCCGCCTCGGGCGATCCCGGCACCGACAAGATGCTCGAGATCGTCGCGCGCGAGCAGCCGGTGCGGCCGGCTGCGGTCCTGATCGCCGTGGTCGACCGTCCCGAGCCGACCATCCTGCTGACGCAGCGCTCGGCGCATCTCAATGACCACGCCGGCCAGATCGCTTTCCCCGGCGGCAAGATCGACGCGATCGACGCCTCGCCGCTCGATGCGGCTTTGCGCGAGGCCGAGGAGGAGGTCGGCCTGTCCAGAGACTTCGTCGAGCCGATCGGCTATCTCGATCTCTACGGCACCGCTTTCGGCTTCCGCATCCTGCCGACGGTCGCCAAGGTGCGGCCCGGCTTCGAGCTCACCATCAACCATTCGGAGGTTGATGATGCCTTCGAGGTACCGCTATCCTTCCTGATGAACCCGGTGAACCACCAGGTGCACAGCAAGGAATTCCGCGGCATGGAGCGCTTTTACTACGCGATGCCGTTCGCGGAACGCTACATCTGGGGTGCGACGGCCGGAATGTTGCGTGTGCTGTATGAGCGGATCTACTCATCATGATCCGGCCGGTTCTGACCGAGATCGGAATTTTCCTCATCCCCTTTGCCGTCTATGCGCTGTTCCTGGCCGCCACCCGCTCCGGCCTGTTCGCGCGATCGTCCTGGCCGGTCACCGTCGTCGCGCGCCTTGTCCTGGCCGCGCTCGTGCTTGTCATCGCGGGGCTGATCGGCTTCGCGCATTTCTCCGGCGCCGCACCGGATTCGACCTACGTTCCCGCCCATATCGAGAACGGCAGGCTCGTGCCGGGCGTGGAAAAATAGGGGCTGGACCATGAGCGCAGAGCCGTTACTCGCCAATGCGCCCTGGCTGACCTCTGGCGGGACGGCGCGCGTCCTGACGCTGCTCAACGGCAACGGCGAGGAAGCGCGCGTGGTCGGCGGCGCCGTGCGCAATGCGTTGCTCGGTCTCGTGCCCGGCGACATCGACATCGCGACCACGGCGCGGCCCGACGAGGTGATGCGGCGCGCCAAGGCTGCCGGCATCAAGAGCGTGCCGACCGGCATCGACCACGGCACCATCACGCTGGTCATCGACGGGCAACCTTACGAAGTCACGACGCTGCGCGAGGACACCGAGACCTTCGGCCGCAAGGCCAAGGTCGCGTTCGGCCGCGACTGGGTGAAGGACGCCGAGCGCCGCGACTTCACCATGAATGGACTTTCGGCCGATGCGATGGGCGTCGTCTACGACTATGTCGGCGGGATCGCGGATGCGGCCGCGCGGCGGGTGCGCTTCATCGGCGATCCCGACCAGCGCATCGCCGAGGATTTCCTGCGCATCCTGCGCTTCTTCCGCATCCACGCCGCCTTCGGGGCCGGCAAGCCCGACCGCGACGGCTATCTCGCCTGCATCCGCGGCCGCGCGGGTCTTGCGAGCCTGTCGGCCGAGCGGGTGCGCATGGAGATGCTGAAGCTGCTGGTCGCTCACGGTGCCTCTGACGCCGCGGTCGCGATGGCGGATGGCGGGTTGCTGCAAGTGCTGAGCGGAGGCGTCGTCTATACCGGGCCGCTGTCGGCCATGATCGCGATCGAGGGCGAGCTTGGCTTGCCGGCAAGCAGCACGCGGCGGCTCGCCGCGCTGACGGTCGCCGTGACCGAAGATGCCAAGCGCGTTGCCACGCGCTTGCGGCTCTCCAATGTAGAAAGCAAGGCGCTGGATTCGATGGGGCATCGCTGGTGGCGCTTCGCCACCAAGGACGAGGCCAATGCGCGGCGGTTGCTCTATCGGCTCGGCGCGGAGCGCTATCACGATCGCGTGTTGCTTGGCTGGGCGCGGGCCGGCGGCGACGTCGGATCGTCGCGCTGGCGTGCGCTCGCCGAGTTGCCGCAGCGCTGGATTGCGCCGAAATTTCCGCTGCGCGCCGCCGACTTCATCGCCCGCGGCATGGCGGAAGGACCCGCGCTCGGGCATGTGCTGACGCTTGCCGAGGACGCTTGGCTTGCGGCGGATTTTCCCCTAGAGGAAGCCGCGCTCGCTTCCATCGCCGATCAAGCAGCGGCACGCGTCAGCCGCGATGAGAGAACGTGACCATCGTCTCAGGCTTCGCCGACATCTCGATCCTTCAGCTCCTGCTGGTCGCGTTGATGGCGTTGTTTGCTTCGATCATCGGTGGTCTCGCCGGCTACGGCACCGGCGCGCTGATGCCGCTGGTGCTGGTGCCGCTGGTCGGCGCCGAGCCCGTGGTGCCGATCATCGCGATCTCCGCGATCTTCACCAATTCAAGCCGCGCGCTCGCCTATCTGCGCTATGCCGATCGCCGCCGCGCGCTGATCGTGCTCGCCTGTGCGGCGCTGACGACCGCGCTCGGCGCCTACGGCTACACGCGCCTCACCAATGCGGGCGCCGCGCTCGTGATCGGCTCCATGCTGATCCTCAGCGTGCCGCTGCGCCGCGTGCTCCGCCGCCGCCAGGTCAGGATCGGCGACACCGGCCTTGCCGCCGGCTCCGTTGGTTACGGCGTGCTGGTCGGCGGCACCTCCGGCTCCGGCGTGATCCTGCTCTCGCTCTTGATGGCCGCGGGCCTCGAAGGCGCCGCCGTGATCGCGACCGATGCGATGATCTCGCTCGGCACCGGTCTCATCAAGATCTCGGTGTTCGGCCTTGCCGGCGCGGTGAATGCGCAGGTGCTCGCCTTCGCGCTGCTGATCGGCGCGATTGCGATCCCCGGCGCGTTCCTCGCAAAGGCTTTTGTCGAACGCATGCCGGTGCATATCCACACGGCGATCCTCGACGTCGCCGTGATCACCGGCGGGCTGGTGATGATCTCGGCTGCGGCAAGGTCGCTGATCGCATAGATGACTCCGGTCCGATTGGCGTTCGCGATGTCCTTTCAAGGACGGACATTCCGTCCCGATGCTTGCACGCCACCAAATGCTAGCCGAAACGCCCGATCCTGACTGCCGGGGGTTGAAAAGATTTCCGCCGATGACGGCCGTGGGCCGGTGGGCCAAGCGGGACGCTTTCTTACAACTGCAATCGGGCATGTCAGGACTGAAATGCTTCAGTAGCACCGTCGAGGCAGGTTTGAGACTTCATATCAATGGAAGCGGGCGCAGGCATGCGCACGCATCGTGGTCTCGACGTGCACGGAGGAGGGTGAGGCATGGGACGATCCAACACAGAGTGCCAATGGCCTGAAAAAAAGTCGCGCAATCGGTCCAGGATTCAGATTGCCTTCCGTGAGATCAGTGCCGTTCTTGTTCTCTTTCCTGCTCTCCTGGGTCTTTCTCTCCCTTCCAGTGCATGGGCGCAGACCGGGACCGACGCGAAGCCGGACCGCATCAAGGCGAATATCTCGAGAGTCGACCGCGACTTCATTGAAGCCAATACCAAGAGATCCAGGGATTGGCCGACCGTCGGCCTCGACTACGCCGAAACGCGGTTCAGCAAGCTCAATCAGATCAACACTGACAACGTCAGGGATCTCGGGCTCGTCTGGAGTTACAATCTGGAATCATCGCGCGGCATCGAGGCAACGCCCCTCGTCGTCGACGGCATCATGTATCAGTCGGCCCCCTGGAATGTGGTCCATGCCATTGACGCGCGGACCGGGACAAAAATCTGGTCGTTCGATCCGGGTGTTGACCGGTCGAAGACCTATCGCGGGTGCTGCGACGCTGTCAGCCGTGGCCTCGCACTCTACAAGGGCAAGGTCTTCGAAGCCGCCTATGACGGGCGCCTGATCGCGCTCGATGCCGCGACCGGGGCCAAGCTCTGGGAAACGGACACGCTGATCGATCACGATCATTCCTACACGATCACCGGCGCGCCTCGCGTCTTCAACGGCAAGGTCGTGATCGGCCAGAGCGGTGCCGAATATGGTGTGCGCGGCTACGTCACGGCCTACGACAGCGAGACCGGTCATCAGCTCTGGCGCTGGTTCACCGTGCCCGGCGATCCATCCAAGCCATTTGAAGACGCCTCGATGGAAGCCGCGGCGAAGACCTGGGATCCCTCAGGGAAGTATTGGATCAACGGCGGCGGTGGCGCGCCATGGGACTCGATCACGTTCGATCCCGATCTGAACATGGTCTATGTCGGCACGGGAAACGGCGGTCCCTGGAATCGCAAGCTTCGCAGTCCGTCGGGTGGCGACAATCTCTATCTGGGCTCGATCGTCGCGCTCAACGCCGACACGGGCCGGTATGTCTGGCACTACCAGGAGACGCCCGGCGACAATTGGGACTATACATCGACCCAGCCGATGATCCTCGCCGACATCAAGATCGACAATGTGCCGCGCAAGGTGATCCTGCACGCGCCGAAAAACGGCTTCTTCTTCGTCATCGATCGCACCAACGGCAAGTTCATCTCGGCGAAGAATTTTGTCGATGTGAATTGGGCGACGGGATACGATGCCAACGGACGGCCGATCGAGCTGCCTGCGGCGCGCGATGCAGATCAATACGAGTCGATTCCGGGACCGGACGGGGCTCACAATTGGCAGCCGATGTCGTTCAATCCGCTGACCGGCCTCGTCTACCTTCCGGCGCAGCACATCCCGGTCAATCTGTCGCCGGAAAAGTCGTTCGTGCAGAATGCTGCTGCGCCGGGCAAGCTCGGCGGCTTGCTGGGCGGGAATATCGGTTTCGTTTTCAACCCTCCGAAGTCGGCCCCATTCGGACGTCTGCTCGCCTGGGATCCGGTGCATCAAAAGGAAGTCTGGCGCGTCGAGCACGTGTCGCCGTGGAACGGCGGGACGCTGACCACCGCCGGCAACCTGGTTTTCCAGGGGACGGCGGATGGCCGCTTCGTCGCTTATGATGCGGCAAACGGAACCAAGCTGTGGGAAATGCCGACCGGCACCGGCGCGGTGGCGGCCGCCGCAACCTACATGGTCGACGACAGGCAATACATCTCGATTGCGGTCGGCTGGGGCGGCTCCTACGGCCTGACGCACCGCGCGACCGAGTACCAGAACCCGGGAACGATCTACACATACGCACTCGGCGGCACGGCGAAGCTGCCAGCGTTCGTCAAATATCAGACCGAAGGTCTGCTGCAGGGCGTGAAGTACGATCCGAAGGACATCAGGGAAGGCGGCGAGATCTATGTCGCGGCAGCCTGCGTCGCCTGCCACGGCGTGCCTGGCGTCGGCCGCGGCGGCAACATCATCAATCTCGGTTACGTCAGCGCCGAAGAGATCACCAATCTGAGGCATATCCTCTTCCACGGTCCATTCCGCGACCAGGGCATGCCGGATTTCAGCGGCAAGTTGACGGAAGGGGACGTCGGGAAACTCCAGGCCTTCATACAGGGAACTGTTGACGCCATCAGACCGAAGAGCAGGTGATGAGTCAGCAGGCGCTGCGGCGGCGAGCGGCCCGTTCGACCGTGGCCGCTCGTCACGCGCCTTTGTCGATCTTCACCCAGAGCGCACTGCCGAGCGTCGATGAGTTCCTGGCCGCGTAGGCCCATGCCGGCAAGCGTGATGGTGCAAGCGCAAGTGCGATCATCGCTTGCCCAATCCGCTGCGCTTTGCTTCGCGGCAGGCCGCGCACGAACTCACTGACGCTGCCCGGCTTCTCCGCCCTGCGCAAAAAGCTGTCCACGATGTCTTCCCTGAGGAACTTCAGGAGATCGAATGGCTCCCGCTCGCAAACGCTCAATTGCAGGCCGTGTCGTCGACATACCGCATCAAACGCGTCCTTCGTCCAGCGGCCAATGTGGTTCGGCGGCATGTCGATGAGCGATCCGTGGCCCTCCATGTAGTGCGTTCGGATATCATTCGGCACGGCGATGAAGACAGAGCCTTGCGCCTTGAGGAGGTATTTCAATCGCGCGAAGACGTCATCCACCCGGTCCATGTGCTCGAACACCTGAAACATGAAGATGATGTCGAAGGCCTCCTTCATCGGAGTGAAGCCATCCTCCCGAAGGTCGACCGAAAAGGTCTTGTAGCCTTTCGATCGCAAGGCCTGTTGCGCTGCTTCGTTGTAATCGACCGCGTAAATATCGGACGCGCGAAAGAGTTTGTCCTTGATGTGATCGAGAAAATAGCCAAACCCGGCCCCGACATCGATCGCCGTTTTTCCGGCAGTGCCGAGGCCGCTCAGCTCCTCGATCGTCCTCTCATACTCCCATTTCATGGTTGGATAGGAAGGGTGGGGCGCGGCCAGGTTATAGAACTCGGCGCCGCCCGCGACGAACGGATCTGCAAATCCAAATCCGCAATCCGCGCATTTGCGGATATCGCAGGTGTCGCGGCCCCAGAGCAGCGACAGGTGGCTTATTAACTTTCGAGAGCGATCCGGATACTGGCGCGGACTGACGAAGGATCGAGAGGCCTGATCTGCGGTCACTTCAAACAGTTTGGCAGTTGATCCACTGCCGCATGCTGGACAGGTGCTCATCTCTCCTGACCTCATTCAGGTCTTTCGGTGGAAAGTGGTTGCGACCAATTGTCTCGTCATCATTCAAATGAAGGTTGGCGGAGCGCGAGGTCCGGGGCAGTGGACAGGACAGGGGAGGCAGGCCGCTCGCGGCGCGAAGGCGCCTTCGGCAGCGCCGATTTCCTACTGCCAGAATCTGTCACTGGCCTGCGCTAGGTCTTCTTTCAGGGCATTTTTACTGAAAGGAAGACGATGAAAACCCAGAGCAACGGCCAGGCGCTGCAGATCGCCAAGACCTACATCGAGGCCATCGCCAGCAGGAGCGTGGATACGATTACTTCCGTGTCGGCGGACGACGTTGTTTGCACGTCGCCACGCGGGCGGATCGTCGGCATGCAGAAGTTTCGCGAATTCCACCAGGGTTTCGCCCGCATGATCAAGAAGGTCACGGTTCTCGCCGTCTACGGCGACGATGATCAGGCTGTCGTCCTTTACAGCGCGGACACCCATCCGGTTGCCAACGCCGTCGTCGCGGAACTCCTCAAGGTGAAGAACGGCAAGATCGCGTCGACCGAAGTGATCTACGACGCGACTCCGTTCGCCGCCTACACGGCGACCGTCCAACCGCACTAAGGCACGATCGACCATGAAACGGATTCAATATGACAGCTACGGCGGCCCTGAAACGATGAAGCTCGAAGCCTTCGAGCTGAAGGCTCCGGGGACCGGCGAAGTCGCGGTCAAGGTCAAGTTCGCCGCCATCAATCCCATCGATTGGAAGGTGCGCAATGGCTATCTCAAAATGGTGACGGGGAAGAAATTTCCGCGTGCCATGGGCAGCGATTTTTCCGGCATCGTGACCGCTGTCGGCGCTGGTGTCACGCGCTTCAAGATTGGCGATCCCGTATTCGGCATGGCGCAGATAAAGCATGGTGGCGCGCTTGGCGAAGTCGTCATCGCTCCCCAAACCTTCGTCGCCAGGAGGCCGGATTCAGTCTCGTTCGAGGACGCGGCTTGCCTGGCTACGCCGGGGGTCACCGCATGGAACGGCCTCGTGGACAAGGCTGCCCTGAAATCCGGCGGCCAGGTGTTCATCAACGGCTGCACCGGCGCTGTCGGCGAGGCCACGGTGCAGCTCCCAAAGATGTTCGGGGCGACCGTCGCGGGGACATGCAGTGCGCAGGCGATGCAGCGAGCCCGTGACTTGGACGTCCAGCCTCTCTTCGATTATCGGGCCACCGATCTGTCGAAGATCCGTGAACGCTTCGACGTAGTGTATGACTCGGCGGGAACGATGGCAGTTGCCGCCGGGGTTGGCCTGCTTCGCGAAGGCGGCGTGTATCTCGATATCAATCCAGCGCCAATCAAGTTCATCCGTGCGATCTTCAACCGGAAACTCAAGCCGATCGTCTGCGCCGCGCGGGCTGATATCCTTGACGGCCTTGCCGTCGCTTCGGCGAATGGAAAGCTGCGCTTGCCAGTTGCTGAGACCGTGCGTCTGAACGATGCGATCCCGCTCATCGCGGCGCTTGAAGCCGGGCACAAGCTCGCCGGAAAGGCTCTGGTAGCGATGTAAATGCCGTCTGGGCCAGTAAAGCCCCGCCGCCCGTCGCCCGCGATGCCTACTGCCATTTTTTGGCAGGATTCGTGCTAGACTTGGTCTATGTCGAAGAGCCAACGATTATTCGACCTCATGCAGATTTTGCGGCGGCACCGCACCCCGGTGTCGGGCAACGACCTTGCGGCTGAGGCGGGTGTGTCGTTGCGAACGATTTATCGCGACATCGCCGACTTGCAGGGCTTGGGCGCACAAATCGACGGCGAGCCTGGCTTTGGCTATGTCTTGCAACCCGGCTTCCTCCTTCCTCCCCTGATGTTCTCGGAACAGGAAATCCAAGCCTTGGCGCTGGGCGCCCAATGGGTATCTCGCCAGACCGATGACGAGTTCGCGCTGGCGGCGCGTGACGCGCTCGCTAAAATTGGCGCGGTCCTTCCCTCGGAGCTGCAACACAAGCTGGACGACAGTGCCTTTCACGTAGGGCGCAGGTTGAAGCAGCCCGAAGCCGTCGACCTTCGCGTCGTGCGGCAAGCCATGCGCGACCAACACAAGCTTTCCATTGTGTATCGCGACCCGCAAGGCGCGAAGACGACGCGGATCATCTGGCCAATTGGCGTCGGCTTTTTCGATTCCCGGCGCATCATTGCCGGCTGGTGCGAAATGAGAAAGGACTTCCGCTCATTCCGGGCGGATCGGATAGAAAAGATCAAGCTCAGGACGGAACGCTATCCCGGTCGCCGGCGCGATCTCGTCAAGCAATGGCGGGCTCAAGTTGACGCGGAACGTCGCAAGACTCTCAGCTGATCTCACCACCGGGTCCGACGCTGATGCTGGCGAGCTATCACCTGCTGGTGCGCTTCACCATCGCCGGCGTAAGGGCCGCCTGACGCCTTCCGGGGTTAGAGCGGGCGCCGAAAATTACCGCGCCCGCTAGGCTCGAACCTTAATTTGTGACGGGCGCCGCCTTGCGGACCAACACTTCGTTGCCCGCCCGGCTGATTTCAAGCGCACGTGGCTGCTGGGACGTTGAGAGAACAACGCTTTGGCCTGGCGCGAGAACAGAGACTACGCGGATTGGCGTTCCCGTCTCGCCCTGAGCAAGGGTCGTCACGACATGGAACCCATCGCGCTCAACGGTGTAGTAGGCGACGCCGGACACCCCGCCGAGATCGATGCTCTTTGCCTGAATTGGCCTGAGGCTATCTGCATGAGCGGTTCCAAAAGCGGCTAAGGCTAGTGTCGCGGCTAAGAGGCTACTGCGGATTGACATGTTGATCTCCTTTAGCTGGGCGGTGGGCCACGCCCTCCGTTCCCTTGCCACATAAGATGGGCGGCCTATGCTCATTGATCAAACAGATTGAATCGATGATGGGTATCGATGCCGTCAATCTAAGCCATCTCGACCTAAACCTACTGGTTCACCTCGATGCCTTGCTTCGCGAACGTAGCGTCACGCGAGCTGCAGGCCGCGTAGGCATTGGTCAGTCGGCGATGAGCCACAACCTCGCCCGCCTGCGTGACCTGTTCGGCGACGAGCTTCTGACGCGAGGGCCCGACGGCTTGCGCCTCACTCCTCGTGCAGTGATGCTGGTAGAGCCGGTGCGGGCTACGCTGTCTCAAATCCAAACGATTGTCTCACGCGACGACGCATTCGATCCAGCGACGGCAGAGCGGACCTTCAGGTTCGGACTCCCAGACAGCATGGAAATCCTGGTCCTTCCCGCTCTCCTCGCACGCCTGCGCGAGGTCGCGCCTGGCGTCCATCTGCGGCTCTACAACATCGACTCGTCGAGACTTCTGGATGATCTCGATGCCGACGAACTGGACCTCGCTATTGGCTATGACGTCTTTCCTCAGGGCCAGATCCACCACAAGCGGCGTCTGCTGTTCAATGAGAGCTATCTGTGCATGTTCAACAAGGAGATAACGGGCATCACCGACGCCCAAATCTCGCTCGAAGATTATGTGCGGTTACCTCATGTTCTCACGAGCCTGCGGCCGGGCCGGACTGTGCGCGGCGTGGTAGACGACGCCCTTGAGAAACTGGGATTGCGGCGGACGGTTGTCCTGACCACGCCTCGCTTCCTCACTGTCCCTGCCTTGGTGGCACGCGCACCTGTCGTCGTGACAATGCACGCGCGGCTGGCTCGGTTGTTCGCCACAGAACTCAAGCTTAGCCTGAGCCAGCCTCCGGTGGATTTGCAGGACGTAGCTGTTTCACTGCTCTGGCACGCTTCCTACGATCACGATCCATCTCATGCGTGGCTGCGTCAGATCTTGGTGGAATTGGTCTCCGAGCTTTGAGCTGGCCACCACCCGGCGTGGAGCGGTGCAGACTCCACAGGCCACTTGTCGCCCTTTGGCCCTTAGCAGACGTTCCAGCGCTCTGGGTCGATGCCGGCTTTTGACCCAAAGCAGAAGTCGCTGTTGAAACCAATCATTGCCCAGCAATCCATCGGTCCGGCGGCACCTCACGCTCATGTGTCCGCGGCGAGGCCGCTATTTCTATTGAATTACGATCGTAATTTAATATTGTGACCGTAATGGCATCAAGCTGAGCCGCTGTTGGGCGGCGGCCGGGTGCCGCCAAACAGCTCCCAGCGAGGATTTCATGGACGACACGACCACGGCCTCACGCCACATCGCATCGCGACAAACCACAGATGTCGGCTCGCTTGGGCTCGCAACCGCTGCAGCAGCGGTTCGCAACGGCGATATCACCTCGGAGGCCTACACCGCGGCACTTTTACAGCGCGCCCGAGCGCTTGCCGAGCTGAACGCCTTCATCACCATCGACGAGGCCGGGGTGCTGGCGGCCGCGAGGGCCGCAGACAAATCGCGTGCGGCCGGATCGGCGGCCCCGCTCCTCGGCGTGCCGCTTGGGGTGAAGGACAGTTATTTGACGGAAGGGCTACCTACCAGCCTGGGCGTCGAAGGTCTCGCTCACTTCGTGCCGCGCGAAGATGCCGACGCTGTCCAGGCCATTAAGGGTGCGGGCGCTTTGGTCTTCGGCAAGAACAACCTCGTCGAGATGTCGTACGGCTTGACCGGTCACAACGCGCGTTACGGCCAGGTGAAGAATCCGCACGCACGAGATCGCGTGTCGGGCGGCTCCTCGAGCGGCTCCGCCGCATCCGTGGCCGCCGGCATCGTTCCCGCGTCCTTGGGCGGTGACACCGTTGGGTCGATCCGGGTGCCAGCATCGTTCTGTGGGGTCGTGGGATTTAAGCCAACCACCGGGCGTTGGCCGCGCTACGGCGTTGCGCCGATCTCCCATACGCTCGACACGACGGGCGTATTCGCGCGTAGCGTTGAGGATTGCATGCTGGTGGATCAGGTCGTGACCGGCGAACAGGCGGCGGAGTCCTCCGACGGCGGCTACGGCTTGAAGGGTGCCCGGCTGGCCTTCGCGCCGCGACAGTTCCTGGATCTGGTGGACTCGGAGGTCGAGACCCGCTTCCGCGAGGTGGTTCGGCGCTTGCAGGACGCCGGCGCCGAGATCGTTGAAGTAGACCTTGGCGACGATTTCAATTCCCTCGTCCAAACCGCAACATGGGGCATCTTCGCTCATGAGACGATGGGCGAAATTTCAGAGTTTCTTCGCCGCCATGACATTCCGACCACGTTCGAGGCCATTTACGAGGGCCTTAAGCCCCAACTTCGGCAGGCGTGGGGGCACATCGTGCTGCCGGGTGGCGCAGGTGCTACCTCGGCAGAGGCCTATCAGGTTGCGCTCGACGTGAGCCGGCCGGAAATCCAGCGCCGGCTCAACACGGCGTTCGTCTCTCATGGGGCGCTGGTCATTCTGCAACCGACCACGCCCTGCACGGCGCCTTTGATCGAGGAGCAGGCGACCGTCCATATCGCGGGGCAGGAAGTTAGCTACCTCGCTTTGGCGAACCACACCGTGTCGGCAAGCAGCGTAGGGTTGCCCGGTGTCAGCCTTCCTGTTGGCTTGTCTCGCGCGGGGCTGCCGATCGGGCTTGAGCTGGATGCCCCCTTAGGGAGCGACCGGGGGCTTCTAAACCTTGCCCGCGGCATCGAGGGCATCTTGGGCGCAGAGTCGAGTGCGATCTGACGTCGTGATCGACCAGCGTCGGTTTCAGTCAGCTTGGCAGCGATAATGTCGATCCAGTGGCCCAGCAACTTGATCGCGACCTCCAGGCTTTGCTGGAAGCGGCCGCAGAAGGGCCGCGGGATATTGGTGGAGGGGAGAGAACATGCGCTTCGAGAAAGGTCATAAGGCGGCGACGCGACTGCACATCATCGATGTGGCGTCGAAGTGCATGCGCCGGAACGGCATCTCCGCCGCCGGGATCGCCGGGATCATGGACGAGGCCGGCCTGACCAAAGGCGCATTCTCTCCGCACTTCGAATCCAAAGACGCGCTCGTTCGCGAGGCGCTGGCGAGCGCGCTCGACGACCAGCAACATCGCCTCGATGAGGATCAGCGGAGAGGCCTGGACCTTGAGGGAGCGATCCGGAGATACCTGAACCGCGCTCACCTCGAAGACCCGACGGGCGGATGCCCCTCGGCGGCGTTGCTCCCCGAAATCGCCCGACAGCCCCTGTCCACCAGGAAAGATTACGAGAAGGGGCTGCGAAGCTACGTTGCGACATTGGCTGCACTGCTTCCTGACGCAGATGCATCAGCGAGCCGCCGCCGCGCGACCGCCATCTTCGGTCTCATGGTGGGCACCCTTCAGTTCGCGCGGGCCGTGCCCAACGCTGCGCAGGCCGAGCAGATCCTGGAAGGCGGCGTTGAGGCCGCCTTGCACTTGGCACGAGCTCCCTCTCGCTAGATTAGGAAGCCGGGAGAGGCGGTCCCTCGAGGTCCGCTTCACCAAACAGAGCAGACACGGCGTCGCATTGTCCGCCGCGAGCAGCGAAGGGCGTCGCTGGCTCCGAGCGCAACGATTGGGCGATCTAATTCGCGCATTCAATCGCGCTTTGATGCTGCTTTGGTTTTGCTTCATATGATTGGCAGGCCGCCCGGGCGGCTCAATAAGGGGGTTTTGAAATGAGGAAGTTTACACTTGTATTGCTGTCGACAGTCGCTCTCGGCCCGATCACAGCCCAGGCTGCGGATCTGGCGCCGGTCCGTATGTCGTCGAAGGCTCCCGCTCAGGTGGGCAACTGGACGGGATTCTATATCGGCGGCAACGTTGGTTATGGCTGGGGCAGCTACGGCGCGTCGAACGCCACCGGGACAATCGTGAACTCGAATGGCGGTTCGGGCATCTATGGCTTCAACGCTGTATCCGGAAACGGCAATGGGGTCACGGCCGGTATCCAGGCCGGCTACAACTGGCAGATCGAGCAGACTGTGCTCGGCATCGAGGCTGATTGGCAGTATCTCAATTCAAAGGCCAGCACCGGCAACTCGGCTATTGCTGTTCCCGTCTTCATCGGCGGCAATTTCAGCGGCAGCACGTCCGTCAGCACCGATTGGTACGCGACCTTCCGTGGCCGAGTGGGTTATGCGTTTGGGCCGGCGTTGCTCTACGCGACTGGCGGTATTGCGTTGGCCGATACCAAGGTCAGTGCGAGCGCTACGGGCAGTATCGTTACTGCCCTCTTCCCGCCAACCCTGGGACCGCTGGGCTCCATGAACGCTTCTGACAGCGCCGTCCTGATCGGCTACACGGTTGGCGGCGGTTTCGAATATGCTCTGGGGGCAGGGTGGTCGGTCAAGGGCGAGTATCTGCACATGGGTTTCGGCACGAAAGGCTACAACTTGACCGGCTCGCTTCAATCGCCGGCCGGGTTGACGGGCGTCATCGCGACTCACGTCGATATCAAGCCGAGCTTCGACATCGCCCGCGTTGGTGTGAACTATCGCTTCTGATCAGCGGATCTGAAGACGTGAAGAAAGGGAGACTTCAGGTCTCCCTTTCTCGCAATCGCAGGCCGCTTAGGCGTGCCTACTCGTCATCCTCGTCTTCGTCCTCATCCTCGTCGTGATCTTCCACTTCCAGGCGGTCGAGCGCGGCCAGCGGCAGTGTCTCGCGGAACAGATCGCCTTCCGAGCCCATCCAGAGGCAGAGGATGTCGTCGCCTTTCACCTCTGCGACGGTCAGCGGCTGGCCGCCGGATTTCAGCATCACGACGTCGCCGGTTTTCAGTTCCATGGATGGTCCTTTCGGGGTTGATCGACGAGAGGGGAGGCTAGCAAGCCGTCATGACAGGCCGATCACGGGCTATGGGACCCGTGAATTCGCTGCGGCTTGCACAGACTGCCGACACGTCGATGGCAGAGGTTCGAGTGGGGGATCGCTCGAGGTCACCAGGGGCTATTCCGTCCCAGGCACGGCGATGATGGCATCATGCGCCTGTTTTGCCCGACGCGTCAAATGATTTCGTAAAATCAGCAATGAATTGCGTTTGCGGCAAGCTCTTGAAATTGCAGCAGCCGGCTACTGTGCATGGGGTTGTTTTCGATGTTTTGTTTTCGCCTGGGTTACGGCTGGTCCGGCACGAGTTCGGTCAGCGAGCGGATGATGCGGTCGGGCTTGACGGCCGAGCCTTCGGGCAGGCCGTCGCCATGCACGTCGATCCAGATCGAGTAGATGCCGAGGCGCTGCGGCGTCACGACTTCCCATTCCAGATTGTCGCCGATCATCCAGGTGTCTTTCGCGGTGACGCCGAGCGCCTCCATCGCGTGCAGATAGGCGCGCTCCTCGGGCTTGCCGAAACCGTGCTCGCCCTCGATCTGGATGTGATCGAAGCGATGCGCGAGCTCGAAGCGCTCGACCTTGGCGCGCTGCATGTCGGCGGCGCCGTTGGTGACCAGCGCGAGTTTGACGCCGCGTGCCTTGAACGCGTCGATCGCATCATGCGCACCGGGGAACACGAAGATCGCTTCTTCGCGATAGGTCGTGAAGCGGTTGGCGAGGCGATCGGCGAGATCGTCGGAGAGGGCGCGGTGGCCGTCGGCGGCGAGCGCGGCGAAGCCGCCCCGCACTGTGAGCCGCCGTGCCTCGCCAAGCTTCATTCGCCATGCGGCTTCCGCATTGGCCCAGAAGTTTCGTGCGAAGGCCAAAACTGCGATCGCGACCTGCTGCGGCGGCAGCGGCGCGAGCTCGTCGGCAAATTCTTCTGCGATCGTATTCCAGGCGATCTCGGGCCGGCCGTAGGCCGACAGGATGGTGTCGTCCATGTCGATCAGCATGGCGCGCGGCAGCGGAGGCATCGCGGTGCTCATGGCCATTTCACCTCCGGCGGCAGCGACGACAGGATGGAGTCCACGTTGCCGCCGGTCTTGAGCCCGAAGATGGTGCCGCGGTCGTAGAGCAGGTTGAATTCGACATAGCGACCGCGCCGGATCAACTGCTCCTCGCGATCCTCAGCGGTCCAGGCGCTCGCGAAATTGCGCCTGACGATGTCAGGGTAGATTTTCTGGAAGGCGCGGCCGACATCCTGGGTAAAGGCAAGGTCGGCGTCCCAGTCGCCGCTGTCGTGCCAGTCGTAGAAGATGCCGCCGATGCCGCGCGCCTCTCTCCGGTGCGGCAGGTAGAAATACTCGTCGCACCATTTCTTGTATTTGTCGTAGTCGGCAACACCGTTCGGGCCCGTGCAGGCCTCCTTCATCGCGGCGTGGAAGGCGAGCGTGTCGGGATCGTCCTGCGTGCGCCGGCGGTCGAGCACCGGCGTGAGATCGGCGCCGCCGCCGAACCAGGCTTTTGTGGTGACGACGAAGCGGGTGTTCATGTGCACGGCGGGCACGTGCGGATTGCGCAGATGCGCGATTAGCGAGATGCCGGAGGCCCAGAACTTGGGGTCGTCTGCTGCGCCCGGGATCTGGGCGCGAAACTCGGGCGCGAATTCGCCGTGCACCGTCGAGCAGTGCACGCCGACCTTCTCGAACAGGCGGCCGGACATCATCGACATCACGCCGCCGCCGCCGGGCGCGCCGGTATGATCGGTGCGCTGCCAGGGCGTGCGTTTGAAGCGGCCGGCCGCGCCCGGATAAAGGCTTTGGGGGGCGTCATCCTCCAGCCGCTCGAAGCTCGCGCAGATGTCGTCGCGCAAAGCTTCGAACCAGGCGCGGGCGCGCGTCTTGCGGTCTTCGATTGTCGAGATGTCCATATCCAATTCCAAAACCGGTCTCGTAGGGTGGGCAAAGGCGCTCTTGCGCCGTGCCCACCATCTTCACTGTCGTCCTGAATGGTGGGCACGCTTCGCTTTGCCCACCCTGCGAATTTCACCCCTGCGGACCGTAATAGGTGCAGCTCTCGTTGCAACTGTCGCGGTGGATGCTGACGCGGGTGAGCTCGCCGATATGCTGGAGCCGCTCCCAGACGAAGCGCGAGAGGTTTTCCAGCGTCGGCGTGCCCAGCGCCTCGATCTTGTTGAGGTATTTGTGGTCCAGCGTCAGCCGTACGTCCTCGATGGCGCGCTGGACGAGGCCGAGATCGACCACCATGCCGGTCGCAGGGTCCGGCGTGCCGCGCAACGTCACCTCGGCGCGGAATGAGTGGCCGTGGATCTCCTCGCTCGCGGCGCCAAAGGTCGTCCCCGATAGTGAGTGCGCCGCCTCGAAGCGGAACGATTTCGTCAATTCCCACATCTGTTCGAAAACCAATCCTATCTGATGCCGAGCGATTTATGCGTCTGCACGCTCAGCCGCCATTGCGGATGGCGCAGGCAATAGTCGATCGCACGCACGGTGTTTTGGGCAACCTCGGGTCCGTCCATCGGCTGCAGCGAGAAGCGTTCGAAGGCGAGGTCCTCGAAGGTCTCGGGGGCGGCGAGGGCCTGCGGATAGACCAGCTTCAGCTCGTGGCCGCGGCGCTGGACGAGTTCGCTGCCGCCCTTGGGGCTGACGCAGATCCAGTCGAGCCCCTCAGGCGCCGCAATCGTGCCGTTGGTCTCGACGCCGATCTCGAAGCCGCGGGCGTGGAGGGCGTCGATCAGGGCGGCATCGACCTGGAGCAGCGGCTCGCCGCCGGTGAGCACCACGTAACGGTTGTTGTCAGCGGCGGCCGTCCATTGCGCGGCGATGGTGTCGGCGAGTTCCGCGGCCGAGGCATAGCGGCCGCCGAGCGTGCCGTCGGTGCCGACGAAGTCGGTGTCGCAGAATTTGCAGGTCGCGGCCTCGCGGTCGGCCTCGCGGCCGCTCCAGAGGTTGCAGCCGGCAAAACGGCAGAACACCGACGCGCGCCCGGCATGGGCGCCTTCGCCTTGCAGGGTCAGGAAGATTTCCTTGACCGCGTAACTCAATGATCTCTCCTCAACATCTCAAACTTGCGGGTTCCGGAGCTGCCGCAGCGCCTCGCCTGCGGCCATCGCCGCGGTCATGGCAACATTGAGCGACCGCAGCCCCGCATTGATCGGGATCACCAGCCGCGCGTCCGCAGCCTCGACCACCGCGTCGGTGACGCCGGCGCTCTCGCGCCCGAATAGCAGGATGTCCGCCGTCTGGTAATGAAAATCGCGGTAATCGGTGGCGGCCTTGGTGGTGAACAGAAGCAGGCGGTAGCCCTGTGTCGCACGCCAGTCCTCGAATTTCGACCAGGAGTCGTGGCGGGTCACGCTGACATGATCGAGGTAGTCCATTCCCGCCCGGCGGAACAAGCGGTCGGAGAACGGGAAGCCCGCCGGCTCGATGATATGGGCGGCCATGCCCAGGCAGGCACAGAGCCTGAGAATCGTGCCGGTGTTCTGGGCGATGTCGGGTTGGAAAAGCGCGATCTGCATGGGCTGTATCAGGGTCGGTGCGGGCCGGAAATGTCTCAATAAAACATCGCTGGCTGCGGAATTCGTGCATTGCACGCCCCCACGCCGTTAGCGGGCTTGCGCTCGCCCGGCAAGGGTGCCAATAGAACGATTCTGGACTGCTGTTTTCGCCTTGTTTCGGTGGGGACAAGTGAAGTTCTGCCGCCGCGGGGGGCCGCGGGCGCCGGCACGCTGTTTTGGGGACCTTGGGGGCTCCCGGAACGGTTCCGTCGGCAGCATAAGAAGAAAGGGTTGGAATCGTGACGACAGCGTCTTCGGCGGACCATCCGACACGCCGTGATTTCTTATTCGTTGCAACGGGGGCAGCTGCAGCAGTAGGGGGCGCAGCTGCGCTCTGGCCCTTCATCTCTCAAATGAATCCTGATGCGTCGACCATCGCCGCCGGTGCGCCGATCGAGGTCGATCTCAGCCCGGTCGCCGAGGGGCAGGACATCAAGGTGTTCTGGCGCGGCAAGCCGATCTACGTCAGCCACCGCACCAAGAAGCAGATCGACGAGGCGCGCGCCGTCAACGTGGCGAGCCTGCCCGATCCGCAGTCCGACGAGGCCCGGGTCAAGCCGGGCCACGAGCAGTGGCTGGTCGTGATCGGTATCTGCACCCATCTCGGCTGCATCCCGATCGCTCATGAGGGCAATTACGACGGGTTCTTCTGCCCCTGCCATGGTTCGCAGTACGATTCGTCCGGCCGCATCCGCCAGGGGCCCGCGCCCGCGAACCTGCCGGTGCCGCCGTACCAGTTCGTTTCCGACACCAAAATCCAGATCGGCTGAGCTTCGGGCCTTCGCCCGAAGCTTCGCGCCGTCTCGTCGTTATATTTCCTCAGGATCGCATCATGAGCGGACCATCCGACTACCAGCCGAGCAATCCGGCCCTGCAATGGATCGAGCGACGTCTGCCGATCATCGGTCTCGTCCATTCCTCCTTCGTCGTCTATCCCACCCCGCGCAACCTGAACTACTGGTGGACCTTCGGCGCCATCCTCTCCTTCATGCTGGGGATGCAGATCCTGACCGGCGTGGTCCTGGCGATGCATTACACGCCGCACGCCGATCTCGCCTTCAAGTCGGTCGAACTGATCGTCCGTGACGTCAATTACGGCTGGCTGCTGCGCAACATGCATGCCTGCGGCGCGTCGATGTTCTTCTTCGCGGTCTACGTCCACATGCTGCGCGGCCTCTATTACGGCTCCTATAAGGAGCCGCGCGAGGTGCTGTGGATCCTCGGCGTCATCATCTACCTCCTGATGATGGCGACGGGCTTCATGGGCTACGTGCTGCCGTGGGGCCAGATGAGCTTCTGGGGCGCCACCGTCATCACCAATCTGTTCTCCGCCATTCCCTATGTCGGCGAGAGCATCGTGACGCTGTTGTGGGGCGGCTATTCGGTCGGCAACCCGACGCTGAACCGCTTCTTCTCGCTGCACTATCTGCTGCCGTTCCTGATCGCTGGCGTCGTCGTGCTCCACGTCTGGGCGCTGCATGTCGCCGGCCAGAACAATCCTGACGGCGTCGAGCCGAAGACGGAAAAGGACACGGTGCCGTTCACGCCGCACGCGACCATCAAGGACGGGTTCGGTGTCGCCTGCTTCCTGCTGCTCTACGCCTGGTTCATCTTCTACATGCCGAACTATCTCGGCGACGCCGACAACTACATCCCGGCGAACCCGGGCGTGACGCCGCCACACATCGTGCCGGAATGGTATTACCTGCCGTTCTACGCGATCCTGCGTTCGATCCCGAACAAGCTTGCGGGCGTGATCGGGATGTTCTCGGCGATCATCATCCTGTGCTTCCTGCCCTGGCTCGATGCCGCCAAGACCAGGTCGTCGAAGTACCGTCCGCTGGCCAAGCAGTTCTTCTGGATCTTCGTCGCGGTCTGCATCCTGCTCGGCTATCTCGGCGCGCAGCCGCCGGAAGGCATCTACGTGATCGCCGGCCGGGTCCTGACGGTCTGCTACTTCGCCTATTTCCTGATCGTGCTGCCGCTGCTCTCGCGCATCGAGACGCCGCGGCCGGTGCCGAACTCGATCTCGGAGGCGATCCTGGCCAAGGGCGGCAAGGCGGTGGCCTCGGTCGCCATCGCGCTCGTTGCCGCCGGCGCGTTGTTCCTCGGCAGCCTTCAGGACGCTCGCGCCTCCGAAGGCAGCGACAGGCCGCCGGGCAACAAATGGTCGTTCTCCGGCCCTTTCGGTAAGTACGACCGCGGCGCGCTCCAGCGCGGCCTGCAGGTCTACAAGGAGGTCTGCTCGAGCTGCCATGGCCTGTCCTACATCGCCTTCCGCAACCTCGCGGAAGCCGGCGGCCCCGGCTATTCGGTGGCGCAGGCAGCGGCGTTTGCGTCCGACTACAAGGTCAAGGACGGCCCGAACGATGCGGGTGACATGTTCGAGCGCCCGGGCCGGCCGGCGGACTATTTCCCCTCGCCATTCCCGAACGAGCAGGCGGCCCGTGCGGCGAACGGCGGTGCGGCGCCGCCCGATCTGTCGCTGATCACCAAGGCGCGCTCCTACGGTCGCGGCTTCCCCTGGTTCATCTTCGACTTCTTCACCCAGTACCAGGAGCAGGGCCCGGACTATGTCGCGGCGGTGCTCCAGGGCTTTGAGGACAAGGTGCCTGAAGGCGTGACCATCCCGGAAGGCTCCTACTACAACAAGTACTTCCCGGGCCACGCGATCAAGATGCCGAAGCCGCTCAGCGACGGCCAGGTAACCTATGGCGACGGCTCGCCGACCACGGTCGCGCAATATTCCAAGGACGTCACCACGTTCCTGATGTGGACCGCCGAACCCCACATGGAAGCGCGCAAGCGCCTCGGCTTCCAGGTGTTCGTGTTCCTGATCATCTTCGCGGGCCTGATGTACTTCACGAAGAAAAAGGTCTGGACCGACTCCCACTGAGCGGATCGAGAAGAAAATGAAGAAGCCCCCGCGAGGGGGCTTTTTTGTTGGACACGAGCGTGTGTTGTTTGGCGCGATTGCCTATCGCGCTCCCAGCGGCCAAAATACTGCCAACCGCTCCCCCAGAAACTCATCGGAGGACACCATGGGAACCGCCATCACCTTCAAGCGCCCGGACGGCAAGGACGCCTCGGGCTATCTCGCCAACGCCGCGCGCGGCAACGCGCCGGGCGTGGTCGTGATCCAGGAGTGGTGGGGCCTGTCGGACCAGATCAAGGGCCTGTGCGACCGCTTTGCGCTCGCCGGCTTCGATGCGCTGGCGCCTGATCTCTACAAGGGCAAGGTGGTGCCGTATCACGACACGGACGCCGCCGGTAAGGAGATGAACTCGCTCGATTTCATGGACGCCACCACGCAGACCGTCCGCGGCGCCACGCAATATCTGTCGCGCAACGGCGCCAAGGTCGGGCTAACAGGCTTCTGCCTCGGCGGCGCCGTCACCATCATCGGCGCGACCAAGATTCCGGAGCTTGCGGCCGGCGTCGTGTTCTACGGCATCCCGCCAGAGCAGGCGGCCAAGCCCGCCGACGTCAAGATCCCGCTCCAGGCCCATTTCGCCAACAAGGACGACTGGTGCACGCCGCAACTGGTCGATGCCTTTGAAAACGGCATGAAGGCCGCCGGCAAGTCGCTCGAGCTGTTCCGCTATGATGCCGAGCACGCTTTCGTCAACGAGCAGCGCCAGGCCGTGCACGACCGCGAAGCCGCCGAGCTCGCCTGGGGCAGGGCGACGGAGTTTTTCAGGAAGCATCTCGGCTGATCGCCTGGAGCCCGGACGGCATCGGGCCCACCCTTGACGCCGTCCCCGCGCCATGGTGAGTATCCGCCCCATGAGCACCGCCGTCCGCCCAGCCCGTCTTTGGTGGCGCACCTCCTAAAGAGGTGGCCGGTGCGATTTCATTTCTCAAAATCGTCGAAGGTCGCCACGCAGTGCGGCGGCCTGATCGTTTGTCCTGTGTGGCGTTTCCTCGGCAAGTTTCGTAAGAGGACGACATGAACAGGACAGTCTTTGCCCTCCCGGCCCGAAGCGACTACGTGACCCGCGGCGGTCTCGCGATCACGCGTGTAGCGGAGCAGTTCACCGGCGGCGCCAACAGGCTCGACGATCTCATCAACCTGCTCGACCGCCGCCGCGGCGTGGTGCTGTCCTCGGGCACGACCGTGCCCGGCCGCTACGAGAGCTTTGACCTCGGCTTCTCCGATCCGCCGCTCAAGCTCGAGACCACTGGCGTCAATTTCAAGCTGGAAGCGCTCAATGAACGCGGCCAGGTGCTGATCGCCTTCCTCGCAGACGTGCTGCACGAGCCCTGCGTCGTGATCTCCGAGAAGAGCGCCACGCAGCTTGCCGGCCACATCATCCGCGGCGATGCGCCGGTCGAGGAAGACCAGCGCACGCGGCGCGCCAGCGTGATGTCGCTGGTGCGCGATCTCGTCGCCGCCTTCTCCGCCAACGATGACGGGCTGCTCGGCCTGTTCGGCGCCTTCGCCTACGACCTCGTGTTCCAGATCGAGGACCTCGTGCAGAAGCGCGCACGCGAAAATGATCAGCGCGACATCGTGCTCTACGTCCCCGATCGCCTGCTCGCCTACGACCGCGCCACCGGCCGCGGCGTGGTGCTGAGTTACGATTTTGCGTGGAAGGGCAAGTCCACCGAAGGCTTGCCGCGCGAGACCGTCGAGAGCCCGTACCTCAAGACACCGCGCCAGGGCTTTGCCGATCACGCGCCTGGTGAATATCAGGCCACGGTCGAGACCGCGCGCGCGGCTTTCGCGCGCGGCGATCTGTTTGAGGCCGTACCCGGACAACTGTTCGCCGAGCCCTGCGATCGCTCGCCGGCGGAAGTGTTCCAGCGCCTCTGCGTCATCAACCCGTCGCCCTACGGCGCGCTGATGAATCTCGGCGAGGGCGAGTTCCTCGTCTCCGCCTCGCCGGAAATGTTCGTGCGCTCGGACGGCCGCCGCGTCGAGACCTGCCCGATATCAGGGACGATCGCGCGCGGCACCGATGCGATCGGCGATGCCGAGCAGATCCGCCAGCTCCTGAACTCGGAGAAGGACGAGTTCGAGCTCAACATGTGCACCGACGTCGATCGCAACGACAAGGCGCGCGTCTGCGTCCCCGGTACGATCAAGGTGCTGGCGCGGCGGCAGATCGAGACCTACTCAAAACTGTTCCACACCGTCGATCACGTCGAGGGCATGCTGCGTCCCGGCTTCGACGCGCTCGATGCCTTCCTCACCCATGCCTGGGCGGTGACGGTAACCGGCGCGCCAAAACTCTGGGCGATGCAGTTCGTCGAGGATCACGAGCGTTCGCCGCGGCGCTGGTATGCCGGCGCGATCGGTGCGGTGAATTTCGACGGCAGCATCAACACCGGCCTCACCATCCGCACCATCCGCATGAAGGATGGTCTCGCCGAGGTGCGCGTCGGTGCCACCTGCCTGTTCGATTCCGATCCCGCGGCCGAAGACCGCGAGTGCCAGGTCAAGGCTGCAGCCCTGTTCCAGGCGCTGCGCGGCGATCCGCCAAAGCCGCTCTCGGCCTTCGCGCCCGACGCGACCGGCTCGGGCAAGCAGGTGCTGCTGATCGATCACGACGACAGCTTCGTGCACATGCTGGCCGATTATTTCCGCCAGGTCGGCGCCGACGTCACCGTGGTCCGCCATGTGCATGCGCTCGACATGCTCAAGCGGAAGAAATGGGATTTGCTGGTGCTGTCGCCCGGACCCGGCAGGCCCGAAGATTTCGGGATCAAGAAGACCATCGATGCGGCGCTGGAGAAGAAGCTGCCGGTGTTCGGCGTCTGTCTCGGCGTGCAGGCGATCGGCGAATATTTCGGCGGCGAGCTCGGTCAGCTCACCCATCCCGCGCACGGCCGGCCCTCGCGGGTGCAGGTCCGCGGCGGACGCCTGATGCGCAATTTGCCGAACGAGATCGTCATCGGCCGCTATCACTCGCTCTATGTCGAGCGCGACAGCATGCCCGAGGTGCTTGATGTCACCGCCAGCACCGAGGACGGCGTCGCCATGGCGCTCGAGCACAAGACCCTGCCGGTTGCCGGCGTGCAGTTCCACCCGGAATCGCTGATGTCGCTCAGTGGCGAGGTGGGCCTGCGGATTGTCGAGAATGCGTTCCGGCTGGATGCGCGCGTTGATTGAGAGGCACCAATGACCTTTGACCACGATCTGAAGGCGAGCGTCCGCACCATCGTCGACTATCCCAAGCCGGGGATCATGTTCCGCGACATCACGACGCTGCTCGCCGATGCGCGCGCCTTCCGCCGCGCGGTCGACGAGCTCGTCAATCCCTGGGCCGGCAACAAGATCGACAAGGTCGCCGGCATGGAGGCGCGCGGCTTCATCATCGGCGGCGCGGTGGCGCATCAGCTCTCGGCCGGCTTCGTGCCGATCCGGAAAAAAGGCAAGTTGCCGCACACCACCGTGCGCATTGCCTACTCGCTCGAATACGGCATCGACGAGATGGAGATGCATGTCGACGCGATCCAGCCCGGCGAGCGCGTCATCCTGGTCGACGATCTCATCGCCACCGGCGGCACCGCGGAAGGCGCGGTGAAGCTCCTCCGCCAAATCGGCGCCAATGTCGTCGCCGCCTGCTTCATCGTCGATCTGCCCGATCTCGGCGGTGCCGCCAAGCTGCGCGCGATGGACGTGCCGGTGCGCACGCTGATGACGTTCGAAGGGCATTGAGCCGCGTCGGCGCCCCGGCGGTCGTCAGATCGCCTCGGCCTTCAATGCCGACCGCCAATGCAGCATGCGCTCCTTCAGGAGCGCGTTCCTGACGTAGTCCGTCTCCTCATCTTCCAGCCGCTCGCATTCGCCGAACGTCAGGCCCGCCTCGCCATGCGCGTTCCAGGCGGCCTGGAGGGTACGGCAGGTGTGGCTGCCTTGGCGGAGCGAGAACCAGATGCGGTTCTGGATGGTCTGCAGGTTCGGCGCCTGGCCGACCCAGGCCTCGCCCGATGCCGCGCAGCGGACGACGTAGATGCCCGCAATGGTCTTGCGCTCCTTGTAGGCGGCGATGGCTGCCTTCCGGTCGATGCTCACGGGGGTGGGACCTTGCTGAGAGGGATACCGATCTCCGCCTCAATAGGCGCGGTCAGCCCCGCAGTCAATATTATCCGGGTAAAATTATCGCCTCAGGAGCTTTGCAGGATCAGGCTGAGCTCGAGCTCGCGGAAGGCGAGGTAGTTCCGCCGGGTCCACTGGTGCAGCTCGGTGGAGGCGTCCTTCTCCTGGCGCAGATAGCCGGTGAAGGAGAAGTTGAGCCGGTCGATATAGGTCTTGAGGAAGCCGGGTAGCGCGGGCAGGCGGAACAGCCGCCCGGTTGCCATCGCGGCCGGCAGCTCGCCGCGCACGATGTGCTCATTGTCCACCGTGATCAGGTTTATCCGGGGGATCTGCCCGCGCAGCATCTCGTGGGCGCGGGCCGAGACGCGATCGGTATCGGCCACGAACAGGATCATCGGCGCGACGTGGCGGCGCGCGGCCTCCTTCAACAGGCCGATCTCGTCGCTCATCTTGAAGAACTCGTCGAAGGCGTGGAAGCCGAGGTCGATCACCTTGGCCATGCCGTCATCGACGATGACGCGGTCCATCAGCTGCATCTTGCCGTAGGTGTCGATCACATCAGCCGTTTCGGTGACCTTCGGCAGATAGTCGAGTAGCGACGGTTCCTTCAGGTTGACGTCGAAGGCCGCGACGTCGCCGTTCTTGAGCAGCAAAAATTCGCTCAAAAGCCGCGCCAGCAGCGTCTTGCCGACCTGCGGGCGGGGCGAGCAGATGATGTAAAGGGGCGTCGCGGGCATCGACAGCTATATCAGGCGAACTCACCGCCCAATCCAGCCGTATCCGCCCGGGCTCTGCAACTATTTTTCGCTGTTGCGGGTGGCGGGCTTCGAACCGACGATGTCGGTCAGCCGGATCCGGTCGAACTCGCTCCAGACATTCGCCAGCCAGTGGCGGACATAGCCGCGCAGCACGAAGGAATAGTTCGCGGCTTCGTCGTTGATGCCCTTGTTGGCGACGAATTTCAGGAACGGGACGGAGGACACCTCGACCTGCTCATAGGCCATTTCGTTGAGCTTGGGGATGGTCAGCTCGGTCGCGTCCTTGATGCGGTGGAAGTAGGAATTGTAGGTCGCCTGGTCCCACTGGAAGAACTGGGTGTCGTTGATGAAGTTCTTCACCAGGAAATATTTTGCGCCCCCCATGAAGCCCGCGGTCTCGGCGATTTCGTCGAGCGACGCGATCGAGGGGCCCAGGATGTGGAACACCGCGAAGGTGATCTGGCCGGCCTTGGCGGCGTCGAGGAAGCCGATGTCGCGCAGCGAGGCCAGCGCCGGCGAGAGCAGGCCGGCGCGGACGTCGATCACGGTCACCGACGGGCTCGCCGCGTTGAGCGTGTCGAAGATCTTCATCTGGTCCGAGGTCGTCATCATGTCGACGATCTCGGTGATCTCGGGGTGAAAGCGCTTCAGGGTTCCGCGCGGCGACTCCGTGTCGAAGGCGCGCGTCGGTACGTTGTTGGCGGAAAAATAATCGAGCAAGGTGCGCGACACCGTGGTCTTGCCCACCCCGCCCTTGTCCGCGCCCACCACAACCACTGCCGGCTTTGCCATTGCTGTCCCCTAACGCGCCCTCCGATTGCGCCTTGCAATCGGTCGGGCCCCAAATCGATGTCCCAAGTCTGCTGTTGGGCGCGAACATGGCAGAAACAAGGGAGAATTCAAATCCTCGGCCTATGGTTGTGGCAATTTCCGAGGTTTTTCCCAATCGCAACGCAACCCTTCGCAAGTCGCTTAAAATCCCGCCCTTAACGACGGCCCCATGGACCCATCGGATTGCCGGCTGCAGTTCCGGAGGGTGCGGGTACGGGCGGCGGACTGGCCGAGCCGCCTGCATCGTCCCAAGGCCCCTGGCGCAACGGCGGCGGGCCGCCCTGCCGCTCAACCTGTGCCTCAGGCTCGTCCGCCTCGTCGGGCGGCGGCAGCGGGCCGGGATCATGGCCGCCGGCGAACTTGACCAGCGCGTCGACCCGGGACTGCACCGAGGGATGGGTCGCGAACAAATCGGCAAAGCCCTCGCGCGGATTGTCGACGCAGAGCTCCATCACCGCCGAGGTCGCGCCCGGCAGCTCGCCGCGGTTCTCGATCTTGCGCAGCGCCGAGATCATGGCGTCCGGATCTTTCGTCAGCTCGACGGAGCCTGCGTCGGCGAGATATTCGCGCGAACGCGACAGCGCGAGCTTCACCACCTGCGACAATAGCCACGCCACCACGATCAACACGACCGCGATGATGATCACGATCACCGCGCCGCCGCCGGAGCTCTTGCTTTCGCTCGATGACGAGGATGATCGCGACGATGAGGACGAGCCCGACGACCACGAGCCGCCGGAGCCGGAGCTCCAGTTGAAGCTCGTGAACAGGCGGAAGAACAACTCGCCGAAGAAGCCGACCACGCCGGCGATGATGACGGCGACCACCATGAGCTGGACGTCGCCGTTCTTGATGTGGGTCAGCTCGTGGCCCAGCACCGCCTCGATCTCCTTGTCGTTGAGCGCATTGAGGAGACCCGTGGTTACGGTGATCGAATATTGCCGCGGATTGAGGCCGGTCGCGAACGCGTTCAGCGCCGGGCTTTCCATGATCTTCAGCTTCGGCATGGTGATGCCGCGCGAGATGCAGAGGTTTTCGAGCAGATTGTAGAGCCGCGGCTCTTCCTGCCGGGTGACGTCGTGGCCGCCGGTCACGGCATCGATCATCGACTGGTGGAAGAAATAGGCGATGACGATCCAGACCGCCGCCGCGATCGTCGCGAACGGCGCGGCGACGATGAGGTCGTGGAAAGCGCGGCTCAGATAGTAGGCGACAGTGCCATTGCTGTTGATGACGACTTCGGCGACCAGCGCGCCGGCATAGACCAGCACGTAGACCAGCATGAACAGGCCGGCGAGCAGCAGCATCGAACGAAACTTGTTCGAGGCGATGTGCGTGTAGAGACCATACGCGGCCATGACGCGATGCCCTGCCGGCCTATCGGCTCAACTCAGAACTTCACCTGCGGAGTGGCTTCGACTTCGGTGCGGCTGGCGCCGAGATCGAAGAAGTCCTTCTTGGTGAAGCCGAACATGCCGGCGAACAGGGCGGCGGGCATCTGCTGGATGCCGGTGTTGTATTCCTGGACCGCGTTGTTGAAGAACCGGCGGCTCGCCGCGATCTTGTTCTCGAGGTCGGAGAGCTCACTGGCGAGCTGCTGGAAGTTGGCGTTGGCCTTGAGGTCCGGATAGGCTTCCGACAGCGCGATCAGCCGGCCGAGCGCGCCGGAGAGCTGGTTCTCGGCGGCGGATACCTGTGCCGGCCCCTGTGCGGACATCGCCGAGTTGCGCGCCTTGATGACGTCGTCGAGCGTGCCACGCTCATGCGAGGCATAGCCCTTCACCGTCTCGACCAGGTTTGGGATCAGATCGTGGCGCTGCTTGAGCTGCACATCGATGTCGGCAAAGGCCTGGCCGACCCGCTGGCCCAGCGCCACCAGCCGGTTGTAGGCGCTGAACGCCAGGAACACGAGGACGACGATGACGCCGAGAACGATCCAGCCGGTCGACATGGAGAACTCCTGAAGGGGGGAAGAAGGCGGGCGCAGCCTAGACCAAATTGGCACAGGACGAGAGCCCGGCGCAGAGGAAGGTAAGACTTGGTCGAATGGGGAACCATCCGAGTTCAAGGCAAAAGCGTCCGACGAAGTTAACTTTCGGCAATGACCGCGTCACCCCAGCGCCAGCGCCGGGCGTTTGCATAGGCGGCCTTGTCGCGCCGCGAGACCTTGGTGATGGCGAGGCCGCCCTCCGTGCAGAGCTTTGCGGTGATCTCGGCCTTGCCGACATCCGGCGGCGCCAGCACGCGCGCGGCGCGTGTTGCGGGCGCTGTCCGGGTCAGGGCGATGTAGATGAAGCGCTCGTCCTCGAACGGCACGTCGGCGCCCTTGATCTGCCGGTGCGCCTGCGAGCGCGGCAGACGCTGGCTGAAATGGCACCAGTCGGGCGCTACGAGGGGGCAGGGTTTTTCGTGCGGGCAGGGCGCGGCGACGTAGGCACCTAGCGCGATCAGTTGCTGGCGCAGTGCCAGGATGCGGGCGTAGCCGGCCGGTGTGCCGGGCTCGATCACGACCAGCGCGTGGCGTGCTTTCGCCCACATCGTTTCCGCCAGCTTGCGCTGATCACCCTCGCTGAGCTCGCCGACCACGTAGCTCGCGACGACGAGATCGGCTTGCGAGGCTTCCGCGAGGTTGGTGCCGGCGTCGCCCGGCAGATAGCGGCAATCAGCGAGCCGCGTGCTGTCATGCGCGAGTTCGAGCGCGAGACGGCTGAGGGTGGCGTTGGCGTCGAGCAGGGTGAAATCCTGCAGCGACGGAAAGGCCTCAGCAGCGGCCCAGCTCGCGGTGCCCGGGCCTGCGCCGACGTCGAGCAGGGTTTCCGGGGCGAGGTCCGGCGCCATCTCGGTCAGCGCATTCAGGCTGGCCGCCACGGCCGCATAGGTTGCCGGCATCCGCGCCAGCGCATAGGCGAGCGCGTCGGCCTCCGACTTGATGGTGCCGGAGGTGCCGCCTGCGCGATAGGCGGTCGAGATTTTTTGCGAGCGCTGTGCGGCGTCGGTGCGGGAGAAGCCCTGGAGCTTGCCGTCGAGGGCTGCTTTTAGCTCAGCGGGGAGGGTGGGTGAGATCATTTTCTCATCGTCATGCCCCGCGCAGGCGGGGCATCCAGTATTCCGAGACGGCGCCGTCAACCGAGAGCCCGCGGCGTACTGGATCATCCGCTCCAGTGCGCAATTTGCGCACAAGGCGGATGATGACGTCAATGGGTGTGGAACGACCGGAGGCTCACGCCACGTTCTGGTCGAGAATGTCCACCGCCTCTGACAGGCTCACCGACACCAGTTGCGAGACGCCGCGCTCGGCCATGGTGACGCCGAACAGCCGGTTCATCCGCGCCATCGTGATCGGGTTGTGCGTGATGATGATGAAGCGGGTGTCGGTCGAGCTGGTCATCTCGTGCAGCAGGTTGCAGTAGCGCTCGACGTTGTGGTCGTCGAGCGGTGCGTCGACTTCGTCCAGCACGCAGATCGGCGAGGGGTTGGTGAGGAACACCGCGAAGATCAGCGCCATCGCGGTCAGCGCCTGCTCGCCGCCCGAAAGCAGCGACAGCGTCTGCGGCTTCTTGCCCGGCGGCTTTGCGATGATCTCGAGACCGGCTTCGAGCGGGTCGTCGCTCTCGATCAGGTGCAGCGCGGCCTCGCCGCCGCCGAACAGCTCGACGAACAGGCGCTTGAAGTGGTTGTTGACGACCTCGAACGAGGTCAGGAGCCGCTCGCGCGCTTCCTTGTTGAGGCTCTGGATACCCTGGCGCAGCCGCTTGATGGCTTCGACGAGGTCATCGCGCTCAGTGACGAGGCCCGTGTGCTGGGTCTCGACCTCGCGCAGCTCTTCCTCGGCGCGCAGGTTGACGGCGCCGAGGCGCTCGCGGTCGCGGCGCATCTTTTCGAGGTCTTCCTCGATGCCGTGCAGCGGCGGCAGCTCGGCGCCGGGCTCGATCTCGGCGAGGCCGGCAACGGCCTGCGGCTCGACCTCCAGCATGTCGCGGATCTCGCGCTCGATGTCCTCGAGCCGGCGCCGTGCGCCTTCCATGCGTTCCTCGGCGCGCGCGGTGGCCTCGCGGGAGCTCGACAGCGCTTCGAGTGTCAGCTTGGCGACGCGATCGGTTTCGGCCATCGCGGTCTCGGCCGAGGCGAGCGCGTCGGCGGCCATGCGGCGGTCGTTTTCCGCGTATTCGATCTCGGTGATCAGCGCGCTGCGCTTCTCGGCGAACACGGCGGGCGCGTTTTCGAGATCGCTGCGCTCGATCGAGACCTCGGTGATGCGGGTCTGGATGGTGTCGATGTGAGAGGCCGCACTCTCCTTGCGGTTCTGCCACTCGGTGCGCTCGGCGAGGATCGCCTGCACGCGGCGGTCGGCGAGCTCCGCTTCGCGCGCCAGCGCCTGCGCCTCGGCGCGGACCTGGGCGGCCATACGGCGATGGCCTTCGATGTCGCTGCGGACGGCGGCGAGACGGGTTTCGGTGTCCTCGCTCGACGGCAGCTCGGTGATCCCGGCCTCGGCATATTCGTACGCGGCCTCGGCCTCGGCGCGGTCGGCGGCGAGACGGCTATGGGCTTCCGACAGCGTCGCCTTGCGCGCGGCGCGGCGGCTGATCTCGCGCTCGGCGGTGGCATGGCGCTCGCGCGCGACGTTCACCTCGCGCTGGGCGGCGCGCCAGGCCTCGCGGCTCGCACCTTCGGTGCTGGCGGCCATCTGCAGCTCGGACTCGGCGTTCTCCAGCGCCTGACGCTTGATCTGCGCGTCGATGCGGGCCTGCTCCAGCTCGTTCTCGATGTCGACGAGGCGGGCGCGCTCGGCGAGGCGCCGTGCCGCACCGGTCGGGGCGTGGGCTGCGGCGACAAAGCCGTCCCAGCGCCAGACGTCGCCTTCGGGCGAGACCAGCCGCTGGCCGGTCTTGAGCTGCGAGACCAGCTCGGCGCCGCGCTCGCGCGGCACCACGCCGATCTGCGCCAGGCGGCGCGCCAGCTCGGCGGGCGCCTGAACGTGGCTCGCGAGCGGCACGACGCCCTCGGGCAGCTCCGGATCGCCGTCGGTGACGCCGGCATTGGTCCAGCGCATCGGCGCGGACGGATCGACCGGCGCGTCGAGATCGTCGCCGAGAGCTGCGCCGATCGCCTTCTCAAAGCCCTTGTCGACGGTGATGCCGTCGATGATCGGCGGCCACAGATTCTTGGTCTCGCCGTTGACGATCTTGGAGATCGTGCGCGCTTCGGTATCGAGCCGCTGCACGCGCTTGTCGGCTTCGACGAGCGGTGAGCGTGAGGATTCCAGCGTCTGGCGCGCGGCAACATGCGCAGCTTCGCTGGCCTGGGCCGCGGCTTCCGAAGCGGCAAGGGTCTGCTCCGCGTTCTCGACCGTTGCGGTCAGCTCGTCGAGATCGCCGAAGCCGCCGGTCTCGTCGGCAAGCTTCTGCTCCTCGGCCGCGACGTTCGAAATCTCCTGGTCGAGGCGGGCGAGCTTGTCGCGATGGGTGCGGACATTGGCCTCGAGCTGGTTGCGCTTGGCGGTGAGGTCGGCGAGCGCCGTGGTGAGCTCGGCGAACTGGTGCTCGGTTTCGGTCAGCACCGCCTCGGCTTCGCCGACGCGCTCGTCGACGCCGGAGCGCTTCTCGACCCGCGACTTGATCTCTTCCTTCAGCTCGGCGTCTTCGGTGTCGAGCCGCTGGAGCGCGACGTCGGCGTCCATGGTCTGCTGCTGGGCGCGGGAGATGTCGCCCTCGAACTGGGCCAGGCGCCGCTCGAGCTCGGCGACGCGCTCCTTGGCGCGCTCTTCCTCGCGGTCGAGCAGCTCGCGGGCATTGGTCAGGCGCTGCAGCCCGGCCGCGGCGCGCGCTTCGGCATCGCGCAGCGCCGGCATTTCGGTGGCGCGGATCGCCTGGATGCGGGCGGCTTCGGCCTGGTGCTGAGTGCGCTCGGCCATCTCGCGAACCGCGAGATCATGGGTCTGGCCGGATTCGTTGACGTCGGCATGCGCGCCGATCCAGCGCAGGTGGAACAGCGTGGCTTCAGCCTTGCGGACCTTGGCCGCGACCTCGCGATAGCGCACGGCCTGGCGGGCCTGCTTCTTCAGGCCTTCCATCTGGCCGGCGAGCTGGCCGATCACGTCCTCGACGCGGGTGAGGTTGGTTTCGGCCGCCTTCAGCCGCAATTCGGCCTCGTGGCGGCGGGCGTGCAGGCCGGCGACGCCGGCGGCGTCTTCCAGCACGCGGCGGCGCTGCTCGGGCTTGGCCTGGATGATCTCGCCGATCTTGCCCTGGTGGACGAGGGCGGGCGAACGCGCGCCGGTGGCGGCGTCGGCGAACAGGATCTGCACGTCGCGCGCACGCACGTCGCGGCCGTTGATACGATAGACCGAGCCGGCCTCGCGCTCGATGCGGCGGGAGATTTCGAGCAGCTGGCTGTCGTTCATCGCCGCCGGCGCGGTGCGATCGGTGTTGTCGATCGTCATCGTCACTTCGGCGTGGTTGCGCGCAGGACGGTTGCCGGAGCCGGCGAAGATCACCGCGTCCATGTCGGCCGCGCGCAGCGACTTGTACGAGGTCTCGCCCATCGCCCAGCGCAGCGCTTCGACGAGATTCGACTTGCCGCAACCGTTGGGTCCGACCACGCCGGTCAGGCCGGGCTCGATGACGAAGTCGGTGGCCTCAACGAAGGACTTGAAGCCGTGAAGGCGCAGGCGGGTGATTTTCATAAGCACGCATCTCTGTTGGCAGGCGCGAATCCCCCTGCCGGGACAATACCATGGAAGGCAATGTCACTCTCTGGGTGAGTCGCGCGAGGCGCCTCATGCGGTCGGACAATGGCCGCGGTGCGCCGCGAGGGCAACCGGCGAAAGCCGCTTTTCCCAAGGGATTTATGCCGGGAAAGATACGGCTTTCGAGATGCGAATCAGGCGTTGAGCGGGGAAAATCAGCTCTTCAGCAGCGGATTGATCTTCTTGGCGAATTCATCGAACGAGGCTTCGCCCTTGATCTTCTCGCCGTTGATGAAGAAGGTCGGCGTCGAATCCACCTTCAGAACGTCGCTGGCGTATTTCTGGTCGGCGGCGATCTTGTCGAGCAGCGCCTGGTCCTTCAGGCAGGCCTCGACCTGCTGCTGGGTGAGGCCGGCCTGCTTGCCGATCCGCGTCAGGGTCTCGGTGGTGTTCTTCAGCACCCAGTCGTTCTGCTGGCGGAACAGCATGTCGGTGACCGCGAAATATTTCGGCGCGTCGTCCTTGGCGATGCAGCGCGACAGCATCGAGCCGGCGGCGGCTTTGATGTCGAGCGGGAACTCGCGGAAGATGTAACGCACCTTGCCGGTGTCGATGTATTCCGACTTGATCTTGGGGAACACCTGCTCGTTGAACGCCGCACAATGCGGGCAGGTCATCGAGGCATATTCGGTGATGGTGACGGGGGCATCCTTGGGACCGAGTGCCATGTCGGGCAGCGACACGGGCTTGGCCACATCGGCGGCCGACTGCGCCATCGCTTCGGAGATGAACCGCAGCGGCGACAGCCCGGCGAGCGCGGCAAAACCGGTCAGCGACAGCATCGTGTTGAAGGCGCGGCGGGTGATGATCAAGGTCGGCTCCCGGATTGATGTGGTCTCGCCCCAAGGGTCCTATTGAGTTCCCGTTCAGGCGGCCTGTCGCTAGCTTGAAACGTAGTTCGAGGCAATGGCGAGCGACAGGGACGGGTCCAGATTACCGTCGGAATGAGGCTCAATTTCGCTTGATGGCGGCCCCGAGCCGCGCCAGCGCTGTCTTCAATTCTTCATCTTCGATGTCCCCCAGGCTCTCCGCCACCTTGGCCACCGATTTGGGATCCGGCGGACCGGGCCGGACCGGCGGCCGGGCGCGCGACAGGGGGGCCTGGCGGAAGGCGAGCTTGCCGACCGCGCTCCAGCCGAAGAAGCGGTTGACCCGCTCCAGGATCACGTCGGCGGAGTGCTGGATCTCCAGCGCCATCGGCCCCTCGACCCGCAGCACCAGGGTCGCCGGCTCCTGCGGCTGGCCCTCGACCGGCCGCGGCCATTGTATCTTCAAGGGCTCGGCATGGGCCGCAATCTCCGGCCCGGCAATCTGCGCCCACCGGGTCACGAGCTCGCGCGCGGCAAAACCCTGCTTGGCATAGGCCTCGGCAAAGACGTCGTTGAGCAGCAGCGAAAGCGGCTTGGCGCTGATGGGACCGGGTCTGGGAGGGAATTTGGACATGGACCCTTATAGCACCTTGGAGCGCAGGCCTCACCATTGGGGAGCGTTCCGCGAAGAAAGACGTGGATGCCCGCGACGAGCACGGGCATGACGTGGAGAGGCCGGCGCGTTGCCGCTACAGTGAGAGCATGAGCCCCAAATCGGCACTAATGGCCAAGTCGGAACCAATTCAGTCGGAGGCATCGGCTCGCCCAACGCTGCTGCTCGCCTGGTACGACCGCCATCGCCGCCGTCTGCCATGGCGCGCGATGCCCGGCGAGACCTCGGACCCTTACCGCGTCTGGCTGTCGGAGATCATGCTCCAGCAGACCACCGTGAAAGCCGTCGGCCCTTATTTCGAAAAGTTCGTCGCGCGCTGGCCGGATGTCACGGCGCTGGGGCGGGCGTCGCAGGATGACGTGCTGCGGATGTGGGCTGGCCTCGGCTATTACTCCCGCGCGCGCAATCTCCATGCCTGCGCGGTCGCCGTGACGCGCGAGCACGGCGGTGTGTTTCCGGACACGGAAGAGGGGCTGCGCGCGCTGCCGGGGATCGGGCCCTATACGGCGGCCGCGATCGCCGCGATCGCCTTCGACCGCCGCACCATGCCGGTCGACGGCAACATCGAGCGCGTGGTGTCGCGCCTGTTCGCCGTCGAGGAGGAGCTGCCGCAGGCCAAGCCGCTGATCCAGCAACTGGCGGCGACGCTGCTTGCGGACGCTCGCGCCGGCGACGAGACGTCTCGCGCCGGCGACAGCGCGCAGGCGCTGATGGATCTGGGCGCCTCGATCTGCACGCCGAAGAAGCCGGCCTGCTCGCTCTGTCCGCTCAATGAGGGTTGCACCGCGCGTGCGCTAGCGACGCAGGAAACGTTTCCGCGCAAGGCGCCGAAGAAGAGCGGAACGTTGCGGCGCGGTGCTGCCTTCGTCGTGACGCGCGGCGGCGAGCTGCTGGTGCGCTCGAGGCCCGAAAAAGGCCTCCTTGGCGGCATGACCGAGGTCCCGGGCTCGGACTGGCTGGCCGGCCAGGAAGACGCGACGGCGAAGCAGCAGGCGCCGGACCTGAAGGGACTGTCGCGCTGGCAGCGCAAGGTGGGCGTCGTCACCCACGTCTTCACGCATTTTCCGCTGGAGCTGGTGGTCTACACGGCGAAGGCCGAAGCGCGCACTCGCGCGCCCGAGGGCATGCGCTGGGTGCCGATCGCGACCCTCGCCGGTGAAGCGCTGCCCAACGTCATGCGCAAGGTGATCGCGCACGCGCTGGACCCTTCAAGGGCCCCACCTTCCTGACAGCACGCTGGCAGCAGCGCTACGCTATCAGCGCCCGATACGGAGGCTGCCAATGGTCAAGACCGCACTCGACAACTTCAAGAGGCCGCCCTGCGCCGAGCTGCTCGGATGGCGCCTGCTCGATGCCCGTCCGGAGGAGGGCTGGATCAGGCTCGCCTTCCAGGGTAAGCCCGAGTTCTGCAATCCGGCGGGCTTCATCCAGGGCGGCATGCTCTCTGCCATGCTCGACGACACCATGGGGCCGGCCGTGCTGGTGATGAGCGAGGGCCGGCTCTACACCACCACGATCAGCATGACCGTGAATTTCCTCAGCCCCGCAAGGCCCGGTCCGATCATCGGTGAGGCCAAGGTGACGCAACTCGGCAAGACGATTGCGTTCGTCGAGGCGAAGCTGATGGCGGAAGACGGCACGGTGCTGGCGACGGCCAGCGCGAGCGAGCGGCTGCTGGAGGCGGCGAGGGTGGTGGGGAAATAGTCGAGCCGCGCATTCCTCTTCCCTTCTCCCTTGCGGGAGAAGGTGGCATAGGCGGCCTTCGGGCCGCCGTTCTTAAGAGAACGCCGAAGCGAAGCTTCGGCTATGGCGCCGGATGAGGGGTATGTCTCCGCGAACTCAAATGCGAGTTGGACTCGCGGAGACAGACCCCTCACCCGAGTGAGCCTGCGTCCACCGGCGTCGCTGCCCTCTCCCGCAAGGGGCGAGGGCGCATTCATGCACATCTCGCTTTGAGCGAGAGCATCACGCCCTCGCGCGCGCACCAGCACTCACGATCGGCGGCTTCGCATTCAGCGCCTCGACCTGGAAGCCGGCGACGCGCTTGTAGTTGGCGGCGATGTCTTCCAGCTCCTTTTGCGACAGCACGTCGGTGACGACGTCGTATCCGTCAGGCGCGCGCTCCTCGACGAGCTGCATCACCTGCTCGGGGCCGTTCTTGCGGTTGAGCAGGACGAGGTCGGTGGTCGCGGGCCTGCGCTCGGCCTCATAGGCGAGCAGCGCCGCGGTCGTCGGGCCATGCGCCAGGATCTCGCGCGTGATGGTGCGGGCATCGAGGATCGCCTGCGAGGCGCCGTTCGAGCCGATCGGGTACATCGGATGCGCCGCGTCGCCCATCAGCGTGACGCGGCCAAAGGTCCATTGCGACACCGGATCGCGGTCGACCAGCGGGTATTCGTAGGCGTGCGGGCAGTTCTCGATCAGGCCGGGGACGTCCAGCCAGTCGAACTGCCAGCTCTCGAACCAGGGCAGAAACTCCTCGAGCCGCGCGGTGCGGTTATAATCCTCGCGCCGCCACTGATAGGTCGGCGGCATGTGGCGCTCGGCAACCCAGTTGATCAGATGGTTGCCCGCTGCGTCCGGCGCCTTCGAAATCGGATAGCAGACGAATTTCAGGATCTCGTGCCCGGCCATGATCATGGTGCGGCCGGTGAGGAACGCCTTTGACGGCGTGACGCCGCGCCAGAGGATGCGGCCGTTCCAGATCGGCGGTCCCTCCTGCGGATAGAGCTTTTCTCGCACGGCGGAATGGATGCCGTCGGCGGCGATCAGGATCGCGCCGTCGTAGCTGCCGGCAGCCTTGCCGGTCGCCCTGTCGACGAAATTGGCGCGCACGCCGCTGTCCGTCTCGGTCCAGCCCGTCAGATGGTGGCTGGTCAGGATATTCTCGCGGCCGAGCCGCTCGATCGCGGTGTCGAGCAGAAGCTGCTGGAGCGTGCCGCGATGGATCGAGAATTGCGGCCATTTGTAGCCGGCCTCCAGCCCGCGCGGCTCGCTCCAGATCGGCTTGCCGTGCTTGGAGAAATAGGCGAGCTCGCGGGTGCGCACGCCGCTTTCGTCCAGCCGGTCCATCAGCCCGAGCTCGATCAGCTCGCGCACCGCATGCGGCAGCACGTTGATGCCGACGCCGAGCGGCTTCAGTTCCGCGACGCTCTCGAACACTTTTACGGGAACGCCGATTCCGTGCAGGCTGAGCGCGAGCGTCAGCCCGCCGATGCCGCCACCGGCGATGAGTACGGTCATGACAAAACCCCTCCAATTGCAGGCGTCTTGGCACAGGCGGGCGGCGGTGGGCAACTGCGAAGAGCAAAGCACCTAGAACAGCGTGCTATGGACCTGGCGGCCCGCAGCCGTTAGTTTCCAATTTTCCCATGAGGTCCGACATGCTCAAGCTCTACTACGCCACCGGCACCTGCGCGCTCGCCACCTACATGACCCTGGAGGAGGCCGGCGCCGACTACACGGCTGAACGGCTGAGCTTCAAGGATAACCAGCAGAACAGCCCGGACTATCTCGCGATCAATCCGAAGGGCCGCGTGCCGGCGCTGGTGACCGATCGCGGCGTGCTGACCGAGACGCCCGCGATGCTGGCCTATATCGCGCAGACCTTCCCCAAGGCGAAGCTCGCCCCGCTCGACGATCCCTTCGACTTCGCCCAGGTGCAGTCGTTCAATTCCTATCTCTGCTCGACCGCGCACATCAACCATGCCCACAAGATGCGCGGCGCGCGCTGGGCGACGCAGGAGAGCTCGTTCGCCGACATGAAGGCGATGGTGCCGAAGAGCATGGGCGCCTGCTTCTCCTTGATCGAGCAGAAGATGTTCAAAGGTCCCTGGGTGCTGGGCGACCAGTTCACGATCTGCGATCCCTACCTCCACACGCTCTCGCACTGGCTCGAAGGCGACAGCGTCGACATCAACGCGACGCCGAAGATCGCCGACCACTTCAAGCGCATGTCAGACCGCCCCGCCGTGCGCAAGGTGATGGACGCGCAGAAGGCGTAGGAACGCGGCCACATATTCCCCTGTCGTCCCGGGCAAGCGTTAGCGCAGACCCGGGACCCATAACCACAGGGAGAAGTTGTGACACGAGCTGACGACCACGAGTCTTCGCCAAACCGCGCCCTGTGGTTATGGATCCCGGATCGGCGCTCCGCTTCGCTGCGCTTGTCCGGGACGACACCATTTGTTTTGAAGCTGCGTCCTACCCAGCACGCCGTTCCTTCTTCTCCAATTCCCGTCCCGTCGCCAGCATCAGCCGCCGCAGCCAGATCGAGCCGGGGTCCATCTGCGCCCGCGTCGGATGGAACATGAACTGCTCGTCGATCCCTGGATCGAGCGGCGGCGTCACCGTGACGAGGCCGAACTGCTTCGACAGCGCCGCGATCAGCCGGCGCGGCACGAAGGCGACGAGGTCGGTGCGGGCGGCGACGTGCAGCGCTTCGAGATAGCCTGACACCACCAGCGAAATGTGCCGCTCGATGCCCTTGGTCCGCAGCCAGGTGTCGATGAGATCCTCCGGTTGGCCGCGGATGATCACGCCGACATGGCGTGCCGCCAGGAACGTCTCGCGCCGCTTCAGCTTCGCAGCCATGGGATGGCCGCGCCGCACCGCCAGCGCGTCGCTGTCGGTGTAGAGCAACTGGCGGTGAAAGCCCTTGAAGGCGTTGCCGATCGAGATCACGAGGTCGATGGTGCGGGCGAACTCGGCGTGAAAGATCGCAGGGCCCCGCCACGGTACGACGTCGATGCGGACGTTGGGCGCGGCCCGCGTCACCTTCTCCATCAAGGGCGGCATCAGCAGCTCGACCGCGAGATCAGGCATCATCAGGCGGAATTGCCGCTCGCTGCGCGCGGCGTCGAAGTCGTCGGGTATGAACAGCCCGCGCACCTGGTCGAGCGCCTGGGCCAGCGGTGCGCGGAGGGCTTGCGCCCGCGGCGTCAGCTCCATGCGCGCGCCGGTGCGCACCAGCAGCGGATCGCCGAAGATGTCGCGCAGGCGTTGCAACGCATGGCTCGCGGCCGGCTGCGACAGCCCGATCCGAAGCGCGGCCCGGCTGACATTGGCCTCGCGCAGCAGCGCGTCGAGCGCGGTCAGGAGATTGAGGTCAAGCGAATTCAAATTCATGAAGCGAATAGATATCATATCCACTATCGATTTGAAGAATTCTCATCCGGCGGGGATGATCTCCGTGTTGCCACCAAACGGAGATGCCGCCATGAGCGCGAGCGCCAACAAGAAACTGATGCAGGATATCTTTGCCGCCGCCGCCAGCCCCGATCCGGCCGCGCGCGACCGGGCCCTGTTCGCCGCAAGCCTTGCCGACGATGCCAGATGGGTCGTGACCGGACAGTACTCCTGGTCGCGCACCTTCACCGGCAAGGAGGCGATCCTCAACGATCTGCACGGTTATGTGCGCACCCGCTTGCGCGATCGGACGCGCACCGTGGCTCACCGTTTCATCGCCGATGGCGACGTCGTCGTGGTGGAAGCCAAGGGCGACAACGTCACGCCCGAGGGCGTTCGTTATGACAACGACTACTGCCTGGTGTTTCGCCTCGAGGACGGGAAGATCAAGGAGATCCGGGAATATTGCGACTCGACCCTGACCGAGAAGGCGCTCGGTCCGTTTCCGCAGACGCCCGTGAGGGCCGCGAGCTGACCGGATCGAGGACCATCTCGTCCGCCGACCGGTGCCGTCGGCCCCGTTCGGCGATGGTCGTGTCGATCTGGCGCAGGCTGATAGCGATCGTCCATGTCAGGCGCGAGCGGTCCCGGGCCCGGTGCCAGCTCGCCGCCATGAGCGAACGGGAGCTTCAGGACTGCGGCATGACCCGGGCGGAGATCGCGTACGAACTGAGGAGACCGGTGCGACGGAGTTAGACAAACGGACGAGATCCAGGCGCCGCCTGCCTCCCATTTTATCGTAGCCGGCGGAACCTTCGGGTTCCGCCGGGCGTTTGCTCGGTTCGGGGGCAATCGCGCCCCGGCATTGCACGCGTTTGGGACATTTCATGCTGGCTGGGGTTTCGGACGTTTCAACACAGGTGGGCCGCAGCTTTTCCGGACTCCGCGAACGATTGAGAGATGCGACTGCGAATGCGCACCGGGAGCTCGATGCGCAGCTTTCGTCGTTCGACCTCACAGTCCTGTCCGGTTACCGCCGCTTCCTGCAAGCCAGCGCCGGCGCACTTCTTCCGCTCGAAGCTGCGCTTGTGCAGGCCGGCGTCGCCAAGATGTTTCCGGATTGGCGGGAGCGGGCGCGTAGCGCCGCGATCGCGGCGGATCTCGCGCAGCTCGGCAGCGCCGCGCAATCCACCGTGTCCGTGCCGCCGCTGACGCGCAGTGGCATGCTCGGCACGTTGTACGTTCTGGAGGGCTCCCGGCTCGGCGCAAAGTTTCTGCTGAAGGCGGTTGCCGATGCGGGCGATCCGCGCATCGGCGAGGCCACCGCCTATCTCAGCCATGGCGCGGGCAAACGGCTCTGGCAGAGCTTTCTGGCGAAACTTCAAAACGAAGAGGCATGCGACGAGGACGAGGCGATCGAGTCGGCACGTCTCGCCTTCGCGGCCTTCGAGCAGGCGGCGGACCGCGCATGAACGAGGCGGTCAATCTCACCAATTGCGATCGCGAGCCGATCCACATCCCCGGCAGTGTCCAGCCGTTCGGCTTCCTGCTCACGGTGCTGTCGGATTTCACGATCTGCATGGCCTCCGACAATGTCGACAGCTTTCTCGGGACTGACGTCGCCGACCTGCTCCAGCAGCCGTTGTCGCGCGTCATCTCGGAAGCCGCGGTCGAGACCATTCGCAGCCGCGTCGATCATCTCAGCGGCCCCGATACGACCGAGCGCATGTTCGGTGTCGAACTCCAGGCCGGCAAGCCGCCTTACGATCTCTCCATCCACTTCTCCGGCGCCTATCTGGTCATCGAGGCGGAGCCCAGCGTCAACGAGCCCGGCGTCAATTCCGGCGAGCTCGTCCGCCTGATGCTGGAGCGAATCCGCAAGACGCGCGGCATGACCGAGCTCGCCCGCGAGGCGGCGCGCCAGCTCAAGGTCCTGACCGGATTCGACCGCGTCATGGTCTATCAATTTCACCCGGACGGATCGGGTGAGGTGATCGCTGAAGCTGCGGAAGCCGGCCTCGAACGGTTCCTCGGCCTGCACTATCCGGCCTCCGACATCCCCAAACAGGCCCGCATCCTTTATCAGCGCAACTGGCTGCGCATCATCGCCGATATCAATTCGAAACCAGCCGCGTTGTTTTCGACGGCCACGCACAATGCGGGGCTGCTCGATCTCTCCATGAGCGTACTGCGCTCGGTCTCGCCGATCCACATCGAATATCTGCGCAACATGGGCGTCGGCGCCTCGATGTCGGTGTCGATCCTGCGTGACGGCAAGCTGTGGGGCCTGTTCGCCTGCCATCATTATTCGCCGCGCTACATCTCGTTCGAGAAGCGCACCGCGTCCGAGCTGTTCGGGCAGATGTTCTCCTGGATCGTGGAGGGGCGCGAGCGCGAGGGCAATGTCGCCTATGAGATGCGCGCTCACCAGGTGCAGGAGCGGTTGATCGAGACCGCGGCCTCGCATGAGCACAGCCGGCGCGCGATCGTCGACTTCCTCGGCGACTATCGCGGGATGATCGATTGCGACGGCGTGGCGGTGTGGTCCGACAACAAGATCACGCTTCAGGGCCAGACGCCGACCGAGGACGAGGTGAAGGATCTGGTTGCCTTCATCAACCGAACCTCGCCGGGACGGATTTTCGCCAGTGCCGAGATTGCCAAGGTCTATGCCGCGGGCCAGTCCTTTCGCGACCGCGCGGCGGGATTTCTCGCCATTCCGATCTCACGGACTCCGCGCGATTGCCTGATCTTCTTCCGGCGCGAGGTCGTGCGCTCGGTGAACTGGGCCGGCGCGCCCGACAAGGTCTATGACGAGGGTCCGAACGGACCGCGGCTGACGCCGCGCAAGAGCTTTGAGCTCTGGCAGGAAACGGTGGCGGGCCAGTCGAAACCGTGGTCCACGGCCGACATCCGCATCGCCGAGAGCCTGCGCGTCACGCTGCTCGAAGTGATCCTGCAACTGTCCGACCTTGCCGCCCGCGAGCGTCGCGGCGCGCAGGAGCGGCAGGAGCTGATGATCGCCGAGCTCAATCACCGCGTCCGCAACATTTTGAGCCTCGTCCGCGCGCTGGTGGCGCAGAGCAAGGACACCGCCACGTCGGTCGAGGAATTCGCCGGCGTGCTCGGTGGCCGCATCCAGGCCTTGGCTCGCGCCCACGACCAGATCACCAATTTGAACTGGGCGCCGGTTGCGCTGCGCTCGCTGGTCGAGTCCGAGGCCGGCGCCTATCTCGGCGCGCGCGCCGGCCGCGTGAAGATGGGCGGGCCCGACGTCGCGCTCGATCCCAAGGCGTTCGCGACGCTGGCGCTCGTCGTGCACGAGATGATGACCAATTCCGCCAAATATGGCGCGCTGGCCGATTCCACCGGCAGCGTCGAGGTGGTGTGGCGTCTCGATCCGTCTTCAAGCCTTGTCATCGAATGGAAGGAGAGCGGCGGTCCGCCAGTGCAGCCGCCGTCGCGCCGCGGCTTCGGGACCACCATCATCGAGCGTTCCGTCCCCTTCGACCTCAAGGGCGAAGCCGAAATCCGCTTCGACCTGCTCGGGGTCCAGGCCAAGTTTATCATCCCGCCCAATTTTGTCGAACTGGTGCCATCAATCGGAGGAGCCGCCATGCGCGTCGAGGAGCAGCAACCCGCCCGTCCGCGAATTTCCGAGACGGCACTGATCGTCGAGGACAATCTGATCATCGCCATGGCGGCGGAAGTCATCCTGCTCGATCTCGGTGCCCGCCATGTCGATACTGCGGCGAGCGTCGACCAGGCGTTGCGCGCGATCGAGCGCACGCGTCCGGGTTTTGCGCTGCTCGATCTCAACCTCGGTAACGAGAGCAGCATCAAGGTGGCCGAGAAGCTGAAGGAGATCGGCGTGCCCTTCATGTTCGCGACCGGCTATGGCGAGCGCGCGCCGATCCCGGAAGAGCTGGCGTCCGCGCCGGTGGTCCAGAAGCCCTACACGCTGGAAGTCGTCGAGAACGCGCTCGGCAAATTGCAGGGGACGGTCGCCCAATAGACATCCATCCCGGCGACGCGTGCAGCGCTCTGCAAGCGGCTGCGGGCTTTGCGCCGAAACCTGCGCAACTGCCGATAAAATCAGCAGGTCTTGGGCGGGCCGGCGCACACATGCGCGAAAAATCGGAAGGTTCAATTAACGAGTGTCCCTCATTGTACCGCGGTGCAGCGTGGGTGCCGAAAAGCGACTCGCGGCTGCCGGGGGTGGCCGTGACGATTGCCGGGGTCGTTCGTCCGCCCGAATTCACATGCACCTGGGTGGACAGTGGGAATGCCGAACTTTCGTTTGCGGATCAGGGGGCGCCTGTACGCAGGCTTCATGGCCTTGGTGGCGGTTGGTCTCGTGATGGCGGTGGTCGCCATCTGGAATTTGCGGTCCGTGCAGGACCAGGTCGCAAAGGCTTCGGCGTTTTCGGACAGCACGGCGCGTGTCCTGGAGGTCTCGACCCATCTTCAGGCGATCCAGCGCGCCAATCTGCGCTACATCTACGACGCCAGCGAGCCCGCAATGAAGGAGGCCGCAGAGCGGGAGACCGCGGCGACCGAGCTGTTGAAGGTCGGGGCGCAGGGGACGCTCTCCGAGGAGCGGCGGAAGCTCTACAACGATCTGATCGCCGACATCGCGAAAATGCGAAGCCTGCGTGACAATCTCGGCGACGCCGTCAACGAGGCGCGGACCGGCAAGGCGACGCTGCTGCCCAGCGGTGACGAACTGACTGTCAAGATGGGCAAGCTGGTCGATGTGGCGCGCGCAGCCGTCGACGAAGACACCGGGGCCCTCGTTGCGGATCTCGAATCCAGGCTCCTTCTCGTCCAGATCGCGAACTGGCGTTTCCTGGCCCTGCGCGACAGCAAGGGGCCCGCCAACTTCAGAACCAATGTGGACAGGGCGTCGCAGCGCCTCTCGGCGCTCGAAAAGAGCCCGCAGGCGACCGAACTGCGCACGACGCTCGCGCCGGTGAAGACCTCACTCGGAATCTACAAATCCGCGTTCGAGACGACGTCGGCCGCGATGCTCCAGGCCGACGAGATCTACCACAAGAGCCTCGCGCCCCTCATCGTCGACAGCATCGCCAAGCTCAAGGTCGCGGAAGCCGCCCTGAAGAAGGACTACAAGGAGTCGCGCAGCCAGGCCGAAGCCGTGATTGACGGCACGACCACCGTGCAGGCGATCGCTGGCTGCCTTGCCACCCTGTTCGGATTGATCGTCGCCTTCCTGATCGCCCGCAGCATCGTCGGTCCCCTGACCTCGATGACGCGCGCGATGGGGCTGCTGGCCGGCGGCAATCTCGAGGTCGAGATTCCCGGGCGCGGCAAGGCCGACGAGATCGGCGACATGGCCAAGGCGATCGAGGTGTTCAAGACCAACATGATCGACACCGAACGGCTGCGCACGGAGCAGACCGAGACCGAGGCGCGGCAGGCGGAGAGCCGCAAGGCCGACATGGTCCGGCTCGCCGACCAGTTCGAGCAGGCGGTCGGCGAGATCGTCGACACCGTGTCGTCGGCATCGAACGAGTTGGAGGCGTCGGCGGGCACCCTGACGACGACCGCGACGCGCGCACAGAATCTGTCGACCGAGGTGGCGTCGGCGTCACAGGAGGCCACGGCCAATGTGCAGGCGGTGGCGTCCGCGACCGAGCAGCTGTCCTCCTCGGTCACCGAGATCGCCCGCCAGGTGCAGGAATCCGCCCGGATCGCCAACGAGGCCGTCGGGCAGGCGAGCAGGACCAATGAGCGCGTCGGCGAGCTGTCCAAGGCGGCCGCCCGCATCGGCGACGTGGTCGAGCTGATCAGCACGATCGCCGGCCAGACCAACCTCCTGGCGCTGAACGCCACCATCGAGGCCGCGCGCGCCGGCGAGGCCGGCCGCGGCTTTGCGGTGGTCGCCTCCGAGGTCAAGGCGCTGGCCGAGCAGACCGCGAAGGCGACCGGCGAGATCGGCCAGCAGATTTCGAGCATCCAGGCCGCGACCGAGCAGTCGGTCGGCTCCATCCGGGAGATCAGCGGCACGATCGAGCGGCTGTCGGAAATCTCGTCGGCGGTTGCCGCCGCCGTGGAAGAGCAGGGCGCGGCGACGCAGGACATCTCCCGCAACGTCCAGCAGGCCGCCCATGGCACGCAGCGCGTCTCGATCAATATCGGCGACGTCCAGCGCGGCGCCTCCGAGACCGGCTCGGCCTCCTCGCAGGTGCTCTCGGCGGCGCGCTCGCTGTCTTCAGACAGCAACCGGCTGAAGCAGGAAGTCGCGAAGTTCCTGGACTCGGTCCACGCTGCCTGATCGGCGCGGACCCGCAAAAGCAAAGGTCCACGCGCATGCGCGTGGACCTGCCATGGCGGCGTGGTAGGATGAGGACATCGATCGCGCGCCACCGCTTGATGTCCGGAATACGGTGGTGTCTTCGTCGGCTTCTCCGTATTCGACACCGGTAAAATACAGCCGCAATTAACAATTGTTCCGCATTGTACGGCAGCGCAGCGCGATTCTCGGAGGCGTGGTTGCAATGATCTGTCGTTGCAATCGCGCGAAGGTCGTCGGCTGCTTCTGCTTTTCTGCTGCAATGGGTGGACAGTGATGCCGAGCTTGCGTTTGAGAATTCGGGGGCGTCTCTACGCCGGATTTTCGGTTCTCGTGGTCGTTGGTTTGATCATGGCCGCGGTTGCGGTCTGGAATTTGTGGGCCGTCCAGGGCCAGATGGCACGGCTCTCCGCGCTCTCGGACAACACCGCCCGCGTCCAGGAAATCTCGATTAACCTCCAGGCGCTGCGGCGTGCCAATTTGCGTTACATCTATGACGCCAACGAGCCGGCCTTCAAGGAGGCTGCGGAGCGGGAGGCGGCGACGGCCGAGCTGTTGAGGGCCGCGGCCAAGTCGACGGTCTCCGAGGAGCGGCTCAAGATCTACAATGGCCTCGTCGGCGACGTCGACAAGATGAAGTCCCTGCGCGAGCGCATGGGCGCTGCCGTCAACGAGACGACGAAAGGCAAGGCCACTTTGCTCGCCGGCGGCGACGAGCTCACCGCTAACACCGGCAAGCTGGTCGAGGCCGCGGGTGCAACCGGCGACACCAGCGTGACCGCCCCCGTCGCCGATCTCGAATCCAAGATCCTCCTTGTTCGTGTCTCAAACTGGCGTTTCCTCGCCGTCCGGGACGCGAAGGGGCCGGCGACCTTCAGGACCAATGTCGATCGGGCGCAGCAAGCACTCAAGTCACTTGAGGGGGCCGGTCTGCCGGACGAGGTCAAGGCCGCGTTCGGGCCGATCAAGAGTTCACTTTCGACCTACAAGGGGGCTTTCGAGACGACATCCGCCGCAATCCTCCAGGCCGATGAAATCTACCGCAACGAGATCGCCCCCTTGATCAGCGATAGCGTCGACAGGCTCAAGGTGGCGGAGACCGGATTGAAGGCCGACTACCAGAAATCGCGCGCGGCCGCCGATGGCGTCATTGCCAGCACGACCTGGATTCAGGAAGTCGCCGGCGGCCTTGCGGTCCTGTTCGGCGGCCTCGTCGCCTTCCTGATCGCGCGCAGCATCGTCGGACCGCTGACCACGATGACCCGGGCGATGGGAGCCCTCGCCGGTGGCGATCTCAAGGTCGAGATCCCCGGCCGCGGCAATCGCGACGAGATCGGCGAGATGGCCAAGGCGATCCAGGTGTTCAAGGAGAGCATGGTCGAGACCGACCGCCTGCGCCACGAGCAGGTCGAGGTCGAGGCGCGGCAGGCGGAGAGCCGCAAGGCCGACATGCGAAACCTGGCCAATCAGTTCGAACGAGCGGTCGGCGAGATCGTCGACACCGTGTCGTCGGCATCAAACGAGCTCGAGGTTTCCGCGGGCACCCTGACCACGACGGCAACGCGCGCCCAGGATCTGTCGACGGAAGTCGCCAGCGCCTCCCAGGAGGCCTCGGCCAATGTGCAAGCCGTTGCCTCGGCGACCGAGGAACTGTCCTCCTCGGTCTCGGAGATCGCCCGCCAGGTGCAGGAATCCGCCCGCATCGCCAGCGAGGCTGTGGGTCAGGCAACGCGGACCAACGAACGGGTCGGTGAGCTGTCCAAGGCCGCCGCCCGTATCGGCGACGTGGTCGAGCTGATCAGCACGATTGCCGGCCAGACCAATCTGCTGGCACTGAACGCGACGATCGAGGCGGCGCGTGCGGGCGAGGCCGGTCGCGGCTTTGCCGTGGTCGCCTCCGAGGTGAAGGCGCTGGCCGAGCAGACCGCGAAGGCCACGGGCGAGATCGCCCAGCAGGTCTCCGGCATCCAGGCCGCGACGGAGGAGTCGGTCGGCTCGATCCGGGAGATCAGCGGCACCATCGAGCGGCTGTCGGAGATCTCGTCGACGGTCGCGGCGGCCGTGGAAGAGCAGGGCGCTGCCACACAGGAAATCTCCCGCAACGTCCAGCAGGCCGCCCATGGCACGCAGCGCGTGTCGACCAATATCGGCGACGTGCAGCGCGGCGCCTCCGAGACCGGCTCGGCCTCCTCGCAGGTGCTCTCAGCGGCGCGCTCGCTGTCTTCAGACAGCAACCGGCTGAAGCAGGAAGTCGCGAAGTTCCTGAGCTCGGTCCACGCCGCCTGAGCCGCAAACGCAAAAGGCCACGCGCATGCGCGTGGCCTCCAAGAGCTGCGTCGCGCGATCAGGCGACCTTCGTCGTCATGTGCTTGAACATGTTGGCGCGCGCCTCGTCGTCCATCTCGGCCTTGAAGGTGAACTTGTCCTTCAGGGCGATCGCACGCGCCGCCGCCGGCCGCGCCGAGATCTCGTCCACCAGCCGCTTCACGTTCGGGTAGCGCGCAAAGGCATCGTCGCCGAGCTTGAACGGCACCATCCGCGCCCAGCCCCACAGCGCCATGTCGACGATCGAATAGCTGTCGCCGACCATATAGCTGCGGCCTTTGAGGTGACCGTCCAGGATCTTGTAGTGGCGATCGGTCTCGTACTGGTAGCGGTTGTGCGCGTAGTCGTGGTTCTGGTCCTTGGGCGCAAAATGCTTGAAGTGCACGGCCTGGCCCGAATACGGCCCGACGCCGGTGGCAATGAACATCAGCCATGACAGCGTCTCGCCGCGGACGTTGGCGGCGGGGAGGAACTTGCCGGTCTTCTCGGCGAGGTAGAGCAGGATGGCGTTCGAGTCGAACACGATGGTGCCGTTGTCATCGATCGCCGGCACCTTGCCGTTCGGATTGATCTTCAGATAGTCCGGCGCGAACTGTTCGCCCGTGCGGGTGTCGATCTTGACCGGCTCGAAGGCCAGGCCGACCTCTTCGAGATAAAGCGCGACCTTGGTCGGGTTCGGCGATCCGTTGAAATAGAATTTGAGCATGTTTGTCTCCCCGATTCCCTTCTTAGAGAATGAATGCAGCGTCGCGGCCTTCTGTGCCTGAACATGGCCTGGGAGAGCAACCGGCGAGTTTGCCGGGCGGTGTCTGCGCGGTACGCAGATCAGCCGGCGTAACAAGGGCCGATCGCCGCCGTAATGGCGGTTCAAGTCCGGCTGAGCCGTTCCCGCAGGAATTCGATGAAGCGCTGCGTCTTGGCTGGCAGCAGGCGCGTCTCGGTGACTGCGTAGACAGTGACGGGCGAGCCCTGCCATTGCGGCATGATGCGACGCAGCCGGCCATTCGCCACTTCGTCGGCCACGATCTCTTGCGGCAGAAAGGCGATGCCCATGTCGAGCGTTGCGAGGCGGCGGATCAGTCCCACGTTGTTGAGCCGAAAACGGCCGCCGACGTCGGTCTGCTCCATCTGCGTGCCCCTGTGTAACGTCCACGCACTCACCTTCGTCATGCACAGGCATTGATGACGGGTGAGGTCCGCCGGTTCATGCGGCTCGCCGTTGGTCTCGAGATAGCGCGGCGAGGCGTAGAGATATCCCGGCATGCGGGCGAGCGGCCGCGCGATCATGTGGGACGGCTCTGATTCTCCGACGCGGATCGCCAGATCGAATGGCTCCGATACGAGATCGACACGTCGCGGCGTCAGGTCGAATTCGAAATCGATGTCGGGATATTGCTGCGCGAATTCGGCGATCAACGGTGCGAGGTAGGTGTTCGCGAAATCCACCGGCAGCGAGACGCGGAGCATGCCGCTCGGCTGCGCCAGCATCCCGTCCAGTTGCTCATGCGCCAGGCGCGCCTCGTCCACGATGCGCTTGCAGCGCTCGAAGTAGATCTGGCCGGCTTCGGTCAATTCGATCTTGCGGGTCGTCCGGTTCAGCAGGCGAAGCCCGATCTCCTTCTCCAGGAGATCGATCCGGCGCGACAGCGTCGAATTGGGCATGTCGAGGGTCTTGGCGGCGCGACGGAAGCTGCGGGCCTTCGCGACCTCCACGAACAGCGCCATATCGTTCAGCAACGCCATTTCATTATTCCATCAATGGATCAATCAGTTCCAATTTACGGTATTTATTCCATTGAGTGGAAGGTCCATCTGCCCTTTGCTGACATTGCAGGGCGAGCCATCCATGAAACGCGTAGAACTCGACAAGAACCTGAAGGTGAATCCGCCGGCGCTCGAAGGCCTCAGGCTCGCTGGATTGAATGTGGCGGTGATCGGCGGCACCGGCGGCATCGGCCGGGCGTTCAGTCGCCAATTGGCGGCCAAGGGGGCGCGTGTCCTCGTCGTCGGCCAGACGTTCCGCGATCAGAACGTGCCGGGCATCGCATTCATGCAGGCCGATCTGAGCCTGATGCGGGAAGCCAGGCGGATCGGCCGTGAGCTTCCCGCCGAGACGCTCGACATCGTCGTCTTCACGACCGGCATCATGGCGGGGCCCAGGCGTGAGGTGACGGCGGAAGGCATCGAACGCGATCTCGCCGTCAGCTATCTGAGCCGCTTCGTCATCCTGAACGCGATCGCCTCTCGTCTTGGAAGGGACAGGGCCACGGCCACATTCAAGCCTCGGATTTTCGTCATGGGATTCCCCGGGACCGAGCAGAGGGCCGATGTCGGCGATCTGAATTCGGAACGGAGCTACAAACGGTTCGCAGCCCACTCGAACACCGTGGCGGGCAACGAAGTGCTCGTCCTCGAGGCCGCCAGGCGCTTTGCCGATGTCGATGTGTTCGGCCTCAATCCCGGCTTCGTGAAGACCGATATTCGCGCCAATCTGCTCGGGTCGCGCGCGCTCGTCTCGCTGATCAACTGGCTGACCAGCTTCATGATGGTCGAGCCGGACGCCTATGCCGAGCGACTGGTGCCGCTCCTGGTGTCGCCTGATCTCAACGGCCGCAGCGGTGTCATGTTCAACAACAAGGCTGAGGCGATCCTGCCGAGCCCTTCGTCTGCGGAGCGATCCTACGCGACGGCGCTCATGGATGCCTCCGATCGATTGATCGCTCGTCTGGCGCCGTGAGGCCGCGCCTCGACGCTCAACTGGAATAGAGCAGGCCGACGATGGCGATGACGATCATCCCGGCGCCGACAGCGTCCAGCCGCATCGCGAGCCGCGTTGCGGCGTGCATGCTGGAGGCCCGTGCCTTGCGCTCCGATCCGCGCGCGTAGCCGTGCACGATGACGTCGTGATTGAAATTGTCGTGGGCCTCGTTGCTGCTGGCCAGCCCGACGCAGACCACCAGCACGCCGAAGATGGCGAGGCCGAAAAAGCCGAGCAGGGCGATCAGGAACATCGGAAACATGCCGAGCAGGAAGATCGGCAGCAGCGGCACCAGCAGCAAAGTCTCGGACTGTCGTCGCATCGGAGCCGGACCGGTCAGGACGGGGCTGATCGGTGAAATCTAGTCCTGGCTGTGGCGGCATTCAAGGAGCCGTAGGGTGGGCAAAGGCGCGAAGCGCCGTGCCCACCGCGTCGCTTGCGGCATATTCTAAGGTGGTGGGCACGCTTCGCTTTGCCCACCCTACGGGACCGCGGAGAAAACTACTCCGCCCCGATCCCCGCACGGATCTCGGCACGGAACTCGTCGATCAGCTTGAGACCCTTCTTGGTCTCGACATGCCAGAAGGTCCAGCCGTTGCAGGCTTGCGCCCCTTGCGCCACGGCGCCGATGCGGTGGATCGAGCCGACCTTGTCGCCCAGCATGATGGCGCCATCGGCACGCACCAGCGCACCAAGCTTCTTCTTGGCGTCGAACAGCTTTGTGCCGGGCATGATCATGCCGCGCTCGATCAGCTCGGAGAACGCGACCCGCGGCGCTTCGCGCGCGGTCATGAACGGGGCGAGGCTTTCTTCCGGCAGCGGCTCGATCGCAGCGATGCGGGCTTCCGCCGCCTTGGCATAGGTCTTGTCGCGCTCGAAGCCGATATAGGAGCGGCCGAGACGCTTGGCGACAGCACCCGTGGTGCCGGTGCCGTTGAAGGGATCGATCACGAGATCGCCGGGCTTCGACGACGACAGCAGCACGCGCGCGAGCAGGCCTTCCGGCTTCTGCGTCGGATGCACTTTCTTGCCGTCGGCGCCCTTGAGGCGCTCCTCGCCGGTGCAGAGCGGGATCAGCCAGTCGGACCGTGCCTGCACGTCCTCGTTCGCCGCCTTCAGCGCCTCGTAGTTGAACGTGTAGCCCTTGGCTTTTTCGTCACTCGCGGCCCAGATCATCGTTTCGTGCGCGTTGGTGAAGCGGCGGCCGCGGAAGTTCGGCATCGGGTTCGACTTGCGCCAGACGATGTCGTTCAGGAGCCAGAAGCCGAGATCCTGCATGATCGCGCCGACGCGGAAAATGTTGTGATAGGAGCCGATCACCCAGATCGTCGCCGACGGCTTCATCGCGCGGCGGGCGGCAAGCAGCCAGGCGCGGGTGAAATCGTCATAGGCGGAGAACGAATCGAACTTGTCCCAGTCGTCGTTGACGGCATCGACATGGGATTCGTCGGGGCGCTTCAGATCGCCCTTGAGCTGGAGATTGTAGGGCGGATCGGCGAACACGAGGTCGACCGAACCGGCCTGAAGCTTCGACATCTCGGCGACGCAATCACCGAGGATGATGCTGTGCGAAGCGGACTCAAAATTTGTGCGGGGCGCCCTTGCAGACGCCCCGCGACGCGACACTACCATGACTCAAGAACTCTGACTCAGGCGACGCTGTCGGCGACGCGGGACCAAACAACCGACTGACCGCTACAATGGAGCGGCAAAGTAAAAATCGACTTAACCCGCCGCTTTGGTGAGCAGCCCTCGCATCACGCATTGTGCGCGTTTCGCTCTGCGCATTCGTCGTGTTTTCCAGTGTATTTCGTATTTCTTCGCGTTGCGGGAGCAGTCAGGTCGCCAAATTTCTCTCGGAAAAAATTGCACGACCCCGGAAAAAATTGCTGGCATCGGCATGCTGTCGCACTAGGCAATAATTGCCGAGCGGGATATTGATTAACGCATTGGAAATTTTACGTGTGTGGCGCGTTGAGCTTTCGCGCTTCTGCGCCCAAATGACGCCAATTGAGGACTGAGGGAAACCCGCCATGCGTTATGATGATTTCCGCCGCAGCGACGACATTGAGGATCGCCGCGACGGCGGTGGCGGCATGGGCGGCGGCGGAGGCGGGTTCGGCCTGCCGATGGGCGGCGGCGGTCTGGGCATCGGCACCATCATCGTGCTCGGCCTGGTCGGCTATGCCTTCGGCATCGATCCGCGCATCCTGATCGGCGGCGCCGAGATCCTCACCGGCGGCGGCCAGGCGCCTTCCTACCAGACCGATCGTCAGTCGACCTCCGCCAAGCGCGGCGCGCCGACCGACGAGATGGGCAGCATGATCTCCGGCATCCTCGGCGAGATCGACGACCGCTGGAGCGAGATCTTCCAGGCCAGCGGCCAGTCCTACACCGGTCCGAAGGTCGTGCTGTTCCGCAACGTCACCAATGGCGGCCGCTGCGGCCGGGCAGAGTCGGCGATGGGGCCGTTCTACTGTCCGCCGGATCGTACCATCTTCCTAGACACCAGTTTCTTCCGCGAGGTCGAGACGCGCTTCCGCGGCTGCTCCGGCAAGTCCGCCTGCAACTTCACCACCGCCTACATCATCGCGCATGAGGCCGGCCATCACATCCAGAACCTGCTCGGCATCATTCCGCGCGTGACGCGGCTGCAGCAGCAGGCCGGCAGCAAGGCCGAGGCCAATGCGCTCCAGGTGAAGGTCGAATTGCAGGCCGATTGCCTGTCCGGCGTCTGGGTCAATCGCGAGTCGAAGAAGCGTCCGAACTTCCTCGAGCCCGGCGACATCGACGCCGCGTTGACCACGGCGAGCGCGATCGGTGACGACACGCTGCAACGCCAGGCGACGGGACGCGTCGTGCCCGATTCCTTCACGCACGGCTCGGCGGCGCAACGCAAGCAGTGGTTCATGACCGGCTACCAGCAAGGCACCGTCCAGGCCTGCAACACGTTCGGCAGCGGGTCGTAGTCGCCAGGACATCGTGCCCCGGACGCAGCGCAGCGCTTCTTCAGCGGTGCGCTGCAGAGCCGGGGCCCACAATGCCGGTCTCCCAAGCCTCGGAAATGGGTCCCGGCTCTGCGACGCACCGCTGACGCGCTGCATCGCGTCCGGGACACGAGAGGAAGGACCAATGGCCTCGATCGACGACTCAAAACAATTCATCCCGCTCAACATCGCGGTGCTCACCGTCTCTGACACGCGCGCGCTCGCCGACGACAAGTCCGGCCAGACGCTGGCCGACCGCCTCACCGCGGCGGGCCATCATCTTGCCGCGCGCGAGATCGTCACCGACGACGTCGAGGCGATCCGCGCCGTCGTCCGCCGCTGGATTGCTGATGCCGGCGTCGACGTCGTCGTCACCACCGGCGGCACCGGTTTTACCGGGCGCGACGTCACGCCGGAGGCGATCGAGCCGCTGTTCGAGAAGCGCATGGACGGCTTCTCGATCGCCTTCCACATGCTGAGCCACGCCAAGATCGGGACGTCGACGATCCAGAGCCGCGCCACCGCCGGCGTCGCCGGCGCCACCTACATCTTCTGCCTGCCGGGCTCGCCCGGCGCCTGTCGTGACGGCTGGGACGGCATCCTCGCCGCCCAGCTCGACTACCGCACGCGTCCCTGCAATTTCGTCGAGATCATGCCGCGCCTCGACGAGCATCTGCGAAGGGCGAAGGCGCAGGGCGCGACGGTGTGAGTGCGTTGCTTTGACGCTGCTTTGCTGAGCTAGGCGCGGACCTCTTCCCTTCCCCCTTGTGGGAGAGGGTGGCTCGCCGCGGAGCGGCGAGACGGGTGAGGGGTCTCCATCCGCACGGACCGCTCGGAGACATACCCCTCACCCAAGCGAGTTCGTATCTACTGGCGTCGCTGCCCTCTCCCGCAAGGGGCGAGGGCACAATCATGCGCATCGCGCCCGCTGCGCCAGCGACTAGCTCTTCCGTCTCAGCGAGCTCCACACCACGCGCCACATAGTCCGGCGCGCCTCCACGTGCAACCGTCGCGCCCGGCGCTTGTAGAGATCGACGAGCTCTCCCGTGATGAGCGCGTGCCGCCGCATCAGAGATCGCGCTCCCAGGTTTCACCGGTGAGGTTCTGGCCAAAACTGCGATGCGGCTCGGTGGCGGTCAGCTTGAAGCCGGCATCCTGATAGATTTTTCGCGCGGCGACCAAATTGCTCTGCGTCCACAGCGTCATCCGCCGATAGCCGCAGGCGCGGGCAAAGGAGACGCATTCGGCGACCAGCCGTTGGCCTAGCCCCTGGCCTCGCGCGGCCGGATCGAGCAGCAACAGGCGCAGCTTGGCAACGTCGTCGCTGGCCTTGACCAGAAATACCGAGCCGACCGGCCGGCCCTCGATGTCGGCGATCCAGCAGCGCTCGCGCGAGGCATCGTAGGAGGTCATGTATTTGGCGACGATCTCGGCGACCAGCGCCTCGAAGCCGGAGTCGAAACCGTATTCGCTGGCGTAGAGCGCGCCGTGGCTCTGCACCACCCAGCCCATGTCGCCCGGGCGGGGCTCGCGCAGGGTCGCCCGCGGGGATGGCGTGCGCGGCATGGCGAGCAGCCGCTCGATCGTCTCCATCGCACCGGTGAGCTTGCTGCGCTCCTCATCCGGCAGCGGCCGCAGCATCGCGGCGACGTCGTCCTGGGACGAGCGTTCGAGCCTGGCGAACGCCTGGCGGCCCTTCGCAGTCAGGCTCAGCTGAACCTGCCGGCGGTCGCTCGGAAGCGGCTTGCGCGCGATCAGGCCGCTTTCATCGAAGTTCTGCACGATGCGGCTGAGATAGCCGGCGTCGAGCCCGAGCGCGATGCCGATCTCCTTGGCCGACTGCTCGCCACCATGGGCCAGCTCGTAGAGCACGCGCGCCTCGCTCAGCGAGAACGGGCTCTTCAGGAGCTGCTGGTCGAGCACGCCGAGCTTCTGGGTGTAGAAGCGGTTGAAGGCGCGAACCGCCTGGACCTGGTCGTCGGCGACCTGTTCGGTCGAAGCGGGGCCGGATGGCGAAGGGCTGGATGACGAAAGGGCTGATGGCATGGGTCACCTCGATACTTGCCATTGTCAAACAATTATTTGACTTTGGCAAGTATTAGATCGGTGACGTCAGCCGACCATGACGATCCGGCTGCGCAGCATGGTCCGGGACGAGCGGCCGAGCCGCCGGAGCAGCCGCGCCTCGGAACGGCGGGCCTGGGGCGGGTAGCCGCCGATCCGGTCGTAATGATCGCGCGCGATCAAGAGTCCCTGATCGCCGAGGGGGCCGACCAGTTTGCGCACCACGGCCCAGAGGACGTCGCGAAACCCGGTATCGGCATAAGGCGACCGTGTGTAGCGGAACACCGCCGCGCGATCCCTGCCGCTGGTCGAGACAGCCTGGATGAACTGGGTGGTTTCCTCGATCCAGCCGGTCTCCAGCACGGCGCCGGCCGGGAGGAACATCAGCCAGGGCGAACGGGCCTGGAGCGCACCGGCGGCAAGCGCCGCGCCCTGCGAAGAACCCTCGAAGCCGATGAAACGGCAGCCTGCGACGTCGGCAACGCGCTCGATGACACCGTTGCGGGTGCCATCGACCAGCAGGACTTCCTTGATGATGCCCGCAGCGGCACCGGGTACCAGCGCGGCCAGAGTTGCGACCGCCGTCTGCTCGACGCCTTCGGTCGGTATGATGACGCTCAGCATGATTGAGGCTTCGATGTCTGCACTTCGGGAGAAGCGTAGCTTGTTATGAATGTGTCATAAACACGCGGCGTCGCCGAGTGCAACTTTTCGCCGGTGTTCCGGCATGCGATGGTAAATCGCCGCCGGTCTATCGCAGCCGAATATGTCGTGCGCGGGGTGGCCCTGTTGCCCAATGTTTCCGCGAATGTCGTTTCCGTGAGCTTCAAACGGGGGCTTTCTCTGCCGATATGATCGGGGCGAGGACGGCACGTTCCGCAAGGCTGCACCGGCAGTCTGACACAAACCTTTCGACGGGAAAAACGTGCAACGCTCGCCGCGCAAAGTGAGATAGTCCAGTGAACGCCGATCAACTTCCCGTTGGCACCACGCCAACATCGCCGAAGCCGGAGGCCGCGCCGACCCTGCGGATCCGCGCCGTGATGCTGGGCGAACGCATCAATCCGTCCGGGCTCGAGCTTGGCGCACCTGTCTCCTCGACGCCTGCTGCCTTCCGCGTCCATGCCGGGCTCGTCGTGATCTTCCGCTACGGCGTCGTGGTGCTGATCGGCCTCCTCCCTTCGGAGGAGAAGGTGCTGATCGACAGCCTGAAACCGCGGGTGACCGGCGAGCTCAGCCCTTTTGAAGAGGAGATCGCACAGGCGCAGCTCTGCAAGGATGAGAACGCCGAGGCGATCCAGCCCGGCGGGCCGATCTGCCTCGCCAAATTCTCCGACGATCGCCTGCTGATCGTTGCGGACGCGCTCGCCAAGAGCACCTCGCTCGCCCGCGACGAGCGCCGCGTCGCCGCGGTCTTCGACGTGATCGAGCCCTTTGCGCGGGGACTCGCCGAGCAGGGCCGCACGCCGCCCCGGCGCAAGGGCATCTTGCAACTGATCGGCAATGCGCTTCTGGTCCAGCAGCGCGTCGCCGGCCGTGTCGCGGTGGCCGAGAAACCGGACGTGCTCTGGGAGAAGCCCGAGCTCGACCGCCTCTATGCCCGTCTCGAAGACGAGTACGAATTGAAGGAGCGCCTCGATACGCTCGAGCGCAAGCTCACCGCGGTGTCGGAAACCGCCAACGCGCTGACCGACATCATCGACACCCAGCGCTCGCTGCGTCTGGAAATCGCAGTCGTGGTGCTGATCGTGATCGAGGTCGTGATCGGGTGCATCCAGATCCTGTCGGGCACGCATTAGATCGGCCTGAGATCGGCCTGCACGCCACTGTGCGGGCGGGGAACCGTCGTTCATGTAGATGAACGTTGATCCAAATCAAAGGCACGAAGCTCCAGCGCACGAGACTTCGATCGGACCCGCGGTCAACGCGATGTGCAGCTGTCCGCGGCTTCCTCCCTCGAAGAAGGAGTACGCTGATGTTGCGTCAAGCTCTCATCGCTTCGGCAGCCGCAGCTATGCTGCTTGTCGCCTTCACTCCCGATGACGCATCTGCCCGCGGCGGTCGCGGCGGCGGCATGCGCGCAGGAGGTTTCCACGGCGGTGCCGTGCGGGCAGGAGGCTACCGCGGGGGCGCGGTCGCGGCGCGTGGATATCGGGGCGGTGCTGTCGCCGTGCGCGGCGGGCGTTACGGCTATCGGGGCGCTTATGCAGGGTATCGCGGATATCGTTACGGCGTCGGTGCGGCGGCAGTGGGGGCCGCGGCGATCGGCGCAGCTGCGACGGGGGCCTACTACCGCAGCGGCTGCGGCTATGACGCTTACGGAAACTATGTTTGCCCGGGCGGGTACTCTCCGTACTGAGCGGAGCGACGTAGTTGGCCCATGGTGCTCGAAGCGCTGGCGAAATCGTTTGCTTTGCGCACCATGGTCATTTCGACAGTGGCGCAGCAGCGCTGCGACAAGTCATGGCCCGACAAGTCATGGTCCGCTGAAATTCTCCCACGGGGGAGAAGGGAAAGATGCAGCGGTCGACCGGGCTTTCATTTCGCTCGCAGCACAGCCGCGCAATGCCGAGCGATCGTCAGCTCCTCATTCGTCGGAATGACGAACACATTGACGGTGCTGCCACTGCTGCTGATCCGCTCGCGTGCCGCGTCATTCGCACCCGCGTCAATATGTACGCCGAGCCACCCAAGCCGCTCACCAATCGCGGCGCGGATTTCCTTCGCATGCTCGCCGATGCCGCCGGTGAAGACCAGACAGTCCAGCCCGCCCAGCGTGGTCGCCATCACCGCGACCTGCTGCGCCGCACGGAAGGTGAAGAGCTCGACCGCCTGCCGCGCCGCAGCCTCACGGCTCGCCAGCAGCGTGCGCATGTCGGCAGAGATGCCGGAGACGCCGAGCAGGCCTGACTCGTGATAGAGCAGGTGCTGGACATCCTCGACCGACATCCTCTCGTGCTGTTGCAGATAGAGCAGCACGCCGGGATCGATCGTGCCGCTCCGGGTGCCCATCACGAGGCCATCGAGCGGCGTCAGCCCCATCGTGGTGTCGACGCTGCGGCCATCGCGCAACGCGCACAGGCTGGCGCCATTGCCGAGATGCGCGATGACGGTGCGCTTGGCAACGAACTGCGGCGCGATTTTCGCGAGGCGCCCCGCGACATATTCGAACGAGAGGCCGTGAAAGCCGTAGCGCCGGATACCGCGCTCTTCATAGCGCCGCGGGATGGCGAAGCGGCTCGCGGGTGGCGCCATGCTGTGATGAAAGGCGGTGTCGAAACATGCGATCTGTGCCAGGTCGGGCTTTATTGCCCTGATGGTGCGGACTGGTTCAAGGCACCGCGGCTGGTGCAGCGGCGCCAGTGGCGTCAGTGCGTCCAGCTTTGCGTAGACGTCGTCAGTCAGCTCAACCGGGCCCGAATAATCCGGCCCGCCATGAACGATGCGGTGACCGACGGCGCGCAGGCGGTGGTCGGCAAAACGCTCCTCGATGAAGCCGAGCACCTCCGCGAACAGATGACCGCTGTCCGCATCGGATGCTTCCCTCTGCGTCTCGAACAGGTCTCCGCCCGCAGGGCTTTTCACCACGAGCCGCGGCTTCGCCTCATGCTCGTCGAGCAGGCCCTTGCAGAGCAGGGCAGGCTCGTCCGCCGCGATGTCGAACAGGCCGAACTTGATGCTCGACGAGCCCGAGTTGAGCACGAGGGCCGACGCCGTCATGACGTCAACCCGCTTTGCCCGGCCAGACCCAGTCGCGAATTTCAGGCATGTCCTCGCCGTGTTCGCGCACATAGTGCGAATGTTCGATCAGTCTGTCGCGGAACTGCTGTTGCACCTGCGCGGCCTTGGTCGCCAGACCCGGCACGCGCGCGATCGCCTCGATCGCGAGGTGATAGCGGTCGAGCCCGTTGAGGACGACCATGTCGAACGGCGTCGTCGTGGTGCCTTCCTCGGCAAAGCCGCGCACATGCATTCCGGCATGGTTGGTGCGGTTATAGGTGAGACGGTGGATGAGATAGGGATAGCCGTGATAGGCGAAGATCACCGGCTTGTCTGGTGTGAACAGGCTGTCGAAGTCACGGTCGGACAGGCCGTGCGGGTGCTGGTCTTTCGGCTGCAGCGTCATGAGGTCGACGACGTTGACGACGCGGATCTTCAGGTCGGGCAGCGCCTTGCGCAGCAGATCGACGGCGGCGAGCGTCTCCAGTGTCGGCACGTCGCCGGCGCAGGCCATCACGACGTCGGGCTCGCCATCCGCATCCTCCGTGCCGGCCCAGGTCCAGATGCCGATGCCGGCATCACAATGCGTGGCGGCGTCCTGCATCGACAGCCATTGCGGCGCCGGCTGCTTGCCGGCGACGATGACGTTGATGCGGTCATAGGTGCGCAGGCAGTGATCGGCGATCCACAACAGCGTGTTGGCGTCGGGCGGGAAGTAGATGCGGACGATGTCGGCCTTCTTGTTGGCGACGAGATCGACGAAGCCGGGATCCTGATGGCTGAATCCGTTATGGTCCTGCCGCCAGACATGCGAGGTCAGGAGATAGTTCAGCGAGGCGATCGGTCGCCGCCAGGGCAGATGTCGCGTCACCTTCAGCCATTTGGCGTGCTGGTTGAACATGGAATCGACGATGTGGATGAAGGCCTCGTAGCAGGAGAACAAGCCGTGCCGTCCGGTGAGCAGATAGCCCTCGAGCCAGCCCTGGCAGAGATGCTCGCTCAAAACCTCCATCACCCGGCCGTCCTGGGCGAGATGCACGTCGTAAGGCTCCGTCGGCTCCATCCAGACCCGTTCGGTCGCCTCGAACACGGCATCGAGCCGGTTTGACGCGGTCTCGTCCGGACCCATGATGCGGAAGTTGCGCGTTTCTGCGTTGAGGCGGATGACGTCGCGCAGGAATTTGCCGAGCTCGCGCGTTGCTTCGCCGGTGACGCCGCCGGGCTGCGGCACGTCCAACGCAAAACTGCGGAAGTCCGGCAGCTTCAGCTCCTTCTTCAGCAGGCCGCCATTGGCGTGCGGATTGGCGCCCATGCGCCTGTTACCGTCGGGCGCCAGCGCCTGGAGCTCGGGAATGAGCGCGCCGCTGCCGTCGAACAGCTTCTCGGGCTCGTAGCTGCGCATCCAGTCTTCGAGGATTTTCAGATGCGCCGGGTTCTCGCGACAGCTCGCAACGGGAACCTGATGCGCGCGCCAAAAGCCCTCGACCTTCTTGCCGTCGACCTCCTTCGGGCCGGTCCAGCCCTTCGGGCTGCGCAGCACGATCATCGGCCAGCGCGGCCGCTCGACGCTCTTGCGGCCGTCGCGGGCATGCTGCTGGATCGAGCGGATGCTGGCGAGCGCGACGTCGAGCGCATCCGCCATGGCCTGGTGCATCAATTCGGGATCGTCGCCCTCGACGAACAGCGGCTCGTGGCCGAACCCGCGGAACAGGTCGCGGATCTCCGCGTCGCGCATCCGTCCGAGCACGGTCGGGTTCGCGATCTTGTAGCCATTGAGGTGCAGGATCGGCAGCACAGCGCCGTCATGGGCGGGATTGAGGAACTTGTTCGAGTGCCAGGACGCCGCGAGCGGGCCGGTTTCCGCCTCGCCATCGCCGACGACGCAGGCGACGATCAGGTCGGGATTGTCGAATGCGGCGCCATAGGCATGCACCAGCGCGTAGCCGAGTTCGCCGCCTTCGTGGATCGAGCCTGGCGTTTCCGGCGCCGCGTGGCTCGGAATGCCGCCGGGGAAGGAGAACTGCCTGAAAAGTTTTCGCAATCCGTCTGTATCGCGCGCGACGTCAGGATAGATCTCGCTGTAGCTGCCTTCGAGATAGGTGTTGGCCACCATGCCCGGGCCGCCATGGCCGGGACCGCAGATATAGAGCACGTTGACATCGAGCGCGCGGATGACGCGGTTGAGATGGGCGTAAATGAAGTTCAAACCGGGCGTCGTGCCCCAATGGCCGAGCAAGCGCGGCTTGATGTGCTCCGGCCGCAACGGCTCGCGCAGCAGCGGATTGTCGAGCAGATAGATTTGCCCGACGGAGAGGTAGTTCGCGGCGCGCCAATAGCGATCGAGCAGATCGAGCTCGCTGCTCCCTGAGGCCGATTGTCGTTGATTTGTCATGTTCCTGCTGACCTTCACCCAGCGATCGACACCAACTTTGTTCCGGTGCGATTGATCCCTGTCCGGCATCGAACAGGATCGCCGCGACGGGTGTGTTGCGTGAGGTCAAGGGACCGCGCCCGAAATTTGGGCGGCTACTGTGCATGGGGTTGTTTTTGAGTTTTTTGTTTGTGTTCTTGATTTGTTCCTTTTGCGTGCTATCTTGGCTTCATGAGTCCAGCATCCTCTCATGCTCTCAAGCACCCGCCGGTCACGGCGCCCTCCGAGCCGGCGGGTGCGGACTCTGATTTTCCCGAACTGGCGGTCGCCATCGACAAACAGCGCAGGCGAGGGCGGGGCGCCCAGTCCAATGCCAGCGGCCGCTTCGAGGCCGAGGCCCGCGTCGCCTTCGACGATGGCTGGCAGAGCCTGGAGGAGCTGCCGCCGTTCAAGACCACCGTCGGCGTCGATACCTCGCGCAAGGTGATCACCCGCAACGAATCCCCCGATATTGGCTTCGACCGCTCGATCAATCCGTATCGCGGCTGCGAGCACGGCTGTGTCTATTGCTTCGCGCGGCCGACGCACGCCTATCTCGGCCTGTCGCCGGGGCTCGACTTCGAGTCAAAGCTGTTTGCCAAGCCCGATGCGCCGGCGCTGCTCGAGAAGGAGCTGGCCGCGACCGGCTACGAGCCGCGGATGATCGCGATCGGGACCAACACCGATCCGTATCAGCCGATCGAGCGCGAGCGTAAGATCATGCGCGGCATTCTCGAAGTGCTGGAGCGCGCCGGCCACCCCGTCGGCATCGTCACCAAGTCGGCGCTGGTCACGCGCGACATCGACATTCTCGCGCGGATGGCCAAGCGCAATCTCGCCAAGGTCGGAATTTCCGTCACCTCGCTCGATCCAAAGCTGGCTCGCACCATGGAGCCGCGCGCATCGACGCCGCCGAAGCGGCTGGAGGCGCTGAAGCAGCTTTCGGACGCGGGTATTCCGACCACCGTGATGGTCGCGCCCGTGATCCCCGCGCTGAACGATTCCGAGATCGAGCGCATTCTCGATGCCGCCGCCCATGCCGGCGTCAAGGAAGCCTCCTACGTGCTGTTGCGGCTGCCGCTGGAGGTTCGCGATCTCTTCCGCGAATGGCTGATGGCCAATTATCCAGACCGCTACCGCCACGTCTTCACCCTGATCCGCGACATGCGCGGCGGCCGCGATTACGACGCGAAATGGGGCGAGCGGATGAAGGGCACCGGACCGATGGCCTGGACCATCGGCCGCCGCTTCGAGATCGCCTGCGACAGGCTTGGGCTGAACAAGCGGCGCTCCAAGCTGACGACGGATCACTTTGCGAGGCCGAAGCGGAACGGCGATCAGCTCAGCCTGTTCTGATCGGGAAACGGAAGAGGCGTAGCATGAGCCAGGAACTTACCGCGCCGGTGCCGCGGCTCACGGTCATCACACTGGGTGTGAGCGACATTCGTGCCAGCATCGCCTTCTATGACGCGCTCGGCTTCTCGCGTCGGCTGAAGGCGACCGGCGAGGCCGTCGCCTTCTACGATACCGGTGGTCCGGTGCTGGCCCTGTTTCACTGGGACAAACTCGCGGCCGACGCCAAGTTGCCGGACAATCCGAGGCCCGCGACCTTCCGCGGCATGACGCTCGCCTGGAACTGCGCCACGCGCGGCGAGGTCGATGCGGTTCTGGCCTTCGCCGTCGGCAAGGGCGCGGCGCTGCTGAAAGCGGCGCATGAGACCGACTACGGCGGTTATTCCGGCTATTTCGCCGACCCCGACGGCCATCCCTGGGAAGTCGTGGTCGCGCCCGACATCGAGGTCGGTGAGGACCGGCGGGTGCATCTGGCGGAGTAGGCGGCTGGTCTGAATAACGGGAATTGTCCGGGGTTCCCGGTTGCGCCGGCCGGGCCGCTTGCGCACGATCCCGCCCATGATTCGGGACAAGTCCACCAGGAAGCCGGCCAAAGACGCGCCAAAGAAGGGCGCGTCGAAGAAGGATGCCGCCAGGAAGGCAGCGCCTGCGAAGACGGCCAAGGGGGCGGCCAAGGCCCCGGCCGGTAGGCAGGGCGCCATCATCGCCGTCGCATCGCCGACCTTCCGCCGCGAGCGCGCGCTGATCAAGCGCGGCATCTGGCCGGTTGCCGGCTGCGACGAGGCCGGCCGCGGGCCGCTGGCCGGACCCGTGGTCGCGGCCGCCGTGATTCTCGATCCCGACCGCATTCCCCGCGGCATCGACGATTCCAAGCGCCTGACGGCCGAGGAACGCGAGAAGCTTTTCGACAAGATCTGCGCCACCGCGCAGGTCTCGGTCGCCGTCGCCTCGCGCTCCCGAATCGACCGCGACAACATCCTGCGCGCCTCGCTGTGGGCGCTGAAGCGCGCCGTGGTGGCGCTGCCCGACTCGCCGCGTCATGTGTTTGTCGACGGCCGCGACCGGCTCGACACCGCCTGCGACTGCGAGGCCGTGATCGGCGGCGACGGCATCGTCCTGTCGATCGCCGCAGCCTCGATCATCGCCAAGGTGACGCGCGACCGGCTGATGTGCGCGCTGGCGCAGGACTGCCCCGGCTATGGCTTCGAGCAGCACAAGGGCTACGCCGTCCCGGAGCACCTCGACGCGCTCGACCGCCTCGGTCCCACCATCCACCACCGCAGCTTCTTCGCCCCCGTTGCCGCCGCCCGCGCCAAGCACATGCCCTGGACCGTCGAGCCGGTGCGGGACCTGTTCGCGGTGACCGAGATGGAAGTGCAGCTAGAAGCAAGCGTTGAAATTGATGCGTCAGCGGGCCTGTAGGGCAGACGGTCGTTGCCACAACGCGCAGCGCCCTTTATCAAAACAGATGTGAGCGAATAGGGCCGGCTGGACGGGTTGGCTGCATCTTTCGGACGTTGCATGCGGTTTACCTCCCTGGTCATCGAGCTCATTCGCGCCCGGCCGCGGCTGATCGTGTGGATCGCCGTGCTGCTGCAGGCCGCGATGTGGCTGTTCGTGGCGCTGGTATTTTACCGCAGCCCGCCCGGCACGCTCGCGACCCTGCTGGCGTTCGGCCGCGAATACCAGGTCGGCACCGATCTCGGGCCGCCCTTGCCGGTCTGGCTCGCCGACATCGCCTATCGCGCCGCAGGCGGCCACGTGTTCGGCGTCTATGTCCTCGCCCAGCTCTGCGAGGTCGCGACCTTCATCGCGCTCTATCATCTCTCCCGCGCCGTGGTCGGCTCACAGCAGGCGGTGCTCGCCGTGCTGCTGACCATGACCGTGCTGGCCTTCTCCTCGCCGGCGCTCGACTTTGGCCCGCTGGTGCTGGCGCGGCCGCTCTGGGCGCTGCTGCTGCTGCATTCCTGGCAGATCATCGGCCAGCGCCGCGGCAATGCCTGGTTTGCCTGGTCGATCGAAGCGGGCCTCTTGCTGCTGACGACGCCCGCGGCGATCTTCCTTCTCCTCCTGCTCGTCGTCTTCGCGGTCTCGACCGCCGGCGGACGCCGGACGCTACGCGCGCTCGATCCGCTGTTCGCGCTGATCGTCGTCGCCGTGCTGGCGCTGCCCTATGCAGTCTGGCTGATGCGCGCGGAGACGCTTGTCATGCCGACCCTGCCTGAGGTCGCCGAGCTGAACGCTCGCGCGCTGCACGCGGCCTGGCTGCTCGGCGGGCTCGTGCTCGGCGCGGCGGCGATCCCGGCGCTGACCTTTCTCAATAGCGGCCTGTTCGTCGCCAAGGGCGAGGAAGCGCCGATCATCTACCGGCCGCCGGTCGAGCCGCTCGCGCACAACTTCGTCTATTTCTTCGCGCTGGCGCCTGCGCTCGGCGCGGTCCTGATCTCCGGCGTGCTCGGGCTCGATGCCGTTGTCGGCGGCGCCGGTGTCGTGCTGGTGGTGTCGGGACTTGCCGTGGTGGTGGCGGCTGGCGACCTCATCGCGATGCGCCGCGCGCGGGTGCTGCGGACGGTGTGGGCTGCCGCCGTCCTGGCGCCCGCAGCCGGCGTCGTGCTCGCCGTGCTGTTTCTGCCCTTGACCGGCGCCAACGAGATTGCGACCTCGATGCCGGCGCGCGCTATCTCGGATTTCTTCGACGAGAGCTTTGCCCGCCGCACCAATCATCGCCTGCGCGCGGTCGCCGGCGAGACCCAGCTCGCGAGCCTGATCACGCTGCATTCCGGCCGGCCGCATCTCTTCATCGATGCCCAGCCCGCGCGTACGCCGTGGATCAATCAGGCCAAGTTCAGCGAGACCGGCGGCGTCGTGGTCTGGCGCGCCTCCGACACCGCCGGCACCCCGCCGCCGGAAATCCTCGCGCGCTTTCCCGGCATCGTTCCGGAAGTGCCGCGCGCCTTCGAATGGCTGGTGACCGGCCGCCAGCAGCTCTTGCGCATCGGCTGGGCCATCGTGCGGCCGAAGGGGACGTAAGTCGGGAATCGTAGGGTGGGCAAAGCGAAGCGTGCCCACCACGCATCCATGATCGCGGAGAGAGACGGTGGGCACGGCGCTTTGCGCCTTTGCCCACCCTACGAGAGCTCGCTATCCCGCCAGCACCTTCGCGATCGCGCGCAGATCCTGCCAGGCCAGCCGCTTGTACGATGGCGAGCGCAAGAGATAGGCCGGATGGAACGTCGGCAGCGCGCGGATGGTGCGCCCACCCGTCTCGTAGTCGAACCAGCGGCCGCGGGTGCGCATGATGCCTTCGCGCGTCGACAGCAGCGTCTGCGTCGAGGGATTGCCGAGCGTCACCAGCACGTCGGGATTCACCAGCTCGATCTGGCGCTGGATGAAAGGCAGGCAGATCTGCGTTTCCTGCGGCGTCGGCGTGCGGTTGCCGGGCGGCCGCCAGGGAATCACGTTGGCGATGTAGGCAGTGGTGCGGTTGAGCCCGATCGCGCCGATCATGAGGTCGAGCAGCTTGCCGCTGCGCCCGACGAAGGGCAGCCCCTCGATGTCCTCGTCGCGGCCCGGCGCCTCGCCGACGAACATGATGCGCGCCTGCGGATTGCCGTCGGCGAACACCAGCTGCGTCGCGGTGTGCTTCAGCGCGCAGCCTTCAAAATTCTGCATCAGCTCGCGCAGTGCCTCGAGCGTCGGCGCGGTACGCGCGGCCTCGCGCGCGGAGGCGATCGCAATGTCCGGCGCAGGTGCGGCCTCGCCGCGCATCACCGCGGGCGCGGCAACAGGCCGTGGTGCCTCAACCGGAGGTGCGGCGCGTGGGGCCGGCGGCGGAGCATCCAATTCCGCCAGGCGGTCGACTGGTTCCTCCGCGAGCGCGCAGTCGACCCCGGCCTCCAGATAGAAGGCGAGAAGCTCTCGGACGGTGGGTGCGGGTTCGGGGATCATTTGGAAAGTCAGACTTTTACTATATCAGTTTGGGGTGCCTTGCATCCCAGTGGAACGCATTTCCGTGGTTGTCCTACCCGGAAAAATCGGAAACAAGGGGGCGCAAATGACGAGGAACCGTCTCAAGGGCTGAGATCAGATGAGCACCGAAGAACTTCCCCCGCGCGAATCCATGGAATTCGACGTCGTCATCGTCGGCGCCGGCCCGTCTGGCCTGGCGGCCGCGATCCGGCTGAAGCAGCTCAATGCCGATCTCAACGTCGTCGTGGTGGAGAAGGGCTCCGAGGTCGGTGCGCACATTCTCTCCGGCGCCGTGATCGATCCGGCCGGGCTCGACAAGCTGATCCCGGACTGGCGCGAGGATTCCGACTGTCCGCTGAAGACGCAGGTGAAGGACGATCGCTTCTACTGGATGACCGCTGGCGGCGCGATCAAGCTGCCGAACTTCATCATGCCGCCGCTGATGGATAATCATCACTGCTATATCGGCTCGCTCGGCAATGTCTGCCGCTGGCTGGCGCGCAAGGCCGAGGCGCTCGGCGTCGAGATCTATCCGGGCTTTGCCGCAGCCGAGGTGCTCTATGACGAGCAGGGCGCGGTGAAGGGCATCGCCACCGGCGACATGGGCATTGGCCGCGATGGCAAGCCGAAGGACTCCTTTACCCGTGGCATGGAACTGCTCGGCAAGTACACCCTGTTCGCCGAAGGCGCGCGCGGCAGCCTGACCAAGCAGCTGATCGCGAAGTTCGCGCTAGATGCCAACAGCGAGCCGCCGAAGTTCGGCATCGGCCTCAAGGAAGTCTGGCAGATCGATCCCGCCAAGCACCAGAAGGGTATGATCCAGCATTCGTTCGGCTGGCCGCTCGACCTGAAGACCGGCGGCGGCTCGTTCCTTTATCACTATGACGACAATCTCGTCGCCGTCGGCTTCGTCGTGCATCTCAACTACGACGATCCGTATCTGTCGCCGTTCGACGAGTTCCAGCGCTTCAAGACCCATCCCTCGATCCGCGGCACCTTTGAAGGCGGCAAGCGGCTCGCCTATGGCGCGCGCGCCATCACCGAAGGCGGCTACCAGTCGGTGCCGAAGCTGAGCTTCCCCGGCGGCGCGCTGGTCGGTTGTGCGGCGGGCTTCGTCAACGTGCCTCGCATCAAGGGCGTGCACAATGCGATGGGCACCGGCATGCTCGCCGCAGAGCATGTCGCGGCCGCGCTCGCTGCCGATCGCGCCAATGACGAGATCGTCGACTACGAGAACGCCTGGCGGTCCTCGGCGGTCGGCAAGGACCTGTTCCTGGTCCGCAACGTCAAGCCGCTATGGTCGAAGTTCGGCACCGTGCTCGGCGTCGCGCTCGGTGGCTTCGACATGTGGTGCAACACGCTGTTCGGTGGCTCGCTGTTCGGCACGCAGTCGCATGCGAAGCCCGATCGCGCCACGCTTGATCCGGCGAAGAGCCACGCGCCGAAGAACTACCCGAAGCCGGACGGCAAGATCTCGTTCGACAAGCTCTCGTCGGTGTTCCTGTCCAACACCAATCATGAGGAGGACCAGCCGGTCCATCTCAAGGTCGCCGACATGAACCTGCAGAAGACCTCGGAGCACGACGTCTTCGCCGGTCCCTCGAATCGCTATTGCCCGGCCGGGGTCTATGAGTGGGTCGAGGAAGGCGCGAGCCCGCGCTTCCAGATCAATGCCCAGAACTGCGTCCACTGCAAAACCTGCGACGTGAAGGACCCCAACGGCAACATCACCTGGGTTCCCCCGGAGGGCGGCGGCGGCCCGAACTACGAGGCGATGTAAGCCGGGATCATTGGACCAAAGCGATCAGGCCGGGGTCAATGTGACGTGCCCCCGGCATTGTGACGCACGTTCGCGTGAGAACCGGCCCGGGGTAGCGGTCCGCGGCCACGATAAGGCCATACTGGCAGCGTCTTGGGGCGTAGTAGGCCGATTTGGGGCGTGCGGAGGGGATCGCATGCCCGAATCCTTGCGGTGAAGCGCCAAAAGCGGCATTGTCGGCCCGACGGTTCCGGGTCCCCATGCCACCGGCCGCGTTCGCATGCGATACGGCCTACTGCTGCAAACCCAGGCACTACAACTCAAGGCGAGCCCCTGATGTTCTCAAATCGTTTCAACCGCTGGACTGTTGCCGCCATCGCCCTCATGGGCACCGCGATTGCGACGGTCCCCGGCGCGGTCCTGGCGCAGACGCCGGACCATCCGTCCGACACGGCGGCGCAATTCCCGACCCGGAACGATCTGAAGTCGCTGACGACCTCCGGCAGCTATCTCGCTGCCCGCCACGCCAGCGTCGAGCGCGATGCGGCCTCGGCCGCCGCCTTCTACCGCTCGGCGCTCCGCACCGATCCCAAAAACAATGAGCTGCTCGATCGCGCCTTCATCTCGTCGGTTGCCGACGGTGACATCGACGAGGCGGTCAAGCTCGCCGAGCGCGTCCTGACCATCGACAAGACCAACCGCGTCGCACGTCTCGTCGTCGGGGTGCACGATCTCAAGATGAAGAAATACGCGACCGCGCAAACCAACATCAACCAGTCGATCCGCGGTCCGATCACCGATCTCGTCGCCACGCTGCTGTCGGGCTGGGCCGCCTATGGCGCGGGCGATGCCAAGGGCGGCGTCGCCACCATCGACAAGCTCGCCGGTCCGGAATGGTATCCGCTGTTCAAGGACCTCCATGCCGGCATGATCCTCGAGCTCTCCGGCAAGGAGAAGGACGCCGGCGTCCGCTTCGAGCGCGCCTACAAGCTCGACGATTCCATGCTGCGCGTCACCGAGGCCTATGCCCGCTGGCTGTCGCGCAACAAGGATTCCGCGGCCGCGACCACCGTCTACCTGGCTTTCGACAAGAAGCTCGCCCGCCATCCGCTGATCGTGGAAGGCCTGCGCGACACCAAGGCCGGCAAGAAGATGCCGCCGCTGGCCGACTCCGCCCAAGCCGGTGCCGCCGAAGCGCTGTACGGCATCGGCGCCACGCTGACCCGCCGCGGCGGCGAGGATCTGGCGCTGGTCTATCTCCAGCTCGCGCTCTATCTCCAGCCGACCCATCCGCTGGCGCTACTCTCGCTCGCCGACCTCTATGAATCGGTGAAGCGGCCGCAGATGGCGATCAAGGTTTATGAGCGGGTGCCCGCGACCTCGCCGTTGAAGCGCAATGCGCAGATCCAGCTGGCCATCGATCTGGATTCCGCCGACCGCACCGACGAGGCGATCAAGATCCTCAAGGGCGTCACATCGGACGATTCCAAGGATCTCGAGGCCATCATGGCGCTCGGCAATATCGAGCGCGGTCGCAAGAAGTTCGGCGATTGCGGCGCGACCTATTCGCGGGGCGTCGACGTGCTGCCGGCGGGCAACGACAAGGCCAACAGCGTCTGGTACTATTATCGCGGCATCTGCGAGGAGCGTTCCAAGGAGTGGAGCAAGGCCGAAGCCGACATGAAGAAGGCGCTCGAGCTCCAGCCCGACCAGCCGCATGTCCTCAACTATCTCGGCTATTCCTGGATCGACCAGGGCGTGAATCTCGACGAAGGCATGAAGATGATCAAGCGTGCCGTCGAGCAGCGTCCCGACGACGGCTACATCGTCGACTCCCTCGGCTGGGCCTACTACCGCATCGGCAATTACGAAGAGGCGGTGAAGAACCTCGAGCGCGCGATCGACCTCAAGCCCGAGGATCCCACCATCAACGATCACCTCGGCGATGCCTATTGGCGCGTCGGCCGCACGCTGGAAGCGAAATTCCAGTGGGCCCACGCCCGCGATCTCAAGCCCGAGCCGGAGGAGCTTCCGAAGATCGAGGCCAAGATCGCCAACGGTATGACCGACGATTCGAACTCTTCGGCCGCGCAGGCGGACAAGAAGAAGGACGACGGCAAGGGCGGCTAAGAGTGCGTTTGGGGGCTGATCGCCAATGTCGGCGTTGATTGAAGAAGGGCGCGCGAAGGTCAATCTGAGCCTTCGCGTGGTCGGCCGTCGTGCCGACGGCTATCATGATCTCGAAAGCGTGGTCGCGTTTGCCGACTGCGCGGACCAGCTGACGCTGGAGCCGGGCGGCGAACTGAAGCTCGTCACCACCGGGCCGCTGGCCGCGGCCTGCGGCGACACCGCCGACAATCTCGTGGTCAAGGCGGCCAGGCTCCTGGCCGAGGCCGTGCCGAACCTGAAGCTGGGCGCCTTCGCGCTCGACAAGGTGCTTCCCGTCGCGGCCGGCATCGGCGGCGGCTCGGCCGATGCCGCGGCGGCGCTGCGGCTGCTCGCGCGTCTCAACAATCTGTCTCTCGATGATCCGCGCTTGCAGAAAGTCGCGCTCGCGACCGGCGCCGACGTGCCGGTGTGCCTGGTCTCGCGCGCCTGCGACATGACCGGCGTCGGCGAGCAGCTGCTGCCGCTCGCGCTGCCGAGCATGCCCTGCGTGATGGTCAATCCGCGCGTGCCGGTCGCGACCAAGGACGTGTTCCAGGCGCTGGGCTTGCGCAACGGCGAATTGCTGGTGGGCGCCACCTCTGTCCTCGACGCCCCGGCCTGGCCGGACGAGGGCGCCTCCATTGCCGATTGGGTCGACGTTCTCGAAACCGTGGCCAACGATCTCGAAGCCCCTGCGTTGCGGATCGAGCCCGTGATCGGCGAGGTGCTGGAAGCCTTGCGTGACTCCGCCGGCGTCAAGCTTGCCCGCATGTCCGGCTCCGGCGCGACTTGCTTTGCGATCTGTGGCGCAGCGAGCGATGCGCATGCCGGCGCGGAAAAGATCCGGCGCGACCACCCCGGCTGGTGGGTGCATGCGGGGACGTTGAGCTAGGTTTTTCCCCGACGACGGTGCCGTAGGGTGGGCAAAGCGAAGCGTGCCCACCAAACTTATTCTCGCAATCTGGCTGCGTGGTGGGCACGGCGCTTTGCGCCTTTGCCCACCCTACGGCAGTGGAGCTAGCCGCCGTCTTCGGCCAGCCCGAGAAACCGCCGGATCTCACCCAACACCTCTTGCGGCTTGTCATGCTGCAGCCAGTGTCCGGCGCCGGCGATGGTTTCGATGCGCGCCTGCGGGAAGTAGCGCTCCAGGCCCGCAGCCTTGGCGCCGGCGAGAAAACTTTCACCGGCATTGAGCAGCAGCGTCGGGCAGGCAATGCGCGACCACAGCGCGACGTGATCGTCCGGCCAGAGCCGGTGCGGCGCAGAGGCGCGCTGGTAGGGATCGAACTTCCAGCTATAGGTGCCGTCGTCATTCCGCCGCGAGCCGTGCGTTGCAAGATGCAGCGCGAGGTCGCGGGCGAGGCGCTTGTTGTGAAGCACCATCTGCGCGGCCGCGTCTTCGAGGGTCGAATAGCGGCGCGGCGTGCGGTCGTGCAGCCTGTCGAGCTGGCTGACCCATTTGCTGATGCGCTCATGCGTCGGCGCTTTGGGGGTGTCCGGCAACATGGTGACGCCGTCGAGGACGACGAGCTTCGAAACCAGTTCGGGGAACGACCCCGAAAAGATCAGGCTCACCATGCCGCCCATGGAATGGCCGATCAGAGTCACCTGAGGCGCTGCGATGCTGCGAATGAGCTGCGCGAGGTCGTAGACATACTCGGTCAGCGCGTAGCTGCCGCCCTTGGTCCAGTCGGAATCGCCATGACCGCGCAGATCGGGCGCGAGCACGTGAAAATGCGGCTGAAGCGAGCGGGCGATGGCGTCCCAGCTCCGGCAATGATCGCGGCCGCCATGGACCAGGATGGCGACGGGCGCGCCGTGATTGCCCCAATCGGCATAGTGCAGCCGCAGGCCGTGGGACTCGTAAGTGCGACTTTGCGGGGCGAGCATCGGGCGTCGATCCTTCGAAATGCCGGACGAGATAACAGCACGACTGGAGTAGCCTGCTGCCGGCCATTCCACAAGCAAGCCGCAGGTCACGGGCGCTTCGGCGGCGAGCTCGTGCCGGCTAGGCGGCGCATGGCGCGTCGGCGCTGCCGGGTCTTGCGCATCTTCGCGTCGTGACAGCGACGCGCGGTGCGCGACAACGACCTTGTCAGGAGGCGATAACGCGACCAGGACATCATCCTCATCGAACTCTCCATCGCAACAACCATGGGTGAGCCGCGAGCGATGGGTCGTTCGAATTCCACGCGTTACATCTAGGTCATTACGGGTCGGAAAGTCTTTCGGGCCGATGGCGACAATGTCGCGCGCACGCCGTCATCGCGAGCGGATCGCCTCATCGAAATCGTTCATCGGTATTAAACCTGCGTAAGGCGCCGAACGCAGGACGCACTCGTCGCCTCCAACGGATGTTAGGAGGTGAACATCATGAAACTTGTATCTGCGTTTGTCGGCCTTGCCGCGCTTGGCGGGGTCACGCTGTCGAGCGGGGCTGCGTCAGCAGCACCGATCGAGGTGCCGACCGGCTATGTCTGCAATGAATGGGGCCATTGCTGGCAACGGCACTACCATGGAGGCTACTACCATCCGCACTACTGGGGTGGTTACGGCTGGCACCATCATTGGGGTGACGGCTGGCGCTGGCATCATTGGGCTCGCTGGCACCGCTGGCATCATTGGCATCAGTGGTGAAATCCGAGAAAGGGGCTTCGGCCCCTTTCTTTTTTCGGCGGATGCCGTCGGGAATGACGCGAGCTAGGTCTGCACCGGCCGCCGCGCCAGCGCAAGTGAGAGGCCAAGGCCGGTGATGAAGACGCCCGAGCCCTGCGTGAGACGCCGCATCAGATGCGGCCTGCCAATCAGCTGCGTGCGCGTTGCAGTTGCCATCAGCACGACGACGACATCGGCGAGCGTGTTCAGGATCACCGAGATCGCGCCGAGCACGATGAATTGCAGCGTGGGGCTCGATCCCGCGGGATCGAGGAACTGCGGAATGAAGGCGAGGAAGAATGCGGCGGTCTTCGGGTTCAGCGCCTCGACCAGCACGCCGTCGCGGAACGCGCGCCTGTCGCCGACGGGCTCGCTCTCCAGCGAGAGCGCGCGGCCGGCGCTGCGGAAGGTCTTGATGCCGAGCCAAACCAGATAGAGCGCGCCGATGAATTTTACGACGGCAAACAGCTCCGCACTGGCAAGGATGATCGCGGAGATGCCGAGGCTGCCCGCGACGACATGAACCAGCCCGCCGAGCGCCGTGCCCGCAGTTGACGCAAAGCCGCTGGCGCGCCCCTCCGACAAGGTCCGCGCCGCGACGTAGAAGATGCCGGGGCCGGGAACGGCGGCAATGAGACACGCTGCGGCCAGGAACAGCCAGAAATTCGTTTCGATCATCCCGTTTTGGTAACGTAGCGTGCTGCGATTGCAAGGCCTCTCGTTCAGCCCATCCGGCGGAAGATCACGCTGGCATTCACCCCGCCGAAGCCAAATCCGTTGGAGATGGCGTTGAGCATCGGCATCGGCCGCGCGCTGCCTGCGACGATGTCGATGCCATCAGCGCCGGGATCTGCGTTTTCGAAATTGCGCGTCGGCGGCGCGACCTGGTCTCGCAAGGCGAGGACGGTGAAGATGGCCTCGAGGCCGCCGGCGGCGCCGAGCAGATGGCCGGTGGCCGATTTCGTCGCGCTGACCGCGATGCCGCGGTTGCGGCCGAACAGCGCGGCGATCGCGCCGAGCTCGCTCTCGTCGCCGGCCGGCGTCGACGTCGCATGCGCGTTCAGATGCTGCAAATCCGCGGGCGCAAGCTTCGCCTGGCGCAGCGCGATCTCCATGGCACGGCGGGCGCCGTCGCCGTCGGGCGGGCCCGACGTCATGTGATAGGCGTCCGCCGTCGTGCCGTAGCCCACGATTTCCGCAATCGGGGAGGCGCCGCGCGCCAGCGCATGCTCCAGCTCCTCGATCACGAGGATACCGGCGCCTTCGCCCATGACAAAGCCGTCGCGGTCGCGATCGAACGGGCGCGAGGCGCGCGCGGGCTCGCCGTTGAATCCGCTCGACAGCGCGCGGGCCGCGGCAAAGCCGCCGATGCTGACGATATCGATGCAGGCTTCCGCGCCGCCGCAGATCGCGACATCGGCTTCGCCTGCACGGATCATGCGCGCGGCATCGCCGATCGCCTGGACGCCGGCGGCACAGGCCGTGACCGGTGTGCCCAGCGCACCCTTGTAGCCGTATTTGATCGAGACGTGGCCGGCGGCGAGATTGGCGAGAAACGAGGGGATGGTGAAGGGCGAGAGCCGGCGCGCGCCGCGCTGCTCGGTGATGCGCACCGCCTCCGCCATTGCCGGGAAGCCGCCGACGCCGGAAGCGATGATCGTCGCGGTGCGTTCCTGTGCGCTCGCATCCTGCGGCGCCCATCTGGCCTGCGCGACCGCCTCTGCGGTCGCGAGCAGGGCGAACAGGATGAAGCGGTCCATCTTGCGCTGGTCTTTTGGCGCGGCAGCTTGCGCGGGGTCGAAGCCGCCTTCGGCATCGTCGGCCTTGTCGGGCACGAGACCGGCAATGCGCGCGGGCAGTGCCTGCGACCATTCCGGCAGAGGGCGCAGCCCGCTCTGGCCGGCGCGCAGCCGGCGCCAGGACAGTTCAACACCGCAGCCGAGCGGCGACACCGCCCCCATTCCCGTCACGACGATACGACGCATGTCAGTCTCCAGCCGGCGCAACGGCCGGGTTCATGGCTTTGAGCGAGGCGAGCCGCTTGCGCATCCCGCGACTGGCGCGGGGACCCGGGACGACGACCGCATTGGCGAGGGTGATCGGACGCATCTCGGCGGCATCGACCACGATCGGATCGAACGGGCGAGCGTCACTCCGATTCGCCAGCACGATGGATTCGCCCTTGGGCGCGAGATGCCTGTTGCCCCAGGCCAGCAGCGCCACGACCACAGGGAAGAAATCCCGCGCCTTCTCCGTCAGCACATATTCGTAACGCGGCGGCCGTTCATGATAGCGGCGGCGGACGAACATGCCGCTCTCGGTGAGATGGGCAAGGCGCCGCGACAGGATGTTCGGCGCGATGCCGAGACCTTGCGAGAATTCGTCGAACTTCGTCGCGCCCTGGAACGCATCCCGCAGGATCAAGATGCTCCACCATTCACCGACCGTCTCAACAGCGCGGCCGACCGGGCATTCCAGGATGGAGGGGGATTTGGGCTGCATGGCGGGAACGTAGGAGAGTGGCTTGCAAAATGCAAGTCACTGGGCAGGCGGCGGCGGGTAGAGTGAGCGGTGAGGATGCGGAGGTGGGGCTGGCGGTGAGGTGCGCGGCGGGCGAGCGGTAAGTATGTGAAAGCAGGTCTGGTGGTGGGATTTAAGGTAGCCGCCGGATAGCCGCTATCGTGCCCCGGACGCAGCGCAGCGCCTCTTGGCGGTGCGCTGCAGAGCCGGGGCCCATGTTGCGGAGAGCCTTGCGTGTCGCTTCCCGGCTCTGCACAGCAGCGTTTCCCGCTGCAGCGCGTCCGGGACAAGAGAGGGAATGCGCCGTTGCCTAGCTCTCCGTCATTGCGAGCGCAGCGAAGCAATCCAGACTGTTCCCGCGGAGGGATTCTGGATTGCTTCGCTGCGCTCGCAATGACGACGTGGAAAGAGCGTCAGGCCCTCGCGCCTAATGCGACCTTGCCAGACAGAACGCGACCACCTGCTCCAGCGCGCTCTTCATCGGCGAGGACGGGAACAGCGCCAGCGCGTCGACGGCCATGGCGCCGTAGTGCTGGGCGCGGCTGAGCGTATCTTCCAGCGCGCGGTGCTTGTTCATCAGGCCGAGGGCGTGGTCGAGGTCGGTGTCGCCGATCTCGCCGCGCTCAAGTGCCCGGATCCAGAAGGCGCGCTCGGTGTCGTTGCCGCGGCGGAAGGCGAGCACGACCGGCAGCGTGATCTTGCCCTCGCGGAAATCGTCGCCGGTGTTCTTGCCGAGCTTGGCGCTCTTGCCGCCATAGTCGAGCACGTCGTCGACGAGCTGGAAGGCGATGCCGAGATTCATTCCGACCGAGCGGCAGGCGGTCTGCTCCGCCTTCGGGCGGTTGGCGATCACGGGGCCGACCTCGCAGGCGGCCGCGAACAGCTCCGCGGTCTTGCCACGGATCACGGCGAGATATTCGTCCTCGGTGGTCGCGGTGTTCTTGGCGGCGGCAAGCTGCATCACCTCGCCCTCGGCGATGGTGGCGGCGGCCGCGGACAGGATGTCGAGCGCGCGGAGCGAGCCGACCTCGACCATCATGCGGAACGCCTGGCCGAGCAGGAAGTCGCCGACCAGCACGCTCGCCTCGTTGCCCCAGAGCATTCGCGCCGACAGCTTGCCGCGGCGCATCTCGCTCTCGTCGACGACGTCGTCGTGAAGGAGCGTCGCGGTATGCATGAATTCGACGGAGGCAGCGAGCTTGATGTGACCGTCGCCGGTGTAGCCGGCGAGGTTGGCCATGGCGAGCGTCAGCATCGGGCGCAGGCGCTTGCCGCCGGAGGAGATGAGGTGGTTGGCGACCTCCGGGATCATGGTGACCTCGGAGCCGGTCCGCGACAGGATCGTGGCGTTGACGCGCTCCATGTCACCAGCGACAAGGGCAACCAGCTGTTCGATCGACGCGCCGGGAGTTTCGAAAGGTACGATGACGGCCACGCCGGTCTCCAATATTTGCCCCGGAGGGGCTATTCTGATGCAAATACAATAGAAACTGGCAGCGGATGCGGCAAGTGCCGCGGAACCATTGACATTTGCCGCTTTAGCCCCTTTCAGGCAGGAGACGTGCGTTTTGCGTGAACTGGTTCGGACCAACGACATGGTGCTGGTGTCGGCGATCGGCGCGCTGCTCGACGGCGCCAACATCCATCATCTGGTGCTGGACCAGAACATGAGCATTATCGAGGGCTCGCTGGGTATCCTGCCACGGCGGATCCTGGTCCATGAGGATGACGCCCAGGAGGCCAGGGAGCTCCTCACCGAGGCCGGCCTCAGCCATGAACTGCGCGGCGATGATTGACGTCGTCACAGACTTCACCGAGGACGCCTTTCTCGGCGGGCAATTGCGCTTGAAGCAGAAGCGGTCCGGCCACCGCGCCGGGCATGACGCCATCCTGCTCGCGGCGGCGACGGAAGCGCGGGCGGGCGACCGCGTCGTCGATCTCGGTGCCGGCATCGGCACCGCCGGGCTGGCGCTTGGCCGGCGCGTCGCGGGAATCAGCCTCAGCCTGGTCGAGATCGATCCGGAACTGGCGGAACTCGCGCGCGCCAATGCGGCGGCGAATGCGATCGCCGCCGAGACGATCGTGCTCGACGTTACGGCCGACGCACAGGCGTTTGCGGCTAATGGCCTCGCGCCCGACAGCGTCGACGTGGTGCTGATGAACCCGCCCTTCAACGATCCCGCGCGCCATCGCGGTTCGCCCGATCAGGCGCGCCGCACCGCGCATGTTGCGAGGGAGGAGACGCTGAATGCATGGGTGCATGCGGCGCGGCGCATCCTCCGATCGGACGGCGCGCTGACCCTGATCTGGCGCGCCGATGGGATCGCGGAGGTCTTGACTGCGCTGTCACGCGGCTTCGGCAGCCTGTCGATCCTGCCGGTTCACGGCGAGGCGGGACGGCCCGCGATCCGCGTACTGGTGCGCGCCGTCAAAGGCGGCCGGGCTCCGACGCGACTGCTGCCGGGCCTCATGCTCAACGACGAGTCAGGCGTGCCTAAAAATCAGGTGACGGAGATTCTGGAGGGGAGGGCGCTCTTGCCGCTGGCGGAGCCGCGACGACTTACTGCGGAAGCGATTCCGACTGCTGCTCTTGCGGGGTCGTCAGGCGGATCGCCATGAACAGCGCACCGACCAGCAGCAACAGCAGATAGATTTTCATGGTGTTCTCCGCTGCCTCATTGCAGCTTCCCAACGGGGAATCTGCAAAACACGTTCCGGGCACTTCCAATGACAGTCGCGTGATAAGAAATGGTTAAGCAGAGGTAACGGCATGGCCGAACAATTGAACGATCGTGAGGGTTCCGGCCTGGCCGACAAGCTCATGCAATATCTGCCGGCGCGCTTCCGTCCCGGCACCGCGGTGGTGCCGGTGGTGCGGCTGTCCGGTGTGATCGGTGCGGTGACGCCGCTGCGCCCGGGCATGACGCTTGCGGGCGTCGCGCGGGTGCTGGAGCGGGCATTTTCGTACCGGAACGCCAAGGCGGTGGCGCTGGTGATCAATTCGCCCGGCGGCTCGCCGGTGCAGTCGCGCCAGATCTATCTGCGCATCAAGCAGCTCGCGGCGGAGAAGAAGCTGCCCGTGCTGGTGTTCGTCGAGGACGTCGCGGCGTCCGGCGGCTACATGATCGCCTGCGCCGGCGACGAGATCATATGCGATCCGTCCTCCATCCTCGGCTCGATCGGCGTGGTCGGCGGCAGTTTTGGTTTCCAGGAGGCAATCAGGCGGCTCGGCATCGAGCGGCGGCTCTACACGGCCGGCGCGCACAAGGCGATGCTCGACCCGTTCCTCCCGGAAAACCCCGACGACGTGGCGAGGCTGAAGGCGCTCCAGCGCGAAATCCACCAGATCTTCATCGCGCTGGTGAAGGAGAGCCGCGGCGCGCGGCTGAAGGGCGCCGACGACACCCTGTTCACCGGCGAATACTGGGCCGGCGAGAGTTCGATCGCGCTGGGGCTTGCCGACGGCATCGGCGATCTCCGCTCAACTCTTCGTGCCCGCTATGGCGAGAAGGTTCTCACCCCTGTGATTGCGCAGCCGACCGGTCTGCTCTCGGGCCTTTTGGGGCGGAAATCGCCCGGTGCGGGCCAGCTTTCGGCCATGGAATCAATGGCCGGCCTGCCGGACGAGTTGATCTCGGCGGTCGAGACGCGGGCGATTTGGGCGAAATTCGGGTTCTAGGCGACACCCTCCCGCGCCATTTGGTCCGGGCCGAGCCAATTGCGGCGCGGCCCGGTCTGCGCAAGAATGTGCGTGGGGGCTGAGCACTAGACAAGGATCGACCGATGCCGCCGTTTGTCGCTTTCGCGGGCGTCCTGGGCGGGCTTGCCGTGGTCCGCTGGGCCTACAAGACCGCTGTCCGGATCAACCATGAGCTGGAGGAGATGCGCCTGTCGCGCGTCGCTGAAGCCGCCCATGCCGGGGATATTCAGAAGCTGAAACGTGACCCCGTGACCGGAGCGTATCGGCCCGGCTAGGCCGCGCTGCCGTAGGGTGGGCAAAGGCGCTCTTGCGCCGTGCCCACCATTCCCTTTGCAATTGTGGTGACGATGGTGGGCACGCTTCGCTTTGCCCACCCTACCGCACCGTCTCCGGACCAAGGCGATCGGCCCGAATCCGCCCCCTTTGCCTTGATTCCCATCCCCGCCGTCGATACGGTCCCGCGCGATTCAAAACCCCCCGCGAGAGCCTGATCTGACGATGGACGCCTCATTGCCCGCCCATATGCGCCCGGAACGCTCGTTCCAGGGCTTTATCCTCGCGCTCCAGCGGTTCTGGGCCGAGCAGGGCTGCGTGATCCTGCAGCCCTACGACATGGAGATGGGCGCAGGCACCTTCCATCCGGCGACGACGCTGCGCGCGCTTGGGCCAAAGCCCTGGAACGCCGCCTATGTGCAGCCCTCGCGCCGGCCCAAGGACGGCCGCTACGGCGAGAATCCGAACCGGATGCAGCACTACTACCAGTTCCAGGTGATCATGAAGCCGTCGCCGCCGAACCTTCAGGAGCTGTACCTGAAGTCGCTCGCCGCGATCGGCATCGATTCCGCCGTGCACGACATCCGCTTCGTCGAGGACGATTGGGAAAGCCCGACGCTGGGCGCCTGGGGCTTGGGGTGGGAGTGCTGGTGCGACGGCATGGAAGTCAGCCAGTTTACCTACTTCCAGCAGGTCGCGGGATTTGAGTGCGCGCCTGTTGCCGGCGAGCTCACCTATGGGCTCGAGCGCCTCGCGATGTATGTGCAGGGCGTCGACCGCGTCTACGACCTCAACTTCAACGGCCGCGAGGGCGACGCCAAGGTGACCTATGGCGACGTGTTCCTGCAGGCCGAGCGTGAATATTCGAAGCACAATTTCGAAGTCGCCGACACCGCGATGCTGTTCGAGCAGTTCAAGATGGCGGAGACGGCGTGCAGAAAATACCTCGAAGCTGGCTGGAAGGACGGCAAGCGCGAAGCGCACCTGATGGCGCTGCCGGCCTATGACCAGTGCATCAAGGCCAGCCACGTCTTCAACCTGCTCGATGCGCGCGGCGTGATCTCCGTGACCGAGCGGCAGAGCTACATTCTTCGCGTGCGCGAGCTGGCAAAGGCCTGCGGCGAGGCCTGGATCCATACTGAAGCGGGCGGAGCGGCCTGATGCCCGATCTTTTGCTTGAACTGTTCTCGGAAGAAATCCCCGCGCGCATGCAGGCCAAGGCGGCCGACGATCTGCGCCGCATGGTCACCGACAAGCTGGTCGCCGAAGGCCTCGTCTACGAGGGTGCGAAGGCGTTCGCGACGCCACGTCGCCTTGCGCTCACCGTGCACGGCATCCCCGCGCGCCAGCCCGATCTGAAAACCGAACGCCGCGGTCCGAAAATGGGCGCGCCCGATGCGGCCGTGCAGGGTTTTCTGAAAGCGACAGGTCTAAACTCGCTCGACGAAGCAAAGATCCAGCGCGACCCGAAGGGCGACTTCTACATCGCGTTGATCGAAAAGCCCGGCCGCGACGCGATCGACGTGCTCGCGGAAATCCTGCCGGTCATCATCCGCACCTTCCCCTGGCCGAAATCGATGCGCTGGGGCGCGCGCTCCGGCAAGCCCGGCTCGCTGAGCTGGGTGCGTCCGCTGCACGCGATCACCGCGACCTTCGGGCCTGAAACTGAAGAGCCCGATGTCGTCAAATTCTCGGTCGACGGCATCGAGACCGGCCAGACCACCTACGGCCATCGCTTCATGGCGCCGGCGGCGATCAACGTACGCCGCTTCGAGGACTATGAGGCGAAGCTGAAGGCTGCAAAAGTCATCCTCGATCCGCAGGCGCGCAAGGACATCATCTTCGCCGATGCCAAGGAGCTGACGTTCGCGCAAGGGTTCGAGCTGGTCGAGGATCAGGTGCTGCTGGACGAGGTGTCGGGCCTCGTCGAATGGCCCGTCGTCATGATGGGATCGTTCGAGCCGGAATATCTCGCGATCCCGGAAGAGGTGATCCGCGCCACCATCCGCAACAACCAGAAGTGCTTTGTCGTCAGGGATTCCAAGACGGGCAAGCTGACCAACAAGTTCGTCCTCACGGCGAATATCGAGGCGGCCGACGGCGGCAAGACTATCGTATCAGGCAACGAGCGCGTGATCCGTCCGCGCCTGTCGGATGCGAAGTTCTTCTATGAGACCGATCTCAAGACGAAGCTTGAAGACCGCCTGCCGAAGTTCGAGCAGATCGTGTTCCACGAGAAGCTCGGAACTCAGGCGGAACGCATCAAGCGCATCGAACGCCTCGCCGCCGAAATCGCGCCTTTGGTCGGTGCCGACGTCGCGAAGGCCACGCGTGCCGCGCATCTCGCCAAGGCCGATTTGCTGACCGAAGTCGTCGGTGAATTCCCGGAAGTGCAGGGCTTGATGGGCAAGTACTACGCGCTGGCCCAGGGCGAGGATGCCTCTGTCGCCGCCGCGTGCGAGGAGCACTACAAGCCGCAGGGCCCGACCGATCGCGTGCCGACCGATTCGGTCAGTGTCGCCGTCGCGCTTGCCGACAAGGTCGACACGCTCGTCGGCTTCTGGGCGATCGACGAGAAGCCGACTGGCAGCAAGGACCCGTATGCGCTGCGGCGTGCGGCGCTGGGCGTGATCAGGCTGATCGCTGAGAACAACCTGCGTCTGTCGCTCATGAAGGTGGCGGCATCTGCACTCGCGGGCCTGTCGCTGAAGTCGGCCGATGCGGAGAAGCTTCCAAGCGATCTCCTCGCCTTCTTCGCCGATCGCCTGAAGGTCCAGCTGCGCGAGCAGGGCGCACGGCACGATCTCGTCGACGCCGTGTTCGCCCTCGGCGGCCAGGACGATCTCCTGATGATCGTCCGCCGCGTCGAGGCGCTCGGCAAGTTCCTCGAGAGCGATGACGGCAAGAACTTGCTCGCTGGTATCAAGCGCGCCAGCAACATCCTCGGCATCGAGGAGAAGAAGGACAAGCGCGCGTTCGACGGTGCGCCGGATGCTGCGCTCTATGGCCTCGATGAGGAGAAGGCGCTGGCGAAGGCGATCGGCGAAGTGCAGGCGGAAGCAAGCGCCGCTGTCGCCAGGGAAGACTTTGCCGCCGCGATGAGCGCGATGGCAAAGCTGCGTCCGCCGGTCGATGCGTTCTTCGAGAAGGTTCGTGTCAACGACGACGATCCGAAGGTGCGTGAGAACAGGCTGAAGCTGCTCAACGAAATCCGCAGCGCCACGCGTGCGGTCGCGGATTTCTCGAAGATCCAGGATTGAGGCTCTCGTGCCCCGGACGCAGCGCAGCGCTTCTTCAGCGGTGCGCTGCAGAGCCGGGGCCCATGTTAACCTCGTGCTCGTAGCTTCTGGGTCCCGGGTCGCGCTGCGCTTGCCCGGGACACGAGAGCGTGCACAGACGACGCCCAAAAAAGCCCCGCCCGGCGGGGGGAGAACCGGGCGGGGCCTGATGTCCGTACTACGCGATGCGCGCCAGCCTGATTGAAGTGACACGCCGGACATCGAGTTGATCGGAAGCGTTTTCAAGCGAAGTGGATACCGGTTCGCGTGAAGAAAACGCGTTCAGACGAGAATCTAATCCATCACCTCGACGACGCGCCGCGAGCGCGGCTCGACCAGCACGGTTGCGCCGTTTACGACGGTGTAGCGGTAGGTGGTGGCGCCGAAACGTTGCGGCACGTCATAATAAGTGACGCCGCTTTCAGGTAAGGTGGCGCCGACCACCACGCGATCCGGGACACGGAAGGCCGGCACACGTTGCTCGACGACATATTCGCGGAATGCCGGCCTCTGTTCGACCGCAATCGTCGGGCCGCTGTCGACGACGACAGGCGCGCGGCCAACGGTGAGACCGGATTGCGCAGACGCTGCGATCGGCGAGCCGAGCGCGGCGCCAAGCGCAGCGAGGGCGAGAATCCTGTTCCGCATGGGCAACTCCTTCGAACTGATTTCAGCCGGCGCTACTGGCGCGACCGGTTGCCAATGCATGTCCCCTTCGCAATGTTCCGGGAAAAGCCCTGCCGCATCAGCGGCAATTTCGGGCAGTTTTCGCGAAGCCGGGAACCTGTTCGCGCCTTGTGCGTCTCTACCCGCGGAACCCGGTCCGGTATGATCCAGCCGCGATTCGCCTCACGTCACGGAAAGACAATTCATGCACATCACCGTCGCCCACATCTCGCCGCTTCTGTCGCTGCTTGCGGGCGTGCTCATCCTGATCATGCCGCGCCTTCTCAACCTGATCGTCGCGATCTTTCTCATCATAAATGGTGCGATCGGGCTCGGATTGTTGAAGTGGCTCCATCTCTAGGCCTTCATTTTCCGGAACTCTTCGACTTGCGCGGGCCTGCCCAAAGTGGTGTAAGGCGCGCGATTTCCCTTTCCTCTCGCAGGTTGTGTGCAAGCTATGGCCAAAGCCGCCTCGAAGCCCAATAAAACTCCAGCGAAAACGCCAGCGAAATCAAAGTCCTCCGCCGCGGCGAAGGCCGCGCCGGCGGCTCGCAAGGCACTCGCCAAGAGCGCCCCGAAGCCGGTCGCCAAGGCGGCTGTAAAGTCGGCTGCAAAGCCGGCTGCGAAGCCCGCGGCGAAGGCTGCGACCAAGTCGGCTGCGCCGAAGGTTGCCGTGAAGCCCGCCCCCAAAAAGGCCGCGCCCGCCAAGGCGGCGCCAGCCGCGGCCAAGGCCGGCAAATGGGTGTTCACGTTCGGCGACGGCAAGGCCGAGGGCCGGACGGAGATGCGCGACCTGCTTGGCGGCAAGGGCGCCAACCTCGCCGAGATGGCCAATCTCGGCCTTCCCGTGCCTCCCGGCTTCACCCTCCCGACCTCGGTCTGCACCTACTTCTACGCACACGACAAATCCTATCCGAAGGAATTGCAGTCGCAGGTTGAGAAGGCGCTCGACCATGTCGGCAAGTTGACCGGCAAGGTGTTCGGCGACGTCAAAAACCCGCTGCTCGTCTCCGTGCGCTCCGGCGCGCGTGCCTCGATGCCGGGCATGATGGACACCGTGCTCAATCTCGGCCTGAACGACGAGACCGTGGAAGCGCTGTCGGAACTGTCGGGTGACCGTCGCTTCGCCTATGACAGCTATCGCCGCTTCATCACCATGTATTCGGACGTGGTGCTCGGCTTCGAGCATCATCACTTCGAGGAAATCCTCGACACCTTCAAGGACAGCCAGGGCTATACGCTCGATACGGACCTCAGCGCCGAGGACTGGGTCGGACTGGTCGGCAAGTACAAGGACGCGGTCGCGCGCGAGACCGGCAAGGATTTCCCACAGGATCCGCACGACCAGCTCTGGGGTGCGATTGGCGCGGTGTTCTCATCCTGGATGAACGCGCGCGCAGTGACCTATCGCAAGCTGCACGACATTCCGGAATCCTGGGGCACCGCGGTCAACGTGCAGGCCATGGTGTTCGGCAACATGGGCGAGACGTCGGCGACCGGCGTCGCCTTCACCCGCAACCCCTCGACCGGCGAGAGCAAGCTCTACGGCGAGTTCCTGATCAACGCGCAAGGCGAAGACGTGGTGGCGGGCATCCGCACGCCGCAGGACATCACCGAGGAAGCGCGCAAGGAATCCGGTTCCGACAAGGCGTCGATGGAAGCGGCGATGCCGGAAGCCTTCAAGGAGCTGACGCGGATCTACACGCTGCTCGAGAAGCACTACCGCGACATGCAGGACATGGAGTTCACGGTCGAGCAGGGCAAGCTGTGGATGCTCCAGACCCGCGGCGGCAAGCGCACCGCCAAGGCGGCGCTGCGCATCGCGGTCGAGCTCGCCAATGAAGGGCTGATCTCGAAGAAGGAAGCGGTGACGCGGATCGATCCCGCCTCGCTCGACCAGCTGCTGCATCCAACCATCGATCCCGACGCCAAGCGCGACGTGATCGCGACCGGCCTGCCGGCCTCGCCTGGTGCGGCTTCCGGCGAGATCGTGTTCTCCTCGGACGAGGCGGCCAAGCTCCAGGCCGACGGGCGCAAGGTGATCCTGGTCCGCATCGAGACCAGCCCGGAAGACATCCACGGCATGCACGCCGCCGAAGGCATCCTGACCACCCGCGGCGGCATGACCTCGCATGCGGCGGTGGTCGCGCGCGGCATGGGCAAGCCCTGCGTCTCCGGCTGCGGCACCATCCGCGTCGATTACGGCCGCGGCACCATGAGCATCGGCTCCCGCACCTTCAAGACCGGCGACGTCATCACCATCGACGGCTCGCTCGGCCAGGTGCTCGCCGGCCGCATGCCGATGATCGAGCCGGAGCTGTCCGGCGAGTTCGGCACGCTGATGAAATGGGCCGACCAGGTCCGCAAGATCGGCGTGCGCGTCAACGGTGACACGCCGGAGGACGCGCGCACCGCGATCAAGTTCGGCGCGGAAGGCATCGGCCTCTGCCGCACCGAGCACATGTTCTTCGAGGAGACGCGCATCCGCACGGTTCGCGAGATGATTCTCTCCGAGGACGAGCAGTCGCGCCGCGCCGCGCTCGCCAAGCTGTTGCCGATGCAGCGCGCCGACTTCGTCGAGCTGTTCGAGATCATGAAGGGCCTGCCCGTCACGATCCGGCTTCTGGATCCTCCCCTCCATGAATTCCTGCCGCACACCCATGCCGAGGTCGAGGAAGTGGCGCGCGCCATGAACACTGACCCGCGGCGCCTGGCCGACCGTGCGCGCGAGCTCTCGGAGTTCAATCCGATGCTCGGTTTCCGCGGCTGCCGCATCGCGATCGCCTATCCGGAGATCGCGGAGATGCAGGCGCGTGCGATCTTCGAGGCCGCAGTCGAGGCCGAGAAGCGCACCGGCAAGGCCGTCGGCCTCGAGGTGATGGTGCCGCTGATCGCCACCAAGGCCGAGCTCGACCTCGTCAAGGCGCGCATCGATGCCACCGCGAAAGCCGTGATGCGCGACACCAACACCAAGATCGCCTACCAGGTCGGCACCATGATCGAGCTGCCGCGCGCCTGCTTGCTTGCGGCAGAGATCGCGGAGAGCGCGGAGTTCTTCTCGTTCGGCACCAACGACCTCACGCAGACCACCTACGGCATCAGCCGTGACGACGCGGCGAGCTTCCTCGGAACCTACGTGTCCAAGGGCATCCTCCCGGTCGATCCCTTCGTCGCGCTCGACCAGGAAGGCGTCGGTGAGCTCGTCAAGATCGGCGTCGCGCGCGGCCGCAAGACGCGCCCGCAGCTCAAGGTCGGCATCTGCGGCGAGCACGGCGGCGATCCCGCCTCCGTCGCCTTCTGCCACGATATCGGCCTCGACTACGTCTCCTGCTCGCCCTACCGCGTGCCGATCGCCCGTCTCGCCGCGGCGCAGGCGGCGCTCGGCAAGGCGATCGCGAGCCAGGCGTAAGCGCAGCGTTGAAGTGTTGAATGCGAAGAGGCGGGGCTAAACCCCGCCTCTTTCATTTGAGGCACACTCCACCCACACTTCATTGCGAGCGCCCCACACTCACTGTCATCGCCCGGCTTGACCGGGCGATCCAGTATTCCGAGACAACAGTGATTGAATCGAGAAGCCGCGGCGTACTGGATGCCCCGGTCAAGCCGGGGCATGACAGCGGTGTTTGCGGGACGTGGTTCCCGTAAACGATGGAGCCCCCCGCGTCCCGTAATGAGACGCGCGCGCAAGAGTTCCTTCACCATTCGCGTTGACCGAATGTTTACCGCTTTACGAGAGGCGGCGTTTACCAACGTGCATCATTGCCCGTGAAAACACCTGCAATCGCTTGAGTGTGCCGCACGCGCAACGCCGATTAACGCCCCGGCAACCTAAATTGGATATTGACGATAAAGATCGAATTGTACGGACGTACTGCGGTTCGATTTTTCTGGCGTAAGCGTAGCGTGAGCGTGTCGATGTCAGTGTTGCGTAACCATCCGAAGGGCGCGCGGTTCGCGTCCTTCGGAATCGGTCTCTGCATCTTCGCATTGATGCCGAGAGAGACCGGTTATCAGGATATCGCGTCGTTGCTGGCGCGGCAGCCCGGCGTCGCCGAGCGCTGGCAGAAGCAGGTGTTCTCTGCCGCGTCCTCGATCCAGCTCGCCACCTACAGCTTTTCCCGTCCGATCGGCACGTCGCTTCCGCAGAGCGCGATGGTTCGCCTCGCGAGCCTCGATGGTCGCGACGTCACCGGCGCGATCAGCCGCAATCCTGCGCTTCAGGCGCCGCCGCGCTACCAGGCCGCCGATTTTCCCAAGGTCGATCGCTCCATGAAGGGGGATCGCCTCGCAAGCGTCACACCCACGCAGGTTCCCGAGACGAGCGCACCATCGGCCGCGCCGGCGCTGCAAGATCCCGCGACATCGAACAGCTCGGTGTTCGGCGCCAAAACCGCCGCGTTGCCACAAATCATGTCGCCGGAGTCCGCGGCGGCGCTCGATCCTGAGCTTCAGGAAGCGCTGCGTGCGCCGCCGCTGCCGCAATATGCCAATCCGCCACAAGCCAGTGACGCGGCGCGCGCGTTCGCAGTCCAGCCGCTCGAGGCGCTGAAGCAGGCGACCCTTCCAGACGTGGCGCCGCGCGATCCCTTCCGCGTCAAGACCTCGAACCTGTTTTTCGGGAGCTCCTCGCTCGGCGGCAATCTCGAGAGCATCGAGAGCTGGCAGCCCGGCGCCGAGCCGCTGATCGTGATGCCCGATCCTGACATGAAGGTGACGGCCGCGCTGTCGCCGCCGTCGGCCGAGATCGCCAGGGACATCGAAAGCGGCGAGAGCGTCGCGCCGAAGGGCGAGGTCAACGCCGACAACCAGCGCGCCAGATCGCCGGCGGAGCGGCTCGCGCTCGACGACAAGTCGCGCGCAAAGGCCGAGAAGTGTCTCGCCGAAGCCGTCTATTTCGAATCGCGCGGCGAGGCCGTGCGCGGCCAGATGGCGGTTGCGCAAGTCGTGATGAACCGCGTCTTCTCCGGCAAATATCCGGACACCGTGTGCGGCGCGGTCTATCAGAACAAGCACCGCCATTTGGCGTGTCAGTTCACCTTCGCCTGCGACAACAATGCCGACGTGATCCGCGAGCCCGAGATGTGGGAGCGCGCGAAAAAGATTTCGAAGGCGATGCTCGACGGCCAGATCTGGCTGCCCGAAGTGGGCAAGTCCACGCACTACCACGCCTACTGGGTGCGTCCGTCCTGGGTCGCCGAGATGAAGAAGATGTACAAGACCGGCGTCCACACCTTCTATCGCCCGCGCGCCTGGGGCGACGGCAGCGAAGAACCGAGCTGGGGCACCCCGGCCCAGACCGCCGCGCTCTCTGCCGAGCTCGCCCAGGAAGCCAAGAGCTCCGCCGAGATGGGCGTGAGCGAGCGAAGGTAATCATTCACGGAAGTTCGTCATGCCCGGGCTTGTCCCGGGCATCCACGTTCTTTGTGTTGCGAGGCGAGGCGTGGATGGCCGGGACAACCCGGCCACGACGGTGTGGCTCACGCCTCGATATCCAGCGCACAGTCGAAATTCGGCGCCGAATGTGTCAGCGCGCCGGATGAGACGTAGTCGACGCCGGTCGCCGCGATGGCCGCGATCGAGTCCAGCGTGACGCCGCCGGATGCCTCCAGCTCGAGGCGCCCCTCGTTGAGCCGCACCGCCTCGCGCAGCGTCGCAAGGTCCATGTTGTCGAGCAGCACGGCATCGGCGAGCCCGGTGCCGAGCACCTCGCGCAATTGCGCGAGCGTATCGACCTCGATCTCGATCTTGACGAGATGACCGGCATGGGCGCGGGCGCGCTCCAGCACCGCACCGATGCCGCCGGCGACCGCGATGTGGTTGTCCTTGATCAGGATCGCATCGTCGAGCCCGAAGCGGTGGTTGAAGCCGCCGCCGCAGCGCACGGCGTATTTCTCCAGCGCACGCAATCCCGGCGTGGTCTTGCGCGTGCAGCAGATGCGCATTGTCGTGCCTTCGGTCTGCGCGACGTAGTCGGCCGTGAGCGTCGCGACGCCCGACAGCCGGCCGACGAAATTCAACGCGGTCCGCTCCGCCGTGAGGATGGCGCGCGCCGGGCCCGTGATCGTCAGCACGTGCTGGCCGCGGGCAACCCGTGCGGCGTCGCGGACATGCGCGCGCACGTCGATGTCGGGCGAGAGCTTTTGCAGCGTCGCCAGCGCCAGCGGCAGGCCGGCGATCACGCCGGACTGGCGGGCGACCAGGACGGCCTGCGCCTTGGTCGCCTCCGGGATCGTCGCAAGCGAGGTGATGTCGCCGGCGCGGCCGAGATCCTCGTCGAGCGCGCGATGCACGGCCTCGTCGATCGCAAGCGGCGACAGGAAGGCGTCGGGATAGAGCAGTGACGTCGGGGTGATCATGGGGAACTCCATCAGGCGATCATCGGTCGGGCGGTGCGTGGCAGCGGACGCTCGCTCAGGCGCTCCGCGATCTCACGTGCCTCCGTGAGCGTCGTCATCGTTCTCTGTGCCAGCGTGGGGACATCCGCCGGATGGTCGGAGCGGAAATGCGCGCCGCGGCTTTCGCGCCGCCTCCACGCGGAAGCCGCGACGAGCAGGGCTGATGCCGCCATGTTGCGGAGAGCGATGCTTGCGGGCCCGCGTTCGACTGCGGCGAAGTTGCGCACGGCCTCCGCAAGCCCATCACTGTTGCGGATCACGCCGACATGCGCGCTCATCATCGTTCGCAACCGCTTCACGTCGGCAGCGTCCGGCGTGCCGCCGCGCGACGTCACCAACGCATCGGGAAGGCGGGCAGGTGAGGGGATCGCGCGGCCGGCGATGTCGTCGGCGATGCGGGCGGCGTAGACCACGGCCTCCAGCAGCGAATTCGACGCCAGCCGGTTGGCGCCATGCGCGCCGGTGGAGGACACTTCGCCGCCGGCCCAGAGCCCGTCGATCGAGCTGCGGCCGCGCTCGTCCACCGCGATACCGCCCATGTGGTAATGCGCGGCCGGCGCGATCGGGATGGCCTGCGTGGCGGGATCGATGCCGGCCGCGATGCAGCTTGCATGCACGGTCGGAAATTTGTCGGCGAAGCGTGTGCCGAGCGCCTGCCGGGCATCGAGGAAGGCGCCGCGGCCGGCCGCGATCTCGGCGAATACGCCGCGCGCCACGATGTCGCGCGGCGCGAGCTCTGCGAGCGGATGGAGCGCCGTCATGAAACGTTCGCCATCGCCGTTGATCAGCGTCGCGCCTTCGCCGCGCAGCGCCTCCGTTGCCAGCGGCGCCGGATCGCGGCCGACCATGATGGCGGTGGGGTGGAACTGCACGAACTCGGGATCGGCGATCACGGCGCCGGCGCGCGCGGCGATCGCAAGGCCGGAGCCGCTGGCCTCAGTCGGGTTGGTGGTGACGGCATAGAGATGGCCGAGGCCACCGGTCGCCAGCACCATCGCGCGAGAGGCAAGCAGGAGCGGACGTGCAGCGGGATTGCCGGCCTCGCGCAATTGAATACCCGTGACCGCGCCGTCCTCGGTCAACAGCGCTTCGGCGACGAGACCTTCGATCAGTCGGATCGACGGCGTGCGGCGCACGGCCTCGCTCAGCGCCGCAATGATCGCGGCTCCGGCCCCGTCGCCGCGCACATGCACGATGCGCCGCGCCGAATGCGCGGCCTCGCGGCCGACCGCGAGCTGGCCTTCGAGGTCGCGGTCGAACGGCACGCCATAGGCGAGCAGGTCATGGATTCGTGGCGCGGCCTCGCGCGCGATCCCGAGTGCGACCGCCTCGTCGACAAGACCGCCGCCGACGGCGATGGTGTCAGCGGCGTGCGCCTCCGGGCTATCGCCTTCAGCCACGGCCGCTGCGATGCCGCCTTGCGCCCATGCGGACGACGCGCCCTGTCCGAGCGGGGCGGCCGAGATCAGCGTTACCGGCCGCGGCGCGAGCTTCAGTGCACAAAAGAGTCCGGCGAGGCCACCGCCGACGATGACGACGTCATCGGTGCTGCGGGTGAGATTGTGGATGTTGTCTTGCATGCTTCACTCTCAATTCTTCAGATTGATCATCCGCTCGACCGAGCGCCGCGCGCGTTCCGCGAGCGCGGGGTCGATCGTGACCTGCTCGCCAAGCGTGAGCAGGCTGTCCAGAATGTTGGCGAGCGTGATGCGCTTCATGTGCGGGCAGAGATTGCAGGGGCGAAGCATCTCCACATCAGGCAGCTCGGCGCGGACATTGTCGGCCATCGAGCATTCCGTGATCATGACGAGTCGCCGCGGCCGCCGCTCGCGCACCCAGTTGATCATGTGCGCGGTCGAGCCGGTGAAGTCGGCTTCCGCCAGCACATCAGGCGGACATTCGGGATGCGCGATGATCTGCACCGACGGGTCGGCCTCGCGATAGGCGCGCAGCTCCTCGCCGGTAAAGCGTTCGTGCACCTCGCAGGCACCCTTCCAGGCGATGATCTTCACGTCGGTCTTCGAGGCGACATACGTTGCAAGGTAGCGATCGGGCAGGAAGATCACGGTCGGTGCGTTCAGGCTCTCGACCACTTGCACCGCGTTCGACGAGGTGCAGCAGATGTCGACCTCCGCCTTCACCTCTGCGGAGGTGTTGACATAGGCGACGACCGGTACGCCCGGAAATTTTTCGCGGAGCAGGCGAACGTCCGCGCCCGTGATGCTGTCCGCGAGCGAGCAGCCGGCGCGGCTATCCGGGATCAGCACCATCTTGTCCGGGTTGAGCAGCTTTGACGTCTCCGCCATGAAGTGCACGCCGCATTGCACGATGATGTCGGCCTTCACCTTGGTTGCTTCGACCGCGAGCTGAAGCGAGTCGCCGCCGATGTCGGCGACGCAATGAAAGATCTCCGGCGCCTGATAGTTGTGCGCGAGGATGACCGCGCCCCGGGCCTGCTTCAGCTCGTTGATTGCCTTGATCGTCGGCGCCATCAGCGGCCACTCGATCGGGGGGATCACGTGCTTCACGCGCTCATAGAGCGGCGCAGTGGCCCGCTCGACGTCCGCAGTCCATTCCAGTGAGGGCTTCGGCAGCGCGGGGCCGGTTCGCGCTGCTATGGCGCGCGGAGGGGCGGGGACTTGGCCCTGCGGCCGGTTGGCAAAGTCGTCGGGGCCGTAAATTCCAGTGATGGGCATCGAAGCCTCCCGTGAATGCTAATTATGCTCAATGCGAGTATATATAGGGTCTGAGAAATCCGGCCGAGAGGGCCGGTGGGTTTCGCTAGAGCTCACATATACTCAATCTGAGTAAATCAAAGATAACACGCGCCCGAGCTGGCCGCTAGCCCCGGCCGCACACATTCCCGTCAAATCGCGCTCGGCGCGTCGGAGAGGGCCGCGATGGGCAGCCCTTCGTGGAACGCAATCATTTTTGACTTGGGATCTTCATGCATCTGCATTAAACGCGTGACTCGCGGTTGCCTATCCCGGATCCGCCAGTGACTGATGAGGAACCCATGTCCACTCAAGCGGGCGAACTCGGTCCGGACTCGCGTTCCTCCTCCTGGCGCACCCCGGCGATCATCATTCTCTGCGGCTGTGCGATCGGCATGCTCGGCTTCGGGCCGCGCTCGGCGCTCGGGTTCTTCGTGCAGCCGATGAGCCACGAATTCGCCTGGGGCCGCGACGTGTTCGGTCTCGCGATCGCTTTCCAGAATTTGCTGTGGGGATTGGGCCAGCCCCTTGCCGGCGCCGTCGCCGATCGCTTCGGCCTATTCCGGGTGATGTGCGTCGGCGCGCTGCTTTACGCCGGCGGCCTATTGCTGATGCGCTATTCCTCGACGCCGCTGTCGCTGAATCTCGGCGCGGGCGTCATGGTCGGCTTCGGTCTCGCCGGCTGTTCGTTCAACTTGGTGCTGTCGGCCTTCACCAAGCTGTTGCCGGCGGAGAAGCGCGGCCTTGCGCTCGGTGCCGGCACTGCGGCGGGCTCGTTCGGCCAATTCCTGTTCGCGCCGATCGGCGTCGCACTGATCGACAATTTCGGCTGGCAGCAGGCGCTCACCGTGTTCGGCTTCCTGATGCTGCTGATCATCCCGTTGTCGCTGGCGCTCTCGACGCCGCCGGTCGCAACCACGGCCAACGCGGCGCCGGCGGATGAGCAGACCTTTACGAAAGCGCTCGCCGAAGCCTTCGGCCATCGCTCCTATGTGTTGCTGGTGCTCGGCTTCTTCACCTGCGGCTTCCAGCTCGCCTTCATCACCGTGCATCTGCCGGCGTTCCTGGTCGATCGCGGCATCTCGACTCAAACCGGCGGCTGGGTGATCGCGGCGATCGGCCTGTTCAACATCATGGGATCGCTGAGCGTCGGCTATCTCCAGAACTCGCTGCCGAAGCGCTACATCCTCTCCGCGATCTATTTCACGCGCGCGCTTGCGACGCTCGCCTTCATCTCGTTCCCGATCACGCCGTTCTCGGCGATCGCATTCGGCGCGGTCTCCGGTCTGACCTGGCTGTCGACGGTGCCGCCGACCTCGGCGCTAGTGGCGCTGATGTTCGGCACGCGCTGGCTCGCCACGCTCTATGGCTTTGCCTTCGTCAGCCATCAGGTCGGCGGCTTCCTCGGCGTCTGGCTCGGCGGCATCGTGTTCGAAAAGTTCGGTTCCTATACGCCGATCTGGTGGCTCTCGATCCTGTTCGGCGTGCTCTCCGCGCTGATCAATCTTCCGATCGTGGAGAAACCGGTTCAGCGAGCGGTTGCGCAGCCTGCCTGATCGGCTAAACATCCCCTGAAACAAGTCCAGGGAGTTCAGTCGTGGCCACATTCAAGGCGATCCGGATCGACAAGGCGGACAAGGGCACCACCGCCGCACTCACGCAGTTCGACGACGCCGAACTGATGGACGGTGATGTCACGGTCCGCGTGGAATGGTCGACGCTGAACTACAAGGACGGCCTCGCGCTCACCGGCAAGGCGCCGGTGGTGCGCCGCTTCCCGATGATCGCCGGCATCGATTTCGCCGGCACGGTTGAAACCTCCGCCCATCCGCAATGGAAGGCGGGCGACAAGGTCGTCTGCACCGGTTGGGGCATGGGCGAGACCCATCTCGGCGCCTATGCCGAGAAGGCGCGGGTCAAGGGCGACTGGCTGGTCGCCTTGCCGCAGGGCCTGTCGGCGCGTGACGCCATGGCGATCGGCACCGCCGGCTTCACCGCGATGCTGTCTGTGCTGGCGCTGGAGAAGCACGGCCTGTCGCCGAAGAGCGGCCCTGTGGTGGTGACGGGCGCGGCCGGCGGCGTCGGCTCGGTCGCCACCGCCGTGCTCTCGAAGCTCGGTTATCACGTCATCGCCTCGACCGGCCGCGCCTCGGAAGCCGACTATTTGAAAGAGATCGGTGCGGCCGAGATCATCGACCGCAATGAATTGTCGGCGGCGGCCAAGCCCCTCGCCAAGGAGCGCTGGGCCGGCGGCGTCGACAGCGTCGGCTCGACCACGCTCGCGAATCTCCTGTCGATGACGAAGTATGGCGGCGCGGTCGCGGCGTGCGGCCTGGCGGCCGGCATGGACCTGCCGTCTTCTGTCGCACCCTTCATTTTGCGCGGGGTGTGCCTTCTCGGGATCGATTCCGTGATGTGCCCGATCGAGCCGCGGAAAGCCGCCTGGCAGCGTCTGGCCTCGGATCTGGATCGGACAAAACTATCTGAAATTACTCATGAAATTCCGCTCGAGGAAGTTTCGGAATGGGGCGCGAAAATCCTTGCCGGCCAGGTCCGCGGCCGCATCGTGGTAAAAATTGTCTAACGGCGTTCAGACTTTACCAACCAAGCTGCTTCAATGTTGCCTTGGTTAGTATGGTAAGCAGCGGGTAAAGAGATAAGGCATCGCCCGCGCTGGGGTTGGTTCGGAGTTGAGCATGCTTGCGCGTATTGTGTTGGGGGCTGTCACGGCGGCAGCGACGTTTGCGCCGGCCATTGCAGGAAGCATGAACGCCGACGAGGCGCGCCGCTTCGTTGCCGGTAAGGTGTTCGCCTTCACTTGTTTCGACGGCACCCGCGGCGCAGGCCGCATCCTGGACGATCTCGGCGCCGCCGGCGCGGTGCAGTTCTCGGGCGCAGGCCCGGTGAAGCATCTCCGCCTGCCCGGCAACACGCTCCAGATCCGTGGGCAGAACGTTTGCGCCTCGATCAAGGGCATTCCGTTCGAGCCCTGTTTCAACCTGGAAAAGACCGACGATCGCAGCTTCCGCGGCTCGGTGTCGGGCATGGGCTTCGCCTATTGCGACTTCCACCACCAGGGCGGCAATCAGATGCTGATGGCCCGCGCCGTGGCGCGTCCGCGTTCGCTGCGCTCTTCGGAGCGCACCGGTTCGGTCGCTGCGTCCAACACTGAAGTCGCCGCGCGCGTCGAGACGCCGCGTGTCGAGAGCAGCCGGCTCGAGCCGGTGAAGTCCGAAGCCAAATCGGAGCCAGCCAGGAACGACGCTCCGCTGGAATTGCGCCGCTCGACCCAGTGAGCTGGCTGCGCGGGACCGCCCGCGCATTTTGTCGTTGAAAATATTCATCGGTCACCAAGCCGCCGCGCCGTAGTCATACGGACGGCGGCTTTCATGCCTTGGTAGCGACTCGCGTCCCAGTTTGCGCAGGGCCGGGGGGTGCAAGGATTCTACGATGTCGTTGTATTTCTTTCGCATCAGCACCGGTCGTTATTCCGGCGCCGCCGACCAGCCGTACGAGTTCGAGGATCGCGCCGCCGCCTGGGCCGAGATGAGCGAGGTCTGCGCCAACCTGCTCGGCAGCATCGCGCGCAACCTGAAGCCGAACGCGAAGTGGAGCATGGAGCTGCTCGACGAGAACAAGAAGCCGGTCTTCCGCGTCAGCCTGGTCGGTGAGACCGTGTGCTGATGACCGCGAACGGGCAACCGTTAACGGACGCCAGCGCGTGCAAATCCGCGAGTTCCGTTTCATTGCACGTGAAAAGTGCGCAACTGCAGTAGTTTAAGCACGATTTCAGTATTTCTACCCAGGCTGCCGCGGCCACCCTTAACGTTAATGAGTAACCTCGCGGTTAGCCTTCCCGGACTGTTCACGCGCGTCGGCGCGGCAATGCGTATCCGGGGATTATGTCGATGATGTTCATTCAGAACCTGCGAATTGGCACCAAGCTCGCTGTGACCTCGGCACTCACCATCGCGCTCGTCGCGCTGATGATCGTCCTCCAGATGAACGGCGACGCTGCGGTTCAGAAGCTCAGCAATGGGGCATCGGGGCAGCAGTCGATCGCGCAAAGCGCCGCGGAAGCCAAAGCGTCGGTCCGCGGGTTGCAGATCGGCATTCGTGACATCCTGAGCTCCACGTCGCCGGCCGAGTTGCAGAAGGCCGTCACCTATTTCAACGATCGGCAGACCGCGGCCCTGAAATTCGCGGACGAGATGGCGAAGCTGTCGCGCTCGCCGGAGAATCACAAGCGGATCGACCGCCTGGTCGTGTTGGTCGGCAATTTCAGCAAGGGGCAACAGCAGATCGAAGCGATCCGCAAGCAGGAGCTCGCCCTGAGCGCGAAGAAGGACGGCGAGGCGGCAGCACCGCTCGCAAAGCTCGTGGCCGAGGTCGACCGCATCCGCAAGGAGATGCTGGCGCCGATCAACGAAGAGATATCGGAGCTGACCAACGAGATCATCAACTTTGCCAAGCAGAAGAGTTCCGAAGCCCGCGCCGAAGCCGAAGCTGAGGCCGCGTCCGTCGCGCGGACCTCGTTCGTCGCCGGCGTGCTGGTCGCGCTGGTTCTGATCGGGGCGTGCATCTTCTCCGTCTTCAGCATTGCGCGGCCCATGCGCGCATTGACGGCGGCGATGGAGAAGCTCGCCGGCGGCGATTTCTCCGTGGTGCTGCCGGGCCTCGGCCGCAAGGACGAGGTCGGCGAAGTCGCCGGTGCCGTCGAAAAATTCAAGATCGTGTCCGAACAGAAGGCGCGGGAGGACGCGGAAGCCAAGTCGCGGCAGGATCAGCTCGCGGCCGAGCAGCGCAAGTCCGAGATGCGCAAGCTCGCCGACAGCTTCGAAGGCGCCGTCGGCGAGATCGTCGGTACGGTGTCGTCGGCTTCCACGGAGCTTGAAGCATCCGCCACCACGCTCACCTCGACCGCGGAGCGCACGCAGCAGCTCACCACCGTGGTCGCGGCGGCTTCCGAAGAGGCCTCCACCAACGTGCAGTCGGTGGCGTCGGCAACGGAGGAGCTGTCGTCGTCGATCACCGAGATCAGCCGCCAGGTGCAGGAATCTGCGCGCGTCGCCAGCGAGGCGGTCGGCCAGGCCCGCACCACGACCGACCGTGTCAGCGAACTGTCGAAGGCGGCGACGCGGATCGGCGACGTCGTGGAACTGATCAACACCATCGCCGGCCAGACTAATCTGCTGGCGCTCAACGCCACGATCGAGGCCGCGCGCGCCGGCGAAGCGGGCCGCGGATTTGCCGTGGTCGCCTCCGAAGTCAAGGCGCTCGCCGAGCAGACCGCGAAGGCGACCGGCGAGATCGGCCAGCAGATCGCCAGCATTCAGGCCGCGACCGAGCATTCGGTCGGCGCCATCAGGGACATCAGCGACACCATCGAGAAGCTGTCGGAGATCTCCTCGGCGATCGCGGCTGCGGTCGAAGAGCAGGGCGCCGCGACGCAGGAAATCTCTCGCAACGTGCAGCAGGCCGCGGAAGGCACCCATCAAGTGTCGTCCAACATCACCGACGTGCAGCGCGGCGCAAGCGAGACCGGCTCGGCGTCCTCGCAGGTGTTGGCGGCGGCGCAGTCGCTGTCCGGCGACAGCAATCGCCTCAAGCTCGAAGTCGGCAAGTTCCTGGGTACCGTTCGCGCGGCCTGACCAAAACCGCAGGGAGAGCCTTGCTCCCTGCGCAACTCTCGGAATGCAAGAGCGGCGTCGATCGCGGTGAAAGCTCCGTGTTTCTACGGCAAACGTGGTTAAGGGAAGCGGAATGGTTTTGGACGAAGTTCATGGGAATTCAGCCGCTTGAGCGGCAACGTCCATAAAGGGTTCCAGTCATGCATTTTCTCGGCCGCTTCCGCATCCTGAGCAAGATCCTCGGGATCGTCCTCCTGCTGTGCGGGATCGGTGCCGCGATCGCCTGGATTGGCGTCTCCGCCCTCAGCGATCTCAGCGAAAAGGCCGACGTGATGTCGACCGCGGCCAAGCGGGCCTTGCTCGCCGCGCGCGCCAACCAGAACGTCATCGCGCTGAACCGCGCTGAATTCCGCAGTGCGCTCGATCCGCGTGACGACAATCGCCTCGCCGCGCGTGATGTCATCAACGCCCAGCTCAAGCAGTATCAGGAGCGTTTCGACGAGGTCAGCCAGACCCCGGACGAGAAGGCCAAGACGCTGCTCCCGGGCGTGCGCGAGGCGTTCTCGGCCTACAAGAGCCAGATGGACACGACGCTCGCGGCCGTCGATGCCGAGAAGTCGGCGAAGCTCAGCGACAGCGCAGACAAGCTGCGCGACATCGCGATGAAGAGCAGGACCGCTGCGGAGAACCTTCAAGGCAAGATCCGCGAACTCGCCGATCGGCTGAATACGCGCGTCGAGGAGAAGAGCAAGGAAGCGCGCGAGCAGTATGAATCGACGTCACGCTTCCTGATCATCCTCGCAGGCCTCGGTGTCGTCATCGGCGGCGCGTTGGGCTTCATCATCGGTCAGTACGGCATCGCGCGGCCGATCCGCATGATCGTCGGTGTGCTCCAGGAGCTTGCCGCCGGCCGCTATCAGGTCGAGATCGCCGGCCTTGATCGCAAGGACGAGGTCGGCGAAGTCGCCAAGACCGCGGAAGTGTTCCGGGAGAACGGCCTTGCCAAGATTCGGATGGAAGCCGAGCAGAAGGAGATGGAGCAGCGCAGCGCGGCGCAGCGTCGCCAGGACATGCTCCGGCTTGCCGATCAGTTTGAAACCGCGGTCGGCGAGGTGATCGAGACCGTGAGCTCGGCCTCGACCGAGCTCGAGGCTTCCGCGACGACGCTGACCTCGACCGCGGAGCACGCGCAGCAGCTCGCGACCGTGGTCGCTTCGGCCTCTGAGGAAGCCTCCGCCAACGTGCAGTCGGTGGCCTCGGCAACGGAAGAGCTGTCGTCGTCGATCACCGAGATCAGCCGCCAGGTGCAGGAATCCGCGCGCGTGGCGAGCGAAGCCGTCGGCCAGGCCCGCACCACGACCGAACGTGTCAGCGAACTGTCGAAGGCGGCAACGCGGATCGGCGACGTCGTCGAGCTGATCAACACCATCGCCGGCCAGACCAACCTGCTGGCGCTCAACGCCACGATCGAGGCTGCGCGTGCCGGCGAAGCTGGCCGTGGCTTCGCCGTCGTCGCTTCCGAAGTGAAGGCGCTTGCCGAGCAGACCGCGAAGGCGACCGGCGAGATCGGCCAGCAGATTTCCGGCATCCAGTCTGCTACCCAGGAGTCGGTCGGCGCCATCAAGGACATCAGCGACACCATCGAACGCCTGTCGGAGATCTCTTCGGCGATCGCGGCGGCGGTGGAGGAGCAGGGCGCGGCGACGCAGGAAATCTCCCGCAACGTGCAACAGGCGGCGGAAGGCACCCATCAAGTGTCGTCCAACATCACCGACGTGCAGCGCGGCGCGAGCGAGACCGGCTCGGCGTCGTCGCAGGTGCTTTCGGCTGCGCAGTCGCTGTCCGGCGACAGCAACCGCCTCAAGCTCGAGGTCGGCAAGTTCCTCACCACGGTGCGCGCCGCCTGAGGGCGCCCGTCCTCACCCATCATTCGCCGATTGCAACCGCCGCGCGAGGACGCGTGGCGGTTCGCATGCGTCCACAGCCGATGCCGCGGTGAGAAGGTCTGCACGGTTAACCTTCCGGAAAACCGATGCAGTCATGATCTCGCAATATTCGGGTGCCGAGTCGCCCTCCCTGTATTGCGTATCGAACGTATCGGAGCACATTCAATGAGCGGCTTCTCCATTCGCCTCACCCACAAGGTCATGGCGATCGGACTCTTCGGCCTTGTCGGCCTCGTCGTCTTCGGCGCGATCTACGAGATCGGCAGCCTCTCTCAGGACGCCTCCCGCACCGTTGCCAACCGCGCCCGCGCGATCGCTGACCTCAACAAGCAGCTCACGATCGAGATGCTGGAGGCGCGCCGCAACGAGAAGAATTTTCAGCAGCGTCGCAACGAAAGCTACGCCAAGGCCCATGCCGAGCTGATGGGACCGATCAACCGCGATTTCGACCAGGTCGAGCGGTTGATGGCGGCCGGCGGCATGAGCGCGCTGTCCGACAAGACCAGGCAGGCACATGACGGCTTCAAACGCTATGCCGAGGATTTCAAGGCGCTTGTCGTGGCCGAGACCAGACTCGGGCTGAACGAGACGCTTGGCCTGTCCGGCTCGCTCCGCGCCGCCGTGCACGACATCGAGGTGAAGCTCAAGGAGATCGACGATCCCAGGACGACGAGCTGGATGCTGATGATGCGCCGGCACGAGAAGGACTTCATGCTGCGGCGCGACCCCAAATACATCGCCGAGGTGAAGAAGGCCGCGATCGAATTCTCCAAGGCGATCGAGGTGGTCGCAGTCCCGACGGCGGTGATGAACGACATCACGGCCAAGCTCCAGAAGTACCAGTCCGAGTTCGCGGCCTGGGCCGAGACCGCGCAGCAGAGCGCTGCGCTGGACGCCAGCATGATGAAGACGTTCCGCGAGCTCGAACCCTCCATGGTCGAGGTGCGAACCGCCGTCGACGCCATGTACAAGCAGGCCGACGCCGCGGAAGCCGCAACGCGCGATGCCGTGCGCCTGTGGATGATGATCGCCTTCGCGCTCACCGTCGTCGTGCTCGCCGTGGTCGGCTTCGTGCTGGGGCGCTCGATCTCGAAGGCATTGTCCGGCATGGTCGGCGCGATGACGCGGCTGGCGCGCGGCGAGCTTTCGATCTCCGTCCCCGGCGTCGGGCGCAAGGACGAGATTGGCGAGATGGCCGGTGCGGTCGAGGTGTTCAGGACCAACATGGCGGAGGCCGAGCGGCTGCGTGCGGAGCAGGCCGAGGCTGACGCGCGCGGGCGCGAACGGCGCAAGGCGGACATGCACCGCCTCGCCGACGGGTTTGAAGGCGCGGTCGGCGAGATCATCGACACGGTGTCGTCGGCGGCAACCGAGCTCGAGGCGTCCTCCAATACGCTGACCCAGGCCGCCGAGCGCGGCAACGGGCTCGCCACGGCGGTGGCGGCGGCCTCGGAGGAGGCGTCCGCGAACGTGCAGTCGGTGTCGTCCGCGAGCGAGGAGATGACCACATCGATCTCGGAGATCAGCCGCCAGGTGCAGGAATCGGCCCGCGTCGCCGACGTCGCGGTGGAGCAGGCCCAGCGCACCAACGCGCGCGTCGCGGAGCTGACCAAGGCGGCAGGGCGTATCGGCGACGTGGTCGAGCTGATCAACACGATCGCCAGCCAGACCAATCTGCTGGCGCTGAATGCCACGATCGAGGCGGCACGTGCGGGCGAGGCCGGCAAGGGCTTCGCGGTGGTCGCGACCGAAGTCAAGGCGCTCGCTGAGCAGACCGCGAAGGCCACGGGCGAGATCAGCCAGCACATCGGCGCGATCCAGACCGCGACGCAGGATTCGGTCGGTGCGATCAAGGAGATCGGCGACACCATCGCGCGGATGTCGGAAATTTCCTCGGCCATCGCCGCAGCGGTGGAGGAGCAGGGCGCCGCGACGCAGGAGATCTCCCGCAACATCCAGCATGCCGCGCACGGCACCTCGGAGGTCTCCGCCAATATCGGCAACGTCCAGCGCGGCGCAGGCGAGACCGGGGCTGCGTCGGCCCAGGTGCATTCGGCAGCACAATCGCTGTCTCAGGAGAGCAACCGGCTTAAGAGCGAGGTCGCGCGCTTCCTGGAGTCGGTCCGGGCGGCCTGAGGTCGTCAGTTGCTCCGTTCGAGCCGCGCATCGCGGTGCGCCGGTGTGGCGTCGCGCGATGTCTGCTGCGCTGCAACCAATAATTGCGGAACATATAACGGCGGCGACAGCGAATTCCGTAGTTTCACGTAGGTTCCTGTTAACGCCTGTTTGCAACTATGAGCGCAATCTTACGGGATAAAAATCAGCCAGCATTGTTGAACTGACTTCCGCCCTGTCGTCCGTCGTGACGATGGCGGCGCAGGTGATTTGCGCGTTGCTAGGTCTCATCGGGATTTGCTGTGATGTCGAAGTTGTCGATCGTGTTCAAGCTTCTGACCGTGTTGTCGGTCCTCGTGCTGTCGCTCGCCGGCGTCGGCGTGATGGCGATCGGCACCATGCAGAGTATCAATTCCCACACCGTCGAGATCGCGGAGAGCTGGCTGCCGAGCGTGCGTGCGCTCGGCTCGCTTCGCGCCGATATCAACGAGCTGCGCGTCGCGCTGCGCCTGCACCTGATGCAGGACACCGCCGAGGGCAAGGAAGCCGCCGAGAAGCGCCTCGCCTCGCTGCAGGCGCGCATCGACCAGACCCGCAAGGTCTACGAGCCGCTGATCACCTCAGCCGAGGAGCGTTCGCTCTATGAGCAGTGGAGCAAGGCATGGGCCGAGTACCTGAACGGGGTGCAGGACGTCATGGCGCTGTCGCGCAAGGGCGTCGGTCGCTTCCCGGCCGATGCCAACGAGCTGTTGCAGACCAAGGTCGCGAAGATGGCCCAGGCCGCCGACCCGCTGCTCCAGAAGGGCATCGAGATGAACAACCGGGGCGCCGAGCTGGAGACGAAGCAGGCGGCCGACAGCTACGCCACGATCTTCCGCGTGTTGGTCGGCATCATCGTGTTCTCGGTCGTGATCGCGATCGGTGCCGCCTATTATCTCGTGCGTGACGTTTCTCGCGGGATTGCCTCGATCATCCATCCGATGCAGTCGCTTGGCGAAGGCGACCTCTCCGCCGAGGTGCCGCATCGCGGCGAGAAGACCGAGATCGGCTCGATGGCGGATGCGCTCCAGATCTTCAAGGAGGCGTTGATCGCCAAGAAGGCCGCCGACGAAGTCGCCGCGGCCGACGCCGAGGCCAAGATCGAACGCGGCCGCCGCGTCGACGCCATCACCCGCAAGTTCGAGGCCATGATCGGCGAGGTCGTCGGCACCGTGTCGTCGGCCTCGACCGAGCTCGAGGCCTCCGCGACCACGCTGAGCAGCACCGCGCAGCGCGGGCAGGAGCTTGCGACCGTGGTCGCCGCGGCGTCCGAGGAAGCCTCGACCAACGTCCAGGCGGTTGCGTCCGCATCGGAGGAGCTGTCGTCCTCCATCACCGAGATCAGCCGCCGCGTGCAGGATTCGGCGCGGATGGCCGCAGAGGCCGTCGAGCAGGCCACGCGGACCAACGACCGCGTCAATGCGCTGTCTCAGGCGGCATCGCGTATCGGCGCCGTGGTCGAGCTGATCAACACCATCGCCGGTCAGACCAACCTGCTGGCGCTCAACGCCACCATCGAGGCGGCGCGTGCCGGTGAAGCCGGCCGCGGCTTCGCGGTCGTCGCCTCCGAGGTCAAGGCGCTGGCCGAGCAGACCGCGAAAGCGACCGGCGAGATCGGGGCGCAGGTCTCCGGGATCCAGTCCGCGACGCAGGAATCTGTCAGCGCCATCCAGGAGATCGGCGGCACCATCGAGCGGCTGTCCGAGGTGGCGGCGGCCATCGCAGCCGCCGTCGAGGAACAGGGCGCGGCCACGCAGGAGATCTCGCGCAACGTGCAGCAGGCTTCGGTCGGTACGCAGGAGGTCTCGATGAACATCACGGACGTGCAGCGTGGTGCGATCGAGACCGGCTCGGCGTCGACGGAGGTGCTGTCGGCGGCGAAATCGCTGGCGACCGACAGCACGCGGCTCAAAGTCGAGGTCGCGCAGTTCCTGGAGTCGGTCCGCGCGGCTTGATCCTCAAGTGCTCGCCTGCGGAGCCGGCGGCGGTGCTATCTGCCGCCGGAACAGGATGCGCTGGTAGAGCCACCCGATCGCGACCAGCACGATGCCGAGGCACATGAACGACAGCGCGCGGTAGACGCCTGTCAGCGTCGACATGTCGATCACGAAGGCCTTCAGGATCGTCAGCGCGATCACCGCGGCCGACGCCAGCCGTGCCCGCTCGGAGTTGACGAGAATGCCGACGCCGAGCAGCACCACACCGAAGCCGAGCCAGCCGATCGAATAGGTGTATTGCTCCGCGCCCGTGGTGGCGCCGTAGAGCAGGACCGGGCCGTGATAGAAGCGGCGGATCTCCAGCGTCAAATAGGTGAGCGCGAACACCAGCGCAGCGCCGGCAATCGTGTTCGCATAGGCGACGGGGCGATGTCCGGCCACCGCATAGGACAGCAGCAGCATCAGCACCGCCGGGAGAGCGTAGCCGAGCAGCAGCAGGTTGAAGACGAGACCGCCGACATCGACGCTGGAGAGCAGCCACGGATTCTCCAGGATCAGCAGGCCGAACACGCTGATGAGCCCGGCGATCGCGGTGAGCGCGACCGCGCCGACATTGTGAACGATGCTGTGGCTCCTCAGCCGCAGCCGCTCCAGCCCGATCGCCATGGCGAGCGCGACGCAGACTTGCAGGGCAAATTCGAGCAGCGAGGGCGGCGACGTCATGCGGCCGCCGGTGGCGAGATGCCGGATCTCCATGAAGGCGAGCAGCGCGGTGAACAGGATCGCGGCGGCCTCCACGATGCGCAGCGGCGGATCGTCACCGCGGCGGCGCAGGAAGATGCTCGCGCCCCAGAACGAGGCCGCCGGCAGGCCGTAGCCCCACAACAGCCAATTGAAGATCGGCGTGGTGCCGACGGCATCGCCGACGATGCGCGGATCATAGCCGATGCGCGCGGTCACGATCGCGGCAAAGATGGCGGCGAGCCGGCGCAGGACCGGGATCGGCCGCTGCAGCGAGATCCAGGCCGTGCCGAGCGACATCAGCGCCAGCGCGATGGTGAGCCAGCCCTTTTCGAGGGCGAAGGTCAGCGCCAGCGCCAGCGCGCCGAGCGTGCCGGTCGCGAACAGCGCGACAGAGGTCGCAGTGCCCGGCCGATCTTCGCGGCGCGCCAGCGCTTCGGTCGCAGCGCCAAAGGCGGCGGCGAGCAGCACCGCGAGGATCGCGAACGGGATCGAGCGGTCGAGATGGGCGACGCGCGCGTAGAGCGCAACGAGGATCGCGATCGGCGTCGCGACGGCGGCCGCAGACCACACCACCGGAATGACCGCCGAGTTCGAGCGGCCCTGCGCGAGGAAGCCTGCGATGCCGAAGCCGGCAGCGAAGATCGCGGCCATCACCAGATGCAGCGTCACCGAACCGTCGGTGGCGACCGGTCCGACGCCGGGGATCGGGCCGCCCGGCAGCACCAGCATGTCGGGATTGGCGCGCACCGCCCATTCGGCGAACACGATGAAGACGGTTGCCGCGGCCGCGCCCAGTGCGCCGGTCGCCGCCGGCGCACGCCAGGCGACGAACAGCGTCGCGCCGACGAGAAGCGTGAACGCGATCAGCGCAAGGTCCGCATGCGCGCTCGACAGTACGATCAGCATCGCGCCGAACAGATAGGCGCCAAGCGAGCTCGACGACACCGGCTCGATCTCGCCGTCCTCGATGGTCGGGCCGAACATGAAGCCGCAGACCACGAGGAGGGCGGCGAGCACGAAGCCCGCGATCGCATGGAAGGTGTGCGGCGCGACCTGCAGCTCGCTGGTATCGAGACCCGGGAAGATCCAGAGCACGGCGAAGGCGATGGTGGTCACCGCGAGCCAGCGCCACAGCCGGATGCGCGCGAGGCCGAAGCTCGCGGCGGTGACGATCGCAAGATAAATATAGAGCGCCCAATAATCCGGCTTGCCGCTGGAGACGAGGATCGGCGTCACGAACGCGCCGACCACGCCGAGGCCCGCGAGTGCGGGCCCATGCAACAGTGCCGCGGCGAGCGTGCCCATCGCGACGATGCCGAGCAGCACGAAAGCGGTGGCGGGCACGAGGAAGCCATAGAGCGCATAGGCCGCGTAGATGGTCGCGAACGCCACGGCCGTTCCGGCCGCGGTGAGGATCGCGGGGATGTTGGCGATAGGCAGCGCCGCGATGTTGGAGATGCTCTCCTTGCGCCGCGACCATTCGCCGGCGCCCAGCAGCGCGGCTGCGAACAGCCCGCCGAGGAACACGCGCACGCCGGGGCCGACGAGACCTGCCTCGATCGAATAGCGCACCATGAAGAAGCCGCCGAGCGCGAGCGCGAGGCCGCCGATCCAGACCACCCAGCGCGTGCCGAGCCGTTCCTCGAAGCCGGGTGCCGGCGCGGGCAAAGGCGGCGGTGCGTAGGCCTCGGTGTTCGCCGCAAGCGGCGGCGGTGCATCGGCTTCGGTGCTCGCTGCGAGCGGCCGCGGTGAAACCTCTTCGGTGACGAGCGGAGGCGGTGCTGCCTCGACTTCGGGCGCGAGCGGCGGCGGCTCGGCGGCCGTCGTCGCGGGCGCCTCGGCCTGCACCTGCGTGGGCATCAGCGGCGGCGGCTGCACCTGCCGCTGCGCGTAAAACATCTCTTCGAGCGAGGCCAGCCGGCGGCGCAGCTCGGCCGCCTGGCTGGAGGCCTTGATCGCGATCAGGACAGCGATGATCGCAATGATCAGCGCAAAGACGTCAAACGGGCCGTCGGACATGAAGCCTCCAGGCAACCGGCGGGCAGGGGCCGGTCACGCAAATCCTAGGATCTAGCGCCGGGAGCGTACGCGCAAGCCCGGCGCGGGTCGTTCCTGGAGCACGTCGCGGCGGAAGCGGTAGAGCGCCGCCGGCCGTCCGCCGGTCTGTGTCGACATCACCCCGGTCGGTTCGACCAAGGCTTCGGTTTCGACCAGGCGGCGGAAATTTTGTTTGTGCAGGTGCCGGCCGGAGATCGCCTCCACCGTGTACTGCAGTTCAGTGAGTGTGAACTCCGCGGTCAAAAGTTCAAACACCACAGGACGATACTTCAGTTTTGCACGCAGCCGCGCGATCGCTGTCGCGAGAATCCGGCGGTGATCGAACCGCATGGAGGTGCCGAGCGCGGGAAGCTGCTTGCGCGCCAATGCCGCAGGACGGCCGTCGCGCCGCGCCTCCTCGATCAGCCCGGCCTCGTACAAGAGCTCGTAGCGGTCGAGCACGCGCTCCTCGTCCCAGGGCGCGCCGTCGAGGCCGAAATAGAACCGCACGCGATCCCGGCGCGGCAGCGCGCGTGTGGTCTCCGGCGTCTCCTCCTCGGCCCATAGCGTCAGCGCCGGAATGATGTCACGGGCGATGATCGCAGGCGGCTCCTCGCGCCAGTCTTCCCAGGGGAGGAAGCGATACCACGGTTCGAAGCTCGCGCCGGTCGCTGCGAGCTCGCCGCCCACCGCGCGCGTCAGCGCCAGATAGCCGATCGACACCATATGCGCACCGGTGTCGCCGGCCTCGGCATGACGGCCACGATCGCCGAACGTGTAGAGCTGCTCGACATAGCCGAGCCGCAAGCCCGCCTGCGCCTCGACCCAGGCGCGCAGGCCGATCTCGAACGTGCGATGGCTGGGCGCATCGAACGGCCCGAACGGCAGGCCCGCCAGCCCATCACTGCTGTGCGCGGTGAGGATCAGCGGCTCATGATCCTCGATCGCGACGATCGCCGCGGTCAGGCCGATCTCGATCGGCGTCAGCTGCGTGTCGCTCATGCGGCTGATGTCGCAGTTGTCATTCGAGCTCGATCACGAAGGGGCGGCCCTCGACCATCATGGCGCCCGGGCCCATCTCGTCGAGCGCGCGCAGCATGCGGCCGTTGCGTCCGAGCGCGCGGTCGGCAAGACCGACGATGCGGCGGTTCGGCGAGGCGATCGGGGAGGCCGCGCGGATCTTCTTGGCGATCTCGATCTCGTCGCGATCCGGATTGAGGGCGCAGACGGCCGCAAAGGCGCTCGCAGTGGAGCGGCTGATGCCGGCATAGCAATGCACCACCAGCGGCGCGCTGCGGTCCCAGCCGCGTACGAAATTCAGCACCTGGTCGATATGAGCTTCGGATGGTGCGGTGAAGCCGTCCATCTCCTCGGTGATGTCGTCCATCGACACCTTGAGATGGTTGGCCGGCAGCACCGACACCGGACGTGCCACCTGCTCGACATTGGCCATGACGGTCAGCACATGGCTGGCCCTGGTGAGGCGGACGGTTTCGGGAAGGGCGGCGAGGGAACAGACGTGGATCATGGCGGACCTTTTTGCCGCTGATTATAGCGAGCGCTCGTAGGGTGGGCAAAGGCGCATCGCGCCGTGCCCACCGTTTCGCACCGCGCACACCGCGGCTAGTTTGGTGGGCACGCTTCGCTTTGCCCACCCTACGAAGGGATGATGCTACGCGAACACCGCGTTGAACCGCTCCAGAAACTGCTTCTCGGCCCGCGCCGCGGTCCAGGGCGTGAGGTAGTCGCGCCGGACGCTGTCGGAGAGGCTGGGGTCCCTGCCGAACAGGCGCTTCGCCTCGCTTTCGCTGAAGCCGGCAAGCTCGGTTGCCTCCAGATAGGCCGCCCCGCGATCGGCGGCCTTGATGGCTTGCGTGATCTCCTCGGGCAGCGCCGGCGGCAGGCCGAAGCGGATGTGGATGGCGCCGAGCAGGCGCTTCTCCACCGCCTTGTAGTGGCCGTCGAGCACGGCCTTGAACGGCGAGATCATGTCGCCGATCACGTATTCGGGCGCATCGTGCAGCAGGGCGGCGAGCCGCATGCGCTCGTCGACGCGCGGCATCTCGTGCCGCATCACGGTCTCCACCAGAAGCGTATGCTGCGCGACCGAGAAGATGTGCGCGCCGGTGGTCTGCCCGTTCCAGCGCGCCACGCGCGCCAGCCCATGCGCGATGTCGGCGATCTCGACATCGAGCGGAGAGGGATCGAGCAGATCGAGCCGCCGGCCCGACAGCATGCGTTGCCAGGCGCGGGATGCCACGTCGCGTGCCGTTTTCTTCGCGGTCATTTGGCCTTGAGGCGCGGCTTGCGCTGCGTCTTGCCGCAGCTCGCGTGACAATGGCAGTCGACGAGATGGTCGTTGACCATGCCGGTCGCCTCCATGAAGGCGTAGACGATGGTCGGACCGACGAATTTGAAACCGCGCGAGGACAGTTCCTTGGAGATCTGCGTCGACAGCGGCGTCGAGGCCGGCACGCTCGCAGTGGTCTTGAAATTGTTGACCTTGGGCCGGCCGTCCATGAAGTCCCACAACAGCTTCGAGAAGCCCGGGCCCTTCTCCATGATGTCGAGATATGATTTCGCGCTCAGGATCGCGCCGTCGATCTTGGCGCGGTTGCGCACGATGCCGGCATCGTTCATCAGCGCGTGCACCTTCTTGTCGTTGTAGCGCGCGATCTTCTCCGGCTGAAAATCATCGAAGGCTTTGCGGAAATTGTCCCGCTTGCGCAGGATCGTGATCCAGGAGAGGCCGGCCTGGAAGCCGTCGAGGATCAGCTTTTCGTAGAGCGCACGGTCGTCATATTCCGGCACGCCCCATTCGGTGTCGTGATAGGCGACATAGAGCGGGTCTTCGCCGGGCCAGGGGCAGCGGGTCTTTCCGTCGGGATGCAGGCGGGGGGCTCGGCTCATGCGATGGGCTGCTTCAGGGGAATGCGGACGACGTCGGGTTCGGCGAGCCTCACGGCGAGGCCGCCGGCGGTGAGCGGCTGGCCGGCATCGAGCGCGTCCGCAACGCGGTCGATGCGTACCAGCGCGATGCCCTTGCCCTGTGCGGACGAGCCCATCGTGCCGACCGGCTTGTCGCCGGCCATAACACTGACGCCGGCCTCCGGCGAGAGGTCGTCGAGCAGCACCTTGACGCTGCGGGTGCGCGCGGTGCCGCGATGCTGCATGCGCGAGACGACCTCCTGGCCGACATAGCAGCCCTTGTCGAAATCGACGCCGGCAAGACGGTCCATGTTGGTCTCGTGCGGGAACGCATCGCTGTACATGAAATCGAGCCCGCCGCGCGGCACGCCGAGCGCGATGCGATGGGCCTCGTATTCGGCGGCATCGACCAGCTCGGCGCCGATGAGATCGGACAGCTTCTGTTTGAGATCTTCGGGGATCAGGATGCGAGTGCCGAGCGCATCATTGCGCGGATCGGCGAACGCAAGGTCCGGCTGCGCCGCAAGCTGGCCGTCCCAGGCCGCGAGCACGCCGAGATCGAGGTTTTCCACCGTGACCTTGGCGCGCAGCTTGTAGAATTTCAGCTTGGTGGCGAGGCCCTCGGCCAGCGCCTTCGGACAGTCGATCAGGAACCCGCCGCCATGGCCTGCGGGCACCTCTGTGATCAGGAAGTCCACGATGATCTTGCCCTGCGGCGTCAGCAGCGCACCGAATCGCCCCAGGCCCGGCTTCAGCCTGTCGAGATCGGTCGTGATCAGGCCGTTGAGGAAGTTGCGCGCGTCCTCGCCCGCGACCTTGACCACGCTCCGGTCGGGAAGAAACGCTGATTTCATGTGAAAATCTCTTGCGACATGTTGCTCCGGAACGTAAGCCCGCAAGGCATAAACGACAAGACCTCAAGCCCCGCGCTTGGGGATGAGAGAGGCCTTCAGCCATGACCCAGCGCTTCGATGTGATCCTCAAAGGCGGCACCGTCGTCAACCAGGACGGCGAGGGTGTTCGCGATATCGGCATCACCAACGGCCGCATCGCGGAGCTGGGCCCGCTCTCGCAGGCCTCCGCCGCTGAGGTGATCGACTGCAAGGGCCTCCACATCCTGCCGGGCGTGATGGACACCCAGGTGCATTTCCGCGAGCCCGGGCTGGAGCAGAAGGAAGACCTCGAGACAGGGTCGCGCAGCGCCGTGATGGGCGGCGTCACCGCCGTGTTCGAGATGCCGAACACGGCGCCGTTGACCGTGACGGAGGCTACCTTCACCGACAAGGTGAAGCGTGCCCATCATCGCATGCACTGCGATTTCGCCTTCTTCATCGGCGGCACCCGCGAGAACGTGCAGGATCTGCCGGTGCTGGAGCGCGCGCCCGGCTGTGCGGGCGTCAAGGTGTTCATCGGCTCGTCGACCGGCGCGCTGCTGGTGGAGGACGACGAGAGCCTGCGCCGCATCTTCCAGGTGATCCGCCGCCGCGCCGCCTTCCACGCCGAAGACGAATACCGCCTCAACGACCGCAAGTCGCTGCGCATCGAGGGCGATCCGCGTTCGCATCCGGTCTGGCGCGACGAGACCGCGGCGCTGATGGCGACGCAGCGATTGGTCAAGCTCGCGCACGAGACCGGCAAGCGCATCCACGTGCTGCACATATCGACCAAGGAAGAGATCGAGTTCCTGCGCGACCACAAGGACGTCGCTTCCTGCGAGGCGACGCCGCATCATCTGACGTTGGTCGCACCCGAATGCTACGAGCGGCTCGGCACGCTGGCGCAGATGAACCCGCCGGTGCGCGGGGCCGATCACCGCGCCGGCATCTGGCGCGGCATCGAGCAGGGCATCATCGACGTGCTCGGCTCCGACCATGCCCCGCATACGCTGGAAGAGAAGTCGAAGACCTATCCGGCCTCGCCCTCCGGCATGACCGGCGTGCAAACGCTGGTGCCGCTCATGCTCGACCACGTCAACGCCGGCCGCCTGTCGCTGGCGCGCTTCGTCGACCTCACCAGCGCCGGCCCCGCGCGTCTCTACAACATGGCCTGCAAGGGCCGCATTGCCGCAGGCTACGACGCCGATTTCACGATCGTAGATCTCAAGCGCAGCGAGACCATCACCAACAAATGGGTGGCGTCCAAAGCCGGCTGGACGCCTTATGACGGCGTCCGCGTCACCGGCTGGCCCGTCGGCACCTTCATCCGCGGCCGCCGCGTGATGTGGCAGGGCGAACTGGTGACGGCCTCGCAGGGCGAGCCGGTGCGGTTTCTGGAGACGCTGAAGCAGTAGAGGGCGGCCCGCTTCTCGCTCCGCTGTCATGCCCCGCGGAGGCGGGGCATCCAGTACGCCGCGGCTTCTCGGTTCGATCACCGCCGCCTCTGGAATACTGGATTGCCCGCCTTCGCGGGCAATGACAGAGTGCCAGGAAGCGTAGACTCAAATTGGGAGAGAGCAATGTCCCAACCGACGCCCCTCATCACCACTGTGCAACTCGCCGCGATTCTCGGCGATCCCAACCTCCGCCTCTACGACTGCACGACCTATAACGAGCCGGTGCCGCCCGGTAGCGATGTGCCCTATCGCGCGGTGCCCGGCGACAAGACGTTCGCGGCCGGCCACATCCCCGGCGCGGATTTCCTCGACCTGCAAGGCGAGTTCTCCGACACCTCCGCGCAACAGCTCTTCATGATGGCTGGCGTGCCCCAGCTAGAGGCCGCCTTCGGTCGCCACGGCGCTGACGCATCCAAGACCATCGTGCTCTACAGCATCGGCACCATGATGTGGTCGACGCGGTTCTGGTGGATGCTGCGCTCGCTCGGCGTCGATGCGCGCGTGCTCGACGGCGGTTTTGACAAATGGAAGGACGAGGGGCGGCCGGTCGAGACGGGCGCGCCGAAGGGCTATCCCGCCACGACCTTCAAGGCCGCGTCGCACGCGGGCTTCTTCGTCGACAAGACCACCGTGAAGGCGCGGATCTGCGATCCCTCGACCGTGATCGTCAACGCGCTCGGGCCGCAATTTCATCAGGGCCTCGAGCCGAGCCGCTACGGCCGGCCCGGCCGCGTGCCCGGCAGCGTCAACGTGCCCGCGGCCACGCTTGCCAAGGCCGACAAGACACTGACGACGCTTGCCGACGCCGAAGCGAAGTTCGCGGCCCAGGGCGTTACGCGCGACAAGAATGTGATCTGCTATTGCGGCGGCGGCATCTCGGCGACGATCGACCTGCTCATGCTGACACAGCTCGGCTACGACAAGCTGACGCTGTACGATGCCTCCATGGGCGAATGGGCGAGGGATCCGGCACTGCCGATCGAGACGGATTAGCTCTTACCCTCCCCTGAAGGGGGAGGGTCGCTTCACGTCGAGCGAAGCGAGAGGTGAAGCGGGGTGGGGTGATCTCTCCACTCGGGCACCGCCTCAAAGGTATAGACTGTCACCCCACCCCGCTCGCGCTGCGCGCGATCGACCCTCCCCCTCCAGGGGAGGGTAAGAAAGTCGGGAACCTTTATCGCTGGCCTGCATCCAATGTCCGGAACGAATGGAAACAGGTGACCACCATGCAGCGGACCGCAGCCGGCCTGTCCGCCGGCGCTAGAGCATCGGAAGCCGAACTGGTCGATCGCGCGCGGGGCCGTGACGAGGCCGCGTTGCGCGAGATCATGCAGGCCAACAACCGCAGGCTCTACCGTCTAGCGCGCGGTATCCTGCGCAGCGACAGCGAAGCCGAGGACGTGGTGCAGGAAACCTATGTCCGGGCCTTTACCCATCTGGACGACTTTCGCGGCGAGTCCGGGCTGTCGACCTGGCTGTCGCGCATTGCCATCAACGAGGCGCTTGGCCGGGCGCGAAGCCGCAAGCCGCATGTCGAGCTCAGCGCGCTGCCGGAAGGGGCGCTCGACGCGCAGATCATAAAATTTCCCGTTTCTCCCGCAGGCGATCCGGAAAGGACCATGGCCCAACGTGAAATCCAGCGCGTCGTCGAACGCGCAATCGACGAACTGCCGGATGTGTTCCGCATGGTCTTCGTCGCGCGCGTCATGGAGGGGATGAACATCGAGGAGACCGCCGATCTGCTCGGCGTCAAGCCCGAGACCGTGAAGACGCGGCTGCACCGTGCGCGCACCATGTTGCGCGAGAACGTCGAGAAGGAGATCGGTCCGGTTATGATGGATGCGTTCCCGTTTGCCGGGTGGCGCTGCGAGCGGCTGACCGTATCGGTGCTGAAGCGGCTCGGCAGCGGCGGCTGAAGTTTTTCGGGAACGTTTGCGCGAAAATCCCATCCAATGCCTGTGAAGCAACGCCGGCAAACCCTCCGGCAGCACAGGAGTTTCAAACATGTTCACCCGATGGAGCGCGGCGATCGCCGCGGCAATTCTGTTGTCGAGCCCGGCGCTACTGCAAGGCGCGAGCGCAGCCGACAAGCCCACCGATCCGCAGATCGCTCACATCGCCTACACCGCGGGCGTGATCGACATCAACGCGGCCAAGCAGGCGCAGAAAAAGGCCAAGAACAAGGACGTCAAGGCGTTTGCCGAGGACATGCTGCGCGACCACGAGGCGGTCAACAAGCAGGCGCTGGCGCTGGTCAAGAAGCTGAACGTTACGCCTGAAGACAACGATACCAGCAAGACGCTGTCGAAGCAGGCGAGCGACAAGCTGGCTGAGCTCGACAAGCTGAGCGGCGCGGCCTTCGACAAGGCCTATGTCGCGAACGAGGTCGCCTACCACAAGGCGGTCAACGGCGCGCTGGAAACCCAGCTCATCCCGTCCGCCGGCAATGCCGAGCTCAAGAGCCTGTTGCAGACCGGCCTGAAGATTTTTCAGGGCCACCAGCAGCACGCCGAGCATGTCGCGGCCGAGCTGAAATAGGGGGTGTGGGATGAAGCCGCGACACCTCGCTTCGATCGCGCTTGCGGTCGTCTTGCTGTCGATCGTCGTCCCGGCGCGCGCCGCGACCATGCAGATCATAATGGACAATCTCGTGGTTTCACCGGCCGAAACGTCCGCGAAGGTCGGCGATACCATCGAATGGATCAACAAGGACGTGTTCGCGCACACCGCCACGGCGAAGAGCGGCGATTTCGACGTGATGCTGCCACCGAAGAAGTCGGCAACGTTTGTTCTGAAGAAGGCGGGAATTGTCGACTATTACTGCCGCTATCATCCCAACATGAAAGCGACGCTCAAGGTCGCGCCGTGAGGGAGGAGGGAGTGCATTCCCGATCGTAGTGGGAATATCTCCCGGTCATCGCGAGACTAATGCTTGTCTGGGGGAGGCGGCTTCCGTGCGATAAACGCGGCAGACTTCGCGAACCTGTTCGCCAGATCCCGTTCGCCAAGTCATTCATCCGTAGACTGGCCCCGCCCGTGTGGCGGGGTCATTTTTCGCAAGAAGCTTACTGCCTTGCGAGAGTGACCGAGAATTCGCCGTTGCGGATGCGGCCCGGAAAGCCCTCGACGAATTTCGCCACCGCATCCTCGCCGTAGGTACCGACGAGCTCGGCGAATGCCGCAAACAGGCTCGCCTGCGCCAGGCAGTCGCCGTCGACGCCATCATGGCGCGCTTCGGCCCAGGCCTCGTTGAGATAGCTCAGCGCGGCCTGTTTCTGCTCGTGATCGGGCAGCGGCGCGCGGGCGGGGGCGTAGGACACTGAATGGCTCATGAAACTCGATCAGGGCTGGGGCGCGATCCACGGCGATGCGCTGTACGAAAGGTGTAGCACGCGTATTAACGCCCGCTAGGCCACATCTTTAGGAACGGTTAACGGCTGTGAACAAAGTCGATGACAGGGTTCCAGATGCGCGTTCGACAGCCAAACCCTCATGTGAGGAGGCGCGTTAGCGCCGTCTCGAACCATAGAGGCCGTGCTGCGGCAGCGGGGCCTTGCATCCTTCGAGACGCGCGCGAAGAGCGCGCTCCTCAGGATGAGGAGATGCGCTCAGTTCGCGTAACGCGCCGTGAGATCGCGCGAGATCTTCGAGCCTTCCTCGATATAGCGGCGGATCGCCACCGTCGCGGCCGGCGTGCAGCTCCGATAGGTCTGCTGGAAGCCGTTATAGCCGCGGTTGAAGCCGGCGATCATACGGGTGCGGCGCTCGCCCGAGGGGGTTTCGGCATCGATCAGCGCCTGCATCTCGCTGCGCCATTTGTTGCCCTCGTTGGACCCGCAGATGCCGCGCAGATAGTGCAGGCCGCCCAAAATCTCCGCCAGCCGCTGCAAATCGGCGTCAAACGGCGCCGCCACGTCCTGGGCCCTTGTGGGCACGGAGGCGCAGGCGAGAATCAGGGCAAAAATGGCCAGAAATCGCGTGGACATCGGCGGGGTGTATGCCCCCTCGGAGCGGAGGACGCAAGACGGGGCGGTCAGGGCCCGATCAGCCCGGCGGCCGACAGGATGACCTCCTCCAGCCCCCCGGTCAGCTTGAGGTCGCCGAGGCTCGCCAGGGCGTCGGGGGCGATCCAGCGGTAATCGTCGAGCTCGTCGTTGAGAGCCGGCTCCTTGGCCACCCAGCGGGCGGCAAAGGACATGATCAGGTAATGGCCGGCGCCGGCTGCGGCCGGCAACACCTCGCGCCAGCCGGCGAGGCCAATGATCTCGATGGCGAGCCCGGTCTCCTCGTCGACCTCGCGCGCCAGCGCCTGGTGCAGCGATTCGCCGAACTCGACCCGGCCGCCGGGCAGCGAATAGAACCCCTTGGCGGGCGAGCGGGCGCGGCGGGTCAGAAGTACCTTGCCGTCGCGGAAGATGGCGGCGCTGACCGCGATCTGGGGGTGGGTGGGCTGGATGACCGCAGACATATCTTCAACAACCCTTCAACAGCCCTTGGCTCAATTCGCCATGATGGTGTCGACGTCGGCTTCCGCGCCGCCATTGATGATGCCGCCGCAGGCCGCGATCAGCGGCTTGACCCAGAGCGTGGCCTGCTCGGCGAGGCGGACGCGGGTCGTGTCCTTCTCGACCTCGCGCATGGCCGAGCCGACCGCTGTCAGGATCGAGGTCATGGTATCAGTGATGTGGTCGAACTGGGCGCGCACATTCGGATCGGCCTTCTCATAGGCTTCGATGGCCAGATCCCGTGCCTTGAAATTCGACGCGGTGAAATGCTCGGCATAGGACAGCGGCGACCAGGTCAAAAAATCTTCGGCGCATTCCGGCATGTCCGGGACCATTTCCAGCAGCATCACGGCTTCATTGAAATGGTTGAGATAGTCGGTGGCAAGCCCGGTTCGCGGGTTGATGTTGGCCACGCGCAGCCGCTCGGCCCAGGCGGCGGCCTCGGGGCCCGTCTGTACATGCGTCCGCGCGGGTTGGGAGGCCGTTGAGCTCATCTGCCGCAGTGTTAACGTTCGGGGTTAAAAGGACCTGAACGGACCCTATATAGGCCCCCAAGGATGTGTGGACGCTTCGTCATAACTTCGGCCCCCGCGGCTTTACGGCAACTGTTCGGCTACATCGAGCAGCCGAATTTCCCGTCACGGTACAACGTCGCGCCGACACAACCGATTCCGGTCGTGCTGCTCGAGAATGGCGCGCGCCATTTCCGCTTGATGCGCTGGGGATTGTTGCCGAGCTGGGTCAAGGATCCCAAGGGATTTACGCTCCTGATCAACGCGCGCTCCGAGACGGTGCTGGAAAAGCCCGCCTTCAAGAACGCGATTCGGAGGCGCCGCGGCCTGATCCCGGCCGACGGCTATTATGAATGGAAGGCGGAGGGTGGCCGCAAGCAGCCCTTCTTCATCCACCGCGCCGATAGCGAGCCGCTCGGCTTTGCTGCGGTATTCGAGACCTGGGTCGGGCCGAACGGTGAGGAGCTCGACACCGTCGCGATCGTCACGGCGGCGGCGGGCGAGGATCTCGCCGCGCTGCATGACCGCGTGCCCGTCACCATCAGCCCGCGCGATTTCGAGCGCTGGCTCGACAGCCGCGGCGACGATGTCGATGCCGTGTTGCCGCTGATGTCCACCCCGCGCATCGGTGAATTCGCCTGGCACCCGGTCTCCACCCGCGTCAACCGCGTCGCCAATGACGACGATCAGCTCGTGTTGCCGATCAGCGCGGAGGAGATGGAGGCGGAAGCTGAGGCGGCGAAACCGAAGAAGGCGGCCCGGAAGGTCGCTGCTAGCTCGTCAGATGACGGGCAGGGGTCGTTGTTTTAGGCGGCGGTGCCGTAGGGTGGGCAAAGCGAAGCGTGCCCACCATCGTGTTTCAAGCAAGTGGGTAGACGGTGGGCACGGCGCGTTGCGCCTTTGCCCACCCTACGCAATCTACACGATCTCTTTTGCCCTGAGCGCCGCGATCTCCGCTGCATCGAACCCCAGCTCGCCCAGCACCGCATCCGTATCCGCACCCAATTCCGGCGCCATCCGGTCCAGCCGGCCGCCGCCATGGCCGAGCTTGAAGCCGCTGCCGGCAAAGCGCAGGCGGCCGTAGGGCGTATCCAGCTCCTGGATCGCGCCGCGCGCCTTGATTTGCGGATGATCGATGACCTCCTCGACCTTCCAGATGCTGGCGCAGGGCGCGCCGGCATCTTCCAGGATTGTCTCCCACTCGCGCGCAGGCCTGGCCGCCAGCGCCTCCTCGATGATGGCGCGCAATGCGCCCTCGTTCTCGTTGCGCGCGAACCAGTCGGCGAAGCGCGGGTCTGACAGCGTGTCCTCGCGGCCGAGCGCGGACATCAGCGCGCGGTACTGCTTCTCGTTGTTGACGGCGAGCAGGATGTGGCCGTCGCCGCATCTGAACAGATTTGCCGTGGTCCGACGGCTGACGGCCTGGTTGCCCGACAGCTGCTGGCGATGGCCGGCGACCGACCAGTCCGCGATCTGCCCCGAGAGAAACGCCATCGTCGCCTCAAGCATCGAGACGTCAATCAGCTGTCCCTTGCCGGTACGGTCGCGCTGGTACAGCGCGCTCGACACGCCGAACGCGGCCGTCGCGCCCGACAGCACGTCGCACACCGCAAAACCCGCGCGCGTTGGCCCCGTCTCGGGATGTCCCGTGATCGCCATGATGCCCGACAGCGCCTGCATCTTGCCGTCATAGCCGGGCCTCAGGCGGTCCGGGCCGGTCTGGCCGAAGCCGGACACGGCGCAATAGATCAGCTTTGGATTGATCGCGGAGAGTGCCTCGTAGCCGATGCCGAGCTTGTCCATCACGCCCGGGCGAAAGTTCTCCATGACGACGTCGACTTGCGCCACGAGCTTCTTCACGATCGCGATCGCGTCGGGCTTTTGCAAATCGAGCGTCAGGCTGCGCTTGTTGCCGTTGATGGCCTGGAACGCCGGCGCGAGTCCGCGCTCGGCCCATTCGCGGCTGAGCGGTGTGCGGCGCATGTCCTCGCCCTCGCGCCGTTCGACCTTGATCACGTCGGCCCCCAGAAGCGCGAGCTGGTAGCTCGCATAGGGGCCGGCCAGCACCTGCGTGAAGTCCAGGATCTTCACGCCCTCGAACGGTCGCGTCACGTCGCTCTCCCCTTAGTTTGTTGTTGTCGGAGGACGTCAGGCGGCGCGGTTGCCGCGCGCGATCTCCTTCTGCTTGTCGAATTCGGCGCGGCGGCGCGCCAGCTCTTCAGGCGAGAGCTGTGCGACGTTGTTGTAGTCGAGCTTCCAGGAGGCGTCCTCGCTCCAGCGCAGCGGCGACTGCATCGTGGTTTGCGGACCGCTCGCGCTTTCCAGCAGCGTCAGCGCGAGCTCCAGCGTCTGTGCCTGCGAGGCGACGTCGTGTGGCTTGCCGGCGGAATTGCCGAGCGGGAAATCCGAGAACAAGAAGCGCGGCACGGCGGCATGCTCGATGATGTCCTTGGCGCAGCCCATCACCACGGTCGGAATGCCGTTGGCCTCGAGATGCCGCGCCACCAGTGCGGTGGTCTGGTGGCAGACCGGGCAGTTCGGCACCAGCACGGCGACATCGACCTTGTCAGCGAGGCAGCGCGCCAGGATTTCCGGCGCGTCGGTGTCGAGCGTGACGCGATGGCTCCGGTTGGTCGGCGCGCCGAAGAAACGCTGGCTCACCTCGCCGATGCGGCCTACGGCAGATGCCTTCAAGAGCTGCGGCAGCGGAAACCAGGTGCCGTTGTCGGTCGCCGTGGTGTGCTTGCGGTCGTAGCCGATGTGCGAGATGCGCAGATCGTGCTGCTTCGAGGTGTCGCCGTCATAGACCTGGTAGAATTTCGCCCCGCCATTATACGCCGCGCCCGGCCCCTGGTCGCCCTTGGTGGGATCGTAAGGCGCGGCCGTGGTGATGATCGTCACGCGCGATTTTGCCAACGGTTTCTTCAGCGGCTGGAACGGCGCCTGCGTGTAATGCGCCCAGCGATACGGCGTGGTGTAGCCGATCGCGGTGTAATATTCGCGCGTGCGCTGCATATAGGGGACGGGGGAGTCGTAGTCGGGCGCAAAGCCGAATTCGTCGTCGCGCGAAGCGGACATGGGGCGCGTCTCCTGGTTCTTGGTTCGCGCCAGACTAGAGATAGTTTTGGTGTTGCTCAACCGGGGCGGGGCGGCGCAGGGCAGAATTGCAGGCTTAGTGGAGCCGATTGCGCTGTCTTCCCCTCTCCCCTTGCGGGAGAGGGTGGCTCGCCGCGGAGCGGCGAGACGGGTGAGGGGTATCTCTCCGCGAGTCCGCTCTTTCTGAATTTGCGGACGCGTACCCCTCATCCGGCGCTTCGCGCCACCTTCTCCCACAGGGGGAGAAGGAAGAAAGCGTAACTCACCTGAAAATATGCAGCGCCGCGTACTGCAGCAGCATGATCGCCTTGGCGTCGATGATGCGGCCGTCCGCGATCATTGCCAAGGCCTCGTCGATCGAGAGCTCCAGCACCTCGATGTCCTCGCCTTCGTGCTCGAGGCCGCCGCCGTCGCTGACCCGCATCTCCGGCTCGTATTCGGCGACGAAGAAATGCAGCTTCTCGGTGATGGCGCCGGGGCTCATGAAGGCCTCGAACACTTTGTGGACGTGGTGCAGGCGATAGCCGGTCTCCTCCTCGGCCTCGGCGCGGATGCGCACCTCGGGGGAGGCATCGTCCAGCACGCCGGCGGCCGCTTCGATCAGGAGATCGTCGTAGCCGCGGATAAAGGCCGGCAGGCGGAACTGGCGTACCAGGATCACCGTACGCCGTGCGCGATTATACGGCAGCACGGCGGCGGCGTTGTCGCGCTCATAGGTTTCCCGGTGCTGCGTCTGCCACTCGCCATTGGCGCGCCGGTACTCGAACGTCGTGGTCTTCAGCGTGGTCCAGCCGTCCGAGAGCACGCGGACGTCCTTGATGCGGACGCGGTCGGATACGGTCATTGCTGTTTTCCGGCTACGTTGTGGAAGCGCGGCCGTCGAGCCACTTCTGGAACATCACCGAGGTCGATTCCTCGAAACCCAGCGACTGGTAGAACGCATTGGCTTGCGCGTTCTCGCGGCGGACCAGCAGCTGCAGCTTCAAAATGCCGGCCTGGCGCAGCCAGTCCTCGGCCGCGGCCATGATGACGCGGCCATAACCGCGTTTGCGCCCATCGGGATCGACCGCGACGTAATAGACCCAGCCGCGATGGCCGTCATGGCCGACCATGGCGGTGGCGACGATCGTGCCGCCATCGCGGCCGATCAGAACGGTCGAATTGTCGCGCCGCCGCGCCAGCGCGATGTCGGCATGCGGATCGTTCCAGGGGCGCGTCAGGCCGCAGCGTTGCCACAGCGCGACGACGGGCTCGACATCGGCATCATCGATCGCATCGATCGTAAGGGAGACGCTCACAGCACCTTCCCCGGATTCATGATGCCCTGCGGATCCAGCATCGCCTTGATCGCGCGCATCAGCTCGATCGCGGTCTTGTCCTTCACCTCGGGCAGTTCGTCGCGCTTGAGCACGCCGATGCCGTGCTCGGCCGAGATCGAGCCGCCCATGCGCAGCACGATCTCGAACACGACCGCATTCATCTCATGCCAGCGCGCCAGATAGTCCGCGGTGTTGGCGCCGATGGGCTCGCTGACATTGTAATGCAGATTGCCGTCGCCGAGATGGCCGAACGGCACCGGCCGTGCGCCGGGGATCAGTTTCACGACGGCGGCATTGGCTTCGTCGATGAAGGCGGGCACGGCGGCGACCGGCACGGAGATGTCATGCTTGATCGAGCCGCCCTCCGGCTTCTGCGCCGACGACATTTCCTCGCGCAGCTTCCAGAAGCCGTTGCGCTGGGTGAGGTTGGCCGCGATCACGGCGTCGTCGACGATCTCGTCTTCCATGGCGCGCGTCAGGATCGTCTCCAGCGGCGTGCGGGCATCATCGCCGGGCGAGGACAATTCCATCAGCACGTACCAGGGATGTTTTGCTTCGAGCGGATCGCGCACGTCGATGCCGTGGCGGACCGAGAAGTCGACCGCCATCTCCGACAGCAACTCGAAGCTCGTCAGCGCGTTCGCAGCTTCGCCTTGCGCGATGGTCAGCAGCTTCAGCGCCGCCGCCGGCGATTTTAGCCCGACGAACGCGGTCTCGACCGCCCGCGGCTTCGGAAACAGCTTGAGCGTGGCCGCGGTGATGATGCCGAGCGTGCCTTCCGCGCCGATGAAGAGGTTGTGCAGATTGTAGCCGGTGTTGTCCTTCTTCAGCTTCGACAACACGTTGAGCACGCGACCGTCGGCGAGCACCACCTCGAGCCCCAGCGCCATCTCGCGCGCCACGCCATAGGCGAGCGCGGCGGTGCCGCCGGCATTGGTCGAGAGATTGCCGCCGATGGTGCAGCTTCCTTCGGCGCCGAGCGAGAGTGGAAACAGCCGGTCCACGTCGGCCGCCTTCTGCTGCGCGACCTGGAGCACGACGCCGGCCTCGCAGGTCATGGTGTTGGAGGCGGTGTCGACCTCGCGGATCTTGTCGAGCCGGCGCAGCGACACCACCACTTCGCCGTTGTGGGGCGTCTGGCCGCCGACGAGCCCGGTGTTGCCGCCCTGCGGCACCAGCGCGATTCCGTGCGCGGAGGCGAGCTTGCAGATCGCCGAGACCTCCGCCGTCGAGCCCGGGCGCAGGACCAGCGGCGAGCGGCCGTGAAACAGGTTGCGCTCCTCGGTAACGTAGGCCTCGATGTCGGCCGCGTCGGTGATGGCATGTCGGTCGCCGACGATCTTGCGGAATTGTTCGATCAGCTCTGGCGCAAGCGGCGGGGTGGCAGATTTATTGACGTTCATGCTCTTGTCTCTTCTTCGCTCTTATCTCTTGCGCATGATCTTATCGGAAAACCGCTGCATACTTTTCCGGATCATGCGCTATCGGGCGACCGCGGCCCGGCGCAGCCGGTCGTTGATGGCCTCGCCAAGTCCTTCTTCCGGCACCGCCATCACCGCGATCGCTCGCGGGCTCGTCGCATCGAGGGCGCGAAGATAGCCGAACAGATTGGTGGCGGCTTCATCGAGATCAGCCGCGGGCGACAAATTCATGACAGCGGCGGCGGCCTCCAGGCCCGGCAGGCGATCGGGGCCGAACGCGAGCAGCGCTTCGCCCGCGGCCACATCACGCGCATTGAGCCGCACGCTGGCGCGCGGCGCGTAGTGCGAGGCCAGCATGCCCGGCGCCAGCGGCTGGCTGTCGTCGCTCTCGGCCTCTACAGGCGGCCGCGCCAGCGGCGCGCCGAGCACGGCCTCGATCCGCTCGCGCGACAGCCCGCCGGGGCGCAGCAGCATCGGGGCGTCGAAACAGCCGACGATGGTCGATTCGACGCCGACCGTAACAGGTCCGCCGTCGACGATCAGGTCGATCCGCCCGGCAAGGTCGCTTTCGACATGGGCTGCCAGTGTCGGCGAGACATGGCCGGAGATGTTGGCCGACGGCGCCACCACGGCCCCGCCGAAGGCGCGCAGGATCGCCTCCGCCACCGGATGGGCGGGAATGCGGATCGCGACCGTGTCGAGCCCGGCGGTGGCCAACTCGGCCACCGGACAGTCGTCCGTTTTCGGGACCACGAGCGTCAGGGGCCCCGGCCAGAACGCTTCCGCAAGCCTCAACGCACGCGCGTCGAACCGCCCGATCCGGCGCGCGGCGGCGAGATCGGCGACATGGGCGATCAGCGGGTTGAAGGCCGGCCGCCCCTTGGCGGCGTAAAGATGGGCGATCGCGGTGGCATTGGCGGCGTCCGCCCCGAGCCCGTAGACCGTCTCGGTCGGAAACGCGACCAGCCCGCCGGCGGCCAAAATCCGGGCGGCAGCTTCCGCGCCGGCCGCGCCGGCCGGTAAAATCAGCGTTTCAAGACCCGTTTTCACAGGGACAAAATTCCTCATGCCGGCCGCTTGCGGTGCGTCAAACCCGACGCTATAAGCCGCCTTCTTGTCGGAGTGTGGCTCAGCCCGGTAGAGCACTGCGTTCGGGACGCAGGGGTCGCAGGTTCGAATCCTGCCACTCCGACCATTCTTCCAAAAGTCGACGTTTTCCAGAGGCTTGGCGGACCGGCCGCCAGCGCCTCGGGAGTGCCTTTTTGCAACGATTTTCGGGGCGGGTCCACGGCCGATTTGGTTGGGCAGGGGCATCTGCCGCGGCGGCATGGCTCTACATTCGCCGGCCGATGGTCCGATGCTGGACAGTAGGTCAGTAGACTACCGCCGCGCCACCAGCACGCCCACCAGGAACGCCACCATCAGTGCCGGCAGTGGCGCCTCGCGCACCATGCCGCGAACGATGTCCGGCCAGTGCTGCTCCGGGACGAGGCTTGGAGACCTGACTTCAGCCATCGGTGTCATGCCCCAGTCCGAGGCAAGTTCGGCGATCTCGCTCGAGGCCAAACGCACGTCGTCGCGGACACGGAAGATGGCGGCGTCGGATCGCTCGCGCGGCGCCAGCGCCATCAGCGTCGCGACAGCAGTGCGCAACGTCATCTCACCAAAACCTTGCAGCCTCACCGACTCCTCGGGATCGGATGTCATGCAAAATCCCTCACAGCGCGAAGTGGTGCGCGATGGTGAATGCTGCCGTCGCGCACAGGACCAGCGTGGACACCGCGCCGGCCACCCCGCGCGCGAGATGGGCTCGCGTCAGGTGCCTGGTCATGATTCTGCTCCATGCTCAGCATGGCAATGGCGTCGAGGAAGGTTGGTTCCTTGCGCGTCGCTCGAATCGCCCGAAGCTCTACTTCCGCAAGAGCTCGCTCAAGGCCGCCGTCGCCTCGGCGCAGCGGATGTCGTCGATCTCGCGCGACAGGCTCAGCGCGCTGGATCTCAGTTCTTCGAGCCTCCAGTTCGCCGGATGCTGGCTTTCGAGCTGACCGAGACGCTTGTTCAGGTCATCCAGTCTCGATTGGAGCTGCCCGATGCTGGCGGCCCCATTCACTTTCCAAACGCGCTGTGCACGCATCGTAGTTCCCCTGCTAGTCTCACGGCGTTGTGAGCGGGGTTCGTGGCTGGAATGGGAGTTTCTTTTGTCCGGCTTCAGACGGCGGGGAACCGTTGCAAAAGGGCAACGCGGGTTCCTGCGCGTTGACCGGCGCGGACAGGGCTATCGCCCATCGCCCGCGCCCTTCTGTAGATGCCGTCGCGGTGCCTGGTCGGGCCCGGCACGATCCGCGTCAGGCGGCGCTCGGCCACTCGGTTGATCGCTTTTCGATGCGGCTTTCCAGGATCGCGATGCTCACCTGGAGATTGTCGCGCCGGGCTCTCAGGTTCTGCGCGAGCATCGGGTAGGCGAGATTGTTTGGATCGGAGATTCCGGCCCTCCGCTCTTCCTCCTGAATGTCGGCGTCGAGCATTTGCGTGCGCCAACGCAGATCGGAGATCAGGACGTGGAGCTGTGTCGGGATGGTCGCTTCGAAACGGGACGTCGATTGCATGGGATCGCCTCACTATGAAACAGACCCACTGCGGGTCTGAGGGATTGGCGGGCGAGCAGCAAGGAGAGTGCCAGCGCGTCGGCTGAGGGCGAAGGCCTGCCGGGCGGCCGAAGCGGTGACACTCTCCCCTTCGTCATTCCGGGGCGATGTGCAGCATTGAGCCCGGAATCCATCGGGCCGCAGTTGCGCGGCGACATGGGATCTCAGATGCGCAATTGCGCATCATAGCTCGCCGCTTCGCCGCGCTCCGGAATGACGGTGGCATGCCCGGGTGTTTCGCTTTGCTGTCAACCCAATCGCGCCAAATATTCCACTTTACCGAATTTCGGAAATGGCGTATGTGTAGCCCATCCCGGCTCATTCGGCTCGTAATGTTTGGCTGGCTATTCCCGAACGAAAATGTGGGACTTAACCTTCCATTCGCCGTTGGACTGGTGTTCGTAAAGCTTAACGGTGCTTCCGGACAGCTTGGTCGTTTCCTCGCCTTTGACCAAGGAAGCTTTGAAGCGGGAGGTCACGTATGCGTAGTTCCCCATTGGCAAAACCTCAACAAGTTCAAGCTTGTGATTTCTGACGCTCGTTCCCCTTTTGGCAAAGAAGTCGCGTATCGCAGTCGCACCCGAAACGGGCGGTGCGCCGGGCGGGATTAGACTGGCATCGGTGGCATACATTGGCAGCAAGGCATCGAAATTTGGATCGTTGATCGCTGCATCCCATTGCGCATTGAGTTTCGTCATGTCCTCATTGAGCGGGTCCGCCCGCGCATGGCCGATAGTGACGAACAACAGCACCAGCAGCAGCGATAAGCTTTTGCTCATGACTTTGCCCTCTTTGATCTGATCGTGTCCGCCAGTCGGGCGCGCCTATGCGACGCGCACGCTGGTGATCTGTGAATGGCTGGTTCTGAAGATCGCGCCTGCCAATGGCACCAAGGCTGCAATTTGAAGAGAAGCGGAGAGTTCGGCGTTTCTCCGTTTTGTGGGCAGCAGCTTCCGGCAAGCAAAGAGCGTGACGGTGCGGGGAGGCTACACGGTTCTCGGAATAATGCCTACGGTTGTTTTGGGTCAGAAAGCCAGCGAATGTCGGCCCCGAACGCGGCATCGTCGATGGCTCGCACCGTGTCGTGGTGATGACGTGATGCCCGCAATGGCTGGCGGCGACCGTCGAAGGATGGGCGGTCCCTCCGCAATCGGTCGTCAGGGTTCTTCAGAGGGCAAAAAGAAACGCGGGGACCGCGCCACCGCACCTATTGAGAATATCTGGTGCGAGAAAATGCGTGGTTGCAGTTGCAGGGGACGCCGGAACGTTCGCTATGCGCCGATAGCGAGCAGCGAGCGCTTTGCAGCGAAATGACGCGATGGGCCCAAAGGCGACACTCAAGAAAAGCCGCCAAGCGAGGCGGACTTAGACCGGCGTCTCCCGGCGGACTGGCGGTAAGAGTGCCAACGCAATGTAGGGGAGTGGATAAAGCAATCCGCCCCAGATGAACCAGGCGGCCCTAGAGCGTCCCCTCTGTTCGGCATAGTTCGCAGTATAGTGCCCGCACGCAGAGATGAGGCTGAGATAAAGGATTGCAGCAACAATTAACGGAAACATGGGCCGGCTCCGATCACTGCTACGAATAAACATAAGGGATTTGGGTCACGGGGCAATACACGCCCTCGTCAACGAATGAGTTCAAGACCGCATGGCAAGGTCCGGTTAGGCGCAATCGCGCCCAAGGTCGACCAGCAGCAAATCTGGATATGGTCCGCTCTGCCGCCGGAAGCGAAAGTGAGCTATCCCGCTGCGATGCAGCAGGAATGACGCTGATGACCGAAACCGTCGCGCCCGTCGCCAAGCCTGTTCCTCGACCGCGATCCAGAAGCGCCGAGACCGTCAGCGCGTCGGCGCTGGCGCAGCACCTCGATTGCAGCCGGACCTACATCGGCAAGCTCGAAGCCGAAGGCGTAATCCAGCGGCAAGGTGACGGCTTCCCGCTCGATCAGAGCCGCGTCGCTTATCTGCGATACCTGCGGCGCGAGCGGCGGCAATCGTCGCGCAGTGAAGCCGATGCTGCGCACGGCGCGGCAATGACAGCGTGTTTTCGAGAACGCTGCAATCTCCTCATGCTGTTGCCGAAAGGCAACTGATTTATTGTTTCTTCGTTGAACTGTTCCATTTTGCGTTTACGCCGCAACAAACAGTTTTAGATTTGCGGTCTCCGGGCTGGGGCGTGTTTTACGACAGCGAATTTTCGAACCCGGAGGCTTTTCGAAATGATTTTGGAATTCCTCGCAATTTTTTCTCTCGTTCAGTTCGCCAACATAATTTCGCGACTGATCGGTCAGCGGAATGACGTACTCTCCTACGTTTCAAGATCAGGTCCTCACCGGTAAGTGTGGCTAAAGCGGCATTGCTGGCACCGTTTTGATGGCATCTATCCTGCACGGTGCGCGACGTAGCGATCTTGCGGCCCGGCGCGCCATCGAGCATGTGTGTTCGAGGTGCGCACAGAGATTGCCAAGGTCTAACAGGAGATGGCCGACAAGTGAGGTGAGCCGCCACTGGATGACGACACATGATGACCGCCGCTCAAGTCGCGACACAGGTCCTACGTCGCCTCCGTTGTGCCGGCGTGCCGGCACGCCATCCACCGCAATCTGTAGCGGCGTGCTAGTCCATCGTAGGCCGGGCGGAGTTGTTTGCTATTTCTGCTCCCCGCGATACTCTGACAATCGGCTGGGGGCCTTAGAATGTTCGATGTGTATCTTAACACCAGGCGAGATCTGTTGGTTGTGCGAAATGGTTTGCCAATTCCGCTTCCCGACGCGTCAGGCAGATGGCATAAGAAGAAAAAAGTAGCGAGCGTCAGTGAGAACATTAAGCTCGCCGTTCAGCGACAAGGCTACTACCTGCGCAAGCTAACGGACTTTAAAAAGCGTTAGCCCGCGAACCGCATGTGCAACCTCTACAGCATCGCGACGAACCAAGCTGCGTCGCCGCACTGTTTCGCGTCGCCAACCGATACGTCGGCAACCTCGCACCGATGCCCGGCGTGTTTCCCGACTATCCTGCGCCGGTCGTCCGCAACACAGACGCAGGATGGTGTTGATGCGGTGGGGCATGCCGCCGCCACTTCGCACAGGCGTGCTGCCAGTCACGCCCCGCTGACCCCGGCCGTCGGGCAAAACACCGGGTCATTCCGATCTGCGCCGGTGTCAAGTTGCGCTTGCAAGAATATTCCACTTTACCGAAATTCGGAATTGGCGTATGTGTCGCCCATCCCGGCTCACCAAGAGGGGCGATCTTGTGTCGTCACTGTCGCGAGCCGGGCTTGCGGTGGACGCGGCAGCGTCGGGCGCGAGAGGCCAAGGGCAGGGCGGATTGCTCTCCGTGAGCCCAAGACTTCGTGCCGGATGAGCGGCGCTGTCAGGTTCGTCTCGTCTGCAAGTTTCCGGCTCCGTCGACAGGGCTGGAAAAACTGCGGCGAAATGGCGGGCCGTGCGTACGGCAAAACCGTGTGGTCCTGGCCGTCGTTGCTACGGTCAAGTGCTTTGCGAATGCGGCAGTCGCGTCAACCGGCGCGGTGCTGGTGACTTTCGCAGGCGTGAGGGAGGCCAGAAGGAATTCGGCTCCCGGGAGAGCACGGCATAAGCCGTCCAACCATCGCGCAGGGAAGGCCGAGTGATTGGCACCACCTGCTGCTGTGCGGTTTCCCTGCGCACCATCTTCGCGCAGCGGACCGCGGGTGCGAGGTCAGCACCCGGCCTTCCCTGCGCCCTCTTGGCTTAGAGAGGGTGGAGCGACCAAGCAAAGCTCGGGCGAATTGGGCCGCGAGGATGCGAAGGCGTGTCTGCGACCAGGCACTCGCTGTCGTCGCCCGGCTTGACCGGGCGATCCAGCATTGCAGAGACGGCTGTGATTGAGCCGAGAGGCCGCGGCGTACTGGATTCCCCGCTTGCCGCCTACGCTAAAGCTTCGGCGGCCCTGGACCTCAGCCCCGGCGAAGCCTTGGCGTAGCCGGGTCGCGGGGAATGACTGTGGTACTTGGAGGACGACGCCGATGCCCCTTGCTCCGTCATTGCGGGCGCAGCGAAGCAATCCAGAGCCTTTCCGCGGAGGGATTCTGGATTGCTTCCGCCTTCGCTGAAGCTTCGGCGGACAAGTCGCTACGCTCGCAATGACGATGCGGAGAGAGCGTGCCTTCCATCCACCCCCCATTCACAACTCCGTGCCTTGATTCGGGAACAATCATTCCCTATTATCCCGCAATGCAAAAAGCCGCGCGCCGTCCCCAGCCTGCTGCCCGTCCACCCGGCCGTCCCCGGGAATTCGACATGGACACCGCGCTCGACCGCGCCGTACGCGTATTTTGCGAGCGGGGCTATCATGCCACCTCGATCGGCGACCTGACAGCCGCGATGCGGCTTGCCACCGGCAGTGTCTACAAGGCGTTTCGCGACAAGCAGGCCGTGTTCCTGGCCGCTTTCGAGCGCTATGCCGCGGTGCGCCGGGAGCAGACCCGCAGCGCGGCGGCGCGCGGCGCCAACGGTCGCGAGCGACTGCGCCATATGTTGCTGTCCTATGTCGAGCACTCCCAGGGGATCGAGGGCCGTCGCGGCTGCATCGTGGTCGGCGGCGCGGTCGAGCTCGCCGCGCTCGATCCGGACGTCCGTGCCCGCGTCAACGCCCAGCTCGAGACCAACGAGGCCTTCATCGCCGGCCTCATTCGCGAGGGCCAGGCCGATGGCTCGATTCCCGCCCATGTTGCGACCGACGACACCGCGCGGCTGATGATCTGCATCACGCAGGGAATGCGCGTCGTCGGCAAGGCGCGCCTGCCGCTCGACGGCGAGCGCCTGGTCGGCGTCGCGATGAAACTGCTCGACTGAATTTGTGTCATATTAGGGAATGATCATTCCCGATATCTGGAGTCTGTTGGAATGACGATGAATGCCACGATCGAGACCGCACCCGGGCCGGATGCGGTGTCGCAGCGACTGACCTTCGTGCTTGCCGCGGCCTGCGGCATGGTCGCCGCCAACATCTACTACGCCCAGCCGCTGATCGCCCCGATCAGCGCCGCGCTCGGCCTCTCGCATGCGGCGGCCGGGCTGATCGTCACCATGACGCAGATCGGCTACGGCGTGGGGCTTCTCTTCATCGTGCCGCTCGGCGACCTCGTCGAGAACCGCGCGCTGATCTGCTCTGTCATCACGCTCGGCGCCGCGGCGCTTCTGGCCGCCGCGTTCGCCACCCACGCGCTGCCGTTCCTGATCGCCGCGCTGTTCATCGGCCTCGGCTCGGTCGCCGTGCAGATCATCATTCCCTACGCTGCACACCTTGCGCCGGAAGCCATTCGCGGCCGCGTCGTCGGCAATGTCTCGACCGGATTGATGCTGGGCATCATGCTGGCGCGGCCGGTGTCGAGCTTTGTCACGGCAGCGCTGTCATGGCACGCGGTGTTCTTCATGTCCGCCGCGCTGATGATCGTGCTCGCGGCGGTGTTGTGGACGACGTTGCCCAAGCGCAAGCCGGTCGCGCGCATGCATTACGGCACGCTGCTGCTGTCGATGCCGCATCTGGCGCGGACCACGCCGCTGCTCCGGCGCCGCGCGCTCTATCAGGCGAGCCTGTTCGGTGCCTTCACCCTGTTCTGGACGGTGGCGCCACTCCAGCTCGCCAGTGAATTCGGCTTCTCCCAGCGCGGCATCGCGCTGTTCGCGCTCGCCGGCGTCGCCGGCGTGTTCGCCGCGCCAATCGCGGGACGGCTCGCCGATCGCGGCCATAGCCGCATCGCGACGCTGGTCGCCATGCTGCTCGCGGCCGCCGGCTTCCTGGTGACCTATGTCGGTGCGGCCGGCTCGACGCTGAATCTCGCCTGCCTGGTCGTGGCCGCGATCGCTATCGATATCGGTGTCCAGGGGAACGTCGTGCTGGGCTTCCGCGCCATCTTCGCGCTCGGGCATGAGCACCGCAGCCGTCTCAACGGCCTCTATATGGCGACGTTCTTCGCCGCCGGCGCTGCCGGCTCTGCGGTTGGCGCCTGGGCCTTCGCGCAAGGCGGCTGGACGCTGGCGTCGGCCATTGGCCTTGCTCTGCCCGTCGCGGGCCTGCTCTATGCGGCGACAGAGTAGCGGTACGATCGTGCCCGCGGCCGTTTACCAAGCCCTGGATACGCAGCCCGGCACCGTGCGATTTCCGTCTCGCGGTTTCCCTGCGGCTGTAGTACTTTGGTCGCAAGCGAGCCCGGTTAACGGGCGGCAGGGGGAGGCTGATGAGGCGTGCGGGACTGGTTGGCGTACCGCGGGTACGGCCATGGTCGTGGCAGGCGTTTCTGCTCGGATTTATCGTCGTCGCCGTGTCGGCCGCGCTTCAAGGCGTCTGCGTCGCACTCGGCGCCAAGCTCTATTTCGCGGCGTTCCTGCCTAGCCTGTTCGTGCTCGGAATCGTCGCGGGCGCGCCGGCGGCGGTGTTCGCCGCGCTGCTCACCGTTCCGCTGGTGTGGTGGGCGTTCATCCCGCCGTTCTTCCAGTTCATGCCGCTCTCCAGCGCGGGCGCGGATTCCATCAACCTGTTCTGCCTGCTCGCGGTGCTCTTGATCGGCCTTGCCGATCTCTGCCGCGAGATGATGGCAATGATCAGCCGCGGCGGGCTGAAGCCCTCGGGCGAGAGCACGGCAACGAATTCGCAATAAATCCGCCTCGTGCGGAAGGGGCGCGTTGCGCCGGCGCAACAGTCCGGCAACCATCCGCGAGCTTGGTGCGCGCCGCTAACTTTTCGAAAAAGATTTGGCCGCAATTTCTCCCCCGGGAATGACGAGGGAGTTTTTGAACATGAACGGTCACGCCATCTTTGAGAACGTGCGCCGCTATCGCGGCATCGCATCGCTCTATCGCCAGACCGCTGCATTCCGCCCGGGCCAGAGCTGGTCGCTTCTGGAGCAGGCGAGCGAGTGGGAAGCGCGGGCGCTGTCGGAGCTGGAAGCCTATTTCGCCGCGCGCGCGGATTACGCCGCCGTCCAGCGCGCTGCCTGATCGTTAACCATCACAGGTATTCGTATCGATGACGAACGGCGCGAACGACACGCGATGGGACGCAGACGTTCGCGCCATAGCCGTCAGAACCGGTAGCTCGCCTGGACCCTCACGGTGCGGCCCTGGCCGGGCGAGATGTTGTTGTTGCCGTCGGCGGACGCCCAATAGCCGCGGTTGAAGATGTTCTCGACCGTGAGCTGCGCTCGCCAGTTGGCATCGATCGTGGCGTAGACGCCGGCATCGAAGCGCACGAAGCTCGGCAGTCTCACCGTGTCATCCGACGATGCAAAGGAATCGCCGAAATAGATGATGCCGAGCGCGGCCGCCCACATCGGCGTGAACTGGTACTTGTTCCACCAGGCGAACTGATTGTACGGCACCAGCTGCACGCGATTGCCCGGCACCACGGTCGCCGACGTCGCGCTGGTGATCTTCGCATCGGTATAGGCATAACCGAGCGTGGACTGCCATTGCTCGGTGACGTAGCCGACGAGGCTCGCCTCGAAGCCGCGCGTCAGCGTGCTGCCGGAGGGCAGGAAGAAGCCGGGATTGTTGCCGTCCGCGATCGGCTGGTTGGTGCGGTTGAGGTTGTAGATCGCGGTCGAGAACAGCAGCCTCGGATTGATGTTCCACTTCATGCCGACCTCGGTGTTCTCGAACTTCTGCGGCTGGAGGATCAGCGTGCCGTCGTTGAGCGAGGAGAACTGGTCGCCGGACGCGGGCAAATAGGAGATGCTGTAGGCGGTGTAGACCGACATCGTCTCCATCGGCTTGAGGAGGACGGCCGCTTGCGGCGACACCAGATTGTCGGTGCGGTTGCGGTTGAGGTTGGTGTTCATGTCCAGCGCCGACATCTCGAGGCGGTCGAACCGCGTGCCCACGATGAGCTGGAGCGCGCGTGAGAATTCGATGGTGTCGCGCAGGTAACCGGACTCGACGTTGAGCGCATATTTACTGTTCGAATCCGGTGTCGTGACGCCATCGGTGTTGGTGCCGGTGAAGTGGTGGACGAAGGTGACCGGTCCGAAATAGGTCGGAGCGAACGGGTTCTGCACGATGGTGTTGGTGCCGTTCGGGAAGACGCCGGTGTTGCGGATGTCGACACCGGTCTGGCGGCCGAACTCGGTGCCGAAGCCCACCGTGTGCGCGATCGGCCCAGTCCAGCCCTTGTAGGTGAAGTCGGTCTGGTTGAAGACGTTGTCGCGGTTGGTCGTGTGCTGATAGGCGCCAAGGTTGACCGCGGTGTCGGCTGCGTTGACGGCACCGGCGAGCGGCCCGCCGGTGGGATAGACGTTCTGGTAGAACTTCTGGTAGTCGGCCGCCATCGTGCCGTTGCGCACCGACAGTCCGTTCTGGAAGTCGTGCTCGATGATCGCCATGCCGGTCTGCACGGTCGCCTGCGCGGTGTTGAGGCTGGGGCTGCCGAAGAAGGTCTGAAGATTGCCGTTCGGCGCGAACGGTGTCGTCGGATTGAATCGCGTGACGCCGCCGGGAAGGCCCTGCGAGGGATTGCCGCGATCGGCGGTGCGGCCGTCGTGGTAATATTCGTAGGACAGCTTGATCTTGGTGAAGTCGTCGGGCTTCAGCGTGACGGTCGGGTTGATGCCGTAGCGCTCGAGATGATTGAAGTCGCGGAAGGCATCGCTGCCCTCGTAGAACACGTTCAGCCGTGCCGCCACGTTGTCGTTGACGGCTTGGCCCGCGTCGAGCGTGACGCGCCGGTCGCCCCACGAGCCCGTTTGCCCCGTCGCCTGGTAGATGCGGGTGCCATCGGCCTCCTTGAGGGTGCGGTTGAGCACGCCGCCGCCGGCGCCGCGGCCGAAGGTCAGGGCGCTCGGGCCCTTCAGCACCTCGATGCTTTGCGCGTTGTACAGGTCGCGGAAATATTGCACGTCGTCACGAAAGCCGTTGACGAAGAAGTTGGCGCTGGAATCGACGCCGCGGATGACGAGCTCGTCGCGATTGCCTTCGCCCTGGTGGACGGCGACGCTCGGGACGTAGCGCGTGACATCGGTCAAGCCCTGATAATTCTGGTCGCGGATTTGCTGCTGGGTGATGACGGAAAGCGATTGCGGGATGTTGACGATGGGCGTGTTCGACTTGGTGGCGACGGAGGTGCTGTTGGCGAAATAGCCGACGGTGCCGGTGCGCGCGTCCTGCGATGGCAGGAAGGGTTGTGGCGCGGCGGTCGTCCCCGGCCGCCGTGCCGTTTGCGTCCGGCGGCTCCGCGTGCCGCTCGACCGGCGTGCGGCCGAAGCGGGATTGGTACGGCGCTGTGCGTCCGGCGCGGTCACGGTGACGGATGGAATCGTCACGCCTTGCGCGGGCGTGGATTGCGCAAAGGCCTGCGGACTGGCGAAGAACGCAGCTGACGTCATCAGCGCGGTCAACACGCCTCCGATACCCGAAAAATTGCGCTTGGACATGTAGCTTGCGGCAGACAAAAGCTCTCCCGCGGCGGCGATGTGGCTCATCGCGCCCTCCCCGACTCTTTCAAAACTCGCCCGGATTCCCCATTGCACGGCCGGATGCGGGGCAAGGCGCATCCGTGCACGCGAAGTCACTGTGTGCATGAACAAAGTGACCGCGCGGCCATTCCGCGCAGGATGATTTGAATCGTTCGAAACTTGTCGGGTTCCAGGCGATCACATGTTTCGGCGCACCGGCAGGATCCGTGGCGACTACGGAGTTATCTCGGCGCCCGCGTGTGCTAGCAACACGCCGATCGAGATCTCCTACGTCGGCCGGGCCAAGCGATGACCACCTTCAACCGCATCTTCACGACGGAGCGTCTGCTCCAGATCATCGTCGTTCTGGCCGCGACGATCGCGATGAAGCTGATGGGGTGAGTATCGGCAGGCTATTGCCCGCCGAACTCGGGCACGTCGGGCAAATAGTTCGAGCCCTCGGAGCCCAGGAAATCGAACATCGCCTGCGCCGGTGGCAGCAGCACCTTGTCGCTGCGGCGGATCACGTACCATTGCCGGACGATCGGAAGGCCCGCGACATCGAGCACGATGAGACGACCTTCGGCGAGCTCATGCGCCACCGTGTGGGCCGAGATGAAGGCGATGCCGAGCCCGGCGATGACGGCCTGCTTGATGGTCTCGTTGCTGCTCATCTCCATGCCGATGATCGGCTCGAGATCCGATCTCTGGAACATGCCTTCCATCAGCGTGCGCGTCCCTGATCCCGGCTCGCGGGTGAGGAAGGTCTCGTGCACGAGGTCGGTCAGGTTGAGGCCGGAATCCTTCCCCAGCCAGTGCCCCTTGCGCGCGACGATGATGTGCGGATTGCGCCCGAGCTGACGCACGTCGACGCTGACGTCGGCCGGTGGCCGACCCATCACGGCGAAATCGAGATCGTAGCCGTGCATGGCCTCGCGGATCTCCTCGCGATTGCCGATCGTGAGCTTGATCTCGATCTTCGGATGCCGCTTCGAGAACGCCGCGATCGCATGCGGCACGAAGTATTTCGCGGTCGAGACCGCGCCGAGATGCACCGTGCCGCCGGTCCGTCCAGCGAGCAGATCGAGCGCGCCCTGGCAGTCCATGATCGCGGCCTCGACGCGTTCGGCGAGCGTCAGCACCTCCTTGCCTGCCTCCGTCAGCAGCATGCCGTCGCCGGTCCGCTGCACCAGCGGCAGGCCGGCGAGGTCCTGGAGCTGCCGGAGCTGCTGGGTGACGGCTGGCTGGGTCAGGCCGAGCTGGCTCGAGGCCGCAGTGACGCTGCCCTTCGCCGAGAGCGCCGCAAGCGAGCGCAGCTGCCGGATCGTCAGATGCCGGAGCTGGGCCGCTGCGTGGCCGGGGCCATTATAAGAAAATTCTTTGGCACTCATTATGAATAGAAATTTTCCTTATTAAGCCGCCCCTGTCAATCTCCTCGTGTTGGGACCGACCGCACCGACCTCCAGCGGGGAGGGAACTGGAAGCGGCGCCCGCAAGGGGATGGACGCAGATGACCGGGCAACTCAGGTTGGACGACCACCTTCAACGGTATTCCGAGACGGCGCCGCATGCGCTGGCCGTGGCAGCCGCAGTCGATGCCATCGCGGCGGCGGCGATCGAGATCGCCGACCTCATCGCCACCGGCGATTCCGCGGACGCATCGGGCCTGACCACCGGCCGCAACAGCGACGGCGATCTCCAGCGCGACCTCGACCTCCAGGCCGATGCGATCCTGCGCCGCTGTCTCAGCAGACTGCCGATCGCGGCGCTCGCGTCGGAGGAGATGCGCGAGCCGCAAATCGGCGACCGCGAGGCAAAAATCTGCGTCGCGATCGATCCGCTCGACGGCTCCTCCAACATCGACATCAACATGACCGTCGGCACGATCTTCTCGATCCTGCCTGCCCCGGATGACCTGGCTCTCGCCTTCCATCAGCGCGGCTCGGCGCAGCTTGCCGCGGGGTTCGTCACCTATGGGCCGCAGACCTCACTGGTGCTGACGCTCGGCGACGGCGTCGACATCTTCACGCTCGACCGCAGGGCGGGCTGCTTCCGCCTCGCGCGCAGCGCCGTGCAGATCTCCGAGACGTGCGAAGAATTCGCGATCAATGCGTCGAACCGCCGCCACTGGGATACGCCGGTCCGCGCCTTCGTCGACGAATGTCTTGCCGGCGTCGAAGGGCCCGCCAACCACAATTTCAACATGCGCTGGATCGGCTCGCTGGTTGCGGAGGCCTACCGAATACTCACCCGCGGCGGCGTGTTCCTCTATCCCTCGGACGCGCGCCCCGGCTATGGCGACGGCCGCTTGCGCCTCACCTACGAGGCGCACCCGATGGCCATGATCATCGAACAGGCCGGCGGCTCCGCCACGACCGGGCGCGAGCGCATCCTCGAGCTATCGGCGCAGAGCCTGCACCAGCGCGTGCCGCTGATCATGGGCTCGAGCAACGAGGTGCAGCGCGTCGAGGAACTGCATTGCGATCCGCTGCTGGTCGCCAGCATCTCCGCACCGCTGTTCGCGCGGCGCGGCTTCTTCCGGCTGTGAGCGAGGCGACCCATGTCCAGGAAGCATCCGATCATCTCCATCACCGGCTCCTCCGGCGCCGGCACCACCTCGGTCAAGAAGACGTTCGAGCAGATCTTCTTCCGCGAGAAGGTCAACGCCGTCTACATCGAGGGCGACGCCTTCCATCGCTATGATCGTGCCGAGATGCGCACGCAGATGGCGCAGGAGGCCGAACGCGGCAACAAGCATTTCAGCCATTTCAGCCCCGAGACCAACCTGTTCGAGGAGCTGGAGCGTGCCTTCCGCGACTATGGCGAGACCGGCACCGCGACGACGCGGCACTATGTCCATGATGCCGAGGAGTCCGCACTGCATGGTACGGCGCCCGGGACCTTCACCGAGTGGGAGCGGCTGCCGGAAAATTCGGACCTGTTGTTCTACGAGGGCCTGCACGGCGCCGTCGTCACCGACAAGGTCAATGTCGCGCGCTACGCCGATCTCAAGATCGGCGTCGTGCCGGTCATCAATCTCGAATGGATCCAGAAGCTGCACCGCGACCGCAGCGCCCGCGGCTATTCGACCGAGGCCGTCACCGACACCATCCTGCGGCGGATGCCCGACTACATCCACTACATCTGCCCGCAATTCACCGAGACCGACATCAACTTCCAGCGCGTGCCGACGGTGGACACCTCCAATCCGTTCATCGCGCGCTGGATCCCGACGCCGGACGAATCGATGGTCGTGATCCGCTTCAAGAATCCGCGCGGCATCGACTTCCCCTATCTGCTGTCGATGCTTCCCCACAGCTGGATGTCCCGCGCGAACTCCATCGTGTGTCCAGGCGCGAAGCTCGATCTGGCGATGCAGCTGATCCTGACGCCGCTGATCATGCAGCTGATCGAGCGCAAGCGAAATCTGAAGTGAACAGGGAGAGAATCCGATGAACATCTCCGTCCACGCTGAAGCCGACATCACGGCAGTCGCGCACAACGATCTCGCCAATGCCGTCCGCTTCCTCGCGGTCGATGCGATCGAGACCTCGCAGTCCGGCCATCCCGGCCTGCCCATGGGCATGGCCGACGTCGCAACCGTGCTGTTCTCGCGGTTCCTGAAATTCGACTCGGCTCACCCGAATTGGCCGGATCGCGACCGCTTCGTGCTGTCGGCGGGCCACGGTTCGATGCTGCTCTATGCGCTGCTGCATCTCACCGGCGGCGACGTCAGCCTGGACGACATCAAGGCGTTCCGGCAGTGGGGCTCGAAGACGCCGGGGCATCCGGAATACGGCCACACGCCGGGTGTCGAGACCACGACCGGGCCGCTGGGGCAGGGGATTGCGACCGCTGTCGGCATGGCGCTCGCCGAGCGCATGGCCAATGCACGGCACGGCGACGGCCTGGTCGATCACTTCACCTATGTGATCGCGGGCGACGGCTGCCTGATGGAAGGCATCAGCCAGGAGGCGATCTCGCTCGCCGGTCATCTCCAGCTCGGCCGTTTGATTGTGCTGTTCGACGACAACGGCATCTCCATCGACGGGCCGACCTCGCTGGCCACTTCCGATGATCAGCTCGCGCGCTTTGCGGCGTCCGGCTGGTCGGTCCGCCGTGTCGACGGCCATGACCCCGAAGCGGTTGCGCAGGCGATTGCCGAAGAGCGTGAGAGCACAAGACCGTCGCTGATCGCCTGCCGTACCATCATCGGCTATGGCGCGCCGGACCGTCAGGGCACCGAGAAGGCGCATGGTGCGCCGCTCGGCACCGAGCAAACAGCGGCGGCGCGGCGGACGCTCGGCTGGGACTATCAGCCTTTCGTGGTCCCGATCCCGATCCTCAAGGCATGGCGGATGATCGGACAGCGCGGGCAGGTCGAGCGTCTTGCCTGGCTCGACCGCTACGAATGCGCGACGGCCGCGCAGCGCGAGCTGTTCATCGAGGGCAAGGCCGTTGCCCTGCCGGAGGCCTATGCCCAGGCCTCGGCGAAATTGCGCGAGCGCTTTGCCAGCGAGCGTCCGAAGCTGGCGACGCGGCAAGCCTCGCAACAGGTGCTCGACGGCATTGCCGGGACAATTCCCGGACTGGTCGGCGGCTCGGCGGACCTGACGCATTCGAACCTCACGCACGCCAAAGCGCAGACTCCGGTGACGCGTGGGGCGTTCGCCGGCGGCTACATCCACTACGGCATCCGCGAGCACGGCATGGCCGCCGCGATGAATGGCCTCGCGTTGCATGGCGGATTCATCCCCTATGGCGGCACCTTTCTCGCCTTCTCCGACTACAGCCGGCCGGCGATCCGTCTTGCGGCCCTGATGCGGCTGCGCGTCATCCATGTGATGACCCACGACTCCATCGGTCTTGGCGAGGACGGTCCCACGCATCAGCCCGTCGAGCATCTCGCGGCGCTGCGCGTCATCCCGAATCTTCTGGTGTTCCGCCCCGCCGACGCGGTCGAGACGCTGGAAGCCTGGGACTGCGCGCTCGAGGCGGAAGATCGCCCCTCCGTGCTGTGTCTGTCGCGTCAGGCGCTGCCGACATTCCGCAGCGACGTGCGCGGCAGGAACCGTGTCGCGCGCGGCGCCTACCTCATCGTCTCGCCGGACGGCGGTCGCGACGTCACGTTGATGGCGACCGGCTCCGAAGTCTCGATCGCGCTGGAAGCCGCTCGCCTGCTCGCGACGGAACATATCCGCGCCGCCGTGGTCTCCGCGCCATGCTTCGCGCTGTTCGAGGAGCAGCCGGAGGACTACCGCGCCTGTGTGCTCGGCACTGCCCCGCGCGTCGGCATCGAGGCCGCAGTCGCCGGCGATTGGCATCGCTGGATCGGCACTGACGGCGAGTTCGTCGGCATGCGCGGCTTCGGCGCCTCTGCGCCGGCGCCCGTGCTCTACCGCGAATTCGGCATCACGCCGCAAAGCGTTGCCGAAGCCGCCCGGCGGACGATCACCCGCGCCGGCAAGCCATAACAGGAGGAACTTTCGTGGCCCGTATCACCCTTCGTCAGCTGCTCGATCACGCCGCCAACCACGGCTACGCGGTGCCGGCGTTCAACATCAACAACATGGAGCAGGGTATTGCGATCATGCAGGCCGCGGCCGAGGTCGATGCGCCCGTGATCATCCAGGCCTCGCGCGGCGCGCGCAGCTATGCCGGCGATCTCATGCTCTCGCACATGATCGACGCGCTGGAGCGGACCTATCCGGACATTCCGCTCTGCATGCACCAGGACCACGGCAATGACGAGGCGACCTGCGCCTCCGCCATCGCCCACGGCTTCACCTCCGTCATGATGGACGGCTCGCTCAAGGCCGACGCCAAGACCGCCGCCGATTACGACTACAATGTCGACATCACCCGCCGCGTCGTCGATCTCGCGCATTGGGTGGGCGCCTCCGTCGAAGGCGAGCTCGGCGTGCTCGGCTCGCTCGAGCATGGCGGCGGCGAGCAGGAGGACGGCCACGGCGTCGAGGGCAAGGTCAGCCACGACCAGCTCCTCACCGATCCCGACCAAGCCGTCGACTTCGTCCGCGCCACCAAGGTCGATGCGCTCGCGATCGCGATGGGCACGTCCCACGGCGCCTACAAGTTCAGCCGCAAGCCTGATGGCGACATCCTGGCGATGCGGGTGGTCGAGGAGATTCACCGCCGCCTGCCGAATACGCATCTCGTGATGCACGGCTCCTCCTCGGTGCCGCAGCCGCTCCAGGACATGTTCAATCAGTTCGGCGGCGAGATGCCGCAGACCTGGGGCGTGCCGGTGGAGGAGATCGTCCGCGGCATCAAGAGCGGTGTGCGAAAGGTCAACATCGACACCGACTGTCGCCTCGCGATGACCGCGGTGTTCCGCAAGGTCGCCGCGCAAACGCGCTCGGAGTTCGATCCGCGCAAATTCCTCAAGCCTGCGATGGATGCGATGCGCGAGCTCTGCCGCGATCGCTTCGAGCAGTTCGGCACCGCGGGCCACGCCAGCAAGATCAAGGTCATTCCCTTGAGCGAGATGGCGCGGCGCTATCGCGCCGGCGAGCTCGACCCGCGCATCGGCGCCCGCGAGTCGGTCGCCGCCTAATCATTCAGAGAGAGAAGAGCAGGAGAGAGCCATGAATGCACACGCAGGAACCGTCCGGGGCAAAGAGCGCTATCGATCGGGCACGATGGAATACGCGCGCATGGGCTATTGGGAGCCCGACTACACGCCGAAGGACACCGATGTCATCGCGCTGTTCCGCGTGACGCCGCAGGAGGGCGTGGACCCCATCGAGGCGTCAGCGGCGGTTGCCGGCGAATCCTCGACCGCGACCTGGACGGTGGTGTGGACCGATCGCCTGACCGCTGCGGAGAAGTATCGCGCAAAGTGCTACCGTGTCGATCCGGTGCCCGGCACGCCGGGCTCGTACTTCGCCTACATCGCCTACGACCTCGACCTGTTCGAGCCGGGTTCGATCGCCAACCTGTCGGCCTCGATCATCGGCAACGTGTTCGGCTTCAAGCCGCTGAAGGCGCTGCGTCTGGAGGACATGCGCTTCCCGGTCGCCTATGTGAAGACGTTCCAGGGGCCGGCGACCGGCATCGTGGTCGAGCGTGAGCGGCTCGACAAGTTCGGCCGGCCGCTGCTGGGCGCGACGGTGAAGCCGAAGCTCGGCTTGTCCGGGCGCAACTATGGCCGCGTGGTCTACGAGGCGCTCAAGGGCGGGCTCGACTTCACCAAGGACGACGAGAACATCAACTCGCAGCCCTTCATGCATTGGCGTGACCGCTTCCTCTATTGCATGGAGGCCGTGAATCGCGCGCAGGCGGCGTCCGGCGAGGTCAAGGGCACGTACCTAAACATCACCGCGGGGACGATGGAGGACATGTACGAGCGCGCAGAGTTCGCCAAAGAGCTCGGGTCGTGCATCGTCATGATCGATCTCGTGATCGGCTACACCGCGATCCAGTCCATGGCGAAATGGGCACGGCGCAACGACATGATCCTGCATCTGCATCGCGCCGGTCACTCGACCTATACGCGGCAGAAGAGCCACGGCGTGTCGTTCCGCGTCATCGCGAAGTGGATGCGGCTCGCCGGCGTCGACCACATCCACGCCGGCACGGTGGTCGGCAAGCTCGAAGGCGATCCCAACACCACGCGCGGCTATTACGATGTCTGCCGCGAAGACTTCAACCCGACCAAGCTCGAGCATGGCCTGTTCTTCGACCAGTCCTGGGCGAGCCTGAACAAGATGATGCCGGTCGCCTCCGGCGGCATCCATGCCGGCCAGATGCACCAGCTGCTCGATCTCCTAGGCGAGGACGTCGTGCTGCAATTCGGCGGCGGCACCATCGGCCATCCCATGGGCATTGCGGCTGGCGCGATCGCCAACCGCGTGGCGCTCGAGGCGATGATCCTCGCCCGCAACGAGGGGCGCGACTACGTCCATGAAGGTCCCGAGATCCTGGCGAGGGCGGCCGAGACCTGCACCCCGCTAAAGGCCGCGCTCGAGGTCTGGAAGGACGTCAGCTTCAACTATCAATCCACTGATACGCCGGACTTCGTGCCGACCGCGCTCGAAACCGTTTGAGGAGTTTTGACATGAAACTGACCCAGGGCTGCTTCTCGTTCCTGCCTGATCTGACCGACGACCAGATCACCAAGCAGGTGCAGTATTGCCTGGCCAATGGCTGGGCGGTGAATATCGAGTTCACCGACGATCCGCATCCCCGCAACACCTATTGGGAGATGTGGGGCCTGCCGATGTTCGACCTCCAGGACGCCGCCGGCGTGATGATGGAGCTCGCCGAATGCCGCAGGGTTTACGGCGACCGCTACATCCGCATCAGTGGATTCGACTCCAGCCATGGCTGGGAATCGGTGCGGATCTCGTTCCTCGTCAACCGCCCGCCGCAGGAAGCCGAGTTCGACCTGGTGCGGCAGGAGGTGGGCGGACGTGCGATCCGCTACACCACCGTGCGCCGGCCGGCCGCGCACGCGTCGACCTAGTTACTCCTCTCCGCGCGGAGCACTCCCTGCTCCGTTTCCTTGGCGGACCACTGCTTCGCCGCTCCCCCCGCGGCGAAGCTCTTTTCTTCGAGGTGCCGATGCTTGATGTCCCTCATGCGACGACCGCTGAAACCAGCGAGACCAGTTTCGATCTCCGCAAGGAGGCCGAGGCGGCCGGGATCACCGACACGCTGCAACAGCTCGAGCAGGAGCTGATCGGCCTCCGGCCGGTCAAGAACCGCGTGCGCCAGATCGCGTCACTGCTGCTGATCGAGCGCATCCGCCAGCGTGCGGGACTGGCATCGTCGCCACCGACACTGCACATGTCGTTCACCGGTAATCCGGGCACGGGCAAGACCACGGTGGCGCTGCGCATGGCAAAGATCCTGCACGGTCTCGGTTTCGTGCGGCGCGGGCAGGTGATCTCGGTGACGCGCGACGATCTCGTCGGCCAGTATATCGGCCATACCGCGCCGAAGACGAAGGAGATCTTGAAGAAGGCGATGGGCGGCGTGTTGTTCATCGACGAGGCCTATTATCTGCACCGGCCTGACAACGAGCGAGATTACGGCCAGGAGGCGATCGAGATTCTGCTCCAGGTGATGGAGAACCAGCGCGAGGACCTCGTCGTGATCCTCGCCGGCTATGGCGAGCGGATGACGAGCTTCTTTGCCTCCAACCCGGGCTTCCGTTCGCGCATCGCCCATCACATCGACTTCCCGGACTATGCGGAAGCCGAGCTTCTCGTCATCGCCGAGCTGATGCTGAAGGAGCGTGGATACCGCTTCTCGGCGGCGGCGCGCGGGGCCTTTGAAAAATACATCGCGCTGCGCCGGACCCAGCCGTTCTTCTCCAATGCGCGCTCGATCCGCAACGCGGTCGATCGCATCCGCCTGCGGCAGGCCGATCGCCTCGTCTCCGATCTCGACCGCATGCTCGATGTCGCCGATCTCGAAACGATCGATCCGACGGATGTCCTTGCGAGTCGCGTTTTCAGCGGTGGTGCGGACGCGCAGAGGAGTGCGAAGCCATGACGAGAGAAATCCTCATCGCGCCTTCGATCCTGGCCGCCGATTTCGCGCGCCTCGGCGAGGAGATTAGGGCTATTGATGCTGCCGGCGCCGACTGGATCCACTGCGACGTCATGGACGGGCACTTCGTGCCGAACATCAGCTTCGGCGCCGACGTCATCAAGGCGATCCGACCGGCGACGGCGAAGATCTTTGACGTGCATCTGATGATCGCGCCGACCGATCCCTACCTGGAGGCGTTCGCAAAGGCAGGCGCCGACGTCATCACGGTCCATGCCGAAGCCGGCCCGCATCTGGACCGCTCGCTCCAGGCCATCCGTGCGCTCGGCAAGAAGGCTGGCGTCAGCCTGTGTCCGGCTACACCGGAAGCCGCGATCGAATACGTGCTTGATCGTCTCGACCTCGTGCTGGTGATGACGGTCAATCCCGGCTTCGGCGGCCAGTCCTTCCTCGACTCCCAGATCGAGAAGATCAGGCGCATTCGAAGCATGATCGGCGACCGGCCGATCCGGCTCGAGGTCGATGGCGGCATCACGCGCGACAATGCCGCCGCCGTGGCTGCCGCGGGCGCCGACACCCTCGTGGCAGGATCGGCCGTGTTCCGCGGCAAGAGCAGCGCCGATTATGCGGGCAACATCGCCGCCATCCGCGCTGCTGCGGAGGCCGGCCGGGTTTCGAAGCTGCAACATGGTTCGGCACAGACGATCCGGGCCGGCGAGGCCGCGCTCACCCGGTAGAATACGGCATACAGGCGTGGCAGCGCCGGCGTCGCACTGGTTGTGCCATGGCGTGCCATCCCGTCCGAGGTTCTACAGGGCATGCCGCACAGCGCAGCGGGCCTTCCTCGCGCGAGAGTTCTGCGCAGAAATGCAGGGCAATCTCATCGGGTGGCCGGAATCGATCGAACGGTATCTTGATCTGATCGGCATCTCCGTCGCGCGCCAGCGCTACGCCTGGCCAATGAGTTCCACGTGGAGTTCTCCGATAGGAACCAATGGAGGCCTGCGCGTTTCCCAGACGTTAACCCAGGTTGCGCGGGGCGCCTCGCACGCAGTAAATGTTTTGCATAACCGCCATCGGCCTGACGTAAATCAGGGCAATAAGCTCAGTGAATGCGAGGGAGGGTCTCATGGAGAACGTACGTCGCTACCGGGCGCTGGCGTCTCTCTGTCGTCAGCAGGCGGCCTATCGGCCGCTCCAGAACTGGCAACTCCTTGGCCAAGCCGAACATTTCGAATATCTCGCCGAGATTGCGCTGAAGGCGCATTTCGACGCGTGCAATGCGCAACCCGAGGACGACGCCATCGCCACCGCGCCATTTGAGACCCCTGCTGCGGCCTGAGGGCGTCGGTCCGTTGCGGATCATCTCTCGATCAATGCGACATCAGCGTCGGGACCGTCATGGCTTCCAGCATGGCGCGGGTGACGCCGCCGAGGAAACGTTCCTGCAATCGTGAGTGGCCGTAGCCGCCCATGACCAGGAGATCGAGGCTCTCGTCGGCGGCCAGCGACAGGATGGTCGGCTGGATGTCGGCGCGTGCCGCCGACAGGCTGACCGTGCGGGTCGACAATCCGCGCCGGCCGAGGTGTCTTGCCAGATGGCTTGCCGAGACTTCGTCGGGAACGGCGTCGGCTTCGTTGATCGTGATGATCACGATCTCCTCGGCGCGGGCCAGGAAGGGAGCGGCGTCGCGCATCGCGCGGGCGGCGAGGCGGCTGCCATCCCAGCAGATGCCGATCCGGTTCGCCCTGAATGACCCACGAAAGGTGTAGGGCAGGAACAGCACCGGTCCGCCCGCCTGGAACAGGATCTCGCCGGGCATATCATTGTCGAATGAGCCTTGCGCCGGATCGGGCTGCAGCACGATGCTGAGATCGTGGAGCCGCGCCATCTCGCCGAGCGAGCCGGCTGCGTCCGCCGGGATTGCGCCGAGCGGGTGGCAGGTGCAGGAGATGCCGGCGTTCGTGGCTTCGCTCCGAAATATCGCCAACGCGGCCTCGGCACGCTCCACCGCGCGCTCGCGCTCCATCTCGAACACCGCCGCTACGGCGGCACCGCCATCCAGGACGTAGGCAGTGCTGCTCGCGACGTACCCGACGGCGACCGCGTCGACGTGTGCGTTGAGTCTCGCCGCGAGCGAGATCGAGCCGTCGATCACCGCGCTCATCGGGCGCTCGGTCGGGATGTGGACGAGAATGTCTTTGTACATGGCGCGCCTCCGGTGGACATCATCCAGTGGCCGCAGTCTATCACGGCGCACGGGGCCTGCGTTGAGCCGCATCAAATGTGCAGCCCTGATTTTCGCGGCACCTTTGCCAAGATTTAATCGGACGGACGGGACGCCGTAAGGTGACGATGTCCATGTTGGTTGCAAGGCGACTTACCCAACATGGACATTTCGACATGAACGATCACGTCAATTCCGACACCACCACGTCCCGCAAGATATTGAAGCCGCGCCGGCTTGCGCTGCTGGGCACCGCGGCCGCGCTTGGCGTGGCCGTGCTCGCTGCCTCTCCCGCCTCTTCGCAGTTCGGTCTGAATTCCTTCATCGGGCCGGCCCAGGCGGCGGAAGCCGCCGCGACGCCGCCGGGCTTCGGCGATCTCGTCAGCAAGGTCAAACCCGCCGTCATCTCGGTGCGGGTCAGGATCGACCAGGACAATGACAAGAGCGCGATGCTGCAACAGAACCGGATGGATTCGGACGAGGATTCGCCGTTCGACCAGTTTTCGCGGCAGTTCGGCTTCCGCGGCCCGGGTGGCATGAACGGCATGCCGCGCCAGCGCCACCAGATGATCACGGGCGAGGGTTCCGGCTTCTTCATCTCCGCCGACGGCTATGCCGTGACCAACAACCACGTCGTCGATCACGCCGAGTCGGTACAGGTGACTATGGATGACGGCACGAGCTACACCGCGAAGGTGGTAGGCACCGATCCGAAGACCGATCTCGCGCTGATCAAGGTCGATGGCAAGAGGGACTTTCCGTTCGTCAAATTCTCCGACCAGAAGCCGCGCATCGGCGACTGGGTGGTCGCGGTCGGCAACCCCTTCGGCCTCGGTGGCACCGTGACCGCCGGCATCGTCTCGGCCAATGGTCGCGACATCGGCAACGGTCCCTATGACGACTTCATCCAGATCGACGCGCCGATCAACAAGGGTAATTCCGGCGGTCCGGCCTTCGACATGAACGGCAACGTGATCGGCGTGAACACCGCGATCTTCTCGCCCTCCGGCGGTTCGGTCGGTATCGGCTTCGACATTCCGGCTTCGACCGCGAAGCTCGTCGTCGCGCAGCTGAAGGACAAGGGCTCGGTCACCCGCGGCTGGCTCGGCGTGCAGGTGCAGCCGGTGAGCGCCGAGATCGCCGACAGCCTCGGCCTCAAGGAGGCGCGCGGCGCGATCGTGGACAATCCGCAGGACGGCAGCCCCGCGGCGAAGGCCGGCATCGAGGCGGGCGACGTCATTACCGCCGTCAACGGTACCGCGATCAAGGACTCCCGCGATCTCGCCCGCACCATTGCCACCCTGGCGCCGGGCACCTCCGTGAAGCTCGACGTCTTCCACAAAGGCGCGAGCAAGACGGTGACACTCGCCCTCGGCGAGTTGCCGAACGAGCGGCAGGCCAAGGCCGGCGAGGGCAAGGCGCAGCCGAACACCGGCACGCCGCGCCTCGGTCTCAGCCTGGCGCCGGCCGGCGACGTCCAGGGCGCGGGCCAGAAGGGCGTCGTCGTGACCGAGGTCGATCCGCAGGGACCCGCCGCGCAGCGCGGCATCCAGACCGGCGACGTCATTCTCAACGTCGGCGGCAAGGCCGTTGCCAATGTCGGTGATGTCCGCTCCGAGCTGGCGCAGGCCAAATCATCCGGCAAGAACAGCGTGCTGTTGCAGGTGAAGAGCCAGGAAGCGACGCGGTTCGTCGCGGTGCCGCTGGCCTAAGCCTCGCGCTTCCCGCGGCAAACTCAAAAGGCGGCCTGCGGGCCGCCTTTTTCGTGCGCGTCTGGAAGATTCCCACAGGTGTCGATAACATTCTCGTTAACGGCAGCGTTGATGACGGGTTCGTCCGAAAAAGCCGCGTTCGCTCGTCACAGTTGGGAATCACGTGTTGGGCTTTGGCGTCAATGAAGACGCCCAGGCGAATTGCAGGAGTGGAACTTCGAACGCCCGGCCTTCTTGTGGAACCGGTGGTTCGCATTTGATCGGTGCCGACATGGATCGATTGAAGCTCTCGCTGAGGTGTGCGCTGCTTGTGGCGCCGCTTGTCCTGACGACCGGAAGCGCCTTGGGGCGCGACGATGGCCGCTACGCCAACTCGCCGCTAAAACCCTGGTTCGACAGTTTGCGCAGCCATCTCGGGCCCTGCTGCTCGGATGCAGATGGCTTTGCTGTATCCGACCCCGATTGGGAATCGCACGATGGGCACTATCGCGTGCGGCTCGACGGGCAGTGGGTGGACGTGCCTGATGAGGCCGTCATCACCGAGCCAAACCGGGCTGGCCACACCATGGTGTGGCCGGTGAAGACTGCGTTCGGGATTTCGATCCGCTGCTTCATGCCGGGCAGCATGATCTGACCCGGATCGGCGTTACCGCTTGCTGGACTTGCGCTTCGCGGTCTTCTTCGTTGTCTTGGCCGTCTTCTTGGCTGTCTTCTTGGACGTTTTCCGCTTCGACGCCTTCTTCGGGACCTTCTTGCCCTTCGCGCGCGCTTCCGACAGGCCGATTGCGATCGCCTGCTTGCGACTCTTCACGCGTCCGCCACGACCGCCGGGGCCGCTTTTCGCGGTGCCCTTCTTATAGCGGCGCATCTCGCGCTCGACATCACCGCCGGCGCTGCGTGAGTAGCGGCGCTTCTTTGCCTTGCGTGCCATCGACTCTCTCCCTTGGCCACGGGAAAGAACCGCATCACTGACCCTACGTTCCAAATGCGCTGGCCGCGCTCCTCAGAAGGAGTTCGCCAACTCGATCTCGTCTTCCAGCGCTCGAATGCGGCGCGCAGCCTCAGTCGAGGACAGAGCCCGATCGTATTGGGTGGGCTGATAGGCCTCCTCGCTCAGACGCTTCAGCCTCAGCCCCTGCGCTCTCGTCATCTGTTCCGCGAGGAAAACCCTGGCGTCGTATTTACCCTGAACCTGCATCTGGCCTCTCCGTTCTCAAATCCTGACTTGACTATATGTTCTTATTTTGTTCTAACAAGCCATGGACAACAGAATTAATGAAATTCGACGCAAAATCAGCGCCTTGAGGCTTGAGATGGCCGACATTGAGGTGTCTGTGCGCGACCTCGTCAATCGCGACCGCGACTGCACGGAAAAGGCCCTGACGCAGATGGATCTGCGCCGGAAAATCAACCTGCTGATCGGCGAATGGAAGGCGGCCGGTGGCGGCGATGTCCTGCCTGACGTCCGCGAGCGGGTACGCCTTCGTCCTGCAACGACATCCGGCAGTCCGCTGCGCGTGATCGCGCGCCGCTGAGAATTTTGGGAGCGTGCGGTGGACGAAGACCCGGACACGTACCGGATTCTAAAGCTGCGCGCCGAAATTCTCGAACTCGGCTCCGCCATCCGGCAATTGCAGCGCGAGGGTCTCGACGATGCCGCAGCCCAACTCCTGATCGCACGCAAACGTGCACAGCTCGAGCATCTCGTGAAGGCGAATGCCGCGGGACGGCCGCTTTAGCGATCTGACGCTGGAAGGATTCCCAATCCAGCTCCAAGCTCCAGCTCCAAAGCGAAAGGCCCCGCGTCGCCGCGAGGCCTTTGATGGTCGGCCGGAGCTCACTTGGTGTTGCTCATGCCGCCCTTGTTGTTCGTCATGGTGCCGCCTTGGTCGGAGCCGGGGCCAGAACCACCTTGACCGGAGGGATCAGCGCCCTTGGAGGACTTGGTGTTGGCACCCGTGGTCTGCGACGAGGACATAGCGGATCCATGCTTGGCCTTATGCGACTTGGCCTGCACGGCGAACGGAGCGGCGGCGAGGCCAGTTGCCAACATCACGGTAAGAGCGAGCTTGGTGGTTTTCACGCGCGGGAACTCCCTGAGTTGAATTGACGCAGGCAGCCAACTGCCATTTGCCGCAGGAGTTCCGAACGAAAGCGCCCGGTGCGCGTCACGCGCGCTTCAAAATTCCTTGTCCTCGGCGAGGATGAACATGAGGCCCGTGAGCGTCGCCCCGATCGCGAACGTCGTCACCAGTGTGATGATGAAGACCATGGCGGCCGAATGTCCGCCGTGGTTCAGCAAATTTGCGACTGCCGGATTGAACAGGACGAGGGCGAGCCCGAAGACAAGGCCGAGGGCTGCGCCCATCATCGCATGCGTCATCAGCTTGATGACGCCGGTCGGAGAGATGAGGCTCGGCGACTTTTTCCCGCGCATGGAACCGCCTCGCGGTGTGGCATAAAACGCGCACGACGATTGCGGGTTCCATTGTCATGACGATTTTGTCATTCCCCGCTTCATCCGACGTTCATGGCGGTCTTGCGAGGATGAATGCCATCAACACGGGAACATTCGATATGGGTAAGGTCGTCTTTCTCTATCGCTCGCTGGCCTATCGCAACGCGGCTGCGGATATGCTGCGCAAGGCGCGCAAGCTGCCGCGCGGCGCCGAGCGGAGCGCAGCCCGCCGTTACGCGCGGGCGCTGCGCGAGCTTTCGCAAACGGAAGCCTGGCTGGAAGGACGTGTCGCTGACGAACCGCAGGCGATGCAGAGCATGAGGGTCGCCGCGACGCGCTAGAGCATGATCGGTTCTGAGTGAATCAGGGCCGAAGCTCCAGATTCCTGTCTTTACGCGCGAACCGGAGCCCACTTCGCTCGCAGACGCGCTAGCCTGAGGCCTGCTGAAGGGGTTCGGACGGAGCCGCGTCGAACTTGCTCGCGGCCGACGGCGCTACGGTCTTCCGCGTCAGCGGCACCTCAAGGCGGCACAACAGGCCTTCGGCACGCCAGTTGAATTCCGCCTGTCCGCCGAGTTGCGATTCCACACTGGCAAGCAGGCTCCGCGTGCCGAAGCCACGGGATTTCGGCGTCCTCACCAGCGGGCCGCCGGTTTCGTCCCAGGTCAGTGTGAGGTGGTCGTCCTCGACTTGCCAGCCGATCGCGAGCCGCCCCGACCGCGTCGAGAGCGCGCCATATTTCGCCGAGTTGGTGAAGAGCTCATGCAGCGCCAGCGCCAGCGTCTGCGCTGTCGCCGGCGCCAGCTGAACTTCCGGACCGGCCAGCTTGATCTGGCCGCCGAGCGAGTAGGGCGCGAGTTCCTCGTCGATCAGCCTCGAGAGTTCGGCGCCCTGCCAGCTCGACAGCGACAGGATCGTGTGCACGCGCGCCAGCGCGTTGATGCGCCCTTCGACGGCGTTGACGTAGGCCTTGACCTCGTCGGCGCGGGTGAGGCGCACGATCGATTGCGCCAGCGCCAGCGCGTTCTTGGCGCGATGATCCACCTCGCGCGCGAGCAGGTTTTGTCTCTCTTCCGCGCGTTTGCGTTCGGTGATGTCCACGGTGACGCCGCTCACGCGCACCACGCGGCCGCCCTGGTCCACCGTCGCGGCCGCCGTGCCGACGCACCAGCGCACCTCGCCATCGGGCCGGCTGACGCGAAACTCGCCTTCATAGGCGTGCGCGCCGGTGTTGAACGCGGCAATCGCCTGGCTGAACTGGTCGACGTCATCAGGGTGCAGCAGCGCCTGGATATTGGCTGAGGTGACATTGAAGGTCTCCGGCGTCACGCCGAAGATGCGGTACTGGCCTTCGTCCCACATCCAGTCGCCGTTGACCCAGTCCCAGTCCCAGGATCCCATCTTGCCGGCGGCAATCGCCATGCTGCGCCGCTCTTCGCTCTCGCGCAGCTTTGCGGTGGAATTCTCCAGCTCGGCCGTGCGCGCGCGAACGCGGTCCTCGAGCTCCCGGTTCAGCCGTTCGAGCTCGCGCGTCTTGCGGTAGAGTTCGGCGAACACCTTGATCTTGGCGCGCAGCACCTCCGGCACCACAGGCACCGGCACGTAATCGACCGCGCCCATCTCGTAGCCGCGCAAACGGTCGATGTCGCTCACCTGAATGGCCGAGATGAAGATCATCGCGGTCTTCTGGAAGCGCGGATGCTCCCGGATCATCGCGGCCAGCTCGAATCCGTCGAGCTCGGGCATGCAGACGTCGACCAGGATCACCGCGATCTCGGTCTTGAGGAGCACCTCCAGCGCCTCGCGGCCCGATGATGCGATCACGAGGTTCTCGCCGAGTTCCTTCAGGATCACCTCGTAGGCGAGCAGCTTGGCCGGCTGGTCGTCGACGAGGAGGATGTTGACCTTTTCGTGGTCCATTCGCGGATCCAAACTCAGCGGTGCAGCCACATGCGGATTGCAAGCAGCAATTGATCGGTGTTGACGGGTTTGGCGAGGTAGTCGGACGCACCGGCTTCCAGGCATTTCTCACGGTCGCCCTTCATCGCCTTGGCTGTCAGCGCGATGATCGGAAGGCGGGCGAAGGCCGGATTTTCGCGAATGACGCCGATGGTCTGATAGCCATCCATCTGCGGCATCATGATGTCCATCAGCACGATGGCGATCTCCGGATTGGATTCGACCAGCGTTACCGCCTCGCGGCCGGTCGTGGCCGTCAGCACCTTCATGCCCCGCCGCTCCAAGACGCTCGACAGCGCGAAGATGTTGCGGGCGTCGTCGTCGACGAGCAGGGCGGTCTTGCCGATCAGGTCTTCGTCGGAACTGTTCAGCTTCTCCAGCATGCGCTGCTTCTCGACCGGCAGTTCCGTGATCACGCGATGCAGGAACAAGGCGGTCTCGTCGAGCAGGCGCTCCGGCGATTCCACGCCCTTGACCACGATGCTGCGCGCCATGGTGTGGAGTTCCGCATCTTCCTCCGCCGAGAGCTCGCGGCCGGTGAAGACCACCACCGGAACGTTCGACAGGCTCTCGTCGTTGCGGATCTGGTCCAGCACCTCGAAGCCGCTCATGTCGGGCAGCCGCAGGTCGAGCACCACGCAATCGCAGGGTGCCTCGCGCAGCGTCGAGAGCGCGCCGGCGCCGGTATCCGTCGTCACGATCTCGATGTCGTCGTGATGCAGCAGCTCGCGGATCGAGAGCTGCTCGGCCTCGTTGTCCTCGACGATCAGGAGCCGCTTGCGCCGCGGCCGTGCATATTCCTTGATCTGCGTCAGCGCGGCTGAGACGCCCTCGGTCGTGGTCGGCTTGTTGACGAAGGAGAAGGCGCCACGGGCCAGCGCATGTTGCCGGTCCTCGTCGAGCGTGATGATCTGCACGGGGATGTGGCGGGTCAGCGGATTGTGCTTGAGCTGGCTCAGCACCGTCCAGCCCAGCATATCAGGCAGGAACACGTCGAGCGAAACGGCCCGCGGCTGGTACTGCTTCGCAAGCTCCAGCGCCTCCGCGCCGCGCGCGGCGACCAGAACCTTGAAGCCCTTGTCGCGGGCGAGATCGACCAGCACGCGCGCATAATGCGGATCGTCCTCGACGATGAGCAGGATGGTGTCACCGGGCTCGAGATTGAGCCGGTCGTCGGCAATCTGCTCGATGACGCGCTGCTGTTCGGGTGCAGCCGCTTGCAACGCCGGTGGCTGACTGTACTGCTGCGGCGCGGGCGCACGCGGCGCGAGCGTCGGGCCGGAATATTTCAGCGGCAGATAGAGCGTGAAGGACGAGCCCTTGCCGGGCGCGCTGCGCAGATGGATCTCGCCGCCGAGCAGGCTTGCGAGCTCGCGGCTGATGGCAAGTCCGAGACCGGTGCCGCCATATTTGCGGCTGGTGCCGGCGTCCGCCTGCTGGAATGCCTCGAAGATCAGCTTCTGCTTCTCGAGGGGAATGCCGATGCCGGTGTCCGTCACTTCGAACGCGATTACCGCCGGCGCGGAGTTCAGCACCGGATGATCCGTGCCCCAGCCGCCGACCGCGGCGACGACCTTCAGGCGCACCTCGCCTTCGGCGGTGAACTTGAAGGCGTTGGAAAGCAGGTTCTTGAGAACCTGCTGCAGGCGCTTGGAGTCGGTGACGATGCTGCGCGCAAGGTTCGGGTCGACGTCGATCTTGAACGACAGGTTGCGGTTTTCCGCCTCGTGCCGGAACGGCCGCCCGACGGTCTCGAGCAGGTTCGCAGTCAGAATCTCCTCGGCGTCGACCGTCACCGTGCCGGATTCGATCTTGGAGAGATCCAGGATGTCGCTGATGAGGTTGAGCAGGTCGGTGCCGGCGCCATGGATGGTGCGGGCGAACTCGACCTGCTTGGCAGAGAGGTTGCCATCCGGATTGTCGGTGAGCTGCTGTCCCAGGATCAGGATCGAGTTCAGCGGTGTGCGCAGCTCGTGGCTCATATTGGCGAGGAATTCGGACTTGTACTTCGAGGTCAGCGCGAGCTCGGTCGCCTTTTCCTCCAGTGCGCGGCGGGCCTGCTCGATTTCCTGGTTCTTGCGCTCGACCTCGACGTTGCGCTCGGCGAGCTGCTGCGCCTTCTGCTCGAGCTGGTCGTTGGTCTGCTGCAATTCGCGCTGCTGGGTCTGAAGCTCGCCGGCGAGCTGCTGCGACTGCTTGAGCAGGCCTTCGGTCTGCATCGTCGCCTCGATCGAGTTGAGCACGATGCCGATGGAGTCGGTAAGCTGCTCGAGGAATGTCATCTGCGAGGTCGTGAACGAGGTCAGCGAGGCGAGCTCGATCACCGCCTTGACCTGGCCTTCGAACAGCACCGGCAGCACGACGAGGTTCTTTGGCGCGACGCGGAACAGCGCCGAGTTGATCGGCACCACGTCGGGCGGAATATCGGCGATGACGCGCGGCCGTCTGTCGAGGGCGCATTGGCCGATCAGGCCGTCGCCGAGCGGGAGCACGCGCTGATAGGGATAGACGCCGTCGCCGGCATAGGAGGCGAGCAGCAGGAGCCGCGGACTATCCTCGTTCTCGACCTGGTAGATCACGCCGGTATGGGCGTTCACCAGGGGCGACAATTCGGTCAGCAGCAACCGGCCGACGGTGGTGAGATCGCGCTGGCCCTGGAGCATGTTGGTGAATTTAGCGAGGTTGGTCTTCAGCCAGTCCTGCTCGGTGTTCACGTCCGTCGTGAGACGGAGGTTCGTGATCATGGTGTTGATGTTGTCTTTCAGCTCGGCGACTTCGCCGCGGGCGTCGACCTGGATTGACCGCGTCAGGTCGCCCTTGGTCACGGCGGTCGCGACTTCCGCGATCGCGCGCACCTGCGAGGTGAGGTTGGCCGCGAGCAGGTTGACGTTGCCGGTGAGATCCTTCCAGGTGCCGGCGGCACCGGGCACGTCGGCCTGGCCGCCCAGCCGTCCCTCGACGCCGACCTCGCGCGCCACCGACGTCACCTGATCGGCGAAGGTCGCGAGCGTCTCGGTCATGTTGTTGATGGTGTCGGCGAGCGCCGCGACCTCGCCCTTGGATTTCACGGTGAGATTTTGTTTCAAATCACCGTTCGCAACCGCGGTCACCACCTTGACGATGCCGCGGACCTGCTCGGTCAGGTTCGCCGCCATGAAGTTGACGGTGTCGGTGAGGTCCTTCCAGGTGCCGGCCACACCGGGCACCTGGGCCTGGCCGCCGAGCTCGCCTTCGGTGCCGACTTCACGCGCGACGCGGGTGACTTCGCCGGCAAACGCGTTGAGCTGGTCCACCATGGTGTTGATGGTGTTCTTCAGCTCGAGGATTTCGCCCTTCACGTCCACGGTGATCTTGCGGGACAAGTCGCCGCGCGCCACGGCGGTCGTGACCTCGGCGATGTTGCGGACCTGCGTCGTGAGGTTCGCGGCCAGCAGGTTGACGTTGTCGGTGAGATCCTTCCAGGTGCCGCCGACGCCGGGCACGACGGCCTGACCGCCGAGCCGGCCCTCGGTGCCGACCTCGCGCGCCACGCGCGTCACTTCGGCGGCGAAGGAGCGCAGCTGCTCCACCATCGTGTTCAGGGTGTCCTTGAGCAGCAGGATCTCGCCGCGCACGTCCACCGTGATCTTCTTCGACAGGTCACCGCCGGCGATTGCGGTCGCGACCTCGGCGATGTTGCGGACCTGGGCCGTCAGGTTGGAGGCCATGAAGTTGACGTTGTCGGTGAGGTCCTTCCAGGTGCCGGCAACGCCGGGCACTTCGGCCTGGCCGCCGAGCTTGCCCTCGGTACCCACCTCGCGCGCCACGCGCGTCACTTCGCCGGCAAAGCCGTTGAGCTGGTCCACCATGGTGTTGATGGTGTTCTTCAGCTCGAGGATTTCGCCCTTCACGTCCACGGTGATCTTGCGCGACAAGTCGCCGCGCGCCACGGCGGTGGTGACCTCGGCGATGTTGCGGACCTGTGCGGTCAGGTTGCCCGCCATCGAGTTGACGCTGTCGGTGAGGTCCTTCCAGGTGCCGGCGACGCCGGGCACGTTGGCCTGACCGCCGAGCCGGCCTTCGGTGCCGACCTCGCGCGCCACGCGCGTCACCTCGCCCGCGAAGCGGTTGAGCTGGTCGACCATCGTGTTCAGCGTGTCCTTGAGCTGAAGGATCTCGCCGCGGACGTCCACCGTGATCTTGCGCGACAGGTCGCCGCCGGCGATGGCGGTTGCGACCTCGGCGATGTTGCGGACCTGGGCGGTGAGATTGCCCGCCATCGAGTTGACGTTGTCGGTCAGGTCCTTCCAGGTGCCAGCGACGCCCGTCACCTGGGCCTGGCCGCCGAGCTTGCCTTCGGTGCCGACCTCGCGCGCCACGCGCGTGACTTCGCCGGCGAACGCGTTGAGCTGGTCCACCATGGTGTTGAGCGTTTCCTTCAGCTGAAGGATTTCGCCCGACACGTTCACGGTGATCTTCTTCGACAAGTCGCCCTTCGCAACGGCGGTCGCGACCTCGGCGATGTTACGGACCTGACCGGTCAGGTTCGAGGCCATCGAGTTGACCGAGTCCGTCAAGTCCTTCCAGGTACCGGCGACGCCGCGCACTTGGGCCTGGCCGCCGAGCTTGCCTTCGGTGCCGACCTCGCGCGCGACGCGGGTGACTTCGCCGGCGAAGGCGTTGAGCTGGTCCACCATCGTGTTGATGGTGTCTTTCAGCTCCAGGATTTCGCCGCGCACGTCCACGGTGATCTTCTTCGACAGATCGCCGCCCGCGACCGCCGTCGTCACCTCGGCGATGTTGCGGACCTGTGCGGTCAGGTTTGACGCCATCGAGTTGACGCTCTCGGTGAGGTCCTTCCAGGTGCCGGCGACGCCGAGCACGTTGGCTTGACCGCCGAGCCGCCCCTCGGTGCCGACCTCGCGCGCGACGCGGGTGACTTCGCCGGCAAACGCATTGAGCTGGTCCACCATGGTGTTGAGCGTTTCCTTCAGCTGAAGGATCTCGCCCGAGACGGTCACCGTGATCTTCTTCGACAGGTCGCCGCCTGCGATCGCGGTCGCGACGTCGGCGATGTTGCGGACCTGCGCGGTCAGGTTCGACGCCATGAAGTTGACGTTGTCGGTGAGGTCCTTCCAGGTGCCGGCCACGCCGGGCACTTGGGCCTGGCCGCCGAGCTTGCCTTCGGTGCCGACCTCGCGCGCCACGCGGGTCACTTCGGAGGCGAAGGAGTTGAGCTGGTCCACCATGGTGTTGATGGTGTCCTTCAGCTCCAGGATCTCGCCACGCACGTCCACCGTGATCTTGCGCGACAGGTCGCCGCGCGCCACGGCAGTGGTGACGTTGGCGATGTTGCGGACCTGGGCGGTGAGGTTGCCGCACATCGCGTTGACGGAGTCGGTGAGGTCCTTCCAGGTGCCGGCGACGCCGGGCACGATCGCCTGGCCGCCGAGCTTGCCGTCGGTGCCGACCTCGCGCGCCACGCGCGTCACTTCGGAGGCGAAGGAGCGCAGCTGGTCCACCATCGTGTTGATGGCTTCCTTGAGCTGAAGGATCTCGCCGCGGACGTCGACGGTGATCTTCTTGGACAAGTCGCCGTTGGCGACCGCGATCGTGACCTCGGCGATGTTGCGAACCTGGTTGGTCAGGTTGTTCGCCATCGAGTTGACGCTCTCGGTCAGATCCTTCCAGACGCCGGTCACTTCCGGCACCTGGGCCTGGCCGCCGAGCTTGCCTTCGGTGCCGACCTCGCGCGCGACGCGCGTCACCTCGGAGGTGAACACGCCGAGCTGCTTGATCATGGTGTTGACGATGGTCGCCGACTGCAGGAATTCGCCGCGCAGCGGGCGGCCGTCGACGTCCAGCTTGACGGTCTGGAGCAGGTCGCCTTGCGCCACCGCCGCGACCGCGCGCGTCACCTCGCGCGTCGGCCACAGGAGGTCGTCGATCAGCGTGTTGACGGAGCCTTCCATGTCGGCCCAGGAGCCGCTGGCGAGGCCGAACTTCACGCGCTGGCGGGTCTTGCCCTCGCGCCCTACGACCTGACCGACCAGCTCGAGCTGCTGCGCCATGCGCTGGTTGGCGGCGATGATTTCATTAAAAGTGTCGGCGATCTTGCCGTCGATGCCGAGATAGTCCCCGCTCATCCGCACCGAAAAATCGCCGCTGCGCATGGCCTGCAAGGCAAGCAGCAATTCCGGCCGCGAATCCGGGTCCGACATACCGTTGGTTTTTGGCTTTGGAACGCGACGACCGGAGCGTGATGCAGTTCCGGGATCGAGGTCGCTCATACTGATTCCCCCGCGGCGTCGGCCGAATCCAAGGCGTGACGCAGTTGTCAAAATAGACCGTCAGCCAAATTCGAAATCAAGCGCCAACGTTGCAGCGCTTGGAATTGGAACCTGCGGTGCTCAGCCCGGCCAAAATAACGGTGAGGAGTGACGATGGTTCCATCCCGCTCAGGAAAAAGCCGGCCGGCCGCTGCACCAGAGCTCAGAGCCGTCCTAGGAGAGGCGCTGGCGCGCCCAGCGGGCGCGGGGCTGTGACTGGCGACCCCGCCGCAAGCTCCGCCACGCCGCACGCTGATTCGCAGGCCACGAGGACCGCGACCAGATCGAGCCCCAGCGGCAGCGGCGCCTCGACCTCGGGCGGCAGGGACGACAACGGCGATGCCGGCCCCGAGAGTAACCGTACGGTGCGGCCGGAGAGCCAGCAGCATCATCCGGAAGACAAATAGGCTGCTATTTGTCCGCCATGGTGCGCTCCGCATCTTTCACCTGCGTGCGCAGCATCGGCAATTGCTCGCGCGCGAAGGCGGCGAGCGCAGGATTGTCGGGCGCTTTCAGATAGCGCTCGAGCAGGCTGATGGCGGATTCGTATTCGGGGATTTGCGCGGCATAGAAGCTTCTGACGTAAGTTGGTCCATCCGCATTTTCGGGCTCGACGAGGCTTGCGCTCACTGACGTCGTCTTGCCGGCGTGCGGCTCCGCACCGATTGCGTCCTGAATCTGCTTCAGGGTCTTGTCGCGCTTGCCCGCCTCCTCGGCGCGCAGGGCCGCGAGATTTTTCACCTCCGCATTGCCTTTCAGGTCGGTGCTCTCCAGCAGGCCCTGCTGGAAACGGCTGAAGCTATAGAGGCCGGTGATGACATCGGTTGCGGTCGGCACGCGGTCGCCGGCCGTTCGCTCGCCCATATTGTCGGCGAACGCCGAGGTGCTGACGAGAGCCAGGATGATTGCCACGAGAATCCTCATGCATCTCCAATGACCGATGGCGTGCGAAGTTCCCCCGGCGTTACGATCCGGTAAAGGCGATTGCGGAGCGAGAGTTCCGTTCCCACATCTTCTGTATGAAACAGTCTGACATCTTCAGGGATAACGCCGACAACTGCCTTCAGCTCGCCGAGCGCGCGGAAGGGCAGCCCACCCACAAACGCTATTTGCGCATGGCGGATGCCTGGACGGCATTGGCGAACGAGCAGGACTGGCTGGACGGTGAAATCCCGCCCGTAAAGGTCCGCGTCCTTCGAACGCAGGATGCGTAAGCGCTCTCATTTTCGTGAATCTGCATGTGAGACTGCTCACGGAATGCAAGCAACCAATCCAGGATCATCCACGAACAGTCGATCGCGTTGATTTTGATTCCAGAAGGAGGTTTTGCGATGGCTCCACGTCTGGCTCTTCTCTCGCTCATTCTCGCCTTTGGCGTCTCGGTCGCGTTCGCGACAGTGACGACGGTGCGGCAGGTGCATCTGGAGAATGCATCGGCGGCGATCCACGCCACGCATAGTTAGCGCTGCGGGCCTCGCGCGCTGGAACATTCGTTGTGCCGGCGCGTAAGCGCTTCAGGACATCTGGAGAGGCGAGAGGACATCATGGCGCATTCCGACCACGGCATCGTCAAGGACAAGCGGGCGGAAGATCAACCGCGCGACAAGCAGCGCGCGCAAACCGTGCACAAGACGGATTCGAAAGGCTCGCCGTCGCGCGAAGCGACGCGCGATCCCAAGCTCAACGACAACACCAAGACACCGGGCTCCGGCGTGATGCCGGACGATTCCGGCGACGCGCCGACCGGCTAGTTCTCGCGAGGAACGAATCCCTTCGCGACGAGTCGACGGATTGCTTCCGGCTGTCATGCCCCCGGTGCGCCGGAAGCAATCTCCAAGGACGGCCCTAGCACCCCACTGTGCCGGGGTCGTTTTTGCTTGGGAGAGACTCAATCCTCGGTGTCGCCCTCGGGCTTCGCGGGCGCGTGTCCTTCGGGACCGCGACCAAAGACACCAAACTCGCTTGATTTGATGCCTGCCGACGGGTCGATGCTCGTCTCGATGCCCGCGGCTGCGAGCCCGAATTTGAGAAGCTCTCGGACCGCCGCAGCGCGCGTCGGCATGCGGTGCTTGAATCGGAAATCATCGACGGCGGCCAGCTCTTCCGGCGAGAGCATGACCTGGAGGCGCTCGGCGCGAAGGTCATTCATGGTCGATCACGCAAAGTGAGTAAGTTGAGTAGTTTGCTCAACGAACGAGTTTGGCGCGAGTTCCACAAGAGTCGGAAAAATCGTCAGATGAGTAAAAATAGTTAGTAAAATCAATAAGTTATTATTGAAACAACTCTGGCGGTGGCGCATTCTTTCGGGAGAGAGGGAGAAGAGGCCATGGCGGAGGAAGTCAGGTTACCCCGCAAGCTTTCCGAAGAGCCCGAGGCGCCCAAACCGGTGCGTCCGAGCCATCAGAAGGTCATCGAGCAAGTCGAGCGCTGGGCCAACAGCTCGGGGCTGCAACCACCGAGGACGGAAGATGCGAAGACGATCTGAGCCCCACACGTTCGAACAACGTCTCAAGGCAGAGCAGCTGCGGCTCGAGCACGAACTGTCGGGCTTGCCGGATGGACAGCAGCGCGATTCTGTTATGGCGCGCATTGATCAGCTTCAGACTGCTGCCGCGATGCATGATTTCCTGATGCTACCGGAGGCCGCGGCCGCTCGCTGATCGCCCCTGGCGACCGTGCTCCGTGTCTGACGCGACCACCAGAACATGCGCCGGAACGTTCGCTCGCCGACCCGGTTGGTCCACACGTTGGCCGAGTGGAGAATTGGAATGCTGAAACAAGGCGAGTTGGACCGCAGCGAGATGGACAGGTTGATCGGCAGCGACAAGGTCGAGGGAACATCGGTCTATGGCGCCGATCGCAACAAGATCGGTTCGATCGAACGCGTGATGATCGACAAGGTCAGCGGCAAGGTGTCCTACGCCGTGCTCGGCTTCGGCGGTTTCCTGGGCCTCGGCAACGACCACTATCCGCTGCCCTGGCAGTCGCTCAAATACGATACGGAGCTCGGCGGCTATGTCACCGGGATCACCGCCAAGACGCTCGAAGGCGCGCCGAAATACGGTGAACGCAGCGATTGGAACTGGGGTGACGACGCGGCAGTCCGCGGCATCAACTCGTACTACGGCGTTCCCTTCGCGTAAGCCCCCATGGAAAGCGATCCGATGAGCAAGGAACGGCCCACCGACTGGATGCCCCGGTCAAGCCGGGGCACGACACCTTTGCTCTCCGCCACTCTACCCCACCGCCTCCTTCCGCCCCGGCCCCGCATGCACATGCACCTGTTTCGCATGTAGCGGCTCACCGCATTCCGAGCAGACCATCACGGGGTCGAAATCCTTGCCGCAAGTCTTGTGCTGGTGCAGCAGCGGGCGGCCGCGCTCGTCGCCCATGTGGGTGTCGCCCCAATGCACCATCGTCATGATGATCGGGTAGAGGTCGAGGCCCTTCTGCGTCAGGATGTATTCGTAGCGCTTGGGCGCCTCGGAATAGGGGACGCGGCGCAGGATGCCGAACCGCACCAGCTTCTTCAGACGCTCCGAGAGGAGGTGCCGCGTGATCTGGAGCGAGGACTGAAACGCCTCGAACCGGCGCACGCGTAAAAAACATTCGCGCAGGATCAGCAGCGTCCAGCGGTCGCCGACCACGGCGACGGTCCGGGAGAGCGAGCAGGGCTCTTCATCCAGCGTGTCCCACTTCATGTAGCGAATCTCCGGCAAAGGGTAGTAAGTCAGAAAAAGGAACTGACTTGAATGATCAGCGCTATTTCTAATAGAGAATATCATTCACCCCTGTAGTTTGACAGTTCTATTTTAGAACTATAGCCTCCGGCCCAATCACATACCGTTCTCACCGGAGGAGGTGACCTTGCCCAAGCGAAACGCGACAGCCGCCGTGATCGGGGCCGGCGATTTCATCGGCTCCGAGATCGCCAAGAAATTTTCCGCGGAAGGTTTCACGGTCTTTGCCGGGCGCCGCAACGGCGACAAGCTGGCGCCGCTGGTGAAGGACATCGAGGCCGCCGGCGGCGAGATTCACGCGCGCTCGCTCGATGCACGCAAAGAGGAGGAGGTCATCTCCTTCCTCAATGACGCCGACCAGCATGCGCCGCTCGAAGTCTGCATCTTCAACGTCGGTGCCAACGTCAATTTCCCGATCCTCGACACCACCGAGCGCGTGTTCCGGAAGGTGTGGGAGATGGCCTGCTATTCCGGCTTCCTGGCCGGCAGGGAAGCGGCGCGGCTGATGCTGCCGCGCGGTGGCGGCAACATCTTCTTCACCGGCGCGACGGCGAGCCTGCGCGGCGGCAGCGGCTTTGCTGCCTTTGCCAGCGCAAAATTCGGACTGCGCGCGGTGGCGCAGGCGATGGCGCGCGAGCTCGGGCCGAACAACATCCACGTCGCCCATCTCATCATCGATTCCGGCGTCGACACCGAGTGGGTGCGGCAGCGCCGGCTCGAAGCGCTCGGGGCGAATGCGCTTGATAATCCCGATCTTCTGATGCCGCCGTCATCTGTCGCGGATGCCTATTGGCAGCTCTATCAGCAGCCGAAGAGCGCCTGGACCTTCGAGATGGAGATCCGTCCCTTCGGAGAGAAATGGTGACCGCGGAGCAAGACTGCGGCTAGACTGATCTCAATACAAACTGAAATCCGGGAGGCCCCTACGTGAAGACCGCGATCACCGAACTGTTCGGCATCGAGCACCCGATCATCCAGGGTGGCATGCATTTCGTCGGCTTTGCCGAACTCGCCGCTGCCGTCTCCAATGCCGGCGGGCTCGGCATCATCACGGGCCTCACGCAGAAGACGCCGGAATTGCTCGCGAAGGAAATCGCGCGCTGTCGCGACATGACGGACAAGCCGTTCGGCGTGAACCTCACCTTCCTGCCGACCTTCTCGGCGCCGCCTTATCCGGAATACATCGCGGCCATCGTCGAAGGCGGCATCAAGGCGGTGGAGACGGCGGGGCGCAGCCCGGAGCAATACATGCCTGCGCTGAAGGCCGCCGGCATCAAGGTGATCCACAAATGCACGTCCGTGCGCCACTCCCTGAAGGCCGAGCGCATCGGCTGCGACGCCGTCAGCGTCGACGGCTTTGAGTGCGGCGGCCATCCCGGCGAGGACGACATTCCCAACATGATCCTGCTGCCGCGCGCGGCGGAGGAACTGAAGATTCCGTTCGTGGCCTCCGGCGGCATGGCTGACGGGCGCAGCCTCGTCGCGGCGCTGTCGCTGGGCGCGGCCGGCATGAACATGGGCACGCGCTTCATCGCCACCAAGGAAGCACCGGTGCATCAGAACGTGAAGAACGCGCTTGTTGCGGCAACCGAGCTCGACACCCGGCTGATCATGCGCGCTCTGCGCAACACCGAGCGCGTGCTGAAGAACGCCAACGTCGATCGTCTGCTCGAGATCGAGCGCGAGAAGGGCGCCAAGCTGAGCATCGACGACATCCACGACCAGGTCGCGGGCGTCTATCCGAAGATCATGCTGGACGGCCAGATGGACGCGGGTGCCTGGAGCTGCGGCATGGTCGCAGGGCTGATCCACGACATCCCCTCCTGCAAGGAGCTCGTCGATCGCATCATGGATGAGGCGGAAGAGATCATCCGCAGCCGCCTGATGGGGTTCCTGGACGGGACGGGTGCGGCGCGAAAGGTCGCCTGACTCCGCCAAACTTCTTAACCACGGCGGCACTTGGCCGCTGGAATTGCGCGTGACGCCTCCTAAATAGGAGTAAATTACCCCTTGAAATAAGCAATTTCAGGAGGCGTCCGTGGTCCTGAAGAGCGTTCCATTTGCAGTTGCCGTTGCCCTCGTGCTCGCATGGGGCGGCATTGCGCGCGCTGACGACTACAAGCCCGACGAATATCTCGGTCTCGATCTCTCCAAGGCGGTGCTGTCGCCAAAGCGGCTCGGGCCCGAGACGCAGTTCGCCCCGGTTGCGTTGGAGGCGAAGGGAGGCAACGAGGCGCAGGCGCGCGGCGAACCCATCGACGTGCCGAAGAAAGTTGCCGCCGAACGCGTGCACGTGGCCCAGCCGAAGGTTGTTCATGCCAGGGGCGCCCAGCCACGCGGCGCAGCGCGCACCAAGCTTGCACATCGTCGCGGCAATCCGCTGGACGCGCAGGCGATGGACACCCGCATCCAGACCTGGCCGTGCCGCACCGGCGGCATTTGCAACTGGAAGCACTAGCCGGATCTCTCGCGTCATCCGGGCGTCGCAAAACCGTAGGCGCGGAGTCAAGAAACCGTCAGGATAGGAGTCAAGGAGCGCAGGCACCTTCCGTCGCGATTCGACGAAGGTTTCCTGAATGGCAACGCTCCGCGCCTCGCGCGCATGGACCCGGCGGCAGTTCCTGGTCCGCTCGACTTCAAGCCTCGCCGTTGCCGCGCTCGGCACAGTCGCAAAGCCATCCATCAGCCGCGCCGCCGATCGCCCGCAGATCGCGGGCGGCATTCAGTCCGGCGACGTCTCGGATGGCTCCGCCGTGATCTGGGCGCGCGCCGACCGGCCCGCGCGGATGCAGGTGGAATGCGCGACCGTCGAGAGTTTCAAGACGATCATAGCGTCAGCTTCGCGCGACGCGCTGCCCGATGCCGACTTCACCGCAAAACTGCTGCTGAACGATCTGCCGTCCGGGCAGGATATCTTCTATCGCGTGCGTTTCGACGACATCGCGACCGGCATTGCCGGCGAAAGCCGCGTCGGCCATTTCCGCACCGCGCCGGCTGCAGGGCAATCTATCTCGTTCGTGTGGTCGGGCGACGTCGCGGGGCAGGGCTGGGGCATCGACATCTCGCGCGGCGGCTATCGCAGCTATCGCACCATGCTCGAGAATCGCCCGGACTTCTTCATCCACTCCGGCGATCATATCTACGCCGACTGCACGATTCCCTCCGAGCAGAAGCTGCCGAACGGCGAGACCTGGCGCAATCTGGTGACCGAGGAGAAAGCCGAGGCCGCGCACACGCTGGCGCAATTCCGCGGCAACTACAAATACAACCATCTCGACGAGCATTTTCGCGCCTTCCACGCGCAGGTGCCGATGTTCGCACAGTGGGACGATCACGAGGTCACCAACGACTGGTCGCCGACCGGCAGCTACGACAACGCCGGCTATGAGGACGACGGCACGCCGCGCCTGGTCGCGCGTGCCCGCCGTGCCTTCTTCGATTTCATGCCGATCCGCGACATCGGCACGCGACAGGGGCGCGTCTATCGCAAGATCGCTTATGGTCCGCTGCTCGACGTCTTCATGATCGACATGCGCAGCTATCGTGACGACAGCTGGAACAAGGGCGAGGACCATCGCGGCTGGATTCTCGGTGCCGAGCAGCTCGCATGGCTGAAGCGGGAGCTCGCCGCTTCGCGCGCGACCTGGAAGGTGATCGCGGCCGACCTGCCGATTGGCCTCGTCAGTCTCGATGCCGTCGCGCTCGGCAACGGAGCGCCCGATCGGCGTGAGCATGAGGTCGCCGATCTGCTGGCCTCGATCAAGCACGCGGGCGTGCGCAACATCGTCTGGCTCACCGCCGACATGCACTACACCGCCGCGCATTACTACGATCCGAACAAGGCGCAATTCCAGGATTTTGAGCCGTTCTGGGAGTTCGTCTCCGGACCCCTGCATGCCGGCACCTGGGGTCCGGGCGAGCTCGACAATACGTTTGGCCCGGTCGCGATGTACCAGAACGGCTGCAGCGAGGCGCAGGGGGAGAACCTTGCGCCGTGCTTCGGCCTGCAGTTCTTCGGCAGGGTCGATATCGACGGTGCGAGCGGCGTGATGACCGTGACCTTGAAAGACGTCGACAACCGCGACCTCTGGTCGGTCGACATCGTGCCGCAGCCGCAGCCGCAGCCGCAGGCGCGCCCGGCCGTGGTCGCGCAGCATTCGTGAGTGGGCAACTCTCTCCGTCGTCATGGCCGGGCTTGACCCGGCCATCCACGCCTTGCTGCTCGGCCCTGAGAACGTGGATGCCCGGGCATACGAGCGGAAGCGACGCCGTCCTTCGGACGGCTATGCCCGGGCATGACGGTGGGGACGGATCGCGCATCCCAGCACTAACCCGATCTTGATTGGCCGCCTCGCGTCTCCTGCGCTATAGTCTCTATCCCCGCCACCTCTTTTCAATCACCGAAGAGTCTGCCCTTGCGGCCCCACCGCGTGTTCGGCGGCTGAAATACGTCAGGAGTTAGCTCATGGATCATCTGAAGACACAGGGCATCAGCATGCCCAAGCTCGGCCTTGGCACTTTCCGCATGCAGGGCGATGCCTGCCGCGCGGCGGTCGAGAGCGCACTGTCGATCGGCTATCGCCACATCGACACCGCCGAGATGTACGCCAACGAAGAATCGATCGGTGCCGCGCTCGCCGCGGCCCGGCTGCCGCGCGGCGAGCTGCATGTCACGACCAAGGTCTGGCACGAGAATCTCAGCCCCGATGCGATCCGCCGCGCCTTCGACGCCAGCCTGACCAAGCTCCGGCTCGACCATGTTGATCTCTACCTCGTGCACTGGCCGTCGAAATCCGCGAACTGGGGCGCGGTGTTCGAGACCCTGATGAAGCTGAAGGAGGAGGGGCGTACGCGGGCGATCGGCGTTGCCAATTTCACCACGGCGCTGCTCAAGATCGCGGTCGAGGACATCAAGGCGCCGATCGCCTGCAACCAGATCGAATATCACGCCATGCTCGATCAATCGAGGGTGCTGGCCTATCTCAACGCCAAATCGATCCCGCTGGTCGCCTATTGCCCGCTCGCGCAAGGACGCATCGCGTCAGATCCGGCGTTGGCCGAGATCGGCGCCAGGCACAACGCGACCGCCGCGCAGGTCGCGCTGAAATGGCTGCTCGACCAGGGCGGTGTCGCTGCGATCCCGAAGGCCTCGCGCCGGGAGAGCCAGCAAGCCAACCTCGATGCGCTGAAGATCACGCTCGACGATGCCGACCGCAAGAAGATCGCGGCGTTGCCCAAGGACAGGCGTTGCGTCAATCCAGGCTTTGCGCCGGTGTGGGATTAAAACTCGACGCTGAACGCGCCGCCCTTACCCTCTCCCCTTGCGGGAGAGGGTGGCTCGCTGCGTAGCGGCGAGACGGGTGAGGGGTCTCCATCCGCGAGTCCAATTCTCATTGAATGCGCTGAAGCAACCCCTCGTCCGGCGCTTCGCGCCACCTTCTCCCACAAGGGGAGCTTTTGACCCTCACAGGGGCTCATGATATCTCATGGTCTGTTCGTAACTCATTGAAACCCTTGGAATATACCTCATTGAGTGTTTTCTGACCTCATTGAGAAATACCCACACGTTGGGGACATTTTGAGGGACACCCGAGGGGATCATGGCACGCAGCATCTATTCCGACAAACTGAAGAACAGAACCAACAGGCTCAAGCTCGCGATCAGGAAGAAGCCCTACAAGGCGCTGATCGCTCCCGGCATCTTCCTTTGCTATCGGCGCAACGAAGGACCCGGCACGTGGAGCGTTCAAGCCGGATGGCTGAAGCGGTTCGCCATCGCCGACGACTTCGAGAATGCCAACAACAAAAGCGTCATGACGTTCTATCAGGCGCAGGCGCACGCGCTGAAGATGGTTCGCGGCAGTGAAGGCGACAGCGACAAGCCGGTCACCGTCGCCGAAGCGCTCGACGCCTATGAGACCGATCTCGCGGCGCGCGGCGGCAACAAGCACAATGCCATCAGCGTTCGCAAGCATCTGTCGTCATCGATGGCGGCGAAGGTGGTGATGCTGTTGGGCGAGACCGAATTGCGGGACTGGCGCAACGGGCTGGTCGCCAAGGGCCTCAAATTGTCATCCGCCAACAGGATCGGGAAATCGTTCAAGGCGGCGCTGGCGCTGGCCGCCAAGCGCGACAAGCGCATCACCAACGGCATCGCATGGAAGAACGGCCTGAAACCGCTGAAGGCGAAGGGCAGCAACGCCCCACCGCGCGACAATTACTATCTGCCGGACGGAACCATCCTCGCGATCGTCCGCGAATGCTACGTTGAGGACGCCGATTTCGGCGCGCTGATCGACACGCTGGCCGGGACCGGCGTTCGCGAGAGCCAAGCGCTGAAGCTGTGGCCCGATGACTTGCAGGACGACGACACCGAAGCGCCGCGCCTGATGATGTGGTGCAGCGCAAAGGGCCGGGACCGCGATCCCGAACAGCGCGCGTTGCCGGTCACGCCGAAGCTCGCACGGACGCTGCGCGCGCGGGCCATCGCACGCGGGCAGAACCGCCTGCTGTTCGACCGCATCTGGAACCTGTCGGCGCGCTTCCGTGTCGTGCTGGAGCGGCTCGATCTCGATCTGTCGCTGACGCCGTACACATTGCGGCATAGCTCGATCATCCGGCAAATCCGCAAGGGCACGCATCTGCGCATCATCGCCTTCACCCACGACACGTCTGTGGTTGAAATTGAAAAAACTTACGCTCGTTACTTGAACGTCGCAGCGGACGACGCGCGCAAGGGACTGCTCGCCGACGAGGCCGCGCCGCAACTGGACAACGTGGTGAAACTGGCGCGATAAAGGCGACCGGGCCCAGGTGTTGGAAGCACCCCGGCCCGGTCTGACCAACCCAGTGGGATGAACACATGGGCAAGGCTAACGGCGATCATACACCCGCGCGGGCGGCGGGGACGATCGAATTCGAGTTCTTCGCCTACACCGATCAGCAGTGGGATCGGATCAAGGTCGCCGTGGATAGGCTTGGCCTCGATGCCGACCAGATCGAGCGTATTGAGATTGAGCGGACGGTCGGCATCACCAGAGGGCTGCGGAACCACATCGAGACCGCGGCCAGCATGTATCTTTTCCAGAGTGCCAACGCCCGCCAGCGCCCGCGCCGCGCGGAACTGATCGCCCTTCGCAACGATGCCGAGAACCTGCGGAACAGCATCATTGCTGCGCTCGCCGTACAGGTCAAATATGGCGACACCGCGCGCCTGTTGCTGCGACAGGGCGTCGATGGCGACATGGAGACCGCAACCCGCGACTACTTCACCAAGCTGGTGCGCAACCTCGACCGGCAGATCGAGGGGGCTGGACAGCGCGGCGACAACGCACGCAAGACTGCCCGCGATCAGTGCTGGAGCGAATTGCTGGCGATCTGGTGCGATCTCGGCGGCAAACCGCGCGGGCGTGCCGCGGCGGAATTTCTGTGGGTCGCGAGCAAGCCGGTGATGGGCAAAGCAGTTCGTTCCTTCATGTCGGTCGTGCGGTGGCTCGAACGTCGCTTGTCAACCCCGTAGCCGCCGGGTTTCGCGCGACAAACGAGCCCCGAATTTTCGTTTTGTTTGTCGAGGTTTTTGGCCTCCCTAACTCGCCTGCCTCACTGGAATTTTCTACGGCGTGTCTGCATGCTTCTCTCCATCATTTGTCGAGGAGAAGCATCATGGTCTACCGATCGAAAGCCGAGAATGCCGCAGCCGCCGTCGCCGCCTCGATCCCGCGCGGGGCATATTCGCTCGATGAGTTCTGCGCCGCGCACAACCTCTCCATGGGTTTGTATCGAAAGATGCGCCAACTGGGTTTCGGCCCGAAAGAGACGCGCGTCCTGCGGCGCGTGCTTGTTACCGTCGAGGCCGCTGAAGTATGGCGTCGTGAGCGCGAGGCAGCGAGCGCCGCCGAGGCGGATGCGTCATGACCTTCCGTCGCACTCCCGCCTATCGCGCCGCGATCAAGCAACTCGCCGACGCCATCGCCACCATGCCCATCGAGGATTTGGCGGCGGTCCCGCTTGCGCAAGATCTGTACTTCGACTTCCGCGACGCGTTGGAGCGGCGACACCGCAGCTTCGTCACCGAGCTTCGTAAAGCGAGCGTGGCTGACGATAAGCAGCGCAGAGCTGAACGGCGCAAGGCCGGAGCGCGCAAGGCCGCAGCCACGAGAGCGAAGACCAAGGCCAGCGAGATGGCCAACACCTAACGAAAGCGCCAGCCGCGTTACCACGGCTGGCTTCATTTTGGGATGCATCGTCTCGCCTTGGAACGCGAGCGTTGTATCAGAAGCCGGGATTTCTACAATGCCCGCCGACAACGCCAGCCACGTCGCCGCCCGCGAAGATGAGCGTGGACCTCCGCGCGAGGTGACAACGTTCAAACTCCGCGACGAATGGGTGCGCCTCGCAGCAGTGCAGGAATTGTCGCCGATATTGCGCGTCGTCGGCATGAGGCTGGCTCATTTCCGCAACGGGGAAACCGGGCAACTGAACCCGTCCTACGCGACGCTCGCGAAGGAGTGCGGCACCACGGAACGGACAGCGCAAAAGGCGGTCGCCGAATATCGGAAGATCGGGATGATTGCCGACACGCGAGTTCCTGGCGGACGCCATGACGCCACCAACGATTTCACCTTGATCATACCCTATCGACGGGTGTCCAAGCGAACACCCGTGGGATCGAAGTCACGGGTGTCCAAACGAACACCCGTCAAACCGGCATCCGATGCGCCTACGGGTGTCCGTCCAGTTAGCGGACGGGTGTCCAGATCGGTAGCTGACGGGTGTCCACCCGTGCACCCAAATAAGTGTCAAGGAATAGGTGTCATGAATAGCGGGCTCGCCGCTCACGGCGAGCGCACCGCGGATGCGGATAGAGAGAGCGCAAAAACCACCCCCAATGACGCGCCAGTTCCCGCGACGGATAGACCTGTAGCGCGCACCGCTAGCGCGGCGCTCCAACAACCGCTGGCAGAGCAAGAGCAACCACCACCTTGCCGAGCCACTTCTAAAGAAATGGAGCGTCCCGTGAGCACGGACGCGGACCCCGCCTTCGCCGAAGTCTACCAGCGTGGCCGTGAAGTCCTTGGTGACGACGCCGACGCGGTGATCACCGAGTTGCTCGCGGCCCACGACGGCTACGTTGACGCCGCGCTCGACACGCTGGCCGTCGCCGAGGAGGAGAGCGATCCGCGCCAGTACGTCCAGATGGACATTGAGGCTGAGGCGGCTGCGCGCCGCCAAAGGCAGTGACAACAGCGAGAGGAGCGAGAGCATGACCAGCAGCATGATTAGACGAACCGTTGCCGCCGCAAGGCGCGCCGACATTGGGGCCGATGATCGGTTCGAGCATACTGTCCACAAGCCGGACCTGCGCGGCAAGCTGCCCGAGAGCTGGGCGTGCATCGACTGCGGGGTGAACACCGCGCCGGGGTTCTTCAACCGGGAGCAGATGGAGCAGGCGATGGCGCTCGACTGGAATGATCAGGGCGTCAAGCAAACCGTCGATGCCTCGTCGGAGGTCTACACTGTCAAGCCGAAGATTTGGAAAGCTGCGGGCATGGAGGAGATGAGCGGCTGCCTTTGCATCGGGTGCCTTGAACGGCGGATCGGACGGATGCTGGCGGCGGAAGATTTCCCTCGCAACGATCCGTTCAACGCGATGCCGGGAACGGAGCGGCTGCGGTCGCGGCGTTGGCGCAGGGGCCAGAGGCCGAAAGGCTTGAGGCCTTGAAAGCGAGCATCGCCATGAGCGACCGTCAACCAACCAAGCGAGGACACCATGACGAACAACAGCACGAAGAAGGAGCCGCAACCCTGTTTCGCCCCCGGCTGCACCAAGGTCGGACTGATCAAGGTCGAAAACGACAACTGGCTGTGCAGCGAACATATCCAAGAGCGCATCCACAACCCAACGAACATGGCATTGACGCAGGCCGACGAGGACCTTGAGACCTTCCGCGAGGAAGGAGGCAAGCCATCGTAACCTCAAGCCCGATGTGATGTGAGCCAATGCAACCAGCGGCACCAAAGCCGCGCCGATCATCAGCACGATGGAGTATCCGCATGGTTAAATGTGAAGAACTGAAGCAAGCCTATGAAGCAATCTTTCTTGCCGAGTTTCGCGGCAAGATTGATCGGACTGAACGCATCGCTCGCATCATCGCCTTGCGTGACAGCCCGTTAGCTGCCGGGTTCTCTTTCGAGGAACGCGACGCTATCGCAAACGGAGCTGTGAGCACGGTCAGGCGCGCAGGACCGGCAGGCAATGAGGACCGAACGAGAACCGAGAGACACCACCGGCCCGTCTCACGGAGAGCGGGCCGATGATGCCAGCACAGAAGGCGGACTAGCCATCGCTGGACCAGGCCACCACGATCAGACATGATCGCATGAGCAACGCGACTGGGAGGTGGTGACATGAGCACCCGTCACGAACGTCGCCGTTACCGGCGCGAGGCGTCCGGTGCGCTGTTGACCTATCTGGTCGATATCAATGATCCGCTCGATGCTCATCCACTGTTGCAACGCGCTGCGCGCTACTGGTGTGATGGTCTCTCGACGCCCCCACATAGAGAATGCGTCACCTGCGGCGTTCAGATGTCAGGCAGGAAGTATGTCGGAGCATTGCTGCTCACCAAGCCAGCAATCATTCAACCGACTACCGCCAGCGTCTTCGGGGTCTGTCGCGAGTGCTGGGTTATTCGTGATCTGTCACTGGAGGCGATAGAACGAAAGGCGACGGAGGTGCTGCAGCCGGTGGTGCCCAACGGAAGGTTCGAGCCTCTTCGAGACACGCGGCGATGAAGCCGGTTCGACCATCAGCTTTCGATGCCGCGCCTGCCGATTATCGAGGCAAGCGCTATAATCACACACTGCGGCTGATCCGGGCGCGCGATATTCTGCTGGTCATGGCGGCGGCATACTTTCCCAGTTCGTCTAATCGTGAGACCGCGCGGCTGCTGCTCGACGCGTTGACAATATACGCCGCCGGTCGATGGCAAAGAGATCGCGCCATTGAGGCGTGTCCGCCGCAATATGCAGGCACCTACCGGCTGCTCTTTTGGGCGATCCTCAAGCTGCATGATCGCCTGCCGTGCGACCGGATCGTGAGGGCTGCGGTCGCACGCGCGCGTCAGTGATCTTCCGTTATTCGTTGCCCAACGAAGGGGTCATGCTTGCTCGATCAGTCATCGCGACGATGGAGGAGAGCCATGGCCAACCGCGACCCCAACCAGAGCTGGCGTGAACACGTTCTCGGCATGCTTCCGCGAATGGAAGCGACCAGCGAACAAATAACAGACGGCTTTCAACCAGCAACACCGAGCGACTTTGGGCCGATCATCTTTCGCGGCGACCGAACGCCGGACGATGCGGTGGCGCTGCTGCCCGATGCAGCCGCCACGAAAGCGATAGCGATAGAACAGCGAGCGGCCGATCTTTTCGCGGCGGTGCCGACGTTCGAGGAGGTGCAGGAAGTGCGGCTCGAAGTAATCGGCTACAAAAATCGCATCTCCGATCTCACCCGGCACCGAAGCGAAGGAGGGTTCGAGCAAGACCCGTCAGCGCCTCAGGTGCTTTCTGAAACGCGCAAGCTAGAGCGCGCCGAAAAAGAACTCGCGCGGCGGACCGAGTTGAAGGAAGTCCGCATGGTCAGATCGACTGCTGCCGGTCAACTGCGTCAATCCGTCAATGATTGGGTTTTGCGAGGCGTTCCCGGCGACTGCACGCTCGACGTGGTCGAGGATCAGCCGCTCAGCGAACTGCTGACGAAGGCTGACGGTGGTCGCATCGAGGCGGCGGTCGAGCGTTGCCGGTTGAAGTTGCGAGAAGGCGCTGCAGATTTGCACCGAGTGCACTCCAGCCCTTGGCCATCATCGGTGACGAAGGCCGCAGCGAAAGGACTTATCGACCGGCTCGCCGACCAAGGCCAACCCAATCTTGACGCCGCTATCGAACATGGGATGGACATCGTCTTCGCGACGACGAGGTTGCAGTCGCTAGTCTACAACGCGCGGCCGGGAGCCGTGGCTTACGCGGAAGTCCCCGACGTGCTTGGTCTACTCGCGTGGCTGTTCCGCGATCAGCTACTGGCGAAGATCAACGCCGGGTTCGATGAGATTGCTGATGACAAGTCGGCGCTGAGCCAGCAGCAGCGCGAAGAAGCGGAGGCGCAGATCGGCGCTGACATGCTGGCTGCTGAGAGAGCCGAGTGCGCGCTGATTTGGCACGCCGATGACAAGGGCGAAGTGATCGATTTCCGCTGCACGACTTCACCTCAAGCGGCGCTTGGCGTGGCGCTTCGAACCGTACCGCGCGCGCCCAGCGGACCATCGTCGCCGAGTGTTGCTGGCTACAACCTGATCGGCGGGCGATGAGCGAGATGCGCGTTCTTCCTCTCGGCTCGTGCCAACGGCTTGGGGACGAATGCGCGGCGGCGGGGATGGATCGGTCAAGCAGTCGATCCCCGTCGCCACACCTATCACGAACCGCGCTTTCGGGCACGCAGCATGCCCGATGGCGCGCATGGCGAGGCACCCGCTGGCGCAGGTGTCTGGCTCCGGGCGGAGCGGTTGCTCCTTGGCCTGCTTCGCCCGATCCAACGCGATGGCGCACCCATCCGGTGTCGAGACCGTCGTGTCGGGCGGCGTGGCCATAGGTCGGGGGCTACGTCGCCCGCCCCATCCAAACCGGAGTGAACAAGATGGATCAACCCGCACCGCCTGCGCGCCCATCAGGACGGCGACGACGAGGGCATCCTGTTGCGGACGCGGATGCCGAACGCGGATGAGGCGGCGACCCTTCGCGGTTATGTGGGCCTCCGCCAGACGCGGAATGTCGGGGCGGACCATGACCACTGGAAGCGGTCGGCCCAGTCGTGGCCGCCCTTGGTGATGAGGCGCACGCGCTTGCTCTCCCGCACCAGTCGAATGCGGCAGCCGTCATGCTTGATCTCGTGGAGCCAATCGGGGCCGGTCGGAACCTTGATGCCTTTGACCGGGATGGCGAACTCGATACGCGGTGCCATGAGCCGCGATCTATCTACGAGGGCAGGAAATCGCAATCGAAGAGCAGGTTAGTCCACGCCCGCCATGGTGGAGGCTCCAGACCTCCCCCAGGGTACCGCGTGATATCCAGCTTGCGCTGTTCTGACGCGGGCCAGGAACCATCGCGACTTTTGCCAAGTTTGCCCAATGCCCAAGCTCGTGAGGGCAAACTCAAGGGTCCCAGCTCATCGCCCCATTTGGGCTGGGGTCTCTCTTATTAATGAGGCGTGATTTCAAGCTCTTGGCGAGTTCCCGCTAACGTTGTATTGAACCAACACTTATGGTGGCGCGTGCAACTTTTTCCCTAAAGCCGGAGGTCGGAAGTAGTGGAGGTGAAGCTCGGTCCGAGGTTCGTGCATATTGTCGATGACAATGCGACCTTCTGCAAAACGATAGGAGATCGCCTAAAGGAATTCGGTTACGAGGTTTCGACCTATCCTTCGGCTCAACACCTACTGGATCACTTGCCGAGCAACGCGGTGCCGAGTTGCATCCTTCTTGACGTGCGGTTGCCGGGAATGAGCGGTCCAGAGCTGCAAGAGCGCCTAATCGAACTTGGCTTAACGCTGCCCATTATATTCCTGACTGGTTACCCTGATTTTCCAGTTACGGTGCGGACCATCAAGGCAGGTGCGCAAGATTTTCTGATCAAGCCGATATCTTCGGACCAGCTTCTTCAAGCGGTCGAACGAGCCTTGGCGCAACACGACGCGGCGCGCCCCCTGAAGAGCATGCGCGAAGCCTTTCTTTCTCATCTTGCGACCTTGAGCCCACGCGAGCGGCAAGTCTTTGAACTGGTCATTCGCGGCAAAATCAACAAGCAGATCGCCAGCGCTCTGGGCACGACCGAGCGCACGATCAAGGCCCATCGTTCTAATGTAATGACAAAAATGCAGGTTCGGTCGTTGCCGGAACTTGTTTCTCTTTCGGAACGGGCTGGCATTCTTGCATCGGGCGGGCCAGACCAGTTAGCAGAATAGGAAGTAGGCCGGATCCCAAGCCGAGCTCGCGCTCACAGGGCACCGAGCAGCACGAGCCAGCCCATCATGACGACTATGCCGCGCGCGAACCGGCTCTTCACCTCACCGCGCCGAGGAGTTCGGGCCGTGACACCAGCACTGCAGCCGCGCCAACCAGCAGCAGCATCGACGAGACCATGATGGCGATCCACTTCCTATCATCCATGGACGCCAATGCACTCGCCGTCTCGTCGTTCCAGTTACAGTGCGGACCATCAAGGCAGGTGCGCAAGTCCACCAGAATAGGAGGTAGGACCTAATCACCAGCCGATCCGCGCCCACATGGCACCGAGCAGCAAGAGCAGGGCGAGCCAGACCAGCATGAGGACCGTCCCGCGGGCGCGTCCGATAAAGGCGACCCGTCCGGCGGGCGTCGCCAGCGTGACGACAAACAGCGTGACGATGACCGCGACGATGACGAGGCCGAAAGGGGTCATTTCCGCTCAAAGCAGGGATAGCTGGATGTCGATCCCGCGCCCGTGGGTTTCGAGGAACGCCTCCAGGGATGCCGGAACCTCGCCGCGCGTGGCGAACCGCTGCTGCAGTTCCTCGGCGATGTCCTCGGAGGCGTCCCGCGACAAGCCTTCGCCAGTGTTGAAACTGACGATGCGCACCGGGTTGCTGTATTGGCCCTCCATCAGGTGCCGCAGCAGCGTTTCGCGATCGGTATGTTCCTCGTCCGTCTCGGTCCATGCCCGGCCCAGGTGGTCGCCGAAATCATCGAACACGAGATAGATTTCCCGGTCGGAGCCAGGAACGATTGACGGGGAAGAACGCATAACACCACTCCACCGAGCCAGAGCATCAATCCAACCGGGGCGCAGCAAGGGCGTCAAGCTCGGCTGCGGTGATGGGCGTTATGCGCAATGGATTGGAACGGCCCCGCCCACAAGGGCTGGAGAAAATGTGGGTCGGGGCCGCCCTTTGCTGGCCCATGCAGCGGCCAGCGGATGCAAATGCGCCCTGTCATCCGTCGTTCCTATGTCCGGCGAGCAGCTCTTCGCTCGACGTCAGCAGGCGCACATAGGTGCTAGGCAACCTCAGTCGAAGAATGCCGAGCGCGGCACGTATCTTCGCCCACTCAGCGTCGGTGCGCTCCGCGCTGCTTTGGAATATCCGTGACGAAAGCGAGATTGCTGCCGTCACGTATAGCAATTCTGCCTGTTCGACATCGTTCGGGTCGCATGCGCGAAATGCGCGAGGTGTGGATCACCTAAGTTCAAAAATGAACCGAGCCACGGCTTCGCTACGGTTTGTTCACCTTGATGTAGGGAACAGCCGAAGCGGCAATAGCCGGGCCTCATTTCGCGCGCTGAGTATAGACCGCTGCTGCTGGGGGCCAAACGGAGATGTCCGATGGGTGTGGCAGGCTTGCGCTTCGCGCAATTGAAAAGATCGCCCCGTGTTCGAGCGGTCCTTGTCGGCCTGGAGTTGCCGTTTGTCTGCGCCGTGGTGGTTGCAGTCGGCTCGACGGTCATGATCCTGATCAAGCTCTGCGAGGATTTGCCGCAGTGAGGCGGGCCGACGGCCAAGGCGCGCTCATGCAGCCCGTACGCCGGTCGTCCGGTCGGCGCGATCAGACAATTTCGATAGCGATATCGTTGCCCGGCCCCACACAATCGAGTGTGGTCTCACTTACATGAATGCGACGCTCCACCACACCTGAAACAATAAGCCAAACCTCGGGCATTTGGCCTTCGCCAATGACCACCATCGCATCATGATTTGGGAGTGCCTTCAACGTCTCAATTAATTCTCGTACGTTCATGACGACCCCCGTGCTTCAACTTCGCTGGGGCACAATCACCATTCGTCCATGCTGGCACTTTGATCGCCCACTAAAGCGGGAGGTCTGCACGTTGCAATTGATCTGCGTCAATTTCGGAGGGGCGGCCTGCACTGGTATGCTAGTCGGTTCGGGTCTCTACCAAACAGGGGAAATTGGGAGCGGGTTCGACCGGCCACCGGAATTTCAGTGACTGCCGGTGGCCCACTGGGATATGCTCGGTCCCGTGCTATTGCAGAGGTCAAAGTGATCAACGGTAGCGTTCCTATTTTGAGCCCGCGTGAGAAGCGCATCTTGCGGCGTCTAGCCCGAGGCTACTCTGATCGTGCCATTGCGGTTCAGATCGGCGGAAGACCAGAACAAGTTGGCGAACAGCGGAAACGCCTGCTGCAGAAACTGCAAATCAGTTCCCAGTCTGAAATTGCAGAAGCCGCCGCGCAGTGGGCGTCTTGGCCATCTTACAAATTCACTACGGCCGTTGACGAGCTGCATGCTTGGCCGAAGCATAGGGAGAACGGCGGCTGCGAACCGCCGTCCTGAACTTCGGCTGCATCAATACCAGTAAGTTTGCTCCGGACAAATGTACTGTCCGTAGCTGTCATGTCCGGCCGGTCCTGCAACTGCAACCACGGATTTTCTAGCAGCAGATATTCTCGACAATCACGGTCGCGCGGTCCCCGCATAAACCCGCGCCCTCAGAAGGACCCGTAGAGGGCCAAGCCGCGCTATCACGCGTCGCCACGTATTAATAGGCGCAAATATAGTTTCCGTACGCATCGTAGCAACTGCGGCGGTACGCAGCAGCGCCAACGGCAGCCGCGCCTACCGCTGCCGCTCCGACACCGTAGCCCCGATAGCCGCCCCGATAGCCGTAGCCCCGGTAGCCTGCGCCGCGCACTGCAACAGCGCCGCCGCCCCGCGGTCCTCGAACTGCGACCGCACCGCCGCGGTAACCGCCGCCACCCCGATAGGCACCTCCGCCACGCCGAGCCTCGGCATCATCGGGGATCAAGCAGGCGATGAGCAAAACGAAAGCGGCAAGAGGAGCGAGAATATAGCGGAGCATGACAGACATCCTTCCTTAAGCCCCGCTCGCGAGATTGCGGCTCTCTCCGCGCAGGAGGTTGATGTAAATCAATCGAACCCGCGCACTGCGGCGCCTACGCTATGTTCCCGCACCTGAGGCGGCTTCTGCCACCTTTCGGTGACGCAAAGCGAACAGGGAGGTCCGCCATGCATTCGAGGAAGCATTTTTCGATTAAGGCAGCGACTGTTGCCGGGATTGCTGCTAGCGCCCTGTTGGGCCTTACAGGTCTCACTCTCAATTCAGAGCCCGCCAATGCGGTCATATATTGCCAGTACACGGCATACCCGGCGGGCTGCGTTGCCCGGGCAGGCGTCGTGCTGAGGCCTCGTCCGGTGGCGCGCGCTGCGGTTCGGCATAACGCCGGTGGCAACTTAAATGGTGGCGTCAATCGCGTCGGGGTGCGGCGCTAAAGGTTTGTTTCGTGGGTCACGAGCGCGAAAGAAGCCGTTCACCGCTTTGTCCCGGTGGCGGCTTTTTCGTCGCCGATAGCGGACGCCATCACGTCATCGCATCATTCACCAGGCGAACGGCAGGCGACGGACAGGCGTCAGGCGAGGCCGCTGGAACGTCCTAAGCGCCGCAGCGCGCTGGGCTACAGGACACCGGGCAGGCCGCGCCAGCGCACAGGCGGCGACGCGGCGCATGGCAAGCAACGAACGCGCGGCATCGGCATGATGGTGCCGACATAGCGGTTGTTCTCGCGCGATTTGCTGCCCGCCGGGCAGCGATGGACAGGCAAGCCGTTACAGATTGCGGTGGTTGACGTGGCGGGCACAACTGAGGCGGCGGGCACACCCGGCACGGGCGCGGCAAGCGCACAGCGCTCAGACGCGCACCAGGGGTCACCCTATTCGATTTTCGGGTCCCTCGGGGGCCAGGGCTAAACGCACCACTTCGGTATATTTGCAGTTTCCGTTTTTCGGGTTTCGTATGCTGAATTTCGCTTTGGAGGTTCACGCGAGATGCGGCGCACTGATCTGACCGAGGCGACAATGCTGGGCTGGGCGCGGCTCGACGCAGCGCAGCGCGAGAGGTTTTTCCAGGCGTTCCTGGCGGCGGCGCTTCGGCTCGACAGGCTAGAGTTGCGGGCTTGGCTCCGGCGTCGGCTCCGAGAGCCGCCGCTCGTCGCGATTGATCTGGCTCGCTTCACGATTTCGGACAGCGACATTGCCCATCTTCTGAGGGCGGCTGGCGAAGCTGATCCCGCCGCCGACGGCCGCTGACCCTAAGAGGACGAAGCCTACCGGCTGTGGGCCATCAAGCAGCGCGGCAATGGGGGTGATCTAGGTCGTGTACTCCTAAAGGCGAGTGGCCACCGCGCCGGGCCCCTCCCCATTTTGGGTGTACGGGACGAGCAGGTCCTCGTGTGCCATCGGAGATGGGCAATGACCATAAGAACCTTCTGCACACTTGCCGCAGCCATCTTTGCCCTCATCGCGCTTCTGCAGTTGATCCGGATTGTGATGGGTTGGTCCGTCACGTTGAATGGCGTCGATATACCGTTCTGGCCGAGCTGGATTGCCGTCATTGTGGCGGGCGCGTTGAGCTTCGTCGGCTTCCGCGCCGCCGTGCGCAGCTAAAGGTTGGCAGAGAGCCCGCGCCAATCTGTCGCCGGGTCGCGGAGCCGCTTCTCTACTCGCGGGCGCCGAGCCGTCGTGCTCTTCCGCGGTAGCGGTCTGGTGAACGTCTTTACAGGCGTCTCCGGTTGCTCAAATATCTTCTACGGTGGGTCAGGGTATCCTGGAGCCCCCCTCCACATCTGTCACAGATAGGGAGGCTTCTATGATCCTATTCAGGATAGTCTTCGCAGTAACCGCTATCTTGCTAAGCAGAGATGCATTTGCGGAGCCAGGGATGTGGATCGGGACAGCACCAGTTTGCTTTGCGTCGCCAGCAGACTGCACTGATCTGGGAATGACATACGTGAAGAGTGATACAAAAGGGGACGACGGTGGCAAATGCTGGACTGGAACGAAAGTGTATTGTTCAGGTTATCCCGCCCCTGAAATTGCATTCATGGGTTATGATGCTTGTGACGGTTTTCAATGTCATCGAACGATGTGCGGTTACAATCCAAGTCCAGGTCCGAGGGTAATCGCAAGTGAGTATTGGTACTTCTGTCCTGTCTGCGGCAGTGCAAATATTAGAAGGATCATAAGATTGAATAAAGTTCCTAACGCACAGATTGCGCGTGCCTGTCCTTGGCGATATTTCTAGGTTCGTGAGGCAGTGCGTAGGCGCATTCCGGCCCGAACCGTTCGCAGGATGGCCTGACCATTCCGCCTCGACGGCGGCGGCCTCGACCAGTTCGCCGCGCATCTTCGCGCCCTTGACCTCGGCAAGATTGCCTTCGCAACGCAACCCGGAAAACCGCCGGGGCAAATATCTTGAAAGGGGGCCGTTGCGCGGTCCCCCCATCCTTTTCCCTCTCTCAGAGGACCCCAGCCCCGACCTCTCTTAAGACAGTCTCTGGGGCGTGTCTGAGCGTTGCGCCCCCCTTGTGGAGGGACCGCCATCCTTCAGCGGTCAGACCTATGCCGCCGCATTCAACCGCGATACGCTTCATGGTGGCCATCGGAAATTCGGCTTCGATCCAGTAACGGGCCGGGCGATGCGCGGGGGCGAACTCAGATGATACGATTGCTCTTTGCCGCGCTGATAGTCAGCGTGATGACGGCGCCTGCAAGTGCAGCCGAAACCTACGTGTGCGTCGGCGAACAATCGACGGGCTTCAAGTTAACCGGATCGACTTGGGAACGGGCAGGCTTTCTCGCCAATGAGAAGTTTGTGATTTCGCAGGGCGAGACGCAGAACGACTACATAGTAAAGCAAACTGGGTCAGAAAAAATTGTTCATTACTGTCAACGCAAGGCATTGGCCCTTCCGGGAGGAACATTGGCTGACCCGGAAATGATCTGCGGCGGACTGGTATACAATTTTACTTTCAATTTTGACACGCTTCGTTTTCAGCAATTTCACGGCATCGGATATACTAGGGGCGACTTTCCCGGCAACACCCCGTACATCATGATCGGCAAGTGTACGAAGCTGTAACCGGACGGGCGGGCGCGCCAGCGTCGAGGGCCGCAGGAAGGCTCTACAGCCCGCCGCCAGCTCGGATTTAGCGAAGTTTTAGGAGTTTGGGCGCTATCGTTCGGGAGCTTGCGTGCTTTGGTCGCAATCGGTGTCTCGCAGCGCACTGGGCATGTCTCGTCCAACATGCATCGCAAAACAATCATCCATTGCTGAAGGGGGAACGCGATGTTCGCGCTCGAACCCGCCGCGATGCATGCTCTATCCGAGTTGTTCATCGCCTTAGCCGTCCTCGTTGGCTCTATTTGGCCGAATGGCGTTTTCAAGTAAGCGATTGGGGCGGGCAACAACAGCGTTGCCCGCTTCATACTAACCGGGTCGCAGCGCCGAACGGGCGAAGGCGGGGGATAATCGCATCCGTCTATTGCTCATCGCCCGCAATGAACTCTCTAGTGTGACCGACAATTGGGGGAGCGCGCGCACCATGTTCACGCTGATCGGCATTGGCATGATAGTCGTAGTGGCCTTCCTCGCGAACAGAGAGCAGCGCAAGGACACTGGCAGCACCGACGACTACATCCGACATACGCGGCAGGACATCAGAGCGGTGATGTGGCTGCTCGCAGCCGTAGTTGTTATGCTCGGCATCGTCGCCGACCGCATCCAATGATCGCGACGGCAGGTGACAGGATGTCGAGAGACCGCAGGGGACGCTCGTGGTGCGCGTCTGTCCCGTCGTCGCATTCGCCCGTAGACACATCTGAGCGCTCGTGGGAACGTCGCTGGTGGGCGTTCTGCCCGGTCGTGCATGCGATGATCCCGCCCCTTGAACGCACTATCGCCCGTCCCTGCGAACCCCTCGCGGGGGAACCCTGCGATGGGGACACTGTTGGGACACTACTTTTGGTTTCCCGTGCCCGATCAACAGGTTAGATAGAGCCTCATTCTCTCACAAGGGGAGAAGGAAGAAAGAGCGCAAAGAAATGGCCCCGCGAGGGGCCATTTCCATCATGCGTTACGCATTAATCCCAGTGGTGATGGTGACCGCGCTTGACCACGACGACCCGGTCGTGATGGTGCCAGCCGCGATGCCAGCCGTGGTCGCGATGCTCGCGCATTTCGGCGCGGGCGCCGTAGCCATGATGGTAGCCGTTCTTGATCACCACCGTTTCGGCATTCGCCATCGTCGGTGCAACGATCGCGAGCGCGCCGAGAGCCGCAACCACATAACCAAGCTTCTTCATGATGTCCTCCTCCAATGCAATGCACATGAGAACGGCGCATGTGTGCGAACGTTCCGGAGGAACTGGAAGAGAATTCTGAATGGATGTTCAGACAGACCATGATCCGGAAAAGTGTGAAGCGGTTTTCCAAACGATCATGCTCAAACGTGATGCTCAATCGCAGCGTTGCTGCGCTGGTGTCGGCGCGCCTGTCGCGACGTATTTGCCGTCCCTGATCGTGTACACACCGCGCTCGCTGCGATTGTAGATCGCGCGCAAGCTGCCATCCTTCGCCAGCAGCAGCCCGAACTCACGCGTCTGGTGCAGCGAGGGGAAGTACACCATCACATTGAGCAGGCCCTCGGCTTCGACCGTGGCGGACACAACTTCGTTCTCGTCCCTGGCCTCGCCGAAATCGCGCCGGTACATCACCCGGCCGTCCTTCCTGATCTCGTAAGTCAACAGCGAGCCCTTGTCGCGGTCCGGCCGCGCCGCGCAATCGACCGCCCATGAACCGAGCAGGCCCCATTGCTCGACCGTCGCCGCAAGCGTCTCGGCGCCCGCCGCTGGCGTGAACGCAATCCACAGCATCGCCGCCGCGATCCAGCAGCCTAGACAACGCTTCATGTCCTGAAAAACCCCGCCTCGAACAAGTCCAAGTGTAGCATCCCGCGCGCGATCGTCCATGCGAGCTGGCAATCGCGCGCGAATTTGATCCGCGTCAATGAGGCCGGTCGTATCAAGGGTAGGATGGCGCTCCCGAAGGCGAAGTTGGTGAGAGCGATGCTGAATCAAGTCGTGGATTTCGCGGGCGAGGTACTGCCGGGGAGCTGTGCCGTGCCGCCTTATTCCGAGACCGCGTTCCTGGCCGAGCTGGGCGAGCGCTTGAGGTCCTCGCGTGCGCGGTGCGAGCTGTCGCGCCGGGAGCTGGCACGCCGCTCCGGGATTTCCGAGCGCTACATCGCCCAGATCGAGGCCGGCAAGGGCAACGTCTCGATCGTGCTGCTGCTGCGGCTGGCCTCCGCGATCCACGGCAGCCAGCCTCAGGTGGCCTAGAGCGAGCCTTAGGCCCGCTTCTCCACGTTGGCGCTGCGGGCCGGCACGCCGAACTCCTTGCGGCAGACCTCGGCCAGCACGGCGACGCCCTCACGGATCTGCTGATGCGAGGGGCTCGCAAAGCACAGCCTGAGCCGCGAGCTGGAATGGGGCTTGTTGGTCGACCATTCCGGGCCCGGATTGATCGACACGCCGGCGGCGAGCGCGGCTTGATAGAGTTTTAGCGTATCGACCTGGTCGGGCAGCTTCACCCACAGGAAGATGCCGCCCTTGGGCTCCTCGAACTCGGCCGCCGTCCCGAACTGCTCGTTCAGCGCCTCCATCAGCGTATCGAGCTTGGTGCGCAGCGCCTTCGTCAACGCGGGCACGTGGGTCGAGAAATGCGGCTTGCAATAGGCGGCCAGCACCATCTGCTCCAGTGCGCCGGAGCCTGCATCCGTCTTCAGCGCCAGCATCCGCGACATCACATCCCAGGGCGCGACGATGAAGCCGACGCGCAGCGCCGGTGCGATCGATTTCGAGAACGAGCCGATATGGATCACGCCGCCGTTCGGGCTCATCGCGTGGATCGCCGGCGGTCGCTGCCCCGACCAGACGAGATCGGCGTAGCAATCGTCCTCGAAGATGGGCACGCCATATTCGGCCGCGAGCCGCACCAGTTCGGTGCGGCGGCTCTCCGGCATGATGCTGCCGGTCGGGTTCTGCACGGTCGGGATGGTGTAGATGTATTTCGGCCGGATGCCGCGGCTCTTCAAATCGGCCAGCGTCGAGGCCAGCACATCCATGCGCATGCCGTCCTTGTCGAGGGGGATACCGACGACGTTGACCCCGAGCCGCGCCAGTCGGGTCAACGAGCCCTGATAGCTGTCCTGCTCGAAGATCACGGTATCGCCGCGTGTCAGCAGCGTCGCGTTGACGAGGTCGAGCGCCTGGAGCGAGCCGGAGACGATCAGGAGATCGTCGACGGTGCAGTTGATGCCGGCGTCGCGCTTCAGTTTTGTCACCAGGAATTCGCGCAAGGGCAGGTAGCCCTGCGGCCCGTGCGCCAGGCCGTAGGTCGCGAGCGAGCGGCCTTCCTTTTGCAGGGCGGAATTGGTCGCCTCGATCAGGCCGTCGAGCGGCAACTGCTCGGAATCGTTGTTGCCGCCGACGAAACTGTACTTGGCGAGGCCCGTCCAGCGCGCGGAAGGGGCCGGCAGCCCTGCGGGAAACAGGGGCGCGAAATCGAAGCTGGACGTCATGGGGGCGTTCCTCGTTTTGTTCTTGTTGAGCGGCCGGCCTTGCGCCGGCGTGCCTTACTTCTTGCCGGCCGTCCTCGTCGGACGGCCCAGGCTGATGAAAGCGTAATGCGCATTGGCGACGCCGCCAACCATCAAGGCCTCGACCACTGGCTCGGCGATCTCGCCTGTTGCGGCCCAGTCGACAAGGAAATTGGCCCCGGTCCCCCCGCGCACATCGTCGGTCGGAATGAAGATCGAGACGGTGGCCAGAGGCTTCAGCGCCACCTGGCCCTTCAGGTAGGTCTCGACCTGCTTGCCTGCGGTGTCGAAATAGGCGATGCGTTTGACCACCAGCGGCTGGGTCTCGGAGGCGTTGTGAACGCTCAGCGTCACCGAGAAGTCGACACGTAGTTTGCCCTGGCTCATCGCGACGCTGGAATAGGCGGGCACATAGAACCCGCCGGAGACGGCGAGTTCCTCCTTCGGCAGTGTGGTGAGCGAATCGGCAAAGTTTTGTTCGATATTGACTTTGGATTGCGCGGCTGCGGGCGCGGCAGAGGCGAGGGGACATAGCAGCATTGCTGCGAAAAGCCCTGCTCGCATGTGACGAATTGCTCGCTTGCCGCGCCGCAACCTGGCCCTAGGGTGCGGCAAAACGGACCAATTTGGTATGCACGAACTCATTCGCGACATCACTCTCTGTATTCTGTTTGCCTGGATGCTGGGCCTGCTCGCCCATTTCTCCCGGCAGCCGCTGATCCTGGCCTACCTTATCGCCGGCTTCTGCATAGGTCCATTCGGTGCCGGCTGGGTCAAATCGCAGGAATCGATCAGCGTCATCTCCGAGCTCGGCCTGATCTTCATGCTGTTCATGATCGGGCTCGAGATCGACCTGAAGAAGATCGTGCGGGCGGGAAAGGTGATCCTGTTCGCGGCGGGCGGCCAGCTCATCGGCGGCTGCGTGCTCGGGGTGCTGTTCTTCGTTGGCATCGGCCTGTCGCTCGGCGGTGGGCATTTCGATGCGGTCTATCTCTGCGTCGCCTGCGCGCTGTCGAGCACCGTGATCATCGTCAAGGTGCTCTACGAGAAGCGCGAGCTCGACACGCTGCCCGGCCGCATCACGCTCGGTGTGCTGGTGCTCCAGGATATCTTCGCCATCCTGTTCCTGGCGGTGCAGCCGAGCCTCGCCAATCTCGAGGTCAGCGTCATCCTGCTGTCGATCGGCCGTGTCGCGGTGCTGGTCGCCGCCGCGCTGCTGGTCAGCCGCTACGTGCTGCCGCGCCTATTCCATCAGATTGCCCGCCGCCCCGAGCTGATCCTGCTTGGCGCGCTCGCCTGGTGCTTCCTCGTCGCCGAGACCGCGGAGCGGCTCTCACTCTCGCGCGAGATGGGTGCGCTGATCGCCGGCGTTTCGCTGTCGACCTTCCCTTACGCCCTCGACGTCACCGCCAAGGTCACCACGCTCCGCGACTTCTTCATCACGCTGTTCTTTGTCGCGCTCGGCATGACCATTCCCGTGCCGGGCCTCTCCGTGATCGGGCTTGCCTTGATGATCGCGGCGTTCACGGTGGTCAGCCGCCTCGTCACCACCTTCGCCCCGCTCTACCTGATGAAGCAGGGCCTGCGCGCCAGCCTGTTGCCGGCCCTTAACCTCGCGCAGATCTCCGAGTTCTCGCTGGTGGTGATCCAGACCGGCGTCGCCGACCATCATATCGCGGCCGAAACGGCGAATGCGGCCTCCTTTGCCTTCGTGGTGCTGGCGGTGCTCTCGACCTTCGTGATGACCCGCAGCGACGAGATCACCCGCTGGGCGATCGGCCCCCTGAAGCGGATCGGCCTGCGCGACCTCGACCATGGCAACGGCCACGCCGAGGAGGGGCACGAGGGCGGCCACGGCGAGGCCCGCCGCATCGTCATCCTCGGCTTTTTCCGTGCGGCGAGCGCGCTGCTGGCCGAGATCGAACGGCAGGCGCCGGTGCTGCTCGAGCAGATCACCGTGATCGACTTCAATCCCAATGTGTACAAGACGCTGCTATCGCGCGGCCTGCACGTGATCTATGGTGACATCAGCAGCGCCGACACGCTGCTCCATGCCGGCGTCGGCAAGTCCGAGATGATCATCCTCAGCGTGCCGGACGCCCTTCTCAAGGGCGCCAGCAACGAGAAGCTGGTCCGCCACGTCCGTACCCTCAACCCGACCGCCATGATCGTGGCCACGGCCGATCTTTTGTCGGATGTGAGCGAGCTCTACGCGGCCGGCGCCAGCTACGTCACGGTGACCCGGCTCAGCGACGCTCATGAGCTGTTTACCGTGATCGAAGCGGCCCAGGCTGGCCTGCTGGCCGACAAGCGGGCCGAGCTCGATGTCCGGCTCGGCGAGCGGCGCGAAGTGCTGCCCTGAAGGCGGCGCGGCCGCTTTCCGTCCGGGCCGTGTGCGCCTATATCCCTGGTATCTTCGGTGCAAGCCTTAGACCCGCGGGCCGGCCCGCCATCAGGCATATGCGGTTGCGTCCAGGACACTAGCGCTTGGGGCCAAGTCCGGCTAAGGCGTCCGGCTAAGCCTCCCGGCCATAACCGATAGAGATTGGGAAATGCCCGATAACGTTCAGGAAGTCTTGCAGGCCTTTGCCCGGGGTGAGCTCGTGGTCGTCACCGACGACGAGGACCGCGAGGGCGAGGGCGATCTGATCGTCGCCGCCTCGCTCTGCACCGCCGAGAAGATGGCGTTCATCATCCGCCATACCTCCGGCATCGTCTGCGCGCCGGTGACCACCGAGGACGCGCGCCGCCTCCGGCTCGATCCGATGGTGGCCCACAACGATTCCGCGCACACCACCGCATTCACGGTCTCGATCGACTACAAGCCCGACGGCGGCACCGGCATCTCGGCCGAAGAGCGCGCCTCGTGCTGCCGCGCGCTGTCCAATCCCAATGTCGGCGCCAACGATTTTGCCCGCCCGGGCCACATCTTCCCGCTGATTGCCAAGGACGGCGGCGTGCTCTTGCGCTCCGGCCATACCGAGGCCGCGGTCGATCTGTGCAAGCTCTCCGGCCTGCCGCCGGTCGGTGTCATCAGCGAGCTGATGAACGACGACGGCAGCGTGATGAAGGGCGAGCAGGTTGCGCAGTTCGCCGCCAGGCACAAGCTCAAGCATGTCACCATCGCCGACATGATCGCCTACCGCCAGGTGCGCGAGAAGCTGATCGAGCGGGTCTCGACCTTCGTCACCGACAGCCCGATCGGGCCGCTTCAGGGCTATGCCTACCGCTCGCCGTTCGATTCCATCGCCCACGTCGCGTTCGTCTATAACGGCGTCGGCGACGGCAAGAACGTGCTGACGCGCTTCCACAAGCCCAACATTGTCAAGGACATCTTCACCGGCCACAAGCGCATGGCGGCGGTGCTCGAGCACTTCAAGAAGTCCGGCCGTGGCGTCTTGGTTTACCTGCGTGACGGCGCCGCCGGTGTCCCCGTTGCTCCGCTGCCCGATGAGAGCGCGAGCGAGGCGGACCGCAACCGCCAGTGGCGCGAGGTCGGTGTCGGCGCGCAGATCCTGCGCGACCTCGGCGTCACCTCGATCCGCCACCTCACCTCTTCGGTGCACGACTACAAGGGCCTGTCAGGCTTCGGCATCGAGATCGTCGCCAACGAGCAGCTTGAAAGCTAGCGCTGTCATTCCGGGGGCGCGCGTTGCGCATCCCCGGGGTTCACGCAGAGCCATCCATCTGCAACGCAATTGCACTTGTTGCCGCGGCGCTTTACTTTGTCGGGCAAATTTTGACGGAACCAGACGAAAGGACGTTTCATGAGCGTGCGCCCTCAGACCAAGGACAAGCCGGCTGCGGCTTCTTTCCAATGGGACGATCCGTTCCTGCTCGACGAGCAGCTTACCGAAGACGAGCGCATGGTGCGCGACACCGCGCGCGCCTATGCCCAGGACAAGCTGCTGCCGCGCGTCACCAAGGCGTATCTCGAGGAGAAGACCGACCGCGAGATCTTCAACGAGATGGGCGAGCTCGGCCTGATCGGCATTACGCTGCCTGAGGAATATGGCTGTGCCAATGCGAGCTACGTCGCCTACGGCCTCGTCGCGCGCGAGATCGAGCGGGTCGATTCCGGCTATCGCTCGATGAACTCGGTGCAGTCCTCGCTGGTGATGTACCCGATCTACGCCTATGGCGACGAGAACCAGCGCAAGAAGTACCTGCCGAAGCTCGCCAGCGGCGAATGGGTCGGCTGCTTCGGTCTCACCGAGCCCGACGCCGGCTCCGATCCGGCCGGCATGAAGACCCGCGCCGAGAAGGTCTCGGATGGCTATCGCCTGACCGGCAGCAAGATGTGGATCTCGAACGCGCCGATCGCCGACGTGTTCGTGGTCTGGGCCAAGTCGGCCGAGCACGACAACCAGATCCGCGGCTTCGTGCTGGAAAAGGGCATGAAGGGCCTCTCCGCGCCGAAGATCGGCGGCAAGCTGTCCCTGCGCGCCTCGATCACCGGTGAGGTCGTGATGGATGGCGTCGTGGTTCCCGAGGACGCGCTGCTGCCCAACGTGTCCGGCCTCAAGGGCCCGTTCGGCTGCCTCAACCGCGCCCGCTACGGTATCTCCTGGGGTGCGCTCGGCGCCGCCGAGGACTGTATGCACCGCGCCCGCCAGTACACGCTCGATCGCAAGCAGTTCGGCAAGCCGCTCGCCGCGACCCAGCTCGTGCAGAAGAAGCTGGCGGACATGGAAACCGAGATCGCGCTGGGCCTCCAGGGTTCGCTTCGCGTCGGCCGTCTGATGGACGAGGGCAAGTTTGCCCCCGAGATGATCTCGATCATGAAGCGCAACAATTGCGGCAAGGCCCTCGATATCGCCCGCGTCGCGCGAGACATGCACGGTGGCAACGGCATCTCGGCCGAGTACCACGTGATGCGCCACGTCCATAACCTCGAGACCGTCAACACGTACGAGGGGACTCACGACGTCCACGCCCTGATCCTGGGACGTGCGATCACGGGCATCCAGGCGTTTTTCTAGTCGCAGCGTTCTTCGGCCGCGGCTAGTTTGCTCCGCTGTCATCGCCCGCCCTGTGCGCAATTGCGCACTAGAGCGGGCGATCCAGTATCCCAGAGACCTCGCCTTCGCCTCAGGCGCCGCGGCGTACTGGATACCCGCTTTCGCGGGGTATGACGGTGAGGGTTGGGGCTGCAGTGCACAGGAAGTCCCATGTCCGACAACGACGACATCCCGTTCAACCGCAACTTTCCGCTCAAAGCCGGTGTCGTCGAGGAAGTCCGTCCCGGCGTGCGGCGCGTGCTCTGTAACAATCCGAGCCCGTTCACCTTCACCGGCACGGTCAGCTACATCGTAGGCCAAGGCAACGTCGCGATCATCGATCCCGGCCCGGACGATGAGGCGCATGCGGCGGCGCTGCTCGATGCCGTGCGCGGCGAGACGGTGAGCCATATCTTCGTCACCCACACCCATCGCGACCATTCGCCGAACACGGCACGGATCAAGCAGGCGACCGGCGCGCCTGTCTATGCCGAGGGCCCGCACCGTGCCTCGCGACCGCGCTTCGAGAGCGAGAAGCACAATCCGGAGTCCGGCGCCGACCGCGATTTCGCGCCCGATATCAGGATCGCCCATGGCGACGTCGTCGAAGGCGACGGCTGGCGTCTGGAGGCCGTGGCGACGCCCGGCCACACCGCCAATCATCTCGCCTTCGCCTGGCCCGAACGGAAATTCAACTTCGTCGGCGATCACGTGATGGGCTGGTCGACCTCGATCGTGGCGCCGCCCGACGGCTCGATGATCGACTACATGGAGTCGCTCGACCGCCTCGCCGGGCGCGAGGAGGATCTGTATTTCTCAGGCCACGGCCCGGAGATCCCGGACGGCCAGCGCTTCGTGCGCTTCCTGATCCGCCACCGCAAGGCGCGCGAGGCCTCGATCCTGCATCGCCTAGCCAAGGGCGAGGCCGATATCCCGACCATGGTGCGCGCGATCTATATCGGTATCGATCCCAGGCTGACGACGGCCGCCGGCTATTCGGTCCTGGCGCATCTGGAAGATCTGGTCGCGCGCGGCGTGGTGACGACGGACGGCGATCCCGTGATCGGTGGAACGTATCGAATGGCTTAGGGGCGAATGGCGAATAGGGAGCAGCGAATAGGTGCTTTCCACTCGCTATTTGCTACTCCCCATTCGCCGATCTCATTTCTTCACCGTCTTCGCCGGTGCCTTCGGCGGCGCGACCGGCGTCTTCTTCACCGGTTTCAGCGCGTCGGCGTCGGCGGCGGTGTTGAGATCGTCGATGAATTTTTTGACGCGCGCGGCGTTGCTGCCGAGATCACTGTCGAAATAGCGCGACGCCGAGCGGATATCGACGCGGGAATCGTCACCGTCGGGCACGACCCGGATCGAGATGTCCTCGCGGAACCCCATGATCGGCGTCCGTGCCACCGCCTCGATGCGACCGATACGGCGCGGCGGCTGCGGCTCGCGCTCGTCGATGACGAGCCATTTGCGCTTGATGACGAGCTGGCGCGCGATCGCATAGGCCCGATCGACGGGGATCTCCAGCTCGATCGGCTCGATGTCCGGGTAGAACTGGCGCTGCTGCTCGGCCGAATAGAGGCCGGCATAGACCGCGGTGTTGGTGCCATCGCCGGTGCGCAGATGCGCGAGCGCGTCGAAGCGCGGCGGGTCGATCGGGTTGGTCGTGATGTCGTAGATCGGGGGCAGCTTGCGGTATTGCAGGGCGAGATAAGCGGGATAAGCGAGGATCGCGCCGTTGATGAGGAAGGCGAGCAGGATGCGCCCCATGCCGCGCGAGCCGTTCTGCCAGATCGCGGCAAAGCCCGCGAGCCCAAACAGGATCGAGAGGCCGGCGATCGCGAGCCCGCCGAAGAACGTCATCAGCGCCGGCCTCATCTCCAGGAAGTCGAAGCGGACGATGATGATCGAGACCACCACCGCCACCACCGCGAACACGGCCAGATTGCGCGCCCAACTCGCGAGGCTGGACACGGGCTCCGACTGATAGGGAGCGGAAAACCTGCGGGCCATAGGGTGAAGCTCTGCCGGGGGTTTGGGCGATGTCGGCCGATTTGGCGCGACGATGGGCCGTTGAGACCACGGCCCGGAGGCAAATTCAAGGGTTCCGCATGCGCCCAGACCGTCATGCCCGGGCATAGCCGTCCGAAGGACGGCGTCGCTTCCGCTCGCCTATGCCCGGGCATCCACGTTCTCCGTGCCGCGGGGCAAGGCGTGGATGGCCGGGACAAGCCCGGCCATGACGTTGTGGGGCTTCAATGCGTCGAGCGCTCACGCCCTCCAGGGGAGGGTGGTACCGAGGGTTACGCCGCCGCGTTCGGGAAACGGTAATCCTTGAACTGGTCGCGTAGTGCGGTCTTCAGGATCTTGCCGGTCGCGGTGTGCGGAATGCCTTCGACGAAGGCGACGTCGTCAGGCATCCACCATTTGGCGATCTTGCCGTCCATGAACTTCAGGATGTCCTCGCGGCTGGCCTGCTGGCCCTGCTTGAGCTGCACGATCAGCAGCGGCCGCTCGTCCCATTTGGGATGATAGATGCCGATCACGGCGGCCTCCGCCACGGCGGGATGGCCGACCGCGAGGTTTTCGAGGTCGATCGAGGAGATCCACTCGCCGCCGGACTTGATCACGTCCTTGGAGCGGTCGGTGATCCGCATGTAGCCGGCCTCGTCGATGGTCGCGACGTCACCGGTGTCGAAGAAGCCCTCCTCGTCGAGGATGTTGCTGTCGACGCGGTAATAGGCCTTGGCGACGGCGGGGCCGGAGACCTTGAGACGGCCGAAGGTCTTGCCGTCCCAGGGCAGCTCCTTGCCGGCATCGTCGGTGATCTTCATCTCCACCGCAAAGGGCGCATAGCCCTGCATCTGCAGCACGTCGAGCCGCGCCTCACCGGTCGCATTCTGGAACGGCGGCTTCAGCGCCGCGACGCTGCCGATCGGGCTCATCTCGGTCATGCCCCAGGCGTGGCGCACGTTCGAGCCCATGTCGAGGAAGGCCTTGATCATCGAGCGCGGCATCGCCGAGCCGCCGCAGATCACCATCTTCAGAGCCGGCAGCTTCAGATTGTTGGCGGCCATGTGCTGCAGCAGCATCAGCCACACCGTGGGCACGCCCGCCGTGTGCGTCACCTTCTCGGTCGAGAGCAGCTCGTAGACGGAGGCGCCGTCGAGCTTGGCGCCGGGCATGACCAGCTTGGTGCCTTGCGAGGGGGCCGAGAAGGCGATGCCCCAGCTATTGGCATGGAACAGCGGCACCACCGGCAGCATTGTCTCGGACGCGCTGGTGCCGAGCGCATCGACATTGTTTGCCATCAGCGCGTGCAGCACGTTGGAGCGATGCGAATACAGAACACCCTTCGGATCGCCCGTGGTGCCGGATGTGTAGCACATCGCGGCGGCCGTGTTCTCGTCAAAGTCCTTCCATTCGAATTTGCCGTCGGCCTCCGCGATCCAGTCCTCGTAGGCGACCACATTCTTCAGCGTGGTCTCAGGCAAATGCGCCTTGTCGGTGAGCACGACGTAGCGTTCGACGCTTGGCAGCTTGTCGGCGATCTTCTCCAGGACCGGAACGAAGGTGAGGTCGGTCATCACGATGCGGTCCTGCGCATGGTTGATGATCCAGGCGATCTGCTCGGGGAAAAGGCGGGGATTGACGGTATGGCAGATGGCGCCGATCCCCATGATGCCGTACCAGACCTCGAGATGGCGCCAGGTGTTCCAGGCGATCGTTGCGACCCGGTCACCGAGCTTGATGCCGTCTCGCTCCAGCACCTGCGAGACCTTGAGCGCCCGCTTGTGGATTTCGCCGTAGGTGGTGCGATGGATCGGTCCCTCGACCGATCGCGTAACGACCTCCTGCTTGCCATGAATCTTGGCGGCGTGTTCGATGATCCGGTGGCAGAGCAGGGGCCAATCTTGCATCAAACCAAGCATTCAGACATTCCTCCGAGGTGGGCTGGACTTTTTATAGCTCTCAGCGCTGGGCCAAAGAATTGTCATGAGTTTTAGCCTGCCGGACTTTCGCCGCAAATGGTCTTGTCGCGGCTATATGTCCGCAGGCGCGGCAATGGTTACCGCTGCGCTCGGGCTGTCGCTTGTGCTGGCGGAGCGGGCAGAAGCACGAAAATATGCTGCGCCGCTGGATATCTTTGGCCTCGGGACACCACGGCCACGTACGAAGGTGCACTCCGCCAGGATACCGCTACCAAAGCCCCGTCCGGAGGAGGCCCCCCAAGCAACGGACGAGGCCGCGCCGGAGGCAGAGGGGAAGCCTTCCGCAGACAAGCCGAGCGCGACCAAGCCCGCCGAGGCCGCGCCGCCGCCCGAGAAGCAACTCTCGGCCTGCCGGCTCGCCTTGACCGAGGAGATCGCAGTCGCGCCGTCCATTCCCGATATTCGCGGCCCCGGCGCCTGCGGCGGCGAGGATCTGGTGCGCCTGGAGGCGATCGTGCTGCCGGACAAGCGCAAGGTGGCGGTCAAGCCGGCGGCGATCCTCCGCTGCACCATGGCGTCCGCGATCGCCGATTGGGTGCGCAAGGACATGGTGCCGCTGGCGGCGAGCCTCGGCTCGACCATCAGCGATCTCGACAATTTCGACAGCTTCGAATGCCGAGGCCGTAACCGCGTCGCCGGCGCGATGCTGTCCGAACACGGCAAGGCCAACGCGCTCGACGTCCGCGCCATCAAGCTCGCCAACGGGCGGTCGATCGGCCTGACCGACCGCGGCATGCCGCGCGATGTGCGCGAGCGCGTGCTGCATTCAGTCTGCGCGCGCTTTTCCACCGTGCTCGGTCCGGGCTCGGACTGGTATCACGAGGACCACATCCATCTCGACCTGGCGCAACGGCGCAACGACTACCGGATTTGTCAGTGGAACGTCTGGGATCCCCTGCCGCAGGTCGCCCCGTTGCTGCCGGCGGGACGGCCCGAGGAGGCGCCGCCGCGCGAGGTCGCGGCCAGGCCTGAGGCCAAGGATGGAGCCAAGGACGGAGCTGATGACGAGCCGGCGCAGAAATCCCCTGCGCCGGCGGACAAGTCGGCCGCCGATGGCACCAAAGCCGAGCCGCACAAGCCGGCAACAAAAAAGCGCCGGTAAAACCGGCGCTTTTGAATGTCCGAGAGCAGGAAGCGATCAGTAGCTGCCCGCCTGGCCCGTCTGGCTGCCGCCGAGCGCGAGGCGCGAATTGTAGGGCGAGTCGCCATGCTTCGGCTCGAGCACCACGACGATGGTGCCGACCTTGACGCGGCCATAGAGGTCGATGGCATCCTCGTTGGTCAGGCGGATGCAGCCCGACGAGATCGAGGCGCCGATATATTCCGGCTGGTTGGTGCCGTGAATGCGGAACAGCGTGTCCTTGCCGCCGGAGTAGAGATACATCGCGCGGGAGCCCATCGGATTGTCCGGACCCGGTGCAACGTAGGTCGGCACGCCCAGTCGCGAAATCTCGCCCGGGGTTGGATGCCAGGCCGGCCACTCGGTCATGCTGCCAACCTTGGCAATGCCCGACCATGCCATGGCTTCTTCGCCGACGGTAATGCCGTAGCGGATCGCCTTGCCGCCATCCATCACCCAGTAGAGGTAATGGTTGTCGGAATCGACCACGATCGAGCCCGGCGATTCCTTGCGGTGGTAATCGACGATGGCGCGGCGGAACGGCTCGGCGACCGGGGTGTTCTCGTACCGGACCTTGGCGAGGAGTTCCTTGTCCTTCGGCTTGAAGGCCTTGGTGTCGGTCGCTTCAAAATGTGTGGCCTGCATGCAGCCCGACAGCATCAGGCCAGCGGCCAAAATACCCAGCATAACTTTCAGCGACGACATGATTTGGTTCCAATCGACAACAACTAGCTTTCGCGGGGCTTGAGACGCGCCCAAACCACGACTCCGTTGGGCCCTATTATCGTTGAAATCTGCCACAATTCCAGCGTTTCGGACCTTTTCCCGCGCTGCAAGAGCCGAGCTGTGGCTTTTTTGCCGCAAGTTTTGCGCTCCTGTGCTGGTTTTTAGGCAAAGCACGCCCGACTGTCGATTCCGTGCCACGGTTGGGCCACGGCGCCGCCACAAATGCAAACGCTCCGTTAATGTGCTTGTCATCATGAACTTGTCAGAATCGCGCTAAGGGCTGTCAGTCTGTCGCAGGCCCCTGCTGGAGTTGTGCATGTTTTCTGTGTTCGTTCCCACCGACTCCTCCCTCAAGAAAGCGGTTGTCGAAGACCTCGCGGCGGTTCCAGAGCATGCGGTGTGGATCGACCTGGTCAACCCGACCGCGGCTGAGGACAAGGCGGTGGAGCGGCTCTCCGGTATTGCGATCCCGACCCGGGAGGACATGCAGGAGATCGAGATCTCCAGCCGCCTCTATATCGAGAACAGCGCCCGCTACATGACGGCAACGCTGATGTGCCAGTCCGACACCGACATGCCCCGGACCACGGCTGTGACCTTCATTCTCGGCGACCATCGCCTGGTGACGGTGCGCTACGACCAGCCCAAGCCGTTTGCGCTGGTCGAGGCCAAGCTGGCCCGTTCCTGCACGCCCGCGATCACCGGCGAGATGGTGCTGATGGAACTGCTGGACGCCGTGATCGACCGCTGCGCCGACATCCTGGAGCGCTGCGGCGCGGAGATCGACCAGGTCTCGCACGACATCTTCGAGCCCGAGAGCGAGCGCCACGGCCACGCCAAGCAATATTCCCAGATCCTGATCTCGATCGGCCGCAAGGGCGACCTGACCTCGAAGGTTCGCGAAAGCCTGGTGTCGATCGGCCGCGTCGTCACCTTCCTCTCCGCGGTGGTGGAGGGCGTGAAATGGTCGAAGGACATGCGCGAGCAGCTCAAGACCATGCAGCGCGACGTCGCCTCGCTGACCGACCACGCCTCTTATCTCTCCAGCAAGATCACCTTCGTGCTCGACGCCATGCTCGGCGTCGTCAATCTCGAGCAGAACAACATCATCAAGCTGTTTTCGGTCATGGCCGTTGTCCTGATGCCGCCGACGCTGATCGCCTCGATCTACGGCATGAATTTCAAGGCGATGCCGGAACTCGAATGGGTCCACGGCTATCCGATGGCGCTGGTGATGATGCTCGCCGCCGCGATCGTCCCGTACTGGCTCTTCAAGTGGAAGAAGTGGCTTTGATACCTACCGAGACCTTACGCTGTTCAACGAGACACGATGGTTGGTGTCGCAGAATAGAGCGGGATTGAGGCCGCGCCGTGATGTGTGCCCGCCGCCCCAATTCCTCCGGTAAAATTTGAGCAGTGGGCTGAACGTTTGCGCGAAACTTGTCTGCGATAAGCAGCATGTTAGCCGCGAGGAACAGCCATGGTTGAAAAACACATAACGTCGCCCCGCAACGTCATCGATCTGGCGAATTACCGTCAGGTCCTGGCGAGCGGCAAGGCGTCGTCGATGTCGGCGCGCATGTGCCGGCACTGTGGTGCTCCGCTGCTCGACGGTGAGAACGACGACGACTGCTCGACTGCGTTCAGCACGGCCGCTCCGCGGCTGCGCGATCGGTCGCGTCGGATTCGAGTCGATTGAGGAACGGAAGGGTAAAGGCGATCCAGGTCCTGCGGCGGCGTTGTCTGGATCGCCTTGCTTCCCGCGCTTCGAGCGGGAAAATCATCTAGCGCTTCACGATCTGGGCCGTCGAGACGACGGTCTCGGCGATAGCACCGTCGCGACTGAAGGGAGCGAGATGCTGCCCGACATCGCGCAGCATCGCGTCGGCATTTTCGCCAAGCGCTTCCGGCGATGACGACGAGTAGGTGAGGGTGCGTTTCGCCAGGTCGTGCAGGCCGACCAGATGGCTGGTCTCGATTGAGACGAGTTCAGCGGGCTGAAACGAACTGCCGCGAAAGAATGCTGGGAGGTCGCGGTGAGTCCGCGTGCCCCGACCGGCCTCCTCCCACAGCTTGGCCGGTGACCATCGGCGGCGCGCTTCATTGTAGCCGTCAAGCCACGGGTTGCGGCCGTCGGTGGCCGAGAATGAGGCGCAGATGGCAATTGCGCCGTCGTGCGCGACGAGCCGGTCGAGCAGTGCAAGCGTCAGGTCGCGATCCATCCAATGCAGGGCGCGCCCGATCGTCACGACATCGAAGCTGCCGATGTCGGGAGCCAGCGTTTCGGCCTTGCCTTCGATCAGCGTGATATTCCGCCCTGCGCCCGCTGCGGCGCGTCGCGCCGCCTCGATCATCTCGGGCTCGGGATCGACGCCGACAACGCGGCCGACATAGGGGCCGAAGCCGAGCGCCAAGAGTCCGGGTCCGGTGCCGAGGTCTATCAGGCTGCTCTGTTTGGTGAGACCAAGCTTGTGCGCGACGCTGCGAAAGAATTCGCTCGGGTAGGGCGGCCGCAAATGCTCGTAGAGTGACGCAGTGCTCGCGAACCGGCCCATGCTTCGCCTGCGTGGCCTTTACACGTGCTGGCCGCCGTTGATGTGGATCTCGGCGCCGTTGACGTAAGAGCTGGTGTCCGTGCACAGCACGTAGATGATCTTGGCGACCTCGTCGGGCGTGCCGAGCCGGTGCATCGGGATCTGCTGGTCGACGATCTTCTCGGTGCCCGGCGACAGGATCGAGGTGTCGATCTCGCCCGGCGCGATCGCGTTGACGCGGACGCCGACGCGGCCGAAATCGGAGGCCATTTCGCGCGTCAGGGATGCAAGCGCAGCTTTCGATGTGGCATAGGCGGCGCCCGCAAAGGGATGCACGCGCGAGCCCGCGATCGAGGTGACGTTCACGACCGAGCCCCTGGCCGCCTTCAACTCCTCGATCAATCCCCGCGCGATCATGATCGGCGCAAAGAAATTGACGTGGAAGACGTGCGTCCAGGTGTCGAGGTCGGTGTCGACCGAGCCAAGCCGCGAGCCACCCGGCCCCTTCGGCGAGATCGCGGCGTTGTTGACGAGCGCATGCAGCATGCCGCCTTCGAGCCGGTTGCGGATGTCGGTGATCGCGCGCGCGGTGTCCAGGGGGTTGCCGAGGTCGACCTGGATGTGATCCTCGGGGCCGGCGTCCCACGGACAGTCCTCGGGGAAGGGATGCCGCGAGCAGGTGATGACGCGCCAGCCCGCCGACGAGAAGCGGATCACTGTGGCGTGGCCGATGCCGCGGCTCGCTCCGGTCAGGAGCAGCGTGCGGCGCGGCGCATTGGACGAATGCGGCATGGACATCTTTCAGGTCGGCCTAAGCTCAGGGATACATCCGCGTCTTGGACCATGGCTGGCCGGCCGCGTCACGGCGAAATTCGATACGGTCGTGCAGGCGGAACGGGCGGTCGTGCCAGAACTCGATACGCGAGGGCGTGATGCGCCAGCCGCTCCAGCCCGGCGGCCGCGGCACCTCGCCGATGATGTGCTTGGCCGCGACTTTGGCGATGGCTTGTTCGAAGGCGAAGCGGCTTTCCAGCGCCTCGGACTGCTTGCTCGCCCAGGCGCCGATCTGCGCCTGCTTGGGACGGGTGGCGAAGTAAGCGTCGGCCTCGGCGTCGGTCACCGGCGTCACGTTGCCGCGGATGCGGACCTGACGGCGCAGTGACTTCCAGTGAAAAAGTAACGCCGCCTTAGGATTTGCGGCGAGTTCGCGGCCCTTCTGGCTCGCGATGTGGCTGTAGAAGACGAAACCGTCGGCATCGAAGCCCTTCATCAGCACCATGCGGACGTCTGGCAGCCCGTCGGGGTCGACGGTTGCGAGCGCCATGGCGTTCGGATCGTTCGGCTCAGTCTTGATCGCCTCGTTCAGCCAGGCCTCGAACAGCGCAAATGGCTCGTCGGCGGCGGTGAAATCACCGGATGTTAAGGGTGTCTGGTGTTTCATCGAGGTCGTGTCGGTCATGTCCGGAGTCCGAATTGCGTCCAGCGGCCCAAAACGCGTTGTTGTCCGCTACCGCCCTATATAGGGCATGGGGACGCGTTGGCCTATCGGCGATCCGGCCGTCCGGCTTTGTCATGACAATGATTCTGATCGGGCTCGGCTCCGGCGGCTGCAGCTTTTCCCGCAACGACACCAGCGCCTACGCCAAGGCCGACGACAGTGACCTGACCGGCTCGATCGCGCGGGCGGCAAAGGACGCCCCGCCGACCGACACCGATCTTGCCTTCGCCCGTAACGCCGCCTCCGACGTGCTGAGCAAGGGCGACAAGGATTCCAGCCAGCACTGGGAGAATCCGGAAACCGGTGCGCGTGGTTCGGTGACGCCGATCGCGCAGTCCTACGCTGCCGAGGACGGCCGCAAGTGCCGGGACTTCCTGGCGAGCTACGTCAATGGCAGCACCGAAAGCTGGCTCCAGGGCGCCGGCTGCCAAAGCAGCCGTGGCCGTTGGGAGATTCATACGCTAAAGCCGTGGCGGAGCTAGGAATCGGCTCTGCGGCTAGTTGCAAAAATGCCACTCGCCTCCCACATGACGAGCAGATGGGGCGGGGAGCCCTTTGAACAATTCGATTTCTTGAAGGAGACGTGACGGATGCGCGACCCCTATGAGGTCTTGGGGGTGCCGCGGAGCGCCAACGCTGCCGCGATCAAGAGCGCCTATCGCAAGCTTGCCAAGAAGCACCATCCCGACAGCAACAAGGATGACCCCAAGGCCGCCGAGCGCTTCTCCGAGATCAATTCGGCGAACGAGATCATCGGCGACGAGGACAAGCGCAAGCAGTTCGACCGCGGCGAGATCGACGCCGACGGCAAGCCGCGCTTCCAGGGTTTTCCGGGCGGCGGCGGGCCGCGCGGCCGTGCGGGTCCCGGCGGGTTCGAAAGCTATACGTTCCGCAGCGGCGGCGCGGGCCCTGGTCAGGGCGGCGGCGCGTTCGAGGACATCCTCAACAGCATGTTCGGCGGGACGCGTGGTGCGCGGCCCGGGGCCGGCGGCGCCGGGCAGTTCGAATTCGACACCGGAGGGATCGGCCTCGATCTCGACGTCAATGTCGCGATGAGCGTCTCGCTGGAAGAATCGGTCAAGGGTGGCGAGAAGCGCGTCCGGTTGCCGACGGGCAAGGAGCTCAACGTCAAGATTCCGGCCGGCGTCACCGAGGGCCAGCAGATCCGGTTGCGAGGGCAGGGCGAGAGCGCCCAGGGCCATCCGCCGGGCGATCTCCTGATCACGATCAGCATCGCGCCGCACCCGTTCTTCAAGATCGAGGGTGCCGACCTCAGGATCGACCTGCCGGTCACGCTCTACGAGGCGGTGCTCGGCGGCAAGGTCCGCGTGCCGACCCTCGGCAATGCCGTGGAACTGTCGGTCCCGAAAAACACCTCCAGCGGCCGGACCTTCCGCCTCAAGGGCAAGGGATTGCCAAAAACTGGCGGAACCGGGGATCTCTTCGTCACCATCAGGATTATGCTACCGGACGGGAACGACGCCGAGCTTGAGGCATTGATGGAGAAGTGGCGGGACCAACACCCCTACAATCCACGTAGCGGGCGTGGCTAAAGCATGATCCGGACCCGGAGGGCCGCGTGAGAGCGAGGCGTTCATGCGGCGTTCAGCCGTTTTCCGAAAAGATCATGCGCAAAGAAAATTGCTAAAGCGCGAGCCATCGCGCTTTAGGGCGAGATCGCAACTGAAGGGGGGTCTCCCAAAGGACCAGAGCATCTCTCAACAGATGATGCTCGTCATATGCCTGAGGCGTGAGAGCGCCTCTCGGCTCATGTGGTTCGACGTGTCGGCTGTCCGGCGGGGCAGTCGATAATAGGTGCGGCCTCGAGAGGGGGACCAGCGCGGTACCAAAAACCCCAATCGAGGCCGCCCGCGTCGATCGGCGGATCGAACGCTACTCATTTTCTCGTGAGCATCCGGTGCGATAATGAGACGCACCCATGTCTTGATTCCAAATTTTCAATGTCGGAATCGAGGCACCGCCTTCAAGCGGTTGCTCAGGTACCGTTTTTCTCGGCCTGGTCGTAGACCGCCTGCGCGACCTTGGTCAGGCGATCGCGATCGCTGCCGCCGCTGACGACGTAGCCGACGCCGCGCTCGGCCCAGAACAGTGCGCCGTCCTTGTCGGCTTTGGCGTAGCGCATCTGAGTCGCGCCGGTCTCGGTCTTGGCGGTGTAGATCGTGTACCGCTCGCCCGAGGCGCCCTCATACATCAGGAACGACGCCGGACCGTTCGGCCCCGGCAAGAGCCGGCCGCCGACGAGCTTCAGCCCGCTCGCCTCCAGGTTCGGCGCGAACACGGTCCAGCCGCAACGCCTGGTCAGCCAGGCTTGGAGATGGTCGCGCTCGTTGCCGCCGACCTCGACGGGGTGGCGAACCTCGACGACATAGAGGCGGTGGGCGTCGAGCGCGTCCGCTGTAAAGCTCTGGAAGGTCGAGGGGGCGTTGGCCGCGCCATGCGCCACCCAACCGGCGGTGCCGCCGGCCACGAAGGCGACCAGCACAGCCGCCGCGGCGCCATAGAGCCATTGCCGGGGACGGCGCTCCAGCCGCTCGAGCTCCAGCCGGGCCGGCACCGGCTCCTGGACGACAGAGTCGTAACGCGCGTGAAGCATCTCGGCCATGGCGCGCCAGGACTGCACGCGTCCGGCATCGTCAGGGTGTGCGGCAAGCCAGGCCTCGACGTCGGCGCGGCGCTCGGCCGGCAGCTCGCCGTCGACATAGGCGTGCAGCTCGTCTTCGGTAATGGGAATATTATGGTCGTTCATATCGATCGTCTCTGGCTCTGCGGCCCAAAATGTCTTTCGCAGTTCAACTGCGCTGCTTCCCGCGCCATGCAGGCGAAGCGACCTGCGCGATGCATCAACACTGCCATCACTTCACCCGCTTGAGCGCCGGGCGCTCACCTTCCAGCGAGGCTTTAACGTGGGCTCTCGCTCGCGCCAGGCGCGACATCACGGTGCCGATCGGCACGCCCTGGATGTCGGCGACCTCGCGGTAGCTCATGCCCTCCAGCATCACCAGCAGAAGCACCGAGCGCTGCTCCTCGACCAGCGTCGCCAGCGCCTTCTCGATGTCGCGCCCTTCGGCCTCGGTCCCGCTGGCATCCGGATTGTTCTCCGTCAGCTGCGTGAATTGCGGGCGCCTTGCCAGCGAGCGCCGCCGGTTCTTGTTGAGGTTGGTTAGGATCGTATAGAGCCAGCTCCTGACATCGCCTCCGAGGAACAGGCGCTCCGAACGCAGCGCCCGCACCAGCGTATCCTGCACCAGGTCGTCGGCCGCATCCGCATCGCGCGTGAGCGCGCGGGCGTAGCGGCGCAACGCCGGGATCATGGCTTCCACACTCTGGCGAAACGCACTCATGCCGTCTTGACGTCCTGCTGTCCGGCGCGAGCGCCTCAATCATCATAACACCCGAACGGAACGGCTATTCCGGCGCTTGAAACAGCGTTAACGCCGCGTATTAGGACTGTACCGCGAAGGAGGGCTGGTGTACCTCCAGACCTCAACGAGAGCTCGACGGGACGTTAGCAAATGGCGCAGAATTCAGGTCTGATGCAGGGCAAGCGCGGGGTCATCCTCGGCCTTGCCAACAACCGCTCGATCGCCTGGGGCATCGCCAAGGCATGCCACGCAGCCGGCGCCGAGCTCGCCTTCACCTATCAGGGCGATGCGCTCAAGAAGCGCGTCGAGCCGCTCGCTGCCGAGATCGGCGGCCTCGTGCTCGGCCATTGCGACGTCACCGATGCCGCGACCATCGACGCCGCCTTCGCAGTGCTGAAGGAGAAGTGGGGCAAGATCGACTTCCTGGTGCATGCGATCGCCTATGGCGAGCAGCTCGACGGCCGCTACGTCGACACCACGCCGGAGAATTTCTCCAAGTCGATGCTGATCTCCTGCTACTCGTTCACGGCCGTGGCGCAGCGCGCCGAGAAGCTGATGAGCGATGGCGGCTCGCTCATCACGCTCAGCTATTACGGCGCCGAGAAGTGGATGCCGCACTACAACGTGATGGGCGTGGCGAAAGCCGCGCTGGAGGCCAGCGTGCGCTATCTCGCCGCCGATCTCGGCGAGAAGAACATCCGCGTCAACGCGATCTCGGCCGGCCCGATCAAGACGCTCGCGGCATCCGGCATCGGCGACTTCCGCTATATCCTGAAGTGGAACGAGAACAACGCGCCGATGCGGCGCAACGTCTCGATCGAAGACGTCGGCGGCAGCGCGCTGTATTTCCTCTCCGACCTCGCGCGCGGCGTCACCGGCGAGGTGCATCACGTCGATTCCGGCTATCACGTGCTCGGCATGAAGCGCCCGGACGCGCCGGACATCTCGTTCGGCGGCAAGGACTAGCTTATAAATCTGGAATGCCGGTGCCCACGATCTATTACCTTCGCCACGGTGAGACCGAGTGGAATGCGCTCGGGAGGCTTCAGGGCACCAAGGACGTTCCGCTGAACGCGCGTGGACGCGGTCAGGCCGTGCAGGCCGGCGGCGTGCTGGCGGATCTCTTCAAGCGCGACGGCAAGGACAAGGCGGCGTTACCCTACGTGTCGAGCCCGCTCGGGCGTGCACGCCAGACCATGGAACTCGCGCGCGGCAAGCTCGAACTGCCGCCGGCGGACTACGCGCTCGACGATCGCCTGCGCGAGATCGGCTACGGCAGCTGGGAAGGGCTGACGCTGGCCGAGAGCGAGGCGGCCGATCCGGACGTCTATGCCAGGCGCCTCGCCGACAAATGGACGGTCGGCCCCGCGGACGGGGAGACCTACGCCGATGTGCAGGTCCGCGTGCGGGCCTGGTACAACGAGCTCCGGACCGACACCGTCGCCGTCGCCCACGGCGGGACTTGCCGGGCCCTGATGGTTTCGCTCGGCCTTGAGACGCCGGCCAGCGCCGCCGAGCTCTATATCGAGCAGGGCGCCGTCTACGTCTTCCGCGACGGGCGGCTTGAGAAGTTTAGTTAGGTCGGTTCGCCGTCATCCACGGTGGCTATGGGTTTGACCCCCGGCCCCCCGCGCGTTACCACACGCCCGAACCGACCCAGCGAGCAGCGATGTCCTTCAACACCTTCGGCCACATGTTCCGCGTCACCACCTTCGGCGAGAGCCATGGGGTGGCGATCGGCTGCGTGGTCGACGGCTGTCCGCCCATGATCCCGCTCACCGAGGCCGATATCCAGCAGGATCTCGACCGCCGTCGGCCCGGCCAATCGCGCTTCACCACCCAGCGCCAGGAGCCGGACCAGGTGAAAATCCTGTCCGGCGTGATGGCGCATCCGGAGACCGGCGTGCAGGTGACGACGGGCACCCCGATCGGGCTCCTGATCGAGAACACCGACCAGCGCTCGAAGGACTATTCCGAGATCAAGGACAAGTTTCGTCCCGGACATGCCGACTTCACCTATGAGGCCAAATACGGCCTGCGCGACTATCGTGGCGGCGGCCGCTCCTCGGCGCGCGAGACCGCGATGCGCGTTGCCGCCGGTGCGATCGCGCGAAAAGTGCTGCCCGACGTCAAGGTCCGCGGCGCGCTGGTGCAAATCGGCCCGCACAAGATCGACCGCGACAAATGGGACTGGGACGAGATTGCCAAAAATCCGTTCTTCTGTCCGGACAAGGACAAGGCCGCCTTCTTCGAGACCTATCTCGACGGCATCCGCAAGAGCGGCTCGTCGATCGGCGCGGTGATCGAGGTCGTCGCCGAAGGCGTGCCGGCAGGCTTAGGTGCCCCGATCTACGCAAAACTCGATTCTGATCTCGCGGGTGCGATGATGACCATCAACGCCGTGAAGGGCGTCGAGATCGGTGCCGGCTTTGGCGCGGCCGAGCTCACCGGCGAAGAGAACGCCGACGAGATGCGCACAGGCAATGATGGCACGCGCTTCCTCTCCAACCATGCCGGCGGCGTTCTGGGCGGCATCTCCACCGGACAGCCGGTGGTGGTCCGCTTCGCGGTGAAGCCGACCTCGTCGATCCTCCAGCCGCGCCTCACTGTCGATCGCAAGGGCGCCGACACCGAGATCATGACCAAGGGCCGCCACGACCCCTGTGTCGGCATCCGCGCCGTGCCCGTCGGCGAGGCCATGATGGCCTGCGTGCTCGCCGATCACTTCATTCGGGATCGCGGGCAGGTCGGCCGCTAGAGCATTCGTGTCGCGGTACTAGCCCACCGCGCAGCTTGACGTCCCCACAACTTCGTCCGCAAATGCGGTCATGCAAAACTCCGAGATCCAGCGCATCACCAACTGGCTGATCGACGGTGCGAGGTCGTCTGGGACCCCTTCCGAGATGATCGCCGAGGTCTGCGAGCATCTGGTCGCGGCCGGCCTGCCGCTGTCGCGGTTCGGTATCTTCATCCGAACGCTGCATCCGGAAATCTTCGGCCGCAATTTCATTTGGCGGGAAGGTCAGAAGGTCGAGATTGGTACTGTCGATTTCGAGATTCTGGACACGCCTGAATTCGCCAGGAGCCCGCTCCGGATCGTGTTCGAGGAGGGGCTGGAGGTCCGGGGACGGATGGACGACCCGGACAGCAAGCGGTTTCCGTTCCTCGACGACATGCGCGCCGAAGGCGTGACCGACTACCTCGCGATGCCGATGCACTATCTCGACGGCTCGATCCACGCGACGAGCTGGGTGACGCGGCAGCCCGGCGGCTTCAGCGACGACGACATCGCGGCGATCCGGACCCTTGCGGCACCGCTCGCGCGCGTCAGCGAGATCATCAGCCTGCGCCGCACCGCCGAGATGCTGCTCGACACCTATGTCGGCAACCGTGCCGGCGCGCGCATCCTCGGCGGCCAGATCCGACGCGGCCACAACGACACCATGCAGGCTGCGATCTGGCTCTCGGATCTGCGCGGTTTCACTGCGCTGTCGGACCGGCTGCCGGCCGAGACCGTGGTCGAGATCCTCAACCAGTATTTCGACTGCCAGGTCACCGCGATCCGGGGCCATGGCGGCGAGGTGCTGAAGTTCATGGGCGACGGCCTGCTCGCGGTGTTCCCGATCGACGAATATGTCGGCGATGCCGCCCATGTCTGCACCCGCGTGCTGGAGGCCGCGCGCGAATCCCGCGCCAGCGTCGAGGCGCTCGCTTTCCCGGTCGGCGACATCGTCGAGCGCTTCCGCTTCGGCGTCGCGCTGCACGTCGGCAACATCCTCTACGGCAATATCGGCGGCGGCAATCGCCTCGACTTCACCTGCATCGGCCCCGCCGTCAATCTCGCGGCAAGGCTTGAGAAGATCACGGGCAGGCTGGGGCGGACCGTCGTGGTCTCGGAAGTCTTCGCGAACGCCTGCCGCCATGACTGGCGCGAGCTCGGCGAATTTCCGATCGCAGGGTTTTCGAAGGCGCAACGCGTGTACGGGCTCGCCGAAGAGACGCCGGTGGTGATGGCCTGATGCGCGATGAGATGAAGATCATTCATCGTCGCAACATGAAGCCCTATTCCTCGGGCTCCGTCGTGAACAGCAGCGGATAGCCCTTGGCGCGGCCGGCGTCGGTGGCGCGGGTGGCCTTGGTTTCGGCGACGTCCCTGGTGAACACGGCGACCACGCAGGCGCCCAGCTTGTGCGCGGTGATCATGACCTTGTAGGCCTGATCCTCGGTCATGCGGAACTCGGCCTTGAGGATCATCGTGACGAATTCGCGTGGCGTGAAGTCGTCGTTGATCAGGATGACCTTGTGCAGCTTGGGCCGCTCGACCTTGGTCTTCGTCCTGGTTTTAGGCTTGGTAACGGTGTCGTTCATTCCGCCTCCCGGAAACGGCGGGCTCGGTTCAGCCGCGGTGCTCAGTGTGCGGTCCTCTCACCATATTGCAGGACCTGCACCTTCTCCAAGGTGATCAGGCCGCTCGACATCATGCCATCCAGGATGGGCAGGAATGCGTTGATGCTGTCCTCGCTGTCGACGATCTCGATCAGCAGCGGCAGGTCTTCCGACAGCCGCAGGATCTTCGAGGTGTGCAGCCGGCTCGACTTGCCAAACCCCATCGGGCCGCGCAGCACGGTGGCGCCCGCGAGATGCCGCTCGCGCGCCGTCATCACGATCGCTTCGTAAAGCGGCTTGCCGCCGAAATGGTCGCTCTCGCCGATGAAGATCCGGAGCGAAACAGCCTGATTGGGGATTTGCATGGTCAGCTCCTCGTCAAGCGGTTGTAGCGGCTTGCCATCATATGGCCGAGCCACACGGACACCAGCCAGCAGATGACGGATGCCGCGATATAGGCGAGTGCCGTGTATTTCATGCCGCCGTGGAACAGGCGGAAGGTCTCCAGGCTGAAGGCCGAGAAGGTGGTGTAGCCGCCGCAAAACCCGGTCATGACGAACTGCCGGTGCTCGGGCCGCGCCAGCACGCGGCCGTCGGGGCCGGTCAGCGTTGCGTAGAAGCCGATGATGAGCGATCCCGTGGCATTGATGAACAGCGTCGCGACGGGGAAGCCCGGGCCGGTGTCGAGCACGAGGGAGACGAAATAGCGCGCGAGGCCGCCAAGGACGCTGCCGAAGGAAACCCAGGCATAGAGCATCGCGCTGCGCCAGCGGTCGGTGGAGGAGGGAACGGTCATCCGCCTCTAGCCTCCAAGACCGTCAGCGATGACAAAGCCGCAACTGACGGCGGCAAGGCAAAGCCCGACCGAGAGCGCGACATTGCCGAGCGCATGCATCGGCTCGCCGTTGCGCGCGAGTGTCAGCGTCTGCAGGCTGAACGAGGACACCGTGGTGTAGCAGCCGAGGAACCCGGTCACCGCGAACAGCCATGGATTGGGCGCGGCGAAGATCGAGCCGGGATGGGTTGCCAGCGCGCCGAAAATGCCGATCAGGAAGGCGCCGGTGATGTTGATGGTCATGGTGCCCCAGGGAAAGGTCTCGCCCAGCCGCCGCGCGATCGCGCCCGAGACGAAATAGCGCGCGCAGCCGCCGAGAACGCTGCCGACCACGATTGCGATCACTCCGCTCAACACGACGAACGCTCCTCCATCATCATTTGTCCTCCGCTGCCAGACCATTGCCGACGGCGAGCAGCCCTGCGAGCGCGACCAGCGCGAAGCCGAGCCCGGCCAAAAACGTGCCCGCAGGACCGTAGGCATCCCACAGCGCGCCGGCGATCACGCTTGCGGCTAGCAAGGCCAGTCCGGTGAACAGGTTGAAATAGCCGAATGCGGTGCCGCGCAGGCTCGGCGGCGCGGCGTCGGCGACGAGGGCCGACAGCAGGCCTTGGGTCAATCCCATGTGCAGCCCCCACAGCACGACGCCGAGCGCGAGGCCCGCGAGGCTAGGCAGCAGCGCGAGCGCGAGATCGGCGCCGGCGAGGAAGACGAGGCCGAGCGCGAGCAGGCCGGTCCGGTTGATCCGGTCCGACAGCACGCCGGCCGGATAGGCCGACAGGGCATAGACCACGTTCATCAGCACCAGCACCGCCGGCACCCACATCGCCGAGAGACCGATGTTCTGCGCGCGCAGGATCAAAAAGGCCTCGCTGAAGCGCGCGAGCGTGAACACCACGCCGACCGCGACGACGCGCCAGTACACGGATCCGAGCTGCCGCATGGCGGAGGTGTTCAGCGGATTCTTCGTAGTCTCCCGGCTTGGGTCCGGCTCCGGCTCGCTCACCGCGAATGCGATCAGGCCGAAAGACAGGAAGGCCGGCAGCACCGCTACCCAGAAGACGAGGGCAAAATTATCTGCCGTCCACCACATCAGGCCGATCGCCACGAGCGGTCCGACGAATGCGCCGATGGTGTCGAGCGACTGCCGCAGGCCGAAGCTCGCGCCGCGCAGACCCGCAGGTGCAATGTCGGCGATCAGCGCATCGCGCGGTGCGCCGCGAATACCCTTGCCGACGCGGTCGATGAAGCGCGCGGCAATCAGCCAACCGACGCTGGGGGCAAGCGGGAACAGCGGTTTTGTCAGCGCGGCTAGGCCGTAGCCGAGCGCCGCGAGGAGCTTGCGCCGGCCGAGCCAGTCGGACAATGCGCCGGAGAAGATCTTCGTGATCGAGGCGGTCGCCTCCGCAATGCCCTCGATGAAGCCGACCGTGAGCGTGGAGGCCCCGAGCACGGTGACGAGATAGACCGGCAGCAGCGCGTGGATCATCTCGGAGGAGACGTCCATCAGCATCGAGACGAAGCCGAGCACCCAGATCCCCCTGGGCAGCCCCGCACGCGCAGCATTCGGTGTCGTCGTCGTCACGCCCTGACCTTCGCCTTCAGGCAACAAAAAACCCGCCATCGGCGGGTTTGTCCATGCTCCCGCCAAAGGCCGAGGCTTTGAGATTGCCCCTCCTCGAGCAGGAGTCATCAGCCCACTACGGTCACAGGCCGACGGGCGGTTGTCGGGGGACTCCATCCCCATCTGTACATCCAACCTAGCATGGAAATCGCACCGGACAAGTGGGCGGGGAAGGTCTGTCTTCGGCTCGATGCTGCTGGACGCTCCGGAATGATGGCGTGAGCGATCGCGCATGTCCCCGTGGCGCAAGCGCGGCAACACGGCGGCAGCTTTGCGTGACGTGCGCATTCCCAACTCGCGAATTCCTAACCGGAATGTGAAGCGCAAGCGATCTTCGGACTTTGCGGCAAGGCGATTGCATGTCACCATCGCGTCATACGACGGGAGACTGCGATGCGCATGCTGTTCTCGATCGGGGCTGTGCTGGTGGCCGGCGTACTCGCCGGAGGGGATGTCGCGGGCATCGCGGCACCAGGGCCCAAATTTGAACCGAGCAAGAGTTCGCCACAACGGCTAGCGGCCGATCGGGACGCGCAGACGGTCGATGTCGAGCTGGTCCTCGCGGTCGACGTCTCCTACTCCATGGACATGGACGAACTCGCGATCCAGCGCGAAGGCTATGCGCAGGCGATCCAGTCGAAGGAATTCCTCCAGGCGCTGAAGCTCGGGCCGAATGGCCGGATCGCGGTGACTTACTTCGAATGGGCCGCTTCCAGCGACCAGAAGATCATCATCCCGTGGCGGCTGGTGGACGGACCGGAGACGGCGGACGCGGTCGCCGCCGAGATCTTGAAGACGCCGATCCGGCGCGCCTCGCGCACCTCGATCTCCGGGGCGATCACGTTCGCGATGCCGTTGTTCGACGAGGATCCCTATCGCGGCTTGCGCCGCGTGATCGACATTTCCGGTGACGGCCCGAACAACAATGGCGGCCCGGTGACGGCCGCGCGCGACGCCGCGCTCGAGAAGGGCATCGTCATCAACGGCCTGCCGATCATGGTCAAGGAGCCGTCCTATTCGACCATGGATATCGACAATCTCGACTACTACTACGAGGACTGCGTTATCGGCGGTCCCGGCTCCTTCGTCATCACGATCAAGGATCGCGACAAGTTCAAGGAAGCGATCCGCACCAAGCTCCTGATGGAGGTCGCGGGCCGCATGCCGGAGCGCCCCGTGAGGCGCGTTGCCGACAAGGAGCCACGGGTCAGCTGCTTGATCGGCGAGAAAATCTGGTCGGACCGCTGGGGGCGCTGATCCGCACCACCCCGAATGAGACCTTTTGCCCTGTCCCGCCCGCGGTCGAATTTAACCACGCGTTAACTGCTGCGTGGCCCTAATCGGCCTGCTTCCCGTTGTTTCCGGATAAAGTTCTGACTTCGCCGTCCGGCGCGCGAACAGAAGCGGGTCTGTCAGACAAATCCGCCGAGCAATCCAATGGCCATCGTCACATCGAGCACCAGCCAGATTTCGCCCGCCAACGAGCGGGTGTATCACCAGAGCAGTCTGGTGGGTGACTGGAAGGGCAATTGGGCAGGCAACAACCAGGCCGTCGGCTTCAAGGTCGTGAACATCCGCGGGGCCAGGGCCCAAATCGAGTACACCCATAACGGGCACACCGAGCGCGGTATCGGCGAGGTCAATGGTGCAACGATAAGCTACGGCAACGTCACGGTCGGCACCAAGGACGGCAAGAACCTAGTGCTCCTGTTCTCCTCGGGCGTTGGCAAGCAGAGCGCGACTTTGCAGAAACAGGCGGCGCCGGGTTCCGACAGCATCCTCATGGGAAGCTGGGGCGGCTATTCCGCCGACATCGGCAAGAGTGCGAGCTTTCGCGTGCTGGCCATCAACGGCAAGGAGGCGACGGTCAGCGTCACCACCGACGGTATCACCCGCCAGGGCACCGGCTACGTCTACAGGAACGTCATCATGTTCGGGCAGTCGCAGATATCGACCGACAACGGACAAAACGGCAAGATCATCTATCAGGTCGGCTCCAAATCCTTCACCGTGCCGGTGACGAAATATCCGCCTGCGGATTCGTCGTCCTCGGTGGACAGGACGGCCTGAACGCCAGCCTCCCTGGGCGGCCGGCGGCCCCCCTCACCATTTCGGCGCCCGCTTCTCCACGAACGCCCTCAATCCCTCCTGCGCTTCGTCCGACGTCGCGACATTGCAGAAATCGTCTACTGCACTTGCGATGCTGCGCCGGTAGTCGAGATCAATCTGGCGCATGAAGGCGGCGCGGCCCATCCGCAGCACGGCGGCCGACTTGCCGGCGAATTGCGCCGCGAGCTTGATCACCTCGGTGTCGAGCTCCGCATCGGCGACGACGCGGTTGACCACGCCGAGTTCCCGCGCCTCCGCGGCGGTGAAGACGCGGCCGGTGAACAGCAGCTCGAAAGCGCGGTGGCGTCCGACGATGCGCGGCAGGTGTGCGTAGTGGATCGCGGGAATGACGCCGACGTCGATCTCGGGATAGCCGAACGTCGCGCTCTCGGCCGCCAGCACCACGTCGCAGGACACCGCCATGGTCATGCCGCCGCCGCGCGCCGCACCACCGACCGCGGCGATCGACGGTTTTCCGAGCCCGTACTGGGCGTCGTAAAGGTCGATATAGAGCGCCTGGAGGAATTCGCGGATCTCGGCGCCGGATTTGCCAAGCAGGATGTCGAGGTCGAGGCCGGCCGAAAAGCGCTTGGCGATCGCGCTCGCCAGCACGACAACGCGAGCTTCCGGATCGTTCGCTGCGCGACGCAGGGCCGCGACCACCGCACGGATGACCTCGAGGCTCAGTGCATTGACGGGCGGGCGGCGCAGCGTGATGCGGGCGATGTTGCCTGCGCGTTCGTAGGCGACGGGATTGTCAGATGTCACCGGGTTCTCCATGCTTTCGGGAAACGTGCGGCATCGATCGAGGTGGTGGCCCGGTTATTTCGCGGCGAGCGGCGGCGGCGGGACGCTGTCGTTCGGTGCTTCCGCCTTGTCCGGGCGACAGCTTACGGTGCGGCTTGGGCCGTGCAAGACCTCCAGCGCGCATGCTAGACTGCGTGCAGGAGATTGCTTGCCGGATGGAGGGACCAATGACCGACGAACACCCGATGATGGCCGGCTCCGCCACCGTCTTCGTCGTGTCCGACATCACAGCCAGCCTCGCTTATTACCGCGACGTGCTCGGCTTCGAGGTCACCTTCGAATACGGTCAGCCTCCGTCCTACGCCTGCCTCTGCCGTGACGAGGTCGGCCTGCATCTGCTTGCGGCGGCGGTAACGAAGCGGTTGCCCGGGCACGGCGGCATCTGCATCTTCGTCAGGGACGTCGATCAGATCTATGCCGAACTATCGGGACGCGGCGCCAGGCTGCTCAACCGGCCGGAGGACCGTGACTATCGCATGCGCGATTTCGACGTCGTCGACGCCGACGGCAATCAGCTCACGTTCGGTATGGGAACGGACGACGCGGCCTGACATCGCCGGCCGCGCGTCCGCCATTGCATCAGATCCTGGCCTCCAGGATCAGGTTGAAGGGTGTTTCGGCGGCGCGGCGGAAGCGCGACAGGCCGCCTTCGCTGGCGACCTTGCGCAGCCTTGCCTCGCCGGCTTGGGCGCCCAGCGCGAGGCCCACCTCCTGATCGAGCGAGGCCGGCGTGCAGATCATGGTCGATGCCGCATAGTAGACCCGCCCGACCGGGTTGAGATTGTCTTCGAGGCGGTCGCCTGCGAACGGCTCGACCAGCATGCAGGTGCCGTCCTTCGCCATGGTCTTGCGCACGTGGCTGATGGCGCCGACGGGATCGCCCATGTCGTGCAGGCAATCGAAGAAGCAGACGAGATCGTAGCCCTCGGCGGGATAGGTCTTCGCCGAGTGAACCGCGAAGCTGACACGATCGCCCAGCTTCGCCTCAGTCGTCGCCTTTCGTGCGGCCGCGATCGAGCCCTCGTGATAGTCGAAGCCGTAGAAGCGGGAGTTCGGGAAGGCCTCCGCCATCAGCCGTGTCGAGACGCCGTGCCCGCAGCCGACGTCGGCGACCTTGGCACCGCGCTTCAGCTTGTCCACGACGCCTTCGAGCGCGGGCAGCCACTCCTGCACCAGATGATGCATGTAGCCGGTGCGGAAGAACCGGGCGGTGCCGCAGAACAGGCACTCGCTGCGACGATTCCAGCCGACGCCCTTGCCGGACTTGAATGCGTCCGTAATTTTCGGCTCGTCGAGGAACGCCGCGGCAATGACATTACCGACCGCGCCGAGGAAGACCGGGCTGTCATCATCGGCAAGCGCCATCGCCTGCTCCGGCAGCATCGAGAACTTGCCGGAAGCGGAGTCGTATTCGACGTAACCAGAAGCCGCCTGGCTCGCCAGCCACTCGCGGACGTAGCGTTCGTTCGTTCCGGTGGCGCTTGCGAGCTCGGCAGAGCTCATGGGTCCCTTGGCGGCGAGGGCGCGGTAGAGGCCGAGCTTGTCGCCCAGCAGGACCAGCGATGCGTTCATCGCGGCACCGACCTCGGTGATCATCTTGCCCATAAAGGCATTCAACCTGTCGGAATCGACCTCCATGACAGCCTCCATGTTGTGTCTGGCATTTTCAAAGGTCTGCGCAATTGCGTCTTGCCGGACTGCGCCGGCCGATCAGGATCGAAGCGACGGCTCGCGTTCGCGCGTCCTCTATGTGGGTCAATCCGTCGCGCAGGAGGTTCAACACGTCAGGATAACGTGATTTTGGAACTCGATGGCGCGACCACCGGCATCGCGTCACTGGTATTCGTGTGATCCCCGGCATATAATTTCCGCACTTTTTTGACGGTTACCTGAATGTCCAGCCTTGCACGTTCCTGCGGTCTCGCAACTCTCTTCGTGGTGTTCTGCCTCGGCGGAGCGCCGGCTCATGCGCAAGTCGCGCCCCTGCAATATTGGATCCCGGGCGGGCCTTTCGGCTTTGGTGGCAGCGCCGGCCAGGGCTCCGATGGCTACGGCAATTTTCCGAGCTTCAAGGGTGGCGATGCCAACGCAGGCTATGATTTTCGTCCCGGTTTCTTCGTCGGAAGCGAACGCGGCAATCTAGGCCTGGGCGGCCTCAGCCAGCCTGCGCCGGCCGGCAATTTCAACGCGCTCTCCTACGATGGCACGCAGTTCGGTTACAACTACAAGACCGCGGGCGGCATGCCCGTCACGTTCTTTGCCGGGTTCGACACGCTGAAATACAATGGCGGCATCGGCAGCTCGCTCGCCCCGCTCACCTCCAGCGCCTCGCCCGGCTACGGCGCTTTCGCGGGTGTCGAGTTCAAGCCGACCTCCAACCTCAGCCTGTCGTTCGGCGCCGGTTTCACCCAGCAGCAATCGGGACGCATGGACAGCGACATCAATTCGTCAATGCTGCCCGGCGAGTCACCGGCGTTGGGTGGCTTGCGTCGTTGAGCGGTCACGCGTCGCTTTCGCCGCCCGCTTGACGGCAGCCGCGTTGGCTTACGACAAGCCCGCCACCAGCGGGCGTTGCAGGTGCTTCGCCATCAGCTCTGCCGCTTCGGCGTAACGCCGCGTTTCCAGAACCTCGAGCAGGCGCAAATGCTCGCGCACGTGCCGCCGCATACCGTCGCGGTCGGCGAAGCTGCGATAGGCGAACAGGCGTCTGATCGAATTCACGCGCCGGAGCGATTCAAGAAAGAAGGGATTGCCGGCGCCGCGAATGATCTCCTCATGGAATTCGCAACCGGAAAGAAAGACCTCGCCGATCGTCATCTTCTCGAGCTCGCCTTCGAATACGCGCAGCTGGCGCTCGCGCAAGCGTGCAATCACCTCCTGCGGCAGCGCAAAGCTGGGCTGCGCGATTGCCGCAGGTTCGATCACCGCGCGAAACGCCATGGCCTTGGCGTGAGCTTCGGGGTTCGAGACCGTCTCCGCGAAGCGCCAGCCATAACCCGGCAGGCGTGCAATCCAGCCCTCGGCAGCGATCCGGTCAAGCAGCCGCTGCAACTCGGCCCGGCTGAGGCCATAGCGGCGCATCAGCTCCGCCTCGGTGACGTCAGCCGGCAGCCGGCTTGCGAGCACGTCGCCTGCGATGGACGTATAAACCTGTTCGCTGCGCCTGACCGCCGCGAGGGCTGGCTGGGCTGCGCCGCTGGTCGGATGCTTGGCCAGCACGAACCCGCGATGTGGCTCGCCGCGCGCGAGCCCTGCCGCTTCCAGAGCCTTGAGGCCGAGCCGGATCGGCGCGCGTGAAAGATCGAGCGCATCGGCAAGCCTTTGTTCGATCAAGCGATCGCCAGCCTTCATGCCTTCGCGTCGGGCGAGCGCCATGATCAGCCCGGCGAGGTGCTCGGCGCGCTCGGAACCGCCTTTGCTTGAAGCGGGCGGTCGGGAATTGTCGGAGGCGGTCATTGCAGTGCACGCGGATTTTGAGCTTGACAGACTGTCCCACGGATTGTTCTTTTACGCAATAATATACAATCGAACCAGGGAGAGCCTGATGGCGCATGCGCCGGATGTCCTGATTTGCGAGGTCGGCCCCCGCGATGGGCTGCAAAACCTGGACGTGTTCGTTCCCACCGAAGCCAAATGCGCGCTGATTGATACGATCGCCGCCGCCGGCGTGCGCGAGATCGACGCGGGATCCTTCGTGCCGCCGAAGGTCGTACCGCAATTCGCCGATGTCGATGCGGTGATGGCGCACGCGCTCGCGCACAGGACCGCGACCATCGGTGCACTTGTGCCGAACGTGAAGGGCGCCGAGCGCGCCATCGCCGCCGGTGTCGACGCCGTCTACTTCGTCATCTCCGCCAGCGAGACGCACAACCGCGCCAATGTGCGGCGCTCGATCGAAGAGCAGCTCGACGGGTTTCGCGCGGTCCGCGCCGCGATCGACGCCTGTCCGGCGGGCCGGCGGCCGCACCTGATGGGCGCGATCGCCACCTCCTTCGGCTGCTCGCTGGAAGGCGAGGTGAGCGAAGCGGCGGTGTGCCGGGTCGCGCGCGCCTTTGCCGAGGCCGGTGCCGACGAGATCGGGCTCGCCGACACCGTCGGCTACGCCACCCCGAAACTGGTCAGGCAGATCGTCGAAGCCGTCAGGCGTGAAGTCGGATTGCAGATGACGCTGCGGCTGCATCTGCACGACACGCTCGGTGCTGGCCTCGCCAATGCCGTCGCCGGCCTCGAAGCCGGGATCCGGCGTTTCGACGCCGCGGTATCAGGACTTGGCGGCTGTCCTTTCGCGCCTGGTGCCCGCGGCAACATCGTCACCGAGGATCTCGTGTTCATGCTGGAACGCATGGGACTTTCGACCGGCATCGACCTCGATCGGCTGATGCAAACGCGCGAGATTCTGGCCCGCCACATCCAGGCAAAACATCTGACCGGGCACCTGCACGAGGCCGGCATTCCCAAGGTGCTGCGGAGGGCGGCATGACGACGGCCGCGCCCGAGGCGGCAACGGAGCTGCGTCCGCTGGCCGGCCTTCGTGTCATCGAGTTCAGCCAGATGGTGATGGGGCCGAGCTGCGGCTTGATCCTCGCCGATCTCGGCGCCGACGTGATCAAGGTCGAGCCGCCCAAGGGCGACCGCACCCGCTATTTCAAGGGGCCCGCTGCCGGCTTCTTCGCCACCTACAGCCGCAACAAGCGCAGCATCGCGCTGGATACGTCGACCGCGGAAGGCCAGACCATCGCGCGGCGGCTGATCGAGAGCAGCGACGTCCTGATCGAGAATTTCCGACCCGGCCTGCTGAAGCGGATCAGTCTCGACTACGAGTCGGTTGCCGCTTTTGCGCCGCGCCTGATCTACTGCTCGCTCAAGGGCTATTTGCCCGGCCCGTACGAGAATCGCCTCGCGCTCGACGAGGTCGTGCAGATGATGGGCGGCCTTGCCTACATGACGGGCCTGCCGGACCGGCCGATGCGCGCCGGTGCCTCGGTCAACGACATCATGGGCGGCATGTTCGGCGTGATCGCGATCCAGGCCGCGCTGGCCGAGCGGCAGCGCACCGGGCGCGGCCGCTACATCCAGAGCGCGCTCTACGAGAACAACGTGTTCCTGATGGCGCAGGCCATGATGTGCGAGGTGGTCAGCGGCCAGCCCTCGATCCCCTATTCGATCAAGGACAGCCCCTGGCCGGTCTACGATCTCTTCGACACCAGGGACGGCTCGAAGCTGTTCGTCACCATCGTCGGTGAAGAGCAATGGGAGGCGTTCTGCCGCGCCTTCGATCGCGAATCCTGGCTTGCCGATCCGCGCTTTGCGACGAGCAACGACCGCGTCGATCATCGCGGCTGGCTGATCCCGGAGATCGCGAAGATCTTCAAGCAATGGGACAAGGCCGATCTCGCGGCACGCCTCGAGCAGCTCGATCTGCCCTACGCGCCGGTCAACAAGCCCGGCGATCTCTTCGACGACCCGCATCTGAACCAGTCGGGCGGGCTGACCAACATTCACCTGCCTGACGGCGGCGAGGCAAAAACGCCGCTGTTGCCGATCTCCATGGACGGCCGCCGGCTGCCCAACCGCTACGATCCGCCGCAGATCGGCGAGCAGACGCGCGAGATCCTGAGCGAGATCGGCATTTCGTCGAGTGAAATCGAGACGCTGCAAAAGGCAGGAACCATCCGGATTGCGCCTGGGCCGTCCTGACGAACGGATCGATCAAACAAGAATCAAGGAGGAGCACATGAACATCACCAGACGCCAGGCGCTGATCGCGGGCTCCACATTGGCCGGCGCATCGATGCTGCCCGGGCAGCTCCGCGCCGAGACCAAGCAGGTATCGCTCGCCTTCGGGCCGGTGTCGCCGGTCTACGCCATCGGCATGATTGCCGAGCTGAAGGGTTACTTCAGGGACGAAGGTCTCGACTCCAAGCTCGTCACCGGTAACGCCGGCACGTTCGGCCGTCAGACGCTGGCGGCGGGACAAGCCCTGTTCGCGCACGGCGATGCCAGCCATCCGCTCCAGCTCAGTGCGCGCGGCAAACCCTGCAAGATCCTGCTCGCGACCGAGATGGTGTGCTCCTACGCCAACATCGTGGTCCGGCAGGACCTTTACGACGGCGGTATCAATTCAGTCGAGAAGCTCGCCGAGCATAAACGGCCTGACGGCGCCAAGCCGATCGTCGCGGCCACCGCGATCGGGTCGGGCACCTGGGTGTTCGGCACCTATGTGTTCGAAACGCGCGGGCTCGGCGACAGGGTGAACTGGGTCGCCGGCGGCGGACCCAACACGATGTTCCCGTCGCTGCAGACCAAGCAGTTCGACGCCATCATGGCGCCGCCAAGCTGGATCGTCGAGGTCGAGAAGAAGGGCTTTGGCAGGACGATCTACGACACCTCCAAGCCCGGCGTATTCGAGAAGGATTTCGGCGGCACGCTGCCCGTGCTGGTGATCTACACGCTCCAGGACACGATCGAGCAGGACAAGGCGATGGTGCAGGCCTATGTGAACGCGATCCACCGCGCGATCGCTTTCGTGAAGGCGACGCCGCTCGCGGACGTACAGGCACTGGTCACGCCGAAATATTTCTCGGGAATAGACCCCGATGCAGTCAGCGCCGAGCTCGGCTTCGACAAATCGACCTGGGCCTATGACGGCGTCATCGACAAGTCCTCGTTCGAACGCGGGGCCAAGCCCTGGTACCGCAAGGGAACGGATATTCCCGAGACGAAATACGAGGATGTCGTCGACATGAGCTTCCTCCAGGCGGCGATGGCGAAATACAAATGATCGCTGCGCCAGGCCCAGGATTCGCGCTCGCGCGAGACGAGGTGGAGGAGCGAACCCGCATCGCGGTGCGAGGTCTCGCCAAGCGCTTCAACGCGTCCGGCCGCGAGTTCGTGGCGGTCGATGACGTTTCCTTCGAGGTCAAGCAAGGCGAGTTCGTCGCGCTGCTCGGTCCGTCCGGCTGCGGCAAGAGCACCATCCTCAACATGGTTGCGGGGCTATTGCCGCGCTCGGGCGGACGCATCCTGATCGATGAGGACATGGTTGAGACCGGAAAGGTCAACCGCAGGGTCGGCTATGTCTTCCAGCGCGACACGCTGTTTCCCTGGCGAACCGTGGAGCAGAACATCGGCTATGGGCTGGAGATCGCGGGGCTGCGAAAGACCGAGCGCGCCGGGCGCGTCGCTTCGGCCGTCGAGAAGGCCGGGCTCTCCGGCTTTGCACAGAGCTTCCCCAGCATGCTGTCCGGCGGCATGCGTCAGCGCGTCGCCTTGATGCGCACGCTGATCATGGAGCCCGAGATCCTGCTGATGGATGAGCCGTTCGGCGCGCTCGACACCCACACCAAACTCGAGATGCACAAGACGCTGCTGGAGATATGGGAACGCGAGCGGCAGACTGTGCTGTTCGTGACCCACGATCTCGGCGAGGCCTTGACGCTGGCGAGCCGCATCATCCTGCTCTCGGCCCGGCCCGGGAGGCTCAAGGAAGATTTCGACGTCGCCATCCCGCGGCCGCGCGATCCCGTGGACGTGCGCGAGACCGCCGAATTCGGCCGCCTCTACTCTCACATCTGGCATTCCCTCGGCGAAGAATTCCGCCGCACCAGGGCCGAATGATCATGTCCAACAGCCGTAGCGCCGTCCTGTTCTGGCAAGTGGCCATTCTCGTGGTGGTTCTCGTCGTCTGGCAGTGGGGCTTCGAATGGAGCAAGGCGCTGTTGCCGAAGGCCTATGTGCCGAAAATCCTCGATCCCTATTTCGTCGCCAAGCCGTCGTTGATCTGGCAGAGCTTCCTGCGGCTTGGCTGCTTTGCCGATCCCGCCGGCTTTGCCGCCTGCATCAACGGCAACGACAACAATTTGTGGCTCGCCACGCTCGTCACGCTGAAGAACACCTGGTGGGGATTTCTTTTCGGCTCAGCGAGCGGAATCGCGGCCGGCCTGGTCCTCGGCCGTTCGGACTTCCTGGCCCGCGTGTTCGGGCCCTATGTCGTGGCGCTCAACTCGATACCGCGCATCGCGCTGGTGCCGCTCGTCATCCTGATCTTCGGCCTCGGCGATCTCTCCAAGATCGCCACGGCATGGCTCGTCGTGTTCTTCGTGGTGTTCTTCAACACCTTCGAGGGAACGCGTGCGGTCGACCGCGACCAGATCGCCGCTGCCCGTCTGCTCGGTGCCAGCGAACTCACCGTGCTGCGCACGGTGGTGATCCCCTCCGCGCTGGCCTGGGTGTTCGCGTCGCTGTTGCCGGCGGTGTCTTTCGCGCTGATCGGCGTCATCGTCGGCGAATTCATCGGCGCCGAGCGCGGGCTCGGCAAGCTCATCATCGAAGCCGAGGCGCGCGCCAATGCCAGCGAGATGATGGTCGCCATCTTCGTCATGATGTTCGTCGGAATCCTGTTGGCGATCGCGGTGCGCTCGCTGCAGTCCTACCTGCTGCGATGGCAGCCGCAATTCGAACCGTCGGCATAGCAGTCTGGAAGGGTTCGGACGGTGAGCGGCAGGTAGCGCGTCAGCGCGTGAACCGCGCCACCAATTCCACATGCGGCGTGTGGCGGAACTGATCGACCGGGACCACGGTCTCGATCCTGTAGCCGCCGTCGATGAGGAGCCGGGCGTCGCGAGCGAAGGTTGCGGCGTTGCAGGACACCGCGATCACGACGGGTACCTTGCTCGCAGCGAGTTTCAGCGCCTGCGCCTGCGCGCCCTGGCGCGGCGGGTCGAACACCACGGCGTCGAAGTCGCGCAGCTCCGGCGGCACCAGCGGGCGGCGGAACAGGTCGCGCGGTTCGGCCTTGATCGGCTTCAGCCCGGGTGTGCGCGCAGCCTTCACAAGCGCCGCGACGGCGCCGGCGTCGTTGTCATAGGCGGTGACGCGCGCCTTCTCGGCGAGCCTCAAGGCAAACGGGCCGACGCCGCAGAAGAGGTCGAGAACCTCCTTGGCCTTGCCGACGCGCTCGGCGACGAGCGACGCCAGCGTCTCCTCGCCCGCGACCGTTGCCTGCAGGAACGAGCCCGGCGGCAGCGTCACCTCGGCGCGGCCCATCCGCACCGTCGGCGGCAGGCGTTGCAGCACCAGCTCGCCGTGCCGCGTCAGCCGCGCCAGCCGATGCTGCTCGGCGACGCGCGAAAGCGCCGTGACCAGCGGCGTCGGCAGCGGGCCGGAGCCGCGCACGTCGACATCGAGGCCGTTGGCGGTCGCGGTGACCTGGATGTCCAGCGGCTTCGTCACCGCCATCCTAGACGTCAGGGATTCGGCAAGCGCCCAGGCGGCATCGAGCGCGCCCTCGAGCCCGGGATCGAGGATCGGGCAGCGATGAATCGGGATCACGTCGTGCGAGCTCGCCGCCGAGAAACCGACCTTGAGGACGTCATGCGTGCCGAACCGCCCGTGCAGCGTGACGCGCCGGCGGCCGGCACCATGGGCATCGACCAGCGGCGCCACCTCGCAGTCGATCCCGGCCTGGGCCAGCGTCTCGACCACGATGCCGCGCTTCCACGCGTGATAGGGCTCAGCCGCCCAGTGCTGGATGGCGCAGCCGCCGCAGACGCCGAAATGCGGACAGAACGGCTCGATGCGATCGGGGCTGGCGACATCGACCGCGAGCAGCTTGCGGCGGTCGGGATGGCTGCCGGCGACGTGGTCGACCTCGACGGTCTCGCCGCCAAGCGCGTAGGGCACATAGACGGGATCGCCCGCAGCGAGCGAGACGCCGTCGCCGCGATGGCCGACGTGATCGATCCTCATGCGCTCAACCACGGCGCGCGCCCAGGAAGAATTCGATATTGCCGTCACCGCCGGTGATCGGGGAGGGGAACACCTCGATGTCGGTGCAGCCGAGCGAAGCGGCAAAGACCGCGATGTCGTCGCAGATCTCCTGATGCACGGCGGCGTCGCGGATGATGCCCTTCTTGTTGTGCTTCCGATCGGCCTCGAACTGCGGCTTGATCAGCGCCAGCAGGCTCATCGGCGCCGCCGCCAGTGACAGCGCCACGGGCAGCACCGTCTTGAGCGAGATGAAGCTGACGTCGATGACGACGACGTCGGGCCGCGCCGGCAACCGTTTGCCGTCATAGCTGCGGATGTCGGTCTCCTCCATCGACACGATCTTGGGATGGTCGCGCAGCGAGGGATGCAGCTGGCTGGTGCCGACATCGATGGCGAACACCAGGCTGGCGCCGTTCGCCAGCAGCACCTCGGTGAAACCGCCGGTGGAGGCGCCGACGTCGAGGCAGACATGGTCCTCGATCTCGATGGGGTAGCGCTCCAGCGCGCCGGCGAGCTTGACGCCGCCGCGCGACACATAGGGATGCGCAGGCTCGGCGACGATCACCGCGTCCTCGGCGATCGTCTCCGAGGGTTTGGCGACCTGCTTGTCGTCGGCGGTGACGAGCCCGGCCTCGATCGCCGCGCGCGCCCGCGCCCGGCTCTCGAACAAGCCGCGCTCGACCAGCAGAACATCCGCACGCTTGCGGGCAGGGGACATCGGATCTCCGGAGGCGACTGAAACGTCTATGGTGCGATCAATCGCGCGGCCGCGATCCGGACGCAAGCCTCGAACGCGGCCAGATCGTGCCAGACGTCGATCGGCATCTGCGCCGGCGTCACCAGCGGGCAGCCGTGCAGCTCCAGCGCATGGATCATCATGAGGTTGTCGACGAGGCCAAAATCCTCGACCGTCAGCCCCTGTGCATCGACCAGCCGTCCGTCCTCGGAGGTCACGTCCATGAAGCGGCCGACGCGGTCGGCATAGACGGCGCCGTCGTTGGAATAGGCCAGGCAAATCTTGCGGCGGCCGGCCATGTAGCCGAGCTCGTAGACGGTGCCGGGGTCGGCGCCGGCACCGCGGAACGGGGTGAGGTTCGCGATGATGGCATCGGCTTCGTCCATCATCGCCTCGTTGCCGCAAAAGATCTGCCGCGAGGCGTCGGGCGAGGTGAGATCGATCGCGTTGTCGAGGGGATAGAGGCCGGTGAGCCCATGCGCAGCGCAGATCGCGGCCTTTTGCCGGCCGATCTCAACCGCATCCGGCAGGAACACGTCGGGCCCTGCCAGATAGATTTTCATGAAGGTCGCGCTGGTTCGCGAAGGTCGAAGCTCGCCGTTAGGCGAGCTTGACCGTCTCGGTCTTGACGTCCTTGCCCAGCGCCTCGAACACCTTGGCGACGATGCCCTTGGCGTCGAGACCGGCACGGCCGTACATCGCGGCCGGCGTGTCGTGGTCCTGGAACACGTCGGGCAGCACCATCGAGCGGAACTTGACCATGCCGCCGTCGAGCGCGCCCTGATCGGTCAGGTACTGCGCGACATGCGAGCCGAAGCCGCCGACCGAGCCTTCCTCGATCGTGATCAGGATCTCGTGGTCGCGGGCGAGCTTGAGAACCAGCTCGGTGTCGAGCGGCTTCATGAAGCGCGCATCGGCGATCGAGGTGGAGAGGCCGTGGGCGGCGAGTTCGTCGGCCGCCTTCTCGCATTCGGCGAGGCGCGTACCGAAGGAAAGCAATGCGATCTTGCTGCCCTGGCGAATCATGCGGCCCTTGCCGACCTCGAGCGGAACGCCGACTTCGGGCATCTCGATGCCGCGGCCTTCGCCGCGCGGATAGCGCAGCGAGCTCGGACGGTCGTCGATCGCGACCTGGGTCGCCACCATGTGCACGAGCTCGGCTTCGTCGGCCGCGGCCATGATCACCATGTTCGGCAGGCAGCCGAGATAGGCGTTGTCGAACGAGCCGGCATGCGTCGCGCCGTCGGCGCCGACGAGGCCGGCGCGGTCGATGGCGAAGCGGACCGGCAGGTTCTGGATGGCGACGTCATGCACGATCTGGTCGTAGCCGCGCTGCAGGAAGGTCGAGTAGATCGCGCAGAACGGCTTGTAGCCTTCGCTCGCAAGACCGGCGGCGAACGTCACCGCGTGCTGCTCGGCGATGCCGACGTCGAAGGTGCGGTCCGGGAAGGCCTTGTTGAAGATGTCGACGCCGGTGCCGGACGGCATCGCCGCGGTGATGGCGACGATCTTGTCGTCCTTCTGCGCTTCCTTGACGAGGCTCTGGCCGAACACGTTCTGGTAGGCCGGCGCATTCGGCTTGGCCTTGGCCTGGGTGCCGGTCGCGACGTCGAACTTGACGACCGCGTGGTACTTGTCGGCGGAAGCTTCCGCCGGGCCGTAGCCCTTGCCCTTCTGAGTCACGACGTGGACCAGGATCGGGCCGGTCTCCATGTCGCGCACGTTCTTCAGCACGGGCAGCAGATGGTCGAGGTTATGACCGTCGATCGGGCCGACATAATAGAAGCCGAGCTCCTCGAACAGCGTGCCGCCGTCCATCATGAAGCCGCGCGAATATTCCTCGACGCGGTTGGCGCGGTTGGCGATGATCTTGGGCAGGCGCTTGTTGATCTGCTTGGCCGCATCGCGCAGCGTGCGATAGGTCTTGCCGGAGTAGAGGCGCGACAGATAGGCGCTCATCGCGCCGACCGGCGGCGCGATCGACATGTCGTTGTCGTTGAGGATCACGATCAGGCGCGAGTTCATGGCGCCGGCGTTGTTCATGGCTTCATAGGCCATGCCGGCTGACATCGCGCCGTCACCGATCACCGCGATAACGTTGTTCTTGCCGCCGGAGAGGTCGCGCGCGACCGCCATGCCGAGGCCGGCGGAAATCGAGGTCGAGGAATGCGCTGCGCCGAACGGATCGTAATCGCTCTCGCTGCGCTTGGTGAAGCCGGACAGGCCGCCGCCGGTGCGCAGCGTGCGGATGCGGTCGCGCCGGCCGGTGAGGATCTTGTGCGGATAGGCCTGATGGCCGACGTCCCAGATCAGCCGGTCGCGCGGCGTGTCGAAGACATAATGGATCGCGGTGGTGAGCTCGACCACGCCGAGGCCGGCGCCGAAGTGACCGCCGGTCACCGAGACGGCATCGATGGTCTCTTGCCGCAGCTCGTCGGCGACCTGGCGAACCTGCTCGATCTTGAGCTTGCGCAGGTCATCCGGCGTATGGATGGTGTCGAGAAGCGGCGTTTTACTGTATGCGTTCACGGCGATTTCCAATTTGTCAGCGCCGGAAGATCGTTCCGGTGCGCGATGGGTTTGCACAATATCGGCGCAGCGCGAGTCCTTAAACCGTCGGAGCCACCTGCATGGGGCAGGGCCCCGTCTTCAAGCTTAGGTGAGCTTAGGTGCGCTCCGGTTCAGTCCCTGTGATCCCTGTCACTTAGATCGGCTTCGTCCGTCCCAGCCAATTTCATTAGCAGTTTGAAGCGCTTGTCGTCGGTAATTTGTGCCCACGCAAGGCTTGCAAAAAGCCACACTCCGCGCAGCTTTACACCAAAGCTTGGGCCAAAGCCAACCCGCAGGGTCGTTTAGGGGTATGCACCTGCAACCCGCGGGCCAGCTTGGTTAATCCTGGCGCCGGCGGATGGGTTCCAGTCTTGCCCGGTTCCTCGCCTGCATTTTGGGCGAGAGGAAGGCCGTTTTGGCCAGATTCGCGAGCCCGAGAGGCCCTGGCCGGGGGAACTCTTCGATGTCAGTGCTTGGCCGCCGAGGGCTGTAAGCCCAAACAGCGGCGTGCGATCATGAAAAACTGCAGATGGCCGATGCTTGAGGCGGGCGGCTTGAAACGGGGACCTTACTGCACGTCGAGCGGTGCGGTGCCGGTGGCCTGGCCGCTGGCATCGGTGGTGATCTTGTCGACGCGTGCCTCGGCTTGGCGCAGCAATTCCTCGCAGCGGCGCTTCAGCGCCTCGCCGCGCTCGTAGATCGTCACGGATTCCTCGAGCGGCACCTTGCCGTCCTCGAGCCGCTTCACGATGGTTTCGAGCTCCTCGATGGCGCGTTCGAAGGTGAGCCTGGAGACGTCGACTTGGGTATTTTCGGCCATATCCGTTTCCGATTGCCCGCTTCACGTGAGAAAAAGCGCAGTTTTGCGGGCGTAATGTGGCGGGTGCGTCAAGCGCCCATCAGGGCGCCGACATGCGCCGTAACAGATTCTTTCAATCCTTGCAGGTCATAGCCGCCCTCGAGCACCGAAACAATGCGGCCCCCTGCGGACTTGTCGGCAAGGTCCATCAGCTTGCGCGTGACCCAGGTGTAGTCCTCCGCGCGCAAATTCAGCGAGGCCAGCGGATCGCGGTAATGCGCATCGAAGCCCGCGGAGATGACGAGAAGCTCGGGGCTGAATTTTTCGAGGCGCGGCAGGATCAGTTGCTCGAACGCGGCGCGGAATTCTGGTCCGCCGTCTTCGGAAGCGAGCGGCGCATTGACGATGGTGTCGTGGTCGCCGCGCTCGCCCTTCGCGCCGGTACCCGGAAACAGCGGCATCTGATGCGTCGAGCAGTACATCACGGTCTGATCGGACCAGAAGATGTCCTGCGTGCCGTTGCCGTGATGCACGTCGAAATCGACGATGGCGGCGCGCTGGACGCCGTATTTGCGCTGCGCGTGACGCGCGGCGATCGCGGCATTGTCGAAGAAGCAGAAGCCCATCGGCTTGCCGATCTCGGCGTGATGTCCGGGCGGGCGCACCGCGACGAAGGCGTTGCGATGCTCGCCATTCATCACCGCTTCGGTCGCAGCCACTGCGCCGCCGACGCCGCGCATCACTGCTTCCCACGTGCCTGGTGACATCGAGGTGTCGCCGTCGATATAGACTTGGCCGCTGGTCGGCGCGATGTGGCGCAGCTCGGTGACGTAGTGCTCGTTGTGGCACAGCGTCACGAGATCGAGATCGCCTTCCGGTGCCAGGTCGCGCGCCAGGAACTGGAAGCGTTCCTGCGACAGCGCTTCCTCCACCGCCCGCAGGCGGTCGGGCCTTTCAGGGTGTCCCGGCGGCGTGACGTGGTCGAGGCAGGCCTTGTGGGAGAGGAGAAGCGTGCTCATCAGGTCGGCCTCACAGGGAACGGGCTCTTGACGTCGCTTGGCGCATCCCGAGCCAAAACGCAAATGCAAAACGCAATCTAAGCGCTTGGGCGGGGATGGCAAAGGGTGGTTCCGGACAAGTCCGTTTGATCCGGATCAATTCACGCGCAGGATGCGGGTGGGCGGCAGCGGACCGATCGGTCCGTGTGCCCTGAAGAAGGCGAACAGCGCGTCCGCGTCGTAGCCGCCATATTGCTGCGCTGTGCCTTGTTTGGCGGCCGTGAAACCGTCACCGCCGACGGCGAGGTAATCGTTGACGGTGACGCGGTAGCCGCTCCCAGGCTCGATCGGCTTGCCGTTGAGCGTCACCTTCTCGATGCTGATTCGCTCGCCGAAAGGTTTCGTCGCATCCCAAGTGTAGCTGAACCCGTTCGACACCTGGAGAATCCGCGGGCGCTTCGGATCGAGCCATTGCTGCTCCAGCATGTCCTTGAGCTGGCTGCCCGTGAGCGTCATCGTAACGAGGCGATTGCGGAACGGCTGGCTCGCGAACAGTTCGCCGAACGACACCGCGCCGTTCTCCTTCGGAACAATGTCGGTGCGGATGCCGCCGGGATTGGTGAACGCGATGACAGCGCTGCCATCCTTGGCGTCCTTCGTCGCGGCGAGCTGAGCGTCCGCGATGACGTCGCCGAGTGCGCTCTCGCCGGCCTCGTTCGGCACGCGCGACAGCGTCTGCGTCACCGATCCGGCAGGGCGATTCGCAATCGGTGCCGACAGCTTGTCATAGGCATCGATCAGGGCGGTCTGTTCGGGATCCTTCGCCAGCGAGGCATTGGCGACGATGACGTTCTCGGCTTTGGCGCCGACGATGTCGCGGGTTACAGGATCGAGCTTGAGGTCGATCGCGGTGACCAGCGTGCCGTATTTGTCGCCGCTGGTGACGAGCCGCCCGTCGATGTCGCAGACATAGGCGCGGTGGGTGTGGCCGCTGACGACGACGTCGACGGCGCGGTCGAATTTCTTGACGATGTCGACGATCGGCCCCGTAATGGCAGGGCATTCATTGTAGTCGCCCGAGGGCTCACCGCCCTGGTGGATCAGCACCACGATCGCCTCGACGCCACGCGCCTTCAGCTGCGGCACCAGCGCGTTCACCGTCTCGGCCTCGTCGCGGAATTCGAGCCCGGCAATGCCTGAGGGCGAGACGATGCCCGCGGTCTCCTTCAAGGTCAGTCCGATGAAGGCGACGGGGATGCCCTCGACCTCCCTGATCTCGTAGGGCGGCAGTACGCTCTTGCCGGTCGCGGTCTCGATGGTGGAAGCCGCGAGATAATGGAATTTGGCGCCGGTGAAGGGATGCGGCCCCTGGCAGCCGTCGACCGGATGACAGCCGCCGTTCTGCATCCGCAAGAGCTCGGTCTTGCCCTCGTCGAACTCGTGATTGCCGACCGATGTGATCGCAAGTCCCATCATCGAGAGCGACTCGACCGAGGGCTCGTCGTGAAACATCGCCGACAGGAACGGGCTCGCGCCGATCAGGTCGCCGGCGGCGACGAAGATCGTGTTGGTGTGCCCCTCGCGCAGCTGCTTGACCAGCGTCGCCATATACTCCGCGCCGCCGGCCGCGACCGTCACCTTCTTGCTCTTGTCCTCGGGATCCCCGATCCGGATGCCGCCCGGCGGCGGACGCAGATTGCCGTGGAAATCGTTGATCGCGAGAATGCGCAGCTCGACGGGCGCGGCGGTCTGGGCCGAGGCGGGGAGGGTGGCGAGAGCGGCAAGGAGGAATAGGAAGGCGTATCGCATGGAACAAGTTTAGTCGTTCCCCGCGAAGATTTCACGAACGTTCTCGCTGTCATTCCGGGGCGCGCGTAGCGCGAGCCCGGAATCCATTCATCCACCAACTCTGCCGCACGATGGATTCCGGGCTCGCGACTTCGTCGCGCCCCGGAATGACGACCATTGGCTGGGCGCCGGCCGCCCCCTACCTCTTCTTCCGATTCGCAAACGCCTTGAACGCGGCAATCGCCTCGTCCGACTTCAGCCGCTCGCCGAACAGATGGGCCTCCTGGTCGATGCGGCGGGTGAGCTCCTCGGGCGCGGCGCGCAGCAGCTTGCGCGAGGCCGCGACCGCCTCGGCCGGCAGCCGGCAGATATCGCGCGCCACCTTGCGCGCCTCGACCTCGGTATGTCCCGGCGAGACCACGGTGTTGACGAAGCCTGCCGCGTGCGCCTCCGCGGCGGTGAAAGTTCGCCCCATCACCAGCATCGCGAAGGCGCGCTGGTAGCCCATCGTGTTCGGCATCAGGAGGCTGGCCGCGCCGACCGGAACGAGCCCGAGATGGATATAGGGCGCGGAGAAGGTCGCGGCGTTCGAGGCAAGCACATAGTCGCAATGGAACAGCATCACGGTGCCCATGCCGATCGAGGCGCCGTCGACGGCCGCGATGATCGGCTTGACGTTGAGGGCGAGCGAATAGAGAAATTTTGCGCCGTCCGACAGCGTCTCGGAATTCGGTTCGGCCTGCATGAAGTCGTCGATGTCGTCGCCGGCGGTGAACACGCCGGAGCCGCCGGTGATGATCATGCAGCGGATGTCGGGATTGTTCTGCGCGGTGTCGATCGCGCGGCTCATCTCGCGATACATGTCCTGCGTGATCGCGTTCTTCTTGCTCGGGCGGCGCAGGGTGATGACGCGCGTTCCGCGCTCTTCGGTGACGACGATATTGCCATTCGGCATGAGAGCCCCCTGCGGTCGCCGCGACGCTTGCCTTGGCGAGTCTCGCAAGCCTCAGCCTACATCATCTTGCAGGCGTGCCAATCCGCCCGCTCGGCCTTTTCGAGAACGTCCTCGTGAGTCCGCCATATGGCGCGCTGTCGTTTTTCTGATCGGGAACCGCACCGCACCGGATCATGCCGGTTGTATTGCTTCGCACATGCAGTTGCGCATTGCAACAAATGGCTACAATGTTTCATTTGAAAAACCGGGGGTTGTAGGGCACGATTGCCCAATGCCGTTCCACTTGGCCGATTGCTCGTTTGATGATTGCCGCAACGGGCGTTGACGAATCCTCGCTGCGTTATCGCGGCTGGCGCGTCGTGCTGGCCTGTTTCCTGATGGCCTTCTTCATGTTCGGCTTCGGCCTCTATGGCCAGGGCGTCTATCTCGCCGAGCTCCAGCGCGCCCATGGTTGGCCGGGCACGCTGGTCTCCGCGGCCAGCACCTTCTCGTTTCTCCTCACCTCCGTGCTCGTCATCTTCACCGACGATCTGCTCGCCCGCATCGGGCTGCGCGCGCTGATCCTGTGCGGCCTGTCGGCGCTCGGCGCGTCGACCGTGCTGCTGGCGCTGATGCAGACGCCCTGGCAGCTTTATCTCGCCTATGCGCTGATGTCGGTCGGCTGGACCGGCATGGGCACCGTGGTGATCGCCACCGTGCTGAACGCCTGGTTCGAACGGCGGCGCGGGCTCGCGCTCAGCCTCGCCTTCAACGGCGCGACCTGCGGCGGCATCGTCCTCGTTCCGCTGCTGCTGTCGCTGACCGGCAGCATCGGCTTCCAGTCCGCCATGCTTGCCGCCACGATGGCGATGGTGGTGCTGGTGCTGCCGGTGGTTGTCATCTTCATCGGCTGGCCGACGCAGATATCGCCGGCATCGGGCGGCCGCTCGTCCGCTGGCATGGCCGCGCCGGCCCATTCCCGCAAGACGCTGCTCGCCAACGCGGCGTTCTGGACCATGGTGCTGCCGATCGCGATCGCGCTGCTGGCGCAGATGGGATTCATCATCCACCAGGTGACGTTCCTCGAGCCGCTGATCGGGCGTTATGCCGCAGGCCTTGCGGTCACCATCATGGCGGCGATGGCGGTGGTCGGCCGCCTGTCGCTCGGCCTGTTCGTCGACCGGCTCGATCCGCGGCTCGCCTGCGCGGCGTCGATGACGAGCCAGGCGGCGGCGCTGTTCGTGCTTCTCCAAAGCACGAACCCGACCGTGCTGCTCGTCTGCTGCGCCGTCTACGGCTTCTCGATTGGCAACATGATCACGTTCCCACCCTTGATCATCCAGCGCGAGATCGGCGCTGCCGCCTTTGCCGCCGCAATGGGATTGGGCACGTCGATCAGCGGCGTCGTCAGCGCCTTCGGCCCCGGCATCATCGGCCTCGTGCGGAGTTTCACCGGCAACTACACGAGCGCGTTTGCGATCTGTGTGATGCTCGATCTCGTGGCGGCGGGAATCGTGCTGTGGCGGCCGGGGAGAAGGGCGAAGCTCGCCGCTTCGTAGGGTGGATGGAGCGAAGCGCAATCCGGGATAGGCTCGAGTGTGGCACGTGCGTCCCACATGTTCGCTGTCATCGCCCGACTTGATCGGGCGATCCAGTACGCCGAGACGTTTGTTGTTTTATCGCGAGGCCGCGGCGTACTGGATTCCCCGCTTTCGCGGGGAATGACAGCGGGGAGGAGGAGAAATCTCCCATGACAACGCGTTGGCAGTATCTCGCTTACAACAACACCGCATCCGCCGCAGCGACCGACTCCGCGCTCTCCGTCACCGTGCGCTCCAGCGCGCCGGCCTGCACCGTGATGTTCTCGGCGAAGAAGCGCGCGAGCGAAACGTAGCGCGGGGCGTCAGTGTTGCCGTCGGACTTGGCGGCGAGCGCCTCGGAGGCCAGCATGCAACCGCCGAGCGTCGAGCCGAACTGCTGCAGATACGGCGTCGCGCCGGCGAGCGCCTCGTTCGGCGCGGAGGTCACGCGCTCCAGCAGCCACTTGCTGGTGCGCGTCAGCGCCTCCAGCGCCTCGCGCAGCTTGATACCTGTGGTGCCGAAAGCGGGATCGTTGGAGGCTTCGACCTGCTTCACGGTTGCCGAGAGCTCGTCGAGCAGCGCCCACACCGCAGCGCCGCCATTGGCCGCGAGCTTGCGCGTGACGAGATCGATCGCCTGAATGCCGTTGGTGCCCTCGTAGATCGCGGTGATGCGCGCATCGCGATAGTGCTGCGCGGCGCCGGTCTCCTCGATGAAGCCCATGCCGCCGTGCACCTGCACGCCGAGATAGGCGACCTCGTTGCCGATATCGGTGGAATAGCCCTTCGCCATCGGCGTCAGCAGCGCCGCGCGCGCGGCGGCGTCCGCGCGGACCTTCGGATCCTTGGCGCGCGTGGAGACGTCGATCGCGACCGCGGTCGCATAGCAGATGGTGCGTGCGGCGGCGGTCTGCGCCCGCATCCGCATCAGCATGCGCTTGACGTCCGGATGCACGAAGATCGCGTCCGAACCGTCGCCCTTCTTGCCGATGGCGCGGCCCTGCTTGCGCTCCTGCGCATAGGCCAGCGCCTGCTGGTAGGCGCGATCGGCGACGCCGACGCCCTCCAGCCCGACGCCGAGGCGGGCCTGGTTCATCATCGTGAACATGCAGCGCATGCCCTGGTTCTCTTCGCCGACGAGGAAGCCGATCGCGCCGCCATGATCGCCCATGGTCATGGTGCAGGTGGGGGAAGCGTGCATGCCGAGCTTGTGCTCGACGCCCGACGCATAGATGTCATTGCGCGCGCCGAGCGAGCCGTCGGCATTGACCATGAACTTCGGCACGAGGAACAGCGAGATCCCCTTGGTGCCCGCGGGCGCGTCCGGCAGGCGCGCCAGCACGAAATGCACGATGTTGTCGGTCATGTCGTGCTCGCCATAGGTGATGAAGATCTTCGTCCCCTTGATGCGATAGGTGCCGTCGGCCTGCTTGTCGGCGCGGGTGCGCAGCGCGCCGACGTCGGAGCCGGCCTGCGGCTCGGTGAGCTGCATCGTGCCGGTCCATTCGCCGGAGACGAGCTTTTCCAGATAGATCTTCTTCAGCTCGTCGCTGCCATGCGCATCCAGCGCCTCCATCGCCGAGGCCGTCAGCAGCGGGCAGAGGCCGAAGGCGACGTTGGAAGCGCTCCAGATCTCGGTGCAGGCGGCGTTGATCGCGATCGGCAGGCCCTGGCCGCCGAAATCCTCGGGGCCGGAGACCGCGTTCCAGCCGCCCTCGGTCCAGCGCTTGTAGGCGTCCGGCCAGCCCGGCGCAGTCGTGACCTTGCCATCGCTGAGCTTGATGCCGTGCTCGTCGCCGACCTGGTTGAGCGGCGCCAGCACGTCGGTTGCGAACTTGCCGGCTTCCTCCAGCACGGCGCTCACGATGTCGCCGTCGAAATCGCCGTAATGGCCGGCCTCCACGGCAGCCTTGAGGCCGGCGCCATGGTTGAGCGACAGCAGCATGTCTGAGATCGGCGCGCGGTAGGTCATGGCTCACTCCCGTGGACAGGTATTGGCGCCGTATTCCCATGAAACGGGGGAGGTCTCAACTGCCCGAACGCCGGGACTGCGCCGGCCCGGAACGGCGCCGCCGCCGGGCCTATAATAAAGGGTGGCTCGGCCAGCGCCGGCCCCGGTCCTGGACCTCAGGTATTTTGCCCCTCCAGGCGGTTGAAATGGCGCGCCGCTCCCTATAGACCGGCTGCGACCAGCGGGAATCTGCGGTAGCCGGTTCTTCCGCCCGTTCCCTGGTCGCCTGTTGGGGCGTAGCCAAGCGGTAAGGCAGCGGATTTTGATTCCGCCATTCGGAGGTTCGATCCCTCCCGCCCCAGCCAATTGATATTGCTTACCAAATCGACGTCATCGTTGCCCCATTTGGAGAGCGGATGGCGCCGTCCGCTGGAGACGTTGCTGTTTTTGTTCGCCACCATTCACTCAGAACATCTTCCAGAAACTCGAGATCAGTTACCCGGACGGTGTTCGCGAATTTCGCACAACGATCGCGCGGGTCGCTGAAGACAAGCTGACCACCTGTAGGACTGAGCGCAGTACGAGTGACGGTCGTACCTTGTGAAAGGATCGCATCAACTGCCGCCGGGCTGAGCTCGTGAGTCATTTCAGCGGAGCCAACTAGCTGTTGGCTTGAGCCGATAGCGCGGGTGAGCCGAGAGAACTACCACTGAAAATTAATTGCAGCGACGATCAACAGCCCGAAGAAGATCACGAGGCTGGTCGCACTTAATTTTCGTGGACAGTTGTAATCCGATTCCAGAGTAGCCATTTATGGTTTAGCGCAGCCGGATCGCTCTCAGAACCTATTCCCGTTGCGCAAACTTGATCGGACCCAACCATGATCGAGTTTCCGAATTTCAGTCGTTCATATGACCGAACGCGGCACGCCGTGCGTTTTTGGGGATACGATAGCGCGTTAGAGGCATCGTTCTTCATAGAGGAAGACGCGCTGAGGCGACTTGAACCGGGCGCTCACTCCAACAATGAATCGGATTTCCTGAGCGCATTCGATTCCAATCGTGATGTGATATGCGCCGCCGCTGCCAGGGTGTACGTCCGCGGCAGCAGGGGCTCTTACGATCTGGTCGCCGCCAATTTTTGAGACGAAGCCTCGCGTCTTGATGGAAGCGGAAGACTTCGTTTACGGCACGTGCTTCATTACGACTGCCAATCCAGAAATAATCACAAAAGCCAGGGAGGATCGCATGAAATTCCGTCCGCTCCATGACCGCGTCGTGGTCAAGCGCATAGAGGCCGACGACAAGACAGCCGGTGGCATCATCATTCCGGACACCGCCAAGGAGAAGCCCTCCCAGGGCGAAGTCATCGCCGTCGGCCCCGGTGGCCGCGACGAAGCCGGCAAGCTGATCCCGATCGACCTGAAGGTCGGCGACCGCGTGCTGTTCGGCAAGTGGTCCGGCACTGAAGTCAAGATCGACGGCGTCGACCTGCTGATCGTGAAGGAAAGCGACATCATGGGCGTCCTCACTGATCTGCCGGCCGCCAAGAAGAAGGCCGCGTAAGCGCCAGCCGGTTTTCCTTACCCTGAGGATTCGGCGTAGCCGGGTTCTCGAAGGATGAGGCCCGCAATTCAAATCTCATCCCTCAAGAGCTCGCCAGTTGCGCGGCTTTTGGGATCTGACCAGTTGAAAACGGAGATCGCCATGTCAGCCAAAGAAGTCAAATTCGGCGTCGATGCCCGCGACCGCATGTTGCGCGGCGTCGAAATTCTCAACAACGCGGTAAAGGTGACGCTCGGTCCGAAGGGCCGCAACGTTGTCCTCGACAAGTCGTTCGGCGCTCCCCGCATCACCAAGGATGGCGTCACCGTCGCCAAGGAGATCGAGCTCGAAGAGAAGTTCGAGAACATGGGCGCACAGATGGTGCGCGAAGTTGCCTCCAAGTCGGCTGACGCGGCCGGCGACGGCACCACCACCGCCACCGTGCTCGCGGCTGCGATCGTGAAGGAAGGCGCCAAGGCGGTTGCCGCCGGCATGAACCCGATGGACCTCAAGCGCGGCATCGACTTGGCAGTGGACGCCGTCGTCGCCGACCTCGTCAAGAACTCCAAGAAGGTCACCTCGAACGAGGAGATCGCTCAGGTTGGCACCATCTCGGCCAACGGCGATGCGGAGATTGGCAAGTTCCTCTCCGACGCCATGAAGAAGGTCGGCAACGAGGGCGTCATCACGGTTGAAGAAGCCAAATCGCTCGAGACCGAGCTCGAAGTCGTCGAAGGCATGCAGTTCGACCGCGGCTACATCTCGCCCTACTTCGTCACCAACGCCGACAAGATGCGCGTTGAAATGGACGACGCCTATATCCTGATCTACGAGAAAAAGCTCTCCAGCCTGAACGAACTGCTGCCGCTCCTGGAAGCTGTCGTACAGAGCGGCAAGCCGCTCGTTATCATCGCCGAAGACGTGGAAGGCGAGGCGCTCGCCACCCTCGTCGTCAACCGTCTGCGCGGCGGTCTGAAGGTCGCGGCCGTCAAGGCTCCGGCCTTCGGCGATCGCCGCAAGGCCATGCTGCAGGACATCGCGATCCTGGCCGGCGGCCAGGCGATCTCGGAAGATCTCGGCATCAAGCTCGAGAACGTCACGCTCAACATGCTCGGTCGCGCCAAGAAGGTGATGATCGACAAGGAGAACACAACGATCGTCAACGGCGCCGGCAAGAAGGCCGACATCGAGGCGCGCGTGGCCCAGATCAAGGCGCAGATCGAGGAGACCACCTCGGACTACGACCGTGAGAAACTCCAGGAGCGTCTCGCCAAGCTCGCAGGCGGCGTCGCGGTGATCCGCGTCGGCGGCGCGACCGAGGTCGAGGTGAAGGAGCGCAAGGATCGCGTTGATGACGCGATGCATGCGACCCGCGCGGCGGTCGAGGAAGGTATCGTCCCGGGCGGCGGCGTCGCCCTGCTCCGTGCCTCCGAGCATCTCAAGGGGCTGCGCACCAAGAACGACGACCAGAAGACCGGCGTCGAGATCGTGCGCAAGGCGCTGTCCGCGCCGGCTCGCCAGATCGCGATCAACGCCGGCGAAGACGGCTCGGTCATCGTCGGCAAGATCCTGGAAAAGGAACAGTACGCCTACGGCTTCGACTCGCAGACCGGTGAGTATGGCAACTTGGTCGCCAAGGGCATCATCGACCCGACCAAGGTGGTTCGCGTGGCGATCCAGAACGCGGCTTCGGTTGCGGCTCTCCTGATCACCACCGAAGCCATGGTGGCCGAGGTGCCGAAGAGGAACGCCGGCGGCGGCGCGCCTGCGGGTGGCGGCGGCATGGGAGGCATGGGCGGTATGGATTTCTAGGTCAACCCGCTCATGGCCGAACGGAGACAAGGGAAGGGATGGCCGATTTCCAGGAGGCAGAAGCGACGATCTGCTCACAGGAAAGGGTCAGTTGAGAACCGCATGCGCACTCCGCAGTCCGGCAAACCCTTCCAGGGAAGCTTCTCCTCGTTTGCCGAGACGCCGAGGTGAGACTGCTGTTCTATCGGCCTCGACTGCGAACGGCCTTCCCAAGCGAAAAGCCCGGCCGCGAGGGCCGGGCTGATCGGTAATATATTCAAGTCAGGCAATGCAGGAATAAAGCGGGGAGAGGCGTCGCCGTCTGTTCGAAAAGGAACACCTGAACCGATTATTGGTACCGCCAGCGCTCAACCGCGAAAGGCGGAGAATCTCACAAAGGCCCTGCATTTCCAGGAGCATCAAGGGTGCAGATACTCGCCGTGGCGCGCTGGCATCAGACTGCAGCGAGCCGGCGCATCAAGCCATCCCGAAGGTATCCCTACGCGAGTGCAGTGAGCAATTTGGTACAGACGCCGATCCCTCTACGTGTCTAGCCTCCTTAACCGGTGAAGCTCAACATACCTCTAAATCAAGGCGAAGATCATGGAAATCTCCAGGGAGACGAAAGCTGCCGTGCGGCCGGCACTGTGGGGAGCCGTGGCCGGAGCAATTGCTCTGGCAATCGTGGGTTTCAGCTGGGGCGGCTGGGTGACGGGTGGGGCCGCCGAGACGCTCGCGAGGAATAGTGCTGCGACGGCTGTCGTCGCAGCTCTCACACCCATCTGCGTTGAGAAGTTTCAACAAGCCGCTGATGCGTCGGAAAACCTGGTCGCAATGAAGAAGACGACCTATGCGTGGGATCAGAGCAAGTTCGTCGAAAAAGGCGGTTGGGCCACGATGCCGGGAAGCACTGAGCCAAATTCAGCCGTTGCGAAAGCTTGTGCCGAATCGCTTGGTAGCAAGAAAGCTGTGGAGCTGCGCGGATAGTCAGGCAAGTCGCGCGGCGGAAATCTGCGCATAGACGCGCCGGCCCCTCGACACGTCTGCATCTTGCGCAGTGGAAGGGGGCTCCTGCAAAGCAGACCAGGCAGTCGTCGCCAGATGGTCAAGCATCAAATTCGTCGTATCTACTTTGAACGGAGAACTCGATGGGACGAAATCCCTGAAGCCCAGGTCGAGCCGAGCGCTTCCCCTCGTCATTTCAGTTCCCGATTTGCCGCACGCCACGCGGCCTTCCAACGGGTGAACATCCTTTCAATTGTGGTAGTATGATTGCGTGTTAATGGTCCAGCGAACGAGAGTCCTGCCTTGGTGAAAGCGGCGAAGGACTTTGATCCCAGAGCATTCCTTGCCAAGGTCGGGGCCGGGAAATCGATCTCGAAAGTTGGCAAAGGTCGGAGCGTGTTCGTGCAGGGAGATGCTGCGGACGCGGTATTCTACATTCAAGAGGGAAAGATCAAGCTCACGGTCGTTTCGGACCAAGGCAAGGAAGCCGTCGTTGGGATTTTGGAGCCCGGACAATTCTTTGGCGAGGGCTGCCTCAATGGTCATCCATTGCGTCTTGCCACGACTACGGCAATGGAGTCCTGTGTCATCACGAGAATATCGAAGACGGCGATGACTACAGCGCTCGAAGGCAAGCCGAAGTTCTCTCAATTGTTCATGGCGTATTTGCTCGCGCGCAATAGCCGGATTGAAGAAGACCTGATCGACCAACTCTTCAATTCGAGCGAGAAACGCTTGGCGCGCCTGCTGCTTCTGCTGGCGAACTTCGGCAAGGAAGCCAGCTCGCAGCCCATTGGCGTCAATATCAGCCAGGAAACGCTGGCCGAAATGATCGGTACGACCCGATCACGGGTCAGCTTCTTCATGAACAAGTTCCGGAAGCTTGGCTTCATCAGCTACAATGGAAAGATCGAGGTCCATAGCTCGCTTCTGAACGCGGTTCTGCGCGACAAACCCGAGATAGACCGGAAGAACTGACCGCCGCGCGGCCAAACCGAGCGCCGGGCCAAACGCGGGACATTAGCCCACTCGAATAGCGGATCAGGGCGGCAGTTCGTCGCGGACCGAGCCTCCCTCGTTCTCCCATCGTGACAGAGCGGTTGCGCTCGATCTCGCATCGCCAGGCGTGTCCTTTTTCAAAGGCAGCTTGTTGCGACCGATTTCATTGTTGCGCCTGTGATCCGTCAAAAAGACGAAGCCGGCCCGCCAGGTGTTGAATTTACAGCTTTCCTCAGCGCTGGCCGAATCCTTAACGAGCTCGCCGGACGCGGTCGCTCTTGCGCGATGCTGCTGAGATTTGGACATATGCAGAGCCCTTTCGTTGGAAGTCTCCGCGCACTCCGGCCAATCTCGACGGTTGACCAAGGTGGACTTAAATGTGGGGATCGAAGCGATGAATAGCGAGCCCTCGGCATAAATAAGATTGCCAGAGGAGCGCACGGATCGCTTTGCCGTGCGTCCAATCGTGCCGCGCGGCAAAAGAGCTGCTGTAGCGGATTGTAGTCAGAAACAATTCACTGCCATCTTCGACGACATCGTAGTTGCGAGCGATGGAGTCGGCAGCAATTGGCGGCGAGGAGCACGCGCCCGGCAGCGTCCGACCAATCCCTCAGGCGCGGCAATGATGCTGACAGACAGAAACACCGCAATCGCGTCCCGGCGCTGGTTTGCACCCAAGCTTCTGATCTATCGACCAGTGGGATTCGCTGCCGGATGGTAAGACAAGCTGTCCTGGCTTCATTTGGAAATGTCGCAGTCCGTTGCCCGTTGGAGAGAGATCGGGCAGCGACGGCGGCACGGTGAGGCCGTTGGCGATTGACGATCAACTCGGCGGTCGCAGCTTGCTGCTGTTTGATGATGGGACCGCTGAGGCTTGCCGTTCCTTTGCTTCGTAATATTCGGCCGAGAACTTGATGGACCATCGCGCGAAGAACGAACGCAATTCCTGAGTGGGCTTCTCGACGCCCAAATGCTCTGCGACATGCGCCTCGCGCAACCACCTCACCGCCGACGTGAGGCCGGCAATGCGCTCGAGCCTCTCAACCGCTGCGGTCCCGGCGATCTCTGCCTGCCGATAGCGAAGGCCGACCTTTCTGATCACATGCACGCGCTTGATGATGTCGTAGCCCTTGAAGACGAGCTGAACGAGTGGATGCTTTCTGGCCTGCGGCCAGGCTGCCGGATAGACCGGTAGCACCAGAAGCTTGCTCTTCGCGATGACCGTTGCGAGCGGATGCAGGAGTTGCATCCAGGCTGGCCAGGATGTGACCTTGGCAAACAATATCGCGTGCATCGCCGTTGCCGCACCGAAAGAGATCGGCAGCCAAAGGACCGCGCACAGGATCACGAGCAATGCGGCATTCGGCGTGAGATGCCGGCATGTTCTGAACACCCATGCCATGCCGCCTTCAAAGGCATCATGCACAGCGTGTTCGAACGCCCGATAGCTGATCTTCCGCCGGAACCACAACCAGTTTCGGCGAATCGATCTACCCCACTGTCGACGCTTCGACGCGGACAGGGGAAGCAAGCGCACCGCGCCATTGATGACAGTTACGATGACATCGCCGACAACCCTGGCCGCGAACAGCGGCAGCCAGACAATCTGCATCGCAAAAGGGAAGGCGAAGTCAAGCATCCGCATCAAGATCGCAAGAACGAAACGCAGGATCTTGTTCGTGGCGAGCGCAACAACAACAAGTGGGATGATAATCACATCGTCGAGCGCACCGCGAAAGCGGCTTTCCTCGGTCCATGCCGGGTGACGACCATCGGTCACGGTGCACCGTCCGGGCTGAGTGCCGGCTCAGACTAGCACATTGCAAGCTCGAGGGGGGGCCTCAGGTACCGGTCGTTAGGCGACAGCGAGCACTCCGCATAAGGGGCCAGTTCGCATGACCCGCGTTAACCCTGTCTCTGATCTTGTCCGGTCGCCCCGCCGGCTGGTTCGGTTCTGCCGCCAAGCCGCCTTATTGGATGTCCGCAATTGGTCTCCGATTTTCGGGAGCTTATTTTTCGGCAGGCTTTGAACGAGGCGTCGCGTTCGGGAAGCGTGAAATCAGATGAAGGCGGCTCTCATCCTCGTTGGCTTCAGTACACTCGCGGTGATGGAGCTTGAGACGGCGCCGCGCATGACCAAGCCCGTGAACGCGCCGCCTGTTCAGGCGACCGTCGGGTTACGCGTCTCAGCCGATACGCTGACGACGGCAGACCGGCTCGGGACCCCGCACATGCACATGCAATTTGAAGCGCCTCCGCAGCCGGTCTCCTTGAGCGAACCGATGCCTCCGCCGGATCAAACGGCGAATGTTGCGCCAGAGCCTTTGAAGATCATCGCGCCACACCAGCGCACCGCAAGCGGGAGAAAATTCGCGGTCATGCTGCCCAGACCTCGGCCCGTGCAGGGAACGTCCAAGGCATTTGCGAATGCCAAGCGCGCCAAGCCAGTCGCGGAGGTCAAGCCCTGCCGGTCAGGTGTCTTCGATGGCCTGTTCAAGGCATTGAACCTGTCAACGGGATGTCAGAGCTAGCCCCAAGATACCTCTCTATCAGCGATATCGTTTCCGCCACGCCGGGTTCACGCGGCCACGGTATCAATCGAGCGGCGGATCACCTGGCGCACCTCCGCATTCGACAGGAACAGGTCGTGGTTGATAACGCCCCAGCCTGCCTCGGAAGCATCGACCACGCGCACCCCAAGCCCTTCGATGGCGGTCTTCTCGGCAGCGCCGACCCGTGTCATCCCACCAGCGATTTGCCCCGACAACGCCAGCGCGCGGTCGTTCGTCGCGGCGATGACGGTGATCTTGCGCGAAAGCGGACCGATGCGGTTGATCGACGACGAGAACACGTCCATGTCGATGTCCGGCGCGGCGAACACCACGGCCCCGATCTTGCCCGCAACGGCGTCACCGGATCGCGCATAGAGCTGGCGCAGGCTTTCGAGCGTGAGCATGGTTCCCATGCTGTGCGCGACGATGTGGACGCGGCCGGCGCTTGAACTCGTCACGACAGATTGCAGCACGCGTTCGAAGCCATCGCGGGACCACATTGCGCTGTCGCGGTCATAGGCGTAGTCGAACAGTCCAGCCTTCGAGGGCCAGGAGAATACCATCGTCTGGCCGCGGAACCTGATGCCATCGGAGAGATGCGCGGCATCGAGCGCCGCTGTCTCGAACGTCTGCTTGAAGCCGTGCACGTAGATCAGGACGTCCGGTCCGCCGCCGGCCTGCGCGACAAGACTGCCGACATCGCCCGATACCGGCTCGACCCCATCAAGACGCCAATCGTCAAGCCCCGCTGCAGCCAGAGAAAAACGGCTGTCACCAGGCGCCACAAGCTTCGCGCGTGCGACGGTCATCGTAGAAGCCCGCTCCGGCCCGAACCACGGCTTCGTCCGGCCGCCGTTCACTGGCTTGCGCGTGGTTACGACGAGCAATGTAGGGTCGACCGAGAGCGACGAAGCGTCGTAGCGTGCGCCGGTAGCACCCAGGCTGGCGCATCCGCCCAGCGCGACAACGCAGGCTGACGACGCAAGCCCGCCAAGGAGCGCACGGCGGGACGCAATCACTTCGTGTTGCACTAAACGTCGGATGATCACGCAGAACCTTTGGGAACTGCCCCCTGGAGGAGCCCGCCCCCTGCGCGCGTTCCTGAATGATGATGGCGGCGAGAATAAGGGCGGGGCGCGCCACGCCGCTTGTTCCAAATGCGGATTGAAATCGTCGAATAATCAAACAGGTTTTGGTTCCGCCATGCGGAGGTTCGATCCCTCACTGGCCTAGTCAGGTCGCAACCCCAACTCAGGACTTCGTGGGGCTGCGGACCGCCACGCCGGGATCGATCGTCTGCGACGGCAGGCGGCGTTCGGCGGGGCGCGCGACCAGCAGATAGAGAACCAGGGCGAGCAGCGACGTTGCCGCCATCACCGCCGTCATCGACAACGCGGTCCGCCCGTCGAAGCGAAGTGCGACCAGTCCGCTCGATATCGCGCCGGCGGTCAGCTGAATGCTTCCGGCGGCAGCGCTGACGGCGCCCGCGATCTCCGGGAGACGCTGCATCGTCGCGCTCATCACGTTCGGCACGCTGAACCCGAAGCCGAGTGCGACCGCCATCAGCAGCGCGACCACGAGTGACGTGGGCATCCAGCCGGCCAATGTCATCGCGAGCAGGGCGGTGCTGGCGGCGGCCGACAGCGTCAGCCCGGTTGTGAGCATGCGCGCCGACTCTACGCCGCGCCGGCCGAGCTGGCCGTCGAGAAAGGCGCCGACCATGACGGCCCCCGAGCATGCGCTGAAGATCAGGCCATATTGCTCCGGGCGCAGTCCGATGGCGCCGACGAAGAACAGCGAGGCGCCGGTGACGTAGGCAAACACGGTCGCGCCGCCCGCGGCGCCGACCAGGATGAAAGGCAACGACACCGGATGCGTCAGCACCTGGCGGTAGCTGTCGATGACAGCAGAAAGCCCCAGGCGGCCGGCGCGGTCGGTCGTCGCAGTCTCCGCGAAGCGAAACATCACCACGACCAGCAGCATGAGACCGATCCCCGCCTGGGCGGCATAGATCGATCGCCAGCCGGCGATCGCCAGCAGGGCGGCGCCGGCCGTCGGTGCGATCACGGTCGCGACATTGACCGTGACCATGACGTTGGCGATCTTGCCTCGCGCGGCGTTGCCGTCGAAGAGATCGCGAATGATGGCAAAGGTCGTTGCGGTGGCGGCGGCGCCGATGCCCTGGACGAAGCGGCCCAGCAACAGAACCGGCAGCGAGGACGCTTTCGCGCAGGCAAGGCTTGCTGCGACGAACAGTACGAGGCCGAATGCCAGAATCGGCTTGCGGCCCAGGCGGTCGGAGATAGGTCCGTAGATCAGCGGCGCGGTGGCGAGGCTGAGCATGAAGGCGCTCATGGTCAGCCCGACATCCGACGCGCTCGCGTCGAGCGTCGCACCGGTTGCTGCCAGCGCCGGCAGATTGATGTCGATGCCGGAATAGGGCACGGCCGCCAGAAAACCGAGCAGCAGCGTGAAGGCGAAGGATGCGGGGTCGATTTGCATGGACAGATTTCCGGTTCCGGCTTGGTCGATGTGCATGAGGCGATGGAGGCGCGGTCGCCCGCCCTCCATCGCTGCGTTCGGCGATTACGCGCGCCGTTCGGCGCGCCGCCCCCGGGTTGCCGCCATCGCGCCGGTGTGCGAGCTCTCGTCGGCCACAAGCTCGCCGATGACCCGGAGGATTTCGGCCCGCGTGTCGATCCCGGCAAATTCGTCCGCGATCTGCGAGGCTCGCGACTGGAAGCGGGATTGATCGAGCACCGTCCGCACCGCGTCGCGCAGCGCCTTCGGTGTCGGCTCGTTGGTCGCGAGGTTGATGCCGACCCCGGACCATGCGACCCGCGCGTTGACGTCGGCCTTGTCTTCGGTCAGCCCCGCAGTGACCAGCGGGATGCCGAAGCTCATGGCCTGGTTGACGCTGCCATAGCCGCCGTTGGTGACGAGCACGTCGACGTTCGGCAGCAGCCATTCGAACGGCAGATAGCTGGCGATGCGCGCGTTCGACGGGATCTTGCCGGGGATGGCGTCAACCGGGCGGCCGCCTGCCGTCGCGATCACCAGGATGTCTTTCTCGTCCGCGAGGGCCGCCAGCGTCGGGGCAACCAGCAGATTGAAATTGTGATTGGCCACCGTTCCCTGCGTCACCAGAACGATCTTGCGCGATCCGTCGAGCTCTTCGGCCCAGGGGGGCGGCGGGACCTGGTTGGCGATGATCGGTGGGGTGCCGACGAAATGCACTGAGGGCGGAATCTCGCGAGGAAATTCGAAGCTTGGCACCGACAATTGCAGATAGGCATCCCCGAGAGCGACCACAGAATGGAACATCGGCATCGCGATCGGCCCGACCCCGAGAGACTTCAACGCCCGATTCAGGCGCAGTGACACCGGCTGATCGACTGCCGCATCAAATTCCCGCGCCATGGCCGCATAGCGATCGCGCTCCTCGCCGCTCTTTGCCGGCGGCAGACCGAGGAAATTGGGCGCGCCGTCCTCGCGCGCCCAATGCAGAAACGAGGTCCCGCAGAGCGCGATGGGAGGCCGCTGCGAGCGCGGTCCGAGCAGCATCGGCAGTACACCGAACAGCATGTCGTCGGCGACAATGATGTCGGCGGGGAATTGCCGCAAGATTTGCAGCAGCCCCTGGTGCTGAGCCGGAATGGCGTCGACGAAGATGCGCTCGCAAGCAACACGGAACCACTCCAGTCCCGGCGGGATGGTCTTGAGTTCGGGGAACCGCGAGAAGACGTCGTTCGGATCAAAGTCCGCGTCCTCGGGAAGGGGAAAGAATTTGACGCCGCTGGCTTCGACGCGGGCACGAAAGGCGGTGCCCGTCAGGAAAGCGATCTCGTGGCCATCGCCACGCAGGATTTGCGTGATCGCCAGCATCGGATTGAGATGACCCGTCGCCGGTGTCGAAGCGATAAGAATCTTCATGTGAGTTGACCTCTTGATGATCGATGCACGGTCGCCCCAGAGCGTCCGGTCGAGTGAGAGGCAATTGAAGCGATCGCCGTTACGCCAAGACTTCCGGCGGCAGCGAAAATGGTTACGGCGGCAACGCATCGTGGCGCTGCCAAGGCCGGGCAAAAAGGCCGGTGCAAAAACCGGTGACATCGCGCCGGAAGCCGATAACTCGCACAGGATTACAATTGTAACGCGAGCGGCGGGCGATGAAACGGCACGGAAACACCGCGCTGTTAATCCGGCAGACCTCCGCATGGCACACCTTCGCAGATATTGGCGCGTTGGCGTCGGCCGAAATTCATTTTTGACGATCCGGATGTCGCGCGGCATCGGTCGCGCCCAATTCATTGAGGACTGGCATGGAAAATATTGTCGCCCTGATTGCGATGGTTGCGTTCATCGCGTTTCTGGCCTGGCTGGGCGTTCGCGCCTCCCGGACGAAATCTGCTCTGGCGAAGTGGAGCGGCATGGTGCTGACGGCCATGCTGGCCATCTCAGTGTTCGGCGTTGCCGCTTTGACCGCGGTCGGTATCGTCCGGCAACACGCCCGTTCTGCACCGGTCCCGGATGTGAAGATCGAGGCGACACCGGACCAGATTGCCCGAGGCATGGCCGTGGCCGACGGCTTTTGCGCCGCATGTCACTCGCAGACCGGGACGCTGACCGGCGGCGGCGACGTGGCCAAGGATCTCCCGATTCCCATCGGCTCGTTCGTGCCGGCCAATCTCACGCCCGCCGGCGTCTTGAAGAATTGGTCCGATGCCGAGATCTTTCGTGCCATTCGCAATGGGATCGACGCGAGGGGGCGCTGGCTGGCGATCATGTCCTTCACCAATGCCGGCCGGCTCAGTGACGACGACACCAAGGCGGTGATCGCCTACATCCGCAGCCTGCCCGCGAGCGGTACGCAGACCCCGGATCCGCCGGATCGCTTCAGCCTGCTGGGCATCGTGATGCTGGGCGCCGGACTGTTGCCGGATGCGAAGCCCGTCTTCACCGGCGTGATCACCGCGCCGCCGAAGGCGCCGACGGCGCTCTATGGCAAGTACCTGCTGTCCTATCAGGATTGCCGCGAATGCCACGGCAGGGATCTCGGCGGCGGCGTGCCGGGACAATTGCCGCCGCTCGGACCGGACCTCGGTATCGTCAAGAACTGGAGCCTTGCGCAATTCGTCGACACCATGCGCACAGGCGTTGATCCGAACGGGCATCGGCTCGGCGAGCAGATGCCGTGGCGGCCGATCGGGCGGATGGATGACGACGATCTCGCCGCGATCTACCAGTACCTGTTGGCTCTGCCGGGCTCCTGATGATTCCGTGAAGCCCGCAAACGATCGCGCCCTGCGGGGGCGGGCAACAGCCTGCGCAGCACATCGCAGTCGCTGAACGACAGCGCAGGCCGCAGGCTTCCTATCGCCCCAAAGTAGTAAGCGTTGGGATCACAATTATTCACGTATGCGACATCCGGCGGAATTAGCCGCAGAATTACCCTGTTGCGACGTCATCACGGCATCATAGATAGGCTCAGTGTGTGCCGATGGCCTCGGATATCCCGTTCTATTTTGAGCGATTCCAATTCGGATGACATCAATATCATTTCACCACAGCCGGACGTTGACGTTCGCAATTCTTAAGTACAGCTCACTCGGCGGACGGCGAATTTTGAGAGTATGGAATGCTTGCAGATATTGGCCACATCGTCGTCGTCGATGACGATCCGACGTTAAGGCAAATGGTGATCAAATATCTCGAGGAGCACAATATCCCGACAAGGGCGGCCTCCAACAGATCGGAATTGAACCACTATCTCGATGGCAGCCAGCCGAGCCTGATCATCCTCGATCTTCGGCTTGGTCAGGATGACGGTCTGGACCTGTTGAGGGAAATCCGGTCGCATTCCGACGTGCCGGTCATCATCACGACGGGCCATCGTCCCGACGAGATCGATCGTATCGTCGGGCTCGAGCTTGGCGCCGACGACTACATCATCAAGCCGTTCTCCCTGAGGGAGCTGCTGGCGCGCGTCCGCGCGGTGTTGCGGCGGCAGGAGATGGGACGGGCCGCGCGCGCCCGCGATCCCGAGCGCGGGGGCTATCGCTTCAGCGGCTGGAAGCTCGAACGCCGTAGCCGAAAGCTGACCGATCCCGACGAAGCGCCGGTGCCGTTGAGCAAGGGAGAATATGCGCTGCTGCTGGCCTTTCTGGAGGCGCCGCAGCGTCCCCTGACCCGCGAGCATCTGCTGCAGGCGACCCGTATCCATGAGGATATCTTCGATCGCAGCATCGACGTCCAGGTGCTGCGGCTGCGGCGCAAGCTGGAGACCGATCCGAGCGCGCCGCGCGTCATTCAGACCGAGCGCGGCGTCGGCTATGTCTTCGCGGTGCCGGTCGATCCGTTCTAGAAGCAATTGGCGGATTGCAATTGTAGCCAATTTGCCGATGGCGGTGACCTTGGCGTAACAGCGGGCCGTCAGATTGCCTCCCACCAACAGCGTGTGGGAGATTTACGATGGAGAAGTATTCTCACAGTGTGAGCCGCGTTGCCTTGCCGGGTCACATGGAACTCGACAGGGCGAACTGGGTCGCACGATCTGACGGTCGCGGCATGGTCCGTCTCGGTGCGGTTGCCGCGAGGCATCGCGCGCCGGACATTGCTTCGCCTCCGGATGTGCCGCCTGCCGGGCAGGATCAGCCCGTCACCACATTCTGGTGGGCGGTCTTCGCCTCCCTGATGGAGGGCTTTGCCCTCTACGGTGCAGCCTTGCATCCGACCGCAGCCGCGCCGGTTCAGGCGATGCTGGAGGCCACGAGAGATTGCCGATCGCCCTCGGCGGGTCGCGAGCCCGCGGAGAAGAGCGGCAACGATGGAGCCGACAACAATGGGAATGACAATAATGGGAATATCGTCAGGCTCGATCGCGCCGCGCCGCGCGATGCGCGACTGGAGCGCAGCTGGAATCGGCTGGGGTCGCTCGGCGCGACCCTGGGGACTCTGATGGACCTGCCTGCGTACTGGCGTCGGGAACGTGAGATCAGGAAGGCCGTCGCTGCGTTGATGGAGTTCGATGACCGGACCTTGCGGGACCTCGGGATTTCCGGCAGGTCGGACATCGAGCGGGTGGTGAGGTACTGCCGTGATTGCTGACAGCATCGCCCGGAGCATGTGGCGGCCACCTTCGCGAAATCATCCAGCTTCGATCAAAATTCCTTGAGCAGCCGCGACAATTCTCGCTTCACCCCCACATTGCTGGGCGTGCAGCAGTTCGCCAGATTTCTCGGGGCCGGACGAGGTGCCGGCCTTCGACGTTGCGCGATCGTGATTTGCGCACTGGTGCCGTGCTCTCTGAAGGTCTCTCCGGCACCGTCGCAGTCGCCGCCGGCCTTCGTGTCGGTCCGCAAGGATGAGCCCATCACGCCCATTCCGGCACCGCCGGCAATCAATCCGCTGAAGGTCAAGCTCGGCGAACGACTGTTCTCCGATCGCAGGCTGTCGCACGACAATTCACGCAGTTGCGCATCGTGTCACGATATCGCGACGAACGGCGCGAGCCCGAGGCAGCACGATGTCGGCCCCGACGGGGCGGCGATCACGCTCAACACGCTCACCGTCTTCAATGCGGCGCTCAGCTTTCGCTTCGGCTGGGAAGGAAAATTACGCAACATCGAGGCCGATACCAGGGCGTCGCTGGAAAGCCCGCGCACCATGGCGAGCAGCTCGGTCGAGATCGCAGAGAAGCTCAATTCCGATCCCGACATGCGCGAGAGCTTCTTCGCGGCTTACGGCCACCGCCCGGAGCGCGGCGATGTCGTCGACGCGCTCGCGAACTTCCAGCGCACGCTGGTCACGCCGGGCGGCAAGTTCGATCGTTGGCTGGCGGGTGACGCCGCGGCGCTGTCGGAGGACGAGCTGGGCGGCTACCAATTGTTCAAATCGCTGGGCTGCGCGTCCTGCCATCAGGGCGTCAATGTCGGCGGCAATCTGTTCCAGCGCCACGGCATATTCCACCCGCTCGCATCGCCCGAGCCGAAAATTCTGCGCGTGCCGAGCCTGCGCAACGTCGCGACCACGCCGCCGTATTTCCATGACGGCAGCGCGCCGACGCTCGATGACGCGGTTCGCAAGATGGCCTTTGCCCAATTGAACGCCACGTTGACGGAGAAGCAGGTCAAGGCGCTCGTCGCCTTTCTGAACAGTCTGACCGGCACCTATCGCGGCGCGACTGTCGGAGGCTCCCCATGAAATTTGCCCCCGCCGTGATCGGCGTAACCTGCGTGCTCGCCCTGCTGACCTGGCTGTTGTTGAACGGGCTGAACTTCAATTCGGTGCGTTACGACCGTCAGCTCCAGGCGCTTGGCGACTTCACCCGGTTCGAACGCGCGATGACCAGGGAAGTGCTGACCGCGCGCGTCGGCCTGTCGCGCAACTATGACAAGCTGGTGCAGATGACCGATGCCTATGACGACGCCCTGACGCGGCTGCGCGAAACGCCGGGTCTCAATGCCGAAGAGACCAGGGCCATCGATGTGCTGTCGGCACGCGCCCTCCGGCAGGAGGATCTGGTCGAACGGTTCAAGAGCCGCAACGCGTTGCTCCAGAACTCCTTTGCCTATTTCGGTCTGTTCAGCGACAAGTTGGCTGAGTCGGATCAGCGGGCGCTGGTCACGGCCGCCTCCGCATTGGCGGCAGCGATGCTGCGCCTGACGCTCGATACGTCGGACGTCGTGGCGCGTCAGGTCCAGGGTCGATTGGAAGAGCTGGCGCTCGTGCAAACGCCGCCGCAGGACATGGATTCGGTCCGCGCGTTGTTGATGCACGGGGAGATGCTGCATGACCTTCTGCCCGACATCGACACGATCGTGAAGACGCTCGTCGCCGAATCGAACAACCGCGAGCAGGATGCCGTATTGGCATTGATCACCAGGCGTCAGCTCGCCTCGCGGGCGTCGGCGCGCCGGGTACGCCTGTTGCAGTTCATGACGTCGCTGCTGCTGCTCTGCGGCGTGGTCTATTTCGGATTGCTATTGCACCGGCGCGCGGTCACGCTGCGCCGCCGTGCGGCGTTCGAGCACGTCATGGCCGGCATCTCGATGCGGTTCATCGATTCGAGCCGCGAGAGGATCACCGCTGACGTCGAGACCGCGCTGCAACAGCTCGCCGGATGCATCGGTGCGGATCGCGCCTATTTCGTCGGCGCGACCGGGACGACGACAAGCACCTATCGGTGGTCCCGCGACGGGATCGCATTCGAGCCGGGTTGGCCGGATCGCGCGCTGAGCCTCGCGCCACGCTTCGACAGTGGCGAAGGCGGTATCGTCTATATTCCCAAGGTCAAGGCCGCCCATCCCGACGACACGATGAACCTGCTCGAGGACGCCGGCGTCGGTGGCTGGCTGTGCGTGACGGCGGTCAGGGGACATCGCGATGAAATCCTCGGCTTCGATACCGTGCCGGCCGGGGCGCTCGCATACTGGTCCGAAGTCTCGTTGTTTCGCATGGCGTTCGACGCCATCGGCAACGCGATCCGCCGGGTGCGGCTCGAAGGCGAGAAGGAGCGCTTGCAGGCGAGCCTGCAACAGGCACGCCGCATGGAAACCCTCGGCACCTTTGCCAGCGGTATCGCCCACAACTTCAACAATATCGTCGGTGCGATTCTCGGCTATGCCGAGATCGCCGAAGCGCGAATCCGGTCAGGAGGCCGGCCGGCCGGCAGCCTTGCGGAGATCCGCCGTGCCGGCGAGCGGGCGCGCGAACTGGTCGAACAGATTCTCGGCTTCGGCCGCCGCGGCGAGGGCAGGCGGGAGCGTGTCTGCGTCAGGACCCTGATCGACGAAACCAGATCGCTGCTGGCGGCTTCGTTGCCTTCGCACGTCCAGTTCGAGGTGAACGAGTCGGCCGAAGAGGCCACCGTGATGGGCGAGCCCGCCCAGTTGCAGCAGGTGATCCTGAATCTTTGCAACAATGCGGCTCAGGCGATGACGGAGCCGGGTTGCATCGAACTCGGCATCAAGGTGCGCGATCTTCAACAGCCATTGTCGATCGGACGCAGTGAGGTCGGCCCCGGCCGCTTCACCGTGATTTCGGTCACCGATCCGGGGCCGGGAATGGACGAGGCGACGCTGGAACGGATCTTCGAGCCCTTCTTCACGACGCGCCCGGACGGCAACGGCATCGGGCTCGCAACCGTTCGCGAGATCGCGGAGCAATATGGCGGCGCCGTCGCCGTGCAGAGCGAGCCGGATGCGGGCACGCGCTTCGACGTCTGGCTGCCATCCGGCGACCCCGACGAGGCGGTGCCGGTTCAGCACAGCCCCGATCTGGCGTTCCGTGGCGCGGGCGAGACGGTGCTGGTGCTCGACACCGATCGCCGTCGCCTGTTGCGCCATGAGGAAATCCTCGCGGCGCTGGGGTATGAGCCGGTCGGGTTCAACAGGCTGGCGGAGGCGATCACCGCCTGCCGCACCGCGCAAGCACGCTTCGATGCGGCGCTGGTGTGTCACATGCCCGGAGGCTCCTCGATCGAGCTGGCGGCGGCATTGCACGCGGCGGCGCCGGCCTTGCCGATGATTCTGGCGAGCCCATCGACGCGCGAGCTGGCGGTGCCGTCGCTGGAGACGTCAGGGATCACCGAGCTCGTTCATCACCCGCTGATATCGGCGGAGCTCGCCGGCGTCCTGGCGCGGAGCGTCGCCTCGTCGGCCGCGCGACGACGCGTGAGGCGGGCCGCCGTGGCGCGGTAGAGCGTTTTCGAGCGAAGCGGAAGCCGGCTCGCGCGAACGAAGCGCGTCAAAACAGGAATCCAGAGTTGGCGCACGACAATCGGCGATCGCGGTTGCAATGGTAACGCGATGTCACCGCGGGCGAAATGGTCGAGTAGCCGGGACCTCCTATCCATCGTGTGCGCATCGTCGCAACGTCACCGCGATAGGAGAATGATGATGTCAATCAGACTTGGCGTGACCGTCGTCGCAGCTACGTTTCTGTTCGGATCGGTTTCCAGCCTCAGGGCTGCCGGAGGCGCAAGCGCGCCTGTGACCATGTCCTCGCCTGGCAGTGTGGACGCAATGAAGTTCGCGGACCTGTCCCGGCAGGCTCCCATCGGTCACCGGCAGCCGCGACGCAGCGACGTGCCCGGGTCGACGCAAGCCTCGCCCCAAGACGCGGAGCTGCAGCGGCTCGACAAGGAGATCGACCGCCGGCTGATCATCTGCCGTGGCTGCTGATGGCCGGCCGAGGTCATGGATCGCGCGCGCCGCAAGGCGCGCGTTCGCCGTTCCCTATCCCTCGTATTGATCCGGCCCCATCGCCCAGAGCGAATGGTCGTGGCCGAACGCGTAATTGCGGTTGTTGATCGCCGGATTGCGATTGACCATCGGCCGCATGAACATCGGATGGGTTGCGCTGCGGACCTCGTGCTCGACCGTGAAGAGATGCCTGCCGCTGTCGAGATCGACGATGTCGCAGAAGCGGTACTGGTATTGATTGTCCTCACGCGAGATCAGGTCGCGCGCCAGCAGTTTGCGGTAGGGGCCGGAGAAGTCGGTGATGTACATCTGCACATGGTGGCCGTCGTAGTCGCCCTGCGGCCGATCGGTCTCGCGGAATAACAGATGCTGGTCGCGGCCGGTCCTCACGGCGGCGATCTGGCCGTCGCCGTTTCGCAAGCTTGCGGGCATGCCCATGATCTCGGGGTAGAAGGCGCAAATCGCCTTCGTGGTGCCTTCCGGCACGTCGAACTCGACATAGGGAATGCCGAGCGCGATGCGCCCGAAGCGCGCAGCGTCCGGTTCGTAGCAGCGCAGTCGGTTGCCCCACGGACAGGTCGCCTCGACATGATCGTTGTGCTCGGCGAACGCGAACGTCGTGCCCTCGAGCTTCTTCGCGACCGACGCGAGCCGCGCCAGCAGCGCCTCGCGGCCCTCGATGACCAGCCCGACATGGCCGCGCAGCACCTGCGGCCTGCCGCTCGGCAGGTGAAACTGGCTCCGTCCGGCATTGATCCACATGTTGGTGTCGGACACCATCAGGTAGGGATCGCGGGTCAGTCCAAGCCCGGTCACGTAGAACAGCGTGGCGAGGCGCTGGTCGGGGACCTGGATGTTGACGTGCTCGAAATGGATCGCGTTGCCGAGATCTTCTGCGGATCGATCGAATTGTTGCGGCATGGATGTGCTCTGGCTGGGGGACGGACGGGGCAATACTAGAGCAGAATTTCCGCCAGCCGAAACAGTCAGGCGATCACATCTTGGGGGCAGGGGCATGATGTCCTCTGCCGCCTTGCCGTGGCGGCCAGTCCCTGTAATCTGGCGAGAACATATGAATATGGGAAGGGATCGATGGGAGGAGTTTTGGAGGGCGTGCGCGTCCTCGATTTCGGGCGCTATATCGCGGGGCCCTATTGCGCGACCTTGCTGGCCGAATTCGGCGCCGAGGTCATCCGCGTGGAAAAGCGCGACGGCAGCGAGGACCGCTTCGTGGCGCCGGTCGGCGAGGGCGGCGAAGGCGCGCTGTTTCTTCAGGTCAACCGCAACAAGAAGTGCATCACCCTCGATCCGATGAAGCCGGAGGGGCAGGAGGTGATGCGCCGCCTGATCGCGACCGCGGACGTCGTCGTCGCCAATCTGCCGCCGCAGACCCTGCGCGCGATGAAGCTCGACTACGACTCCTTGAAGGCGATCAAGCCCGACATCATCCTGACGACCGCCACCGCGTTCGGCGGGCCGGGGCCATGGTCCGACCGCGTCGGCTTCGACGGTGTCGGCCAAGTCATGTCGGGCTCGGTGTACATGACCGGTGCCGGCGACCCGCCATATCGGGCCGCGGTGAATTGGGTCGATTTCGGCACCGCGCTGCATTGCGCGTTCGGGACCCTCGCAGCCCTGATCGAGCGCGGCAAATCCGGACGCGGCCAGATCGTCGAGGGCGCGCTGCTCGCCACCGCGCTGTCCTTCACCAATGCCACGCTGATCGAGCAGGCGGTCATCAACGTCAACCGTGTTCCGACCGGCAATCTCGGCCAGACCGCAGCGCCGGCCGACATCTATCGCACCAGGGACGGCTGGGTGCTGTGCCAGGTCACGGGGCATCCGCTGTTCAAACGCTGGGCGAAGCTGATGGGTGAGGAGGAGCAGTGGCTGAACGATCCGCGCTTTGCCGACGATATCAGCCGCGGTAACAACGGCCCCGTCATCAGCGCGCGGATGGCGCGCTGGTGCGCCGAGCGCACCACGCAGGAGGCGGTCGATATGCTGGGCAAGGCCATGATTCCGACCGGGCCCGTCCTCAGCCCGCAACAGGCGCTGGACCATCCGCATATTCGCGCCGCTGGCTTCATGTAGGAGGTCGAATATCCCGGCCTGCCGAAACGCGCTCCCGTCGCCCGCGCTGCCGTCCGACTGTCGGAAACGCCCGGCGAGATCGCATCGCGTCCGCCGATGCTCGGCGAGCATACCGACCTCGTCCTGACGGAGCTTGGCTACGACGTGGCTGCGATCGCGACGCTTCGGCAGGGCGGGATCGTCTAGGAAGCGCGCGCGCCTCACGCCAGGAGATTTTCATTGAGGACTCCAGTGGTCGTCAATACCATGGCAAGGTATTGATCGATCAAGCGTTCGACCGACGTGGCGGGGATGGTGGCAGGTTCAAAGAGAGCGCGTGGAGGCAGCGGCCGCGTCAAGCTCGAGGAGGTCGCCCGCAAGGCCAATGTCTCGACCGCGACCGTCTCGCGCGCCTTCAACGAACCCGACAAGGTTTCCGAAGAGGTCAGGCAGCGGGTCAAGGACGCTGCACGCGCGCTGAACTGGATTCCCAATGCTGCCGGACGGGCGCTGGCCTCGCGCCGGACGCATATTGCCGGCGCCATCATTCCCACCCTGGACGATGAAATCTTCGCCCACCAGATCGGCGGCATGCAGACCGTCTTCAGCGAACGCGGCTTCACGCTGTTCCTCGGCTGCTCGAACTACGATCCGGACGAGGGCTTGCGGCAGGCCGAAGCGATGCTTGCGCGCGGCGTGGAAGCAATTGCCGTGGTCGGTGAAAATCATCCCCCCGAGCTTTTTGATGCGCTCAACTCGCGCGGCATTCCCTATGTGGTGACGTACTCCTACAACAAGCTGTCACCGCATCCGTGCATCGGCTTTGACAATCGCGCCGCGTTCAGCCGCATGACGGAGCATCTGCTGTCGCTCGGCCATCGCCGGTTTGCCGCCATCTTCCAGCCCGACACCAACAACGACCGCGTCAAGGACAGGCTTCGCGGCGTCAGCGAAGCGCTCGCGGCCGCGGGTTTGGAAATTGCCGCGCAGGATCTGATGATGGGTCCCTCGACGCTGGAGTTCGGGGCGGCCAGCTTTGCCGGATTGATGACGCAAGCCGTCGACGTTCGGCCGACCGCGATCGTTTGCGGCAACGACAATCTGGCGCTCGGTGCGTTGATGGCTGCGCGGGAATGCGGCCTGGACGCGCCCGGGGATTTTTCGATCACCGGCTTCGATGATCTTGCGATTTCATCGCGCTTTTCTCCGGGGCTTACGACGATGAAGGTCGACAATCAGGAGATCGGCGTCCTCGCGGCCAACGAGCTTCTCGCCGTGATCGCGGGCCGGCAAGCGCAGGCGCAGTCCCGCGAAGTCGTGCCCGTCCTGAAAATCCGCGACAGCGCAGGTCACGCCAGGGGCGCCTGATCCCGCAGAGAGCGGTCGTCTCTTCGATAGCGCGCATATCGTCCCGCCAAGAGGGCTGCTTCCCTCTCAAAGGGCTGCTTGACTCCTCATATGTAAGCGCTTACATAACTGCGTTTTAAACGCCATGAGAGCAACCGGCGGGCCCCTCGCCGGATGAGACGGAGAGGAAACGACAATGCGGAATAGCGTTTTGCGGTGGGCCAGAAACTGTTCGATGGCGGTTTCGCTGGTCTTGCCGATGATGGGAACGGCGAGCCCCGCGGCCGCCGAGGAGAAGCTCGTCGTCTGGTGGAACAAGGGCTACTACAAGGCCGAGGAAGACGCGCTGCTCGCCGTCATCAAGAAGTTCGAGGCCAAGACCGGGGTCAAGGTCGAGCTGTCGCAATATGCGACGCAGGACATGATGCCGAAGCTGGTGGCGGCGCTCGATGCCGGCAGTCCGCCCGACGTGACCTATGCGGACACCTACCATTTCCAGGGCGCCGGCAAGTGGGCCTCCGAGGGCAAGCTGGTCGATCTCGGCTCCGTGCTCGCGCCGATCAAGGGCGAGTTCTCTCCGCAGTCGCTCGAAACGGTCATGCTGTACAACGACAAGACCAAGGCGAAGGCCTATTACGCCTTCCCGCTGAAGCAGGCGACGCTGCATCTGCATTATTGGAAGGACATGCTGGAGGAGGGAGGTCTCAAGGAGACCGACATCCCGAAGGACTGGAAGGGCTATTGGTCGTTCTGGTGTGACAAGGCGCAACCGGCGGTGCGCAAGGCGTCCGGCAAGCGCATCTACGGCGTCGGCCATCCGATGGGTGTCGACGCCACCGACAGCTTCATCTCGTTCCTGGTGTTCATGGACGCCTACAACGTCGTGCTCGTCGACGACAACGGCAAGCTCCTGGTCGACGATCCCAAGGTGAAGGCGGGCCTCGTCGCCGCCATGACGGACTATGTCGAGTTCGCCGCGAAAGGCTGCACGCCGCAATCGGCGACGAGCTGGAAGGATCCCGACAACAACGTCGCCTTCCACAACAAGACGACGATCATGACGCACAATTCGACGGTTTCGCTCCCCGGCAAATGGCTCGACGACGCCGGCAACGAGACGCTCACCGCCGAGCAGCGCGACGAAGCCAAGAAGAACTATAATGACCGCATCCGCACCATGGTCTGGCCCAACAAGCCGGATGGTACGCCGGTCCACACCCGCGCCTCCGTGGTGGTCGGCCTGATCTTCGAGCAGGCCAAGAACAAGGACCGCGCCAAGGAGTTCGTCTCGTTCCTGCTGCGTGACGAGAACCTCCAGCCCTACGTCGAAGGCGCGCTCGGCCGCTGGTTCCCGGTCAAGACGGCCGCACAGAAGTCCGCCTTCTGGGACGGCGACGTTCATCGCCGCGCCGTGCGCGACCAGTTCTTCGCCGGCGTCGGCGGCTACGAGATGAGCAAGAACTACAAGTTCACCACCCTGAACAACGAGAACGTCTGGATGAAGGCCGTGAACGCCATCGTCACCAACAAGGTGCCGGTCGACAAGGCCGTCGACGACATGATCGCGCGCATTAAGGAAGTAGCCGGCAACTGACCGCCAGCCCGAACAGCTACGCTCACGCGTTGCAAGACGCGTGAGCGGCAGGCTCCTGCCTGTCACCGAATTCAACGTCTTGGGAGCCGATTTGTGACCGCAACCATCAAGGGCATCATTCCGGTGATGCTGACGCCGTTCACTGAAGCCGACGCGATCGACTATGCGGGCCTCGAAAACCTCGTCGAATGGTACATCGCCAATGGCGCGGATGCGCTGTTCGCCGTGGCCCAGTCGAGCGAGATGCAGTTTTTGAGCCTGGAGGAGCGCGTCGCGCTGGCGCGCTTCGTCGTGCGGCAGGCGGCGGGCCGGGTGCCCGTCATCGCGTCAGGCCACGTCAGTGAATCCCGCGACGATCAAGTGACCGAGCTGACCTCCATCGCCGCGACCGGCGTGGACGGACTGGTGCTGGTGACGAACCGGTTCGATCCGAAGGGGCAGGGCGGCACGGTCTTCATGGACAATCTGCGCCATCTGCTCGACGCGCTGCCCGCCGATCTTCCGCTCGGCCTCTACGAATGTCCCGCGCCGTTCCGGCGGCTCATGTCCGACGACGAGCTGGCGTTCTGCGCCGAGAGCGGGCGCTTCGCGATCCTCAAGGACGTGTCCTGCGACCTCGAGACCGTGAAGCGTCGCGTGGCGCTGACGAAAAATTCCTCGCTCGCCATCGTCAATGCCAATGCGGCGATCGCCTTCGACGCCATCAGAAGCGGATCCGCCGGCTTCACCGGCGTGTTCACGAACTTCCATCCCGATCTCTACAAATGGCTGTTGACCGACAGCGCGCGGCATCCGGCGCTGGCGGACGATCTCTCCGTCTATCTCGCGCTCGCGGCGATGGCCGAGCCGATGGGATATCCCAAGCTGGCGAAGCTGTACCATCAGAGGCTCGGCACGTTCGCCTGCGCCCACAGCCGGACCATCGATTTCGACATCCGTGAGCGCTTCTGGGCGCTCGATGCACTGCTCGACAAGATCATGCAGGGGCAGGCGAGCTTCCGCGCAAGGATCGCGGCCACGCGCTGATGGCGGCCGTTGCCATCTCGATGATGTGAGGGTAACCGCCGCGCGAGGGCTGTCCCTCGCGCAATTGCGGGTCGACCGTGATTGCGGCCGTGCGCCTAGAGCGAGCTGCCGCCGCAGATGACGAGCTGCTGTCCGGTGATGGCCGCAGCCTCCGGCGAAAGCAGGAACGCCACTGCGTGCGCGACTTCCTCCGGGCGAATGAAGCGGCCGATCGGGGGCAGTTTTGGTGCGACATTGGCGCGGGTCGGGTCTTTCAGCATCGGCGTCTCGGTTGCGGCGGGCGCAACGACGTTGACCGTGACGCCGCGCGGCGCGAGCTCGATGGCCCAGGATCGCGCGAGCGCCACCAGCGCCGCTTTGGTCGCGGCATATTGACCGCGGCCGGCCGCGCCCGAGGCGGTGCGGCTGCCGATGAGGATGATGCGTCCTCCTTTCGGCAAGCGCGGCGCCAGCGCGTTGGCGAGACGCTCGGCGACATCGACATGCAGTCGCCACATCGCGGTGCCGTCGTCATGGTCGAGCGATCCGAGCTCGCCGACCTTGAGCATGCCGGCCGCGTGAACCAGTGCGGTCGGCGCGATGCCTGCGACGGCGTTCGCAATGTTATCGACCTCTCCGAGATCGAGCGAGAGGTGATCGAAGGCCGGATGGTTGAATGGCGCGGGACGGCGGCTGATGCCGGTGACGCGCCAGCCATCGCGCAGCAGCCGTTCGACGATCGCAGCGCCGATCCCTGAGCTGGCGCCCGTGACGAGCGCGTGCGGGCTCTTGTCCATGCTCTCAGTCCCGGATGGCGCGTTTCACCCATGGCTCGGTCACGCGCACATATTTGATCGCGCGGCGATGGAAGGTGAAGGCCATGTGGATCGCTCCGTCGGCGGTCTCCTTGACCGAAGGATAGGACAGTTCGCGATTGGTCTGATCGCGTGAATTGTTGGTCATGCAATAGCCGTCACCGGTCTCGACGTTGCGTTTGCTCCACGTCCGCCCGCCGTCGGCGGAGACGGCCAGCGTCATCGGCGCCCGCGGCGCGCCCCAGAACGCGGTGCGTTCATCCGTTCTTTTGCCGTCGCCGGCGAGCACGGGCGGCAAATCGTCCTCGATCTCGTCATAGAGCGAGAGGCGGCGCCCGGTCGCATCCCTGGCGCTGGAATCGTTGAAGACCAGCGCGAGATGACCGTTGCCAAGTCGCGTGACCTGGATCGAGGAGTTGTTGTTGGGCAGCACGGTCTGGACCGGCGCCGACCAGGTGCGGCCGTGATCGGTGGACCGGCTCTGATAGATGTTGTCTGCCCAGCGGCTGCGGTAAAGGGCGATCAGCGAGCCGTCGTCGAGCCGCGCGATGCACATATGCACGCAGCCGCGGCTGCCGGGGACGTCGATGTCGCGCCAGGTCGCGCCGGAATCGGACGAGATCTTCACCGCGCTGGTGTCCTCGTCGCCGTTCCATTTCCGACCCGGGGTGCTGTGGCAATAGAACACGGGCAGCAGCCAGTCGCCATTGTCGAGCACGACGATCGGCTGCCGGATGAAGGTGCCGCGGCCGCGCTGCTCGGGAAACAGCGTCTCGATCGGGCCCCAGTTCTTGCCGTTGTCGCGGGAGAGGCGGCGGCGGATCAGCGCGGTGTCCTGGTTTCCCGCCAGCTGCGCCGTCCACATCAGCCACAGCGTGCCGTCAGGTGCGGGAAACAGCACCGGGTTCTGCTCCGAACGTCCGTTGTCGTCGGACAGCTTTTCGGCGGGAGACCACTGCGTCGCGCCGCGGGGCAGGCGCGAAAAATAGACCGAGATGTCCGACATGCCCTCCTGCGTGCCGCCGAACCAGACGCAGGCCAGATCGCCGTTCGCGAGCGGCATCAGATTGGCGGCGTGGTTCTGCACGCAAGGCGAGGGAATGAAAGCGTCGGACCGGTCGGGATCGCCGGCGGCCGGGCGAACGACGCCATCGGCGGCGGTCCCGATGTCGGTGGTCACGATCCCGGTATCGATGATCATGTCGAAGTCCTTTCCATCAATGCATTTGGCTGCGGCGTCGTGGCGGCGGCCGGAGCGCGGCCCATCACCAGGCGCTCGACCGCCATCACCACCAGCGGCGTCGCGGCCGCGACATACATGTTGTCGATGCCGAAGGGGTTTCCGAGCATGTACCAGGCCGTCGTCGAGATCGCCGCGCCGATCAGGCCCGCGGTGGCGCCGCGGTTGCTGGCAAACAGCGGCAAATAGAACCCCATCATCGCGATGATAGTGATCGACAGGCGCAGCGCGCGCGTGAAGAACGACAGCTTGAGGATTTCCGGGATGAAGAAGACGAAGACCAGCGGCGCGATGCCGATCGCCACCGAGAACAGGCGGGTCATCTTCAGCTCCCGCTCCGGCGTTGGCTTCCAGTAGGGGACGTAGAAGTCGCGGACCACCAGCGAGGCGATCGCGAGCGCAACCGTGCAGACGCTGACGAAGATCGAGGCGACGAGCGAGGTCGTCACGAAAGCCGAGGCCAGCGGCGGCATCTTCTCCAAAAACACCGGCAGCGCGTAGAGGCTGTTCATGTCGGGATAGAGGAATTTCGCGGAGACGCCGATCAAGGCGAGCAGGAATCCGAGCGGCAGGCAGAACGCCGCCGCATAGAAGGTGGCCCTGCGCGCGTCATCGGCGCTCGGCGTCGATGAGATCGCCTGCACGATGAACTGGGTCGAGAAGATCGCGCCGACGGTGCCAAAGGTCCAGGCGAAGATGGTCGCAAAGCCGATCTTGCCGTCCCAGCTGAAGTAATAGGCGGGCAGCTTGGCCTGGATCGGCGCGATGCCGCCGGTCAGCGACATCGCAACCGAGAATATGATGACGATACCGACGACCTTGATGGCGCTGTGCAGGATCGTCACCCAGGCGACGCCCTTCAGCCCGCCGAACACGTAGTAGAAGGTGCTGACCACGGCGATGATGCACATCGCAACAGGCATGCTGACATGCAGTGCGGTGGCGATTGCGGCCGCGCCGCTCACATAGTTGCCGACGTTCACGAGCAGCAGCGCGTAGATCATGATCACCGACACCGTGAGCATGGTCGACTTGCCGTATTTCTGCGCGATCGCCGCCGAGATGGTGTATTCGCCGGAACTGTAGAGCTTCTTCACCATCAGGAACCCGAACAGCAGGAAGCCGATCGAGGCGCCGAGCACGGCCCACCCCGCCGCTATGCCCGACTGAAACGCTTCCTGCGCCGTGCCGACGGTCGATTTGGCGCCGACGAATTCGGACATCATCAGCACGCCGACGACCACCGCCGGCATCGCGCGTGCGCCCGTCATGAACTGATCGCTGGTCCTGCTGCGCAGCCTGAACGTGAGCCAGGACGTGAAGGCGATGTAGGCGACGATCATCGCGACGATGAGCGTGCTGTCGCCATTGAGGATGGCTTGCATCGATGACGTTTCCTCTGGTGGCGCGGATGCGGTGTTGTGAGCCCGCTTGATCCCGCTGCATATTGTTCGGAATGCGAACAATTGTTCTTTAATTTCATTATTCCTGCCCGCACGTCCCGCGTCAAGCGCGCGCAGCGGTGCGGTGCTGCAACGCGCCCGGTCGGGCAGTCATCGCCGCTGCATGTTCAAAGGGTTGCAGGCCAAAGAAAAAGTGTCGGTGGGACAGTGCGGCGGGACGGTCGGCGCACGGCCGACGTCATGCGCAGGGAATCCGAGGCCCTGCCGTTCCGGGGTCAGTTCGACTTCAGCGCCACCTTGGCGACCTCGGCCATCCAGCTCGAGGCGACCGGCAAAATCGCGTCGTTGAAATCGTAGCGCGGGCCGTGCAGCTCGGCGCCGTCGCGCAATTCACCGTTGCCGATCCAGGCGAAGGCGCCGGGGCACTGCTTGAGAAAGAAGGCAAAATCCTCGCCGGCCATGCTCGGCGCGAGATCGCGTCGCACCTCGGTCTGCACCCTCTCCGCGGCGAGGCGCGCCAGGCCCGCCTCGGCCGGCGTGTTGACCACCACGCCGACGCCCATGACGATTTCGGGCGTGACCTTGACGCCGAAGGTCGTTGCAATGCCTGCGCAGACCTCTCCGATCCGCGCCAGGATGACGTCCTTCACCGCGTCGCGATGATACCGCAGCGTGCCGCCGATGGTGACGCGTCCTGCGATCTGGTTGCGCGCCGTGCCGCCTTCGAGCGTGCACAGCGAGAGCACGGCGGTGTCGAGCGGATCGATGCTGCGCGACACGACCGATTGCAGCGCCACGATCAGGTGTCCCGCCGCCATCACGGGATCGCGGGTCAGATGCGGCATGCCGGCATGTCCGGCATGGCCGTCGATGGTGATGCTGACGCGGCCGCCGGAGGCCATCACGACGCCGTCATGGACCGCGATGGTGCCGGCTGCGAGCCCCGGCCAGTTGTGGAAGCCGAACACCCGCGTCATCGGAAAGCGGTCGAACAGGCCCGCGCCGACCATCGCGCGCGCGCCGCCAAGTCCTTCCTCGGCCGGCTGGAAGATGAAGTCGACGGTGCCGCTCCAGCTGGTGTCGGCCACCAGCAGCGCGGCCGCGCCGAGCAGCGAGGCGGTGTGCCCGTCATGACCGCAGGCATGCATCACGCCTGATGTCGTCGAGGCGTAGGGCAGGCCGGTGTCCTCGGTGATCGGCAGCGCATCCATGTCGGCGCGCAGGCCGACGCGGCCCTGCGCCGACCCTCGCGTCAGCGTCGCAACCACGCCGTGGCCCCCGATGCCCGCTTCGAAGGGAATGCCGAGCTCGGTGAGCTTCTCCTGCACGAAGGCCGAGGTGGCCTTCTCGTGGAGGCCCAGTTCCGGGTGCGCATGCAGATGCCGGCGCCACTGGGTCAGTTTCTGGTGCAGCTCGGGGGGCAAGGCGGGGATCTTTCGTAAGGAGGGCCGGCTAATGCCAGCATAGCCGAATATTGAGCCGACCCGTCAAGCGCCTGCGAGTGTCTCGCGTGCAGCAACATCGTCATGGCCGGGCATAGCCGTCCGAAGGACGGCGTCGCTTCCGCTCGCCATAGCGGTCCGAAGGACGGCGTCGCTTCCGCTCGCCTATGACCCGGCCATCCACGTCTTGCTTCGGCCATGACGGATTGCCCTACGGCGAGAGCTTCGCCAGTCCCTTCCAGTCGAAGCTGATGCCATGGCCCGGCCGGTCCGGCGCCAGCGCCTTGCCGTCCGCGAGCACCAGCGGGTGCTCGATATACTTGTCCAGCCCGAAACCATGCGCTTCCAGATACGAGCGGTTCGGGCAGGCCGCGAGCAAATGCACCGTGATGTCGTGCGCGCCGTGGCTGGTGACCGGGAGATTGAACGCCTCCGCGAGCCGCGCGATCTTCATGAACGCACTCACGCCGCCGCAATTGGTGACGTCAGGCTCGGGGTAGGATACCGCGCCGGCGACGATGTAGTTCTTGAACTCCCACAGCGAGCGCAAATTCTCGCCGGCCGCGATCGGCACGCCGCCGGCCTGCATGATGCGGGCATGGCCCGCGACGTCGTCGGGGATAACAGGCTCCTCGAGCCAGGTGAGGTCGTAGGGGACGAATGCGCGGGCGGCGCGGATCGCGTCCTCCACCGTCCATTTCATGTTGGCGTCCGCCATCAGCGGAAAGCCGTCGCCGAGATGTTTGCGCATGGCCGCGACGCGCGCGACGTCGGATTTGAGATCGGGCCGGCCGACCTTCATTTTGATGGCGCAAAAGCCCTTGGCGAGATTGCCGTCGGTCTGCGCGAGCAGCGCCTCGACGGAGAGATCGAGGTCGATGCCGCCGGCATAGCAAGGCACGTGCGCATCGAAGCCGCCGAGCAGGCGGAACAGCGGCAATTTCGCGCGCCGCGCCTTCAGGTCCCACAACGCGATGTCGAGCGCGGACAGCGCCAAGACCGCCGGTCCGCCGCGCCCGCCATAATGCAGGCCCCACCAGACGTGATGCCAGATCGCCTCGGTGTCGTCGGCCTCGCGTCCCTCCACGAGCGGCGGAATCTCGCGTTTGAGGATGTCCGCAGTCGCCCCGCCATTGCGCCCGACCGTGTAGGTGTAGCCGACGCCTTCGGCGCCGTCGGCATCGCGGATGCGGCAGGTGATCAGCTCGAACGCCGCGATCTCGCCATGCGTTGAGTCCGACAGCGTGACGGGGAGGGGGATCCGGTAGAACCCGGTCTCGATTGTCGAGATGCGTGCCATGTTTCCTTCCTGCTTTTCCTTGCAGGCTAGGCCGGCAGGCATCGGCGGGCAACCGCGGGCGATGCAGGGCAGTTCTGTAGGATGGGTAGAGCGCAGCGAAACCCATCATCTTCGTGACCGCGGCGATGGGTTTCGCTGCGCTCTCCCCATCCTGCGGACGACTTCATGCGAAGAAACGACGCAGCTCCGCCGCAACGCGAATCGGGTCGCCTTCGTTGTCTGCCGCGATGTGTCCGGCGCCCTTGAATTCAACGCGCGTCGCGTTCGGCAGGATCGCGGCGAGAGCATCGAGAGCGGTGGCGAGATAGCCCTGGCTCCGATCGCCGCCAAGCAGCAGCGTTTCCGTGCTCAAGCTCCTGAAGCGGTCAAGATCGCCGGCTTTCTCCGCAATCAGCTCGATGTCGTAGTGGACTGTGGGGATGAGCGTGGCCAGAGGCGGCCCGTTGCCAACGGCCGCGTTGGGACGGAGCCGCATCATCATGGCGAAGAACGATTTAAGGACAGGCGCAGGGAGCCTTGTCATGATCTCGTTGTCGCCGGTGCCTTTGAGCACGGCAACAAGGGCGCCCGGCAGATCCCCCTTCGCCAGGGCCGCCTCATAGCCAGCGGCCCAGTAGCGCGGCTGGACCCCGCCGAATTCGAGCGGCGGCTCGTAAAGCGAGAGGCGCGCGATCGCCGGATTGGCGAGCGCGGTGTGCATGGCAACCAAGGCCCCGGCGCTCAATGCAAACACATTGCGTGCGCCCGTCTCGGCGAGAAGCCGGCCGAGATCATCGATCTCGGTCGCCATGCAGTGGTCGGGCCGGAACGGTCCGCTCAGACCTCGACCGCGCCGGTCCGGGATCAGAACGGTGAAGCGGTCGGCCAGCGCTGCGCCAAGGTCAGTAAAGCTCGCTGCGCTCTGCAGCGCGCCATGGAGCAGCACCAGTCCGGGGCCTGAGCCCAGTTGCCGATATCCAATGACGGTGCCGTCATTGGCGACAAATGATCTCTCTGAGCTCACGCGCAACGCGCCTCACCGCATCGTCGCAAGCTGCACGGCCAGCGCGCAGGCGCGATCGTATTCGTCGAGATTGATCCACTCGTCGATCGTGTGCGCTTCGTTCTGACCGGCGCCGAAGGTCACGGTGGGAACACCGTGGCGGACCATCCAGTTGGCATCCAGGCCGCCATTGGCGGTGCGGACGTTCGGGGTGCCGCCGACCGCGGACACCGCCTCGATCGCGCGCTTGATGACGGGCTGATTGTCCTTCATGCGGAACGGAAAATAGTCGGTCTCGGCCTTGAACTTGACCTTGCCGGATTTGCCTTGCGCGTTCGTCACCTTCTTGGCGGCCTTCTCGAACGCGGCCTTGTAGGCCTTGGTGATCTCCTTGAAGAATTTGCCGTCGTGGCTGCGGCTCTCGCCGCGCACATGGACGTAGTCGGTGACGACGTTGGTGGCATCGCCCGCCGGGCGGCCCTCGCCGCCGGTGACGGGGCCGACATTGCTGGTGCCTTGGCTCTTGCCCTTCACGACCTTGCCGAACCAGCCGCCGGCCTTCACGTCTGCAAGCGCGAGCGCCATGATCATGGTCGAGGAGATGCCGCGCTCGGGTGCGACGCCGGCATGCGAGGCGCGGCCGAAGATCTCGACATTCCAGCGGTCCGCGCCGACGGCGCCGATGATGACGTTGGAGGCCGAGCCGCCGTCATAGTTGAAGGCCATCGCCGGCGAGCCGAGCTCGTCCAGCTTGACGTGGCGTGCGCCGTAGAGCCCGCTCTCCTCGCGCACGCAGAACAGCAGCGTGATCGGGGGATGATCGAGCTTCTGCTTGGCGAGCTCGGCGGCCAGCGTCACCAGCACGCCGCAGCCGCAGCGGTTGTCGCCGCCGAGCGCGGTCTTGGCCTCGTTGACGATCTTGCGGCCGGATTTCTTCGGCTTGGCGCCGGCACACAGCGGCACGGTGTCCATGTGGGTCATGAACATGATGCGCGGCTGGTTGTGCAGCGCGCCGCGGCCGGGCAGGTCGACGATGAGGTTGCCGGTCTCGGTCGGCACGGGAATGCGGGTGTTGGCGTCGTCGAGCCGGATCGCCTTGGCCGGCACGCCGCTTTCCTTCAGCGCGGCGGTGAGCTCACGCCCGATCGCCGCCTCCTGTCCGGTGACGCCCTCGACGGAGAGGAAGCGCATGAGGCGGTCGGTGGCGGCTTTGGTATCGACAGGCATGAGATGGTCCTTTGATGCACGGTACGCGTCAGCATCCTTCGCTGCGCCGTGTTTCGCAAGGCCTCTCGGACAGTCCGGTGAGTTTTAGGGCGGGGCAGACCGCATCAAAGCCACGGCGGCTGCATGCGGCGGCGCGCCGAACACGACGCGCCGCCGACGCTTTCGGCACAAAAATCAGTATCGCGCGACGAGCGGGGTGAGGGCAGAATTGAATCGCCAATTCACGCCCAGCATGACGGTTTGCATGTTCTGCCGGACGGTGGCCGGGAAGAAGGGAGTAGCACATCCGGGACTGCTGGTGCAGTTCAGGGTGTAGCCGTTCGTTCCAAAGTCGAAATAATTGTATTCGGCCTTCAACGACAGGTTTGGCAGCAGCGCATATTCGAGGCCGGCGCCGACGACGAATCCCGTCACATCGCGCGACCCCTTGAAATCAACCGAGAAGGCGGCGAAATCGGTCTGCGTCATCTGATAATTGAAGCGGGCGAAGGCGGCGCCGCCCTTGGCGTAAAACAGCACGCGATCGAAGGCGTAGCCGATGCGGCCGGTCGCGGTGGCGACGCGATCGAGCTGGGTCGTCAGCAGGAAGCCGGCGGCGCCGCCCGGAATCAGTGTCGTGCTGGTGTCCTTCATGTCGGCCCAATCGAACTGGCCTTCGAGGCCGACCACCAGGGAGCCGACCTGATAGTCGCAGCCGCCCTGCACACCGGCGAGCCAGCCGCTGTTGTGATTGGCGGTGAATGCTTGCCCGACGATGGGCTGCTGCTCGTTGACCCCGCGGCCGCCGCCGCCATTGCCGCCGACATAGCAACCTGTCCAGGAGAAGGCCGGGGCCGCGGGCGCCGCCTTGTACGGCATCGACACGTCCGCCGCCATGGCCGAGGTCAACGTCGAAACGGCCAGCGCAATGGCGCTGAAAAGGGTTTTGGTGGTCATGCGAGGATCTTCCTTCAACTAACGGCAATGGCGCCTGAGGCGCATCGTGCGTGTCGGCATCGCACAGGCCAGCGACTTCATCTGGTGAGTTGTCCGACTTCGCGATCCGGTCACAATATCCGGCGAGTCATGCGGCGGCTGTAACCACCGGGTCACAGTGGAAATAACGGCCACTGCAGGTTGCGACTTTTCACAGAGGCTGGCGCGACAGGAAGAATCGGGAGCATCCCCTGCGCCACGCTGTTGTACGAGGCTGCTTCACGCAGTGCGCGTATAGGCCAGGAAGAACAGCGCGCCCAGAAGTAGCGCCGCCGCCATGAACAGCAGCACCGCCGGCAGCCCCGCGAACGCCGCCACCGCGCCCGTCATCGACTGCATCAGGGCGGCGCCAAGGAAGAAGGCGAGGTTGATCGCCGCGAGCGCCTTGCCCGCGGTTTGCGCATCGACCAGCTGCCGCGACATGCCGAACAGCAGCGGCTGGGCGGAGGTCGCAAGGCCGATGAGCACGAACAGCACGAGATCATATTGCGGCGGCATCACGGGCACGCCGAAGAGCATCGAGACCGCATAATGCGGCGCCCCCAGCGCCATCAGCGCCAGCAGCAGCGCGCCGACCATATGCGTGCCCGCCACCAGCTCGCGGCGGCGACTGAGCCTGCGGTCGATCATGCCGATGCACAGGGGACCTGCGATCATCGCCAGCGTGAACGCGCCGAGCTGGTTGCCGGCCTCGACCCGCGTCAGTCCCTTGATCTCCATCAGCCAAGGTCCGCCCCACAGGCCGCGCAGCACCAGCGAGGTCGCGAGCGACACCAGCGCCAGCGCGATCAGGCCACGCAGGGGGCGCGAGAGTCCGAGCCTGAGCACCTCGATCATCTGCGACAGCGGCGAGGACTCGTCCTTGTGCTCGGCCGGCTGCCTCGGCACCAGCAAGAACACCGCGAGCGCGACGAGGACGCCGCCGAGCGCCGAGATCCAGAACCCGGCGCGCCAGCCGTAATGATCGACCACGAAAGCGAGCGGGCTCGACGACAGCAGCATGCCGATATTGCCGATCGAGAGGATCGCGCCGGACCACAGCCCGAACCGCGCCGCCGACAATTGCTTGGCCGCCAGCGTCATCGGGCACATCAGCATGCCTGATGTCGCGATGCCGAGCATCACCTGCCCGACCGCGAAGCTTTCGGGCCCCGTCGCGAATCCCGACGCGATGGCGCCGATCACGGTTCCCATAAGCAGGCTCAGCGACACCGGCCGCACGCCGAAGCGATCCATGGCCGCGCCGACCGGAATCTGCGCGGCGGCAAAGGCAAAGGGATAGACCGAGGTGAGGCTCGCCAGCGCCTGCGGCTCGATGTGGAAATCCGCCGCCATCAGGTCGAGGCTGACGGCGGGAATCGTGCGCAGCAAGGTCGAGAGCATGTGCCCGCAGGCGAGCGCAAGCAGCGCAAAGATCAGCGCGCGGGTGCCATCTCCCGCGTTATCAGTGGCAACCGCACTCATCAGCGTCCCGTCCCGGCGAGGGTTTCGGCCGGGTTACACGATTGGCGGGACGGTGCCAATGGGGGAGGGCCGATCCGGTGTGTAATGCTTTGTGTCTTCCGGAGAGCCGATGATCGAGCCAGGCCCCGCGTCGATGCCGCTGAAACTGCGATTCGTCGTTACGCCGTCAGTTGATGACGAGCGCTGTTCAATTCCTGCATTCCGATTTATCGAAGCAAAGGTTCGATTGCTCGAGCCTGGAAAAGTCCTCTGTCGCGATGAATACGAGAAGTCCGAGCAGAACCATTGCCGCGATGTTGGAACGCATGCTGGGGCGGTTCTCGACAGCGGGGCGATGGTGTTCGAACTTCGAGAGGTCGAGCATGCGCAAGATGTTGCCGGACCGTGCATGATCAACCGGATCTCTGCCGCTTCCCGATCGCGTCCGAAACGGTACGACATTTCCCCGGAAGTTCGGTTGATCAGCCTTCATCTCGCGCCTCGTTCCCATCAAGCAGCGCTTGCTGAACTTCAATGATAAGGCCTGACTTGAGGCGAGCGATCCTGAAATTCGCGAGCACCGGCGCAATTCAGCGTGATGCCGCGGTGATCTCTCGCGTCTTTCCATTTCGTTTCTGTTTGTTTCTGCCTGTCCTTCGTTGGACGCTTTGATTGCGCGACTGCGTTTTGCAGCGAGCGAACATGAAAATTTGTACAGATTTTCGCACGCGATCGTCATTTTGACGCTGGGATTTTGTCCGCGATACTTCCAATCCGAGGCGGCGGTTTCACCTGCAATCAGTCGGTTTATCTGAAGGCAGGTACAAACAGTTAGAGGGCCATCAATTTGTCAACGCGACCGAAGCTCAGCGTTGCGCTGTTTGGAATCCTTGCAATAGCCGCGGTGGCCTATGGCGTTTGGTATGAGCTCCTCGGGGGCGTCAAGCCAGCCGCAGCGGCCGCCCAAAGCGCTGCCAGTCAGGCTGCGGCGAAGATTCCCGTCACCTCGTTCGTGGTGAAGAAGGCCGACTTTCCCGTACGCGCCTACGGTCTCGGAGTCGTCTCGCCGTTCAAGACGGTCACGGTCAAGAGCCGCGTCGACGGTCAGATCATCAAGGTGTTCTTCAAACAGGGGCAGATGGTGAAGGAGGGCGATCCGCTTCTGGAGATCGATCAACGCCCCTTTACCGCGGCTCTCGAGCAGGCGGTGGCGAAGAAGGCCCAGGACGAGGCCAATCTGAGGAACGACCGGTTGAACCTGGAGCGATTTCAGAAGCTCGCGAAACAGCAATTCGAGACCCAGCAAAATCTCGATACCCAGCAGGCCCTGGTCGATCAGATGATCGCGCAGGTGAAGGGCGACGAGGCCGCCATCGACAATGCGCAGACCAATCTCGGCTACACCTCGATCAAGGCGCCGATCAGCGGACGAACGGGTTTCCGGCTGGTTGACCCCGGCAACATCGTGCATGCCGCGGATACGACGGGGATCGTCACCATCGCCCAGCTGCAGCCGATCGCCGTGCAGTTCACGGAGCCTGAAGAGCAATTGCAGGCCATCGACAAGGCCTTTGACGCCGGTGAGGTGCCCGTCGAGGCGCTGACCTCGGACGGAACCAGGACACTGTCGCAAGGCAGGCTCGTGGTCATGGACAATTCGGTCAACCAGGCCACCGGGACCATCAGCCTGAAAGCGCGCTTCGACAACAAGGACAATGCGCTGTGGCCCGGCCTGTCGGTCACCACGCGGATGCTGATCGATACGCGCAAGGACGTCATCGTCGTGCCGCAGGATGGCGTGCAGCACGGGCCGTCGGGTCTGTTCGCCTACGTGATCGGCGACAATGGCAAGGTCAGCGCGAGGCCGATCAAGGTCAGTCAGAGCGGCGATGCAAATGCCGTGGTCTCCGAAGGGCTGAACGTCGGAGACAGGATCGTGGTGGCCGGACAGTCACGCCTGTTCGATGGCGCGTTGGTCGAGGAAGCGCCTGCGGCTGCGCCGATGGCGGATGCAAGCGCCACTGCCACTCCGGCCACGAGCGGAACCAAGAGCGGAACCAAGACCGGATCGGCTGACTGACATGGCTGGCGGTATCTCGGCTCCCTTCATTCGCCTCCCCATCGCGACGTCGCTGCTGATGGTCGGCATCGTCTTCGTCGGGATCATCGCCTATCCGCAATTGCCGGTGGCGCCGCTGCCGGAAGTCGACTTCCCCACCATCCAGGTCTCCGCCAACCTTCCCGGCGCGGATCCGGAAACGATGGCTTCTTCGGTGGCGCAACCGCTCGAATCGCAATTTGCGCTCATTCCCGGCGTCTCGGAGATGACGTCGCAGAGCCAGACCAGCTCGACCCAGATCGTTCTGCAGTTCGATCTCTCGCGCAACATCGATGGCGCCGGCTCCGACGTGCTCGCAGCCATCAATGCGGCGAGCGGGCAATTGCCCAAGAACATGCCGACCCCGCCGACCTACAGAAAGGTCAATCCGGCCGACTCGCCCATTCTCACGCTTGGCGCCACCTCGACGACGCTGCCGATGACGCAGGTGTCCGACGAGACCTACACCAAGCTCGCGCAGGCGATCAGCCATATCAGCGGTGTCGGCCAAGTCAGTGTCGGTGGACAGCAGGCGCCGTCGATCCGTGTCCAGATCGATCCCGCCAAGCTGGTCGCCAAGGGCCTGTCGCTGGAGGACGTGCGCACCCCGCTCTCGGTGATCACCGTCAACAATCCCAAGGGAACCCTCAACGGCGACACCCGCACCTACACCGTCTATGCCAACGACCAGTTCACCAAGGCCGAGGCCTGGAACGACATCGTCATCGCCTATCGGAACGGCAGTCCCGTCCGTGTCGGCGACATCGGCCATGCCGTCAGTGCGCCGCTGGACAATACCCAGTACGGCTGGGTCGACGGCAAGCCCGGGGTGTTCCTGGTCATCTTCAAGCAGCCCGGCGCCAACGTCATCGATACCGTCGACAGCGTCATGAAACAGCTGCCGCACCTGCAGGCCGGCATCTCGCCGGCCATCAAGGTCTCGGTGCTGTCGGACCGCACGCAGACGATCCGCGCGGCGGTGAAGGACGTGCAGTTCACGCTGCTGCTGACGATCGGCCTCGTCGTGATGGTGATCTTCGTCTTCCTGCGCAGCGTCTGGGCCACCATTATTCCGTCGATCACGGTGCCGCTTGCGTTGCTGGGCGCCTGCGCGCTGATGTGGATAGCCGGCTACAGCCTCGATAATCTGTCACTGATGGCGCTCACCATCGCGGTCGGCTTCGTGGTCGACGATGCCATCGTGATGCTGGAGAACATCACCCGCTACATCGAGGAGGGCGAGACGCCGATGGCCGCCGCGCTCAAAGGCGCCAGCGAAATCGGCTTCACGATCATCTCGATCTCCGTTTCGCTGATCGCGGTCTTGATTCCGCTATTGCTCATGAGCGGGATTATCGGCCGCCTGTTCCGCGAATTTTCGGTGACGCTCGCGATGACGATCGCCGTGTCGGCCCTGGTATCGCTGACGTTGACGCCGATGATGGCGTCGCGCTTCCTCAAATCGCACGACGAGGAGCATCACGGCAGGCTCTATATGCTCAGCGAGCGGATGTTCCAGGGCCTCGTGGACGGCTACGCGCGCGGCCTCGACCTCGTGCTGCGCTTCCGCTTCGCCACCTTGATGGTGTTCTTTGCGACGATCGCGCTGACGGTCTATCTGTTCGTGATCATCCCGAAGGGGTTCTTTCCGCAACAGGATACCGGGCTGATCACCGGAATCGTCGAAACGTCGCAGGACGTGTCGATCGCCGACATGGCCAAGCACATGCAGGAGATCGGCGCGATCGTGCTGAAGGACCCTGCGATCGACCACATGGCGATGCGGATGGGCGGAAGCGGAAATACGCTCAACGACGGCACGATGTACATTACGTTGAAGCCGCGGGATGAACGCACCGACTCGGCCGACCAGGTCATCCGTCGTCTGCAGGTCCAGACGGCGAAGGTTCAGGGCGCGCGGCTCTATCTCCAGTCGGCGCAGGACGTACGTGTCGGCGGCCGGGCGTCCCGGACGCAGTTCCAGTTCACCCTGCAGTCGACCGACATGGACCAGCTCAACACATGGGCCCCGAAGCTGCTCGCGAAGATGAAGGAGATGCCCGAGCTTCGCGACGTCGCGTCCGACCAGCAGACGTCGGGCACCACGCTGACGCTGTCGATCGACCGCAATCAGGCCGCGCGTTTCGGGATCACGCCCGACGTGATCGACGCGACCCTTTATGACGCATTCGGGCAGCGGGAGATCGCGACATATTTCACCCAATTGTCGACCTACTATGTCGTCCTCGAGGTGCTGCCCTCGCTGCAGAAGAACCCGTCCACGCTGGAGCAGATCTACCTCCGCTCCCCGACGACGGGAGGCGAGGTGCCATTGTCGGCGTTCACCAAGTGGACCACGGCTCCGGTCCGGCCTCTGGCCATCAACCATCAGGGCCAGTTTCCCGCGGTGACGATCTCCTTCAACCTCGCGCCCAACGTCGCGCTCGGCCAGGCAACGCAGGCGATCGACGCGATGGAAAGGCAGATGAACGTGCCGGCCGCGATCACCTCGACTTTCGCAGGCACGGCGAAGGCGTTCCAGGAGTCGCTGTCCTCCGTGCCCCTGCTGATCGTGGCGGCGTTGATCGTGGTCTATCTCATTCTCGGCGTGCTCTACGAGAGCTACATTCACCCCTTGACGATTCTGTCGACCCTGCCGTCGGCCGGTGTCGGCGCGCTGGCGACGCTCCTCATCTTCCATTTCGACTTCAGTCTGATCGGGTTGATCGGCCTCGTCCTGCTGATCGGCATCGTCAAGAAGAACGGCATCATGCTGGTCGACTTCGCGATCGCGGCGGAGCGGGATCAGGGCCTGTCGCCGGTTGAGGCCATTCGAAGGGCATGCCTGCTGCGCTTCCGTCCGATCCTGATGACCACGATGGCGGCGGTGCTCGGCGGCGTGCCGCTGATGCTCGGCCACGGCACCGGCTCGGAGCTGCGTCAACCGCTCGGCTACGCCATGGTCGGCGGTCTCTTGGTCAGCCAGGTCCTGACGCTCTTCACCACGCCGGTTGTCTATCTTTATCTGGACCGTGTCTCGCAATGGTTCAGTCCGAAACCACACGCAGGAAGCGATCCTCAGGAAGAGGACGTTGTCGACGACGGCGATCTGGACGTCTTCAAAAAGCTGGACCGGAAGAAATCAGGGGTCTTTGCGGCGGAGTGACTGTTTGACATCCACGCCGACGGCGAGCGCGGTCCGGTCAATTAGAAAAATTTTTTGATGGTGGCTCTGCCGGCACTTCACATGTCGGCTCTCAGGGGAGCTGACAGAAACCGAGGAGTGCTCGATAGATGCGAATGACCCAAAGCGGTCCTTCACTGCATCAGAGAGCCTGGCCACGAAACGGTATTGCTAGCGAGTGAACTGATAATCGATCCAAACCTGAATTTCCGATAGTCCGCTCAAGTCCAACGAGCCCGCTTCGATTTCGTGCGGCTCAATCGTCACGTCCCAATCTCCGCCCACGCCGCGGCCCCAGATGGCCAATGACGTAGGAGCATCGATCGGTGGGTCGGTGTTCTCGACGGGGCGGTCCAGCCGCGTCGTTTCCGCCCGGCGATTGACGGTCTGCGGCGCCAGATGCTGCACCTCAACCGTTCCATCCAGTCGACGCTGCTCATACTGCGCGCCGTGCCGCACCACGCATGAGATTTCTCCGCTTTGATTGCGCGCTCCAACAAAGGAGACGAGCACGTTCTTGACCTTGGTCTCAAAGTGGCCTTCGGGCAGGTCCGTCGCTTCAAGCCGAAAGCTGAAGCTATGTGTATTGCGGAGCGATGCTAATTCCGGACCGTCCGTGAACGAGAGCCTATGGGTGTCCCAGTCGGGCCTGGCGTCAAAGTAGGAGATATAGGACAGCTGCATATTGACGGGGTTCAGGATGCTGCCCCAGGACGCGATCAAGGCGTTTGCGAGAGCGGCTTCGTCCTTTTCGCCTTCGTAGAAGGCCCGGCTGACGTCCGGACTAATCATTCCAGCATCCAGGAAGACGTTCTGTTCCTGGTCGTCGAGCGTATATATTTCGACCGATCTTTGCGCCCGGAAGGCCAGTGTCTGCAGCGATTGGGCCTTTGAGGCTGCTATGTCTATGGCGGCCAGTCCAACTTGCCGAATCGTGTGCTGCCTGTTCAGCAGGTCGGATATCAGCTTATTCACCGATGCAACCACCGCTTCGGCCCGCGCAAGTTTGGCGGTTGCGGCGTCAAGGCGCTGCTGGGCCAAGGTCGCCCGGTTCCCGGCAAGCATCAGTTCGTGAGCCAACTCGACACCCTGTTTGACCAGCGCGACATATTTGGAGCTGTCGGGCGCCGTGGTGGCGTTGAGATTTTGCACCAGCTTCACGAAGCTCACGATGGACTTGCCGCCCTTGACGACAGCGTCGACGTTCTTGCCCACCTCCTCGTAGGCTTTTTTGACCTGCTTGAGGTCTGCGTCCTTGACCTTTGCGTCGTCGATCAGAGCCTTTACGATCGGTTCCGCGTTGTCGCTGAGGGAGTTGGAAAGCGCGACCAATGACGGCACAAGCGCGACGACGCTCGCGCCCGCTGTCGGGATAGCGGCTACGATGCTCACCACCGCCGCGCCGATCGACGCCACCGTGCCGAGGAATCCGCCGAAAGAGAAACTCTTGGTCGCCATCACCGGCAGCGCCGTCTGAATTTCGGCGGTCACCTTGTCGAGCCGTTGCTTCGCATAGGTGACTTCGTCAACTGAGTTCTTCAGTTCGGTCTTCGCTATGTCGAGCTCGTCACTGCTGTTTGCGCGCGCCGCGAGGACTTCCGTGAGTTGCTGCGCCGCGAACTCACTCATGACCGCGATTCCCTCCGCGCCCAAAAGCCATGACGTGCCGATGGTCAGGAAGCTCAGCGTCAGGGACCCAAAGCCGGTATAGGCGGCGATGTAGTAGTCAAACCGCGGCAACAGGTCCATCTCGCGCGGCAGGCCCAGCGCGTTGTTGCCGCCACCCTTCCACACCACCTCGTTCGTCCCTGCAACGGGTTCAGGAAAGCCCACCATCTGTCTTTGCAGACGAAGGGCCTCCACATTGTCCGGCTGAAACTGCAGTGCGGCCGCGAACTCACCTGCAGCAAGCGTCAGATAGCCTGCGCGATCGGTCACGCGAGAGTTGTACCTGTGATAAAAATAGTCCCCGACAGCAATACGGAACGGGGCCCAGTAATTGGCGTAAACGCCAAGATCACCGCGCACAAGCGCCAGGAACTCCGCTTCGGAAACAACGGTGTAAGCGATGGCCGACGAGATGCCCGAAGCTCCGTCCGCGCCAGACTGGGCTTGTTCGTCACCCAGGAACCCTCCGGCGCCGCCCGCACCACCGCCACCGCCCTCCGCTTCAAGTGCGGGAAAGCCATCTTCGGTCATGGTCGTGAAGGTCAGCGTGCCGGCATTTCCTCCTGCTCCGCCGCTGGTGCCCATGCTGGGAGGACTTCCTGGCGTGCCGGGAATTATCTCGCCGGGAACCCATTCCTCGTGTGTGGTTTCCATGGGCCAGGGATCGGGGACCGTGATCCAGTATCCCTCGATAATGGTGTCGGGCACGCCTTCGGTGCCATCGGCTCCCGTTAGGCCGGCGGCTCCGTGGCCACCAGACACGCTGACATAGGCGCCGGTTGATCGTTTGCACCGGACAATGACGGTGCCGCCACCCCCGCCGGGGTATGCTCCCCTTGCGTTAATTATCTTCCCGTTGCCGTGATACTCGTCGGCGATGATGATCAGGGGCTTCTGACCTACTATGAGGTCAACCTCATGGATCACAACTCGCCCGAGTAGAAAGACGGGGCCCGATCCTACAAAATTATTATAGAAGCCCTGCACATAGGCATTAATGACGACTGTGTCCCGTATATATGGATAGTTGTGCGCATCCATGACGTCGTCGTCCCTGTGTTCAGGTGTACTGCCTGGATCATCGTTGGTGTTACAGGTATCTCGCCGTAGCCGTGATGCACGCTTGAACGCCTCAGCCAGTCATCAGTCGAAGGCTAGTCTCAACCGCGGACGGTGCTCTCAAGGGGCGCAACCTACGACAGCGCGTCCAAGCTCAAGGGGCGTCCACGCGAGCTACTGATACCAATACACTAAAGGTTGTGCTTTCACCAGTTTCGGGCCGCCTCAGGCCACCGCGTCACAACACCACATTGATGACGGCTCGTGGCCCTTAGCCGACTTTCATGACCCAGCTCAGTGTGCCGCTCTCGCCTTCATCAAAACGAACAAATGGGAGGCTAAAGCGACCACCGAGAAAATGACTATTCCTAGTTCAACGCCGTGCACGCTCTGCGGCGCATAGGTCGAAACCAGCCAAATAAAAAGCCGAACAGCTCCCATGAAGACAACCACTCCCCACATCGCGAACCATTTTGGGGCGCTCCATGTTGGCTCGCCGTTGCGTCCCCACTGCATTGCGATGCGGTCCCGCTCGATACGAGGCGCGAAATAGAGGTTTAGGGTTACAACTAACGCAACAGCCAGATCAAAAACGTAATCTGCGGGTAACATATTTTGCGCCTTCCCGGGCAAGCACACTTGGCCCCTCGTGAGACGAACTGCCGCAATCTATGCTTGTTTGAGCCGAGCCGGTCGCGTCTATTTCCCGTATGGTTGCCAGCAGGTTGAGCGTTGCCCGAGGTCTCCCCCTGTTTCACGCCACCGCCTGGGCAATGAAGTTGCGGACGATCTTCGAGGTCTCGCCACGCCGGAACGCCAGAGCCAAGCGCACGATTGGAGCGTCCCCTTTGACCTCACGATAGGTGACGCCGGTTACATGAAGCTGGCGCATTGACGCCGGCACGAGCGAAAAGCCAAGCTCAGCTGCCACCAGGCTGACGACAGAGCTGATCTGCGGCGCGGACTGCCCGAGGGTCGGCTCGAAGCCCGCCCGCCGACAGGCCGCGATGACTGTGTCAACCCAGGCCGATCCGCGCGGCGTCAGAATGAGCGGATCCCCTTTGAGCCTGATAAGATCGATTTCAGTCGACTTCGCCACCGGATGGCTTGCGGGCAATACGACGAGCATCGGCTCGCTGGAGAGACGCCGAAACTGTAGATCGTCCTCGCCCTCATCGGGGCGCAGGAACACCGCGTCCAGCTCTCCTTCCCGAAGGCCCGCAAGGAGGCGGGATGTGCTTGCTTCCTCCAGCGTCAGATCCACATCGGGATAAGCTCGGCGAAACGATCGGATTGTCGAGGTAACAACGGGATTAAATGGTGCCGAGTTGGTAAAGCCGACCCGCAGCGAACCGATTTGACCCCGCGCAGCCCTCTGCGCGGCGCGAATGGAGCGCTCCGCCTGCATAGGAATGACCCGCACGTTCTCTAGAAAAGCGCGCCCTGCCTCGGTCAGTTCAGCACCCTGGGGAATGCGATGGAAGAGCGCAGCCCCGACTTCGGCCTCAAGATCCTTGATCTGTTGGCTCAGCGGCGGCTGCCCGATTCCAACGCGCGCAGCGGCGCGTGTGAAGTTTTTCTCCTCGGCAACCGCGAGGAAATAGCGGATGTGGCGCAGTTCCATGTCAGTGCCAAAAGCTATCGAGATCGTGCTTCCTATATATTTGACTGCGCGATTATCGAAATCAAATATCTCCTATCGGGGGCGCCGATTGACTTGGACGATCGAAATTGGACCAGAATCTGAACGTCAGTCTGAAAGACAAGTCCATCCCCGAGCCGGCGATTGGGAACATGGAACCCCGTCTCCCGGTTGCTGCACCTTCGCTTTCCGCGACACCCGAACTCGATCGATCGCGCGTTTTTTCGCACCGCCGGCGCGCCTTGCTGTTCCTCCTCGCCGTTGCAGCAACTGTCTTAGCCTGGTGGATATCGGGCCATCTGTTCGCCTATACGGACGACGCATACGTCACGTCCGATGTGCTGTCGATCACGCCGGAAGTTACGGGTCCGATCGCAGCGGTTCTTGTGAAAGACAACGAATGGGTGAAGCGGGGAACCCTCCTCTTTACCATCGATCCGGTTCCGTTCAGATTGGCCGTAGAGCAAGCGCGCGCGCAGGAGGCGCGAACTGAGGCTCAGCTGCCGGTCGACCGGGCGCAGTTGCAGGTTCTGCAGGCGCAGAAGGAAGCGGCGGGTGCTGCCGAGAGGCTCGCTGCGGCAAACCTGCGCCGTGACACGCCGCTTGCCCAGTCCGGTACGATCTCCGCGCAGGCCCTCGACACGACTCGTACCACCGAGGAGCAAAGCGCGGCCCAGCAACATGCTGCCGAAGCTGCCTTGCAGAAGGAGAGCGAGACTCTCAGCCTGGATAAGGCTGCCGTCTCATCGGCCCACGCTGCACGTCTTCTCGCCGAATGGCGCTTGGGCTGCACCAAAGTCGTGGCGCCCGTTGATGGTTTCGTGACGCATCTTGCCATTCAAACTGGCGACATGGTTTCCACGAGCCAGGCAGCGGTTGCGATCGTCGATGGAAACGCCTGGCGCGTCGTTGCCAATTACAAGGAATATTATCTACGACACCTCCATCCCGGCGGCCTCGCCTGGATCTGGCTCGACAGCCATCCCTGGCATCTTTATCGCGCGCGCATCCAAGGTCTGGCGCACGGCATTAGTCGCCAGCAAGGAAGCGAGACACTTGTCCCTTACGTATCTCCAACGGTGAACTGGATTCGCCTGCAACGACGGATTCCAGTTCGATTCACGCTGCTCGAATCTCCTGGGAGCGACCAACTCTTCATGGGCGTCGACGCCCGCGTCCTGGTCATCTACTGATTGGGAGAATCTTGACGATGCCGCTCCTGATATCGGCCCTGCGACCCATACCGCAAGCCCTGGTGCGTGAGCTCAAATCGCTCGAGCTTCGCGGCCCGCGCGCCAGAGACGCAGCAAAACTCGCGATCTCGGTGCTGGTTGCTGTCGCGGCGGCAACCATTCTCAACCTTGATGATCTCTCCTGGGCAGCGTTCAGCGGCTACATGGTGATACGTGGCAGCCTCGCCGAGACATTCCGGCGGGGACTGATGCGAATCGTGGGCACTGCCGGTGGAGCACTGCTGGGGCTCCTGCTTGCGCCCAGCGCAGCGGACGCCCCTTTGCTGCTAATCGTTTTCCTCTTCCTTGTGTCATGGATCGGCACCTTTCAGTCGCTGGCGACCAACTACAGTTACGCATGGCTGTTCTTTGGCCTTACGGCCGGGATGGTCATCACCGAGGCGCTCGCCTCGCCAGACTCTGTCGTGCATTTCGCCGCCACGCGGGTGGCGGAGATTACGGTCGGAACGTGCGCATGCCTTGTTGTTGCAAGCCTGTTCCCGGATACACCGAGCCGCAGGGAACAACATGCTTACGACATGCTCTGGTGTGGACGCCTGCGTGATGTGTTGAATGAGAGCTGGCTACGAGAGAATTGGCTGCTGCTCGAGCACTGTACGCGCGCGGCGCTGGCCGTCGCCTTGCTTCCCCTCATCTGGCGGTGGTTCGGCATTGAGGAGTTCTCACAAACTGCGGTCACATCGTACGTCATCATGATCGTCCCATCGGCCGCGGTGGGGAACCGCCGATATGCTACGATCTACGAGAGGATAGCCCACAGGGCGTTCGGATGCCTGCTTGGTAGCGCGGTCGCTCTTGTCTCTATTGGCCTGTTCGGCACAGGATTGCCGGTAACCGTGCTCACCCTCGCTGCCGGCGTCTGGATCGGCTACCAAATCCAGACAGGACGGGAGATCAACTATCTCGGAACGCAGTTCACGCTCGGGCTTCTCATCACCCTAGTTCAGGGACCAGCTCCGATCACAGATATTACGCCTGGGCTAGAGCGTTTAGTTGGCATCGCGATCGGCTCCGCCATGCTGTGTCTGACGACCTTCGCTTGGCCTTTGGTTCAAGACCAGTAGCATCTCCGACGGAGGCTAACCGCCGTCTTCCCAATGTCGACCGACCAGTCTTCGTATGTCCCCTCAAGCGGCCGGACATCGCGAATGCGATCGTCGAGCCGAACCGTGCTTCAGGTCTCAGCGTGTCAGCTGACGGAGGTAAACCCGACACACCCCGCGCTTACCCCTGATCGCTGCTTTTGACCAAAAGCCGACCTCTGCTGAGATCCGCTATTGCGCCGCTATCAGGGGCACAGCGGACCTCATACGCGCCCTGACTGCCGGGCGTTCTGCGAGTACAAGCCTCGGTGCGCCTCGTGAAACCGGCTCAAGAACCTTCAGCCGTTTCGCTGCGCGGCTGGCGGATGGTTTCCTCGGGCGTGCCGATCCTCGGCCATGATGCCGGCATTCATGAAGCCGACGCAGGTCGAGACATCGGAAGAAGGCCATCTCGTGCGTGACCAGCATGATGATGCCTTCGGCGCTTCTCGCCCCGGTCACCCCTTGGCAGCAACGTACCCATAAAAATTCATAAGAAAGTCCCGAACGGCGAGGGGCTTGACGGCACCGGTTTTTTCCTGCGGATGCGGTATCACGTAGTCTCCATCGCCATATGAGAAGACCTTCGCCTTCACGTACCCGTTCATCACTTGTATCTTCTCGCGCAGCACGACCCAGTGCATTGTAAACGCGGAGCCTTTATCGGACTGGTCGTCATAGTCGATCATATTGGCGCTTATGAAAAGACATACGCGATATCCGCTGTCGAGCAGCCGGTTGGCTTCGTTTACATCGTCGATGTCTTTGTTGTATCGCGAAATGTTGGTATTCTCCCGCACGTCCCGGTATCCTGCCTTGCGAAACCATTGCTCCATTTCGCTCGGCAGGGTGACACCCGCAAGATCGCTGATCTTGCCTGTGTCGTCGAAATCGAGGAACCAGTTCTCCGAATCGCGTATGGAGGCGCATGTCAGCCAATCGACGTGGTCCAGCGACCAGGGTGGCGTGAAGTTCCTCACATCCTTTCCCGGCTTGATCAGCAGGCGGCCAAGGTTCGCCTGCCCCTTCTGATAGAGATCGATCGCGAACCGCGCGTAAGACCCTGGCTTGTCGGACGCGTAGCCGAACATCAGGGCGGATGGCCCGCACAGACTTCCCTGATCTTGATTGATGAGGCTCGGCTTCGCAATGCGCCTGAGAATACCTATGCCGACGCGGTGTGGGTCGAGCTTCGGAAAGAACGTCGTCCTCGTGTTTTTCAGGAAATCGCAGACCATTTCCGCGGCTAGTTTTTTCTGGTCGGAATTGAGGTCGTACGGTCCGATCCCGCGCTTCTCCTTGTATTCTTCTCCGACGAAGAGCGTGATGAGCTTTTTCGAGGTGGGGGAGAGCGTTCTGGAGGTGTTCGCAATGGTGGTCAGGTCGTCCAGCTCGAATGCGGTGACCATGCCGTCTGCGACGGTAGCCCGGATGATGTCAACGATCTCTGCGTAGTCCAGCTTTGAATCGTCGATGAGGCCTTTGCGAAGTGCAGCATCGACGGAAGGAGTCGCGATTGCGTCCCATTGGCCCTTTGGCAGGGCGGGCTTGGCAGCCGCCTTCGTCGACAGTTCAACGAGCCGACTGAATGTCGGGCCGGCAGGCCGAACATAGCCGTCAGGCGTGCCGGGAAAGTTCTTCTTTTGGAAGTACAGAATCGAGTTGTAAAGGCCGTCGCTGGCGTAACCGGTCACGACCATCTGTGGTTTAAGCGTGTTCTCGGCGCCGCCGTCGGAAATGGCGATCTTGTTGAGCAGCGAAATGACCAGCTCCTGATCCTTTTTCCAGTTTTGGCAGCTGCGCCCTGTCGTCGCGAACCGTCCGACCTTGTCTTTCAACTGCAGCATATCGCGCCTCCCCGGAACGGGAATGCTGCCTCGAACGTCCTGACATGCAGCCGAGGCAGGCGCTGTGGCAAGTTTTCCCGCTGTAGGGTTGGTCGCCCCTGCCGTCCCTTGTGTTCATTCGCAAGGACAGCGGTCGCCCTGTGGCGAGGTTCACGAATGCGTTATGTCTGCCTATCGGGGTAGACCGGAATTCGTCGGCGCACAGCTAGAATGTCGCGAATGGCCCATCGCGACCTCTTGTGCTGCCGCACGAACCTGGTCGCTATTGGGGCAAAGCAGGCGTAGCCTTCGTCGCATCACGCCGCGGGGTTTATGGGTACACGGCCTAGCCCAGCTCTTGCAGCAGCTTCCGCGTCTCGCCCAGCAGCGCCCGTATCGCCCTTCGTTCTGCGATCCGGTCTTGCGTGAATAGCCCATGCTTCCGCGCATTCTGATTTCCTCTCGGTGCGCCTGACCTCGCGGCGCTGCCATGCATGCGACAGCGGGTCTTGCCGTGCACCGCCGGCGCGAGGCAGGCGGTGCCGCTGCGTGTCCTGGCGCCGCAGCGCGGACTCGCCAGCATCGCAGCCATGTTGCGGGAGTGATCGCCGCTCATGCGCTGGCGCCTTGTGCGGCATCGACCAGTTCATGTTCGCCTTCGCCGGCTTCGTGAGGCGAGATCGATCCTGCTCCCATCGGCGTGTCCGCGACGCCTTGCTCCGTTACGATCATTCCAGCGTGCTGTACGGCGTGGCTCGCGGTGGCTCCCGCGCCATCCTGCACCGTCAGACTCTGCACCGTGATCGCCCGCTCGCCATTGTTGCGGTACCGGTTGAGCGTCTCGACCTGGGCCGGAAAGATTCGCGTTAGCTTGGCGAGCGCGCGTGAGGCGCTGTCCTGCCGCGGGATGTCGTCGGCGAAGGCGAGGCGATGGGCGCAGCGCATCGCCAGGACGTGAATGGAGACCATCTGCGCCGCCAGCATGGCCTCGATGGAGTCCCTCGGCGCGATGCTCTTCATCATCGAGATCATGAAGGCGAGATTGGCCTCGTCCGGCTTCTGCGCAATCACGCTGGCTTTCACCAATTGCTTCAAGATGCCGTGCAGCGCATCGCGGTCGACGGCACCGAGCGCGTCGGCCAGCAGCCGTTCGCCGGTTTTCGGGTCGGGATGGTCGATGGCAATGCGGCGCCTGTAGAGTTTGATGCGCGGGCTCGCAGCCGGGTCGCTGCGATCGGTTGCCGCAACCGGTGGCGTGGTGTGGCGATTTGGGGATGTCGTCATGTGTCGTGTCCTTTGCCGGCGCAGGTGCGCGACCGCCCGCCCGCGTGCTGCGCGCGGCTACCAATTTCGAGATGTCGATGAGAGGCTTACGCGCGATCGCGGCGAGGCGCCCGAGGAGCGGGCGGCTTGGACGCTGGCGATTGTTGCGATGATGCCATCATGCCGGTGTTTTGCCCGACGTGTCAAATTGCATTTCGTGGTATCCGAAGGTGCTTGTCCTGCGCAAGTCCTTGTCCTGACCGGGGCCGGCTACTGTGCATGGGGTTGTTTTCGCATTTTTTGTCTGGATGCGGCTCTCGCGTGCCGCGCGACGGAATGACGGCGCGCAAACGCGATTGCGAAATCCGGCGCGACCGCTAATCATGATCTCCAGAGGCGCCGCACCATGCAAAAGCGGCAGCGCGGGTCCGGGGAGAGAACGAATGCAACGAACGATTCGCCTGCTGGCGATTGTCGCCGGATTGTGCGTGACGACCGAGGCTCTCGCGCAGAAATATCCGACGCGTCCGGTCAAGATCATGGTCGGCTTCAGCGCGGGCGGCCCGGTCGATGTGGTCGCGCGCATCATCGGCGACCGGCTGAGCAACAAGCTCGGCCAGCCCTTCGTGGTCGAGAACCGCGCCGGCGCCAACGGCATGATCGCAGCCGAGGGCGTGGCGCGCGCGGACGCGGACGGCTACACCATCCTCGCCTGCAACTCGTCCACAATCACGCTCAACAAGACGCTGTTCAAGGACGCCCGCTACGATCCGCAAGGGGACTTTGCGCCGCTCACCACCGTCATCTCGGCGCCGCTCGTTCTCGTGGTCAATCCCGAGAATCCCAAGACGGCCAACATCAACACCGTCGCCGATCTGGTCGCGGCGGCGAAGGCCGCGCCGGGCGCGCTCGCCTACGGCTCGGGCGGCAACGGCAACCTTGCCCATCTCGCCATGGAGCTGCTCAGCCAGAAGGCCGGCATCAAGCTGATCCACGTGCCCTATCGCGGCGGCGCGGCATCCGAGGTCGGCATCCTCGCGCAGGAGGTCCTGGCGGTGTTCGATCCCTTGTCCGCCGTCCCGCTGGTGAAGGCCGGCAAGCTGCGCGCGCTCGCGGTGTCATCGGCCGAGCGGCTGCCGGCGCTGCCTGATGTGCCGACCGTCGCGGAGGCCGGCTATCCCGGCTTCGACATCTCGTTCTGGGTCGGCTTCTTCATGCCGAAGGCCGTGCCCGCGCCGATCCGCGAGACGCTGCACCGTGAGATCGTCGCCGCCGCCAAAGATCCGGCGGTGCAGGAGCGGCTTGAGTCGCAAGGCGTCGTCAGCGTGCTCAACCCGGCCGACTACGCCGCGAAGATCGCGAAGGAGACCACGGAGCTTGCCGAGGTCGTCGCGGCCGCGAACATCAAGGCGGAGTAGGGGCGTCAGGGCGAGAGGATCTGCTTGCGGTAGCGGATCAGCGCTCGCTCGATGCGAGGCGCACGGCGCGGACCTTCGCGCCGGTCGTCTTCCTCGATGCGCCGACGGAATCCTCATTAAAGCAGCAGGGAAAACTGGCCGCGAAGCGGGCTTCGAGCTAGTCCTTGGGAAAATCCTTGCGCATCGCGATCTCGGCGGCGTCGCCGGGCGACAGCACGGTCTGCTCGAACGCTGCTTGCGGCTTCGTCATGATGTCGTAGAGCGAGATGCCCTTGATCGGCTTATCCATGAGCACGCGAACGCAGTCGGCGAGCGTGCCGTTGTAGACGAGATAGGGCGGACCCCGGTCCTTCTGTCTCTCGCCTTTCAGCGACGGCCACTTCTTCAGCTCGGCCGGCGCGTCATAGGCGATCGGCGATTCCTCTTTGAACATGCGCTTGGCCTCGGGCGGCGTGGAAAGCCCGAAAGTCCTAGTGCCGCCGGGTAAACGCTCGTTAAAGAATTAGTTAAAATCAGCCGGCAACGAAGGCGAGCAGGGTGCCGTTGGCCTTGGCCGGCGGCACGCAGATCGCAGCCCCGCTGCGCAACGTAGCCGGACCCAGCGCCTTCTCGGTGGCTGCGAGATCGCCGCTGACGAGGACCAGGGCCGCGCCGCCGCGCGCGGAAAGACCGGTGAGCGGCACGCCGGGATAGCGTTTGCCGAGCTGCTCCAGCGTCAAATAGACGAAGTCGGCGCGGTCGCCGCCGGACGGCACGGCGACTGCACCATCGGCTTCCGTCCTCGGTTCGCGGTCGATCAGGCGGCCGAGATGCGCCGCATCCTGCGCGGGCTCGGGCGTTGCGATCAGCGTCTGCCTGATCCGCTTCGCCGCATTGGCGTGCTTCATCAATTCAGGAATCCACACCGTCTCGCGGGTCTTGTGCTGGCAGGCGAAGATGCGCACGCCGCCGGGCGCCTCCGCGGTCGGCCACATGAAGGTGCGGAATTTTGCCGCCGAGATCGTGCCATCGGGTAGCGTCACCGGCCGTTCGAAATCGGTCGGGCCGATCGGCGTCAGGCCGCGCGCACGGATCTCCTCGGCGCCGGCCGCGCTGTCGATCGCCGTGAAGGCGATGCGCTCGATGCCCTCGCCGTGCCTGTCGACGAAGGCGCGGGCCGGTGCGTTGTGCTCGGTCGCCACCAGCACGCCGAGCAGCTCCATATAGTCGGGGTCGAACATGATGGTGTAATTGCCGGTGCCCATATGCGCGCTGTGGGTGCCGCGCGGCGACAGGGTGAAACCGAGCTGCCTGTAGTTTTCGGCGGCCCTGTCGAGGTCGCGAACCATGACCACGGCGTGGTCGATACCGATGATGTTCTTGAGGGCCACTGTTCTTTCCCCGCAGCAGATGCAAACTTGGATCTGGACCGCGCCAGCGGCCGCTGGCCCTGTCTACGCCGGATAGGCGATCAAGTCATTTTCAAATCGGGGGCGGATGCGGAATTTCATTTCGCGAAATGCGGTATCGACGCGTGATGGCGTCACTGCGCCTGCTCGATATAGGCGGCGAGGATGGCGCGCTCCTCGCTGGTCATGTCGGTGATGTTGCCCGGCGGCATCGCATTGGACCACGCCGCCACGCGGCCGATCAGGCGGATGTTGCGATGGATGTGCTCGGGCGCGTCGAGCAAGATGCCTTTGGGCGCGGTCACGATGCCGGCCCAGACCGGCTCGGCCGCGTGGCACATGCTGCAACGGGACATCACGATCTCCTCGACATTGGCGCGCGTCGGCTGTGCCGACAGCGCGCCCGTCTTGACCTCGCGGGGGCCGGCCGCGGAGAGCAGGAGGATCGCGATCACGCCCAACGCGGCGACACCCCACACCCACCACGGCGATTTGCGCCCCGCGTGCCGCTCGTTGAAGAAGTGGCGGATCACGGGGCCGAGCGCCAGAATGATCGCGACGATGATCCAGTTGAAGCGCGTCGCGTAGAGCAGAGGATAGTGATTGCTGATCATCAGCACGACGACGGGCAAGGTCAGGTAGTTGTTGTGAACCGAGCGCTCCTTGCTGGCCTTGCCGAGCTTCGGATCGGGCGCCTGGCCCGCGATCAGGCTGGCGACGATCTTCTTCTGGTTCGGGATGATCAGTGCGAACACGTTGGCGACCATGATGGTGCCGATGATCGCCCCGATCTGGTTGAAGGCGCCGCGCCCGCTCAGGACGTGGGTGAAGGCGTAAGTGAGCGCGACCAGGAACAGATAGCCGCCGATGGCAAAGGGCAGCTCGCGCTGCGCAAGCCCGGTGCGGCAGGCCGCCTCATAGAGCAGCCATGCCAGCGCCAGGCTGCAGAAGCTGAACAGCCCGGCCTGGATCGGTGTGAGGTCGAGAATCGACTTGTCGACCAGGAACAGGTCGGCATCGAGATAGTACACCACCACCATCAGCGCGAAGCCGGACAGCCAGGTGGTGTAGGCCTCCCATTTGAACCAGGTCAGCTCCTCCGGCATCTGGCTCGGAGCCACCAGATATTTCATGATCCGGTAGAAGCCGCCGCCATGGACCTGCCAGGCTTCGCCCTGCACGCCGTCCGGCAGGTCAGTCTTCGGCTGCAGGCTGAGATCGAGGGCGATGAAGTAGAAGGAACTGCCGATCCAGGCGATCGCCGCCACCACGTGCAGCCAGCGCAGCAGCAGGCTCGCCCATTCCGATATGATGGATCCCCACATGATCACCCCATCAATTGCGACCTGGATGCCGCAGCTTTGATGACCGCAACCGGCGGTCGCGCCCTTACAATGTGTCGCACCGATCTGCCGCATTTTCCAGTACGATGGGCTGCGGCTGATGCACATCGTGCGGGCATGAGCTGACGTGGGATTCGGCAGGTGTTTGTACTGCCGCAGAACATTTGCGGACCTATAAGCGTCGACGTTCAGGACGCGCAGGCTGGGAGGAAAACGACGTGAAAAGCAGGATTTCGTCCGCAGCAACGGCTGCGGGATTGCTGGTCGCGGTTGCTGCCAGCGCGCAGGCCGAGCCGGTTCTGCAAGGCAAGGACGCCTATGGCGATTGGCAGGCCGACAAGCCCGGCACGGTCAGGTTGATCCGGCCGCAGGACCTCGTCAGGCCCGGCGCGACACGGTCGGTTGCGAGCACCGCGCGTGTGGCGTCGCGACCGCCGGAGGCCACGCCACGTGTGCCGGCGGGTTTCAAGATCGAGCTGTTCGCCGAAGGCTTGCGCGCGCCGCGCATTGTGAGGGTCGCGCCGAACGGCGATGTCTTCGTCGCGGAGACGCGGGCCGACGCCATCCGCGTGCTGCGCGCCGGGGATGGCGGCAAGGCTGCGACCAACGAGGTGTTTGCCAGCGGATTGAGACGGCCGTTCGGCATCGCCTTCTTTCCGAACGGCGACAATCCGCAATGGGTCTATATCGCCAACACCGACAGCGTCGTCCGGTTTCCCTATCAGGCCGGCGATCTCAAGGCGCGCGGCAGGGCGGAGACGATCGTGGCAAGCCTGCCGCAGGACGGCAGCCATTCCACCCGCGACATCGTCTTCACGCCCGACAACAAGCGCATGCTGGTCTCGGTCGGCTCGCTCAGCAACGTCGCCGAGGGCATGGGGACGCCGCCGGGCGGATTGGATGGCTGGTCGAAGACGCAGCCGCTCGGCGCGGCCTGGGCCAGTGAGCTCGAGCGCGCCACCGTGATGGCCTTCACGCCTGACGGCAAGGACCGGAAGATTTATGCCACCGGCATCCGCAATTGCGTCGGTCTTGCGATCGAGCCGCAGAGCGGGCTGCCCTGGTGCTCGACCAATGAGCGCGACGGGCTCGGCGACGATCTCGTGCCCGATTACGTCACCAGCGTGAAGGAGGGCGCGTTCTACGGCTGGCCGTGGTTCTATATCGGCGGCAACGAAGATCCGCGTCACGCCGGCGCGCGGCCGGACCTCAAGGACAAGGTGACGGTGCCCGACGTGCTGATCCAGCCGCACTCGGCTTCGCTCGGCATGACTTTCTATCAGGGCACGCAGTTTCCGTCCGACTATCAAGGCGATGCCTTCGCCGCTGAGCACGGCTCCTGGAACCGCTCCAAGCGCACCGGCTACAAGGTGATCCGTATCAGGATGAAGGACGGCAAGCCCACCGGCGAGTACGAGGATTTCGTCACGGGGTTTGTCGTGAGTGACACGGAGGTCTGGGGAAGGCCGGTTGGTGTCGCCGTGGCGAAGGATGGATCGCTGCTGGTGTCGGAGGACGGCAATGGCACCATCTGGCGGGCGACGCGCGCACCGCAGTGACGCTGTTTCCCTCCCCCTCCAGGGGAGGGTAAGCAGCGCGCTCGAATTACCCCCGTCTCACACTCGCGCCACCGTCCACCGGCAGCGTCACGCCGGTGATGAAATTCGCCTCGTCCGACGCCAAAAACAGTGCGGCATTCGCGACGTCCCAGCCGGTGCCCATCTTCCTGCGCAGTGGCACCTTGCTGTCGCGCTCGGCTTCGACTTCAGAGCGGGGCTTGGACCATTCGCGGGCGCGGGTGTCGACGGCCATCGGCGTGTTCATCAGGCCGGGCAGGATGACGTTGGCACGGATGCCGTATTCGGCGTTCTGGTAGGCGAGCTGCTCGGTGAAGGCGATCATGGCCGACTTCGTCGCCTTGTAGGCGACGTAAGGATAGGTCGTGATCGCGGCCATCGAGGAGATGTTGACGATGGCGCCGCTTCCTTGCGTGCGCATGATCGGGATCACTTCCTTCGCTGCCAGAATACAGCTCTTCAGATTGATGGCGACGACACGGTCGAACGCCTCCTCGGTGATTTGAAGCAGCTCGGCATCGCCACCGGACAGGCTGACGCCGACATTGTTGTGCAGCACGTCGATGCGGCCCCAGCGCGCCAGCGCATCCGCGACCATCGCCTTGATGTCCGCGGATTTGGTCACGTCGGCCTTGAAAGCCGCGGCGGTGCCTTGCTCCGCTGCGATCAGATCGACGGTTTCCTGCGCCGATTCCAGGTGGTGGTCGACGCACAGCACTTTGGCACCCTCGCGCGCGAAGGTCAGCGCGGTGGCGCGGCCGTTGCCCATGCCTTCACCGGGGCTCTGGCCGGCGCCGACGACGATCGCGACCTTGTCCTTCAAGCGCATGTCACTTCACTCCCGGGATCGGGTACTGCTGGAGTACCTCTTTGTAATACGGTTCGTTGTCGATCTTCATAGTGGCGAGCACGCGTACCACGCCGCAATAGAAGGCGATGGTGAGCACGAGGTCGACCATGTGCTCGTCAGAGAGATCTTTCTTGATCTCGGCGAAGGTCGCGTCCGACATCGCGAGCTCGCGCACCATCTCGCGGGCGCCTTTCAGGATCGCCCTGGCGAGCGGCTCCAGCTTCGACGGCTTGCCGTCGGTCTCCGCCATCAGACCTGCGATGTCCTCGTCGGTGACGCCGAACTCCTTGCCGATCTTCACATGGTGGGTGAATTCGTATTCCGACTTCTCCATCCAGCCGACCTGGAGGATCGCGAGCTCCCGCAACCGCGGGTCGAGCTTGCTCTTGAAGCGAATATAGCTGCCGATGCCGTTGAAGGCGCGCGCCATCTCCGGCGAGTTGACCAGCAGCTTGTGCAGGTTGGTGTTGCGCTTGAGCATGTCGCGATATTCGGGCGCGACCTGGTCGGCCTCGAGATAGGGCAGGCGGGCCATCCGTGTTCCTTTCAGTGTTCCTGTGATTCACGTTCCGGCGCTTGCAGCGTCACGCCGCCGTCGACCACCAGCACTTGGCCGGTGATGTAGCGCGCAAAATTGCTGAGCAGGAATTTGACGGCGTGGCCGACATCCCAGCCGGTGCCTTCGGTCTTGAGCAGGGAGGCCCTGGCGCGGTTGGCGCGCGCCCGCTCGCTCATGCCGCGGGCATAGACCATCGGCGTGTACATCGGTCCGGGGCAGATGCAGTTGACGCGGATGTTGTCGCGACCGTGATCGACCGCCATAGCGCGGGTCAGGCCGATGATCGCAGCTTTTGAGGTCGTGTAGGTCGTGAGCCCGCGCGGCCTGAGCGCCGAGATCGAGGAGATATTGACGATCGCGCCGCCCTTGGCGGTCCTGATCATCGCGGGGATCGCGTGCTTGGAGAGCAGGAACATGGTCTCGACGTTGACCTGCATGACACGGCGATACTGCTCGGGAGTCTCGTCGACCACGCTGCCGCGGCTGCCGATGCCGACATTGTTGTCGAGGAAATCGAGCCGGCCCCAGCGGTCGAGCGTAGCCTCGACCAGTGTCTTGCAATCGGCTTCGCTGGTGACGTCGCCGCCATGTGCTGCTGCCGTGCCGCCCTCGGCCATGATCATCTCCACCGTGCGCTCGGCGAGCCTGAGGTCGCGATCGGCCACCAGCACTTTTGCGCCGGCGCGGGCCAATAGGATTGCTGCAGCGCGGCCGTTGCCGATGCCGTCGCCAGCGGCGCCACCGCCGCTGATCAGTGCCACCCTGCCGGCGAGGCCGGCATCGTCCTCGGGGCCCTGCATGTCGTTTCATCCCAATTATTTTCGTGCAGATTAGCAATCGCCCTGACAGGAGAGAAGGCCGATGGTCCCGCGCAGATGTCATTGACATCGCATGGAATTGCATGCCGCCGGGCGGCACGGCGCACAATTAAGCGGGCGTATCGCGGAACCGTTCTGCCGAGCTTGCGTTTGTTGCGGGGGCTTTTCCGCGCTAGGCTCTCGCCTGGGGTTTCCCAATCGCCAGTGGCTTGCCGATGAATCTGCTCGATCCAAAAGGGCCGGTGGCTGCCGCCAACAGCACCATCCTGGTCGATTCCGTCTTCATCATGCTCGTGATCGTGGTGCCGACCATTTTCGCGATTTTGGCCTTTGCGTTCTGGTTTCGCGCGTCCAATCCGAGAGCACGTTACCAGCCCGACTTCGTCTATTCCGGCCGCGTCGAGATGGTGGTGTGGGCGATCCCAGCGCTCACCGTGATCCTGCTCGGCGGCGTCGCCTGGATCGGCTCGCACCAGCTCGATCCCGCCGCGCCCGTGCCGGGCACCGGCAGTCCGGTCCGCATCCAGGCGGTCTCGCTCGACTGGAAATGGCTCTTCATCTATCCGGACCAGCGCATCGCCACCGTCAACACGCTGACGGTGCCGGCTGGTGCCGAGCTGAATATCCAGCTGACGTCGTCGAGCGTGATGAACGTGTTCTTCATCCCGCAGCTCGGCAGCATGATCTACACCATGAACGGCATGGTGACGAAGCTGAACCTGCGTGCCGACAATGAGGGCAAGCTGCAGGGTCTGTCGGCGCATTTCTCCGGCGACGGCTTTCCCGACATGATGTTCGACGTCAACGTGATCTCGCCGCTCGCCTTCCCGGATTGGGTCGCGACCATTGCGAAGACCGATGCCGTGCTGAACGAGGAGAGCTATACGAAGCTGATGCAGCAGGGCATCGAGAAGAACAGGCTGACCTTTCGCCTGGACGATCCCCGTCTGTTCGACCTGATCGCAACCCAGCACATTCCGCCAGGGCCCGGCCCGGAGCTACTCTCCGATGCCGGCAGGCCGCATAGTGGAGGCCACGATGCTCGGTAAGCTCGATTGGTCGGCGATTCCGTTCGACCAGCCGATACCCCTCGTCGCGGGTGCCGTCGTGCTGGTCGCGATCCTCGGCGTGCTGATCTGGGTCGTCGTGAAAGGTCATTTGCCTTATCTCTGGCACGAATGGATCACCAGCGTCGATCACAAGCGCATCGGCGTGATGTACATCCTGCTCGCTTCGGTCATGCTGCTGCGCGGCGGCAGCGACGCCATCATGATGCGGCTCCAGCAGGCGGTCGCCTACCAGTCACAAGGCTATCTCCCACCGGAGCACTACAACCAGATATTCTCGGCGCACGGCACCATCATGATCTTCTTCACGGCGATGCCGTTCGTGATCGGGCTGATGAACCTGATCGTGCCGCTTCAACTCGGCGTGCGCGACGTTGCTTTCCCAACGCTGAATTCGGTCGGCTTCTGGCTGACCGCGACCGGCGCGCTGCTGGTCAATATCTCGCTCGTGGTCGGCGAGTTCGCGCGCACCGGCTGGCTGGCCTTTCCGCCGCTGTCGGAACTGTCCTATTCGCCCGGCGTCGGCGTCGACTATTACGCGTGGTCTTTGCAAATCTCCGGCGTCGGCACGCTGGTCGCCGGCATCAACCTCGTCACCACCGTGCTGAAGCTGCGCACCAAGGGCATGAACTATCTGCGCATGCCGATGTTCTGCTGGACCACGCTGGCCTCCAACCTGCTCATCGTCGCCGCCTTTCCGATCCTCACCGCCACGCTCGCGATGCTGCTGCTCGACCGTTACCTCGGCTTCCACTTCTTCACCAATGAAGCCGGCGGCAACGTCATGATGTTCATGAACCTGATCTGGGCCTGGGGGCACCCGGAGGTCTATATCCTCGTATTGCCGGCCTTCGGCATCTTCTCCGAGGTGGTGTCGACCTTCTCGGGCAAGGCGCTGTTCGGCTACCGCTCGATGGTGCTCGCGACCATGGCGATCTGCGTCATCTCCTTCATGGTCTGGCTGCACCATTTCTTCACGATGGGCGCTGGCCCCGACGTCAACGCCATCTTCGGCATCGCCAGCATGATCATCGCGATACCGACGGGCGTGAAGATCTACAATTGGCTGTTCACGATGTATGGCGGCCGCATCCGTTTTGCGACGCCGATGCTGTGGGCGGTCGGGTTCATGGTTACCTTCATCATCGGCGGGCTGACGGGCGTGCTGGTCGCGGTGCCCCCGGCCGACTTCATGCTCCACAACAGCATGTTCCTGGTGGCGCACTTCCACAACGTCATCATCGGCGGCGTGCTGTTCGGCGCCTTCGCCGGCTTCGAATACTGGTTCCCAAAGGCGTTCGGCTTTCGTCTCGACGAGCGCTGGGGCAAGGCGGCGTTCTGGTTCACGTTCCTCGGCTTCTACGTCACTTTCATTCCGCTCTATATCGCCGGCATGCTCGGCATGACCCGGCGCATGCAGCACTACGACGTCGCGGCCTGGCGGCCATGGATGTTCGTGGCGGCCGCCGGCATGGCCGTGCTGTCGATCGGCGTGATCTGCCAGATCGTGCAGCTCGTGGTCAGCATCCGCAACCGCGAGGCCCTGCGCGACCGCACCGGCGATCCCTGGGACGGCCGCTCGCTGGAATGGGCGACCTCGTCGCCGCCGCCCGTGTTCAACTTCGCCTTCTATCCGGATGTGCGCGGCGAGGATGCTTATTGGGATCAGAAGGCCCATGCCAAGCAGCAGCAGCTCGAGCATGATCGGCCGGAGTATCAGGATATCGAGATGCCCAGGAATTCGCCGACCGGCTTCGTCTGCGCGTTCTTCGCCACCATCATGGGCTTCGCGCTGATCTGGCACATCTGGTGGATGGTGATCCTGGGCGGCATCGGCGCCTTCGCGACCTTCGTCGTGTTCGCCTGGCGCGACCATGACGAATACGTCATTCCGGCCGACGAGGTCGCAGCGATCGATCGCATCAATATCGAGGAACGGCGCAGCCTCGTCAGCATGGCGGGAGCGCTCTGATGTCGATGACGGCGACCGCGGGCCGCGCGCATGCCGACCCCCACCATATCGGGCTCGTTGTCGAGCATCCAGGTCCGGCATCGAAGCGGATCGTGACCGCCTACGGCTTCTGGGTCTTCCTGCTCTCCGATATCGTGATGTTCTCCTGCTTCTTCGCGGCCTATGCGGTGCTGTCCGGCCAGACCGCGGGCGGCCCCAGCGGCTCGGAGATCTTCGAGCAGCGCAACGTCGCGATCGAGACGGTCTGCCTGCTGCTGTCGAGCTTCACTTGCGGCATGGCCAGCATTGCCGCCGACGTGCGCAACCGGTTCTGGTTCTATCTCGGCATGACCGTGACCTGCGTGCTCGGACTGATCTTTCTCACTATCGAGTTCCGCGAATTCGCGGACCTCGTCGCACGCGGCTATGGCCCGTCGCGCAGCGCGTTCCTGACCTCGTTCTTCTCGCTGGTCGGATGCCACGGCCTGCACGTCTCGGCCGGCATATTGTGGCTGCTCACCATGATAGCCCAGGTATTCGCAAAGGGCTTTCGCGCCGACGTCTTGCGCCGGATGATGTGCTTTGCGCTGTTCTGGCATGCGCTCGACATCGTCTGGGTCGGGGTCTTCTCCGTCGTCTACCTGCTTGGGAGTGCCGTATGAGCGATCAGACGCATGTGCGGACCGGACACGATCTCGCACCGGGCGAGGAAGAGCAACACAGCGTCGGCGAGCGGGTGCTCGGCTATGTCGTTGGGCTCGGCCTCGCGCTGCTGCTTACGGCAACGTCATTCTTCATCGCCGGAACCGACCTGGTCTGGCAGCCATCGATCCCCGTCGCTCTGATCGTGCTGGCGATCGCGCAGATGGGCGTGCACCTCGTGTTCTTCCTGCACATCACGACCGGGCCTGACAATACCAACAACGTGCTGGCGCTCGCCTTCGGCCTTCTGGTCGTCTTCCTGGTCGTCGGCGGCACCGTCTGGATCATGGGGCATCTGAATGCAAACATGCCGCCGATGGACCAGATCATGCCGATGCGGAAATAGGGCGCACAAAAAAGAAGAGCCGCTTGTTGTGACAAGCGGCCCAAGTCTAGGGAGGAAACGCCCGAGCAAAGCAATCGGACCGAAGCCGGATTGCTGCCAAGGAACGCTCGCGCAAAGCGCTTGCGTACATATTAGATGTAGCAACCACCGAGAGAGTTCAATTCCGGATCAATACTGTCTCCGGCTACCGCTCACATGCTCGTGACGGGCTTCCTCATTTCGGCCGGCGGCAATTGTAGGCCTTGCGGAAGCCGGCGGCCTGCGCGTCGTCCTCCGAGCAGAACCAGCGGTCCGGCTTGGTGGTCGCGGGATAGCTTGGGCAGCCTCTCAAGTGATAGATGCCGATATTGCCGGTGACGCGCGCGCGCACGGCGAGCTTGCCCTTGATGCTGCAACTCGGCGGCATGGTCAGCTCCTCCGGAAACAGCGCCGCGCGGATTTCCTTGTCGCGGTCGGCGCGGCAGGCGGCGCCGAGCAGCGTGCCGTCCTTCTTGCCCATGCGGAATTCTTGCGGTGCAACAAAGCAGCCCTTCCAGATGCCGGCTGACGCGGTTTTGGCATCGGCCGCGGCAGCCTTGACGTTCGCCTTGATCGGCTCGCGGGCGATGGCATAGCCAAGCTTGACCAGCTGCTCGTTCAACGAGACCTTGTCGCCCTCGGCGGTGCAGATCGCCCGGTGCCGTTTGCCGAAGCTCTTTTCCGGCCCGACATCGTCACAGCGCACGCTGCGTTTGTTGATCAGCTTCGCCAGCTGGTCGCGGGCCTCGATGCCGCAGGTCCAGGGATCGGCGTGATCGTCGATGCAGACCTGGTCCAGCTCGGGCGCGTCGACGCCGTCGAGGCGGTAGGTGACGTCGCCGAGCTGGATCGAATTGGCGTCCCGGACGGTCGCGGCCGCCGTCAGCGCGGAGGCGGGCCCGGAAGAGGCCAGAAACCCGGACAGAGCGAGAAACGAAACAAGCGCGAAGGCGCGGGCGGCGGCAAATGAATTCCTAAAGGACATAACGTCTCGCTATCGATTGCTCTGGCGCCTCGTTCCTAGCATCCGGAGGTCGCGATACCAATGGTCTGCGCCCTGCGAAGTGCGACATTCGCGGGCCAGCCTTTACTGACCGGCCGGTCTGCCCCTATCGTTCGGCACGATCAAAAACCTGCGTAGACCGAATCGCCCTTGAAGCGGCGAGGGCGGGAGGAAGAAAGTTCGATGAAAGACCCCGTGGACGTCCTGATCATCGGCGCCGGCGCTTCAGGTGCCGCGATCGCGTGGTCGCTGGCCGAGACCAAGATGCACATCCTCTGCCTGGAGCAGGGCGGCTGGATGAACCCGGCGGAATATCCCAGCACGGGCCGCGACTGGGAGGCCAAGTTCTACGGGGAGTGGTCGTCGAGCCCGAATGTCCGCGGCCGGCCCGAGGACTATCCGATCAACGACGACAATTCGCCGATCAAGGTCGTCAACTACAACGCGGTCGGCGGCTCGACGGTGATGTACACCGCGCACTGGCCGCGGCTGCATCCCTCCGATTTCAAGGTGAAGACGCTCGACGGCGTCGCTGACGACTGGCCGATCGACTACGACGCGCTGACGCCGTTCTTCGAAGAGAACGACCGCATCATGGGCACGTCTGGGCTATCGGGCGATCCGCTGTCACCGCTGACGCATCCGCCGATGCCGCAGCAGCCGATGGGATTGTCCGGCGCCATCATCGGCAAGGCCATGAACAAGCTCGGCTGGCACTGGTGGCCGTCGGACACGACAGTCGCGACCACGGACTATGAGGGCCGCGCGCGCTGCATCAATCTCGGCCATTGCACGCCGGCCTGCGCCCAAGGCGCAAAGTCCTCGACCGACATTACCTATTGGCCGCACGCGATCCGTGCCGGCGTCGAGCTGCGCACGCATTGCCGGGTGCGCGAGATCACCACCGACGAGAACGGCATGGCCTCAGGCGCGGTCTATTACGACAAGGACGGCGTCGAGCAGTTCCAGCCGGCGCATGTCGTCATCATCGCCTGCAACGGCGTCGGCACGCCCCGGCTGCTGCTCAACTCGGCATCCAACCGCTTCCCGCACGGTCTTGCCAATTCGTCGGGCCTCGTCGGCAAGAACCTGATGTTCCATCCCTATGCGCAGATCTACGGCTATGTGAAGGAGCCGACCGACAGCAACCGCGCGCCGCCGACCTGCCTGTGGAGCAAGGAATGGTATGACACCGACCTGTCGCGCGGTTTCGTACGCGGCTACGGCGTCCAGTTCGTGCGCGGGGCAGGACCGGTGTTCGAGGCTGTCGTGAGCGAGCAGAGGGGCATTTTGCCGTGGGGCGCGGATCATCACCGCGTCTTCCGCAAGCTCAATGGCCATCGGCTGGGATTCTCCGCGATCTGCGAGGACCTGCCGGAGGAGCACAATCGCGTCACGCTCGATCCTGTCCTGAAGGACAGCCACGGCATTCCAGCACCGAAGATCGACTACTCGATCAGCGAGAACAGCCGGAAGATGATGGAGCATGCGCTCGCGCGCGGCCGCGAGGTTCTGGAAATGGCGGGGGCGACCGACATCTGCGTCAACTCGCCGATCCCGTGGGGCGGCTGGCATCTGCTCGGCACCGCGCGGATGGGCACCGACCCCGAACGCTCCGTCGTCAACGAATGGGGCCGCACGCACGACGTCAAAAATCTCTTCATCGTCGACGGCAGCATCTTCGTCACCTCGGGCGGCGTGAACCCGACGTCCACCATCCAGGCCCTCGCGCTCTACATCGCCGACCAGATGAAGCAGCGCCTCGCAAACTTGTTCGACTGAGGCCGTCATGTCCGCAGACAATCAACTCACGCGCGCCCAATGCAACGATCTCCGCACCATCGCTGCGATGATCGTGCCCGCCAGCGACGAGTACAAGGTGCCCGGCGCCGACGACCCCGCGATCCAGGCCGATATTCTGACGACGCTGGGCCGCGACACCAAATTGGTGGCGGCGGCGCTGGACCATCTGGCCCGGCTCGCAGGGCAACCGTTCGCCGAGCTCGATGCCGCCAGGCGCGATGCGGTGGCGCAGGAGTTCCGCAGCTCCGGCGGCGCGGCTGCCGCAACGCTCGTCCGCGTCGTCCTGCAATGCTACTACCGCGACGACCGGGTGCTGCGCTCGCTCGGGCTCGAGCTGCGCGCGCCGTTCCCCAAGGGTTACGTGCTCCCGGACGGCGACTGGTCGCTGCTCGACCCGGTCAAGGCGAGGGCGGGCACGCTGCGGCGGGCGCCCTAGCCACCTTGGTAGGTCAAGTCCTGACAGCCCAGCCTTGCGCCCCAGGCGGGTCCCTTGCGTTGGCAGGAACAGGCCACCATCTGTGTGAGCCTCAAGGACTCTTGCCATGCTGGATTTTACCTCAGACATCGTCGATGACGCCGCGTCATCGCGAGCGACAGCGTCTGCCCCGGTCGACGACCGGGCTCTGCTGGACGCCTATTCCAATGCCGTGATCGACGTGACCGACCGTGTCGGCCCCGCCGTCGTGCGCGTCGAGACCGGGCCAAAGGTGCCGAACGGCCGCGAGCGCGGCGGGCTCGGCTCCGGCATCGTGATCTCGCCGGACGGGCTCGTGCTCACCAATAGCCACGTGGTCGGTTCCTCCAGGGAGATCCGGCTGCGGGACGTCGAGGGTAACGTCGGTGAGGCCCGCGTACTCGGCGTCGATCCCGACACCGACCTTGCGTTGCTGCGCGCCAATGGTGTGCGCGACTTGCCCTATGCCGCGCTCGGCAACTCCAAGACCCTGCGGCGCGGCCAGCTCGTGATCGCGATCGGCAATCCGCTCGGCTTCGAGTCGACCGTGACCGCCGGCGTGGTCTCGGCGCTGGGGCGCTCGATCCGCTCAGTGAGCGGCCGCACCATCGAGGACGTGATCCAGACCGATGCTGCGCTCAACCCCGGCAATTCCGGCGGGCCGCTGGTGTCGTCGAATGCCGAGGTGATCGGCATCAACACCGCCATCATCAATGGCGCGCAAGGCATATGCTTCGCGGTCGCCAGCAACACCGCGCAGTTCGTGCTGTCGGAGATCATCCGCCACGGCTATGTCCGCCGCGCCTTTATCGGCGTCGCCGGGCAGACTGCACCGGTCCCGCGGCGGCACGCGGTACTGGCCGGCGTCGACAACAAGATGGGCGCGCTCTTGATGCAGATCGAGCCGAATGGACCGGCGGCGAAGGCGGGCCTGTTGCCCGGCGACGTCGTCATCAAGCTCGATGGTGTCGATATCAACGGCGTCGACGATCTGATCCGCGTGCTCGACCGCGACCGGATCGGCCGGCGGCTCGCCATGGACGTGCTGCGGCTCGGCCGCTTGCGGGCGATCGATATCGACCCGATCGAGCGCAAGCCGGCGCGCTAGCGTTGGTGCCTCCGGGCGAGGTATGACGGCGTCATGCCTCTTTCCCGGACCCTTGCCGCATGATTCCGGCGCATGAGACCTACGATGTCATTGTCGTCGGCGCTGGCGCCGGTGGCATGACGGCCGCGGCGGTGGCCGCCGCTGAAGGCTTGCGCGTGCTGGTGATCGAGAAGACGGCGTTCGTCGGCGGCACCACCGCCTGGAGCGACGGCATGGTCTGGATCCCCGCCAATCCCAAGATGAAGGACGTCGGGCTGTCCGACAGCATCACGGACGCGGTCCGGTATCTGTCGAGCACGGTGCCGGAGCCTGCCAATGCCGGCCTGCGCGCAGCCTTCCTCGCGCGCGGGCCGGAGGCGGTCGCCTATCTCGAAGCCAACACGGAAGTGCGCCTCCAGCCGGTGAAAGCCTGTCCGGACTGTTATCCGGAGCGGTTGGGCGCGACATCAGGCGGGCGCGTGCTGGAGCCGGTCGCGTTCGACGGCACCCGGCTCGGCGCGCCTTTCGCGCGGCTGCGCGCGCCGCTGCCGGAGCTCACGCTGTTCGGCGGGATGATGGTCAACCGCCTCGACATCCCGCATCTGCGCCGGGCCGGAAAATCGTTGCGTTCGACCCTGCGCGCGGCGCGGCTCGTTTCGGAATACGCGTTGCAGCGGCTACGCAATCGGCGCGGCACGACGCTGCATCTCGGCAACGCGCTCGCGGCGCGGCTCTATGCCTCGCTGCTGGCGCGGCAGGTCGAGATTCTCTTCTGCGCCGATGTTGAGGACTTGTCGATGCAGGGCGATCACGTCGGCGGCGTTGTCATCCGCCACGGCTCCCGCGACCGCCTGATCTCAGCGCGTCGCGGCGTGGTGGTTGCGACCGGCGGCTTTTCGCACGACGCTGTGTTGCGCAAACGCTTCTTCCCGGCCGCGGCTGGTTTCGTCTCGGCGGCCAGCACCGCTGGCACTGGCGACGGGCTCCGGCTTGCGGCCACGGCCGGTGCCGCGCTCAACACGGAGGCGACGAGTCCGGCCTATTGGGTGCCGGCCTCGCTGTTCCGTCGCGACGATGGCAGCCGTGGCGTTTTTCCGCATACGGTGACCGACCACGCCAAGCCCGGCGTGATCGCCATCAACGCGGCCGGCCGTCGCTTCGTCAACGAGGCGCAGTCGCACCATGAGTTCGTGCTGGCGATGTTGCGCGACGGCAATGGCGAGCCGGACCGGCCGTTTTATCTCGTCTGCGACCGTCAGTTCCTGTGGAGCTATGGCCTCGGCCGCATCAAGCCGTTTACGCTCAACCTCCGGCGCTATCTGGCGAGCGGCGAGTTGCTCAAGGCTCCAGACATCGCGCAGCTCGCGGCGAAGATCGGCGTCAATCCGTCCGTGCTCACGGCGACGATCGCTGGTTACAACGTTGATGCGAAGCAGGGCCGCGATCCCGAATTCGGCCGCGGCAGCACCATCTATCAGCGCCACCTCGGCGATGCCACGCACAAGCCCAATCCCTGCGTCGCGCCGATCCTCCGCGCGCCGTTCTTCGCGATGCGCATCCATCCGGCCGATCTCGGCACGGCCATCGGCATGAAGGTGGATGCCCAGGCGCGCGTGCTGCGCGAGGACGGGGCCCCGATCGCAGGTCTCTACGCCTGCGGCAACGACATGGGGTCGATCATGAACGGGAATTATCCGGGGCCGGGGATCATGCTCGGGCCCGCGCTGACGTTCGGGTATATCGCGGGGCGGCATCTGGCGGAGGGTGGTGCGGCGCGTGAGACGGCTGCCGGCGTGTCAGCTTCGGTCTAGCCACTACCTCCACCGTCATGCCCCGCGAAGGCGGGGCATCCAGTACGCCGCGGCCTATCGATTCAACCACAACCGCCTCGGAGTACTGGATCGCCCGCCTTCGCGGGCGATGACACCGAGAATGAGGCGACAGCACCCCCGCTACTCCGCCGCCGCCGCAAAGCGGCTGTTCTCCAGTTCGGCCTCCAGCCGCGCTGTCTCGGCCGCCGCCAGCTTGATATTGGCTTCCTTGACGTGCCCGAAGCCGCGGATCGTCTCGGGCACGCGGGCGAGCCGCGCCAGCAGCGGGATCTGCTCCGCCTTCAGCCCGGCCATCCGCTGGTCGATCATGCCGAGATAATCCGCGACCAGCTTCCGTTCGGTCCGGCGCTCCTCGGTGCGGCCGAACGGGTCGAACGCGCCGCCGCGCAGGACCTTCAGCTTGGCGAGCAGGCGGAAGGCGTGGATCATCCAGCCGCCGAACTCCTTCTTCTGAAGGTGTCCGGTGGTCTTGTCGCGCTGCGCGAAGATCGGCGGGGCGAGGTGGTACTTCAGCGTGAAGTCGCCGTCGAACTTCTCCGACACCTTCTTGGCAAAGCTGCCGTCGGTGTAGAGCCGTGCAACCTCGTATTCGTCCTTGTAGGCCATCAGCTTGAACAGGTTTTTGGCGACCGCCTCGGTGAGCTCCGTGGACGCGGGCGAGACTGTGCTCTCTGCCTTGCGCACCTTGGCGACGGCCGTGCGATAGCGGTCGGCGTAGGCCTTGTCCTGATAGCCGGTCAGAAACTCCGCGCGGGTCGCGATCACGTCGTCGAGCGACTTCGTCGGCGCGGAAGCGCGGCTCTTGAACTGCAGCACGCTGCGCACGCGCGACATGTCGTGGGCGGCCAGCCGTCCCCAGGTGAAGGCCAGCTTGTTCATCTCGATCGCCGCGCCGTTGATCTCGATGGCGCGGAGCAGGGCCTCCAGCGACAGCGGGATCGCGCCCTTCTGGAAGGCGAAGCCGAGCATGAAGGGATTTGTCGCGATCGAGTCGCCCATCAGGGCCGAGGCAATGCCTGTCGCGTCGATGATGTCGAGGTTCGTGTCGCCGACGGCGTCACGCAGCACGGTCTGCATCGTGCCCATCTCGAAGTCGAGATCGGGATTCTGCACGAAACTCGCGGTCGGCTGCAGGTCGGCGTTGATGAACGCCTTCGTCACCCCGCGTTCGGCACGGCTCAGCGCGGAGGGACCTGCCGAGACGATCATGTCGCAGCCGAGAATGACGTCGGCGCCGCCGGTGGTGATGCGGACCGCGGAGATGTCCTCCGGCCTCCGTGCAATGCGGACATGGCTCATCACCGCGCCGTTCTTCTGCGACAGGCCGGTGAAGTCGAGCGCCGAGCAGCCGCGGCCGTCGACATGGGCGGCCATGCCGAGCAGCGCGCCGATGGTGATGACGCCGGTGCCACCGATGCCGGTGACGAGGATGTTGTACGGCGCCTCGAGCTCGCGGGCAGGAGGCAGCGGCAGGTCGGCGAACAACTGTCCGGAATCGACCGCCGACGTCTTCATCCGCTTCAGGCTGCCGCCGTGCACGGTGACAAAGCTCGGGCAGAAACCCTCGACGCAGGAAAAGTCCTTGTTGCAGTTCGACTGGTCGATCTGGCGCTTGCGGCCGAACTCCGTCTCCAGCGGCTGCACCGAGACGCAGTTGGAGGCCTGCGAGCAGTCGCCGCAGCCTTCGCAGACCAGCTCGTTGATGAAGGCACGCTTTGCGGGATCGGGATAGAGCCCGCGCTTGCGGCGGCGGCGCTTTTCGGCTGCGCAGGTCTGGTCGTAGATCACGACCGTGAGGCCCTTGATGTCACGCAGCTCGCGCTGGACGGCGTCGAGCTCGCGGCGGTGATGGATGGTCGCGCGCTGCGGGAAGTAGTTGCCTTCCGGATACTTCGTCGGATCGTCCGATACGATCGCAAGTCGCTTGACGCCCTCGGCCCAGACCTGATGCGCGATCTGCGCGACGTTGAAGGCGCCTTCGGCGGGCTGGCCGCCGGTCATCGCGACCGCGTCGTTGTAGAGGATCTTGTAGGTGATGTTGATGCCGGCGGCGGAAGCCGCGCGCAGCGCAAGTAGGCCAGAATGGGTGTAGGTGCCGTCACCGAGGTTTTGGAAGATGTGCTTCTCGGTGGTGAAGGGCGACTGGCCGATCCAGTTCACGCCCTCGGCGCCCATATGCGAGATCAGATCGGTACGGCGGGTCGGCATGCTCAAGGCCATGCCGTGGCAGCCGATGCCGGCCATGGCGCGGCTTCCCTCGGGCACGCGCGTCGAGGAGTTGTGCGGGCAGCCCGAGCAGAAGAACGGTGTGCGCGCGAGCTTGATCTGCGTGCTTGATGTGACGGGACTGTCGAAGGCCTCGAGCCGGGCGAGGCGTTGCTCCAGCACCGGGCTGTGATGCCCGAGCTTGCGCAAGCGTGCCACCAGCGCGCCCGCGACGATGGTCGGCGTCAGCTCGCCCTCGCTCGGCAGCAGCGGCGCGCCGCGCTCGTCGCGTTTTCCGGTGACCGTCGGCCGCCTGGAGGCATCGATATTGTAGAGGATGCGCATCAGCTGGTCTTCGATGAAGCCGCGCTTCTCCTCGACCACCAGCACGTCCTGAAGACCTTCGGCGAAACGCTTGGCGCCGCTTTCCTCCAGCGGCCAGGTCAGTGCGACCTTGTAGATGCGCAGGCCGAGGTCCTGCGCCTCCTTGTCGGTGATGCCCAAATCGGCCAGCGCCTGGCGCAGATCGAGATAGGCCTTGCCGGTCGCGAGAATGCCGAGCCGTGCCGGCTTGGAATCGAGCACGATGCGGTCGAGCTGGTTGGCGCGGGCAAAGGCCTGCAGGGCGGCCATCTTCGGGCCGAACAGGCGCCTCTCGGCGTCCAGCGGCGGATCGGGCCAGCGGATGTTGAGGCCGCCGGGCGGCATCTCGAAATCATCGGGCAGCACGATCTTGATGCGCTCGGGATCGCTGTCAATCGAGGCCGAGCTTTCCACGGTCTCGCTGATCGCCTTGAAGCCGACCCAGCAGCCGGAGAAGCGCGACAGCGCAAAGCCGTAGAGGCCGAGGTCGAGATAATCCTGGAGCGTTGCCGGATTGATCACGGGGATCAGCGCCGCCGCGAACACCTGCTCGCTCTGATGCGCCAGCGTCGAGGACTGGCAGCCGTGGTCGTCGCCGGCGAGTGCCAGCACGCCGCCATTGAGCGAGGTGCCGGCCGCATTGGCATGTTTGAGCGCATCGACCGAGCGGTCGACGCCGGGGCCCTTGCCGTACCAGATGCCGAACACGCCATCGACCTTGGCGCCGGGAAACAGGCCGACCTGCTGGCTGCCCCAGACGGCGGTCGCAGCCAGGTCCTCGTTCAGGCCGGGGACGAAGGCGATGTCGTGCTGCTGGAGGTGCGACTTCGCGCGCCACAGCGCGTGGTCGTACATGCCGAGCGGGGAACCACGATAGCCCGAGATGAAACCGCCGGTGTTGAGGCCCTGAAGCCGGTCGCGTTCGCGCTGCAACATGGGCAGCCGAACCAGCGCCTGCGTGCCGGACAGGAAGATCCGCTTCGATTCGAGCCGGTATTTGTCGTCCAGCTCGACCTGCATCAGCGTCATTTCAGGAGTCCTCGTCTCTCGTTCGGCGTGGGGGTTTGCGCTGCGGGAGGGATAGCGGCGGCGCGACGCGAATTGCGACAGTCAAGAGCATGGGCCGGCGAAGTCAATACGGCTAGCCGCATCCGTGGCGCTCCTGCTAGTCATGGCTGCCTGTGGAGGACACCATGGCTGCAAACGCATTCGACACCGAGATTACAGAGACGGCCGAGGCGCTGATTGGCCCGTGGCGCCAGCCGCGCCAGATGCTTCACGCGCAAGTCTACGACGCGCACGCCTCGATCCACGACGATGCCACCGCGCAAAAGCTCGGCTTCAAGGGCGGCACCATCGAAGGCCCGACACATTTCAGCCAGTTCGCCCCGCTCGGCGCGCGGCTGTGGGGGCAGGCCTGGTTCGAGAGCGGTTGCCTGTCCGCGCATTACCGCAACGCCTGCTTCGAAGGTGAGGAGGTGCAGGCGATGCTGTCGAAGCCGCTGCCCGGCACGAGCCAGTGCCAGATCCAGATGGTCAAGCGCGACGGCACCGAGGTGCTGCGCGGCACGGCCTCGGTCGGCGAACCTCATGCGGCGACCGCGCTCGAGGCGCGCCTCACCGAGCTCAAGCCGCTCGCCGATCCCGTGATCCTGCGCGATGTGAAGGTGGCGCAGACCAGCAAACGGCAGACGGTGCGGATGGCGTTGGACCAGAACATGGGCGACCTCTATCCGTTCTCTCTCCGGCAGAAGCTCGCCGTCATCACCGAGAACTCGCCATATTATTCAGGCGCCGACAATCCGTGGGGGAAGGCCATCATCCCGATGGAGATGTTGAGCGTACTCTTCCAGTACCGTTCCAAGGACGATCCGCTGCCGGCGAAGGGGCCGGCGGTCGGCCTGTTCGCGGATCAGGAGATCAGGCTGATCAAGGGGCCGCTCTTCGTCGATGAGGAGTACGAAATCGAGCGTGAGGTTGTCGCGCTCTCCGGCAGCCGCCGCACCGAGAGTGCCTGGATTAAAACGCGCGTGTTCGGCAAGACGGGCGCGGTGGTGGCCACCATGCTGCTCAACATGGCGACGCTGAAGGATTCGTATGCGCCGTATGAGATGGAGTATCGGCAGCTGTACGGCACGGGGCGGTAGCGCTACGGCCTCCGCCGTCATTCCGGGGCGCGCGCAGCGCGAACCCGGAATCCACTTTCCTCGCGTACTGCGGCCCGATGGATTCCGGGCTCGACGCTGTCGCGTCGCCACGGAATGACGGCGAGCGAGTCCGTCGCTGCCCGCTCATCCTTTAAGCAACTGCACGTCGCAAAGCCGTCGCACAGGGAATAAGCAGCCGTCAGCCGCTGACGTAACCTTCTGAGTGCGCAGCAAATTCTCTCGCGGCCTGTGCCCCACCGCTATTGTACACAATGGCACGGCGTTTGCAGAACTCCTGGCAAAGAGAGTTCTCGCGGGGGCCTTGAGTTATGTTGAACTCAACCAAGCCGACACTGGGCGTCATCAGCGCCGAGCCCGAGCCGATCAGGCTCGACTGGCCTGCCACCGCACTTCTCATCATCGACATGCAGCGGGATTTCATGGAGCCGGGCGGCTTCGGCGAGACGCTTGGCAACGATGTCAGCCAGCTCGCGCGCGCGGTGAAGCCGATCGGCGCGGTGCTGAAGGCGGCGCGTGACACCGGCATGCTGGTGATCCACACGCGCGAGGGGCATTTACCTGATCTGTCCGACGCGCCGCCCGCAAAAGTCGAGCGCGGCGCGCCGTCCTTGCGCATCGGCGATCCCGGCCCGATGGGGCGCATTCTCATTCGCGGCGAGGCCGGCCACGACATCATTCCCGAGCTTTATCCGCTCGACAGCGAAGTCGTGATCGACAAGCCCGGCAAGGGTGCCTTCTACGCCACCGAGCTCACGGACGTGCTGGAGAAATACGGCATCGAGAACTTGCTCGTCTGCGGCGTCACAACGGAAGTGTGCGTCAACACCACCGTGCGCGAGGCCAATGACCGCGGCTATCGCTGTGTCGTCATCTCGGACGGCTGCGCATCCTACTTCCCGCAATTTCACGAGATGGGCCTGAAGATGATCAAGGCCCAGGGCGGCATCTTCGGCTGGGTCGCGGACTCAGCCGCAGTACTGGAGGCAATGAAGACTTCGACCACACAGGGGTAATGTCATGAGCACATTGACGGGGACGGCCGGTAAATCTGATCTGAGCAAGTCCGAGTTCAAGCCGGCACTATGGACATCGGGCGACTGGAACGCGTTCTTCGGCTTCGGCACCAACATCCTCGTCAACATGCTGGTGCTCACGGGCCTGCTGCGCTTCGTCCTGAAGATGCCTGATAGTCTCGTGTTCGGCCGCATCCTGCCCGCGCTCGGGCTGATGATGTGTCTCTCCACCTTCTACTACGCGTATCTCGCCTATCGGCTGGCGCAGAAGACGGGCCGTAACGACGTCTGCGCACTGCCCTCGGGCGTCAGCGTACCGCACATGTTCATCGTCACCTTCGTGATCATGCTGCCGATCACGATCAAGACCGGTGATCCGCTCAAGGGCTGGTCGGCCGGCCTCGTCTGGGTGTTCTTCCAGAGCTTTATCCTGATGATCGGCGGCTTCATCGCACCGTTCATCCGCAAGATCACGCCGCGCGCGGCGCTGCTCGGCACGCTCGCCGGCGTCTCCGTCACCTTCATCTCGATGCGTCCGGCGTTAGAGATGTACATGACGCCGCAAATCGGCCTGGTCTGCTTCGCCATCATCTTGGTGAGCTGGTTCGGCGGCGTGAAATATTGGCGCGGCATTCCCGCAGGCCTCGTCGCGATCGCGGTCGGCATGGTCATCGCCTGGGGCTCGAACCTGTTCGGCCTCGGTCTCGGTGGGCTGAGCGTCAAGGGCGTCGGCGACGCTTTCGCGAACTTCGGCTTCTCGGTGCCGATTCCGGCGGTAGGCTATGTCTTCTCCGGCTTCGAATTCCTAGGCGTCATCCTGGTTACCGCCATTCCCTTCGGCATCTACGACCTCGTCGAGGCCATGGACAATGTCGAGAGCGCGGAAGCGGCCGGCGACGAATATCCCACCACGCGGGTGCTGACCGCCGACGGCGTCGTCAGCCTGATCGGCTGCCTGATGGGCAACCCCTTCATCAACGCCGTCTATATCGGTCATCCCGGCTGGAAGGCGATGGGCGGCCGCATCGGCTATTCGGCTGCGACCGGCATCATGGTGGTGGTGCTGGCCTGGTTCGGCATCATCTCGGTGCTGCTGGCACTGGTGCCCGTCGTCGCGATCTCGCCGATCCTGCTCTATATCGGCATGCTGATCGGCGCGCAGGCGTTCCAGACCACACCGGTCAAGCACGCGCCCGCGATCGTGCTGGCGCTGACGCCGCATCTTGCTGCCTGGGCCAAGCTCCAGATCGACACGATGCTCGGCTCGACCATGATGGCGGCGACCACTGTCGGCGGTCTCGCCGCCGACAAGGCCGACGCGGTCAAGGCCGCGGCGATCGCAGCATTGCCACAGCAGGGCGTGTTCTATCACGGCTTAGAGGTGATGGGCGGCGGCTCCATCCTCGGCGGCCTCATCCTGGGTGCGATCGGTGTCTTCATCATCGAGCGCGACTTCGAGAAGGCCTCGGCCTTCGCGCTGGTCGGTGCCGTGCTCACTTACTTCGGCTTCATGCATGGCGAGGCCGTGGGTATTGGCGGCGGCTTCGGCGTCACGCCCGCGGTGGCGTTCGCCTACGCGGTGATGGCGGCGGGACTGTTTTCCGCCAGCAAGCTCGGCGCCACCGAGCGCTACGCCGCCCATCCGGAGATGCACGCCGCGCCGGCGGAGTAGGCATCGGCCAGTATTGATCGCCGCCGGGTGACACCATGTCGCCCGGCGGCGTTTTTTTAGGCGACGCCCAGATCGGACAGGATATCGGCCCCGGCACGAACCTCGTGACTGGATCCCCGGAAATCCTCGCCAACGGGCTCGCAGGCGCCACCCAGATGCCGTGCAAAGAACGCCTCGGCAATTGCGAGATAGGAGAGCTGGTTCGGCGGCCTCTGGAATCCGTGCCCCTCATCGGGATAGACGATGTAGGTCACGGGAATGCCTTTCGCCTGCATAGCCGCTGCGATGGTGTCGCTTTCCGCGATCTTGCAGCGAACGTCGTTGGCGCCATGAAAGATCAGCATGGGCTTCTTGATGTTGTCGACCTTGTTGATCGGTGAACGTTCGGCGAGCAGCTTACGGCCTTCCTCGGTGCGGGGATCGCCGTAGCTGCGATACATGAATTCCGCAAAGCCGGCCCAATAGGGTGGCATCGACTCCAGCAGGGTTTGCAGGTTGGAGATGCCGACGACCGGCACGGAACAGCAGAAGACGTCCGGCGTGAAGGTTGCGCCGACGAACGAGGCCAGGCCGCCGTAGGACAGGCCGAAAATCGCGACTTTGTCCTTTTGCGCGATGCCTTCGGCGATCGCCCAATCGACCATGTCGATGAGATCGTCGTGCATCTTTCGCGCATGCTCCTTCTCGCTCGCCGCGACAAACGCCTTGCCGAAGCCCGTCGATCCCCGATAATTGACCGAAAGCACGGCGTAGCCGCGATCGGCCAGCCATTGGTGATCCCTGCGATAGCCGTAGATATCCCGTCCCCACGGACCGCCGTGGACGATGAGGACCATCGGCAGCGGCCGAGGCGGGCGATCACCATCGATGTCGGCGGGCAGCGTGAGGTACGAGACGAGGGGCAGGCCGTCGCGCGATTTGCCCTGCACTTCCTGCATCGAAGCGAGGCGGTAGGGCTTCAGCTCGGGGCGCGCCGAAAACAGCTCGGTGATGGTCTGCTTGTCGCGGTCAAGGAGATGATATGTGATGGGTTGATCCGGCGCGTGGCTCGCCACGATCCATCGGCGGCCATCGTCGGTTTGGCTCTCAACATAAAACGCGTGGTCGCGTAGTCGCGCCTTGATCAGATCAAGCTCGGCCGCAATCGCAGGCGTGAAAGCCGTCCATTCCTGCCGACCGGGATCGATGCAGACCGCTTCGGGTTCGAGTGTCCGGGTGTTGAATATGGCTCCCGTCACATCGGCGCGGTCGCTTGCGAACAAGACACGTTCGTCACCCGTCGACCAGTTGATGCTTAGCAGGGCCGACTTGTCGTGCGTGACGCTCGAAGTCATATGGAGGTAGTTGCCCTCCGCGTCGAAATTCCAGGGCCGGGTGCTGATGTAGGCCTCGTATGAGGTATCGCGCCAATGCGTGACCTCGCCGTCGTCAATACGCCAGAGCCGTGTGCCTCCGTCAGGCGCGTTGCTGTGCGCGTAGCGCGGCTTCAACTGCCAGTCGAGCCCGACGTAATGGAACTCCTGGCGATTTTCCCAAACCAGGCTGCGTTCGCCGGTTGCGAGGTCGAGCACGTAGACATCGTGCCAGCGCGGGTCGCGATCGTTGAGGCTGACTGCAATCTTGTCAGGAACCATGTGCGACCAGTGCGTCGGCATCGCTCGGACATTGGCAAAGGGCGTGAGATCCCGGAGCTCTGAACTGCGGGGATCGACGACGAACAGGCGCAGATTCTCATCGCCGTTCTCGTCGTTGAGAAACATGATGTAGCGGCCGTCCGGGCTCCAACTCTGCCAGTTGATTGGTCGGCCCGTGGTGCGTGTTACGGGCTGGCCCGCCGCAATGCTGTCGACCGGAGAAACCCAGACGTTCAGAACGTCATCGACAGGGGCGAGCCAGGACAGCCATTGCCCATCTGGTGACAACTTGGTGCCGACGTAGGTCGGATTGCCAAACAGTTTTCGGCGCGGAATCAGAGGGCGAGCTGACATGTGGCGTCTCGTACGCAGGCGCGACTTCCATCGCGCATCGTAGTGCTACGGTATGTAGCATATACACGCGAAAACCTTGCGTCAACTCCAAGTAGAGCGCGTGCTCGTGGCGCGGGAAGCGCGCAAGAGTGCGCTCCCCAGAGGATTGAGATTGGCGCAGCTACCCGCCCTTGACCGCCCCCGCCGTGAGCCCCGCCACGATCTGTCGCTGGGCGAACACTGTGAGCAGCAGCACCGGGAGAGTGACGATCAGCGCGGCCGCGGCCAGCGGACCCCAGCTCAACTGGTCGAACGAGATCATGTTGTAGACGGCGACGGGCAGGGTGCGCGTCTCGCGTCCGGCCAGCACGATGCCGAACACAAAATTGTTCCAGGAGAAGATCACGGCGAGGATGAAGGCGACCGCGATCCCGGGCTTGGCGATCGGCAGGGCGACGTGTCGAAAGACCTGCCACCGCGTGGCGCCGTCGATCAGGGCGGCTTCCTCCAGTTCCATCGGTGTCGTCTCAAAGTAACCGATCATGATCCAGATCACGATCGGCACCGTCACGACGAGATGGATGATGATCTGCGGCACCAGCGTGCCGAGCAATCCCAGCCACTGGAACAGCAGGAACAGCGGGATCAAATAGGACAGGCCGGGCGTGATGCGCGCGATCAGGATCACGATCGCGGATTTGTGCGCGGCCATGCGCGCGATGCCGTAGCCGGCGGGAACGCCGACGAGCAGGGCCAGCGTGGTCGCGCCGCCGGTGACGATCAGGCTGTTGACGAAATAGGTCAGGAAGCGGTTGGAAGCGAGCACGTCGGCGTAGTTCTTCCAGGCGATGCGATCGGGGATGAACACCGGCGGGTAGGCGGCATTGTCGACCTCGAACTTGAGCGACAGCGACGCCATCCAGAGGAAGAACAGGATCGCCGGCGACACGATGACGAACACCGAGAGCCACAGACCGATCCTGCCAATGACCTGACGTAGGTTGATTCGACTTGGGTTGACTTGACTTGAGCTCATGCGCCGCTCGCGATTTCGGTCCACAGCATGCGCTGGCGGGCATAGAGCATCACGGCCGCGAGGGCGACGATGAGGAGGAAGAACACCACCGCGATCGCCGAGCCGTAGCCGAGGTCGTAATAGGTGAAGGCTACGCTGTAGAGATAGATGTTGATCGTCTCCGACGCCGAGCCCGGTCCGCCCTGCGTGATCGCGAAGATGATGTCGAAACTCTTCACGGCGTCGATCATGCGGATCATGCCGGCGATGAACAGGAACGGCATGATCAGCGGCAGGGTGATGAAGCGGAACACCTGCCAGAAGCTGGCGCCGTCGATCTGCGCGCTTTCATAAGGCTCGGTCGGGATGGCGGCGAGGCCGCCGAGCACGATCAGCATGACCAGCGGCGTCCATTGCCAAGTCTCGACCAGCACGAGCGAGGGAATGACGGTCGCGGGGTGGAAGACCCAGAGCTGTGCGGGGATCCCGACCAGCGACAAGAGGTAGTTCAGCACGCCGAGCTGCGGGTGGAACATCATGGTCCAGACCAGCGCGATCGCGACGGGGGTCGCCATCATCGGCATGATGAAAATACCGCGCAGAAAGCCGCGGCCGACGAATTTCTGGTGAAACACGACGGCCGCGAACGTGCCGAGAATCAGCGGCAGCAGCACCGATAGCAAAGTGTAGACCATGGTGTGGCCCACCGCGTCGATGAAGCGGGGATCGCTCGTCAGCCGCAGATAGTTGGAAAACCCGACGAAGGTGGTCGGTGAGCCGACCTTCCACTCGTTCAGGCTCATCCAGATGGTGAAGACCCACGGGAAGATGATGATCGCGAGCACGACGACCAGCGCCGGCACCACGAACGGCCAGTAGGACGGCGGCCGCAACGCCTTCTCCGGCGCGGCATCAGACTGTGCCGCGGCCGGAGTCGATTGTGTCAACGCACTCACGCTTTTTCGCTGCGCTCCAGGATCGGCCGGTACTGATCGTGAGCCTTCTTCAACTCGGTCGCGGGATCGGCGCCCGATAGTGTCGAGGTGAGGGCCGCGCCGACGAGATCGCGGAATTCGGCGACCGGGATCACGACGGGAAGGCCGAGCTTGCTGATCTTGGCGGAATCGATCACCGACTGCAGCCACTCCTTGGGCATCTTCACGCCGTTCTGGACCTCGGGATCGCCGAGGATCGAGTTGCGGAACGGCACGCCGCCGCCGGCCTGCAACAGCCGTGCGCCCTGCTGCTTCGAGACCGCCCACTGGCAGAGCAGATAGGCGGCTTCCTTGTTTTTGCTCGCCGCGGCAATGCCGATGCCGTCGCCATAGGTGGCCGAATATTGCCCCTTCGGTCCGGCCGGCACGACGGTGTAGCCGACCTTGCCGACGACGCGCGAGGCGGCGGGGTCCTCCAGCGGCGGCGCCCAGCCGACGCCGTCGATCCACATCGCCGAACGTCCTTGCGTGAACGAGGCCATCGACTCCATCCAGTTGAAGCCGGCGACGCCTGGCGGGGCGACCTTCGTCAGCAGCGTCTGATAGAGCTTTGTCGCCGCGACCGCCTCGGGGCCGTCCGTGAGGATGTTGCCTTTGGCGTCGAGGAATTCGCCGCCATAGTCGAGGAAGAAGTTGGTCCACAACGTCATGTTGGCGTTGCGCAGGCCCCGTCCGACGAAACCGTAGGTGCCTTCCTTGGTGTCGGTCAGTTTTTCGGCGGCCGCGACCATCTCGTCGAGGGTCTTGGGGACGGCGACGCCCTTCTTCTGGAACAACTCCTTGTTGTAGTAGAGGATGAAGTAATCGACCGACCAGGGCAGCGACAGCATCTGGCCCTTGTCGTTCTTGGCGTATTGCAGGCCGGCGGCCGAGAAATCGCTCTCGACGAGATCGGGCGCCGTCAGCGTCGGATCCTTCATGAAGGGCGTCATGTCGGCCAGCCAGCCGCCCTTCTCGAACTGCCGCTTCTGCACGTGATAGCTGAGATGGACGACGTCGAAGCTCGGCCGGCCCGAGGTCAGCTCGATCACCACTTTCTGGCGCTGTTGCTGCTCGGGGATCTGTTCGGATTCCACCTGGATGCCGGTGAGCTCGGTGAACTCCTTGATGTTTTTTTGCAGGTTGTCGCCGCGCGGACCCTTGGCGAGGATCACCTCCAGCTTGGTCCCGGCGTATTTCTTCCAGTTGACCTCGGCGCGTGCCGGTAGTCCGGTCAGGCTGAGCGCGCCAGCCGCGGCGGTCCCCGTCAACAGCGTGCGGCGCGAGATGTTATGGTTGGCCACGTCAAATCCCTCCCTCTGATTCATTTTCTTTGGGAGGGATACTAACGGCCGTGCCACGCCTGCCTAGTCCTAATCTGGGGACTCAGGGACGCACGGCAGGCGTCTCCATCGGCAGGCCGCGCGCCCGCGACATCAGGTAGAGTTCAAGCGCGACCAGCTCGGGCGCGCCGTAATCAAAGGCCTGGGCGCGTACGCCGGTCATGCAACTGCGCAACCTTCGCTCGATCGACCCCAGCGTCTGCCACTCCAGGCGGTAGAGCGGATAGCCGGTCGGCTGTCCTTGCGTGATCGGCGCGCCCGCAAGACGCTTGTCGAAATTGTCGTCGTGGCAGTTGGTGCAGGCGAGGTTGAGCTGACCCTCGCGCCGCATGAAGAGGTCGCGGCCCTGCGCCACGAAAGGCTTCAGCTCCGGATCATCGCCGGCCGAGATCGCGACGCCGCGGGACTGGTGGGCGATAAAGGCGGACAGCGCCAGGAGGTCGTGGCTCTCGTAGGGCAGCGCCGGCGCCTGCTGATGATTGGCGCGGCAGAGGTTGATGCGCTGGTCGAGGGTGACGGGGCGCGCCAGCGCCTTGTCGAAGGCCGGATAGCGCGCCGCGACGCCCTTCATGCTGGTCGTTGCATCGCCGTGGCAGTCCGCACAGGCCTTGTCGGCGCTGCCGGCCTTCTTCGCCCAGAGCGCCTCGCCGTCGAGCACGAAAAGCATGCCCGGATTGGACGTGTCGTCATCCTGCATCGCGCGCGTGTCCGGCCCCATGAACGAATAGCCGGAGCGGCGCGCGTCCGGCGGAATCTCGCCGGCGAGCAGGGCAGGGGCCGCGGCCAACAATGTTGCCGCCGCTATCGCGCGCCAAAAGATCATTCGACCGTGATCGAGGCCGATGCGGTCGACGAATAGCCGTTGTCGCCGATCCATTCGAATTCGAACTTGCCGCTCTCCTTCGCGACCGTGAAGAAGGAGAGGTATGGGTTGGCCGCGATCGCCGGAAACAGGTCGGCGCGGAAAACTTCGGTGCCATTGTAGCGGCACGTAAAGCTCGTGATGATGTCGCGCGGCACCAGCGCGCCGTCCGCGGTGTGGCGGAAGCCGGTCTCCATGATGTGCGAGGTCAGCGTGCGGATCTCGATGACATCGCCGCGTTTGGCTTTTGCCGGGACGTTGATGAGCGCGGCCATCAGTTCATCTCCTCGGTACAGGCGGCCAGCGTCACGACGATGTCGGCGGCGACCTGCCAGAACGTGTCATCGGACATGCGTGCGATTGCCACCACCTTCTGGGTGTCGGCGAGCCGGATCCGGGTCGAGACCTGGGCGCGGCCGGAGGAGGGATTGAGATAGAAATTGCCGATGTTCGGCTGCGGGTTCTTCTCGTTGAAGACGTGGATGCTCTTGACGTAGTCGTTTGCGGTCATCGGGCTTGCGACGCTCACCGTCATCGGCACCGTGTTGCCGTTCTCGACCAGAGGCGGAATGTCGAGCTTGACCTTGCCGGTGCGAATCTGGGCTTCGCCGACGACGTTGCGGATGGCGGTGCTGAGCATCGCGGGCGTCGCTTCCAGCGGTCGCAGCGTGACGATCGGGATCGTCCCGGCGACCGTCGCGCCGCCTGCAATACTCAGGAATTGTCGTCGCGTGGTTGGCATGAAGCTAGTTCCGAAGCGTTACAAGAAAGGCCACGATGTCTTCGATCTCCGCGGCGGATAATATCGGCTTGCCGGCAAAATTGCGCCCGACCCGGACCAGCCCGTCGTTGCGATAATAGGACGGCATGATGGTCTGCGGGTTGTAGCGCGATGCATCGACCAGCCGCAGCCGCAACTGGCCCGCCGACCACCAGTTTCCGGTGCCGGTGAGATCGGGTGCGAGGTCACCCTGGAACCGCGCCTCCGGGAACGGACCGGAATGGCAAAGGATGCAGGTCGTGGTGCGCGCAACCACCAGCGCGCGTCCACGCGCGGGATCGGCTGGTGAGCCCGTGAGCGGCTCCGGGATGGTGTCACCGATGATTTTGTAGCGCACGAGCTCGTCGGCTCTTGCGCCGCAAGCCAGGGCAACGCCGGCGGCGATCAGCGCTGCGATATGAAGGAATGCTCTAGCCAAAGGTGTCCGCCGTGATGGTTTGAAACCAGCGTTCTGCCTCCGCGGCCTCGCGGGCGCGCAGCTCGCGCGGCGCATCGACCGGGCTGGTCGCGCCGCCCTCGACCTCGGCAAAGATGTCGCCCCTGGGCTGGTAATTGCCGGCGAGCGAGAAGCCGTAGCCGGGCGCGGCCGTGTTGTAGCAGACGCCGGTCAGCCGCGGCGTCTCCGGCGCGCGGCCCGCGAACAGGTTGAGGATGGCGGCGGCGCAGGCCTTGCCCTGTGCGCTCGCGGCCGACGCCGATTTGGGAATGCCGCCGCCGAGGCAGGCGTCGCCGATGACATGGATGTTCGGGACGAGCTTCGACTCGAATGTCACGGGATCGATCGGGCACCAGCCGGTCGCATCCGCCGCGCCCGCGATCTCGGCGATGCGGCCGGCGCGTTGCGGCGGGATGACGTTGGCGACATCAGGCGTGTAGTTGCCGAACTCGGTGATGATGGTCCTTGTCGAAGGATCGACCGAGGTGACGCGACCGCCCTGCGACAGCGCGATACGCTCGATCATGTCGCCATAGAGCTCCTTCCACGCCTTCTCGAACAGCCGCTGCTGCGAAAAATTGTCCTTGGCATCGAGGACCAGCACCTTCGAGCGCGGCTTCTTCGTCTTCAGGTAATGCGCAATCAGGCTGGCGCGTTCGTAGGGCGCCGGCGGGCAACGCGACGGGTTGGCCGGGATGGCGATGGCGACCGTGCCGCCGTCCGCCATCGCCTCCAGTTGCCTGCGCAGCAGCAGCGTCTGCGCGCCGGCCTTCCAGGCGTGCGGCATTTTCTCGGATGCCGCTTCGTCATAGCCGGGCAGGGCCTCGAAATGGAAGTCGATGCCAGGGGAGAGTACGAGACGGTCATAGGGCAGCGCGACGCCGTCGGTCGTCACGACGCTGCGCCGCTGCGGCTCGATTGTGGTGACGGCCTCGCCGATCACGGTGATGCCCTCGGCGGCGAGCTTGTCATAGTCGAACTGCTGCGCGTCGATCTCACGCAGGCCCGCAATCACCTCGTTGCTGAAGGGGCAGGAGGTGAAGACCGCGTTCGGTTCGATCAGGATGATTTGCAGGTTTTCCTGCGCGCGTTTCAGCGCGCGGGCGCAGGCCGCGCCGCCGAACCCGCCGCCGACCACGACGATACGTGCTGCCGACTGCGCACGCGGGACCGATGGCCGCGCCAGCGTTGCGGCGGCCGCGGTGATGCCGAGCACGGCATTCCGCCGTGTCACCGGGCGCGTGGTCATCAGGATCATCCAGGCAAAAATGCCGCGGCGGCCGTTGCAGCCGCCGCGGCGTTTCTCAGGCGAAGGTGATGTTCTGGTCGCGCAGCGGCACCGAGCGGATGCGCTTGCCCGTCGCCGCGAAATAGGCGTTGAGCACCGCCGGCGCCGCGACGCCGATGGTCGGCTCGCCGACGCCGCCCCAGAACCCGCCGCTCGGCACCATCACCGATTCCACCTTCGGCATCTCGTTGATGCGCATCGAGTTGTAGGTGTCGAAGTTGGTTTGCTCGATCTTGCCGTCCTTGACGGTGCAGCCGCCGTAGAACAACGCGGACAGGCCATAGACGAAGGAGCCGGCGATCTGCCGCTCCACCTGCGCCGGATTGACGACGTAGCCGGGATCGGTGGAGGCGACGATGCGATGCACCTTGATCTTGTTGCCGTCGGTCACCGAGATTTCGGCGGCGCCGGCAACATAGCTGCCATAGCCCATGACCTGCGCGATGCCGCGATAGACGCCCTGCGGCGCCGGCTTGTCCCAGCCGATCTTCTCGGCCACGGCATTGAGCACCGCCAGATGCTTGGGATGGTTGCCCATCAGCTTGCGGCGGAATTCGAGCGGGTCCTGACCTGCGGCCTGGGCCAGCTCGTCCATGAAGCATTCCATGTAGATCGCGTTGTGATTGACGTTCACGCCGCGCCAGAAGCCGGGCGGAACGTGCGGGTTGCGCATCGCATGCTCGATCAGGAGGTTCGGCACCGAATAGCCGAACGCGGCTTCGCCGGACTGGGCGACGCCCTGGAATGCGGCCGGATCCATGCCGTTCTGCAGCGCTTCGGGGCGCAGCGAGAACAGGATCGACTGCCCGGACAGGCGGTAGTGCAGCGCCACCAGATTGTTGTTGGCGTCGAACGCGCCGGTCATCTTGCACTGGGTGATCGGGTGATACCTGCCGTGCGCCATGTCCTCTTCGCGCGACCACAACAGCTTGATCGGCGTGCCCGGCATCTGCTTGGCGATCATGACCGCCTGGCGGACGTAGTCGGTCTGGCCGCGCCGGCCGAAGCCGCCGCCGGGCATCACCTTGTACACGTCGCACTTCTCCGCTGGCAGGCCGGAGGCCTCCAGCACCGCCGCGAAGACGGCTTCGCCGTTCTGCGTGCCGCACCAGACCTCGCATTTGTCGGCCGTGTAGAGCGCGGTGGCGTTCATCGGCTCCATGGTGGCGTGGTTCTGGTAGGGGTAGTTGTAGACGGCTTCGACTTTCTTCGCTGCGCCGGCAATCGCGGCTTTGACGTCGCCGTTCTTGTTGCCGACATAGGCCGGCTGCGCGTCGTCGAGGCCCTCAGCCAGCCACTTCGCGATCGACTCGCTGGAGACCTTGGCATTCTCGCCCTCGTCCCAGACGATCGGCAGCGCTTCCAGCGCGGTCTTGGCGTGCCACCAGGTGTCGGCAACGACCGCAACCGCGGTATCGCCGACCTTGACGACCTTCTTGACGCCTTTCATGCCGGTGATCTTGGCTTCGTCATAGCTCTTCAGCTTGCCGCCAAACACCGGGCAGTCCTTGATTGCGGCGTTCAGCATGCCCGGCAGCTTGACGTCGATGCCGTAGATCATCGTGCCGGTGGTCTTGTCGGCGGTGTCGAGCCGCAAGAGGCCCTTGCCCGCGATGGTCCAGTCCTTGGGATCCTTGAGCTTGACGTCGGCCGGCGGCGTCAGCTTGGCGGCGGCTTCGGCGACCTTGCCGTAAGTTGTCGTCTTGCCCGACGCCTTGTGGGTGATGACGCCCTTGGCGACGGTGCATTCGGAGGCCGGCACCTTCCACTCGTTCGCGGCGGCCTCGATCAGCATCACGCGCGCGGTGGCGCCGCCCTTGCGGACATAGTCCTGCGACGAGCGGATGCCGCGGCTGCCGCCGGTCGAGAAATCACCCCAGACGCGCTTGCGGGCGACGCTCTGGCCGGGGGTCGGATATTCGGTCGTGACCTTCGACCAGTCGCATTCGAGTTCCTCGGCGACCAGCTGGGCGAGGCCGGTGAGCGAGCCCTGGCCCATCTCGGAGCGGGCGATGCGGATCACGACGGTGTCATCGGGCCTGACTACGACCCAGGCGTTGACTTCCGGCGCGCCGTCGGCCGCGCGGACCACGGCGGGGCCACCGAAGGGGAGATCGAGCCCGATCGCGAGGCCGGTGCCGACAGCGGCGGTGCCGATGACGAAGGCGCGACGGTTCATCTTGGGAGAAACATGCTTGTTCATGGGACGGCTCCTCAGGCGCTGGCGATCGTGTGGATCGCTTCGCGCACCTGCTGGAAGGTGCCGCAGCGGCAGATATTGGTGATGGCCTCGTCGATGTCGGCGTCGGTCGGCTTCGGCTTTTCGGCGAGGAGTGCGGCCACCGCCATGATCATGCCGCTCTGGCAATAGCCACATTGCGGAACGTCCTTGGCGATCCAGGCTGCCTGCACCTTGTGCAGCGTGTCGCCGGATGCGAGCCCCTCGATCGTGGTGATCTTCTTGCCTTCGGCCTCGCTGACCGAAATCCCGCAGGAACGGATGGCGACGCCGTCCATGTGAACGGTGCAGGCGCCGCATTGCGCAATGCCGCAGCCATATTTGGTGCCGGTCAGGCCGGCATTCTCACGGATCGCCCAGAGCAGCGGCGTATCCGGCTCGACGTCGAGCGTGAAGGTTTTTCCGTTGATTGTTAGGTTTGCCATCGCAAGTCCCCTGATTGGCCCAATCCACCGATCGGACTCAGGGAACAATGTGTCTGGCAAATTGGAACTGTTCAAATCAATAGTCCGAGGGGTGGCCAACAGCGAGGCTGGCATGCGCGGGGAAGAATGTCGGGAGCGCGGTGTTGCCGCCGAAATCGCCGTCCAAGCGGCCGGATGAGCCTCTCCCGGCGCCAAGAGGTGGCTCGGAACGACGCCCGGCGCGTTCCGGGCAGTTCCCATTGCGGCGACAGTTTGTCCTTTTTACCGGGGTGCAAGACGAACGCGCTCTGGTACACTGGGACGAAGCAAAAAGGGATTCCATGAACGTACCGCAGCGCTGCAACGTATTGATGCTCTATCCGCTGTTCTTGGCGGAGTCGTTCTGGAGCTTTGGCGAATCCTGCGAGCTGATGGGTGTGAAGCGACCCGCGGCCCCCCTCGGCCTGATCACGGTGGCCGCGATGCTGCCGAAGGACTGGACGGTCCGGCTGATCGACTGCAACACGCAAGCCTTGGGTGACGAGGATCTCACCTGGGCCGACGTCGTGTTCACCGGCGGCATGCTGCCGCAGCAGGCCGATACGCTGCGCCTGATCGAACTCTGCCGCGCCGCCGGCAAGCCGGTGGTCGTCGGCGGACCCGATCCCACCTCCAGCCCGCACATCTACGAGAAGGCCGACTTCCGGGTGCTCGGCGAGGCCGAAAGCGTCATCGACGAGTTCATCGCGGCCTGGGAAAGCGGGGCCCGCGCCGGCGTCTTCACTGCGCCGAAATTCCAGGCCGACGTAACAAAGACGCCGGTGCCACGCTTCGATCTCCTGAAGTTCGAGGACTATCTCTACCTCGGTGTGCAATATTCGCGTGGCTGTCCGTTCACCTGCGAGTTCTGCGACATCATCGAGCTCTACGGCCGTGTGCCGCGCACCAAGACGGTCGAGCAGATGTTTGTCGAGCTCGAGACGCTCTACCGGATGGGCTACCGCGGCCATCTCGACTTCGTCGACGACAATTTCATCGGCAACAAGAAGTCGCTGCGGCAGTTTCTGCCCCAGCTCGCCGAATGGCAGCGCGCGCACGGCTATCCCTTCGAATTGTCCACCGAGGCCTCGGTCAACCTGGCCGACGATCCCGAGCTATTGGAGCTGATGGGCGCGGCCAATTTCTTCGGCATCTTCGTTGGCATCGAAAGTCCGGACCCTGCAACGCTGGTCGCGATGCGGAAGAAGCAGAACACGCGGCGCAACATCGCCGAGAGCATCCACAAGATCTATGCCGCCGGCATGCTCGTCACCGCGGGTTTCATCGTCGGCTTCGACACCGAGAAGGTCTCGATGGCGGAAGCGATGATCGATTTCATCGAGGAGGCCGCGATTCCCGTCGCCATGGTCGGCCTGCTCTATGCGTTGCCGAACACGCAGCTCACGCGCCGACTCGAGCGTGAAGGCCGGCTGCATCCGGGCCACGATCTGGCGCCGACCATCGGCGCCGATCAGTGCACGGACGGCATCAACTTCGATCCGGTCCGCCCGTTGCGCGACATCCTGACGGACTACAAGCGGGTGCTGGAGCACATCTACAGCCCCGCCGCCTACGCAGGACGCGTCGACCGCCTGATGACGCTGCTCGACCGATCCAGGCAGCGCCCCGAGCTCGCCGAGGGCGACATCCGCTCGCGGGTCGGGGCGATGGAGACGGTGCACCGCGTTGTCACCGCCCTTCCCGAAGCGCGCGGGCCGCTGTGGCAGACCTTCATGAACTGCGCCAAGCGCGACACGTCATCGGCACGGATCGCGGTGCAGATGATTGCCGCCTATGCGCATCTCGGGCCGTTCTCGCGCAAGGTCATCGAAGCCATCGACGGGCGCCTCGCTGCGCTCGATGACGAGACGGTCATCCCGACCGCTGCGACGCTCGACACCACCGCAGCCCGGCACCTGGCCTGAAGGCTTACTTCACCGCCAGCCGCAGGAAGCTCATCACGCTGCCGAGCGCGGCGAAGCCGGCGCCGAGCCCCAGAGCGACGGTCGCGCCATCGTGACCGGCCAGCGCAAAGCACAGCGCCGCGAGTGCGGCTCCCGTCGTTTGCCCTGTCAGCCGCGCGGTGGCGACGATGCCGGAGGCGCTGCCGCTGCGGTGCGGCGGCGCGCTCGACATCACGGCCTTCATGTTCGGCGCCTGGAAGAAGCCGAACCCCATGCCGCAGATCACCATCCGCCAGATGATGTCGGGGATGGCAGGATTGGACGGAAGCATCGCGAGCAATGCCATGCCGAGGCCGAGCAGCACGAGCCCGATGCCGCCGAGCAGGCCGACCGCGTGCCGGTCGGAGAGGCGCCCCGCGATCGGCGCCATGATGCCGACCACCAGCGGCCAGGGCGTCATGAAGAAGCCGGTCTCGACCTGCGAACGCCCGAGCACGTCCTCGAAATAGAACGGCAGCGAGACGAAGGCGAGGCCCTGCACGGCGAACGAGCACACCGCGGTCGCTGCCGACAGCGCGAACATCGGCCGGCTGAACAGGTCGATCGGCAGCATCGGCGCGGGATGGTCGGCATGCCGGCGCGTCAGGATGAAGCCGAGTGCGAGGGCCGTGATCAGCTCGATGCCCACGACGACGGGCGACAGATTGTGCGCGGCGCTGCCGATGCCCGTGATGAACAGGCCGAGGCAGGCGGACGCAAGGACCGCGCCGAGAAAATCAAAGCCGTGATCGGCGCGCGGCGTCTTCGGCAGCATTGCAAAGCCGATCCCGATCGCGACGAGGCCGAACGGGATGTTGACAGCGAACAGCCACGGCCACGGGCCGACTGCGAGGATGGCAGAGGCGATCGATGGACCGATGGTGAAGGCGGTCGCGACCACGAGCGCGTTGTGGCCAAAACCGCGGCCAAGCATCCGGCCGGGATAGACGAAGCGCACCAGCGCCGTGTTGACGCTCATGATGCCGCTGGCGCCCAGGCCCTGCAGCGTGCGCGCGACCAGCAGGCTGTCCAGCGACCACGCCACCGCGCAGAGCAGCGAGGCGATGGTGAACAGGATCAGGCCGCCGAGATAGATGCGCTGGTGCCCGACGATCTCGCCGAGCGCACCGAGCGGCAGCAGGGTCGCCACCAGCGCGATCTGGTAGACATTGACCACCCAGACCGATTGCTCCGGCGTGACGTGCAAATCGGCGGCAATGGCTGGCAGAGCGATATTCGCGATCGCGGTGTCGAGGGAGGCCATCGCCAGCGCGGTGAAGATGGCGGCGATCGCCCAGCGCCGCTGCGTGGCCGGAAGGCCGTCGGCAATGGGATGATCGGGCTCGCGCGCGGCGGCAGGTAACGTGATTGTCATTGCCTGGCGCGTTGCTCCGGCGGCGTGGTGAAAGGGGACTTTTGGCATGTACTACGCCGAAGGCCGCTTCCACAGGCATATGCTTGCATGCTGTGTATGCGCGAAGGTCAGGCGATGCGGCCGGCGGCTGGCGTATGATCGCGCCAACTGCTGCAATCTTGGGGGATCACCATGCAAATCGTCGTTCTGCCCGGTGACGGCATCGGACCGGAGATCACGACCGCGACATCGGGCGTGCTGCGCGCGGCCTCCGAGCGCTTCCAGCTTGACTTGCGCCTCGAGGAGCACGCGGTCGGGCATGCGAGCCTGAAGCTATCAGGCACGACGGTGCGCCCCGAGCTGCTCGACATCGTCCGCGCCGCCGACGGCCTGATCCTGGGGCCGACCGCGACCTTCGACTTCAAGGACGAGGCCCATGGCGAGATCAACCCGTCCAGGCACTTTCGCAAGAGCCTCGACCTCTACGCCAATGTCCGGCCGGCGCGCACCTATGCGGGGCGGCCCGGCCGGCTTGGCGAGTTCGACCTCGTCGTCGTGCGCGAGAACACCGAAGGGTTCTACGCCGACCGCAACATGGAACAGGGCAATGGCGAGATGCTGGTCACGCCTGACGTCGTGATCTCGCTGCGCCGGATCACGCGCCTCTGCTGCGAGCGTATCGCGCACGCCGCCTGCCGTCTGGCGATGAAGCGGCGAAGACATCTGACCATCGTGCACAAGGCCAATGTGCTCAAGATCGGCGACGGCATGTTCCTCGACATCTGCCGCGCGGCGGCGAAGGGCTATCCCGGCCTCGAAGTCGACGACATCCTGGTCGACGCCATGATGGCGCATGTCGTGCGCAACCCCGATCGCTTCGACGTCATCGTCGCCACCAACATGTTCGGCGACATCCTGTCCGATCTCACGGCCGAGCTCTCCGGCAGCCTCGGCCTCGGCGGCTCGCTCAATGTCGGTGATCGCTACGCCATGGCGCAGGCCGCGCACGGCTCGGCACCTGACATCGCGGGGCAGGACGTTGCCAATCCGGTCTCGCTGATCCTGTCGACCGCGTTGCTGCTGGCCCGGCATGGCGAGAAGAGCGGCGCCGTCCGCTACGAGGAAGCGGCGCGTGCGATCGAAGCCGCGGTGGCGAAGGCGATCGGCGAGGGCAGGGCGACGCGCGACGTCGGTGGCAAGCTCGGCACCATCGCGGCGGGGGCTGCGATTGCAGAGGTCTTGCAGGCGGAGTGAGCCATCGTCGCGGATGCCTGCGATTTTTTTTGGGGGCCAACACAAAAACTCGAAAAACAACCCCATGCACAGTAGAAGGCTCCTTGATCGATAAGGGATTTTCGGAGCGCGTCGCGACGACCTTCGTGGCAGTGATCACGTTGACCCGTCGGGCAAAACACTGGCATGATGCTATCGTGCCAGCGGTCGGGGACAAGGGCGCATTCTCATCATGCGCGACGTCCGCTTCCTGACGTCCAGTGGCCCGTCTCCTCTGGCCCGCTTGAGCCAGATCAAGACTCACCCCGCGGCGCCGCCGGACCTTTCCATCAACGCTTCCATGGAAAGGGCGGCCCATATGACAACCCTGCTCAGGGAAATCCGGGATACACCTCTGCTCTGGATGCTGGTCTTCGTGCCCATCGTGCTGGTGGCGGAGGCGGTCGCCCCGCATTCCCACACGCTGCTGTTCGTGCTCGCCGTGCTTGCGATCGTGCCGCTGGCGGCGCTGCTCAGCCACGCCACCGAAGCGGTCGCCGCCAGGACCGGCGATGCCGTGGGTGGGCTGCTCAACGCAACGCTCGGCAATCTGCCGGAGCTGATCATCGCCATCACGGCGCTGCGGGCAGGCGAGTACATGCTGGTGAAGGCCTCGATTGCCGGCGCGATCGTCACCAACGCGACATTCATGCTCGGCGCCTGCCTGCTGCTCGGCGGCCTGCGCTACCACGTGCAGGAGTACAACCGCGCCGGCGCGCGCCTGTCGTCCGGCCTGTTGCTGATGGCGACAGTCGCCCTGCTGGCCCCTCGGCAGTCGCCGACCTCGAGCATTTGCCGCAGGACGGAGGCGTCATTCACAAGCTTAGCGTCGGCATTTCAGTCCTGCTGATCGCGGCTTACGCGCTTGGCCTGTGGTTCTCGCTCGGGACGCACAAGGAATTGTTCGCAAGCGTCGATCACGGCGAGCAGGAGGAAGCGCACTGGCCGATCGGGCTAGCCGTTGGGACGCTGCTGGCCGTCACCGTGCTGGTGGCGCTGGTGAGCGAGATCTTCGTGGAATCGGTGCAGAAGGCGGCGGAAACCTTCGGCATGAGTCCGGCTTTCGTCGGGTTCATCATCGTTTCGCTGGTTGGCGCCGCTGCCGAATTTGCAGTTGCCCTTGCCGCTGCGCGCAAGGACCGCCTCGACATGGTCGTCAGCATTGCGCTCGGCAGCGCCTCCCAGATCGCGCTGTTCGTTGCACCCGCGCTCGTGCTGCTCAGCTATGTCGTGGGACCGACGCCAATGAACCTTCAGTTCTGGCCTGGCGCCGTCACCATGGTGATGATCGCAACAGTCACGGCGACCTTCATCACCACCAGTGGACGCTCGGCATGGTTCGTCGGCGCGCTGATGATTTTCATTTATGCGGTGTTTGCGCTGACGCTGTATGTCGTCCCGCCGGCGGGCGAGGGATGAGGTGCACTCGCCCGCCGGCACAGGGGTGAATTGGCTCATCGGAGAATGGCGGCCCGTGGCGAGCCATCCTCCGAAGCGGCGAATACGTTTCCCGCTAGTAGGCCCAGTAGCTGCCGGTGGGCGGGCAATTGTCGCCGCCATAGCCATAGCCGTAATTGCCGCCGCCATAACCGTAATACGATGCGGCCGGGTAGCCATAGCCATAGGCGGGATAACCGCCAGAGTAGCCACCGTAGTACCCGCCATAGCCGCCGTAATAGGCGCTCCGCGCGATTGCGCCGCCGACGACCGCGCCGGCGGCCACACCGTAACCGAGGCCGCGATAGCCGTAGCCGCGATAACCCCAGCCGCCGCGGTAGCCCCAGCCGACGCCGCGATAGCCGTAGCCGCCGCCGCGCCAGCCGCCGACCCAGCGCACTTCGGTGGTGGTCTGATCGACCATCGATTTCATCGTCGAAAGATGCGTCGGGATCGGCCCGGCCTGAGCGATTGTGCCTGATAGCAGGGCGCCGGCTCCGGCGAGAACGAAGGTACGCAGGGAATTCGAGGATGTCATGATCGATCATCTCCTTGGCTTACGGGCGGCGCTTTCTGCGCGGTCGTACCCATTCCGGGATGGCAATGCCGCGGCGGGTTTGATCCAGATCAAGCGTCGACGGCGTATCCGGCCTGGACCTCGACGGGATCAATGTGCGATGCCGTCGGTAAGCACGCGCAGGCTCCTTGCGGGCGGCTACTTCAAGTCGACCGTATCTTCCGCGATGATTTCTTCGTCGAATCCGGTCGTTCGCAACACGCGTACCGCGGCACGTTTGGCGCCGGCGAACTGATTGCGATCGACGTCCACCTCGGGGGTGGGGCGACTCACAGCGATCGTGTCCCACGTCGACTTGTTGTCCGGCTTGACCTGGACCGAGTAGGTCACGCCGGCGACGGGCTGCAAACCGCCGAGCTGGTCGATCCTCAATGGTCGCCGGCTGGCTGCCGCAGCCCCGGCGAGCTCAAGTCCGAAGGTGGCGCCTGCGGTCGGCCCGGGAGGTGCCGCCCCGGCCTCGTACCGGCTGATCTCCTTCCCCTTGAGCTGGAGGCTTACCGACTTCATGCCGCTCACCCGCGGAAGGTCCGCCTGAATCAGACCGACTTCGTTCGGCCGGTCGGGTTCAGCAGATGACCGGCGGATCACGACTGGCTCACGGTAGACTTCCTTGCCGGTGCCGTCGTAAGCCACGAGTTCCACATCCTTGTCGGTGGCGGCGTCCGACGCGATGGTGGAGACCGACGGGTTCACATACATGATCTTGCCGTCACCAGCGGTCTTGTTGATGGTGGCGACGACGTGAACGAATGATCCGGTCTTGATTTCGGTCTTCATCGGATCCTCCTAAGCGACCGGCGGACCGAGGGCGTCCTCTTCCAAAAGCCGGGTCATTATCGCCTGGTAAGTGTACGCCGATAGCCACTGGTTGTCTGCATAGGTCATCACGTCGTGATATGTGAGCCCCGGCAACGCAGCGGCCGGCAAGCCGAGTTCGTGATCCCCGGTGTCGACACCGACATATTTGTTGTCCGGCTTGCTGATACAGCCGTTCTCATAAGGGAATGTCGGATCGCTCGCGTCCTGCGCGGCGGGGGGAAATCCCGGATGAAACCGGCCGAACGTATGTCCGAGTTCGTGAGCGCCGTACCAGTCGGCGTATGACGCGTCGCGATCGCCGGCAAATCCGTTCGGCACGCCCGCGGGTCCGGAAGCGACGGTGTCCGGCTGGGGCGTGCCCGGAATGGCGAACGCCTTTCCTCGCATGAAGTTGTTGGACGCGTTATCGTCGACGAGACCGTAATAGTGCGTGCGCGGGTCGACGCCGCTGCTCACCTCGCGGCTTCGCAGCGCGGCGATCTGGGCATTGGCGAGATCGACCGTCGAGTCGTCGAACGGCGCGGCAAAATCCGCGTCCACCACCATGTGGGACCATTCGAGCGCGGCGACAGGATAGGCGCGGTTGAGAAACGACTTGAGATACGAAAAGTGGACCGCAGCGGGGGTGACGGTCGTTGTGCCCGCCCTGTATCGAAGACCGATCACCCGGATGCGCAGCGGCGGCGCCGCCGCGAATGTTACGGGCGCGATGTTGAACGCCGCCGCCGGAAGGTCGCCGCCTCCGGGCTGAAAGATGCGGCTGATGCGCAAGTTGAGTGTGCCCGCGCCGATGGCCGCGGCCGGCAGGCGGAAGTTCAGGCTCTTGTCGATGTCTTCCCGCTGTTCGCGGAGACTGAAGGGCGAGCCCGGGTCCACCCGAAGCGAGTTGAGGGCCGGGACGAACGTGTCGCCTCCGCCGCTCCGGCTCCACGCAATTTCCGCGGTGATCTGACCGGGCTGCGACACCGAAGTCGGCTCAAGATAGAGGCGAACGAGCGTCGCCTTATCGGCGACCAGCGGCACCGAATTCGTCACGTCCTGAACACACTGGACGATCTCGACGCCGCGCACCTGCACGCCGGTCTGCGGCTGAGCAAGGCCGAGCGGGCGGCGCTTGCGAGGTTTGAGTCTGGGAACGCCCGAGCCGCGATGCACGCACATCATGCACATGGTGTTGTTCCGGCTTTGATGACCCGTAACGCGAGCTTCGCTTTGTCGCGTGGACTTTAGGTCTACATTGATACTATACTACTCGCTATAATTGAACAAAGCCAACCCTGCGGATCGGTCATTTGGACGCAGCGCGGTTGACATAGCCTGTTGTCGGAGCCGGTCGCGAAAGGCCCCCGCACAGCAAGTTCTGCGGCGAATTATTTGCGCGGAGGACGTTCGATGCTGCATCGCTTTCAGTCGCGTGGGCTCGGCGCGGCAGCTGCTCCGCAGAGCACCGCGCCGCCACGTTCGGAGTTCGAGCCGATCGAGGACATCCGCGCCTCGTTCATCGACAAATTCCAGAGGCGGCGGATCGAGGCCGGCGAGAAGCCCGCCGCCGTGAGGCGCAGCCTGAACGGACAGCCGATCGACGAGCCGGACCATCCGCGCTGATGGCCTCGCGGCAAGTCTCGTGCGACGCCTCCGTTTTTGGACAATCCCTTTTGATATCGAGGTCAGACGATGATCGATCCAAACGCAATTGCAGCGTTGAAAGTCTATCCGCCCATCGGCGTCGCCCGCGTTGGCAACGCGCAAGGCGCCGGCGACTACGTCATCGGCCCCGAGATGATCGGCGGTGCGTCGACCTTGCCCGGCACGACGCCGGAACAGCCGGCTCGCTTTGTCGAGGACTTTCGCACCGCGAACGGAGAGATCAAGCGGCAAGCCGCGCGCTTCCGCATCTACGCCCACATGAAGGACGGCAGTGTGCAGGAGGTGACCGCTGCGTCCGCGAAGATCGAGTGGCGCGTCTGCATCGCAAACCTCAAGGCCGGCTGGTACGAGTTCAACCAGGCAATGGACCTCGGCCCGCTGAGCCAGAGCGCGTTGCAGCGAAATCGCGAGCTGGTTTTGCCGGACGCCAGGTGGAAGCTCGACATCACGCCAACCCCGCGAAGCATCGTGGGGCAGGGGGCTGGCCCGATCAGGCTGGACGATGGCGCGTTCTGGGCTTCGCCGGTCTATCTCGGCGAGCTTCGTACCGACGAGGAGGGGCGGCTGATCTTCCTCGGCGGCAATGGAGTTTCGCGGCCGTTCCGCAAAGGGACCCGGCCCCTGACTTTCGCCAACAATCCAGGTTGGCACGATGACGTCAGCGACGGGCCGGTGCGGGCGCAAGTGACATTTGCGGGGCATGCACCGATCGATGCGGAGCCCGGCTATGTCTGCGTTACGCCGCCGAATTACGCGCCGGGGCTGTTCTGTCTCGTAACGATGGACGACGTGGTGCGGGAGGTGTTCTACGACAAGGGCTGGATTCCACGACCGGTCAAGACCTCGTTCGTCAACGACGTGCAACCAATCTTTCAGCGCCTGACCGGACTGCAATGGGTCAACCACGGGCTCTTCGTCGTTCATGGTTTTGGCTCGCCGCTCGACGCGCAGAATGCGCAAGTCCTCGCCAAGCTCAACGACGCGTCTGCTGCGAATGCGGCGTGGCGCGCGGCCGTGCTGGCGTTGTTTCGCGATCCAGGCGCGAGCGGCGCACTGATCGAAGATCAGATAGCGCAGGTGTTCGGCGATGCGGTCGACCAATTCTTCGAAGGTCCGCCGAAGCCTTCGAATTCGCTGCTTGCCGTGACGAAGACCCAGTACGCGCACCTCAAGCGCTGGGCTGCTGGAACATTCGACGCCGACGGGCCGTCGCACCAGCCGCCGCAGGCGCAGGACTTCGATGCCCTGCCTCCCGAGGTCCAGGTCAAGCATCTCGAGCGCGCATCCTTGCACGATTGTCTCGGCGGCCCGTTCCATCCCGCGATGGAGATGACATGGGTGATGCGGATTCCGCTGATGTGGACATCGGCGTATCGGCTGAAGGTCCTGGCCGGTGAGCAACCAGCGCGGCAGGACTTCGGGGGGACTCTCACGCCGGCGGTCTGCACCGGCGCGAACGGCCCACACGACGGTGTTGCCGCAGGCTGCCTCACCCGTTTCCTCGGCGTGCCCTGGCAGACCGATCATACCTCGTGCAATTCGGCGGCCGACTACTTCCCGTCGACGTTCCTGTCGATGCCGACGTTCTGGGGACCGCGTGCCCCGGATCAGGTTCTGGCAGACGGAAACTATCTGCGTGCGGCCGCCATCGCGCCTCTCGGCCAGGCGACGCAACAGCAGACCTTCAAGCACCTGATGAACCGGGTCGACTGGTTGCGCGACATCCGCGGCAACGATTACTATGACCGCCTGTCGAACATGATTGCGGAATGGTCCGAGCTCGGCATGGTGTTGCCGGTGAAGAACGCGCCTGCATCTCTGCCGGTGCAGGATCTGCGGGTCGAGCAGGGACGCCGCGACAACAACGGGCCGATCGATGTCACGGCCGATCCGAAGTACCACGCGGTCGAAGACATGGAGAGCCTTTTCTTGCCGCAGACGACGGCAGGCCTGGCGCAGCGGCGCGGTGCACGCAAGACGGCTCCCCCGCCGAAGCGGACCTATCGCCCGGGCGAGATCTGACCTTGGACGTGCTGCGCACCGACTGTCTCGTGGTCGGCGCGGGGCCTGCCGGCTTGACCGCCGCACGCCTGCTGGCCCTTAGGGGCCGCACGGTCATTCTCGCAGATTCCGGCGTCAAGCCGACGACGCGGCTTGAGCTCCTTGCTCCGGCCTCGCTCGTCACTGTCGCGGCGGTGGGACTTGAACATCTGCTCGACGATCCGGAGATCGCCCGAGCCTGTCTCGGGATTCGGCGAACACACCGTTCGGGCGCGTCGGACTACGAGGACTTTCTGCGTCATCCCTGCCGCGTCGGGTATGTGGTCGATCGCGCCCGTTTCGACGAGCGCCTTCGCGACGAGGCTGTCGCCGTCGGGGTTACATTTTATGGGCTGCGCGCAATCGGCGTCACGCCGGACCGCGGCGTTATCTGTCGTGCGAGTGATAGCGCTGGGGCGAAGGTCGTCCTTGCGGAGGTCGTCGTCGATGCAACGGGTCGCGCCGCCGCGATTGCGCGGCGCCGGGGCGCGCGCGTGGCCGCCCGGGATCGCATGGTCGCCGAACTGGTCGAGGATGCGGCTGATGGCGCGCCGGCCGGTTCCGCATCGTGGCTCGAATACAGCAGCGATGGACCGACCTGGTCTTATCGCATCCATGGACCGCAAGGGCGTGTGCAGACTTGGCGCATTCGCAGATCCGGCACATCGGCGGGAGATGCGCTGCTCAGCGTGGACGCGTCTGCTTGCCTCCTCTCGGAGGCCGCGGGCGAAGGTTGGATTGCAGTGGGCGATGCGGCGATGGCGTTCGATCCGATTGCCTCTCAGGGCCTGTTCAACGCATTGTCGTCCGCCTTGGTCGCGACGGGTGCGCTGTTGTCGGCCGATCGGCTGAGCCCGACCTCGGCGCGATTGTATTCCGACGCGGTCGCCACAACGTTCCTTCACTGCGAAGCAGGCCGTATCAGCGTCTATGGCGCCATGCCTCCGGCGCCGCAGTCATCGGCCGACCCGGCAAGAACGATCGCGCAATGAAGCATGATTTCGCGGGCCGATCGGGCTCCGCCGCCCGCCCCCGAGAACTGATACCTCCGCAACCCTCCATCCACGGGCACGATGTCATCGTGGCAGCAATCGGGAGCAGGGCCCGGGCGAAACCCGCGCCACGCTTTTCCGGATTATGCTCTAAGTGTGCAGCCGGGGAACGAGACGTGCCGCGTTCTGATGGCCGATCGCGTCGAGATCGTCTGTCGAGAGGCCAAGCTTCTGCAACTGCGCGAACTGGCCAAGGCCGAAATACGGATAGTCGCTGCCATAGGTGATCTGCGAGGCGGGCACGAGCTTGAGCAGCGCGGCCATGGAGGGCGCGAAAGTCGCATTCGCGGTGTCGTAGTGAAGCCGGCGTAGTTCGCCTTCGATTCCGTCCGGCGCAAACTCCTTCAGGTCGGGCCGCGCCCCATAGAACGAATTGATGCGCCCGGCCATCATCGGAATCGTGCCGCCGGCGTGCGAGAACAGCCATTTGATGTCGCGATGGCGGGCAAATGCGCCGCTGAGCAGAAGGCTCGTCACGGTCCGTGTGGTGTCGTGCGGGACTTCGATCACCGCCGGAAACGTGCCGACGCTGAGCGCGCTACAGCAACTCGCGACCAGCGGATGCACATACACGACCGCCTTGCGACGGTTCAGCTCCTCGAACACCGGCCTGTAGGCGGCATTGCCGAGCCATTTGTCGCCGTAGCTGCTTTGCAGCCCGATCCCGTCCGCCTTCAGCGTGTCGAACGCATATTCGATCTCCCTGAGCGTGGCATCGACGTCCTGCATCGACAAGGTCGCGAACAGGCCGAAACGGCCCGGATGGTCGCGCATCATGTCGGCCGCGTACTCGTTGCAGGCGCGCGCAAGCCGGCCGGCTTCCGCCGGCCCGAGGTCGAACCACACGCCGGGCGTGGAGGCGACCGACAGGATGCCTGTGCGTATGCCATTGCGGTCCATGTCCTCGACGAGCTTCTCGCGGGTCCAGGCCACCTGGCCGGGAAAGTGCGGCTGCTTGCGTGCGTCTTCGTAGCCAAGCCAGAGCTTTTGATACTCAGGCGGATAGAAATGAAGGTGAGTATCGATCAGCGCCGGCTTGGCCTGTCCGTGTACCGCAACGGCGGGGATGGCCGAGGCAAGGCCAACTGCACCGACGCCAGCGAGAAAGCCGCGGCGCGACGAGGGCGGGCCGTAGCAGGTGGGGCAGGCGTGATGCCCTCGAGATTTTTGATCCCATTTGTTCATGTTGCACGTCTCCCGTGACGAACTGGCAAAGCCAAGGCCTGTGGTGCTTCTATCGGCAGAACGTTTCGTCCCTCCGCTGTCTGTGGTGCGGCCGCAGCGGGGCAATGATTGTTGGGGATTGGAATACGCCGATTTTTCGTCGCCGAACGATGCCTCGCGTCACGCCTGTGCATCGCCGCCGCAACTTTGTGTGAACGCCTCTCCAATTCTCCCGCGAGATGCTCCCTGATGTCGCGAGGTTGACCCGTCGGGCGAAACACTGGCAAAATGCGATGGCGGCGAAGATTTGCGATGACCGCAATCACTTTCAGTGAGTGGATCGATGAAGTCTGACAGGGATGGCATCAACCTCGCGGCCAAGCCAAGCGGAACGGGTTGCGTGGAATGCTCGGCTGCTGGCGGATGGTGGTTTCATCTTCGCAGATGTGTCGAATGCGGTTACATCGGCTGCTGTGATACGTCACCCAATCAGCATGCAACGAAGCATAACGCGGCGACGGGTCACCCGATCATCACGAGCTTCGAGCCGGGCGAACGGTGGTTTTACGACTATCGCACGGGACAGCCCTTCGCGGGCCCGAAGCTGCAAGGCCCGCACGCGCATCCGTTGGACCAGCCGGTGCCCGGGCCGGACGGCGCGGTGCCTTCAGACTGGCAATCGCTGCTGCATGAATAGGTCGCAGCCTCTGGCAACTGGTCCATAGCCGACGAGCGCGTTTAGCAGCGGGGCTGCTTCCTGGCATCGCGCGTGAACTCACGGGCGGACGTCTTGCGCGAACTCTCGGCACCCGTGAATCCCCCATTGGAACCCTCACTGGTGTCCGTGGCGCCGGATTAGCGACATTGCAAATGCAACGCGATCCTCGCGAAGATGAAATTCTCACGCAACGTAGCATCGAGATATTGCCCTCCCGACGTTCTGCAGGAGCCTCATTGCGCGTGAGGACTACAGATCGTTTGCGTCGATCGCCGCCGCCTCAGCCGGGCCTTCGCGGATATCGAAAGGAGAACGCCTGTGCAGCCTGCTCTCGACCATCCTGCTTCCACGCCATATTGTTCTATGCCTTCACCACCGACCGACATCGAGGTCACGAGAAGGGATGACGGCACCCTGATATTGCGATCGCGGATTATGCTCGCTGGAGTGAGCGGGACGATTTGCGCATACCTTCCCCACTGGGCTCAGGAAACGCCGGACCGCGTCTTTCTCGCGCAACGAACCCGCGACAATGCATGGCAGTCGATCAGCTATGGCGAATTCTGGTCTCGAGTGCGCTCGGTCGGGCAGGCGCTGATTGATCGGGGTGGCGCAGCGGGCGATACGCTGGCCATCCTGTCCGGCAATTCGATCGAGAATGCGGTGATCCAGTTCGCCGCGATGTCGATCGGTCTGCAGGTTGCGCCGATCTCGCCAAGCTACAGTCTTCTGCCAGGTGGCCTCAGCCGCATCGAAGACATCGCGAAGGTCCTCACGCCGAAGTTTGTGTTTGCCCAGAAGGCGGATCCCTTCGTGCAAGCCCGTGCCATCCCCGGCTTTGCGCAGGCCGAATGGATAACGGCGGAAGAGGCGGCGGATACCACGCCGCTGTCGGAGCTATCCGCCGCGAAACCGGGTCACGCGTTTGAGGCGGCGTTCGCAGCACTCGGACCGGAGACCGTCGGCAGAATCCTGTTCACGTCGGGATCGACCGGCTCTCCCAAGGGAGTGATCAATACCCATCGCATGATGTCGAGCGTGCTGCAGATGGCCGCTCAGGTCACGCCGGTCTCGCAGCCCCTGGTTCAGATCGAATGGCTGCCCTGGCATCATACCATGGGCTGCAACGTCATACTGAATGGGATTCTGAAGAACGGCGGCTCTCTCTATATCGACGATGGCCGACCGACGCCCGAAGCGTTTCATCGAACAATCGCCAATCTGCACGACGTTTCTCCGACGGCCTCATTCAATGTCCCAACCGGTTACGCGTTGTTATGCGCCGCGCTCGGCGAGGATCCAGACCTGAGGCGGAAGTTCTTCCATCGCATCGACAGAATGATTTTCGGGGGCGCGGCGATCCCGGCGTCCGTAATGGCAACGCTTCAGGAATATGCAATCGAAGTCCGCGGCGAGCGAGTTCCGATTTTGGCCGGATACGGTGCCACGGAAGCCGGGCCGACCATCTGCGTGTCTTATCGACCGTGCGAAGCGCCGGGAGAGATCGGCTTGCCCGCACCCGGCATCGAACTCAAGCTGGTTCCGGCGATGGACGGTTACGAGGCGCGGGTCCGTGGCCCGAACGTCATGCCCGGTTATCTCGGATTACCCGAATTGTCCGCGGCAGCATTCGACGAAGAGGGCTTCTATCGGGTAGGCGACGCGGTCTCGTTCATCGATCCCGCCGATCTCTGCCGCGGCCTGAGGTTTTCCGGGCGTCTCTCGGAGAATTTCAAAATGATGACAGGCACGTGGGTGCTCGTCGGCGAGCTGCGTGCCGCCATCCTGAACCGGATGGGCGGCGTGCTGCAGGATCTGGTCATCGGAGGCGAGGGCCGCGATTCTCTCGTCGCGCTGGTATGGCTCAATCCGGACCGTGCAAGGCGACATGCTAACGGCGCAGCAGGCGCGGATTCCGGTGACACCCTTTCATTGGATTCCGGCGTTCGCGCATACGTCCATCGGGTCTTGACCGAGCATAACCTGGCGGCAGCGACCAACGCGCGGATATCGGCCGTTGCCATCCAGATCCAGCCGCTGTCGCTCGCGGCAGGCGAGACAACGGACAAGGGCTACATCAATCAGCGCGGGGTCCTGAAGAACCGTTCCGCCATTCTCGACAGTCTCTATAGCGGAGCAGCCTCGCCGCACATCATCCGGCTTGCCTCTCATCCACGCGCGTTGTCGACGGCAGGAAATGCAGTCACGTCGACTGATGCATGACCAGAGAGCCCGGCCGCCGACCTTCCGAGTGTGTTTCTTAAAGGGACCGCCTCTGCGTCATTGACGGCGGCGACGCCAGTAGATGTGGACGAGTGTGCGGCGAACGCCGCAACCCCAACGCACCGCCGCGGCGATGCCGCAGCCGGCACTGCCTTTCATTCAACCCGCGAAGCCCAAACTCTCACCATTGGCCTCGGCTTGCTCGTTTCGGCGGCTTGGAATATGTATAGACATGCGGTCCATCATCGCGGCCGCAACATCACGTCAGTCAACACCGAGGTCGGCCCCGATATGATCCTGATGGACGAGCCGTTCGGCGCTCTCGATGCCCAGACCCGTATGGTGATGCAAAGCGATCTCCAGACGTTGTCGATGGAAGCCGGCGCCACCGCTAGGTCCAAAGTCAGAGCGCAAAATAGACGGTCATCGCTGTAACGATCAGGCCCAGCACAACGGCGAGCACCAGTTCTGTCTTGATGCCGCCGGCGGAATGAGATTGTGCATCGTCAATCATTCGGCCAGTCCTGATGAAGCGAAAGAGCGAAATCACGATGATTGCGATCCCGATCGCGATCAGCGCGAGGCCGTCATAGTGACTGAACGCTCCCGTGAAGCGATCGAATTGCAGTCGGGACCCGATCTCCGTCCTGTTGGCTTCAGCGATAGTTCGGACGAAGAGGTTGAATTTCTCGACGACAAAGCCAAACGCGATGATTGCGATGCCCGTCCTGACCCAGGCGAGAAAAGTCCGCTCGTTTGCCGCGTGGTCTGAGTATCTCTCGATCATCGAGACCTCTCTGGATGTTGTCGATGGGTTTCGTTGCGCGCTATTCCCGCAGGAGCGGAGCGGCGGGGCGCACTGTATGCGAAGCCAGGGCAAGCCCTCAGAACTGATACCGCCGCAGCCCCCCATCCACCGGGATCACCGTGCCCGTGATGTACCTTGCCACCGGTGACGCCAGAAACACCGCGAGCGCCGCGAGGTCCTCCGGCTCGCCCCAATAGCCGACCGGGATCTCTTCCTCCGCAAAGCGCTCGCGATAATCCGGCGGATAGTTGCGGCGGATCTGCTCGCTCATGATGCGGCCGGGCGGGATGCAGTTGATGGTGATGCCGTGCTCGCCGATCTCGCGCGACAGGCCCTTGGCCCAGGCGTGCACGGCGGCCTTTGCTGCGAAGGCGGCGTTGAGGCCCTCCGGCTCGGACTTGCCGGTGATGTTGACGATGCGGCCCCATTTGCGTTCGATCATCTGCGGCAGCAGCGCATGCGCGATGCGGCGGTAACTGGTGAAGTTCAGCGCGATCGCCTCGTCCCATTTGCTGTCGGGCGCATCGACGGGAAGGGGGCGGCTGCCGCCGGCATTGTTGATGAGGATGTCGACATGGCCGAGCTCTTTGAGCGCAAAGGCCGCGATGTTCTCCGCGGCGTCCTTGGCCATCACGTCCTGCTCGAACGGCGTGATCAGGCCGGAGCCGACTTCCTGCACCAGCTCGGCAAGGAGATCAGTGCGCCGCGCCACGCCGACGACGCGGACGCCTTCGGCAGCCAGGCCCTTGGCGATGGCGCGGCCGATGCCGATGCTCGCGCCTGTCACGACTGCGGTTTTCGATTTGAGCCCGAGGTCCATGGTCACACGCTCTCTTGTTTGCTTTTTGCTTCTTGTCGTTCGTTTCCTGCCCGTCCCGCCGGCTTCGCGAATTGCCTGAGCGGGACGAGCAGTGGTAACCAAGAGCCTCGACGAAGGAAACACGAAAAAGAAAAGGCGTTGAGCAATGGTCTGGGATCCGCAGCAATATCTGAAATTCTCCGGCCATCGGCTTCGGCCCGCCGTCGACCTGTTGATGCGGATTCCGGATTTCGCCCCGCGCGCGATCGCCGATCTCGGGGCAGGGGCCGGCAACGTGACAAAACTGATCAAGGAACGCTGGCCGGACGCGACCGTGACCGGTGTCGAGGGCTCGGCCGAGATGGTGGCCGCGGGCCGCAAGGCGGCGCCGGATGTGGAATGGTCGCACGAGGATCTCGGCCATTGGCGCCCCGCCAGGCAATACGATTTGATCTATTCCAATGCCGCACTGCACTGGCTGCCCGATCATGCGGCACTGTTTCCGTCAGTCATGGAGAAGGTGACGCCCGGCGGCATGCTTGCGGTGCAGATGCCGCGCAACTTCCTCGCGCTATCGCATGTGCTGATCGGCGAGACGGCGCTGAACGGCCCGTGGCGGTCAAAGGTCGAGCATCTCGTTACCCCGCCGCCGGTCGAAGGGCCGGCCTTCTATCATGATCTACTCGCGCCGCTTTCCCAGAACGTCGACATCTGGGAGACCGAATATCTGCAGGTGCTCGAAGGCGACAATCCCGTGAAGGAATGGACCAAGGGGACCTGGTTGACGCGCTATCTCGACATCCTGCAGGGCGACGAGAAGGCCGCGTTCGAGGCCGCCTATGGCGAGCGGGTGGCGAAGGCCTATCCGAAGAATGCGGCGGGGCAGACGCTGTTTCCGTTCCGGCGTCTGTTCATGGTCGCCCAGCGCAAGGACTGATCGCACTGCCGCAATGCGACATAACCGTTCGCAACCCGGGACTGGGAGCGGGTCCCGGGTTGCACGGACAACAGCCGTCAAGCTAGCTTGCCTGTGGCAAATTGGGCTTAGGTCTAGTTGTTCGGGTGGTGGATTGCTGCCACTACTGGGCTGCAAACCGGGCTGCAAAACAAAAAGAACCCGGTTTTAGAGGTTGTTGGGAGGTTACTTCATGCGCAAGCTGCTTCTTGCGGTCGCCGCCGCAGGTATTCTCGTGGCCCCAGCCGTGGCACAGGCCCAGAGCCCTGTTGTCATCAAGTTCAGCCACGTGGTCGCCAACGACACCCCGAAGGGCAAGGGCGCGCTGAAGTTCAAGGAACTCGCCGAGAAGTACACCGACGGCAAGGTCAAGATCGAAGTCTATCCGAACTCCTCGCTCTACAAGGACAAGGAGGAGATCGAGGCGCTCCAGCTCGGTTCGGTGCAGATGCTGGCACCCTCGACCGCGAAATTCGCGCCGCTCGGCATCAAGGAATTCGAGGCGCTCGACCTGCCCTGGCTGTTCAAGGACGACGAGACCTATTCCAACGCGATGAAGGGCACGATCGGCAAGTGGCTGTTCCAGAAGCTCGAGGCCAAGGGCATCACCGGGCTCGCGTATTGGGACAACGGCTTCCACATGGTGTCGTCGAATCGCGCGTTGATGAAGCCTGAGGATTTCAAGGGCCTGAAATTCCGCATCTCCGGATCGAAGATCGCGGACCAGTATTTCCGCCTGATGGGCTCGATCCCGCAGATCATGGCGTTCTCCGAAGTCTACCAGGCGCTGCAAACCGGCGTGGTCGACGGCTGCGAGAACACCGCGTCGAACTACCTGACCCAGAAGTTCTACGAGGTGCAGAAGGACATCACAGTGTCCTATCACGCGCATCTGCAATATGCGGTCATCGTCAACTCGAAATTCTGGTCCGGCCTGCCGCCCGACATCCGCACCCAGCTCGAGAAGGCGATGGTGGATGCAACCGAGTACACCAACCAGATCGCGCACCAGGAGAACGAGGACGCGCTGGCCGAGATCAAGAAGGCGGGCAAGACCAAGCTGCATTATCTGACTGACGCCGACCGCAAGGCGTGGCAGGAATCGATGCGGCCGACTTATACATGGGCAAAGGGTCGGGTCGGGCAGGAGGTGCTCGATCTCGTCGCCAAGGAACTCGACGTCAAGATGAACTGACGCGTTTTCCGCAAGGACAATACGAACGGTCGGGAGTGTGCGCACTTCCGGCCGTTTCGCATCGATAGGGGGACTTTGATTTGCTTCGCGTGCTCAATCAGGCGCTCAACCATCTCGAAGAATGGCTGATCGCGACGCTCATCGCGGCTGCAACCGGGTTGATCTTCATCGCCGTGGTGCACCGTTACGGCGCAGGCGAATCGATCGTCCTCTCCAGATGGGCGGCTGCGCACGGGATGAACTGGCTCGCGACGCTGTCGATGGCGGTGTTCACCTTCCTGTCCGAGCTCGACCTGTCTTGGGCGCAGGAACTCTGCATCTACATGTTCATCTGGATGGCGAAGTTCGGCGCGGCCTATGGCGTGCGCACCGGCATCCATGTCGGCGTCGACCTGCTCGTCAACCGCCTGCCCGAACATTCGCGCAAGCACGTGATCCTGTTCTCGCTGCTGTGCGGCGCGCTGTTCACGGGCATGATCGCGGCCTTCGGCGCCTCCTTCGTCGCCGAGATGTTCAAGACCGGCCAGCAGTCCAATGACCTGGAAGCGCCGATGTGGTTCGTCTATCTGGCGATCCCGCTCGGCTCGGGCCTGATGTGCTTCCGCTTCCTCCAGGTCTCGTGGTCCTACTACTGGACCGGCCATCTGCCGCATCACGACGAGAGCCATGTCGAGGGCGTGGAGGCCGACGTCTCGCCGGCGCTGCATCCGCAGCCCGCCGGCGCGGCGACCAGGGCCGCCGCGCGAAAAGTGTCGCCGCTCGGCGTCATCCTGATCATGGCGCCGATCCTGATCTTCGCGATGTGTCTCGCCGAGAAGTTTGGCGTGGTGGTGCTGCCGCACTGGATGCGTGCCGCGACCGTGTTCGCGCTGCTGATCGCGCTGATGCTGACCGGCATCCCGGTCTCGATCGCGCTTGGCCTCACCGTGATGACGTTCCTGTTCACGCTGACCACGGTGCCGATCGAAGCGGTCTCGATGAAGCTCTTCACCGGCATCGAGGGGTTCGAGATCATGGCGATCCCGTTCTTCATCCTCGCCGGCAATTTCCTCACCCATGGCGGCGTCGCGCGCCGCATGATCAATTTCGCGACCTCGCTGATCGGCCACTGGCACGGCGGTCTCGGCCTTGCCGGCATCGTCGCCTGCGCGATGTTCGCGCTGGTCTGCGGCTCGAGCGTCGCGACCGTTGCCGCGATCGGCGCGATCGTGCTGCCGGAGATGGTCCGCCACGGCTATCCCATGCATTTCGGCGCCGGCATCATCACCGTTGCCGGCTCGCTCGGCATCCTGATGCTGCCGTCGATACCGAAGATCGTCTATGCGGTCTCCACCAATACCTCGATCGGCGCGCTGTTCGTCGCGGGCCTGCTGCCGGGCATCATGCTGACGACGATGCTCTGCATCGTCACCTGGTGGCTCGCACGCAAGCGCGACTATCCACGCCTGCCGAAGGCGAGCTGGGGCGAGACCGTCCGCACCTTCCGCGAGAGCATCTGGGGATTGATGCTGGTCGTCATCATCATCGGCGGCATCTACAGCGGCCTGTTCACCGCCACCGAGGCGGCCGCGATGGCTGCGGTCTACTCCTTTATCATCGCGGTGTTTGTCTACAAGGCGATCAAGATCGTGGACGTGCCGCGGGTGCTGCTGCGCGCCGCCAACACCAGCGCGATGCTGCTCTACATCGTCACCAACGCGGTGCTGTTCTCCTTCGTGCTCTCCAACGAGAACCTGCCGGCGACCTTGGCCGACTGGATCGCGGCGCAGAACCTCGGCTGGGTCGGCTTCCTGCTGGTCGTCAACATCCTCCTGCTGCTCGCCGGCAATTTCATGGAGCCGAACTCGATCATCCTGATCATGGCGCCGATCCTGGCGCCGGCGGCCAAGAAGCTCGGCATCGACCTCGTGCATTTCGGCATCGTGATGGACGTCAACATGGAGGTCGGCCTCTGCCATCCGCCTGTCGGGTTAAATCTCTATGTCGCCTCGATGATAGCGCGCATGCGAATAACCGAGCTCGCGGTCGCCGTGTTGCCGTGGCTCATCACCATGCTCGGCTTCCTCGTCATCGTGACGTATTGGCCCGATTTGACGCTGTGGCTGCCGCGGGTGCTGGGGATGCATTAGCGCCGCGGGCGGGCGGGACATGGCTAACGCGCGGTAAACACGCGCGCTCAAATGCCATCGCTGTGCTGGGAACCCATTTTTACGGGTCTGCGGTAGAAGCATGCCAGCGGATGGGGCTGGCATGTTCTTCAACAGAATGGAATCCGGACGGGCGTCGATTTCCGACCCCGTCTATATGGAAGTCATCACGGGTCTTCACGGCACGACGATGCCCACCGTTCTCGCGGCCGCCTGCCAGGCGATGGTCGGTGCGATTACGACCTACGAGACCGGCGACATGGTGACGGCCGGCCTGTCGGTCGCCGGTGTCGTGGTGGCCATTGTCCGCCTGTTCGAAATCTTCGCCTTCCGTCGCCGCCTCGCGTATCCGCCGCAGCTCGGTCGAGCCGAAGCCGTGCTCTGGGAGCGGCGCTATGTTGCAGGCACCGTCGTCACTGCCCTGGTGCTTGGCGTGTTTGCCGCGCGCAGCATCGTGCTGGGTGACGCGCTCTGTTCCGTGATGGCGATCGGCATCGGCTTCGGCTTTGGCGCCGGCGTGGTGGCGCGGCTGGCGCTGCGTCCCGTCGCGGCGCTGCTCGATCTCGTCGCGATCGCCGCGCCTGCCGCGATCGTGACCTTCATGCAACCTGATCTGCGTCACGTCGGGCTCGGGCTCCTCATCCTGATGTATGTGGTCGCGAGCTTCGAGATGGTGCGGCTGAGCTTCAACGCCTCGATCAACCAGATCACGCTCAAGCGGCAGTTCGAGCAGCTGTCGCGCCTGGACCCGATGACCGGCGTGTCCAATCGTTCGGTGCTGGCCACGGACCTGCCGCAGATGCTGGCGGCCGGGATGATTGCCGTTCATACGCTCGACCTCGACCGCTTCAAGGAGGCGAACGACCGGTTCGGCCATCCCGTCGGTGACGCACTGCTGAAGCAGGTCGCCGGGCGGCTCAAGGCGCTCGCCGCGCAGGATGACCTCGTGGTCCGGATGGGCGGCGACGAGTTCGTCCTGGTGCAGCGTGCGGCGGCTGATGCGGAAGCGATGGCGCAGCGCATCGTGCAGTCGATCAGCGCGCCCTATGATATCGACGGACAAATGATCGAGCTCGGCGTCAGCGTCGGCGTCGCCGTCGCGCCGGACGACGGGCGCACCGCGGAAGCGTTGCTGTCGCGCTCCGACAAGGCGCTCTATCGGGCCAAGCAGGAACGCGGCGGTTATGTGCTGGCGCGGGATTGCGGATGGCGGATGCGAGCGCATCGGGCCAGATCTTGGCGGAAGAGCTCGCTGCGTAAGCCACGCGAACGGTGCACCCTCTACCCTTGTGGGAGAGGGTGGCTCGCCGCGCAGCGGCGAGGCGGGTGAGGGGTTTCTCTCCGCACAAACAGTCTTGCGGGCGGAGATATACCCCTCATCCGGCGCTTCGCGCCACCTTCTCCCACAAGGGGAGAAGGGAAGAGGCATCTCGCTCGATTTCGGCAGTCTCCTCCGATAGCAATCACCCGCGAGATGCGGTTAGATGCTCGCACAGGCCGGGAGGAAACAAGAATGACCAGCAACGAGCCGAAGGACGCAACACCCTCCGTCATCGCGCAGCAAGCAACGATGCTGAATGCGCTGCCGTTTTCCGACACGCGGGATTTCGACGACGCCGCGCGTGGCTTCCTTGGTACGATCGAAAATGCGGAGATCGCCAACCCGCAGGGGCGGACGGTGTGGAGCCTGAAGCCCTATGGCTTCCTCTCCAGCGAGACGGCGCCGCCGACCGTCAATCCGAGCTTGTGGCGACAGGCGCGGCTCAACATGCATCACGGCCTGTTCGAGGTGGTGCCCGGGGTCTACCAGGTGCGCGGGCTCGACATCGCCAACATGACGCTGATCGAGGGCGACAGCGGTGTCATCGTGGTGGACACGCTGACGTCGATCGAGGGCGCACGTGCCGCGCTCGATCTCTATTACAGGCATCGTGGCCAGAAGCCGGTGGCCGCCGTCATTTTCACCCACACCCATACCGACCATTGGGGTGGCGCGCGCGGCGTGCTGGAGGAGGACGCGCTGGCAACCGGCGCCGTGCCGATCATCGCGCCGAACCTGTTCATGGAGCATGCCGTCTCCGAGAACATCATCGCGGGGCCGGCGATGCTGCGGCGGGCACAATACCAGTTCGGGCCGTTCCTCGCCAAAGGCGTGCGGGGGCAGGTCGACAACGGGCTCGGCAAGTCGATGGCGGCGGGCGCCGTGGCACTGCTGCGTCCGGCAGACCTGATCATGGCAACCGGCGACAGGCGGGTGATCGACGGCGTCGAATTCGAATTCCAGATGGCGCCGAACAGCGAAGCGCCGGCGGAGATGCACTTCTTCATCCCGCGCTACAAGCTGCTGAACCTCGCCGAGAACTGCACGCACAATTTCCACAATCTGCTGCCGTTCCGCGGCGCCGATGTGCGCGATGCGCTGGCCTGGTCGAAGTATCTCAACGAGGCCTTGCGGCTCTGGGACGGCAAGGCAGAGGCGATGTGCGGACAGCATCACTGGCCGGTGTGGGGCCGCGAGCGGATCGGAACGATGATCCGGCAGCAGCGCGATCTCTACAAGTTCGCGCATGACCAGACCATCCGCCTGATGAACCACGGCCTCACCGCAGCCGAGATCGCCGAGACGATCCAGTTGCCGAAGAGCCTGGAGGGCGCCTGGCACGGCCGCGGTTATTACGGCCATATCCGGCATAACGTGAAGGCGATCTACCAGAAGTATCTCGGCTGGTACGATGCCAACCCGGTCAATCTCGATCCGCTGCCGCCGGTGGAATCCGGCAAGAAGTATGTCGAGTACATGGGCGGCGCCGAGGCCATCCTCGCGCGCGCGCGCAAGGACTTCGACAAAGGCGAGTTTCGCTTTGTCGCGCAGGCGCTCGGCCATGTCGTCTTCGCGGAGCCGGAGAATGAAGCGGCGCGTGCGTTGCTCGCGGATACGCTCGAGCAGCTCGGTTATGCCGCCGAGAGCTCGACCTGGCGCAACGCCTATCTGTTCGGCGCGCAGGAGCTGCGTCAGGGCATGCCGAAGACCCCGCCGCGTCCGCCGATGCCGCGCGAGACGCTGGCGGCGCTACGCACCGAGCAGCTCTGGGACGTGCTCGGCATTCGGCTCAACGGCCCCAAGGCCGAGGGCAAGCACATCGTGCTGAACTGGAGCTTTTCCGATACCGGCGAGATCTTCGTGCTCAACCTGGAGAATTGCGCGCTGACTTATACGGAGGGCGTGCAGGCGGAAGGCGCGGACGCCAGTTTCACGCTCGCGCGCGCAACGCTCGATGAGGTCATCGCGAAACTGACGAGCTTTCCGGAAGCGGTCGCCGCCGGCAAGATCAAGCTCGCGGGCAACCCGATACGGCTTGCCGAGCTGATGGGCCTGATGGACGAATTCCCGCGCATGTTCGAGATCGTCGAGCCGAAGCGGGCGGTGGTGAGTTAGGGCACCGCTCGCCTCGTTCTTGCTGGCATCGCCCTCCGCACTCTCGCTGTCATCGCCCGGCTTGACCGGGCGATCCAGTATTCCAGAGACCGCAGTGCTTGAGCCGAGAAGCCGCGGAGTACTGGATGCCCCGGTCAAGCCGGGGCATGACAGTGTGTCGTGAGGTGAAAGCGGCCCTTACTCCGCGCTGCTCACCAGCTTGATCCGCGGCGCCTGCGCTTCCGTCAGGCTGCGATAGGCCGCGAGATAATCCAGCGCCATCCGCCGCGCCGTAAAGCGCTTCTCGAACTGCTTGCGGATGGCCGCGCGATCGAGTTGCGGCAGGCGCTTGACGACGCCGGCGGCGCTGATGATGTCCTCGACCACGAAGCCGGTGAGGCCCTCATCGATGATCTCGGGCACCGAGCCGCGGTTGAAGGCGACGACCGGCGTGCCGCAAGCCATCGCTTCGATCATCACGAGACCGAACGGCTCCGGCCAGTCGATCGGCAGCAGGAGGCCGAGCGCGCCGCTCAGGAAGTCGGATTTCTCGTGGTCACCGATCTCGCCGATGAAGTCGACCAGCGGATTGTTCTGGATCATCGGCTTGATCAGTTCGTCGTAATAGTCCTGGTCGGCGCGATCGACCTTGGCCGCGATCTTCAGCGGGATGCCGCAATGCATCGCGATCTTGATGGCGCGGTCAACGCCCTTCTCTGGCGCGATGCGGCCGAGCACGGCGAGATATTCCTGCTTCGCCGGCTTCGGCGTCAGCAAGGTCTCCGGCAGGCCGTGTTGGATCGTCGTCACCCAGTTCGCCTGCGGCACCGGCCTGCGCTGCGCGTTCGAGATCGAGATGACAGGCATTTTCGAGAAGGTGTTGAACACGGGCTGATGCTCCGGCAGGTCGAGCCGGCCGTGCAGCGTGGTCACGAACGGGGTCGGCTGCCGGTGGAACAGGGACCATGGATAGTAGTCGAGATGGAAGTGGAGGAAGTCGAACTCCTCGTCGTCACATTTCTGCCGCACGCGCTCCAGGAGCACCATATGCAGCGCGTTGGGATCACGCACGGAACCGTCGAGGCGAAGCGCCCGCGGCCAAAGTGCGTCCAGCTTCGCCGACGTCTGCGAGTCACCGCTGGCGAACAGCGTGACATCGTGTCCAAGGGCAACCAACTCCTCCGTCAACCAGTGCACCACCCGCTCGGTGCCGCCATACAGCTTGGGTGGAACAGCCTCAGTCAACGGAGCTACCTGCGCGATGCGCATCTCGCCATCTCCTCTGTGATCATGGAAGTAAAACCCCCGCCGTGTCTCGGCACCGGCATGCCAGACGAGGGAACGTTCTCGCAATTGCGAAGTTCCTTCAACGAACGTTACTTCTTCGACACACTTCAGTCGGCCGCGATGCTGCCATCTCCTCTTCTCACATCGTCCGCATCCGCATGTCGTGATGGCCCGGCCCGGGAACCGAGGCGAAGCGGTCGATGTTCAATCGGCTAATAGAAAAATCGAAATCAATACGACGGGGTCGCAGTCACATGGATCATCTTTCTGGTTACGCGCGCAGGCCATTTGCCTTTGTCTTGCGCTATCTGCGACGACGGCCGGCATCGCATCTCGTGATCCTGACCGCTGTCGTTGCAGCCGTTGCCTGTTCCGTGGGCACGCAATACGGCGTCAAATCCCTGGTCGACAGCCTGTCCGCGGGAACTTCGCACGGTGGCAGCGTATGGCTGGCATTCATTTTACTCATGTCGCTGATCGCTGCCGATAATTTCCTGTGGCGGATCGCGAGCTGGACCGCGAGCTTCACCTTCGTTCGTGTCACGGGCGATTTACGCCGTGACATATTTCGTCATCTAACCGGACACGCGCCGAGCTATTTCTCGGATCGCATGCCGGGCATGCTGACGAGCCGTATCACCGCGACCTCAAACGCGGTGTTCACGGTCGAGAACATGTTCGTCTGGAATGTGTTGCCGCCGTGCATCGCCACAATTGCGGCCATCGGGCTGATTGGAACCGTCAGTCCCTATATGGCACTCGGCCTGATCGTGGTCGCGGGCGGTATGGTGATAGCGATGTTCCATTTGGCCGCAGCCGGCAAGCCGTTGCATGACGACTTTGCCGACAAGGCCGCCGTCGTCGACGGCGAGATGATCGACGTCATCAGCAACATGCCGCTGGTCCGCGCCTTCTGCGGCATCGGCCATGAGCACGAGCGGTTCGACGCGACGGTGAACCGGGAACTGACCGCGCGCGGCCGTAGCCTGCGTTATCTGGAAAAGCTGCGGCTCACGCATGCCGGCGTGACGGTCGTCCTGACGGTTGCGCTGATGGCCTGGGCGATCACGCTCTGGCAGCAGGGCGAGGCGACCACCGGCGATGTCGTGCTGGTCTGTACGCTCGGCCTCTCCATTCTCAACGCGACGCGCGACCTCGCGGTGGCGCTGGTCGATGTCACCCAGCACGTCGCGCGCCTGACCGAGGCGATCGCGACCTTGCTCGTGCCGCATGAATTGCGCGATCATCCCGAGGCCGAGCCGCTGATGAAGAGCGGCGCCGCGATCGCGTACAACAACGTCACCTTCGGCTATCCCGGCGGCGAAAAAATCTTTGAACGGTTCAGCCTGCGGCTTCAGCCCGGCCAGCGCGTCGGCCTGGTCGGCCAGTCGGGCGGAGGGAAATCGACCCTGTTCACGTTGCTGCAGCGGTTCTACGATGTCGATGAAGGCAGCGTGACCGTCGATGGCCAGGATATTTCCAAGGTGACCCAGCTGAGCCTGCGTGAGGCCATCTCGGTCGTGCCGCAGGATATCTCGCTGTTCCACCGCTCCATCCGCGAGAACATCCGCTACGGCCGTCCGAACGCGACCGACGACGAGGTGCTGCGCGCGGCGATCGCGGCGCGCTGCGATTTCATCGACAGCCTGCCGGAAGGTCTCGATACCATGGTCGGCGACCGCGGTGTCAAGATGTCCGGCGGCCAGCGCCAGCGCATCGCGATCGCGCGTGCCTTCCTGAAGGACGCGCCGATCCTGCTGCTGGACGAAGCGACCGCCGCGCTCGACAGCGAATCCGAGGAGGCGATCCGCGAGGCGCTGTCGCGCCTGATGCGCGGCCGTACCGTGATCGCGATCGCGCACCGGCTGGCGACGCTGCGCAATTTCGATCGCGTCCTGGTGCTGAAGAATGGCAAGATCATCGAGGACGGCGCGCCCGACCGCCTGATGCAGGGCCACGGCCCCTACCGTGAGCTGGTGACGCAGGAGATGAGCCGGCTGGCGAAGTTCGCCGCGTAAGTCCAACAGTTGCGTTTGCGTTGGTCGCGTTCGAAAAACTGGCCGCAGGGGAGCAGCTCATGGCAGCCGAAGCCGTAACCCAGATCATCTCGGTAACGCAGACGGAGGAGGCCGTCGCGGAGCAGGCGTTCTACATTCCGATGACGGGGCCCGCCGCGCGGCCCCGTCGGTCGCTCAAGCACGACGACACCTTCATCGTGCTGGACAGCCATGGTGACATCGGCGCCTCCGCGGGCGGGCCGGACGGCCTGTTCAACTGCGACACGCGCTATCTGGCGCGGCTGGAGCTCGTGCTCGACGATCTCCAGCCGCTGCTGCTCGGCTCGAATCTTCGCGATGACAATTCGGCCCTGACCGTCGATCTCACCAATCCCGATATCTATCGCCAGGGCCGCATCGTGCTGCAGAAGGACCTGCTGCACATCGTGCGCACGATCTTCCTGTGGCGCGGCACGGCCTATCAGCGCATCGGCGTGCAGAACCATGGCGACCGTCGCGCCAGCCCGGAGCTGACGCTGCTGTTCGACAGCGACTTTGCCGATCTGTTCGAGGTGCGCGGCGAGCGGCGCCCGCACCGCGGGACCGGCACCAGCAAGTTGCTCGGGCCGACCGACGTGCTGTTCCACTATCGCGGGCTTGACGATGCCGTGCGTACCACCGGCCTGCATTTCGACCCGCGTCCGACGCGGCTGTCGGTGAATGCCGCGACCTGGCAGCTCGACCTGGACCCGCACCAGTCGAAATCCCTTTTCGTGGCGGTGTCCTGCAACCGGCCGATCGCGGAGAAGCCCGCGCGCTTCTTCAGGGGCCTGCTCGCCCATCGCCGCGAGATGCGCCAGTCAACGAAGGGCATGGCCAGCATCGAGACGTCGAACAACATCTTCAACGAGGTGCTGTGCCAGGCCATGGCCGACCTCAACATGCTCATGACGGAGACGCCGCAGGGGCGTTATCCCTATGCCGGCATTCCCTGGTACTCGACGACGTTCGGCCGCGACGGCCTGATCACCGCGCTCCAGATGCTGTGGATCGATCCGCGGGTCGCGAAGGGCGTGCTGCGGCGGCTCGCGCATTTTCAGGCAGAGACGGTCGATCCGCTGAACGATGCGGCGCCCGGAAAAATCCTGCACGAGATGCGTGGCGGCGAGATGGCTGCGCTCCGCGAGGTGCCGTTCGCGCAATATTACGGCAGCGTGGATTCGACCGCCTTGTTCGTGCTGCTCGCCGGAAGCTATTTCGAGCGCACCGGCGACGAAAAGACCCTGACCGAGCTGTGGCCGGCGATCGAGGCGGGGCTGGCCTGGATCGACGGCCCGGGCGACCCCGACAGGGACGGCTTCGTCGAATACCAGCGCGCCACCGAAAAGGGCCTCGCCAACCAGGGCTGGAAGGACTCGTATGACGCGATCTTCCATGCCGATGGCCAGCTTGCGGAAGGCAATCTCGCCCTTGCCGAGGTGCAGGGTTACGTCTTTGCCGCCAAGCAGCTCGCCGCACGTTGCGCGTTGCGGCTCGGCAAGCCGGACCTCGCCAAAAAGCTCGAGACCGAGGCCAAGGCGCTGGCCGAGCGGTTCGAGAAGGCATTCTGGTGCGAGGAGCTCGGTACCTATGCGCTCGCGCTCGACGGCAAGAAGCGGCCCTGCAAGGTGCGGACATCCAACGCCGGGCAGGTGCTGTTCAGCGGCATGATCCGCGAGGACCGCGCACGTCTCGTCGCCGCCGATCTGATGGCGCCGCACTTCTTCTCGGGCTGGGGCATCCGCACGGTCGCGCAAGGCGAGGTGCGCTACAATCCGATGTCCTATCATGACGGCTCGATCTGGCCGCACGACAATGCGCTGATCGCGCTCGGGCTCGCGCGCTACGGCCTCAAGCATTCGGTGGCGCATGTCTTCAAGGGCTTGTTCGACGCGGCGACATACATGGACCTGCGGCGGCTGCCCGAATTGTTCTGCGGCTTCCGGCGCGAGAAGCGGCGCGGCCCGACGCTCTATCCGGTCGCCTGCGCGCCGCAGGCCTGGGCCAGCGCGACGCCATTCACGCTGCTGGAGGCAGCGCTCGGCATCGAGTTCGACGTCGCGCGCGGCGAGATTCGCCTGCGCAATCCGCATCTGCCGGCGTTCCTGAACGAGGTGATCCTGCGCGATCTGCGATTGGGCAATTCCAGCGTGGATCTGCGCGTCAGTCGTCACGGCGACGACGTCGCGCTGGAGGTCTTGCGCACGCGCGGCCAGATCCAGGTCTCGATCGTGCTGGCACGCTAGCGGCGCCTGCGAGGAGGGTTTTATGCGTACCGCCGGATGGTTGGTTCTGAGCGCAGCGATCGTCGCGGGATTGACGGTCGCCGCATCGCGTGCCGCGGAGGAACCGCCCGCGGGCCCAACGACGCCCCCCAGCGAAGCGAACGCGCCGGCCGCGGTGCAGCCGTCGACCTCCACCGTGCCGGTCACGCCGAAGGACGCCGCGCCGCCGCCGTCCGTGACCATCATCGGTGCGAGCGACGCCCATGGCGTGCTCGGCCGTGACGTGCGCAGCGCAGCCGACGAGGACATGGGCCGCATCGTCGACATCATCGTCGACCGCGCCGGCCGCGTGCGCGCCGCCGTGATTGATTTCGGCGGTTTCCTCGGCGTCGGTAGCCGCAAGATCGTGGTGGACTGGAACGCGATGCGGTTCGGCAAGATTGCCAACAAGAAGGACAGCATCACACTGGAATTGACCAAGGCGCAGGTCGCAGCCGCGCCGGAATACAAGGAAGACACGCCGATGGTGGTGCTCGGCGCGTCCGGCAGCCTGCAGCCGCTGCAAGCGATTCAGTGAGGCGCGGGGAGGGATGGCCGCCGGTGCTGTTGTCGAGGACGCCGAACCACGCAGATCGCGATAGCCGCGTTGAACGGTACAACGTTGCCGCGCCGCCGCCTGCGGGCCTTCCGGCGCCGTCGCGCCAGAGCCTGCGCGGCCTCGACTGGTTCATCTTCTTCCTCGCCGACGTGCAGACCGGGTTCGGCCCCTTCATCGCGGTCTACCTCACGACGCAGAAATGGACCCAGGTCGAGATCGGCCTCGTGCTGTCGATCGGTGGCATCGTCGCGCTGATCGGACAGATGCCCGGTGGCGCGATCATCGATGCCGCGAAGTCCGAGCGGCTGGTCGCAGCGCTTGCGATAGCGACCATCGGCTTCTGCGCGCTCGCCTATGCGGCGATGCCGATCTTCCCCGTGGTGGTTGCTGCGGCCACGCTGCATGCGGCGGCGAGCTGCGTGCTGGGGCCGGCGATCGCGGCGATCAGCCTCGGCCTGGTCGGTCCGCTTGCGATCGGCGAGCGGCTCGGCCGCAATGCGCGCTTTGCGTCCCTCGGCAACGGCGTCGCCGCCGCCGTGATGGGCACGGCCGGCTATCTCCTGTCGAGCCGCTCGGTGTTCCTCGTCACCTTCCTGCTCGCGATTCCGACCCTGATCGCGCTGTCGCGCATCCGCGAGGAGGAAGTGGACATCGCGCGCTGTCACGGCGAGATGCCGCGCGAGGCGCCGGTTCCAGGCGACACCAATCTCTGGCACCTGATCCGGCAACGCCCGCTCATCGTCTTCGCGCTGAGCGTGCTGCTGCTGCAATTGGCGAACGCCGCGATGATGCCGCTGATGGCGAGCGCGGTGACGGCGCGGTCGAGCCAGTGGGCAACCGTGCTCGTCGCCTTCTGCATCGTCGTGCCGCAGGCGATTGTGGCGCTGCTGTCGCCGACGGTCGGGCGCAAGGCGCAGCTCTGGGGCCGGCGCCCGCTGCTGCTGATCGGATTCGCTGCGCTGACGATCCGGGGCCTTCTGTTTGCGACCGTGCGCGATCCCTATCTGCTGGTCGCGGTGCAGGTGTTCGACGGCATCACGGCGGCGGTGTTCGCGGTGATGATCCCGCTGATCGTGGCCGACGTCGCCTTCGGCAGCGGCCATTTCAATCTGGCGCAAGGCATTGTCGGGACCGCGACCGGCATCGGGGCGTCCTTGAGCACGGCGCTTGGCGGCTATGTCAGCGACAAGTTCGGCAATGCCACCGCCTTCATCGGGCTGTCCGGCGTCGCCGCGACCGGGCTTTTGCTGATCCTCTTTGTGATGCCGGAAACCCGGCGCACCGGCATGATCGCGCCGAAAAAATTGGCCGGCTGAACGAATTCAGCCGGCCAAAGCGGGTGGGGAGGAAGACAGAAATCAGGCGTCGAGATTGTGCAGGCGCTGACGGTTGCGCAGCACGATCTGGCGGGCGCCGGAAAATCCCAAAATACCCTGGGCATGAAGCTGCGACAGCGCGCGCGACACGGTCTCCAGCGTGAGGCCGAGATAGTCGCCGATGTCGCGGCGGCACATCGGCAGTGCCATCATGCCGGCTACCGCAAGGCGGCGGTCCATCTCGAGCAGGAAGGTTGCAACGCGCTCCATCGCGGTCTTGCGTCCGAGCAGCAGCATGTGGTCCTCGGCGTGACGTAGTTCGCCGGCGGTCATGGCCCAGAGCTTGCGCGCGACCTGCACATCGGTGCTGGCGGCCTTCTCCAGGCTCGCGCGCTTCACCAGGCGCACGGTCGTGTCGATGATGGCTTCAGCGGCGAGGCGGTGGCTCGGACCGGATTCAAGGCCGAACACGTCACCGGGAAGATGGAAGGAGCCGATCTGGCGGCGGCCGTCGGAGAGCAGCTTGTAGCTGCGCACCGCGCCGGTGATGACCTGGTAGACATATTCGGCCGGCTCGTCCTCGCCGTAGATCTCCTCGTCCTTGCGGTAGGAGAACTCCGTGGCGACGAGGCCGACATGGCCGGCGATCGCGCCGAACTGGTCGGAGACGGGATGGGCAGGAGCAATCTTGCCACGAATTTGCGTGTTGATCGCCTGGGTGTTGAGCGTCTCGGTCAGCATCTGCGCCATCTCCGTTGTGATGACGCTTTGGTACGCGGGTTCGGGCGCTTCGAAAATTTCGCGAGATATCTTAAGGGAGGTTACCTACGTAGAACCCCGTAGGTCAGTTGCCGCGGCCGCCCTGGATGGCGTGGCGGATGGACTTGACCAGGGTTTCGTCGAGAAGCGGCTTCAAAATCACGTCCTTGACGCCTGCTGCGGCCGCCCGGGCCGAGATATTCCCATCGGGATAGCCGGTGATCAGGATCACGGGCGTGCCCTCGTCGGACTGGCGCAACCGGCCGGCCAGCTCGATGCCGTTGATGTCGGGCATCTTGTAATCGATCACGTAGCAGTCCGCGCCGGGCGCGCCGCTGGCATTCAGCAGCGCCGTGGCATTCCTGAAGGTCCGCACGGCAAAGCCGTCGGTTTCCAGCAGGAATTGCAGGGATCCCAGCACGGCGGCATCGTCGTCGACCACGTAGACGGTGGGCTTTGCGGATGACGTCACTGGAAGCCGCTGTTGGTGCGAGCCGATCTCGATCATCCCCTTTGGCTAGCACGGCCCGGGAGAATGATTTTGACCTGCCTCAATCCTTCAGCATCCCGGCGCGCATCGCCAGCCGGACCAGCTCCGAGAGGCTGTTCGCCTGCATCTTGGTCATGACGTTGGCCCGGTAGACCTCGATGGTGCGGGGGCTGATGTCGTATTCACGGGCGATCAGCTTGTTGGAGAGGCCCGCGATCAGCCCTTCCATGACCTGGCGCTCGCGCGGGCTGAGGGAGGCGACGCGGGCGGCGATGTCCTGCGAGATCGCCTCGTTCTTCGCCGCCGGCTCGGCCTGGCGGATCGCCGTCTCGATCATGGTGATGAGGCGGTCGTCCTCGAACGGCTTCTCGAGAAAGTCGACCGCCCCCAACTTCATCGCCTCGACCGCGAGCGGCACGTCGCCATGACCGGTCATGATCAGGATCGGGAACGGGCTTTGCTGCGCCTTCATCCGCTTCAACAGCTCGATCCCGTCGATTCCAGGCATGCGCACGTCGGAGACGACGCAGCCGAAGGCAAGGCCGGGCAGGACATCGAGGAAGGCTTGCGCATCGTCAAACAGGGTGACGCCGAAGCCGGAGGAATCCAGCAGGAAGTTCAGCGAGTCCCGCATAGCCTCGTCGTCATCGATGATGTAGACATGTCCCTTGGTCGTCATGGATCAATTCTCATCGGCTGCCGGGAGAGTGAAGCGGAATGTCGCGCCGCCTGATGGGTTGCTCTCGGCCCACATGCGTCCGCCGTGAGCCTCGATGATCGAGCGGCTGATGGACAGTCCCACGCCCATGCCGGTTTCCTTGGTGGTGAAGAAGGTCTGGAACAGGTTGGGAATGACGTCGCCCTGGAAGCCGGAGCCGGTGTCGGACACCTCGACCTCGATCATGTCGTCACCGACGCGGGTGTTGGCGACGACGAGCTCGCGCTGCGGCGACTGCGCCATCGCTTCCAGCGCGTTGCGGAACAGATTGACCAGCACCTGCTGGATCTGCACGCGGTCGGCGAGCACGAGATCGGCGTCGGGATCGAGGCTGAAGCGGAGCTGCACGTTCTGCTCGCGCGCGCCGGCAAGCCCGAGCGCGCCGGCCTCCTCGATCAGCTTGGACAGGCTCTCGACCCGCTTCTCGGACTCGCCGCGGGAGACGAAGTCGCGCAGGCGGCGGATGATCTGGCCGGCGCGCAAGGCCTGCTCCGCGGCGCGATCCATCGCACTTTCGATCTTCGGCGTGTTGGGATCGGTGCTGCCGGCCAGCAGCCGCCGCGATCCCTTCATGTAATTGCTGATCGCCGCCAGCGGCTGGTTGATCTCGTGGGCAAGCGCCGAGGCCATCTCGCCCATCGCGGTCAGCCGCGAAACGTGGACGAGCTCGGACTGCAATTCCTGGAGCCGCGCCTGGGTCTGCTGGTGCTCGGTGAGGTCGCGGACGAAGCCGGTGAAATAGGGCTCGCCGCCGGACTGCATCTCGCCGATCGACAGGTGCATCGGAAAGGTCGTGCCGTCGCGGCGCTTGCCGGTCACGATGCGGCCGATGCCGATGATGTGCGGATCGTTCGTGCTGCGATAGCGCGCGATGTAGCTGTCGTGGCGGGTGCGGTCGGGCTCCGGCATCAGGATGCTGACGTTCTGGCCGATCGCCTCCTGCTCGGACCAGCCGAACAGGCGCTCGGCGGCGGTGCTGAACAGTTGCATGATGCCGCGGCCGTCGATGACGATCATGGCGTCGGGAATGGTGTGAAGGATCGAGCGGAGGTGGGTCTCACGCGTGCGCAGGGCTTCCTCGACCTGCTTCTCCTCGTCGATATCGAGGAAGATGCCGCTGAGATGGCGCGCGACGCCGGATTCGTCTCGAATCAATCCGGCGCGCGCCCTGATCCATTTGCCGCGGCCGGAATTGGCGGAAATCCTGAAGGAGACGTCGAAACCGCCGCCATGCTCGGAGACCTGCTTGATCGCGTTCTCGACGCGCGCGCGGTCACCGGGCTCGAGGCGCGACAGGAAGAGGTCGTAACTTGCCGGCTGGCCCCGCTCGATACCGAGCAGCATCCTCGCGGTTTCCGACCACTCCAGTTCGCGCGTCGCGAGGTCGAGATCCCAGGTGCCGACGCCGAATCCCTCGATCCGGACCCGGAAATGCTCGCCGCGACTGTCGTCTGGCGGATGCGTTACGCGGGTCGGCGACAATCGATGACTCCCATCTTCGCGCGGCGGGCGTGGTGCCGCGAACATGACCGCAATTTCGCCCATGGACCGGCCCGAGGCAAGTTCGGATGTCTGATTCCATTGGCGGATTTCCCGCAAGGTCGCGCCCGGCGATTTGATCTACCTCATCCTGCCCCGTCACGGCGAGGCTAGATTTCGCGCCAGTTCATAGCTGAGCGGAGAATCCCAATGACTTACGCGACCGTGATGGTCAGCCTGGCGCTCGACCAGTCCAACGAGGCGCGCCTTCAGGTCGCGGGCGAACTCGCCGAGCGATTCGAGGCGGCCATTATCGGGGTTGCCGCAGGGCAGTTCGCGCCGCCGCTCTATTTCACCGACGGCGCTGAAGCCCAGAGCCTGATCGATCAGGAGGAAGCCTCCATCAGGAAGCGCCTTGCCGATCTGGAGGCGCAATTCCGCGCCGCCACCAAGGCGCGCGGCGGCCGCGTGGAGTGGCGCGGCGCCATGGATTTTCCGACCCGTTTCGTGCTGGCGCAGGCACGATGTGCCGACATCATCGTCAGCGGCGGCCAGAGCCCGGCCTTCTCCGATGCGTTCGCGCTCGCGAGCCCCAAGGACCTGGTGATGCAGGCCGGCCGCCCGCTTCTCGTCGTTCCCGACAAGGTCAACTGGCTCGACCTGCGCAGCGTGCTGGTGGCGTGGAAGGACACGCCGGAGGCGCGGCGCGCGGTGGCCGACGCGCTGCCGCTGCTGCGCAAGGCGAGGGACGTCACCATCGTCGAAATCCCGGAGCGCGACGACGACCGTTCGGCGGTGATGGCCGGCGTCACCGACGTTGCCGCCTGGCTCGCCCGTCACGGCGTCACCGCGAGCGCACGCGTCTCGGAGGCCGTGCGGAACGCAACCGCTGCCGCGCAGTTGGAGCAGGTCGCCGGCGACCTTGGGGCCGGCCTGATCGTGGCGGGCGCCTATGGTCATTCGCGCTTTCGCGAGCTGATCCTCGGCGGCGTCACCGAATATCTGGTCACCCAATCCGCCCGCAGCGTGCTGCTGTCGCACTGACGGCCGCCCGGCCCAAAAGCTAATCGAGGAGGACGCGCCGTGTACAAATTTCTTGAAGAGACCGTCGACAGCTACATGACGCGCAACGTCACGACGGTGCGGCGCGACCACGACCTGCTCGCGCTTAGCGAGATGTTCGAGCGTGATGATTTCAACTCCTATCCGGTCGAGGACGACGGGCAGGTGGTCGGCATCGTTACCAAGTTCGACATCCTGAAGTGTTTCGCGTTCTCGCCGAGCCAGATGCTGCCGCACTATCGCGACCTGATGAGCCGCAGGATCGGCGACGTCATGACGCCCGAGTTCATCTATGTCAGCCCCGACACGCGGCTGACGCGCGTGCTCCAGATCATGGTCGAGCACCGCATCAGGAGCATCATCGTGCTCGACGGCGCGGAAAAGCTGGTCGGAATCATCGCCCGCGAGGACGTCATCAAGGCGCTCAAGGCGACGGCGCGGGAGTGACTCCTTCCTTCTCCCCTCATGTCCGCCGAAGCCTTGGCGAAGGCGGATGTGGGAGAAGGTGGCGCGAAGCGCCGGATGAGGGGTTCTCTCCACCGAAAGACTCTCCGTGCGGAGCCAACCGCTCACCCAAGTGAGTGCGCGGCACCGTCCTCGCTGCCCTCTCCCATAAGGGGAGAGGGCACTTCAACTGGCGGGCGCCGCATCACTCACCCGAATAGAAATCCACCTGTCTTGATTTCAATCAATTCGCCGCGAGGTCGAATGTGGTTTCTGGCGGCGTGTTCTTTCAGAGAGAATCCGCATGAGCCAGCCCTCCATCTCCAAATCCATGACCATCGGTGAAAGCGGCCTGGCCATCGTGTTCGCAGTCACCGCCTTCCTTTGCGTGATCGCCTCGGCCAAGGCGCTCGATTCGGCCTTTGCCTTCCATGCCGCGCTCAGCGCAGCGGCGAGCTTGGCTGTGGTCTTTGGCATCATCAACCGCTACTTCGATCGTCCGGCGGCGCTGCCGCCGGCGGAGATCAACGGCCGCCCCAACTACAATATGGGTCCGATCAAGTTCACCGCCGTCATGGCGATGTTCTGGGGCATTGCCGGCTTCCTCGTTGGCCTCATCATCGCCTCGCAGCTGGCGTGGCCCGCACTGAACTTCGATCTGCCCTGGACCAGCTTCGGCCGGCTGCGTCCGCTGCACACCTCCGCGGTGATCTTCGCCTTCGGCGGCAACGTGCTGATCGGCACGTCGCTCTATGTCGTGCAGAAGTCCTGCCGGGTGCGCCTTGCGGGCGACCTCGCGCCCTGGTTCGTCGTGATCGGCTACAATTTCTTCATCCTGGTCGCCGGCACCGGCTATCTGCTCGGTGTCACCCAGTCGAAGGAATATGCCGAGCCGGAATGGTATGCCGACCTCTGGCTCACCATCGTCTGGGTCGCCTATCTGCTGGTCTTCCTTGCCACGATCATCAAGCGCAAGGAGCCGCACATCTTCGTCGCGAACTGGTTCTATCTCGCCTTCATCGTGACGATCGCGGTCCTGCATCTCGGCAACAATCCCGCGCTCCCCGTCTCGGTGTTCGGCTCGAAATCCTACGTCGCCTGGGGCGGCATCCAGGACGCGATGTTCCAGTGGTGGTACGGCCACAACGCGGTCGGCTTCTTCCTGACTGCCGGCTTCCTCGCCATCATGTACTACTTCATCCCGAAGCGCGCGGAGCGGCCGATCTATTCCTACCGGCTGTCGATCATCCACTTCTGGGCGCTGATCTTCCTCTACATCTGGGCCGGCCCGCACCATCTGCACTACACGGCGCTGCCCGACTGGACGCAGACGCTCGGCATGACCTTTTCGATCATGCTGTGGATGCCCTCCTGGGGCGGCATGATCAACGGCCTGATGACGCTGTCGGGCGCCTGGGACAAGCTGCGCACCGATCCCGTGCTGCGCATGCTCGTGGTCTCCGTCGCCTTCTACGGCATGTCGACCTTCGAAGGCCCGATGATGTCGATCAAGGTGGTGAACTCGCTCAGCCACTACACCGACTGGACCATCGGCCACGTGCATTCCGGCGCGCTCGGCTGGGTCGGCTTCGTCTCCTTCGGCGCGCTCTACTGCCTGGTGCCGTGGATATGGAATCGCAAGGGCCTCTACAGCCTGAAGCTCGTCAACTGGCACTTCTGGATCGCGACCCTCGGCATCGTCCTCTACATCTCGGCGATGTGGGTGTCCGGCATCCTGCAAGGCCTGATGTGGCGCGCCTACACCTCGCTCGGCTTCCTCGAATATTCCTTCATCGAGAGCGTCGAGGCGATGCATCCCTTCTACATCATCCGCGCCGCCGGCGGCGGGCTGTTCCTGATCGGCGCGCTGATCATGGCCTACAATCTCTGGATGACCGTTCGCGTCGGCGAAGTGGAAGTCCAGATGCCCGTCGCGCTTCAGCCGGCGGAATGAGGAGCTTTCCATGTCGTTCTGGACACGCCATCAAATCTTTGAAAAGAACTCGATCGTCCTGATCGTCGGCATTTTGCTGGTGATCGCGATCGGCGGTCTCGTCGAGATCACTCCGCTGTTCTACCTCAAGAGCACGATCGAGGCGGTCGACGGCGTCAGGCCCTACACGCCGCTGGAGCTCGCGGGGCGCAACGTCTATGTCCGCGAAGGCTGCTATCTCTGCCATTCGCAGATGATCCGCCCGCTGCGCGACGAGGTCGAGCGCTACGGCCACTTCTCGCTCGCCGCCGAGAGCATGTACGACCACCCGTTCCAGTGGGGCTCGAAGCGCACCGGTCCCGATCTCGCCCGCGTCGGCGCCAAATATTCCGACGACTGGCACGTGACCCATCTGACCAACCCGCGCGCAATCGTGCCGCAGTCGGTGATGCCGGGCTATCCGTTCCTGAGCCAGACCGAGGTCGATCCCGATACGATCGCCGACCACATGAAGACGCTCAAGGCCATCGGCACGCCCTACACCGACGACCAGATCGCAAACGCAGGCGCCGATCTGAAGGCCCAGGCCGATCCCGACAATGCCGGCTCAGACGCCTTCGGGAAGCGCTACGCCAAGGCCGTCGTGCGCAATTTCGACGGCAAGGCCGGCACGCCGACCGAGATGGACGCGCTGATCGCCTATCTGCAGATGCTCGGCACGCTGGTCGACTTCAAGCTCTACAACGAGAAAGCAAATCTTCGCTGAGAAGGCATCACCGATGAAAGCCATCCTGACACTCGACAATCTCGCGTCCGGTCTGGTGACCACGATCTGGACGCCGGTGTTCGTCGCGATCTTTCTCGCGATCATCGCCTACGCATTATGGCCCCGCAACAAGGCCGCTTTCGACGAAGCGGCGCGCCTGCCGTTGCGGGAGGAGTAAGAGATCATGACCGAACATCATGGCGACATCGATTCCGTCACCGGCAAGTCCACGACCGGACATGAGTGGGACGGCATCAAGGAGCTCAACACGCCGCTGCCGCGCTGGTGGGTGATCTCATTCTACCTCACCATCGTCTGGGCGATCGGCTACTGGATCGTCTATCCGGCCTGGCCGCTGATCTCCAGCAATACCACGGGCCTGTTCGGCTATTCCTCGCGCGCCGACGTCGCGGTGGAGCTCGCCAACCTCGAGAAGATCCGGGGTGACAGGATGGCGGCGCTAGGCGCGGCTTCGCTCGCCGACATCGAGAAGGACCCGGCCTTGCTGGCGCTTGCGCGAGCCAAGGGCAAGACCGTGTTCGGCGACAATTGCGCGCCATGCCACGGCTCCGGCGGCGCCGGCGCAAAGGGCTTTCCGAATCTCAACGACGACGACTGGCTGTGGGGCGGCACGCTCGACCAGATCATGCAGACCATCCAGTTCGGCGCGCGTTCCGGCCATGCCAAGGCGCATGAGGGCCAGATGCTCGCCTTTGGCAAGGACGGCGTGCTGAAGCCGGAAGAGATCGTCACGGTCGCCAATTACGTGCGGTCGCTGTCGGGCCTCTCGACCCGCAAGGGCTTTGATGCCGCCAAGGGTGAGAAGATCTTTGCCGAGAATTGCGTCGCCTGTCACGGTGACGGCGGCAAGGGCAACCCCGAGATGGGCGCCCCGAATCTGACCGACAAGATCTGGCTCTACGGCTCGGACGAAGCGAGCCTGATCGAGACCATCAGCCTGGGCCGTGCCGGTGTGATGCCGGCCTGGGAAGGGCGGCTCGATCCTGCCACCATCAAGGCGATGGCGGTCTACGTCCACTCGCTGGGCGGTGGCAAATAGCCTGCTCGCGACAAGCGGGGGCGAACAAAAGTGTCCCCGCTTGAGCTGGATCAACTGACGCGCTCGCGCCGGGTCTAGGTTTAATCGCACCTTTTCGAGAAGCTTCTTGGCGATGAACAAGACCGTGAACCCGAACGACCTCACATCGAACGATGACAATGGGCCGCTCTACGTAGCCCAGAAGAAGGTGTATCCCCAGAGCGTCTCCGGCACGTTCCGCCGAATCAAATGGGGGCTGATGGCGTTCTGCCTCGGCGTCTACTACTTCCTGCCGTTCGTGCGCTGGAATCGCGGCATCGGTGCTCCGAGCCAGGCGGTGCTGATCGATCTTCCCAACAGCCGCTTCTACTTCTTCTTCATCGAGTTGTGGCCGCAGGAAATCTACTACTTCACCGGCCTGCTGATCGTCGCCGCGGTGGCGCTGTTTCTGATGAACTCAGTCGGCGGCCGCATCTGGTGCGGCTATCTCTGCCCGCAGACCGTGTGGACCGATCTGTTCTATGCGGTCGAGCGGCTGGTCGAAGGCGACCGGCGCGAGCGAATGAAGAAGGACAAGTCGTCCGATCCGATGAAGCTGGAGCGCATCTCCGAGATCGTGCTCAAGCATTCGATCTGGCTCCTGATCGCCTGGTGGACCGGCGGCGCCTGGGTGCTCTATTTCAACGACGCGCCGACGCTGGTGAAGGAGCTCGTCACCTTCCAGGCGCCGATGATCGCCTATATCTGGATCGGCATCCTGACGGCGACGACCTATGTGCTCGCCGGCTTCATGCGCGAGCAGGTCTGCACCTATATGTGCCCGTGGCCGCGCATCCAGGCCGCGCTCACCGACGAATGGGCGCTCAACGTCACCTATCGCTACGACCGCGGCGAGAAGCGCACTTCGGTGAAGAAGGCAATCGAGCTGCGCGCGCTCGGCGAACACGTCGGCGACTGCGTCGACTGCTATCAATGCGTCGCGGTCTGCCCGACCGGCATCGACATCCGCAACGGGCCGCAGCTCGAATGCATCCAGTGCGGACTCTGCATCGACGCCTGCGACAACGTGATGACCAAGATCGGCCGGCCGAAGCGGCTGATCGGCTACGACAACGACATCAACATCCAGCGCCGCCAGGAAGGCAAGGCGCCGGTCTACCGCATCGTCCGGGCCCGCACCGTCGCCTACAGCGCGATCATCGCGGCGGTCGGCGGCATCATGATCTACACGCTCGCGACCCGTAGCCTGCTCGACGTCAACGTGCTGCACGACCGCAACCCGGTCGCGGTCAGGCTCAGCGATGGCTCGATCCGCAATGCCTATACGGTGCGGCTCTTGAACAAGAGCGGCTATGACCGCGTCATCGCGATCGACGCCAACGGTCCGGCCAATCTGACCACGCATGTCGTCGGCATCGATTCCGTGACGCCGGATAGGCCGATGATCGTGATCCCGCGCGACTCCACCAGCGAGCTGCGCCTGCTCGTCACTGCGCCGGCGGAAAGCAATCCGGAAAAGTCGGTTCCTGTTCGCTTCCACGTCACCGACATCGGGCTGGGCGAGGTCGCCACCGCCACCGACAATTTCGTCTCGCCCTAGGATCAGGAGACTGCCATGGCCACCAAGCCGCTGACCGGAACAAAAGTGTTCCTGATGCTGGTCGCCTTCTTCGGGCTCGTGATCGGCGTCAACGTGACCATGATGAAGCTCGCGATCGCGACGCTGCCCGGCACCGACGTCGACAGCCCCTATGCCGCTGGCCTCACTTATGATCGCGAGATCTCGGCGGCGCAGGACCAGGCCGCGCGCAAATGGCAGGTCAGCGCCCATATCGAGCGCCGCGCCGATGGTGCGGCTACGCTGCAGGTCGACGCGCGCGACGCAAAAGGCCAGCCGATGAGCGGGTTGAAATTCGGCGGCCGCCTGGAGCGGCCGACCGACAAGCGCGCCGATCTCCAGGTCGAGCTCTCGGAGGCCGACATCGGCATCTACCGCGGCAATGCCGCGTCGGTTGCGCCGGGGCAGTGGGATCTCGTGATCGAAGGCGAGGCGCGAGGAACACGCGTGTTCATGTCGCGCAACCGCGTGATCCTGAACTGAGGGAATTCGTCATGCAGGTCACGCGGGATTTTTCGCATTACGTCCGGGCCGCGGGCGAGGGTATCAAGCACATCGATCTCGCGGTCGAGGGCGTTCACTGCGCCGGCTGCATGGCCAAGATCGAGCGCGGATTGTCGGCCATCCCCGACGTCACGCTGGCGCGCGTGAATCTCACCGACCGCCGCGTCGCGCTGGAATGGAAGCAGGGCACGCTCGACCCGGCCCGCTTCATCGATCGGCTCGAGGAACTCGGCTACAAGGCCTATCCTTACGAGACCGAGAGTGCGGAAGCGACGGAAGTTGCGGAATCGCGCTTCCTGCTGCGCTGCCTCGGCGTCGCCGCGTTCGCCACCATGAACGTGATGATGCTGTCGATCCCGGTCTGGTCCGGCAACGTCTCGGACATGCTGCCGGAGCAGCGCGACTTTTTCCACTGGCTGTCGGCGCTGATCGCGCTGCCGGCGGCGGCCTATGCCGGCCAGCCGTTCTTCCGCTCGGCCTGGCGCGCACTGTCGGCCAAGACCACCAACATGGACGTGCCGATCTCGATCGGGGTGTGCCTTGCGCTCGGCATGTCCGTGGTCGAGACCATCCATCACGCCGAGCACGCCTATTTCGACGCGGCGATCATGCTGCTCACGTTTCTTTTGGTCGGCCGCTTCCTCGACCAGAACATGCGGCGGCGGACCCGCGCGGTCGCCGGCAATCTCGCCGCGCTGAAGGCGGAGACGGCGGCCAAGTTCGTCGGGCCCGACGAGATTTCGCAGGTGCCGGTCGCGGCGATCCATCCCGGCGACATCGTGCTGCTCCGGCCCGGCGAGCGTTGCGCGGTCGACGGCACCGTGATCGAGGGACGCTCCGAGATCGACCAGAGCCTGATCACCGGTGAGACGCTGTATGTCACGGCGGAGCAGGGCACGGCGGCCTATGCGGGCTCCATGAACATCTCCGGCACGCTGCGGGTGCGGGTCTCGGCGGCGTCGGAGGCGACGCTGCTCGCCGAGATCACGCGGCTGCTCGACAACGCGCTGCAGGCACGCTCGCGCTACATGCGGCTCGCAGATCGCGCCTCGCGGCTCTACGCGCCAGTCGTGCATGCGACCGCGCTGATCACCATTTTGGGCTGGGTCATCGCGGGCGCCGGCTGGCACGATGCGATCGTGACCGGCGTGGCCGTGCTGATCATCACCTGTCCCTGCGCGCTCGGGCTCGCGATCCCGACCGTGCAGACGGTGGCCTCGGGCGCGATGTTCAAAGCTGGCGTGCTGCTCAATTCCGGCGACGCCATCGAGCGGCTCGCCGAGGCCGACCACGTCATCTTCGACAAGACCGGCACGCTGACGCTGCCCGATCTCGAAGTGATGAACGCGGCCGATATTCCCGCCGACATTTTTGCACTTGCCGGGCGGCTCGCGCTGTCGAGCCACCATCCCGTTGCCGCCGCCGTCGCGCAGGCCGCCGGTGCAAGGTCGCCGATCGTTGGCGCGGTCGAGGAGGCCGGGCAGGGCGTGCGCGCTGTGGTGGACGGTGTCGAGCTTCGCCTAGGCCGTCCGTCCTTTTGCGGCGCCGAGGCGATGGTCGGCGGGGCAACGCTCGATCCTGAGGCCTCCATCGTGGCTTTCAGCAAGGGCAACGAGAAGTTCATCCTCTCGGTGCGCCAGGGCCTGCGGCCGGACGCGCAGGCCGTGATCGCGGCGTTGAGGGCGCGCAATATTGGCATCGAGATTCTCTCCGGCGACCGCGAGCCCGCGGTGATCGCGGCGGCCCATGCGCTGGGCATCGCCGAATGGCGCGCCGGCGTCACGCCGGCCGACAAGATCGCACGGATCGAGGAACTGAAGCGGCGCGGCGCCAAAGTGCTGATGGTCGGCGACGGCATGAACGACGCGCCCTCGCTGGCGGCGGCCCATGTCTCGATGTCGCCGATCTCGGCCGCGCATCTCAGCCAGGCGACCGCCGATCTCGTCTTCCTCGGCCGGCCGCTGGTGCCTGTCGTCGCCGCGATCGACGCCTCCCGCAAGGCGCTGTATCTGATGCGGCAGAACCTCTGGCTGGCGATCGGCTATAACGTCCTCGCCGTGCCGGTGGCAATCAGCGGCGTAGTGACGCCCCTGATTGCGGCGGCAGCCATGAGCGGATCCTCGATCCTGGTGATGCTGAATTCGTTGCGCGCGCGCGGAGCTGCGCGGGAGATCGTGTGATGGAAATCCTGGTCATCCTGGTGCCGCTGGCGCTGATGCTCGGAGGCGCCGGCCTCGTCGCCTTCCTCTGGTCGCTGCGGAGCGGCCAATATGACGATCTCGACGGCGCGGCCTGGCGCGCCATCGCCGACGACGAGCCGCCGCAGGACGCCCCAGCCAAGCGTTAACCGTTGGTTCCGCGCTGCCCTTTTCGGACATGGTCGCTGGACGGCCGGCGGTCGCCGGGCGTAACAATGCCGGAGGATTTTGCGTAGAAGCGACGGGGCAGGCTCTCCGGAGCAGGAGCGTGACGAGCATGCAGAAAAATGTCGGAGTGTGCGGGGCTAACGATCTGCCGGGACAGGTCGTGCTGGTGCTGCAAGGCGGCGGTGCGCTCGGCTCCTACCAGGCGGGCGTCTACCAGGCCCTGCACGAGGCCGGGATCGAGCCGGACTGGGTCATCGGCACCTCGATCGGCGCCATCAACGGGAGCCTGATCGCCGGTAATGCGCCGGAAAACAGGCTCGCGCGCCTGAAGGAGTTCTGGAAGCGGATGGAGCAGAATCCGGTCTGGGCTCTGGGTGGCGCCTTTCCCGACTTCAGCGAGAAGCTCGCCTATTTGTCGACTGTCACCAACGGCATTCCCGGCTTCTTCCGGCCCAACCCGCTGGCGCATGCGGGAGATTCCTTTCCACTCGGCGCCGATCACGCCGGCTTCTATTCGACCGCGCCACTGGAGAAGACGCTGAGCGAGCTGGTCGATTTCGATCTGGCCAATCGCTGCGCGCCGCGACTGACGGTCGGTGCGGCTCATGTCGGCACCAGCGAAATGCGCTATTTCGACAGCCGCGACGGCGAGCTGACGGTGAAGCATGTCATGGCTTCGGGCGCGCTGCCGCCGGCCTTCCCGGCGGTGCGCATCGATGGCGAGCTGTATTGGGACGGCGGCATCCTGTCGAACACGCCGACGGAGGCCGTATTCGACGACAATCCACGCAGGGATTCGCTGATTTTCTCCGTGCATCTGTGGAATTCCGTCGGCGCCGAGCCGACCACGATGGCGGAGGTCTTGAACCGCCATAAGGACGTGCAGTACTCCAGCCGCATCGCGAGCCAGATCGTGCGGCAGCAGCAGGCCCATCGCCTGCGCCACGTCATCAACCAGCTTGCCGCGCGGTTGCCCGAGAGCGAGCGCAACGATCCCGCGGTGAGGGAATTGATGAGCTACGGCTGTCCGACCCGCATGCATGTGGTGCGGCTGCTGGCGCCGCAACTCGATCGCGAAACCCATACCAAGGATATCGATTTCAGTCCGTCAGGCATTACGCGGCGCTGGCTTGCGGGCTACGCCCACACGAGATCGGTGCTGGCGCGAAAGCCGTGGATCGGTGAATTCGATCCGCTTGCCGGCGTGGTGCTGCACGAGCATATGGACGAGATGCCGATGGCGGCGGAGTAGGGCCGCGTCCGCTTTCATCGAATTGCCGCAGGCCCTGCGGATTGTCGGTCGTCGTCCGCTTTTGAGAGGCCTTGCAGTTGGTATCCGGGAACGATCTGGAATTGGCCCTCGATCAGGTCCGCGCCGACGCCGCGGGACCGGTTGCCGGCGTGTTCGGCCCTGACACGGTGACCTGGCAGATCGACCGGGAGGCCGTCATCTTTCTCGGCGCCGGCCGCGCGCTGTTGTTGCAGCTGGCGCATCCCTGGGTCGCTGCCGCCATCGCGGAGCATTCACGAACGCTTGCCGATCCGATCGGTCGCTTCCATCGCACCTTCGACATCGTCTTTGCGATGGTGTTCGGCTCGCTCGACCGGGCGCAGTTGTCGTCCCGGCAATTGCATCGGCGCCACAGCATGATCGTCGGCGCGATGCCCGAGGCCGTCGGTCCGTTCGCGGCAGGCTCGCGCTACTGCGCCAACGACATTCCGTCGTTGCGCTGGGTTCATGCGACGCTGGTCGAGACCGCGGTGATGGCGCATGAGCTGGTCCTGCCGCCGCTCTCGGCGGAGGAGCGCGAGCGCTACTGGAGCGAGAGCCGGATGTTCGGCGCCTTGTTCGGATTGACGGCCGACGATTTGCCCGCGGACTGGTCCGGCTTTGCGGCCTACACCGCGGCGATGGCGCAGTCGGACACGCTGACCGTCAGCCCGGCGGCGCGCGAGATCGCCGCGCAGATCCTTGGCGGCGCCCGTCCGTGGCTGCGGCCACCGCGATGGTATCGCGCGCTCACGGCGAGTTTGTTGCCGGAGCGGCTGCGAGCGGGCTTCGGGTTTGAATTCGAGGAGCGCGACAAGAGGGCAGCCGACAACGCGCTGAAATGGATGAGGCGCGTGTATCCGAAACTGCCGGACCGGCTGCGCTATGTCGGTCCATACCAGGAAGCGCAGGCGCGGCTGCGGGGCGAGCCGCAGCCCGACTGGATGACACGGTGTCTCAATCGCGCCTGGATCGGGCGGCCGCAAATGGATGTGCGCGGGAAGGGGTGAGGTTCTCCACTCTTAGGGTGACGGGCGATAGAGTGGCGCGCACTCTCTCCACATCGTCATTGCGAGCGCAGCGAAGCAATCCAGACTGTCGCCGCGGAGACAGTCTGGATTGCTTAGTCGCTTCGCTCCTCGCAATGACGGAGAATGGAGAAGCGCCGCCTCAGCCTCACACCGATGCCAGCCTCCGATACAGCGCGCTGTAGCTGCCGGCGGAGATGCTCCAGGAGAACGATCGTCCCATCGCGCTGCGACGCATGGAGTCGAGCTGGTCATGCGCCACGAAAGCTGAGAAGGCGCGGCGGACGCCGCCGAGGAAGGACGCGCGCGAGGGCTGCGAGAACAGAAAGCCGGTCTCGCCGTCGGTGATGGTTTCGGCCAAGCCGCCGGTCTGGTGACCGATCGGGAGCGAGCCGAAGCGCTGGGCGTACATCTGGCTGAGCCCGCACGGTTCGAAGCGCGACGGCATCAATGTGAAATCGCTGCCCGCGAAGATGCGCCGCGCCTGGGCGTCGTTGAAACCGATCGTAACCCCGATCGCGTCGGGGCGGCGGCGATGCGCGTCGATCAGCGCTTGCTCGAGCGCCGGCTCGCCGGAGCCGGTGACCACGATCTGCCCGCCGGCATCGATGATCTCGTCGGCGGCCGACAGCACGAGGTCGATGCCCTTCTGGTGCACCAGGCGTGCGACGATCGCGAACATCGGCCCGCGCGAGACCGCCAGGCCAAACTGCTTGCGGATATAATCCGCATTGGCCTTCTTGCCGACCCAGTCGCCGGCGCCGAACTGCTGGGCCAGCTGGGAGCAGGAGCGTGGATCCCAGCTCTCGTCGATGCCGTTGAGGATGCCCGTGAGCTCGGCAGCATCCGAGCGGACACGAAGCAGGCCTTCGAGACCGCAGCCGAATTCCTCCGTCGTGATCTCGCGTGCATAGGTGCCGCTCACGGTAGTGAGGTGCGAGGCATAGACCAGCCCGGCCTTGAGGAAGGAGAGCTGGTCGTAGAATTCGACGCCGTCGATATGGAAGGAACTCTCGGGGACGCCGATCCGCCGCAGCGAGTCCTTCGGGAAGAGTCCCTGGTAGGCGAGGTTGTGGATGGTCAGGATCGACGGCAGCCTGGCCCCGCGCCAGGCGAGGTAGGCCGGCACGAGCGAGGCCTGCCAGTCGTTGGCATGGACCAGGTCTGCTGCCCAATTCTTGTCCAGCTTGCCCATGGCCAGCTCAGCGGCTGCCGAGGCAAAGCGCGCAAAGCGGATGTCGTTGTCCGGCCAGTCGTGTCCGGACTCGTCGCCATAGGGATTGCCGGGTCGGTCGTAGAGTTGTGAGCACAACAGCACATAGACCGGCAGCCCGTCCTTGGTCGCAGCCCGGCCGAGCGAGCAGGCCGGCATCTCCGCGAGCGCCGGGCAGCGGCCAACGATCTGAATATGCGTGAGTTGTTCGATGATGTCGCGGTAGCCGGGCAACATGACCCGGATATCGGCGAGAGGGCGAAGCGCCCTGGGAAGTGCAGCGGAAACGGCGCCGAGTCCGCCAACGCGGACGAAATCGTCCATCTCGGTTGTGACGAACAAGACCCTCAAGAACAGCTGCCCTCTTCCGATCCCGTTTATTGCTATGCAAGAACGGGTCCAGTTGTCCTGGAATTCCCAAGCCCGCCCGTGAGACGCGTCCGTTCGGTAAAGACTTTCCTACTCACCCGCCGCCCTCTAGGGTCGGCGCATCAACAAGAGAGAACTTCGATAGTTCCTAAGAGGCCGAGGGGCGCAGCAGGCATGCCGTTAGCAGATAAGCATGAGGGGACGACGACAAAGGCCTTCGCGGGCCTCAGGGTCCTGGATTTTTCGACCACCATCGCCGGTCCCCATTGTGCGCGGATGCTTGCCGACATGGGCGCCGAGGTCATCAAGATCGAGACCGACGGCGGCGAGACGATGCGCACCCGGCCGCCGCTGCGCAAGGGGTGCAGCACCGTATTCGGCCAGCTCAACGTCGGCAAGAAAAGCGTCGTGCTCGATCTCAAGTCCGAGGAGGGCAAGGAGGCGGTGCGCCGGCTCGCCGCGACCGCCGATATCCTGGTCGAGAATTTTCGCCCCGGCGTGATGCACCGGCTGCGGCTCGACTACGACCGCCTGTGCCCGGTCAATCCCAAGCTGATCTATTGCTCGATCTCGGGCTACGGCCAGACCGGTCCCTCGGCCGAGCTGCCGGCCTACGCGCCGGTAATCCACGCGGCCTCCGGCTACGACATGGCGCATCTCGCGTACCAGCCCGGCCGCAGCCGGCCGGATTATTGCGGCATCTACCATGCCGACGTCGTCACCGGCACCTACGGTTTTGGCGCGATTGCGTCGGCGCTCTATCAGCGCACTATGACCGGGCAGGGCCAGCACATCGACGTCTCGATGCTGGAATCGATGCTGACCTTGACGGTGATCGAGCTGCAGAGCTCGCAATTCGCGGTGAAGCCACCGCCGCGCCCGATGTTCGGGCCGACCGAGACGGCCAATGGCTATGTCATGATCACGGTCGCGAGCGAGAAGACGTTTCAGTGCCTGATGGGTGTGATCGGCCGCCCCGACTGGATTTCCGATCCGCGCTTCTCCACCTACGCCGCGCGGCGCGAGAACTGGGCCGACATGATGGACGGTGTCGAAGCCTGGTCGCGGCCGCTCACGACCGATGCATGCCTTGTCGCGCTTGGCGCGGCCGGTGTGCCAGCCTCGGCCTATCGCACCGTGTCCGAGGCGCTGGCCGATCCGCAACTCGCGCACCGGCAGGCGCTCTCGTCCGTGGAGGACGAGGGTGGCTCGTTCCAGGTGCTCAATCTGCCGTTCCGGATGTCGGGCGCCGACACCACGCCCGCCAAAACGATGGCCGTGCTCGGCGAGCACACGGACGCATTGCGCCAGGAGATCGGCCTCGCCGGCGATGCTCCAATTCCGTCAGGCAAAACGGCTGCGACAAACTGAGCGCATCGCAGCACCACTACAGCGTTTGATCTCTCGCGTGTTCCTCTTGCCGTGGCGAGCATTTATCGCCAAGCTCGCTTCCGAGTCATTCAACGATCCGAAACATCGGACGAGGGATCCCGGGAGGAACCATGACGAACCTTGCTGCCGCGGCGCGCAAGCGCGCGCCGATTTTCCTTGTTGCGGCATTTACTCTCCTTCCGCCGGCTGGGCCGGCGCAGGCGCAGAAGGCGGGCGGCAGCATCACCGTCGGTCAGGAGCTGGAGATTACGGGCTTCGATCCGCTCAAGGTCGGGGTCTACGACACCTCGACCTTCACCGCCGCGGCCGCGATCTTCGATACGCTCACCACGCTCGACGACAAGGGCGAGGCCGCGCCAAAGCTGGCAGTGTCCTGGACCCATTCCGACGATTACAAGACCTGGACCTTCAAGCTGCGCCGGGGCGTGAAATTCCACGACGGCACGCCGTTCAATGCGCAAGCCTTCAAGGAGAACTTCGATCGGCAGAAGGACCCCGCCAACAAGTGCCGCTGCGCCTTCTACATCACCAACGTCAAGGAGGTGCTGGCGCCCGACGAATATACTGTCGTCTACAATCTCACCGATCCTTCCGTGAATTTGCCGGCGACGAACACCATCCAGAGCCAGAACAACGTCGTGCATTCGCCGACGGCGTGGAAGACCAAGGGCGACGACTACAATCGCAATCCCGTCGGCACCGGTCCCTACATCCTGAAATCATGGACGGCCGGCGATCGCATGGTTCTGGAGAAGAACCCGGGCTACTGGGACAAGGGCCGTCCCTATCTCGACCGCATCATCCTGAAGCCGCTGCCCGACGCGCAGTCGCGTTTCGCCTCGCTGCAATCGGGCGAGGCCGACATCATCTGGGACGACGAGAACGACGCTGACAACATCATGAAGGCGCAGAAGGACTCCAAGCTCACCGTGCACACCTACAAGGGCTCGGGCGCGCAGGTCTATGCCTTCAACACCAAGGTGGCGCCGTTCGACGACGTCCGCGTGCGGCAGGCGCTGGTGATGGCGATCGACCGTCCAAAGATGTCGCAGGCGATCAGCAACGGCCTGAGCCGGCCCGCGACCAATCCCTACGGCGACGGCTCCTGGGTCAAGTGCAAGGACGACGGCGCGCTGCCGTTCGATGTCGAGAAGGCCAAGGCGCTGATCAAGGACTATGGCAAGCCGGTCGAGTTCAAGACGATGGTGACCGCGACGCCCCGCGGCCGCATGATCGGCCAGGTGCTCCAGCAATTCTGGAAGCGCGCCGGCGCTAACATGGAGATCGAGCAGGTCGACCAGGCCACCATTCCGCCACGCGCGTTCATGCGTCAGTTCCAGCTCATACCCTGGCGCATCGTCGACCTCGCCGATCCCGATCCGCAGATGTATGCGAACTTCCGCAGCGGCAGCCCGCTGGCGCTGGCCAACTTCGCCGATCCGGAGCTCGACCGGCTGCTCGACCACTCCCGCGTCACCGCCGATCCCGCGGCGCGGATCGAGGATTATTGCGCGATCAGCCGCCTGATCAACAAGGAGGCGATCTGGTTCTGGACCTTCCAGAACACCTATTACGCGCTGTCGAGCGCCAGGCTGAAGGGCTTTCCGAAAATCTACAACGGCGTGATCGACGTCTCCTCCACCTGGCTGGAATGACCGCGCGATGCTGAACTTCGTCGTGCGGCGGCTCCTTGCCATCCTGCCGGTGCTGCTCGCCGTCTCGCTGCTCACCTTCCTGATCGCCGCGTTGCTGCCGGGCGATCTTGCCTATGTCATCCTCGGCGATCAGGCGACGCCGGAGAATGTCGCGGCGTTGCGCCGTGACATGGGGCTCGACCAGCCGCTGTGGTGGCGTTATCTGAGCTGGCTCGGTCATGTCCTGCAGGGCGATCTCGGCCGCTCCTTCCGCACCGGGCAGACGGTGTTGCAGGCGGTAGCCGAGCGCATTCCGGTCTCGCTCGAGCTGATGCTGATGGCCGAATTCATCGGGCTCCTGATCGGCGTGCCGCTCGCGATCGCCTGCGCTGCGCGCGCCGGTGGCGCCTTCGACCGCTTCATGACCGGCAGCGCCTTCGCCATGCTGTCGATGCCGTCCTTCCTGATGGCGATTTTGTTGATCTATCTGTTCGCGGTCGAGTTGCGCTGGCTGCCGGCGACCGGCTATGTGCCGTTCACCGAGGAGCCGCTGTCGAACCTGCGCTTCTTCGTGCTGCCGGCGCTGACGCTGGCGCTGGCGGAATGGCCTGGAATCATGCGGGTGCTGCGCTCCGACATGATCGCGACCCTGCAGGAGGACTACATTGCTCTCGCGAAAGCGAAAGGCCTCAAGCCCGCGCGCATCCTGTTCGTGCATGCGCTCAAGCCATCGTCGCTGACCCTGGTGACGGTCACAGGCATCAACATCGGTCGCCTGCTGGGCGGCACGCTGATCGTGGAATCGATCTTCGCGCTGCCGGGCATCGGCCGCCTGCTGGTTGGCGCGATCTACACCCGCGACCTCGTCATCCTCCAGGGCGTGGTGCTGCTGGTCGCCTGCGGCTTCGTCATCGTCAATTTCATCGTCGACATGCTTTACGCCGTGCTCGATCCGAGGATCCGCCATGGCCACGCTTGAGCTGTCGATGCAGGACGAGGTGGTCTCCGAGCCGGTTCGGCGCCGGCGCAAGCTCGGCCTGTTGTTCTGGTTCGCGAGCGCCTGGCTCGCGATTGTCCTGACGCTCGCGATCCTGGCGCCGGTGCTGCCGCTGCAGAATCCTGTAGACATGGACATGCTGGAGCGCCGTGCGGCGTTCTCCGGGGAACACTGGCTCGGCACCGACGGGCTCGGCCGCGACGAATTTGCCCGCCTGATCTTTGGCGCGCGGGTGTCGCTGACGGTGGGGCTGATCGCGCCGATGATCGGGCTTGCGCTCGGCGGCGCGCTTGGTCTCCTCGCCGGCTATTTCCGCGGCCGGTTCGAGACGCTGGTGGTCGGCAGCATGGACGTGCTGCTGGCGTTTCCACCGCTGATCTTCGCGCTCGCGGTGACCGCCTATCTCGGCCAGTCGATTCCCAACCTCACCCTGATCCTCGGCGTGCTCGGCATTCCCGCCTTCATGCGCGTGGCGCGCGCGGCCACGCTGACGCTGGCGCGGCGCGAGTTCGTGATCGCGGCCGAGGCGCTCGGCGCCAGCCATGCGCGCATCCTGATACGCGAGCTGCTGCCGAACGTGATCCTGCCGCTGCTGGCCTTCTTCTTGCTCGGCGTCGCCGTCACGATCGTGGTCGAGGGCGCGCTGTCCTTCCTCGGGCTCGGCGTGCCGCCACCGATGGCGAGCTGGGGCAGCATGATCGGCGAGGGGCGCGACAGCCTCGACGTCGCGCCGCGGCTGGCCTTCCTGCCGGCAACGGCGCTGTTCTTGACCGTACTGGCCTTCAACCTGGTCGGCGACACCTTGCGGGCCCTGACCGACCCGCGTCAGGGGGCGCTATGAGCGCGCCGCTCCTGACCATCGAGGACGTGGCGGTCGAACTGCCGACCCCGCGCGGCAATTTGCGCGCCGTGGATCATGTCGATCTGTCGCTGGAAGCGGGCCGCACGCTCGGCATCGTCGGCGAATCCGGCTGCGGCAAGACCATGCTGTCGCGCGCGGTGCTTCAGCTCTTGCCGAAGAAGGCGAAGCTGACCGGGCGCGTGATGTTCGACGGCCAGGACCTGGTGCGGCTCGATGCCGAAAGCCTGCGGCGCCTGCGCGGGCGCGACCTCGCGGTCGTGTTCCAGGACCCGATGACCTCGCTCAATCCGGTGCTCACCATCGGCACCCAGCTGATGGAGACGATCCAGGAGCATCTCGAGCTCGATGCGCCGGCGGCGCGGAAGCGCAGCATCGAGCTCCTCGCTGCCGTCGGCATTCCGGCGCCGGAGCAGCGGCTCGCGCAATATCCGCATCAATGTTCCGGCGGCATGCGCCAGCGCATCGCGATTGCGATCGCGCTGTCCTGCGAGCCGAAACTGCTGATCGCGGACGAGCCGACTACGGCGCTCGACGTGACCATCCAGGCGCAGATCCTCGATCTGCTGGCGCGCGAGCAGCGCCGCCGCCACATGGCGATGATCATCATCACCCACGACCTCGGCGTCGTCGCCGGCCGCGCCGACGAGGTCGCGGTGATGTATGCGGGCAGGGTGGTCGAGCGCGCGCCGACGCAGGCGTTGTTCAAGCGCATGCACATGCCCTACACCGAGGCGCTGCTGGCGGCGATCCCGAAGCTGGAGACCGCGCCGCATACGCCGCTGCCCGCCATCTCCGGCCGTCCGCCCGATCCGACCCGGCCGCTGAGGGGCTGCTCGTTTGCGCCGCGTTGCCGCTATGCCGTGGGGCGCTGTCACGAGGCCAAGCCCGAATTAAAGGGCGCGGAGATGCCGGGGCATCTCTATGCCTGCTTCCATCCCATCCAGATGACGGAGGGGATTGGCGCATGATGCAGTTTGCCATGCCCGCCGAGCCGCTCCTGAACGTCGACAATCTCGTCGTCGAATATGGTCTCGGCAACAAGACGGTGCACGCGGTCTCCGGCGTCAGCCTCCAGGTCGCGCGCGGCGAGACGCTGGGGCTGGTCGGCGAATCCGGCTGCGGCAAGTCGACGCTGGGGCGCGCGGTGCTGCAATTGCGCCGCGCCAAGTCCGGCCGCGTGCTGTTCGACGGCGAGGACCTCACCGCGATGGAAGGCGAGGCGCTGCGCAAAATGCGCCGCCGCGTGCAGCTGATCTTCCAGGACCCGATCGCCTCGCTCAATCCGCGCCGGCGCATCGGCGACATCGTCGCCGAGCCGCTCATCATCGCCGGCGTCAAGGATGCCACGGAGCGCAAGCGACGCGTTCACGAGGTGTTGTCCGCGGTCGGGCTAGATCCTGACATCGTGGCGGGCCGCCTGCCGCACGAATTCTCCGGCGGCCAGTGCCAGCGCATCTGCATCGCACGATCGCTGGTGCTCAACCCCGAATTCATCGTCTGCGACGAGCCGGTCTCGGCGCTCGACGTCTCCATCCGCGCGCAGATCCTCAATCTGCTCGAGGAGATGAAGGCGCGCTTCGGCCTGACGCTGCTGTTCATCGCGCATGACCTCGCGGTGGTGAAAGCGGTCAGCGACCGCGTCGCGGTGATGTATCTCGGCCGCCTCTGCGAGGTCGGGCCGTCGGAGCAATTGTTCGCAAGGCCCGCGCATCCCTACACGGACCTGCTGTTGCAGGCGATCCCGGTGCCCGATCCGGACGTGCGTCCCGTCGAGAGTGTGGCGACCGGCGAGCCGCCATCGCCGATTGCGCCGCCGTCCGGCTGCCGCTTCCGCACCCGCTGCCCGCGGGCCGACCAGCGATGCAGCGCGGAGATACCGGAGTTGCGCGAGGTCGCACCCGGCCAGTTCGCGGCTTGCCACCATCCGCTGGCCTGAACTAAAGACGGTAGCGGATTTGTTTAGCCCCGCCGGTCATGGCATGGTGGCGACGACAAAGAAGTATGCCGGGAGGACGCCGATGAAGAGTTTCAAGGTCGCCGATTTCAAGGCGCCGCTGCAGGAGTTCGACGAGGCCACGCCGCAGCCGTCGGGCACGCAGGTGCTGATCAAGGTGAAGGCCGCCGGCGTCTGCCACAGCGACCTCCACATCTGGGAAGGCGGCTACGATCTCGGCCACGGCCGCAAGCCGCTGTCGCTGAAGGACCGCGGTATCAATCTGCCGCTGACCATGGGTCATGAGACGGTCGGCGAAATCGCAGCCTTCGGCCCCGACGTGAAGCCGACCGACCAGGGCGATCTCAGGCTCGGCGATGTCGGCCTGGTCTATCCCTGGATCGGTTGCGGCAAGTGCGCCACGTGCCTGGCCGGTGACGAGAACATGTGCCTGACGCCGCGCTCGCTCGGCGTCTATTGCGACGGCGGCTATTCCGACCACATGCTGGTGCCGCATCCGCGCTATCTGCTCAACCTGAAGGGGCTCGATCCCGCCTCGGCGGCGCCCTACGCCTGCTCGGGCGTCACCACCTACAGCGCGCTGAAGAAGGTCGAGCAGCATTTTGACACGCCGATCGTGATGTTCGGCGCCGGCGGTCTTGGCCTGATGGCGCTGTCGCTGCTGAAGGCAATGGGCGGCAAGGGCGCGATCATGGTCGACATCGACGCCAGGAAGCGCGAGGCCGCCGAAAAGGCCGGCGCGCTCGCGACCGTCGATCCCAAGGCGCCGGATGCGCTGGAGCAGCTTGCCAAAAAGGCGGGCGGGCCGATCCGCGCCGTGATCGATCTCGTCGGTAACGCCGCGACCACGCAACTCGGCTTCGATTGCCTGACCAAGGGCGGCAAGCTCGTCATCGTCGGCCTGTTCGGCGGCGGCGCGACCTGGGCGCTGCCGCTGATCCCGATCAAGGCGGTGACGATCCAGGGCAGCTATGTCGGCAATCTGCGCGAGACGCAGGAACTGCTCGACCTCGTGCGCGCGAAGAACGTGCCGCCGATCCCGGTGACGCGTCAGCCGCTCAACAAGGCCAATGACGCGCTGGTGCAATTGCAGCAGGGCGCGGTGGTCGGTCGCACGGTGCTGACGCCGTAGTCTCACTCTCTCCGTCGTCATTGCGAGCGAAGCGAAGCAATCCAGAAATCCGTCCGCGGACACAGTCTGGATTGCTTCGTCGCTTCGCTCCTCGCAATGACGAGCCACGCCTTTCTTCACGCAGGAACCGCCATGTCCGCAAACAACGCCTTCCACATTGCCGTGCTCGCCGGTGACGGCATCGGTCCCGAAGTCATGGCACCGGCCATCGAAGTCTTGCGCAAGATCGAGGCGAAGTCCGGCCTGAGCTTCCGCTTCACCGAGGCGCCCGCCGGCGCCAACAATTATCTCGCGACCGGCAAGTCGATGCCGGATTCCACTATCAAGCTCTGCGAGGAGGCCGACGCGATCCTGCTCGGCGCCTGCGGCCTGCCGTCGGTGCGCTATCCCGATAATACCGAGATCGCGCCACAGATCGAGCTGCGGTTCATCTTCGATCTCTATGCCGGCGTGCGCCCGGCGCGGCTCATTCCGGGCGTGCCGAGCCCGATCGTCGGCGCCGACCAGCGCGGCATCGATCTCGTCGTGATCCGCGAATCCACCGAAGGCCTGTTCGCCTCGATGGGCAAGGGCGTCGTCACCCATGAGGACGCGCGCGAGACCATGGTGATCACGCGCAAGACCTCCGAACGCCTGTTCGAGTTCTCGTTTCGGCTCGCCGAGCGGCGCAAGGCGCGCGGCAAGCCGGGGATGCTGACCTGCGTCGACAAGGCGAACGTGTTCAAGGCCTTTGCGTTCTTCCGCGGCATCTTCGACGAGATCGAGAAGAAGCATCCGAACGTGAAGACCGACCGGCTCTATGTCGATGCCTGCTCGGCGATGCTGGTGAAGCGTCCCTGGGATTTCGACGTGATGGTGATGGAGAACATGTTCGGCGACATCGTCTCCGACATCACCGCGAGCCTGATCGGCGGCCTCGGCATGGCGCCGTCCGCCGACATCGGCGACAAATATGCCGTGTTCCAGCCCTGCCACGGCACCGCACCCGATATCATGGGGCAGGGCAAGGCCAATCCCACCGGCATGATCCTGTCGGCGGCGATGATGCTGGACTGGCTCGCCGACAAGCACGGCGTCGAGAGCGCGGCAGAAGCCGGCGAGCAGATCGAGCTTGCGGTGGACCAGATCTACGCCGGCGGCATCAAGCCGATGGAGTTCGGCGGCAGCAACGGCACGGCTGACATTACGAAAGCGGTGCTCGCTGCGCTGTAGTTACCGCAGGCGGTCGATATCGGAGGAGCCGGAAGTCAATGAGCAATCCGGTTCCCGAGCACTATCGGCACCTCAGGACCTTCGCCTTCGGCGACAATCCTGCGCTCGCGGATGAATTGGTCGAACTCGTCGTCAAGGGCGTCAAGACCGCGACTTGCAGCACGGAAGACGAACCGAACACGTCGACGCCGGGTGAGCGCTGGGTCGTACTCAACGGGCGCGGAGAACCGCGCTGCGTCATCGAATCCGTCGAGATCACCTATCGGCGCTTTAATGAAGTCGATGCCACCTTTGCGCACGATGAGGGCGAAGGCGATCGAAGCCTCGCCTATTGGCGCAGCGCCCATCGGACCTATTTCGGCCGGCTCGGACGATTCAGCGAGGACATGATGCTGATGTGCGAGCGCTTCCGCCTGATCGAGGTGTTTGGTGATCAGGCGCCTGCGCCTTGCTGAGCCCGGTCGCCGAGGCTACTTGCCCGTAAACTGCGGCTTGCGCTTTTCCATGAAGGCCTGCCGGCCCTCGCGAAAATCCGCGCTGTCCATGCAGGCGTGACCGATCGCCTTGATCGCCTCCAGGTCGCGCTGGCTCTCGTCTTTCAACACCTGCGCGATGGTGATCTTGGCGGCCTTGATCGCGAGCGGGGCGTTCTCGGAGATGGTCTGCGCGATCGTCATCGTCTCACCCCACAACTCGTCGATCGGGAACAAGCGCTCGACGAGGCCAATGCGCAGCGCCTCGGCGGAATCGATCCGCATGCCCGTGTACATCAGAAGCCGTGCCCAGGACGGACCGACCAGCGACACCAGATGCTTCAAGCCGTCATAGCCGTAGGCGATGCCGAGTTTTGCCGCGGGAATGCCGAACTGACTGCCATGCGCGGCGAGGCGGATGTCGGCGAGCATCGCGACCTGCATGCCGCCGCCGAGGCAAAAGCCCTCGATGCAGGCGATGGTCGGCTTGGGATAGTCGGCGAGCAGCGCGCGCTGGGCGGCGCTGCGCCTGGCATATTCCTCGGACGCCGCCGCGTTGTGGCGGGTCTTCTCGAACTGGCTGATGTCGGCGCCGGAGACGAATGCCTTGCCGCCTGCGCCGCGCAGGATCACGACGCGCACCGTCTCGTCATCGCGCAGGCTCGTCAGCGCCTCGCCAAATCCCTCCCACATCTCCAGCGACATCGCGTTGCGCTTGTCGGGATTGTTGAAGGTGATCACGCCGACGCCGTCGATGACCTGCTTGAGGATCTTGCCGTCGGCATGGGGTGTTTCGGTCGTGCTGGAAATGTCAGGCATTGCGCGCTCGCTGTCGTAGGCCGGGCGCAATGTGCGGCCGGGGCGCGGCCCGGGTCAACCGCGACGAGGGACGCGGCTCTGCATCCGCCTGTGCCGCGATTGCATGGCGCGAGAAGCGGCTATTCCTTGAGCATGATCTTTTCGGAAAACCGCTGCACACTTTTCCGGATCATGCTCTACTGCGTTGCGTGCATGTGCGCGGTCAGGGGATGGCTGCCGGCATTGCTGAAAAACGCCGCCTCTTCGGCGGTGGCCTCCAGCAACTGCTCGTCCTGATTATAGACGTCGTTGCGGAACTGGACGGTCTGGTCCTTGGTCATCCATGCAGTGAGGTAAATCCAGGCCACCGGCACCTTCTTCGCCATGGCGACCTCGAGGTGCTGGCCGCCCGCAATCTCCGCATCGATCGCGGCGCGGCTCCATTTCGGCTGGTCCTTCAGCAGCCAGGCGGCGAGATCGCGCACATTGTCGACGCGCGAGCAGCCGTGGGAATCGAAGCGGTAGTCGTCGCTGAACAGGTTGCGCTGGTTGGTGTCGTGCATATAGACCGAATAGGCGTTCGGCATGTCGATCTTCACCGCGCCGAGCGCGTTGAAGGTGCCGTTGTGCTGGCGCACGGTGAAGTTCGGCGTGTGCGTGCCCGACCAGTCGACCGAATGCGGGTCGATCGGATTGTCGTGGGCGTCGAGCACCTCCATGTGCATGCGCGACAAATAGGTCGGATCCTTGCGCATATGCGCCGAGATCTCGGTCTTGGCGATCGAGGACGGCACCGTCCAGGTCGGATTGAGCACGACGCTGGTGATCTGGGCCGTCAGGGTCGGCGAGGGCTTTTCGGTCTTGCCGACGATCACGCGATAGCGCCGCGCCACAACATCGTTCTCGACCGCTTCGGCAAAGGCAGCGGGAATGTTGACCACGACATAGCGCTGGCCGAAGCCGAAATTCATGTTCTCGAGCCGCTGGAGCGAAGCCTCCAGCTGCCGGATGCGCTTCTGCACGGAGACGTTCATCGCCGCGAGCGTACGAGGCGTCACCGTGCCGGTCGGCGCCAGTCCATGGCGGGCCTGGAAGCGTTTTACAGCGTCGGCGAGATCCTGGTCGAGGGCGCCGGTCGCCTTGTCGGCGGCGAGATCGCCGGAGAGGATTAGTCGCTTGCGCAGCAGCTCGTCGCTGGCGCCCTGGACGCCGAGGGCGAACTTGGCATCGGCAGGGATGGTCGGCCAGCCGCCGCGTACGGCAAGATCGGAGTAGCTAAGCGCGGCATCCTTGATGCGCTGGGCCGAGCCCTCGTCATAGGTTGGCTCGTGCGTCAGCGCGAGCGCCGCGGCGGAGCGGCTCTCCGCCGTCGAAGCGGGTGCGGTGGCCTTCGGCGCGGCAGCATGGGCCGGGTTCGCCGCTGCCGGCACCGTACCGGCCGCCGTTGCCGGCCTGGGGTTTGCCTGTCCCGTGGTTTCGGTTTGCGCCAGCGCGGAGGCGCTCGCGAGCACGCCGACGGCAACGATCATCGCATGGCGTTTCGACATGTGTCCCATTTTCCCCACGAGGACGAGGCCCGGACGGGCGCTCGCATTGGCAATTCCCGCTCGCCGCGCTGCGTGCGCCGATTCGCAAAAATCGGCGGGAAGCTAGAGCCCCGGAGTTGAGGTCCCATTAAGGGCGGCAGTCGAAAGCCCGCGCGTTCGAGGCGGGGCGTCTCGATTGGGTCGCGGCAGGGGCGGGATCGGTTCGCGAAATCCGCGACAATGGCGGGCAAATTGCCGGGAAATCCGCAGCAAGAAATCCGCAAGAAAAAAGGGCGGCTTGGCCGCCCCGAAAGGAGAGCCGCGCGCAAGCGCGCGGACTGGGTCTCGTTCAATCCGGCCGCGCCCCCGTGACGCGGCGGATTGAACATCGGCCGTAAAGGTCAGAGCCCGATCGGCTCAGGCCTCGTTCGCTGCGATCGATTCCATCAGCGAGACGAGCTGACGCTGCACCGTCTGGTCCTTGATCTTGCTGTAGGCGCGCAGCAGGCGGAGGCTGAAGGCGGAATCGAGGAACAGCAGGCTCTCGACTTCGCGCGCCTTGTTGTCGCCGTCATAGAAGAAGGTCACGGGCACATCGAGGGCGGTGGCGATCTGCTGAAGCCGAGCCGCGCCGACGCGATTGACGCCCTTCTCGTATTTCTGGACCTGCTGGAAGCTCACGCCGAGCTTCTCGCCGAGCTCGGCCTGCGAGATCTTCATCTCGACGCGCCGCAGACGGATCCGCTTGCCAAGCTCAATGTCCGGCTTGCCGGCGCTGCGCTGCTTCATTCTTTTCGCCGCTGCTTTCATACTCTCACCTTTGTTCTTCGGTTGAAAATCCCCCGAAGAGCTGGGTCAGGGGTTCGCCCATATACTCGTCCTTGAATTCATGCGGATGCACGAACTCTTCCTTAAACCACGGGAATCGCGCCGGATTGAAAGCTTCGATCAGCCAGTCAATCATGTGCCGCACGCGTGGAATCCGGCCGCTACCAGGGTGGTAGGACAACCAGATATCCAGCGGCCTGTTCAGCTCGACCTCCAGTGGAATCAACTTCCCGCCAAGCGCAATGGCGTAGCTCGGGAATACGCCGATGCCGGCGCCATTCGCGACCGCCCAATAATTGGCGCTTGAGACGTTGGTCTTCATGACCAGCAGGTCACGTTCCGGAACGCCTGGGAAGAAGCTCTCGAAGGTTTCCTTGGCGGCAAGCTGGTCGGCGAATTGCAGCACCAGGCGGTGCTTGATCAATTCGAGCGCCGAGCGCGGCGTGCCGTGTTTTTCAAGGTATTTTTCCGAAGCCCAGAACATCAGGTGCATGCGGCCGAGCCGCACCAGCTTGACGTCGAGCGCGGAGGGACGCGACAGATGGATGGCGACGTCGGCCTCGTGACGAGAGACATCGGCCGAGCGCATCGCGCAATGCAAGTCGACCAGGATCTTCGGATAGGCCTGCTGGAATTCGACCAGCCGCGGGGCGAGCCAGAACGTCCCGAGACCCTCGGTGACGGCCACGCGAACTTCGCCGGACAGGGCGTTGGCCGTCGAATCGCTGGTGCGCAGCACGTCGAAGGCGGCCGCCTCCATGCGCTCGACTGCGGAGACCACCAGTGCACCTTCATCGGTCAGATGCGTGCCGTGGACGTCGCGGGTGAACAGGGTGGTGCCGGTCTGGCGCTCGAAATCATCAATCCGGCGGCGGACGGCGTTGATCGACAGCGACAGGCGTTCAGACGCCGAGCGAAAACTGCCGCATCGAACGACTTCCAGGAATATGCGGGCCGCATCCCAATCGGAGAGGCCGCTGATGTTGATCTTTGGGCGTTCCTCCTGTGGAACGCCCCTTTCCGCCAAGGAGTGCATACAAGTCCCTTCGGGTTGCTAAACTGGCAGAATTGGGCGCAAACCACAACCACTGCGGGTTGGGGAACGGCGACTTTTGAACGCCATCGTTACTGCCTCGTGGGCGGTATCAGAGTGTTACTAAGGCTGAGAATCGAATCGGCCGACCAACGTTGGAATGAGGGGTGTGGCGTGAGTTCCGTTGCGAGCCCTGAAATGGCTGCAGGATTGTCGGCGTTTTCCGTCACGGAAGTCCTTGCGCGCGAGCTGTCGCCGCGCGGAATGGGTCGATCATCCAGTGCCGCGCGTTCGAGTCCCGGCCACGACGATAATGGCGTCCCGCGCAGCGGGTCGATGTTCGCGGGAGCCACGGTTTCCCGGCAAAATCATACTGAAATCATGTTCGGAGGCGTCGGCGCCTCGTGTTATTCTCGGTATCCCATGGGGGCCGAGGGGATTTCCACAAACACGTCTCGCAGGCCGAACTAACGGAAAGAACGCCGGTGTCGCATTCAGACGAACAGTTGCAGTCGGTGCTGGAAACGCTTGAGGAGTGCCGCAAGGTTCTCAACGAGAGCAATAACCGCGAGTCGGCCGAGCTGCTGTCTATCGTCATCCTCGACGTGCGGATGAAGCTCAAAGGAATTGACAGTGCCGATCTCAAGGCGCTGTGCGACGAAATGTTGCGGAGCGCTGGAAGCGAACCGCAGCCCCCCTCCAAGCAGACGCAGGACCAGCCCCGGCGTCCGCTGCTCCGCGTGGTGAAGTAGCCGCGCCGCCGAGTCTCGCTTTTTGGCGAGGTTTGTGCGCGTCCCGATGCCGCATCTGTGATCGCAGACGGCATCGGGAGGAGCCTGGTTTCGTGCGCCTCTGTTGTGCGCATTCCCCGGCATCGGCTACACCAGAGCCGGTTCGGCTCCCGCCCGCGCGCATTCCCGGTGCGCGGCCAAAGAGCCTGAGATGGCTCCGACTGCATCATGCAAAATGTCTCGATCCCGGCGGCCCTGATTGCCGGCCTCGTTAGCTTCCTCTCTCCTTGCGTTCTGCCCCTGGTTCCGCCCTATCTGATCTATCTCACGGGCGCCACGATCGAGCATGTCGAGAACAAGGAGCCGGCCTCGGCGTCCAAGCGCGCCATCATGATGTCGGCGCTCCTGTTCGTGCTCGGCTTCTCCACGGTGTTCGTGGCGCTCGGCGCCAGCGCTTCGCTGATCGGCGGGCTGATTCGTGCCTGGTCGGCCGAGCTGTCGATCCTCGCCGGCATCGTCATCATCATCATGGGCCTGCACTTCCTGGGACTGACGCGGATCGGCCTTTTGATGCGCGAGGGGCGCCTGACCGCGCCCAAGCCTGTCGGCCTGTGGGGCGCCTATGTGATGGGCCTCGCCTTCGCCTTCGGCTGGACGCCCTGCATCGGCCCGATCCTCGCCGCGATCCTCTCGATCGCCGCGGCGGAGGCGACGGTGACGAAGGGGGCGGGCCTGCTCGCAGTCTATTCGGCCGGCCTCGGCATTCCCTTCCTGATCGCCGCCCTGATGATCGAGCAGTTCTCGAAGCTGTTCGCGCGCATGAAGGGCCAGCTCGTCAATGTCGAGCGCGCCATGGGCGTCCTGATGGTGATCACTGGCATCGGCTTCCTCACCGGCACGGTCTCGAATGTCAGCATCTGGCTGCTCGAGACGTTTCCGGCGCTGCAGACGATCGGTTAGCTCACGCTGTTGGTACGGCAGTCAGGTCAAACCGGACATGCGCGACGATGCCGGTCGCGCCGCTCCGGTTCTGATGCATCAGCCTGAAGCCGTGCCGGTCGGCGGTGGATTTGGCGATCGCAAGACCAAGCCCGGTCCCCTCGACGCCTTGGGGCGCAGCCCTGAAGAAGCGGTCGTAGATGAACGGCATTGCATCCTCGGGAATGCCTGGGCCGTCATCGACGATCTCCAGCGCGCAAATCTTGCCGTCATTGACGACCCTGAGTTCCACGGAGCCGCCTGAGCCTGAATAGCGAATGGCGTTGTCCAGCAGGATGGCGATGAGCTTGCCGATCGCGTCGCGATCGCCGAGGAACCTGCACGGTGTCTCCGCCGTCATCGCGAGCTGGACGTTGCGCGCCTCAGCCAGCGGATAGAAGTCCGCCAGCAACGAGGTCGCGAGCGCGGCAAGATCGACGTCGTCGCGCTTCCGGATCGAGGCGCCTTCCGTTCTGGCCATTTCGAGCAACTGGCTCGCCAGATGCGATGCGCGCCGCACGCCGTCCCGAAGTTCGTCGGCAAGCTCGCGAGTCTGTCCGGACAGATCCGCGGCGATCAGGTTTTCCGCTTGAATCTGGAGCGCGGCCAGAGGTGTCCTCAGTTCGTGCGCCGCGTCCGCCACGAAGCGGCGCTGCGCTTCGAGTGCCGACCGGTGACGATCGACGAGCTTGTCGATGGCAACGATCAGGGGAGCCACTTCCGCCGGTACGCCCACCGGACGCAGGGGCTCCTGCGCATCGACGCTGCGCTGGCCGATTTCGGCCGACAGCCGTTGCAGACCGCTCATCGTGCGGCTGATCGACCAACCCAGAACGGCCCAGACCAGCGGGATGGCGAGCAGCAGCGGAAGCGCGGCGCCTGTCGCCGCGTGCAGCGCGATCTCGTGCCTGGCGCTCCACGCCTGCGCGATCTGGATATCGTGCTGCGCGTGGCTCCAGCGATAGACGCGCCAATCCTGCCCGTCGGCGATCTCGTCGGACAATCCCGGCACTGATTGCCACGGAATGTCGATCGGAGGACCCGCCCGATGCAGCAGCGCGCCGGAGCGATCCCAGATGCGGACGACCAACTGATCCTCGTCTTCGCCTTCGAGCAGCGGACCCGCACCGTTGCGGTCGCCTGGACCGACATTGACGGCGATCTCCTGCAACTGCGCGTCGAGGAACTTGTTCATCTCATAGGCGACCAGGCCGAACGATGTTGCCGTCGCCAGGAGGCCGATGGCGGCCAGCAACAGCGTCGCACGCGTGATGATCGTCTTGCGAAGAGAGCTCATGATCCGGACTTTGTGACCATCCACCCGGCACCGCGGATGTTCCGGATGACGTCCTTGCCATACCGCTTGCGCAGGCCGTGGATGACGACGTCAACGGCGTTGCTCTGCACCTCGTCACTCCAGCCGTAGATCCGGCTCTCGATCTGGCCTCGCGACAGAATGGTTCCGGGACGCTCCATCAGGGCGTACATCACCGAGAATTCCCGCGCCGAAAGCGTCGACTGGATGCCGCGGAAGGTCGCCACATGGGTCGATGGATCGAGCGTGATCTCCTTGCTGCTCATCAGCGAATTGGAGCGGTCGTTGACCCTGCGCATGACCGCGCGAATGCGCGCGAGCAGGGCGCGCAACTCGAACGGCTTGACGATGAAGTCGTCGGCGCCGAGATCGAGTCCCGCGACCATGTCCTCGACCCGGTCGCGGGCCGTGATCACCAGGATGGGCGAAGCCTTCCTGCTGCGCGCGGCCTTGAGAATCTCGAAGCCGGTCATGCCGGGCAGTCCGATATCGAGCAGCGTGATCGCGTGCTCGGCGCGTTGTAGCGCGGCGTAGCCGTCCTGTCCGTCGCGGGTCCAGTCCACGGTCATTCCGTTTCGCTTCAATCCGCGGACGAGCGCCTTGCCGAACATCGGATCGTCTTCGATCAGCAGGAGGCGCATTGATTCAGGGAAAATCGCTGTGTTGGAGTGGTGGCGCGTCGCAGCACCAAGCGCCACATTCGACACCGCGGCCAAATGGTCAACCGCCTGCGCCTCAATTTAGAACTCTTACAAATTTGGGCGTGAGCGTAGAGAGGCTCGACCTATTCTAAATCCGATCTAATCCTCATCTAATTCTTCGCATTGCAGATGCGCCCCAGTTTGGGACCGCGAAGCCGTCTTTCAGAGCGGCACGCGAAGTTTTGGGGCGTTGCAGATGGAATTGGGTTGTTGGGCTGGCCGTAAGGCGTTGCGTGGTTTTCTGCTGTCGACGACGGCAGCGCTGTCATTCATTGGCGGGCTGACGATGCAGGCCGGCCCGGCCTCTGCGCAGCAGGGGCAGGCGGCGGGAGCCTTGCCGTCAGTCGTCGTTTCCGCTCCGCAGCAGCGCGCCCGCCGGGCGCAGACCGCGACGGCCTCGCGCGCAGCGCGATCGAATCGCCGGACGACCACCGTCGCACCGGTCGAGAAGAAGCCGCCGAGCGTCAACAATCAGGACGCGCGTACCGGCCAGAAGGGCTATGTCACGCGGAGCGTGACCAGCGCGACGAAGACCAATACGGCTCTCCTCAACGTGCCGCAGTCGGTGACGGTGCTGACGAAGGATTTCATCAGGGACCAGGCCTTCACCTCGATCGGCGAGGCGACCCGCTATGTGCCCGGCGTGATCTATCACCAGGGCGAATCGCATCGTGACGACCTCGTCATCCGCGGCCAGCGCAGCAACGCCGACTTCTACACAAACGGCATCCGCGACGACGTCCAGTATTTTCGCGACTTCTACAACATTCAGCGGCTCGAGGTCCTGAAGGGGCCGAACGCGATGATCTTCGGCCGCGGCGGTGGCGGTGGCGTCGTCAACCGCGTACTCAAGGAGGCCGACGGTACGACCATTCGCGAGGTGACGGTCGGCGGCAATTCCTATCCCGGCGCCCGCGTGACCACCGACGTCGGCCAGGCGATCAACGAGAACTGGGCCTTCCGCCTCAACGCGATGTACGAAAACACGCAGAGCTATCGCGATTTCGTCAACCTCGAACGCTGGGCGATCAATCCTACCGCGACCTTTGCGCCGAACGACACCACGACGGTCAAGCTGAGCTACGAGCATCTGCACGACCGGCGTACCGTCGATCGCGGCATCCCTTCGCAGATCCGCCCCGGAAACGCCTTCCCGCGCTATCCCTACGATACGTCGCCGTCTGCGTTCTTCGGCAACCCCAACCTCAACTATGCGCTCGCCGATGTGGATATCGGAACCGCTGTCGTCGAGCACGATTTCGAGAACGGGTGGACGATCAAGAATTCGTCGCAGATCGCCAACTACGACAAGTTCTACCAGAACATCTATCCGGGCGGAGGAGCCAATTCCGGTGCCGTCAATGCCGCCGGAACCTCGAGCAATCTGCAAGCATACAATAACGAGACCGACCGGACGAACTACTTCAACCAGACCGATCTCAACTACAAGTTCGGGACGGGCCCAATTCGTCACACCGTCGTCTTCGGCGCCGAGGTGGGCCGTCAGAACGGCCTGAACTACCGGCAGAGCGGGCTCTTCAATGGCGTATCGTCGACCATCACGATCGATCCGAGGAATCCGACATCGTACGTTCCGGTCACTTTCGCCAATAACGGGGGCACCGACGCCAACAACACCTACAAGCTCAATCTCGGCGCCGTCTACGTCCAGGACCAGGTCGAGATCACGCGCTATCTGGAACTGATTGGCGGCGTGCGGTTCGATCACTTCGACCTAACGTCGCGAGACCGCCGCACATTCGTCGAGCTCAACCGAGTCGATGATCTGGTGTCGCCACGCGCCGGTGTCCTGTTCAAGCCGCTCGAAAACCTGTCGATCTACGGCAGCTACAGCATCTCGTATCTGCCGAGCGCCGGCGACCAGTTCAGCGCTCTGACACCGGGCCTGGCCATCGCAGCGCCCGAGAAGTTCGTGAACAAGGAAGTCGGGCTCAAATACGACATCTTCCCGAGCCTGCAGTTCGCTACGGCGATCTACGAACTGGACCGGACCAATCAGCGCTTTGCCGATCCCAACAATGCGGGATTCTTCATTCTGAGCGGAGCAACCAAGACCCGCGGCTTCGAAGCGTCTCTGACCGGCTACGTGACGGACGCCTGGCAAATCACGGGCGGCTACGCTTACACGGATGCGCGGATCACCAGCAACAACTCCGCGACCATTGTCGCCGGCAACCGCGTGGGACTTGTGCCGTACATTACCTTTTCCCTCTGGAACAAGTATCAGTTCACGGAGCAGTGGGCCGCGGGCCTCGGTGTGATCCACTACTCGAACTTCTTCGCATCGTCCGACGACACCGTCCTGATTCCGGAGTTCACGCGAGTGGACGCCGCTGTGTTCCTCAGGCTCAACGAGACCTGGCGGGCTCAGCTCAACATCGAAAATCTCCTCGACCGGAAGTACTATTCGACCGCGGACGGGAATAACAACATCACGCCGGGGTCTCCACGTGTGTTCAGATTGTCAGCCACGGCGAACTTCTGATGGTGTTGAGATGACACGCGCGAGTGGCCGAGCTGAAGGCAGGTCGACGGCACGCAAGAGCAATCGCGCCGCACAGGCGGCGCGACAGCGCTGCTTCGTGCTGGAGATCAACCAGAGACCGGTTCTTGCATTCTCGGCCAGCTCACTGCGATCCGCCAAGGCGCGCGTGCAGGAAGCCTGGTTCGTCGAGGAACTGGAGAGCATGCGTTCAGGTGGGCGTCCTCTCCTGTGCCCGGATCATGTCCGACAGGTCAGGCTCGCGCTTCCCGCCGAGATTGCCGCGGTGGAACTTGGACGCGGCATCGATGAGGCGCGCGGCGAGGACGCCAAATATGGCTTCGCGTTTCTCGTTCCGATCGACGTGCCGCCGAATTAACGGTGTCGACCGTTTTTTCTATTGAACCGCGAAGCGCGCGAGCGCCTCGCGGTCGATCTCGATACCTAGCCCCGGTCTGTCAGGCACCCGCACGAAACCCTTCTCGTGCTCGATCGGCTCCTTCAAAATCGCCTGCCGGATCGGATGCTCGGTGCGGTCGAACTCGAGCATCGGTTCGATCGGCGCAAGCGAGATCGGCGTGTGTGACGGCAGCACGGCGAGGAGCTGGAGCGAGGCCGCGATCGCGATCCCGGTGCCCCAGACATGCGGATTGTAGCGGATGCCGAACGCCTCGCTCATGTCGGCGATCTTCTTGCATTCGGAGAGGCCACCCGCGGCGCAGGTGTCGGGCTGGGCGATGTCCAGCGCATGCGATGCGAACAGGTCGCGAAAACCGAAACGGGTGAATTCGCATTCGCCGCCGGCGATGGGAATCGTCAGCGCGGATCGCACCGCGCGATATCCCGCGACATCCTCCGGCGGCACCGGCTCCTCGAACCAGCCGATGTCGTAGCGCTCGATCATGCGGCCGAGCCGGATCGCCGCCACTGCGTCATAGGCGTGGTTCGCATCGACCATCAGCGCGACATCCGGGCCGATCGCCTCGCGCACCGCGCGGGTGACCGCGGCATCCTCGGCGATGCCGAAGCCGACCTTCAGCTTCACGGCGCGGAAACCTTCCGCGGCGTAGCCGGCCGCTTCCTCCGGCAGGTATTTGAGCGGATCGCCTGATTTGCGCCGGTAGAGCCCGGTCGCATAGGCCGCTATCTCCTTGCGCGCGGCGCCGCCGAGAAGCTGATGCGCTGGCACGCCGAAATGCTTGCCCTTGATGTCCCACAACGCGATGTCGATGCCGCTCAGGCCCTGGATCACGACGCCCTTCTGGCCGTGATCGCGCAAGCGTGCGTAGACCATCTGCCACAGCACGTCGGTGCGCAGCGGATCCTCGCCGATCAGCCAGGGCGCGATGCTCTGCACCACCGCCGCCGTCATCCGCGCCGGCCCGTAGCATTCGCCCCAGCCGGTCAGGCCGTCATCCGTCTCGATCTCGACCAGCATCGCGGTGCGCGTGTCGTACCAGGCGCGCGAATAGGCGAAGGGCTGCGAGAGCTTTGCTTCGAGGATGTGCGTGCGCACCTTGGTGATCTTCATCGCCGATGTTCCTTCAATCCGTTCACCGCGCCTCGTCCAGCACGCACGTCACCGTGCAGACGACGCCGCGCGGCAGGAAGTCGACGGTCGCCTCGCCGCCGAGCTGGTCGCGCGCGCTGCGCTCGATCAGGCGCGAGCCGAAACCGCGCTGCACCGGCTCCGTCACCGGCGGTCCGCCGATCTCACTCCAGATCAGCCGCAGCCGGGGCTTCGGCGTGTCGGCGATGACCTCCCAGTCCAGCGTAACCCGGCCGGTCTCGTTCGACAGCGCGCCGTATTTCGCGGCGTTGGTGGCGATCTCGTGCACGATCATCGACAGCACCACGGCGAGCCGCGGCGACAGCGGCACGGCGGGGCCGGCCATGCGGATGCGACCGGGATTGCTCAGCAGGAACGGCTGGAGCACGCGCGCGATCACATCCCTCAGCTCCGATCCCGCCCATTTCTCCTGGCTCAGGAGATTGTGCGCCTCGGCGAGCGCACCGAGTCGTCCCTCGAACTTCGTCCGCTCGTCCCGGCTTGAACTTCGGAAGGTCTGCACTGCGATCGCCTGCATCAAGGCCAGCGTGTTCTTGACGCGATGGTTGAGCTCCTCGATCAGCAGATTGTGCAGCATCTCGCCGCGCGCGATCGTGGTCGCCATCCGTACCGCGAAGGTCAGGCCGGTCAGCAGCAGGATGCCGCCGATCAGGCTGGTGATCGCGATGTCGCGCCAGAGCGGGGCGATCAGCGATCTCTCGGCGACACCGGCCACGACCGTCCAGCCGGTCAGCCGCGATCTCGTATAGGCGGAGGACAGCGCGACGCCGTCGAGCGAAACGGTGGAGAGGGTCGCCTCCGGGGTCCGGGCCATCGCATCGTTCAGTGCGCCGGAGGCCTGCTTGCCGAACGTCTCGGCCGGATTGGGCGCGCGCGCGAACACCCGACCCTTGGTGTCCAGCAGCGACACCGTCCACTGATCGTTCGGCCGCTGCTGCTCGACCAGTTTCTGGAATGTCGCGATCGGCGGGCTGAAGGAGAGCGCGTAGACGACCTCATCGTTGCGCAGCACGGGAACCTCGACGGTCACGATCGGTCGGTTCTTGGTCGAGCCGGTGAACAGGTCGGAATATTGCGGTGACTTGCTCGCAAATACCCGCTCGACGATCTCGCGATTATTGCGGGGTGGCAGGTTTGTCGTTTCACTCGTGACGGTCGAGAACAGCTGGTGCCCGCTCCCGTCCGCCACCAGCAGGACGCTGTCCTCGCCATATTGGCTGATGAACCCGGTTGCCAGCCGGCGGAAGTCGTCGAAGTCGCCGCTTTGCAGGGCGTTGCTGAGCGCCAGCACCTGCAAGCCGCCGGTCATCCGCTGCACTTCGGAATCGAGCACGAGGCGCATGCTTCGCACCGTCTCCAGCACGCGTCGTGTCGCGTCGCTGCGGTCCTGGCGGTAGTTGGAATAGGCAATACCCACCGCAAAGACGATCAGCGGCAACATCGTTCCCGTGACCAGAAGAGCGAGCCGGACCGGCAGAGTGAGCTTTGACAAACGCGGGCGTCCCGGTTCCAGCGCAGCGGCGCCGGATTATGATTTTGGGGAGACCATACGGGTGAGACTTGCACCGCGCCACGATTTTCGCGTCCGGCGAGCGCGTCAGAGCGGGATTTTGCAGCGCGGTCGTGGGCGTCAAGTCGCGCACCGAGGCTGAAAGCGGCATGAAGACCGTCAAGGTCTGCACGTCCAACTGAGGAGCATGACGCAGTTCTGATTTTGTGGGCCGTGCCCGCCGTTCTGGTGCTCGGCGGCGGAATTTATCTGATCGGCCATATGCACTAGGCAACGACGGGCCCTCGCGATCGATCGCGAGGGCCCGTTCTTGTTGAGACGCAGCTCAGAGATTGCTCTCGGTGATCGCGGCATAGACCATGCTGCGCAGTTCGCGCCGGAGCGGATAGGCGCTCGACGGCAGCACCTGCGTCATGAAGATGGTGATCAGCTCTTCGGCCGGGTCGATCCAGAACGAGGTCGTGGCCGCGCCGCCCCAATTATATTCGCCCGGGCTGCCGGCGATCAGCGTCTCCGCCGGCCGCATGGTCACGGCGAAGCCGAGACCGAAGCCGATGCCGTTATAGGTGGCTTCGGAGAACAGCGAACGCGATACCTCCGGCAGCGCGCGGCCGCCCGGAATGTGGTTGCTCGTCATCAGCGCGAGCGTCTTCGGCCCGAGCAGGCGGACGCCGCCCAGCTCGCCGCCATTGAGCAGCGCGCGGCAGAAAGTGAGATAGTCGGCGACCGTCGAGCATAGTCCGCCGCCGCCCGAGATGAACGAGGGCGGAGACAGGAACGAGCTCTTGGTCGGGTCGTCCTGGAGCGTCAGGCCCTCGCGGCGCTGGCCGGCATGGAAGGTCATGCCGCCACCCGGATCGGCGGAGTAGCAGGCGGCGAAGCGATGCGCCTTGGCGGCCGGCACGTGAAAATCAGTGTCGGTCATGCCGAGCGGATCGAGGATGCGCGTTTTAAGGAACTGCTCGAAGGGAATCCCGGAGATTTTGCCGACGAGATAGCCAAGCACGTCGGTCGCCACCGAGTAGTTCCAGGATTCGCCCGGCGAGAACTCCAGCGGAATCTTTGCCAGCGCCTCGATCATGCTCTGCAGCGTGCCGGCTTTCTCGACTTCGCCGATCTTTTCGGTGCGATAGGCGGCATCGACGTTGGAGCGCTGCTGGAAGCCGTAGGTGAGACCGGCGGTGTGCCGCAGCAGGTCGACGATCAGCATCGGCCGGGACGGCGGCCGGGTCAGGAAGGCCGGCGCGGTGCCAGCGACGAACACGCCGAGATCCTTCCATTCCGGAATGTATTTGGCGACGGGCTCGTCGATCGCCACGAGGCCTTGCTCGACCAGCATCATGAAGGCGACGCTGGTGAGCGGCTTGGTCATGGAATAGATGCGGTAAATGGTGTCGTCCTTGACCGGCGCCTTGCGCTCGACGTCGGCAAAGCCCTGCACCGAGCTGTGGGCGACCTTGCCGCGGCGATAGACCAGCAGGTGCGTGCCCGGGAAGCGGCCGGCATCGATGTAGCGTCTCTTCAGATGCGCATCGACGCGGTCGAGCGCGGCCTTGGACATGCCCACGGATTCGGGCGAGGCGGGGGTAGGGGCGAGCATCAGTTCCTCCGGGGCGTTTTGTCGGAAAGTTGATAGCGAAATGCCGGCCCCATTCCAAGCCGGTTGCGCTTAACGCGGCCGGGCCTGCTGGTGTAGGCTGCACTGTGGAACGCCTCCAAGGAGCCCACCCGGGCCAACGAGAAAACTCAGGGCAAACGCACCATGACCCAGTTCAACGAGACCGAACTCACCGAAGCCGTCGTCAAAAGCTTCGACAATACGCCGAACCCTCGGGCAAAATTCCTGCTCCAGGAATTGGTGAAGTCGCTGCACGATTACGTGAGCAAGACCGGTCTCACCTTCGAGGAATGGGAATACGCCATCGATTTCCTGACCCGCACCGGCCACAAATGCACCGACACAAGGCAGGAGTTCATCCTGCTCTCCGACGCGCTCGGGGTCTCCATGCTGGTCGACGCGGTCAACCACCGCGACCGCGAGGGGGCGACCCAGACCACGGTGCTCGGGCCCTTCTATGTCGGCGAGCACAAGGTGACCGCGCACGGCACCGACATCTCGCCGAACAATCAGACCGGCGAACGGATGTTCGTGCAGAGCCGTGTCACCGACCTCAAGGGCAAGCCGCTTGCGGGCGTTCCCGTCGACGTCTGGCATGCCGACGATGACGGCTTCTACGATTCACAGAAGCCGAACTACGACGAGGTCGGCGCTTCGGCGCGGGCGCGCTTCATCACCGACGCCGACGGCCGCTTCTTCTTCCGCACCATTTTGCCTTGCAGCTATCCGATTCCGACCGATGGCCCGGTCGGCGAGATGATCATGCAGACCAAGCGCCATCCGATGCGGCCCGCGCACGTGCACTTCCTGGTCAATGCCAAGGGCTACGAGCCGCTGATCACCCACGTCTTCATGGATGGCGACAAATATCTCGATTCCGACGTGGTGTTCGGGGTCAAGGACGACCTCGTCGCCAAGGTCGAGCCGCGCAACGACCCGGCGATGCCTGACGGCTCCAAGGCAAACGGGCAGTGGCATTTGATGACGTACGAATTCCACCTCAAGCCCGGTGGCGGCATGGCGCCGAAGCCGCTGGGGGTGAAGGCGGAGGAGCCGGCGTGACGGCGCTGCGCTGGAGCGCACATTCGGCCGCCCGGTAGTCAGGGCGCGTGCGACGTCCGCTGTGCTTCTGGTAGCTGCGCAACAGCGGACCTCACTGGATGTCCGAGTTGGGCCAACAACAAACATACTGCGAACATAAAGAAGACGCGAGGCGAGCCGGCCTTAACGCCCCCGGAGCGTCCCGATTAAGCAGGACGGATACCGCCTGTTCGTGCAGCGCGTGGGTTCACATGCCACTCCCTCCGCCACCGCCGCCGCCACCACCAGCTTGTCTGGACGCTTCGAGATTTCTGTCTAAACGACTGGGTTCATTAGGCGCGTAACCGAAAGCTCCCGGATAGCCCTTCTTCGATCCCATTGTTTGCAGCTCATGCAGCGGAGCGTAGCCGGGGACGCCCGGGTGATGTCTCTTAGAGATCTTATGCTGCAGACCAACTGCTTTGCCTGGTACACCCTGCGCAAGCGCGGCTGGTGCGGCGGCGATGAGAGCGGCGGCACAAAGTGCGATGATCGTTGTCTTCACCTTTCGGTCCTCCCTCCTTGAAACAAAAGAGCCCGCGTAGCGGATTCAACGCCGTCGCGACGGCATAGTCGAGCGCAAAAACGTCTAGCCGCAATCAACCTTTAAACCCGGCTAATCGCGCGATGTTTGGGCTATTTGGCCGATGTCGCATATGGGTCACCAGCGGCAATGCTCTGACGAACGATAATGGTTCCACTTGGCCGATAGAAGTGGACGTCTGCGCCCTTCTGCGCCCTATCGCCCGTGCAGCAGCGCCAGCAGCACGACGACTGCGCAAGCAAGCGCTGCCGTGGTCAGCTTCCAGAACATCAGCGGGCTACGCTCCAAGAGCGGCGTGATCCGTGTGTCGAGATAGGCCGGATTGGGCGTGCGAAGCTCGAAGACGAATTCGGACAGATCCTCGTGCCGCTTGTAGGGATCCGGATGGAGCGCGCGCCTGAGCGCGCCGTCGACCCAGGCCGGCACGTTGCGATCGTCGCCGGCCGGGCGATATTGAAGTCTCCGCACGTCTGCCTTGCGCCGGATCCTGGCGATCTGGGTGCCATAGGGAAGCTTTCCCGTCAGCATCTGGTAGCAGATCACGGCCAGCGAAAACATGTCGGAGCGCGGCGAGCCGCCTTGCCCCAGAAAGTACTCCGGCGCCGTGTACTGGACCGTTCCCAGGATGTCGTCGGCCTCGTCTCGCGGCGCGGCTTCCGCGACGCCCGCGACCCTGACCGACCCGAAGTCGATGATCTTCGCGGTGCCCGTCTTGTCGATCAGGATGTTGTCGGGCCTGAGGTCCTGATGCAGCATTTCCATGCGGTGGAAGGCGCGCAGCCCCGCGGCGATCTGCTCGATGATACCGCGGACGGTTTCGAGGTCGGGGCGCGGATTGTCGGTCATCCACTGTTTCAGGGTCTGCCCTTCGACGAATTCGGTCGCGACGTAGAGGTAGCTGCGCCGTCTCGACTGTGACAGCGGCTTCAGCACGTGCGGGCTGTCGATCCGGCGCGCGATCCACTCCTCCATCAGGAAGCGCTTGAGATAGGCGGCGTTGTCGCGCAAGTCGATCGACGGTAGCTTGAGCGCGACCGGCGCCTCGGTCTCCACATCGACGGCGAGATAGATATGACTGCGGCTGCTGCCGTGGATTTCCCGGATAATCCTGTAGCCGTCGAAGACCGCGCGCGGCTCCGGCAACGGAGGAAGCGGCAGCTGTGACGTCTGATTGAAGATACCGGACGGCTCGCGCTGCGGCACCGCGTCGATGCGCAGGATCTGGACGGTGATGTTGTCGTCGCTGCCGCGCCGGTAGGCTTCCTCGACGATCGCCTTTGCCGCGCCATCGAGCCCGGCTGCGTGCTCGCCGAGTACGCTGGTGATAAAACGCTGGTCGACGAATTCATAGGCACCGTCGGTCGCCAGGATGAAGGTGTCGCCGGCCTCGATCTCGACCGTCTGGTAGTCGATCTCGAGCTGCGGATTGATGCCGAGCGCGCGGCCGAGATAGGTCTGCTCCGACGACACGATGATCCGATGATCGTCGGTCAGCTGCTCGAGCGCTTTGCCGGCGACGCGGTAGACGCGACAGTCGCCGACATGGAAGATGTGCGCGGTGGTCGCCTTGATGACCATGGCGGTCAGGGTGCAGACATAACCCTTGTCGCGGTCATAGGCATATTGGCTCTTGCGCGTCTGCGCGTGCAGCCAGGAATTGGTCGCGTCGAGCACGCGGCGGGCGGAGGTCTTCACCGTCCAGGATTCCGACGTGCAGTAATAGTCCATCAGGAAGCTCTTGACCGCCGACTCGCTGGCGATCTGGCTCACCGTGCTGCTCGAGATGCCGTCGGCGAGAACGGCCGCGATGCCCTTCAGGCTGAGCAGCGGTTCTTCCGGAATCAGGACGCCGTGAAAATCTTGATTGACGGGCTTGCGCCCCTTGTCGGAGTGCTGGCCGACAGAGATCAGGAGTCCGCGGGTCATCGTCATCACCAGGCGAAGGGAGCCTCACCCTGGTCGGGCGAGGCTCCTCTGTCGAGACGTATCAGGCCGCAACGCGGGTCGGCGCAGCCTTGCCGGCCTGGCGCTTCGGCTTGGTCATGACGTGGGTGGCGTAGAGGGTCATGCCGGTGAAGGCGAGGCCGCCCACGAGATTGCCGAGCACGGTCGGGATCTCGTTCCAGATCAGATAATCCATGATCGAGAATTTGGCATGGAGCATCAGGCCGGACGGGAACAGGAACATGTTCACGACGGAATGCTCGAACACCATGTAGAAGAACAGCATGATGGGCATCCACATCGCGATGACCTTGCCGGGGACCGAGGTCGAGATCATGGCGCCGACGACGCCGGTCGAGACCATCCAGTTGCACAGCATGCCGCGCATGAACAGCGTCGCCATGCCGGCCGCGCCGTGCGCGGCATAGCCGAGCGTTCGGCCTTCGCCGATGTTTCCAATGGCCGCTCCGACCTTGTCGGGGTCTTGCGTGAAGCCGAACGTCGTCACGAAGGCCATCATGAAGGCCACGGTGAAGGCGCCGGCGAAGTTGCCGACGAAGACCAGGCCCCAGTTGCGCAGCACGCCGCCAAGAGTGACGCCGGGACGCTTGTCGATCAGGGCGAGCGGCGAGAGCACGAACACGCCGGTGAGCAGATCGAAGCCGAGCAGGTACAGCATGATGAAGCCGACCGGAAACAGTATCGCGCCGATCAGCGGCTGGCCCGTGTTCACGTTGATGGTGATGGCGAACCATGCGCCGAGTGCGAGGATGGCGCCGGCCATGAAGGCGCGGATGGCAGTATCCCGGGTGGACATGAAGATCTTGGACTCGCCCGCATCCACCATCTTGGTGACGAATTCCGAAGGCGCGAGATACGACATCAATGGTTCCTTTTGCTTCGTAAGTGAGATCGACACGCCCGAGAGAGCGCAGCTGAACATCATTGGCCGTGCGGACAGCTCTGCCGCACGAGGGCTATGGAAGGTTTGGAAGCCTTGGGAATCGCGTCACGAGGACTGAGCCGGGGAGGGCCGCGAAGCAGTTGAGCTTCCGGGATGCAGCCGCCAGAGGCTGCAACAATGCGGCGAGCCGCAGTCTTCGTTGACGTCGGTGAAGAAGCAAGTTGCGTGCCGTATGGGCGTGTTAGAAAAGGCTAGTGATATCAGACGGATGCTGCGCGCGTTCAGCTGACTTTTGCGGACGCACGGCCTTTTGCTTGGGCCGCTGCATAAGATTTGTGCGGCGCACAAGGAATGAGCAATCCGCAAGTTCCGCGTGCGCAGCAAGCCTGCGACAGTCTGGCGCGGCATCAATAACCCATTCATTTTTCGATAGTTTTCGAAGTGGCGGGCTTGGCATGAAGCTTGAATCATTCAAGCCGACGCCATTGAAGCCGTCCCGCGAGACTTCTCATCCGATTTGCCGACGCCACCAGACGGGGGTCTCCCCCGCCATGCGTTCGCATGCGCCTTTTTCTGGCGTCACGGACGGACGGGCTGCTCGCGAGCACTGACGCCATCAATTCTGCAACGATGCAAAGGACGACACTGCCTATGACCAAGCGCACCCGCCAGCCCTCGGGCCTGAGCCGCCGTCAATTGTTGAAGGCCGCCGGCAGCACCGCCGCTCTTCTCGCCGCCGCCAAGCTGAATTTCCCCGCCGGCGCCTTCGCGCAGGACGCAGGCCCCGAGGTCAAGGGCGCCAAGCTCGGCTTCATCGCGTTGAGCGATGCCGGTCCGCTCTTCGTCGCCAAGGACAAGGGCCTGTTCGCCAAATACGGCGTGCCCGACACCGACGTGCAGAAGCAGGCCTCATGGGGCACCACGCGCGACAATCTCGTGCTCGGCTCGGAGGGGAACGGCATCGACGGCGCGCACATCCTGACCCCGATGCCGTATCTGATTTCCGCCGGCAAGGTGACGCAGAACAACCAGCCGACCCCGATGTACATCCTGGCGCGGCTCAATCTCGATGCGCAGTGCATCTCGGTCGCCAAGGAATATGCCGACCTCAAGGTCGGTGCCGACGCGTCGGTGCTGAAGGCGGCGTTCGAGAAGAAGAAGGCCGATGGCAAGTCGGCCAAGGTCGCGATGACCTTCCCGGGCGGCACACATGACCTCTGGGTCCGCTATTGGCTCGCCGCCGGCGGCATCGATCCCGACAAGGACGTCGAGACAATCACCGTGCCGCCGCCGCAGATGGTGGCGAACATGAAGGTCGGCACCATGGACGCGTTCTGCGTCGGCGAGCCCTGGCCCGGGCAGCTCGTGCATCAGGGCATCGGCTACACCGCCGTCAACACCGGCGAGATCTGGAGCAAGCATCCCGAAAAGTCGCTCGGCATGCGCGCGGCCTGGGTCGACAAGAACCCGAAGGCTGCCAAGGCGATCCTGATGGCCGTGATGGAGGCGCAGCAATGGGCCGACAAGATGGAGAACAAGGAAGAGCTCGCGACCATCATGGCGAAACGGCAGTGGATTAACTGCCCGGTCGAGGACATCGCCGATCGCGCCAAGGGCAAGTTCGACTACGGCAATGCCGGCAAGGTGGTCGAGAACTCACCGCACATCATGAAGTACTGGCGCGACTTCGCCTCCTATCCGTTCCAGAGCCATGATCTCTGGTTCATGACCGAGGACATCCGGTGGGGCAAATATGAAGCTTCCTTCGACAGCAAGGCGCTGATCGGCAAGGTCAACCGCGAGGACATGTGGCGCGATGCGGCCAAGACGCTCGGCGTCGCGGCTTCCGAGATCCCGGCCTCCACCTCGCGCGGCAAGGAGACCTTCTTCGACGGCAAGGTGTTCGATCCCGAAAATCCGGCGGCCTATCTGAAATCGCTCGCGATCAAGCGCGTCGAAGTCTGATGGAGCCAGCGGCCGCCCTTGGGCGGCCGCATCGTCCTTTGAAGCCGGAGAGGGATTTTCAATGAACATGCCTGCCACGAAGATTGAGGTTGAGACCGCAACGCCTGCGGGTGCCGCCGCGCCGGTCGTCGCGATGACGCTCAAGCGTCCGCCGCGCGCCGAGACTTACGCCCGCATCGCCAGGGAGACCGCCGTGCGCGTGATTCCGCCGCTGGTCGTGATCGCGTTGCTGACGCTGGTGTGGGAGCTGGTGTGCCGCCGCGCCGGCTCGGCGCTGCCGCCGCCGTCGCGGGTGTTCAAGGACACCAAGGAACTGATCCTCGATCCGTTCTTCGATCATGGTGGCATCGACAAGGGCCTGTTCTGGCATCTCTCCGCCAGTCTCCAGCGCGTCGCGCTCGGCTATTCGCTGTCGGCCATCGCCGGCATCGCGCTCGGCGTGCTGGTCGGGCAGTCGGTCTGGGCGATGCGCGGGCTCGATCCGCTGTTCCAGGTGCTGCGCACCATCCCGCCGCTCGCCTGGCTGCCGCTGTCGCTCGCGGCGTTCCGCGACGGCCAGCCTTCGGCGATCTTCGTCATCTTCATCACCTCGATCTGGCCGATCATCATCAACACCGCGGTCGGCATCCGCAACATCCCGCAGGACTACCGCAACGTCGCCGCGGTGGTGCAGCTCAATCCGCTCGAGTTCTTCGGCAAGATCATGATCCCAGCGGCGGCGCCCTACATCTTCACGGGCCTGCGCATCGGCATCGGCCTGTCATGGCTCGCCATTATCGCCGCGGAAATGCTGATCGGCGGCGTCGGCATCGGCTTCTTCATCTGGGACGCCTGGAACTCCTCGCATATCAGCGAGATCATCCTGGCGCTGTTCTATGTCGGCATCGTCGGCTTCGTGCTCGACCGCCTGATCGCGGGCATCGGCAAGATCGTCACCCGCGGCACGGCGCAGAACTGAGGGAGAAGGGCACATGACCGCCTATCTGAAGCTCGACCACATCGACAAGGTCTTTACCCGCGGCGCCGCCAGCACGGAGGTGCTCAAGGACATCAATCTGACGATCGAGAAGGGACAATACGTCTCGATCATCGGCCATTCCGGCTGCGGCAAGTCGACCCTGCTCAACATCATCGCAGGCCTGACCGGCGCCACAACCGGCGGCGTGCTGCTCGAGAACCGCGAGGTCAACTCGCCGGGTCCCGATCGCGCGGTGGTGTTCCAGAACCACAGCCTGCTGCCGTGGCTGACCGTTTACGAGAACGTCAAGCTCGGCGTCGACAAGGTCTTTGCCAAGACCAAGTCCCGCGCCGAACGCGACGCCTGGGTCATGCACAATCTCAACCTGGTGCAGATGGCCCACGCCAGGGACAAGCGTCCCTCGGAAATCTCCGGCGGCATGAAGCAGCGCGTCGGCATCGCCCGTGCGCTGGCGATGGAACCGAAGGTGCTGCTGCTCGACGAGCCGTTCGGCGCGCTCGACGCGCTGACCCGCGCGCATCTGCAGGACTCGGTGATGGCGCTGCATCAGAAGCTCGGCAACACCATCCTGATGATCACCCACGACGTCGACGAGGCGGTGCTGCTATCCGATCGCATCGTCATGATGACGAACGGGCCGAGTGCGCGCATCGGCGAGGTGCTGGAGGTGCCGCTCGCACGTCCCCGCAAGCGGCTCGATCTCGCGACCAACTCCACCTATTTGAAGTGCCGCCACCGCGTGCTCGAGTTCCTCTACGAGCGTCATCGCTTCGTCGAGGCCGCGTAAACCAAGGTTTAACGTGGATGATAAGCGCGCCTAAATAATCGACACCTCGCTCAATCCTTGTGCGCCGCACAAGGATTGAGCGAACCGCTAAATTTGCGAGCGAAATACGCCTGCAAGAACTTCGGGCAATGCGAACAAGCTCCTGAATTCCCTGTATTTCCCGTATGCGCGCAATTGGCACGGAAATTGAAATACCTTTTCCGACGCCAACGACGACGTCCCTCAACATCATCAATCAGCATCGTGAACTCGCCACCGGGGCATGGCCTCGGCGCGCGCCTCCGCGTGGAGGCTGAGCCTGCAACGACGCAGCGGTGAGCCAAGAAGGGATTATCAATGACGACGAATCCGACTCGAAATCCGACGTGGATTTCTGATTGGCGCCCCGAAGACGAGGCGTTCTGGAATGCGGGCGGCAAAGTGATCGCCCGGCGTAACCTGATCTGGTCGATCGTGGCCGAGCATATCGGCTTCTCGGTGTGGCTGATCTGGAGCATCGTCACCACCAAGCTGCCGCAGGCGGGCTTCCACTACACCACCGACCAGCTGTTCCAGCTCGTCGCGGTGCCCGGGCTGATCGGCGCATTGATGCGCTTCCCCTATACGTTCGCGGTCACGACCTTCGGCGGCCGCAACTGGACAATTTTCAGCGCGGCTGTCCTGTTCATCCCGACGCTGTCGCTCGCCTACTTCGTCGGCCAGCCCGACACCCCGTTCTGGCTGATGCTGCTGATCGCATCGACCGCGGGTCTCGGTGGCGGCAATTTCGCCTCCAGCATGACCAACATCTCCTTCTTCTTCCCTGACCGGATGAAGGGATGGGCGCTGGGGCTGAACGCGGCGGGCGGCAATATCGGCGTCTCCAGCGTGCAGCTCTTGACCCCGATCCTGATGACGCTCGCGGTCATCAACCTGTTCCAGGCGTCCCCCGTCGACGGCATCTTCCTCCAGAACGCAGGCCTGATGTGGGTGCTGCCGATCGCGATCGCGGTGTTCGGCGCGGTGTTCTTCATGAACAACCTGACCACGGCCAAGTCGTCGATCACGAACCAGCTTGCCGTGGTCAAGCGCAAGCACACCTGGATCATGGCGTATCTCTATATCGGCACGTTCGGATCCTTCATCGGCTACTCGGCGGCGTTCCCGCTGCTGATCAAGACGCAGTTTCCGGCGATCTCGATCTCGATCGCGTTCCTCGGGCCGCTGGTCGGTTCGTTGTCGCGACCGCTCGGCGGCTTGCTCGCCGACAAGATCGGCGGCTCCATCCTCACCTTCTGGAATTTCATCGCGATGGCGGGCGCCACCGTCGGCGTGCTCTACTTCGTCGGGCACAAGGACTTCACCGGCTTCCTTGCGATGTTCCTGATCCTGTTCGTGACGACGGGCATCGGCAACGGCTCGACCTACCGCATGATCCCCTCGATCTTCCGCGAGCAGAACCTGTTCAGAGTGCGCGGCAAGGGCGATGCGGCGCGCGCGGCGGCGTTGAAGACCGCGAGCATCGAGAGCGGTGCGGCGGTCGGCTTCATCGGCGCGATCGGCGCAGTCGGCGGTTATCTGATCCCGACCGGTTTCGGCAAGTCGATCGCCATGACCGGTGGTCCCTCGCTCGCGCTCGCGATCTACCTCGCTTTCTACGCCTCCTGCCTCGGACTGACCTGGTGGTTCTACCTGCGTCGCAGCCCGCAGGGTGAGGGCGCGTCAAGCCTCGCGGAAGCGCGAGTCTGAGTTTGGCACGAATGTCGCTTCTCCCCGTACGCGGGGAGAAGACTCTCTGATGACGTTTGACCCATGAACCTTGTTCGCAATGGCGCGGACAAAGGCAGACCGAAACAGACAGGAGAACATCATGACTTCAGAACAGATCACCCTCGTCCAGCAGAGCTTTTCCAAGGTCGCGCCGATTTCAGAGGCGGCCGCGGTGCTGTTCTACGATCGCCTGTTCGAGGTGGCGCCGTCCGTGCGCGCGATGTTTCCCGAGGACATGACCGAGCAGCGCAAGAAGCTGATGGGCATGCTCGCCGCCGTCGTCGGCGGACTGTCGAAGCTCGAAACGATTCTTCCCGCGGCCTCGGCGCTCGCCAAGCGTCACGTCGCCTATGGCGCCAAGGCTGAGCACTATCCGGTGGTCGGCGCGACCTTGCTCTGGACCCTCGAGAAGGGCCTCGGCGAGGCCTGGACACCCGAACTCGCCACGGCCTGGACCGACGCCTATGGCGTCCTGTCCGGCTACATGATTTCCGAGGCCTATGGCGCACAGGCGCAGGCCGCCGAATAGGAGATGCCTTGTGAGTGAACCGCTGGTCATCGTCGGTAACGGTATGGCGGCCGCGCGTCTGGTCGACGAGCTCGCCAAGACCTCGCTCGGCCGCTACGCGGTCGCGGTGATCGGCGAAGAGCCGCGGCTCGCTTACAATCGCGTGCTGCTCTCCTCCGTGCTGGCCGGCGAGACCGGCTCGCACGAGATCGAGCTGAGGCCGGCGGACTGGTGGCGCCATCGCGGCGTCACCGTGCGCTACGGCTATCGCGTCACCGAGATCGACACCGGCCGTCGCGAACTCAAGATCGAAGGTGAAGAGAGCGTCGAATATTCCAAGCTCGTGCTCGCCACCGGCTCGACGCCGCTGCGGCTCAACGTGCCGGGCGCCGATCTCACCGGGGTGCACACCTTTCGCGATACGCGCGACGTCGATCTGCTGCTGACGCTCGCTGCGGCGAAGAAGCGCGTCGTCGTGGTCGGCGGTGGCCTGCTCGGGTTAGAGGCGGCCTATGGCCTTGCGAAAGCCGGCGCGCCGGTGACGCTGCTGCACCTGATGGACCGGCTGATGGAGCGCCAGCTCGATCTGCCGGCGGCCGACCTGCTGAAGACGCTGGTCGAGCGCAAGGGTATCCGCATCCTGCTCAATGCCTCCACCGCCCGCATTCACGGCGACGGACATGTCGAAGCCGTCGAGCTTGCCGACGGCACGCGCATCGAGGCGGATGCCGTGATCTTCGCCGCCGGCATCAGGCCGAATGTGGCGCTTGCCAAAGAGGCGGGCATCGCGGTCAACCGCGGTATCGTCGTCAATGACGAGATGCAGACGGCCTCGCCCGACATCTACGCGCTCGGCGAATGTGCCGAGCATCGCGGCACCTGCTACGGCCTGGTCGAGCCCGCTTACGAGCAGGCGCGCGTGCTGGCGCGACATCTCGCCGGACGTCCCGCCGCCTATCAGGGCAGCGTGGTCTCGACCAATCTGAAGGTGTCCGGCGTCAGCGTCTTCTCCGCCGGCGATTTCATGGGCGGGGACGGCAGCGAGAGCCTGGTGCTGTCAGACCGCAGGCGCGGCACCTACAAGAAGCTCGTCATCGCCGACGGCCGGCTCACCGGCGCGGTCCTGATCGGCGATACCGTCGATGCGCTCTGGTATCTCGAGCTGATCCGCAATCGCGACAAGGTGGCGGCGATCCGCACCGACATGATGTTCGGCCGCGCTCTGGCGCGTCCTTCCAAGGCGGCTTGATAAGGCAGCTCGATATGACGGCGATCGATCCCACGCTCCGCGCCACCAAGACGACCTGTCCCTATTGCGGCGTCGGCTGCGGCGTGCTGGCGACGCCCGACGGCAACGGTGGCGCGGCGATCGCGGGCGATCCGGATCATCCCGCCAATTTCGGCCGGCTGTGCTCGAAGGGCTCGGCGCTCGGCGAGACCGTCGGGCTGGAGAGCCGGCTGCTCTATCCGATGATCCGCTGCAAGGGCGTGCTCGAACGCGTCGCCTGGAGCGATGCACTCGACCACGTCGCCCATCGCATGCAACACATCGTGGCGCGCGACGGCGCCGATGCGGTCGCGTTCTATCTCTCGGGCCAGCTCCTGACTGAGGACTATTACGTCGCCAACAAGCTGATGAAGGGCTTTGTCGGCACGGCCAATGTCGACACCAATTCGCGGCTCTGCATGTCGTCCTCGGTCGCGGGCCACCGCCGCGCCTTCGGCGCCGACACCGTGCCCGGCTGCTACGAGGATCTCGACCAGGCTGATCTCCTCGTGTTCGTCGGCTCGAATGCGGCCTGGTGTCATCCGGTTCTGTTCCAGCGCATGCTGAAGAACCGGCAGGAGCGCGGCGCGCGCATGATCGTGATCGATCCGCGCCGTACCGACACGGCGAGCGACGTCGATCTGTTCCTCGGCCTCAAGCCCGGCACCGACACCGCCTTGTTCTCCGGCCTGTTCGTCCATCTCGCCGACAATGGCGCGCTGGACCAGGATTACATCGCGCAGAACACGTCGGGCTTCGATGACGCGCTGGCGCGCGCGCGCAACATCGCCGGCAGTGTCACCGCGACCGCGCTGGCGACGGGCCTGTCCGAACAGGACGTCGCCGCCTTCTTCAAGATGTTCCGCGACACCGAGCGCGTCGTCACGCTCTATTCGCAGGGCGTCAACCAGTCGGCGCAGGGCACCGACAAGGTCAACGCGATCCTGAACTGCCATCTCGCCACGGGGCGCATCGGCAAGCCGGGCGCCTCGCCGTTCTCGCTCACCGGCCAGCCGAACGCGATGGGCGGCCGCGAGGTCGGCGGCCTCGCAAACCAGCTCGCCGCGCATATGAACTTTACACCGCCGGATATCGACCGTGTCAGGCGGTTCTGGAAGGCGCCGCGCATCGCCACCCATGAAGGGTTGAAGGCGGTGCAGCTGTTCGAGGCGATCAACCGCGGCGAGGTCAAGGCGTTGTGGGTGATGGGCACCAACCCGGCGGTGTCATTGCCGGACGCGGACGTCGTGCGTGAGGCGCTGAAGAAGCTCGAGCTGTTCGTGGTCTCCGAGAACGTGCTCTCCAATGACACGGTCGAGGCTGGGCCGCATGTGCTGCTGCCGGCGCTCGCCTGGGGTGAGAAGTCGGGCACGGTGACCAACTCCGAACGCCGCATCTCGCGCCAGCGCTCGTTCCTGCCGGCGCCGGGCGAGGCGCGGCCGGACTGGTGGATTCTGAGCGAGACCGCAAAGCGGCTCGGCTTCGGCGACAGCTTCAACTACAAATCCGCCGCCGATATTTTCCGCGAGCATGCCGCGCTCTCTGCTTTCGAGAACGACGGCAGCCGCGATTTCGACATCGGCGCGCTGACCGCGCTCTCGGACGAGGCCTTCGACGCCTTGAAGCCGGTGCAGTGGCCGGCGCGCGAAGGAGTGGCGCCCGGCGAGCGCTTCTTCGCGAGCGGCGGCTTCTTCACCAATGACGGCAAAGGCCGCTTCGTCGCGCCGGAAGTGCCGGCGCTGCGCGGCGAGACCGGACCGTCGCGCCCGCTGCGGCTCAACACGGGACGCATCCGCGACCAGTGGCACACCATGACGCGCACGGGTCTCAGCCAGCGTCTCGGCGCGCATCTGCCGGAGCCGTTCGTCGAGATCCATCCGGATGATGCCAGCAAACACGGCATCGCGCATGACGGCTACGCCCGCATCACCACCGATTACGGCCAGTGCATCCTGAAGGTCGTCGTCAGCGACCGTCAGCAGCGCGGCACGCTGTTCGCGCCGATCCACTGGAGCGCGATGAACGCCTCGCACGGCCGCGTCGGGGCGCTCGTGCAGTCCTTCACCGATCCGTTCTCGGGCCAGCCGGAGTCGAAAGCCACGCCGGCGGCGATCGCGCCTTATGAATACGTCTTCCGCGGCTTTGCGCTGTCGCGCAAACAGCTCGATCTGCCGCCGAACCTGATGTGGACGCGTGTCACGGTTGCGGGTGGCTTCGGCTATCTCTTCGCCGACAATGCGGATCTGTCGCGCTGGCCGGCCTGGCTCGACGGTGTCGCCGGCGAGGACGTCGCCGACTATCGCGACTTCGGCGGCGGCGTTTATCGCGCGGCCTCGTTCGCGGGCGACCGCATCGAGACCTGCCTGTTCGTCGGCCCCGCGCATGATGCCGGCGACTGGGAGGTGGTGAAGAGTCTGTTCGTGGCCGATCACGTCACCGACGAGCAGCGCCGCATGCTGCTGTCAGGCAAATCGACGGAGGGCGCGGCCTCGACCGGCCCCATCGTCTGCGCCTGCTTCGGCGTCGGCCGCGGCACCATCTGCGACACCATCGCGAGCGGCGCGCGCACGGCGGCCGAGATCGGCGCCAAGCTCAAGGCCGGCACCAATTGCGGGTCATGTATCCCTGAGCTGAAGCAGCTGATCGCGACGACGGAAGTGGCGCCGGCGAAGCAGGCGAAGGTCGCGGCGGCTGCGGGGTAGGGGATCTCTCCAGACTGGGAGACGGTCTCGTGCCCCGGACGCTGCGCAGCACGAAGTGATGCGCTGCAGAGCCGGGACCCATCTCACAGCAGAGTGTTTGGCCTTTCTGGGTCCCGGCTCTGCGCAGCGGCGTTTCACGCTGCAGCGCGTCCGGGACAGAGAGTGACGTGGACGCAGCCATGCCCTTCGCCCAATCGACGCGCCCGCGATTGTGCCCTATGTTGCCGCGATCCCCCTCCACATGCACAAAAACAACAATGATGTACCTGGAAACGCCGCCGCGCCTGATCGAAACCAAGATCTTCTCCGCCATGCCCGACCAATTCCGCCGCAAGGGCGTGCGGACCGATTGGGCCGAGGCCAACCGGCCGGGTGTGCCGACCGATAGTTTCATCGAAGGGCCGTCGTTCGACAAAGACGGCAACCTCTATATCGTCGACATTCCCTTCGGCCGCATCTTCCGCATCGCGCCTGATGGCGGGTGGTCGCTCGTGATCGAATATGAGGGCTGGCCGAACGGGTTGAAGATCGCCGCCGACGGCCGCATCCTCGTGGCCGACTACATGCACGGCATCATGGAGCTCGACGCCGGGGCGGGGCGCATCAGGCCCATCCTGACCGCGCGCAATTCAGAATCGTTCCGTGGCTGCAACGATCTGCATCTCGCCTCCAACGGCGACATCTTGTTCACCGATCAGGGCCAGACCGGTCTGCACGACGCAAGCGGCCGCGTCTATCGCCTGACGCCAAGCGGCCGGCTCGATTGCCTTGTTGACACCGGCATCAGCCCGAACGGCCTGGTGCTCGATCCCAGCGAAACCGTGCTGTTCGTCGCCATGACGCGCGACAACGCGGTGTGGCGGTTGCCGTTCATGAAGGACGGCAGCGTGTCGAAGGTCGGCCGCTTCTGCTCGCTGTTCGGCACCAGCGGTCCTGATGGCATGACCATGGACGCGGCCGGTCGCCTGTTCGTCGGCCACGCCTCGCTCGGCCACGTCTTCGTGTTCGCGCCGAACGGAGAGCTGATCGCGCGGATCAAGTCCTGCGCGGGTCCGAGCTGCACCAATGTCGCCATCGGTGGCGTCAAGAAAGATCGGCTCTATATCACGGAGTCAGGGACCGGCAGCGTGCTGGTTGCGGATATCAGCGGACTGTGAGCTTTGACATGAACGCAAAACCCTTCGGCAAGACCGGCGCGAACGTCTCCGTCATCGGGCAGGGCACCTGGTATCTCGACCATGGCGACCGCAAGCGCGCGATCGCGGCGCTTCAGCGCGGGCTCGATCTCGGCATGACCCACATCGACACCGCCGAGATGTACGGCGATGCCGAGCTCGTCATCGCCGATGCGATCGCAGGCCGCCGCGATGAAGTGTTCCTGGTTTCAAAGGTGCTGCCGAGCAACGCCTCGCGCGGCGGCACCATCACGGCGTGCGAACGCTCGCTGAAGCGGCTGAAGGCCGATCGTCTCGACTGCTATCTGCTGCACTGGCGCGGTTCCTATCCGCTCGAGGACACGGTTGCCGCGTTCGAAGAGTTGGTGAAGGCCGGCAAGATCAAATCCTGGGGCGTCTCCAATTTCGACGCCGACGATCTCGACGAAATTCTCGACGTCTCCGGCGAAGGCCGCATCGCCTGCAATCAAGTGCTTTATCATCTGAAGGAGCGCGCGATCGAGCATGCGGTGATCCCGTGGTGCGAGAAGCGTGGCGTTGCTGTCGTTGCATACTCTCCGTTCGGCCACGACGATTTTCCCGCAAGCAACAGCAAGGGAGGCGCGGTGCTGGCACGCATCGCGGAGGCGCGTCGTGTGACACCGCGGCAGGTCGCGCTGAGCTTCCTCACCCGTGCAACTACGGTGTTCGCGATCCCGAAGGCGTCGTCCGCGGAACATGCCGGCGAGAATGCGGCGGCCGGCGATCTCGTGCTGACGAAAGAGGAGATTTCGGCGCTCGATGCGGCGTTTCCGCGCGGTCCGAAGCCGCGCAGTCTGCCCATGTTGTAGTGCACAAACGCCTATTATTAATGGAGTATTGACGCGCGGGGTCGTCAGCGCATATCGGCATCCTGTTTTCAGAAGTTGTGAAAGCGGCGCATTTGTCGTTTTTTACGATCGTTCCCGAATCGTAGTTTTCCCAGGTTCCAGCCGTGACACCGCCGCCCGCCGCAGCCGCAAGGCTCGACAGTATTCCCATGCCCGTGCCGGAGAAGAAGCAGGAGGCTCGCCGCGCGCCTGCGCGCGTCGATCATCCCTTCAAGGGCATCGCGCTGGTGCTGCTGTCGACGGTATTCCTCGGCTGCTCCGACGTCACCGCAAAGTATCTGTCGACGAGCCTGCCGTCGATCGAGATCACCTGGATCCGCTTCGTCACGTTCGCGCTGATGTTCACGCCGGTGATGCTGCCGGGCTCGCCGCTGCGTGCGATGCGCACCGATCGCCTCGGCCTGCAATTGATGCGCGGCGTCGCGCTGCTCGGCTCCTCGCTGTTCTTCATCACCGGTCTCCGTTTCCTCCCCATCGCGGAAGCCTCGGCCACCGGCTTCGTCTCGCCGCTGTTCGTCACCGCGCTGTCGATCATCTTCCTGAGCGAGAAGGTCGGCATGCGCCGCTGGATCGCGACCGCGATCGGTCTCATCGGCGTGATGATCATCCTGCGTCCGGGCTCAAATGCGTTTCACGCCGCCGCGTTCTTCCCGATCATCTCGGCATTCTGCTGGGCCGCTGCGCTGATCCTGACGCGCATGATGAGCGGGCGCGAAGCCGTCCTCACCACCATGGCCTATTCGGCGCTCACGGGCGTTGCGATCCTCAGCCTGATGGTGCCGTTCGTCTGGGTGACGCCGAACTGGACCGCGATCGGGCTCGGCATCGTGATCGGCGTCGCGTCGACCGTGGGCCAGTGGATCATCGTGCTGGCCTATCGCTACGGCGATGCCTCGGTGCTGGCGCCGTTCTCGTACACGCAGTTGCTGTGGGTCAGCATTCTGGGCTTCTTCCTGTTCGGCGAAGTGCCTGACGTCTGGACCGTCACTGGCGCTGCCTTCATCGTCGCCAGCGGTCTATACATCGCCCATCGCGAGCGCATCCGCCGCGCCCAGCTGCTGGTGCTGGAAGAGCGTTCCCCGAACCCCTGACGCAAGTTCGCGTGTCCCGCTTCGTGCTATCAACGGTTCCAACAACACGGGAGGAGCCGGATGCGCGCTGCGATTTTCAGGAACGGTGAGATTGTCGTCGACCGGATGGCCGAGCCGAAGCCGGGCCCCGGCCAGGTGTTGGTCAGGACGCTCGCCTGCGGCATCTGCGGCTCCGACCTTCACGCGCGCCTGCATGCCCCCCGCATGGTGGAGATGGCGAGGAAGACCGGCCGCAAGCCGATGGATCTCGCCCGCGACGTCGTGTTCGGGCATGAGTTCTGCTGCGAGATCGTCGATTACGGTCCCGGAGCCGCGCGCAAGCTCAAGCCCGGCACCCGCGTCTGCTCGCTGCCGGCGCTCGTGACGCCGCAGGGCATCGAGGGCATCGGCTATTCCAACGACAATATCGGCGGCTATGCCGAGGCGATGCTGCTCAGCGAGCCCCTGCTGCTTGAGGTGCCCAATGGTCTCGCGCCCGAACATGCGGCGCTAACCGAGCCGCTCGCCGTCGGCGTCCACGCCGTGGCGAAAGCCAACATCCGTGGCGGCGAGGTGCCGCTCGTGATCGGCTGCGGCCCGGTCGGGCTCGCGGTGATCGCCGCGCTGAGGATCAAGGGTCTGCATCCGATCGTTGCTGCCGACTATTCGCCGGCGCGGCGTGCACTGGCCGCAAAGCTGGGGGCCGATATCGTCGTCGATCCCAGGGTGACGCAGCCCTATGCGACCTGGGCCGAGCACGCGCAGATGTCGGAGGCCGAGAAGGCGGCGCGCCCGCCGTTGCAGGCCATGCTGCCGGCACTGAAGCCCGCAATCATCTTCGAATGTGTCGGCGTGCCCGGCCTGTTGCAGCAGGTGTTCGAGGGCGCCCCGCGTGATGCGCGCATCGTGGTGGTCGGCGTCTGCATGGAGACCGACAGGAGCGAACCCATGCTCGGCATCATGAAGGAGCTCAATGTCCAATATGTGCTCGGCTACACGCCGGATGAGTTCGCAGCGTCACTGCGCCTGATCGCGGAAGGGCAGGTGGATGCGGCGGCGATGGTCACCGCCGAGGTCGGTCTCGACGGCGTCGCAAAGGCGTTCGCTGATCTCGCCAATCCTGAGGCGCACACCAAGATCATCGTGCAGCCGTGGAAATAGGGAACGGCTGAAGCACGCCGCCATCGGGTTTCGCGGCGACGTCGGCATCGCTCATCTGGGCGATCACGGCCCGGCGGTCGACGATCGCCTGATGGAATTGCGCCAGCACGAGACCGAAGGCGGTGAGGTCGCCGTCTTCGATGGCGCCGTCCTCGTGACAGGCCAGCGTCTCGCGCAGGATGTCGTCGGCTGCGCTCTGCATCGCCGCGAGATCGTCGAGCGACGTCGCCTCCCGCACGCTCGAGATCGCGTTGAGCAGGCGGTCGCGATGCAGCGCGTTCTCGCTGCGCTCCTCGCGCCGCAGATAGTGCCGCAGCCACGCGGCCACCGAGCCGAAGCCCGAGAGCAGCAGCACCACGCCCCAGATGTAGTCGCTGTACTTGTCCATGAAGCTGCGCTCGTTGCCGTCGATATAGGCGGCAGCTCCCGGATGGGCCGGCAGCGCGGCGTCTTTGTCGGTGTCAGGCTTCTGGATGTGGCTGGCGCCGGGCAAGTCCTTCACGAGCGACTGACGGACCGTAAACAGCTCGCGGGTGAAGGCAGCGACCGTGTCCTCGGACAATGAAGCAGGCGCGACGATCAGATGATTGACGGCGATGGTGTCGATCTTGTCGTCCGGCCGCTGCGGCGTCGTGGAAAATGCGCTCGCGGGAATTTCTTCGGATTCGTAGAGCGGATGCCGCTCTGCGATGGCGTCGGAGACGTCGACGGACAGGAACTTGGGCTCGCCGCGCAGGCGTGCGGTGGTGGCGATCGTGCTTGCGATCGCCTTGTCGTCGAGTGCGCCCACCATCATGAAGGCGTCGAGCGTTGAGTCCTGGGCCATCTCGGAGATGCGGTCGATACCGAACTGTGCGATCGTGACCTTCTGCGGATTGACGCCTGACTCGGCGAGGATGACACGGAGCAGATTGAGATTGGCATCGCCAAGGCCGACGACACCGATGCGGCGCCCGGTGAGGGAGGCGATCTCCATGATCTTCGGCCTGGCGGCACCCTTGCGCGCCGCTGGCGCCCACAACACCACGAAATTCCGCCGGAGGATCGCCACCGAATTGGTGTCGGCCGGCATGGCGGAGTCGCCGCGAGCCACCGCAAGGTCGGCCTTGCCGGCGCCGAGCAGATTGAGGCTTTGCAGTGTGCCGTCGGTCTCGATCGGCACGGGTCGCACCGCGCCACCCCTGGCGTCGAACGCCTTCGCCACGGCCGCAATCAGCGCCTGGTCGTCACTGCCGGCTGGCCCGACCGCGATGCGTAGCGTCGCCGGCTGCCAGACCCAGTAGGCGAGGGCAAGAGCGACCGTGAGCACCGAGAGCACGCTTGCGAGCGCGAGCCACGGGCCAAAGCGATTGCGGCGGCGAGACGACGCGTCTCTCCTCACGCTCAGATCGCTCGGCACGGGCATCTCGCTTTCCTCATCGGCAAGCTCGCCCGACGGCAGGCGCGGCGGGTGCCGTCAGTATTTCGAAGGCACGTACATCTCCGGCGGAATCGGTCCGCGGTGGTAGTCGGGGTTGCGGACGCGCGGCGGCAGCACCACGGGCACGCGGGCGACCTCCTGGTACGGCATCTGGCTGAGCAGATGCGCGATGCAGTTGAGGCGGGCGCGCTTCTTGTCGACGGCGTCGACGATCCACCATGGCGAGTCCGGCAGATGCGTGTGCTCCAGCATCGTCTCCTTGGCCTTGGTGTACGCCTCCCAGCGGCTGCGCGCCTCGACATCCATCGGGCTCAGCTTCCACTGCTTCAGCGGATCCCTGATGCGCATGCTGAAGCGGAACTGCTGCTCGTCGTCAGTGATCGAGAACCAGTATTTGACCAGGATGATGCCGGAGCGGATCAGCATCCGTTCGAACTCCGGCACCGTCTTGAAAAATTCCTGGTATTGCTCCTCGGAGCAGAAGCCCATCACGCGCTCGACGCCGGCGCGGTTGTACCAACTGCGGTCGAACAGCACGATCTCGCCGCCGGCGGGCAAATGCGAGACGTAGCGCTGGAAGTACCATTGCGTGCGCTCGCGCTCGCTCGGGGCGGGGAGCGCGGCGACACGGCAGATGCGGGGATTGAGACGCTGGGTGATACGCTTGATGACGCCGCCCTTGCCGGCGGAGTCGCGGCCCTCGAACAGCACCACGACCTTCTTCTTCTCGCTCTGCACCCAGTCCTGGAGCTTGACCAGTTCGCCCTGGAGGCGGAGCAATTCCCGGAAATAGAGCCTGCGATCTACCGTCGGGCGGAGCGCGTCCGTCTCGTCCAGCAGCTCGTCGAGCCTGCTGTCATCGAGCTCCATCTCCAGCTCTTCGTCGAGATCGTCGGTCATTTCCCGGATGATGCGCTCGCGTTTGGCCATTTCAGGGGTGCGGTCGGATGCGGTCATGGGTCCTTCTTTCGGCAGGGTGCCTGTCGCCCGTGACCATCGGCGGGGTTTATTGCGCCCATGTGACACCGGTTCCGAAATAGCCCGGCGGAGCCGTCAGACCGGCAGGGCGATCGAATATTTGACCTGGCTCAGCGCAAAGCTCGACTCGATCGAGGCAATGCCGTCGAGCCGGGTCAGCTTGGTCTTCAGGAAGGTCTCGTAGGAGGCGAGGTCGGCCGCCACCACGCGCAGGAGATAGTCGCGGTTGCCGGTCATCAGATAGCACTCCAGCACCTCGTCCCATTTCGAGATCGCGCGCGCGAAACGATTCAGATCCTCCTCCTTCTGCCGCGCCAGCTTGATCGAGATGAAGACGCTGACATGCAGCCCCAGCGCCTTCTGGTCGACGGTCGCGATGTAGCGGCTGATGACGCCGCGCTCCTCCAGCAGCTTGACCCGGCGATGGCAGGGCGACACCGAGAGCCCGACCTTGTCGGCCAGCTCCTGCATGGTCAGCCGGCTGTCGTTCTGGAGCAAAGCAAGGATTTTCCGGTCGATGGCGTCGAGGTCTGGCATTGGGATGAAACCTGTCTGAAGTGCTGATCCATTGGTAAAGTATCCCAATATTTGAGGGCATGGCGCGAAAAATTGAGAAGTTTGGCGCCGCCCGCAGGCGTATCATCGTCGGACCTGTTTCCGGGAGCCATTGTGATGCCCGTTGATACCGCCCGTCTGGACACGTTGACCGCGCTGGCCCGCAAGGCGCTGTGGCTGTCGTCATGGACCATCCATCACGCCAACCACATCCGCGCCAACGCGGACGGGCTCAAGGTCGGGGGCCATCAGGCCTCGTCCGCCTCGCTCGCCACCATCATGTCGGCGCTGTATTTTAGCGTCCTGCGCCCTGAGGATCGCGTCGCGGTGAAGCCGCATGCGAGCCCGGTGTTCCACGCCATCCAGTATCTGTTCGGCCGGCAGACGCGCGAGAAGCTGGAGAACTTTCGCGGGTTCAAGGGCGCGCAGTCCTATCCCTCGCGCACCAAGGATGTCGACGACGTCGATTTCTCCACCGGCTCCGTCGGCCTCGGTGTCGCGCAGACGCTGTTTGCCTCGCTGGTGCAGGACTACGTCAAGGCGCATGGCTGGATGAAGGATCGCCGCGAAGGGCGGATGATTGCCCTCGTCGGCGATGCCGAGATGGACGAGGGCAACATTTTCGAGGCGCTCGCCGAAGGCTGGAAGCACGGTCTGCGCAACACCTGGTGGGTGGTCGACTACAACAGGCAGTCGCTCGACGCCGTCGTGCGCGAGGGGCTCTGGGAAAAGTTCGAGACCATGTTCCGCAATTTCGGCTGGGACGTGGTGATCGTGAAATATGGCCGCCTGATGCGCGAGGCCTTTGCCGAGCCCGGCGGCGAGGCGCTTAAAGCTTGGATCGACAATTGCCCGAACGCGCTCTACGCGGCGCTGTGCTTCCAGGGCGGCGCCGCCTTCCGCAAGCATCTGCACGACGAGATCGGCGACCAGGGCCCGATCACCAAGCTGATCGACAGGCGCAGCGACGAGGAGCTGCTGGCGCTGATGTCGAACCTCGGCGGCCACGACATGGCGAGCATGCTGGAGGCGTTCGAGTCGATCGATCACGATCGCCCGGTCTGCTTCATCGCCTACACCATCAAGGGCGTCGGCCTGCCGTTCCAGGGCCACAAGGACAACCACGCCGGCCTGATGACGGTCGCGCAGATGGAGAAATATCGCGAGAGCCAGAACATCCGTCCGGGCCACGAATGGGACAAGTACGAAGGCCTCGCGCAGAACGCCGCCGAGCTCGACGCCTTCCTCGCGCGCGTGTCGTTCAACCAGGATGGCCGCCGGCTTACCGCGCCTGTTATCGAGGTGCCCCAGCAGCTGGCGTTCAAGCCGTCGACCCAGATGTCGACCCAGCAGGGCTTTGGCCTCGTGCTGAACGAGATCGCGCGCGGCGACAGCGAACTCGCACAGCGCATCGTCACGACCTCGCCCGACGTCACGGTCTCGACCAATCTCGGTCCGTGGGTGAACCGGCGCGGCCTGTTCGCGCGCGGCGAGAAGGCGGATTTATTCCGCAGCGAGAAAATTCCCTCCACGTTCAATTGGGACTTCTCGCCCAAGGGGCAGCATCTCGAGCTCGGCATCGCGGAGATGAACCTGTTCATCATGCTCTCGGCGCTGGGCCTGTCGCACCAGATCAACGGCGAGCGGCTCTTGCCGGTCGGCACCCTCTACGATCCCTTCATCGAGCGCGGCCTCGATGCATTGAACTACGCCTGCTACCAGGATGCGCGCTTCATGGTGGCGGCGACGCCTTCGGGCATCACGCTGGCGCCTGAAGGCGGTGCGCACCAGTCGATCGCGACGCCGTTGATCGGCATGGCGCAGGACGGGCTCGCCTCGTTCGAGCCGGCTTTCGTCGACGAACTCGCCGTGATCATGGCTTGGGGCTTCAATCACATGCAGCGCGATCCGGGCGAGGGCGGCTCGGTCTATTTGCGGCTCTCGACGCGCAGCATCGAGCAGGCGCAGCGGATCATGACGCCGGAGCTTGCGCAGGGCATCACCGACGGCGCCTATTGGCTGCGCAAGCCGGGGCCCAATGCCGAACTCGTGATCGCCTATACCGGCGCGGTCGCGCCCGAAGCGATCGAGGCGACCGGCTTCATCGGCGAGAGCCGCCGCGACATCGGCCTGCTCGCGATCACCTCGGCGGATCGTCTGCATGCGGGTTGGACCGCTGCGCGGAAATTGCGGCGCGATCGGCGGGGTGTGCAGCATCTCAGCCACATCGAAAAGCTGCTCGCGCCGCTGCCGCGCGACTGCGGCATCGTGACCGTGATCGACGGCCATCCCTCCGCGCTCGGCTGGCTCGGCAGCGTTCGCGGCCATCGCGTCGAGGCGCTCGGCGTCGAGCAGTTCGGCCAGACCGGCACCATCGCGGACCTCTACCGCCATTACGGCATCGATGCGAACGCCATCATCGATGCGGCGGAAAGCCTCACCACCGGCGCACCGGTGCTGCATCGGAAGATGGCGGTGTAGTTGAGGTAACTGCCCTGTCATTCCGGGGCGACGCGTAGCGTCGAGCCCGGAATCCATACTCCCGATCGTGGTTATGGATTCCGGGCCCGCGCCAAGTGGCGCGTCCCGGATTGACACCTGAGGGAGCCTTGCCTCGTTCCCGCCATCGGCTCATATATCCTCCGTCCGCCGCAACGCTGGCCCCGCATATGGCGGGTTCAATTGCCGGCGCTTTCGTGCAAGGATGCCTGCCGAAACGCCCCCTCCAAGCCCCCAAGAAGAGGTTAACGATGGTCAATCGCATGCAATTCTACATCGACGGCGCCTGGGTCGATCCCGCCGTCAAGAAGTCCACCGCCGTGGTCAATCCCGCGACGGAAGAGGCGATGTACGAGGTTGCGCTGGGCTCCAAGGCTGACGTCGACAAGGCCGTCACTGCTGCCAAGCGCGCCTTTGCAACTTTCTCCCAGACCAGCCGCGAGGAGCGCGTCGCGCTGCTCACGAAAGTCATCGAGGTCTACAAGGGCCGGCTCAAGGAGATCGGCGCCGCCGTCTCCGACGAGATGGGCGCGCCGCTGCCGATGGCGGAGAAGCTCCAGGCCGGCGCCGGCCTCGGCCACCTCATGACCACGCTCGACGTGCTCAAGGACTATCATTTCGAGGAACCGGTCGGCACCGCCATGGTGCTGCGCGAGCCGGTCGGCGTGGTCGGCATGATCACGCCCTGGAACTGGCCGCTCAACCAGATCGCCTGCAAGGTCGCGCCTGCGCTCGCCGCCGGCTGCACCATGATCCTGAAGCCGTCGGAGTTCACCCCGACCTCGGCTTTGATCTTCGCGGAAATCCTCCACGAAGCGGGTGTGCCGAAGGGCGTGTTCAACCTCGTCAACGGCCTCGGCCCCGAGGTCGGCGCCGCCATGAGCGAGCATCCTGATATCGACATGATCTCGTTCACCGGCTCGACCCGCGCCGGCATCGACGTGGCCAAGCGCGCCGCGCCGACCGTGAAGCGCGTCAGCCAGGAGCTCGGCGGCAAGTCGCCGAACGTCATCCTCGAAGGTGCCGACCTGACCAAGGCGGTGACCGGCGGCGTGATGCACATGTTCAACAACTCCGGCCAGTCCTGCAACGCACCCTCGCGCATGATCGTGCCGCTGTCGAAGATGAAGGAAGTCGCTGCGATCGCGAAGGCTGTCGCCGACAAGACCAAGGCCGGTGATCCCCGCGCTGAAGGCACTACCATTGGTCCGGTCGTCAACCGCGGCCAGTGGGACAAGATCCAGGGCCTCATCAAGAAGGGCATCGACGAGGGCGCAACGCTCGTCGCCGGCGGCCCGGGCCTGCCTGAGGGCGTCAACAAGGGCTTCTACGTCCGTCCGACCATCTTCGCCGACGTCACTCCCGACATGACGATCGCCCGTGAAGAGATCTTCGGACCGGTGCTGACCATCATCGGCGCCAAGGACGAGTCTGAGGCCGTGCACATCGCCAACGACACGCCGTATGGCCTTGCCGGCTACGTCTCGGGCGCCTCGGTGGAGGACGCCAAGCGCGTCGGCCGGCAGATCCGCGCCGGCAACGTCAACCTCCAGGGCGTGCCCAACGACCGCTCCGCGCCGTTCGGCGGCTACAAGCAGTCGGGCAACGGCCGCGAGTGGGGCAAGTACGGCCTCGAGGACTTCCTCGAAGTGAAGGCCGTTGCGGGCTTCAACGCGGCGTAAGTTTTTTCGCCTGAACGAACAAAGCGCCGGAGCGGGAGACCGCTCCGGCGTTTTTCGTTTTGTCGACGTGTCTGCAACGCGGGAATTCGTAGGCTGGGCAAAGGAGCGTAGCGACGTGCCCACCATTCCGCGACGAACAAGAAGCGGTGGGCACGCTTTCGCTTTGCCCACCCTACGAGACCGTCTCTGCGTAACGCCTATCCCCCGACCGCGCCTTGCGTGTTCACATACAGCGCGTAGATCGACTGGCTTGCCGCCATGAACAGGCGATTGCGCTTGACGCCGCCGAAGCAGAGATTGGCGCAGCGCTCAGGCAGCGCGATGCGGCCGATCATGACGCCGTCGGGCGCGAATACGACGACGCCGTCGAGCTCGGGATCGCCCATGCCCCAGCCGCACCAGAGATTGCCGTCGATGTCGCAGCGCATGCCGTCCGGTGTGCCCGGGCCGGCATCGATGTGGACGCGCTTGTTGGAGATCGTGGTGCCGTCAAGCGAGACGTCATAGGCGAGGATCTTTCGGTTCGGCACGCCGCGCGATTCCACGACATACAGAATCGTCTCGTCGGGCGAGAAGCACAGCCCGTTGGGGCCGAGCACGCCTTCGGCGACGATGGTCGCCTTGCCCGTTGCAGGATCGAGCCGATAGACGTTCGGCTCGATCTCGGGCTCGGCCTTGTAACCCTCGTAATTGCCGAGCAGGCCGAAGGTCGGATCGGTGAACCAGATCGATCCGTCGGACTTCACCACGACGTCGTTCGGCGAGTTCAGCCGCTTGCCGCCGAACGAGTCCATCAGCACGGTGATGCTGCCGTCATATTCGGTGCGCACCACGCGGCGGCCGCCATGCTCGCAGGTGACGAGCCGGCCCTGACGATCCCTGGTGTTGCCGTTGGCGAAATTCGAGGGCTTTCGGAAAACCGAGACGGTTCCGGTTTCCTCCTCCCACTTGATGATGCGCTGGTTCGGGATGTCGCTGCAGAGCAGATACCGCCCGTCGCCGAACCACACCGGACCCTCGGCCCAGCGCAGGCCGGTCGCCAGCCGCTCCACCGCCGACAGCTTCAGCCAGTATTTTTCGAAGCGGGGGTCCAGTGCTTTTATCGCCGGATCGGGGTAATAGGTCGCCGGCCGCCAGCCTTGAGTGTGGGACGATGCATCGTTCATGTGCAGGTCTCTTTGTTGCGTTCCCTCTGTCCAAGTCTGCTAGCATCAGTTATCTACGGCCGCAAATCGGTCACCACAGGCGAGGGAAGACATGCCGCGTATTTTGATGACGGGAGCTTCGGGCGGAATCGGCACGAGCCTGCGAAAGCTGCTGCCGCCGATCTATCCGGATCTCCTGCTCTCCGACATCAAGCCGCCAGCCGATCTCGGCGCGAACGAACAATTCAAGGCGGCGGATCTCGCCGATCTCGCGCAGTGCGAGGCGATCTGCGAGGGCGTCGACGGCATCATCCATTTCGGCGGCTATTCGGTCGAAGGCACCTGGGACCAAATCCTCCAGGCCAACATCATCGGCGGCTACAATCTGTTCGAGGCCGCCTACCGCAAGGGCGTCAAGCGCGTGGTGTTCGCCTCGTCCAACCACGCCGTCGGCTTCTATCCCCGCCACCACAACATCGGGACCGACGTCACCCCGCGCCCCGACGGCCGTTATGGCGTCAGCAAGGTGTTCGGCGAGGCCGTCGGCGCGCTCTACGCCGACAAGCATGGCCTGAAGGTGACCTGCCTGCGCATCGGCAATTTCGGCGACATGCCGCTCGACCAGCGCCGGCTCTCGATCTGGCTGAAGCCCGACGACCTCGTGCAGCTCTGCCGCATCGGGCTCGAACATCCCGACATCCATTTCGAGGTCTTCTACGGCGCCTCCCTCAACGAGCGCGCCTGGTGGGACAACCACCGCGCCTACGAATTCGGCTATCGCCCGACGGGGCGCGCCGAGGATTTCCGCGAGCACGCGATGGCCGAGCAGGCCAAGCTGAAGCCGGATCCGGTCGGCGACCACTACCAGGGCGGCGCGTTCTGCAGCAATGAGTTCGACGGCGATGCGAGCCGCATCATTGATTGGAGTAAGCGCTGAAATGCCATGCCCCCTCTCTACAGTCATGAGGTGAGGGGGCCTCTCCGCGGCACTCGCGCCGGCATGCAGCCTAGTCCATGCCTTCATCGGGAATGTTCAAGACGGTGCCACAAGCTTTGCAATGCACCGCGTCGACATCGTGGCGCTGCAGGGCGCAAACCGGACAGGGGAAGCGTACCTTGGAGGGCGCGAGCAGTGCCTTGGCGAGATTCAGGAAAAGGGTCACGCCAAAGATCATGATGACGACGGTGATCAGGCGGCCGACGGTCCCGGGCAAGGTGATGTCGCCGAAGCCGGTCGTGGTCAGTGCGGTGACCGTGAAGTAGAGCGCGTCGGCATAGTTGGCGATCTGATGATTGTGAGACTTCTGCGTCTCGTAGACGATCCCGGTCATCACGAAAATAAACACGCCGAGGTTCACGACGGCAAAAACAACTTCCTCGTTTCGCCGGAAGAAGGGGCTGTCGACCCGGAGGCGCGCTACCATCTGGTAGTCGCGCAGCAGCCGCAATGTTCGAAATGCGCGCAAGAAGCCGCCGGCCTCTCCGGCGAGCGGCGCAAGGAACGAGATGATGACGACGATGTCGGTCCAGGTCGAAAGCCGCGCCAGGTCGTGCAGCGGCTGACGGCTGATGATCATCCGTGCGGCGAAGTCCGCAAGGATCAGGACGCCGAACACGACATCGAGCGACTCGACGGCCCTGTTGCGAGGCAGGAACGAGGTCGCGATGATGAACAGAACCGTGACGACGTCCAGCGCAAGCAGGGCGTATCGGAATTTTATGCAGCCGAACGTGTCGCCTTCGTAAAGTTGCCGGATCCTGCCCTTCAGGGCCTCAAATGGGACGGCGACGACGTCGAGCGGCCCATGTCCCTTCGTACTGTTGCGATAAAATGCCATGGTCAGCGACCGCCGCGCCTATCTCGGTAGCCTACGCTTCCGAAGGATCGAGCATTTCGCCAATCTTGTTGACGGCGACATTGATCGACATGCCCAAATAGTCGCCGGGATCGCCGAACCACGAGCCAGTCAGCGGCACGGCCTGGCCCGGATGCCGCGCAATGGCCACCGGAATGAGGTCGAATCCGGCGCTCAGACTGTTGGTTGGATCGTAATCCAGCCAGCCGGCACCGGGCAGGAATACCTGCACCCATGCGTGGGTCGCGCCGGAGCCGGTCATGCCCACGGCACCGCCATCGAGCGCCGCATCATAGAGATAACCGCTGACGAAGCGAGCGGCGAAGCCGAGCCGGCGCAACGTCTCGATCATCAGCCAGGCGAAGTCCCGGCAAGTGCCCGATTTCGTGCGCAGCGTTTCGCCGGGTGACTGTGTGCCTTCGGCATCTCTGCCGCGATAGTTGAAGTCGCTGCGAAACTTGCCGAGCATTCGGCGCAGCACGTCGGCGGTCCGATCCTGATCGCCGGCAACGAAGCTCTTGGTCCACGCCGCATGGCTGCCGTCTGCATCGTCGGCATGCGGGCGCAGGTAACCGGCAAGGTCGGTCCATTCGTCCGGGGTGTACTGCACGGGGACCTCCTCGGCCCGGGGCTCCAGCGGAAATGTCTCCAGACCCTTGATGCCGAAATAGACGCCACGAACCCTAAACGTGAATGTCAGCTCGCTGCCGGGTTCGCTGAAGTCCATCACCGTGACGGCATTGGAGCGGGAGTCGGTGACCCAATGCACCTTTGACGGCAGGCTGGTAGCAGCGGACCAGCGAAGCAGCCGGGTCGCGGCGCCGCGCCGCGGCAGGAACATCGCCCGGTGCGTGCCGAACGTCACCGGCTTTGCATAGCGGTAGGTCGTGGTGTGCGTGATCTCGCCAATGATCGCCATGCATTGATCCGCTTCGCGTTGCGGAGCGCATTGAGCGCCTTCCCGCGCAAGAGAGAGCAGGCGCCAGCTTTCGGCCCGGCCGCTTCCACCCATTGATCTAGATCAACGTCGTTCCCGGGATCGTCTGGCCCATCAAGCGATCACGCATTCCTTCAGACGTTGATGTGCAAACCGACCGAATGGAGCGATGGACATGGGTATCCTTTGGACGATCATCATTGGATTTATCGTCGGCGTGGTCGCGAAATTCATCATGCCCGGTGACAAGTCCGAGCCCACGGGGTTCATCCTGACGACGGTCTTGGGAATCGTCGGCGCGTTCGTCGCGACCTGGCTCGGTCAAGCCGTGGGCTGGTATCATTTCGGAGAGGCCGCCGGCTTCATCGGCAGCGTGGTCGGAGCCATCATCCTCCTCTTCCTGTACGGCCTTGTCATGGGTCGTCAGGGGCGCGCTTGAAAATCACGCTATCAGCCGTCGCGATGCTCGCGATGATCGTCTCAGAGCCGGCGCGAGCCGGAGCGCTCAGCGACGCCGAGGCGACGTTCCTCGACCAGCTCGTCACCGCATCCGTGGTGCTGGAGCAGCGATGCGACGGTTACGAGGTCGATGGCGCCGGCGGCGTTCAGCTCGGCGCGCGGCTTCTCGGCAGCCCTGAGGCGGCGATGGCCATGATCGACGCCTATGCTGCGGCCATCAAGGCCCGCGACGGCGAGACCTACGATCCCGGTAAATTCCGCCCCGAGGTGTCCGACGCGGCCGGCAAAACGTTCAGGCGCGTCCGGGCGGACTTGATCAAGAACCCGAAAGGAGCCTGCGCCGACTACGGCGATGCCAGCGTGGATCGTGGCCTGCTGAGGCGATACTAAACGGGAACAAGCTCTGATTGAGAATGGCCTGTCACTCGCGCTATGCTATCGTCTGCTCCGGGACGTGCATTTCCCGTCCCAGGCAACAAGAACAGGGAGGATGGCTATGAAGACGTTAGCGATGTCAGCGTTGATCCTTGCTACCTTGTCGGTCGCGCCGGTGAGCGCCGCACCGATCGGCTCCGCGGCTCACCTGAACCCAAACCAAGGTCCCGGATGCTCGCTCTCCGGCGCCGCGGTTGCGAATTGCAAGAACGTCCTCAACTTCAAGTCTTACTACGAGTGCCGCAGTAACCGCATGGAGCGAGGTTGGACTGGCGTTGAGAGCGGCTACTACTGCCGGGCTCTCGACCTCAAATAAGAGCGCGGGTCAGTTCAGAATTTTGGGAGGCCGCCTGCGTTGGCGGCCTCTTCTACCGCGATGAGTGTCAGGCACGCATCCCGATCGCCGGACGAAATGGCGGACCGTCCCAAGGCTGCGGTGCGGCGGCATAGCGGTCGAAGCGCATTGTGTGGCTGGCGAGCCCCTGGCTCATCACGCGGAGGCTGTTCGCATAGCCGAACATCGCTATGAGCGGTACCGTCGCATCGATCGCGACCGTGTCTTCGTCGACGACCCTGGAGTGGGCGGTCCCACGCCGCGATGTCAGGTCGTCAACGATCGATTGCGCGAACGGCGTCGGTGTCACCACTTCGACCTTCATGATCGGCTCAAGCAAGACCGATTCCGCCGTTTGCAGCGCCCTGCGGAACGCGGCATTAGCCGCGATCTCGAAGGCGAGCGGTGAAGAATCGACGTCGTGATACTTGCCGTCGATCAGCTGGACCCTGACGTTCACCACCGGAAAGCCCGCAATCACGCCGCAGGCCAGTACGCTTTCGAGCCCTTTCTCGATCCCGGGCATATATTTGTTCGGTAGCGCATCCACACCAATGTTGCGTTCAAGCTGGTATCCCTCGCCAAGCTCATTCGGCTCGATGGCAAGCTTGACGGCGGCAAACTCCCCCTTAGGCCCGTAGATCTTTTTGTGAGTGTATTCCGCTTCCGCACGTTTGGTCGGATGCTCAAGAAATGCCACCTGCAGGGCACCAATATTGACGGCTATTCCAGAGGTCCGGTTGAGGGCGTCGATCGCGCTCTCGATGTGGTTTTCGTTCGTTCCCTTCAGGATGATCTGAGCGGAGTCTTGATCAACCGACACGGCGAGCGCTCCGTCCTTGGCGGTGAGCTTCAAGAGCGCAGCAACGAGCTTCTCATGATCGGCCCTGGACTTCGCTTCGATGGCGACGTCAACAAGCAGGGGTGGCGTGCTCACATCATGCGGCATTGTAAGACCTGTAGCGTTGCCTTGGTCTAGCGTCAGCTCTCCTCACCCGCAATCCGCGCCAGATAATCCGACTTGCTGAACTGCATGTGATCCACGCACAGCTGCGCCAGCGCCCAGCTGTCGCGGCCCTTCAACAGCTCGATCATCAGCTCGTGCTGGCGCCGCGATTGCGCCAACCCCTCGCGGTCGGCGAGGTTCTTGGCGCGCATCGGCAGCGTCAGGTTCATGTAGTCCTGGAGCGAGCGCACCAGATAGGGATTGCCGCAGGCCGAGAACAGCGCGAGGTGGAAGGCGTCGTTGGCCTCGTGAATGCCGCGCAAATCCTGCACATCTGCCTTCGCGCAATATTGCCGCTGCAGCCCAGTCAGCTCGTCGATCAGGTCTTGCGGCGCGGGCAGGGGGATCATCAGCGCGGCCTGCCGCGTCAGCATCTCGCGGACCTCGTAGATCTGCCGGACTTCCTCGGCCGAGTAGAACCGCACGGTGGCGCCGACGTTCTTCTCGCGGCGGACGATGCCGCGGCGCTCGGCATCGACCAAGGCCTGCCGCACGAAGTGCCGGGAGGTGCCGTAGCGCGACATCAGCGCGTCTTCGGTGAGGCGCGCGCCCGGCGGCAGGCGGCCGAAGATGATGTCCTCTTCCAGCCGCGCGACGACATCGTCCGGATCGTCGCGCCGGACCAGCATGGCGTCTGCGGTGCGGATGTCGGACATGCCCTCAGCCTCCGGCTCATGCCGGTCCGCCTTGTGGAGCAGGGAGAACCCGGATTGTCAATAATTTGTGTCGGATGGCGGTGTATGGGGCAGAAAGCGCGACGATCTGGCCCAATCTTATTGACAATCAGGGGGCAGGCTGTAGCACAATGGCAAGCGAGAAGGAGCGGTATGATGACGAGTGGTTTGCGCAAAGGGCTGACGAGCTATGGCGATGCCGGCTTCTCGCTGTTCCTGCGCAAGGCGTTCATCAAGGCCATGGGCTATTCCGACGACGCGCTGGAGCGCCCGATCGTCGGCATCACCAACACCTATAGCGACTACAATCCCTGCCACGGCAACGTCCCGCAGATCATCGAGGCCGCCAAGCGCGGCGTGATGCTGTCGGGCGCGATGCCGTTCGTGTTTCCGACCATCTCGATCGCCGAGAGCTTTGCGCATCCGACCTCGATGTATCTGCGCAACCTGATGGCGATGGACACCGAGGAGATGATCCGCGCGCAGCCGATGGATTCGGTGATCGTGATCGGCGGCTGCGACAAGACCCTTCCCGCGCAGGTCATGGCCGCAATCAGCGCCGACCTGCCGACGGTGGTCATTCCCGTCGGTCCCATGGTGGTCGGCCATCACAAGGGCGAGGTGCTCGGCGCCTGCACCGATTGCCGCCGTCTCTGGGGCAAATATCGCGCCGGCGAAATCGACGATGTCGAGATCGAAGCGGTCAATGGCCGCCTCGCGCCGTCGGTCGGCACCTGCATGGTGATGGGCACGGCCTCGACCATGGCCTGCATGATCGAAGCCATGGGCCTGTCGCTGCCGATGAGCGCGACGATTCCCGCGCCGCACGCCGAACGCTTTCGCCTGGCCGAAGCGAGCGGCAGGGTTGCCGCCGAGATGGCCAAGACCAAGGGGCCGAAGCCGAGCGAATTGCTGACGCCGGCGTCTTTCAAGAATGCGCAGGTCGTGCTCCAGGCGATCGGCGGCTCGACCAACGGCCTGATCCATTTGACGGCAATGGCGCACCGCTCGCCCCACCGCCTCGATCTCGAGGTGTTCGACCAGATTGGCCGCGAAGTGCCGGTGCTGGTCGACCTCAAGCCGTCGGGCGAACACTACATGGAGCATTTCCACCACGCCGGTGGCGTGCCGAAATTGCTGGCGCAGCTCGGCGATCTCGTCGATCTCGACGCGAAGACCATCAGCGGCCAGACGCTGCGCGATGTCGTCGCGAATGCGGAGGACGTGCCGGGCCAGGATGCGATCCGTCCGCGCGACAATCCGATCAAGAAGGAAGGCGGCCTTGCCGTCCTGCACGGCAACCTCGCCCCGCGCGGTGCCGTCATCAAGCAGTCGGCCGCGAGCCCCAAGCTGTTGCAGCACACCGGGCGTGCGGTGGTGTTCGAATCCGTCGAGGACATGACCTTGCGGGTCGACCATCCCGATCTCGACGTGAACTCCGACGACGTGCTGGTGCTGCGCAACGCCGGCCCTAAGGGCGCGCCCGGCATGCCCGAGGCGGGTTATCTGCCGATCCCGAAGAAGCTCGCGCGCGGCGGCACCAAGGATATGGTGCGCATTTCGGATGCGCGCATGAGCGGCACCGCGTTCGGCACCATCGTGCTTCACATCACGCCGGAATCCGCTGTCGGCGGACCGCTCGCGCTGGTAAAGAACGGCGACATGATCCGGCTGGATGTTGCCAAGCGCAGCATCGAGCTGCTGGTCGATGCCGCCGAGCTGGAGCGTCGGCGCGCCGCATTGAAGCCGGCCGCAGCACCCGATGAGGCGCGGCGCGGCTACGCCTGGCTGTTCAACGAGACCATCATGCAGGCCGACGAGGGCTGCGACTTCGATTTCATGCAGAGGACTGGGAAGCAGACTGAGAAGGGGTGACGAACCACCCGAACGAGCGCTCAGACCGCACAAGCGGCGGGCGATAAAACAGGGGGAAACGATGATTGCACGATCCATGCGTGGGTTGGTGGCCATGGCCGCCGTACTTTTCGTCACCGGGGCCGGGGCACAGGAGGTGAAGCATTATCGCTTTGCCTACGATCAGCCGCGCAACACCGGCTATTCCATCGCGGGCGACCTCTTTGCCGACAAGCTCAAGGAATTGAGCAAGGGCACCATGATCATCGACCAGTATCCGGGTGCGCAGCTCGGGCAGGAGCCGCAGGTGCTCCAGCTCGTGAAGGCCGGCGACATCGAATTCGCCATCATCTCCTCGGCCAACACCGCGACGATCTCGCCGCAGGCCGGCGTGATGTCGCTGCACTTCCTGTTCCGCGACGAGAACCACGTGGTCAAGGGGCTGGCCGATCCCCGCGTGTTCGAAGCCCTCAAGACCATGATCGACGAGACCACGCAGGGCCTGCACGTGATCGCGACGGGCTCGCAGGGTGTACGCCACATGTACTCCAAGAAGGAGATCCACAATGTCGGCGACATCAAGGGGCTGAAGATCCGCGTCCAGGCGACCGCGACAGAGGACATGATGTTCCCGGCCTACGGCGCCCAGACCGTGCATATGCCGTTCGGCAGCGTCTATACGAGCTTGCAAACCGGCGTCGTCGACGTCGCCGAGAACAGCATCAACGTCTACCTCGTCAACAAGCACTACGAGGTCGCCCCGGTCCTCAACATCACCGAGCACGAGGCCAACAACGCGCTGGTGTTCGTCTCCGACAAGCTCTGGCAGAGCCTGTCGGCGGAGCAGAAGGGGTGGGTGCAGGCGGCGGCCAACGAGGTCAGCACGAAAGAGCCGCAGAAGGCGTTCGACCTCGAGCGCACCGCGGCCGACAAGCTGAAGAAGATGGGCGTGAAGATCGTCGACAACGTCGACAAGAAGAGCTTCACGGTGATCGCCGATCCCTATCTCGACAAGCTCGCCAAGGAGCTCGGCCCGCATGCCGAGAAGATCAAGAATTTGATCCGGTCGGTGAACTAGCCCGCCTGTGGCCATCCTTCGAGACGCCCGCCTATGGCGGGCCCTCAGGATGAGGTCGTGCTTTCCGGCGAGATTTTAGACCCTCATGGTGAGGAGCCCGCCAAAGCGGGCGTCTCGAACCATGCAGGCCGAGCACGTTCGGCAGCTTCCCAGCTGTCACATGCGATAGCTCCGGGACGAAGGGGAAATTGAATGGCCGTCGCCGACAAACTGCTCGTTCAACGCCAGCGTCACCTCAAGTGGCGCTGGCTCGACTGGCTCGAGCTTGCGCTGATGATCCTTTGCGGCGTGCTCTGCTTCGGCTTCTCGCTGTCGGTCACCGCCGACATCGTCACACGCACCATCGGCCACCCCTGGCTGTGGCTCCAGGAAGTCACCTCGACGCTGTTCATCTATGCGATCTTCGTCGGGACCGCGGTCGCGACCCGACGCAACGATCACCTCTATCTCACCGCGATCTCCGAAGCGATGCACGGCACGGCGCGGCTGATCGTCGAAGTGATCATTCGTCTCGTCGTGCTCGGCGTCGCCTTCTGCCTGATTTGGTACGGCTATCAGAACTATCTTCGCGGCTTCGGCAGCTTTCGCTTGCCGTCGGGCACCCCGATCGCCTCGCTCTATGCGATCATCCCGCTGTCTGGCGTGCTGATCGGCCTGTTCACCATCGAGCAGCTCGTCAACGGCTTGCGCAACGGCTTTGACCATCACGAGCCGCCCGAAGAGGACGGAGCGCCCGTCATCACGGACGTGCAGATGAGGGCGCAGCCGTGAGCGCACCTGTTGTCCTGGCGTTGATGTCGATCTGCTTCCTGTCGTTCGGCTATCTCGGCGTGCCCGTGCCGTTCTCGCTGATGGCCGGCGTCTTCATCGGTGCGATCCTGTCGGATGTCTCGCTGGCCGCGATCATCCAGAAGATATTTGACGGCGTGGACTCCGAGGCGTTGCTGGCGATCCCGTTCTTTCTGCTGGTCGGCGAGCTCATGAGCTCGGCCAACGTGGTGGTACGAATAGCCAACCTGTCAGTATCGCTGGTCGGGCACATCAGGGGCGGGCTGTCGCAGGTCGTCGTCGTCTTCAGCATGTTCTTCTCGGAAATGTCGGGCTCGACCACCGCCGACGTCGCCGTGATGAGCCGTGCGCTGGGCGGCCCGATGAAGCGCGAGGGCTACGAGCCCGCCTTCATCGCCGCGATCATCGCGTCTGCCTCGACCATCGCGGCGCTGGTGCCGCCGAGCATCACGGCGGTGGTCTATGGCGCCGTCGGCAACGTCTCGATCGCCGGCCTGTTCATGGCGGGCGTGGTGCCTGGGCTGATGATCGGCTTCGGGTTGATGATCTATTGCTACTTCTTCGGCCCTTCCGGCCTGCGCAAGCCGCGCGCGCCGCTGCGGCAGGTGGTGTTCGCCGCGGGTGACGCCGCCCTGCCGCTGATGATCCCTGTCATTTTGCTCGGCGGCATCCTCACCGGCTGGTTCACGCCGACGGAAGCCGGCGTCGTTGCGGTGGTCTGGATTGTCGTCGTCGTGATCCCCGCGCTGAACCGCGGGCATATCAAAAAGATCCCATACGATTTCTGCCTTGCAGGCCTGATCTTCTCGCTGCCGCTGATCACCATCGGCGCCGCCAATGCCTTCGGCTGGATGCTCGCTTACTTACGCGGTGCGAGTTACATCGCCGACATGATCACCTCGATTGCCGGCAACGATCCGCATCTGATCATGCTGCTGATGGTGCTGCTCTTCACCGTGGTCGGTGACTTCATCGAGCCGGTGCCGACCATCATCATCTTCATGCCGCTGGTCAACGCGCTGACCGAGGCCGGCGACATCAACGCCGTGCATATGGGCGTGGTGCTGATCGCCACGCTCGCCTTTGGCCTGATCACGCCGCCATACGGCCTGGTGCTGCTGATGGCCTCGAAATTCGTCGGCATCAGTTTTGCCAAGGCCTTACGCGCCGCCTTGCCGATCTATGTGGTGTTCCTGGCCACGATCGCGTTCGCGATCTATTTCCCGAGCGTGGTGCTGTGGCTGCCGCAGAAAGTGCTGCCGGAATCGGTCGGCTGCTTCAAGTCGCCGGCGGGGACAGGCTACATCTGTCCTAAGTGACGAGCTGCTCGACGCGCCATTGCTCGCCTTCACGGAGGTAGCGAAACGGCGTGCCGTGGCTGTTCTTGAAATAGCTGCCGGCGAGCGATTTCGCCATTCCCTGCATCACCGCGTCGTGGCAGACGAACAGGAAGTCGTCGTCAGGATGACGGTCGAGCCATGCGGAGACGCAAGCCAGCGACCGATCGGTCATGGCGTCCCAGTTTTCGCCGTCGGCGGGCAGGATCGAGACGAGGCCCGTCGCTGAGTTGACGCCGTGCTTGATCATGAGGTCGCGGACAGGGAGGCCCTCAAAGCTTCCGAAATCGAACTCGATGATGCCGTCGTCGATCGAGAGCGGCGCCGAAATGGCGTCCGCGATGATCTTGGCCGTTCGCGCCGCGCGCACCAGCGGGCTCGCGACGATGCGGCTGATGCCGGTACCGCGCAACATGTCCGCGGCCTCGTGCGCCTGCGCAAGGCCGTCCGCGTTCAGCGGGTTGTCGGTTCGTCCCTGAAACAGCCCCTGCCTGTTCCAGTCGGTCGCGCCGTGGCGCAGGCCGCAGAACGAGCGCGCCGGTGCCGGCGCGCTCACTTGCCTTTGCTCGTGAATTTTTTCACGGCGACGCGGAAATCCTCCGTGTTCATCGCCATGATGATCTTCTGCTCCTCGGCATCGAGCTGCTGCTTCACCGGTGTGGTCCCGGCCTGGTAGACCAGCGACTTGGTGCCGGCGATCGCCGCCGGCGGATTCTGCGCCAGGCGCTCGGCGAGTTTTCGCGTGGCCGCCTTCAGCTCCGCGGCGGGGACGACCTTCGCAACCAGGCCCCATTCATAGGCCTGCTGCGCGGTAAAACTGTCCTCCGACAGGAAGATCTGGAGCGCACGTCGCGATCCGACCGTACCGACGATCCCGACCGTCGAGCCGCCGTCCGGCGACACCCCGATCTTGGCATAGGCCGGCGTGAACTTGGCATCCTCCGCGGCGATGCAGAGATCGGTGACGAAGGCGAGGCCCATGCCGGCGCCGGCTGCCGAGCCGTGCACGCTGGACAGCGAGATCTTCGGCATGCGCCGGATGATCTCGATGAAGGCATGATAATGCTTCAGCAGCTCGCCGACGACCGGCGTGACCGTGCCGGTTTCGGCCGCAGCGCCGATCGTCTGCAGATCGCCGCCGGCTGAGAAGGCGCGGCCTTCTCCTTCGAGCACGACGACCCTGATGTCGTCGGCGCCTTCGAGATAGGCCGCGAGCTGTTCGAGCTTCTGCGCAATTGCAAGGTTGATCGAGTTGAACGCGGCGGGGCGGTTGAGCGTGATGGTTGCGATCGGGCCGTCGATCCGCAGCAGGGCGGGATCGTCGGGTTTTGAGACGGGAGCTGGCATCTGGAATATCCCCGGCATGAGGTCGTTGCTGCAACTAAATCGCAGAAGGTCGGGGGGGACAATCCCCGCATGCCGCTCTTGCGCAGGACGGAATGATGGGCTCAAATGGGGCCGCCTTCGTTTAGGAACGGACACGAGCGCCGGCTCCTCCTGGGCAAGCCAAGCCAATATCAGCGAGAGAGGAGACGACATGGGTGACGCTCGTGTCTCCGGAAATGGGCTGTTCCAATGACGGGTGGTCCGGTGATCATTGTCGGTGCCGGCCATGGCGGCTACCAGGTCGCGGCATCCCTGCGTCAGGCGGGCTTTTCCGACCGCGTCTGCCTGATCAACGACGAGGCGCATCTGCCCTATCAGCGGCCGCCGCTGTCCAAGGCCTATATCAAGGGCTCGGCCGGGCCGGAGAGCCTGATGTTCCGGCCGGAGAAATTCTACCAGGATCAGAAGATCGAGCTGATTGGGGGCCGCGCGGTGTCGATCGATCGCGCCGGCCACAAGGTGCATCTCGCATCCGGCGAGACGCTGCCTTACGGCCACCTCGTGCTGGCCACGGGCGCGCGCAACCGGCTGCTTGATTTGCCGAATGCGAATTTGCCCGACGTGAAATATCTGCGCATCCTCGACGACAGCGAGGCGCTGCGACAGATCATGCCGTCGAAGTCGCGTGTCGTGGTGATCGGCGCCGGCTTCATCGGCCTCGAATTCGCGGCCACCGCGCGGATCAAGGGCCTCGAGGTGGACGTGCTCGAACTCGCCCCGCGCGTGATGGCGCGCGCGGTGACGGCGGAGGTCTCGGAGTATTTTCAGGCGCGGCATCGCGAGGCCGGCATCCGCATTCACCTCGGTGTGCAGGCAACCTCGATCGAGGCTGAGGGCGGCAAGGTCACCGGCGTTTCCTTGAGCGACGGAAGGCATCTGCCGGCCGACCTCGTCGTGGTCGGTGTCGGCGTGCTGCCGAACATCGAGCTTGCGGCGGAGGCGGGGCTTGCCGTCGCCGCCGGCATCATCGTCGACGAATATCTCTCGACGTCCGATCCTGACATCTCCGCGATCGGCGACTGCGCGCTGTTCGCCAGTCCGCGCTTCGGCGGATCGCAGCGGCTGGAATCGGTGCAGAACGCCACCGATCACGCCCGCTGCCTCGCGGCGCGGCTGACCGGCGACCGCAAGGCCTACGACAGTCACCCCTGGTTCTGGAGCGACCAGGGCGACGACAAGCTCCAGATGGCGGGGCTGACCACCGGCTACGACCGCGTCGTGCTGCGCGGCGATCCCGCGAAGAAAGCGTTCTCGGCGTTCTGCTACAAGGGCGACAGACTGCTCGGCATCGAGTCGGTCAACCGTGCCGGCGACCACATGTTCGGCCGCCGCCTGTTCGGCCTGGAGCGCTCGATCACGCCGGAGCAGGCCGCGGATGAAGGCTTCGACCTGAAGAGCGCGCTGGCCTGATCTTTTCCCTCGGCCTGCTCTCGGGGCGAGGTGAAGAAGTCGCCGCGCTCTACAAGACCGCGGCGACTTCCGCTGCCGTCGGCATCGACGGCCCGGCGCCCATCCGCTGCACGCTGATCGAGGCGGCCGCGTTGGCGAAGGCGAGCGCGGTACGCAGGGACACGCCCTCCGCCAGCTGCGCCGCAAGTGCGCCGACGAAGCAATCGCCCGCGCCGGTGGTGTCGACCGCCTTCACCGCGCGGCCGGACACCGCGAATTCCTTGCGGCCGGCGAGCGCGAGCACGCCCCGCTTGCCGAGCGTCACGCAGATGATCTGGTCCTCGCGTGCCTGCAGTTGTCGCGCGACGTCGATGATTGTTGCGGCCTCGTCGCCGTCGGAGAGCTCCACGCCTGCGAGGAAGCCGAGCTCGGTCTCGTTCAGCACGAGGATGTCGACGAGCGCCAGCAGCTCGGCGGACATCGTTTGCGCCGGTGCGGGGTTGAGCAGCGTCGTGGCGCCGGCGCTACGGGCGCGTTGGAAGAAGGCGGCAATCGTCGGCAGCGGAATCTCGAACTGGCTGACGGCCACATCGCCCTTCGCCAGCGGCGCATCCGCGACGTCATCCGCACTGACCAGCGCATTGCTGCCGGGGATGACGACAATGGTATTGTCAGATTCTGCGACGGTGATGATGGCGGTGCCGCTATGCGTGTCGGCGTCGCGGACGGAGCCGAGATCGATGCCCTGGGCGCCGAGGAATGCCCGGAGCTCGGCCCCGAACGAATCCTTTCCGAGCCGCCCGATCAGCGTGGTTTTCACGCCGAGCCGTGACGCCGCGACTGCCTGGTTCGCGCCCTTGCCGCCAGGAAAATACAGCACCTGCCGGCCGGCGACGGTCTCGCCGACTTTGGGGTGGCGATCGGCGGTCGCCACCACATCCATGTTGATGCTGCCGGCGATAAAGACGCGCCCCATGATATGCCCTTACAAAACCCTAGACCCTGACTTCGAACTCGTGCCTGACTTTGGCGATGTCCACAAGGGTCGGCAGCCCGGCCTCGTTGCCGAGGCGCTGGATCTTGAAGGTCGAGGCGGCGCGGGCAAAATCAAAGTGTTCGCGCCAGCTTTTGCCGGGATGGGCGAGGTAGGAATAGACATAGGCGCCGTGGAAGACGTCGCCGGCGCCGTTGGTGTCGATCACGCGCTCGCGCGGGATCGGCATCGCCGGCATGACCTCGACCGCACCCGTCTCATTGTACCAGAGCAGGCCCTTCTCACCCATGGTGACGCCGCCGATCTTGCAGCCGCGGCTCTTGAGGTAGTCGAGCATCTTCTCGGGCGTCAGGTCCATCTGCTCACACAGGCGTTCGGCGACGATGGCGACGTCGATGAATGCGAGCAGCTCATGCGTGTTGGTGCGCAGGCCGCCGCCGTCGAGCGAGGTCAGGATTCCGGCCTCGCGGCAGACCTTTGCATAGTGGATCGCGGCATCGGGCTGATGGCCGTCGATGTGCAGGGCGCGACAGCCACCGAGATTGAGCATCGGGAACGGATGGATGTGCTCGTCATCGCGGCAGCGGACGATGGCGCGCTTACCGTCCTTGGGCATGATGAAGGACAGCGAGGACTGGTTCACCTTCCGCCCGTGCAGCGAGATCGCGTATTTCGCGCACATGTCCTGGAACATCCGCCCCAGCCAGTCATTGGCCGCCGTGGCGATGAGGTCGGGCACGATGCCGAGCTTGGCGCAGCAGAACGCCGCCGTCACCGCGTTGCCGCCGAAGGAGACCGCGTAGTCCGTTGCCACGTGCTTTTCGTCGCCGGTCGGCATGTGGTCGGTGATGAAGACGACGTCGATATAGGTCTGACCGATAAAGAGAGCCTGCATTGGTTGTCCGTGATGCGCTGGGTGGTCCCGGCCGGCGAGCTTACTCTAACACCGGTTCCGCTCTGGGGACGCTGAAATTATTCGCAAATCTGCCGCCCGAGCGCTTGAGGTCGGCATGGGGCCGGAATACGACCATCACCGGTCCATGCCAAGCCCGGACAAACGCCGTCCTTCGGAATGGTTCCAGGTCGATCAAGGGGGGGAATGATGATCACCGGCCTCGATCACGTCGTCGCCCTAGTGAGGGATATCGGTGCGGCCAAGGCGGCGTATCAGACGCTGCTCGGGCGCGCGCCGGCCTGGCAGAATTCCGGCGAGGGCGCCGACCGCGTGCTGTTCACGCTTGCGAACATGACGATCGAGCTGATGGCGCCGAGCGGCTTTAACGTCGCGGCGGACCGGATCCGCGCGCTGCTCGACGACCGCGAGGGCGTGCTCGCCAGCCTGTGCTTTCGTGTCGCAGACATGAGCAAGATGCACCGGCGGCTGGAGCGGGTGGCCTTGAGGCCTGATCCGGTCGCCGAGGTCGAAAGCAGCGACGTCGCGAGCGGCGCCGTCCTGCACTGGAAACGCACGCGTGCCGCAACCGAATTGACGCGCGACGTGCGCATGTTCTTCCTCGAGCTCGCCGAGGAGCGGCCGCTGTCGGCTGCGACCGACATCGCGCCGATCGATGGGCTCGACCACGTCGTGGTCACCACCGAGGATTCCGACCGCGCCGCTGCACTCTATGGCGCGCGGCTCGGCCTTGATCTCGCACTGGACCGCTCGCACCAGGATTGGGGTCAGCTGATGTTCTTCCGCTGCGGCGACCTCATCGTCGAAGTGGTGCGCCGCCCCGTGGCGGGTGGGGATTCCCTGCATGACCGTCTCTGGGGCCTGAGCTGGCGGGTCGCCGACATCGACGCCACGCGCGCCCGCCTGATCGCCGCCGGCCTCGACGTCACCGAGGTGCGCAACGGCCGCAAGCCGGGCACGCGGATCATGACGGTCAGGAACGGCACCTGCGGCATCCAGACGGTGCTGCTGGAGCGTTCGCCGAAGCCGGCGGAGTAAGGGGCCGTACTCTTCCCGCGTCGTTGTGCGGATGCGACGAAGACTCCCGTAGGGTGGGCAAAGCGGAGCGTGCCCACGTCTTTGCCCAATTGATGAGAAGACGTGGGCACGGCGCAAATGCGCCTTTGCCCACCCTACGAAGCTGCGTCCGGGGCACGAGATCGTTCTCAAACGCCCGCCCGCGTGTTACACGCGTCATGACAGCACCCAGCGAGCAACCGGTTTGGCGAAGGCAAAGCGAACTCTGAAATGGCAGCGCGACCCCGAGGGGATGCGGCTGCGCATTCTCGAAGCCGCCAAGCAGGAGTTTTCGGCGCACGGGCTCGCGGGCGCGCGTGTCGACCGCATCGCGGCGAAGGCCGGCGCCAACAAGCGCATGCTCTACTATCACGTCGGCAACAAGGACGAGCTCTATCTCGCGGTGCTTGAAGGCGCCTATGACAAGATCCGCAGCGAGGAGCGGGGGCTGGATCTCGAGCATCTCGATCCGCCCGAAGCGATACGGCGGCTGATCGAGTTCACCTGGAACTACTTCCTGCGCAACCCGGAATTCCTGTCGCTGCTCCAGACCGAGAACCTCGCGCGCGCAAAGCACCTCAAGCGCTCGACCAAGGTCAAGTCGATGCACTCGCCCTTCGTCGAGATGATCCGCACCGTGGTGCTGCGCGGCGTCGACAGCGGCGATTTCCAGGTCGCGGTCGATCCGGTGCAGCTCTACATCTCGATCGCGGGGCTCTGCTTCTTCTATCTCTCTAATTCGGCCACGTTGAGCGTGATCTTCGGCCGCGATCTGCTGGCCAAGGACGCCAAGGACGAGAGGCTTTCGCACATGGTCGGCCTCGTGCTGGCCGCGCTGACGGGCCGATCGACCGCGCTGTTCGAGATCGCCAAGGCGCCGAAGTCGCGCAGCGCCGTGGCGCAGACGGTTTAGCGGCCTAGTCCGCGCGTTGGTGGACTAATCGTCCGTCGTTTCCTCAATCTCCGCCGTCATTGCCCGCGAAGGCGGGCAATCCAGTATTCCAGAGACGGTTGAGATTGAACCGAGAAGCCGCGGCGTACTCCCCCGCCTTCGCGGGGAATGACACCGAAGGTGAGGCGGTCTCGTGCCCCGGACGTAGCGCAGCAGCGCGTCCGGGACACGAGAGGAGGCCAGGAACCGGCACAAAACGTCACAGGGAAAGCTCTGGACAGTATTTATCCAACGAGTTAATTTCTCCCCCGAACGAAGAAGAATGCCGGGAGTGAGACGTGGCTGAGTTGAAGCCGCAAGGTGCGGTATCCAAGATGCTGAATGCGGCCTGGGTCCGGCCGTTTTTGTTCCTGGTCTTCATCGTCGTCGCCTGGGATCTTGTGATCCGCCTGTTCAGGATCCCCGCCTATCAGATCCCGGCGCCGGCCGACGTCGTCGCGGTGCTGCGCACCGAATGGCCGGAATTGCTGCGCCAGTCCTGGCCGACCACCTATGCCACCGTCTGCGGCTTCCTGCTGTCGGCGCTGTTCGGCATCCCCGTTGCGATGCTGATCGCGGGGTCGAAGACAGTGGAGAGCTATGTCTATCCGCTGCTGGTGTTCTCGCAATCCGTGCCGAAGATCGCGATCGCGCCGCTGTTCGTGGTGTGGTTTGGCTTCGGCATCATTCCCAAAGTGATTTCCGCCTTCCTGCTCGGCTTCTTCCCGGTGGTGGTCTCCGCCGTGCAGGGCTTCAAGTCGGTCGACCCTGACATGGTCGATCTCGCGCGCGCCATGCAGGGCAGCCGGTTCCGGGTTTTCCTCGCGGTGAACCTGCCGCATGCGCTGCCGGCGATCTTCTCAGGCCTCAAAGTGTCGGTGACGCTGGCCGTGGTCGGCGCTGTCGTCGGCGAATTCGTCGGCTCCAATTCCGGCATCGGCTACGTGATGCAGCGCTCGATCGGCACGTTCGACCTGCCGACGATGTTCGCAGCGCTCGTGATCCTGGCGCTGCTCGGCGTGATCCTGTTCTGGATCGTGGACCGGATCGAGAAGCTGGTCATTCCCTGGCATGTCAGCCAGCGCGAAGACGTGATTTTCGCCTCGTAACAAAAACTAAGGCAACGAACGGCCATCAACGGCCGACGCAACAAGGGCAAGGGAGAGAAACGATGAAGCGGTGGATAGGAGCTGTCTCGGCTGCGCTGATGGTGTTTGCGACGATGCCCGCGCAGGCCGCCGACAAGGTCGTGCTGATGCTGAACTGGTACGTCTATGGCGAGCACGCGCCGTTCTATTACGGCAAGGCCAAGGGCATCTATGCGGCCGAGGGCATCGACCTCGAGATCCAGGAAGGCCGCGGCTCGGCTGCGACCACGCAGGCCGTGGCCGCCAAGACCGCCGATTTCGGCTATGTCGACGTCCCCACCATGATGCGCGCCGCAATCAAGGGCGCACCTGTCGTCGCGACCGGCGTGCTGCTCCAGACCAGCCCGATGTCGGCCATGGGCTTCGTCGACAAGAACATCAGGAAGCCTGAGGACATCAAGGGCAAGACGGTGGCGATCACACCGGCCGATTCCATGACCCAGATCTGGCCGCTGTTCCTGAAGAAGACCGGCCTGAAGGAGAGCGATTTCCAGACGGTCGCCGGCGACGGCCAGACCAAGCTCAATGCCGTCATCAACGGCCAGGCTGATCTGCTGCTCGGCTACGTCATGGACCAGTCGATGAAGATCAAGGACGCTACCGGAAAGGACGTGTTCCCGATCAAGTTCGCCGACTACGGCATCAACATGGTCTCCTCCGGCATCATCGCCAACGCCGACTATGTGAAGGCCAATGCCGACCTCGTCCGCCGCTTCATGTCGGCGACGACCAAGGCGGTCGAAGCCGCCGAGAAGGAGCCGAAGGCGGCTGCGCAATCGATCCTCGATGCCAACCCCAAGGGCGGCAAGATCGACACCCTGACGCAGGGCTTTGAGCTGACCATTCCGCTCTACCGGACCGCGGAGACCAAGAGCAAGCGGCCGTTCCAGGTCACCGACCAGAACATGACGGACTCCGTCAATCTGATGGTCGAATATGGCGGACTGGATGCCAAGGCCAAGGAGAACCCGAAGGCCTTCTACACCAACGATTATCTGCCGAAGAGCGGATCGTGAAGCAAGCCGCAGTCGTGAGCGAAATCGTGCAGCAGGCCGCGCATCTGAGACTGGTGAGCGACCGGGCTGCCGGCGATGCGTCGGGCATCAAACTTTCCGGCGTGTCGAAGACCTACCGGACGCGCGACGGCGACGTGCCGTCGCTGCGTCCGCTCGATTTCCACATCAACGACGGCGAATTCTTCGTCGTGGTCGGCCCAAGCGGTTGCGGCAAGTCCACGCTGCTCAAGCTGATCTCGGGGTTGCTGCCGCCGACGTCAGGCGAGGTCCTGGTCGAGGGTGAGAAGGTCACGAAGCCGCACGGCAATGTCGGCATCGTGTTCCAGAACGCGCTGCTGCTGCCCTGGCGCAACATCCTCGCGAACGTGATGCTGCCGATCGACATGAAGCGGCTGCCACGACAACACTATCTCGATCGCGCCAAGGCGCTGCTGAAGCTGGTCGGCCTCGAAGGTTTCGAGAAGAAGCTACCCTGGCAGCTCTCGGGCGGCATGCAGCAGCGAACCTCGATCTGCCGTGCGCTGGTGCACGATCCCAAGATCATGCTGATGGACGAGCCGTTCGGCGCGCTCGACGCGTTGACGCGCGAGCGCATGAATGTCGAGTTGATGCGGATCCAGCGCGAGACCAGGAAGACGGTGCTCCTGATCACGCATTCGATTCCCGAGGCCGTGTTCCTCGCCGACCGCGTGCTGGTCATGACCGAGCGGCCCGGCGCGATCGCTGCGATTTACGACGTGCCGCTGCCGCGCCCGCGTTCGCTCGATGTGATGGCCGATCCTGTCTTCACCGAGCTCGTGCAACGCATCCGCAAGCATTTCTTCTCGCAAGGTTCGCTGGATTGAAGTCATGGCGCCGCGCCTGAAGCTGCGAGACATCGCGTTCTTTGAACGTCCCGTGCATTTTGCGCGGCCGTTCCGCTTTGGCGCGATCACCATCAACGCGACGCCGCAGCTGTTCGTGCGGGTCGAGATCGAGGTCGAGGGCAGGGGGAGCGCGGTCGGTGCCAGCGCCGAGCTGCTGGTGCCAAAATGGTTCGACAAGCGGCCGGAGCTGTCGCCGGCGCAGACGGTCGACGGCCTGCGGCGTTCGCTGGAGATTGCGCGGGGCCTTTATCTTGCGCGGACTGGATTCTTGACGGCGTTCGATCTGCATGCCTCGTGCATCGGTGCCCAGATCGCGACTTGCGCGAAAAAGAATATTCCGGCGCTTGCGGCGGCTTATGGCCCCGCGGAAATCGACAAGGCGATCCTCGACGCACTGCTGCGTGGGGTTGAAACCAACTTTTTCGACGGCATGGTTGGCAACGTCGCGGGCATCGATGCGCGACTTTCTCCTGACCTGAAGGAAACGGATATCGCGCAGTTTCTCGCGGGCCGAAAGCCGCTGCCGCGCGTTGCCATCAGGCACACCGTGGGCCTCGACGATACCGTCGAAGGTGAGGGCGGTGTTGCCGATGCACGCGAGAACGCCGGTGCCAATTACTTCAAGCTGAAGCTATCAGGGGATTTCGCGGCTGATGCGGCTCGGTTGACGCGTATTGGCAAGGAGCTCGATACGCTGGGGCGTGACTACAAGGTGACGCTTGACGCCAACGAACAGTATGCCGATCTCTCCGCACTGCATGCGCTGACCGACCGGCTCGACCACGATGCAGCGCTGCGGTCGATCGCGTCACGGCTGCTCTATGTCGAACAGCCGATGCCGCGCGATATCACGCGGCAGTCGCCGCTCGGCTCGCTCGCCGCGCACGGCTTCATCATCGACGAGGCCGACGATTCCTACGATGCGTTCCCGGCGGCGCGCGCGCTCGGCTATTGCGGCATTTCCTCGAAATCCTGCAAGGGCCTCTACAAGTCCATCGTCAATGCGACCCGCGCAGCGAAATGGAGCACGGACGGCGCGCGGTTCTTCGTGACGGGTGAGGACCTGACCTGCCAGGCAGGTCTCGCCGTGCAGCAGGATCTCGCGCTCGGTGCGTTCATCGGCGTTACCCATGCCGAGCGCAACGGCCATCACTATGTCGACGGTTTTGGCGAGACGCCTGCCGCCGAAGCGCAGGCCTTCGCGGCCGCGCATCCCGATCTCTACGCCGACGCCGGGCAGGGCATCCGGCTCTCCATTCACAACGGCGATCTCCTGACGGGATCGCTGACCGCAACGGGCTTTGCGACATCGGTCCATCCGGACTGGTCGGCGCTCCGTCCGCTCGAACAGCCAAAATCACTTCAGGAGCAATTGGCATGACCACCCAACGCCTCGGCCTCATCATGAACGGCGTCACCGGCCGCATGGGGCTCAACCAGCATCTCATCCGTTCGATCGTCGCGATCCGCGAGCAGGGCGGCGTTCGGCTGAAGAACGGCGACCGCGTGATGCCCGATCCGATCCTGGTCGGCCGCAGCGCCGACAAGGTCGAAGCCCTCGCCAAGCGCTACAACATCACGCGCTGGACCACCGACCTCGATGCGGCGCTCGCCGACAAGAACGACATCATGTTCTTCGACGCAGCGACCACGCAGGCCCGCCCCGGCCTGCTGACCCAGGCGATCAATGCCGGCAAGCACGTCTATTGCGAGAAGCCGATTGCGACGAATTTCGAGGAGGCGCTCGAGGTCGTTAAGCTCGCCAACGCAAAGGGCGTCAAGCATGGCACGGTGCAAGACAAGCTGTTTCTGCCCGGCCTGAAGAAGATCGCCTTCCTGCGTGACTCCGGCTTCTTCGGCCGCATCCTCTCGGTGCGCGGCGAATTCGGCTATTGGGTGTTCGAAGGCGGTTGGCAGGAGGCGCAGCGACCGTCCTGGAACTACCGCGACGAGGACGGCGGCGGCATCATCCTCGACATGGTCTGCCACTGGCGCTACGTGCTCGACAATCTCTTCGGCAACGTCCAGAGCGTGGTCTGCATCGGCAACACCGACATCCCCGAGCGTTTTGACGAGCAGGGCAAGAAATACAAGGCGACCGCGGATGATTCCGCCTACGCGACCTTCCAGCTCGAGGGCGGCGTCATCGCCCACATCAACATGTCCTGGGTGACGCGCGTCTATCGCGACGACCTCGTCACCTTCCAGGTCGACGGCACACACGGTTCGGCGGTCGCGGGCCTGTCGGATTGCATGATCCAGGCGCGGCAGGCAACGCCCCGGCCGGTGTGGAATCCCGACGAGAAGCGGCTGCACGACTTCTACGGCGACTGGCAGAAGCTGCCTGACAACGTCACCTACGACAACGGCTTCAAGGAGCAGTGGGAGATGTTCATCCGCCACGTCTACGAGGACGCGCCCTACAAGTTCACACTGCTCGAAGGCGTCAAGGGCGTGCAGCTCGCTGAATGCGCGCTGAAGAGCTGGAAGGAGCGGCGCTGGATCGACGTCGCCCCGATCAAGGCCTGAGGAGGGACACATGAACAAGCCCGTCCAGCCGATGTCGTCGTTGTCCCTGAAACTGCCGAAGGCCGATCGCTCGATCGAGACCTATCGGCTCGCGGCCTCGCGCACGTTCCCCGCAAAACTCGAAGGCCCTTTGAACCGCATCGCGTTCTCGGCCGTGCACACGGTCGTCGATCCCTTTGCGGACAACGATCCCTGGCTCTCCGCCGCTGTCGACTGGGACAAGACCATCGCCTTCCGCGAGCACGTCTGGGACCTCGGCCTCGGCGTCGCCGAAGCCATGGACACCGCGCAACGCGGGATGGGGTTGGACTGGCCGACTTCGCTGGAGCTGATCACCCGCTCGGTCGGTGCCGCCAAGCGGCGCAATGCGCTGGTGTTCTCCGGCGCAGGTACGGATCATCTTGCGGTCGAGGATGCCAAGAGCCTCGACGACGTCATTCGCGCCTATGAGGAGCAGCTCTCGGCCGTCGAGAAGGTCGGCGGCCGCATCATCCTGATGGCGTCGCGTGCTCTCGCAAAACTCGGCCGCAGCGCCGACGATTACGCCAAGGTCTACAACCGCGTGCTGTCGCAGGTCCGCGAGCCCGTGATCATCCACTGGCTCGGTGACATGTTCGATCCGGCGTTGACGGATTATTGGGGCACCAAGGATTTGGACAAGGCGATGGACGTTGCGGTGGCCATCATTAACAACAACGCCGCCAAGGTCGATGGCGTCAAGGTCTCACTGCTCGACAAGCAGCGCGAGATCGACATGCGCCGCCGCCTCGACAAGCGCATCAAGATGTATACCGGCGATGACTTCAATTACGCGGAGCTGATCGCCGGCGATAGCCAAGGCTTTTCGCACGCACTGCTCGGCATCTTCGATGCCATCGCGCCTGCAGCGTCCTACGCGCTGTCGCGGCTCGCGGCTGGCGACGAGGCCGGCTTCCACGACGTGCTGGGGCCGACGGTGCCGCTGTCGCGCCACATCTTCAAGGCGCCGACGCGCTTCTACAAGACCGGCGTCGTCTTCATGGCGTATCTGAACGGCCATCAGGACCACTTCACCATGGTCGGGGGCCAGGAGAGCGCGCGCTCGATGCTGCATCTGGCCGAGCTGTTCCGGCTGGCCGATCAGGCCGGCCTGCTCGCCAATCCTGAAATGGCGATGCGGCGGATGAAGACCGTGCTGGCCTCGCACGGACTGGAAGACTGATGCGCGATTTCTCGTCCGACCATCGCTGGCTGTCGCTGAACACGGCGACGGTCCGCAAGCAGGGTGACCTCGTCGAGATCATCGAGGCCTGTGCAAGGCATGGCATCCGCGCCATCGACCCCTGGCGTGATCAGGTCGCTGCCGTCGGTCTCGATCGTACCGCGCGCGCGGTGCGTGAGGCCGGGCTCGATCTCTCAGGCTATTGCCGCGGCGGCATGTTCACTTCGGACGCATCGCGCCGGGGGGAAGTGCGCGACGACAATCGCCGCTGCGTGGATGAGGCCAAGGCGCTGGGCGCGCCCTGCATCGTTCTCGTCGTTGGCGGCCTGCCGCAATATTCGCGGCCGGGCAGCGAGGCGTCGAAGGATATCGCGGGAGCGCGCGGGCAGGTCGAGGAAGCGCTTGCCGACATGCTCGTCTACGCCAAACAGGCAAAACTGCCGCTGGCGATCGAGCCGCTCCATCCGGCCTATGCAGCCGACCGCGCTTGCGTGAACACGACGAAACAGGCGCTCGACATCTGCGATCGGCTCGACCCCGGCCGCAGCGGCATGCTTGGCGTCGCGCTCGACGTCTACCACATCTGGTGGGATCCGGAGCTGATGGCCCAGATCGCGCGCGCCGGCAAGGATCGCCTGCTCGCGTTCCATGTCTGCGACTGGCTGGTGCCGACCAGGGACATCCTCAACGACCGCGGCATGATGGGCGACGGCGTCATCGACATCCAATCGGCGCGCGCCGCGGTCGAGGCGCAGGGGTTTGCCGGCTATTCGGAGATCGAGATCTTCTCCAACGACTGGTGGAGCAAGCCGATGGACGACGTGCTGCGCACGTGCATTACGCGGCACAGGACGGTGGTCTAGCCCCCACGCGCGCTGTCCTCACGGGCTTGCGACTTGTTGCCGCGTGTTGAAGCGCGCCTTCCGCTTGACGGCACCGAAGCGGCGGGCTCGCTCAGCGAGCCGGTTGGAGTACCACCAACGAGAGGTGGACAGCCGTCAGCTTTCAGGCAGAATGATATCATCCCGATGCCGCAGCCTCGCCACGGTCTGCGCCAGATCGGATGCGGTAATGAGTGGCATCAACGATCGGCAGGCACGGCGGATGTACCCACGCCTGATGATCTTGGATGGCCCCGACGCGCAATCGTCGGGGCCATTGTTGTGATCGGCGTGCCGAAGGGCCCCGGCGTGATCCAGCCCCGGCCCGTTCTATTGCGGCGATAAGGAAAGACCGCCCGAAGGCGGTCTTGCAGTCCAATGTGCCGGGCCAAAATAGTTTCGGGATCAAACCTTGTCCGGCCCGGTCTGATCGCCAGCTAACCACTATCGCGGGAAGGCCGCTGACAATTAAGATTTCGGTCCTGAAATGAATGCACCTGCGACTTGGGAACCCGTCGTTCGACGCGAGTCTTGTTGCGCGCCTGCGTACAGCGCTGGCCGAAGGGGCTGCGGCGCTGAGAGCTCGACTAGCTCTCAGGGCTGGAGCTGCTCACGTCGGTGAAAAGTCAGACGATTGCGCTATCATCGATTGACCGTCAAACACCGGACTATCACTCGTCAATTCAATCTGCGAAATTGTGACAACATAAATGCGCTTGTAAACAAGCTGGCGCGAAGGGAGGTTCGCAGTGGAGGCAGTGGAGAGAGTGCAGCGCTTGCGTGCGATGGGTTCGCTGTGCCGCCAACAGGCCGCGTACAACAGCATGAACAAATGGAAGCTGCTCGCAGAAGCAGAATACTGGGACCACCTGGCCGATCTTGAGTTGTCTGCTCACTCCCAGCAATGCAACGCCATCAGCTCGGATGAGAAAGAGCGGCCTCAAGCGATCCCAACCGCGAATGACGCTGGACCGAAGACGATTTCCGTCGCGTGAGGTCAAGACGAGGCGGTTGTTTGCATTCCGTGCCACCGCACTTCTCACGGAGAGAAGCGGCTGTGGAGCAGGGCGATGACGGCGCCCCGCGTCGTTCGGCCGCTGCTCGCATTGCAACGAGAGAATGCGACGCCGCCGTCACGGGCCTGCGAGCTGTTGCAGCGTGTTGAAGCGCGCCTTCTGCTCGCTGCTCAGCGTGGCATAGAACTCGTCCAGGGCGGGCTCGACCAGCTTGGCGGCCTGAAGCATGGCTTCGAGCCGGTGCTGCATCGCCTCCAGTCGTCCAACCGGCGTCAGCGGTACATCGTTCGGACAGGCCGCCTGTAGGCCCTCAACGCCCTTCGCCGTCGCCTCGCCGAGGCGGTCGAGCGCTTCCTTCTGCTTGCCCGCGGGGTGAAGCACAGCCTCGATCCTCTGGATCGGCAACTGGGTCAGGCCGGACTTCGGATCACCGCAGCCTTCGGCACTGGCTTCCTGGGCACTGGCTTGCTGCTGCCGAGGCGAGCGGTCGCCGATGTTGGGGCCGAGCGCGTTGAAGCGGGCCTGCTGCTCGTCACTGAGCGAGTTGTAAAAAGTCTCCAGTGCCGGTCGCACGATCTTGACAGCATCCAGTGTCGCGCTGACGCGGTTCATCATCGCCCGCAAGCGGCCAGGCGGCGTCAGTGCATAAGTCTCCGCACAGGAGTCCTTGAACACACCGGCGGCGTTGGCCGCCGCGGTCTTCAACGCGTTGAGCAGCGCGCGTTGCTCCGCCGTCGGCCGCACCGCCCGCGTGATATCGTCAAGCGGCCAAGCGGTGACGCCCTTGTCCGGTGTGCCGCATAATTGCTGCAGCGTTTGCGGGCTCGCGCTGGCGCGCTGGCGCGCGCGGGTGCCGCCGCCGGCTTGCGGATAGTCATTCGGGTTGGTGCTGGCATAGGCGGAATAGGGGCTGTCATCGCCCCAGAACACGGTGTCGACGAAGTCGTCATACGCGTACGCCCAATAGCCGGGCTCGTAGGCATAGGACCAGAACGTGTAGTCAAAAATGTCGGAATAGGCGTAGGGCCAGAACACGGGCCCAAGCCATGCCACGAACACCGCGGGATGGCGGTGTCGCCAGGCCTGCCGGGGAGCCCAGCCGCTGTGGCGGGTGACGAGGGCCGCCTGGGTTTGCGCAGTCGCCCGCTCGCGGAAGTGCGCGGCAAACCGCCCGCGCGCGGCGACAGCCGCTGCGGCTGTTGCAGCGGGGGCCTGCGGTCCCAGCCTCTGCTGGCGCGACAGATCGATTTGCTGCGCCCGTTGCTCGTGCTGCAGCAGACGGTTCTGCGCCTGCAGTGCGCGTTCTTGTGCGCGTTGTGCGCGTGCGCCTTCAGGTTTTTGCGACTGCAAGGTCTGCACACGTTGCTGGAGGCGATCGATGCGGGTCTGGCGCTCCGTGGTCTGGCGCGACAGCATCTCGCGCTGTCGCTGCTCGACGTGCTGCTCACGCTGTTGGACGCGCTGCTCGCGCTCCAGCAGCCTATTCTGCGACTGCAGCAACCGCTGCTGCTCGCGTTGCGCTCTTGCGCCTTCCGGCTTTTGCGACTGCAATGTCTGCACACGCTGCTGCAAATGGTCGATGCGGCCCTGGCGTTCCGAGGCTTGGCGCGACAGCGTCTCGCGCGGCTGTTCCCGCCGCTCGCTCACGGTCGGCGGCGCGCTGGGGTGTGAGGGGGCGGCAATATGCGGCGTCGGCGGCGGTGCCATCGCCGGACGTTGCGGTGCTGCCGGAGCGCGGTGGAATTCAGGTCGCGGTGCCGCCACGAGCGGGGCAGCTCGCTGCGGCGGTGCCGCGAAGTGCGGGGCCGGGCGCGGCGGCGGGGAGGCCATGCGAGGCGCCGGATTCGGCGCCATGGCCGGCCGCTGCGGCATGGGTGGGGGATGAAATGCCGGCGCGGCAGGACGCGCCATCGCAGGTGGCGCCGCCGGTCGGGCCATCGCGGGCGGCGCTGCCGGTCGGGCAGCCGCTCCCGGTGGTCCACCCCGATGGTCCTGGGCGGACGCTCCGACGCTCGCCGCGAGCATCGAGGCACCGACCAAAAACGCCGAAAGGCACACGGCACGCGGAAGCATGATCGCAACTCCACGCTCGTCCCAGTCGCCCGGAACCGTTCAACGCGCAGGCGGCGAAATCGTTCGTTGTTGACTGTCAGCGGCCTTGCGGTCTTCCGACGCAGGCAGACCTCAGGCGAAATCCTGCGTCAGGGCGGCAGCGATTCTCTCCAAGGCCCAATCAACCTGGTCACTGGTAATCACCAGCGGCGGGGCGAAGCGGATCGTGTGCTCGTGGGTATCCTTGGCGAGGATGCCTTCGGTCTGCAGAGCCTCACAGTAGCGGCGTGCACGGCCGGCTTCAGGATTGAGCTCGACCGCCAGCATCAGGCCTCGTCCGCGCACGTCGCGCACGGTGTTGGCGCGGATGCTTCTGAGGCCTTTCAGGAAGCGTTCACCTTGCACCGCAGCGTTCTCGATCATCCCTTCCTCGACGAGAACGCGGAGCGCCGCGCGCGCCACCGCGCAGGCGAGGGGATTGCCACCGAATGTTGAGCCATGCTGACCTGGTTTCAGCGTGCCGAGGACCTCGTTGTTGGAAAGCACGGCCGAGACGGGATAGAAACCGCCGGACAAAGCTTTGCCAAGCAGCGTCACATCCGCCTCGATGCCCTCGTGCTGTTCCGCAAGCAGCTTGCCGGTGCGGCCGAGTCCGGTCTGGATCTCGTCGAGGATCAGCATCACGTCGTGCGCCGTGCAGAGCTCGCGCACCCCCGTGAAATAGCCTGCCGGTGGAATGATGACGCCGGCTTCGCCCTGGATGGGTTCGACCAGGAAGGCGACGGTGTTCGGCGTGATGGCGTCTTTCAGCGCGGCGAGATCGCCGAAGGGGATGATTTTGAAGCCCGGCGCAAAGGGGCCGAAATGTTCGCGCGTGGCCGCGTCGGTCGAGAAACCGACGATACCGAGGGTGCGTCCATGGAAATTGTTGGCGCAGACGATGATCTCGGCTTGCCCGTCGGGCACCCCCTTCACCTCATAGCCCCATTTACGCACGGACTTGATCGCGCTCTCAACGGCTTCGGCTCCGCTATTCATCGGCAGCACCTTGTGAGAGCCGGTGAGTTCCGCGATCTCCTCGTAGAAGAGAGCGAGCTGGTCGTTGTGGAATGCACGCGAGGTCAGGGTCAATCGGCCGGCCTGCTCGACCATGGCGGCCAGGATTTTCGGGTGGCAATGGCCCTGGTTGACCGCCGAATAGGCGGAGAGGCAATCCAGATATCGGTTGCCCTGGGTGTCCCAAACGAAGACGCCTTCGCCGCGCGACAGGACAACGCCAAGCGGCTCATAATTGCGGGCGCCGAAGCGCTCCTCCCTCGAGATGAAATCAGCGACTGGCGGACTACTCATTCGTCACTCCAGCTCACGTGTCTTGCGCATTCTAACAGATCTAATGCGTGGCTCGTTCGAAATGATGCGCGCGGGCCTCAACCTATGGAGCAGGGCACGCTCAGGAAGCCGCGGAACCGCACCCGTCCGCCCCGCACCGGACGGCCGCTCACGGCATAATTCGGGAAGCGCGCCAGGAAGCGCGAGATCGCAATCGCGCCTTCGAGCCGCGCCAGCGCCATGCCGGCGCATTGATGTGCGCCGGTGGCGAAGGCGAGATGCCGGTTCGGCGTGCGCGCGATGTCGAAGCGTTCGGGCTCCGGAAACTGGGCGGGATCGCGGTTGGCCGCCCCGATGCACAGCGTCACCGACGTGCCGGCGTCGAGCATGACGCCGCCGAGCTCGATCTTCTCTGTCGTCATGCGGTTGCCGAGCTGGTTCGAGCTCTCGTAGCGCAGCATCTCCTCGACGGCAGTCTTGATCATGTCGGAGTTTTCGATCAGCCGCTGCTTCTGGTCCGGATTCCGGTGCAGCGCGACGAGGCCGTTGCCGATCAGATTGGTGGTGGTCTCGTGCCCGGCATTGAGCAGGAAGATGCAGTTGTGCAGCAGCTCCTTCTCGGTCAGCCGCTCGCCGTTCTCCTCGCCGTTGCCTTCTCCCTGGATCAGGCGCGTCAGCACGTCACGCTCGGGATTGCCGGGCTTTTGGCGCCTGCGCGCGACCAGGGTTTCGAGATAGGTGAGGAAGTCCTTCACCGCCTTGTTGCCGCGCGCAGCCACTTCGGGCGACACCACGGGCTCGAGCGCACCGAGGATCGCCAGTGACCAGTCGCGCAGCGGCTCGCGTTCGTCGTGGGGAACGTCGAGCAGATTGCCGATCACTTCGATGGGGATCGACGCGGCGAAGTCGTCGATCAGCTCGCAAGTCCCCTTGGCGGCGATGGCATCGAGCAGGCCGTCGACCAGCTTGACGATATCAGGCTCCATCCCCGCGATCGCGCGCGGCGACAGCGCGCCCATGATCAGGCGGCGCACGCGGGTGTGGGCGGGCGGGTCGTTGAAGACGAGGCTCGTGGTGTGGTGCTCGTAAAGCGGGGTGTCGCCGTATTTCGGCGCGAACTCGCGCTTCTTGTCCGAACTGAACGACTTTGTGTTCTTGTAGGTGGTGACGAGATCGTCATAGCGGGTCAGGAACACAGTGCCGTTGGGAAGGCGCTTGACCGGCTCGTTGTCCCGCAGTGCACGATAAGTCGGGTAGGGATCGTCGTAGAATTCGGGTGTCAGCTTCTCCAGATCGAAATTGGCCGCCAGTTCTTTCGCACTTGCGTTCATCGCCGCCATACTCGCCGGTTGAGACCGATATGCTGTTTTCGCTCTTTCGAGCGGCTCGGCTCACCGTCTACAGTCGTGTCGTGATTTGCAAGCCGACCGGACAGGAAAATGCACGCCCGCGCTGACGCTGCCGACACGGCCCCGAATTGGCCCGACGATATTTTCGCGACATTGCAACGCTTCGACGTCCGGCAGGTGCCGTACGTGCCCGATGCCGGCCATTCGAAGCTGATCCAGCGCGTGCTGGCCTCATCCACGATGCGCGGCATTCCGCTGACGACGGAGGAGGAGGGCGTCGCGCTCCTGGCCGGGGCCTGGACGGGCGGACAACGTGGCGTGCTGCTGATGCAGTCGAGCGGGGTCGGCAATTGCATCAACATGCTGTCGCTGATCCCGATCCTGCGCTTTCCGTTCCTCACGCTCGTGACCATGCGCGGCGAGTGGGGCGAGTTCAATCCATGGCAGGTGCCGATGGGATCGACCACGCAGGGCGTGTTCGAACTCTCGGGCGTCCAGGTGCTGCGCGCGTCCAATGCGGCCGAGGTGCCGGCGGTGATGGAGGCAGCCGCAGCGCAGGCCTACAACGCGCTCACGCCCACCGCCGTCCTGCTGTCGCAGCGCCTGATCGGCGCGAAGGTTTTCACCAAATGAGCAAGGCCAACCTCCTCGACCGCCGCCAGGTGGTGTCCACCCTGCTTGCGAACCGCAAGGACGTCGTTGCGATCGGCGGCCTCGGGGCCTCCACCAACGACATGTGTGCCGCCGGCGACCACGCGCGCAACTTCTACCTCTGGGGCGGCATGGGCGGCGCGGCGATGATCGGGCTTGGCCTGGCGCTGGCGCAACCAAAACTGCCGGTGCTGGTCATCACCGGCGACGGCGAGATGCTGATGGGGATGGGGAGCCTTGCCACCATCGGCCTGCAGAAGCCGTCCAACCTCTCGATCGTGGTGCTCGACAACGAGGCCTATGGCGAGACCGGTGGCCAGACCAGCCACACCTCCGCGGCTGCCGACCTCGTCGGCGTCGCCAGGGCCTGCGGCATCGGGGACTCCCGCGCGATCTCGACCATGGCCGAGGTCGAGGCCTTCGCCAAAGCCGTCCACAACGTCTCGGCGGGGCCGCGATTTGCCAATGTGAAGATCGATAGCGCCAGCCTGGACCGGATTCTCCCAGTCCGGGACGGGACTTACATCGTCAACCGGATCCGTGGCGATCTCGGCTTCCAGCCGATCTAGCCCTGCTTGGCTCCGTCCTGAGCAACGTTCCCGGCCCTCCGGGCGGGGAAGTGTGGCCATTTTCCAACAAGTTTGTACCCACGTAGGTTGCGTCGCAGCATTCTGCTTGACTTTTGCGTGGGTGAGTGCTTACTCACTAACATGAGCTCACTGCGAATGACGAGCGACCTGAGGCGTCAATTGATCCTCGGTGCCGCAAAACGCTGCTTTGCCCGACACGGCTATACCGGCACCACGACCAAGAGCGTGGCGGCCGCCGCTGCCATTTCCGAGGCGCTGCTGTTCAAGCATTTTCCGTCCAAGGCGGCGCTCTACGCCGAAATCCTCAGCGACGAATGCGAAGCCGATCCGGCACTGATGGACCTGCTCGAACGGGAGCCCTCGACGGCCACGCTGGTCGAGTTGATCCGTGGCATGGTCCAGCATTTCCTCCACATCGCCGACGGGCCCGATCAGGAAGAGGCGCAGCGCCTGCGACTGATGGCCACCAGCCATCTGGATGACGGCGAATTCGCCCGTCTGCTATATGCCAAGATCGAGAAGCTGATCGGGGCGGTCTTCCTCGCCTCGCTCGAGCGTGCGGTTGCCAGCGGTGACGCGCGACCGTTCAGCGGCGATCCGCTCAACCTGTTCTGGTTCGCGCATCATTCGGTGATGATGGCTGCGCTGACCAGGCTGCCGGCCACGCCCTGCCTCGTCTACGGCAAGGCGAACGATCTGGAGCGGCAGCTCTGTGAGTTTCTCCTGAGGGGTATCGGACTTAACGACGCCGCAATTGCTTCGCATTTGGGCCGCGATCGGGCCGCGGATGCGGGCAAGACGGCGATTGCAGAAAGCGCATGACATGAACATCGTAACCGAACACAAGATTTCGGGCGAACCGATCGACACCAAGGCTCGCCGGCGTCCGGTTAGGCCAGTGCTGTGGTTCATCATCGTCGGCACGCTCCTGGGCGTGCTCGTTGGCGGCCTCGTCTGGTTCAATTACTTCCGCGGCCAGATGATCAAGCAGTTCTTCGCCAACAACAAGCCGCCGCCGACCGCGGTCAGCGCGGCCGAGGCGAAGTCCGAGGTGGTCCCGAACCTGCTCACCGCAGTCGGCGGCCTTGCCGCCGTGCACCAGGTCGACGTCAGCGCCGACGTCAATGGCCGCGTCACCGAGATCAAGTTCGAGCCGGGTACGCATGTCGATGCCGGCACGCCACTGGTGCAGTTCTTCGACATGCCGGAGCAGGGCGACCTCGCCAACTACAAGGCGCAGGCAACCGTCGCACAGCTCTCGCTCGACCGCGCCAAGCAGCTGGCATCGCGCCAGTTCGGCCCGCAGGCGACCGTCGATAACGCGCAGGCCGCCTACGATCAGGCGCTGGCCGGCATCGCCAAGACCGAGGCGGTGATCTCGCAGAAGCTGGTGCGTGCGCCGTTCTCCGGCGATCTCGGCGTCCGCAAGGTCGAAGTCGGCCAGTACCTGACGGCCGGCACGGCGATCGTCTCGCTGACCGATCTGTCGGAGCTGTGGGCCAACTTCACGGTGACCGAAAAGGACTCGGGCAACCTCAAGGTCGGCCAGCCGGTCCGGCTCAAGGTCGACGCCTACCCCGGCCGCACCTTCGATGCCAAGATCACCACGATCGAGCCGCAGGTCGCGGCCGACACCCGCAACATCCGCGTGCAGGCGACGGTCGCCAATCCGGAGAAGATCCTGAAGCCGGGCATGTTCGTGACCACGACGGTGGTGCTGCCGGCGAAGCCGGCCGTGATCACCGTGCCGGAAACGGCGGTCGATTACACGCTCTACGGCGACTCCGTGTTCGTGATCACCGAGAAGAAGGAAGAGGACGGCAAGACCAGCCTCTCCGCAGTGCGCACCTTCGTGCAGACCGGCAGCCGGGTCGACGGTCGCGTCGAAATCATCAAGGGCGTGAAGGTGGGCGACAAGGTCGTCGCCGTTGGCCAGCTCAAGCTGCAATCGGGCGCTCCGGTGTCGATTTCGACCGACCCGGCTCCGCAGATCCCGGCGCAGCCGCCGCGCTACTGATCAACACCATCCAAGTGATCCGGCTCGACCGGATCACTTTTCTTGAGACAAAGAAATCGAGATCGCCGCGATGCGCTTTACCGATATTTTCATCAAGCGACCGGTCCTGTCGGTCGTCGTCAGTCTGCTGATCCTGCTGATCGGCCTGCGCGCGGCGATGGTGCTGCCGATCCGGCAATATCCGAAGCTGTCGAACACGGTCATCAACATCACGACCGTCTATCCCGGCGCGTCCGCAGACCTGATCCAGGGCTTCATCACGACGCCGATCGAGCAGGCGGTCGCCTCGGCCGAAGGCGTCGACTACATGACCTCGTCCTCGGTGCTCGGCACCTCGACGATCCAGGTCTACATCAAGCTGAACTTCGATCCGAACCAGGCGCTCACCGAGGTGCTCGCCAAGACCAACTCGGTCAAGTACCTGATTCCAAAGGAATCCAACGACCCGATCGTCACCAAGACCACCGGCCAGACCACGGCCGTGATGTATCTCGGCTTCTCCTCCGAGGAGCTGTCGGGCTCGGCGATATCAGACTATCTGACGCGTGTGGTGCAGCCGGTGCTGTCGACGGTCGACGGCGTGGCCTCGGCCGACATTCTGGGCGGCCAGACCTTTGCGATGCGGCTGTGGCTCGATCCCATGAAGATGGCCGGCCGCAACGTGTCGCCGGCCGATGTCGCCGCCGCGATCGCCGCCAACAACTTCCAGTCCGCAGCGGGGCAGACCAAGGGCTATCTGATCGTTTCCAACATCTCGACGAACACCAGCCTGACTGACGTCAACCAGTTCAGGAAGATGATCGTCAAGGCGAAGGACGGCGGCTTTGTGCGGATGGAGGACATCGCCACAGTCGAACTCGCCGCCCAAAGCACGGATGCCAGCGTCGCCTTCAATGGCGAGCATGCGATCTTCATTGGCGTGAACGCGACGCCGCAGGGCAACCCGCTGACGCTGGTCAAGGGCGTGCGCGCGCTGTTCCCCGAACTCGAGCGCAATCTTCCGCCGTCGATGAAGATGAAGGTCGCCTACGACTCGACCAAGTTCATCCAATCTTCGATCGACGAGGTGGAGAAGACGCTGGGTGAAGCCGTGATCATCGTGATCGTGGTCATCTTCCTGTTCCTGGCCTCGCTCCGTTCGGTCATCATTCCCGTCGTCACCATTCCGCTGTCGATGATCGGCGTCTGCACCTTGATGCTGGCGTTGGGTTTCAGCTTCAACCTTCTGACCCTGCTCGCGATGGTGCTCGCGATCGGCCTCGTGGTCGACGACGCCATTGTCGTGGTGGAGAACATCCATCGCCATCTGGAGGAGGGGAAGACGCCGGTTCAGTCGGCGCTGGAAGGCGCGCGCGAAATCGTTGGGCCGGTCATCTCCATGACCATCACGCTCGCGGCGGTGTACGCGCCGATCGGCTTCCTCGGCGGCCTGACCGGTTCGCTGTTCCGCGAATTCGCCTTCACGCTCGCGGGCTCGGTGATCGTGTCAGGTGTGATCGCGCTGACGCTGTCGCCGATGATGTGCTCTATTCTGCTCAAGAATACCGAAGAGGGCCGCTTCGCCAAGCTGGTCAACAAGGTGTTCGGCGCTTTGACGCGCTGGTATGGGCGCAGGCTCGACCGCTCGCTCGATTACAAGGCGATCACCGGTCTGTTCGCGGTGACGATCCTCGGGCTGGTCGGCTTCCTCTACATGCACACCTCGAAGGAGCTGGCGCCTGAGGAGGACCAGGGCATCGTGTTCGCGGTGACCAAGGCGCCGAAATACGCCAACATCGACTATGTCGATTTCTACGGCGAGAAGCTCGACGAGAAATTCCAGAAGTTCCCCGAAACCGATCTGCGCTTCGTGCTGAACGGCATCAACGGCCCGCAGGGCGGCATCGCCGGCATGCTGCTGAAGTCGTGGGACGAGCGCAAGCGCTCGTCGATCCAGTTGAAGCCGCTGGTGCAGGCCGAGCTTTCCAAGATCGAGGGCGTGCAGGCTTTCGCGTTCAACCTGCCGCCGTTGCCGGGTGGCCCCGGCGGTCTGCCGGTTCAGATGGTGATCAATTCCACCGCGGGCTTCCAGACGGTCTATGAGCAGATGGAGAAGCTGAAGGACGCCGCGCGCAAGAGCGGCATGTTCATCGTCTCCGACAGCGACCTCGCCTACAACCAGCCGAACGTGGAGGTCACGATCGACCGCACCAAGGCGCAGGATCTCGGCGTTAACATGCAGAACCTCGGCTCTACGCTCGCGGTGCTGCTCGGTGGCAACTACATCAACCGCTTCAATCTGGAGGGCCGGTCCTACCAGGTGATCCCACAGGTGCCGCGCAGCAGCCGGCTCTCGCCGGAATCGCTCGGCGGCTATTATGTGACGACCAACACGGGCCAGCAGCTCCCGCTGTCGACCGTGGTCTCGGTCAGGACCAAGACTGATCCGAATTCGCTGACGCATTACAATCAGCTCAATTCGGCGACGTTCTCGGCTGTGCCGATGCCCGGCGTGACGGTCGGATCGGCGGTCGACTTCCTCGAAGGCGAGGCCAAGAAGCTGCCGGCCGGCTTCAGCCACGATTATCTCGCGGACTCCAGGCAATACGTGCAGGAGGGCAACCAGCTTGCGATCACCTTCGGTTTTGCGTTGATCATCATCTTCCTGGTGCTGGCGGCGCAGTTCGAGAGCCTGCGTGACCCGTTCGTGATCATGATCTCGGTGCCGATGGCGATCGTGGGTGCGCTGATCCCGCTGTTCTTTGGCATGGCGACCATGAACATCTACACCCAGGTCGGTCTGCTGACGCTGGTCGGGCTGATCACCAAGCACGGCATCCTGATGGTGGAGTTCGCCAACGAGCTCCAGGTCAACGAGCGGCTCGACCGCCGCTCGGCCATCGAGATGTCGGCCCGTATTCGTCTGCGGCCGATCCTGATGACCACGGCCGCGATGGTGACCGGCCTGATCCCGCTCCTGACTGCGTCCGGCGCGGGCGCGGCCAGCCGCTTCTCGATCGGCCTCGTTGTGGTCGCCGGCATGTCGATCGGTACGCTGTTCACGCTGTTCGTGCTGCCCGCGGTCTACGTCGTGCTGGCAACCGACCACCGCGCGGCGGCCGATTCCGAGCGGAACAAGGAGGTCAACGATCTCGACCTCAATTCCAAGGCGCTGCGACCGACCTGAGCCGCAGGTCAGCGAACCAGAAGGGCGGCAGCGGCATCCGTTGCCGCCCTTTTCATTTGCCCCGCAGCCTGCGGACGCCGTCAGGCTTAGGGGGAGCCCTTTCCGCGTTGGCGAGAGACAAGTTCCGGCCTTCTTGCTAGATTCGCCGGGATGAGCATCTCCCTCCACCCCGACACCCCGCAAGCCAGGACGGCGCCGAGCGCGGCCGCGGCTGGCGTCGTGCCCGGCGAGGCGGCGGGGCGCGGGATCAGGACCCGGCTTTTCACCAAATATGTCGCGCTCTTCGTGGCCGTCGTCGCCATTGCGCTGCTGGCCAACGGGCTGTTCGAGGTCTTCTTCTATTATCGCGAGCACAAGGCCGCGCTGATCCGGGTCCAGCATGAGCAGGCGGAGGCGGCCGCGGCCAAGATCGGCCAGTTCGTCAAGGAGATCGAGAGCCAGCTAGGCTGGACCACGCAGCTGCCCTGGTCGGCGGGCTCGATCGAGCAGCGCCGGTTCGACGCACAACGGCTGCTGCGCCAGGTGCCCGCGGTCACAGAGCTCGCCCAGGTGGATGCGACCGGCAAGGAGCGCTTGCGGGTCTCGCGGCTGGCCATGGACGCGACCGACAGCGGGATCGACCTGTCGGCCGACCCGAAGTTCACCGAGGCGGTCGCGCACAAGGTCTATTACGGCCCGGTCTATTTCCGCAGGGAGTCCGAGCCCTACATGACGCTCGCGCTGGCCGGCGCGCGCAAGGATGCCGGCGTCAGCATCGCGGAGGTCAATCTCAAGCTGATCTGGGACGTCGTGTCCCAGATCAAGGTCGGCGAACACGGGCACGCCTATGTGGTCGGCCCGGAGGGACGCCTGATCGCGCATCCCGACATCAGCCTGGTGCTGCGCAACACCGACATGTCGGGCCTCACCCAGGTGCGCGCCGCGCAGGCTGGAGGCGGCACCCTGTCCGACGCGCTCCCCGAAGCGCGCAATATCCAGGGGCAGAAGGTGCTGACCACATCGGCCCCGATCGAGCCGCTGCATTGGACCATGCTCGTCGAGCTGCCGGTCGAGGAGGCCTATGCGGCGCTCTATGCTTCGCTGCAGCGGCTGGCGATCGTGTTGCTCGCAGCGTCGATCTTCGCGGTGCTCGCCGGGATTTTTCTCGCACGCCGCATGGTCGGACCGATCCAGGCCCTGCGCAGCGGCGCCGAGCGGATCGGCGGCGGCGATTTCTCGCAGCGCATCTCGATCAAGACCGGCGACGAGCTCGAAGGACTCGCCGACCAGTTCAACGACATGGGCGCGCGGTTGCAGGAATCCTATGCGGATTTGGAAAACAAGGTCGAGCGGCGGACGGCTGAATTGTCCGAAACGCTCGAGCAACAGACGGCGACTTCTGAGGTGCTGGAGGTCATCAGTTCCTCTCCGGGCGAACTCGCTCCCGTGTTCTACAAAATGCTCGAAAATGCGACGCGGGTCTGTGGCGCAAGTTTCGGCGTCATGAATCTCTGGGACGGTGAAAGCTTCACGATTGCGGCGGATTACAATGTGCCGGCTGCGTTCGCTGCTTCGCGAAAAGATGTGGAAATCCGACCTCGTCCGAACAGCGCGCTCGCCGAGGTCGTCAGGACACGTGAGGTCGTCCACGTTCACGATGTGCGAAACACACCTGCCTATCTTGCTGGTGGGCCTGCCGTTCGCGCGATCTCAGACGTCGCCGGCGCCCGTACGATCGTCATCGTGCCGATGCTGAAGGAGAACGAGCTGATTGGCACGATCGCGGTCTATCGCAAGGAGGTCCGTCCGTTCGCCGACAAGCAGATCGCACTGGTTGAGAATTTCACCAAACAGGCTGTGATTGCGATCGAGAACGCTCGACTGCTCAAGCAGCTTCGTGAGCGTACCACGGAGCTGTCGCAGTCGCTCGACAATCTGCGTACCGCGCAGGATCGCCTGATCCAGACCGAGAAGCTCGCCTCCCTCGGCCAGCTCACGGCGGGGATCGCCCACGAGATCAAGAACCCGCTCAATTTCGTCAACAATTTCTCCTCGGTCTCGACCGAGCTGATCGATGAACTCAATCAGGCCCTGCAATCGGCTTCGCTCGACGGCAAGACGAAGGAGGAGGTCGACGAGCTGACCGGCATGCTCAGGAGCAATCTGGAAAAGGTGGTGCAGCACGGCAAGCGCGCCGATTCCATCGTCAGGAACATGCTGCTGCATTCGCGCGCGGGTTCCGGCGAGCATCGCCCCAGCGATATCAATGCCGTCGTCGAGGAAAGCCTCAATCTCGCCTATCACGGTGCGCGCGCGGAACGGCCCGCCTTCAACGTCACGCTTGAGCGCGAGTTCGATCCCGGGGCCGGGACGGTCGATGTCTATCCGCAGGAGATCGCGCGCGTCTTGCTCAATTTGATCTCGAACGGCTTCTATGCTGCGGCCAAGCGCAAGGAGAGCGCGACGGACGGCTTCGAGCCCACCTTGAACGCGGCCACCAAAAACCTCGGCGACAAGGTCGAGATCCGGATCCGCGACAACGGCACAGGGATTCCGCCCGAGGTGAAGGCGAAATTGTTCAATCCGTTTTTCACCACCAAGCCGGCCGGCGAGGGCACCGGGCTCGGCCTGTCCATGAGCCATGACATCGTCGTGAAGCAGCACGGCGGCACGATCGACGTGAACACCGAGCCCGGTGTATTCACCGAATTCATCATCACGCTGCCGCGCCAGATGGCGGCGGACGATACTCCCGGAGGCAAGAATTGAACGTTTACATCCTGGTCGTCGATGACGAGCCCGACGTCGAGGCGCTGTTCCGGCAGCAGTTCCGGCGTGACCTGCGCGCCGGACGCTTCCAGATGGAATTCGCGCCGTCCGCGTCCGATGCGCTCAGGCTCGCCTCCGAGGTGCGCGACCCCTCGTTGATCCTGATCCTGTCCGACATCAACATGCCCGGCATGAGCGGGCTCGACATGCTGCCCAAGGTGCGCGCCGAGCATCCGGACGTTCCCGTCATCATGATCACGGCCTATGGTGACGCCGAGACGCGCCGGAAGGCGATCGAGCGTGGCGCCATCGGGCTCCTCACCAAGCCGATCGATTTTGCGCTGCTGCGGCAGGAGATCGACACGAGGCTCGAGCAAGCCGCATGACTTCGACCATCCTCTTCGTCGATGACGAGCCAGACCTCGAGGCGCTGATCCTGCAGAAGTTTCGCAGGCAGATCCGCGACGGGCTCGTCGACATCATGTTTGCACGCGACGGCGTCGAGGCGCTGGAGTCCCTCGAGCAGAACCCGCATGTCGACATGGTGGTCTCCGACATCAACATGCCGCGCATGGATGGGCTGTCGCTGCTGGCGAAGCTCCAGGAGGCCGAGGACAAGAAGTCGACTATCATCGTCTCGGCCTATGGCGACATGAGCAACATCCGCACCGCCATGAACCGCGGCGCGTTCGACTTCCTCACCAAACCGATCGACTTCGCCGACCTGGAAGCCACGATCGAGAAGACCATTCGCCATATCGAGATGCTGCGCGAGGTGCGGCGCCGTCAGATGGAGGCGGAGCGGGCCCATGCCGCGCTGTCGCGCCATTTCTCGCCCGAGCTCGCCAAGCGTCTGGTGGCGGGCGGCGAGGGTGAGGGGATCGAGGTGCAGTGGCGCGATGTCGCCACCATCTTCACCGATATCACCGGGTTCACCTCCCTGGTCGAGAGCGCGCCGCCCGAGACGCTCGGCGCGCTCCTCAACGAATATGTCGGCGGGATGACCGAAACCATCTTCGCGCATGAGGGGACGGTCGCAAAAATCATCGGCGATGCGATCCAGGTGCTCTTCAATGCGCCCGGCGATCAGCCGGACTATGCGACGCGTGCGGTCGCCTGCGCCCATGACCTCGATGCCTGGGCACAGGATTTCTGCGCGCGCCAGAGGGCCGTGGGCGTGAATTTCGGCACCACCCGCATCGGCATTCACGCCGGGCCGGCACTGGTCGGCAATTTCGGAGGCAACCGCTTCTTCGACTACACCGCCTATGGAGACACCATCAACATCGCGGCGCGACTGGAGGCCGCCAACAAGCATCTGGGAACACGCATCTGCGCCAGTGCCAGCGTCGCCAAGGCTGCCGAGCATTTTCAAGGCCGTCCCGTGGGTGATCTGATGCTGCGCGGACGCAGCGAACCGCTGCGTGCGTTCGAACCGTTGCCGCAGGATAAATTCGAAGCGCCAAGGACGGCGCAATATTCCGAGGCTTTTGCCAAGATGGAAGCCGGCGACGTCGCGGCCATGCCGGCCTTTGCCGCGCTGGTCGGGATGCACGCCGACGATTCCCTGGCCGGCTTTCACCTGAAGCGCTTGCTCAACGGTGCCAAGGGCATCCGCATGAAACTGGATTAGGAGTTCGACATGATTGGTGATTTCTCCGCCGGCAACTATCGGTTCATTCCGTCCGTGTTCCAGTATTCGGCGGGTGCCGCCGCTGACGACGGATACGAGATTGAGCGGGTTCGGTTCGATCGCCTGGTGCCGCTGGCCGAGGGATTTGCGCTCGCGGCGAAGTATATCCAGGAAGCAGGGCGTCCGCTGACGGCGTTCTGTGCCTGCGAGTTGCGCTCACCGGCGGCCTTCAGCGAGGAAGGCTTTCGCGCATTCAACCTGCATTATGTGAAGACGCTGTCCGAATGGGGCATCTTCGACGGCACCACCAATCCGGTGGCGCGCAGCAATGTCTGTCCGGAGATCGATCCGCCGTCCGAGCCGTCGTTCTATGCTTTCTCCTTCACGCGTCCGACAACCTCGAAGGCACCAAGCTTCGTGATCGCCGGTGGCGCCGAGGCGCGCGAGGGCGGCGGCACCTATGTCGAGCGCACGGTGCGCTACCGCGACCTCAGCCCGGAGGGTCTTCGCGAGAAGGTGCGGTTCACCACGACGTCGCAGATGGAGAACCGGATGACGGCCTTCGGCTTCGGCTGGAAGGACACCACCGGCGTGCAGGCCTATTCCGTGCACGATTTCCACCACGCGCTGGTCGACGAGCTGGTCCGCCACGGCGCGCTGCGCTCCGGCCTGACCTGGCATTTCGCCCGTCCGCCGGTGGTCGACCTCGAATACGAGATGGATTGCCGTCGCGTGATGCGCGAGACCGTGATTTGAGGTCCTCATCCTGAGGAGCGGCCGTCAGGCCGCGTCTCGAACGATGGCTCCAGGTGACAGTCGGGCCTTCATGGTTCGAGACGCGCGTAAGAACGCGCTCCTCACCTGAGGGACTGCTAGCGCTGGCGCGGGTCGAGCGCGTCGCGCAGGCCGTCGCCGAGCAGGTTCAGCGACAGCACCACGAGGAAGATCGCAAGGCCCGGCCAGATCGCCATCCACGGCGCCTGGGTCAGGAAGCGCTGCGCCGCGTTGAGCATGCTGCCCCAGGACGGTGCCGGCGGCTGCTGGCCGAGGCCGAGGAACGACAGCGCGGCTTCGGCGATGATGGCGGCGGCGATCGACAGCGTCGCCTGCACCAATAGCGCGGGAAGGATGTTCGGCAGGATGTGCGAGAACGCGATCCGCCACGGCGGATTGCCGAGCGCGCGCGCCGCCTCGACATAGTCTTCGGCCTTGACGCTCAGCACCTGCCCGCGCGTCAGGCGGATGAAGATCGGCGTTGCCGAGATGCCGATCGCGATCATGGCGTTGCCGAGGCTGGGACCGAGGAAGGCGGCCAGCGCGATCGCCAGGATCAGGAACGGGCAGGCCAACATCGCATCGGTGATCCGGCTGATCAGCGCGTCAACAAATCCGCCGCGATAGCCGGCGAGGAGACCAAGAGGGACACCGATCCCGAGCGCGATCGCGACCGAGATCAGACCCGCCATCAGGGAGGCCCGCGCGCCGTAGATGACGCGGCTGAGGATGTCGCGGCCGAGATCGTCGGTGCCGAACCAGTGGGCGGCGGTGGGCGGCTTGCGCACCAGGCTCCAGCTCGTTGCAATGGGATCATAGGGCACGACCAGCGGCGCAAGGGCCGCAAGCAGGATGAAGGCTGTGATCACGACAAGCCCGAAGACCGCGGCCTTGCGCTTGAACAGGCGCCGCCGCGCACGGCGGGCCGGGCTGTCCAGCTCGTAGGCCTGGGTGGCGGGACTGGCTGGCAGTGCGGCGTCGGTCATCGTCTAACCTCGCAGCCGCGGATTGACGAGGACATAGGCGACGTCGGCGACGAGATTGAGCGTGATGTAGACTGTGGCCGTCACCAGCACCACGCCCTGCACCACCGCATAGTCACGGTTGAAGACGGCGTCCACGATCAGCTTGCCGAAGCCGGGAATGGAAAAGATCTGCTCGGTCAGCACCGCGCCCGACAACAGCGTGCCGAGCTCGAGCGCGCCGAGGGTGATGATCGGCGTCAGCGCGTTGCGCATCGCGTGCTTGAGGATCACCGAGCGCTCGGAGAGACCTTTCGCGCGCGCGGTGCGGACATAGTCGCTCTCCAGAACCTGGAGCATGGCGCTGCGTGTGTGCCGCATCAGGACCGCTGAAATTGCGTTGCCGAGCACGAAGGCCGGCATGATGGTGGCGGCCAGGCTCGCGCGCCAGTCCTCCGTGAGCGGCACATAGCCTGAGGCCGGCAGCCAGCCCAGGTGAATCGAGAACAGGAAGATCATGAGGATTCCGAGCCAGAAATTCGGCGTCGAGATGCCCCATAGCGCGAACAGATTGGCGCCATAGTCCCAAACCGTGCCCTTCTTCACCGCGGAGATGATGCCGGCGGGAATGCCGATGAGGAACGCGATCAGGATCGCCATTGAGCCGAGCTGGAGCGTCACCGGCAGTTTCTGGGCGATCAACTCGCGCACCGGCATCTTGTTGCGCAGCGACTCGCCGAAATTACCGGTGAGGACTCCCTTGAGCCAGTAGACATATTGCACGGGGATCGACTGATCGAGCTTGTACTGCTGCCGGATCTGCTCGATCGCTGCGGGATCGCGCTCCTCGCCGGCCATCACCAGCGCGGGATCGCCCGGCAGCAATTGCTGGAGCGAGAAGATCAGCACCGACACGAAGAACAGTGTCGGCACGATCTGCGCGATGCGGCGGGCGAGGAAGTTCAGCATGGCTCCACGCGTTTCCCGAGTGATGCCGCGATCACTTGAACTTCAGCCCGACCACGCGCACGAGGCCATCAGGCATCTGCCGGTAGCCCTCGAGCTTCTTCGTATGCGCGATCAGGAGCGTACGATGATAGATGTAGATGATCGGCAGGTCGTCGAGCAGGATCTTGGTCAGCTTCCCGTAGATCGCCTTGCGCTCCTCGACATTGGACGTCGCCCGTCCGTCTTCCATCAGCTTGTCGGCTTCGGGGTTCGAATACACGCCGTCGTTCTGCGGCGCCTTGCTGCGCATGAAGATGTAGGAATTGCCGTCCGGGTCGATGCGTCCGCTCCAGTTGATCTGGAACACCTGGAACTCGCCGGCCTGCGCCTGCTTGAAGGTGGTCGCGAATTCAACGACGCGGACCTTGATGTCGAAGCCTGCTTCGGCGGCCATGGACTGCACGACCTGGGCGACGGCCTCGTACTCGGTGCCCTTTGGTACCATGTAGTCGACGGTGACGGGCAGGCTGACACCGGCTTCCTTCAACAGCGCCTTGGCCTTGGCGATGTCGCGACCCGGAATGGGGAAAGCCTTCTGATAGTATGGATGCGTCGGGCTGACCCATTGATTGCCCGGCGTGAACTCGCCGTTGAATACGACCTGGTTGATGGCCTCGCGATCGATCGACAGGCTGAGTGCCTGGCGTACCTTCGCGGATTGGCTGAGTGGCCCCTTGGTCTTGTCGTTGCCGATATTGATCGTCAGGCCCTGATAACCGAGCTCGGGCGCCGTCGACAGCACCAGCTTGGGATCGGCGCGCACATCCTTGATGTCGGTGGCCAGCACGCGCTCGATCAAATCGAGCCCGCCGGACTTGAGGTTGGCAAGGCGCACCGTCGCGTCGACAATCGGCAGGAACACGACGCGGTCGATATGGATGTTGTCCTTGTTCCAGTAGTCGGCAAACTTCTCGAACACCATGCGGTCCTGTTGGACGCGCTCGACGAATTTGTAGGGGCCGGCGCAGACCGGATGCAGGCCGAACTTGTCGCCCGCCTCCTTCGCGGCCTTCGGCGAGACCATCATGCCGGAGCGGTCGGTGAGCTGGGCGATCAGCGGCGAGTAAGGGGTCTTGAGCACCAGCTTGATGGTCAGGGGATCGACCACCTCGACATGGTCGACGCTGGCAAGCTCCGACTTCCGGAACGAGGTCGGCAGCGTCATGTGACGCTCGATCGAGAACTTTGCGGCTTCGGCGTCCAGCGGTTCGCCGTCATGGAATTTGACGTTCGGCCGGAGCTTGATCGTCATCTCCTTGCCGTCGGCCGAAGTCTCGTAGGACAGCGCGAGCTGCGGCACGATGTTGAGCTTCTCGTCGATGTCGAACAGCTTGTCGCAGAAGGCGGAGAAGACGATGCGGCCGACATAGGTGCGGCCGATGCTGGGATCGAGGATATCGGGGTCTTCGGCGATGCCGATGCGAAGCGTGGTCTGAGCCTGGGCTGCGCCCGCGAGCGACGTCAGCACAGCCGACGCCAGGATTGTCAAACGCATGAAACTCATCGCTCTCAACCTCTGTTTTGCGGCTATGCCGGGTCCGTTCCCAATGAACTAACCCCGCTGCCGCGGACTGCTTCCGGGCCCCCGCTGAAGGCGGCGACCAATTTTTCAAGGACCGGCGAGAAGCCGCCGTCGGACGGGACGATCGCCGCGGAGGACGGCAGTTCCGACGTTCGGTGACAGGCCGTTGCATGTCCGATGCCATCCGGCACGAGCTGCGGCATTTCACTGCGGCAGCGGTCGATCACGTAGGGGCAGCGGGTGTGGAAGCGGCAACCCGGCGGCGGGCTGAGTGCGCTGGGGATCTCTCCCTGCAGCACAATTCGGCTGCGCTTTGCCCGCGGTTTAGGCATGGGGATCGCGGACAGCAGCGCACGGCTGTAGGGATGGCGGGGTGCCGCGAACAGGGCGTCCGCCTCGGCAGTCTCGACGATCTGGCCGAGATTCATCACGGCGACATGGTCGGCGATGTGCTTGACCACGGCGAGGTCATGCGAGACGAAGATATAGGCCAGCCCAAGCCGGTCCTGAAGCTCGCGCAGCAGGTTCAGGATCTGCGAGCGGATCGAGACGTCCAGCGCCGAGACCGGCTCATCGCAGATGATCAGTTTTGGTTCGACCGCGAGCGCGCGGGCAATGGCGATGCGCTGGCGTTGGCCGCCGGAGAATTCGTGCGGATAACGCCGCTCGAGCCGTGGCTCGAGGCCGACCAGCCGCAAGATTTCCGCGACGCGCTCGCGCCGTTGCGCCGGCGGTACCAGATCGTGCAGCGCCAGCGGCTCGGTGAGAATCTGGCCGACCGTCATGCGCGGATTGAGCGAGGCGTAGGGGTCCTGGAAAATGATCTGTGCTTCGCGGCGGAAGGCGCGGAGCGCCGCGGCGTCCAGCGAGAGCAGGTCACGGCCGGCGAAACGCACCGTGCCTGCATCCGGCTCGATCAGCCGCAGCACCAGGCGACTGACGGTGGATTTGCCGCAACCGGATTCGCCGACCAGGGCCAGCGTCTTGCCGGCGTCGAGAGAGAAGCTGACGCCATCGACCGCTTTGACATGCCCCAGTGCCCGGCCGAACAGCGAGCGCCCGGCGACAAAATGCTTGACCAGGCCTTCGACCTCGAGAAGCGCCATCACGACACCAGAAGTTCGAGCGGTGCGCGGATGCAGCGCGAGAGGTGGCCGGGGCTGACCTCGACCAGCGGTGGCGGCACCTCCGTGCAGGCGTCCAGCACGAAGGGGCAGCGCGCGGCGAAACGGCAGCCGGCGGGTGGCTGCGCCATGTTCGGCACCATGCCTTCGATCGTGGCCAGCTGCTCGGCGCGGTGGTCGAGCCGCGGGATCGAGCCCAGCAGGCCGACGGTGTAGGGATGCTGCGGCATCGCGAACAGCTCGTCGACCGGCGCGCGCTCGACGATCTCGCCGGCATACATCACCGCGACCTCGTCGCAGACTTCGGCGACAACACCGAGATCGTGGGTGATCAGGATGATGGCGGCGCCGCTCGCCGCCTTCAGTTCGCGCATCAGCTCCAAGATCTGCGCCTGCAGGGTGACGTCGAGCGCGGTGGTCGGCTCGTCCGCGATCAGCAGCCGCGGGTCGCAGGCCAGCGCCATCGCGATCATCACGCGCTGGCGCATGCCGCCGGAGAGCTTGTGCGGATATTCGTCGATCCGCCGCTCCGGCGAGGGGATGTGGACGCGGCGCAAGAGCTCGATGGCCCGCTCGCGCGCGCTGCGCCGTGAGCCGCCGCGGTGGCGCAGAATGGTCTCGATGATCTGGTCGCCGATGGTGAAGCTCGGGTTGAGCGACGTCATCGGCTCCTGAAAAATCATCGCGAGCCGGTTGCCGCGGAGATCGCGCAGCGTCTGGTCAGGAGTCTTCAGCAGGTCGAAGCCGTCGAAGCGGATTGCGCCCGAGATCTCCGCGCTTTGCTTCGGCAGCAAACCCATGATCGCCAGCGACGTCACGCTCTTGCCGCAACCGGATTCGCCGACGAGGCCGAGCGTCGCGCCATTGGCGACGCTGAGATCGACGCTGTCGACGGCGTGGGTCACGCGGCCGTCGTCGCCGTGGAAGCGGATGCGCAGATCCTTGATCTCGATGAGAGGACTTGCGCTCATGATTGCCTTGCTCGGCTCGCAGCAATGCTGGCGTCGATGACGCTGCGATCGGTGTTGCCTGCCGGGTTCTGCCGCGTCGGCATGGAAGAGCGGAAATGCACCCAGAGTTCCTGACTGACGCGCTCCAGCCGTTCGAGTTCGCCCAGCGGATCGGGATGATCGTCGGCGCGAATGTCCAGCGCCGGCCATTCCTCCTCGCCGTGGATCAGGAGCGCAGCGGATTGCTTGCCGCGCTTGTCGCCGCCGGCGGCCTCGCCCGCGCGCATGGCGGCGAGCAGGCGGCGCGGGAAGGGCAGGCTGTCATTGGCGATATAGGTCTTCGCGGTCTCGTCGAGCACGTCGGCGCCGGCCAGCATGTTGCCGGCAATGGAGAAGCCGCTGCCGGCGATGTGTCCGCACCAGTCGACGCAGTCGCGCCCGGTATGCGCGGCGATCGCGCCGCTGGCGTCCATGATGTGGATCTGGCGGCTCTCGCGGCCGTCGTCGGTCGCGAGCTGGGTGGCGAGAACGTCATGCGCGTTCAGGCCCTCGCGCAGCAGCTTGACGCCGTCGATGCCATAATAGGGATTGACGAAGGCCTGGGTCGCGATGGCGCCGAGACCGGCCGCGATGTAGGGCACGCGCGCGCCGACAGCGAAGAAGCGGGTCGCTACCGCGATGCCAAACTGGCCGGTGGCAGGGTCTCGCGCGATGATCGACCAGGTCATGTGCTGCCTTCAGCGCCCTGCGGCGTAGCCCTGCATGCCGCGCGGGTTGGCGGCGGCGCGGCGGCGCACCCCGACGCGCGAGGCCGCGGTGAGGCGACCTTCCGACCAGTCGGGGCCGACCTCGACAATGTGTCCGCGCTCGCGAAGGTTCTCGATCGTCGCCTTCGGCACGCGGTTCTCGACCACGAGCACGCCGGGGCGCGCGGTGCGCGGCCAGAACGAGATCGGGAAATGCTCGGAGTGCCAGGCCGGCGCATCGATCGCTTCCTGGAGATTGAGGTTGCAATGGACGTGCCGTAGGAAGAACTGCGTGATCCACTGATCCTGCTGGTCGCCGCCGGGCGAGCCCCAGGCCAGATACGGCTCGCCGTCGCGTAGCGCCATGGTCGGCGACAGCGTCGTGCGCGGCCGCTTGCCCGGCGCAAGCGCTGCGGGATGGTCTTCCTCCAGCCAGAACATCTGCGCGCGGCTGCCGAGGCAGAAGCCGAGCTCCGGAATAATCGGTGAGGATTGCAGCCAGCCGCCCGATGGCGTCGAGGACACCATGTTGCCGGCCTTGTCGATGATGTCGAAATGCACGGTGTCGCCGCGCACTTCGCCGAAACGCCCGACTGTCGGCTCGCCCGCGCCAAGCGCGCCGACCGCCTCGCGCTGCCCCTCGGCGCGGCGCAGCTTGACCACGCCGCCAAAACCTTCGACCGAACCGGGGAGGAAGTCGAGCGATGCCTTCTCTGAGATCAGTTTGCGGCGTTCGTCGTTATAGGCATCCGACAGCAGCGTCGCGATCGGGATCTCGCTGAACTTGGGATCGCCGTAGAATTTTTCGCGGTCGGCGAAGGCCAGCTTGGCGCATTCGATCTGGAGGTGGATGAATTCCGGCCCGGTCGGATCGAGCCCGTCGAGCGCAAAGCCCTTGAGCAGCGCGAGCTGCTGGAGCGTCACCGGACCCTGGCTCCAGACGCCGGCTTTGCAGACCGTGTAGCGCCCGTAGTCGTAGGTGAGCGGTGCCTCGATCGTCGGCTGCCAACGCGCCATGTCGTCGGCCGAGAGCACGCCGCGATGCGGCGAGCCGCTGACATCCATCACCTCCTGGGTGCGGCAGAACTTGTCGATGGCTTCCGCAACGAAACCTTGCGACCAGGCCTTTCGCGCGCGCTCGATCTCGGCGTCGCGGTCACCGCCGCCGCTCTCGGCTTCGCTGAGAATGCGGGCGTAGGTCGCAGCCAGCGTCTTGTTGGTGAAGAGCGTGCCGGGCCTCGGCACTTCGCCATTGGGCAGATAGACCGCGGCCGAGGTCGGCCAATGCTTGCGGAACAGTTGCTCGACGGTCTGGATCGTGGCGCAGGCGCGCTCGACCAGCGGATAGCCGTCGCGCGCGTAGGAGATGGCTGGCTCCAGCACGTCGCGCACGCGCATCGTGCCGTGGTCGCGCAGCAGCATCATCCAGGATTCGAACGTGCCGGGGACGCAGGCCGCGAGCAGGCCGGTGCCGGGCACCATGTCGAGGCCTTCGCTCTTGTAGTGGGCGATGGTGGCGCGCGCCGGCGCCGGGCCCTGGCCGCAGATCACCTCGGTGCGTGCGCGTTTGACGTCATGCACGATGATGGGCACGTCTCCGCCCGGGCCGTTCAAATGCGGCTCGACGACCTGGAGCGTGAACGCTGTGGCGACGCCGGCGTCGAAGGCATTGCCGCCCTTTTCCAGGATGGCCATGCCGACCGCGGTCGCGATCCAGTGTGTGGTGGCGACGACCCCGAATGTGCCCTCGATCTCGGGGCGCGTCGTGAAGGGATCGGGATTGACGTTGCTGGCCATGGGATTTCGCTACCTTATTTGTCGCGCGCGCAATTGATCACAGGCGATGCCGTGCCGCCAATGCGTGGACCGCATGGCACGCGCGCGTCACGCCGGGACCGGCGCGGTGTTCACCGCATGGCAGGCGACGCCGGCGATCAGTTCCGGGGCTTCCTTGCGGCAGAGATCGAACGCCAGCGGGCAGCGCGGATTGAAGGCGCAGCCGGGCGGCGGATTGATCGGATTCGGGATCTCGCCCTTCACCGGAATACGCTGGCGGCCCGACATTGCGAGATCGGGCACGGCGCCCAGCAGCATCTTGGTGTAGGGCATGCGCGGTCTGGCGAACAGCTCGCGTCCCTCCGCGATCTCGACGATGCGGCCGAGATACATCACGCCGACGCGGCTCGCCATGTGGCGGACCACGGCGAGGTTGTGGCTGATGAACATGTAGGTCAGGCCGAACTTGTCCTGGAGGTCGCGCATCAGGTTCAGGATCTGCGCCTGCACGGAGACATCGAGCGCCGAGGTCGGCTCGTCGCAGACGATGAACTCCGCATCGGAGGCGAGCGCTCGCGCGATCGCGATGCGCTGGCGCTGGCCGCCGGAGAATTCGTGTGGAAATTTCAACCGGTCGTCGGGATGCAGCCCGACAAGGCTGAGCAATTCGCCGACGCGCGCCTGGATATCGCGCTCGCCCTGGATCAGGTCGAAAGCGCGGATCGGCTCGGAGATGATGGCATCGACCCGGAAGCGCGGGTTCAGGCTCGCATAGGGGTCCTGGAAGATCATCTGGATGCGGCGGCGCAGTTTTCGCCGCGCCTGCGCCTGCCGTGGATCGGTCATCGAGATGCCGTCGATCAGCACGTTGCCGGAACTCGGCGGCAGCAGGCCGACCACCATTCGCGCCACCGTGGTCTTGCCCGAGCCGGACTCGCCGACCAGAGCAAAGGTCTCGCCCTTCCTGATGTCGAAGCTAACGTGATCGACAGCCTTGAGATATTCGAGATGCCCGCCTTCGAGCACGCGGTTGAGCCAGGGTTTTGAGACGTCGAAGACGCGGCGCAGATTTGTGGCCTGGACGAAAGGCGTGCTCATGCCGCGCTCTCCGCAGGCACGGTGTCGTAGAGATGGCAGGCAACGGATTGTGTGCCGCGCGATAGTGGCTCCGGCCGTTCAACCCGGCAGCGATCGAAGGCGAAGGCGCAGCGCGGATTGAACGAGCAGCCACGCGGGATCGCCGATAGGCGCGGCATGGAGCCGGGGATCTGCACCAGGCGCTTGTCGTCCCCGGCAAGCGTCGGAATCGCGCCCATCAGGCCCTTGGCGTAAGGGTGCAGCGGATTCCTGACGACGTCCTGTACCGGGCCGATCTCGGCGACGCGGCCGGCATACATCACCGCGACGCGGTCGGAGGTCTCCGCGATCACGCCCATGTCGTGGGTCACCAGCATCACGGCGGTGCCGTGATCGCGCCCGAGCCGCTTGATCAGGGAGATGATCTGCGCCTGCACGGAGACATCGAGCGCGGTGGTCGGCTCGTCCGCGATGATCAGTTCGGGCTCGGCGCAGATCGCCAGCGCAATCACAACGCGCTGGCGCATGCCGCCGGAGAATTCGTGGGGATAGCCGTCGATGCGCTTTTCCGGCGCGGGAATACCGACCTCGGCGAGCAGGTCGATGGCGCGGCGGCGGGCGGCCGCCTCGGACAGGTTCAGGTGGGTTTTGATCGTCTCGATGATCTGGTCGCCGACGCGGTACAGCGGATTGAGCGAGGTGAGGGGATCCTGGAAGATCATGCCGATCCGTTTTCCCCGGATGCGGCGTATCTGCTCGGCGGGCAAATTGTCGATGCGCTGGCCGGCGAGACGAATCTCACCGCCGGCGATGCGGCCGGGCGGATCGATCAGGCCGATCACCGCCAGGCCGGTGACGGACTTGCCGGCGCCGGATTCGCCGACCACGCCGAGCACCTCGCCCTTGGCGATGTCGAAGGAGACGCCGTCGATCGCGCGCAGCGTGCCGCGGCGGGAGGCGAACTCGACCTGAAGATTGCGCACGGAGAGAACGGGTTCGGTCATGGGCGAGGCGATTTCATCGAAGCTTTGCTCATCGAGTCTTGCTCATCGAAGTTTCGGGTTGAGCGCGTCGCGCAGCCAGTCGCCGAGCAGGTTGATCGACAGGATCAGCGCGGCGAGCGCAAGCCCGGGGAAGGCGACGATCCACCATTCGCCCGCGAACAGATAGTTGTTGCCGATGCGGATCAGCGTCCCGAGCGACGGCATGGTGTCGGGCAGGCCGACACCGAGGAAGGACAGGGTCGCCTCGGTGATGATGGCAAGCGCGAGGTTGATGGTGGCAATGACCAGGATCGGTCCCATCGTGTTGGGCAGCACGTGCCGCAGCATGATTTTTGGTGCGGGCAGGCCGATCAGCTGCGCTGCGGCCACGTAGTCCTTGTTCTTCTCGACCATCACGGAACCGCGCACGGTCCGGGCATATCCGACCCAGAAACTAAGCCCGATCGAGATGACCAGCACCACCAGCATGCTGTTGGCATCCAGCCGGTTGCCGAGGATCGATTTCGCGATGCCGTTGACCAGCAGCGCGATCAGAATGGCGGGGAAAGTGAGCTGCACGTCGGCGATCCGCATGATCACGCCGTCGACCGCGCCCCCGAAATAGCCGGCGGTCAGGCCGAGCGCGATTCCGAGCGCGCCGGCGAAGACCACGCCGGCGACACCGACGGCGAGCGAGATGCGCAAGCCATACAGGATGGCGGAGAACACGTCGCGGCCCTGCTCGTCGGTGCCGAGCAGGAACGGGCTCTGGCCGTCGGCGGTCCAGAGCGGTGAGATCCGCGAGTTCATCAATTGCAGCTGCGCCGGATCGAACGGGTTCTGCACCGCGAGCGCGGATGCAAAGATCGCGAGCAGGAAGAACAGCACGGTAATGGCCGCCGCCACCATGGTCAGCTTGGAGCGGCGGAACGAATAGAAGATGTCGCTGTCGAGCGCGCGGCTGAGCCAGCTCCGGGCGGCATGCGTCGGCAGCGTGCTCGGCTTGTCGGAATTTGAGGCGACTACGTCGGACATGAAGGCTGCCTCATGCGGCGCGGCCGATGGTCGAGCGCAGGCGCGGATCGACCACGGTGTAGAGGATGTCGACCACCAGATTGATGGTGACGAAAATCAGAGAGACCATCAGCAGGTAGGCGGCCATAATCGGGATATCGACGTTTTGCACGGCCTGCACGAACAGAAGTCCCATGCCGGGCCATTGGAATACGGTTTCGGTGATGATCGAAAATGCAATAACCGAGCCAAACTGCAGTCCGGCCACCGTGATGACGGGAATGAGCGTGTTCTTCAGCGCGTGGCCGAAATGGATGGCACGGGTGGTCAGCCCGCGGGCGCGAGCGAAGCGAATATAGTCGGTTCGAAGCACTTCCAGCATTTCGGCGCGCACCAGCCGCATGATCAGGGTCATCTGGAACAGGCCGAGCGTGATCGAGGGCATGATCAGCGCCTTCAGGCCCGACAGCGTGAGCAGCCCCGTCGTCCACCAGCCGAGCTTGACCACCTCGCCGCGACCGAACGAGGGCAACCAGCCCAATGTCACCGCGAACAGATAGATCAGGAGAATGCCGATCAGGAAAGTCGGCAACGAGATGCCGATCAGCGAAACCGCCTGGAATAATTTGGCGAGCACGGTGTCGCGTTTGAGCGCCGAATAGACGCCCATCAGGATGCCGAACACCATTGCGAATACGGTCGCGCAGATCGCCAGTTCCAGCGTCGCGGGCATGCGCTCCATCAACAGCGTAGAGACCGGCTGGCGGAACTGATAGGAGACGCCGAATTTGAACTGCGCGGCGTTGCCGAAATAGCGGACGAACTGCACCGGCACGGGATCATCGAGGCCGAGCGATTTGCGCACGGCTTCGCGTTCGGCCGCCGACGTATCGATCGAGACGATCTGGTTGACCGGGTCGCCGGCGAAGCGGAACATCGAGAACGCGATGATGCCGACGGCGAACATGACGCCGATGGCCTGAAGGGCGCGGCGAAGAGTGAAAGCGAGCATGCCTTCCACTATCCTTGGGTGTGCGTTTGGCTGACGTCTTTGTCAGCCGGAAAAGGAAAGGTCCCGGAAGCCTGACGCTGCCGGGACCTCGTGTTCAACTGTCGCTATTCCTTCTTGGTCGCCCAGTGGAACATGACCAGATTGTCGGCGCGCTGCGGCAGGTTGACCTTCTTTGATACGCCCCAAGCCAGCGCCTGCTGGTGCAGCGGGATGTAGGACCAGTCCTTGTTGCCGATTTCGTAGGCCTGCTTGATCAGCTGGTTGCGCTCGGCGGTGTCGGTTTCGACCAGCACCTTGTCGGTGATGGCGTCGAACTCCTTGTTGCAGTAACCGCCGAGATTGGCTTCGCCGCGCGAGGATTTGGCATCGTCGCGGCAGCCCATGATGTCAAAGAGCACGTTGTGGGAATCCATCGTGCTCGGCGTCCAGCCCAGCATGTAGAACGAGGTCTGGTAGCCGCCTTGCTTCAACACCTTGGCGAAGTATTGCGCCTTGGGCTGCGCCAGCAGATTGATCTTGACGCCGATGCGGGCGAGCATGCCGACGACGGCCTGGCAGATCGCGGCGTCGTTGACGTAGCGATCGTTCGGGCAATCCATGGTGACCTCGAAGCCGTCGGGGTAGCCGGCCTCGGTCAGGAGCTTCTTGGCGCCTTCAGGGTCGAATTTCGGCCGGGTGAACTCCTTGGACAGCAGGAACAATTCCGGAGCGATCATCAACGCCGACGGCGTCGACAGCCCGCGCATCACGCGCGTCTTGATCAGCTCGATGTCGATCGCCTTGTAGAAGGCCTCGCGGACGCGGATGTCCTTGAATGGGTTCTTGCCCTTGATGCTGGAGTAGAGCAACTCGTCGCGGACTTGATCGAAGCCGATGAAGATGGTGCGCAGCTCCGCCCCCTTCAGCACCTGGGCGTTCGGGCTCGAATCGACGCGGGAGATGTCCTGGATCGGCACCGGCTCAATGACGTCGACTTCGCCCGACAGCAGCGCGGCGACGCGGGTGGCGTCGGAGGCGATCGGGGTGAAGATGATCTCCTTCAGGTTACCTTCGACCTTGCCCCAGTAATTGGGGTTGGCCTTGAACACCGTCTTCACGCCGGGCTGGTGGCTCTCGATGACGAAGGGACCGGTGCCGTTCTCGTGGAGCGAGGCGTAGCTCGGCGTGGTCGCCGCCACCGGCGTCGGGTCGACGACGTTGTTCTCCTCGGCCCATTTCTTGTCCATGATGTACCAGACATCCCACGCGTTATGCAGGATGGGATTGGGCGAGGGCAGGACGAAATCGACGGTGTAGTCGTCGACCTTGATCACCTTGACGTCCGGAGCAAGGCGGGTCTGCATGTTGGACCCCTTCTTGCGGACGCGATCGGCCGAGAACAGCACGTCGTCGGCGGTGAAGGGATCGCCGTTGTGGAATTTCACGCCTTTGCGCAAATGGAAGCGCCAGCGGGTCGGCTCCGGGGTTTCCCAGCTTTCCGCCAGCGCCGGAATGATCTTGAGGTCCTTGTCGCGCGCGGTGAGGCCTTGATAGACGTGACCGAGATGGGCGTGGGTGGTGCTCTCGTTGAGCGTATAGGGATCGAGCGACTTCAGGTCACCCTGGTTGGCATAACGTAGCGTCTGGCTCGACGCCGGCGAGACCGCCAACGCAAGCGTACCGGCGAGCGTCGCCGCAAACAGAGTTCGACCGACTGACATTCTTGACCCTCTCCACTCTGCCGCGCCGTGATTTTTGATTGTTCGGCGGGCGTCCCAATCCATGTTGCCCAGAGTTCACGACCCGTGCAAGCGCCATTCCAGCAAGGAACGCGCCAAGTTGCGCCGCTGTGCAGCAATGCTGGCCGACAATCTGGCGGCGAGGGGTTCGCGGGCGATATTCGACTTTCGATCGGTGAAGTCCCCGGCCGCGGGGCCCTCGTGCCCCGCCGGGCGCCGAGGAAGCGGGCTCATGGCGGGCGCGATTTCATTGACCATATCCGCCGATCGCGGAAGCAAGGCCGGCCGCCAGCCTCAGGTCGCTTGCGTTGCACACCGTCTCGCGGCGATACTGCGACAGGCCGCTCGAATCTCATCTGGAGGGGACATGAAAGTTAACATCGAAATTGACTGCACCCCCCTTGAAGCCCGCCAGTTCTTCGGACTACCCGACGTGATGCCGATGCAGACCGCCGTGATGGACAAGTTGCAACAGCAGATGATGTCCAACATCGACAAGGTCTCGCCGGAATCGCTGATCCAGAGCTGGTTCACCTTCGATCCCAAGATCGCCGAGCGGTTTCAGGACATGTTCGTCACCATGGCCGGTCTCGGCAGCCCGCGCAGCAGCGACAAGAAGAAATAAATGTCGCCCGGGCCGGACGAGCCGCAGGGGTCGGGCCGGCTTCGTCCGCCGAGCCTCGGCCTGCTGCTGGCCGAAGCCCGTGGACTTTTCGAATTCAACGCCAGCGTAATGCTGTCGCCGCTCCTGATGCGCGCGCCCAGGGGCGACGGCCATCCGGTGCTGGCACTGCCGGGCTTTCTTGCCAGCGATCTCTCGATGGCACCGATGCGGCGCTATCTCAGCGAGCTCGGCTATGAGGCGCATGCCTGGCGGATGGGGCGCAATCTCGGTGGGCTGGAACGGATGAGGGAAGCCCTGCGCGCGCGCCTTGCCGAAATCCACGCCACGAGCGGACGCAAGGTCAGCCTGGTCGGTTGGAGTCTCGGCGGCGTCTATGCCCGCGATCTCGCGCTCCAGGCGCCCGAGATGGTCCGCTACGTCGTCACGCTCGGCAGCCCGTTTGCCGACGACGTGCGGGCGACCAACGCCACGCGGCTGTACGAAGCGCTGACCGGCGAGCGTGTCGAGGATTTCGCCGAACTGCGCGAGGCGATCGCCGGCGATCTGCCGGTGCCGGCGACGTCGATCTATTCGCGCGCCGACGGTATCGTGAACTGGCGAACCTGTTTGTTGCGTCCCTCCGACCGCGCCGAGAACATCGAGGTGCACCTGGCGAGCCATATCGGGCTCGGCGTGAACCCCGCGGCGCTGTGGGCCGTGGCGGACCGCCTGGCCCAACCGGAGGGGGAGTTCTGGCCGTTCGACCGGGCAGGGCCGTTTGCCATTGCATATGCCCCGCCGGAACGGGCAGTATCGGCCTGACGAGAAGCGCCGGCAAAGGCGCCCGTCAAAACGAGCGGAGGGAACTATGGCTGACGGTAAGAAGCTGTCGTCGCTGGACGCATCATTTCTCTATCTGGAAACGCCGGAGATGCCGATGCATGTCGGCAGCATGGCGATCTTTCGCCTGCCTGACGACTACAAGGGCGACTTCTTCGAAGACTTCAAGGCGATGATCGTCTCGCGCTTGCACATCGCGCCGATCCTGAAGGCGCGGCTGGAGAAGGCGCCGCTCGATATCGATCATCCCTCCTGGGTCGAGGACGACCAGTTCGACATCGACCGCCACATCTTCCGCGCCAGCCTGCCGCAGCCGCGCGACCGCGCCACGCTCGAACGCATCGTCGGCTGGATGCACGCCAAGCTCTTGAACCGCGCCCGGCCGCTCTGGGAGTTCTACGTGTTCGAGGGCATGAAGGACAACGAGGTCGGGCTCTATTCCAAGATGCACCACGCCGCCATCGACGGCGGCGCCGGGGCGGCGCTGACCAACATGATCTACGATATCTCGCCCACCCCCCGGAAGGTCGATCCGCCGACGGCGGGCAGCAAGCCCGGACAGGAGCCGCGCGACATCGCCGCCAACCTGCTCGATTCCTATCAGCAGCTCTTCACCCAGCCGCTCGATGCCTCGGCCGCCGCGAAGAACCTGCAACTGCCGCGCACGGGCAAGAGCGACATCGGCTCGATCCTGTTCGACAATGCGATGTACCAGATCGAGAGTGCGGTGCGCTTCGCCGGCAACATCCCGACCATGGTCAAGAGCGTCTCCGACGTGCTCGGCAAGATCTCCGATCCGAAATCCCGGGAAAGCCTCGCCAGCATGGTGTCGCCGCCGACCATGCTGAACAAGACGATTTCCTCGGAACGCAGCTTTGCCGGCGTCTCGATCTCGCTGTCGCGTTCGAAGGCGCTCGCCAAGCAGGCCGGCGGCAAGCTCAACGACGTGGTGCTGGCGCTCGCCTCCGGCGTGGTCCGGCGCTACCTCCAGCAATATGGCACGTTGCCGGCGAAATCGCTGACCGCCGCCGTGCCGATCTCGCTGCGCGAGGAAGGCAACACCGAGGCCAACAACCAGGTGTTCGGCATGATCTGCTCGATCGCGACCAATATCGACGATCCCAAGGCGCGGCTGGAGGCGATCATCGCGCAGTCGACCAAGTCCAAGGAGATGTCGCATCCGTTGCGGGCCCTGATGCCGCAGATTTCCAACATCTCGATGCTGGGTGCGCCGATGATGGTGCAGGTTTTGGCGCTGCTCTACAGCCGCTCGAACCTGTCGGATGTGCTGCCGCCGGCGGCCAACATCACGGTGTCCAACGTGCCGGGGCCGCGGCAGACGCTCTATGCCGCCGGCGCGGAGCTGTTGCACATCTTCCCGGTGTCGATCTCGACGCATGGGCAGGCGCTCAACATCACCGTGCAGAGCTATCGCGACCAGCTCGACTTCGGCTTCATCGTCGGCGCCAACATCATTCCGCACGTGCAGGTGATGTGCGACATGCTGCCGGAGGAGTTCGCCGCGCTGGAGGCGGCCTACGCGCCGCCGGCGGCCGACGTCAAGGGCGCCGCAGAGTAGGAATATTGCGATGATTGAGATGCCACCGCTCAAGTTCGTGCAGACGAACGGAATCCGCATGGGCTACTACGAGGCGGGCCCGGTCAGCGACAAGCCGCCGATGGTGCTGTGCCACGGTTGGCCGGAACTCGCCTTCTCCTGGCGTCACCAGATCAAGGCGCTGAGCGAGGCCGGCATCCGGGTGATCGCGCCGGACCAGCGCGGCTATGGCGCGACCGACCGGCCCGAGCCGGTCGAGGCCTACGACATCGAACATCTGACCGACGACCTCGTTGGGCTCCTCGATCATCTCCAGATCGACAAGGCCATCTTCGTCGGTCACGACTGGGGCGGCTTCATCGTCTGGCAGATGCCGCTGCGGCACATCGACCGGGTTGCGGGGGTGGTCGGCATCAACACGCCTCATACCAACCGTGCCTGGGCCGATCCGATCGAGCTTCTGCGCGCTCGCTTCGGCGACAAGATGTACATCGTGCAGTTCCAGGATCCGGCGCGCGAACCCGACCGGATCTTCGGCAATCGCGTCGAGCAGACATTCGATGCGTTCATGCGCAAGCCGGCGCCACGCCCGCCCGATGCGCCGGCAGAGGAAGTGATTGCCGGCGTGGGCGCCTCGCCGCGGGTCAATCTGGCGTTTCCGCAGATGATTGCGGCTTACGACGCGAAGCACGATCCGCGCACGCCGATCCTGTCGCCGGAAGAGAAAAAGGTGTTCGTCGACAATTTCACCAGAACGGGCTTCACCGGCGGCATCAACTGGTACCGCAACATGTCGCGCAACTGGACGCGCGCCGAAGGGCTCGATCATACGGTGCGCGTGCCGTCGCTGATGATCATGGCCGAGAACGACGCGGTGTTGCCGCCGTCTTCCGCCGACGGCATGGACAAGCTGATTCCCGATCTCGAAAAATATCTGGTCCGCGACAGCGGCCATTGGACGCAGCAGGAGAAGCCGGAAGAGGTCAGCGCCAAGCTGATCGAATGGCGTAGAAGGCGGTTTGGCTAGCGCTCGTCGTTGCGAGGAGCGAAGCGACGAAGCAATCCAGACTGCCTCCGCGGATATATTCTGGATTGCTTCGCTTCGCTCGCAATGACGACATTGAGGCAGGGGGACTACATTTCGATGTCATCCAAGAACCGTCTGGACCCGATTCCGCAGCCGCCGACCAAGCCGGTGGTCGGCAACATGCTGTCGCTGGATTCGGCCGCGCCGGTGCAGCACCTGACCCGGCTTGCCAAGGAGCTCGGGCCGATCTTCTGGCTCGACATGATGGGCTCGCCGATCGTCGTCGTCTCCGGCCACGATCTCGTCGACGAGCTCTCCGACGAGAAGCGCTTCGACAAGACGGTGCGCGGTGCGTTGCGCCGCGTGCGCGCGGTCGGCGGCGACGGCCTTTTCACGGCCGACACCCGCGAGCCGAACTGGAGCAAGGCACACAACATCCTGCTGCAGCCGTTCGGCAATCGCGCCATGCAGTCCTATCACCCGAGCATGGTCGATATCGCCGAGCAGCTCGTCAACAAATGGGAACGGCTCAACGCCGACGACGAGATCGACGTCGTCCATGACATGACCGCGCTGACGCTGGACACGATCGGCCTGTGCGGCTTCGAGTACCGCTTCAATTCCTTCTATCGGCGCGACTATCATCCCTTCGTCGAGTCGCTGGTGCGCTCGCTCGAAACCATCATGATGACGCGCGGCCTGCCGTTCGAGCAGCTCTGGATGCAGAAGCGCCGGAAGACGCTCGCCGAAGACGTCGCCTTCATGAACAAGATGGTCGACGAGATCATCGCCGAGCGCCGCAAGAGCGCCGAAGGGATCGACGACAAGAAGGACATGCTCGCCGCGATGATGACCGGCGTCGACCGTTCGACCGGCGAGCAGCTTGACGACATCAACATCCGCTACCAGATCAACACGTTCCTGATCGCGGGGCACGAGACCACCAGCGGCCTGCTGTCCTACACGCTCTACGCCCTGCTCAAGCACCCGGACATTCTCAAGAAGGCCTACGACGAGGTCGACCGCGTTTTCGGCCCCGACGTCAATGCCAAGCCGACCTACCAGCAGGTGACGCAGCTCACCTACATCACGCAGATCCTCAAGGAAGCTCTGCGGCTGTGGCCGCCGGCGCCGGCCTATGGCATCTCGCCGCTGAACGACGAGACCATCGGCGGCGGCCAGTACAGGCTCAGGAAGGGCACCTTCATCACCATCCTGGTGACGGCGCTGCATCGCGATCCCTCGGTCTGGGGCCCGAATCCAGACGCCTTCGATCCCGAGAATTTCAGCCGCGAGGCGGAGGCCAAGCGGCCGATCAATGCCTGGAAGCCGTTCGGCAACGGCCAGCGCGCCTGCATCGGACGCGGCTTCGCCATGCACGAGGCCGCGCTCGCGCTCGGCATGATCCTCCAGCGCTTCAAGCTGATCGATCACCAGCGCTATCAGATGCATCTGAAGGAAACGCTGACGATGAAGCCGGAAGGCTTCAAGATCAAGGTACGTCCGCGCGCCGATCGCGAGCGCGGCGCTTATGGCGGGCCCATCGCGGCTGCGGTTTCAGCGCCGAGAGCACCGCGTCAGCCGACGGCGCGGCCCGGCCACAACACGCCGATGCTGGTGCTTTACGGCTCCAATCTCGGCACGGCCGAGGAGCTGGCGACGCGCATGGCCGATCTTGCCGAGATCAACGGCTTTGCCGTGCATCTCGGGCCGCTCGACGATTACGTCGGCAAGCTGCCGCAGGAGGGCGGCGTGCTGATCATCTGCGCCTCCTATAACGGTGCGCCGCCTGACAACGCGACGCAGTTCGTCAAATGGCTCGGCGACGATCTGCCGATGGATGCCTTTGCCAATGTGCGCTACGCCGTGTTCGGCTGCGGCAACAGCGATTGGGCGGCAACCTATCAATCGGTGCCGCGCTTCATCGACGAGCAATTGTCGAAGCATGGTGCGCGCGCAGTCTATCCGCGCGGCGAAGGCGATGCGCGCAGCGATCTCGACGGCCAGTTCCAGAAATGGTTCCCTGCGGCCGCGCAGGTTGCCACCAAGGAATTCGGCATCGACTGGAATTTCACCCGCACCGCGGAGGACGATCCGCTCTATGCGATCGAGCCTGTCGCAGTAACCGCCGTCAACACCATCGTGGCCCAGGGCGGTGCTGTCGCGATGAAGGTGCTGGTCAATGACGAGCTTCAGAACAAGTCCGGCGCCAATCCGTCCGAGCGTTCGACGCGCCATATCGAGGTGCAGCTGCCGTCCAACATCACCTACCGCGTCGGCGATCATCTGAGTGTGGTCCCGCGCAATGATCCGACGCTGGTGGATTCGGTTGCCCGTCGCTTCGGCTTCCTGCCGGCGGACCAGATCAGGCTTCAGGTCGCCGAAGGCCGCCGCGCGCAGCTGCCGGTCGGCAATGCCGTCTCGGTCGGACGCCTGCTCAGCGAGTTCGTCGAGCTGCAGCAGGTGGCGACACGGAAGCAGATCCAGATCATGGCCGAGCACACCCGCTGCCCGGTCACCAAGCCTAAGCTGCTGGCCTTCGTTGGCGAGGAGGCCGAGCCGCTCGAGCGTTATCGCACCGAGATTCTGGCCAGGCGCAAATCGGTGTTCGACATGTTGCTCGAATATCCGGCCTGCGAACTGCCGTTCCACGCTTATCTGGAAATGCTCTCGCTGCTGGCGCCGCGTTATTACTCGATCTCGTCGTCGCCGTCGGTCGACCCGGCGCGATGCAGCGTCACGGTCGGCGTGGTCGAAGGGCCGGCCGCCTCCGGGCGCGGTGTCTACAAAGGCATCTGCTCGAATTATCTCTCCAACCGGCGTGCGGGCGATGCGATCTATGCCACCGTGCGCGAGACCAAGGCCGGCTTCCGGCTCCCCGATGAGTCATCCGTGCCGATCATCATGATCGGCCCGGGCACCGGACTGGCGCCGTTCCGCGGCTTCCTCCAGGAGCGCGCTGCGCGCAAGGCGAAGGGCGCCGCGCTCGGTCCGGCCATGCTGTTCTTCGGCTGCCGCCATCCCGACCAGGATTTTCTCTACGCGGAGGAGCTGAAGGGGCTGGCGGCAAGCGGCATCACCGAGCTCTTCACGGCATTCTCGCGTGCAGATGGACCGAAGACCTATGTGCAGCACATGCTTGCCGCGCAGAAGGACAGGGTCTGGCTGCTGATCGAGCAGGGCGCGATCATTTATGTCTGCGGCGATGGCGGCAAGATGGAGCCCGACGTGAAGGCCGCGCTCGTTGCGATCCATCGCGAGAAGAGCGGCAGCGATGCCGCCACGGCTCTGCGCTGGATCGAGGAGATGGGCGCGAAGAACCGCTATGTGCTGGACGTCTGGGCGGGAGGGTGATTGTTCGTCCGATCGTGCTAAAGCTCTCCCATGATTCCCTGGGAAAAGATCGACACCGCCAAAATCCCCGGCTCCGACGAAGAGCTCCGCCTGATGCGGCGCGGCAAGGAGTTCTCCATCAAGCTCGGCACCAACGAGCTGATGAACAATCGCCTGTCGGGCTCTGAGGCCGCGCTCGCAACTCTCGCGGCAAAGCAGATCGAGACGGTCGCAAAACCCGTTGTCCTCATCGGAGGCCTCGGGATGGGCTTTACGCTGCGCGCGGCGCTGACTGTGCTCGGGAGCAAGGCGAAGATCGTGGTCTCCGAGCTCGTGCCGGCGGTGGTCGCCTGGGCGCGCGGCCCGATGGCCGAGGTCTTTGGCGACAGTCTCGATGATGTCAGGGTGAAGATCCGGGAGACTGACGTCGGCGGGATCATCCGCGCGCAGCGGTCGGCCTTCGACGCCATTCTGCTCGACGTCGACAACGGGCCGGAGGGGCTGACCCGGAAGGGCAATAACGCACTCTACAATGCGAGCGGGTTGAAAGCGGCGAAGGTGGCGCTGCGGCCGGGCGGCGTGCTCGCCGTCTGGTCGTCGGGACCCAACCCGGCCTTCACCAAGCGCCTCGGCAGCGCCGGCTTCGATGTGAACGAAGTCAACGTTCGCGCCACCGGACGAGGCGGCGGCGCGCGCCATGTGATCTGGATCGCGAGGAGGAGCTAGGCGGCGATTTGTAGCCCGGATGGAGCGAAGCGAAATCCGGGGCGGTCGATCCGCAAAGAGTGGTCCCGGATTACGCTGCGCTTCATCCGGGCTACGGCTCTAGAACATCGTATTGTTGTTCGCCGGATTTTCCGGGATGTCCTGAACAACGTCCCAGTGTTCGACGATCTTGCCGTTTTCCAGCTTGAAGATATCCACGATCGCGCGGCCCCTGCTGCCGGGCTCGCGAACGGAGTGGACGTGCAGGATGACAAAGTCGCCGTCGACGAATGAGCGCTTGACCTCGCTGTGCGAGCTCGGGAACTTTTCGCGCAGGAAGCCGATGAACTTGCGAAAACCGTCCGGACCATCGGGCGCGTTCGGATTGTGCTGGACATAACGGTTGCCGACATAGGCGAGGGCGGCGTCGGCGTCCTTTTGGTTAAGGCCCTTCTCGTAGAAGGCCAGTACGGCGGCGCGGTTGGCTTCTTCCTGCGCGCTGGCGGCCAGCGCAGCGCCGTTGCCGAGGGACAGCATGAGAATGGAAGCCGCAATCATTGCGACGGACCGGACGATGAGATGCATGTGAGCTCCGAGAGGCCGCAGCCTCTGTCTTGCGATTGAGGAAGGCCTGTATAGCTTTCGCCCCGGCTCGCGTTAAGAGAGTAACCGGAAGCTCACATGGTCACCGCGAGGAGACCGGTCGCGTCTACGCCGCCTGCGCCGCCGCCCCATGAGCGTGTTTGTCGATGGCGCGGATGATGTCGGGCCAGAAGCGCATCGGCAGCGCATGGCCCATGCCGTCGATCATCAATAGCTTTGCGCCGGGAATCGACTCTGCGGTGTCCTTGCCGCCTTCGGGCCGCACCAGCGGATCGACGGTGCCGTGAATGACCAGCGTCGGTGTTTTCACGCCACGCAGCCGCTCCTTGCGGCTGCCGGAGGCGAGTACGGCGCGGAGCTGCCGGCCGACGCCGGCCGGATTGAGGCCGCGTGCGAAGACGCGCTCGGCACGATCGGGGTCGAGCGCTTCCTCTTCCGGAAAGGACCCGGCGCGCAGCACCTTCCAGGTCTCGCCGAAGCGGACGATGAACTCCTCCTTGCTGCGTGGCGGCGGCGCCATCAGCATCGCGGAGGCCTCGCGTGTCGGCGGCGGCACACGCGGATTGCCTGTCGTCGACATGATCGAGGTCAGCGAGCGCACGCGCTCTGGAAACGACAGCGTCACCTCCTGCGCGATCATGCCGCCCATCGAGGCGCCAACCAGATGCGCCGACTTGATGCCGAGCGCATCCATCAGGCCGACCGTGTCCTTCGCCATGTCGATCAGCTTGTAGGTCGCGGCCACGGGAATCCTGAGAAAGCGCAGCTTCAACAGCTCGAGTGGCGTCAGGCGTTTACCGCCCGTCAGATGGCTCGACTTGCCGATGTCGCGATTGTCGAAGCGGATCACGCGAAACCCATGCACGGCGAGCTGCTCGCAGAACGCATCGTCCCAGTGGATCATCTGCGCCCCGAGCCCCATGATCAGCAGCAGCGGCTCGGCATTGTCGTTGCCAAAGATCTCGTAGCAGATGTCGATGCCGTTGGCGCGGATGGTCTGGGGCGGCTGATGGGTGGTCACGGGCGCGTTCCCTCCTGCTGATCGATGCTGTATCGCACGATTTGCCGCCGCAAAGAAGCCGTGTGCGCCGCACCGCGCGACCTGCCGGTTGACCGCTCCCTCGCAACGGTGTGGTATGGCGAAAAAAGAAGGGCATCGCAGCTCTCGATATCAGGAGGACGCCGATGACCGACAAGACCAATGACCCGGTCGCCATGTGGCAGAAGATGGTTGGTGAGATGGAGAAGGGGTTCAACTCCTTCGCCAACCAGGCCATGTCGTCGCCCGAGTTTTCACAGGCGATGAACCGCGCGGGAGGAGTTGCTGCAGGTGCTCAGAAGCAACTCGGCGAGCTCATGGAAAAATATCTGGTCTCCATGAACCTGCCCAGCCGCGATCAGGTCACTGGCCTTGCCGAAAGGTTGCAAGCCATCGAAGGCCAGATCGGTGAGATCAAGTGGATGCTGAGCCAGATGGCGGCACGTTCCGGCGTATCTCAGGGCTCCGATACGGCATTGCGACCGCCGCGCACCAAGCGCCCGCCGTCCGAGGGCGGAGAGCAGACATGAATGCAGCCACCGGACTAGATTTCGCATCGCTCCCTGATCGCATCCAGTCCGAGGTGCAGCGCGCCATCCAGCGCAGCATCAAGGGCGTCGAATATTTTTCGACTTCGGGCCCTTCGCTCGGCTCGACGCCGAAGGACGTGCTGCATTCGCGCGGCACCATGAGCCTCTATCACTACCGGCCGATGTCCGACGAGATCTACCGCGTACCGGTCTTGATCGTGATGGCGACCACCAATCGTGGCTACATCCTCGATCTCGTGCCTGGTCAGAGCTTCATCGAGTTCCTGCTCAAGCGCGGCTACGACGTCTACATGCTGGACTGGAGCGCGCCGCGGCCGGAGGAGAAGAGCCTGCGCATGGAGGACTATGTCCTCGACTTCATCCCGGATTGCGTCCGCCGCGTGCAGGCCGATTCCGGCGAGCAGGACGTCTCCGTGATCGGCTATTGCTTCGGCGGCGTGCTGTCCCTGCTCTATGGCTCGATCCACAAGGACGGGCCGATGAAGAACCTGATCTGCTTCACCACGCCGATCGACTTTCGCGAGATGAAGCTGTTCTCGAATTTCTCCGACCGGCGTTATTTCGACGTCGACCGCCTCGTCGACAGCGTCGGCAACGTGCCGCCGGAGATGATCCTGTCCTCGTTCGAGATGCTGCGCCCGGCCTCGCGCACGGTGAGCCAGATCCAGCTCTGGGAAAACATCTGGAACGACGAGTTCGTGAAATCGTACCGGATGTTCGACCGCTGGGCGACCGACACGCTGCCGCTGGCGGGCGAATATTTCCGCACCATCACCAAGGACCTGATGTGGGACAACAAGCTGTTCAACGACACCATGTCGGTCGGCGGCCGCGCGGCGAAGCTCGAAGACATCAAGGTGCCGTTCCTGCACGCGGTCGCGGAGCACGATCACATCGTGCCGTATGAGGCCGCAAAACACCTGATCGCCAAGATCGGGTCCGAGGACAAGGAAGAGGTGATGCTGAAGGGCGGTCACGTCTCGCTGGTCGCCGGCGCCAATGCGGTGAAGCGGCTGTGGCCGAAACTGGATACCTGGCTGGGGAAGAGATCGACATGAGTGAGCAGCGTTCCTATCCGCGTCAGGTCAAGACCGACGCTGGCGATATCGAGATCCGCCTGATGTCGCCTGCGGACGAGGCCGCGATGCTGGCCTTCGGCAAGGGCCTGCCGACCCATGATCTGTTGTTCCTGCCGCGCAACATCAGCGAGCCGAAGGTGCTCTCGGCCTGGGTCAAGGAGATCGAGCGCGGCGCGATTACCAGCCTGCTCGCGGTCAGGGACGCCAAGGTCGTCGGCTGCGGCACGCTGGTGCGCGATCCGCATTCCTGGTCGCCCCATGTCGGCGAGATCCGGATGGTTGTTTCCCTCGACGTGCGCGGGAAGGGGGTCGGGCGGGCGCTCTCGCAGGAGACCTTTGCGCTCGCGCTCGGCGCCCGCCTGGAAAAGCTTTCGGTCCAGATGACGGTCGACCAGCAGGCGGCGATCGCCCTGTTCGAGAGCCTCGGCTTCAAGGCCGAGGCGCTGCTGCGGGACCATGTCCGGGACGTCGACGGCAAGACCCACGACATTGTCGTGCTCGGCCACAACATCGCACAGGTCCAGGCCCAGATGGAGGCCTATGGCTTGCCGGGAGCCGTCCAGCATTAGGGCGGCCGTCTCGCCTTCCGGGAACCCAACTGGCTAGGGAGGCGCCAAATTGCCTCCCATTAAGGCTGTTCACGATTTCGTGATATCGCAGTGCAATACGAATATTGCATCGCACCATTAATTATGTCATATAAGCCGTGCCCCGGGCCAATGAGGACGGGGTGAGCCCATAGCTCAACCCAATGAGGATGGAGAGAACCCCATGACCACCGAAACCAACACTGCCTTCGAGGGCTTCAAGGACGCTTTCAAGAACATCCAGAACCTGGAAGTTCCCGAGGCCGCCCGCGAGTTCGTCAAGAAGTCCGCCAACACCGCCAAGGACCGTGCTGCCGAGGTGTTCGCTGGCTCCGAGCGCGTGACCGCCGCCGTCGAGAACGCGGTGACCGAGTCCGTCACCGAGGCCGGCAAGATCAGCCGCAACATCCAGCAGGCGATCTACGAGGACGCCGAGGCGTTCTTCGCGGGCATCGACAAGCTCGCGTCCGCCAAGTCGATCAGCGAAGCCGTCGAGATCCAGTCGAGCCTGCTCCGCGCCCGCGGCGAAGTTTTCGTCTCGCGCGCCAAGGCGACCGCCGACTATGTCGGCAAGCTCGCTGCCAACGGTGCGAAGTCCGCTCAGGACAACTTTGCCAAGGTCTACACCAAGACCGCTTGATACGGCACCCTGAGTACAAACTGAAATTTGAGGCCCGCTTCGGCGGGCCTTTGTTTTTTGCGCTGCCGTCATTGCGAGCGAAGCGAAGCAATCCAGTCCGTCTCCGTGGAAAGACTCTGGATTGCTTCGCTTCGCTCGCAATGACGAGTAGGGTGATGCAGTGATGACCCCGCCCGCTACCTTCTCCTTCGACACCCCCGGTGACGCCGAACGCGCGGCGGAGCTTCGCCGCGTCAAAGCACTGGCGACGCTGGTGCTGGCCTCGACGCTTGCCCTGTTCGTCGTTGCGAAATGGCTTCTGCCAGTGCATCCCGTGTTCGGCTTCATCGCGGCCTTCGCAGAAGCCGCGACCATCGGCGGGCTCGCCGACTGGTACGCGGTGGTCGCGCTGTTCAAGCGGCCGCTCGGCCTGCCGATCCCGCACACCGCGATCATCCAGAGCAATCAGGCCCGCATCGCCGACAAGCTCGGCGAGTTCATCCAGGTGCATTTCCTCGAGGCCCGCCCCGTCGAGGCCAAGCTGAGGGAGATCGATTTCGGCTCCTTCGTCGCCGACTGGCTGCGCGACCGCAAGCGCAGCGATGATCTCGCGCGTTTCGCGCTGCGCCTGCTGCCGGAGGCCGTCTCCGCGACGGAAAGCTCGGGTCTGATGACCTTCATCATTCGCCGCATGTCCTCGCAGCTCCAGGCGATCGACCTTGCGCCGCTCGCGGCCGGCACGCTGCGCGGCTTCGTCGCGGAAGGGCGGCATCAGATCCTGTTCGATGATCTCCTGCGCGTGATGCACGAGACGCTGAACCAGACCGAGACGATGGCGATGATCCGCGAGAAGGTGCGCGCGGAGTTGCCGACCCTGCTCAGGCTCTATCGCGCCGACAAGTTTCTGGTGAACAAGATCGTGGCGTCCGCCACGGCTTTTTTCAACGAGGTGCGCAGCGATCCCAAACATCCGTTTCGCGGCGAGTTCGATCGCATGGTGCTGGGCTTCGTCGATCGGCTCGGCACCGATCAGGCCTATATCGATCGTATCGACGGATTGAAGCGCGATCTGCTCGCCCGGCCCGAGCTTGCCGATCTCGCCCGGACCGTCTGGACCAACATGCGCTCCTTCATCGAGCGCAGCGCAAGCGGCGAGACGCAGGTACTGCAGCATCATCTCGCCGGCATGTTCGTCGCCGCGGGTGAGGTGCTCGCCGGCGATGCCGAGCTCCGCGGCGAGATCAACAAGGGCCTGGTGGCGGTGCTGCGCAGCTTCGTTGCGGATCAGAAGAGCGGCGTCTCGACCTTCATTTCCGACCAGGTCAAGGCGTGGGATATGGCGCAGTTGATTTCGCTGATTGAAATCAACATCGGCCGCGACCTGCAATACATCCGCTTCAACGGTTCGTTGATCGGCGGGCTCGCAGGTCTTGCGCTCTACTCCGTAGAATTCCTGCTTCGATGGTTGTGACTTTTGCGTCACGGACGCTGGCATTCACCTGCGGGCCTATTGTCGCCTTGGGCTTCACCCGCTTGAATGTCTGGAACCGGCCGCCTAGCTGATTCATGCTGCGTTGCGGAACGTTCGAGAAGCCGGACTGTTGGAATTCGTACCCATTTGCCGGCATCGCAACCGGTAGCCTTTTCAGCAATTCTGCCCAGGGGACCATTGATGACCGCTACTGCCCAGACGCTGCGTCCGCCGTCCCGTACCTTGATGTTCCTGGAAGGGCGCGCGATCCACGAGTTCGGCGCATTCCTCGGCGCGCTGCCGCTGCTGAGCCTCGCGCCCCGCGGCGATGGGCATCCGGTGCTGGTGTTCCCGGGCCTCGTGGCCTCCGACGCGTCGACGCGCGCGCTGCGCTCCATTCTGACCAGCAAGGGCTACGCGGCAAGCGGCTGGCGCCAGGGCCGCAACTACGGCCTGCGCGAGGGCGTGCAGCATGCGATGGTCGATCTCGTGCAGGAGCTCAGCGACAAGCATGGCCGCAGGATCAGTCTGGTCGGCTGGAGCCTCGGCGGCCTCTATGCGCGCCAGCTCGCCAAGATGATGCCGGCGCGCGTGCGCCAGGTGATCACGCTCGGCAGCCCCTTCGCGGGCGATCCCCGTTCGACCAATGCCTGGCGCGTCTATGAATGGGCGAGCGGCCGGAAGTCCGACGAGGTCGATCCGCAGTTCGGCGGCGAGCTCGCCGTCCCGCCGCCGGTGCCGACCACCGCCATCTTCAGCCGCACCGACGGCGTCTGCGCCTGGCAGGGCTGTATGGAGAAGACGGGCGCGCAGACCGAGAGCATCGAGGTCGAGAGCAGCCATTGCGGCATGGGCCATCATCCCGCCGCCGTCTATGCGGTCGCCGACCGCCTCGCGCAGAAGGAAGGCCAGTGGCGGCCGTTCGACCGCAGCGGCTGGCGCAGCATGGTCTATCCCGATCCGCATCGGTAAGCGCGGCCTGCATGGTTCGAGACGCGCGGCTTTGCCGCGCTCCTCACCATGAGGACTGAGAGCTAGTGATGCGGCGCGAAAGCGATCAGACCTCATCCTGAGGAGGCGCGAAGGGCCGTCTCGAAGGATCGAGCCCGGCTCTCGCTTTGATTGTAGCTCCCGTCCATTGTCGCGCCCGCACCAAACGCGCTATGCCTCGCGCATGGCGCATCCATTGTCCCGCATCATCGACCAGCTCAAGCGTGAGCCGTCACGCACGGGCTCCATCGTCATCACCGTGTTTGGCGACGCGATCGTGCCGCGCGGCGGCTCGGTGTGGCTCGGCACGCTGTTGGAGTTCTTCGAGAGTGTGGACATCGATAGCGGCGTGGTGCGCACCGCGATGTCACGCCTTGCTGCCGATGGCTGGCTGACACGCGAAAAGGTTGGCCGGAACAGTTTTTATCGCCTGGCCGATAAAGGAAGTCAGACCTTCGAGGCCGCCACGCGCCACATCTACGATCCGCCATCGTCGGACTGGACCGGGCGTTTCGAGCTGCTCCTGATCGGCAACGGGGAGGATCGCGACGTCTCGCGCGAAGCGCTGCGCAACGCCGGCTTCGGCAGTCCGCTGCCCGGCGTGTGGGTCGCGCCATCAGGTGTGCCGGTGCCGGACGAGGCTGGCGGGGCAATCCGTCTCGAAGTCTCGGCTGAGGATGACAGCGGGCGCCGTCTGCTCAGCGCGAGCTGGCCGCTGGACCGCACCGCAGACGCCTATCTGAAATTCATGAAGACGTTCGAGCCGCTCCGTGCCGCTATCGCGCGCGGTGCGGATCTGTCCGAGGCCGACGCCTTCACCGCGCGCATCCTGCTGATCCACTATTACCGCCGTGTTGTGTTGCGCGATCCGCTGCTGCCCGAGAGCTTGCTGCCGGGCGACTGGCCCGGCAGGGCAGCACGTGAACTCTGCGGCGAGGTCTATCGCGCGCTGCTTGCGCCGTCGGAACAATGGCTTGATAGCCATGGAACCAATGAGAAGGGGCCACTGCCGCCGGCTCGAAAGCTCCTGGAGCGGCGGTTCGAGGCCTGATTTATATGTTACAGAAATATCTTGCATGACGTAATTTTTGTTATATATTGCCTCCCAATAAACGGGAGGATGCGCATGTATACCCAGGCGCTGAATACGGCCGAGACTGACGATCGCGGTCTCGAGGATGCGGCGAAGGCTGCGCAGTTCCAGGCCCGCATTGATGCCGAGGAGCGCATCGAGCCGAACGACTGGATGCCGGCGGCCTATCGCAAGACGCTCACCCGCCAGATCTCCCAGCACGCCCATTCCGAAATCGTCGGCATGCTGCCTGAGGGCAACTGGATCACGCGCGCGCCGACCTTGCGCCGCAAGGCGGCGCTGCTGGCCAAGGTGCAGGACGAGTGCGGCCACGGGCTCTATCTCTATGCCGCCGCCGAGACGCTCGGTACGTCGCGCGAAGAGCTGGTCGACGCGATGCTCACCGGCAAGGCCAAATATTCCTCGATCTTCAATTATCCGACGCTGACCTGGGCCGACATCGGCACCATCGGCTGGCTGGTCGACGGCGCCGCGATCATGAACCAGATCCCGCTGTGTCGTTGCTCCTATGGCCCGTACGCACGCGCGATGATCCGCGTCTGCAAGGAGGAGTCCTTCCACCAGCGCCAGGGCTACGAGATCATGCTGACGCTGTGCCGCGGCTCGGATGAGCAGAAGGCGATGGCGCAGGACGCGCTGAACCGCTGGTGGTGGCCGGTGCTGATGATGTTCGGTCCGCCCGATGCGACGAGCCAGCACAGCGACACATCGACGAAGTGGAAGATCAAGCGCTTCTCCAATGACGAGCTGCGCCAGAAGTTCGTCGATGCCACCGTGCCGCAGGCGCAATATCTCGGCCTCGCCATCCCCGATCCCGGCATGACGCGGGACGCCGAAGGGCACTGGCGCTACAGCGAGATCGACTGGACCGAATTCAAGCAGGTGCTCGCCGGCAACGGCCCGTGCAACCGCGATCGGCTTGCCGCGCGTCGCAAGGCGCACGATGAGGGCGCCTGGGTGCGCGAGGCGGCAGCTAGCTATGCCGCAAAGCGCGCGCAGCGTCAGACCGCACAAGCCGCGGAATAAGGAGATCACGATGGCCACGCCGAACACACCGCTGTGGGAAGTCTTCATTCGCAGCCGCAACGGGCTCGCGCACAAGCATGTCGGCTCGCTGCATGCGAATGACGCCACCATGGCCCTGCAGGCCGCGCGCGACATCTACACCCGCCGCGGCGAGGGCCTGTCGATCTGGGTCGTGCCGTCGACCGCGATCACCGCGAGCGATCCCGCCGAGAAGGGCATGATGTTCGAGCCAGCGGAATCGAAGATCTACCGGCATCCGACGTTCTACGAGGTGCCTGAGGAAGTGGGGCACATGTGATGCTTGTGGCCAACATCCAGGTCTCCGAAACGCCGCTGGTGCTCTACGCGTTGCGCCGCGCCGACGATGCGCTGATTCTCGGTCATCGTCTGTCGGAATGGTGCGGACATGCGCCGATGCTGGAAGAGGACATGGCGCTCTCCAACATCGCGCTCGATCTGATCGGCCAGGCGCGTGAACTCTACACCTACGCAGCCAAAGCCGAAGGCAAGGACAACAACGAGGACAAGCTCGCCTATTTGCGCGACGTCAGGCAGTACCGCAACCTGCTGCTGGTCGAACAGCCGAATGGCGACTTTGCCCAGACCCTGGTGCGGCAGTTCTTCTATTCCGCCTTCGCCGACCTCTATTGGCGCGCGATGATGAATTCGCGCGATACGACGCTCGCGGCCATTGCCGCCAAGTCCGAGAAGGAGAGCGCTTATCATCTGCGCCACGCCTCGGAATGGATCATTCGGCTTGGCGACGGTACCGGCGAGAGTCACGCCAGGGCGCAGGCCGCGATCGATCATCTCTGGGCCTTCACCGGAGAGATGTTTGCCGTCGACGAAGGCGAACGCGCTTTGATCCATGCCGGCATCGCTGTGGATCCCGGCACCTTGCGCGGCCGCTGGCTGACAACGTTGTCTGACGTCGTTGGTGAAGCAACGCTCAGGTTGCCGCAGAATGACTGGATGCAGCAGGGCGGCCGCGTGGGCCGCCACAGCGAGCATCTCGGTCATCTCCTGTCCGAGCTTCAGTCGATGCAGCGTACATTTCCGGGGCAGACATGGTGACGGTGCTCGAGCGCGACAGCGAGCTGCGCCGGCGCGCCTGGGATGCCGCGGCGAGCGTCGTTGACCCTGAAATCCCGGTGCTGACCATCGCCGATCTCGGCGTGCTCCGTGATGTCGTTCTCGATGGCGATCATGTCGAGGTCGCGATCACCCCGACTTACTCGGGCTGCCCGGCCATGAACATGATCGCGTTCGAGATCGAGCTTGCGTTGGAACGCGCCGGTTTTCGCCAGCCGAAAGTGCGCACCGTGCTGTCGCCGGCCTGGACCACCGACTGGATGAGCGAAGAGGGGCGCCGCAAGCTGCACGCCTACGGCATCGCGCCACCGCAGGCGTCAAGCTCTCGCCGCGCGCTGTTCGGCGAGCAGGCCGTTGCGTGCCCGCAATGCGGCTCTGACAAGACCGAGCTTCTGTCCGAATTCGGCTCGACCTCCTGCAAGGCGTTGTGGCGCTGCAAGGCCTGCCGCGAACCCTTCGATTATTTCAAGTGTCATTGATCATGTCCGCAGCCGCACCGCGCTTTCATCGCCTGACCGTCAACGACCTCCGCCGCGAGGCGGCCGACGCGGTGTCGATGACCTTTGCGGTCCCCGGCGAACTCGCGGGCGATTACGCTTTCGCGCCCGGCCAGTACCTCACGCTCCGCACCATGCTCGATGGCGAGGAAGTCCGGCGCTCCTATTCGATCTGCTCGGGTCCTGACGATGGCGAGATCCGCATTGCCGTGAAGAAGGTCGATGGCGGAGCATTTTCGAACTGGGCGGCGGATGAACTCAAATGCGGCGACGAGCTCGACGTCATGACGCCGACCGGACGCTTCGGCGTGATCCCGCCGGCAGATAGCGGACGCATCCATGTCGGCTTTGCCGCAGGCTCCGGCATCACGCCGATCCTGTCGATCGTCAAGGGCGTGCTCGCGCGCGAGGCGGACAGCCGCTTCTTCCTGTTCTACGGCAACCGCGCCACCGACAACATCATGTTCCTGGAGGCACTCGAGGAGCTCAAGGACCGCTTCATCGATCGCCTCTCGATCTTCCACGTCATCTCCGGCGAGGAGCAGGACATCCCGATCCTGCATGGCCGACTCGATGGCGACAAGGTGAGGGTGTTGCTGCGCTCGCTGGTGCCGGCCGCGAGTGTCGATCATATCTTCATCTGTGGCCCCCTTGGCATGAGCGAGGAGATCGAGGCGACCTGCCGCGATCTCGGTATCGCGGAAGAGCGCATCCACGTGGAGCGCTTCGTCTCCGAATTCGGCGGCAAGCCGCGACCGAAGAAGATCGTTGCACCCGACGCGCCGCCGAAGGCGATCGCCTCGCTGATCATCGACGGCAAGCGCCGCGACGTGCCGGTCGCCGAAGATGAGGCGATCCTCGATGCCGCGCTGCGCGCCGGCGTCGATCTGCCCTTCGCCTGCAAGGGCGGCATGTGCTCGACCTGCCGCGCCAAGCTGGTCGAGGGCGAGGCGCCGATGGACGTCAACTATTCGCTGGAGCCCTGGGAGTTGAAGGCCGGCTTCGTCCTTACCTGCCAGGCGAAGCCGTCGTCGGAGCGGGTCGTGGTCGATTACGATCACGTTTGACAGTTATGGCCGGGCAGCAGAGCATTATGGCCAAACATTTGGCCGGGAGAAGCGCGTGAACGTCAAAGCCAACCTGTCGCCCGAGGATGTTGCCCGCGCCTGCGCCGACGCGATGTGGGCGGAGGATGATGCCTCCAAGGGTCTCGGCATGGAGATCGTCGAGATTGGTCCGGGCTTTGCGACGCTGGCGATGAATGTGCGGCCGGACATGGTCAACGGCCAGCGTATCGCCCATGGCGGCTTCATCTTCACGCTGGCCGATTCCGCCTTCGCCTTTGCCTGCAATTCGCACAATGAACGTGTCGTGGCGGCACAGGGCCAGATCACCTTCATCAAGCCGGGCAGGCTTGATGACCGCCTCGTTGCAAAAGCGCGCGAGGTCAGCCGTGGCGGACGCTCAGGCATCTACGACGTGCGCGTGACAGCGGGCGACACCGTCATCGCGGAATTCCGGGGGCATTCGCGTGTCATTCCCGGCACGTGGCTGCCGACGCAAGAACCGTAAGACTCCAATAAAAAGAACCAACCAATGTGGGGAAACGAGGATGGCTCTGACGAGGCTCAAGGAAGGTGGCAACGCCTATCGCGCCGAGATGGACGCGCATGAGCGCGCGTCGCGTGACGAGATCATGGCGCTGCAAACGCAGCGGCTGGCCTGGTCGCTGAAGCACGCCTACGACAACGTCGCGCATTACCGCCAGGCCTTCGACAAGGCCGGCGTGCATCCGTCCGACTTTCGCGAACTCTCCGATCTCGCAAAATTCCCGTTCACCGTGAAGACGGATCTGCGCGACAATTATCCCTTCAACATGTTCGCCGTGCCGCGCGAAAAGCTGGTGCGCGTGCATGCCTCCTCCGGCACCACGGGAAAGCCGATCGTGGTGGGCTATACGCAGCGCGACATCGACACCTGGTCGGAGGTGATGGCACGCTCGATCCGCGCCGCCGGCGGCCGCACCGGCATGATCATCCACAACGCCTATGGCTACGGCCTGTTTACCGGCGGATTGGGTGTGCACTACGGCGCGGAAAAACTTGGTTGCACCGTGGTGCCGATCTCCGGCGGCATGACCGAGCGGCAGGTGCAACTCATCAACGACTTCCGACCCGACATCATCACGGTGACGCCGAGCTACATGTTGGCGATCCTCGACGAGTTCAAGCGCCAGAAGCTCGACCCGCGCCAGTGCTCGCTCAAGGTCGGCATCTTCGGCGCCGAGCCCTGGACCAATGCGATGCGCGGGGAGATCGAGGACGCCTTCGATATGGATGCAACCGATATCTATGGCCTCTCGGAGGTGATCGGTCCAGGCGTTGCGCAGGAATGCATCGAGACCAAGGACGGTCTGCACATATGGGAGGACCATTTCTATCCCGAGGTGATCGATCCCGAAACCGGCGCGGTGCTGCCGGACGGCGCGAAGGGCGAACTGGTCTTCACCTCGCTGACCAAGGAAGCCTTCCCGGTGATCCGCTATCGCACCCGGGACCTGACGCGGCTGCTGCCGGGCACGGCGCGGCCGGGCATGCGGCGCATGGAGAAGGTGACGGGCCGCTCGGACGACATGATCATCCTGCGCGGCGTCAATCTGTTCCCGACCCAGATCGAGGAGGTGCTGCTCGCGACCGACTGGTGCGGCGGTCACTTCATCATGGAGCTGACCCGCGAAGGCCGCATGGACGAGCTGACCATCATCGCCGAGGCGCGCCCGGAGAGCTGGGACGGCCGCGGGCTGGTCGATCATGCCGACCGCGTTTCGACCCACATCAAGAACACCATCGGAATCAGCTCCAACGTGCGGGTGGTCGCCCCCGCCACGCTGGAGCGCTCGCTGGGCAAGGCCAAGCGCCTCTACGACAAGCGGCCGAAGGACTAGCTGTCGCTCCTCATGGTGAGGAGCGCCGAAGGCGCGTCTCGAACCATGAAGGCCCGGATGCTGCAGCGCGGGCCTGTATCCTTCGAGACGCCGCTCGCGCGACTCCTCAGGATGAGGGGAGGCGGTTGACTTGACCGGTCCCAAAGGCGACAAGGCCCGCGAGAAATCGTGGGTCTTTCGATGTCACCAGCCGATTGCAAAACCGTCGAAGCGCGCTGCGTCCGCCTCAATGCCAAGGCCGATAATGCTGCGGCGATCGCGCCGCTGATCGAGCGTCATCTACTCACGCGCGGTCCGAAGGATCTCCTGATCGAGATAAGGGCCGCCGCCGTCAACCCCTCCGATGTGAAGGCTGCGACCGGGCTGATGCCCTATGCGGTCTTCCCCCGCACGCCCGGCCGCGATTATGCCGGCGTGGTGATTGACGGACCGGCCGATACGATCGGCCGCGAGGTGTTCGGCTCCTCCGGCGATCTCGGCATCCGCCGCGACGGCACCCATGCCAGCCATCTCGTCGTCGAAGCCGACGCCGTGGTGGAGAAGCCGAAGACGGTGTCCTGGGAGGAGGCCGCCGGCATCGGCGTGCCTTTCGTCACCGCAATGGAAGGCTTTCGCCGCGCCGGCATTCCGAAGCCCGGCGAGACCGTGCTGGTGTTCGGCGTCAACGGGAAGGTCGGTCAGGCCGCGGTCCAGATCGCGACGTGGCAGGGCGCGCGCGTTATCGGCGTGGTGCGCAAGGCGGAAGCCTATGAGGGCCATGCCAACGCAGCCATCGAGGTGATTGACGCCTCGGCGACCGATGTCGCCACGCGCGTACGCGAACTGACCGGCGGCAAGGGGGCCGACATCGTCTTCAACACGGTCGGCGATCCCTATTTCCAGGCCGCGCACAAGTCGCTCGGATTGCGCGGCCGCCAGATCCTGATCGCCGCGATCGACCGCATCGTGCAGTTCAACATCCTCGAATTCTACCGCGGGCAACACACCTATGTCGGCATCGACACGCTCGGGCTGTCCTCGGCCGCGACCGGCGCGGTGCTGCGCGACCTCGGCCCCGGCTTTGCGAGCGGGCACCTGAAACCGTTCCCGATCAAGGCGAATGCCGTCTATCCGCTGGAGCGCGCCAAGGAGGCCTATGTCGCGGTCGCCGGTTCGTCGCGGGATCGCGTGATCCTGAAGCCTTGACCATGGACTCGTCCACCCAACTCGTCATCCTCGCCGGCCTCATCATCGGGCTCATCTATGGCGCCGTGGGCCTGCTCAGCGGCTTCTGCCTGATGAGCAGCATGCGCGGCTGGCTGGCCGAAGGAGACGGGCGGCTGGTGCGGACCTTTGCGATGGCGATTGCTGTTGCGGTTGCTGCGAGCCAATTCCTTGCCGGTAGCGGCATGGTCGATCTCGGCAAGTCGATCTATCTGCAACAATCCTTTTCAGTGCCGGTGCTGTTCCTCGGCGGCCTGTTGTTCGGCTACGGCATGGTGTTGTCGAACGGCTGCGGCTCGCGGGCGCTGGTGCTGCTCGGCCGCGGCAATCTCCGCTCCTTCGTCGTCGTGATCGTGCTCGCCATCGCCGCGCAGATGACGCTCAAGGGCTTGATCGCGCCGGCGCGCATTGCGCTGGTTCAGGCCTCGCAAACGACCGTCAACGCCAATTCGCTGCCGTCACTGTTGGCGACGCTCGGTCCCGGCGAAGCGGCCTCGCGTGCGCTGAGCGCTGCTATAATCGTCGTTGCGCTGATCCTGTTTGCGTTCGCGCACCCGGCGTTCCGGCGTTCGCCCGGCCAGATTGCAGCCGGCGTCGTCGTCGGCCTCCTGGTCGCCAGCGGCTGGTTCGTCACCGGCTATCTTGGTGCCGACGATTTCAATCCCGTCCCGGTGACCTCGCTGACCTTCGTCGCGCCGATCGCCGATAGCCTGCAGTATGCCATGCTCTCGACCGGTCTGACGCTCAATTTCGGCATCGCCACCGTGGCCGGCGTTCTCGCCGGCAGCCTTGTCACCGCGCTCGCCACAGGCCGTTTCCACCTCGAAGGTTATTCCTCGCCGCGCCACATGCTGCGGTCTGCCGGCGGCGCCGCGCTGATGGGGATCGGCGGCGTGATGGCGTTCGGCTGCTCGATCGGGCAGGGGCTCACCGGCGTATCGACGCTCGCTCTGGGCTCGTTCGTCGCGGTCGCCGGCATCCTGCTCGGCACGACGGCCGGCCTGCGCGGCGCACTGCGGGTTCAGCCGCTCGCGGTGGCCTGACCGCGCAGCAGCCGGTCGCCCAGCGTCGCAAGACCGATGCCGGTGACGATCAGTCCGGCCGCGACAGCAAGACTCATGTCGATTGGCTCGCCCAGCAGGATCGCAGCACTGGCGATACCGACGAGCGGCGTCCCGGTGGTGCCGAGCGACGTCGTCAGGGCCGAGATGCTCTTGTTGACCATCGACATCGCCCAATAGGCCAGCGCCGTTCCGATCAGGCCGGAATACAGGAAAAGCAGCACGAGCTTCCACGACCATTCCGCGTGCGGCGGGCCTTCCGTGATAACAGCCGATCCCGTCAGTACGATCGTCGCCACGAGCACCTGCCAGAGCAGGAGCTGGAGCGGCGATGCAATCCAGCGATGCGCGCTCATATAGATGATGTTCGCGGCCCAGGACATCGCGGCCAGGACGACCATGCCGGCCCCGAGCAGGACGTTGGTATTGGTCCAATCGATCGACGTGGGGTTCAGGATCACGGCAAGGCCGATCAGCCCGAGCAAGGCGCCGGCGAGCTTGGGCGCCGTCAGCGTATCCTTCCCCAGCAAGGGCGCGGCGATCGCGACCCAGAGCGGCGTGGTGTAGCCGAGCACGATTGCCTTGCTCGCGGGCAGGAAGCGCACACCGGCCGCAACCAGGACCGAGAACACCGTCATGTGCAGCAGTGCGACGCTCAGGATCACCGGAATGTCGCGCCGCTCCGGGATCATCAGATTGTTGCTCAGCCCGAGGATCACGAACAATCCGGCCAGCGCGATCCAGCTCCGGATCGCCGAAGTCCATAGTGGCGGAAGGAACTGGACGAGTTGCTTCGTCACCGACCAGTTCACGCCCCAGGCCAGCACGACGATCAGGAACAGGCCGACGGCCGCGCGGGAGGAGAGGGAGTTCATCGCAAAATCCTTGAAGCAGTCCAGTCCGGCGGATAGCATCCGGATTGGCACCTGAAAAAGTGCCAGATCGGAAAGGAATTAGGTGCCAGTTTCGGAAGGTGTGATCTCCGCCCTGATCGAGCTGAAGCGGACCGACGACGAGGGGCTGACGGCGCAACTGACGAGCCAGCTGCGAGACCTGATCGCGACCGGTCGACTCGGCAAAGGCCGCGCGCTGCCGTCGAGCCGCCGGCTTGCGAGCGATCTCGGCGTCTCGCGCAACACCGTCACTTATGCCTTCGAGCAGCTCGCCGCCGAGGGATATCTCGAGGCGTCGCACGGTCGTCGTCCCATGGTCACGGTCGACGGCGGCCGTAACGAAGAGACGGGTGCCGTCGCACCGAGCGTCCGCTCTGGTAAGCCGCGGCTCTCACCCTGGGCGTCGAAGCTCAAGCAGACCGACTGGCCGATGTCCTATCAGGCGCCGCTAAAACCCTTGCGTCCGGGGCAAGGAGATGCGCGGGAGTTTCCGAACGAAGTGTGGGCCCGCTGCCTGCGCCGCAGCGCGGTGCGCGCAGCTAAGCGCGAGCTTGGACCGGTCAATCGGACGCGCCTGCGCCAGGCGCTGGCGCATTATCTGGCCGCCAGCAGGGGCGTCCGCGCCACCGCAGACCAGATCCTGATCCTGCCGAGCGCGCAGGCCGCGCTGACCCTGATTGCAGCTGCGCTCATCACGCCCGGCGACGATGTCTGGGTCGAGGACCCCGGCTATCCCGGCGCTGCGGCGGCTTTCCGCGCCTCCGGCGCGCGCGTGATGGGAATGAAGCTGGACGAGCAGGGCATGCAGCGGATGCCGGGACTGGCCGCGCCAAAGCTCATCTTCATGACGCCCTCGCATCAGCATCCGACCGGGCGGCTGATGTCGCTCGCGCGCCGCACTGAATTCCTGGGCATGAGCAGGCCAGGCGAGACCTGGATCGTCGAAGACGATTACGACGGCGAATTCCATTATGACAGCCGGCCGGTGCCGGCCTTGCAGGGGTTAGACGCCCACGGCCGCGTGTTCTATGTCGGAACGTTCTCGAAGGCGATGACGTCGGATATCCGGCTCGGCTATGTCGTCGCGCCACCAGGGCTGGTCGGCACCCTTGAGATCGCACAGCGACACGTCGGGCTGATCGCCTCCAGCCACATCCAGGAAGCGCTGGCGGAGTTCATCGCAGACGGGCATTTTCTCGCGCATCTGCGCCGGATGCGACGGCTCTATCACGCGCGCCGCGATCACCTCGTCGAGGGACTGGAGCGCCATCTGGGCGAAGTTCTCTCCGCTGAAGTGCCCTCGGGCGGCATCCAACTGGTCGCTCGCCTCAAGCGCGGTCGCGCCGATCAGGCGGCGGTGCAACGGCTGGTCGAGGCAGGCGTCGAAACACGGGCCCTGTCCAGCCTGGCGCTCGGCCGTCCACGCGACCATGGCCTGCTGCTCGGCTTCGCCGCCTGGCGCGAGAATGAGATCAGCGCGGCGGTGCGGACGATGGCGTCGTGCTTCTAGAGCAGCCGCGCTAGCGCGGTACTCCATCGATGTAAATTCGACGGGAAATCTTGCTCCACCCCGGGTTCATACGAACGCCGGCCTTCGGGGGCTTTCTAAGAAACTCCGCCACGTCGTCGAGCGCGCGAAAGCAGACGGCATCAACGTTCTTTCCGAAGTGGAAGTAGTGGTACTGGCCATCTGCATCGGGCTCGGCGCGCTGCGTAGGCGAACCGCTGGAATCGAATTTCTCGATTCGGGTTACTGGCAAGGCATTCTCTCTCGTTAGATGCCGGCGATGGCGCGGCGGTAGATTGAAGACGGCGATCGCGGAATGCACCGTGGCCGTGCTGCCACGAGCAGAAAAAAGGCTCTATTTTTCCTCGACAATACAATCTGGTTGTGTGTTTACGATCGAAAACGATATAGATCCGTCGGCCTTGGCGAATAGGTCTTTGCCCAACGACCAACCAGCACAATCTGGCTTTGGTCCGAAAATCGAAGGGTTGCCGAGTGCTTCTGTCAGTTTGTCGCGGATAATCCCGGACGATTGCTCAGTTGTGAAAAAGAGCAATGCTCGAATCTTTCTGTCCTTCAGATTCTTCGGCCGATCAAAAAAATACGTAACTTCCCTGAACGTGGCGTGGTCTAATTTAATCGACCAATATGAGGCAACGTTCTTTGTAACTTTTTCCTCTGGATAGTTACCAAGAATGGCTTCAGGACTGTCGCCGATCTTCACTTTGCTCAAACCAATGGGATAAGGGTTGCCCACCGAGAATACGTTGTTGATCTGGGCTGCTTTGAGCTCGAGCTTGGCCTTCGCAGTGTCTTCAGTCGCCTTCTTGAGCTGTTCCCTTAACGCCGCAACTTCTTGCGTTTGGCTTCGCGCCGACGAGACTTCATTTTGAAGCGATGCTGTCATCGTCGGAAAGATCACGGTCTGCGCAAAGATCAGCGCGGCAGCGCCGCTGCCGATTGCGATGACAACTGGATGATCTTGCCACTTTTTTGTGTCGTCAGGCGTCGGCATCAACTGTAACCTTGGCTCGGCTTGTCATCGTTGGGTGCCTTCCATCCGTTCATCTCATCGTGGAGCAGGAAATCGAGGTCGTCGGTGTTAGGCGCCCGAACGATGGCGGGAGTCCAGTGATACCGCTCGACCAGGTAGAACCAGACGGCCTCGAGTCCCCATCGATCGTACTTGTGTTTCTGCGCAAGGTGATCACCGAAGCAGTCGATCAGGTGCTGGATCTCGGCTTGCGATTTTCGGAGGCTCCGGTTGATCTTCCGTCCCTCGCTGTCTGTCGTCATTCGTTCCCTCATGAATCGATTCGCGGGCGATGAGGATGGCACTCTCGCCGCTAGTGGTGGAGCGAACGATCGCTTTTCGCGACTCTATTCACAGGGAGTCCGTCGTCCGATCGCCGAGTGGGCGGTGGCTGTGCTTCCCTAAAGCCCCGGCTTGATCTCTCTAGTCACATTCATCGTCTTGAGCGTCTCGCCTTCATCGGCGAGCTTGATCCGTAGAGTGAATGTGATGTCAACGCCATTGATAGGCCAATCGTCTTTTTCGTCGGTTACGCCGGATACGGTTCCCTTCATGGTAGCTGAATTCTTTGGAGCAATGACCCCCATCGATTTGAGGCTCAGGGACGTACTGAGCTTCTCTACATTTTGACGCGAGCCCGACAGATAGAGATCACCATGTTCGAGTAGATGGAGGGCGGTGATGTCTTGCGGCACGATGTTGATGTCCCCACGATTGAAAATGTAGATCGTGAGGTCGGCGCTTCTCGCCTTGCTATTGGGGGCGACTTGCACATCGACGATCGGTGACTTCTCAAGAAGTTCGCGCTGGTCTTTTGCCGCGCTGAGGTCGTAGGAGCGCTTCGTAAAAAGCAGGCTGCCGCCGGAGATTATCAGCGCAATGGTCGAGACCACGGCGGCGTAATGCGCCGTTGAAAATGTGCTCTTCAATGACGGACCGCTGGGGGGGCCGGTTTTCTCCATGTTTAGGTCTCTCACTTTTGTGGTGGTTTCGACCAATCTACCGGCCCGCTCCGAAGCAGGAGGCCGACGCGGCGACGTTGAGCGTCAACGGTTTCACCGGAGACCCAAACGTATAGGCGCGATCGTCGCCGCGATTGCCGGAGCGATTGATCCGCCTTCACAAAGAAGGTCAATCGGAGAGAGTTGCTCTCCGGTATTTCTGCAGGCGGAGTGATCACAATCGACCGACATCCCTCTGGGAGTTCAATCGATCGGTCGTAGATCATGATCGCTTTTACGGAGTCTTCGTCTGTGTAGGCGTACCCACCAAGGCCAAGCGGCCACAAGACGCGGAGGCGTCCTATCCGGATCGGTGAGGCTGTCCAGCTCCTCAAATTCAACTTGGCCCACCGCACATTCCGGCGATCGACTCCATCGGTAACCGTCAAGGTCGAACCTGCCGCTTTCTTCCGTTCGTAGTCGCGCCATCGAAAGAACAGGGTAACGGCTGTCGCGAAGGACAGTCCGGACGCGAGATACTTTAGCCACTCGAACATGCCTAGCGCGGTGTCGCTAGATGCGAGCATTGATCCAGTCCCAAATCTCCTTCGAGAGCCAGCCTTGGTGCTGCCCGTTCACGAGTTTGGTGACCATCAACCTGTCGTTGGTATCCATGTGGCCCCGAATGTCAGAGTCCAGCGCGTCGGCCGTGGAGGTTGATTGGATGAACCATACGGAGTCTAGACCCTCATCTTTGATATGGGGGTAGCGCGACATGTGATCGACAAGGTTCTGTCGAGCCTGCGCGTAGTTCGGCTTGTGCCTATTCAAATCCCAAGTCACCAAATAAACGCCCATCGGCAATCTCCCTGATTCGCGTGATGCGATCAGGATGCCGTGTCACCCGCATTAGGCGAACCTATTGTCGAAGTTATCCTTGTTACGCACAGGCCAGCGCGCCCCGGGTTTTTTGGTCTAGTCCCAATGTGGGCGCAACTTCGATCCTGCATTTGATAGGCAGTTCGAAACGACCGCGATCAGCGATCTCGACTTGCTTTCCCATCAGCGGCACCAAGCGGATGAGCCGTGCGGCTGTTTCGGGTACGGAGTATTTTCGCCAGGCTCCGGACAAGAAGAAAAATACTATCTTGGCCGTCTAGTCCACGACCTTCGTCACGATGCGGATCTCCGAGGTCAGCGTCCGGTGCACCGGACACTTGTCGGCGATCTCCATCAGCTTCTTGCGCTGCTCCGCATCGAGCGCGCCGTCGATCGCGATGTCGCGCTCGATCTGGTCGAGCATGCCATCGCGCGTCTCGCACTCCGCGCAGTCCTTGGCGTAGATCTTGGAGTGCTTCAGCGTGACCGTGACGCGATCGAGCGGCAGCGATTTGCGATCGGCATAGAGGCGCATGGTCATGGAGGTGCAGGCACCAAGGCCGGCCAGCAGGAAGTCATAGGGGCCGGGACCGGCATCCTCGCCGCCGGCCGCGATCGGCTCGTCCGCCACCAGATGATGCGGGCCGACGGTGATGGCCTGGTTGAACTTGCTCTTGCGGGTCTCCTGCACCACCACTCTGCGCGGCTCTTCCGCGAGATCCATCGCCTTCGCGGGCTTCGCGGTGTCGATGTAGCGGCTGGCCCAGGCCGTGATCACGTCGGCCGCGTAGAGGGCGTCGGCCGGCTTGCTCAGCAGGTGATCGGCGTGGTCGAGCGAGACGAAGCTCTTGGGGTGTTTTGCCGCAACGAAAATCTTGGTCGCATTGTCGATGCCGACGGTGTCGTCGACAGGGGACTGCATCACGAGCAGGGCCTTGTGCAGGCCGGTGATGTCCTTCATCAGTTCTTGCTCGGCGATGTCGTCGAGGAATTCGCGCTTGATCCGGAACGGACGTCCCGCGAGCGAGACCTCGACTTCGCCCTGCGCGCGGATGCTGTCGAGATGCTCGCTGAACAGACCTGTGACGTGCGCGGGATCGGACGGCGCCGCGATGGTCACGACAGCCTTGGCTTCCGGAATCCTTCCGGCGGCGGCGACGATCGCGGCACCACCGAGGCTGTGGCCGATCAGGATCGACGGCGCCGTGCGGACCTGGCGCAGATGATCGGCGGCGCGCAAGAGGTCGGCGACGTTGGAGGAGAACGTCGAATTGGCGAAATCGCCTTCGCTGGAGCCGAGCCCGGTGAAGTCGAAGCGCAGCACCGCAATGCCCTTGGCGGCGAGCGCGACCGAGATGCGTTTTGCCGCCAGCGTGTCCTTGCCGCAGGTGAAGCAGTGCGCGAACAGCGCGTAGGCTGCGGGCTCGCCATCGGGCAGCTCCAGCGCGGCGGCTAGTTGATGACCGCCTTCGCCGGTGAATTGAAAGCGTTCCGTCGGCATGGGCTTCCCCCGTCCTTGCGTGAACCTAATCGGCTGAATAACGCTGCTCGGCCCAGGGATCGCCGCGGTTATGATAGCCGCGGACTTCCCAGAAGCCCAGCGCGTCCTCGGTCAGGAACTCGATGGCCTGAAGCCATTTGGCGCTCTTCCAGAAATACAGATGCGGCACGACGAGCCGTACCGGGCCGCCGTGCTCTTCGGTCAGCGGCTGACCCGACCAGCTGTGGGCGAGCAGCGCGTCCTCGGCGGCAAAGTCTTCCAGCGTGAGGTTGGTGGTGTAGCCGTCATGGGAATGCAGGACCACGAAGCGCGCGTCCTCGCGCGGCTGGCAAGCCGCAAGCAGCTCGCGCGTGGCGAGGCCTTCCCACTCATTGTCGTAGCGAGACCAGGTGGTCACGCAGTGAATGTCGGAGGTGATCTGCGCCTGCTTCTGCGCCGCGAATTCGGCAAAGGTCCAGAACACGGGGGTCTCGATCGCACCGTAAACGTCGAGCCGCCAGCGCTCGCGCGAAACCGGCGGCACGACTCCGAGATCGAGCACCGGCCAGTCCTTGGTGAGATGCTGGCCCGGCGGTAGCCGCTGATCCTCCGGTCGCGTAACGCGGCCCGTGAGGAAGCGGCCTTCGCGCGCCCATTTCTCCTTGGTGCGCGTCAGCTTGCTGTCGGGCGGCTCGTTGTCGTCGGCCATGAGCTACTCGTGGCGATGCATCGCGGAGGCGTGCTTGGTGTCACGCATGGTGGAATAGATGATCAGCGACAGGCAGATGACGCCGGCGAGATAGTAGTAGAACCACTCCTCGTGCCCGATGCTCTTGAAATAGAGCGCGATCGCCGGCGCCGTGCCGCCGAAGATCGAGACCGTGATGGCGTAGGGCAGGCCGACACCGAGGGCGCGGACATTGGTCGGGAACAGCTCGGCCTTCACCACCGCGTTGATCGAGGTGTAACCGGCGACGAACAGCCACGCGCAGCAGATCAGAATGAAGGCCATGAACGGCGACTTGGTCTCCTTCAGCGTCATCAGCAGCGGCACGGTCGCGAGCGTACCGGCGACGCCGAAGAAGATCAGCAACGGTTTGCGGCCGATCTTGTCGGAGATCGCGCCGTAGATCGGCTGGAGGATGGTCGCGAAGATCAGCGTGCCGAAGATCACGAAAGTGGTCTGGTCCTCGGTCAGGCCGACCGAGAGCTTGACGAAGGTCTGCATGTAGGTGGTGAAGGTGTAGAACGCCGCGGTACCGCCGGCCGTGAGGCCGACCACCAGCAGCAGCTCGCGGGGGTAGCGCAGCAAATTGGTGATCGAGCCGGTCGGCTTCACCACCTTCTTGGCTTCCTCGAAGGCCTCGGTCTCGTGCAGATTGCGCCGCATCACTGCGGCAAAGATCGCCAGCGCCGCGCCGATCGCAAACGGGATGCGCCAGCCCCAGGCCTTGAGCTCCTCCGGCGTGAGGAAGACCTTTTGCAGGAGCAGCAGCACGATGATCGCGGTGAGCTGGCCGCCGATCAGGGTGACGTATTGAAAGCTCGAATAGAAGCCGCGATGCTTGGGATCGGCGACCTCGCTGAGATAGGTCGCGCTGGCACCATATTCGCCGCCGAGGCTCAGGCCCTCGATGACGCGGGCGAGCGCCAGGATCACCGGCGCGGCGAAACCGATGGTCGCATAGGTCGGCGTCAGCGCGATGATCAGCGAGCCGAAGCACATGAAGACGACCGACAAGGTCAGCGAGATGCGCCGGCCGAAATGATCCGCGATGTAGCCGAACAGCCAGCCGCCCAGGGGGCGCATCAGGAAGGTCGCCGCGAACACCACGGCGACGTTCAATTGCTGGACGACGGGGTCGTTGCCAGGGAAGAAGGCCGGAGCGAAATAGAGCGCGAACGCCGTATAGGCGTAAAAATCGTACCACTCGACGAGATTGCCGATCGAGCCGATGAAGATCGCCTTGATCCGCCGTTTGGCGTCGGCGATGTCGATGTCGATGTGATCAGAGGCCGGTAGGGTTGCTTGCTCTGTCACGTCCGGCCTCTCTCCGTTGGTCTTGGAAAGGCCTACATCGCCTTTCCGAACAGAAATGGCAACTGGCGGGGGCCTCTCACCGTGCCCTGTGACCAGGTCACCGTGCCTGCCGGATCGAGGGAGAAGTCCGGGATCCGCTTCAGCCATTCCTCCAGCGCAACCTGCATCTCCATGCGTGCAAGGTTGGAACCGACGCAGCGGTGGATGCCGAGGCCGAAGGCGGCATGGCGATTCTCCCGGCGGTCGATCACGACTTTGTCAGCGTCCGGAAACATCTTGGGGTCGCGGTTGGCGGCCGGGAACGACAGCAGCACCATGTTGCCCGCCTTGACCGGGCAGCCCGAGATCGTGGTCTCCTTGACCACCTCGCGGGCCATGGTCACCGGCGAATAGGCCCGCAGCAGCTCCTCCACGGCGATCGGGATCAGCCCGGGCTCGGCGATCAGCCGTTCGCGGTCGGCCGGCGTCCGGGCGAGATGCCAGAGCGAGGAGCCGATCGCACTCCAGGTGGTGTCGATGCCGGCGATCAGGAGCAGCCGCAGCGAACCCAGCACATGGGACTCTTCCAGCGGCTGGCCTTCCTTGTCCTTGGCGTTCATCAAATAGGAAATCAGGTCGTCGGTCGGCTTCGATCTGCGCTCCTCGATATGCGTCCTGAAATAGGCGCTCATCTCCTGCACGGCCTGGAGCAGCTTGCTCTCGTCCTTGATGCCGAGCTCGAGGATCATGTGGATCCAGTCGATGAACCGATCGCTGTCGCTCTCGGGAATGCCGAGCATGTGGGCGATAGCCTGAACCGGAATATATTTGCTGTAGCGCGCTGCGGCATCGACCTTGCCATCGGCGATGAACCCGTCGATCAGCTCGTTGCAGATCGCGCGCATCCGCGGTTCCAGCTTCTTCATCGCGTCCGGCGTGAAAGGCGGCAACAGCAATTGCTTGGCTGGCTTGTGTACGGGCGGGTCGGAGGTGATCGGCGGAGCGGCGTTCCTGGCGACTTCGGGTCGAACGTCACGGACGATGATGCGGCGCGAGGAGAAATGCTCGGTGTCGTTGGCGATCTCGCGCACCGCCTCATAAGTCGTCGGCATGTAGCAGCCGAGGAAGCGCTTTGTATGCACCACCGGGCTCGCGGAGCGAAGCTCCTCCCAGATCGAGAACGGATCCTCCGTCCATTGCGGATCGGTGTGGTCGAAATCGTTGACCCAGTCGGTGACGGGCGGGTGGGCGACAGGCTGGCTGACGTCGGACATGGCAGGAAATCCCTCGGGGCTCGTGTTCGCTAAAAGCACGCAAGCGGGCAGGGGCCGCGCTACTCCTCGATCACATCGATCGCAATTTCCGGGCAGTTGGATTTGGCAAGCCACGCCTTGTCTTCGAGACCGGGGGGCACGGTGCCGTCCCCGGCCTCATGGGCGTTGCCGTATTCGTCGAGCTCGAACAGCTCCGGCGCGAGCGCCTTGCAGCGCGCGTGGCCCTGGCATTTGTCGGGATCGACGTGAACCCTCAGTCGCTCTGTCATGGCGGCTTCCTCGGTCGTGTGCGCGGGGCCCGAAGGCCGCGCGATCCTCATGTCAATTTTATCGGCGGCATTTGCCGCCGCTTTAAGTTATATGCTATTACATTCGCGGCGGGCTTCCCCTGTCAAGCGCAAACTTATAGGCTTGACGTAACATGCGTTCACAACTCGTCCGTAAGCCGGAGAATACTTACCACCATGGCGATCTCCGTGACGCCTTGATCAAGGCCGCGCTGCGCGAGGCGGAGCAGGGCGGCGCCGAGGCGATCAGCATCAAGGCGCTTGCCAAACAGCTCGGCGTCTCGCAGCCGGCGCCGTATCGGCATTTTGCCGACCGTGATGCGCTGCTAACGGCGGTGACGGCGGAAGCGTTCCGGCAGCTCAGTGCACTTCTGCGCGAGGCGATGGCGAAGCCGTCGAAGCAATCGAAACTGTCGCGGCTGGCGCAGGCGACGCTCGATTTCGGTCTGCGCCGCAACGGCATCTATCGCCTGATGTTCGCTTCCCGCACCGTGTCATGCGCGGCAAAGGGCAGCGAGCTGCACGACGCCACGCGCGAGACTTTTGCGCTGGTGATCGAAGCCCTCGAGGCGCCGGCGGTCGGCTTCTTGCGCGAGCGGCAAGCGCTCAAGATCTGGGCGGCGTTGCATGGCGTGGTGATGCTGGCCGAGCAGGGCCTGTTCACCGGCGAGGCCGCGCATGCCACGCGCGAGGAACTGGTCGAGGACTTTGTGAACGAAACGAAGGCCGCGCTTGCTGCTGCGATCAAGGATGCGCGTCGTCGGAAAAAGGCCGGCGCCTAGGCCTTCGCTTTCAGCAGCCTCATCAACTTGTCGACCGCGCTGTCCGGGGTCGTCACGACCGGGCGGCCGGTGGCTTCGGCGACCAGCGGCGCGGTTGCCGCGATGCTGAATTGCGCGAGCGCAATGACGTCGCAATCGCGCAAGTCCTTTGAAGCCTCGACAATCAGCCTGTCGTGCGTGGCGCGATCGCCGCGATCGAGCGCCGCCAGCGCGCCCTCGGCGAGTTTCGGCACGACCTGGGCCGAGGCCGGAAACTCCGGTGGCATCGAGGCCAGTGTCGGCGGGAAGGTCGAGAGCAGGCCAATTCGCTTGCCCATGGTCACGGCCTGCTCGATCATCGCCTCGTTCGGCTTCAGCACGGGCATTGGCGCATGTGCGCGCGCGACGGCCTCGATGCAGGGGCCGAACGCCGAGCAGGTGAACAGGATTCCGTTCGCTCCCGTAGCTGCCGCATAGTCGCCGAGCGCGAGGAAGTGCTCGGTCATGGCATCGTTGAGCACGCCGTCGCGGGCCAGATCCGCCGACAGGCTGTCGTCGAGCAGGTTCATCAGCCGCGCCTCTGGCCACGCCTTCGCGAACGCAGCCTCGATCGGCGCGATGGAATGCTTGAGGGCGTGAATCAGGGCGATGCGCATCGGTGTCTCTTCTCCCTCTCCCCGTTCTTACGGGGAGAGGGTCGGGGTGAGGGGCTCTATCCACGTTGAAAGTGAGGGATGAATTCGCGGAGGCTCCCCCTCACCCGACCGCTGCGCGGTCGACCTCTCCCCGCAGGCGGGGAGAGGTGAAGCACCGTTTACTTGAACGGCACCGCGTACATCAAGCCGCCCTTGCTCCAGAGGCCGTTGAGGCCGCGGTCGAGCTTGAGCGGGCTCGCCTTGCCGACATTGCGCTCGTAGATCTCGCCGTAATTGCCGGTGGCCTTGATCACCGTCACCAGCCATTTGTTATCGAGACCGAGCCGCGAGCCGAGGTCGCCGGAGGCACCCAGCAGGCGCTGGACCGCCGGCGTCTGTGACTTCGCCATCTCGTCGACATTGCCTTGCGTGACACCGAGTTCCTCGGCCTCGATCAGGCCGTAATGCAACCAGGTGATAATGTCGCTCCAGACTTCGTCACCGTTGCGGGTGAACGGGCCGAGCGGCTCCTTGCTGATGGTCTGCGGCAGCACGACGTAGTCGGCCGGATTCGGCGCCGCGGTCGTCACGGCGCCGGCGAGCGCGGAGGCATCCTGGGTCATGGCATCGCAGCGGCCGCCGAAGAAGGTCTGGTACATGGTGTCGACGCGGTCGAACACCAGCGGCTTCCAGTCGATGCCGTTGGCGCGGCCGTAATCGCCGAGCGTGACTTCATGCGTGGTGCCCTGCGCGACGCAGACAGTCGCACCCTTCAAATCCTTGATCTCCTTCACGCCGAGGTCCTTCTTCACGACAAAGCCCTGGCCGTCATAGAAGTTGACCGGCCCCTGGCGGAGGCCCAGCGTCACGCCGCGCAGATAGGTCTGCGTCGAGTTGCGGTAGAGTACGTCGATCTCGCCCGATTGCAGCGCGGTGAAGCGATTCTGCGCGGTCAGCGAGACGTAGCGCACCTTGCTGGCGTCGCCGAGCACGCCGGCCGCGAGCGCGCGGCAATAATCGACGTCGAGACCCTTGTAATTGCCCTGCGAGTCCGGCGCGGAGAAACCGGCAAAGCCGGCGCTGACGCCGCAGATCAGCGTGCCGCGGCTCTTCACCGTGTCGAGCGTCGCCGCCGACGCGGCAACCGTCGATGCTGCAAGCATGCCGGCTACGATAACCACTTTCCTCATCATATGACTCTCCCCTCAGTGATTGACACTACGCAACACGTTGTCGACGGCGGTGCCGAGCTTGTCGACGATCAGATCGATCTCGGCAGCCGAAGCGATATAGGGCGGCGCCAGCAGCACATGGTCGCCACGGGCGCCGTCCACGGTACCGCCACCGGGATAGCAGCCGAGCCCGTTGGCGAAGGCTTCCGCCTTGATCTTCTGGTTCAGCTTGAGCGCGGGATCGAACGAGGTGCGGCCGGCGCGATCGGCGACGAGCTCGATCGCCCAGAACAGGCCGCGGCCCCTGATGTCGCCGATATGGCGGTGATTGCCGAAGCGCTCGGTCAGGCGCTGCTCGAGTTGCTTGCCGCGCTCCTTGACGCGGTCTAGCAGGCGGTCCTCGCGGATCACATCCTGCACCGCGAGCGCGGCTGCGCAGGCGAGGGGATGCGCCAGATAGGTGTGGCCATGCTGGAACGCGCCGGAGCCCGAGCGGATGGTGTCGATGATCTTGCCGCTCGCGAGCATCGCGCCGATCGGCTGATAGCCGCCGCCGAGACCCTTTGCGATCGCCTGGATATCCGGAGCAACGCCCTCCTGCTCCCAGGCGTGCGTCGTGCCGGTGCGGCCCATGCCGCTCATGACTTCGTCGAGGACGAGGAGGGCGCCATGCCGGTCGCAGATCTCGCGCACCGCCTTGAAGTAGCCGTCCGGTGCCGTCACCGCACCGGCGGTGGCACCGACGACGGGCTCGGCGAGGAACGCGGCGACGGTGTCGGGGCCAAGCCGCTGAAATTCGGCTTCGAGCTCCGCGGCCAGTCGCGCCACGAACTGCGCATCGGATTCGCCCTCGTGCTTCTCGTGATAGGCGAAGGCCGGCGTCACATGGCTGAAGGCACCGGACAGCAGGGGCGCATAGGGCGCGCGCCGCCAGGTATTGCCACCGGCGGCGAGCGCGCCGAGCGTGTTGCCGTGATAGCTCTGCCGCCGCGCAATGAAGTGCTGCCGCTGCGGCTCGCCGCGCTCGATGAAATATTGCCGCGCCAGCTTGATGCTGGCTTCGATCGCCTCCGATCCGCCACTGACGAAATAGGCGTAGGCGAGACCGCCGGGTTCATGCCCGACCAGCGTCTCGGCCAGCGCCTCGGCCGGCTCGGAGGAGAAGAAGGCGGTGTGCGCATAGGCCAGCGTCGAGGCTTGTTTTGCCATCGCCGCGATCACGCGCGGATGCTGATGGCCGAGGCAGGAGACGGCTGCGCCGCCGGAGGCGTCGATCACGCGCCGCCCGTCCTCGGCGAAAAGATAGACGCCTTCGCCGCCGATCGCCTTGGGTGGCGTTTCGCGCAACGAACGGTGCAGCACGCGGCTGGTGCGAGCGGCCATGGGTCAACCTTTCTCTGAAATGTATGTGGAGGCCGCGGCGAGCCGCGCCTCGGTGGTTTCCAGGCGCTTCTTCGCGGCCGTGCCGCCGAGCGAGAATGTGACCGCCGCGAGCGATTGCGCAATCGCGATGGCACCCGTGAGACTCGGGAAGAAGCCGGGGGACGAGGCCGCCTCAAACAGCAGCACGTGGTCGGCGCCTTCTGCCATCGGCGCTGAGAGGCTGTCCGCGATCGCGATCAGCGCTGCGCCGGCACGATGGGCGGCCTGCGCAACGCGGACGCTCGCATGCGTGTAGGGCAGGAAGCCGATGACGATGACGGCTTCGCCGGTACGAAAGGCGCCGAGATCGAGATCGTCGGGGCCGGATGCGCCGACGAGTTGCACCTGTTCGGGACGGAACAGCCGGAGCTCGTAGTTCAAGAGCTCCGCGACGCTCCGGCAGCTTCGGTAACCGGCAATCCAGATACGCTTGGCGTCGTGCAGCGCGCGGGCTGCATCCGCAATCGGCTGGGCCGGAATGCGCAGAAGGCCGGCGCCCTCGGCCTCGAGCTTGTCGGTGACGAGCGCGACATCGGCGTTCGGGCCGTGACGGCGGCTCTTGGCGCGGCCCGAGAAAGGTGAGATCTGCGAAGGCCGCCGCGCTTCGGTGAGTGCCGCGCGCAACTGGTCCCAGCCGGAATAGCCGATGGCCTTGGCAAGCCGCGTGAATGCAGCCGGGTCGGCGCCGGCCTCGGCGGCGAGATCGCGCATCGAACGGGTGGTGGCGTCGTAGTCATTGGCGGCAACGAAGCGGCCGACCTCCTGCAGGCGCAGGGGGAGCGATGGCAACGCAATGCGCAGTTCGCTCAAGGGCGAGGATTTCGTGGGCTCGGCCATGAAACATTTGTTGCACGCTTTTAAGATTGGTGCAACAGTTGACGTGCGCCGCCGGAAATCGTTGCTCGCCAGAAGGATTTTTGTGCTGTGACTTCAGACAGTCCAAGACCGCCGCCCCGCCGTCGCTTCTTCGGCGGATTTGGCCGCCGAGAGCTGCAAGGCCTGTTCTGGCAGGTGCTCGTCGTCGGAATCGTGCTTGGGGTTGTCGCCTTCCTCTGGTGCAACACCGTCACCAATCTCTCGGCCCGCCGCATCACCACCGGCTTCGCTTTCCTCGGCCGGGAAGCCGGCATGCCGATCGCCGACAGCCTGCTCTCTTATAATCCGAGAGACACGTACCTGTGGGCCTTCGTCGTCGGCATCGCCAACACCTTGCGCGTCGCCGTGATCGGCATCGTGCTCGCGACGATCCTGGGCACGCTGATCGGCATTTCGCGTCTCTCCGCCAACTGGCTGTTGTCGCGGCTCGCCGCCGTCTATGTCGAAACGCTCCGCGACATCCCGCTGCTGCTTCAGCTCTTGTTCTGGTACGTGTTGATGCAGGCGCTGCCGGCCGCGCGCGCGGCCTGGCGGCCGGTCGAGGGCGTATTTCTGTCCAATCGCGGCCTGATCCTGCCGGCGATTCCGGTCGGCTCGCCGCAGCTCTGGGTGCTCGGTACAGCCGTGCTCGGGCTTGCCGTGTTCTATCTCATCAGGCGATGGCTGATCGCGCAGCAGATGCGCGACGGCAAGCCGCGGCCGGCGTGGCCCTTTGCGGTTGGCCTCATCGTCGCGCTGCCGGCGGCAATGTCGGTGGCGCTTGGTGTGTCCTGGAAGATCGAATGGCCGGAGCTGCGCGGCTTCAACTTCGTCGGCGGGCTGACGCTCGCGCCGGAGTATTTCGCGCTGCTGATCGCGCTCGTGACCTACACCTCGGCCTTCATTGCCGAGATCGTGCGCAGCGGCATCCAGTCCGTGCCGCGCGGACAATGGGATGCCGCCAATGCGCTCGGCTTGCGCCGCAGCTTCATGCTGCGGCAGATCATCCTGCCCCAGGCGCTGCGCGTCATCGTGCCGCCGATGACGAGCCAGTACCTCAACCTGACCAAGAACTCCTCGCTCGCGGTCGCGATCGGCTACCAGGACGTCGTGTCTGTCGCCAATACCACGCTGAACCAGACCGGGCAGGCGATCGAGGCCATCGCGCTGATCATGGCGGTGTTCTTGACCATCAGCCTCTGCATCAGCTTCTTCATGAACTGGTACAATTCGCGCATCGCGCTGGTGGAGCGCTGATCATGACGGCGATCGCCGATATTCCGGACGCCCCGCGCGCTGCCCGCCGCCCGCAGATGGGCAACCCGGTGCTGCGCTGGCTCCGCACCAATTTGTTCTCGTCGATCCCGAACGCTATTCTTTCGGTCGTGTTGCTGGCAGTCCTCGCCAAGGGCATCTTCAGCTTCGTGCAGTGGGGCATCGCGAATGCCGTGTGGCTCACGCCGGCAAACGACTCCAGCGCCTGCCGCGCCGCGCGCGGCCTCGGTGCCTGCTGGGCGATCATCCCCGAAAAATATCGCTTCATACTGTTCGGCACCTATCCGTTCGACGAGCAGTGGCGGCCGGCGCTGTCGGTGGTGCTGTTCATCGCGCTGTTCTATCTCTCCACCCGCCGCGCCCTGTGGCGGCGCGAGCTGGCCTATATCTGGATCGGCGCGCTGGCGCTGATCAGCGTACTGATGTGGGGCGGCGTGTTCGGCCTCTCCTTCGTCTCGCAGGACCGTTGGGGCGGATTGCCGGTGACACTGATCCTGGCGACGTTTGGATTGGCCTTTGGTTTCCCGCTCGGCATCCTCGTCGCGCTCGGCCGGCGCTCAAAGCTGCCGGCGATCCGCTCGCTCAGCGTGCTCTATGTCGAACTGATCCGCGGCGTGCCGCTGGTGAGCCTGTTGTTCATGGCGAGCGTGATGTTTCCGCTGTTCATGCCGAGCGGCTTCAATATCGACAAGCTGCTGCGCGCGCAGATCGCCATCATCCTGTTCGCGGGCGCGTATCTTGCCGAAGTCATCCGCGGCGGCCTCCAGGCCGTGCCGCGCGGGCAATATGAGGCCGCCGATGCGCTCGGGCTGTCCTACTGGCGCAAGCATCGTCTGATCGTGCTGCCGCAGGCGATCCGCCACGTCATCCCGCCGCTGGTCAACACCTTCATCGCGTTTTTCAAGGACACCAGCCTAGTCCTGATCATCGGCATCTTCGACCTGCTGACGACGGCCAAGACCGCGATCATCGATCCGGCCTGGCAGCAATTCTCGGTCGAGGTCTACATCTTCGTCGCCGCGATCTACTTTGTCTTTTGCTTTGCGATGTCGCGGTACAGTCGCGGCCTGGAGGCGAATACCGCCTCGAGGTGAGCGGCTTTCCCCGCCGCGGGAGCGAGCCAGAAACGCTGGAAGCCTATACTGGAGCGCGAAATGCTTATGCCGCGCCTATATCGCGTGCCTGGATTCAAACTGGCAATCCTACGCGGCGAGATCCATCTGCAATTTGCTGGTGGCACTCACAAGAGGCACGTCACATCATGATGAAATCAGTTCTCGCAGCGTCGGCCATGCTGGTCGCGCTTTGCTCCGCCGCCTCTGCCCACGAGGCAATGAATCACTCGCACATGGCTTCGGCGGCCACCGCCCAGATGTCGGAAACGCATCCGAACTCCTTCGCCTTCGCCGCTCCAACGGATGAGGCCGGATACGATGCGCATCGGTATCACGGCGGGCCGAAAGCGAACGACTAGGGTCTGACCGGCGCACGGCGGGGACGGCCAAGTCCCCGCCGGTGCGGCTCGCGTCAGGCCTTCACCTTGGGATCGATCGGCGTGGAGCCGCGCAGACCCAGAATATCTTCCAATACCTTCGCGCCGGCGATCACCTGCGCATCCGCGCGCGGGGCACCGACGACCTGTACGCCGACCGGGAGGCCAGACGCCGTGAAGCCGCAGGGCAGCGACAGCGACGGGCAGCAGGCGAGCGTGATAGCGTAGACGATGCCGAGCCATTCGACATAGTTCTCGAACTTCTTGCCGGCGCATTCGGCGACATAGCGGTGCTCGATCGGGAAGGGCGGCACGATCGTGGTTGGCGTCAACAGCAGGTCGTAGTTTTTGAAGAACTCGATCGCGCGCGCGGTCATGCCGACGCGTTGCGCCTCGGCGCGCGCGAGCTGCTCGACGGTGAGCTTGAGGCCTTCCTCGATGTTCCAGATCACCTCGGGCTTCAGGAGGTCGCGCTTGGTCCGCAGCAGATTGGCCTTGGTGATCGCGAAATCGAAGGCGCGCAGGACGTGGAAGCATTCATGCGCCTCGCGCCAGTCCGGATGCGCTTCCTCCACGATCGCGCCGGCCTCCGCGAAGCGTTCAGCGGCCTTGCGCGTGATCGCCTTGACCTCGGGATCGACCGGGGTGATGCCGAGATCGGGCGAATAGGCGATGCGCTTCGGCTTCTTGCCTGACTGCGCCGCCGACAGGAACGAGGTCGCAGGTGCGGGCAGCGACAGCGGGTCGTCCGCATAGTCACCGCTCATGGCATCCAACAGCAGCGCAAGATCCTCGACGTTGCGCGCCATCGGCCCCACCACGCCGAGATTGCGGTCGATCGCCGATTTGGGCGTATGTGCGACGCGCCCGATGCTCGGCCGCATGCCGACGACGCCGCAGAACGCCGCGGGGCTGCGCAGGCTGCCGCCCATGTCGGAGCCCTGGGCGAGCCAGGCCATGCCGGTGGCCAGCGCCACCGCCGCGCCACCGGAGGAGCCGGCCGCAGACTTCGTCGTATCCCAGGGATTGAGCGTCGCGCCAAACACTTCGTTGAAGGTGTTAGCGCCGGCGCCGAATTCCGGTGTGTTCGACTTGGCGTAGACGACCGCGCCATTGCCTTCGAGGTTCTCGACCATGAGATCGGACTGCTTGGGCACATTGTCCCTGAAGATTGGCGAACCCTGTGTGTTCAGCACGCCCGCGACATCGGTCAGGTCCTTGATCGGTACCGGCAGGCCCGCGAGCAGCCCGCGGGCTCCGGCCGGCTTCTGCATCAGCGCCTTGGCGTTGTCTCGCGCGCGGTCGAAGCATAGCGTCGGCAGCGCGTTGACCTTGCCGTCGACCTCACCGATGCGCTTCTCCAGCACATCCAGAAGCTCGAGCGGCGAGACGTCGCCGGATCGCAGCTTATCGACGACGGCGCAGGCCGTTTCGCGGATCAGGTCTTGAGACAACTATTCTACTCCTGTGCTTATTCAATCGTCATTGCGAGCGCAGTGAAGCAATCCAGAAATGTACCTGAGATGGCAATCTGGATAGCTTCGCTGCGCTTGCAATGACGCGGATAGAGTTAACCCCAGCCCGCGCTGATGCCGCCATCCACGGTATAGATGACCCCCGACGTATATCCGGCGCGATCGGACGCCAGGAACGCCATGAGATCGCCGATCTCGCGCGCATGCGCGGGCCGGCCGAGCGGCAGGCTCTTCTGGAATTCCTTGTAGCGGCTCTCGTCGCCGAATTGGTGCTTTGCCCGCGTCTTGAGCAGGGTGACGTGGCGATCGGTGCCGACCGGGCCGGGATTGATGCCGACCACGCGGATGTTGTCGGCGAGGCTCTTGCCGCCGAGCGCGCGGGTGAAGGCCATCAATGCGGCGTTGCCGGCGCTGCCGCAGATGTAATTGGCATCGAATTTTTCGCCGGCCGCGCCGATGTCATTGACGATGACGCCGCCGCCCTTCGCCTTCATCTGCGCGTAGATCTGCCGCGTCAGGTTGATGTAGCCGAACACTTTCAATTCCCAGGCGTGCCGCCAGGTCGCCTCGTCGATCTTGTCGATCGAGCCGCCGGGGATGTCGCCGGCATTATTGACGAGCACGTCGATGTCGGCGGCTTCCCTCGCGAGCCGCGCCAAATCCTCGGCCTTGCGCAGGTCCACGATGCTCGTCGCGGCATCGATCTGGTGCGCGGAGCGCAGGCGGTCCGCCAGCGCCTTGAGCTGGTCGCCGCTGCGGGCGGCGAGCAGGAGGTTTGCGCCTTCCTCGGCAAACGCCTCGGCGGCGGCTGCGCCAATGCCTTTGGACGCGCCTGTGATCAGGACGCGCTTGCCACGCAGATGCAGATCCATGAAGGGTACTCGCTCGGTGGGAACATCAGGATCAAACCAGTAGGCGCTCGGCCGCGCCACGGTCAACATTGCAGTGCAGCGTTGCACTGCTGCCGAGTTTGGTCCATTGCAGTGCGGTCAAAAAGGCGGCGGCTGCCGGACCAACCAGGGACGTTCTCGATGAGCAAGAAACAATACCGGATTGCAGTCATTCCCGGCGACGGCATCGGCAAGGAAGTGATGCCCGAGGGCCTGCGCGTTCTGGAGGCAGCGGCGAAGAAGCACGGGGTGTCCCTGCATTTCGACCATTTCGACTTCTCGTCCTGGGACTATTACGAGAAGCACGGCCAGATGATGCCGGACGACTGGAAAGAAAAGATCGGCAAGCATGACGCGATCTATTTCGGCGCCGTCGGCTGGCCGGCCAAGATTCCGGATCACGTCTCGCTGTGGGGGTCGCTGATCAAGTTTCGCCGCGAGTTCGACCAGTATGTGAATTTGCGCCCGGTGCGGCTGATGCCCGGCGTGCCGTCGCCGCTGGCGAACCGCAAGCCCGGCGACATCGATTTCTGGGTGGTGCGAGAGAACACCGAAGGTGAATATTCCTCCGTCGGCGGCCGCATGTTCCCGGACACCGACCGCGAGTTCGTGACGCAGCAGACGGTGATGACCCGCATCGGCGTCGACCGCATCCTGAAATTCGCTTTCGAGCTCGCGCAGTCGCGGCCGAAGAAGCACCTGACCTCGGCGACCAAGTCCAATGGCATCTCCATCACCATGCCCTATTGGGACGAGCGCGTGGAGGCGATGGCGAAGAAGTTTCCGGGCGTGAAGTGGGACAAGTACCACATCGACATCCTGACCGCGAACTTCGTGCTGCATCCGGACTGGTTCGACGTCGTGGTCGGCTCGAATCTGTTCGGCGACATCCTCTCCGATCTCGGCCCGGCCTGCACCGGCACCATCGGCATCGCGCCATCGGGCAACATCAATCCCGAGGGCGATTTCCCCTCGGTGTTCGAGCCGGTGCACGGCTCGGCGCCCGACATTGCGGGGCAGGGCATCGCCAACCCGATCGGCGCGATCTGGTCCGGCGCGATGATGCTCGAGCACCTCGGCGAGAAGGAGGCCGGTAAGTCGATCGTCGATGCGATCGAGCGCACCCTCGCCGAACGCACGCTCCGCACCAAGGATCTCGGCGGCAACGCCGACACCACCGCCTGCGGCAAGGCGGTCGCGGATATGGTGGATTGAGGCGGGGCGAGCTGCGTAGGGTGGGTTAGCCGAAGGCGTAACCCACCACTGCTCGTATCCGCGGAGACAGAAGAGGTGGGTTACGCCGAGCAACTGCGCTTCGCGCAGTTGCAGGGCTAACCCACCCTACACATACGATTTCCGCGTCGGATCGAAGATCGGCGGATAATCGTTCTCGTCGAGCAGATCGAGAAACGGGTCGAGTCCCTGGGACTTGATGAGGCCGAGCTCTTGATGCGAGATCAGGTTCACGGTCAGGATCTCCACGGGATCGCACGCGATCTCCAGCGCCTCGGCGATCTGCTTATCGGGGCCGATGATCGGTGTGAGAAACAGGAACGTCTGGAAGTCCGTTCCTGCAACCGGCGGACACGGCAGCGCGACGCGATGACCAAAACCGAACCAGGTCGTGTCGATGAACGGCAGATTGGCGAGCCAGCGCAGATTGGCGCAAACCTCCTCTGTCGGCTCCCGGACATACCACATCAGCTCGGCACGTGGCTTTGCGTCGCCATGCACCCCCGGCATTCGCTGTTCGCTCATGCCGTTGGTCAGAAGCACATAACCTTCGTCAGATCCCTCTTCGCACACCGGCACGAAATCGCGGCCAAAGGCGTGGATGTCGATGCGGCGCTCCGCGCTGTCCGTGAAGCTGTGCTCGGGCTCGCCCAGCTCGCTTTCATAGATCGCGAGCCGGTGCCGGTAGAAGTCGATTTCGGGTAACGGCTCGCTCGAGCCGGACATGAGCTTTGCAAGACGGGAGAACATGTGAACCTCGGGGGCGGATGTGGACCGGGATATTCGCGTTGTCGTGAGACGACGCGGGCCGGTTCAAATCCGCTCCACGAGTGCGGTGATGCTTCGCTTTAGTCCAGACCTCGTTGCGCGATAGTGCACTTGGCCGGGCTATTCTCAGCGATGCGCTTCGTTCCCGACTAGCCCGCGATCTTCTCGATCGCAGCCTGGTCCAGTCCGAACTTCGTCCCGGCCTCCAGGATTTCCTGCCAGGTGGTCGGGTCGACCGGAATGCCTTCGGCCAGACGCTTCTTCCTGGTCTCGCGCTCGGGATCGCCGGCGATCTTCACCTTGTCGATGCCGGGAGCGGGCGGCGAGCCGGTGTGCCAGGCAACAAAACTCTCGACCTCGCTCGCAAGGTTGTCGCCGGTGCCGAGCTTGTTCGGGTCGATGACGATCGAGAGCATGCCGTTGAGGACGTTGTACTTGCCGTCGGACGGGCCCTTGACCACCTGCCCGCCGGAGAGCGCCCCGCCGAGGATTTCGCACACCAGTGCGAGCCCCGAGCCCTTGTGCTCGCCGAACGGCAGGATGGCGCCGTGCGGCGGGATCACGGTGTAGCGCGGATTGACGGTGGGCTTGCCTTCGTTGTCGATAATGGTGCCGGGCTCGAGCTCGACGCCCTTGTTGTGGGCGACGCGGGTCTTGCCCTGCGCGATCCTGCTGGTGGCGAAGTCGAGCACGATCGGGTCCTTGCCCCTGCGCGGGATGCCCACGCAGAACGGGTTGGTGCCGTGGCGCGCATCGCTGCCGCCCCACGGCGCCACGATCGGGCGCGAGATCACGTTGACGAAGTGGATCGAGACCAGCCCGTGGTCGATGCACTGCTCGGCCCAATGGCCGATGCGGCCGATGTGGTGCGAGTTGGAGAGGCCGACGAGACACACGCCGTTGCGCTTGGCGCGCTCTGCCGCCAGCTCCATCGCCTCATGGCCGATCACCTGGCCATAGCCGGTGAGGCCGTCCAGGGTGAGAAGCGGACCGGTGTCGAGCACGATCTTGACGTGCTGGTTCACGGCGAGGCCGCCCGTGGTGACGCTCTGGACATAGCGCGGGATCATGCCGACGCCGTGCGAGTCATGTCCTCTAAGATTGGCCTCGACGAGGTTGGTGGACACGAGCTCGGCTTCGCGGTCCGTAGATCCGCCCGCCTTGACGATGGCACGGACGACATTGGTGAGCGGCTGTGCCTTGATGGTGCGATAGTCGGCCATTGTTGTTGCTTTTATCCCTTCACGATCCGGCGGCAATGGACCCATGCCGCTTCAATCAGGTTCTCGCTCGCTTCCGGCGTGCGGAAGGCCGAATGCGCCGACAGCGTCACGTTCGGAATCTTCGTCAACGGATGGTCGCCGGGCAGGGGCTCGATGTTGAAGACGTCGAGGCCGGCATGGCGGATGTGGCCGGACTTCAGCGCGTCGATCATCGCGGTCTCGTCGACGACGGCGGCACGCGCGGTGTTGATCAGGATGACACCGGGCTTCATCGCAAAAATCTTCTCGCGCGTAATCATGCCGCGGGTCTCGTCGTTGAGCAGCAGATGCAGCGACACGACGTCGCTTCTCGCCAATAGCGTGTCGAGATCGGTGAACTCGACGCCCGGATGGCTCTTTGGCGACCGGTTCCAGGCGATCACCTTCATGCCTGAGCCGACCGCAATGCGTGCGACTTCCGCGGCGATGCCGCCGAAGCCGATCAGGCCGAGCGTCTTGCCGGTTAGCTGCATGCCGTCCTCGCGCAGCCAATTGCCGACGCGCATCTCGCGGTCCATCATCGCGATGACGCGGGCGGAGGCCCACATCAGGGCGATCGCGGACTCCGCGACTGCCGTGTCGCCATACCCCTTGATCAGGTGCACGGAGATGCCGAGCTCGGCGAGCTCTTCCGGATTCATGTAGCTGCGCGCGCCGGTGCCGAGGAACACGACATGCTTCAGGCCTGTGCATGTCTTCGCGACCTCGGTCGGCAGCGCGGTGTGGTCGACGATGGCGATCTCGGCGCCATCGAGGACTTCAGGATATTGTTCGGGCTTGATGTCGGGATCCCTGTGGATCCGCACCTCGGGGTCGCCGGGCTTCCCGAGCCGCTCCATGATCACGGCGAGGGCTTCGTTGGCGTCGACGAAAACTCCGCGCATGGCTCTCTCCGATCAGGACGCGACGCCGGCGATCGCCAGCACGGTATGCATCAGCACGTTGGTGCCCGCGGCGCAGTCGGGCTGCGTGGCGTCTTCCAGCTCGTTGTGGCTGATGCCGTCCTTGCAAGGCACGAACACCATCGCCGCCGGCATGACGGTGTTGAGGTTGCAGGCATCGTGGCCGGCGCCGGAGGTGATGCGGCGAGAGGAATAGCCGAGCGTCTTCGCCGCGTTCTCGACCGCCGCGATCAGCTTGGGATCGAAATGCGTCGGCGGCTTGCGCCAGACCAGGTCGATCTTGACCTCGACCTTGCGGCGCGCGGCGATCTCGGCAATGGCGGCGCGCAGATCGCGATCGAGCGCGTCCATGATGGCGCCATCCGCGCTGCGGCAATCCATGGTGAAGGCGATCTCGCCGGGAATGACGTTGCGCGAGGGATTTGCGATCACGGCCTCGCCGATGGTGCCGACTGCTTTGGGCCCATGCTTCTTCGCAATGGCCTCCATCGCCAGCACGATTTCGGAGAGCGTCGCGAGCGCATCGCGCCGCAGCGGCATCGGCGTCGATCCGGCATGGCTCTCGAAGCCGGAAATCTTGCCGTCGTACCAGAGCACGCCCTGGCCGGAATCGACCACGCCGATGGTCTTGCCCTCGGCCTCGAGGATCGGACCTTGCTCGATGTGCAATTCGACGAAGCAGCCGAGCTTCTGGAAGCCGACCGGCTTGTCGCCGCGATAGCCGATGCTGTCGAGCGCCTGGCTGACGGAAGTGCCGTCGATATCCTTGCGCGACAGGATGTCATCGGTGGTGAAATCGCCGACGTAAGCGGCGGAGGCCATCATCGCCGGTGCGAAGCGCGAGCCTTCCTCGTTGGTCCAGTTGACGACGCAGATCGGCGCTTCGGTTTCGATGCCTGCGTCGTTCAGCGTGCGGATCACTTCCAGCGCGCCGAGCGTCCCCAGAATGCCGTCATACTTGCCGCCGGTCGGCTGGGTGTCGAGATGCGAGCCGATCCCGACGGGCAGCTTCGTCATGTCGCGGCCCTTGCGCAGGCCGAACTGTGAGCCGAGCGCATCGGTGTGCACATCGAGGCCGGCGTCCTCGCAAGCCTTGCGGAACCAGTCGCGCACCTGCTTGTCTTCGCTGCTCAGCGTCAGCCGCCGTACGCCGCCCTTGGCCGTCCCGCCAAACTGGGCGGTCTCGTGGATGGAGCCCCAGAGGCGGGCGGAATCGATTTGCAGATTGGTGGCGGCTCGGCTCATGCGGTCGGTCTCTCGGTTGTCCGGCGCCTTTTTCAATGACGCGCCGGCGCGGACTCGTCAACCGCGAGGCTGCTCTGCGCAATCTGCCGTGCGAGCTCGGCGACGCGCTCCACCGCGACGACGTCAGGCGAGGCGAGCCAGCTCGCCGTGAATGTCAGCGGCGCTATGGCGAGATCGGTTTGGAGCAGTTGCAACCGCCCGTCGGCGAGCTCGTTCTCGACGATGGCGTCGGGGATCACGGCGATGCCGAGCCCTTCGACCGCCATGTGGATGACCGTCGCCAGCGATGCGGACGCATGCAGCCGGATCGGCGGCAGCTCCGGCCGGTCGAAGACTTCGCGCACGACCTCGTAGGGCCTGGTCTTGCGCGGGAAGGTGATGATCGGAAACCGCGCGAGGTCGGCGCGCGTCACCGGGCCGTCGCCGAGCCCGAGCGAGGGGCTTGCGAGAAAGCCGATCGGATAATCCGCGAGCACGCGATTGTGGACGCCCGACGCCGACAGCGGCCCCACCACGAAGGCGAGCTCGATTTCCTGCGCGAGCAGGCGCGCAGTGAGGTTCGGCGTGATGTCGACCTCGATCTCCAGCGACAGGTTCGGATAGACTTCGTTCATGCTCTTGACGAGCCGCGGCAGCCAGGTGTGCACGATGGTCTCGGCGACGCCGAGGCGCATCACGCCGCGCATCGCCGAGCGATCGCCGATCTCGGCGATCATCGCCGCCCTCAGACCGATCAGCTTCTCGGCATAGACCATCATCTGCCGGCCGCTCGGCGTCGGCGAAGCAACGCGATGATCGCGGTTGAGGAGCTTCACGCCCATCTCGCGCTCGAGCTGGGCGATGCGCTGGGAGATCGCCGGCTGGGTCGTATTGAGCCGTGCTGCGGCGCCGCGAAAGCTGCCGAGCTTCACAACCCAGAGAAAGGTTTCGATCGACCTGAAGTCCAGCATTGAGAAGGATTTTCCCGATCGATAAATTGAATTTATCGATATCGATTAGAAAGGAAGATTAGACTTTATAGCATGCTTGGTGTTGGCTGTCTTTGTCGAGTTTATAGGCAGGTCGATCAAATGACTGTTTTGGTGGCAGCGCAGCAAACTGAAACGCCCGACACGCTCCCGAGCCGCCTGGCACGGCTCGCCTATCGCGGCGGCCAGGTCGGATCTACCGCCGGCGTCGCTCCCGGCTTCGTCCAGGGCAATCTGGCGATCCTGCCGGCCGAATATGCCAGCGCCTTTCACCGCTTCTGCCAGCTCAATCCGAAACCGTGCCCGATCATCGGCATGTCCGATGTCGGCAGCCCGCACATCCCCGCGCTCGGCGCCGATCTCGACATCCGCACCGACGTGCCGCGCTATCGCATCTGGCGCGACGGCGAGGTGGTCGACGAGCCGACCGACGTGACCAAGCATTGGCGCGACGATCTCGTGACCTTCGTGCTCGGCTGCTCGTTCTCGTTCGAAGAGGCGTTGCTCGACGAGGGCATGCCGATCCGCCACATCGAGCAGAACGTGCGCGTGCCGATGTACCGCACCAACATCGCCTGCGGCGAGGCCGGTCCGTTCGCCGGTCCCATGGTGGTGTCGATGCGTCCGTTCAAGCCGGCCGATGCGATCCGCGCGGTGCAGATCACCTCGCGTTATCCCGCCGTGCACGGTGCCCCCGTGCATCTCGGGCATCCGCATTTGATCGGCATCAAGGATCTCGCCAAGCCGGATTACGGCGATCCCGTGCCCGTCGCCGACGACGAGATCCCGGTGTTCTGGGCCTGCGGCGTGACGCCGCAATCGGTGATCAACGCCGCCAGGTTGCCGTTCGCGATCACGCATTCGCCCGGCCTGATGCTGGTGACGGATCTGAAGAACCGGAACATGGCCGTGATTTAGTAGGCAGCGTTTGCTGCTTCTTCGGGCTTTACCGCGTCCATCAATCGCTCCATTCGATCAGTCGAAATTTAGTAACAGGGGACTTTGCCATGACGATCTCTCGCCGCGACGTGCTGCTTGGTGCCACAGCCACTGCCGCGCTGGTGCCGCTCGCTGCACGCGCCCAGACCTCCGAGGTCGTGATCGGCGTGATCTATCCGTTCTCCGGCGGCAGCGCGCAGCAGGGCGTCGACGCGCAGAAGGCCTATGAGACCGCGCTCGAGGTCATCAACAAGGACACCGATTTCGATCTGCCGCTGGCCAAGGGCGAGGGTCTGCCGGGCCTCGGCGGCGCAAAAGTCCGCCTCGTGTTCGCCGACCACCAGGCCGATCCGCAAAAGGGCCGCGCCGAGGCCGAGCGCCTGATCACGCAGGAGAAGGTCTCCGCGATCATCGGCACCTATCAAAGCGCGGTCGCCGTCACCGTCAGCCAGATCTGCGAGCGCTACCAGATCCCGTTCGTCTCCGCCGACAACTCCTCGCCGAGCCTGCATCGCCGCGGCCTCAAATATTACTTCCGCGCCGCCCCGCATGACGAGATGTACTCGGCTGCGATGTTCGACTTCTTCGATGCTTTGAAGAAGAAGGGCACCAAGATCGAGACGCTGTCGCTGTTCCACGAGGACACCATCTTCGGCACCGATTCCGGCAACGCCCAGGCCAAGATCGCCGGCGAGCGCGGTTACAAGATCGTCTCCGACATCAAGTATCGCGCCAATTCGCCGTCGCTGTCGGCCGAAGTGCAGCAGCTCAAGAGCGCCAATGCCGACGTGCTGATGCCCTCGAGCTACACCACGGACGGCATCCTGCTCGTCAAGACCATGGGCGAGCTCGGCTACAAGCCGAACGCGATCGTGGCGCAGGACGCCGGCTTCTCGGAGAAGGCGCTCTATGATGCCGTCGGCGACAAGCTCGAAGGCGTGATCTCGCGCGGCACCTTCTCGCTCGATCTCGCGCAGAAGCGTCCCATGGTCGGCAAGATCAACGAGATGTTCAAGGCGCGCTCGGGCAAGGACTTCAACGACCTGACCTCGCGCCAGTTCATGGGCCTGATCATCCTGGCCGACGCCATCAACCGCGCCAAGTCGGCCGACGGCGAGAAGATCCGCGATGCACTGGCCGCGACCGACATCCCGGGCGAGCAGACCATCATGCCCTGGAAGCGCGTCAAGTTCGACGAGGCCGGCCAGAACAACGACGCCGACCCGGTGCTGCTGCAATATGTCGGCGGCAAGTTCGTCACCATCTTCCCGCCGCAGGCCGCGATCGCGGAAGCGATCTGGCCGATGAAGTAAGATTGGGAAGCGGGAGCTCGGACGTAGCTCCCGCCCTCATCCTGAGGAGCGGGCGTAGCCCGCGTCTCGAAGGACGAGGGCTGGGCCATCCTTCGAGACGTGCGCTGGTGCGCGCTCCTCAGGATGAGGATCTATTTCGGGGGACGACTTTTGACAGCTCAAGCCATTATCCAGAGTCTCGCGAGCGGCCTTCTGATGGGCCTGCTTTACGGACTGATCGCGGTCGGCCTCGCGCTGATTTTCGGCCTGATGGACGTCACGAACTTCGCCCATGGCGAATTCCTGATGCTCGCGATGTACCTGTCCTTCTTTCTGTTCGCGTTCTTCGCGATCGATCCCCTGCTGTCGGCCCCATTGGTCGCCGCGGCGATGTTCGTGTTCGGAGCGGTGGTCTATCTACTCCTTGTACGCTTCGCCATGCGGGCCAAGGCCAATGCCGGCATGGTGCAGATCTTCACGACTTTCGGCCTTGCGATCGTGATGCGCGGCCTCGCGCAGTACTTCTTCACGCCGGACTATCGCAGCATTCCACAGTCCTGGCTCGGCGGTAAAACCATCTCGGTCGCCGGCATCTTCCTGCCCGAGCCGCAGCTCATCGGTGCGCTGGTCTCGATCGCGGCCTTCGCCGGGCTCTACCTCTTCATCCACCGCACCGACTTCGGCCGCGCGCTGGAAGCCACCCGCGAGGATCCCGGCGCCGTCGCGCTCGTCGGCATCGACAAGAACCGCGTGTTCGCGTTCGGCTGGGGCCTCGGCGCCGCGCTGGTCGGTCTCGCCGGTGCGATCATGGCGGTGTTCTTCTACATCTATCCCGATGTCGGCGCGTCGTTCGCGCTGATCGCCTACGTCACCGTGGCGCTCGGCGGCTTCGGCAGCGTGTTCGGCGCCTTCGCCGGCGGCATCATTGTTGGCCTGGTCGAAGCGGTGACCGCGCTGGTGTTGCCGCCATCGCTGAAGTCCGTCGGCATCTATGCCGTCTATCTCCTCGTCGTCTTCATCCGGCCGCGTGGCCTGTTCGGGTCGATGTGATGGACAAGGCTTTTGCAGCGCGGCGCCGCCGCGATCTCATCATCGCCGCAGTGCTGGCCGGGCTCGCAGCGCTGGCTCCGCTGTTGATCAAGGATGTTTACGTCCAGAACATCCTGATCCTGACCCTGATGTATGCGGCGCTGTCGCAGAGCTGGAACATCCTGTCCGGCTATTGCGGGCAGATCTCGCTGGGGCACGCGCTCTATTTCGGCATCGGCGCCTACACCACCGAGCTGCTGTTCACCAAGTTCGGCGTGCTGCCCTGGTTCGGCATGCTCGCCGGCGGCGTGATTGCGGCGATCATCGCAATGGGGCTCGGCTATCCCTTCTTCCGCCTGCGCGGCCATTACTTCGTGATCGCGACCATCGTCATCGCCGAGATCGGACTGCTCTTGTTCCAGAACTGGGAATGGGCGGGGGCTGCGATGGGAATCACCGTTCCCGTGCGCGGCGACAGCTGGCTGAAATTCCAGTTCATGCGCAGCAAGCTGCCGTACTTCTATTTCGCGCTGGTGCTGTGCAGCCTCGCCTGGTTCGTCACCTGGTGGCTGGAGGACTCCAAATGGGGCTTTTGGTGGCGCGCGGTGAAGGACAATCCGGAAGCGGCCGAGAGCCTCGGCGTCGTCGTGTTCAACTCCAAGATGGGCGCGGCCGCGGTCTCCGCCTTCCTCGTCGCCATCGGGGGCGCGTTCTATGCGCAGTTTCTCGCCTATATCGATCCTGAAAGCGTGATGGGCTTCCAGTTCTCGCTGCTGATGGCGCTGCCGGCCGTGCTCGGCGGCATCGGCACCCTCTGGGGGCCTGTGCTTGGGGCTGCCATCCTGATCCCGATGACGGAGCTGACGCGCTCCTATATCGGTGGCTCCGGCCGCGGCGTCGACCTCATCGTCTATGGCGCGCTGATCGTTGCGATCTCGCTGGCCCTGCCGCGAGGCTTGGTGAGCCTGTTCTCCCGTTCGAAGGCAAGAGGAGCCACGCGATGACTGCGCTCCTTGAAACCCGCGGCGTCTGGCAGCGGTTTGGCGGCCTCGTCGCCAACAGCGATGTCTCGATCTCGGTCGGCCGCGGCGAGATCGTCGGTCTGATCGGGCCGAACGGTGCCGGCAAGTCGACGCTGTTCAATCTCATCGCCGGCGTCTTGCCGCCGACGCAAGGGTCGATCTGGTTCGACGGCGAGGATGTCACCAACATGCCGGCGGCCGAACGCTGCCAGCGTGGCGTCGGGCGCACCTTCCAGGTGGTCAAGAGCTTTGAGACCATGACTGTCATCGACAACGTCATCGTCGGTGCTCTCGTGCGCAACACTGTGATGCGCGAGGCGCGCCGCAAGGCGCATGAGGTGCTCGAATTCACCGGCCTTGCCGCACGCGCCGACGTGCTCGCGAGCGACCTCGTGCCGGCCGAGAAACGCCGCCTCGAAGTCGCCCGTGCGCTGGCGACCGAACCAAAGCTGCTGCTGCTGGACGAAGTTCTCACCGGCCTGACGCCGACCGAGGCGCAGACCGGCGTCGCGCTGGTGCGCAAGGTGCGCGATGCCGGCATCACCGTTTTGATGGTCGAGCATGTCATGGAGATCGTGATGCCGCTGGTCGACCGCGCCATCGTGCTCGACCTCGGCAAGGTGCTGGTCGAGGGTAAGCCTTCCGACGTCGTCCGCGATCCCAAGGTGATCAGCGCATATCTGGGAGATCGTCATGCTGTCGGTGCATGAAGTCACGACCGCCTATCAGGGTCTGGTCGCGATCTCGGCGGTCTCGATCGAGGTCCAGAAGGGCGAGATCGTCTGCGTCGCTGGCGCCAACGGCGCGGGCAAGTCGACGCTGCTCAAATCCATCGCCGGCGCCGAGCGTCCGCGTTCGGGCACGGTGACGTTCGACGGCAAGCGTCTCGACGGCATGGCGCAGCATCACATCACCGCCACCGGCATCGCCTATGTGCCGGAGAACCGCCGCCTGTTCCCGCGCCTGTCGGTGCGCGACAATCTGCGCCTCGGCAGTTATCTGTACCGCGGTGACGCCGACCGCGAGGGGCCGCTCAATCTCGTCTTCACACTGTTCCCGCGTCTCCAAGAACGTTTGGAGCAGCGCGCCGAGACGCTCTCCGGCGGCGAGCAGCAGATGCTCGCGATCGGCCGCGCGCTGATGACGCGCCCGCGGCTGTTGATGCTGGACGAGCCCTCGCAAGGTATCATGCCGAAGCTGGTCGACGAAATCTTCCAGGCGGTACTGCGCATCCGCGACGCCGGCATGACTGTGCTGATCGTCGAGCAGCGCATGGCCGAGTGCCTGGAGATCGCCGACCGCGCCTACATCCTGCAAACCGGCCGCGTGCTGATGCAGGGCCCGGCAGAGGAGATCAGGGGGAACCCGGACGTACGGAAGGCGTATCTGGGGCTGTAGTTACTACCTGGTCGGTGTCATCGCCCGCGAAGGCGGGCGATCCAGTATTCCAGAGACGCTAGTTGGATACGGAGAAGCTGCGGCGTACTGGATTCCCCGCTTCCGCGGGGAATGACTGTGGTGGATGAGGCGTCGTTAGTCCGCCCATGATCGAAGGGCGCTAATGCTCATGCCCATGCTCCGGCAGCGTCACCCCGAACACCTTCACCAGATCCTTCACCTGCTCCGGCGACAGATACCGCGGGTTCATCCCGCGCAGCAGCAGGTACAGCTTCGCCGTCTCCTCCAGCTCCTCCGTCGCGAACACCGCGGCCTCCAGCGTGTCGCCGGCGACCACCGGGCCGTGATTGGCGAGCAGCACGGACGAATATTTGCCCGCCAGTCCCTTGATCACATCCGCAACCGCGGGATCGCCGGGGCGGTAATAGGGCACAAGCGCAGTGGCGCCGCATTTCATCAGATAATAAGCCGTCATCGGCGGCAGCGCGGCGCGCGGGTCGATCTCGGGCAGCATCGAGAGCGCGACCGAATGGGTGGAGTGCAGATGCACGATCGCCCGCGCGCTTTCGCGCGTATCGTAGAGCGCGTTGTGCAGCGGAACTTCCTTGGTCGGCGCATCGCCCGAGAGGAGGCGCCCCCGTGCGTCCAGCCGCGACAGTCGCGCCGGGTCGAGGAAGCCGAGCGAGGCGTTGGTGGGGGTGACGAGCCAACCCCCGTCGTGCATCTTGACGCTGATATTGCCGGAAGAGCCCGGTGTCAGGCCGCGCTCGAACAAGGACCGTCCGAAGCGGCAGATATCCTCACGCAGCCGGGTCTCGTTGCTCATAGCCGTCATGCCCGCTTGTCTCACGCTTTGGCAGCGCGGCCAAGCCGTGTTATTCGGATCAGTGAGCCGCCGCAAAGGGCGGCCGTCCAGGAAACGTTCGCAAGGGTCAGTTGCATGTCCGCCTCCACGTCGCAAAATCAGCGTATCGCGGTCATCGGGCTCGGCTCGATGGGATTCGGCATGGCGACCTCGCTGAAGCGCGCCGGTCATGCCGTGACCGGCTGCGACGTCTCGGCCGACGCGGTGGCGCGTTTCGTGAAGGACGGCGGCGCAGGCGCCAGCACGCCGGCGGAAGCGGCCAAGGGCGCCGACATCGTCGTCAGCGTCGTCGTCAATGCCGCGCAGACCGAGACCATCCTGTTCGGCAAGGATGGCGCCGCCGAGACCCTGCCGAAGGACAGCGTCTTCCTGTCCTCCGCCACCATGGACCCGGATGTGGCCCGTCGCCTCGCAAAGCAGTTGGAGGCGACCGGCCGTCACTATCTGGATGCGCCGATCTCCGGTGGCGCGCAGCGCGCGGCCCAAGGTGAGCTGACGATCCTCGCCTCCGGCAGTCCCGCTGCCTTTGCAAAGGCACGGCCGGCGCTCGATGCCATGGCGGCAAAACTCTACGAGCTCGGCGATGCCGCAGGGCAGGGCGCCGCCTTCAAGATGATCAACCAGTTGCTCGCCGGCGTGCATATCGCCGCCGCCAGCGAAGCGATGGCGTTCGCGGCCAAGCAGGGCCTCGACATCCGCAAGGTCTATGAGGTGATCACGGCCTCAGCCGGCAATTCCTGGATGTTCGAGAATCGCATGCCCCACGTGCTTGACGGCGATTACACGCCGCGCAGCGCGGTGGAGATCTTCGTCAAGGACCTCGGCATCATCCAGGACATGGCGCGCAGCGCCCGATTCCCGGTGCCGGTCTCGGCCGCCGCGCTCCAGATGTTCCTGATGACATCAGCTGCCGGCATGGGCCGCGATGACGACGCCTCGGTGGCGCGCATGTACGCGCAGGTCACCGGCGTAAAACTTCCCGGCGACAAGTAAGCCAAGAGGATTCCGATGCCCCGTTTCGCCGCCAATCTCTCGATGATGTTCACCGAGGTGCCGTTCCTTGACCGTTTCGACGCCGCTGCGCAAGCGGGCTTCACCGCGGTCGAATTCCTCTTTCCCTACGAGCATCCGGCCGAGGTGGTCGGCGAGCGGCTCAAGCGCAACGGTTTGACGCAGGCGCTGTTCAACCTGCCGCCGGGCGACTGGAACGCCGGCGAGAAAGGCTTTGCGGCGCTGCCGGCGCGCTTCGCCGATCTCAAGGCGAGCCTGGAGACCGCGTTGCCTTACGCCAAGGCGACCGGTGTCAAGCGGCTGCACTTGATGGCCGGCATTGCCAACCGCGGCGAGCGGGTCGCGATCGAGGCGTTCTACAAGTCGGTGGCGTGGGCTGCGGAGTTCTTCGCTCCGCACGGCATCGACATCGTGCTCGAGCCGATCAATGCGCGCAATGTGCCCGGCTACTTCCTCAATGATTTCGGCTTCGCGCGCGACCTGATCCAGGAGCTGAGACTGGCGAACCTGAAGCTCCAGTTCGACATCTATCACTGCCAGATCATCCACGGCGACGTCACCATGCGCCTGCGTGAGATGATGCCGATCATCGGGCACATCCAGATCGCGAGCGTCCCCTCGCGCAACGAGCCCGACGGCGAGGAGCTGAACTATCCTTTCCTGTTCACCGAACTCGACCGGCTCGGCTATACCGGCTTCGTCGGTTGCGAATACAATCCGCGCGGCAAGACCACCGATGGCCTCGCCTGGTTCAGGCCTTATGCGGGAGTGAAGCCGTGACGCTCGCACTGGGTTGCATTGCCGACGACTATACCGGCGCCTCCGATCTCGCCAACACGCTGACGCGCGCGGGCCTGCGTACCGTGCAGACCATCGGCGTGCCCGCGGACGATCTCACGCTGCCCGAGGTCGACGCCGTCGTGGTGTCGCTGAAGAGCCGCTCGATCGAGGCGGGCCTTGCCGTGTCGCGCTCGCGTGCGGCGGAGAAATGGCTGCGTGGCCGCGGGGCGCACCATGTGCTGTTCAAGGTCTGCTCGACCTTCGATTCCACCGATGCGGGCAATATCGGCCCGGTGATGGACGCGCTGCGCGCCGATAGCGGCGAGGCCGTCGTGCTGGTGACGCCGGCTTTCCCGGAGACCGGTCGCACGGTTTATCAGGGCAATCTGTTCGTCGGCGCCGTGCCGCTGAACGAGAGCCCGCTCAAGGACCATCCGCTCAACCCGATGCGTGATTCCAACCTGGTGCGCGTGCTGGCGCGCCAGAGCAAGACGCAGGTGGGTCTCGTCGACCTCGCGACCGTCGCCCGCGGCGCGGAGGCCGTGCGGGCTCGGCTTGCCGAATTGTCAGGCAAGGGCATCGGTGCCGCGATCATCGATGCCGTGTTCGACCGCGACCTCGAGGCCATCGGCCTCGTCGCTGCCCAGCATCGGCTGTCGGTCGGCGCCTCCGGCATCGGCCTCGGACTGGCGCGGGCTCTGGTCTCGACGGGCAAGGTCAAGTCGGCCGCTGGCAGCGGCGGGGCGGACGCCGCCGTCGGCGGACCGGCGGCCTGCCTCGCCGGAAGCTGCTCGCAGGCGACGCTACAGCAGATCGCTAATGCCGAACGCGTCATGGCGGTGCTCCATCTCGATCAGGACCGTATTCTTACGGGAGCGGACGAAGTGCAGCGCGCGATCGCCTGGGCCAAGCCGCGTTTAGCCGACGGTCCGGTCCTGATCGCGTCGAGCGCGACACCGGATCAGGTCGCCGCCTTGCAGGCGCGCCACGGCCGCGATGCAGCCGGTCACGCCATCGAGCAGGCGATGGCCGACATTGCGGAAAACCTAGTGAAATCAGGCGTCCGTCGGCTGGTCGTGGCTGGCGGCGAGACCTCCGGCGCCGTCGTCGATCGCCTCGGGATTCCCGGCTTCCTGGTCGGCGCGGAGATCGCTGCGGGCGTCCCGGTGCTGCGCGCCGTCGGCGCTGAAGCAGGCGATATGCTGCTCGCACTGAAGTCCGGAAATTTCGGCGGGCCGGAATTCTTCGCGGACGCGCTTGGGCTCATGCGCTGAGCGCAGGACGTTCTTAGCTGCCTGTTCATTTCTTTCAGGCTCCGTACTCGAACGGAGTCGTAGTTAACATCTGCTCAGTCGCTCTGTTGTCTGATGTCGGCGTCGCTCCTTTTGGTTGATTGTTAAGACCTCCCGGACGCGCGCCCGCGCCAGCACAACGAGACCCGATTATGTTCGCCACCATTTCCATTCGCGCCAAGATCATCAGTGTCGTGGCGTTCCTGCTGGTCGCGATGACCGGCATGGGCCTGCTCGCCGTCACGAAGATGCGGTCGATGAACGCCAACACCACCGACATCACCACGAGCTGGCTGCCCAGCGTCCGGGTGCTCGGCGAACTCCGCGCCAGCGTCATCACCTACCGCAACGTGGTCCGCCAGCACATGCTGTCCGAGACCCTCGAGGAGAAGCTCGCCAACGAAAAGACGGCCGGCACCGTCATCGAGGCGCTCGCCAAGTCCCGCAAGGCCTACGAGCCGATGATCACTTCACCCGAGGAACGCCGGCTGTACAACGAATGGGCCAAGCTCTGGGACGACTACAAGAAGGGCACCGAAGACGTCATGGCGCTGTCACGCAAGGAGGCCGGCAAGGTCCCGCATGACGCCCAGGAGCTGAACACCAAGACGGTCAACAAGATCGGCCTTGCGTCGGATGAGGTCCTGATGAAGGACATCGATCTCAACACCAAGGGCGGCGACCAGGCTGCCCAGGATGCCGCCGACAGCTATTTCTATGCCTTCATGCTGGTCTCGATCGTCCTCGGCGCCGCCGTGATCATCGGCATCGGCGTCAGCTTCTACCTGGTCCAGGACGTCTCCGCCGGCATCAACTCGATCATCCAGCCGATGCAGGCGCTCGGCAAGGGCGACCTCTCCGCCGAAGTCCCGCATCGCGGCGAGAAGACCGAGATCGGCGCCATGGCCGACGTGCTCCAGATCTTCAAGGAAGCCTTGATCGCCAAGAAAGCCGCCGACGAGGCCGCCGCCGCCGATGCCGAAGCCAAGATCGAGCGCGGCCGCCGCGTCGACGGCATCACCCGCGATTTCGAAACGATGATCGGCGAGATCGTCCAGACCGTGTCGTCGGCCTCGACCCAGCTCGAAGCCTCCGCCTCGACGCTGACCTCGACCGCCGACCGCTCACAGCGGATGGCGACCACGGTCGCCGCGGCCTCGGAGGAAGCCTCGACCAACGTGCAGTCGGTGGCCTCGGCCACCGAGGAGATGGCTTCGTCGGTCGGCGAGATCAGCCGCCAGGTGCAGGAATCAGCGCGGATGGCGGGCGACGCCGTCGGCCAGGCCCGTGCCACCACCGAGCGCGTCAGCGAGCTGTCGAAGGCGGCTTCCCGCATCGGCGACGTCGTCGAGCTGATCAACACCATCGCGGGCCAGACCAACCTCTTGGCGCTGAACGCCACCATCGAGGCGGCGCGTGCCGGTGAAGCCGGCCGCGGCTTCGCGGTGGTCGCCTCCGAGGTAAAGGCGCTCGCCGAGCAGACCGCCAAGGCGACCGGCGAGATCGGCCAGCAGATCTCCGGCATCCAGGCGGCGACCAACGACTCGGTCGGCGCCATCAAGGAGATCTCCTCGACCATCGAGCGTCTCTCCGAAATCTCCTCGGCGATTGCGGCTGCGGTGGAAGAGCAGGGCGCAGCGACCCAGGAGATCGCCCGCAACGTGCAGCAGGCGGCGCAGGGCACACAGCAGGTCTCCTCCAACATCACCGACGTGCAGCGCGGTGCGACCGAGACCGGCACGGCCTCCTCGCAGGTGCTGTCGGCAGCGCAGATGCTGTCCAACGACTCGAGCCGCCTCAAGATCGAGGTCAGCAAGTTCCTGACCAACGTCCGCGCAGCCTGAGCCGGGACACGATCGCAGTTCTGAAAGCGGCGCCTGCGGGCGCCGCTTTTTTACGGGGGTAAGCCGCTTCTTTTTACGGGGGTAAGCCGCTTCCGTAATATTCCGGCCGCAGGCTGCATATCTGGAATGCGATTTCGCAGTGCGATAGCAGGGAAGTGACCGCACGGGGCGGCGCCGTCGTTGGCCATTTCCACGGTGTTCGGGTAAATCAGCCTCAGGAACCCGTGGGGCGTGTTCCCTGTCCCCCGATTTGGAATTGCCTGACCGATGATTGCTCTGGTCCGTATTGCCCTGAGCCGACCCTACACGTTTGTCGTGCTCGCGCTTCTGCTCCTGATCATCGGGCCGCTCGCGGCCCTGCGGACGCCGACCGACATCTTCCCGGACATCCGCATCCCCGTGATCGGGGTGGTCTGGCAGTACACCGGCCTGCCGCCGGACCAGATGTCCGGCCGCATCACCACGCCGTTCCAGCGCGCGCTGACGACGACCGTCAACGACATCGAGCACATTACCGCCAACTCCTATAACGGCTTTGGCATCATCAAGATCTTCTTCCAGCCGAACGTCGACATCCGCACCGCCAACGCGCAGGTCACCGCGATCTCGCAGACGCTGCTGAAGCAGATGCCGCCGGGCGCAACGCCGCCCCTGATCCTGAACTACTCCGCCTCGACCGTTCCGATCATCCAGGTGGCGCTGTCGGGCGATGGCCTGACCGAGCAGAACCTCGCCGATATCGGCATTAATAACCTGCGCACCCCGCTGGTCACCGTGCCCGGCGCGGCGATCCCGTATCCGTTCGGCGGCAAGCAGCGCCAAATCCAGATCGACCTCGATCCGACCGCGCTCCAGGCGCGCGGCCTGTCGGGCCAGGACGTCGCCAACGCGCTCGCAGCCCAAAACCTGATCACGCCGGTCGGCACCCAGAAGATCGGCCAGTTCGAATACAACATCCAGCTCAACAACTCGCCGCTGAAGATCGACGAGCTCGGCAATCTGCCGATCAGGACCGTCAATGGCGCGATGGTCTATGTGCGCGACGTCGCGACCGTGCGTGACGGCAATCCGCCGCAGACCAACATCGTCCATGTCGACGGCAACCGCTCGGTGCTGATGATGGTGCTGAAGGCGGGCGCGACCTCGACGCTCGACATCATCGCCGGCATCAAGCAGAAGGTGATCGACGTCAAGGACCAGCTGCCGGACGCGCTGAAGATCGGCTTCATCGGCGACCAGTCGGTGTTCGTCCGCGGTGCGATTCAAGGCGTCGCGATCGAAGGCGTGATCGCGGCGCTGCTGACCAGCGTCATGATCCTGCTGTTCCTCGGCAGCTGGCGCTCCACGGTCATCATCGCGGTCTCGATCCCGCTCTCGGTGCTCGGCGCCATCGTCATGCTGTCGGCGATCGGCGAGACGCTCAACATCATGACGCTCGGCGGCCTTGCGCTCGCGGTCGGCATCCTCGTCGACGACGCCACCGTCACCATCGAGAACATCAACTACCATCTGGAGCAGGGTAAGCCGGTCGAGCAGTCGATCCTCGACGGCGCCAACCAGATCGTGACGCCGGCTTTCGTCTCGTTGCTGTGCATCTGCATCGTATTCGTGCCGATGTTCTTCCTCTCCGGCGTCGCCCGCTTCCTGTTCGTGCCGATGGCCGAAGCCGTGATGTTCGCGATGATCTGGTCGTTCATCCTGTCGCGCACGCTGGTGCCGACCATGGCGAACTATCTGCTGCAGGCGCACGTCCATCACGAGGGCGGCCCGCCGAAGTCGCGCAATCCGCTGGTTTGGTTCCAGCGCGGCTTCGAGAAGCGGTTCGAGCGCATCCGCGGCGGCTACCATAATCTGCTGGGACTGGCGCTGGTGCACCGCGCGGTGTTCGTGATCGGCTTCCTCTGCGTGGTCGGCGCGTCCTTCGCGCTGGTGCCGTTCCTCGGGCGCAACTTCTTCCCGGCGGTCGATGCCGGCAATATCCTGATGCATGTCCGCACCCAGGTCGGCACCCGCGTGGAGGAGACGGCCAACCAGCTCGCAGACGTCCAGAAGGCGATCCGCAAGCTGATCCCCGGCGAAATCGAGACGCTGACCGACAACATCGGCATGCCGATCTCCGGCATCAACATGACCTACAACAACACGGGCGTGATCGGCCCGCAGGACGGCGACATCCAGATCAAGCTGAAAGAGGGCCACAAGCCGACGGAAGAGCACGTGCGCGTGCTGCGCGAGCAGCTGCCGCGCCTGTTCCCCGGCGTCAGCTTCGCGTTCCTCCCCGCCGACATCGTCAGCCAGATCCTGAACTTCGGCGCGCCGGCGCCGATCGACCTGCAGATCCGCGGCGCCAACATCAACGCCAACTTTGCCTACGCCAACAACCTGCTGGCGAAGGTTCGCAAGATTCCCGGCGTTGCCGATGCGCGTATCCAGCAGTCGCCGAACAATCCCACCTTCAACATCGACGTCGACCGCACCCGCGCGCAATATGTCGGCCTGACCGAGCGCGACGTCACCAACAGCCTCGTGGTCAATCTCGCCGGCTCCTCGCAGGTAGCGCCGACCTACTACCTGAATCCGGACAACGGCGTGTCCTACTCGATCGTGATGCAGACGCCGCAATACCAGATCGACTCGCTCAGCGCGCTCCAGACGCTGCCGATCACGGCCACCGGCAATTCGCAATCGCCGATCCTCGGCGGCATCGCCGACATCAAGCGCTCGACCTCGAGCGCGGTGGTGTCGCAATACGACATCCAGTCGCTGGTGCAGATCTTTGCCACGACCTCGGGTCGCGATCTCGGCGCGGTCGCCGCCGACATCCGCCAGGTGATCGCCGACACCGCCAAGGACGTGCCGAAGGGCTCCTCCGTGGTGCTGCTCGGCCAGGTGCAGACCATGAACAGCGCCTTCACCGGTCTTCTGTTCGGCCTGCTCGGTGCCGTCGTGCTGATCTACTTCCTGATCGTCGTGAACTTCCAGTCCTGGTCCGATCCGTTCGTGATCATCACGGCGCTGCCGGCCGCGCTCGCCGGCATCGTCTGGATGCTGTTCATGACCGAGACGACGCTGTCGGTGCCGGCCCTGACCGGCGCGATCATGTGCATGGGCGTTGCCACCGCCAACAGCGTGCTGGTGATCTCCTTCGCCCGCGAGCGCTACGAGGAGCTCGGTGACCCCATCGCCGCTGCACTCGAGGCCGGCTTCGTCCGGTTCCGCCCGGTGCTGATGACCGCGCTCGCCATGATCATCGGCATGGCGCCGATGGCTTTGGGGCTCGGGGAGGGCGGCGAGCAGAATGCGCCGCTTGGCCGCGCCGTGATCGGCGGCCTGATCTTTGCAACTTTCGCCACGCTGATGTTTGTTCCCGTGGTGTTCAGTATGGTACACAAGAAACAGGGCGCCAAAGCCGCCGCCCCATTGGAGACTCCGCATGTCGCCCACTGAACCCCGCTCCCCGGTGTCGCACCGGAAACTGGGCATCTTCGGCGTGGTGGCGCTGATTGCGGCAGGCCTCGTCGTGGGTACCGGCATTCGTGCCCGCGAGGAGCAGGGCTCCAAGCTGAAGGAATGGACCGACGATCAGGCCGTTCCCAGCGTTGCGGTGACCCTGCCGAACGCAAAATCCCTCAACGGCACCATCGACCTGCCGGGTCGGCTCGAAGCCTATTACCGCGCGCCTATCTTCGCACGCGTCTCCGGCTATCTGAAGAGCTGGAGCGTCGACATGGGCGCGCGCGTCAAGGCGGGGCAGGTGATCGCCGAGATCGAGGCGCCCGACCTCGACCAGCAACTGCTTCAGGCCCGCGCCGACCTCGCCAGCCAGCAGGCCAGTGCCAGGCTCTCGGAAGCAACGCTCAACCGGCGCAAGACGCTGGTCGCCTCCAACTTCGTCTCCGCGCAGGAGATCGACGAGCGCACCGCCGATCTCTCCAACAAGAACGCGGCCGTCCACTCAGGCCAGGCAAATGTCGAACGGCTTGAAGCGCTGGCCGGCTACAAGAAGATCACGGTGCCGTTCGATGGCGTGGTCACGGCGCGCGATACCGACGTCGGCGCGTTGATCAATGCCGGCGGCGGCTCCGGCCCGGCGATGTTCGTGGTCTCCGACATCACCAAGCTGCGCGTTTACGTCAACGTTCCCCAGAACTACGTGCCTGCGATCAAGATCGGCGCCAAGGCCACCATGGTCATGCCGGAATACCCGAACCGGACATTCCAGGCGACGGTCGAGGCGTCCTCGCAGGCCGTCGACGTCGCCTCAGGAACCACCCGCATGCAGCTTCGGCTCGACAATTCCAACGGCGAGTTGATGCCCGGCGGCTATGCCAGCGTGAAGCTCAACCTTCAGCGCGACACCGCGCCGCTGAGCATTCCCGCCAGTGCCCTGATCTTCAACGGCAGCGGTCTGCGTGTTGCGACCGTCGGTCCCGACGACAAGGTGCAGTTCAAGACCGTGACCATCGCACGCGATCTCGGCAAGGAGATTGAACTCGCCTCGGGCATCGCACCCGACGACCGCGTGATCACTGCCCCGCCGGATGGTATTTCCGACGGCGACCAGGTTCGCGTCGCCGGCGGTGCCGGTGCCAAGGGCAAGCCGGCGACGGCGTCGGAGAAGCAGGCGCCGAAGGGCTAGGTTGATCTCGTAGGGTGGGCAAAGCGAAGCGTGCCCACCGTCTTCATGTGATTGGAGGAAGAATGGTGGGCACGGCGCAAGAGCGCCTTTGCCCACCCTACGAAAGCTACGCCACCCGCCACTCCGGCACGTCATCCGCGGCCATCGCGATCTCGCCGAGCGAGCCTACCGGCGTGCGATCCATGTTGAGCAGATGCGCCAGCGTCGCCGCGTCGCTCGCCGGAATGCGCGCGAGTGTGCGCCGCTCGTCCGCCGTCCGCAGCATCACCACACCGTGTTCGACATCGCCGCCGCGGCCATAGAGCATCGTAAAGCTCTCGACCTTGCCCCTGCCTGAAACCTCCGTGACGAACTCGGGCACCGCGCGCTTGTTGCGGTCGGCCTCGGCTTGCACGCTGGTCTCCTGCGCCAGCGCCGCACGTGGCGTCTTCGACACCACCAATGCGTGGTGCTTGGTGACGAAGCCGCCCTGGCCGTAGAGCAGCCCGAGCTTGGCACCATCGCGCACACGCCGCACCATCGCGCAGGCCGCATGCGTCATGTAGGTGTTGAGCGGCGCGCCGAAGAAGGTGAGACCACCGGTCACGGTCGGCTGCACGTCGGCCCCGAGGCCAAGCGTCCGCCGCGCCATCTTGGGCACGCAAGGGAAGCAGCTATAGAGCTCGATCGCGTCGAATCCGTCGCCGCCGGCGAGGTCCATCGCCGCCTTCAGCACCGCATTCTGTGGATGGCTTTCATGGAACTGATCGCGCAGGAGGTAATCCCGCGGCTCTTCGGCCGAGGCGCCACCGAGCGGATAGACCAGCTTGTCCTCGGCGATGCCGGCCGCGCGCGCCCTGGCGAGGCTGGTGAGCAGCAGCGCGCCGCCCATGTTGACGCTGGGGTTGGCGACCATGAGCTTGTTGTAGGGCCAGGCGATCAGGCGGTTGTCCGCCGACGGCGTCGTGATCTCGTCCGGCGCATAGCGCCGCTTCAGCCAGGCGTTGGGATTTTCGGCGGCGGCTTCGGAGTAGCGCGACCACAGCGTGCCGGACTCTGCCATGGCTTCGCGCGGCGTCTGGCCCCAATGGGCGGAGGAGGCGGACTCATAGAATGGATAAACCGTGACGGGACGGAACACGCCGAGCTTCACCGCGAGCGGCTTCTGGAATGCCGCACCACGCTTGGGCTCCTCGACGTCATGGGCGAACGGCGTCCAGGGTAGCTTGATCCCGGCGCGCTCAGCCTTGGTCGCGGTCGACTGCGCCTCCGCACCGCAGACTGCCGCCACCGTGCACTCGCCACGCGCGATGCGTTTTGCCGCCTCGTGGATGTAGCGGATCGGGCTCTCGCCGCCGACCGGGCCGTAATAGCAATGCGCCGGCGCAATGCCGAGCCGCTGCGCCAAAAGCTTTTCCGGATCGCGATAGCGCCAGCTCAGGAAGTTGACGACGTCGAGCGACTGCACCTCGCCAAGCAGTTTTGCGCCGGCGTCCTGCTCAGCCCGCCGTAGCGCCTGTTCGAGCAGATCCAACGGCTCGAGGCCGTCGGTAATCTCCTTGGGTCGGTCGATGATCTCGCCGACGCCGACGATGACGGGGATGAGGTCTTCCGGGATATTGGTCTTGTCAGTCATAATCTCGATTCACGATGTTAGTTGCTTCGTCATTGCGAGGAGCTCGCGACAAAATTGCGAAGCAATTTTGCGTTGTAGCGACGAAGCAATCCAGAAATGCATCAGCGGAGGCAGTCTGGATTGCTTCGCTTCGCTCGCAATGACGATGTGGATGCTACTCCGCCACCAGCGCATTCATGTGCTCGACGGCCTCGGCAAATTCTTCCTTGAACTCCTGCACCACCGCGCCCGCCGACTTCACGCTGTCGATCAGGCCGACGCCCTGGCCGACGAAATAGCTGACGAGGTCGCGCGCTTTGGCGTTGCCGCTCGCCGCCGCGCGGTCGATCGCGTTGAAGGCGTCGCGGCTGATGACGCTTTGCAGCGGCATCGGCAGCGCGCCTGGGCTTTCCGGCGCGCGGTCCCAGGCATCGGTCCAGACCGAGCGGAGCTGGCGTGCCGGCTTGCCGGTGCGCCCCTTCGAACGGATCGCGTCGCGCGAGGATGCCGCGATCATCTTCTCGCGGAAGATCTCCGTGGTCTCGGCCTCGACGGTGGCGAGCCACACCGAACCGGTCCAGGCGCCGGCCGCGCCCATCGCCATGCAGGCGGCCATCTGCCGTCCCGTCATGATGCCGCCGGCCGCGAGCACCGGCACGTCGCGGATGTTCTTGATCGCCTTGATCACCTCCGGCACCAGCACCAGGGTGGAGACCTCGCCGCAATGGCCGCCGGCCTCGGTGCCCTGCACCACGAGAATGTCGACGCCGGCCGCAACCTGCCGCAACGCATGCTCCTTGGCGCCGACGAGGGCGGCAACCGGCACGCCGTGCTTCCTGCCCATCTCGATCATCGCCTTCGGCGGCACGCCCAGCGCGTTGGCGATCAATCGGATCGGATGGTTGAAGGAGACCTCGAGCAGCTGAAGTGCGGTCTTCGCGTCGAACGGTTGCGGCTGATTGTCGGCCACATCACTTGTCGTCAACTCGATATCGTACTTCATCAGGAGGTCGCGCGTGTAGGCGCGGTGCTCCTGCGGTACGCGCGCCTCCAGGCTCTTCCAGGTGACGTCCTTCTCGCCCGCGGTCGAGATGTTTTCGGGGATCAGGACGTCGATGCCGTAGGGCTTGCCGTCGACATGCTCGTCGATCCATTTCAGCTCGCGTTCGAGCGTGTCGGGCGTGTGCACGGTGGCACCCAACACGCCAAAGCCGCCGGCACGGCTGACGGCGGCAACGACGTCGCGGCAATGGCTGAAGGCGAGCAGCGGGAACTCGATGCCCAGCATGTCGCAGATCGGCGATTTCATGGCTCTCTCCCGGCAGCCGTCGCGTTGCTGTTGTTGCTTTGCTTGAGCGAAGGCGCTTCGAAGCTAGCCCATCGTCGTCAACGATGCCAATCCGGATTTGGCCGCGCATCTTGCGTGCAGACGCCACGCGGCGGATGAGCCATTCCGCTGCACAAAATAAACAGGCCAGAGCCCGCCGATTTGTCTCTTGCGCTTTTGTGAGTCTGTGAGAATGCTGGCGCAAACAAAGAGAAAACAGCGAGGGAGCGCCAACCGATGTCGCAAGCGCAAGCGAGTCCGGCTCGAACCGTGAAAGCTTACGACGTGGTCGTCGTCGGCGCGGGCTTTGCCGGCATGTACATGCTGCACCGCCTGCGCGGTCTTGGCTTCTCGGCGCGCGTCTATGAGCAGGGCGGTGGCGTCGGCGGCACCTGGTACTGGAATCGCTATCCCGGCGCGCGCTGCGATGTCGAGAGCATGCAGTATTCCTACTCGTTCTCGGAAGAGCTTCAGCAGGAGTGGGACTGGAGCGAGCGCTACGCGCCGCAGCCGGAGATCCTGAACTACGCCAACCACGTTGCCGACCGTTTTGATCTTCGCCGCGACATCCAGTTCGACACCCGCGTCGAGCGCGCGGCGTTCGACGCGCGGGCGAAGTGCTGGTCGGTGACGACGTCCGACGGCAAGACGGTTGAGGCGCAGTTCATCGTGCTCGCGACCGGCTGCCTCTCGAACGCGCGCAAGCCCGACATCAAGGGCCTTGAGAGCTTCAAGGGACCGGTCTACCACACTGGCAGCTGGCCGCATGAAGACGTCGACTTCACGGGCTTGCGCGTCGGCTTGATCGGGACGGGATCGTCTGGCATCCAATCGACGCCCGTCATCGCCGAACAAGCAAGACATCTCACCGTGTTTCAGCGCACGGCGAATTTTTCGATTCCCGCGCGCAACGCCGCGCTGACCGACGAAGAACGCAGTAACGTCCGCAAGACCTATCCGGAGATCCGCCGCTTCGCCCGCGAAGTCGCGCGCAACGGCATTTTCGCCGAGCAACCCGATCGCGGCGCGCTCGACGACAGCGATGAGACCAGGAATGGCAAATATTCGGCGCGCTGGGAGCGCGGCGGGCTCACCTTCATGTATGTCTACAACAATCTCGGCCTCGAGCCGTCCGCGAACGATACCGCGGCGAACTTCGTGCGCAGCAAGATCGCCGAGATCGTGAAGGACCCCGAAACCGCGAAGCTGCTCCAGCCCAACAGCCATCCGATCGGCACCAAGCGCATCTGCATCGATACGGATTATTTCGCGACCTTCAACCGGCCGAACGTCTCGCTGGTCGATATCAAGACCAATCCGATCGAGGAGATCACCGCGAATGCCGTGCGTGTCGCAGGCAAGGACCACGAGGTCGACGCGCTGGTGATGGCGACGGGGTTCGATGCCATGACCGGCTCGGTCGCGAAGATCGACATCAGTGGCCCGGGCGGACGGACGCTGAACGAGAAATGGGCGGAAGGCCCAAAGACCTATCTCGGGCTGATGAGCGCGGGCTTTCCGAACCTCTTCATCATCACCGGCCCCGGCAGTCCGTCGGTGCTCTCGAACATGATCGTCTCGATCGAGCAGCATGTCGATTGGATCACCGATTGCCTCGTCCACATGCGCAGGCAGGGTGTTGCCACCATGGAGGCAAGCGGGGAGGCCGAGGACAAGTGGGTCGCCCATGTCAACGAGGTCGCCCGCGGCACGCTCTATCCGCAGGCCAATTCCTGGTACATGGGCGCCAACATTCCAGGCAAGCCGCGCATCTTCATGCCCTATATCGGCGGCGTCGGTGTCTACCGCCGGATCTGCGACGAGGTCGCGGCGAAGGGATATGAGGGGTTTTTGCTGGGGCGGGCCGAGCAGGGGCTGACGGCAGCCGCGTCCTGAACCTGGCTCTTTCCGATCGTTATTCCCGGGGGGCGCGGAGCGGCGGGCGCGGAACGAGGGCGGGGAAGTGGCCTGCCATGACGAAACGTAGAGTTGCCCTGCCCGGCAATGCATTTCTGCGCCCTTGCCATCGGCCATTCGCGGGCTAATTAATGCAGGCGCATCTTTTTCGCCGGAGCCCCCGCATGACCGACGCCCCCGCCTACGTGCCGCCCAAAGTCTGGACCTGGAACAAGGAGAACGGCGGGCAGTTCGCCAGCATCAACCGCCCCATTGCCGGCGCGACCCACGACAAGGAGCTGCCGGTCGGCAAGCATCCCTTCCAGCTCTATTCGCTGGCGACGCCGAATGGCGTGAAGGTCACGGTGATGCTGGAGGAACTGCTGGCGCTCGGCCACAAGGGCGCGGAATACGATGCCTGGCTGATCAGGATCGGCAATGGCGACCAGTTCGGCAGCGGCTTTGTCGACATCAACCCGAATTCGAAAATTCCCGCGCTGGTGGACCGCTCCGGTCCGGAGCCGATCCGGGTGTTCGAATCCGGCTCGATCCTGGTCTATCTCGCCGAGAAGTTCGGCGCCTTCCTGCCAAAGGACATCAAGAGCCGCACCGAGGCGATGTCCTGGCTGTTCTGGCAGATGGGCAGCGCGCCCTATCTCGGCGGCGGTTTTGGTCACTTCTACGCCTACGCGCCGACCAAGATCGAATACGCCATCGACCGCTTTGCGATGGAGGTCAAGCGCCAGCTCGACGTGCTCGACCGGCGCCTTGCCGACAACGAGTACCTCGCGGGCAATGATTACACCATCGCCGACATCGCGGTGTGGCCCTGGTACGGCGCGCTCGCCAAGGGGCTGGTCTATGGCGCCGGCGAATTCCTGTCGGTGCAGGACTACAAGCACGTGCAGCGCTGGACCGATCAGATCGCCAAGCGTCCGGCCGTCAAGCGCGGCCGCATGGTCAACCGCGTCTCCGGCGATCCCGCCAGCCAGCTCCACGAGCGGCACGACGCCGGCGATTTCGACACCAAGACCCAGGACAAGATCGGCGAGCCGGCCGCGACGTAGGTGGTGCTCGCTTCACCTCGCCCCACTTGCGGGGAGAGGTCGAATTCGATCGAAGATCGAATTCGGGTGAGGGGGACTCTCCGCGAGTCCAACTCACACTGTTTTCTCGGAGGCAGCCCCTCACCCCAGCCCTCTCCCCGTAAGAACGGGGCGAGGGAGCGCGATGGCGCGGCCTACTTCCCCTTCGCCCCTTCCGCCGCCGGAAACACCACTCGATCATCCGTGCGGCAGTAGCGATCGGCGAACATGCGGCCGATCGGGTGATAGCGGTCCATGTGCACCCGCATCGCCTTGTCGTCCCACAGTTCGTCGCGGATATGGAAGTGGATGCCTTCGCCCATGATCAGCCGGCGATCGTCGTTGACGTCGATCATCTTCCAGAGCTTGCACTCCATCGCCCAGGGCGTGTCGGCGAGCCGCGGCACGGCGATCTTCGCCGACGGTGCGAGCTTCAGCCCGAGATAGTCAGGCTCGCCCACTTCAGGGGGAAAGTCGCCGCTGCTCTCGTGCATGGCCTTCGCCAGCGGCTCGTCGGCGAGGTTGACCACGAACTCGCCAGTGCGCTGGATGTTGAGGAACGTGTCCTTGTCCTGGCCGTTGGGCTTGCGGTTCGCCGCGAACATGCACAGCGGCGGATCTTCGCAGAAGGCGTTGAAGAAGCTGAACGGCGCGGCGTTGACGATTCCGGTCGGCCCGACCGAGGTCACCCACGCGATCGGCCGTGGCAGGATGAAGGACGTCAGCACCTTGTAGCGCTCGCGTGGCGTCAGGTCGCTGGCGGCGTATTCCATGGTGGCTCCGTGAGTTGTCGCCCCGCTCATGTCCGCCGAAGCTTTAGCGAAGGCGGATGCGGGGAGAGGTCGAATTCGATCGCAGATCGAATTCGGGTGAGGGGGTACAGGTCCCTCGATGATCTCACGTGTAGAGAGAGGCCCCTCACCCCAACCCTCTCCCCGTAAGAACGGGGAGAGGGGGAGGAGAGACTTTTACGCCATGCTCAGCTCGTGGCGTCCCACCACCATCCAGTGCACCTCGTCCGGACCGTCGGCGAAGCGCAGATGGCGCACGTCCTGGTACATCTCGGCAAGCGGGGTCCAGTGCGAGATGCCGGTGGCACCGTGCATCTGGATCGACTGGTCGATGATCTTGCAGGCGCGCTCCGGCACCATGGCCTTGACCATGGAGACCCAGACGCGGGCCTCCTTGTTGCCGAGCACGTCCATGGCCTTGGCGGCCTTCAGCACCATCAGCCGCATCGCCTCGATCTCGCAGCGCGCCTGCGCGATGATCTGCATGTTGCCGCCGAGATGGGCAATCTTCTTGCCGAAGGCCTCACGGGTGAGGCCACGCTGCACCATCAGATCAAGCGCCTTCTCGGCCTTGCCGATGGTGCGCATGCAGTGATGGATGCGGCCCGGGCCGAGGCGGAGCTGCGAGATCTCGAAGCCGCGGCCTTCGCCGAGCAGCATGTTCTCCTTGGGCACGCGGACGTTGTTGAAGCGCATGTGCATGTGGCCGCGCGGGGCGTGGTCCTGGCCGAATACGTACATGGGCCCGAGCACCTCGACGCCGGGCGTATCGCGCGGCACCAGGATCTGCGACTGCTGCTTGCTCGGCGCCGCATCCGGATTGGTCTTCACCATCACGATGAGGATCTTGCAGCGGGGATCGCCGACGCCGGAGATGTAATATTTCTCGCCGTTGATGACCCATTCGTCGCCGACGAGCTTTGCGGTCGTCGAAATGTTCTTGGCGTCGGAGGAGGCGACGTTCGGCTCGGTCATGACATAGGCCGAGCGGATCTCGCCGTCCATCAGCGGCTTCAGCCACTTCTCCTTCTGCTCCTTGGTGCCGACGCGCTCCAACACTTCCATGTTGCCCGTGTCCGGCGCCGAGCAGTTCATCGTCTCGGAGGCCAGCGGACTCTTGCCCAGTTCGGAGGCGATATAGGCGTAGTCGAGATTCTTCAGGCCCTGGCCGGTCTCGTCGTCGGGCAGGAAGAAGTTCCACAGGCCTTCCTTCTTGGCCTTGTTCTTGGCGACCTCGAGCACCTCGAGCTGCTTCGGGGTGAAGCTCCAGCGATCCTGCTTGCCTTCGCCGGCCTTGGCGAATTCGATCGACATCGGCTCGACGGTGTCGCGGATGAATTTCCTGACGTGATCGTAGAGCGGCCGGACCTGGTCCGACATGCGCAGATCGTTGAGCTCGTCGCCGGGATTGAGAGTGTAGTTGGTGGTGCGGGGTATGTAGGCGTGCTTTGTCATTGTTCCTCCCGGGGTCACTGAGATCGCGTTGGGCCGCAGAATAGTCGCAGCGCGGCCAAAGCGCGAGCGCACATTTTTTCAGGCGACCCATGCCATGCGATGGAATATCGCGAGCGTGTTTGAAATGTTGTTTGAACGGGGTGAGGAGGCAGGTGCGGGCCGCACTCACTGTTGTCATCGCCCGGCTTGACCGGACGATCCAGTACTCCGTGACGTCAGCGATTTACGGAGAAGCCGCGGCGTACTGGATTCCCCGCTCCAGTGCGCAATTGCGCACAAGGCGGGGAATGACACCGTCCTGGAGCAATCAGTTCGGCAGCCGATGCATCGCGCAGATCTTGTTGCCATCGAGGTCGCGCAAATAAGCGATGTAGAGCTTGTTCCCTGCGCCCTCCCGGATGCCGGGCGGATTCTCGATCGGCGTTCCGCCGGCGGCGACACCGGCTGCGTGCCACTTGTCGACCTGCTCAGGCGAGTTGGCGGCAAAGCCGATGGTGCTGCCATTCGCACACGTGGCGGCCTCGCCGTTGATCGGCTTCGTCACCGAGAACACGCCGGTCTTGGTGATGTAGAAGATGCGATGGCCGTCGACCCTGGCCGGGCGCACCTCGAGCGTGCCGAGCAGCTGGTCGTAAAAAGCCTTGGCCTTGTCGAGATCGTTGGTGCCGATCATGATGTGTGAGAACATTTGCCCATTCCCCTCAGAGTTTGTAGCCCGGATGGAGCGCAGCGAAATCCGGGTCTTGCTTGTTTTTGAAAATCCCGGATTACGCTTCGCTCCATCCGGGCTACGAGATTCAAAACGCCGTATAGCCGCCGTCGATCACGAACGTATCCGCGGTGTGATACGACGACGCCTTGCTCATCAGATACACCGCGATGCCGCCGAAATCGCTGGCCTCGCCGAAGCGCCGCATCGGAATGCGCGGCATCACATTGGCGACGAACTTCTCGTTGGCCATGATGCCCGCGGTCATGTCGCTCTTGATCCAGCCGGGCAGGATCGCGTTCGCGGTGACGCCGTGACGCGCCAGCTCGACGCCGAGCGCGCGCACCAGCGCGTTGATCGCGGCCTTGGTCGCGGCATAATGCTCGTTGCGCGCCGTGCCGAAGATCGAGGCGAGGCTCGATGTCGCGACCAGCCGGCCGAAGGGATCGCCGGCATTGGCGCGTTCGGTCATGTGTTTTGCGGCGGCCTGGAACGCGTGGAACACGCCGTCGAGATTGGTCGCAAACATCGTGCGCCATTCTTCCTCGGTGCGCTCGATGAAGGAACGCCGGCCGCCGCCGCCGATTCCGGCATTGGCAAAGCAGCCGTCGACCCGGCCGAAAATGTCGAGCGTCGCCTTCATCGCGGCATTGACCGAAGCCGGATCGGTGACGTCGCAGACGCGGGTGTCGACCTTGCCGGAGAGGCCCGTCATGCTCGCGGCAGCAGCCTTGTTCTTGTCAGGATTGCGGCCCCAGATCGAGACGTTGCAGCCCTGGCCGGCGAGCGCCTGCGCGATGCCGAGCCCGATACCGCCATTTCCGCCGGTGATCACGGCGACGCGGCCGGTGAGGTCGAAAAGGTTCATGGCGCGTTTCCTGTTTTTGGCACGGGCGCGCACCAGCCTGTGCGCGCAAGATTGTGCGATACGACGACAAGGTATGTTCGGACCACCATGGACAAGGCCGCGACAAAAATCAAATATGCGCCCCGGCAAAACTAATTCCGGTCTGCGAAACATCGCTAGTACCAACTGACGAGGAAACCATGCAGTTCAAACACGTCACGCTCGATTTCGATGGTTCGGTCGCGATCCTCCGGCTCGACCATCAGGAGGTGATGAACGCGGTCTCCATGGACATGCTGGGTGGCCTCTCCGATGCCCTCGACGCGATCGAGGAGAAGAAGGGCGAGGTCCGCTGCGTGGTGCTGACCGGCGCGGGGCGGGCGTTCTGCACCGGTGCGAATCTGCAGGGGCGCAACAACCAGTCGAAGAAAACCAAGGCCGGCCTGACGCTCGAGACCGGCTTTCATCCCTTCTTGCGGCGCATCCGCAATCTGCATTGCCCGATCGTGACCGCGGTCAACGGCCCGGCGGCCGGCGCCGGCATGAGCTTCGCACTGCTCGGCGACATGATTTTGTGCGCGCGGTCCTCTTATTTTCTTCAAGCGTTTCGTCGCATCGGCCTGGTGCCGGATTGCGGCTCGACCTGGCTGCTGCCGCGCCTGATCGGCCGGGCGCGCTCGGTCGAATTGTCGCTGATGGGTGAGCGGCTGCCGGCCGAGAAGGCGCTGGAATGGGGCCTCGTCAACCGCGTCTATGACGACGGCGTGCTGATGGAGGAGGCGATGAAGCTTGCGCGCGACCTTGCCAGCGGCCCGACCGTCGCGCTGTCGCTGATCCGCAAGCTCTACTGGGACAGCCCCGAAAATTCGTTCGAGGATCAGCTCAATCTCGAATTCCAGTGCCAGCTGCGTGCCGGCGACACGGACGATTTCCGTGAAGGCGTTGGCGCGTTCCTGGAGAAGCGCCCGGCGCAGTTCAAAGGCAAATGATCGAGGCCGAGCTCTCCCGCAGCGTCGCGCGCTGGTGCGAAGGGGCGACCGGCGTCACCGGCGCAGCAAAACTGTCCGGCGGCGCCAGCCAGGAAACCTGGCGCTTCGACATCGAGCATCCCGATGGGCTGATCGGCGCGATCCTGCGACGCTCGCCGAAGGGCTATGGCGCCGCGCCGACGCGCGCGGCGGGTCTCGCCGCTGAAGCGCAGTTGATGCAGCTCGCTTTCGAGGCAGGCGTGCCGTCGCCGCGCGTCATGCATGTGCTGACGCCGGACGAAAATCTCGGCACCGGCTTCATCATGCAGCGGGTCGAGGGCGAGACCATCGCCCGCAAGATTCTTCGCGATGATGAGTACGCGGCGGCGCGGCCGCGTCTCGCGCGGCAGATCGGTGGCGTGCTCGCCGGCCTGCACAAACTGCCGCAGGACAAGCTGCCCGAGCTGCGCAGCCGGTCCGCGACTCAGGAGATCGGCGAGTTCGAGCGCGACTATCGCAGCCTGAACTGGCCCAAGCCCGTGTTCGAGCTGGCGCTGCGCTGGCTGCGCGACCATGATCCCGGTCCCTCGGCCGAGATGACGCTGGTGCACGGCGATTTCCGCAACGGCAATCTGATCATCGGCGCCGACGGTGTCCGTGCCGTGCTCGACTGGGAGCTCGCCCATCTCGGCGATCCCATGGAGGATCTCGGCTGGGTCTGCGTCAATTCCTGGCGTTTTGGTGAGATCGACAAGCCGGTCGGCGGTTTTGGCACACGCGAGGAGTTGTTTGCCGGCTACGAAGCGGCAGGCCGAAAAGTCGATCCCGTGCGCGTAAAATTCTGGGAAGTGATGGGCACGCTGCGCTGGGGCATCATGTGCGGCGGCATGATGCAGCGGTTTCGCGAGGGGCCTGACCATTCGATGGAACGCGCCATGATCGGCCGCCGCGCCAGCGAGACCGAGATCGATCTGTTGCGGCTGCTGGCGCCGCGCGGGAGCTGACACATGCAGGACGAACCAACACCGACCGAGCTGACCAAGGCGGTCGCCGATTTCCTCCGCAACGACATCACGCCGCTGATCTCGGGCCACCAGGCCTTCAAGCTGCGCGTCGCCGTCAACATCCTCGACCTCGTCACGCGGCAGCTGACGCAGGAGGAGGGGAGCGACGCGAAGGAAGTCGAGCGTTTGCGCGCGCTGATGGGCATGGATGGCTCGGTCACCGATCTCAACCGCGCGCTCGCCGAGCGCATCGCCACGGGCGAGATCGACCTCGCAACGCCGGGGCTCGCCGAGCATCTGTGGGCGACCACGATGGACAAGCTCGCGGTGGACCAGCCGAATTACGCGTCATACAAGCGGGAGCTGGGGCGATAGGCGGGTAGACGGTGCCATATTCTCCGCTGTCATCGCCCGCCTAGTGCGCAATTGCGCACAGGGGCGGGCGATCCAGTATTCCAGAGACGGCAGTGAGATACGTTGAAGCCGCGGCGTACTGGATGCCCCGGTCAAGCCGGGGCATGACACCTGTGGTGTTGGGGCATCCGTCGTCGTGACGAGGAGAGCGGCGCTCTACTTCCCCACCCATTTCGGTGGCCGCTTCTCCGAGAATGCCTTTGGGCCCTCGATATAATCCTGCGAGGCCACCATCGCCTTCACCGCCGGATATTCGCGCTGCTCCTCGATCGCCTGTTCCAGTGACACGGCGAGGCCCTTCTGGATGGTCTGCTTCGATGCCCGGATCGACATCGGCGAGTTCTTGGTGATCATCTCCGCCCAGCGCAGCGCGCCCGACAGCGCCTCGCCCTGCGGCACCACCTCGTTGACGAAGCCGAGTTCGTGGCCCTCCTTGGCGCTGACATGGCGCGCGGTGAGGATCATGCCCATGGCGCGCTTCAGCCCGATCTGGCGCGGCAGGCGATGGAGGCCGCCGGCGAGTGCGGCGAGGCCGACGCGTGGCTCGGGCAGGGCGAAGGTCGCGTTCTCGGACGCGATGATCAGGTCGCAGGCGAGCGCGATCTCGAAGCCGCCGCCCATGGCGACGCCGTTGACCGCGGCGATGATCGGCTTGTCGCAGTCGAATCGCGAGGTGAGGCCGGCAAAGCCGCCCTTGTCCCAGCCGCGCTTGCCGCCCGCCGCCTGCCATTTCAGATCGTTGCCGGCGCAGAACGCCTTGTCGCCGGCGCCGGTGACGACCGCGACCCACTGCTCGGGGTCGGCGGAGAAGTCGTCGAACACCTTGTTGAGCTCGAAATGCGCATCGATGTGCAGCGCGTTGTAGACCTCGGGCCGCGACAGCGTGATGATCGTGATTGGCCCCTTGCGTTCCACTTTTGAGAATTTCAGATCCATCGCGCGCTCCCGCATTTTCTCGTGAAGGAATATTGCGGACATACTAGCGCGCGTCGGCGCCGCGACACCATCGAATTGCGCGGGCGCGCCTTGCGCCCGTCACACGCCTTGCCTTGCTTGACTTGCGCGCGCACTTCTCACCTTAATCGTGCGAAGCAAAAAGCGCGGTAGCGCCTTAACGCAAAACAACAAAATCAATCCGGGAGAGAGCCGTGGATTTCTCATTGCCTGCCGATCTCGTCGCCTATCTCGGAGAGCTCGATCGCTTCATCGAACGCGAGATCAAGCCGCTCGAACAAGCCGACGACAACATCCGCTTCTTCGACCATCGCCGCGAATGGGCGCGCACCGATTTCGACAATGGCGGCCTGCCGCGCCATGAATGGGAAGCGCTGCTGCGCAAGGCCAAGGATCTGGCGGACGCCGCCGGCCATCTGCGCTTTCCGGTGCCGAAGCAATATGGCGGCAAGGACGGCTCCAACCTCTGGATGGCCGTGATCCGCGAGCACTTTGCCGCCAAGGGTCTCGGCCTGCACAACGATCTCCAGAACGAGCACTCCATCGTCGGCAATTTCCCTGTTGTCACCATGCTCGATCGCTATGGCCGCGACGACCAGAAGGCGATGATCGACGGCTCGATCAAGGGCAAGTACCGCATCACCTTTGGATTGACGGAGCCGCATCACGGCTCGGACGCCACCCACATGGAGACGCGCGCGGTGCCCGCGACCCGCGACAACGTCAAGGGCTGGATCATCAACGGCGAGAAGATGTGGACGACCGGCATGCACGTCGCCACGCATTGCGCGCTGTTCGCGCGCACCTCGGGCAATGACGGAGATGCCCGCGGCATCACCTGCTTCCTGGTTCCGGCCAAGAGCCATGGCGTGAAGGTCGAGGAATACATGTGGACCTTCAACATGCCAACCGACCATCCCCGCGTCAGCTTTACGGACGTGTTCGTGCCGGAGGATGCGTTGTTCGGCGAAGTCGGCCGCGGCCTGTCGCTGGCGCAGTGCTTCGTGCACCAGAACCGCATCCGCCAGGCGGCAAGCTCGCTCGGTGCTGCCGTCTACTGCATCAACGAGAGTGTGAAATACGCGCGCGAGCGAAAGCCGTTTGGCAGGGCGCTGGCCGAGAATCAGGCGATCCAGTTCCCACTCGTCGAGCTCGCCACGCAAGCCGAGATGCTGCGCCTTTTGATCCGCAAGACGGCGTGGGAGATGGACAAGCTCACCGAGGAGCAGATCGAGCGCACGCTCTCCGACCGCGTCTCCATGTGCAACTACTGGGCAAACCGCCTCTGCTGCGAATCCGCCGACCGCGCCATGCAAGTCCACGGCGGCATGGGCTATTCACGCCACAAGCCGTTCGAGCACATCTACCGCCACCACCGCCGCTATCGCATCACGGAGGGGAGTGAGGAGATCCAGATGCGCAAGGTGGCGGGGTTCTTGTTCGGGTATATGGGGCCGGGGAAGCATTGAGCGGTTGCTGCGAAGCATCGCTGCCGTAGGGTGGGCAAAGCGGAGCGTGCCCACCGTTCTTGTTGCAAACGAAGATTGGTGGGCACGGCGCTTCGCGCCTTTGCCCACCCTACGGTACCGCACCAAGCGGTCAGTTCACCCTTCTATCCTTCCCCGCCCAATAAGGCTCGCGCAGCTGCCGCCGCAAAATCTTGCCTGACGGGTTCCTCGGCAGGGCCGGCAAAAACTCCACGCTCTTCGGCGTCTTGAACCCGGCAATGCGTTCGCGGGTGAAGTTGATGATGTCGGTGGCGGTCGCCTGCTTGCCGGGCTTCATCACCACGACGGCCTTCACGGCCTCGCCCCATTTGTCGTCGGGCACGCCGATCACGGCGGCTTCCGCGACATCGGGATGATCGCACAGCGCGCTCTCGACCTCGGCGGGGTAGATGTTCTCGCCGCCGGAGATGATCATGTCCTTGATGCGGTCGTGGATGTAGAGGTATCCGTCCTCGTCCATGTAGCCGGCGTCGCCCGTGCGCAGCCAGCCATCGCCGCGCAGGGTCGCCGCAGTCGCCTCCGGCAGGTTCCAATAGCCGGCCATGTTGGAGCCTGAGCGCGTCGCGATCTCGCCGACCTCGCGCGGCGGCAGCGGCTTGCCGTCCGCATCCAGGATCGCGATCTCGACGCCCGGCAGCGCCTTGCCGGCCGAGCGCATCCGCTCGAGGCCCTCGACGTGGTCCTCCGGCGGCAGCGCGACGATGGTGCCTGTCGTCTCGGTCATGCCGTACATCTGCACGAAGCCGCATTTGAAGATCTCGATGCATTCCTTCAGCAGCGCCGCCGGAATCGGCGAGGCGCCATACAGCATGTATTTCAGCCGCGAGAAATCGACCGTCCTCGCGCGCGGCTGCCGCACCACGAACTGCATCGCCGCCGGCACCATGAACAGCTTTGTGATGCCCGACTGCTCGAAGAAATCCAGAACCTTGGTTGGATCGAACTCGCGCGCGATCACGCCGCGGGCGCCGTGATAGAGTCCCATCACGCCCCAGCCGGAGCCGCCGATGTGGAAAATCGGCATCGCCACCAGCGACACGTCGTCGGTGGACCACCGATTCCATTCCGGCTTGTCCTCGGCATTGCCGGTTTGCACGAGGTTGAGGAAGTTCGCATGCGACAGCATCGCGCCTTTCGGCTTGCCTGTCGTGCCCGACGTGTAGAGCTGGATCGCGATGTCCTTCGTGTCGATCGGCACCTTCGGGTCGTCGCCGCTTTGCGCATCGCGCCAGGCTGTAAAATCCTGCCATTCCGGCGCGCCGCCTTCGGTGGTGATGACAGTGCGCACGCTGGGCAACTGGTCCTTGATCTGGCGGACCTGGGTGACGAACTCTGGCCCCACAAACAGAACCGGCGCCTTGCAATCGGCGACAATGAAGGCGACCTCGGGCCCGGCGAGGCGCCAGTTCACCGGCGCCATCACCACGCCGGCCTTCATCGCGCCCATCAGCAGCTCGAAATAGAGATCACTGTTCTTGCCGAGATAGGCGATGCGGTCGCCGCGTCTGACGCCCATCGCGATCAATGCGTTGGCGACCTTGTTGGTCTTGACGTCGAACTCGGCAAAGCTGGTGACGCGGCCCTCGAACTCGTAGGCGGTGGCATTGCCGCGGCTGGTCGCGCGCTCGCGCACCATGTCGGCGAGATTCGCCAATGGCTGTGTGGTGGACATGTCTCTCCCGTGGCATCTTGTTTTTGTGTCGCGGAGTGTGGCGTCATCCGCGGGCAAAGACAATACGGGAGAGAGCGAGCTACCCCCGCTTGGCCCGGTCCTTCTCGTTCTGCGCCATGATGCTCTCGCGCGCGGTTTTCCAGTCGTCGTCGCTCCAGTCGCGGAGCTGGTAGAAATTGCCGCCCATCGCCAGCGCCTGCGCGCCGTCCATGGCGATGGTCTCGCCGCTGATCCAGTCGCAGCCGCCGGAGATCAGGAACACCGCGAGGTTCTGCAATTCCTCCATGGTGCCGACGCGGCCCATCGGGTTCATGGCCTTGGTGCGCGCGCCGGCTTCGTCGCCGGGCTTGATGCGCTTGCTCATGCCCTCGGTCGGGATCTCGCCCGGCGCGATGGTGTTGAGGCGGATGCCGTAGCGGCCCCATTCGGTCGCGAGCGACATCGTCATGGCGTGGATCGCTGACTTGCTCATCGCGGACGGCACCACGTAAGGCGAGCCGTTGCGCACCCAGGTCGTGGTGATGGAAACGACATTGCCGGGCTGCTTCAAGGCGATCCAGCGCTTGCCGACCGCATGGGTCACATAGAACGTGCCGTGCATCACGATGTTGGCGACGGCATCGAAGCCGCGGGGCGAGAGCTCTTCGCTGCGCGAGATGAAATTGCCGGCCGCGTTGTTGATGAGATCGGTGAGGGGAGCGTCACGAAAGATGGTCTCGATCATCTCTTCGACCGCGAGCGCGTTGCGGATGTCGACGCCGTGGCTGGTGACGCGGCCACCATACTCAGCCATCAGCTCGGTCGCGGTCTCGTCGCACACGATCTTGCGCCGGCCGCAGATGTGCACCTCTGCTCCAAGCTGGAGGAAGCGCGCCGCCATCGACTTGCCGAGCCCGGTGCCGCCACCGGTGACAAGGATGTTCCGGCCGGCCAGAAGATTTTCCTTGAACATGGCTGTTTCCTCCGCAGGCATTGTCAGTTAATTGGTCGATTGACTAAATCCGGCCGCCGGCTTCCTGTAAAGCGGCACTGAACAAGAACAGGGGAGAATTCATCCATGGAAGAGCGCGTCTCGATCTCGATCTCGGAAGGCGTCGCCGACGTGCGCCTAGTGCGCGCGGACAAGATGAATGCGCTCGATCAGGCGATGTTCGAGGCCCTTGTTGCCGCAACCGACCGGCTTTCGAAGGAAAAGGGCGTGCGTGTCGTCGTGCTCTCGGGCGAAGGCCGCGCCTTCTGCGCCGGTCTCGACATGGGGCGTTTTGCCGCCATGAAGGAGAAGGGCGGCAACGGAATTCCGGGTGGCGAAAATCGCGACCTCACGGCGCGTACGCACGGCCAGGCGAACTTTCCGCAACAGGCGGTGTGGGGCTGGCGCCAGCTTCCGGTTCCCGTGATCGCGGCCGTGCACGGCGTCGCTTTCGGCGGTGGGTTCCAGCTCTCGCTCGGTGCCGACATGCGCTTTCTCTCACCGGATGCGCGGATGTCGGTGATGGAGATCAAATGGGGCCTCGTGCCCGACATGGCGGGCACGCCGATCCTGGCCTCGCTCGTGCGCGACGACATCCTGCGCGATCTCACCTACACCGGCCGCATCTTCTCCGCACAGGAGGCGATGAACTACGGCCTCGCGACGCGCATCTGCGACGACCCTCGCGCCACGGCTCTCGAAGTCGCGCGCGAGATCGCCGGCAAGAGCCCCGATGCGATCCGCGCCGCAAAGCGCCTGCTCAACAATCTCTCGGTCGATCCCGGCCCGGCGCTGCTCGCCGAGTCCATCGAGCAGCAGAAGCTGATCGGTCGTGCGAACCAGACCGAAGCGGTGCGCTCCAATCTGGAGAAGCGTGCGGCGAGGTATGTGGATTAGTAACTCCCCGTCATTCCGGGGCGATGCGTAGCATCGAGCCCGGAATCCATAACCACGATCGGGAGTATGGATTCTCAGATGCGCAATTGCGCATCGTAGCTTGCGCCTTCGGCGCATCCCGGAATGACGATCGCGGGTGTGGCTACAATTTTGAACCGACGAAAGATCGGAAAAGCAACAAATGAGCGAAACGTCCCCATTCCTCGGCATCGTCTCCGGCGAGCGCCGCCGTACCCACGCCGAAGTCGCCAACCGCGCGGATCGCATCGCGAGCGGCCTCGCCAAAATCGGCGTCAAGCAGGGCGATTGCGTCTGCATGCTGATGCGCAACGACATCGCCTTCCTCGAAGCCGCCTACGCTGCGATGCGGCTCGGGGCCTATGGCGTGCCGATCAACTGGCACTTCAAGCCGGAGGAGATCAACTACATCCTTGGCGATACCGGCACGTCCGTGCTGATCGGGCATGCCGACATGCTGCACGCCCTGCGCGATGCCATCCCGAAAGGCGTCACCGTGCTCAGCGTGCCGACCCCGCTGGAGATCCTGTCCAACTACAAGATCGACCCCGATCACCTGAAGACGCCGGACTTCGCGATCGATTTCGAATCCTGGCTTGCGCAACACCAGCCCTATGACGGCCCGGTCGTGCCGCAGCCCATGAACATGATCTACACGTCAGGCACGACCGGCCATCCAAAGGGCGTGCGGCGCAATGCGCCGACGCCGGAACAGGCGGCGGCCGGCGAGCGCATGCGTGCGATGATCTATGGGCTCAAGCCCGGCGCCCGCGCGATCCTGCCGGGTCCGCTCTATCACTCCGCGCCAAATTCGTTCGGCATCCGCGCCGGCAAGCTCGGCGGCGCGCTGGTGCTGATGCCGCGGTTCGAGGCGGAAGAATTTCTTGAGCTGATCGAACGGTACAAGATCGACACCATCTTCATGGTGCCGACCATGTTCATCCGCCTGATGAAGCTGCCTGAGGCGGTGCGCAAGAAATACGATGTCTCGTCGCTGCGCCACATCATCCATGCCGCCGCGCCATGTCCGGCCGACGTCAAGCGCGCCATGATCGAATGGTGGGGGCCGGTGATCTACGAATTCTACGGCTCGACTGAATCCAGCGCCGTCACCTTCGCGACCTCTGAGGATGCGCTCAAAAAGCCCGGCACCGTCGGCAAGATTTCCCCCGGCGCCGAACTGCGCTTCATCGGCGATGACGGCAGCGTGCTCCCCGTGGGCGAAATCGGCGAGATCTATTCCCGCATGGCCGAAATGGCTGACTTCACCTACCACAACAAGCCGGAGAAGCGCGCCGAGATCGACCGTGACGGTTTCATCACCTCCGGCGATGTCGGCTATATCGACGAGGACGGCTACGTCTTCATCTGCGACCGCAAGCGCGACATGGTGATCTCAGGCGGCGTCAACATCTATCCGGCCGAGATCGAATCCGTGCTGCATGCCGTGCCCGGCGTGCATGATTGCGCCGTGTTCGGCATCCCCGATGCCGAGTTCGGCGAGGCGCTGATGGCGGTGGTCGAGCCGCAACCGGGTGTCACGCTCGATGCCGGCGATATCCGCACCCGGCTCAAGGGCTCGCTCGCCGACTACAAGGTGCCCAAGCACATCGAGATTCGCACGAGCCTGCCGCGCGAAGACTCCGGAAAGATCTTCAAACGCCGCCTGCGCGATCCCTATTGGGAGCAGGCGGGGCGGAAGATTTGAAAGCCTTGTAGCCCGGATGGAGCGAAGCGCAATCCGGGGCGGTGCTCGCGTCAGAAAGACCCCGGATTTCGCTTCGCTCCATCCGGGCTACGAACACAGGAACGAATGATCATGACCGACGCCGCAAACGAAGTCCTCTATGAGGTCGCCGACCACATCGCGGTGATCACGCTGAATGCGCCGGAGCGCATGAACACGATCTCCGGCCCGATGCTGAACGATCTGGCGCGGCTGCTGACCGAGGCCAATGAGGACCGCAACGTCCGGGTCGTGATCCTCACCGGCAAGGGGCGGGCATTCTGCGCCGGCCTCGATTTGCGTCGGGAGCGCGACGGCAATGGCCTCAGTGCCGCGTCTTCGCCGACCACGATCAATCTGCGCAACACGCCGCCGACCGTGCTTCAGGCGATGGACAAGCCGACCATCTGCGCCGTCAACGGCGGCGCCGCCGGTTACGGCATGGACACCGCGCTCGGCTGCGATATCCGCATCATGGCGGAGTCCTCGAAGCTTGCGGCGGCCTTCGTCAAGCGCGGCGTCGTGCCGGAATCCGGCGGCACGTGGCTGCTGCCGCGGATGCTCGGCTGGGCCAAGGCGTCCGAGCTGATTTTTACGGGCCGCACGCTGAGCGCGCGCGAGTGCCTGGAATGGGGCCTCGCCAACGAGGTCGTTCCGGATGCCGAGCTGATGAACCGCGCCACTGCGATTGCCCGTGAAATCGCCGCCAACGCGCCGCTCGCGGTGCAGGCCTCCAAGCGCATGATGCGGATGGGCCTCAACGAGAACTTCTCCGATCACGTTCACCACGTCTACCTCCAGCTTCTGCCGCTGTTCAAGACACAGGACATGGCCGAGGGCATGAAGGCGTTCATGGAGAAGCGTGAGCCGAAGTTCGAGGGGCGGTAGGCGCCGCCTGATCGCGCACGCTGGAGTAGCAATCAGTAATCGGCTCGGCTAGGTTGACGTTCCCACGCCAACCGCTTGCGATCGCCGATGCCCTCATACCGCGCCAGCTTCTTCGAAGTTCCTCATGCGGCCCTTTACGCGCTGATGACGGTGACCGTCCTGGCGTCGGGATTCTGCTTCATCCAGGCAGGTAGTCCGGCGGCGCCGGCAGAGTTGTTGTATCGCTATGGCGGCATGTATTCGGGCGCAATCGCGCGGCATGAGTACTGGCGCCTGCTCGCCTATGGCTTCCTGCATGTCAACTTCGTCCACCTCACCATGAACATGTTGTGCCTCGTGCTGTGGGGCGGACATCTCGAGCGGCGAGTGGGACCGGCCTATTTCCTCATCATCTATCTCTGCGCGATGGTGTTCGGCGCCGTCATCGGCAATGGCATCCATTCCACGCCCTATTTGACCGTCGGCGCGTCCGGCGCCACGTCGGGCATTTTGGGTGCGCTGCTCTGCCTGTGGATCCTCGGCAAGCTCGACGTCAGGTTCGACTTCTTCGCCATCAACATCGGATTGAACATCGCGTTTGCGCTCGGCAATTCGCGGATCGACTGGGGCGTCCATCTCGGCGGCTTTGCGGCCGGATTGATCGCCTGCGCATTGCTGGACCTCATCGAGAAGGCGAATCCTTACGCGCTTCGTTGCAAATTTCCCGAAGCCGTGAAGGTCAATCTCACTCTGTTGGCCTGTGTTGCTGCTGCGTGGGCTTGGAGCGGTCAGGCCATCGCCGCCGGGATTTCCGGATGGGGCCTGGCCATCGTTGTCGTGATCGCATGCTGTGCGGTCGTGAAGGTGGTTGATCTCGTCCTCTCCATGAAGAAGGGTCTTGCGATCGTCGTGGTCGCCCTGGCTGGAGCGAATGCTGTCACCATCCTGCTGTGCGGTTTGGCTCTGGCATCTTCTTGCAGTCCGCGCTGGCCAACCGGGTCCGTTCCACTCGATAATCTTCTCGTCATATTCTGTCCCAATCCTGTTCTGATCTCGGGGCTGGCCGCGATCGGTGCCGCCGCGGTGACGCTGTGGCTCTGCGCAAGGGAAATTTCGCGCGGGATCGAGGATGTCGGATTTGTCGGCACATCGCTGCGTGCCGAACGCAGCCGGCGTCATGGACTATGACCGCGGAGGTCGTGCTATAAGAGGGCTCATTGACCCCGGATCATCCCAAGGTTCCTAAATCTAATGGCCCCCGTTTCCATTCTGCTCAACGTGATCTGGATTCTCATCGGCGGTGCCTGGATGGCATTCGGCTGGCTGGTGGCTTCTGTCATCATGGCCATTACCATCATCGGCCTTCCCTGGGCGCGGGCGGCGTTCAACATCGCGGTCTACGCCCTGCTGCCGTTCGGCTCGCGCGCGGTCAACCGCGACGAGGTCACCGGTATGGGCGATATCGGCACCGGCCCGCTCGGGGTGATCGGGAACATTATCTGGTTCGTGCTGGCCGGCTGGTGGCTGGCACTCGGCCACGTGCTGACAGCCGTGATCTTCGCCGTCACCATCATCGGCATTCCCTTTGCCTGGGCCCATCTGAAGCTTGCGGGGATCGCGCTCTGGCCGATCGGCAAGGTGATCGTGCCGGCCTAGCCGCAAGGAGTGATCGCCCCTTTCAGTGTGCGCCGCCCCCAACTTCATCTTGCGCTGCGGCAAAAAACTTGCACACTCGGCTGAGCCGGGCAGCGAAGCGAGCTCGAACAAGGAAGCGAGCCATGTCCCTCCAGACCGTGCCACCCGACACCACTGACCATCGCCCTAATCGCCCTGAGGACGCCCAGGCGCTGGAGGCAGATGTGCGGCTGCGTGACGACATCCGCCTGCTCGGGCGCATCCTGGGCGACACGGTGCGCGACCAGGAGGGCGCGGAATTGTTCGACTTGGTCGAGCGCATCCGCCAGACCTCGATCCGGTTCCACCGCGACGAGGACCGGCTTGCCCGCCGCGAGCTCGAGCAGATCCTCGACAGCATGTCGACCTCCGAGACGGTGCGGATTGTCCGCGCCTTCAGCTATTTCTCCCACCTCGCCAACATCGCCGAGGACCAGAACAACATTCGCCAGATGCGCGCCCGCAGTGCCGCCCAGAGCACCGGTTCCGGCGTACTGGCGGAGACGCTGGCCCATGCCAGGGACGCCGGGATCAGCTCCGATGTGCTGCGTAATTTCTTCAAGACCGCGCTGGTCAGCCCGGTCCTGACCGCGCACCCGACCGAGGTCCGTCGCAAGAGCACCATGGATCGCGAGATGGAGGTCGCGGCATTGCTGGACCGCCGCGAGCGTGTGGCGCTGACTGAAGACGAGGCCGCCGCCAGCGACGAACAGCTCCGCCGCGAGGTGCTGACGCTGTGGCAGACCAATCTCTTGCGCCGGACCAAGCTCACCGTGCTCGACGAGGTCGCCAATGGCCTGTCCTTCTACGACTACACCTTCCTGCGCGAGGTACCGCGGCTGGTCAACGTGCTCGAAGACCGGCTGGAGGAGAGCGGCGAGGCGGCTGCAAGCGAGCTCGCCTCGTTCCTGCGCATGGGCAGCTGGATCGGCGGCGACCGCGACGGCAATCCCTTCGTCACCGCCGACGTCATGCGCGGGACGCTGCGGCTGCAGTCGAGCCGGGTGATGCAATTCTATCTCAACGAGCTGCATGTGCTCGGCTCGGAGCTGTCGATCGCAGCGCACCTCGCCGACGTCTCCGAGGAGCTGCGGACGCTGGCGGAACGCTCGCCCGACACCTCGCCGCACCGGAGCGGCGAGCCTTATCGTCTCGCGGTCTCCGGCATCTATGCGCGCCTGACGGCGACGGCCGAAAAGCTCGAGGTCGAGATCACGCGCCGGCCGGTCGGCAAGGGCAGGCCTTACGAGACCGTCAGGGAGCTGCAGGCCGATCTCGACGTGCTGCACCGTTCGCTGATCTCCAACAATGCCCGCGTCATCGCCCGCGGCCGGCTGCGACTGCTGCGGCGCGCGGTGGATTGCTTCGGCTTCCATCTGGCGCGGCTCGACATCCGCCAGAATTCGGCCGTGCACGAACGTACCATCGCCGAGCTGATGGATGCCGCGAACCCCGGCATGTCCTATCTCGCGCTGGGCGAGGACGCGCGCATCTCGCTGCTCACCAATGAATTGCGCAGCACACGCTCGCTGGTCTCGCCATTCGTCAAATACAGCGACGAGACCATGGGTGAGCTCAACGTCTTCCATTCCGCCGCGGAGGCGCATGCGAAGTTTGGCTCGGACGCCATTCCCCAATGCATCATCTCGATGTGCAAGGGCATGTCCGACATGCTCGAAGTGGCCGTGCTGCTCAAGGAGGTCGGCCTCGTCCATCCCTCCGGGCGCAGCGCCATCAACATCGTGCCGCTGTTCGAGACCATCGAGGATTTGCAGGCCTCCAGCGGCATCATGGATCGCATGCTGTCGCTGCACGATTACCGCCGCCTCGTCGACAGCCGCGGCAGCGTACAGGAGGTCATGCTCGGTTATTCCGACTCGAACAAGGATGGCGGCTTCGTCACCTCGGGCTGGGAACTCTACAAGGCCGAGATCGGCCTCGTCGACGTGTTCGAGCGTCACAGCGTGCGCTTGCGCCTGTTCCACGGCCGCGGCGGCTCGGTCGGCCGCGGTGGCGGTCCGAGCTATGACGCCATCATCGCCCAGCCCGGCGGCGCGGTGAACGGGCAGATCCGCATCACCGAGCAGGGCGAGATCATCTCGTCGAAATATTCCAACGCCGAAGTCGGCCGCAACAATCTGGAGATCCTCGCCGCCGCAACGCTGGAGGCGAGCCTGCTGCATCCGCGCCAGAGCGCGCCGCGCCGCGAATATCTCACCGCGATGGACGAGCTTTCAAATTTGGCTTTCAAGGCCTATCGCGGCCTCGTCTACGAGACCGACGGTTTCGTCGATTATTTCTGGGCCTCCACCGTCATCAACGAGATCGCGACGCTGAACATCGGCAGCCGTCCGGCCTCGCGCAAGAAGACCCGCGCGATCGAAGATCTGCGCGCCATTCCCTGGGTGTTCTCCTGGGCGCAGTGCCGCCTGATGCTGCCCGGCTGGTACGGTTTTGGCAGCGCGGTCGAGCAGTGGATCGCGGAGCATCCCGACAAGGGCATGCCGTTCCTGAAAGAGCTCTACAGGGAATGGCCGTTCTTCCGCATGCTGCTGTCGAACATGGACATGGTGCTGGCCAAAAGCTCGATCGCGATCGCCTCGCGCTATGCCGAGCTCGTGCCGGACGAAGCCTTGCGCGAAAAGATCTTCGGCCGCATCCGCCGCGAATGGCATTCCTGCATCGAGACGCTGCTCGACATCATGGGCCAGGACCGGCTCCTCCAGGGCAACCCGCTGCTGGAGCGCTCGGTGCGCCACCGCTTCCCCTATCTCGATCCGCTCAACCACGTGCAGGTCGAGCTACTCAAGGAGCACCGCGCGCAGAACCCGGACGAGCAGGTGTTGCGCGGGATTCAGCTCACCATCAACGGCATCTCGGCAGGGTTGAGGAATACGGGTTAATGGGGCGAGTAGCGAACAGAAGGGCGTGCCGCTGCCGACTATTCGCTACTCACCATTCGCTATTTGTTGATGTTCACGGCTTTAGTGCGCCCTGCACACTGGTGTACACAGCATAGAGCGATGTCGAGCCACAGATATACAGCCTGTTTCGCTGCTGACCGCCGAAGCTCAGATTCGCTACTGTTTCCGGAATATGAATCTTGCCGAGCAGACCGCCCGATGGCGTATAACAGCGCACGCCGTCTTCGTTCGGATCGCCCCAGCCCACCGAACACCAGACCCGTCCTTCGGTGTCACAGCGGACGCCGTCGGTGATGCTTGGCTTTGGCATCTCGGCGAAGACCTTGCTGTTCGACACCTTCCCCGCCGCCACGTCGAGGTCGAACACGCGGATATGCGATGGGTTGTCCGGTCCGTCCGTGAATCCGGTCTCGCAGATGTAGAGCTTCTTCTCGTCGGGCGAGATGGTGATCCCGTTGGGTTCCACAAAATCGTCGATGACGACCTTGACGTCGCCGGTTTTCGGGTCGACGCGGTAGACGTTCTTCTTCTCCTGCTCGGGGTCGGCCTTGATGCCCTCATAGAAGCCACCGATGCCGTAGGCCGGATCGGTGAACCAGATCGCGCCATCGGCGGTGACGACCGCATCGTTCGGCGAGTTCAGTCGCTTGCCATTGAATTTGTCGGCAATGATGGTGATCGAGCCGTCGAGTTCGGTGCGCGTCACACGCCGCCCACTATGCTCGCACGTGATCAGGCGTCCTTCGCGATCGATCGTGTTGCCGTTCGAGTTCATCGAGGGTTGACGGTAGACGCTGGTATGACCGTCATCCTCCGAGAAGCGCATGATGCGATTGTTGGGGATGTCGCTGAACAGCAGATATCGTCCGGCTGCAAAATACACGGGACCTTCGGCCCATCGGAAGCCGGTTGCAACACGCTCAACCGCCATGGTGCCGGCGAAGGCCGGGAAGTCGGCAGGCCCGAACGTTGGCGGCCCCTTCTTCGCGGATTCCAGACGGGAGTCCGGGTAGCGGCTGCCGGGAAGCGGTCCCAAGGGCAACGGGGCCGTCGATATCGTCGGAGTGCCGGTCTGGCCCAATGGCGCGACAGAGGCTGCCAGGGTTGCGTTCATCGTAACGCCGGTCGCGGCTACCGCCGCTGCCGCGCCCTTCAAGAGGGTGCGGCGTCCAAGGCACGGCTCATCAGTACCGGTAGAATTGGTCAGTGATTTTGTCATAGTCGCCTCCCGTTTTTTTGTTGGAAGGAAACCATTCGCCCGCAATCGGGCGTAATGCGGGCGATCTCCGGTCGGACAACCGGAGATCGCAATGCAACAATTGCTGGGAAAACGGCTAGACGGGATCCCAGGGGAAGATGTCGGCCGAACGGTCGAGCTTGTAGAACGAGCCCTTCAGTGCCGGCATGCCGTGTTCCGCGATCGTTTGCGGCGTCCAGCCCTCGCTGCGATGAACCGAGCGCAGCGGGCGGTTCTGGCTGAACAGGAACAGCTCGTTCATGCGTGCGCCGAAGATCTGCCCGGAGACGTCCTTGGCGGCATCGGAGAGCAGATAGGCGCAGATCGGCGCGATCTTCTCCGGTCCCATCTGCTTGATCTTCTCGACGCGCGCCTTCTCAGCTTCGGTCTCGGTCGGAATGGTGCCGATCATGCGGGTCCAGGCAAACGGCGAGACGCAGTTGGAGCGGACGTTGAAGCGGCCCATGTCGAGCGCGATCGACTTCGACAGCCCGATGATGCCGAGCTTGGCCGCGGCGTAGTTGGCTTGGCCAAAATTGCCGATCAGGCCGGAGGTCGAGGTGAAGTGCACGAATGAGCCGCTCTCCTGCTCGCGAAAGATCCGCGCCGCAGCGTGGCTGACGTAGAACGAGCCCATCAGGTGAACCTTGATGACGGCCTCGAACGCTTCCACGCTCATCTTGTGGAAGATCATGTCGCGCAGGATGCCGGCATTGTTGACGACGCCGTCGAGCTTGCCGAAATGATCGGTCGCGGTCTTCACGATCTTGCTGGCGGGGACAGCTTCCGCCACCGACTCGAAATTGGGCACCGCGATGCCGCCGCGCTTCTTGATCTCGTCGACCACCTCCTCGGCAGGCGAAGCGCTGGAACCGGCGCCGTCGGCGGCAACACCGGGGTCGTTGACGACGACCTTGGCGCCCTCCGCCGCGCAGAGCAGCGCGATCTCGCGCCCGATGCCGCGGCCCGCGCCGGTGACGATGATGACCTTGTCTTGCAGTGATTTTGTCATGTGAGTTCTCCGCTAGCCGTTCCAATTTCCGCCGTCATTCCGGGATGCGCCGCAAGGCGCAGGCCCGGAATCCATACTCCCGATCGTGGTTATGGATTCCGGGCTCGTCGCTGACGCGACGCCCCGGAATGACAGTCGTTACCTCTCGTTCGTAAACACGATCGTGCCACTTGCCGCGAACATGCCGCCGACGCCGTGACACACCGAAATCTTCGCGTTCGGCACCTGCGCCGGCGCGATGCCGCGCATCTGGCGCACGCTCTCCTGGAGCGCGTACATGCCGTACATGCCCGAATGCATGTAGGACAGGCCGCCGCCATTGGTGTTGAGCGGCAGCTTGCCGCCGGGCCGCGTGTTGCCGTCGGCGATGAATTGGCCTGTCTCCTCATGCGGCATGAAGCCGAGGTCGCCAAGGCCGAACAGCGGCAGATGCGCAAACGCATCGTAGATCATGAGATGGTCGACATCCCGGTGCGCGATGCCGGCTTCCCTGAACGCCAGCGGGCCGGCGGTCTTGAACGCGCGCGAGGAGTTGAAAGTCTCCATCTGGCTGACCATCGGCGTTTCCACGCTCTCGCCGGTGCCCATGATGTAGACGGGCTTCCTCGGAAAATCCTTGGCGCGGTCGGCCGAGGTCAGGATCAGCGCGCCGCCGCCGTCGGTGACGAGGCAGCACTGAAGCAGGCGGAACGGATAAGCGATCATGCGCGAGTTGAGGACGTCGGCGACCGTGATCGGGTCCTTCATCATCGCGCGCGGATTCTTCGCCGCCCATTCCCGCTGCACCACCGCGACCGAAGCAAGCTGCTCATGGGTGATGCCGTAGGTCTTCATGAAGCGCAGCACGGGGATCGGGAACATGCTGGGCGGGCCGTAGACGCCGAACGGCGCCTCGAATTGGCCGTTGAGGCTGTCCGGCGGCGTCGAGCGCGGCGCCTTTCCGATCATCGACTTGCCGCTCTCGGCATGCGTGATCAGCACGGTCTTGCAGAGACCGGCCTCGATCGCCGCCGCCGCATGGCGAACGTGCAGCATGAACGAGCAGCCGCCGACCGAGGTGCCGTCCACCCAGGTAGGCCTAATGCCGAGGTAATGGCAGACCTGCTGCGGCGTTTCGACCGCGGTGGCAAAGCCGTCGATGTCGGAGAGTTTCAGCCCGGCATCCGCGATGGCGTTGAGCGCCGCATCCGCGTGGAGCTGGAGCTGCGACATATTGGGGATGACACCGAGTTCGGAGGTCTCGGCCGCGCCGACGACGGCAACCTGGTTGCTGCGCATGGCCTATCCCTTCGCCGGACGGAACACGGGGAGGGTGATCTTGTCGTCGAGCGCCTGGAAGGCGACTTCGAGCTTCATGTCGAGCTCGAGCGCCTCCGGCGTCTGCGGACAATCGATGATGTTGCTCATCATCCGCGGTCCTTCGGCGAGCTCGACCACCGCGATCGCATAAGGCGGCGTGAAGCCGGGAGCGGCGGGACGATGATTGATCACGTAACTGTAGAGGAAGCCCTTGCCACTCGCCTTGAAGATGCTGACCTTGCGCGAGGCGCAGGATGGGCAGAACGGACGCGGCGGGAAATAGACATGCGCGCAGGCGTCGCAGCGCTGCAAACGCAATTCGCCCGCTTTCGTGCCGTCCCAGAAATGCTGGGTCTCCGGCGTCGGTTTCGGGCGCGCGCGCTGCGGTTCGGCCATGTCGGAAAACCCTCCCAAAGGCAATTCTTGATAAGGCCTGGGCTTCACGCCTGGCTATTTCGATCTTGATGCGACAATCGACCATCGCGCGTCAACGGTCCAGCAATGCGCATGCATGCCATCATGCGCACAATGCTTGTGTCGAACCGAGGCGGCGCTATAGATTGCGCGCGCAATATTCCGTGAGACAGACATGCCCGATTTTCCGACACTGGCGAAACTCGCCGACGACCTCGAAAGCGGCCGCACGACCTCCCGCAAGCTGGTCGAGGCATGCCTCGCCAGGATCGCCGACCCGGCCGGCGAGGGCCAACGCACATTCATCCACGTCGACAAGGACGCCGCGCTCGCAACCGCGGATGCGATGGACGGCTTGCGCAAGGTCAAGGCGGCGCCGTCGCGCTATGCCGGTATCCCGGTCTCGATCAAGGATCTCTTCGACATCAAGGGCCAGGTCACGCGCGCCGGCTCCCGCGCGCTCGACGATTCTGCGCCGGCCGATCAGGACGCCGCGACGGTGGCGCGGCTGCGCAAGGCCGGCTTCGTCGTGATCGGGCGGACCAACATGACTGAGTTCGCCTATTCCGGCATCGGCATCAATCCGCATTACGGCACGCCGAAGGGCGCCTGGAACCGAGCCGAGGGACACGTGCCCGGCGGCTCGTCCTCGGGCGCCGCGGTGTCCGTGCTCGACGGCATGGCGCATGGCGCGCTCGGCACCGACACCGGCGGCTCCTGCCGGATTCCGGCCGCCTTCAACGGCATCGTCGGCTACAAGCCGACGCAGCGCCGCGTGCCGCTGGACGGCTCCGTGCCGCTGTCCTTCTCGCTCGACAGCATCGGGCCGCTGGCGCGGTCGGTCAGCTGCTGTGCCATTCTCGATGCCGTGCTCGCGAACGAGCCGATCGTCCCGCTGAAGCCGCGGCCGGTAAAGGGCATGCGGCTCGCAGTGCCGACCACGATTGCGCTCGACGATCTCGATGCGGACGTGGCCTCGACGTTCGAGCGCGCGCTCAAGAGCCTCGCCGATCACGGTGCGATCATCGAGCGGATCGAGATGGCCGAATTTCACGACATCGGCCCGATGAACGCCAAGGGCGGCTTTGCGGCGTCCGAAAGCTATGCCTGGCATCGCTACCTCATTACGGCCAAGGGCGACGTCTACGACCCCAGGGTCTCCGTGCGCATCATGCGCGGCGAGGCGCAGAGCGCTGCCGATTACATCGATCTCCTCAACGAGCGCCGCTCGCTGATCGTGCGCGTCAATGCGCGCGTCGCGCCCTATGACGCGCTGGTGCTGCCCACCACCGCCAACACGCCGCCGAAGATTTCCGATCTCGCCGATGACAAGGCGTTCACCAGGGAAAACCTGCGGGCGCTGCGCAATTGCACCCTCATCAACATGATCGACGGCTGCGCCATCTCGCTGCCCGCGCATCGCGAGGGTGACGTTCCTGTCGGCCTGATGCTGGCGGGCGCGGGCGGATCTGACCGTCGTATTTTCGAGCTTGCTGCCGGCATGGAGGCCGTAATTCGTGTTTGACCTGACTTTCACCGTTGACGCCCAGGACACCACCACGCCGCTGACATTGGCGATCGACCAGATGGTCATTGCGGGCTGGACCGGCCGCGATCCCGTCGCGCGCGACAAGCACATCGCCGAGCTGCAAGAGATGGGCATCGCCCCGCCGGCCTCGACGCCGATCTACTACCGCGCCTCGGCGCGCCGGCTGACCCAGGAAGACGGCATCGAATGCTGTGGCGGCGATTCCTCCGGCGAGGTCGAATTCGTGCTGATCGGCTGGCAGGGCCGCATCTTCGTCGGCTGCGGCTCCGACCATACCGACCGCAAGGTCGAGGCCTACAACGTCACGGTCTCCAAGCAGATGTGCGACAAGCCGGTCGCATCCACGCTCTGGGAGCTCGAGGACGTCATCGGTCATTGGGACAGGATGATCCTGCGCTCCTACGCCACCATCAAGGGCGAGCGCGTGCTCTACCAGGAGGGCACGCTGGACGCGATGCTGCCGGTCGCCGACCTCATCGCGCGCGGCTTTGAGGGTGGCAAGTTCCCCGACGGCTGCGCCATGTTCGGCGGCACCTTTGCTGCCAAGGGCGGCATCCGCCCCGCCGATCGCTTCGATTTCGAGCTGGAAGACCCCGTGCTGAAGCGCACGATCAAGCACGGCTACGACGTGACGACGCTGCCGGTGCGGGGCTGAGGCGCCTCCCCACCGTCATTGCGAGCGCAGCGAAGCAATCCAGGCTGGTTCCGCGGAGGCAGTCTGGATTGCTTCGTCGCAAGGGCTCCTCGCAATGACGGGGAGATATCGGGAATCGGGTGGCGGCGGGCGGATCGATCTTGCGAAAGTCGTAGCTATGACAGCAACAGCACGCAAATCGCCTCAATCGCCTCATAAGTCGGCCGCCGACCTCGCCGCCCATGTCGACACCCTCGACTGGCCGCAGATCACGGCCGAGCTCGACTCCCAGGGCAGCGCCGTCCTGAAGAATCTGCTGGCGCCCGACCTATGCCGCGCCATCGCCGCGCTCTATCCCGATGATGCGGGCTTCCGCAGCCGCATCGTCATGGGCCGCCACGGGTTTGGCCGTGGCGAGTACAAATATTTCTCCTACCCGCTGCCCGATCTGATCGCGGAGCTCCGCCCGGCGCTCTATGCGCATCTTCAGGGCGTTGCCAATCGTTGGAACGAGGCGATGGGGATCGACATCCGTTATCCAGCCGCGCATGCGGCGTTCCTCAAGCGCTGCCACGAGGCAGGCCAGGCGCGGCCGACGCCGCTGCTGCTGCAGTACGAGACCGGCGATTTCAACTGCCTGCACCAGGATCTCTATGGCGAGCACGTGTTTCCGCTCCAGGTCGCGATCCTCTTGTCCGAGCCGGGACGCGATTTCACCGGCGGTGAGTTCGTGCTGACCGAGCAGCGCCCGCGCATGCAGTCGCGTGCCGAGGTCGTGCCGCTGATGCAGGGCGATGCGGTCGCTTTCGCCGTGCATCACCGCCCGGTGCAGGGGACACGCGGGACTTACCGCGTTAATCTCCGCCATGGCGTCAGCCGGATCAGGTCCGGCCAGCGCCACACGCTGGGTGTGATCTTCCATGATGCCAAATGAGCGTTGCGATTGACGGGTGATCTGTTCGACACCGCCGCCGAGGCACAGCCGTCGCGCGAGGAGATCGCCGACGGTGCCGTCTTGCTGCGCGGGTTCGTCAGGCCGATCGAGAGCGAGTTGATCGCCGCCGTGCGCGCGATCGTGACACAGTCGCCGTTCCGCCGCATGACCACGCCCGGCGGCCACCTGATGTCGGTGGCGATGACCAATTGCGGCGAGCGCGGCTGGATCACCGATCACACCGGCTATCGCTATGATCCCATCGATCCGCGAACCGGCGCGCCATGGCCCCAGATGCCGACGGTGCTTCGCGACCTGGCCCGAGGCGCGGCGGAGCAGGGCGGGTTCACCGGCTTTGCGCCCGACGCCTGCCTCGTCAATCGCTACGAGCCCGGCACGCGGCTGTCGCTGCATCAGGACAAGGACGAGCTGGACTATTCGGCGCCGATCGTCTCGGTCTCGCTTGGGCTGCCCGCGACCTTCCTGTTCGGCGGCCTGGCGCGCAGCGACAAGCCACGCCGCTTCCGGCTTGTCCATGGCGACGTGGTCGTCTGGGGCGGAGCTAGCAGGCTCGCCTATCACGGCGTCGCGCCGCTCGCCGATGGCGAGCACGCGCTGCTGGGAAGGAAGCGGATCAATTTGACCTTCCGCCGGACGCGCTGACGCTTCTCGTCATTCCGGGATGCGCCGTAAGGCGCAGGCCCGGAATCCATACTGCCGATCGTGGTTATGGATTCTCAGATGCGCAATCGCGCATCATAGCTCGCGCTACGCGCGCCCCGGAATGACAACAACTACGGCTTCGGCGGATGAATAAACGCCCAGGGGCTGACTTCCGAATCCCGCGTCACCTCGATCGAAATCAGATATGGCCCGCCATGGGCCAGCGCCTTTTCCATCGCCGCCTTGAACTGGTCCGGCGCGGTGACGCGCGCAGCAGCCACACCAAAGGACTCCGCGAGCTTGACGAAATCCGGATTGACCAGATCGGACGCCACCACGCGGCCGTTAAAGCGCTCGCGCTGGTCGCGGCGGACATTGCCATAGGCGTTGTTGTTGAACACCAGCGTCACCACGCCGATGTTGAACTGCACGGCGGTGGCAAGCTCCTGCACGCCGAACATGAAGCCGCCGTCGCCGGTGATCGCGACCACCGGCTTGTCGGGATTGGCCACCTTGGCCCCGAGCGCGGTGGGGAAGCCCGAGCCGAGCGTGCCCTGATAGCCTGACGTGATGAAGGTGCGCGGCTCGTAGATCGGAAAGCCGTACCAGGAGGCGAAGCCGAACTGCGATAATTCATCGGTGACGATCGCGTTCGCCGGCAGCACCTCGCGCAGGATGTTGAGATACGCCATCTGCGGCTGGATGCTCTGGATCTCCGCCAGCGCGGCCGCGGTGGCCTCGCGGATCGCGGCGCGGCGGCCGGCGGTCTTGCCGTAGCCGGCCTTGCTGACCGCTTGGATCAGATCGGCGGTCGCGGTCTTGGCATCGGCGACGATGGCGGTGTCGGAGATGAAGCGCCGCATCTCGACGGGATCGATGTCGATGCGGATGCTCTTCAACCCGTCGGGCCGATACGGCCAGCGCGACATGGTCGGCAGCTCCAGCCGCGAGCCGATGCCGATCATGAGATCGGTCTTCGGCCACAGCTTGTAGGCGGCCGCCATCGTGAGCCCCAGCTCATGCGCGTTGGAGACGATGCCGCGCCCGCTGCGGAAGGCGACGACGGGTGCATCGATCATCTCGGCGAGCTCGAGGATTTCGTCGCGCGCCTCGATCGCGCCGCTGCCGACGAAGATCATCGGCGCCTTGCTGCTCCTGATCACCGCGGCCGCCTGCGTGATCAGATCAGGGTCGGGCAATGGCGCGGGCAGCGGCTCCAGCACCTTTGCGGCACAGGTGTCCGCGCGCTGGGTGAAGACGTCCCAGGGCATCTCGACCGAGGCAGGGCCGCGCCGCCCGGACGTCATTTCCTGGAAGGCGCGCGACACGGTGGTCGGCGCGTTGCCGGGCGTTTCAATCCGATCCGCCCATTTCACATAGGTGCGCAAGGTGGCGAGCTGGTCCGGCATCTCGTGCAGATGGCCGCGGCCCTTGCCCAGAAACTGCGTCGGCACCTGGCCGGTGACGCACAGCACCGGCTCGTTGCAGCCGTAGGCGGTCAGCAGCGCCGCACTCGCGTTGAGCACGCCGGGGCCGGGCACCACGCTGAACACACCGGGCTTGCCGCTGGAGCGCGCATAGCCGAACGCCATGTAGCCGCAGGCTTGCTCGTGCCGCGCGCCGATCACCTTGAGCTGGGCCTGGTGGAAGGCGTCGAACAGACCGTAGACCTGCGCGCCGGGCAGGCCGAACACGGTGTCGACGCCGTGGGCGACAAGGCCGCTTACGATCGCTTCGCCGCCGGTGAGGGTGGTCATTGTACTATTCCATTTCGATTGTTGTCAGGCTTCTTCGATTGTTGTCAGGCTTCGTCGACGACGCCATTCCGTAGCATGCCGATGCCTTCGGCTTCGACCTCGATGACATCGCCGGGCGTCAGATAGCGCGGCGGATCGAACCGCGCACCGGCACCGGTCGGCGTGCCCGTCACAATGATGTCACCGGGGACCAGCGTCGCGAAGGTCGAGATATAGCTGATGAGATAGCGGAACGGGAACATCAGCCGGCTGGTGCGGTCGTCCTGCCGGAGCTCGCCGTTGACATGCGTGGTGAGCCTGATGTCGGCGATCTGCGCTTCCCGCGTGTAGGGCACCAGCCACGGGCCGAGGCTGCCGCTGGAATCAAAATTCTTGCCCTGCGTGACGTTGAACTTGGCGTGGCGAAGCCAGTCGCGCACCGAGCCTTCGTTGCAGAGCGTGAGCGCTGCGATGTGGTCGAGCGCGGCGCTTTCCGCGATGTGCCGGCCCGCCTTGCCGATGACAAGCACGATCTCGCCTTCGTAGTCGAGCTGCGCTGACGCGCGCGGGCGCACCAAAGGCGTGTCGTGGCCGACGAAGGAGCGAGGCGAGCGCATGAACATGCTCGGATATTTCGGCGCCTCCTGGCCGTCCTTGTACTCGGCATTGCGGTCGGGATAGTTGACGCCGATGCAGATGATCTTTTCCGGTGCGGGCACCGGCGGCAGCCAGGTGATGTCGCCGAGCGCGTGGTCTGGCGTCAGGCTGGCGGCCTCCTCGGCAAGGCTCACGAGCTTTCCGGCGGCGATCACTTCGCGCAGCGTCGGATAGTCTTTTGCGTGGCGTGCGGAGAGATCGACGATGCCGCCCTCAAGGACGGCGCCGTACTTGGTTTCACCCTTGACGGAATAGGTGGCGAGGCGAGGGAGCTTCATTGGTGACTCTTCACTTCCTGTCGTCCCGGCGAACGCCGGGACCCATACCGCGGAATCTATCGATTGGATGAGGTAGGAGTACCGAACAACGGGTCTTCGCCAAACTCCTCCCTGTGGTTATGGGTCCCTGCTCCCGTGCGCAATTGCGCACTAGGCAGGGACGACGAAGAGAGAGGCTTTGCCTGTCATCGGCATTAATCCGCCACCAGCACGTCGGCCACGAACTTCGGCTCACGCACGGCCTGCCCGCTGAACGGCGAGCCCTGCTCGAACCAGGACCGCGGCGCCGGCGCGCCCCACAGCGTCTGGCGGCGCGGATCGCGCAGCGACCAGCGCAGCGGCTCGTGGTCGTGATCGCCGGTGAAATAATCGCTGGTGTAAAGTTCGAGACGGTGCCCGTCGGGGTCGCGCACGTACAGGAAGAACGCATTCGAGATGCCGTGGCGTCCCGGTCCGCGTTCGATGTTCTTGACGAAGCCTTGCGAGGCCATCACGTCGCAGAGATGGATGATGTTCATCGCCGTCGGCGTCCAATAGGCGAAGTGGTGCAGGCGCGGGCCCTTGCCGTTGGTGATGGCGAAGTCGTGGACATTGCCCTTGCGATGCATCCAGGCAGCCGCAATGCGCCCGTTCGGTCCGTCCTCCTCGGCGTATTCGGTGAGACGGAAGCCGAGCCGGGCATAGAAGTCGACGGTATCCTGCACCTCGGCGGCGAAGACGTTGAAATGATCGAGCCGCTGCGGATGGCATCCCCTGTAGAGATCGTAGCGGCGAAGCAGATGCGGGCGGCGGTCCATCGACGCGTAGAGCTCGATCTGGAAGCCGAAGGGGTCGGTGAATTGCAGCGTGCGGCCCTGGAAGGGCTGGTCGACGAAGGCGTAGGAGAGACCGTTCTCCGAGAGGAAGGAGGCGGCCTTGTCGAGGTCTTTGTCGTTGCCGACCTTGAAGCCGAGCCGGGCGCAGGCGGGTACCGCCGCCTTGCGCAACACCAGCGAGTGATGCTGGTGCTCCTCGGCTGCGCGCAGGTAAACGACCTTGTCGTCGGCATCCTCGACATGCAGCCCGACGGTGGTTTCGTAGAACGCACGGCTGAGCTTCAGGTCAGTCACGTCGAGCACGACGTGGCTGGAGCGGATGATGTTGAACGGCGGTTCGAAGATGTGTTGCGGTACGGGCATCGGCGTTTCCCCTCGGCTCGACGAGCGTCAGATTCCCAATTTCTGAATCTTGTGCGTGCCCCGCGCCAGCGAGACGTGCTTGGTTTCCATGTAGAAGTCGAACGAGTAGTCGCCGCCGTCGCGGCCGATGCCTGAGGCCTTCATGCCGCCGAACGGCGTCGGCAGATGGCGAACGTTTTCCGAGTTGAGCCAGATCATGCCGGCCTCCAGCGCGTCGGCAACGCGCAGTGCGCGGCCGACGTCGTTGGTCCAGACATAGCCGGTCAGGCCATAGCGGATGTCGTTGGCGATCTCGATGGCGTCGGCTTCGTCCTTGAAGGGCAGCACGGTGAGGAAGGGGCCGAACACTTCCTCTTGCGCCACGCGCATCTTGCCGGTTGCGCCGGTCACCAGTGTCGGCTCGACGTAATGTCCGCCGCCCGGGCCGTCATAGGTCTTGCCGCCGACGGCGATCACAGCGCCGTCCTGCCGCGCGACGTCGAAATAGGAGCACACTTTGGCCAGGTGCCGCTCGTGGATCAGCGGCCCGATCTCGGTGGCGGGATCGAGCGGATGGCCGACCTTGAGTGCCTTCACGCGCGCGGTCAGCTTCTCGATGAATGTCTCGGCAATGTCTTGCTGGATCAGCAGACGGCTCGACGACGTGCAGCGCTCGCCGTTGAGGGAGTAGATCATGAACACGACGGCATCGAGCGCGCGGTCGAGATCGGCGTCGTCGAACACGATCACCGGGTTCTTGCCGCCGAGCTCGAAATGCACGCGCTTCAAGGTCGGCGCGCCCTGAACCATGATCGCCGACCCCGTCGCGCTCTCGCCGACGAAGCCGATCGCCTTGATCGCCGGATGCTCGGTCAGGGCCTTGCCTGCCTCCTCGCCAAAACCGTGCACGGTGTTGAGCACACCGTCGGGAACGCCGGCTTCCTTGACGAGCCTTGCCAGAATGGCGGCCGTCACCGGTGACCACTCGGCCGGCTTGTGCACGACGGTGCAGCCCGCGGCCAGCGCCGGGGCGATCTTCCAGGTCGAGAGCATGAACGGCGTGTTCCACGGCGTGATCACGCCGACCGGGCCGATCGGCACGCGGGTCGAGATATTCCAGTGCTCGTCGCTCGGCGTGTTCTGGCCATCGCGCGCCTCGGCGCACTTGTCGGCGAAGAAGCGAAAATTCTCGGCGGCGCGGATCGCTGCCTTGGCCATGAAGCGATAGGCTTGGCCGGTGTCGATGCATTCGAGCACGGCGATGTCGTCGGCATTGTCCTCGATCGCGTCGGCGACGCGGTGCAGCAGCTTCTTCCGCATCGCCGGCCCCATGTCGCGCCAGGACTTGAAGGCCAGCGTAGCGGCCGTGGCTGCGGCGTCGATGTCTTCGGCGTTGCCGCGTGCGACGCTCGCAAGCGTGGCGCCATCGACCGGCGACTTCGTCTCGAATGCCTCACCGGAGATCGAGGGGACGATCTTGCCGTCGATCATGTGGCCGATGCCGTCGGCCCGCAGCTTCTTCAGCAGCGGTGCGGCGCGGTCACGATTGGCCTGGAACACATCGGCTTTCGGCGTGGGCTTATCCATGGGCAGCTTCCACTTTCAGGGCGTCGTGGATGTTGTTGCGCTTCCAGCTCGTGTCCTTGTCGTTGATCTGCATGTCGAACGACAGGGCGAACTTGCTGGCGGCGAAGACGGGATCGAGATGTTTTGAAAGCGCTTGGAAGACGTGCTCGCCGGCTTTCTGACGCGTAGGAAGGTCGCGGCCTTCGCCGATGCGCAGCACCATGTCGAGAAAGCCGTAGTCCTGTCGCGCGTCGGCGATCGCATAGTGCTCGCATCTAATGGCGCGGACGCGGATGCCGCCGAGCGGGAAGATGCCGGTCTCGACCGCCGCCTTCCGCACCACCTCGCAGACCGCGCCGATGTCGAGGCGGCCGTCGAGATTGGCCGAATATTCGATGGTGAAATGCGGCATCGCGGTTTCACTCCCTGTCTTTTTTGTTCGTCTAAGCGAAGTAGCAGCTCACCGAGCCGTAGGCGCCATAATCGGCCTGAATTGTGTCGCCCTTGCGGGTCTCGATCGGACGGATGAAGGAGCCGGCAAGCACGATCTGGCCGGGCTCGAGCGCAAGGCCGAGCGGCGCGATCTTGTTGGCGAGCCAGGCCACGGCGGTTGCGGGATGATTGAGCACGCCGGCGGCAAGGCCCGTCTCCTCGAGCTGGCCGTTCTTGAAGCAGAGCGCGCCGATCCAGCGCAGGTCGGCGTCCAGCGGGCGGATCGGACGTCCACCGAGCACGATGCCGGCATTCGCCGCGTTGTCGGCGACGGTGTCGAAGATTTTTCGTGTCGCCTTGGTGCCGGGATCGACACGTTCGATGCGCGTGTCCAGGATCTCCAGCGCCGGCACGACGAAGTCGGTGGCGTTGAGCACGTCGAACATCGTGCAGTCCGGCCCCGCGAGGCGCTTGCTCATGACGAAGGCGAGCTCGGCCTCGACGCGCGTGGCGATGAAGCGCTCGGTCGGGACGAGGCCGCCATCGGCAAAGAACATGTCGTCGAGCAGCACGCCGGAATCCGGCTCGTCGATATTGAGCGCGCTCTGCATCGCCTTCGAGGTCAAGCCGATCTTGTGGCCTTTGACGGTGCGGCCTTCCGCGAGCTTGAGGTCGACCCAGGCCTTCTGAATCGCGTAGGCGTCAGCGATGGTAATGCCCGGAAAATCCTGCGAGAGCTGCCGGATCTGGGTGCGGGTCTTCTCCGCCTGGTGCAGACGGTTCGCACAAGCTTGGATATCGTCGTTGGAAAGCGCCATCTGTGATCTTACAAATCGTGGTGCCCGGAGATACTTAACATGTTAAGTGGATGCGTCAAACACAATTTGGGTTTGCTGCACTGCAAACATTTTGCGGCTTGAAAGGGCGGCTTTGAAAGGACGACATGACGAAGAGACCGGCTGATCCCGCGAACGGAAGTGAGCCCGCCGCACGGCAGGTGCCGATGCGTGACTTCTCGCGTTCGCTGCCGATGTCGCTGCTCAGGGCACGTGAAGCGGTGATGCGGCAATTTCGTCCCAAGCTGCGCGAGCACGGCCTGACCGAGCAGCAATGGCGCATCCTCCGCGCATTGGCAGCCATCGAGGCCGCGGAGGTGACTGAGCTTGCGCGCACGGCATTTCTCCTCGGCCCGAGCCTGTCGCGCATCCTGCGCGATCTCGAGGCGCGCAATCTGATCGAGCGCAAGACCGCGAAGGTGGACCAGCGCCGCAGCATGGTCTCGATCTCGAAGGAGGGCGTGAAGCTGATGGCCGCGGTCGCCCCATCCTCGGAGGCGATCTACGCCGAGATCACGCAACGCTTCGGCGCGCGCAAGCTCGCCGAGTTGCAGGAGATGCTCGGTCAGTTGGAATCGTGTCTCGCTTCCACGGACGCGAGTGACGTCACGGATGAAACGTAACGGCAAATTTGCATGATCACTTTCCAACTACGCATGACTGTCATCATTGCATAACGCGTGGGCAGCGCGATCGCCGCGAAATGCGTGAAAATGCCGTGAGAAATCGCTGAGAATAGACAGCCGTCGCGGGTGTTGATCACTATTGGGTGCGCGCTCTGCGCAGTTAGTCGATGTTGGCGCAATATCAATTTACTCGTATCGGCAGAATTCGTAAGTAGCATCCGGTCCTGTATTCAGCGATAGAGCCAAAACAGAACCAAGACCAAGAAGGGCCGACAAGGATGCCCGGCCCCAGGGAGGAATGAATGAGACTGACGAGACGCGACTTCGCGGCCGGAATTGCTGCCGGCATTGCCGCGCCATACCTCATCAAGAGCGCGCATGCGCAAGGCGCCACCATCAAGATCGGCATGTGCGCGCCCGTCACCGGTCCAGCCGCTGAATCCGGCGGTTACGCCATCAAGGGCGCCAAGCTCGCGCTCGAAGCTGTGAACAAAGCCGGCGGTATCCTGGGAAAGCAGGGCGAGCTGATCGTCGAGGACGACCAGACCACCAATCCCGGCATCGTGCTCGCTTTCTCCAAGCTCGCCGCGCAGTCCGACATCGTCGGGTTCCTCGGCTCGATCCGTTCGACCCAGGTGCACGCGATGGCGCCCGACGTGATCAAGCTTGGCAAGCCCGTGATGATCGGCGGCACCGATCCTAACCTCACCCACATGGGCAATCAGTGGCTGTTCCGCTGCCGCCCCAATGACAGCTATTCCGGTCGCGTCATCGCCGAATACGGCGTCAATACGCTCGGCAAGAAAAAGTGGGCCGTGCTGCACTCGACCGACGCTTTTGGCACCGCCGGCGGCAAGGCGTTGACCGCCGCGCTCGAAAAGCTCGGTGCCCCCTCGGTGCTCGACCAAGGCTACGCCAACCAGAGCCAGGACTTCACCCCGGTCGTGCTCGCGATCAAGCAGTCGGGTGCCGACATTCTCGGTTCCTACTTCACCTTCGAGAACGATCTCGGCATCTTCGCCCGGCAGCTCCGTCAGCTCGGCGTGAACATTCCCTGGGTCGGCTCGCCCTCGATCGTCAACATCACCGCGTTGAAGCTCGCGGGTCCCGCGCTGTACAATACATATGGCGTTGCCGATTATGCCGAGAATTCCAGCGAAGGCTCGAAGGCGTTCGGCAAGATCTACCGTGATGCGGTCAAGGTCGCGCCCGACAACCAGAGCTCCTGGACCTTCGACGCCATCAGCGTCTTGTCGGCGGCCATCAACAAGGCCGGCACGACCGATCCGGCCAAGGTCCGCGAAGCCATCCTCGCGATCAAGAAGTTCCCGGGTGCCGAGGGCGAATACAATTTCGACCAGAACGGCGATGGTCTCCACGGCTACAACATCGTGAAGAACGAGAAGGGCAACATCGTCTTCGACAAGCACATCGAGTTCAACGACTGACGTTGAAACGGCCTCCCCGATTTCGATCGGGGAGGTCGAACCGTCTTTCGGCGAACGCATCCGACCTCCAACAGAAGCTTGTCATGGATCTCGCCCTACAACTCCTTTTTACCGGCATCGGTATCGGCGCCGTCTACGCGCTCGTCGCGCTCGGCTTCGTGCTGATCTTCCGTGCCACCAACGTGGTGAATTTCGCCCAGGGCGAATTCTCCATGGTCGCGGCCTATCTGATGGTCGTCGCGGTCGAAGCCGGTCTGCCCTATTGGGCGGCCTTCATCGTCGCGCTGCTCGGCATGGCGCTGCTCGGTGTCATCTTCAATCTCGGCGTCTATTATCCGCTGCGTCACCGCACCTATCTGCCTGTGATCATCGCCACCATCGGCGCCTCGATCCTGATGGCGAATTCGGTGCTCGCGATCTACGGCCCGCAGCCGCAGGTGCTGGAAGGCTGGTTTGAGACGCCGGGCATTCAGGTCGGCCCGGTCTATCTCGACAGCCAGTATCTGCTGATCATCGGCGTCACCATCTGTCTCGTGATCTTCAATTTCTGGTTCTTCGAGAAGACGCTGCTCGGCAAGAAGCTGCAGGCGACCTCGCAGGACAAGGAAATGGCCTCGCTGCTCGGCATTTCCGTCTCCACCATGATCATGATCACCTTCATCTATTCGGCGGTGCTTGGCGGCCTTGCCGGCATCCTCGTCGCGCCCGTGCTGTTCGTCTCGATCCAGATGGGCTCGACGATCGCGCTGAAGGCGTTCGCGGCCACCATCATCGGCGGCTTTGGCGACGTTGCCGGCGCCATCATCGGCGGTCTCGCGCTCGGCGTGATCGAGACCTTTGGTGCGGCCTATATCTCGGTGCCCTACAAGGACGGCTTCGCCTTCCTGGTGCTGGTCGCCTTCCTGATCTTCCGGCCGCAAGGCATCTTCGGCGAACGCGTGGCGGAAAAGGCATGAGCGCCCCCAGCGACAACATGCCGATCCCGGCGCCCGCCATCCGTTCGAAACCGCTCGTGATCCGGCACCTGCCGTACTTCATCGGCGCGGCGATCCTGGTCGCGCTCGCGGCCAACATGCGCTTCGACGGATACGTCCATAACATCCTGCTTCAGGCCACCACGTTCTCGATCGCGGTGTTCGGGCTCTCGGTGGTGCTCGGCCTGTGCGGCCAGATCAATCTGGCGCAGGCCGCGTTCTTCGGGCTCGGCGCCTATGCGGTCGGCATGGGCACGACGGATCTGCAGCTCAGCTTCTGGCTGTGTCTCGTCGGCGGCTGCGTGATCTCGCTGCTCGCGGGCGCGTTCCTCGGCATGTCCACGCTGCGGCTCGGCGGTCATTATCTCGCGATGGTGACGATCTCGTTCCAGCAGATCGTCACGCTGGTGATGATCAACGCGATCTGGCTCACGCGCGGTCCCGACGGCGTCCCCAACATCAAGCGTCCCGAGCTGTTCCAGTCGTCGCAAAGCTATCTCGCCTTCTGCGTCGCGATGCTGGCGATCGTCGGTTATCTGGTCTGGCATCTCTCCGACACCAAGCTCGGTCGTGCCATGCGCGCTGTCCGCGACAACGAGCTTGCGGCTGGTGTCAACGGCATCGACGTGTTCCGCACCAAGATCTACGCCTTCGCGCTCTGTGCGCTGCTCGGCGGACTCGCGGGCGGATTGTTCGCCGGCGGCTTCGCCTATGTCAGCCCCGATCAGTTCTCCTTTGCGGAATCGATCGTGTTCCTGACCATGTCGCTGCTCGGCGGCGTGGCCTCGCCGATCGGTTCTGCCATCGGCACGGGTCTGTTGATCCTGATCCCGGAATGGCTGCGCTTCCTCAAGAGCGTGCCGGGCCTTTATCTCGCGATCTACGGCCTGTTCGTGATCCTGATCATTCGCTTCATGCCTGACGGCATATGGGGCTTTGTTGCGGACGCCTTCACGCGCTGGCGCGCCAAGATCAAGGCGCCGCCGGCAGCGGCTGCCCTGCAATTGAAGCCGGCGACGATCGGCGGCGACACGGTGCTGGAAGTCACCGGCCTGTCGAAGCATTTCGGTGGCCTGAAGGCGGTCGACGGTGTCGACATCGCTGTGAAGCGCGGCGGTGTGCATGCGCTGATCGGGCCGAACGGCTCGGGCAAGACCACGACGCTCAACGTGCTCTCAGGGCTCTATGTGGCCACCGCAGGCAAGATCGTGCTCGACGGCACCGACATCACCCACATGCCGCCGCATCAGCGCACGGCGTCGGGTCTCGGGCGCACCTTCCAGAACATCCGCCTGTTCCGCTCGATGACGGCGCTGGAGAACGTCGAGATCGGCGCGGAACGGCCCGGTAACACCATGGTCGGGAAGGGCGACGACGCCCTGACCGAGCGTGCGATGGAGGCACTGACCTTCGTCGGGCTCGGCAGCCGCGCCAACGAGCTGATATCGAGCTTCTCCTACGGCCATCAGCGGCTGATCGAGATCGCTCGTGCGCTCGCGTCGAACCCGACGCTGCTGCTGCTCGACGAGCCCGCGGCCGGCCTCAACTCGACCGAGAAGCTGGAGCTGCACGAGCTGCTCAAGCGCATCGCGGCGCAGGGCCTGACCATCCTGATCATCGATCACGACATGACGCTGGTCTCGGAAGCGGCCCAGCACATCACCGTGCTCAACTTCGGACGCCGTATCGCGGACGGCGAATCTCTGGCCGTGCTGCGTCATCCCGACGTCGTCTCCGCCTATCTCGGGAGCGAATGATGCCGTTGCTCGAAATCCGCAATCTGGTGGTGCGCTACGGCGAGATCGAAGCGCTGCGCGGGGTGACCTGCGCGGTGGAGCAGGGGCAGGTGGTGACGCTGCTCGGGGCCAACGGCGCCGGCAAGTCCACGACCTTGCGTGCCATCTCCGGCCTCGCCAAGCCGACCTCCGGCGACATCCTTTTCGACGGTAAGTCGATCGCAGGTCTTGGTCCGGAAGCGATCGTCCGCATGGGTATCTCGCACGTGCCGGAAGGCCGCAGGGTGTTCCCGGGTCTCACCGTGAAAGAGAACATCATGCTCGGCGCGTCCAATCGCCGGGCGCCGACCTCGGAGATTTCGCGGGAGGCGGACGCGATGTTCGACCTGTTCCCTGACATCCGGAAGTTCACCAACGCGCTCGGCTGGACGCTGTCCGGCGGCCAGTTGCAGATGGTGGCGGTCGCGCGCGGCTTGATGGCCAAGCCGCGGCTGTTGTTGCTCGACGAGCCCTCGCTCGGTCTTGCGCCCGTCATCGTGCAGGCGGTGTTCAAGATCATCTCGGAGATCCGGCGCAACACGACAGTGCTGCTCGTCGAGCAGAATGCGCGCATGGGCCTGTCGGTGGCCGATTACGGCTACGTGCTCGAAACCGGCCGCATCGTGCTCGGCGGCAAGCCCGACGCGCTCTGGGGCAACGAAGCGATCCGCGCCGCCTATCTCGGCGGCCATGCCAAGGTGAATGCTTAACCGGGGAGTTTCTTGATGGTCACGATCCAGGTCCAGAACCTCATCGATTTCGTCGGCGAGGTGTTTGGTCACGCAGAATCCTCGCCGGAGGAGGCGAAGCGGATCGCGACCTATCTCACCACGGCCAATCTCACTGGCCATGACAGCCACGGCGTGATCCGCGTGCCCGTCTACATCCGCTGGCTGAAGACCGGCTTCGTGGTCCCGAACCAGACCGCAGAGGTGGTTGTCGACACGCCCTCGCTCGCGGTGGTCGACGGCAAGTTCGGCTACGGCCAGACCGTAACGCCGCAAGCGGTCAGGATCGGCATCGAGAAGTGCAAGAAGGCGGGCCTTGCCGCTGTTGCGTTGCGCAATGCCGGCCATATCGGCCGCGTCGGCGACTGGGCCGAGATGGCCGCCGCCGATGGGTTGGTCTCCGTGCATTTCGTCAATGCCGCCGGCTCGCTGCTGGTGGCGCCGTTCGGCGGCGTCGAGAAGCGGCTCTCGACCGCGCCTTATTGCGTCGGCATCCCCCGCGAGGGCCAGGATCCGATCGTGCTGGATTTCGCCACCTCGGTCGTCGCCGAAGGCAAGGTGCTGGTCGCAAGCCGCGGCGGCAAGAAGCTGCCGAAGGGCGCACTGGTCGATGCCGACGGGACCCTGAGCGAGGACCCGACCGTGCTCTACGGGCCCTTCACGCCGGAAGGGCCGCGCGATCACACCAAGGGCACCGGCGCGATCCGCGCCTTCGGCGACCACAAGGGATCGGGCCTCGCCTTCATGTGCGAGCTGCTCGGCGGCGCGCTGACCGGAACTGGAGCCACCTCGGGCGAGCGGCGCTTTGCCAACGGCATGCTGGCGTTCTATATCGATCCGAAGGTCGTCGATACCTCCCATGTGTTCGACGCAGAGGTATCGCGCTATACGGACTTCATCCGTGCCACCAAGCCGATGGCGGGGGTCGATCAGGTGCTGATTCCCGGCGATCCCGAGCGGAAAACCCGGGCTGAGCGCACCAAGAACGGCATCCCCTTGCCGGATGACACCTGGGCGGCAATAGTGAGCACCGCCCGCGAGGTCGGCGTCAGCGAAGTCAGCATCCAGCGGGCGACCGCATAGGTCTTGCGTCATTGCGAGCGTAGCGCGGAGCCCCGGTTCGCGGTAACAGCAGAGCCGTGCTGTCGCGGCGCTCGTCATGGTGACGAAGGTCCAAACAACGGTCCAAGCAACAAAAGAAGGAAGGCAACGTGGCGAACAAGGTCAAGGAAATCTGGAAGTCGGGCAAGGCCGTGGTCAACGCGTGGCTCGCGATTCCCTCCGGCTTCTCGGCCGAGATGATCGCGCAATGCGGCTTCGACAGCGTCACCGTCGACATGCAGCACGGCGTGCAGGACTATCTCTCGATGGTGCAGTGCTTCCAGGCGATGGACAAGCATCCCGTGACCCCGATGGTCCGCGTGCCCTGGAACGAGCCCGGCATCATCGGCAAGGTGCTCGATGGCGGCGCCTACGGCGTGATCTGCCCGATGGTGAACACGGCGCAGGAGGCCAAGAACCTCGTCTCGTATTCCAAGTATCCGCCGCAGGGCGTCCGCTCCAACGGCCCGATCCGCGCCGGCATGTACGGCACCGCGGGCTCCTACCAGAAGACCGCGAATGCCGACACCATCCTGCTGCCGATGATGGAGACCAGGACCGCGGTCGAGAACATGGAAGCGATCCTCGACGTCGAGGGCATCGACGGCGTCTATATCGGCCCGTCCGACCTCGGCTTCTCCTACGGCCTCGAGCCGAAGCTCGACCGCAGCGAGCCCGAGATCCTCGCGATCTACGACAAGATCATCAAGGAATGCGCCAAGCGCGGCCTCAACCCGGGTATCCATTGCAGCGGCGCGGAAGGCGCGGCGCGTGCGATCAACATGGGCTTCAAGCTGGTGACGTTGTCCAACGAAGTCGGCCTGATGACGACCTACGCCAAGATGCAGGTCAACGCGACCCGCAAGGATTCGGCCGGGAAGGCCTGATCTCGTGTCCCGGACGCGATGCGGCGCCTAGCGCCGCTTCGCAGAGCCGGGACCCGGTTGCTTGCGAAAGAAACGACACATGGGGCCCCGGCTCAGCAGCGCACCGTTTCACGCTGCGCTGCGTCCGGGGCACGATAGTTTTGATACAGGAGACCTGCCATGACCATCAGCCCCGTCATTCGCCTCCATCCCGATGATGGCGTGCTGATCGCGCGCGCGAGCCTGCCGCCGGGAACATTGGTTGCCGACGGCGTGACCACGGTCGAGCGCATTCCCTCCGGCCACAAGGTCGCGATCAAGCCGATCGCAGTGGGCGAGCCGGTCAGGCGCTACGGACAGATCATCGGCTTTGCGACGGTGCCGATCGCGCCGGGCCAGCACGTGCATACGCAGAACTGCGGCATGGGCGATTTTTCCAAGGACTATGCCTATTGCGCCGACGTCAAGCCGACGCCGAACTTCGATCTGCCGGCGACCTTCGAGGGCATCCGCCGCCCGGATGGCCGCGTCGCCACGCGCAACTATATCGGCATCCTCACCTCGGTGAATTGCAGCGCGCATGTCGCAAGCCTCGTCGCCGACGTCTTCAAGAAGAATCCGTTCACCGGCGACAATCCGCTCGCCGACTTCCCCAATGTCGACGGCGTGGTCGCGCTGACCCACAAGACCGGCTGCGGCATGACGCAGAACGAGCCCTTGGCGCTGCTCCGCCGCACGCTCGGCGGCTATGCGCGTCACGTCAATTTCTCCCACGTCATCGTGCTTGGGCTGGGCTGCGAGGTGAACCAGATCGGCGGCCTGATGGAGGAGCAGAAGCTCGCCGGCCGCCTGCGCGCGATGGACATCCAGGAGGTCGGCGGCACCCGCAAGACTGTCGAAGCGGGTATTGCCTTCGTGCGTGAAGCTCTCGCGGACTCCAACAAGGTCAAGCGCGAATCCGTGCCCGTCAGCGAACTCACCGTGGCCCTGCAATGCGGCGGCTCGGACGGCTATTCCGGCGTATCCGCCAATCCGGCGCTTGGGGCTGCCAGCGATCTCATCGTCCGTCACGGCGGCACCGTGATCCTGTCGGAGACGCCGGAGACCTACGGCGCCGAGCACCTGCTCACGCGCCGCGCCGTCAGCCGCGAGGTCGGCGAGAAGCTGGTCGATCTCATGCGCTGGTGGGACGCGTATACCGAGCGCGAGGGCGCCGAGATGAACGCCAATCCGAGCCCCGGCAACAAGGCCGGCGGCCTCACCACCATTTTGGAGAAATCGCTCGGCGCGATGGCCAAGGCCGGCACCACCAATCTCGTCGACGTGCTGCGCTATGCCGAGCCCATCACCAAGAAGGGTTTCATCTTCATGGACACGCCCGGCTACGATCCGGTCGCGGCGACCGGCCAGGTCGCCGGCGGTGCCAATCTGGTCTGCTTCACCACCGGCCGCGGCAGCGTGTTCGGCTGCAAGCCGGCGCCCTCGATCAAGCTTGCCACCAACACGCCCATGTACAAGCGCATGGAGGAGGACATGGACGTCAATTGCGGCACCATCCTCGAAGGCGAGGAGAGCGTCGAGCAATGCGGCCAGCGCATCTTCGAGCTCATCCTGAAGACGGCGTCCGGACAGCCGACCAAGAGCGAAAGCTTCGATTTCGGCGGTGCCGAATTCGCGCCCTGGGTGCTCGGGGCGACGATGTGAGGCTACGCGGCAGTTACGGAATGGTGACCGACAACGCCCGGAAGTAGCTTGCCGGAACATGGTCGCGCACGAAGCCGGGCAGTACGTCGGATTGGTCGAGCGTCCGCGGGTCGATGTTGCGGAGTTCCTCGATGCTTGGGATCTTCAGGTGGAAATTGCCTCCGGTAAGAAGGGTACCAAGCCCGACTAGGTTGAAGCTGGGGTCGTTTCCCTCTTTCGACGCCGGCACCTGACCTGCGAAGGTCGAGCCAGACGCGCAACGCAGCATTCGGCCGACGTGGCGGAAGTTGCCTCGCAGGCTGGGTGGAACGGCCGGGACGATGTCGTTACCGTTGACGAGCCGGAACGTGCTTTCGCTGAGAGGCTCGTAGGCTTCAAAGAAATCCTGACCGCCGGTTCGCGGCCCGCCAAACGTGTAAATGGCGGTTGCCCGCAGGCCATGATCCAACGCCCGCAGTGCTGAGATATTTGCCAAGGCGCCGCCCATGCTGTGTCCAGTAAAGAAGAGCGGCTGTCCGGCGCCGCCACTCCTGATCGCGACTTCGATGTCTGATCGGACTGCATCGACGGCTTCGGCAAATCCTTTGTGAAGAACATTTTGACTTGGTGCGAGGGTGAAGTCGGTGATCCAATCCTTGATACTGAGCGGATCGGTGCCGGAGAGTGTGACGAAAGTCGCGCCGCGTCCGACGGCGACAATGAAGCGGGCTTTTGGCGGTACCAAACCTGTAGCGGGAGTGTCGGCACCGAAGCCGCGCATCTCTAGCCCCAGTGCCGTCAGGATATTGTCTACCTTGTCGCGGTCGTCGGTCTCGTAGGCGAGCTGCGACAACCACATCATGGCTTGCGCGTTTTCCGGTGTGAAACCTGGAGTGACCGTGAAACCATCGAGCGCGTCGGCGCGATAGGAAGCCCGTGGGAATCTGACCAGAAAGCTCATCGGAAACATCTCCTCTTTCGGGCCGCGCCACGCGTCGAGACGTTGCGCGGCAACCATTACGAACGGGAGAGTCCATCATGCGCAAAGCGGCGCGTCGGGCGCGGCTTGTGCAGGCAATGGTTCATTCGATCATAGGTAGATCACTTCGGCAAGTGTAACTCGCAATTCAGCCCGCGGCGTAGGCAACCCGTGCCCGTTGTTAGTGCTTGATCCCACCCGGAACCGGTGTTCTGCTCAAAAAAGCTGCTGGAGCACCGCACCCCGTGTCGATCTACGTCGCATTACACCACGTCACGCACTACAAATACGACCGCCCGATCGATCTTGGCCCGCAGACCATCCGGCTGCGGCCGGCGCCGCATACGCGCACGCCGGTTCTGAGCTATTCGCTCAAGGTCACTCCGGCCAATCATTTCGTGAACTGGCAGCAGGACCCGCAAGGCAATTGGCTGGCGCGCTACGTCTTTCCGGAGAAGACGACCGAGCTGAAATTCGAGGTCGACTTCACGGCGCAGATGACCGTGGTCAACCCGTTCGACTTTTTCGTCGAGCCTTATGCCGACAGCTTTCCGTTCGAGTATTCGAAGGATCTGAAGACCGAGCTCGCGCCGTATCTCGAGACCATCAAGCCCGATCGCCTGTTCGCAAAATTTCTCGACGCGATCCCGCCTGAAGCCCCGAACACCGTCAACTTCCTGGTCGATCTCAATCGCGAGCTTCAGAAGCACGTCCGTTACATCATCCGCATGGAGCCCGGCGTGCAGACTCCGGAGGAGACGCTCTCCTCCGGTGCCGGATCGTGCCGCGACTCCGCCTGGCTCCTGATCCAGACCTTCCGTCATCTCGGTCTCGCGGCCCGTTTCGTCTCCGGTTATCTCATTCAGATACGCCCCGACATCGATCCGATCGAGGGACCGCCAGAGGTCGAGAACGATTTTACCGACCTGCATGCCTGGGCCGAAGTCTATTTGCCCGGCGCGGGCTGGATCGGCTTCGACGCGACCTCGGGTATGCTCGCGGGCGAGGGGCACATCCCGGTTGCGGCCACGCCGCATTATCGTTCGGCGGCGCCGATCTCCGGCGGCGCCGGCTTTGCCGAGGTCGAGTTCGAGTTCGACATGAGCGTGAAGCGCATCCGCGAGGCGCCGCGCATTACAAAGCCGTTCTCCGACGAATCCTGGACGCGGCTCAATGACCTCGGCGAGCAGGTCGACGGCGATCTCGCCGCGCAGGATGTCCGGCTGACCATGGGCGGCGAGCCGACCTTCGTCTCCGTCGATGATCTCGAAGCGGCGGAATGGAACACCGAGGCCGTCGGCCCGACCAAGCGCGCGCTCGCCGACGATCTGATCCGCCGCTTGCACACGCGCTTCGGGCCGGGTGGCCTGCTGCACTTCGGCGAGGGCAAATGGTATCCCGGTGAAAGCCTGCCGCGCTGGGCCTTTGGCCTGTACTGGCGCAAGGACGGCGTACCGATCTGGAAGAATGCCGATCTGATCGCCAGGATCGAGAATCCGCGGCGCGCCGAGGTCAAGGACGCCCAGGAATTCGTGGAGGGCGCGGCGGCGCGGCTCGGACTTGATCCCGGCTACATCATCCCAGCCTATGAGGACACCGCGTACTGGCTCCAGAAGGAAGCCGAGCTTCCCCTCAACGTCGATCCGTCCGACTCCAAATTATCCGATCCCGAAGCCCGCGCGCGGATGGCGCGCGTGTTCGACGAGGGCCTCAACACGCCGCGTGGCTTCGTGCTGCCGGTGCAACGCTGGAACGCGCCGCCGCGCTGGCGCAGCGAGCGCTGGCAACTCCGGCGCAATCATCTGTTCCTGATGCCGGGCGATTCACCGCTGGGCTTGCGCCTGCCGATCGGCTCGCTCGGCTACATCCCGCCCAACCAATATCCTTACATCGTCGAGCAGGATCCGTTGGAGCCGCGGGGCAAGCTGCCGGTGTTCACCCTCGCCGCGCGCCCGGAATCGCCGCCGCAGATCGCGCCCGAGCATCTCAACACGTCCGTCCCCGTCCGCACCGCGATGTCGGTCGAAGTCCGCGACGGCGTGCTCTGCGCCTTCATGCCGCCGGTCGAGCGCATCGAGGATTATCTCGAACTGGTCGCGGCCCTCGAAGCCACCGCCGAGGAGATGCAGCTCCAGGTCCATGTCGAGGGCTATCCGCCGCCGTTCGATCCGCGCGTCGAGGTCATCAAGGTGACGCCCGACCCTGGTGTCATCGAGGTCAACATCCAGCCGGCAAAGAGCTGGCGCGAGGCGGTCGACATCACCGTCGGGCTCTATGAGGACGCCGGCAAGACACGCCTCGGCGCCAACCGCTTCCTGGTCGACGGCCGCCACACTGGCACCGGTGGCGGCAACCACGTCGTGGTCGGCGGCTCCAGCCCGCAGGACTCGCCGTTCCTGCGCCGGCCTGATCTCTTGAAGAGCCTCGTGCTGTACTGGCAGCGGCATCCGTCACTGTCCTATTTCTTCTCCGGCCTGTTCATCGGCCCGACCAGCCAGGCGCCGCGGATCGACGAAGCGCGCCACGACAGCATCTACGAGCTCGAGATCGCGCTCTCGCATGTGCCGCCGCCGGGCTACCAGACGCCGCTGTGGCTGGTGGACCGGCTGTTCCGCCATCTGCTCGTCGACATCACCGGCAACACCCATCGCGCCGAAATCTGCATCGACAAGCTCTATTCGCCGGATGGCTCCACAGGCCGGCTCGGCCTCGTCGAATTCCGCGCGCTCGAAATGCCGCCCGATCCGCGCATGTCGCTGGCGCAGCAGTTGCTGATCCGCGCGCTGATCGCAAAATTCTGGCGCGAGCCGCAACAAGGCAAGTTCGTGCGCTGGGGCACTGCGCTGCATGATCGCTTCATGCTGCCTCACTTCATCTGGCAGGATTTTCTTGACGTGCTTTCTGAGTTGAAGCAGTCCGGCTATCCCTTTGAGCCAGAATGGTATCTGGCCCAGCTCGAATTCCGTTTCCCCGCCTTCGGCCGCGTCCATCATGGCGGCGTGACGCTGGAATTGCGTCAGGCGCTGGAGCCCTGGCATGTGCTCGGCGAGGAGGGCTCGGCCGGCGGCACGGTGCGTTATGTCGACAGTTCGGTCGAACGGCTTCAAGTGAAAGCTGAGGGGTTTGTCGAGGGCCGCCACATCGTGACCTGCAACGGCCGCCGCCTGCCGATGACCTCGACCGGTCGCTCGGGCGAAGCCGTGGCCGGCGTCCGCTTCAAGGCCTGGCAGCCGGCCTCCGGCCTGCACCCGACCATCCCCGTTCACGCGCCCCTGACCTTCGACCTGATCGACACCTGGAACGGGCGCTCGCTGGGCGGCTGCGTCTATCACGTCGCCCATCCCGGCGGCCGCAGCTACGACACCAAGCCCGTCAACACCTACGAGGCCGAGGCGCGGCGGCTGGCGCGCTTCCAGGACCACGGCCATACGCCGGGTCCGATGCAGCCCCCGCCCGAGGAACGCACAAATGAGTTTCCGCTGACCCTCGACTTGCGGACCCCGCTCCTGCAATGAGAATGATGGTGGGGCAGGGAGAGGCGCATGGGCGAGGGCGCAGCCGAACAGGACGACAAGACGGGTAAGGCGCAAGGTCAGCGCGAAGGCCAGCGCCGCCTCGCGCAATGGGTCCGCGACTATAGCCGCCTGCCCGGCATCCCCGACGAGTTCCTGGGGCCCGGCGGCGCCCCCCGCGCGGTCTGGAGCCGCTTCTTCGACGCCTTCGGCGCGCTCGCGCCGGACGAGATCGAACGGCGGTTCGGCATGGCCGACCGCCATTTGCGCGAGGCCGGCGTCACCTACCGTGCGCCCGGCGACAGCGCCGACCGGCCGTGGTCGATTAGCCATCTGCCGCTGCTGATCGACGAGGCCGACTGGAAGCAGCTGTCCGCCGGCATCACCCAGCGCGCCGAACTGCTCGAGCTCGTGCTGCGCGACATCTATGGCGAGGGGCGGCTGGTCGCGGAAGGCGCGTTGCCGGCGGCCGCGATCGCCGGCAGCCCCGAATATCTCCGTCCCGTCTGCGGCGTGCCACCGCCGGGTGGGCGCTATCTCTCGCTCTATGCCGCCGATGTCGGCCGCGGGCCCGACGGGCGCTGGTGGGTGCTCGGCGACCGCACGCAGGCGCCCTCAGGCGCGGGCTATGCGCTGGAGAACCGCCTGGTGCTCTCGCGTGCCTTCTCCGACCTCTACAAGTCGATGAACGTGCCGCGCGTCGCGCCGTTCTTCGAGGCGTTTCGCGACAGCCTGCGCGCGCGCGCCGATCGCGACGAGCCGCGCATCGGCGTGCTCACGCCGGGCAGCTTCAGCGAGACCTATTTCGAGCACGCAACCCTGGCGCGCTATCTCGGCTTCCTGCTGGTCGAGGGCGACGATCTCGCCGTCAGCGACAACCGTATCCACATCCGCACCGTCGCCGGCCTGAAGCGGCTCGACGTGCTGCTGCGCCGGGTCGATTCCAACTCGCTCGATCCGCTCGAGCTCGATGCGTCCTCGCATCTCGGCGTGGCCGGCCTGATCGACGTGCTGCGCAAGGACGGCGTCGTCGTCGCCAACATGCCGGGCTCGGGCGTGCTGGAGGCGCGCGCGCTGCTCGGCTTCCTGCCGGCCCTGAGCCGCCGCCTGCTCGGGCAAGAGCTCAAGATGCCGCATATCGCGACCTGGTGGTGCGGCCAGCGCAACGCGCGCGACGAGGTGTTGTCACGGCTCGACGAGGTCGCGATCGAGGGCGCCTATCGCCGCGGCGTTCCCGGCTTCGACAGCAATGGCCCGGTGCTCGCGAGCGAGCTCGACGCCGCCGGGCGCCAGCGTCTCGTCGACGCCATCAGCGCGCGCGGCATGGACTATGTCGGCCAGGAGATGGTGCGGCTTTCGACCATGCCGGTGTGGGAGCAGGGCCAGCTCACGCCGCGTCCCTTCGTGCTGCGCGTGTTCGCGGCCGCGACGGCCGACGGCTGGGCCATCATGCCCGGCGGCTTCTGCCGGATCGCCGAGCAGGCGGACGCGCGCGCGGTGTCGATGGGCGACGGCGCGCGCGCCGCCGACGTCTGGGTGGTCTCGGACAAGAAGGTCTCGATCGCGACGCTGCTGCCCGCGACCGACAAGGTGCGGATCCGCCGCATCGCCGGTGTGCTGCCGAGCCGCGCCGCGGACAATCTGTTCTGGCTCGGCCGCTATCTCGAACGCGCCGAGGCAACGCTGCGGCTGGTGCGCGCGCTGGGCTCGCCGAGCGGGCCCAACAAGGGCACCGCGGCCTCGCTGCAATCGGCCGACCGCATCCAGCGCCTGCTGGTGGCGTGGGGCGCGATCTCGCAGGCCTCGCGCACTGCGCCGGGGCGCATCGTCGCCGAAGCGCTGCAGAGCCCGGAGCGGTTCGGCTCGGCGCTGTCGCTGGTGCGCGCGGCGCAGCGCACGGCGACATCCCTGCGCGAGCGGCTGTCGCCCGACGCCTGGCAGGTCATCACCGAGATGGCCGATCGGCTGGCCTACGAGGTCGAGGACGACGACGATGTGCTGAGCGCGGCCGAGCTGACCTTGCAGGAGCTTGCGAGCCTTGCGGGACTGGCGCAGGAGAACATGAACCGCGCCGCCGGCTGGCGCTTCCTCGATATCGGCCGCCGCACCGAGCGCGCCATCAACACCACGCGCTTCGCGCGCCAGTTCGCCTATGACGAGGCCTGCGACGAGGATCTCGATATCCTGCTGACGCTGGTGGATTCCCAGATCACCTACCGCTCGCGCTATCTGCTGGCGCCGATCCTGGCGCCGGTGCGCGATCTCGCGGTGCTCGACAGCTACAATCCGCGTTCGGTCGCGTTCCAGGTGACGACGCTGAACGAGCACATCGCTTCGCTCCCGAGCCTGAAGGAGCACGGCCTGATCGAGCAGCCGCAGCGGCTCGCGGTGGCGGCGCAGGCGATGCTGGCCACCGCGGAAGCCGAGAAGCTCGAGGTCAAGACCCTGTTCTCGCTGGAACAGGACCTGCTCAGCCTCGCCGAGGCGATCGGGCTGCACTACTTCCCGCACGGCCCCAATGCCAGCCGGCCGGAAAAGCTGACGGGGCTGGCGTGATCTACGACATCCGTCACGTCACGACTTACGAATACGAGAGTGCGGTCAGCTTCGCTCGCTGCACGCTGCGGCTGGAGCCGAAGAGCGGCGACGGTCAGGAGCTGATCTCGCACAGGGTCGAGATCCGGCCGCGCCCGTCCGAGCGCCACGTCCGCCGCGACTTCTTCGGCACGCTCACCGAGAGCGTCGTGATCGAAACCGCGCACCGAAACTTGCGCATCGACTCGCGCTCGCGCGTGTCCGTCTCGCGCAAATCGCCGGCGCGCGATGCCGTCAGCCCGCCTTGGGAGAGCATCCGCGACATCGCGTTTGAAGCAACGAGCCTCGGGCCGTCCTCGCCGGTCGGCTATGTCTTTGCGAGCCCGCTGGTGCCGGTGCTGCACCCCGTCAGCGCCTATGCGGCCACGAGCTTTGCGCCCGGCGCAGGGATCCTCGCCGGTGCGACCGATCTCATGCATCGCATCCGCACCGAATTCCGCTACGATCCGAAGGCCACGGTGATCTCGACGCCGCTTGGCGAGGTCTTCGACAAGCGCCACGGCGTTTGTCAGGACTTTGCCCATGTGATGATCGCAGGGCTGCGCGGGCTCGGCCTTCCGGCAGCCTATGTCAGCGGCTATCTCCGTACCATTCCGCCGCCGGGCCAGCCGCGCTTGCAGGGCGCCGATGCCACCCATGCCTGGGTGTCGCTGTGGTGCGGCGCGGAGCTTGGCTGGGTCGATTTCGATCCGACCAATGATTTGCTGGTCGCCAACGATCACATCGTGCTCGCGGTCGGGCGCGACTTTTCCGACGTCTCGCCGGTCGACGGCATCATTGTCGGCTCGCCGAAGCAGAAGCTCGGCGTCGCCGTGGACGTGCTGCTGGTGGAATAAAAGCGGTCTCGCCGGCTCGGCCAGGCTGTGTCGCGGCCCGACCGCAACCGTGATGTCGCAGGGCACAACAGCAACATATTTCCGTAAATTCGTCCCGGCGTTTGGTCACTTGGCCCAAGATGGGCTATGCTGGCCGTTGCGTTGAGGACACGAATGAGACGTCGGGAGCTGGCGTGGGACACCACCGACAAGCGGGGCTGCATCCATGATGACGTTACCGAGACTGGCGGCTGAATCCCTGGAGAAGTTGCTGGGCTCGTTCATGCGTCGCAGGTACGACGATTCCTATGCCAGGGTGGTGGAGGCCTCGACGCGCACTGCGATGGAATGCATCGGCAACAGCGATGCGCTCTATCACAATATCGAGCATACGATGCTGGTGACGCTGGCGGCCCAGGCGATCATGCTTGGCCGCAATCTGCACACGCACCTCGATGCCGAGGACTACATCCATATCCTGATCGCCTGCCTTGCGCACGACATCGGCTATGTTCGCGGGCTGTTTCCGGAGGACGACGAAGACGGTTTCGTGGTCGACGAGGCCGGCACCAAGGTGTCGCTGCCGCGCGGCGCGTCGGATGCCAGTCTGATGATGTATCACGTTGATCGTTCGATGCTTTTCGTGCGGCGGCGGCTGCCACCGATCCGCGGTATCGACAGTGAGCGCGTCGCCCGCGCCATCGAGGGCACCCGCTTCCCGGCCCGTGAAGGCCAGGAGTACGACGACGAGGCCTCGATCCTGCGCGCCGCGGACTTCATCGGTCAGCTCGGCGATCCCAACTATCTGCGCAAGGCCAACGCGCTCTACTACGAATTCGAAGAGGTCGGCATCAATCGCCAGCTCGGCTACGACTCGCCCGCCGACATCGTGAACCGCTATCCACAATTCTACTGGAACAGCGTCGCACCGCACATCCAGACCGAGATCAGCTACCTCAACAAGACCGAGATCGGCCGGCAGTGGATCGCCAATCTCTACAGCAATGTGTTCCGCGCCGAACGCGAGATCTCGCTGTCAGGCCCGCAGAAATAGCCCCCGTAGCCCGCATGGAGCGAAGCGGAATGCGGGGACGCCTGCATCCGCGAATCCTGGATTGCGCTGCGCTCCATCCAGGCTACGGCCTCTCAACTCCGTGAGCAAATCATGCAACAAAAAACCATCGCCACGGATATCCTCGACATCGCCTATCTCGAATACGGCGCACCGGATGGCTGGCCCTGCATCATGGGTCACGGCTTTCCCTATGATGTGAACGCCTATGCCGAGACCGCGCCGCTGATCGCGGAAGCCGGCGCGCGGGTGCTTGTGCCGTGGCTGCGCGGCTACGGGCCGACGCGGTTCCGGTCCGCCGCGACGCTGCGCTCCGGCGAGCAGGCGGCGCTCGGCGCCGATCTGCTGGCCTTCATGGATGCGCTTCGCATCGAACGCGCGGTCCTCGGCGGTTACGATTGGGGCGGGCGCGCGGCCTGCGTGGTCTCGGTGCTGCATCCCGAGCGCGTGATCGCCCTGGTCTCCGGCAATTCCTACAACATCCAGAACATCGCGCGTTCGATGGAGCCGGCTTCGCCACCGGAGGAAGCGGCGCTCTGGTATCAATATCTCTTCCACAACGAGCGCGGCCGGCGTGCGCTGGAGCGCAACCGGCGCGGTTTTGCGCGCCAGCTCTGGGCGATGTGGTCGCCGAAATGGAGCTTCGACGACGCGACGTTCGAAACGAGTGCGATGGCGTTCGACAATCCTGATTTCGTCGATGTCGTGATCCACTCCTACCGTCATCGCTATGGGCTGGTCGAAGGCGATCCCGCCTATGCCGCGATCGAGGCGAAGCTCGCCGCGCAGCCGCCGATCCGTGTCCCGACGATCGCGGTCGACGGCGACAGCGATGGCGTCAATCCCGGCACCGCCCATCATGCGCCCAAATTCGAAGGCGTGTTCGAACGGCGTGTCTTCGCTGGAGCCGGCCACAACCTGCCGCAGGAGCGGCCTGCGGAATGGGCGCGCGCCGTGCTCGACGTGCGGAAAGCAGCCTCGTAAAGCCCGGCTTTCCCGCCCTGCCGCCCGGTCGCCCGATTTTTCGCGACTTCGGGAACCTTTTCCGATTGCAGCCGTCCAAGCTGAGGGGCCGCCAGATGTGCGCGGCTCATTGCAGGGAGGCTATTGATGAATTCACATGCGCGCAGGTTGCAAGCCGTCGCGGTGGCGCAGCTGCCGGGCGAACGGCCTGGCAGGGCCGAGGTCGAGCAGGCGGTCCGGACCATGATCCGCTGGGCGGGCGACGATCCCGCGCGCGACGGTCTGCACGACACGCCGGACCGGGTTGCGCGCGCCTTCGCAGAGTATTTTTCCGGCTATGCGCAGGATCCGACCGAAATCCTGCAAAAGACCTTTGAGGAGATCGAAGGCTATGACGAGATGATCGTCCTGCGCGGCGTTCGCTTCGAAAGCCATTGCGAGCACCACATGGCGCCGATCGTCGGCCGCGCCTGGGTCGCCTATATCCCGCAGGGCCGCGTCGTCGGCATCAGCAAGCTCGCGCGTGTGGTGGACATCTACGCAAAACGCCTCCAGATCCAGGAGAAGATGACCGCGCAGATCGCCAATACGATCAACGATGTGTTGAAGCCGGAAGGCGTCGGCGTCATCATCAAGGCGACGCATCATTGCATGACCACGCGTGGCGCGCACAAACTTGGAACCGATCTCGTTACCAGCCGCATGCTGGGTGTGTTCCGTGACAACGCGCTGACGCGTCAGGAGCTGTTGGGGCTGGCCAATTCGGACGCGTGATCCGCGCGGGCCGAGCTGAAGGAGACGACACCATGACCGAGCACAAGACGCCGAGCGGGCCGGACCTCACCAAGGGCGTGTTGCTGACCGCGTTCGAGGACGGCAAGCTGCTCGGCCATGTCGGCGAGGAAGACGTCTTGCTGGTGCAAGCCGGCAGCGAGGTCTTCGCGATCGAGCCGTCCTGCAGCCACTACCACGGCCCGCTCGCCGAAGGGCTGGTCGTCGGCGACACGATCCGCTGCCCCTGGCATCACGCCTGCTTCTCCTTGCGCACCGGCGAGGCCACCCGCCCGCCCGCGCTGAACGCGCTGGCGGTCTGGGAGGTCACGCGCGACCAGGACGGGATCTCGGTTCAGCGCAAGCGCGAGATGCCGCAGCCTGCAGCGTCACATCGCAGCGCGCCGACGGCGGAAAAATTCGTCATCGTCGGCGGCGGTGCGGCCGGCTTTGCGGCCGCCGAGACGCTTCGGCGCGAGGGCTTTGCCGGCGCCATCACCATGCTGAGCGATGACGGCGCGATGCCGGTCGACCGGCCGAACCTCTCCAAGGATTACCTCGCCGGCAGTGCACCCGAGGATTGGCTGCCGCTGCGGGGCGAGGACTATTATCAGGACGCGGGCATCGATCTCAGGCTCAACACCAATGTTGCAGCGATCGATCCGAAGGCGCGCACCATCACGCTCGGCAATGGCGACAAGCTGCCGTTCGACCGGCTGCTGCTCGCGACCGGCGCCGAGCCGGTCAAATTGCAGATTCCGGGCGCGGACCAGCCACACGTGCACACCTTGCGGACCGTTGCCGACAGCCGTGCCATCATCAAGGCGGCGGGCAGCGCGAAGCGCGCGCTGGTGATCGGCGCCAGCTTCATTGGCCTCGAAGTCGCGGCCTCCTTGCGGGCGCGCAAGCTGGAGGTGCATGTGGTTGCGCCCGAGGAGCGGCCGATGCAGCGTGTTCTCGGCCCCGAGATGGGCGATTTCGTCCGCGCGCTGCATGAAGAGAGCGGCGTCCACTTTCACCTCGAGGACACCGTGGAAAAGCTCGACGGCAAACGCGCCACACTGAAGAGCGGCAGCGTGATCGAGGCCGATCTGGTCGTGGTCGGGATCGGCGTCAGGCCGCGCCTTGTGCTCGCGGAGCAGGCGGGGCTCGCCATCGATCGCGGCGTCAGCGTGAACGAGTATCTCGAGACCAGCGCATCAGGTATCTTCGCGGCCGGCGATATCGCGCGCTGGCCCGATCCGCATTCGGGCCAGAACATCCGCGTCGAGCACTGGGTGGTGGCGGAGCGGCAGGGCCAGGCCGCGGCGCGCAACATGCTCGGCAGGCGCGAACGTTTCGACGCCGTGCCGTTCTTCTGGTCGCAGCACTACGACGTTCCGATCAACTATGTCGGCCATGCCGAGAGCTTCGACGACATCGCCATCGACGGCAGCATCGACGGCAGGGATTGCCTGCTGAAGTACAGCAAGGACGGCCGCGTGCTCGCGGTTGCTTCGATCTATCGCGATCTCGATAGTCTCAAGGCCGAGCTCGACATGGAGCGCTCGCGCGCGTGAGGCGGCCCCGTCCGCTCTTGACTTAAGTCAATGGGGGCTCCCGGGGGGCTGCTCTACTGGCTGTTGTCCCGGCGCGGCTCGTGCTATCCTGAGATGTGCCTTGGGACTTCGCATGCAGGAGTAGCCGTCATGACAAGTGCTTCGGATACGTCTCCAAACTTGGGTCTTGGGTCCGGCATTGCTGCGCTGCACGCCAAGTGGGGCTGGATCGTCGCCCTCGGCGTCGTCTATCTCATCACCGGCTTCATCGCGCTCGGCAGCATGATGATGGCGACGGTGGCGAGCGTGCTCGTGGTTGGTGTGATGATGATCATCGCCGGGGTCACCGAGGTGATCGGCGCGTTCCAGATGAAGAGCTGGGGCAAGTTCCTGATCTGGGCCTTGCTCGGCGTGCTCTATATCGTCGCGGGCTTCCTGACCTTCGAGAACCCGTTGTTCGCCGCGGTGCTGCTCACCTTGTTCCTCGGCGCGTCGCTGCTGGCCTCGGGCGCCGTCAGGCTGTTTCTCGCCTTCAGCATGAAAAGGGAAAGCCCGTGGGTGTGGGTAGCGCTGTCTGCGGTCATCACCCTGCTGCTCGGGCTCTTGATCCTGGCGCGCTGGCCGGTCAACAGCGTCTATATCCTCGGCCTGTTCCTCGGCATCGACCTGATCATGGCCGGCGCCGGCTGGGTCAGTCTGGGCTTTAGCCTGCGGCGGCGCCATTAAGGCTTGATCCGGAGAAGGACCGTGGTCGCCCAAGAGCGCGATGACGGTTCATCCAGATTTCATCGCGCGTCGGGCGACGCTGAGGGATTGTCATGCGCTGGTTTCATCTCGCCGTGATCGTGTTTTTCGCCGCAGCGACCATCGTCTTCGCCGTGCAGAATCTCGACACGGTCACGATCTCCTTCTTCAAGATGAATCTCAGTCTGCCGCTCGCGCTCCAAACCCTCGTTGTCTATCTCGTTGGAGCCGCGACCGGCGGCAGCCTGTTCGCCCTGCTGCGGCGTTCATACGCAGGTTCGAAACGAGACGTCGAATGAACCAGCAACTCGACGCAAGACCGTGTTGCGGAACTCCGCTGATCTGACGTGCTGGCAAAAAGCAGCACGCCGCGCGGTCGCCTCGCGTGGACGATCATCACCGGGGAGAAACCATGAGAGCCGCTTTGGTCCTGGCCGCAGCGCTGGCTGCCGCCTGCCTGTCCACGCCCGTCTCCGCGCAAAAGTCCTACGGTCCCGGCGTCAGTGACACCGAGATCAAGATCGGCAACACCATGCCCTATAGCGGCCCCGCATCGCCGCTGGGCATCACCGGCAGGGTGATCTCCGCCTATTTCGATGAGGTCAACGAGAAGGGCGGCGTCAACGGCCGCAAGCTCAATCTGTTGTCGCTCGACGACGCCTTCTCGCCGCCGAAGACCATGGAAGCCGCGCGACGCTTGGTCGAGGGCGACGGCGTCGCCTTCATCTTCGCGACCATGGGCACGGCGCCGAACTCGGCGATCGCAAAATACCTCAACAGCAACAAGGTGCCGCAGCTGTTCCTGATCAGCTCGGCCTCGAAGTGGAACGATCCCGCCAACATGCCGTGGTCGATGGCGCTGCCCTGGGCGCCGAACTACACCAGCGAGGCCGCGATCGACGTCGCTTACGCCCGCGCCAAGAACCCGAACGCGCGCTTTGCGGTGCTCTATCAGAACGACGACGCCGGCAAGGAATATTTTCGCGGTGTCAAGGAAGCGCTTGGTGCCGACGCCGACAAGGCACTCGCGATGGCCTCGAGCTTCGAGGTCACCGATCCCACCGTCGATTCCCAGGTGTTGACGCTGGCCAACACCAAGGCCGATGTCTTCATGATCTATTCGGTGACGCCGCGCGCCTGCGCGCAGGCGATCCGCAAGGCGCACGAGGTCGGCTGGCAACCGACGCGCTTCCTCGCCTCCGGCTGCGCCAACAAGGCGACCGTCATGGTCCCTGCGGGCCTCGATGCCGGCAAGGGCGTGCTGTCGCTCGGCTCGCTCAAGCCGTTTGTCGAGCAGCCGAAGGACGACCCGTCGATGACGGCCTATATCGACTTCATGAAGAAGCGCCTGCCCAATGCCGACATCAACAACGTCGCCGGCCTCTACGGCTACACCGTCGCCGAGGCGCTGGTCGTCCTGCTCAAGCAGTGCAAGGACAATCTGACGCGCGAGAACATCATGGCGCAGGCGGCGAACCTCAAGAACGTGCCGCTGTCGCTTCTGTTGCCCGGCATCACGCTCAACACCACACCGCAGGATTTCCGCCCCATCAAGGACGGCTACATGCTCCAGTTCGACGGCAACGACTGGATCGTGGCGAGCGAGCTGCTGCGCGGGACGTGAGGGGACTGCGCGAGCGGCCGCAGAGACAGTGCACCCTCTCCCCTTGTGGGAGAGGGTGGATCGCCGCGAAGCGGCGAGCCGGGTGAGGGGTATCTCTCCGCGAGTCCGGAATCGTAGGGTGGGCAAAGGCGCACTTGCGCCGTGCCCACCACCGATCCAACACTGCAACAGAAGCGGTGGGCACGCTTCGCTTTGCCCACCCTACAATACTTTCTGCTTGTGGAGAGAACCCCATGGACTTTCAACACTCCGCCCGTTCGCTGGAACTCCAGGAGCGTGTCCGCCAGTTCATGCGGACGCATGTCGAGCCGGTCGAGGAGCTCTATTACGAGCAGGTGAAGCCGGAAGCCGCGCGTTACAAGACGCCGCAGGTGCTGCAGGACTTGAAGCGGTTGGCGCGCGAGCAGGGGCTTTGGAACCTGTTCCTCTCCGGCGAGCACGGTCCAGGCCTGACCAATCTCGAATACGCCCCCGTGAAAGAGATCATGGGCCGCATCCTCTGGGCGCCGGAGGTCTTCAACTGCTCCGCGCCCGATGTCGGCAACATGGAGGTGCTGGCCAATTACGGCACGCCGGCGCAGCAGGAGCGCTGGCTGAAGCCGCTGCTGGAGGGGCGCATCCGCTCCGGCTTCTCGATGACGGAGCCGCAGGTCGCCTCCAGCGATGCCACCAACATCCAGTGCGAGATCAAGCGCGACGGCGGCGACTACGTCGTCAACGGCCGCAAATGGTTCACGTCAGGCGCGATGAATGAGGATTGCGAGATCCTGATCGTGATGGGCAAGACCGCGCCCGATGATCCCGATCGCCATCGCCAGCAATCCATGATCCTGATGCCGAAGGCGACGCCCGGCGTGCGCATCGTCCGCGACATGCTGACCTACGGCTACGATGACGCGCCGGTCGGCCATCCCGAAATCGTCTACGAGAATGTCCGTGTGCCGGCCGAGAACATCCTGCTCGGCGAGGGCCGCGGCTTCGAGATCGCGCAAGGCCGGCTCGGCCCCGGCCGCATCCACCACTGCATGCGCCTGATCGGCTGCGCCCAGCGCGCGCTCGAATTGATGTGCCGGCGATCCGTGTCGCGCACAGCCTTCGGCAAGCCGCTCGCAGACCAGGGCTCGGTGCGCGAGGACATCGCCAACTCCTTCTGCGAGATCGCGCAGGCGCGGCTCCTCACCTTGCAAGCTACCGACAAGATGGACCGCGAAGGCAACAAGTCAGCGCGCGACCTGATCGCCGCCGCCAAGATCGTGGTGCCCAGCATGGCCGCCCGCGTCATCGACCGCGCCATCCAGATCCACGGCGCCGCCGGCGTCTCGCAGGACACCTTCCTCGCCCGCGCCTATGTCTATGCCCGCTTCATCCGCATCGGCGACGGCCCCGACCAGGTGCATCTCGCTGCCGTCGGCAAGGAGTTGATCAAGCGCGGCGGCGTGATGGGGTAGGGGCGCTGCTCTCGGCCTCTCGGGTGTGAATCTGCAGGCTTCTGATCAGCAGCCCAGTCGTCGATCTTGCCCAGCGCGGTTTGGGAGCGAGGTACTCGATATCATCCACGTCCCAGTATTCGACACAATGAGCTACACGGCACAGCGATCTCCGCCGTCCTTTAGCGCGACCACTAGTTCCGCGTCCGGAAAATCAGCGACAGTACAGAGCAACGGATTCCGCGCAGTTCCTCCCGCCGCAATACCTTTTGCTTGCAGGGCCTCTAACGCAAATGGCGAGATGGGACCGACGTCTTCAGGCGAAAGTTTCTCGGCCGCGGCTCGCGAGAAGGAGAGCCAATCCAGACCTTCGAGCTTGGCTCGGTGGTGGAAAACCTCCTCGGCATAGCGGCTTCGGTAGCAATGGCCTGCGCAGAGATTTGGCGCCATTATGATTCTATCAAGACTCCACAACCTAAAGGAGTCAGTTAGAGTGTATCCAACTTGATAAACACGCGTTTGTTGTGATTCTATTAATGGTTGTGTATTCATTTGCACTCTCGTAATGCAGGGAGTGGCCGCAAATGGCGCAGGATTCTTGTGGGAAGTCGTCACATTCAAAGTAGAGAAGCACGACGCAAGACGAAATCGTTTCTCTGCGGCTGTTCCAGCTGAATTGGGCTCTCATCACCATGGTCTTGGGGAGCTTTTGTCTCGGCCTTTTGCTCACCGAATTCCGCATTGAGTGGTGCAGCTACCTCACTATGCTCGGAATCGCCGCGCTGTATGGTACCGTCGGCCATCTCAATGCGAGATCCGCGGCCGGAGACCCCAGGATCTACGCCACGCTCCTGATGCAGGCCCAATTCATTTCGATGATCGTGCTGATCACTTCGCTCGGTTACGTCGCAGCTTCTGCGAACCTGCCAATGCAGGAAGAAAATCTGCTCACGCTTGACCGCAGGCTGGGATTGGATTTCCGGGCCTATCTCGGTGTCGTAAACGACCAGCTTCAGTTACGCTGGGCGTTTGAGCAAACCTATAATTCCATTCAATGGCAGCTCGTCATCCTGATTCTAATCCTGCCGTTGTTCGGCCACCATCGGCGCGCGGCGGAGTTCGCGCTTGCCTTCGCCATAGCGCTGATCGTGACCACCATCATCTCTACGCTTGTGCCGGCGACTGGTGTCTATCACGCTCTTGGACTCGTGCCGAGCGACCATCCCAATGTCGAACCAGTTGTCTACTACGGGACTCTGAAAGAGCTTCCACTCGTGCGCGACGGCACTACCAGACTGCTCAACGCCTATCTCCTGGGGCCTATTCTGACGTTTCCGAGCTTCCATGCCATTTCCGCGGCACTTTACGCTTGGGTCTTTTGGCCGTTTCGTTGGCTGAGGGCCGTTGGTCTCTTGTGGAATGCCGTTATGGTCGCAGCGACTCCAATTGGTGGTGGCCATTTCTTTGCTGATGTTGCCGCCGGATTGATCATAGCCGTGGCGGCGACATACGCGGTGCGCCGTGTTGGAAAATATCTTACGAGCGATCGGCAGAAGCAACAAAAGACTCTGATGCCGCCAGATCCCCTAAACGCGCCGATTTTGAGAGTGCAATGAGACTTCGGCTACGTATCATTTTCGACGGTGGTTTTCGGTTGGTTGATGTCCGCTCTACCCACAAATCGGCGGAAGCTGGATGAGCAGTTCTTGCGCCGCGCATCCTTTGGCGGCTGGCGCAATGCTGCGCCAGAATAGCTCGCAGCTGACTCGAGACGAGCGAACGAAACTCGATGACATCGCACATTTCGAGCAGCGGCTGCTGTTGGCGGACCTGCGAGAGGGCGCCCCGATGTGATTCTCGTGGATGCCTATCTGCTGAGTGCGGCCCGTTTCGATGGGTTGGCTTGGGACACCAATTCGGACCCCGAACTCTGGGTGGAATTGAGTCATTATCGTGAAGTTGAGGACTCCCGGCGGCCGCGTTCAAATTTTGGTTGCTCAATCCAATTCGGAACGCCAGTTCGTTTCATTCGATCTGCGCTGTTGATGGCATAGACTTCCGATCAGCAGCCGAATCGGTTCGTCGATCTTGCCCAGCGCGGTTTGGGGATCGAGGTACTCAATATCATCGACGAGCTGCGCCGGCGAAGCGTTCCTCGATCATGGGGCGATGCTCGGCGTCCTTCAGCACGACGCGTAGCGACTTCGGTAGCAATTGCCAGTGCGGAGCACTCGATTGCCGGCGGGGCGGGTAGCGCCGCTCAGCTGCGACTTCTCGTAGCACAATAGTAACGACTGCCGGTTGAGAATGGCCCATCACGCCATGGCAGGTTCACGCGGGTGAAAGAGAATAGATCGCCTCCTTCCAGGGAGAGCGCCCTGGCCCTGCTAGGAACCGACTTCGGCACGCATCAGCGGCAGTTTGTCGTGATCGCGATCCTGCTGACGGCCCTGCTCGTCCAAATACCTGTCGTTCTCAACGCGGATGTGGGCTGGCTTCTGACCGTCAACGAAAAAATCCTGGACGGCCGAAAGTTTGGGGTCGACCTCTTCGAGTCCAATCCGCCTCTGTCGGTCTACATGTACATGCCGGCGGCGATGCTCGGGCGAATGACCGGCATTGCACCCGAGTTCATCGTGATCGTCCTGGTGATCGCCGAGATATCAGGCGCGCTTTTTGTGATCGATCGCGCGGCTGCGGCCGCGAAGCTGGGCGCTCGGGAGAGGAGTCTTTCAACCTGGTCGTTTGCGTTTCTGCTCGCAATTCTTCCGGGCACCATCTTCGGACAGCGTGAACACATCGCTGTCATCGCGCTGACCCCTTTTGTCGCCATCACCGCGCTGCGCTGGCGCGGGCTCGATCCCGGACGGGTCGCGATCCTCGCTGGCGTAGGGGCGGGGCTGGCCATGAGCATCAAGCCGTTCTTTGCCCTGGTGGCCGGCCTCCCGATCATTCTGAGCGCCCTCCGCCAGCGGTCCTTCAGGCCCTTGTTCACCCCTGAAGCATGGACGGCCGCGATTGTCGTAATCAGCTACGGGGCGGTGGTTGTTGCCGTCTTCCCCGCTTATCTCTCCACCTATGCCCCGATGGTCGCCGAAGCCTATTTGCCGATCAGACGGGAGCTAAGTGCCCTGCTTCCTATTCCGATCGCCGTGATCGGCGCTTCTCTTGGGTTCTTGCGTCTGAGCGGTCCTCAAAACCTCAAGATGGGGAGCGCCGCAATCCCTTGGCTTGCCGCATCGGTCGGCGGCGCCGCGAGTTTCCTGCTTCAAGGCAAGGGATGGCCATACACGGCCTTCGCGCTCTGTCTGTTTGCGATTACCGCACCGTTGCTGCAGGTTGGCACCAAGACGTTGCGGGCGCCTGTTGTGATCGGCGGCCTTGCGACCGTCGTCGCCATCGGGCTCTATTTGTCATCACCAGCCCCGGGATTTCCGCCGCTGCAGGCGCGCGTCCAGGCATATGTGAAGCACCCGCGGCTGCTGACGATTACCGATCACATCGGCCTCGGGCATCCGCTCGTCCGCCAGATCGACGGAGTTTGGGTGGGCAGCTCTTGTGCGCAGCTGCTGGCCGCCGGCGCGATGCTGCGCGAGAACAGCTCGCAACCAAGCGAAGGTGAGCGAGCAAGATTGGACAGCATCATCGAGTTCGAGCGGCAGCAATTGCTGGCGGACGTGCGAAACGGGCGCCCCAACGTCATTCTCGTTGATACCTCTCTGCTGAGCTCGTTCCCGTTCGATTGGCTGGCCTGGGCCAATTCGGATCCCGAGCTCCGGATGGAGTTAAGCCGCTATCGTGAAGTCGAGGATGTCGGCCGCGTTCGAATATTCGTCGATCAATCGAATTCAGAACGCTGATCCCTGCGTTCGATGGCAGGCTGCCAATGCCGGAGCGGGGACTGGCGTGCCATCGCGATGATGACATCATGCCGGTGTTTTGCCCGACGAGTCAAATAGGATTCGTAAAATCCGCAAGGCGTCGAGTGGGGCGGTCAAGCCATTGATATCGTTATCCCCGGCTACTGTGCATAGGGTTGTTTTCGCGTTTTTTGTGAGAGCGTGAGCCCGCCGCGGGTGTGCGCGCTCTTACCCCGCCTTGGCGACGCGGCTGTCCGCGGAGCCCGATCGCAGGTTCTGGAAAAACGTCTCCACCTCCCGCGACAGCGTGTCCGCCGTCTCCGTGAGGCTGCTCGCCGCCGTCAGCACGGAGGCTGCCGCCGTGTCGGTCTCGCCGATGGCGTCGCGCAGCGAGGTGATGTTGGCGACCAGGGTCTCGTTGCCCTGCGCGGCCGATTGGGCGTTGGACGAGATCTCGCGCGTGGCGGTGTCCTGCTGGCCGATGGCGCCGGCGATTGCCGAGGTGACGTCGCTGATCTCGCGCACGGCGCCGCCGATCTCGCGCACGGCATCGACCGCGTTGCGGGTGGACGCCTGGATCATCGAGACGTTCTCGCCGATCTCGGCGGTCGCCTTGGCGGTCTGACCCGCCAGCGCCTTCACTTCGTGCGCGACGACGGCAAAGCCGCGGCCGGCGTCACCGGCGCGCGCGGCTTCGATGGTGGCGTTGAGCGCGAGCAGATTGGTCTGCTCGGCGATCGCCTGGATCAGGTTGAGCACGCCGTCGATGCGCTGGGTGGCGGCCGCGAGGCTTTCGATCTCGGAGATCGACTTCTCGGTGCGCTGACCGGTCTGCTCGACCGCGCCTGCGGACTGCCGGACCTGGCGGCCGATCTCCACCACCGACGCGGACAGCTCCTCGGCTGCGCCTGCCACCGCCGTGACGTTGTGCGAGGCCTGCTCGGTGGCGTTCGCCGCGGTGCCGGCGCGGCTGCTGGCATCCGCCGTGACGCGGGTGATGGTCTGTGCCGTCTCGCGCATGACGGAGGCGTTGTCGCTGAGGCCGCGCATGATCGCGCCGATCGCCTCGCCAAACGCCTCGACGGATTGCTCGATGTGGCGGGCGCGCTGCTCGCGCGCGGCGGAGTCCTGCGAGACCTGCGAGGCGAGATTGCGGTTGCGGCCCATCGCGTCCTGGAAGATCTGGATGGCGCGTGCCAGCGCGCCGATCTCGTCGGCGCGGTCAGAGTGCGGCACCACGACATTCTCGGCGCCGTCCGCGACCTGCTCGATGGTCGCGGTGATGGCGGAGAGGGGACGGGCTATCGAGCGGGCGATGATGACGATGCCGATCACGACGAGGGCCAGCGCCACGCCGCCGAGGCAGGTCAGCACGAAGGAGAGGGTGCGATTGGTCTCGGTCTCGTGCGCGATCTGCCTGGCGCGCTCGGCATAGACCTTGGACAGCGCCTCGAGATCCTTGTTCAGCGCCGAGCGCACGGCGCGATTGGCGTCGTTGTCGCCCCATTCGCGGCCCGCGGCCGCATTGATCTCGACGCCGCGGCGCACCAGCTCCTTGCGGAACTCGACGAACTGCTCGATGCGCCTCTTGAACGTGGCAAACTGCTCGGCATCGTCGGCTTTGACGATGGTCTCCCAGCGCTTCACGACATCGAGGATCTGGGCGTTGAACTTGAGCAGGCCTTCGCCGTATTTCTTCACGACGGCCGGTTCGGTCGACATGTAGACGCCGCGCGATTCCATCACGACCGCGTAGACCAGCGAGTTGACCCGCTCGACATTGAGTGCTGCGGCGTTCGCCGTCTCGATCGCGCTCGTCAACTCGGCGCTGCGGCGGCTGTTGTAGTCGGACAGCATCGCGATCGCCGCCGTGAGCAGCGCGAACAGCGCGAAGATCGCGTAGAGCTTGATCGCAAGCGTGAAACGGCCTGCCACCCCCGTGGCATTCCCAGAACGGTCGGTTGTCATGCTTTTCAGAGGCCCCAATGGCCGGCAGTGGCCGGAGAGCGCGGTCGTATAAAATTGATGCAAAACTATGCAGAATGAAGATGGACGCCGTCTTAACGCCGTGGCCCGGCCCCTTCGTCCTTAGTCAAAAGAAAGGTAAGATATTTCAGTGTCTTGATCTGGGTATAGTTTGGGATCGCGCTGATGTCGGCCACTGGCCGATGAACCCCGGAGGGGCCTTTGGTCTACCGCCACACCATCGACGCCACGACCTACACATTTCCGGACCTGCGCGACCTGCTCGCCAAGGCGACGCCGCCGCGCTCCGGCGACCGGCTGGCCGGGATTGCCGCCGCAAGCGCCGCGCAGATGATCGCGGCGCGGATGGCGCTCGCCGACGTCCCGCTCGGCCAGTTCTTGCAGGAAGCGGTCATCCCGTACGAAGCCGACGAGGTCACCCGCCTCGTCATCGACAGCCACGATGCCAGGGCATTCGCGCCGGTGGCTTCGCTGACGGTCGGCGCCTTTCGCGACTGGCTGCTGTCGGATGCGGCGACATCCGAGGTTTTGCGCAGGCTGGCGGACGGCATCACCCCGGAAATGGCGGCCGCGGTCTCAAAGCTGATGCGCAACCAGGATTTGATCCTGGCGGCGCGGAAATGCGAGGTCACCACCGCCTTTCGCAACACCATTGGCCTGAAGGGGCGGATGAGCACGCGGCTGCAGCCCAACCATCCCTTCGACGACGCCAGGGGCATCACCGCCTCGATCCTCGACGGCATCCTGTTAGGGGCCGGCGATGCCTGCATCGGCATCAATCCGGCCAGCGACGATCCCGCGGTCATCGGGCAATTGCTGCGGCTGCTGGACGAGATCATCGCGCGGCTGAAGATCCCGACGCAAGCCTGCGTGCTGACCCATGTCACGACGACGCTGTCGCTGATCGGGCAGGGCGTGCCGGTCGATCTCGTCTTCCAGTCGGTCGCCGGCACCGAGGCCGCCAACCGCAGCTTTGGCGTCGACCTCGCGCTCCTGAAGGAGGCGCAGCAGGCCGGCCTGTCGCAGAAGCGCGGCACGGTCGGCGAGAACGTGATGTATTTCGAGACCGGCCAGGGCTCGGCGCTGTCGGCGGGCGCCCATCACGGCGTCGACCAGCAGACCTGCGAGGCGCGGGCCTATGCGGTCGCCCGCGCCTTTGCGCCGTTGCTGGTCAACAGCGTGGTCGGCTTCATCGGCCCGGAATATCTCTACGACGGCAAGGAAATCATCCGTGCCGGGCTGGAGGATCATTTTTGCGGCAAGCTGCTCGGCCTGCCGCTCGGGATCGACATCTGCTACACCAACCATGCCGAGGCGGACCAGGACGACATGGACAATCTGCTGACGCTGCTGGCGGCCGCCGGCGTCACCTTCATCATGGGTGTCCCCGGGGCCGACGACGTCATGCTGAACTACCAGTCGACGTCTTTTCACGACGCGCTCTATGTCCGCGACGTCTTCGGCCTGCGCCGCGCGCCGGAATTCGACGACTGGTTGGTGCAGTCGGGGATCGCGGGCGCCGATTTCCGTCTTGCCGGCGACGCAGGCCTGCTGCCCGATTTTGCCTCACGGCTGATCGCGTGACGCGGCGGGAGCGTCCGGCGGCTTGAGGAAACCATTGGTCCCTCTCGGAATTATGGTCCTGCCACAATATTGAGAAATTCCGGCGACAGCATTACGCTATGTGTCTGGCTGGCAATTTCCGCAGCTATGTCGACCGTGGCGGGGGAGCTTTGATGCGAGCTGAAAGTAACGGTACGGCCCGGCGGATTCTGTGCGTGTTTCCGCGGTACACTTCGTCGTTCGGGACGTTCGAGCATTCCTATCCATTGACCGACGGCGTCTGTGCCTTCATGCCCCCGCAGGGGCTTTTGCTGCTCGCGGCCTATCTGCCCGAGGAGTGGGAGGTCAAGTTCGTCGACGAGAATCTCCGTCGCGCGACCAACGAAGAGTTCGCCTGGGCGGAGGCGGTCTTCGTCAGCGGCATGCACATCCAGCGCCAGCAGATGAACGACATCTGCCGCCGCGCCCATGAGTTCGATCTGCCGGTCGCGCTCGGCGGTCCCTCCGTCAGCGCCTGCCCGGACTATTATCCGTCCTTCGACTATCTTCATGTCGGCGAACTCGGCGACGCCACCAATCGGCTGATCGAGATTTTGGCGCGCGACGCGTCGCGTCCCGGGGAGCAGGTGGTGCTCACCACCAAGGACCGCGTGCCGATGACGGAGTTTCCGATCCCGGCCTACGAACTTGCCGACGTGAAGAAATACTTTCTCGGCAGCATCCAGTATTCCAGCGGCTGTCCCTATCAGTGCGAGTTCTGCGACATCCCCGGCCTCTACGGCCGCAATCCGCGCCTCAAGTCGCCCGAGCAGATCATCGCCGAGCTCGACCGCCTGCGCGAATGCGGGATGACCGACACGGTCTATTTCGTCGACGACAATTTCATCGGCAACCGCAAGGCGGCGATGGACCTGCTGCCGCATCTGATCGAATGGCAGAAGCGGACCGGCTATGTGGTGCGGCTCGCCTGCGAGGCGACGCTCAACATCGCCAAGCGGCCCGAGATCCTCGAGAAGATGCGCGAGGCCTATTTCATCACCATCTTCTGCGGCATCGAGACGCCCGATCCCGACGCCCTGAAGGCGATGCACAAGGACCACAACATGATGGTCCCGATCCTCGAGGGCGTGCAAACGATCAACTCCTACGGCATGGAGGTCGTGTCCGGCATCATCATGGGGCTCGACACCGACAAGCCGAACACGTCGGAGGCGCTGCTGGCCTTCGTCGAGGAGTCCCGGATTCCGCTGCTCACGATCAACCTGCTCCAGGCGCTGCCGAAGACGCCGCTGTGGGACCGTCTGGAGCGCGAGGGACGCCTGATCGAGGATGACGGCCGCGATTCCAACGTCGACTTCCTGTTGCCCTATGACGAGGTCGTCGCATCCTGGAAGCACGCCATGGGCGTCGCCTACGAGCCCGAGAGGGTCTACGCGCGCTTCCAGTATCAATGCGACAACGTCTATGTGCACCGCCTGAAGATGCCGACGCCGGACGAGATGAAGACCTGGCCCAACATCCGGCGTGGGCTCGTGATGCTGCGCAACATCTTCTGGAAGGTCGGTGTGCTCGGCGACTACAGGCGCGTGTTCTGGAAGTTTGCGCTCGGGCGCATCAAGCGCGGCGACCTCGAGGGACTGATCGGCTGCACCTTGATCGCGCACCATCTCATCACCTTTGCGCGCGCGGCCTCCAGCGGCAGGCAAAACGCCTCGAACTATTCGATCCGCCTGCGCGAGGCCTCCGTTCCCGCCGAATGACGCGACATGTCTGATCCGGCCGTCCCGCGCCGCCCGACCCTCGATCTGCGGTCGCTGACGCCTGCGCGCGTCGCGCTCGGCCGCAGCGGCGCGAGCGTGCCCACAAGGGCCTTGCTCGATTTCACGCTGGATCATGCCCGCGCCCGCGATGCCGTGCATGCAGTGTTTGACACGCCGCGTCTGGTCGCAGATCTCCGCGCGCTTGGCCTTATCGTCACCGAGGCGCGGAGCCAGGCGGTCGACCGCAGGGATTATTTGCGGCGGCCGGATTTGGGACGACAGCTCGATGCCGGCTCGGTCGAATTGTTGGCACGACATGCCTCGGAGCTGTGCCAGCTCGCGGTCGTGATCGGCGACGGCCTGTCGGCGGCGGCGGTCCACGCCCATGCGGTGGCGTTGGTGTCTCACCTGCTGCCGCTGCTCGCGGAAGGCGACGACGTCGCGATTGGACATGTCGTTGTCGCCTCAGGCGCGCGCGTCGCGCTCGGCGACGAGATCGGCGCCATTCTCGGTGCGCGCATGGTGGTGACGCTGATCGGCGAGCGGCCGGGCCTGTCCGCGCCCGACAGCCTCGGCGCCTATCTGACCTTCGCACCGAAGCCGGGCCGCACCGATGCCGAGCGCAATTGCGTCTCGAACGTCCACAAGGCCGGGTTGAGCCATGACGAGGCCGCCTTCAAAATCGCTTGGCTTGTTCGCGAGGGGCTGGCGCGGGAGGCCACCGGCGTGGCGCTGAAAGACGAGAGCGGCGATCCTCCCGCTCGAATCGGGACGATCCGGCCGGAATGACCGGTATCAAGGGTCGAAATCGCCGCATGTTGATCCAATTTGTGCGCTTGCGCGCGCTTGCGAGAGGGCGTTTGGACCTGCTAAACCCCTCGCGGCGATTTTCCGCGCATTTTCAAAGGGCAAGCCTCCCATCTGTATGGCATTTTCAAGCCGTTCGCGGGACGCAATAAGCTCACAGACCCGAGCCGATTAGGAACTGGACAAGGCATGCTCGAAAAGCACCGCGAGAATGAGGTTCATGTCGACAAGGTCGAGCAGGGACCGACGTCCTCGATCGCCTTCGGGCTCGAGCGCATCGGGCTGATCGCCGTCCGGGCGCCGATCGTCTCCTGCATCGTTCTGCTCGCCCTGATCGTCGGTGCCGTGTTCGGCATTCACCGGATCAAGATCGACGATTCGCTGTCCCAGCTGTTCCGGTCCAACACGCCGGAATTCCGCCAGTATGAAGCGGTGACAAAGAAGTTCCCGGCCGAGGAATTCGACGTCCTCGTCGTGGTCGAGGGCAAGACCCTCCTGGCGCGGAATAACCTCGAGAAGCTGCGCGACTTCGTCACCGACATGCAGCTGGTCGAAGGCACGCGTGGCCTGGTCTCGCTGTTCTCGGCGCGGCAGGCGCCGGCGCCGGGCAGGCTGCCGGCGGCGCTGTTCCCGCCCGAACTGCCCGAGGGCGCGGCCTATGACAAGTTCGTCGAGACCGTCAAGAACAACGAGATCATCCGCGGCAAGCTGTTGTCGGACGACGGCACGCTGGCGCTGATCGTGCTGTCGCTCGATCCGGAGGTGGTCGCCTCCAACAAGCTGACCAAGACCGTCGGCGACATCCGTGCGCTGATGAAGGAAGACCTCGGCAATACCGGCCTCAACGTGCAGCTCTCCGGCGTGCCGGTGATGCAGCTCGAGATCCGCAACGCGGTCGAGCGTGACGGGCTGACCTACAACATCCTCGGCATCCTCGCCGGCTGCGTTATCGCCATCATCTTCTTCCGCAAGATCTCGTTCATGGTCGCGGCGGCGTTCCCGCCGATGATTGCGATCCTGCTGGCGCTCGGTGCGCTCGGCTGGGCCAATTTCAATCTCAACATGTTCCTGAACGTGATGACGCCGCTCATCATGGTCATCAGCTTCTCCGACTCGATGCAGCTCACCTTCGCCGCGCGCGACCGGCTGATCGCGGGCCAGGACAAGTTCACCGCGTTCAAGAACGCGGTGCTGGTGGTGGGCCCGGCCTGCGTGCTGACGCACGGCACCGCCGGCATTTCCTTCATCGCGCTCCAGTTCTCCGACTCCGACCTGATCCGCAAGTTCGGCGAGGCGGGCCTCGCCGCCACCATCATCGCGCTGGTCGCGGTGTTGTCGCTGGTGCCGGTGTTCGGCGTGCTGTTGGTGCGCAACGAGAAAGTCTTTGCTTCCAAGTTCCAGAGCGCGGATGCCGGCGTGCAGGCGCTGCGCAATTTCTGCTACTGGATCGCGGTCCGCATGGTGGGTCGTCCCGGCCTGTTCAGCCTGATTGCGGTGTTGTTCGTCGCGGGCCTCGGCGTCATCTACGCCAATCTGGAGCCGCGCTACCGGCTCGCCGACCAGGTGCCGGACAAGCGCCAGGCCGTCGCCGCCAGCGACCGGCTCGATGCCAAGCTCACCGGTGCCAATCCGGTCAACGTGCTGGTCCAGTTCCCCAAGGGTGAGACGCTCTACTCGCCGGAGACGCTCCAGACCATCGCGGACGTGCATGCGACCGTCGAGAAAGCCGCCGGTGTCGGCAACGTCTGGTCGCTCGAGACCCTGCGTCGCTGGCTCGCGGACAAGGCCGGCAGCGCCGACGTCGCGACGCTGAAGGAATATGTCAACGTCATCCCCGAGCATCTGGTCCGGCGCTTCATCGACGCCGAGCAGGACGCCGTCGTGGTCGCAGGCCGCGTGCCGGACAAGGATTCCAGCCAGCTGCTACCGATCGTCGACAAGCTCGATTCCGAACTTGACGCCGTCCGCAAGAAGCATCCCGGCTACGAGATCGCGGTAACGGGTCTTGCCGCGATTGCCGCGCGCAACTCGGCCGGCATGATCGAGAAGCTCAACCGCGGGCTCACTGTCGAATTCGCGCTCGTCGCGATCTTCATCGGCCTTGCCTTCCGCTCCTGGGTCGTGATGTTCGCCTGTATCCTGCCGGGCATCTTCCCGGTGGTGATGTCGGGAACGGTGCTGTGGGCGATGGGCGAGGGGCTGCAATTTGCCAGTGTCGTGGCGCTGACCGTTTCGTTCGGCCTGGGCTTGAGCGCGACGATCCACTTCCTCAATCGCCTCAGGCTGGAGAGCAAGCCGGGCGTCGGTTCGGCGCTCGCGGTGGAGCGCGCGACGGTGCTGGTCGGCCCGGCGTTGATCCTGACCACGCTGGTGCTGGCCTGCGGTCTCGTCGTCACCGTGTTCTCCGACCTGCCGTCGCTGCGGCTGTTCGGCTGGCTCAGCGCCTTCTCGATGGTGATGGCCCTCGTCGCCGACCTCTTCATCCTGCGGCCGACGGCGATGTGGCTGATCAACCTGCACGCCAAGCTTCAGGGCCCCGACAAGCCGGCGATCTGAGCGGGCGGCGGCATACGCCGCCCCTTGCTCACGCCTCGACCCGGACGATCCCGTACGGATTGAACTTGAAATCGTCCTCGGCGTAGTCCTGCTCCCGCGAGAGCGTAAGCTTGCGATCGCGTAGCGTCGCTTCGATGCCGCGCTCGGCCATGGCGTTGGCAAGCTCCTCCATGAGCAGCACCGCCGACCATTCGTTGCCGCGCGATTTCGCGACATAGATCTCCGGCAAGCCGACGAGGTGATAGCCGACGGTCTCGTAATAGCGATCGCCGCCGAGCGGACGCTTGGCGAAAGCAAGACGACACGCCTTGGCGACGGCGAGGGTCATGCCAAGGTCCTGACTGGTCTTTGCGCCCTTGCGTGCCTGATCGCCGAGACTGCGCCACCGCTCGAGGCCGTGGGCAACGCCGGCGCTTTCGCCCTTCACGGCGGTGGCGCCGGCTTCGATCATCTCCTCGACGATGCGCAAGGCCGCCGCCGAAAAGGCGACTGCTTTCTGCTGCTCTAGCGGCGGGCTCAGCAAATAAAGCACCGCTTTGTGGTTGACCACGGCCGCTTCGTCCGCGGCAGACCAGGCTTTCGGGAAGACGCGGTCCCAGCACACGCCGAACGACCACTCCATGTGCGGATCGGGCTTGGCCTGCGAATAGGTGCGGTCGATCTCGAAGTTGAAATCCGCGATTGTCTTGGCCACCGCCTTCGGCGGGTGCAGCAGGCTCTCGTCCTTGCCGAGGAAGCAGAGCACGTGACGCGGTTTTACCGACGAGTACCCTGCTGGTCATTGGCGAAGGCGCGGCTGGTTACGAAGAGCCCGGCGGCCTTGAGCAGATGTCTGCGAATTGGGTCCATGTCCGTAACAATGTCAGCAAAAAGCCCCCGGCTCGCGAGAACCGGGGGCGTGTTCCTCTCGAAGCGGGAAGGGTGTCAGCCCTTCGTCATCGTGATGTTGACGCCGCGGATCTCGCCCTTCGAGCTGATCTGCACCGTCTGCTTGGTGCCGTTGGTGCGCAGCGACAGGTTGGCGGCGAAGCCGTTGGCCTCGACGAACACCTCGATCTGGCCTCCGCCGGCGGTGCCCTGGAGATTGCCGAAGATGTTGCGGTTGGTCTCGCTCCAGTTGCCGGAGATTCGCTCGCCCTGGCTCGTCACGTCGCTGGTGAGGTCGAACTTGTAGCTGTCGGACGCGCAGTGAAGGGCCTGCTTGAGGCTGAGACCGGTGCCGGCGACCTTGTAGTCGGCCTTGCAGCGGATGCGCTCGGTGCTACCATCGGACAGCGACACCGTGCCGGTGCCGCTCCACGCACCGTCGAAACCTGCAAACGGTCCGGACGACTGAGCATGGCTTGCCGAGACTGAGAAGAGCAGCGCAGCCCCGATGCCGGCCGCCTTGATTGCCTGTCCAGATCGCCCAATGAATTGCATTTTGAATATCCCGTTTTCGAGCGACGTTCGCTTAGGATGAACGTCTCGCCACATCGAAAGTTTAGTGTTCCGAGCCTGTGTCTGGTTCAAAGCCTGACAGCCAGGGACGGCGGTTCACGACGCCGTCGCGCCAGGTCAGGCTGCGCGATTCTCTCTGTTTCGCTGTGTTTCTCGCGGGAAAAGCAGGGCGGAGAGATGCAGCTCTGCAACAGGTACGCATCAAAACGCAGTGTGCCAGAATTATGACGTAGTATCAATCTGTTACATCTGCCAATGAAGAGCGAGGGAAGACCCGATTTGGTGGCTGTGGCGCCAATTTGGCCGCATTTGCCAGTGCTTGTGCCTTCTCCGAGGCCGCACGTTCCGCGGCGACTTGCCATCAGAACAATCCGTTCCGGTCGTTCGCCCTGTCCGGGATCGGTGCGGTTCTGCCGTCAGAATGAAGGAATACAATGCGTAAGCTTCTCGTCGCTCTCACCCTACTGTTGGCATCCCTTTCGACGGCGGCATTCGCCCAGGCAGGACGTGGCACAGACGCGGAACAGAAGGCCTGCACGCGCGATGTGCAGAAGTTCTGCCGTCCGGTCATCGACCAGGGCGATTTCACCATCCTGGCCTGCCTCAAGGAGAACCGGGCCAAGATCTCGCAGGCCTGCGACCAGGTCCTGAAGACCCACAACCAGTAAGCTCGGCCACTGGCCCACAAGGGCGGCCCGGGGGCCGCCTTTTCGGGCCGGATCCGGAAGGGCAGCCATCGAGAGACAGGATTGGTTTTGCGGCCGTATTCCCCTATATGGGGGCCGCGGCGGCATCGCCGGCATAAGCCCGCGCGAGCGAAAAAGCCCTTCCTGTCCAAACGATTGTAAACCAGCCCTCGATGACCTCTGCGAGCGAATTGCGATCCGGCAAGGGTGACCGCGACGAGAATTTTCCCGTCGCGTCCTGGATCATTCATCCGCGCCATCGCGCGCTGATCCTGGCGTACTACAATTTCGTCCGCACCGCCGACGACATCGCGGATCACGCGACGCTGCCTCCCGACCAGAAACTCGCTTATCTCGACCTGCTCGAGGCGGAACTGCTCGGCGAGGGCGACACCCAGGCCGAAGCCGTCATTCTGCGGCGGGCGCTGGCCGAGCGAGGCATGGCGCCGCGCCACGCGCTCGACGTGCTCATCGCGTTCCGCATGGACGTCACCAAGCTGCGCTACGAGAACTGGGACGAGGTCATCCACTATTGCCGCTACTCGGCGATGCCGGTCGGCCGTTTCATGCTCGACGTCCACGGCGAGAGCACGTCGACATGGGCGGCCTCGGACGCGCTCTGTGCGGCGCTCCAGATCAACAACCACCTCCAGGATTGCGGCAAGGATTTTCGCGAGCTCAATCGTGTCTATCTGCCGCGCGACGCGCTGGCCGCGAGTGGCGCCTCGGTCGAGCAGTTGGGGCTGACGCAGTCGCCGCCGGCGATGCTGGCCTGCCTTCAGGCGCTCGCCGTGCGTAACGCAGCCCTGCTCGACGAGGGCAGATCGCTGAGCGCGGAGATCCGGGATTTCCGCCTCGGCGTCGATGTTGCGGTGATCCAGGCCTATGCCGATCGTATCGTGCGTCTGTTGAAGGTGCGCGATCCCCTGCGCGAGCGCGTGCATCTGAACAAGTTCGAGCTTCTCACTTTCAGCCTCGCCGGCATGATCGGCGAAGTCGGCCGCCGCGCGATCGGACGCAAGGCCATTTCCAGACCGGGGACTGCACATGACGCTTGAGGCGACCTCGCCCAGCGCCAATTACGGCTCGACCGCATCGAACAGCTCCTTCTACGCTGCGATGCGCATCCTGCCGCATGACCAGCGCGAAGCGATGTTCCAGATCTACAGCTTCTGCCGACAGGTCGACGACATCGCCGACTCCGACGGCCCGCGCGACGAGCGGCTCGCCGCGCTTCAGGAGTGGCGCAACGACATCGACGCGCTCTATCAGGGCCATCCGCCGCCGCGGCTGAAGGACTACGTCGCCTCGGTGAAGACCTTCGGCCTCAAGCGCGAGGATTTCCTTGCGATCGTCGACGGCATGGAGATGGACGTGCCGCAGGACATCCGTGCGCCCGACATGGCGACGCTCGATCTCTACTGCGATCGCGTCGCCAGCGCCGTGGGGCGGCTGTCGGTACGGGTGTTCGGCCTGCCCGAGGAAGACGGCATCCAGCTCGCCTACCATCTCGGCCGCGCGCTCCAGCTCACCAACATCCTGCGCGACATCGACGAGGACGCTGGCCTCGGCCGGCTCTATCTGCCGCGCGAGGCGCTGCTGCATGCCGGCATCACCTCCAACGACCCGAACCGCGTGATCACCGAGCGCGCGCTGCCGAAGGTCTGCCAGTCGCTGACGCAGCGTGCGAAGGCGCATTTCGAGAAGTCTGACGAGATCATGAACCGCAACAAGCGCCGCGCCGTGCGCGCGCCGCGGATCATGTCGAAGTATTATCATTCCATCTTGGATCTCCTGATCGCGCGCGGCTTCAACGCGCCGCGCGAGCCGGTGCGTGTGTCGAAGGTCACGCGCATCCTGATCCTGCTCCGTTACGCTTTCATCTGATGCAAAAGACAGCTCATATCATCGGTGCTGGAATTTCCGGCCTCTCCGCCGCCGTGCGGCTCGCCAATGCGGGCTTCAAGGTCGCCGTCCACGAGGCGACGCACCAGGCCGGCGGCCGCTGCCGCTCCTATTTCGACGGCGCCACCAATCTCACCATCGACAACGGCAATCATCTGCTGCTGTCGGGCAACAGCCATGCGCGCGCCTATGCCCGCTCGATCGGCACCGAGGCGGGCCTCGTCGGCCCCGAACGCGCGCAGTTTCCGTTCGTCGACATCAAGACCGGGCAGCGCTGGCAGATCGATCTCGGCGATGGCCGGCTGCCGACCTGGGTGCTCGACGAGAGCCGCCGCGTTCCCGACACCGGGCTCAGCGATTATCTCAAGCTGGCGCCGCTGATCTGGGCGTCGGAGGAGACGCTGGTCGGCAAGTCCATTCCCTGCGAAGGCATCCTCTATCAGCGCTTGGTGCAGCCGCTGCTGCTTGCGGCGCTCAACGTCGATCCGCCAGAGGGCTCGGCCGGGCTTGCCGGCGCGATCGTGCGCGAGACGCTGCTTGCTGGCGGACAGGCGTGCCGGCCGCTGATTGCGCGCGACGGCTTGAGCGCCGTGCTGATCGAGCCTGCCGTGAAGTTCTTGCAGGAGCGCGGCCACACCGTTCAGCTCGGCCATGAGCTGCGTTCGTTTACGACCGGTGACGGCAAGGCTAGCGCGCTGAATTTCGGCGGCGAGGATGTGATCCAGCTCGGTGAGGGCGATGTCGTCGTGATGGCAGTGCCGCCGCGCGCCGCCGCGAGCCTGCTGCCCAGGCTGAAGACGCCGACCGAATTCCGCGCCATCGTGAACGCGCATTTCCGCTTTGAACCGCCGCCCGGTTCGGCGCCGATCCTCGGCGTGATCGGCGGCGTCGTGGAATGGCTGTTCGCGTTCCCGAACCGGCTGTCCGTGACCATCAGCAATGGCGACCGCCTGGTCGACATGCCGCGCGAGGAACTCGCGCAGGCGATCTGGAACGACGTCTGCAAGGCGGGCGGGGTGTCCGGCGAGCTGCCCCCCTGGCAGATCGTGCGCGAGCGCCGTGCCACATTTGCGGCGACGCCGGCCCAGAATGCCCTGCGTCCGGGGCCGGCCACTGCGCTGAAAAACCTGTTTCTTGCCGGCGACTGGACTGCTACGGGATTGCCTGCAACCATCGAGGGATCGGTGCGGTCCGGTGATCGCGCCGCCGATCTGGTTTTGGCCGCAAAGCGGCCCTGACGGGCAAAGTCCCGGTCAATTTCAATCGACTATCGGAGCAATCGAGCGACATGGATGCCGTGAACGCGACCAGCCGCGAAGCCTTGGAATCGGGCGTCCTGGAATCGAGCATTGCGTCGGCGACGCAAGGCGTTCTCGGCTTCCAGCAATCCGACGGCCATTGGGTGTTCGAGCTCGAGGCCGACTGCACGATTCCGGCCGAATACATCCTGCTGCGCCATTATCTCGCAGAGCCCGTGGACGCCGTGCTCGAGGCCAAGATCGGCAATTATCTCCGCCGCGTTCAGGGCGCCCATGGTGGCTGGCCGCTCGTGCATGACGGCGAGTTCGACATGAGTGCGAGCGTGAAGTCCTACTTCGCGCTCAAGATGATCGGCGATTCCGTCGACGCCCCGCACATGGTGCGTGCGCGCGAGGCGATCCATGCCCGCGGCGGCGCGATCAACAGCAACGTCTTCACGCGCTTCCTGCTTGCGATGTTCGGCGTGGTGACCTGGCGCGCGGTGCCGGTGCTGCCGATCGAGATCGTGCTGCTGCCGTTCTGGTCGCCGTTCCACATCAACAAGATTTCCTACTGGGCCCGCACCACCATGGTGCCGCTGATGGTTCTTGCCGCGCTGAAGCCGCTGGCGAAGAATCCCAAGGGCGTCGGGATCGACGAGCTGTTTCTCCAGGATCCGCGCTCGATCGGCATGACCGCGAAGGCGCCGCACCAGAGCATGGCCTGGTTCGTGCTGTTCCGCGCGCTCGACGGCATTCTGCGCGTGATCGAGCCGATGTTTCCGAAGAGCCTGCGCCAGCGCGCGATCGATGCGGCGCTCGCCTTCACCGAGGAACGCCTCAACGGCGAGGACGGCATGGGCGCGATCTATCCGCCCATGGCCAACATCGTCATGATGTATGACGCGCTCGGCAAGGACGAGAATTATCCGCCGCGCGCGGTCACGCGCCGGGGCATCGACAAGCTGCTCGTGTTCAACGGCGACGAGGCCTATTGCCAGCCCTGCGTCTCGCCGGTGTGGGACACGACGCTGACCGCCCACGCGCTGCTGGAAGCCGGCGGTGACATAGCCCTGCCTGCGGCCAAGCAGGGCCTCGACTGGCTGATCCCGAAGCAGGAGCTCGAGGTGAAGGGCGACTGGGCGGTGAAGCGGCCCGAGGTACGCCCGGGCGGCTGGGCCTTCCAGTACAACAATGCCTATTATCCCGATCTCGACGACACCGCGGTGGTGGTGATGTCGATGGACCGCATGCGACGCGAGCACGGTGCGACCGGCTATGACGCCGCGATCGACCGCGGCCGGGAGTGGATCGAGGGCATGCAGAGCGACGACGGCGGCTGGGCCGCCTTCGACGTCAACAACCTCGAATACTATCTGAACAACATCCCGTTCTCGGATCATGGCGCGCTGCTCGATCCGCCGACCGAGGACGTCACCGCGCGCTGCATCTCCATGCTGGCCCAGCTCGGCGAGACCGAGAAGTCCAGCAAGCATGTGGCCGACGGGGTCGCCTACCTCAGGAAGACCCAGCACCCGGAGGGGTCCTGGTATGGCCGCTGGGGCATGAACTTCATCTACGGAACCTGGTCGGTGCTCTGTGCCCTCAACATGGCCGGCGTCCGCCATAACGACCCGATGATTCGGAAAGCCGCCGACTGGCTGGCCTCGATCCAGAACAAGGACGGCGGCTGGGGCGAGGCCGCCGTCAGCTACCGTCTCGACTACAAGGGCTGGGAGGCGTCTCCCTCGACCGCCTCGCAAACGGCATGGGCCTTGCTTGCCCTGATGGCTGCTGGCGAGGTTGATCACCCGGCCGTCGCCCGCGGGGTGGAGTACCTGATTGCAACACAGAACAAAAAAGGACTGTGGGACGAAGAGCGGTACACCGCCACAGGCTTTCCTCGTGTATTCTATCTGCGTTATCACGGTTACCCGAAGTTCTTCCCGCTGTGGGCGTTGGCGCGGTATCGGAACTTGCGGAACACCAACAGCAGGGTGGTAGGGGTCGGGATGTGACTTTGGGGACGGGGGACTATCTGACCGTGGGTAATGCCATCGACCCGCGGCCGATATTGATCGTGACTGGACTGGTTCAGGAGGCCCGTATCGCGGCTGGGCCCGGAATGGCGGTCATTTGCTCGTCGAGCAGCCCGACCCAGTTGCGGGCGCTTCTGACGGTGGTGGATCCCGAGACGATTCGCGGCGTGATCTCGTTCGGCGTGGCCGGCGGGCTCGACCCGACGCTGCGCTCCGGCGACGTCGTGCTGGCGACCGAGGTGCTCTCCGGCGATACCCGCTGGGCCGCGGGCCTGTCGCTCGGCGACGACCTGATCGACCGTCTGACGTCCGGGCGCCGCCGCGTCGTGCGCGGCAGCCTTGCCGGCGCCGAGGAGGTGGTCACGAAGCGGTCCTGCAAGGCGGCGCTGCATTCGGAAACCGGCGCCTCTGCCGTCGACATGGAGAGCCACATCGCGGCCGCCTACGCCGCCGAGGCGGGGCTACCCTTTGCCGCGGTCCGCGTCATCAGCGATCCCGCCCATCGCGCGCTGCCGGCGCTCGCCCGCGCCGCCATCAAGCCGAACGGCCAGATTGATCTCGCCGCCGTGCTCCGTGGCATCGTGCGCAATCCGACCACGCTGCATGCGCTGGTCTCGACCGGCATCGACTTCAACCGCGCGCTGCGTAGCTTGCGCGGCTGCCGCGACTATTTGATCGGCACCGAGCTCGTCGACAGCGAGGCCCTGGTCTCCAAGGCGGCCTGAGCTCTTGATGCGATAAAGCAAAAGGCCCGGTCGCCATTGGCGACCGGGCCTTTTGCGTTTTGGTGCCTACTCACTCGGTCGCCTCCATGCGGTTTCGGTCCACGACCCACAGCGTCCGTCGCATCATGCCTTCGACAATTGCCGCCGACTCGCTTGGAAGCAGATAGATCGCCGTGGACTTGAGCAGCCATGGCAACACCGCTTGCTCGAGCCGCTCCTCATAGGCGCGGCGCATCATGTCGAATGCCTGCAGGCCGGGTCCCGCCAGGATCACATGGTGTGGGCGCAGCACGGATATCGTTGCCGCGGGGCGTTCGCGCCGAAGATGAAAAGGCCCGGTCGCGGTGGCGACCGGGCCTTTTTCGTTCGTACCGACTCGCGTGCTTACGCGGCAGTCGAAGCCTTGCGGGCCGCCTTCTCCTGCGCCGCGGCCGCCTCGTCCTTGCGGATCTCCGACAGGCGCTTCTGCACTTCCGCCGAGAAGATGTACTGCGCCGGACGCTGCTTGGTCATGTCGATCTCGGGCGCCATCGGGCCCGTGGTCCTGATCCCGCGCAGCGACACCCACATCGCCTTCAGCGGGTGGCTGATGGCAGCGGTCGCAGCCGTCGGCTCGTAGCCGCAATGGGCCATACAGTCGGCGCACTTCTCGTACTTGCCGGTGCCGTAGGTTTCCCAATCGGTGGTGTCCATCAGCTCCTTGAAGGTCTTGGCATAGCCTTCACCGAGCAGATAGCAGGGCTTCTGCCAGCCGAAGATGTTGCGCGCGGGCATGCCCCACGGCGTGCACTCGTATTCCTGGTTGCCGGCGAGGAAGTCCAGGAACAGGCCGGAATGCATGAAGTTCCACTTCTTGCCCTTGCCCATCGCGAAGACGTCGCGGAACAGCTTCTTGGTCTTGGTGCGGTTGAGGAAGTGCTCCTGGTCCGGCGCACGCTCATACGCATAGCCCGGCGACATCGAGACGCCGACACCGAGCTCGACGGTGAGGTCGAGGAATTTCGCGATCTCCTCGGCCGGATGGCCGTCGAAGATGGTGGCGTTGACGTTGACGGTGAAGCCGCGCGCCTTGGCCGCCTTGATCGCGGAGACGGCGCGGTCGAACACGCCCTTCTGCGACACAGCCTTGTCGTGATGGTCCTTCAGGCCGTCGAGATGCACGGAGAAGAACAGGTACGGGGAGGGCGTGAACAGGTCGAGCTTCTTCTCGAGCAGCAGCGCGTTGGTGCAGAGCGAGACGAACTTCTTGCGTTCGACCAGGCCACGCACGATCTCGCCGATCTCCTTGTGGATCAGCGGCTCGCCGCCGGGAATGGCGACCATCGGCGCGCCGCACTCGTCGGCCGCGTCCCAGCACTCCTGGGCGGTCATGCGGCGGTTGAGGATCGCATCCGGATAATCGATCTTGCCGCAGCCGACGCAGGCGAGGTTGCAGCGGAACAGCGGCTCCAGCATCAGCACGAGCGGATAGCGCTTGCGGCCAAGCAGTTTCTGCTTGAGCAAATAGCCGCCGATACGCATTTCCTTGAAGAAGGGGATAGCCATTACAAGTTTCTTTCTGGGCTAGGAATTCGGGTGGGTCAGCTCGCAGCCAGTTCGGCCGGAAGCCGGAATTCGATGTTTTCCTCGCGGCCCGGCAGCACCGAGACCTTGACTGGTCCGATCCGCCGCATCGCTTCGATCACGTCATCCACGAGTACCTCAGGCGCCGAAGCGCCGGCCGTGACGCCGACGGTCTTGGCATCTTTCAACCACTCCGGATTGAGCGCGCTGCCGTCGGCAATCAAATAACTCGCGACGCCGGCCTCAGTGCCGATTTCGCGGAGCCGGTTCGAGTTCGAGCTATTGGCAGCGCCCACCACCAAGATCACGTCGACCAGCTTGCTCAAGTCCCTTACCGCAGATTGGCGGTTCTGTGTCGCATAGCAGATATCCCGGATATCCGGGCCTTGAATATCTGTAAAGCGGGCCTGGAGGGCCGCAATAATGTCCTTGGTGTCGTCGACCGACAGGGTGGTCTGGGTGATGTAGGCCACTGGCGTATCCGCCTGCAGCGTCAAGGCCTTAACCTCTTCAACGCTTTGGACAAGCAGCACCGGGGCGGGAACCTGGCCCATCGTGCCCTCGACCTCGGGGTGGCCGGCATGGCCGATCAGGATCAGGGTGCGGCCCCTGGAGATGTAGCGTTTCCCCTGATTGTGAACTTTCGTGACCAGGGGGCAGGTGGCATTGAGCACCGGAAGGTCGCGCGCGGCAGCCTCTTCCTCGACGCTGCGGGCGACGCCATGGGCACTGAAAACGGTCACGGCTTTCGGCGGAACCTCGGACAGTTCCTCGACGAAGATCGCGCCCTTGTTCTTCAGGCTCTCGACCACGTACTTGTTGTGCACGATCTCGTGGCGCACGTAGACGGGCGGGCCGTACTTCTCCAGCGCCCGTTCCACGATCTCGATCGCACGCACCACGCCCGCGCAAAAGCCGCGCGGCTGCGCTAGATAAACTTCCATAGGACGCCCATCACGCAATTTGCACCAATCCGCTTCTCAAGTCCCCGGCGGCACTTCGATACTGTCCAATGAGTTGCAATAACCGCACCATTGGTTTCGCGCACGCGGTAACCGCCCACCCTACTTGGGCCCCGGCGCATGGAGGCACAGCACTTTGTGTCAAAAAATCGGCAAAAAGGAAAGACCGGATGAAACCCTGGTTCCGTTACCGTGCGCATCCGCGGTATTATAATAGGGCATGCGCTCTGAGCAAAATGGCGACATTTGTGCTCACCGCTTCGCCACTTTCCCGCCTCAAGTCACCGGCTATACCGACCGCCCCGCATGATTTTGCCTAGGTCTGTCGCCGTTTACCTCGAACCTTCGTGCGGCGAGAACCACTCAAAACAGCAATAGGTTTCGCCGGGGAACTCCGATAAACAGCGGGCGTTTCCGGCAAGCTGTTAACCGCAGAAAGAAAAGATGCTGCAAAGCGTAGTCGTTGCCATCGTCAGGGCCTGCACCCGGTTTGCCTCCCTCGTCGTCGTTCTCGGGCTCCTGCTTTCGGTCGGGGCGGGCTATTACACGTCTAAGCATTTCGCCATCAACACCGACATCAATTCGCTGATTGCCCAGAATTTGGACTGGCGCCAGCGCGACCAGCAGTTCGACCGTGCCTTCGACCGCGACGCGACGATTCTCGCGGTCGTCGAGGCCAGGACGCCGGAGATGGCGACCGCGGCAGCGGATGCGCTCTTCGCCAAGCTGAAGGACAACAAGACCGACTTCCAGTCGATGCAGCAGCTCGGCACCGGCGAGTTCTTTGAGAAGAACGGCTTGCTGTTCCTGCCGACCGAAGAGGTCGGCAAGATCACCAGCCAGTTCGAATCTGCAGCGCCCCTGGTCGAGATCATGGCCGGTGATCCCTCGATCCGCGGCCTGACCGGCGCGCTGGAGACGGGACTTGCCGGCGTCAAGCGCGGCCAGGTCAAGCTCGACAATACCGCGCGGCCCTTCAATCAGATCGCGCAAACGGTCGAGACCGTGCTCAACAAGGGCAAAGCGAGCTTCTCCTGGCGTGAGCTCGTCAGCGACGAGCCGCTGACGGATTCCGATAAGCGCGCCTTCATCGAGTTCAAGCCGATCCTGGACTACAACGCGCTGGAGCCCGGCAAGGGCGCCACCGACGCGATCCGCAAGGCGGCAGTTGATCTGGATTTTGCGAACAAGTACCAGGCACGAGTGCGACTGACCGGTCCGGTCCCGATCGCCAACGAGGAATACGCCACCGTCCAGGAAGGCGCCGTCGTCAACGGCGTCGGGACTGTGCTGGTCGTGCTGCTCATCCTGTGGATGGCGCTGCACTCGTCGAAGATCATTTTCGCGGTGTTCGTCAATCTCTTCGTCGGCCTTGCGCTGACGACCGCTGCCGGCCTGATGATGGTCGGCTCGTTCAATTTGCTGTCGATCGCGTTCGCCGTACTGTTCGTGGGACTGGGCGTCGATTTTGGTATCCAGTACAGCGTCCGCTACCGCTCGGAGCGCTACAAGCACAACGATCTCTCCGGCGCGCTGGTGCTTGCCGCCAAGCGCTCCGCGGTGCCGCTGTCGCTGGCGGCAATGGCGACCGCCGCCGGCTTCCTCTGTTTCCTGCCCACCGATTACAAGGGCATCTCCGAGCTCGGCCAGATCGCCGGCGTCGGCATGCTGGTGGCGTTCCTCTCCAGCATCACCGTACTGCCCGCAATGCTGAAGCTGTTGAACCCGCCCGGTGAGCAGGAGCCCGTCGGTTATGCCTTCCTGGCGCCGCTCGATTACTTTCTGGAGAAGCACCGTGTGCTGGTCGTGGGCGGCACGTTGCTGCTGGCGCTCGCCGGTCTGCCGCTGCTCTACTTCCTGAAGTTCGACTTCAACCCGATGAACCTGCGCAACCCGAAGGCCGAGTCGATCGCGACCTTCCTCGATTTGCGCAAGGATCCGAACACCGGCGCCAATGCCATCAACGTGATGACCACGTCCGAGGAGCAGGCGAGGCAGGTCGAGGCGAAGCTGGAGAAGGTGCCGGAGGTGCTGCGCGTGATGTCGCTCGACAGCTTCGTGCCGACCGACCAGGCGCCAAAGCTGAAGCTGCTCGCGCAGGGCGCCAAGGTGCTCAACCCCGCGCTCAATCCTGACCAGGTCGACGCTGCGCCAACGGACAAGGAAAACGTCGAGGCGTTGAAATCCTCGGTCGACAATCTGCGCCGGACCGCCGGTGACACGAAGGGCCCGGGCGCCGTCGCCTCGCGCCGGCTGGCGGACGCGCTCGAAAAGCTCGCCAATGGCGACGAGGCCACGCGGAACAAGGCGCAGGACGTGTTCGTCACGCCGCTGAAGATCGCGTTCGGCCAGCTCAGGAACGCGATGCAGGCCGGGCCGGTCACCCTGGCCTCACTGCCCCCCGAGCTCGTCAGCGCCTGGAAGAGCAAGGACGGGATCATCCGCGTCGAGGCGCAGCCGAAGGGCGATCCCAATGACAACGACACGCTGCGCAAATTTGCAGCCGCCGTGCTCGCTGCCGAGCCGACCGCGATCGGCGGGCCGGTCTCGATCCTGAAATCCGGTGACACCGTGGTGAAGGCGTTCATCCACGCCGGCATCTACGCGCTGCTGGTGATCGGCCTGTTGCTTTGGATCACGCTGCGGCGGTTCGTCGACGTGCTGATGACGCTGGTGCCGCTGCTGGTCGCCGGCGCGGTTACGCTCGAAATCTGCGTGTTGATCGGCCTGCCGCTCAACTTCGCCAACATCGTCGCGTTCCCGCTGCTGCTCGGCGTCGGCGTCGCCTTCAAGATCTATTATGTCGTGGCCTGGCGCTCTGGCAGGACAAACCTGCTGCAGACCAGCCTGACGCGCGCAATCTTTTTCAGCGCGCTGACGACGGCGACCGCGTTCGGCAGCCTGTGGCTGTCGAGCCACCCCGGAACGTCCAGCATGGGCAAGCTGCTCGCACTCTCGCTGGTGACGACGCTTGCCGCAGTGCTGCTGTTCCAGCCGGCCCTAATGGGCAAACCCCGCAATCTCAGGGAGTAGGCAGATGTCGCCGACCGGGTCGGCGGCGTTCTTCTGACCGGGCTTGGCGGTGGTAGCGGTCTTCTGGGCTGCGGGGGCAGGGGCCGGCGCTGGGGCGCTGGCGCCGGTCGTGCCGCCTGTTGTCGGGCCGCCTGTGGTGCCGCCGTTGTTGCCTTGGACTTTCGGCGCCGCGCCGGTGGGCTTTGGCGCGCCCTTGGCCATGGCGTTGGCGGTGCTCAAAGGAATCGGCGGGGCGACGCGGGTCCAGGTCTCGCCGCCGCAGAGGAAGCCCATCACGCAGCCCTTGATTTCGAGCTGGTCGGTGCCGACGGTCGTGATGGTTGCGCTGTAGAGCTGGCCGTCCTTGGCGTTGTAGACCTGCCCTTCCCACTGATCGACGCCGGGCTTCTTCTTCATGTCGATCAGGGTCGCCATGCCCAGCGTCGGCCTGGTCTTTTTCGACGCATCCGGATTGTATTCATCGCGGCCGCCGGGCTGCTTTTCCCAGGAAACCGCGCCCCACATGCTGCCATTGCATTGGGCGACACGAATGTTGGCGACGGCGTCGGCGACCCGCCAGTCGCCGGTGGGATCGGCGGCGAGCGCGGGTGTCAGGCAGGTGTAACCACCAGCCAGTATTAGTCCGGTGTAAAGGGCTAAACGCATGATAGTTCCTTGGCAGTGCAACATGGTTTAAAGCTGTGCTTGCGAAGATGGTCCGAAAAAGGGCAAAAGGCCGCACAGACCGTTTTCGGTAACGGTCCCTTTTCAGTTGACGAGCCGGCCCTCAAGCGAAGTATGTAGCGGATGCACAGCCCAAATCCAGACATGTCTCAGCTATTCGCGGACCGTCAGGCCCAGCGCAGCACCCTGCATAATCGGTATCTGAACGAGCAGTTCGTTCGGGTTCTCAAGACCATCGGCTACGATGTCGGCTTCCAGAAGGGGCAGGGGCAGTACCTCTACGATCGCGAGGGGGCGCGCTATCTCGACCTGCTGTCCGGCTTTGGCGTGTTCGCGATCGGGCGCAATCACCCCGTCATGCGCGAGGCGCTCAAGAGCGTGCTCGATGCCGACCTGCCCAATCTGGTCCAGTTCGACGTCTCGGTGCTCGCCGGCGTGCTCGCCGAGCGGCTGCTGAAATACGTCCCCTATCTCGACAAGGCGTTCTTCGCCAATTCCGGCGCCGAATGCGTCGAAGCGGCAATCAAGTTCGCGCGCGGCGCCACCGGCCGTCCCGGCATCGTCTATTGCGCCCACGGCTATCATGGCCTGACCTACGGCGCGCTGTCGCTGACAGGTGATTCGAACTTCCGCACCGGCTTCGAGCCGCTGCTGCCCGGCTGCACCTCAATTCCGTTCAACGACCTCGCCGCGCTCGAAAAGGCGCTGGCCTCGCGCGAGGTCGCGGCCTTCGTCGTCGAGCCGATCCAGGGCAAGGGCGTCAACATGCCCACCGACGAGTTCCTGCCGGGCGCTGCCGCGCTCTGCAAGAAATACGGCACGCTGTTCGTCGCCGACGAGATCCAGACCGGCATGGGCCGCACCGGCCGATTCCTGGCGGTCGAGCACTGGAACGTCGAGCCCGACATGGTGCTGCTGTCGAAGTCGCTGTCCGGCGGCCACGTGCCGGTCGGTGCCGTGCTGACGCGCAAGAGCATCTTCGACAAGATCTTCAACCAGATGGACCGCGCGGTGGTGCACGGCTCCACCTTCTCCAAGAACGATCTGGCGATGGCCGCGGGCATCGCGACGCTCGACGTCATGGAGTCCGAGAAGCTGATCGAGTCCGCCGCCAAGCGCGGCGCCGAGCTGCGCCTGGCGCTGACGCGCATGGTGCCCGGCTACGAGCTGATGAAGGAAGTGCGCGGCAAGGGCCTGATGATCGGCGTCGAGTTCGGCCCGCCGAAGTCGCTGCGGCTCCGGGCGTCCTGGAACGTGCTGGAAGCTGCCAACAAGGGCCTGTTCTGCCAGCTCATCACCGTGCCGCTGTTCAAGGACCACAAGATCCTCACGCAGGTCGCCGGTCACGGCAGCCACACCATCAAGCTGCTGCCGCCGCTCACCATCACCGAGGAAGACTGCGGCTGGATCGAGCGCGCCTTCGACGACGTCATCGCCGGCAGTCACAAGGTCCCCGGCGCGATCTGGTCGCTCGGCAAGACGCTGGTGGACAACGCGGTGCGGCGGTCGGCGTAAATTCGCCGATCTATCTCAGCAATCGTCATTGCGAGCGAAGCGAAGCAATCCAGTATCCCTCTGCGGATGCGGGCTGGATTGCTTCGCTCCGCTCGCAATGACGCTGGTTTCAGTTACCCCTCCACATTCGCCTTCATCGCCGCCTCGAACTTGTCGACGAATTCGGCGAGCTCGTCGGCGCCGATATCGCTGACGGCCCAGAAGTTCAGGCCGCGATTGCCCCAGCGGCGGCAGTTGAAGCCCTGCATGGTCTCGGTCTTCGGCGCGCGATATTCCGCGTTCGATGTCTGCGATACGAACAAATTGATCACGTGCTGCCGGCGCTTGTAGACGACGGCGCCGATGGCGCGGGCGTCGATATAGTCGAGCCGGCCGCCGACCAGCGTGAAGCCTTGCGCGGTGAGATCGATCACGGGCGGGGCGACGTCGAGCTTGCCGTTGAACCACGGCTTCACGGTGTGCTGGTCGGTGGAAACCACGTCGATGAGGTGGCCGGCTTGAAGCGAGCGCAGATGCGCGGAGACGACCTCCGACAGGATGCGCTGCTGGTCGTCCTGGCGCAGCACCACGGCGACGACGCCGGAGGCGGCGAGCGCGGAGACGGCAGAGCCCATCGCAAAGCCGCGCAGCACGGAGCGGCGGGTCGGTTGCCGGCGCTGCGGCTGTGGCAGCGAGGCTTCGATCCGGGCGCGCAGGCTAGCCGGCGCAGCATAGCGCAAATCGGTGTCGGCGAGCACGCGCTGCATCTCGCGTTGTGCGGCAAACTCCGCGGCGCAGTCCGGGCAACTGGCAATGTGGGCTTCGACCTCGCGCGCGTGGCCAGCATCGAGCTCGTTGTCGAGCAGCGCGTGAAGCAGGATTTTTGCTTCGTCGCAGGTCATCGAGAGTGCTCCTCTTCCGCCGTCCAGGCCGCGCGCAGCATGGCGCGGGCGCGGGCGAGGCGGGACATCACGGTGCCGACGGGGGCGCCGACGGCCTCGGCGATTTCACGATAGGACAGGTTGTTGATCTCCCGCAGCACGAATGTTTCCTTGAACGGTTCGGCGAGCGCGTCGATCAGCTTGCGGATGGCGCCGGCATCGCGGCTGCGCAGCACTTCGGTCTCGGGGCTCGCCTCGCTCTCCTGCCAGATCGGCGTCTGCTCGGCGGCGCCGGGCGTATCCTCGATCGCGCTGGGCCTGTGCGCGCGCCGCGCGTATTCGGCGTTGCAGACGTTGCGCAGGATCGCGAACAGCCAGGGCTTCATCGCCGGTCCGCGATAGCTGTCGAAGTGCTTCAGCGCGCGGAGATAGCACTCCTGCACCGCGTCCTCGGCATCAGAGGCATCGCGCAGCAGATAGCGCGCGAGCGTGTAGACGTCGTCGAGATAGGGCAGCGCGGCTTCGCGGAAGCGCTGCGCCTTCTGCAAATCGTCGTTGGCGGGCATCGCTCCTCGCTTTGCCTCTTGTTCTGCGCGTCGCGTTGTTTCGTCCCTGTTTGTTTCGTCCCCGTGTGTGACGGAAGGCACACGAGCCCGGCCGGCGTGGGACCACCGGCCGGGCAAGACGTTGATGCCTTGGTTTGAGACGTTACTCAACCTTGATCATCCCCGTCATGTGCGGGTGCAACGAACAAAAATATTTGTAGTCGCCCGCATTGGTGAAGGTGAACGAGAACTTGTCGTCGGTGTCCAGGGCCTTGGACCTGAACTTGCCGGCCGACACCACGGTGTGGGGGATGTCGTCCCGGTTGGTCCAGGTCACGGTGGTGCCGAGCTTGATCTTCAACTCGGCCGGCTGGAAAACGAAATTGTCGATATGCACTTCCATGTCGTCGGCACGGGCCGTCGTTGCGGGCAACAGGATGGCCGCGACCACGGCGACACCGAAGTCGCGGCGATTGAGTGTTTTCATTGTCAGCTTCCGTTCAGCCTTTTTCCGTTCAATCTTGGATCAACCCTGCAGTGGCGTGTCGATGATCGCGAGCCGCTGCTCGTTCTGCTTGAAGTTGATGCTGGCGACGCCGAGCATGCCGCGCAGCTTTGCGTCCTCGACCTTCATTGGTCCGGGCGAGGGCGCGGTCCCCGGCGCGGGCTGCGGGAACGCAGTCGAGCGCGCGGTGTGGAAAGTGACGTTGCCCTCGACCTTCTGCATCACCTGATGGATATGGCCGTTCAGCACGGTGACGGAGCCGAAGCCTTTCACGTGTTCCAGCGCGCGGCCGCCGTCCTCGGTGCCCCAGCCCCATTCGGGATAGACCGTCCAAAGCGGGATATGCGCGAACAGCACGATCGGCGTCGATTTCGACTTGCCGCGCAGATCGTCCTCGAGCCAGGCGAGTTGCTCGGCGCCGAGATTGCCGAGACCGCCGCCCTTGAGGTCGACGACGTTGACGAGGCCGATGAAGTGTACGCCGCCGGCGTCGAACGAATACCAGCCTGCACCCTTGGTGCCGCGGCCGTAACGCTCGCGATAGAATTTCACCTCCTCGTCGAGAAAGTCATGCTCGCCAGGCACGTAGTGCACGTCGAGCTTGCTCTGCGAGATGATGCGGTCGGCATTGTCGAACTCGGCGGCCTTCGACAGGTGCGTGATGTCGCCGGTGTGGATCATGAAGGAGGGTTTTGCCGGCATTGCGTTGATCTTGTTGATGGCCTCCTCCAGCGTGCCGAGCGCGTTGGGGTTCGCCGGCTTGTCGAAGCCGACATGGCTGTCGCTGATCTGGAGGAAGGTCATGCCGGGCGCGGCCGCGGTCGCGGCCTGCGCGGAATCGATGATGCCGAGCGAGCGCGGCACGCCGCCCGTGATGGTCCAGAGCACCCCGGTGCCGGCCCAGGTCATGCATTCCAGCACCTTGCGGCGGCTGACGCCGTCCCCGTGATCGTGTCCGCTCATCGCACGTCTCCACTTCGCCCGGAATTGGGCTTCGGGGAGGTGATTGGGGGAGGGGGAGACTTATTCCCGGATGCGATGACGTTTTCGTGAGGTGGTAGGGTCTCGTGTCCCGGACGCGGTGCAGCGCCCAAAAGCGCGTTCACGCGCGTCTTCGACGCGCTATGGCGGTGCGCCGCAGAGCCGGGACCCACGCGGCTCGGGTTGTCTGGGCCCCGGCTCTGCGCAGCAGCGTTGCACGCTGCAGCGCGTCCGGGGCGCGAGACTTATTTCGCGAATTCCCGCACGGCGGCTACCACGCGTTCCGGCACTTCCTGCGCCACGCAGTGCCCGGCACCCTCAAAGACCATCGTGCTGACACGCGGAATCAGCGACACGGCGCGTCGCGCCATCTCCTTGTAGATCGGCCCCGACTTCGCGGCGGTCGCGACGCGGACGGGGCATTCGATCTCGGCGAGCCCTGCAAACGGGTTGCCGCGGGCATCGCCGACATAGACCTGCTCCATCGCCTCGTAGATCGGACGCAGGATTGCGAATTCGATCTCGGGCGTGCAGCAAAGCCGAACCCGGCCATTCTCCAGCGGTACGAAGCCGTGTTGGACATAGGCCCGGAGCGAGGTCTCGGTCCAATCGGCAAACGCCGGCGCAGCGCGGTAGCGCTCGAACACGGTGTCGGCACTGTCGAACTCGGCCCGCCGGCGCAGCGTGCCCTGGACGCGAGCGAGGGACTCTTCGTTCAATCCCCCGGGCCGCGCCGCGCGCGGGTCCATCACGGTCGGCTCCATCACGAACAGGCGTGTGAAGCGTCCGGGCCGAAGTTTCGTCGCGAGCAGAAGATCGGTCGCGCCGGCGCTGTGGCCGATGCCATAGACGTCGCGCAGATCGAGCGCATCGATCACCCGGCAGACATCCTCGGCATAATCAAGGAAATGATAGGCATCGGGCTTGTGGCTCGCGCCGTGGCCGCGGCGGTCGAGCGCATAGACGGTGTAGCTCGATGCAAGCTCGCGCGCGACCTCGTCCCAGACGTCGGCGACGAAACCGGTGCCGTGCACGAGCAGCGCGGGCGGCCTCCCGCTCTCGCCCCATTGCAGCATGGCGATCTCTGTGTCGGCCGGGCCGATTGAAAAGAGATGCGGGCTGATCATGGTTGGGGCGCTACTTCGCATCCTCCAAAATCATCGTCGCACCCTTCTCGGCGATCATCGCGGTCGGCGTGTTGGTATTGCCTGACGTTATCGTCGGCATGATCGACGCGTCGATAATGCGCAGGCCGCTCAGGCCGTAGAAACGCAGCCGCTCGTCCACCACCGCCATCGGATCATTCGCCGCGCCCATCTTCGCGGTGCCGACGGGATGGAAGATGGTGGTGCCGATGTCGCCGGCGGCCTTGGCGAGCGAGGCATCGTCGTCGCCGACGGTGGGGCCGGGCAGATATTCGCTCGGGCGATATTTGGCGAGCGCCTTCTGCTGCATCAGTCGCCGCGTGGTCCGGATGGCGTCGGCGCCGACCTGGCGGTCGTCGTCGGTCGACAAATAGTTCGGCGCAATGATCGGCTTCTCGTCCGCGCTCGCCGAGCGCAGCCGCACCGTGCCGCGCGAGGTCGGCTGCAGATTGCAGGCGCTCACCGTGATCGCGGGGAAGCGGTGCAGGGGATCACCGAACTTGTCGAGCGACAGCGGCTGCACGTGGAACTGGATGTTGGCGCGGGCGCGCGTCGCGTCGGAGCGGGTGAAGATACCGAGCTGCGACGGCGCCATGGTCAGCGGTCCGCGACGGCGGAAGGCGTAGTCGAGCCCCATCAGGCCACGGCGGAACAAATTGTAGTAGGTCTCGTTCAGCGTGCGCACGCCCTCGACCTTGTAGATCGCGCGCTGCTGGAGGTGGTCCTGGAGGTTGCGACCGATTCCGGGCTTGTCCATCACGATGTCGATGCCGAGCGGCGACAGCCAGTCGGCGGGACCAATGCCGGAGCGATGCAGCACCTGCACCGAGCCGATGGAGCCTGCCGAGAGGATCACCTCGCGCTTGGCACGCGCCTCGATGACCTCGCCATTCTGGATGAAGCGCACGCCGACGGCGCGGCCCTGCTCGATGATGAGACGGTCGACCAGCACGTTCTTCTCGAGCCGCAGGTTGGGACGGTTCAGCGCCGGCTTGAGGAAGCCCCGTGCGGACGACCAGCGCCGACCGCGCTTCTGGTTGACGTGGAAATAGCTGGTGCCTTCGTTGTCGCCGGTGTTGAAATCGGGAATGCGCTTGATGCCCATCTCCTCGGCGGCGTCGCCGACGGCGTCGAGAACGGCCCATGACAGCCGTGGCGCCTCGATGCGCCAGCCGCCGCCGGTGCCATGATGCTCGCTCGCACCGAGGAAGTGATCTTCGAGTTTCTTGAACAGCGGCAGCACGTCGTCATAACCCCAACCGGTCATGCCGAGCTGGCGCCAGTGGTCGTAATCGGCGGCCTGTCCGCGCATCGAGATCATGGCGTTGATCGCCGAAGAGCCGCCGATCACCTTGCCGCGGGGATAGGCCAGCGAGCGGCCGTTCAGGCCCGGCTCCGCCTCGGTCTTGAACATCCAGTCCGAGCGCGGATTGCCGATCGCGAAGAGATAGCCGACCGGAATGTGGAACCAGATCCAGTTGTCGTCGCCGCCGGCTTCGAGAATGAGGACGCGATTCCCTGATACGGCCGAGAGGCGGTTGGCGATGATGCAGCCGGCCGTGCCGGCTCCGACGACAATGTAGTCAAACTCACCTTCGAGGCGCCTCGGCATTCAGCTTCCACCCAAACAGGCGTCATGCCCGGGCTTGTCCGGGGCATCCACGCGCTTTCCGTCCTAATAGTCAGACGTGGATGGCCAAGACAAGCTGGTGACAAGCCCGGCCATGACGAGAGCACAGGGGACCCTCGATCCACGGGAGTTAGGTGGACTGGTGCTTGCATGGTAGACAGTCCTGTATTCCCAACAAGGCTTGAGACCCTCCATGCCCATCGTGAACCGCGTCGCCGACCTCCAACCCGATATTCAGGCCTGGCGCCGGGACATCCACCAGCATCCGGAGCTGCTGTACGATGTTCACCGCACCGCAGCATTCGTTGCGGACCGGCTGCGCGAGTTCGGCTGCGACGAGGTTGTGACCGGCCTCGGGCAGACCGGCGTGGTCGGCGTGATCAAGGGCAGCAAGCCGGCCGGCGACGGGCTCAAGGTGATCGGCATGCGTGCCGACATGGACGCGCTGCCCGTCGACGAGCAGACCAACCTGCCTTACGCCTCCAAGACTCCGGGCAAGATGCACGCCTGTGGCCATGACGGCCACACCGCGATGCTGCTCGGTGCGGCCCGCTACCTCGCCGAGACCCGCAACTTCGCCGGCGATGCTGTGGTGATCTTCCAGCCTGCCGAGGAGGGCGGCGCCGGCGGCGCGGCCATGGTCAAGGACGGCCTGATGGAGCGCTTCGGCATCGAGCAGGTCTACGGCATGCACAACGGCCCGGGCATCCCGATCGGCTCGTTCGCGATCCGGCCGGGCCCGATCATGGCGGCGACCGACGAGGTCGACATCATGATCGAGGGCCTCGGCGGCCATGCCGCGCGTCCGCACAAGTGCATCGATTCCGTGCTGGTCGGCGCGCAGGTGATCACCGCGCTGCAGTCGATCGTCGCCCGCAGCGTCGATCCGCTGGAATCGGCCGTGATCTCGATCTGCGAATTCCACGCCGGCAATGCCCGCAACGTCATTCCGCAGACTGCGACGTTGAGGGGCACCATCCGCACGTTGTCGCCGGAGGTGCGCAAGCTGGTCGAGAAGCGCGTGCACGAAGTGGTGGCGGGCGTGGCGCAGATCACCGGTGCCAAGATCGACCTGCACTACAAGCGCAACTACCCTGTCGTGAACAACCACGCCGCGGAGACCGAGGTGGCGCGGCGCATCGCCAGGAACGTTGCCGGCGAGGCCAATGTGCACGAGATGCCGCCGCTGATGGGCGGCGAGGATTTCGCCTACATGCTGGAAGCGCGGCCCGGCGCGTTCATCTTCTGCGGCAACGGCGACAGCGCCGGTCTGCATCACCCCGCCTACAATTTCAACGACGAGGCGATCGTGTTCGGTACGTCCTATTGGGTCAAGCTGGTCGAGGAGTCGCTCGCGGCGTCTTAACGCCGAACCGAAGCACAAACGAAGAGGGCCCGTGCATCGCACGGGCCCTTTGTCTTTGCGGAATGATCGGCTCAGAAAATCTGCGAGAAGATCACATACAGCGTGGCCGACAGCGCGATCGCGCAGGGCAGCGTCAGCACCCAGGCCATCAGCAGGTTGCGGATGGTCGCCATCTGCAGGCCCGAGCCGTTCGCGGCCATGGTGCCGGCGACGCCGGACGACAGCACGTGGGTGGTCGAGACCGGCAGGCCGAACACGTCGGCGGCGCCGATCGTGGCGGCGGCGACCAGCTCGGCGGAGGCGCCCTGTGCGTAGGTGAGATGGGTCTTGCCGATCTTCTCACCGACGGTGACGACGATGCGCTTCCAGCCGACCATGGTGCCGAGGCCGAGCGCGATGGCGACGGCGACCTTCACCCAGGTCGGGATGAACTTCGTGGCGCTATCGAGGCCGCCCTTGTAGGCGTTCAAGGTCGCGACCTCTTCCTTGTTGAGGTCGTTTTCCTTGTCCTTCATCAGGAAGCGGATCGCTTCCGAGGTCAGGTACATGTCGTTACGGGTGTTGCCGACCACTTCCGCCGGTACCTTGTTGAGCGAGCCGTACTTCGCGACCTGGTCGCCGACATCCTTCACCAGCACCGACAGCGAGGGGTAGGTGCCTTCGCTGATGTGGTGCGAGGTGATGTACTGCGTCACCGCAGGACGGGGATCGCCGATGATCGAGTGACCGGCGCCCTTGGCCGCGATCACCTTGGAGGCTGCGTCCGAGACCTTCTGGAACTGGGCGACCTGGCTCTCCGGCAGCGCGCGGTTAAGCGCGTAAGCGGTCGGCACGGTGCCGATCAGGATCAGCATGATCAGGCCCATGCCCTTCTGGCCGTCGTTCGAGCCGTGGGCGAAGCTGACGCCGGTGCAGGTTGCGATCAGCAGGCCGCGGATCCACAGCGGCGGCGCCTTGTTGCCTTCGGGCGCGGCATAGAGCGCAGGGTTGCGCACGATGAACTTGAGCAGCAGCAGCAGCACGGCGGCGCAGATGAAACCGAACAGCGGCGACAGCAGCAGCGCGTAGCCGATCTCGGTGGCCTTGCTCCAGTCGACGCCCGAGGTGCCGTCGCGGCCGCGCATGACGGCATTGGCGATGCCGACGCCGATGATCGAGCCGATCAGCGTGTGCGAGGAGGAGGCGGGCAGGCCGAAATACCAGGTACCGAGGTTCCAGATGATCGCGGCGATCAAGAGTGCGAACACCATGGCGAAGCCGGCGCTGGAGCCGACCTGGAGGATCAGCTCGACCGGCAGCAGCGAGACGATGCCGAACGCGACCGCGCCGGAGGACAGCAGCACGCCGAGGAAGTTGAAGAAGCCCGACCACATCACCGCGAATTCAGCCGGCAGCGAATGGGTGTAGATCACGGTCGCCACCGCGTTGGCGGTGTCGTGGAAGCCGTTGACGAATTCGAAGCCGAGCGCGATCAGCAGCGCGACGAACAACAGGATGTAGGGCAGGAAGGTCGTCACCTTCGTGCCGGTCGCGTTGACGTCGACATAGATGCTGTAGGCAACGAACAGCAGGCCTGCGGCAAGGATGCCGAAGAACAGGATCATCGTGAGCGGGTTAAAACCCTTGTCGAGATTTGGCCTGGAAGCCGGCTGGACAGGCGTCGGATCGCCTACCGCACGGTCGAATGCAACATCTGTCATTTTTGGACGCCCCTTAACTAATTTGAAGGGCTATTGTCCGCGATGGATTTGAAGGCTGGATGACAGCTGCGTCGTAAAGTCGCTTTCCCTCCAGTATTTGCCAGTATTTAGGCGGCGCGTGCGGCTTTCTTCTGCAAGCCGGCGGCAATCTTCAGGTCTTCGACAAAGCGCTGATATTCCAGCACTTTGGCTTCCGGATCGGGCAGTCGGAGCAGATAGGACGGGTGCACCGTCACCAGCGCCTTGCGGCCGTCGGGCAGGTCTATGAGCCGGCCACGGGTCTTGCCGATCGGGATGATCTTGCCGAACACGCTTTGCGCGGCGGTGGCGCCCATTGCCACGATGAGCTCGGGCTGGATTGCCGAAACTTCCCGCTCGTACCATTGCCGGCACGCCCGGATCTCCGGCGTCGCCGGCTTCTGGTGCAGACGGATCTTTCCGCGCGGCACGAATTTGAAGTGCTTGACCGCGTTGGTGACGTAGACCTTGTTGCGGTCGACGCCGGCTTCCTGAAGCGCACGGTCGAGCATCTGGCCGGCCGGGCCGACGAAGGGGTGGCCGGCGAGGTCTTCCTTGTCGCCGGGCTGCTCGCCGACCAGCATGATGGTCGCGTCTTTCGGGCCCTCGCCGAACACGGTCTGCGTCGCGTCCTTGTAGAGCGGGCAGGCGCGGCAATGCGCGGCCTCCTCGCGGAGCGCTTCGAGATCGTCGGCAGCCAGCTTGCGTGGCATCGGAGCCTCCGGCCGCTTCTGGGGCTTGTGCGGATCGGTTGCGGCATTGGCGATCATGGCGCCGGTCATGCGCTCGGCGTCCTCGATCAAGGGCTTAATGATCGACGCCTCGGGCAGGTTCCTCCAGTATTTCTTCGGCATCTCCGTCTGCATTGCCTTCACCTTCAGCCGCGCCGGATTGAAGATGCTGGCGTAGTAGCGCCGCCAGGTTTCCTCCAACCGGTCTTCGCCGGGTGCTTCGTTCTTGCTCACGCCCGACGTGAACGAGAGCGCGTGGCCGTCCCAATGCGCACACAGATCGGGTGTCAGGATCGACCAGGGCATGTCGGCGAAGCGCTTGGCAAAGAACGGCGCGGCAAGCTCGACGATGTGATGCTCCGGCTCGAACCAGGCGACGTAATGCGCCGCGCGCTCGCGTCCGATCTCGCGGAAGCGCACGAAGGCATGCATCTTGTGCTCGTCGCGATGGACTGCTCTTGCCATGGCGGTGACTTGCGCGACATCGGGATCGGTCGCGACCTCGATGAGATCGTGATTGTCTTTCAAGCGCCAGAGCAGGCGATAGAGGATCGCAAAGCGCTCGCCGTCGCGATGCAGGATCGCGGCCTTGGCGAGCTCGACGAATTTTGCCGAGACGTTGAAGGTGCCGTCGTTCACCTCAAATATCGGAGACGGCGCGGGCGGTGCGAACAGCTCGGCTTCGCCGCCTTGTACGGTCCAGGTGGCATCGGTTGGCGGCACATGATGCAGCACGAGCGACCGCGCGGCTTTGCGCCAGCCGTCGAAATCGGTTTCGGTGTCGAGGGTGATGTACTGCATCAGAAGCCAAACCCCAGTTGTGTTGCCTTCGGCTTGAACCGTTCGATCAGCCGCGCCTCGTCGAGGCGGTGCGGCGCGGGGCGGTGATCGCTGAGGACGATGAAAGGCAGCGCCTTGTTGCGGGGCACGTGCAGCCGCGCGAGATCGGAGAGGCGGATCGTGGTGGTGCGCCGGGTCGCGATGATGCGTTCGACCGCCTTGGTGCCGAAGCCGGGCACGCGCAACAGCTCCTCGCGGCTGGCGCGGTTGACGTCGAGCGGGAAGCGGTCGCGATGGCGCAGCGCCCAGGCGAGCTTCGGATCGATGTCGAGCGGCAGCATCGCGTTGTCATCGACGATCTCCGCAACGTCGAAACCGTAGAACCGCATCAGCCAGTCGGCCTGGTAGAGCCGGTGCTCGCGCAGCAGCGGCGGCTGTACCAGAGGCAAAGCGCGGCTGGCATCGGGGATCGGGCTGAAGGCGGAGTAATAGACGCGCCGCAGCCTGTAGGAGCCATAGAGATTGGAGCTGGTGTGGAGAATGGTGTGATCGGAGGCCGCGTCGGCGCCGACGATCATCTGCGTGCTCTGTCCGGCGGGCGCGAAGCGCTGCGGCCTCGCCTTCGTCTTTGTGCTGCGGTTTTCCTCAGCCTCGTCGAGCTTCAGCCGCAGCCGGCCCATGGTGCGGCGGATCGCGCGCACATCCTTTTCCGGTGCGTATTGCTGCAGGCTCGTCTCCTCAGGCATCTCGATGTTGATGGAGAGGCGATCTGCATATTTGCCGGCTTCCGCGATCAGCGCGTCGTCGGCCTCGGGAATGGTCTTGAGATGGATGTAGCCGCGAAAGTGATGCTCCTCGCGCAGTTTGCGCGCGACGCTGACCACCTGCTCCATGGTGTAGTCGGGGCTGCGGATGATGCCGGAGGAGAGAAACAAGCCCTCGATGTAATTGCGCCGGTAGAAGTCGAGCGTGAGCTTGACCACTTCGTCGATGGTGAAGCGGGCACGCGGCACGTTGGAAGAGGCGCGGTTGACGCAATAAAGGCAGTTGTAATTGCAGGCGTTGGTCAGGAGCACTTTGAGCAGCGAGATGCAGCGTCCGTCCGGCGCGTAGGAATGGCAGATGCCCATGCCCGGTGCGGTCGAGCCCATGCCCTTGCCGTCGCTGGAATCCCGCTTCTCGGTGCCGCTGGAGGCGCACGACGCATCGTATTTGGCGGCATCAGCCAGAATCTCCAGCTTGCGTTGTACGTCCATCGTGGAATCCCTTTGATTCAGCTTACGAATCCGGATGAGCACCAATTCGATTGACTCCCCGGCCGCTGTTAGCTTTATATTAGAACATATCATGAACAAATGAGCCAGCCGCAGGTTCTTATTTTTGAGAACCTCGGCAATCACCTCTGAAGGAGCGGCGTATATGAGCGGCGCACGGATGAACGCGCTTGCGACCTTGCGCGGCCAGATCGAGCGCATCGAGACGGCGGAGGTCGTGCATCAGCACGATCGCGTCGCGCTCGGCCACGACGAGGTCGACAGCGCGCTGAAGGGCGGGCTCGCGCGCGCGGTGATCCACGAGGTGTTTTGCGAGGGCCGGCAGGGAACCGCCGCGACGGGTTTTGTCATGGGGCTTGCGGGGCGTGTCTCGCGGCGCCGGCCGCTGCTGTGGGTGCGGCAGGATTTTTCGGAACTCGAGACCGGCGCGCTGTCGATGAGCGGGCTTGCCGAGATCGGTCTCGATCCGCGCCGCGTGGTGATGGTGCGCGCCGCCGATGTCGAGAGCGCGTTGCGGACCTCGGCCGATGCGCTCGCCTGCGACGCGCTTGGCGCCGTCGTGCTCGAGCTCTGGGGTGAGACGCGGCAGTTCGATCTCGTGGCGAGCCGTAAGCTGACACTGGCCGCGCAATCGTCCGGTGTCACCGGCCTGATGTTGCGGATGGCCGCGCAGCCGCTGCCCTCGACCGCGGAGACGCGATGGATGCTGCGCGCGGCGCATTCGCCGCCGGGCCCGGCATGGAGTGCCTGGGGCGCGCCGCGCTTCGATGCCGAGCTCTTGCGCAATCGTCATGGCCCCTGCGGCCGGTGGATCATGGAATGGAAATGTGATGAGTGCCAGTTCTCTGAACCGTCGACGTATCCTCAGCCTGTGGCTGCCACGCCTGCCCATCGATCGGATTCAGCGGTTCTTCGGCGCGCTGGGTAAGACCAATGATCCGAGCATCGTCGTCATCAAGGACAACAATGCGCTGGTGATCCATGCGCTGGACGAAGCCGCCGAGCGCCTCGGCTTGCACATCGGCCAGCCCCTGGCCAATGCACGGGCGATGTGTCCGGACTTGAAAGTGTTCGACGCCGATGTCGTGGCCGATGCGAAGACGCTCAGCGACGTCGCCGACTGGTGCGATCGCTTCACGCCGCTGGTGGCGCTCGATCCGCCGCACGGGCTGTTTCTGGACATCACCGGCTGCGCGCATCTGTTCGGCGGCGAGGCTGCGTTGTTGCAGACCTTCGTCCGCGGGCTCGCCCGTCAGGGTTTTGCCGTCAGCGCGGCGATCGCCGGCACCTCGGTCTGCGCGCGCACGCTGACGCGGCAGGCCTCCGGCACCATCGTCGCCGATGGCGGGGAGGCGGCGGCGGTCAGCCGGCTGCCGGTGTCCGCGCTCGGTGCGGGCGAGGCCATCACCACGGGCCTGCGTCGCGCCGGCCTGAAAACCATCGGCGATGTCGCCTCGCGCGAGCCGCATGAGATCACGGCGCGGTTCGGCGCGCGGTTCTCCACGCTGCTCGCGCATGCGCAGGGGCATGGCGATGCCCCGATCAATCCGCGCAAACCGCTGCCGGATTACATCGTGGAGAAGCGCTTTGCCGAACCGATCGCCACCGACACCATGATCGCGATGACGCTGTCGCGGCTGGCCGACACGCTGATCGCGTCCATGGAGAAGCAGGGCAAGGGTGCGCGGCGCCTGGAAGCCGCCTTCTTTCGCACCGACGGCGTGGTGCGCGCGATCATGGTCGAGACCGGGCGGCCGGTCACGCAAAGCAAAGTCATCGACCGGCTGTTCCGCGAGCGCCTCGATGCGCTCGCCGATCCGCTGGATCCCGGCTTCGGTTTCGACATGGTACGACTGTCGGCAAGCCGCACCGAGATCGTGGTGCAGGAGCAGCGCGATCTCGACGCCCATGTCCATGACAATGACGAGCTCGCCGCGCTGATCGACCGCATCGCCGCGCGCATCGGCGGAAAGCGCGTCGTCGTGCATTTGCCTGAGGATACCCATATCCCGGAATGTGCGGTGCTGGCCGCGCCTGCCCAGCACCATCTCGCCGTGGCCATGCAGGCCGAATGGCCGGCGCGCGCCGAGAGCGAGCCGCCGCTGCGCCCCCTGCGGCTGTTCGACAGACCGGAGCCGATCAAGGTGCCGTTCGCGACCGTGCCCGACGGCCCGCCGCATCAGTTCACCTGGCGGCGCGCGCTGCATGCGGTGGTGCGGGTGGAAGGGCCCGAGCGCATCGCGATGGAATGGTGGCGGCAGGACGGCAAGCAATTGACGCGGGATTATTTCCGCATCGAGGATGCCGAAGGCCTGCGCTTCTGGATCTTTCGCGACGGTCTTTACGAAGGAGAGGTGTTCGACGACGAAGGTAAACCCATTCCCCCCAACTGGTATGTGCACGGTCTCTTCGCATGAACACGCCCGCTTATGCCGAGATCGGCATCACCACCAACTTCTCCTTCCTGCGCGGCGGCTCGGATCCGCGCGCCTATGTGCATCAGGCGAGCATCCTCGGCATTCCCGTGATCGGCATTGCCGACCACAACACGCTCGCCGGCGTCGTGCGCGCCTACAAGGAGCTCGACAATGACAAGGTGCTGCACAAGCCGAAATTGCTGATCGGCGCGCGCATCGTTTTCATCGACGGAACGCCCGACATTTTTGTCTATCCGCGCGACCGCGCCGCCTATGGCCGGCTGTGCCAGCTCCTCACCAGGGGCAAGCGCGGCGACGACATCACGCGGATCGAGAAGGGCGAATGCCATCTCACTTTTGTCGACCTTCTTGAGTTTTCCGAGGGCCAGCTCCTGGTCCTGACGCTGCCGCATCGCTTCGAGCCCGCGCAGGCGCTGGATGTTCTCGCCAAGCTTAAGGACAGCCGCGCCGAGGGCGTGTGGCTGGCGGCGAGCCTGGTCTATCGCGGCGACGACCGCCGCCGCCTGGCGCGGCTCGATGATCTCGCCGCCAAAGCAAACGTGCCGCTGCTCGCAACCAACGAGGTGCTCTATCACCATCCCGGCCGCCGCCCGCTCCAGGACGTGCTCACCTGCATCCGGGAAAAGACCACGATCGAGGCGGTCGGACGGAAGCTCGAAGCCAATGCCGAGCGCTTCCTGAAGACGCCACGCGAAATGTCGCGGCTGTTCCGAGATTTTCCCGAGGCGATCGCGGAGACCATGCGCTTTGCGGGCAAGATCGATTTCACGCTCGACCAACTCAAATACCAGTATCCGGACGAACCTGTGCCGCGGGGCAAGACCGCGCAGGGGCATCTGGAGGATCTGACCTGGGCGGGCGTGCAGACATATTTCGGCGGCAACATCGATGACAAGCTTCGCGCGACCCTGAAGAAAGAGCTCGCGCTGATCGCAGAGCTGAAATACGCGCACTACTTCCTCACCGTGCACGACATCGTGCATTATGCGCGCAGCCAGAACATCCTGTGCCAGGGGCGGGGATCGGCGGCGAACTCAGCGGTCTGCTACGTGCTCGGCATCACCTCCGTTAATCCGACCAGCGTCGATCTCCTGTTCGAGCGCTTCATCTCCAAGGAGCGGCTGGAGCCGCCTGACATCGACGTCGATTTCGAGCATTCGCGGCGCGAGGAGGTGATGCAATATGTCTATCGCCGCTACGGCCGCCACCGCGCCGCGATCATCGCCACGATCATCCATTACCGCCCGCGCAGCGCCATCCGTGACGTCGGCAAGGCGCTGGGCCTGACCGAGGACGTCACCGCTGCGCTTGCCGACACCGTCTGGGGAAGCTGGGGCAAGGGCCTCAACGACATGCAGGTCAGGCAGGCCGGGCTCGATCCCAACAATCCCATGATCAACCTCGCGGTCGAGCTCGCGACCGAGCTGATCGAATTCCCGCGCCATCTCTCCCAGCATGTCGGGGGCTATGTACTGACGCAGGACCGGCTCGACACCTATGTGCCGATCGGCAACGCCGCGATGGACGACCGCACCTTCATCGAATGGGACAAGGACGACGTCGACGCGCTCAACATGATGAAGGTCGACGTGCTCGCGCTGGGCATGCTGACCTGCATCCGGAAATGTTTTGATTTGATCGACCACCACAAGGGCAAGCGCTGGGTGCTGGCGAGTGTCCCTCAGGACGATCCCAAGGTTTACGACATGCTGTGTGCTGGGGAATCCCTCGGCGTATTCCAGGTCGAGAGCCGCGCCCAGATGAACATGTTGCCGCGGTTGAAGCCGCGGACCTTCTACGACCTTGTCATCGAAGTCGCGATCGTGCGGCCGGGGCCAATCCAGGGCGACATGGTGCATCCCTATTTGCGACGGCGTAACGGGATCGAGAAAGTGACCTATCCCTCGCCATCGCCCGAGCATGGTCCCGCGGATGAGCTCTACAAGGTGCTGCACAAGACGAAGGGCGTGCCGCTGTTTCAGGAACAGGCCATGCGAATCGCGATCGAAGCAGCAAAGTTCACCTCCGAGGAGGCTAACGGCCTGCGCCGCTCAATGGCGACCTTCCGCAATGTCGGCACCATCGGCCAATACGAGGAGAAGCTGATCGGCAACATGGTCGCGCGCGGCTACGATCCCAACTTCGCCAGAAGCTGCTTTGACCAGATCAAGGGCTTTGGCTCCTACGGTTTTCCAGAGAGCCATGCCGCGAGCTTTGCTCAGCTCGTCTACATCTCGTCATGGCTGAAATATCATCACCCCGATGCGTTCTGTTGCGGCCTGTTGAACTCGCAGCCCATGGGCTTTTACGCGCCGGCGCAGATCGTCGGCGACGCCCGCAAGAACGGCGTCGAGGTGCGCGACATCGACGTATCCTGCAGCTTTGCGCAAAACACGCTGGAGAACACCGACGGCAAATACTGCGCCGTGCGCCTGGGCTTCCGTCAGATCGACGGCTTTCACTGGCTCGATCCCGATGAGGAGTTGCTCAAAGAGGCGCAGGCGAAACGGCAAGGCAAGGTCTACGTCACTCAGAAAGACTGGGCCGACCTGATCATCGACGCCCGCAACAGCGGTCCCTTCACCTCGCTCGAAGACTTCGCCCGCGACACCGGGCTGCCCAAGCGTGCGCTGATCCTGCTCGCGGATGCCGACGCGTTCCGCTCGCTCGGCCTCGACCGCCGCGAGGCGCTGTGGCAGGTGCGGCGGCTGCCCGACGACGTGTCGCTGCCGCTGTTCGAGGCCGCGACCGCGCGCGAGCAGCCGGACGAGCACGCAAAACCGTTGCCGGAGATGCCGCGGGCCGAGCAGGTGGTCGCGGACTACCAGACCATCCGGCTATCGCTGAAGGGCCATCCGATGGAATTTTTGCGCGAGATGTTTTCGCGCGAGCGTGTGGTGGCCTGCAGGGACGTCAGCCATGAGAACGAGCGGCGCCGCGTCCGCTGCGCCGGCGTGGTGCTGGTGCGGCAGCGGCCGGGCAGCGCCAGCGGCGTCGTGTTCATGACGCTGGAGGACGAGACCGGCATCGCGAATGTCGTGGTGTGGCCCAAGATCATGGAGCAGTACCGCAAGGAGGTGATGGGCGCGCGCCTCATCCTGGTCGAGGGCTATATCCAGAGCAGCCCCGAAAAGGTGACGCATCTCATCGCCCAGCGCATGGTCGACCGCTCGCACGATCTGGTCGGCCTCGCCAACGACGCGCTGAGCCGCAAGCATCCGGTGCCGGCAGGCGCCGATCTGATCGAGCCCCTCAACGACGATCCCGGGGCCCACGCGGATATGCCGGCGCAAAAAATCCGTCACCCCCGCAACGTCCGCATCCTGCCGCCATCGCGGGATTTTCATTGAGAATGTGACGCAGAATGTCGCCACACCGTCATTGCGAGCGCAGCGAAGCAATCCAGACTGCCGCCCGCGGAAAGACTCTGGATTGCTTCGCTGCGCTCGCAATGACGAGCTTGTTGAGCCGGGCCGTGTCAGACTCTCGGTGTCATACCCCGCGAAAGCGGGGTATCCAGTACGCTGCGGCCCCTCGGCTCTAGCCGAGCCGTCTCTGGAATACTGGGTCGCCCGGTCAAGCCGGGCGACGACAGTGTGCTCGTCTCAAAAATTCACCCGGTTCGAGATCGCGCCGTCCACGACGAGATTGGAGCCCGTGGTGAACCCCGACACCGGGCTTGCCAGAAACACCGCCGCGCTTGCGATCTCCTGTGGCGTTGCCATGCGGCCCGTCGGATTGCGCTTCATCGCATCATTGTAGCGCTCCGGCATCTTCTGCTCGATCATATTCCAGACGCCGCCCTTGAAATAGACCGTGCCGGGCGACACCACGTTGACGCGGATCTTCTTCTTTGCGTATTGCCGCGCCAATCCCTTGGCCATGTGGATCAGCGCCGCCTTGATCGGGCCGTAGGAGCTGGCGAGATCGGCCTGCGCCGCCGAGATCGAGGAGATGATGACGAAGGCGGCATCTCCGCTCTTTTCGCCGCTGGCCTCGAGGAACGGCCGCGCGGCGTCGAACGCATGCACGGCGCCGAGCACGTCGAGCCGGAAGTTCTGCTCCCAGGATGCTGCATCGTGGCCCTGCGCCATCGCGCCGGCATTGGCGAACAGCAGGTCGACGCCGCCGAGCTCCTTTGCAGCGGTCTCGATCCAAGATTTCAGCGCCGCGCCGTCGGTGACGTCGACCGGTCCGCCGCTGGCACGGATTCCGCTTGCCTTGAGTTCAGTGACGGTCGCCGCAACCTGATCCGCGTTGCGCGCGCACACCGCGACATTGGCGCCTTCGCCGGCCAGCGTTGCCGCAATCGCCCGCCCGATGCCGCGCGTGCCGCCGAGGACGATGGCGTTCTTGCCTTTGAGACCGAGATCCATTGTTTGGTTTTCCTTTTTGTTGGTGCAAAGAGTGTAGCCGTTTCAGGAGACATGCTGAACTCTCCAATTCGTCATTGCGAGCGTAGCGAAGCAATCCAGAAATGCATCCGCAGAGACAGTCTGGATTGCTTCGTCGCAAGGGCTCCTCGCAATGACGACGCGGAGAGGCGGTTCCCTCACTCCGGTGCCGCCCCCACCGGCGGGCCGCCGGGCGGGCGGTGCAGGAAGGTCAGCGAGGCGTAGGCGCCGGCCCAAGAGCCGATCGCCGCGAAAGCGACATAGAACGGGTTTTCGGTGTAGCTGATCACGGCGTAGGAGGAGAGCAGGTACCAGACCGCGCTCCAGTTCGCCGCCGGCACGCGCTTGCGCGCGATCACGGCCGAGGTGAACATGACATAGACTGCGTCGGTGGCCGCCGTTGCGATGAACACGGCGCCTGCGGTGAGGGGATCTACGGCAGCCATTGCATTCCTTTCTGCGATCATGACATGGTCGCGAAAACTACAGCATGATCCGGAAAATGCGCAGCGGATTTCCGAAAGGATCATGCTCAAATCTGAAAGGGAGAGAAGCGGTCATGCAAAGCCCCGCCGATATTCTTAGGGATCTCTGGACCTCCATCGGCGGCGACAGGGCCGCGCTCGGACGCGTGCGGCTGACCGGCGAGGAGTCGCAAATTCCGTCCTCATTTCGCGTCGCTGTCGCCGGACAGACGACGATCGCCGCCGCCGGCCTTGCCGCCGCCGAAATCTGGAGACTGCGCAGCGGTGAGACGCAGGACGTCTCCGTCGACATGCGCCACGCCGTCGCCGAATGCCGTTCGGAGCGTTATTTGCGCCTCGACGACAAGCCACCACCGCCAGCCTGGGACGCCATCGCCGGTGTCTACAAGACCGGCGACAACCGCTTCGTCCGCTGTCACACCAATTTCCCGCATCATCGCGACGCCGTCTGCAACGTGCTCGGCTGCGAGCCCGAGCGCGACAAGGTTCAGGCCGCGTTGATGCAATGGAAGGGCGAGGATTTTGAAACTGCGGCCTATGCCGCGGGCGGCGTCGTCGCCCTGATGCGTTCCTACGACGAATGGTCCGCGCTGCCGCAGGCGCGCGCGCTCGCCGAACTGCCGCTGGTCTCGATCGAGAAGATCGGCGAGGCCCCGCCAAAGCCGTGGCCGCAGGGATTGTCGAACGGCGATCGTCCGCTTTCCGGGCTGCGCGTGCTCGATCTCTCGCGCGTCATCGCAGGCCCCGTTGCCGGTCGCACGCTCGCCGCGCACGGCGCGGATGTGCTGCTCGTCTCGGGGCCGGAGCTGCCGGCCATTCCCTGGCTCACCATCGATACCGGCCGCGGCAAGCTCACCACGTTGGTCGAGCTGAAAAGCGAGGCGGGCAGGGCGCAGCTGCGCGAGCTGTTGAAGGGCGCGGACATCTTCTCGCAAGGCTATCGCCCGCGAGCGCTCGCAGCCCTCGGGTTCGCGCCGGAGGATGCAGCGAACATCAATCCCGGCATCGTCTATGTCACGCTGTCGGCCTATGGCCATGCCGGCCCCTGGGCGGAGCGGCGCGGTTTCGATTCACTGGTGCAGACCACGACGGGCTTCAACCACGCCGAGGGGCAGGCCGCGGGCATCGACGGTCCCAAGGAATTGCCGGCGCAGATGCTCGACCATGCCACCGGCTATCTGATGGCGTTCGGTGCGATGATGGCCAAGGCACGCCAGGCCCGCGAGGGCGGGAGCTGGCACGTGCGCGTGTCGCTGGCGCAGACCGGACGCTGGCTGTGGAAGCTCGGCCGGCTCGATGGCGGCCTGGATACCCCGGATCTTACGGGCGAGGCCGTACATGCTGCATTCATCGAGTCCGTGCCATCTGGCTTCGGCACGTTGAAGGCGGTGCGCCATTCTGCGCTGCTGTCGACCACGCCGGCGCGATGGAGCCGCCCGGCGATGCCGCTCGGCAGTCATCCGCCACAGTGGCCGGCGCGAAACTGACGTGAAGCTGACGCGATGCAATATTTTAACGCAAACGGAAAGGTGGCTGGCGTTTTTTAGGTTGTTTGAAATCCCAATTCAGCACTATTAGCGCGACCGATAAGGCAGGCGTCTGCCGAGATCGTCGCAGACTTGACCGGGCCCCATGGTAGTTGAAAATACCAAGCGATTGCAGGTGTTTACAAAACAACGGGTGATCACATCCGTAGTTTTACTGGCACTCGCCTGCGCCGGTGCCTATGGCTTCCTGCGTGCGGGGGCCAAGGAAAAGAGCCACTCCGAGGTCTCCAGCCAGTCGCGCAGGAATGCGCAGAATTTCACGCCGACGCCGTCCGAGTGGGCGACGCTGACGATCGAGCCGGTCAAGGCCAAGACCTTCCGGGCCGAATATGTCACCGAGGGCAAGGTCGCGGTCGACGAGGATCGCTCGACGCCGGTGTTCTCGCCCTATGCGGGCCGGGTGACCAAGCTGCTCGCCAAGCCGGGCGAGATGCTGAAGCAAGGTCAACCGCTGTTCACGATCGAGGCCGCCGACACCGTGCAGGCCCAGAACGATTTCATCGCGGCGATGACCGCGCAGAACAAGGCGAAGTCTGCGATCGATCTTGCCGACATCCAGTTCAGGCGCGCCAAGGACCTCTATGAGGGCCGCGCCATTCCGCTGAAGGACTATCAGCAGGCCGAAACGACCCAGGTCCAGGCGCAGAACGACGTGCGCTCCTCGGGGACGGCGCTGGAAGCCGCGCGCAACAAGCTGCGCATCCTCGGCTTCACCGACGAGACCATCAAGGCATTCCAGGACAAGGGCGTCATCGATCGGGAGATCACGATCTATTCGCCGATCTCCGGCACCGTCGTGCAGCGCAAGATCGGTCCGGGCCAATACGTCAATTCCGGCGCCAGCGATCCGGTCTTCGTGATCGGCGACCTCTCCACGGTCTGGCTCACCGCCTTCGTGCGCGAGAGCGATGCGGCCGCGGTGTGCATCGGCCAGGACATCAGCGTCAACGTGATGGCGCTGCCGGGCCACCCCCTGACCGCCAAGATCAACTACGTCGCCGCCGCCATCGATCCCAACACCCGCCGCCTGCTGGTTCGCGCGACCATCGACAACAAGGACGGCCTGCTCAAGCCGGAAATGTTCGCCAACGTCACGATCTATTCGGCCGGCGACCGTGCCGCGCCGGCGGTGCCGAAGCAGGCTTTGATCTACGAGGCCGACAAGGTCCGCATCTGGGTCGCGCGCGAGGACAAGTCGGTCGAGCTGCGCCAGATCAAGACCGGCCTCATCAATGGCAATTTCGTCGAGGTCACCAGCAATCTGAAGCCAGGCGAGCAGGTCGTCACCAAGGGCAGCCTGTTCATCGACCGCGCGGCGTCCGGTAGCTGATCGACGACCCAAGAAAATTGAAGACCTGAATGGATCGTCTCGTCGCCCTTGCCGTCAACCGGCGCTTCCTGATGGTCGGGATGTTCTTCGCCGTGCTGATCGGCGGCCTGATCGCGTTCAACCAGCTCAACATCGAGGCCTATCCCGATCCGACGCCGCCGATGGTCGACATCGTGACGCAGAGCCCGGGCCTGTCGGCGGAAGAGATCGAGCGCTACATCACGATTCCAATCGAGACCCAGGTCGCGGGTCTGAAGAACCTCACGACGATCCGCACCATCTCGCTCTACGGCCTCTCCGACATCAAGCTCCAGTTCTCCTTCGCCTACACCTATGACGAGGCGCAGCAGCAGGTCTTGAACCGCCTGGCGCAGCTCGCGCCGCTGCCGGGTAATGTGCAGCCGCAGATCTCGCCGCTCAGCCCGATCGGCGAAATCTTCCGCTACCGCCTCGTCGGTCCGCCGAACTACAGCGTGCTCGATCTCAAGACCATCCAGGACTGGATTCTGCAGCGCCGCTTCCGCGCCGTGCCCGGCGTCATCGACGTCACCGGCTGGGGCGGCAAGAGCAAGACCTACGAGCTCCAGGTCGATTTCAACAAGCTGGTCGCCAACGGCCTGACACTGCCGCAATTGCTCCAGGCGGTCAGCAATTCCAACGTCAATGTCGGCGGCAACACCGTCAATATCGGCCAGCAATCGGCCGTGGTACGCGGCGTCGGCCTGATCCGTTCGATCGACGACCTCGCCAACACCATGGTCTCGCAGACCAACGGCAATCCGGTGCTGGTCAAGGACGTCGCCACCGTCACTGTCGGCCAAAAACCCCGTCTCGGCATTGCCGGCATCGACGATTCCGACGACATCGTGCAGGGCATCGTCCTGATGCGCCGCGGTGAGCAAAGCTCGCCAACCATCAAGCGCGTCCACCAGCTCGTTCAAACCATCAACAACTCCAGCATCCTGCCGCCCGGCGTGCGCATCGAGCGCATCTACGATCGCGGGGACCTGATCGAACTCACCACCCACACCGTGTTGCACAACATGGTGGTCGGCATCCTGCTCATCGTACTGTTGCAGTGGATGTTCCTCGGCGATCTCCGCAGCGCGCTGATCGTCGGCGCCACGATTCCGTTCGCGCTGTTCTTCGCCGTGATCATCCTGGTGCTACGCGGGGAATCCGCGAATCTGCTGTCGGTCGGCGCGATCGATTTCGGCCTCATCGTCGACGCCACCGTCATCATGGTGGAAGCGATCTTCCGCCGCCTGACGCAGACCACGCCGGTGTCGGAATCCGAGCAGATGTCGCCCGAGACGCTGTTCGGCATGAAGAGCCACGCCATCCTCAGCGCCGCCGCCGACGTGTCGCGCTCGATCTTCTTTGCCGCCGCCATCATCATCGCGGCGTTCCTGCCGTTGTTCACGCTGTCCGGCGTCGAGGGCAACATCTTCGGGCCGATGGCGCGCACCTATGCCTATGCGCTCGCCGGCGGGCTGCTCGCGACCTTCACGGTTACCCCGGCGCTGTCCGCGATCATTCTGCCTGCGCATCTCGAGGAGACCGAGACGAGGGTCATGCGGATCCTGCACCGGATCTACATGCCGGTGCTGAATTGGGCCGTCGCCAACCGCGGCATCATGCTCGGCGGCGCGGTCGGTCTCGTGCTGATGACGGTGGCGCTCAGCCGCCTGCTCGGCCTCGAATTCCTGCCCAAGCTGGAAGAGGGCAATCTCTGGATCCGCGCCACGCTGCCGCCGACCATCTCGCTCCAGGAAGGCAACACCTACGTCAACGAGATGCGCAAGCTGATCCGTGCCCGGCCCGAGGTGGAATCCGTGGTGTCGCAGCATGGCCGCCCCGATGACGGCACCGACGCTGCCGGCTTCTTCAACGCCGAGTTCTTCGCCCCCCTCAAGCCCGCAAGCCAATGGCCGGGAACGCACGACAAGGAAGAGTTGACCGCGCAGCTGTTGAAGCAGCTCGACGATCGCTTCCCCGGCGTCGAATTCAACTTCTCGCAATATCTCCAGGACAACGTCTCCGAAGCCGTCTCGGGCGTGAAGGGCGAGAACTCGATCAAGCTGTTCGGCAGCGATCTCCAGGCGCTCACCGACACCGCCAACAAGATCAAGTCGGTGCTGGCGACAGTGCAAGGCGTCACCGACCTTGCGGTGTTCACCTCGCTCGGGCAGCCGACCATTCAGATTGACATCGACCGTGCCAAGGCCGCGCGCTATGGGCTCGCGCCCGGCGACATCAACGCCACGATCAAGGTCGCGATCGGCGGCGATACCGCGGGCGATCTCTACGAGCCGGGCTCCGATCGTCACTTCCCGATCATCGTCCGCCTCGCGCCGGAATATCGCAGGAGCGCCGAGGCGATCCAGAATTTGCGCATCGGCGCGCCTGGCCCCAACGGCACCGTCACGCAGATTCCCCTGAGCGAGGTCGCCACCATCAGCCTCGTCTCCGGTGCCGCCTACATCTATCGCGAGCAGCAGGAACGCTATCTGCCGATCAAGTTCTCGGTGCGCGAGCGCGACCTCGGCAGCGCGATCCGCGAGGCGCAACAGAAGGTCGCCGAGCAGGTGCAGCTGCCGCCCGGCGCGCACATGGACTGGGTCGGCGAGTTCGGCAATCTCCAGGACGCCATCCGCCGGCTGTCGATCGTGGTGCCGATCTCGCTGGCGCTGATCGGCGTGCTGCTCTGGTTCAATTTCGGCTCGATGACCGACACGCTGCTCGCCATGAGCGTGATTCCGATGGCGATCTTCGGCGGCGTGCTCGGTCTCTTGATCACCGGCACCGCCTTCAGCGTCTCCGCCGCGATCGGATTCATCGCGCTGTTCGGCATTGCGGTCATGGACGGCATCATCATCCTGTCGCAGTTCAACCAGCTGATCGAAGAAGGCATGGACCGCGTGAGCGCGGTGATACGCACCGGCGAGTTGCAGCTCCGGCCGGTGCTGATGACCTGCGTCGTTGCCGGCGTCGGCCTGCTGCCGGCGGCGCTGTCGGAAGGCATCGGCTCGCAGGTGCAGAAGCCGCTCGCCGTCGTCGTCGTCACCGGCATGATGCTCGCGCCGGTCGTGATCCTGGTGACCTTGCCGGTCCTGATCTCCTTCTTCTCCCGCCGCGCGCGCTGATCGCGCGCCGTCGCCGCGCCTCAGAATCCGTAGAGACGCGCGGGATTGTCGACCAGGATCTTCTTGCGCACCTCCGCATCCGGCGCCCACACAGGAAGCTGGTTGAGGAGCCGGCCGTCTTCGATCTGATAGAAGGGCGCGATGTCGGTGGGCTTGCGTCCCTCGACGGGGCTGGAATCCGGATGCGGCCAGTCGGTGCCCCAGACGATGCGGTCCGGGTTCGCCGCGATCAGCGCCCGGGCATAGGGCACCATGTCCTGATAGTCGGGCGCGAGGTTCGACGAGCGATAGGCTCCCGAGATCTTCACATAGGCCTTGCCGGATTTGACGAGCGCGACCAGGTCGGAGAATCCCGGCTGCTCCAGTCCGAGCGACGCCTCGAGGCCGCCGAAATGGTCGAACACGGCCGGCACGGGCGAAGCCAGCACGAGCTCCTTGATCGCCGAGATCATCGGCAGCGTGGTGTAGAGCTGCACGTGCCAGCCGCGCGCCTTCATGCGCTCGACGGCGGCGGTGAAGCGCGCGCGGCCGACATTCGGATCGCTGACGCCGCCGGTGGCGAGATTGATGCGACTGCCGCGAAAACCGTCCGCCTGCATCGCGTCGAGCTGTGCTTCGGTCGTCTTGTCGTCGATCACGGCCACTCCGCGCGCTGTCGCGCCGCGCGCCTTCATGCCGAACAAGGTGGAGGAATTGTCGGTGCCGTAGACGCTCGGCGTCACGATCACCACGCGCTCGATATGCAGCGCCTTGTGCAGCGCCGCCATTTCCTCGGGGCTTGCCGGTTCCGGCGTATAGACGCGCCCCGCGAAGAACGGAAACTTTTCGACGTCACCATGGATGTGCGTGTGGCAATCGCAGGCAAGGGCCGGAACGTCGAAATCGACCGGCGTCGCGGGCTGCGCCGCACGGGCGTGAGCTTTGTTGGTCATGGCTACTCCGGCGGCAAGGGAGGCAAGCAGGACGCTGCGTCGGTTGAGCATGGTTCTCTCCCTGCTTCGTTATTTTTGAGGTGGGACCGGAACGGTATCACATCAGCCGGGTAACCAACTCCGCTTCGCTGCATAGCTGCTCGACAAGATCCGCAAGCCGGCGTGAGCCGTCGATCCGCACGACCGGGCAGGGCAGGCCCGCGAGCCAGGCTTCATCTTTTGTGAGACTGCGGCCCTCGCGATCGCCGGCTTCGTAGCGCGAGGCCCATTCGACGAACGACTCCGTCTCCTCATGACGCCAGCCACCCTGTGCGACGGCATCAGCTCCGAAATGCGTAGCCTCGCGGCCACGCAGGCGCTGCAAGCGAAGCTCGCGCGGCGTCGTCACGAAGACGACAAGATCGAAGAACGGGACGAGCTCGTCGCCCCAGCCGGTGACGGTTCCGCTCAGCACCCAATCGAGACGCGGCAGAAACATTTCGCGCATCAGGCGCAGACGATCCGCGGCAGTGCGTGTCGTCTGGTAGGGCGGCGCGGTCGGCAGCCAGAAATAATCGTCGCTGTCGTGATGCGGCAGCGCAAGCCGGCCGGCGAGCGCGCGACCGAGCGTCGTCACGCCGGAGCCCGAAGCTCCCATCAGATGGATGCGGCGGCTCTTCATCGGCATCAGGCCAGACGATTTGAAACTACTGCCCCGACGGCGTGCGCAGGCCGTGCCAGGCGTCGCGGACCTGCTGGTAATGCACCTCGGGCAGATAGTCCGGCGTGTTGAGGCTAAGCGTCTTGACGTCGAGATGGCCGACGGCGCTGAGCAGCGTGTAGGAGGCGATGACGCGGTCGCGCAGTGCGCCGATCAGGCGGGCCTTGGCCTGGATCAAATCGGCCTGCGAGTTCAGCACGTCCACCGTCGTGCGCTGCCCGCCGGCGGCCTCGCGCTGCACGCCCTGGAGCGCGACGGTCGCGGCCTTCACCTCTGATTCGGAAGCGGAGACCGTGATCTTGGCGCCCTCATTGGCGACCCAGGCGCTGGTCGCCGCCGTGCGCGCCTGGTTGCGGACCTGGTCGAGCACGAGCCGGCTCTGCGCCGTGATCTCCTTGGCCTGTCGGGTCTGTGCGGCGGCCTGGCCGCCGTCGTAGATCGGCGCGGTGACGTTGGCGACGATCGAGGCCTGGTCTTCGGCGATGGTGCTCAGCGTCGGGTCGTTGCTGCGGCTCTTGCTGGCGCTGCCCTGAAGACTGGCGCTCGGCAGCAGCGCGCCCTCGGCGACGCGGATGTTGGTCGAGGCGACATCGACGTCGAAGCCCGCCGCCATCACCGCCGGGTGCTGGCGGATCGCCGTCGTCAGCGCATCCTCGCGGCTCTTCGGCAGATAGCGGTCGACGACTTCGGCGGGCCGAAGCTGCGTTGGCGCATTGCCGATCACCTGCGCGTAGACCGCCTGGCTCACCGCCAGCGCGACTTCCGCGGCGTTGAGATCGGCGAGCCCCCGGCTGAGCCGCGCCTCGGCCTGGGCGCTGTCGGTCGGCGTGACGTCGCCGGCGTTGAGGCGGCGCTGAGTGACGGCGAGCGTCTCGCGCAGGAACGCGACGTTGGAGCGTTGCGCCTCGACCAGTGACTGGTTGGCGAGCACGTTGGTGTAGGCGGTGACCGCGTCGAGCAGCACGCCCTGACCGACATTGCGCAGCGCCTCGCGGCCGGACTGCACCTGAAGTTCCGCGGCGCGGACGCTGTTGGCGGTGCGGAACCCGTTGAACAGGGTCTGCGTCACGGTGACGCCGATGATCCACGGCTTCAGATTGGCGGTCTGGATCGTGTTGTCGGGCAGCAAATTGCGCACCGATTGCAGGCCGGCGCTGAGGCTTGCCACGATCTGCGGCCGGTAGCCGGCGAGCGCCTGCGGCACGTTTTCATCCGTGGCGCGTTGCCGCGCGCGCTCGGCATTGAGCTGCGGGTTGGTCTGGTAGGCCTTGGCGAGCGCCTCCGGCAGGGCTTCCGCCCATGCGGCTGAGGGCAGGGCGCAACAGAGCGCCAGCGTGGTCCATGTCGCAAGCACAGGACCCACGCCCGATCGATGCCGCGTCATCACGCGACCAACTCTGGCGGCACGCCCAATCATGTAATCCTGCTAAACCCCGGCTGTCCGCCCCCGCCGACGGTGGCCTCTTAACTGTTTAACCAGCCGGGGTCCCGCAGGCAAACTGCCGCGGGGAAAACCCCCATCTATTCCGTGCTTGTTGCAGGTGCGTCACAGGGTTTCTGCACCAGAGCGGCGAAGCCTTACACCAGCCTGACCGCCCGCGGCTATTACCGGTTCTTGTTCACCGGCTTGCGCTTCTCGATGAACGCCGCCATGCCCTCGGAGCGGTCCTCCAGCGCGAAGGTCGCGTGAAACAGGTTGCGCTCGACGCTCATGCCTTCGGCGAGCGTGGTCTCGAAGGCGCGGTTGACCGCTTCCTTGGCCATGGCGACGGCGGGCCGCGACATCGATGCGATCTTCTCGGCGGCTTCCATGACCTCGTCCATGAGCCTGTCGGCGGGCACGATGCGGCTGACGAGGCCTGAGCGCTCCGCTTCCGCCGCATCCATCATGCGGCCGGTGAGGCAGAGGTCCATCGCCTTCGACTTGCCGATCGCGCGGGTCAGGCGCTGGGTGCCGCCGATGCCGGGAATGGTGCCGAGCGTGATTTCGGGCTGGCCGAACTTGGCGGTGTCGGCGGCGATGATGAAGTCGCACATCATGGCGAGCTCGCAGCCGCCGCCGAGCGCATAGCCCGCGACCGCGGCGATGGTCGGCTTGCGGCAGCGCGCGACGCGGTCGCCGCCGATCGCGGCGAAATCCTCGGAGAACATGTCGATGAAGCCTTTCGGCTGCATCTCCTTGATGTCGGCGCCGGCGGCAAAGGCCTTCTCGCTGCCGGTCACGACGATGCAGCCGATGGCGTCATCGGCCTCGAGATCGTCGACGGCCGCGGCGATCTCGCGGAAGACGCCGAAGGAGAGCGCATTGAGCATCTTCGGCCGGTTCAGCTTGATGATGCCGACCGCGCCTTTGCTCTCGACGATGATGTGTTCGAACGTGCTCATGCTCCACCCACGCGTTTGATTGGGCGGGCAATGTGCCCGCTGGCGCGGTGGGCTTCAAGGGCCGAAAAGCTGTCGGAACGAGGCCGTCCGGAACGCGCGGCGAGACGCGCGTTCCGGACGAGGTCCCTCACCCCAAAATCAGGCCAAAAATCAGGCCAAGCATCAAGCGAAGAACATGCGTGCGGCAGAGGCCAGCGTCAGCAGCGTGCCGACGCCGATGAAGATCTTGCCGATCAGCGAGCTCTGGTCCCAGGCCGAGCTGTGGCTGCTCGCCATCACCGGCGCCGGCCGCGCGTCGGTTGCGGCGATCACCGCCTTCTGTGCCGGCGGGTCCTGTTGGAGGGCGCGGTCGATGTCGTTGAGCTGATCGGGCGCCACCACCTGAGCCTCGTCATTCGGCGCGGTGGTATTATCGGCTGCAGCCTGAACGTTGTCGTTGGCGCGGCCGGTCAACGCGGAGGCCGCGGCAGCCGTCGGCGTATCGGCTGCGGCGATCTGCGCGTTGGCGTTGGCGACTGCCGGCGGCATCTGGCTCAAGGCCGGCACGTCGTTTTCGGCCTTCGCCGCGCCGTCCTTCTTGTCGGCCTTGTCGTCGGATTTCTGCGCCGTCTTGCCGCTGTCGCGGTGGCGCGATGCATGGTGCCGCTGCTTGCTCGGCTTGACTACGTCGGCCTGGTTGCTCGCGCTGTCCGATTTGCTGCTTGCGGCTGAACTCGGTGCCGCCTGTGCAGCGGCTCCGACCAGCACGAAAAGGCCGGCAAGAAGAATCAGTGCGGCGCGCCCGCTGGCTTTCATCATGTTGACGATCTCCCCAATTCCGCCTGTCCCGGGACCGAACAGAGCCCCTGGGGCGTGACCACAGCGGGGCAAAAAATGGGAATCTTCGGGCTATCCCGGGCAAAAGCGGGGCAAACCGCCGCCTCGCAACCGGCCGCCGGATGCGGACGGGACCGATCGGTGTTATGAGCCGTCGCGGGTTTCGACGGCCGCATCGCGTGGCGAGGCACGGCGAAGATCACGAAGTCGTGATCGTTCTGGTGCCGGCGTAACAAACTGAAAGAGCTGCCGAATTGCATGGTGAGGGCGCGTGCGCGGACGTGAGGACGAGTGGACCGGCCTGATGCGGTCGGCCATGGCAGGCGATGATGCGGCGTATCATCGCCTGTTGAAGGCGGTCACGCCTGTGCTGCGCGCTGCCGCGAGGCGGGGTCTGGCGCGGGCCGGGCAGCCTCCCGACCAGGCCGAGGATATCGTGCAGGAGATTTTGTTGGCGGTGCATCTGAAGCGGCACACCTGGGACAGCGAAGCCCCCTTCGCCCCGTGGCTGTTTGCGATCGGGCGCAACAAGCTGATCGATGCGCTCCGGCGGCGGGGCCGGCGGGTCTTCGTCAACATCGACGATTTCGCCGAGACGCTGCCGGGCGAGGCGCCGCAGGAGACAGCCTCGGCGGCCGAGGTCGCAACGCAGCTCGATACGCTGCCGCAGCGCCAGCGCGACGTGCTGCAGTCGATCGCCGTCGACAGCGCTTCGATCAAGGACACGGCGTCAAAGTTTTCGATGAGCGAAGGTGCGGTGCGGGTCGCGCTGCATCGCGGACTTGCGGCGCTGACTGCCAAACTGCGGGACCACTAGTCATGGATACCGATCAACTCATTCGCTCGCTCGCGGCCGACAACGCGCATCGCGCGCCGCGCGTCGGCGCCGTGCTGACGATGGCGCTGCTGGTGGCGGCACCGTTCTCGATCCTGATCTTCGCCAGCTTCCTGGGCGTGCGGCCCGACGTGATGACCGCGATGCATAATCCGTTCTTCGACACGAAGTTCGCGGTCACGCTGTCGCTTGCGATCCCCGCGATCATCGTCAGCCTGCATCTGTCGCGGCCCGAAGCCTTGATGCGCGGCTGGGGCTGGCTGCTGCTGCTTCCCGTCGGCCTGCTTGCGGTTGCGATCGGCAGCGAGACCATGATGGCTCCGGCGATGCCGATGACGATGCGGCTGGTGGGCAAGAACTCCCGGGTGTGCATGCTCGCGATCCCCGCGATGTCGCTGCCGCTGCTTGCGGGCGCGCTGTTCGGCCTGCGCCACGGCGCGCCGTCGCATCCTGCACTCGCCGGCGCGCTCGCCGGCCTGCTGTCGGCCGGCCTTGCCGCAACGCTCTACGCCTCGCACTGCACCGACGACTCGCCGCTGTTCGTCGCGACCTGGTACACGATCGCGACGGCGCTCGTGACCGCGATCGGCGCCTACGCGGGTTCGAAAGTTTTGCGCTACTAGCGCGCCGGCCTCACGCCACCGGCGTCGTGCCCTGCTGCATGCGGTGGAAGCGCAGCACCTGCTGCGCGGTCGATGAGCGCAGGGCCTCGTAGGCATCGCGCAGCGTCAGCATGTCGGTCTTCGAGCCGCCCGAGAGCTTTTCGCGCATGGCGATGATCGCGCGGACGCTCGACCATTGCATGCCCGCGACCTTGGCGAGGACCATCACACCCTCGTTGCGGCTCTCGATCATCATGTTCTCGGCGGTCTCGACCGCGACGCCCGCGAGCGCCGCGAGCCCCGCATTGGTCTCGTCGAACTTGCCCTGCTCGGCGAAGCTGGTGACCTGGAACTCGTTGAGACGACCATCCTCGTGCAGCGATCTCACCAGCGCGCGCGCCATTTCGGTCTGCCTGGTCATGGCGGCGGCGCGGACCCGCTGGGTCGCTTCCTGGACCACGCTGGACACTTCGTCCGCGAGCTCCGGATGCGCGGTCTCGAGCTTCCTGCGCACGCTCAGGGACGCCTTGGCGATCAGCTTCAGGTAGTGATGGCGCGGCAGGTCGGGCCGCAGGCCGATGCAGGTGGCGAGGTCATCGTCGCGTTCGGCGCGCGTGACGAGGTCGGTGAAACTTCCCTCGGAGAGCTGCGCGCCCGGATTGCTGACGGTCGATTGCACGACGTCTTCGTTGCCGCGCGCCACCAGCACGTCGGTCAGTGCTTCCGACAGCACCCGCCGCAGCGAGATCGCCTTGAGATGCGCCTGGCTCCTGGTGCGCGCGATCTCGATCAGGGTCGCCTCGTCCAGCCGTTCCGATTTCGAGAGCACGGGTCCGGAGACTTCGATCACCTCGTCGAGCGCGAGCGTGCGGATGATCTTGGGCGGCGCGGCCGCGATCGGCGCGAGACGGTTGGCGAGCAGCGTTCTCGCCGAGGCCTCGATCTGCTCGATCAGGCACTGGAACACGTCGTCGAACACCCTGATGTGCTCGTCGGAATAATCCACCGCATTGTTGATGAAGAGATCGGTGACGCGGCGCAGGGCCTCGACCCGGCGCGCGACGGTGCCGTGCGAGAGCGCGGTCTGCAATTCCTCAAGCAGGTTCTCGGATGGTTTTTCGGATTTCGATCTCATGGCCCTGTCCTGGAGCGTTCGGTCCGGCTGCGGCTTCCGCGCAGCTAGGAAAAAATGGATTAGTCAGCTCGTTGCAATACGGTTGCGCCCTTGCGCCTTGGCGGAATAAAGCGCGCTGTCGGCGCGTGCGAGAAACGTGTCGGCAGTATCGTTGTCGCGCAGCGTCACGACGCCCGCGGAAATCGTCACCCGCATGCCCGGGGAAAATGCACTCCAGTCGAGATCGGCGACGATGCCGCGCAGCCGCTCGAGCATGCGCCCCGCCGCGCCGCCGTCGGTGCCCGGCAGCAGCAGCAGAAATTCCTCGCCGCCATAGCGGCCGAAAAAGTCGGCCGGGCGGATATTTGCAAAAATGGTGATGGCGAAGGTGCGCAGCACCTCGTCGCCGACGGGGTGGCCGTGGGCGTCGTTGATGCGCTTGAACCAGTCGAGGTCGATCAGCGCGATGGCGCAAGGTGCGGACGCCAGCTGCGACTTTTCGACCTCTGCATCGAGCAGCCGCATGATGCAGCGGCGGTTGTAGGAGCCGGTGAGCTCGTCGAGCTCGGCTAGCTCCTCGATGCGCTGATAGGCGGCCTTCAGCTCGATGCTGCGCCGGTACAGGACCTTTCGCAGGGTGGCGCCGAACAGGCCGAGGAAGGCGCACTGGCCGATCACCAGGACGAAGCACAGCATCGAGGCGGTCCGCTGGAGCTTCGTGGCGACTGGCATGCCGATCGGCAGGTCGGAGGCGAGGAAGACGGCCGCGAGGCAGGTCGTCGCGATCGCCCAGGTGAACATCGCCTGCGCCGAGGTCATGCGCAGCGTGCCGAAGGCGAAGATCAGGAACAGCACGCTGATGAAGGCGATGCCGAGGGTCGGCACCGACACCAGGAAGATGAACTGCAGCGCCATGTGCGCCGAGATCTGGAAGACGGTGAGATAATGGTCGCTGTGTCTGTCGCCGACGCCGGCTTCCGACATCACGACGAAGATGCCGATGATCATCAGGCCGCCGACCCAGAACAGCGACGGAACGTTCATCGGGACGACGCCGTCATGGGCATAGATCAGCAGCACGAAGGCGCCGAGCGAGTAGCTTGCGACCTGGCCGACATACATCTGCCGGCGTTGCCGGACCCGGCGTGCTCGTACCTCGGGCGCAGCCGCGTCGGGCATGAGAACGAGATCCGCGACCTCAGCGGCATTCCTCTCCGGTAAGGTCGTCGCGGCCGTGCTCATTGTCCCGCCAAGGGTGAATGTCGCCCAAAAATCTACGCGGCAAGCCTTTAGGTTTGGTATCCTTCGAAATCGAATCCAAACGGTGCAGCGCGCAACAGGGTGACAGCGGCCGGCGGGGAAATTTGCCGGCGATTAGGCATCGTTGGCGACGGGGTCGAGCCAAAGCAGGGCTTGGTGAGACATACGTCGTGCAGGGCTGCTATGGTTCCATCATGTCGGGCCGTCCGCGCCGGACGGCATTGCGCAGGGAATGCTTCATTACTATGTTACCGTTATCGAGCGAGCCGGCCAACCGCCGCGGGTGGCAAAAGGAAAATTCGCGTATGTGGGGTAGATCACACAGACCCCCGTGTGACTGCGGTAGGCTGAAGAATTTCGCCCCGCCCGTCGAACCGTCCGCCGCGCCGACCCGACCAACTTTGCGAGACGGGCATTGAGCGTGACACAGGCGGCTTCGGACGAGGTCCTCATCGCCAGGATCGCTCAAGGTGACCGGCTCGCCATGCAGGTGCTGTACGGGCGGCACCATGTCAGGGTCTACAGGTTCGGGCTAAGGCTCGTGCGGGACGAGCAGGCGGCGGAAGACCTCATCAGCGAGGTGTTTCTCGACGTCTGGCGTCAAGCCGGCAAGTTCGAGGGTCGATCCGCCGTTTCCACCTGGCTGCTGGCAATCACCCGATTCAAGGCCCTGTCTGCGCTCCGGCGCAGGAAGGACGTTGGGTTGGACGACGAAGCTGCCAACGCGATCGAGGATTCGTCTGACGATCCGGAAATCGCGGTGCAGAAAAAGGATACCAGTGAAGCGTTGCGGGAGTGTCTGACGGGCCTCTCGCCGGACCACCGGGAAATCGTCGATCTCGTCTACTACCACGAGAAATCCGTGGAAGAAGTGGCCGAAATCGTCGGTATTCCGGAGAACACTGTGAAGACGCGCTTGTTCTATGCGCGCAAGAAACTGGCCGAACTGCTGAAGGCAGCCGGCGTTGAGCGAGGCTGGCCATGATGGCATTGAGCAAAAAGATGCTGGAGCAAGAGCCCAGTGAAATTGAACTGCTACTGCCCTGGCACGCCGCCGGTACGCTGAACGCGCGTGACGCTCGCCGCGTCGAGGAAGCGCTGGCGCGTGATCCGGCGCTTGCAAAGCAATATGCCGCGATCCGCGGCGAGTACGAAGAGACCATCCATCTGAACGAGAGCTTAGGGGCCCCGTCGGCGCGGGCGATGCAGAAGCTGTTCGCCGCGATCGATGCCGAGCCGGCGCGGCCGGTCGGTTCGCTGCCGCTCTCGGCGCGCATCGCGACCTTCTTCTCGAGCCTGTCGCCGCGTACGCTGGCCTGGTCGGCGAGCCTGGGTGCCATCGCGCTGCTGCTCCAGGCCGGCATCATCGGCGCCGTGCTGATGAAGACCCAGCCCGCGACCTTCGAGACCGCTTCGCTGTCGGTCGGCGCGCCGATCACGCGTGAGCTTGGAGCTCCACCTGCGCGCGCGCTGGTGCGCTTCACGCCCGAGGCGCGCGTCGCCGACATCACCGCGCTGCTCGACAGCTACCAGGCTTCGATCATCGGCGATGCCAAGGGCGGCATGTTCCGTCTCCAGTTCGATAAGGCGATGGGCCGGGACGAGCTCGCCTCGCTGCTCGGCAGGATGTCGCGCGAGAAGTTCGTCAACCTCGCCGTTGCGGCGCCGTAAGGCGCCGCTGCACCGATGACGCGCAAGTCCGAGAGTAAGTCGCGAGCCGGGGCCTACGCTTCATCGGTCGGAGCTGCACTCCTGCTCGCCGGTCTCGGCGTCGAGGTTGCGCAGGCGCAGGCGATCATGCGCACGCCGACGATCAGCGTCCCCACGCGCACCCCGACCATCTCTCCCAGCATCGCCGCGCGCGTCAGCCCCGGTGTCGGTGCGCGGGCTGTCGGCGTCGGCCCCGGCCCGCGTTCTATCCCTGCTATCCCGCGTACCACCACCACGGCGCGGATGAGACCGGTGCTGCCCTATGCGCGCTATTCGCCGAACCTGTACCCCGCCTGCACCGCCCCCTATCGCGACGCCGACGGCGAATGCCTGGCGCAGCCGGGCGCAGGCGGCGATGGCACGGGCAAATCGGGCAAGAAGAGCGCCGGCAAGGGGCGGGGCAACAGCACGCCGGCCGCCGTCGACTTGCGCACCTTCGCCAACGAATTCGTGGCCGAGATCGACGGCGCGCTGTCGGCGACCGAAGCCGACGAGCTTGCGCGTCGCCACGGCCTGACGCGTGTCTCATCCGAGAATTTCCCGCTGATCGGGGCGACGTTCGGCCTGTTCCGCATCACGGACGGCCGGCCTTCCGAGACGGTGCGGCGTGAGTTCGCCGCCGACGGCAGCGTGCGCTCGGTCCAGCCGAACTTCCGCTACGTGCTCCAGGATCAGAAATCGTCGGTGCCTACCGAGGGCGATCCCGCGCAATACGCGCTGGCCAGGCTTCGCCTGCCGCAAGCGCATACGCTGGCGCACGGCGCCAACGTGACGGTTGCCGTGATCGACTCCGGCATCGACGCCCAACATCCCGAGCTCGCCCATTCCATCGCCGACAACTTTGATGCGCTCGGCAGCGCCGAGGGCCCGCATGTCCATGGCACCGGCATTGCCGGTGCCATCGTGGCGCATGCCAAGCTGATGGGCAGCGCGCCCGAAGCGCGCATCATCGCCATCCGCGCCTTTGGCGGCTCGACGGGTGGAGCCCAGAGCTCGTCCTACATCGTCCTGCGCTCGCTGAATTACGCCGCCGAGCACGGCGCGCAGATCGTCAATATGAGCTTTGCCGGTCCGAAGGACGCCGTGATCGAGCGCGCCATCGCGGCGGCCGCCGCCCGCGGGCTGGTGCTGATCGCGGCCGCCGGCAATGCCGGCGCGAAATCGCCGCCGCTCTATCCGGCCGCCAATCCCAACGTGATCGCGGTCAGCGCGACCGACCAGCAGGACAAGCTGTTCTCGGCGTCCAACCGCGGCAATTACATCGCGCTGGCGGCGCCTGGCGTCGACATCTTCCTTCCCGCGCCGGACGGCAAGTACCAGATGACCTCGGGGACCTCGTTCTCGGCCGCCTATGTCTCGGGCGTCGCCGCGCTGCTGCTCGAGCGCAATTACACGCTCAAGCCGGAGGCGCTGCGCATGACGCTGGCGAAGACAGCGCGCGACCTCGGTTCACCCGGCCGTGATGATCTCTTCGGCGACGGTGAGGCCGACGCGTTTGCCGCGGTGATGGCCGTTCCCGTCGACAACGCGACGCCTGTTGCGGCTGCGTCGGGTACAACAAAACGTGAAGATGCCGAGAAGCGTCGCGACGAGCCTGGCGTCCGCGCGATCGAACAACCCTCGCTGTCGAGCGCAGGCGATAAATCCACGATTTCTCAGGCGGATAGGCCGGCGACGCGATAGCGGCTGCGACAACTTTGCGCGCGGTGCGAGGGCCAAGAAATCGAACGCCGCATTGAACGTTCAGCCGGCTGCCACGACCAAATTATGTGGGAGCGGTCATCCCTCCCCATAAGTCATATCAGGCGCGAGCGCCCATCCACCCCAAGCGCCCATATGGCTCGACCCGTCCGGTTGTCCCCCCGGACGGGTCTTTTCTTTTCAGGCGTCTGATTTCTTGAACCGCTCGGCGCGATCAGCTTCCGGTTGAACGAACGTGGCGGCGCCCCTTGTCGGCGTCCGCGAGTCGCCCCGCAGGCCGGTTATGCTTGTGCGAAGCTTGACTCGAAAACACAGCAATTGTCCGCACGACTACGGTGATTGACGACGACCGGCGTGTCGTTGCTGGACAAGTCAAAACTTTTCCACAAAATATTCATGTCGCGTCTAAATTGATTCGTGTGCGTTGCGTCGCGTCCGTATTTTTCTCCCAACGGGCTGGTTTATGACACATCGCCAAGAGGCTGTTCGCGACGTGGCGCGTGGCCGCGACATTGCGGCACGCTGGTGCGCTCTCGCCGAGCAGCGGCTGGAACATCTCTCCGAAATGTTCGAGACCGGACGGTGGCGCCGCTATCACTCCGAGATCGCATTCCTCGAAAACATCCAGGAAGCCAAGCGCGCCGTCCAGACCTGGCGCGCTCTCGCGACCGGTGCTGACGTGGCCGCGGCGGCCGCGAGTGTCTCGCCCGTATTCGGCTGGTCGCCGGCGACCATGCCCCGCGTGTTTCCGCGCGACCAACAGGCGCAGACCGTGCAGCCGAAGGCCGTCCGCATCGCCGCGGAGACCACCGTCCCGGTCAGGCTCGCAGCCAAGCCGGAGGTCCTTGCCGAAATCACCGAAGCCCCGCTCGTGCCGCGAGCGACGCCTGCTGCGATGGCATTGTTCACTGCGCCGGCCGCTGTCGCGCCGCTCAAGGCTCCCGCTGCGCGGGCGCCACTCACCGCACCCGCCGTGAGGTCGCCGGTCGCCGCGCCTGCCGCAATGGCGGCGTTCACCACGCCTGCCGTGAAGGCGGCGTTCACCGCACCTGCCGTGAAGGCGCCCCCCGCCACGCCTGCTGCAATGGCAACGCTTCTGCCGCAGTTCGCCCCGCCCGCCGCCGAAATCGTCGCCGCACCCGAGCGCGTCGTCGAATTCACCTTCAGCCTCGACGGCCTGCAAGCGAAGTACCCGCTGCTGAGGAACGCGTTCTAGCGTTTGGGCGCCGGGATGAGGGCGGCAGCTACCGCCGCACCGCATTGCCGCCGACCACCAGCTGCGCAAAGCGCTGTGCGCCGTCGGCCGACAGATCCGACGTCACTGCACGGGCGTGATCGAGCCCAACCACGGCGCCGCGCGGGGTTTCCGAGATCATGTTGTTGTTGACGAGCGCGGTGCCTGCGCCGGACACCACGGAGACGCCGACGCCGGCCAGCGCCTTGCGGATCACATTGCCCGTGATCGCGACGTCGCGCAGATATTTGCCCCAGCCGGCGACGATGCCATAGGACGGCGCGTTCTCGATCACATTGCCGGTCACGGAGCTGTCAGCCTCGATGTAGATGCCCACACCGGCATCGTCGTCGGGGGCGGTGCCGATCGGCCGCTTCGGGATCAGATTGCGGATGATGTTGCCCTGGACCACCGCGATGCGGCCGCCTTCGTTGAAATTGCAGACGGAGACGCCGACGGCGGCACCATCGACCGTGTTGTTGGCGATCATCGCGGCCTCGAACGCGAACTCCGAATAGAGCGCGACCTCGCGCACGTCGCTGACGCTGTTGCCTGATATGTGGATGTTCGACGCCGAATTGCCGCGCACCGCCGAGTAATCGCAGTTCCTGATGCGATTGCCGCGCACGATCACGTTGCCGGCGCGAAACGCGTTGATGGCGTTGCCGTACTGGCCCGAGCCGCCGGGGCCGGCCTTGATGTCCTCGATGCGGTTGTCAGTGACCAGCGTGCCGTCGTCGCCGATTGCGGTGCGCAGGATCTCGATGCCGTTGTCGTTGGTGCCGATGATGGTGTTGCGGGACACGCTGAGGCCCTTGGCGTCGAACGAGACGACTGCCGTCACCGCGATGTTGGTGAAGATGTTGCCCGAGATGTCGCCGGACACCTGCTCGAGCCAGATGCCGCTGCCGCCGGAGCCGGTGATCTCGCAATCGGTGATGCGGACGTCACGCCCGCCGAGGACATGGATCAGTCCGCGCCGCGTCGGCAGCGGGATGCCGCCGCCGTCGAAGATGAGGCCGGTCAGGCCGATCGAGTCCGACCCGTCGCTCTGGATCGCTGCGGCCCCGCCGGTGAAGATGATTTTTGTCGCGCCGCGCACGCCGATCAGCTGGGCGCCATTCGGCAACCGCAGCAATCCGCTGCGGTAGATGCCGGGTGGCAGCGCCAGCGGCATCTGTGCCCGCGCAGCGTCGTCGATGGCGCGCTGGAGCACGCGGGTCTGGTCCTCGCTGCTGCCGGGCCGCACGCCGTATTGCGTGGCATCGCGGCCGAGCAGGGACGTCAGCGGCGCCGCGCGCGCGGCGTCGGCCGGCATGGCGAGGGCGCCCGCGATGCCTGCGGTCGAAGCTCCGATGAGATGACGGCGATTGAGGTCCATGACGCATCCTTCGGCGGACGCGGGAGGTCCGCGACCGACTAGGTAGCGCAGGGTGGCTGGGGCGGTGAGGATTGTTCGCGGTAGGGTTAAATGTTTACCGCAAAGACGGTGCCGTAGGGTGGGCAAAGCGACTTGTCCGCCGTAGCTCGAAGAGCGAAGGCGGAAGCGTGCTCACCATTGTTACACGAATGCGGATGTATGGTGGGCACGGCGCGACGCGCCTTTGCCACCCTACGAAATCTGAGTGTTCCGCTGCTTCCTTGCCAGCCCCACCAGCTCCATCAGCATCGCTTCCCCCGCGTCCACCAGCTCCTCCAGCGTAATCCGGGCTGCGCCCTTGCGCCGCACCGCGCCGCTGCGGGCGAGCAGGGGAATGTGGATGAACGCCGCAAGCTGCGGTCCGCCCGCCCTCACATTCTCGATCGCGCGCCAGCTCAGATAATTGCAGAGATAGGCGCCGGCATCGCGCGAGGCGCGCGCGTCGATGCCGGTGAGGCGCGCGGCGCGCAGCAGCCTTGCCGTGTGCGGACCGAACGTCATCGCGTCCGCATGGCCGGCGATGCCGCGCTTGCTGGAGCGGGTGTTGGCGGCATCGGGCCAGAGCATGGTGACGGCGTTGCGTGCGCGGGTCTCGATGCGGAGGTAAGGCGTACGCGCGGCGAGGCCGAACATCAGCAGCGCGTCGGGCTGTTCCTTCGCGAGCACATCAGGCAATTGCCGGTCGACCGCGGCATAGGTGACCGGGAAGATGTGGCTCGCGAGCGCGACATCGTCGAGCGCCGGACGGCGCAATTGCGCCAGCCGCGCGACCAGTGGCTGGGTCGGGTTATAGGGCGCGCCGGGAAACGGTCCGAACCCGGTGAGGAGAATGCGGAGCTTTTCGCTCATTGCAGCAACTCCAAAATCTGCTCGGCGGCGAGTGCCGGCGTGAGATGGCCTTCGGCCACCTCAGCCTCGATCTTCCTGACCTTGGTCCGCACCGACGCCTCGCTGCGCAGCCGCGCCAGCATGCGCTGCTCCAGCATCGACCACATCCATTTCACCTGCTGCTCGCGCCGCCGTGCGGCGAAATCGCCGGACGCGTTCATCGCCTTGCGGTGATCCAGAACCTTCTGCCAGAGTTTTGCGATCCCGTCGCCGGTCAGCGCCGAATAGGTCTCGACCGGCGGGTGCCAATGCTCGGATCGCGGCGCCAAAATATGCAGCGCGCCGCGATAGTCGGCGGCGGTGATGTTGGCGCGCTTGAGGTTGTCGCCGTCGGCCTTGTTGATCGCGATCATATCGGCGAGCTCGACCAGACCCTTCTTGATGCCTTGCAGCTCGTCGCCGCCGCCCGGCAGCATCAGCGCGAGGAAGAAGTCGGTCATGTCGCAGACTGCGGTCTCGGACTGGCCGATGCCGACGGTCTCGACCAGCACGACGTCGAAGCCGGCGGCCTCGCACAACAGCATGGCCTCGCGCGTCTTGGCGGCGACGCCGCCGAGCGTGCCTGACGATGGGGAGGGACGGATGAAGGCGTCATTGGAGGCTGACAGCCGCGCCATCCGCGTCTTGTCACCAAGGATCGAGCCGCCGCTGCGCGCCGAGGACGGATCGACCGCGAGCACCGCGACCTTGTTACCCTGTTCGATCAGGTACGTCCCGAGCACGTCGATGGTGGTGGACTTGCCGACGCCGGGCGAGCCGGTGATGCCGACGCGAACCGCCTTGCCGGTGTCGGGCAGCAGCATCTGCACCAGCTCGCGCGCCAGCGCCTGATGGTCGCCGCGCCGGCTCTCCGCCAGGGTGATCGCCCGGGCGAGCGCCGCGCGACTGCCGGCGCGCAAGTCGCGGGCGAGGGTCTTGATGTCCAGCGAGGCCTTCTTCTCAGTCATGCCCTGCTTTACAACGCCCCGCCGAGGCAGGCGAGGGCCGCTCGCCCGATATCACCGAGTCGTTGCCGCCGCTGTCTGCACCGGCTTCACCTTGCGCCAGACCCACACCAGCACCGGCCAGAGCAGCGCGCCGATCGCCATGGCGGCGAGGATCGCCGCGACGGGTCGCTCGAAGAACGGCAGGATACTGCCGTCGGACTTGATCAGCGACGTCACGAAGGCCTGCTCGACCATGGTGCCCATGACGATGCCGAGCACCATCGCGGCCACCGGATAGCCGTTCGCCTCCATGACATAGCCGATGATGCCGAAGGCGGCGACGGTGACGACGCCGAACATGTTGTTGCCGATCGCGAACGAGCCGACCGCGCAGCACAGCATGATGATCGGCATGATGGCGGAGCGCGGCGCCAGCAGGATGTAGGCGGCGATCCGGATCATGGCGATGCCGAGCGGGATCATCACGATGTTCGCGATGATGAACATCAGGTAGATCGCGTACATGCTCGACGCCTTCTCGGTGAACAGCGTCGGGCCGGGATTGAGCCCCTTCATGTAGAGTACGCCGATCGCGATCGCGGCGATGGTGTCACCGGGAATGCCGAACAGCAGCGACGGCACCCAGCCCGAGGCGATGCTGGCGTTGTTGCTGGCGCCGGCCTCGACCAGGCCCTCGACATGGCCGGTGCCGAATTTCTCCGGCTCCTTGGAGAAGCGTTTCGACATCGCGTAGGAGACCCAGGCGGCCATGTCGGCGCCAGCGCCGGGCAGCACGCCGATGATGATGCCGATGATGTTTCCACGCGTCATCTGCCAGTGATACTTCTTGGTCAGCTTCCACTGGCCGGCCATGATGCTTCCGAATTTTCGCCGCGGCAGCGGCGGCGGCTCGGGCGTCAGCATCGCGCGCATCACCTGTGCCACCGCGAACACGCCGACCAGCGCCGGGATCGGCTCGATGCCGCCGAACAAATCGGTGATGCCGAAGGTGAAGCGCGGCACGCCGCCGGGATTCTCGATGCCGATGCAGGACACCAGCAGGCCGAGGAACATGCCCGCGATCGCCTTCACCGGCGAGGAGCGCGCGACCAAAGTGGCGCACATCAGGCCGAGCAGCGCCAGCCAGAAATATTCGAAGGTCGAGAACGACAGCGCGATCTCGGCGAGCGGCGGCGCCAGGATCATCAGCGACAGCACGCCGGCGATGCCGCCGATGGCGGAGAACCAGACGCCGGCCCCCAGCGCCAGCTCGGCCTGGCCCTTGCGCGTCATGGCGTAGGCCTCGTCGGCATAGGCGGCCGAGGCGGGGGTGCCGGGAATGCGCAGCAGCGCGCCGGGGATGTCGCCCGAGAAGATCGCCATCGAGGAGGCCGCGACAATGGTTGCGATCGCCGCGATCGGCGAGAGGTAGAAGGTGACGGGGACGAGCAGGGCGGTCGCCATCGTCGCCGACAGGCCGGGCAGCGAGCCGATCACGAGGCCGTACACGGAGGCTGCGAACATCGCGATGATGACCTCCCAGGTGGAGATCAGCGCGAATGCTTCAATCAGGGTTTTCAGCATGGGATCACCAGGGCGTCGGCAGCAGGCCGGCGGGGAGCGGCACGCGCAGCAGCTTGCCGAAGATGAGGTGGATGCCGAACGGCGACAGCGCCGCGAGCGGCAGCGCCAGCTTCCACTTCGCCCCGAGCGCGGTCGAGGTGACGTAGACCATGATTGCCGCGGTGATGATGAAGCCGAGCCGGTCGGCGGCGGCGACGTAGAACAGCAGCAGCGCCGGCGGCAGCAGGGCGCGCAGGCCGTAGAGCTTGCTCTGCGGCGGCGGTGCGGCGGCTTGGCCGTCTTCCAGTGGGATCAGCTCTTCCTCCTCCTCGAAGGAATGGCCGATGCCGAACACGATCGCGAGCCCGCACAGCGCGAGCCCGATACCGATCACGAGCGGAAATACGTTGGGGCCGACCGGCTGCCCCGGCACCGGCGGCAGGATCCAGCCGCCATAGGCAGCCGCCGCGCCGAGCACGACGAGAAACGATCCCGTGACGGAGTCGGGAAGACGCATGTGAGAATCCTATGCGAGGTATTCTCCCTCTCCCCGCGCGCGGGGAGAGGGTTGGGGTGAGGGGGGCTCTCCGCGGGGAAGGTGAGAATTGGACTTGTGGAGAGTCCCCCTCACCCGGAATCCGCGCTTCGCGCGAATTCCGGCCTCTCCCCGCAAGCGGTGAGAGGCGATCAGAGCATCGCAGGTGCGGATCACGCCTTGCTCAGGCCGGCGGCCTTCATCGCCTCGCCCATCTGGGCGTCGCCCTTGTCCATGAAGCTTGCGAACTGACCGGCATCGCCCCACACCGTGCCGAAGCCGCGGTTGCTCATGAAGTCCTTGAACTCGGCGGAGTCGTAGACCTTCTTCAGCGCTGCGGTGAGCTTCGTTGCGATCTCCGGCGGCAGGTTCTTCGGTGCGCCGATGCCGCGCCAGGCGCCGGTTGCGTAGTCGATGCCCATCGCCTCCTTCAGCGTCGGCACGTCCTTGAAGATCGGGTTGCGCGCCGGCGCCATGATGGCAAGGCTCCTTGCCTTGCCCGCCTCGATGATGGCGCGCGCCTCCGGCACCGAGCACGTCGTGAGGTCGAGGCCGCCGGCGGCGAGATCCTGCATCGCGGGCGCAGCGCCATTCGACGGCACCCAGGCGACCTGGTTGGCGGGCAGGCCCATCGCCTGCATCCAGCCGACCAGCGCGAGATGCCAGATGCCGCCCTGGCCGGTGCCCGACGCCTTGAACTTGCCGGGGGGCGCCGCCTTGATGGCTTCGGCGAGCTCCTTGACGGTCTTGTAGGGCGAGGAGGAGGAGACCTGGATGCCGGGCGGGTCCTCGTTCATCAGCGCCAGCGGCGTGTAGCTCTTCGGCGTCAGCTCGGTGAGGCCCTGCCAGTGCATCATCGAGATTTCGACGGTGAGCATGCCGATCGTGTAGCCGTCCGGCTGTGCGGTCGCGATCGCGCTATGGCCGACCACGCCCGAACCGCCGGTGCGGTTGACGACGTTGAAGGGCTGGCCGAGATCCTTTTCCAGCAGGGCTGCGACAATGCGCGCAGTCGCGTCGGTGCCGCCACCGGCGCCCCAGGGCACGATCACGGTGACCGGCCGGGCCGGATACGCCTGTGCGCGCGCGGGTGTGAGACCGAATGCGGCGGATGCGGCAATCGCGGCGGAAGAGGCCGCAAAAGTGCGGCGCGAAATCTTGGACATCAATGCCTCCCAGCGGCGCCCGTGACACCGGGCGCTCTTGTCAATGAAGGCATTCTAGTCGGCTTTGCGGCGCCGCTGCAAGGTAGCGCTACCACAGCGCTGTGAGCAATGTGTCGCTGCTCAAAACATCATCACTGCGGCTCCTCGGCGTCGCCCTTCGGCCGCGCGCCGCCGAAGATGCGTATGCCTTCCGCCGTGAGATAGGTCTTCAGCGTTTCCCACGGCACGAAGGCGACATATTCGCCCTCGGCGTAGGGGCCGACCGCGTAAGGCGGATAGTGGAAGGTGAGCCCGGAACTCTTGCCCGCTTCGGTTGACGGCGCGAGCGTCACCGCGCCGATCTTGAGCAGGCTCGGCTCGACGCTCTTGAACCACTCGTCGGTCGCGGTCTCGCTGGTGTCGCGCTTCTTCTTCTCGACTCTCAGCGAAGCGATCACGGCCTTCACCATCGCCTTCATGGTTGCCCCGTTGTCGGCGGTCTCGGTGAAGAACGGGCGGATCGAGATGCGCTTGTGCTCGCTCTTGTCCCACAGGATCGTGTTCACGTCCGAATTGGGATGCGCGCCATGAGTGTCCATGTAGTCGTTGCGCAGGACGCTGACATAGCGATCGCCGACCACGGAGCGGATCGCATATTTGCGTTCGAAATCCCAGCCGCCCTCCTTGAAGAACTGCGGATCTTCCTTGCGCGAGGCGGCGGCCTCGGCCGCGTTCTTGTCGAGCCACTTCCTGCCTTCGGCCAGGCAATCCGCCGCCAGCGTTGCATCCGCCTTGATCCTGTCGTCGAGGAAGATGCGGGCGTCGATGCTCTTGGTCTTGATGACGGCGTCGGGCTTGGGGTCCGCGGCGAGGGCGGAGATCACGCACGTTGCGCTAAGCGCCACGGCGACGCTCAAACCGATCATGAACTTCAAGGGGAATGCTCCTTACGTGAGCGTCAGAATATTTCGAGGATGTCGTCTGCGATCTGCTGCGCAGAGTGGGGGGAGGCGGAGCGCCGGACGGTCGCCTGCGCCTGCAGGCCGGTTGCATCCTCGATGATCTGCTCGACGTCGATCAGGTTGAGCAGCGAGAAAGAGGCCTCCGGTTCGACCTCGACCAGGACATCGATGTCGCTGTGCGGGTGATAATCGTCGCCGGCCCGACAGCCGAGGATGGCGAGCTTCGAGACGCCCTTGGCTTTGATGGCATCAGCGTTCTGGCGTATCGCAGCGATGAGCTCATCACGTGTCATGGAGACAATCCGGCCGGTGATGCGGCCAGCGTACCATCTACTCCGCCGCCTCGCTATGCCCGAGCCGGGCATTCAGCTTGCGGATCAGCTCCTCGGCGGCTTCCGCGATCACCGTGCCCGGCGGGAAGATGGCTTCGGCGCCGGCCGCATAGAGCGCGTCGTAATCCTGCGGCGGCACCACGCCGCCGACGATGATCATGATGTCGTCGCGGCCCTGTTTCTTCAGCGCGGCCTTGAGTTCAGGCACTGCGGTGAGATGGGCGGCGGCGAGCGAGGAGACGCCGAGGATGTGCACGTCGTTCTCGACCGCCTGCCGCGCAGCTTCATCCGCCGTGGCAAACAGCGGCCCGATGTCGACGTCGAAGCCGATGTCGGCGAAGGCCGAGGCAATCACCTTCTGGCCGCGGTCGTGGCCGTCCTGGCCGATCTTGGCGACCAGGATTCGCGGCCGGCGGCCTTCCGCCTCCTCGAAGGTGTCGATCAGCGCCTGAACCTTCTCGACCTGGTTACCCATGCTGGACGCCTCCCGCTTGTAGACGCCGGTGATGGACCTGATCTCGGCGCGGTGCCGGCCGAACACCTTTTCCATCGCGTCCGAGATTTCGCCGACGGTCGCCTTCGCCCGTGCCGCGTCGATCGCGAGTGCGAGCAGATTGCCGTTGCCTTCGCCGGCCGAGCGCGTCAGCGCGGCAAGCGCCGCGTCGACGTCGGTCTGGTTGCGCTCGGATTTCAGCCGCGTCAGCTTGTCGATCTGGAGGCGGCGGACATTGGTGTTGTCGACCTTGAGGATGTCGATGGGAGCCTCATCCGTCGGCTTGTACTTGTTGACACCGATCACCGCCTGCTTGCCGGCATCGATCCGGGCTTGCGTCTTGGCCGAGGCCTCCTCGATGCGCAGCTTTGGCACGCCGGCCTCGATGGCCTTGGCCATGCCGCCGAGCTCCTCGACCTCCTGGATGTGGCCCCACGCCTTCGCCGCGAGATCGCGCGTCAGCCGCTCGACATAATAGGAGCCGCCCCAGGGATCGATGATGCGGGTGGTGCCGCTCTCCTGCTGCAGGAAGAGCTGGGTGTTGCGGGCGATGCGCGCCGAGAAGTCGGTCGGCAGCGCCAAGGCCTCGTCGAGCGCGTTGGTGTGGAGCGACTGGGTGTGGCCTTGCGTCGCCGCCATCGCCTCCACCGTCGTGCGCATCACATTGTTGAACACGTCCTGCGCGGTCAGGGACCAGCCCGAGGTCTGGCAATGCGTGCGCAGCGAGAGCGAGCGCGGATCCTTCGGGTTAAAGGGCTTCAACAGCTTCGCCCAGAGCAGGCGCGCGGCGCGCATCTTGGCGACTTCCATGAAGAAGTTCATGCCGATCGCCCAGAAGAACGACAGGCGCGGCGCGAAGCGGTCGACATCCAGGCCCGCGGCAAGACCGGCACGGAGATATTCGACGCCGTCGGCGAGCGTGTAGGCGAGCTCGAGGTCCTGCGTCGCGCCGGCCTCCTGCATGTGATAGCCGGAGATCGAGATCGAATTGTATTTCGGCATCTTCGTGGAGGTATAGGCGAAGATGTCCGAGATGATCCGCATCGAGGGCGCGGGCGGATAGATATAGGTGTTGCGCACCATGAACTCTTTCAGAATGTCGTTCTGAATGGTGCCCGAGAGCTTTTCCGGCGGCACGCCCTGTTCGCCGGCGGCGGCCACATATAGCGCGAGGATCGGCAGCACCGCGCCGTTCATGGTCATGGACACGCTCATCTGGTCGAGCGGAATGCCTGCGAACAGCGTGCGCATGTCGTAGATGGAATCGATGGCAACACCGGCCATGCCGACGTCGCCGCCGACGCGCGGATGGTCGCTGTCATAGCCGCGATGGGTGGCGAGGTCGAAGGCGACCGAGAGGCCCTTCTGTCCGGCCGCGAGGTTGCGGCGGTAGAATGCGTTGGAATCCTCCGCCGTGGAGAAGCCGGCATATTGCCGGACGGTCCAGGGCTGATTGACATACATGGTCGGGTAAGGGCCGCGCAGGTAGGGCGCGATGCCCGGATAGGTCTCGAGGAAATCGAGCCCGGCGAGATCGGCCTCGCCGTAGGCAGGCTTCACCAGAATGCCCTCGGGCGTCAGCCACGGCTCGGCGCTGCCGGTCGGCGCAGCGGTCGCGGCTCGCTCGAAGGCGACGTCGGCGAAATCAGGAATGCGGCTCATGGTTTCAACCATATCATAAACGCTCAATCATGATCCGGATGCTGATGGCTGACGATGGTCGCCATCTTCTCCGGTCCGTAATTCTGTTGCGTGGTCTGGCTCGGCAAATTGGAGATTCCGACCACCCAGCCGAGGCGGGATTCAGTTCCGTATTGGCGCGTCGGCACCAACTGGTCGGGCCGGTCGAAGGCGCCGGTCATGATCTCGATCCGGTCGCCGTCGATGCGGCCAAAGCTCAGCGGCGTGCCGCAGGCGGCGCAATAGCCGCGATCAGCGATCGAGGAGGAGCGGAAGAACGCCGGCTGCCCCTTGCTCCAGGCGAAATCCGTCCGGTTGATGTCGGCGAAGGACGCGAACGGCGCGCCGCTCGCCTTCTGGCACATCCGGCAATGGCAGATCGAAACCCGGTTGGGGGTTGCCGAAATCGCAAAGCGCACCGCGCCGCATTGGCAGCCGCCGGTGAAAACTGGTTTGCCCGCCTCGCTCATGCCTGCTCCATCCGTCGGTAGGCGTCTTGCAGTGTCGCAAGCGCATCGACTCCGGCGAAGACAAAACCCGTGACGCCGGCCGCACGGAGCGCCGCCTCGGCATCGGTCGGACGGCCTGCCAGATAGATAAGTCGCGCGCCGGCCGTTTGCAGGGCCTTCGCCGCGGCGTCGGCGTGTTCCGGATAGACCTTGTCGCTGGAACAAAGACAGGCGAGCTCGGCGCCGGAGGCCTTGAATGCGGCGGCCAATTTGGCCGGATCGGCAAAGCCCTCGCTGTCGACGGCCTGGATGCCGCCGGCCTCGAACAAGCTCTTGGCAAAGGTCGCCCGCGCCGTGAAATCGGCGGGCGTGCCGAGATTGGCCAGAAACACCTTTGGCCGCGCACCGCGCGCCTTCAGCGCCGCATCGGATTTGTCGCGCAACGCCTCGAACGGTTCCGCCAGCCGGATCGGCGGCAGCGCATCGAACTTGTATTTCTGCTCGCCGTAGGGAGCGAGCTTGACCGGCGTCGCCGTCAGCACCGCCGTCTCGCGCTCATGCAGGTTGGGAAACTCGCTGGCGCCTGTCAGCACGTCGCGGCGCTTTGCGATGTTGGCGTCGCGCGCCTTTCGCGCGGCCGCGACCTTGCTCTGGAACAGACCTTGCTGAAGCGCGGCGAAGGCGCCGCCGGCTTTCTCGCTGTCCTGGAACAGCACCCAGGCGGCGTCGCAAAGCTGTGCGGTCAATGTCTCGATGCCGCCCGCGCCGGCGGCGGGATCGCTGACCTTGGCGAGGTTGCTTTCTTCCAGCAGCAGGGCTTGCGTATTGCGCGCCACGCGCCGCGCGAATGGATCAGGCAGCCCGAGCGCCAGCGTATGCGGCAGCACGGTGATTGCATTGGCGCCGGCGAGCCCGGCCGCGAATGTCGCGATGGTCGCGCGCAGCATGTTCACGTAAGGATCGCGCTGCGCCAGCATGCGCCAGGCCGTATCGGCGGCAATGAACAGCGGCTTCGGCGTCAGCCCGCACGCCGTCTCGATGCGCGCCCACAGCAGCCGCAGTGCACGGAATTTTGCCATTGTCAAAAACTGGTCGGCATCCGCAGAGAGCCGCGCATAGATCATGTCCTGCGCCTGCTCCAGCGGAACGCCGGCGCCCTCGATCGCGCGCAGATAGGCGACGCCGCAGGCGAGCACGAACGCGAGCTCCTGCACCTCGGAGCCGCCGGCATCGTGGATCACGCGCCCGTCGGCGGACGCGAACGGTCCCTTGAAGCCGAGCGCGGCGAGCCCCTTGATGGCGCCGGTGACGGCCGGAACGATCTCGTCCCATGTGTAGGGGCTGTGACCCCACACCGCGCCGGCCGCAAGCGGATCGAGCCCGAAGCGGATGTTGCAGGCGGCGGGATCGAGGCCGTTGCTCTTCACATATTCCGCGACATGGATCGCCGCCATCCGCGATTGCGGACCGATCTGGAGCTCGATGCCGATGCCGGCATCGAGATGAATATCCTTGAAGACCTTTGCGACCGCATCGGCCGAAGGTTCCAGCCCGAACCCGTGAGCGCCACTGCCGCCGGCGAACACCAGCGCGAGACCCGTCGCGCCATTTTCGAGATCGGTCAGCGCCTGCGCATTCGCGAGCGCCGCATCGGGATGGTCGATCCGCTGCATGATCTGCCACGGCGCGGCGGCAGGCCGTCCCACCACGGGCGCAACGCCCCGGGCGCGCGGATAGAGAGGGTCGATCTTGAGGCCGTCATAAGTCTTGCCGACCAGCTTCTCGAACGGCGCGCCCTTCAGCACGCCGTCGACCAGCTTGCGCCAGTCGTCGACCGTGGCCTTGGGGAAATCCGCCGCCAGCGGCAGGTCGTCAGTCACGGAGGTCATACGGCCAAGGGCTCCCAAAAATCTTGTTGTTCGCGGGCGAAATTGCCACGGCCGGCCGTCGCTGCAAACGGTTGTTTTTGGTTAACCGGTATCCGGAAGCCGCTCAATGCCTTGCGTCGAGACGCTGGCAAGCCCGTCACGCACACGAATGCCTGAGATCACGCGGTCGGGCGCGATTTCGGCCAGCGGCACCAGCACGAAGGCGCGCTCGAACAAGCGCGGATGCGGCAAGGTCAGGTCGGGTTTCTGCAAGCTGACATCGTCATAGGCGATCATGTCGAGATCGAGCGTGCGCGGGCCCCATTGCCTCTCCTTGTTCCGTGTGCGGCCGAATTTCTGCTCGACCTTATGCATCACGAACAGGAGCGCATGCGGATCGAGGCTGGTTTCGATCTCGACGCAGGCATTGATGAAGGGATCCTGGTCCTCGTCGCCCCAGGGCGGCGTCGCATAGTCCGAGGAGCGCGCGATCAGCGCGGCTTGCGCCATGCCGCAGATGTGCGAGATCGCCTTCCGGAACGTCGCGCGGACATCGCCGACATTGCCGCCGAGTGCGATCAGCACGCTCGCCATATCAAGGATGCCGCGAGCGCGTCAGCATGATGCCGACGTCGTCGAAGATCGCGGCGATCGGCGCATGCGGCTTGTGCACGGTGATCTTCACGGCGCGGATGCGCGGGAAGTGCGACAGGATGGCATCGGCGACCGCGCCGGCCGCCCGCTCCAGGAGCTTGTAGTTGGTGTTCTTGAACGCCGCCGTCGTGGTCGCCACGACTTCGGCATAGGACACCGTATCGGCGAGCCGGTCGCTGCGCGACGGCTCCGACAAATCGGTATAGAGCTCGAGATCGATGACGAAGCGCTGGCCGACTTCGGTCTCGTGATCCATCACGCCGTGGCGGGCGTGGATCGACAGGCCGGTGACGAAGATCGTATCGGTCATTGCTTGCTCTCGATTGCATTCGCGACCCGCAGGGCCTGCAAGGTCTCGGCGACGTCATGCGTGCGGATGATTTTGGCGCCGCGCTGTGCGGCGATCAGATGCGCAGCGATCGAGCCGGCGAGCCGTTCCTTCGGCTCCGAGGGCGACACCGAGGCGATGAAGCGTTTTCGCGAGGCACCAACGAGGATCGGCAGGCCGAACATGTCGAATTCGCGCAGCCGCGCCAGCGCGGTCATGCTCTGCTCGGCCGTCTTGCCGAAGCCGATGCCGGGATCGAGTACGATCTTGTCGCGCGCGATGCCGGCCTTGGCGGCGATATCGAGCGAGCGCAGGAAGAACGCTTTCATGTCCGTGACGATGTCGATGGCGGAATCGACGGCCTCGCGGTTGTGCATGACGATGACGGGGACGCCGCGCGCGGCGATGAGCTGTGCCATGCCGGTGTCGCGCTGCAGGCCCCAGACGTCGTTGGCGATCGCAGCGCCTTGGTCGAGCGCAAAGGCTACGACTTCAGCCTTCATGCTGTCGATCGACACGGGGACGCCCAGCGCCACCACGCCTGACAGCACCGGCTTCAGCCGGGCCAGCTCGTCCGCGGCCGTCACCGGCCGGGCGCCCGTGTAGGGCCGGGTGGACTCGGCGCCGATGTCGATGATGTCGACGCCGGCCTCGATCATCGCCCGCGCCCGCGCAAGCGCCAGCTCGGGCGCGATAAACTCGCCGCCGTCGGAGAAGGAATCCGGGGTGACGTTGAGCACGCCCATCACTGCCGGAATCGGCCGCTCCAGCAGCGTCCGCAGCACGTCGGGCCCGGCCGAGCCGGCCGGCGGGACGGATGGGGAGGGCGAGGCATTCATGCGGCCCGCTTTAGCGGTCGGGGAGGGGGGATTCAAGGTGGGAGGTGGCGAATGTCGATGTGTTCGCGGAGCATCGATCGCCTCCGCTGTCATTGCCCGCGAAAGCGGGCAATCCAGTATTCCGAGGCCGTGCGGTGATACGGAGGAGCCGCGGCGTACTGGATACCCCGCCTTCGCGGGTATGACACCGAGAGCTAACGCGGCAGGTCGTATGCCGAGGGAGATGCCCTAATACGTGATCTTCGGCGGCAGCTTCTTCGCCTTGGCGATGATGTCGCCGACCGATTTTTCCGAGGGCAGGATGCGGACGAGCTTCTTCTTCACGTTGGCTTCCCGCATGCTCTGGGCCAGCCGTGCCGGATTCCGATAAGCGAGCTCGCGCACGGTGGTGACGCCGGCGGCGCGGACGAGGCCGACCTTGGCCCGGCCCATCCCGGGAATGCGCATGTAGTCGGAGACGTTGGCCCATTCCAGCAACTGCTGCTCGCTGATGCCGGTCTTGGCGGCGAGCGCCTTGCGACCCTTCACGGTCGAGGCCGCCTCGAGCAGCGCGTCGGTCGTGCGGATTCCTTGCGCCTTCAATTTGTTGGCGGCAAAGGCTGGCAGGCCCTCAATCTCGGAGATCGGATATGTCATGATGCTCGATATGAAAAGCGTCGCTCAGGCGAACTGGCTGAGGCCCGGCGTCCCCGCGATGATCTTGCCCATCTGATCCGCTCCGATTTTGTCTCGGCCGTAGCGGAAAAGTTCACGGGCAACGTTCTGAATCTCGGACATGCCAAGTCCCAGGCCCATCAGGCGCGTGCCGACGGCCATCAGGCCGCCGCCCATCAGCCGCGACAGTCCGCCGCCGCTCCTGGACGCTTCTATCGCCGCTTCTGCACCGGGAATCTGATCGATCAGCGCTTCGACGTTCTCGGAAGGACCTTCGCTGCGGAGGAAGCCCAGGATAATGCCGACGGTCTTTTCAGCCACAGCACCATCTATGCTGGCGTTCGACGCCAGCCGCCCGATCAGCTCGTCCATAAGGCCCGCCCCTCAGCCGGTTTGCATGCCCGAGTATTGCTTCCGAAATGATCTTGATCCGGAGCGATGTGAAATACAAGCGATGAACGTACGCAAGGTTCCGATTCACTCTCGAAGGCGCGAAAAGTGTTGCAACGATGCAAGAGCGGAGATGGATTCAGCGAAAAATTGCCGCGGTGCGAACGCGTCATTCCTACTTTCGGCTGATGTCGGCGGTATGTTTCCGACAATGTCGCATGCTCGGGGCGCGTTGAACGGTTTTAATCCGCACGCGACATGCGTTAAACTACGGAGCAGGTGCATTCGAGTTTCAATAGGCGAAACACGGCAGAGAGATCAGAGAGAAGCATGACCGCACAGGACAGCAAGCTCGGCGACACCGACGACAAGATCTTCGTCGGCAAGGGAGACGAGCAGGCATGGCTGACGCTGGCGCTTGCCAATCGACACGGCCTCGTCACGGGTGCAACCGGGACCGGTAAGACGGTATCGCTGCAAGTCATGGCGGAAGGATTTGCGCGCGCCGGCGTTCCGGTCTTCGCATCCGACATCAAGGGCGACCTCTCCGGCATCTCCGAGGTCGGCGAGGCCAAGGATTTCATTGTCAAGCGTGCCACCGAGATGGGGCTGACGTTCCAGCCCGACCAGTTCTCGACGGTGTTCTGGGACGTGTTCGGCGAACAGGGCCATCCGGTGCGGGCGACCGTCACGGAGATGGGGCCGCTTCTGCTCGCGCGCATGCTCGACCTGAACGACGTGCAGGAAGGAGTGCTCAACGTCGCCTTCCGCGTCGCCGACGACAACGGGCTGACCCTCATCGACATGAAGGATCTGCGCGCGCTGCTCGATGCCATCGTGCCGGATGCCGGCAAGAAGGGGGCGGACGCCGAGGAAAGCCCGCTTGCCGACATCAAGAAGGAGGCCCAGGGTTTTGGCAACGTCACCAAGGCCACCGTCGGCACCATCCAGCGCCAGCTTCTGGTGCTCGAGAACCAGGGCGGCACCAAATTCTTCGGTGAGCCGGCGCTGACGCTGAAGGACTTCATGAAGACCGACCGCGACGGCCGCGGCATGGTCAACATCCTTGTTGCCGACAAGCTGCTGCAGAGTCCACGGCTTTACGCGACATTCCTGCTGTGGATGCTGTCAGAATTGTTCGAAGAGCTGCCCGAGGCCGGCGACCTGCCGAAGCCGAAGCTGGTGTTCTTCTTCGACGAGGCACATCTGTTGTTCAACGATGCGCCGAAGGCGTTGATGGACAAGATCGAGCAGGTGGTGCGTTTGATCCGGTCCAAGGGCGTCGGCGTCTATTTCGTGACGCAAAACCCCGTCGACGTGCCCGACCGCGTGCTCGGGCAATTGGGCAACCGTGTGCAGCATGCGCTGCGTGCCTTCACCCCGCGCGACCAGAAAGCGGTCGCCGCAGCGGCCCAGACCTTCCGGCCCAACCCGAAGCTCGACACCGCCAAGGTGATCATGGAGCTCGGCAAGGGCGAGGCGCTGGTGTCCTTCCTCGAAGGCAACGGCACGCCGACGATGGTCGAGCGTGTCATGATCCGGCCGCCATCGGCCCGCATCGGATCGATCACGCCGGAAGAGCGCAAGGCGATCATGGATGCGAGCCCGGTGAAGGGCAAATACGACACCGCTGTCGATGCCGAATCTGCCTACGAGATGATCCAGAAGCGGATTGCCGGCACGGCTGCGACTGCCGATGCCGGTGCGGCCGACGGAGGTGGCGGCGGCATTCTCGGCCAGATCGGCTCGATGGTCGGCACCATCTTCGGCACCAACGTCAAGCGCGGCCGCCTGTCGGCGGGCCAGGTCATTGCGCGCGACGTGACGCGATCGGTCACCAACCAGGTGATCGGGGGGATGGCGGCCAATCTCGGCAAATCGGTCGCCGGCCAGCTCGGTGGCTCGATCGGCCGCACCCTGGTGCGAGGCGCGCTCGGCGGGCTGCTGCGTCGTTAGGCAGAGAAGCCAGGTTTGAGGCACCAAGCCTCCACAGCGTCATCGCCGGGCTTGTCCCGGCCATCCACGCCTTACTTGCAGCTCTAAGAACCTGGATGCCCGGGCCTTCGCCTCGCCGAAGCGGCTTCGGCCGCGCAGGCGGGACAATCCCGGGCATGACGAGATCTCGCGAGTGTTTAGATGCGATTGCCCCGCACGCCGGGCGAGGCCGAACACCATAAATTCAGGTGAGGGGGGTTCTCCAAGCGTCCGTCGGTCTGCTACGTGCTATTTGTTGCCGACGGGACATAATGTGACATCACCGAATCTATCAGACAAACTTGGCCCGCACAGAGCCTTGTCGCTACGTGCGCCGCTCGATCTGCTCTTCCTGATCTGCTGCGTCCTCCTGACCGCCGACGTGCTCGTTCCCGAGATATTCGGCCACGGCAAGACCAAGGATTATGGGCTGTGGTACTGGGCCGGACAGCAGGTGCTGCACGGCGGGTCGCTCTATCCCGACGAGATCGGCGAGTATTTCGAATTCATCTATCCACCGCTGCCGGCGATCCTGCTGGCGATCCCGAGCTGGTTCGGCAAGATCCCGCTCTATGTCGTGCTGTCGATCCTGAACGTGGTGGCATGGTGGTACACGGGCAACTTCTCCAATGCCATGACGGGATCGGGCCGCAGGCCCGGCCCGTGGCTCGAAGCGCTGCCGGCCATCGTCACCGTGACCTTCGTGTTCGACATGTTCGACCTCGGCCAGCCGAACCTCGTGCTGCTGGCGATGATGCTGTGGGGCTTCTGGTCGTTGCAGCATCAGCGCTCCTGGCTCGCAGGCTTCCTGTTCGCGCTCGCCACCGCCATCAAGGTGTTTCCGATCGCGGTGCTGCCCTATCTGATCTGGCGCAGGAAGTGGGCGGCCACCGTCGCGACGGTCGCTTTCACCGGCATCCTTCTCTATGTCGTGCCTGCACCGATCCGCGGCTTCGAGCGCAACGCGGCCGAGCTCAAGACCTGGTATCAGGGCATGGTCGGCACGAGCTCGGAAAAGGGCTTTGGCCAGCGCGACGAGCAGAACTGGTCGTGGGTCAACCAGTCGCTGATTGCCGTCACGCATCGCCTGGTCCGCCCGATCAACTACAATCAGGAAGATCCCAGCAAGCCACCGCGCACGATGAATGTCATCGACGTCGACTACAAGACGGCGAACTTGATCGTGCTGGCGTTATCGGCGTTGCTCGGGCTCGGCTTCCTCGCGGTGATGCCGTCGCAAGCGCGGCGAACGGCGCGCTCGGATGCGGAGGAGCTCGGCATCCTGTTCTGCCTGATGACGGTGGCATCGCCGCTGGCGCGGCAATACTACTTCATGTGGCTGTTCTTCCCGATGACGGTGCTGATGCATCGCGCCGCCTTCGACGCGCGACCGAACGTGCGGCTGGGAACCTGGCTCGCGCTGGGCGCCGCCGGCATCCTCATGCTGCTGTCGCTGCCGTGGTTTCCCAATGTCATCCAGGCCTGGGGCAATAACCTTGTCGCGACCGCCATTCTTGCGGGTAGCCTCGCATGGCACATCCGGCATCCGCCGGTTGCGGCTGGCTCCGAGGCTGCGGCAGCGCTAAAACCCGGTACCTCTTGAGACTCAAAAGTCAGGAATACGACCATGGCCAATGCGCAGCTTCAATCGGTGCTCGATCACATCGACAAGGATTTTGACAACAGCCTGGAGCGTCTGTTCTCGCTGTTGCGGATCAAGTCGATCTCTGCGGATCCGGCTTTTGCCGCCGACTGCAAGGCCGCGGCCGAGCATCTCGCCAAGGACATCGCGAGCCTCGGTGTCGCCACTGAAGTGCGCCCGACCGCCGGCCATCCCGCCATCGTCGGCAAGACCGGGGCCGGCGGACGGCCGCATGTGATTTTCTACGGCCATTACGACGTGCAGCCGGTCGATCCGCTCGATCTCTGGCACCGTCCGCCGTTCGAGCCTGCCGTGACCGACCACGCCGACGGCCGCAAGATCATCGTCGCGCGCGGCGCCGAGGACGACAAGGGCCAGGTCATGACCTTCGTCGAGGCCTGCCGCGCCTGGAAGAAAGTGACCGGCTCGCTGCCGATCGACATCACCTTCCTGATCGAAGGCGAGGAGGAGGTCGGCTCCAAGAATTTCGTGCCGTTCATCGAGGCCAACAAGGACGAGTTCAAAGCGGACTACGTGCTGGTCTGCGACACCGGCATGTGGGACCGCAACACGCCCGCGATCACGACGTCGCTTCGCGGTCTGCTCTATGAAGAGCTGAAGATCACCGCCGCCAATCGCGATTTGCATTCCGGCGTGTTCGGCGGCAGCGCCATGAACCCGATCCGGGTGCTGACGAAAATCCTGGGCGGCCTGTTCGACGACGACAACCGCATCACCATCCCCGGCTTCTATGACGGCGTGAAGGATCTGCCGCCCGATATCCTGGAGCAGTGGAAGAAGCTGAACCTCACGCCGGAGATGTTCCTCAAGCCGATCGGTCTGTCGATCCCCGCCGGCGAGAAGGGCCGGCTGCTGATCGAGCAGGCCTCGTCGCGTCCGACCTGCGACGTCAACGGCATCTGGGGCGGCTATATCGGCGAAGGCTCCAAGACGGTGATCCCGTCGCACGCCTCGGCCAAGGTCTCGTTCCGCCTGGTCGAGGGGCAGGACCCCCAGAAGATCCGCAAGGCTTTTCGCGACTACGTGGCGGCGCGGCTTCCGGGCGACTGCAAGGTCGAGTTCGGCGATCATTCCGCCGCGCCCGCGGTGGCGCTCGACTGGAACATGAAACCGCTCGCCGCCGCCAGCAAGGCGCTGACCGAGGAGTGGGGCAAGGAGACCGTGCTGATGGGTTCGGGCGCCTCGATCCCGATCGTCGCCGATTTCAAGCGGACGCTTGGGCTCGACTCGCTGCTGGTCGGCTTCGGATTGGACGACGACAACATCCATTCGCCGAACGAGAAATACGACCTGCGGAGTTTCCAGAAGGGCATCCGCTCCTGGGCGCGGATCCTCGCTGCGCTCGCGGACGTGACATAGGCGCGGTGCCGTAGGGTGGGCAAAGGCGCAAAGCGCCGTGCCCACCATCTCTCCGCGATCGCCTTCGCTCTTCGAGCTACGGCGGACGAGTCGCTTTGCCCACCCTACGAAGACTCTCTCCTCGTCATTGCGAGCGTAGCGAAGCAACCCAGAATCCCTCCACGGGCACAGTCTGGATTGCTTCGTCGCTTCGCTCCTCGCAATGACGGCGCAAATAAAAACGCCGCCCGGAATTGGGCGGCGTTTCATTCCAAAAGGCGTAGAGGTTCATTGAACGCTACCCTACACCAAATCCGCAAAATCTCAAGACCGGTAGCCCGGAAGCTCGCGGTCGAGCTTGCGCAGCAGCGGCGGCCAGACCAGGTTGGTGGCGCGCAGCTCGGCGCGGTCGCGGTTGGCGAGCAGCTCGGTGTTCTTCTCGATCGCAATCTCCTCAACCGGGTAGACCGGCGTGCCCAGAGCGCGCGTGCGCACCTGCATCGAGCAGGCGCGCTCGAGATGGTACATGCGCTCGAACGCGGAGGCGACCGACCGGCCGACCGTCAGCGTGCCGTGGTTACGCAGCAGCATGTGGTTGTGGTCGCCGAGGTCCTTCTGCAGCCGCGGCCGCTCGTCGTGATCGAGCGCGATGCCCTCGTAGTCGTGATAGGCGAGGTCGTGGGTGACGAGCTGGGCGGTCTGGTTCAGCGGCAGCAGCCCTTCCGCGCTGCTCGACACCGCGGTGCCGTCGAGCGTGTGGAGATGCAGCACGCAGATTGCGTCCTCGCGCACCTCGTGGATCGCCGAATGGATGGTGAACCCGGCCGGGTTGATGCTGTACTCGCTCTCGGAGAGCTGGTTGCCGTGCAGGTCGACCTTGACGAGGCTCGATGCCGTGATCTCGTCGAACATCAGTCCGTAGGGGTTGATGAGGAAATGATGGTCGGGGCCGGGCACGCGGGCGGAGATGTGGGTGTCGACCAGATCGTCCCAGCCGTACAGCGAGACGAGGCGGTAGCAGGCGGCGAGATTGACCCGTTGCTGCCACTCCGCCTCCGTCATGTTCGACGGCACTTCCTTCAGGCGCGCTTCCGCTGGCGACATGGCTTATCTCTCCGAACATCGTTGTTGCGGGGAGGGAGCGTAGTCGCGGGTGAGGCTGGCGGCAAGGCGGTCAAATCGCAGCAGCCACGCGTAGCCCGCATGGAGCCAACGGGTCGGCGCGAAGCGCCGCCCGATGACAGGCTCCGCGAAATGGGGGGCGCCTTCCCGAAAGCTCCCGGAGAAAATTATTACGGCGCCGGGATCGACAGCAGGCTGGAAATGCTACGGCCGCGGATGTCGTAGACGCGGGCGAACACCACGTCGTCGCGCTTGATCTCGACCATCACGGGCGCAGTGAGGCCCTTGCAGTAGAACTCGCCGAGCGTCATCGCGAAATCGGCCGCGTTGGAATCCCAGCCGATGGTGAAGTCGGGCCCGAGCGCGACCTGGGCCGGGCGCTGCGGACCGCACACCGCGACCTTCCATTTGCGGTTGCCCGGCGCCACTTCCTGCCGCTCGACGATCTGCTCGCGCAATTCGTCCGAGGCCTGCTTCAGCGCAAGGCCCCAATAGTCCAGCATGAAGCGGTCGTCGGCGCCGCGCACGGTGCCGGCGATGTGGTTGAAGTGCGTGTATTGATAGGGATGCAGCCGGATCATCTCGGCCAGCGACAGCGCGAGGCCGAAGCAGAAGGTCGCGAGCACGACGGGCTGCCAGGTGCGGTGGTTGGTGCGCAGGCGCTCCATGGCCCAGGCAAAGGCGACGCCGCCGAGCACCGCCATCGGCGGGATCACGAAGACGAAATGGCGGATGCCGTTGTACAGCGCCGGCCGCTTTACCATCGCGATCGCGAGCGGCAGGGTCGCCGCCAGCGTCAGCATCAAGAGGATGGTCTTGCGGCGCGCCGGAACCTCGCGGCGCGGCAGCATCGCGAAGGTGCTAACCACGGCGCCGCCCATCAGCACCAGCATCACCTCGGGAAGCTGCAGCGCGAACAGCGTCGGCAGATAGGACCAGGGCATGTCGGGCACGGACACGATCGCGCCGTCGAACATCTCCTTCCAGGGCTTCTCGAAGAAGTGCGAGAAATAGGTCAGGGCCTCGAAGGGATTGCCGGGCTCCATGATCGACCACGGCCAGATCAGGCCCATCACGAGATAGCCGAACACGAGGCCGGGCAGCAGCACGTAGACGACATGGGCGAAGCGGCGGGCTGCTTCGCGGGCGCCTTCGGTGCGCAGCTCCTCCAGGAACAGCGGCATGAAGCCGATCATGGCGTAGACCAGTGCGAGGCCGCCGAGGACGCGGCAGCCGAGCGAGAGGCCGGCACCCAGGCCGACGATCAGGATTGTGCGCGGCGACGGCTGCGGATATTCCTCGGCGAGACGGACGAGGCCCAGCATCAGGATGATCATGGCCACCGCGAAGGGCGCATCCTTCGGGTTCATGAACATGTGGCCGTAGAAGATCGGGCAGAGCGCGAGCAGCAGGAGCGCGGCAAGACCGGCAAGGGGCCCGCCGATGCGGCGGCCGAGCCGCCACGTCACCGCAAGCCCGATCACGCCGACCATGGCGCCGAGCATGCGTCGCGTCTCGAACAGCTCGAGCGGAATGACCTTGTGCAGGAGAGCCGCGACCATGTCGAAGCCGCCGCCATACATGTAGAGATTCGCGAAAGAGAGCGCCGCGGTGTCCCTGAAGCCGGAACCGAACATGCGCAGCAGCAGGTCGGCATATTCAGCGTGGGTGTAATCGTCCCAGCCGAGCCCGTAGTCGCGGAAGGTCAAGCCTGCAATGACGGCGACCGCAGCCAGCACCAGCATGGCGAGATCGTCGCAAGTCCGTTCAACCGAGCGCCGCAGAGGCGTGTCGATCGCCGAAGTCGTGATGGATGTCATGGCTATTGGTGACCCGGAATCCCCTCTTGGCCCTGCTGGTGCCCGCGGGCCACTTCCCCGGAATCCCTATAGCGCAGTTCCATTACCAAGTAATTGGGCATTATGGCTAAAATCCTGATGCGACGCAGCAAATCCAGACAGTTGAGAGCAGGTTAGAAGTAGCGGGTGGTAGCTGAAGGGAATGTGAATAAGTCCCTGATATCCTTCCCTTTAGGAACGCAGGCTCTAATTCGCCGTTGGCGTGGAACACCGTATGACGGTATCGTGGCGTAACGGGTGTCGCGCACGGCTGCGCGACCAGGGGTGAGTTCGATGAGCTTGGCATTGTTGATTGTGGGGATTTTCGCCGTCCTGGCGGGCCTCCTTACGATCCTGTTCGGCTTCACCGTTAGGGAGGCCAGCCTCGGTAGCACCCTCATAATCTCCGGCACCATTGGCGTCTGCTCCGGAATGTTACTGGCCGGCCTTTACGTCGTGGTCGTGGAACTGAAGGGCATCGCCCGCCGGCTGGCCGGATCGGCCGCGCCGGCCGAGGTTCGGGTCAGGCCCGTGCTGCCGGGCCTCGCGGTGCCTGGCGCGCCAGTGTCCGAGCCGTTCCCGGCACCGGCGACGAAAACCGAGCCACCACCGGCCGCGGGTCTGCCGCCGTGGCAGAGCGAGGCCGCCGCGCGCGAGCGGCCGCGCGCCGAACCGCCGCCGGAGCCGGAAGCTCCGACACCGCCTGCGGCTCCGGAAGCGCCGCGCCGCCGCAACCTGTTGTTCGCATCGTCCTCCCGCAAGGAGCGCGAGCGCGCGGAGGCGAAGGCGACAGAGAGCTTGCCGCCGCAGCCTCATGACGAGCCCACGGAACCGGCCGGCCCGGAGAGTCAGCCGGCGAGCTTCGACGATGCCTGGCCGAGGCCGGACCGTATGCGGCCACCGGAACCGCCGGCCGCCGGGCGTCGCCCGCCGCCGCGCTCCCCGTCGATCTTTACCGAGCCCGGCCCGCCGCCGCCTCCCCCCGAACCGACGCCGGTCGAGCAGGCGCCCGTGACCGTGCTCAAATCGGGTATCGTCGACGGCATGGCCTATTCGCTCTATTCCGATGGCTCGATCGAAGCGCAGATGCCGGAAGGCATGATGCGCTTCGCCTCGATCGACGAACTGCGCGCCCATCTCGACCAGCGGTCCTGAGGCCGCCGCGTCCAAGTAGAGCGCCATCGTTCTTGTCACTTCGTCAGTAATCAGCTCATATTCGTCAGTCGTCTTATTTCGGCCGAATGTATTGTTGACACGGAATACTTAGGCGTCGTCTCTCCGGCGAGACGCAAGGTCAGGGAAAGGTCGGGCCCATGTCGGATAACGGGGCTAAGAATTTCATCGAGCTGACGGCGAGCATCGTGTCCGCCTATGTCGGCAACAACCCGACGCCGGCGGCCGATATCCCGAACCTGATCAGCCAGGTGCATGGCGCCTTGGTGCGCGTCTCGTCAGGCCGCACCGAGACCGCGCCGCTCGAGCCGGCCAAGCCGGCGGTGTCGCTGAAGAAGTCGATCGCGCCGGACTATCTGGTCTGTCTGGAAGACGGCAAGCGCTTCAAGTCGCTGAAGCGCCATCTGCGCACCCAGTACAACATGACGCCGGAGCAATATCGCGAGAAATGGGGCCTGCCGGCCGACTATCCCATGGTCGCGCCGAACTACGCGGTGGCGCGCTCGCAACTGGCAAAGCAGATGGGACTGGGACAGCAGCAGCGGAAGCGGAAGTAACCGCTTCAGGTGGCTTCCGCGAGCGCCTCTTTCGCGTCGGTCTTGATGCGCTCGACCATCGAGCGCAGGCCGTTGGAGCGCTGCGGCGTCAGATGATCGCGAAAGCCGAATTCGTTGAACACCGCGATCGCGTCGGTCGCAAGGATCTGCTGTGGCGTGCGGCCGGAGTAAAGCGAGAGCACGATCGCGACCAGCCCGCGCACGATGTGGGCGTCACTGTCGCCGCGATATTTCAGGATCGGGGCGCCGCCATCGCGATCGACCAGCTTCTGGAGCCAGACCTGGCTGACGCAGCCATTCACCTTGTTCTCGGCCGAATGCTCGGATTCGGGCATCGGTTCCAGGGTGCGGCCGAGCTCGATGACGTACCGGTAGCGGTCGTCCCACTCGTCCAGGAGCTCGAAATTGTCCCTGATTTCGTCGATCGTCGTCATGCTGGCCCAATGTTCCCGTTCAGGCCAATATAAGGATGCGAGGAGGCGAAATCGATAGGGTTTGGCCGCTAATTCGCCGGCGCCGCCGCAGGGCCGCGCCATTCCAGCGCGAGGTCGTCCTGGCTCAGGGTGTCGCGCGGCGCCTCGCCCGAGGCGGCATCGCCTTCGCCGGCCAGCGCGATCGAGCCGGTATGATCGGGCGCCTTCTTGTCGGTCTTCTCGAGCTGTTCTTTCTTGTCGTTGATGATCTGGTAGATCTTCTTCGCGCCGTCCTGTGCGCGCTGGCCGATGATGGTCGCGGCCTGGCCGCCGACCTCGCAGGCCGCCGGCTGGCGCTTGCAGAACTGGGTCACGTCGGAGACGGCCGCGGTCGCAGCCTGCACCGCATCGGCGGCGCCGATCTGCGGCAGCTTCTCCGATTCGGGCGTCTTGTCCCGCGGCAGGAGCACCAGCACCAGCCCGAGCCAGAATGTGATGCGGAGCAGAAAGCGCATCTTATCGACCTGTATGTTAGATCCCGCCGCGGCGATGCCCGCGAGGCGCCGGACCTAGCAACTCTCGATAAATCGCAAGTGATTGCCTTCCGCTTAATTCGCGGAAAATCTACGCAAGAATCTTCCCGAACCGCCACGTCGTAAATTTTCGATTGACGCCGGAGCCCCGTGATTCCGGTGGCGCCGCTTGTCCACCAATTCGAAACCATGCGGGGACTGGTGAAACCCTGTGTTCACCATCCCCGATGATGACGTGGTCAAATCGCCTAAAAATCTCCGCGATGACACAGTGTCCGGCGGCGGGCCGCATTGCCTTAGCACTCGTTTAAGGTCGCTCTGACACGGTGGCTCAACGATAAGGAGGCGTTCCGGCGCGTCTTCTCGACGAGTGGGCCGAAGCGCGAGACCCGTGACAGTTTTGAGTATCATCCGCGATTGTCTCGATGCACTGCTGCATCCCTCCGCGCGTTACGACGCGCTGACGCGAGCGCGCCATCGCGCCTTCATGGCGCCGCGGCTGCTCGGCAGCCTGGCCGCGTTTGCCGCATTCCCGGTCTATCTCGCCACGCGCGGCGTGCCGAGCGCGATCGAGGTCGCCGCCTTCGCGTGGCTGATCGCCCCCATTCTCCTGTCATGGTTCCTGTCGCGCACCGGCCGCTATGAAGGCGCCCATGTGCTGTCGTCGCTGGCGCTCGCCGGCCTGATCATGGCGGTTGCCGGCACCACCGGCGGCATCGAATCATTCGCTGCGATCTGGCTGGTCGTGGTTCCCCTGGAAGCCGCGTTGTCGGCCTCGCGCCGCGTCGCGGCCTTTGCCTCCCTGCTTGCGCTGTCCTGCGCCGGCGTCCTGATCTTTGCCGGCCAGCTCGGCTGGCTTCCGGCTGGAGACGCCAGCGCCGCACAACGCGGCGTGCTGATGGCGTTCGGCGTCGCCTCGGCGACGCTCTATGCCGCGGGCCTCGCCTTCGGTGCGGAATCGCTCGCGCGCACCAGCGTTGCACTGCTGTTGCGCGAGGAAGAGCGCTATCGGCTGCTGGCGCGCAACATGAGCGACGTCATCTCGCGGCATCGGCGCAACGGCGCGGTGCAGTTCATCTCGCCGGCGGTGGAAGCCATGCTCGGCATGCCCGTCGCGCAGCTGCTCGGCCACGGCCTGTTCGACCGCGTCCATGTCGCCGATCGTCCGGCCTATCTCACCGCGCTCTCCGATGCCGCGCGCGGCGACGTGCGCAGCGTCGAGTTCCGGCTGCGGCGGGAGCCGGCCGGATCGGAGCGTGGCCAGGTCGATTTCATCTGGGTCGAGATGCGCTGCCGGCCGCTCGACCAGGATATCGGCCGCCAGGATATTGACGGCGATGCCACGCGCGAGGCGGAAGTCGTCGGCGTGATGCGCGACGTCACCGATCGCAAGCTCGCGGAGCAGGCGCTCGATCAGGCGCGCAGCGCCGCGGAAGCGGCCGATGCTGCCAAGACCCGCTTCCTCGCCACCATGAGCCACGAGCTGCGCACGCCGCTCAACGCCATCATCGGTTTCTCCGAGATGATCGCGCAGGAGCAGACCCTGATGCTGGGTGCGGCCCAACGCAAGGAATATGCCCAGCTCATCAACGATTCCGGCCAGCATCTGCTGTCGGTCGTCAACGGCATCCTCGACATGTCGAAGATGGAATCGGGCAATTTCGAGATTGCGTCGGAACCGTTCACGCCGCGCGCCTCTCTGATGCATTGCTGCAATCTGCTGGCGCTGAAGGCGCGGGAGAACGGCATCGACCTCATCACCGATGCGCCGCAGGACCTGCCTGTCATGACCGGCGATCCGCGCGCCTTCAAGCAGATCGTGCTCAATCTCGTCGCCAACGCCATCAAGTTCACCGAGCGCGGCGGTCAGGTCGCCGTATCGGCCGCGGTGTCCGGATCGCAGCTCGCGCTGCGCATCAGCGACACCGGTGTCGGCATTGCGGCCGATGATCTCAAGCGCATCGGTGCGCCGTTCTTCCAGGCCGGGAAGACCTATCAGCGCCGTCACGAAGGCACGGGTCTCGGGCTTTCGATCGTGAAGAGTCTGGTGGCGTTGCATCTCGGCGAATTGACTGTACAAAGCAGGCTCGGCGAGGGCACCTCCGTCACCGTCAGATTGCCGCTCGTCTACACGCCGCCGCAGGCCAAGACGTCCGATAGAATGGCGGCCGAGAGCAAGATCGCGACGCTGACGCCGGTGCCGCGCCAGGAGCTTCAGGACCAATCTCACGACCAACCAGCTCTGGTGAAGAAAAGTGCCTAAGAAGTCTGCCAAGGACGAAGCCGCTCCGCGCCGCCGTGGCGCCAAGGCCGCGGTCATCGATGTCGAGACCGAGCGCAATCTTGCGATGCGCATCCTGCTGCACAGTCCCAAGGACACGCTGGCCGGTCTCGTCGCCGTCGCCGCAGTCAGCGCGATCGTTGCCAACGCGCTGTTCCTTCAGACCGGCCGGCATCCGGCGCCGATGTTCGGCACCGTGATCAATCTTCCCGCGCCGTCGTCCGTGCCGCTGTCGAACCCCTTGCCGCGTCCGCGCCCCGTCGGCGCGGATACCTCGCCGCTGGAGCCGAGAGCGACGGAATTCCGCGCCGAGCCCAAGCCTGTCGAGCGCGCCGCCGAGAAGGCCCCCGAGAAGCCGGTCGAGGCGACGGCATCGACGCCGCGCGCGGGCGATCCGATGACCAATCTGGTCAAGCAAACGACGTCGGCGCCGCCGCAATCCGTCGCCATCGCGCGTCCGCCGGCGCCGATTCCCGTCGCGCAGAGTCCGGCCGCGCGGCGTATCGCCGGCGTGCAGCGCGCGCTATCCGAATACGGCTATGGCAATTTGAAGATCACGGGCACGATGGGCGCAGAGACGCAGTCCGCGATCCAGAAATTCGAGCGCGAGCACAAGATGCAGGTGACGGGTCAGGTCTCCGACCGCCTGCTGCGCGAGCTCGGAGCCGCGATCGGCCACCCCGTCGAATAAGCGTCATTGTTGTGCGAAGGCTGGTGCTGATTGCAGCACTGGCCTATCGTGCTCTTCATGCGTTTGAAATCAAACATTTGGGTTTCCGCCTACCTGCGCCGGTGCCAGACCGAAGGCGTGTTCGGGGCGGTGCGTCGTCGCGGTGCCGAGGAGGCGGGCGCGGTATTCGTGAAGGTGTCGCTGCTCGACGGCAACGCGATGCTGTACGTACCGGCGCCGCAGACCGTCTATGACGACGGCCGGCCGGTCGATCGCTTCTTCGTGCCACTTGCCGCGCAGCCGATGCCTGAGCCAGCGGTCGAGGAGCGCCTCACCAAGGAAATCCGCTTCGATCCGGACGCCTGGATCGTCGAGACCGAGGACCGCAAAGGTCGTCACTTCCTCGAATTGGCGAAGACCTAGCGGTCCGATCCGTCGGTGCCCGTCCGCACCGCAGGCGCCGAGCCCGGCTGCACGCCCGGCCGGGTCTGGCTGGCGCCCGCACGCGGGCGTTGGCGTTCGCTGTCATGCAGCGACGACTGGTATTTTGCGCGCGTGACTGCGAGCGTCGAGCCGCGCCAGGCCGCCAGCATCACCAGCGCGGAGCGGTCGCTGAGCCGGTCGTAGAGCCGCGACAACCGGTACACCGCATCGACCGACGTGCCGATCTCCGGCTTGAAGAACAGGAGGATGCGCTGGAAGTTCGGGCTCGGCATGTCGAGCGCGCGCGCGGCGATTGCGAGCGCTTCGCCACCGGCATCGTCGACGATCTGGGCTGCGACGCGCGAGGGCAGGATCAGGCTGTCGCCGAGCTCGTAGGTGAAATTCTCGACATCGTTGGCGATTGCCGCCATCTCCAGGATCTGGAGCGCGCGCTTGGCACGCACGGTCGGAATCCGCGGCGCGGCCTTCAGCGGGGTTTGCGCCAGATTGTGCAGGACCAGCGCGCGCTGGGTCGCATCGGCGCGGAAGAACATGTCGTGGATCTCGGCCGCTTCCTTCGGCTGCATCGCCATGTTGGCGGCCATGCGCAACTCGGCGTCGGTCGGCGTGCGAGCTGGCGAAGCCGCCTGCGGGGAGCTGCGAATTTCGCGCGCGAGCGGAACCCTGCGGCCTTCCTGGGTCGCAACCAGCCCGAGTTTCTGCAGGACCGGGACGGGCGTCTGCGGATAGATCGCAAGCTTCGCCTTGACGGCCGCGCGCGTCGCATCGTCGACCTGGTCGATCAGCCGCGTCGCAAGCTCGATGAACTGGCGCTGCTCGTCGTCGCTGTGGGTGGGCGCCTGGACATAGAGGTCCGTCAGCACGCGCAGCAGCGTCGGGCGAACATCAACGCCTTCGCGACGGGAGAGGCTCATCAGCCCGTCGAATCCGGGAAACAGCGACTTGGTCATGGAGAGATACGCGACCTGGAAAAGATACTCGTCCGCGAGCCTAACGCAGGTTCCTTTAAAGGCTCGTTAAGGAAAACGAGGCGTGAAGTCGACCCCATCATTTCAGGTGTTGTCGTCCCGCAACGGGACGCGGGAGGCCGCCCGTGAAGTTACGGTCCGGAAGGCGCGTTTACACCCCGTTAACCATGAACTGATCTTAATGAACGCACGTTGCACCAGCGCGCTCGGTCGCGCGGCAATTGATAGAGAGCTGATATGGGGACCATTATCGAATTTCCGGCCGGTCGCCGGGCAGGCTCGTCGGGGGATGCCACGCCGCGTACGGAAACGGGAACGATTCTGATCCTCCCCGTGATCCGCATCGAGCGCCAGACGGAAGAAACCAGCGGCGATCGCGGGCCGGAGCAGGGCACAGCGCCGGGGCGCCGTCGTCGTCGCCGCTAGCATCCGGCTTTTGCAATGCCGGATGCCATCCGCCAGATCCGGCCTGTCGTAACGGCCGTCCTGCTCGCACTCGTCGGTGCGACGCTCGGCGCGTGCAGCGGCGGCGATTTCGGCCGCACCCGCGCTGACATGCGCAGCGACGACATGCATCGCTGGCTCGGGGCCGAGGCCACCGGCAGCGTCGGCCTGAAGTCGTCACAATTCCAGCTCACCGACGCGGAGCGCCAGCTTCGCGATCTCGCCTATCCCATGATCGAGCCGCCGCTGTCGCGGCCCGCCTGGAAGAGCGTATTCGGCGACTACAGGGCGCTGCCGTCGCCCTGGCAGCAGAAGGTCGTGTTCGACCGCACCATGTATGGGCGCACGCTGATCGACGAGCCGCATCGCTCGCATTCATCGCGCTATGCGCAGCTGATCGAGGACGTGCGCAACGACATCACCCGTTTCGAGCCGTTCTTCGGCTCCGCGATCCGCGTCATCGATCTCGACAGGAAGCGCGATGCGACCATGGCGCGCGTCTCCGAGCTCTCGCCAAGGGAGAGGGACGATGCGGTCGCGCGCATGCAGGAGAACTCGCTGATCATCCAGTGGGTGCAGCTGTGCCTCGAGCAGCGCGTCTCGTCCTATCGCTGGGCGCTGGAGCGTCTGGTGATCCAGGCGCCCGACGGCATGGCCGCCGATGCCGACCGCCTGATCGGCGAACTCGCAGCCCAGACCGCCAATCCGCCGGTCGCGGCGCAGCCGCCTTACGGGCGCGCCGTGGTCACGAAGGGCTAGGACTTCCTGCGCTTGTTACGCCGTGGGCCGGTCCGATCCGGCTTTCGCCGCTGCCTCTGGAGCTTCCCGACAAACTCCTTCAGCGCATCCGCCAGCGGCTCTGACGCGCGGTAGGCGAGGCCGACCTCGCGTTTGACCCTGACCTCGATCTCGCGCACCGCGACATCAGGGTTGCCGCGCGCCACGCCTTCCGGGACGATGGCAATGCCGACGCCGGCCGCGACCAGCGCCATCGCCCAATCCTCCGATTGCGCGATCGCCGCGGTCTGCCTTCGTTGTGAGCTCCGACCGAAGAATTCGCTTTGCTCGCAATGGCAGCGGTCGATCAGAGGGACGCCGGCGAGATCGGCGGTCCGCAGCTTCTCCTTCAGCGTCAGCGGATGCGAGGGCGGAAGTGCGGCGACATAGCGCTCGCTCCACAGCGCGACGAAATGCTCGTCGGCGCGGAGCATGCTCTTCGAGATGATGCGCGCATCGGCGCGCTCGTCGCTGCCGACGAGGCGGAGCGCGATGTCGGTGCGCGCCGTCAGCGGCTTCAGCAGCGCGATCGTTCGGGGTATGTCGAGCGTGCGCATCAGTCCCAGCGTGACGGTGGTCTTCGTATTCGGCTTCCTGAACAGGCTGCGTGCGGCGTCCGCCTCGTCGATGATGCGGCGGGCCAGCGCATGAAACTGCTCGGCTGAGGCGGTCGGCGCGACGCCCTTCTTGTGCCGGATGAACAGGGTGGTGCCGAGCTCGGCCTCCAGATGGGTGATCGCGGTCGAGATCGACGGCTGCGACACGAAGCAAGCCCGCGCCGCCGCGGTCAGATTGCGCTCGCGGTACACGGCTGCGAAGTAGCGAAGCTCGCGGATGTCCATAGGATATGCCTAGAGATAGTATCAATATTCAATATTTTACCTATAGATCGCCCGGTGGCAAGAACGCCCTGCTCACAACAGCAGGAACGCGCCATGAAGATCCAGCACCTCAACACCGGCACGATGTGCCCCATGGGCCGCCGCCTTGTGAACGGCACGGGCGGCCTGTTCCAGCGCGCCCGCCTGGTCTGCCATTGCCTGCTGGTCGAGACGAGGGACGGACTCGCTCTGGTCGACACCGGCATCGGTCTCGGCGATATCGCAACGCCCGATCGGCTCGGGGGCCGATGGCTGCGCCAGACCGCGCCGAGGCTGGATCCGGCGGAGACGGCGGTCGAGCAGGTGAAGGCGCTCGGCTACTCGCCCAGCGATGTGCGCCACGTGCTGCTGACGCATCTCGACCGCGACCACGCCGGCGGCGTGCCGGACTTTCCCCATGCCGCGATCCACGTCCACCGCGCCGAATACGACATGGCGGTGCTGCGCAAGCCCGCGCCGCCCGAAGGGCGTTATGTCACGGGGCAGTGGAGCCATGGGCCGGGCTGGACATTCTATGGCGAGGCCGGCGAGGACTGGTTCGGCTTCAAGGGCGTGCGCGCGCTCGGCGACAAGGAAGCCGACATCCTGATGATCCCGCTCGCCGGCCACACACTCGGCCATTGCGGCATCGCGGTGCGATCAGGCGAGAAATGGCTGCTGCATGCCGGCGACAGCTATTTCCACCACGGCCAGCTCGACGCGTCGCCGCACGTGCCGCTCATGCTCGGCTATTTCCAGCGCCGCGGCGACATGGATCGCAAGATGCGGATCGCCAACCAGGCGCGGCTGCGCGCGCTGAAGCTGAACCACGGCGACCGCGTGAGCATCGTCAACAGCCACGATCCCGTCGCCTATGAAAGCTGCCGCTGCGCTGCGCATTAGGGTGTCGAAGCCGGGCCGCCGGTTATGCGCCCGAACGCACTGCTTGAGTCCGGAGCAAGCGGTGCTTCACCGTTCGGGCGATTGCCGCCGGCGCGTCGTCGGGAATCGCAAAGCATGAGCTCGCGTTGATTTCGCACAGGACGTAGGTGTCGGTACCGGCGGCGTCGCGGGGCCCGTACAGGAAGTCGGCGTCCCAGATCACCGGCAGCGACGGTTCGTCGATGCCGAGCGTGTCCATCAGCTGCGGCGTCCATTCGTCCTCCATCGATCTTCGGAGCGCCTGGAATTGCGGAGCATCGGGTCCGTGCATGATCCGTGGGCCCGGCTGCGCCTCAGGTGCGTCGGGGCCTTCCGGCGGCGGGATCAGCGCCTTGATCAATTGATGCCCGAAGCCCACGACCTCAGCGCCGCTCATGTAGCAGCGGATCATGCCGTCGGGCAGGCGGGGTTGGAACGCCTGGTCGATGATGCAGCCGCCCCATCCGAAATACGGTTCGCAGCGGGCGAGCAAGGCATCGAGCGGCATGTCCTCGGGTAGACTGCCGCGTTGGGCATGCAGCACGCGAACCATGGCGTCCGCGTTGGGCAGGGCCTCCACCTTCCACACCCCTTGGCCACCATTGCCGCGATTTTGCTTGAGCACGCGCGGACCGTTCGCCTGAAGGCGCGAAGGAAATTCGGCGCGGAAGCTTGCGGCGGTGTCATAGCGATGCGTGTCGGCTCCCCAGCCGAGATGACGCGTTCGGTAGAGCACGTCCTTGACGCCCATCTTCAGGATCACGTCGGGATGTGCGCTCACCCATGGCCCTTGCGCCGCAACGTCGCGAAGCAGCGGGTCGAGGGCCTCGCGCGTCTTGCCCTGATGGATCGGATCGACCCAGACGAGCACGCCATCGACGGCGAGCAGTTGATCGCGGACGGCGTCGGCGAAGATCTCGTCGTAGATCACCGGCCGGGCTTCGATGCCGACCGCGGCGAGTGCTTCGAAAACGCGGACGAAGCGGCTGTTTTGTGCCGTCGTGTCCCGGCGCGCGGCAGCGTCGCCGCGGGAGAGGATGGCAACGGTAGGGCGGAGAGGAGGGTGGCGTTCGGTATCCATGCGCAAGCTCCACGAATGGCGTGCTGCGCAGAGCTTGGACCGAGGTCTCACGGGGAGTCTGCTTCGTCCCCACGCCGATCAATCTACGTGAGATCGTCCGGCCGTTGCAAGATGGTGTTTGTGCGGTTCCATCCAGACGGCGAACGCTTCGCGCGCGCCGCTACGGTGGCGGAGGATAGCGGTCGAATGTCGGCAGTTCGTGCGCGCGCTCCATCCATCGAAGGCGCTCTGCGACCTGGATGTGCATCGTCGCCGGTACGGCATCGGGATCGTCGTAGGTCGCGCTCTGGACGTCGATGACCCCGGGTAACATGTCGGCATTGACATAAAACAGGCCGGTTCCGCAGTCGCCGCAAAAGTGCCGCCAGGCATGTTCCGAGGAGTGATACACCTTGGGCTCGCCCTTGGTCACCTTGACGGCATCGTCCGCGTACATCGTCCAGCCGACGACGGGAGCGCCCGCGTGAAGCCTGCAATCGCGGCAGTGACACAGCGCGTGCACGATCGCTTCGCCCTCGACCTGATAGCGGATTGCGCCACAGTGACAACCGCCGGTGATGGTGCTCATGCGTTCCTCCCGATGGAAGCGAGGTTTCGTTGATCGATAGCTCTCGAGACCCGCGGCTTCAACGGCGCAATCGATTTGCGATTGCGTCCTACTGTCGCGTGACACCTCCCGCCACGGCGCGGACGAGGTGATCCGCGACTACCACTTGAACGAAGCCGCGACCTCGTAGCTGCGCGGCGCGCCCAGGATGATCTGGTCGGTGTAACCCGGATCGCCCCAGGCCGCGTAGAGCTTGTTGGTCAGGTTCCTCACGCGAAAGCTGATCCGGGTCTGGTCGACGCCCGGGAAATAGGCTTTTGGAATATCGACGAACGCGTATGCGTCGAAGATCGTGTAGGCGTCCATCGTGACCAGATTGTCCTGGAAGTTGAAGCGGTCGCCGACGTGACGGACGAGGCCGCCGATCTCCACCGGCAGCTTCGTGTCGAAGCGATAGGAGGCGCCGGCGTTGGCGATGAAGTTGGGAACGTTGGGCGGCGTCTTGCCCGAATAGGACTGGAAGTCGCCATTGCCGTCGACATAGGTGAAGTCGATGAAGCGCGACTGCACGAAGGCGACGTTGCCCCATAGTTTCAGGCCCGCGACCGGATTGACCGCGGCGGCAATCTCGACGCCCTTGGAGGCCATCTTGCCGGCGACGTTGAAGAGGATGCCGCTTTCGGGGACGTAGACGTTCTTGCGCTCGATGTCGAAGGCCGAGAGCGTGGCCTCCGCGCGCTTGTCGGCCGACAGCAGCTTCACGCCGGTCTCGTAGGTTCGCGACGTCGTGAGCAGCAGCGGCGTCGTGGGCCTGAGGATGAAGATGTTCGCGACCGTCGGGTCCGCCGCCGTCGCGTACTGGCCGTAAAGCATCACGCCGGGCGCGATGTCCCAGGTGTAGCCGATGCGTCCGGTGACCGGATTGAACGTCTTCGAGAAAGGATAGCTGGCTTTCAGGAGGCCAGTCTCGTCGAAGCGGGTCCGCGACAGCTCGATATTCTCAAAACGGATGCCGCCGATCAGCGCGAAGGTCGAGGTCAGCTTGAGCCGGTCCTCGAACGACAGCGAGGTGGTGTCGAGATGGGTGTAGATCTTCTCGTCGCTGCGCGGGCCGTAGAGGCCGCGGTCCGGATTGAGGAGATCGACGTAGTCATTGAAGAACAACGTGTCCTGCGAGACGTTGAACTGGTTGCTGCTCGCCGCCACGGTGGCGACGAAGCGATTGTCCATTCCGGCGACGTTGGAATTGACGGTGAGGTCGGTGATGTTGCCGTAGAGCCGCTGCGCGTGATCGAGCGCCAGGCGCTCGCGGTAGATGCTCTGCGCGCCTGCGAAATTGCCTACGGTCTGGTCGAACGACGAGATCTCGTTGTTGAACCAGTGCCGGTGGGCGTCATAGCCGTAGACTTGGCTTTTCAGCGAGATGTTGTTGGTGATGTCCCATTGAAAGCCGCTGCGCAGCCAGAGCTCGTTGGCGCCGCTGTGATTGTCGAGCACGTTGTAGTTCGTGGTCAGCGTGCGCGCGTCGATGGTGACCGGGACCGGCGTGCCGCCGCCGAGGTAATAGTTGCTCCAGACGCCGGACACGATGCCGTACGTCGGCACGATGCCCGGCGCGTTCGCCGGCACCAGCGGCGTCCCCCAGTAGAAGCGGTCGTTGTCCTGCCTGTATTCGGTTGCGCCCCAGATCTTCAGGTTCTCGTTGACGCGATAGTTCAGCTGGCCCGAGACGTTGCTGAGCTTCGAATAGGTGTCGTCGATAAAGCCCTTGTTGTTGAAATGGCTGATATCGAAGCGGTAGTCGAGGCCGTTGATCAGCGTGCTGCCGCCCGATCCGTAACCGGCGCGATAGCCGTTGAAGGAATCGTAGGAGGTGAAGGCGTCGTTGACGATTGGTCCGGTGTGCGGCGCCTTGTTCACGTAGTTGATGGCGCCGCCGGTCGCACCGAGGCCCGCCACCAGCGAGTCCGGTCCCTTGATGATCTCGACCTGCTGGAGGCCAGCCACGTCCATGGGACGGCCGGTCATGGTCGACGGCCCGATCGGGATGCCGTTGTAGAGCGTGGAGATCTGGTCGCCGGAAAAGCCACGCATCGAGAAGATGGCGGGCGCGCCGGGCGCATCGCCGCCGGTGACGCCGACTGCAGCCTTGGCGACGTCGGTCGTGGTCCGGATGCCCAGGTCCTGCATCGTCCGCTGACTGATGACCTCGACGGTCGCCGGCATCTCGCGCGCCGTGATGCCGAGCCGGGAGCCGACATCGGTGACGGCTGCCGTGTTGAGCGGCGTCTGCACCGGGCCGCTCGGAGCTTGCGTGGCCGGAACGGCGACAGCAGGGGCGCCACGATTGCGTCCCGCGGCGCGCCGGGCGGCGCGCTGCTTCTGAGTGCCGGGGCTGACGGCAGGAGCCTGTCGCGGCGCAGGCGGCGACACGATCACCGGGCCGACCTCCCGGGAGCGGTTGTCCTGCGCCGCGCTTTGCGCGAGCGCCGCGGACGACAAGGACACCGACGAGAGCAGAGTAATCAGGAAAGCACGCGATAACGCTGGCCTTGCGCCAGCACGGAAATGAAAATGTTGCACAACAACGCTCTGCGGCGACGCAAACAAACCGTCACCGCGGTTGCCTTAGTCATCCACCTTCGCCCCAGGCGGCGGATGCACCGGCTACTTGTCCGACATCAGGGCACCCCGCCCAATGCGTTCGCGCGTGACCATGGCTGGCAGCAGGTTTCCTGGCTCGCGGGTCATCGCCTTCGACCACCTTCCCAGAGGCCCAAGCGGGGCTCCAGTGGTTTGTTTGGTCGTCGACTATCCGCCTACAGTTGCGGGGGCAGCCGCGGAATTGCCCACTGAGGTGGACGCACCGCATTCCCTTGAAGAGTCCTTGCGGACACTACCGATCACGAAACTGGCATCAGGGGATGAGCGCGTCAACATCCGCGCGGGCTGCTGGACGGGCTGGTCGGTCGATGGTGGCCTTGTGTTGCTGTTTTGCACGATAGTCCGAAGGACCGCGTCGAAACGTCCAACCCGGCCTCCGGACCAGCCTGGGTAACGAACGCTTGACCACGATCAATGACTGCCTTTGGTGCCCGAATATGCTACTGAGGCCGAGTTCCGGCCTGACAAAGTAAGTCGATATTGATGCAGTTCGTCCGTACCATCCTGGCAGTCGCCATCGCCATATCCTTGGCGATGCTGCCGGTTGGCGCGTCCGCGGCGAACCTCGCAATGTCGTCGGATGGCATGCAGACGGCCATGCACATGAGCGGCGACGCCGACATGTCGATGGACGATTGTTGTCCCGACATGAAGGGAACAGGCTCCCATAGCGGCGGCTACAAGTGCGGGATGGGCTTCTGCTGCGTCGGTGGGATCATCGCGCTCGGTGATGTCAGGCCCGTGGCGTTCGAGCGTCTCGCCGTCATGGCCAGCACGTTGGCTATTCCCCCGGATCAGGTCGTTTCCTTCCGCGGCGGCAGTCCTCCTTTCCGACCTCCTCGAATCTGATCTCGCAAAGCCCGAGACGCGAGCGGCATGCCTGCTCGCGACGACGACTGACGTGCGCGCTTCACGCGCCACGGCGAAAGATCAATTCATGAGGACAAGACAATGCTTTCCAAAATCCGCACCGCGGCTCTCGCCGCCACCCTTTCGCTTGCCGCTTCAGCCGCGATGGCGGGCGCGGGCGACTACGCCTTCGAGCCCGTCACTCCGCAGATGAGGAAGGGCGAAGACGTCACGCTCGCCGTTCGCCTGACGAACAAGCAGTCCGGCAAGCCGATACCGGACGCAGTCATCTTCAAGACCCGCCTCGACATGGCCCCGGACGGGATGGCCGAGATGGAATCGGCGGTCGCGCCGCTGCCGTCCAGGGAGCCTGGTGTGTACGCCTTCAAGACGGACCTGCCGATGGCTGGCCGCTACCAGATGACGCTGTCCGTGAAGGTGCAGGGCGAACCGGAGACCGTCACCGGCAAGGTGATCGTCACGGCGGTCAAGTGAGCGTTCGGGCGCTGCCCGGCAGCGCCCGACATTCCCCCTTTTCCTTCACACGGACGCGCGCTCCCGGGTGCGCGGATACACGACATGAAAACGCTGCGTCTCCTGACGGCACTTGCGCTGGGCGGCGGCCTGGTCCTGGCCGGCTACTACTGGCATTCGAACGGTGCGGGCTGGCTCGCTGAGGCCGACATATCATCGGCTGCGGCCGCCGCGGAGCGAACTCCGCTCTACTACCGCGATCCAAGCGGCGCGTCGCTCTGGTCTGCGGGTCCGAAGAAGGACGACCGCGGGCGGGACTATCTGCCGGTCTACGACGACGATGGAGCGGCCGTCGCGCCGGCGCTACCGAAGGCGCAAGCGGCTTCGCCGCGAAAAATCCTCTACTACCGCAATCCGATGGGGCTGCCCGACACGTCGCCCGTCCCAAAGAAGGATCCGATGGGGATGGACTATGTCGCCGTTTACGAAGGCGACGACACCGACGACGGCACGGTGAAGCTGTCGCCCGGCAAGATCCAGCGCGCGGGCGTGAAGTCCGAGCCCGTCACGCGGCGCTCGATCCGGGTCTCGGTGAAGGCGCCCGGCACGATCCAGCTCGATGAACGCCGCGTGTCGGTGATCGCGATGCGCGCCGAAAGCTTCGTGCAGAAGGTCGCCGACGTGACCACCGGCACGCGCGTGAAGGCCGGCCAGCCGCTGATGGAAATCTACAGTTCGGCGGTGGCGTCCGCAGCGGCGGAATATCTTGCGACGATCACCTCCAAGACGGTCGGCGGTGTCGAGATGTACGGCCGCGGCTCGCGACAGCGGCTGGTCAATCTCGACGTTCCCGAGTCCGTCATTGCGGAGATGGACAAGACGCACACCGCGCCCGTCGCCATACGCTGGTCTGCGCCGCGCGACGGGGTCGTGCTCGAACGCAATGCGATCGAAGGGATGCGGGCCAATCCCGGCGACGTTCTGTTCCGGATCGCGGACACCTCGGTGGTCTGGGCGCTGGTCGACGTGGCCGAGCGCGATCTCGGCAACATCGCGGTGGGGCAGTCAGTCGCGGTGCGCGCGCGCAGTTTCCCCGGCCGGACCTTCACCGGGACCATCGCCGTCGTCTATCCGCAGGTGAACCGCGACACGCGCACCGTTCGCATCAGGATCGAGCTCGCCAATCCGGACGCGGTGCTGCTGCCCGACATGTACGTCGATGCCGACATCGACACGGCCGATGCCGCGCCCGTCCTGGCGATACAGGACAGCGCGGTGCTCGACACCGGCAGCCGGCAGGCCGTGCTCGTCGACAAGGGGGAAGGGCGTTTCGAGCCGCGGGAAGTCAAGCTCGGCCGTCGCGGCGGCGGCTATGTCGAGGTGCGCCATGGTCTCGCGGACGGCGAGGCGGTGGTGACCTCCGCCAACTTCCTGATCGATGCGGAAAGCAACCTGAAGGCCGCGCTGAAGGGGTTTGGCGAGGCGGCATCCCAGGCCACCGACGCCGGCCCTGGCAATGCAACGGGAGATCACAAATGATCGCCCGCATCATCGCCTGGTCGGCGCGCAATCTGCTGCTCGTGCTGTTCGGCGCCGGCTTCGCGGCCGCCGCCGGCCTCTATGCCCTGGTTCACCTTCCGCTGGATGCGATCCCGGACCTCTCGGATACGCAGGTCATCGTCTACACCGAGTATCCCGGCCAGGCGCCGCAGGTGATCGAGGATCAGGTCACCTATCCGCTGACGACGGCGATGCTCACCGTGCCGAAATCGAAGGTCGTACGCGGCTTCTCGTTCTTCGGCGTCTCCTTCGTCTATGTGATCTTCGAGGACGGCACCGACATCTATTGGGCGCGGTCGCGCGTCATGGAATTCCTGAACGGCGCGGCGTCCAGGCTTCCCGCCGGCGTCACCCCGACCATCGGGCCCGACGCGACCGGCGTCGGCTGGGTCTACCAATACGCCGTCATATCGAAGGAATTGAACCTGGCGGACACGCGCACGATCCAGGACTGGAATCTGAAGTTCGCGCTGGCCAAGGCCGAAGGCGTCGCCGAGGTCGCCAGCGTCGGCGGCTTCGTCAAGCAGTACAACGTGGTCCTCGACCCGCAGCGGATGCGCGACCGCGGCATCAGCATGCAAAAAATACGTGAGGCGATCCGCGCCAGCAACGCCGACGTCGGCGGCCGCACCGTCGAGCTCTCCGAGTTCGAATACGTCATCCGCGGCAAGGGCTACATCAAGAGCATCAACGATCTCGGCAACATCGTGCTGAAGACGAGCAACGGCACGCCGGTGCTGCTGCGGGACGTCGCCAACGTCGAGCTCGGGCCCGACGAGCGGCGCGGCATCGCCGAATTGAACGGCGAGGGCGAGGTCGCAAGCGGCATCGTGCTGCAGCGGTTCGGCGTCAACGCCCTCGACGTCATCGAAAACGTCAAGAAGCGCTTCAGGGAGATCGCGAGCAGCCTGCCGAAATCGGTCGAGATCGTGCCGGTCTACGACCGGTCGAACCTGATCTACGCGGCGATCGATACCCTCAAGCATACCCTGTTCGAGGAGAGCATCGTCGTCGGGCTCGTCTGCATCGTGTTCCTGCTGCATGTCCGCAGCGCACTCGTCGCGATCCTGATGTTGCCGGTCGGCGTGTTGATGGCGTTTGGCGCCATGAAGCTGCTCGGGCTGGGATCGAACATCATGAGCCTGGGTGGCATCGCGATTGCGATCGGCGCCATGGTGGACGCCGCCATCGTCATGATCGAGAACGCACACAAGCACCTCGAACGGGCGGGGCCCGATCAGTCACGCGTGCAGGTTCTGATCGACGCGGCATCCGAGGTCGGCCCCGCGCTCTTCTTCAGCCTGTTGATCATCACCGTGTCGTTCATGCCGATCTTCACGCTGGAATCGCAGGAGGGCCGATTGTTCAGCCCGCTGGCGTTCACGAAGACCTTCTCGATGGCCGCCGCGGCGTTGCTGTCCGTCACCCTGGTGCCGGCGCTGATGGTGATCTTCGTCCGCGGCAGGATCGTCCCGGAGAGCAGGAACGTCATCAACCGCTTCCTGATCTGGGTCTACCGTCCCGTGATCAAGGGGGTTCTGCGCGCCAAGACGCCGGTCATCCTGGCTTCGCTCGTCGTGCTTGCGGTGACGATCTGGCCGGCGCGCCAGCTCGGCACCGAGTTCATGCCGGCGCTGAATGAGGGAACGCTGCTCTACATGCCAACGACGCTGCCCGGCATTTCGGTCACCAAGGCGGCCGAGCTGATGCAGATGCAGGACCGCATCATCAAGTCGTTCCCGGAGGTCGCTTCGGTCTATGGCAAGGCGGGACGAGCCGCCACTGCGACCGATCCCGCCCCGACAGAGATGTTTGAGACGATCGTCAACCTGAAGCCTAGGGAGCAGTGGCGTTCCGGCGTTACCGTCGACAGTCTCATCGCCGAGATGGACAAGGCGTTGCAGTTTCCGGGTGTCTCCAATGCCTGGACCATGCCGATCAAGGCACGTATCGACATGCTCTCGACCGGAATCCGCACGCCGGTCGGCGTCAAGGTCATGGGCAATGACCTCGCCGAGATCGACCGGCTCGCGAAGCAGATCGAACGCGTCATCAAGACCGTACCCGGCACCTCGTCGGCCTACGCCGAGCGTGGCATCGGCGGCTATTATCTCGAGATCGTTCCCGACCGTGAGGCGCTCGCCCGTTACGGCATCCTGATCCAGGACGTCCAGGACACCATCGCGGCCGCGCTCGGCGGTCAGACGGTCACGACGATCGTGGAGGGACGGCAGCGGTTCACCGTGAACATGCGCTATCCGCGCGACCTTCGTGACAACCCCAAGGCCATCGCCAGCGACATCCTGGTGCCGATGCCGTCGGGCGGCGCCGTGCCGCTCGGCGAGGTGGCGAAGGTCGAACCCGCGCGCGGGCCGACGTCGATCCGGACGGAGAACGGCCAGCTTGCGACCTACATCTACGTCGACATCCGGGATCGCGACATCGGAAGCTACGTCACTGACGCGCAACGCGCCGTGACGGAGAGCATCCGGTTTCCCGCCGGCACCTACGTCGTGTGGAGCGGCCAGTACGAATATCTGCAGCGCGCCGCCGCCCGTCTGAAGATCGTGGTGCCCGTGACGCTCACGATCATCTTCCTGCTGCTGTACCTGAACTTCCGGGCGATGACCGAGACGCTGATCGTGATGCTGTCGCTGCCGTTCGCGCTGGTCGGCGGCATCTGGATGATGTGGTGGCTCGGCTTCAACCTGTCCGTTGCCGTCGCGGTCGGCTTCATCGCGCTCGCAGGCGTCGCCGCCGAGACGGGTGTCGTCATGCTGATCTACCTCGATCACGCGCTGGCCGAGGTGAAGGCCAGATGCAGCGCCGAGGGGAGGCCACTGACGCGCCGGGATCTCCACGACGCCATCATGGTGGGCGCGGTCGAGCGCGTGCGGCCCAAAATGATGACGGTGGTTGCCATCATGGCCGGTCTGCTGCCGATCATGTGGAGCACCGGGGCCGGATCGGAGATCATGCAGCGCATTGCGGTGCCCATGATCGGCGGCATGACGTCATCGACACTGCTGACGCTGGTCGTGATCCCCGCAATTTTCGGCTTGGTGAAGGGCCGGGGGCTTCCATCGGGCGAACGATCGGCTCCTGCCGACGAATGGACCGCGCGCGCGTCGCAAGCCGCCGAATAGGCTGGGCGGAGGTCGTCTTCACGGCGACCTCCGCTCTGGCGTGAAAAAAACCGCGGCGGATTCCGACCGAGGAGCGTTAGGGGCGGTGAGTCGCCTGGCGCGCTTCGACCACCTCGCCATCTTCCTTCGTGAACCGGCCGACCGGATTGTCGAGGAGATCGACGACGGCTTCGGAAGGGCGGCACAAGCGCGTGCCCTTCGAGGTCACGACGATCGGGCGGTTGATGAGAATGGGATGCGCGAGCATCTGATCGATCAACTGGTCGTCGGTCCATTTGGGGTCGGCGAGGCCGAGCTCCTTGTACGGCGTGCCCTTCTCGCGCAGCAATCCGCGAACCGTGATGCCCATCGCTGCAATCAGCTGCTTGAGCGTCTCGCGCGATGGCGGGGTCTTGAGATATTCGATGACCGTGGGCTCCGCGCCGCTCTGTCGAATCATCGCCAGCGTGTTGCGCGAGGTGCCGCAATCGGGGTTGTGGTAGATCGTGACGTTCATCGGGTCGTCTCCGCGATTGGGACAGGGCCGCGCGACTTCGACTGTCCGAGCAGCCAGTTCATCAACAGCATGCCGGCGAATGCTCCGCAGAGCTCCGCAAGGATGAAACCGGGCAGGTCGGTCGGACGAATGCCCGAGAACGTGTTCGTCAGCGACCGCGCGATGGCCACCGCCGGATTTGCAAACGACGTGGAGGCCGTGAACCAATAGGCTGCCGTGATGTAAAGGCCCACCAGCCAGGGAACCGCCGTCCGCTGAAATCGGATGCCGGCCAGGATCGTCGCGACCAGACCGAAGGCGGCGACCGCTTCGGCGAACCATTGCGGCCCTCCCGTTCGAACCTTCGTCGAGAAATCGAGCAGGGGAAGTCCGAACATCAGATGCGCGGCCATCGTTCCCGCGATGCCGCCGGCGATCTGCGCGACCACGTAGAGCACGGCTTCGTTGACCGGAAGCTCGCGCTTGCCGGTGAAGACGAGGGTCACCGCGGGATTGAAATGCGCGCCGGAGATCGGACCGAGCACGGTGATCAGGACAACCAGAATGGCTCCGGTCGGCAGGGTATTGCACAGAAGCGCCAGCGCTACGTCCTTGGTCAGCGTCTCGGCCATGATGCCGGAGCCGACGACGGTGGCGACGAGAATGCCCGTGCCGAGCGCTTCGGCTGCGAGGCGCCGTGGAAGATCGAAATTGTCCATCAGCCGGCCTTCGGCGTTGAATGTGTTGCGCCCTGGGAGCGTCCGATCTCGCGCAGCTTGGTGCCGAGGGAGAGCTTGTCGATGCTCCTGAGCGGCAGGCTCACAAAGGTGTCGATCCGATTCTTGAGGTAGCGGAATGCGGTGACGAACGCTGCCTGTTTCTCCAGATCGGTACCTTCGGCTGCGGCGGGGTCCTCGATACCCCAATGTGCGGTCATCGGCTGTCCCGGCCAGATGGGGCAGGATTCACCGGCCGCATTGTCACAAACGGTGAAGACGAAATCCATCACCGGCGCATCGGGAGCGGCGAACTCCAGCCAGCTCTTCGAGCGCATCCCGTCGGCGGGGTAGTCCATGCTTTCCAGCGTGCGCAGCGCCAGCGGGTGCACCGCGCCTTTCGGCGCGCTGCCGGCGGAGAACGACTGAAAACGGCCGGCTCCGTCCTTGCGAAGGATCGACTCGGCGAGGATCGAGCGCGCCGAATTGCCGGTGCACAAGAACAAAACATTGTACATCTGGTCAGGCACGGCTTCGCTCCTTTCGCTTTGGCGAGCAGCAGGCTTGAAGGCTCTCGACAACCGGTTCGCAAACCTCCGGCCGGCCGCCGCAGCAATCCCGAAGCAGGAAAACCGCAACGTCCCTGAACTCCGCAAGGTTGGCGCGATAGACGATTGAACGGCTGTGTCGCTCGGAGGTGACGAGGCGGGCACGCGTCAGGATCGAGAGATGAGCCGAAAGCGTATTCGGCGGGACTTCCAGCAGACGTGCGAGGTCGCCGGCCGCAAGGCCATCGGGCTCGTGTCGGACCAGCGTCCGGAAGGCCTCCAGACGGGTCGATTGTGACAGGGCGGCGAGCGCCAGGACTGCTTCTTCAGTTTCCATATATCCAGATTTATAGAAATGATGATAAAGCGTCAATTGAATTTCCGAACTCGCCGCGCTTAGAATGCGTTGTGTCTTGCGATCGAGGAAAGCCGGCCATGCAAACCCAATCGGTGATCACGTGTCCGGTCTGTCATCACGCGTCAGCCGAAACCATGCCGACCGACGCCTGTCAGTTCTTCTACGATTGCAAGGGATGCGGGACCCGGCTCAAGCCGACGAGCGGCGATTGCTGCGTCTTCTGTTCGTACGGATCGGTCCCTTGTCCGCCGATCCAGCAGAACGGAAAGTGCTGCTGAAGCCGCTCCGCCGGGGGCGGTCGCATATATATATTTCCAATATTCTAGAAATACGGTTGACGGCGAGGGCGGATCGGCGCATCTTATGGTCATGAAGATCGACGACGCAGCAGCACGCTTGGAAGCCCTGGGTAACCGGACGCGGCTCCAGATTTATCGGGCGCTGGTCCGGGCTGGACAGCCGGGCATGCCCGTCGGTCGCTTGCAGGACAAGCTGAAGATCCCGGCATCGACGCTATCTCATCACATCAAGTCTCTGGTTGCGGTCGGGCTCATTAGTCAGGTCCGCGAATCCACGACCCTGGTCTGCCACGCGAACTACGACGGGATGCGGGGCCTGGTGGATTTCCTGGTGTCGGAGTGCTGTGCCGACGAAACCGAATGCAAGGATACCAAAACGGCGGCCTGATTTTTTTGGGCCGAATTATTCGATGATTCTAGAACAACGGGAGTAGCGAAATGAGCGACGGAAAGACAGTTGCCATTGTCGGGGCAGGGCCGGTCGGCCTGGCTGCGGGCGCGCACGTGCTCGAACGCGGCATGTCTCCCATCGTGCTCGAGGCCGGACCCGAAGCCGGACACGCCGTCCGCCAGTGGCAGCAGGTCCAGCTGTTCTCGCCATGGGAGTACAATGTCGACAAGGCCGCCGCGCGCCTGCTTGCACCGACGGGATGGAATTCGCCGGACCCGCAATCCTATCCGACCGGCGGCGAACTGCTCGATCGATACCTGACGCCGCTCGCGACGCGAACGTCGCTGCGCGATGTGATCCGGACCTCCAGCCGCGTCTCGGCCATCAGCCGCGTCGGCTTCGACAAGGCAAAGACCAGGGGGCGCGAGCAGGCGCCTTTTGAAATCCGCTATCAGAACGGCAAGGGGCCCGAGGTTCTGCGTGCAGACGCCGTGATCGATACATCAGGCACATGGTTCTCCCCCAATCCGGCCGGCCGCAACGGCCTGCCGGCGATCGGTGAATCCGAATGCGGCGACCGAATTGCCTACGGCATGCCGGATGTGCGGGGTGCCGGCCGTTCCAGATATGCCGGGAAGACTGTTGCGGTGCTCGGCGCGGGCCATTCTGCGGTGGGCACGCTGATCGATCTCGTGCATCTCGCCGACGAAGTGCCGGGTACGCAGCCCGTCTGGCTGTTGCGCGGCGCCGATCCCGCGAAGGCGTTTGGCGGCGGCCGTAACGACAAGCTCGCGGCGCGCGGCGAACTCGGCAGTGCCTTCGCCGCACTTGTTGCCTCCGGGAAGATCAAGGTCGAAACCGAATTCGGGGTGACGCACCTCTCGGACTCCGAAGGTCGCCTCAAGATCGCGGCAGGGTCCTGTTGCGGAGGGCGAAGCGTGGTCGTGGACGAACTGATCGTGTCGACAGGTTTCCGTCCTGACTTCTCGTTCCTGTCCGAACTGCGTTTGCGGCTCGATCCCGCCATCGAGGCACCGGTCGCCCTGGCGCCGCTGATCGACCCCAACGAGCATAGCTGCGGGACGGTGCGTCCCCACGGCGCGCGCGAGCTCGCGCATGATGAAGCGGGTTTCTACATGGCTGGCATGAAGTCGTACGGCCGCGCTCCGACCTTCCTGATGATGACGGGTTATGAGCAGGTTCGCTCGATTGCGGCCGACATCGCCGGCGACAAGGAGGCGGCGGCGAGGGTGGAGCTTGTGCTGCCGGAGACCGGCGTCTGCACACGTGGCGGTGTCGAGGCCGCCGGGACCGCATCGGGATGTTGCGGCGGGCCGGCGAAGGAGGATTTGTCCGCCTGCTGTGCTGCCGACGAAACGGCCAAGAAGGCCGGCGCTTCGGGGTGTGGTTGTTCATGAAGCAAGTTCTCGCGGGCCAAGCCCGAGGCCCGCTCGGCGTCGTCGCCGCGCTCGGCACCGCGCAAACGGTTGCATGGGCGTCGAGCTATTATCTCCCGGCCATCCTGGCTGCGCCGATTGCGCGCGATCTCGGTCTCGCGCCGACTTACGTGTTCGGCGCGCTGTCGGGAGCGCTCGTCATCTCTGGTCTGCTCGGCCCGCGCGTGGGGCATGCCATCGATACGTTTGGCGGGCGCAGCCTGCTTGCCATTTCGAACCTCGTGTTTGTGGCAGGCCTGCTCCTGCTGTCCGTGGCCCATGGCGTGGCGGTGCTGATTGCGGCCTGGACGTTGCTCGGGATCGGTATGGGCATGGGCCTCTATGAGGCGGCCTTTGCGACGCTTGCGCGCATCTACGGTACCAATGCACGACGAACCATCACCGGCATCACGCTGATCGCCGGTTTCGCCAGCACGCTCGGTTGGCCCCTCACGACCTGGCTCGCGTCGGAGTACGGCTGGCGCGTCGCCTGTCAGGTATGGGCGTCGATCCATATCGCTGTTGCGTTGCCGCTCAATCTCTCGCTGCCGCGCGCCGTCCCATTGGACCAACAGGCTCGACCGGGGCCGGGTGCAATCCAGCAATCCGGACGCCAGAGCGAGACCTTCGCGATGGTGCTGCTGGCTTACATGTTCGCGGCAGCTAGCTTCGTCAGTTCGGGCATCTCGGCCATTCTGCCGACCATGCTGGTTGCGTTCGGCGCCACACCGGCTCAGGCCTTGCTCGCGGGCGCGCTGGTTGGGCCTGCACAAGTCGGCGCGCGTCTGCTGGAAGCAGGATGGCTCGCCCGGTTTCACCCGCTGCTTTCGGCGAGGCTGGCCATGCTGATGAATCCGATCGGCGTCGTTGCGCTGGTGATGGGCGGACCCTTGCTCGCGTCGACCTTCACGGTGCTGTACGGAGCGGGCAACGGCATCATCACCATTGCCCGTGGGACGCTTCCATTGGCGCTGTTTGGGCCGGCCGGATTCGGCAGGCGGGTCGGCATGATCTCGCTGCCTTCTAGACTGACGGGTGCCGCCGCGCCGCTCGCACTGGGGCTGATGGTGGAGCACATCGGCAGCAGTGCGCTGTGGATCAGCGCGCTCGTCTCGGTCTCGGCCTTCTTCGCGCTCTTGCTGCTTCGTACGGAGCGGGCAAACTCAACGCCTCTCCAGGTAGGAGAACAAAATTCGTAAGTTCGGCGGTCGGTCTCTGATTGCGGTGATGTGCATTGGGCAGGTCGGCAACCTCCTGCCGCATGTGACCTTGTCCGCAAATCTGGCGCAGCATTTGATGCCGGAGTGGGGCCTCTCCGCTGCCGAAGGCGGCCTGATGGCGAGCGGTTATGCGTTCGGCTACATGCTCGCGGTGCCCGTGCTGACGACGTTGACCGACCGGATCGACGCGAGGATTGTCCTGCTCTGGGGCTCGATCGTCAGCGGGCTCGCGACCGCAGCGTTCGGAATCTTCGCGCAAGGGTTCTGGTCGGCCACCGCGATCTGGTCCCTTGCAGGGCTTGGATTTGCCGGCGCCTACATGCCGGGCCTGAAGGCGCTGACGGACCGGCTTCCCGCCGGCAACACCTCACGCGCCGTCACACTGTACACCTCGAGCTTCTCGGTCGGCGTTGGCCTCTCGTTCCTGGTCGCGCAACTGATCGCCGACCGCTGGGGGTGGCGCACCGCCTTCCTCGTCACCGGCCTCGGTCCCGTCGCCATGGTCGTCGCGTGCCTTCTGATGCGGGAGCAGCGGTCCGCGCCGAAGGCGGGACGTCTGCTCAACTTCGCACCCGTCTTCGCCAACCGCGAGGCGCTCGGTTACATCCTCGGCTATGGCGCGCACTGCTTCGAGCTTTACGGCATCCGCACCTGGCTGGTCGGGTTCTGGACCTTCGTCGTTGCGCACCAGGGCGCGCCGTCTTGGTTGAGTCCCGTCGTGCTGAGCTTCTGCTTCGCGGTGATCTCGATGCCCGCAAGCATCCTCGGCAACGAGGCCGCGCTGAAATTCGGCCGCCATCGGGCGATCACGATCGTCATGATCGCATCGGCCTGCGTCGCACTTATCATCGGCCTCAACGCGACGGCGCCGGCATGGGTGCTCGCACTGCTGCTGCTCGCCTATGGCCTGACCGTGCCCGCCGATTCAGGTGCGTTGACTGCCGGCATGTCTGCCGCGGCGACTTCCGAACATCGCGGTGCGACCCTGGCCTTGCATTCGACGGTCGGCTTCGGTCTGTCGGCGGTTGGAGCCTGGGGAACCGGCGCCGCGCTCGACGCCGCCGGCGGTCCGCAGAGCGCGACCGGCTGGCTGCTGGCGTTCATCGTTCTTGCGGCGGGAATTGCGTTGGGTCCGTTCGCGCTGCTCTGGGCGCGGATGGATCGAACGTATCACGCCTGAGCCAGCTCTACTCGTGCCGCCATATCTCCACGGCTGAGATGACCAGGATCACAGCCAATCCCGGCAAAAGAATCGAATTCGGGACAACGCCGAGCAGCAAGCCGCCGATGAATGTACCGACGATCGATCCGATCGCCATTGCAAGCATGAACTGCCAGTTGGCGCGGAGCACTGAAAAGCTTTGATCGCGGCTATAGCGCGCGAAGCCCACCAGCATCGTCGGAAGGCTTACCGCGAGTGAGAGGCTGCCTGCCAGCTTGACGTCCGCGCCGAACAGCAGGATCAGGGTGGGGATCAGGAATTCTCCACCGGCAACGCCGAGCAACGACGTCACGATGCCAATCACGAAGCCTGCCGCTACGCCCGCGATAATCAGGTACATGCCGGCTAGCGCCGGGGCGGTTGCTGCCGCAGTGCTGTGCGCGAACAGAAGCACACCTGCGATCAGCAGCAACAAGACGGCTATGATCTTGTAGAGCGTTTCGGATTTGAGGCGCGTCGCCCAGGATGCTCCGGCATAGGCGCCAACAAGGCTGCCAGCCAGCAGGTTCAGGATGACCGGCCAATGCGCATATATTTCGGCAAAGGGAACGGCGCGGGCACGAAATGGCAGCGCGCTGGCCACCACGATCAGGCTCGTCGCCTTGTTGAGGACCACGGCTTCAAGACCGCGAAACCTGAACAAGCTGATGAGCAGCGGCAGACGAAATTCAGCGCCCCCGAGGCCGATGAGGCCGCCCAAGGTACCGATGATTGCGCCCGAGCCGAACGCGGCGGAATTGTTTCGCATGGACACGACGGAAAAAATGCGCTGGTGCGCAAAACTGGACTTGCCCGTAATCCGTCGTGGCGGGGAGCTTCACACCTGCTTACGGCAGGGAGTGGGGCAGAGGAACAGGCTAGTCTAGAATCTCGGGCGTTGCAAACTTACGTCCACTCGGCTTCGAGTGGCAGGGGACGATGACGATCCTTCGATCATGGCTCGCTTTTCTCCGACATGAAACCGCGACGGATTGCTCCGCGCGGGTGTTACGAACTTTAGATGCTGCCTGTATGCGGGTCTTTTGCTCGACGTGCCAAAGGTTCCAAACCGTCGGCGCTATCCTCGTGACGTGCCTCCGATGACTTCTGCATTCCCCGACTTAAGCAGGTTGACAGTTCGGCCATCCGGGTTTTAATTCGCCGCTACGGGGATGTGCGATCTCCCCGTGAGGCGACATGCCCAAGTATCGCGTCCTTAATCACCAAGGGCGCAGCATGTCAGCATCATACATCCCCATTTCTTCCGGCAGATTATCTAGACTGATCGGCACGGCGAATACGCCGGCGCTTATCGATGCGCGCGTTGACGGGGACGTCTCAGCCGACCCCCGCCTGATACCCGGCGCCGGGCGACGCTCGCGCGACGTCCAGGATTGGGCCTCCCGCTTGATGGGCCGATGCGATCGATCTCGGGGCGTGATTAGCCGCAGCTGCTTCAAGACCTAGGAGCACATCAATGAGAAACACACTCTTCACGTTCATCGGTCTCGGCGCCTGCCTCCTTGGCTCGGTCTCGACGGCTCAAGCGCAGAACATCGACTGGCAGAAGGTTGACGAGACGCTGGGCCGCAAGCCCGCCGTTTCGGACGACGTCCACCGCTACGGCTTTCCCCGCAGCGATCTCTCCGTGACGTTGGACGGGGTGACGATCAAGCCGGCGCTGGCGCTCGGCGGCTGGGTTGCGTTCAAGCCTGGGCACGGCGGCGCCATGGTCATGGGCGACCTCGTGCTGCTCGAAACCGAGATCAATCCCGTGATGGCGAAGATGATCGCGAACGGCCTCGAGATCACCGCCATCCACAATCATCTGCTGCGCGCGAGTCCGGCGACGTTCTACATGCATGTTGCCGGGCACGGGGACCCGGTCAAGCTCGCCGCTGCGATCCACGATGCACTTGCCGAAAGCAAGACTCCATTGACCGTCGCAGCGCCGGCGAGCCCGCCGCCGGCCGTGGACCTAGACACCGCGAAGCTCGACCAGATTATCGGCAGCAAGGGACAGGTCAACGGAGGCGTCTACCAATTCAACGTGAAGCGACGTGATCCGATCACGCAAGATGGCATGCCATTGACCCCTGTCGCCCCAATGGGCGTTGCGATCGGTATCAACTTCCAGCCGACGGGGGGCGGGAAGGCGGCCATCACGGGCGACTTCGTGCTGACGGGCAACGAGGTCAACCTTGTCATTCTGGCGCTGCGCACGCACGGCATCGAGGTGACCGCGCTGCATAGCCACATGCTGGATGAGCAGCCGCGGCTTTTCTTCATGCACTTCTGGGCGAACGACGATGCCGTGAAGCTCGCCGAAGGCTTGCGCGCGGCCCTGGACAAGACTGCCAGCACGAAAAGTTGAGCCAAGGATTAGAAGGAGAAGCCCGATGCGTTACGAAGCCAAACCGATGCCGTTCGATCCAAAGTCGATCAGCGGAATCTCTGAAAAGGTGCTCGTCAGCCACTACGAGAACAACTACGGCGGAGCCGTGAAGCGGCTCAACGCGATTGGCGCGCAGCTCGCAGAGCTCGATTTCGCGAAGGCGCCGAACTTTCTCATCAACGGCCTGAAGCGCGAGGAGTTGATCGCAACGAACTCGATGATCCTGCACGAGATCTACTTCGACGGTCTTGGTGGATCCGAGAGGCCGAGCGGCGCTCTCGCCGATGCGATTGCGCGCGACTTTGGCAGCATCGAGCGCTGGCGTACGGAATTCGCGGCCATGGGCAAGGCCGAAGGCGGTGGCTCGGGTTGGGTGATCCTTGCCTATTCACCCCGTGACGGGCGGCTCATCAATCAATGGGCCGCAGATCATACCACAACGCTCGCCGGCGGTCGGCCGGTGCTGGTGCTCGACATGTATGAGCACGCCTATCACATGGATTTCGGCGCTGCCGCCGCCCGCTATGTCGACGTCTACATGGAGGCCATTCGCTGGGAGAACGCCGCCAAATTGTACGATCGATACGCCGGGGAATCCTGAAAGAGGCGGGAGGGGGGTAGGACGCCGAGGTATTGCCAAACGAGTGATCGATTGCGGGGACCCGCGACCTCCCCATCAGATGGATATCCATCCAAGTGCTCGCCTGCATTGTTCTTGGGGAGACGACCCATGGATGGACCTGTCTTCGCTCTCTTCGCACTTGCCGCGCTCGCTGGCGGCTTCGTCAGCGGCTTTTCCGAATTCGCCATGGGCCTCGTGGTGTCGGGCGTATGGCTGCACATCATCACGCCGATGCAGACCGCTACCTTGATCGCAGGCTACGGCTTGCTCACGCAGGGCTACGGCATCTTCAAGCTGCGACATCTCCTCGACCTTCGGAAGGCTTGGCCGCTCGCGCTCGGAACTGTCATCGGCATCCCGATCGGCGTCAGCATTCTCGCTTACCTGAACCCCAGCTACCTCCGATTTGGTGTGGGGGTCCTGCTGGTGCTCTACGCAATCTACGGCCTGACGAAGCCCGTATTCGCTCCGGTAAAGATCGGAGTCGGAGCCGATATCGCCATTGGCGTCTCCAACGGCTTGCTTGGCGGCCTGACAGGGCTCGGCGGCGTGATCTCGACGATTTCCTGCCAATGGCGCGGCTGGCCCAAGGACGTGCAGCGCGCGGTGTTTCAGCCAGTGCTGTTCGTGGCGTTCGTTGTCATCTCGAGCTCTCAGGCCGTAGCCGGTACCATAACGAAGGAAACGCTGATGCTATACGCATTGGGCGTTCCCTTCATGGTCGCGGGCCTTTGGTCCGGCTTCAAACTTTTCGGCAAGATCAACGACGAGACCTTCCGCAGGACCGTGCTGGCGCTTCTGCTGCTCGCGGGATTGTCGCTGATCGCATCGGTGCTGTCGTTCGGACTGCGTTGATATCAGCCGAATCCCCGGCGGCTTACCACCTCGGACTATTCTCCGCGGACGAGAAAATCGCCGGAAAGAGGCCTATCGCCGCCTCGCTGCCTTTGGTGTCCCGATGACGGATTTAAGCAGGCGCAGGTCGCTCGACGCCTCCGCGAGCAGCCAGTCACGAAATGTCGCAATCTTCGGAAGTGACGCGGTCGCCTTGGGGCAGACGATCCAATAGCTCTTCGACAATGGCACCGACTCCGGGAAGGGCAGCGCCAGCCGTCCATTGATCAGGTCCCAGGCCCCTAATGTCGTGCGGGCCAGGGCGATGCCCTGGCCGTTGATTGCGGCATCGATGACCATGCTGGCGCGATTGAGCACCGGACCATGCGTGACATCGGCGTCGTCAATGCCGACGCCACGTAGCCAATTTGCCCAGTCGGACCTGCTGTCGAGGTGGATCAGGGGAAATCTCAGGATATCCGCGACCCCGCCGATGCGGCGGCGTCCCGACAGCAGCTTGGGACTGCACACGGCGAAGAGCCGTTCCGTGCAGAGCCTTGTGGCATCGAGGCCCGGCCAGTTTCCATCGCCATGGCGGACCGCAAGATCGACCTCCTCACGCGCAAAATCGACGTGATGCATCGTTGCCGAGACGCGGAGATCGATTCCCGAATGCGCTTCCGCGAAATGGCCGAGGCGATGCACCAGCCATTTGGCGGCAAAATCCGGGGACGTGCTGACCGTGAGCACGCCTGCGTTCTGTCGCTGCAACAGCCGCTCCGTACCCGCGGCAATTCGGTCCAGCGCATCACGTATCACCGCGAGATAGTCGCGGCCCGCTTCCGTGATGATCAGGCGCTGGCGCTCGCGGCTGAACAGCTTGATGGCGAGCTCCGTTTCCAACGCCTTGACCTGATGACTCACCGCACCTTGCGTGACGCACAGCTCTTCGGCGGCCCGCGTGAAGCTCTCGTGGCGGGCTGCGGCTTCGAAGGCCTTTAGTGCGTTCAGCGGTGGCAAACGCGGGCGCATGACGAACCTTCCTGAGGGACTTCATGAGAAAAATTGGGGCTGGCCCGAGAAACGATGCTTTGCGGACTTTGCCCTGCCGGCCCTATGCAGGCGGCCACGACACGAAATCATGGGAGTTGGAGGCAATAAATGTCAATACCTATTGCCGTTCGCGGTTTTCCGGCGCGAGTTCGACGCAGCGCGACGGCTGCGGATCATAAACATAATTCATGGCAGGCGTTGATCGGCAGATGGCTTGCCCGTATCGAGCGGATAAATCAGCGCGACGATCTTCGCGCGATTGCCGACAATCCCCATCTCCTTGCCGATCTCGGGCTCACCCGGGAAGAGGCCTTGGAGCAAGCGAACAAGCCGTTCTGGCGCTGATCGAGCCCGATCGACAGCAAGCGAACCGGGAGGAGAAAAGATGTCCGAGACCATCGTTTACGGCTTTCCCCGCAGCACGTTCGTCAACATCGTGCGGCTCGTCCTCACCCACAAGGACGTGGCCTACCGCTTCGAGGACCTCGAGCCCGTGATGGGCAGGAGCGAGCATCTCGCGCTCCATCCGTTCAACCGCGTTCCGATCTTCCGGCACGGCGACTTCACCGTCTACGAGACGCGCGCCATCGTCGGCTACATCGACGAGGTGTTCGCGGGAGCACGGCTGACGCCGCAGAACCCGCACGCGCGGGCTCGCATGAATCAATGGATCGGTGTCGTCGATTCCTACGTCTATCCCTACATGATCTACCATGTGACCCACGAGCGGCTGGTGTTTCCCGAGCTCGGGATTGCATCCGACGAGAAGGTGGTGGCGCACGCACTGCCAAGGTCGAGAACGCACTCGTGGCCATCGAGCGCGAGCTCGCCGATGGTCGGGACTACCTCCTCGGTCCAGAACTCTCGATCGCGGATTTCTACCTTTTGCCAAGCACCTTTGCGTTCAGCCTGACGGAGGAAGGCAAGGCCATGTACCCGAAATATCCGGCCTTCTGTCGATGGCGGGAGCGCATGGAGAGCCTGCCGACGACGCAGAAGCTGCGCGCGATCCTGCCGCCGCGCGCGCCCATTGCGCATGCCCGCGAGTGGGCGCACTCGCACCGCCCGAGATATTGAGCTAGGCTTGGACTGACACTGGGGGCAGGGACTTTCCGCCAGGTACCCGACGCAGTGGATTGCGTTTTCGAGCGGCGGGGGACGACGGTGATCCTTAGATCACGGCAACCTGTGCTACGACATGAAAAACGCGGCGGATTGCTCCGCCGCGGGTGTTACGAACTTTCGATGTTGCCATCATGCCAGTGTTTTGCCCGACGTGTCAAAGGCGGCCAAAATGGTCTCGCCGCTGAGGTCGCGCTGCTGCTGATCGGTCGTTCAGATTAGCTAACAGTTTCAATGCCCCCGCTACTGTGCATGGGGTTGTTTTTCAGTTTTTGTATTGCGGCTCGCCGAAACGGCCGCGCTCAGCGCCGTCCGCGCGGCGCTTCGGCCTTGGCGGGCGCTTCTGTCTGCGGCGCGCAGGTCGCAGCCTGAAGCGAGTTTTGCGCCTGCTGCATCAGGCCGGGCTCGGCGGCGAGCGCCTTCATCACGATCAGGCCGGTGGTAGCAGGGGAATCGATGATGAGGCGGTCGGCCGCGGTGATCTCTTCGTCCTCGGGCAGCTCGTTGTGCTGCGGCTCGGTCATGAGGTCGAGCTCGATCACCTTCTTGCCGGCGGAGCGGTCGTTGATGGCGTAATAGGCGATCTCGTTGCGGGTGTAGAACGACACCGAGGTGTAGGCCTGGCTCACCGGCACCGTGAGCTTGAGCGGCCCGCCCGTGAGGTCGTAGCGGCAGATCGCGATCGCGAAGGCCGGGTCCATGAACGGCATCGGCGAATTGTTGGGATCGGCGAGGGGAAGCTGCGTCACGGCATTGAGCTTGGTCATCGGCGTCAGCCGCGAATAGGCGTCCTGTGTCGCGATCCGCGGCAGCGCCAGCACGCTGACGAGATGGACCACGAGGCCCAGCACCACGCCCGCGACGATGGTGAACATCAGGCGGATCATGAGCAGCCCACCGTCTTGATCGTGGGCATCGGCGCATCGCGCTGGGTGCGCGTCGCGACCCCGACCGGCGTGTCGTAGAGGCGCAGCATCAGCGCGTAGCGCTCGATGCCGCCGGTCGGCAGCCAGTTGCCGGCGCGCGAGCGCGAGGCGATGCGGATCTCGAACGTCCCGTCGGACTGCCGCACGATCTCCTGGCTGGTGAAGCCATAGCGCTGCAGCGAATTGGCGACGAGGTGGCCCTTGCGGTCGTACAGCGTCAGCGTCCAGAACCGCGCCGGCGGCGTCACGCCGGAGACGATGACGTCGCAGCGGCCGTCGAGCGCCTTCTTCTTCTCGTCGGCGGTCGCGGTGAAGGCGACGCCGTCACCGGTGCCGATCGGCAGCTCGCCATTGCGCACGATGGTGGCGCGCGAATAGGGATCGACGTCGGCGGTGCCGGTGCGCGGGCGGGCGGTCCACGGGCCGATGGTCAGCGCGCCGATCTCGGTGCCGCGCGTCGTCGTCATCCAGGTCGCGCCGACGCCGACCACGCTCGCGAGCAGAAGGGCCGTCAATGTGATCAGGATCAGCCGCACGGGTTTCGATCAGTTCTTGCGCGGGACGGATGCATTCGCATTCTCTTCCGCATAGTTCTGCGGGAAGGCGAGCGCGCTCGTCGACGACGCCGGCTTGGCCAGCTTGTCGTCGTCGGCAGCCGCCTTGGTCGCGGTCCTGGCGGCGTCATCGAGCAGCTTCTCGACGCGCACCAGGACGTCGGCGCCGCGCTTGGTCAGCACGGGCGGCGGGCCGGGCTTGGTCTCCAGCACCTTCGGCGCCGCATTGGCCTGCGCTGCCGTCGGCTGCGGCGGCAGCTTCTGGCCCATGCCGATGCCGGGGATTTCCCGGACCTCGACGCCCTGATGCGCGGTGACCATGATGTCGTGCCAGGTCTGCGCCGGCAGCGAGCCGCCGGTCATGCGGTTGGTCGGCGAATAGTCGTCATTGCCGTACCACACCGCGCAGGTGAAATTGCCGGTGTAGCCGACGAACCAGGCGTCGCGATACGCATTGGTCGTGCCGGTCTTGCCGGCGGTCGGAATGCCGTCGAGCGCGGCGCGGCGCGCGGTGCCTTCGCTGACGACGTGGCTCATCATGCCGGCCATGTCGGCGGCAACGGAGGCCGGGATCGCCTGCCGCGGCTTCGGACCGTCGCGGTCCCAGCGCCAGACCGGATCACCGGCACCGGTGCGCACTTCCAGCACCGAATGCGGCGTCACCGCCTTGCCGCGGTTGGGGAAGGTGGCGTAGGCGACGGCGTGCTCGATCACGGTGACTTCGTCCGAGCCGATCGGCAGCGACGGCGTGTCGGGCAGCGGCGCCTTGAGGCCGAAGCGGCGGGCGACCTCGACGATCTTGGCGCGGCCGAGCTTGGCCGGGTTCGGCGCCTTCGGCTGTTCCTTCTGGCCGATCGCGATCGACAGCTTGACCGGCACGACGTTGATCGAGCGCGTGATCGCCTGCGTCAGCGTCACCGAGCCGGAATAGGAATGGCCATAGTTCTGCGGACACCAATTGCCGATGCAGACCGGACCGTCGACCACGATCGAGTTTGGCGTGAAGCCGTTGAGGAGCGCGGTGGTGTAGACGTAAGGCTTGAACGACGAGCCGGGCTGGCGGTAGGCGTCGGTGGCGCGGTTGAACTGGCTGGCACCATAGTCGCGGCCGCCGACCATGGCGCGGATGCCGCCGTCGAGATCGGAGACGACGGTCGCGGCCTGCGTCGCGTGATAATCGCGGCCGAACTGGCGCAGCTGGTTCTCGATGGCGTCTTCCGCGGCCTTCTGCACGTTGGTGTCGATCGCGAGGCGCACCACGAAGACGCGCTCGGTGTAGGATTTCGGGAAGGTGTCGACCAGCTTGCGCATCTCGTCGAAGGCGTAGTCGAGATAGTAGTTCGGCGAGGCCTCGTCGCGGCGATCGACCGCGAAGGCCGGGTTGCGGCGGGCGCCGAACACCTGGCCCTCGGTCATGAAGCCGGCGTCGACGAGGTTGTCGAGCACGACGTTGGCGCGGGCACGCGCCGCGGGCAGGTTGATGTGGGGCGCGTATTTGGTCGGCGCCTTGAACAGGCCGGCGAGCATCGCGGCTTCGGCCAGCGTCACGTCGCGCGCGGATTTGTTGAAGTAGAAGTGGGCTGCGCCGTCGACGCCAAAAGTGCCGCCGCCCATATAGGCGCGGTCGAGATAGAGCTTGAGGATCTCGTTCTTGGTCAGGCGCCATTCCAGCCAGACCGCCAGGAAGGCCTCGTTGACCTTGCGCTCGATGGTGCGCTCGTTGCTCAAGAACAGGTTCTTGGCGAGCTGCTGGGTGATCGAGGAGCCGCCCTGGCGGACGCCGCCGGCCTGGGCGTTGGTGACGAGCGCGCGCGCGGTGCCGGCGATGTCGATGCCGAAATGCTCGTAGAAGCGGCGGTCTTCGGTGGCGAGCGTCGCCTTGATCAGCACGTCCGGAAAGTCTTCCAGCGGGATCGAGTCGTTGTGCTTGATGCCGCGGCTGCCGATCGGGTTGCCGTAGCGGTCGAGGAACGACACCGCCAGGTCGGACTTCTTCAGCCAGTCCTCGTCCGCGGTCTCGCGGAAGGCGGGGATGGCGAGGGTGAGCATCACGACCAGGCCGCCGAGGCCCAGCGTCGCGGCCTCCGACAGCGGCTCGATGAAAACCCAGCGCTTCCACCGCCCGACATAGAAGCGGTCCATGAAGGTCGAGTAGCGCTCGTAGAGCTCGCGGATGCCCTTGGCGGAGGAGAACAGCGAGGAATCGATGCGCGCGTCGAGATCCAGAAAGAAATTCCGGATGCGGCTCTTCCAGTTGGATGGTGTGTTCTGGACCACCTAGAACCCTTGAGGCTCGGTTCGACAGCGTTCAGGCACCCGGCCGGGCGGCACCGAGACGTCTTGAGGGAATGTTACGGCAAACCCAAGGCGCCGGTTCGCGTCCGAGGGGACTTGCTGTTCCTTCTAGCCGAGCAGGGCCCATAAACCAATGGTCAGGCTCGCGATTTTGAACAACAGGCCTAATTGACCCCGGTTCATTACGGGCCTCAATTGGGCGTTGCTTGCAGCGTCCCGGCCGCACGCCGTAGATGAACGAGCCGTAGCTCTTTCGAACCCTTGTTGAGGCGCATGACCGCAGCTCCCAAACGACCTTCAGGCCAGGAAGGATTCTTCTGGAAAACCAAGACGTTGGAAGAGCTGTCGACGGCCGAATGGGAGAGCCTGTGCGACGGCTGCGGCCGCTGCTGCCTGAACAAGCTCGAGGACGAGGATACCGGCGACATCTATTTCACCCATGTCGGCTGCAAGCTGCTCGATGCCGGGACCTGCGGCTGCAAAGACTATCCGAATCGCTCCGCCAAGGTTCCCGACTGCGTCCGCCTGACCCCGGCCAATGTCCGCACCCTGAACTGGCTGCCGCCGAGCTGCGGCTACAAGCTGGTCGCGGAAGGGCGCGACCTCTATTGGTGGCATCCGCTGGTCTCGGGCGATCCCAACACCGTTCATGAAGCCGGCGTCTCCGTCCGCGGCCGGGTCGAGGGCAGCGAGGAGGAGATCCCGGACGAGGAGCTCGAGGACCACATCGTGCAATGGCCGGCGCAGCTGCCGAAACGGGCACGCCTGAAGCGACGTCCGAAGGACTGACCCGCCTGCGACGTCGAATCACGTCATCGCGATGACCCCGCGGCGGGATGCACCCATGCGCCGCGGTGCCTGCCTGAGAAGAACTTTCCTCTCTACATTGCCTGCATAGAACGAATCCTTCGCGGCGTTTGCGCCGCTTCACGGCTTCCGATCGAGATGAACAAGTTCGACCGGCAGAGCAGTTCTGCCGACATTCAGGCGTTGCCTGACGACATTGCCGAAGAGCTGTCCCGCCTTCCCAGCGAGGTCTTGAGCGTCGACGACGCGCCTTCGCTCGCGCCGCCGGCGCCGTTGTCGCAGGACGAGGTCCGGACCATCGTGATCAGCCTGATGCTGACGATGTTCCTGGCTGCGCTTGACCAGACCATCGTCGCGACCGCGCTGCCGACCATCGGGCGCCAGTTTCACGACGTCTCCAATCTCTCCTGGGTCATCACCGCCTATCTGCTCGCCTCGACCGCGGTCGCACCGGTGTTCGGGACGCTGAGCGATATCTACGGCCGCCGCGTGATGATCATCATTTCGCTCAGCCTGTTCGTCGCCGGCTCCGTGCTGTGCGCGATCGCGCCGAACATGCCGATGCTGATTCTGGCGCGCGGCCTTCAGGGCCTCGGCGGCGGCGGCATCATGCCTGTCGTGCAGACCGTGATCTCCGACATCGTCTCCCCGCGCGAGCGCGGCCAGTACCAGGCCTATTTCTCCAGCGTCTGGATGGTCGGCGGCATTTTGGGCCCGGTCATCGGCGGCGTGTTCGCCGAGCATCTGCACTGGTCGATGATCTTCTGGATCAATCTGCCGCTCGCGGCCGCCGCCATCGCGATGCTGCTGCCGAAGATGAAGAAGATCCCGGTGTTCCACCGCAAGCGCAAGGTCGACTGGCTCGGCGGCGTGCTGCTGATGGCCTCTGCGGTCGTCTTCATGCTGGTGCTGACCTGGGGCGGCACGCGCTATCCGTGGCTCTCGCCGACCGTGCTTGCGATGGTGGGCGGCGCCGTCGCGCTCGCGGTCACCTTCGTGTGGCACGCGCGGCGGGCCGACGAGCCGTTCCTGCCGTTGAAGCTATTGACGGGTTCGGTGGCGCCTTTCGCCATGACAGCCGGTGGCTGCGGGCTCGGTGCGATCACGGGCCTCACCGTGCAGCTGCCGCTCTATTACGAGTCGGTCTACCATCTCAGTGCCAGCGAGGCGGGCCTTGCGCTGATTCCGCTCGCGGCAGTCTCGACCTGCGGTGCGGCGATTGCCGGCCGTACCATGGCGCGCGCAAAGCACTACAAGCGCGTTGCCATCATCGGCACGTCCTGGGCCGCGCTGTGCGGCCTCGCCCTCACGGTCACCACCTTGCCGCTGTGGGGCTTGCTGATGCTGATGGCCGCGTTTGCGCTCGGCCTCGGCACGACCTTCCCGGTCTGCGTGGTCTCGCTGCAGAATTCGGTCGCGCGCCCGCAAGTCGGCACCATCACCGGCGCGATGAACTTCTTCCGCTCGCTGATGTCCTCGTTCACGGTCGCGGCGTTCGCGGCGATCCTGCTGATCGCGCTCGGCGCCGACGTTCCGCTGGCCGGTGAGCATCATGCCGTGGGCAACATCCCCGCGATTCCCGCCGAGGATATGAGGCACGCGTTCCGCTACGTCTTCGGTGCCGCCACCGCGCTGATGACCACCGCCTCGCTCTGCCTGATCATGATGGAGGAGCGGCCACTCGCCGGCCCCTCCGTCACGCAGCAGGTGGAGATGGCGGAGTAGGGGTTAGCCGCCGCGATCGGGATCGTCGTCGGCATCACCTGCGCTCGTCTTTCGCGCCTTCGCCGCAAGCTGTTCCTTGAGACGCGCGAGTGCTTCGGCGGACCAATCATTGACATCTGTCACCGCGACCCAGGCATCGACGTAATGCTCGGGCGCGTAGACATGGCCAAAGCCCATCGGCGTCGCGGTCGCGACCGCCATGTCGAGGGCGAGCTGCAGCATCGTCACGATGGGATACCAACGCAGCTCCGGTGATACGTCCGGCCCGCGCGGCGCATTCATCCAGTCCGGCGCCCGATAGGCGTCGCGGTAGGCGAAGAACGTGATCGCGTCGCTGGCATATTGCAGATAAACGACGCGCATCGGCCCCCAGGGCCTATCCGGCGGCACCGTCGGCCCGTTCTGGTTCATGAAGCGGACGAGGCGGCCGTCGCGGAATTCCGGGAGCCAGGCCGGCGATCCTGGATTGCGGTTCGCGGTGACCGATCGCCAGATGCGGCTCTCGAATGGCGCCCCGCTCCACAGCGCGCCGCCAATGGGATCCCCGATCGTCTCGAACAGCTCCGCGGATTTCTCCGAGTTCATGGCGCCGAGGCTCAGTCCATGCAGATACAGCTTCGGCCGCTTGTCCTTCGGCAGCGTCGTCCAGTAGCCGTAGATTTCCGCGAACAGTGCGCGCGACGCTTCCGCGCCGTATTCGGGCTGAAACAGCAGCGACAGCGGACTGTTGAGATAGGAATACTGCATCGCGACGCTCGCGACATCGCCATGGTGGAGATATTCGACCGTATCCATCGCGGCCGGATCGATCCAGCCCGTGCCGGTCGGCGTGATGACGATCAGGATTTTGCGGTCGAAGCCGTGTTGGCGCTTGAGCTCCTCGAGCGCAAGCCTGGCGCGCGCTTGCGCGGTGTTGCGGCTCCCGAGCCCGACATAGACGCGCACGGGATTCTGCGCAGGCCTTTCCGTGACGGCGCTGATCTCGGCTGCGGCCGGGCCTGAGGCAATGAACCGGCGCCCCATGCGCCCGAGCTCGGTCCACTTCACCAGCGATGCCGGGCTTCCCGTCCGACCGGGATCGGTCGGCTGCGGCCGCTCGGGCTCGAACAGAACATCGAGTTCGCGGAAGGAGGAATCGAGTGCGTTGAACGCCGTGCGGATCAGGACATTGCTGGCGATCGACCAGAACAGCAGGGCTGCGACGAGCACGCCGATCACGTTCGCGACCTTCCGCGGAACGAGGCGTCGTGTGCGCGCGGCGAGAAAGCGGGCGACAAGCGCGAACAGCCGCCCCAGCGCCAGCAGCAAGACGAACGTGATCAGGGCGATGACGCAGACCTTGAGCGGATGGGCGGTCTCCAACGGCGCCATCTTCATCACGGCGCGGATCGAGTTCTGCCATTCGGCCGTGCGCCAAAGGAAGACGATGACGACGAGCAAGCAGACGGCTGCGGCCAGTGCATTCGCAATTGATCTTGCGCGCGCCGAAGGTTCGGGCAGTTCGAGATAGTGCCACAGCCGGCGCCACAGGATTCCGGTGAAATAGCCGATCGCAAAGCAGCCGCCGGCGAGGGCACCTTGCGTGAGATAGCTGCGCGGGATCAGCGTCGGCGTCAGCGCGGCAGCGAAGAACAGCGCACCCAGCATGAGGCCGACGCCGGACAGCGACAGCAATTGTCGCCGAATGAACCGAGCTGGATTCATGAAAGCACCTCCCGAGCCACGCTATCCTCCGGTCGTGTCCGGAAAGCTGCTCTTTCGCGGCAACAGGATCGTGAACTCCGTGAACGCGCCGGGCTCTGTCGTGACGTCGATCGTGCCGCCGTGCTGCTTCACGATGATGTCGTGGCTCATCGACAGCCCGAGACCGGTACCTTCGCCGGCCGGCTTGGTGGTGAAGAACGGATTAAACATCTTCGCCTTCACGTCTTCCGGAATGCCGGTGCCGTTGTCGCGGATGCGGATCTCGATGCTGTCGCCGCGGTCGCGGGTCGCGGCGATCACCACCGGCTCGTAACCGGCGGCGCCGCTGCCCATCTGGCGCCTGGTCACCGCATAGAACCCGTTCGAGATCAGGTTCAAAAGCACCCGGGAAATCTCCTGCGGAAACACCTCCGCCGAACCTGCCGCCGGGTCGAGCTCGCTCTTCATCGTCACGTCGAAGAGCGGCTTCTCGGCACGCGCGCCGTGATAGGCGAGGTTGAGGCTCTCCTCGACCAGGGCGTTGATGTCGCTCAGCCGGTGCTCGCCGCCGCCCTCGCGCGAATGCAGCAGCATGTTCTTGACGATGGAATCGGCCCGCCTTCCGTGCTGCACGATCTTTCCAAGATTGTCTCTCAGCAGCCCCGTCAGCTCGTCGACCTCCGCGCGCAGATCGTCGGCGAGCGGGACGGGCGCAAGCACCTCGTTCAGCTCGTCGGTCAGCTCGGCCGAGAGCGATGCAAAATTGTTGACGAAGTTGAGCGGGTTCTTGATCTCGTGCGCAATTCCGGCGGTGAGCTGGCCGAGCGAGGCCAGCTTTTCGGTCTGGACCAGGCGGTCTTGCGCCGCGCGCAAATCGTCGAGCGATCTGGCGAGCTCCCGCGTGCGGTCCTGCACCTCGTTGAACAGGCGGGTGTTCTCGACCGCGATCACGGCCTGGTCGGCAAAGGTCTTGAGCAGGCTGATCGCCTTGTCCGGGAAAGGCCCGGCCTCGCGGCGCGTCACGCCGATGGTTCCGATCGCAATGCCGTCGCGCAGCATCGGAATCACGAGGATGCTGCGATAGCCTCGCGTCCGCGCCAGCTCCCGCATCGCCTCCGTGAGGTCGGGCTCGTTCTGCATGTCGCTGCGGAAGGCGTATTCACCACTCGTCGCCACCCGGCTGTGAATGCCCGATGCCGCAAGCGGCGCCGGGAACGAGCTACGCAGCTCCGCGTTGCCGGCCTCGTTGTCGGTGGTGAAGGCGGCCAGATGCAGCATGCCGTTGAAGACGCGGGTGACGGTGGAGGAATGTCCGCCGACCAGCGCCTTGGCACTGTCGGAGATGGCCTGGAACACCGGCGTGACGTCGGCCGGCGAGGCCGCGATCACCTTGAGGATGTCGGCGGTCGCGGTCTGCCGTTCCAGCGCTTCCCTGGTGGCGTTGAACAGGCTGACATTCTTGACCGCGATCACCGCCTGGTCGGCGAAGGTCTGCAGCAGCCGCACATGATGCTCGGCGAATGTGCCGGTCGTCCGCCGCGTGGCGATGATGACGCCTTTGGCCTCGCCCTCGCTCATCAGCGGCGTGAACAGCATGCTGCGAAAGCCGCGGGCGCGCGCGATGTCGCGTGCCGCCGGCTCGAGCTCGGTATCCGGCAGCTGCGCCGATTCACCATGGGCCGTGAGCTGGTACGCCGGGAACTGCGCGAACGGCACCGGAAACGAGGCCTGGAGCACGCGGTCGCCGGCTGGATCGCCCGGCGTGAATGCCACGAGGTGCGCGGCGCCGTCGACATAGCGCAGCACGGCGGTGGAGAAGCCGCCGATCAGCCGGTTGGCGTTGGCGGCGACGGCGTCGAACACCGGCTGCACGTCGGAGGGCGAACTCGCCAGCACTTTCAGAATGTCGGCGGTCGCGGTCTGCCGTTCCAGTGATTCCCGCGTCTCGTTGAACAGGCGCGCGTTCTCGATCGCGATCGCGGCCTGGTCGGCAAAGCTCTGTTGCAGCGCCATCTCGTCATCGGTGAAGGGCGCGAGGCGGTCGCGGTAGACGATCAGCGCGCCGATCGCCTTCCCTTCAAGCCGCAGCGGCGAGCCGGACATCGAACGCGTGCCGGCGGCGCGAGCGTGAGGCATGCCGGGCCAGTCGGCGATGGCCGGATCGACATTGTCGAGATCGGGGACATGAACCTGCCGGTTCTCGGCCACGATGGTGCCGGGCATGTTGCGGCCGCCGATCTTGAGCTGGGCGAGCGGCACGCCGGCGCCGACGCGCATGGAGCTGTCACCGACACGGATCACCCTGGACCACCCGTCGCCTTCCGCAATGTGAATGGTGGCGCTCGGCGCGCCGAACAGATGCATGGTCGCTTCCGCGATCTGTTGCAGCGAGCCCTCAGCATCGCCCGAGGAGTTGGCGATGGTGCGCAGGATCTCCATGCTGGCGTTCTGGCGGTCGCGCGCAATGGCAAGCTCGGCCTGCAGGCGGGCATTCTCGGCCGCTTGGGATCGCAATTGCCGTTCGAGCTCGGCGGCCTTGTCCTGGGGAGGCGCGGTCATTGATAATCCGGCTAAGCGCCGCGACGTACGCGGTACCAAGCCCGATTATCACATCTCCTGCGGCCGGAGCCAGCGCCCACAGCCTTGTGGCCGCCTCAAGTCCCTGGCCGCGACACCTCGGTCTCCTTGCTGGTGATGAACTCCAGCAGCACCGGCACGCCTTCCTTCGTCTTCTGGATGCCGCGCTTGATCGCGGGGATGATGTCCTCCGGCCTCGTCACCCGCTCGCCATGACCGCCAAAGGCGCGCGCCATCGCGGCATAGTCGCCGGAAATGTCGGTCGAGCGATATTTCTCGGTCGAGATCGGCATCACCTTCAACTCGATCGCCATCGAGAAATTGTTGAGCAGGATCGACATGATCGGGATGCGCTCGCGCACCGCGGTCTCGAAATCCATACCGGTGAACCCGATGGCGGCGTCGCCCCAGACATTGATGCAGAGCTTGTCGGGCTTTGCGAGTTTTGCGCCCATCGCGAGCCCAAGGCCGTAGCCGAGCTGCGTCGTCTTGCCCCAGCCGAGATAGGTGAGGGGCTCGACCGCCTTCCAGAACGGCGAGAGCTGGTCGCGCGGACTGCCGGCATCATGGGTGATGATGGTGTTCTTGATGTCGACGGTGTGCTGGAGGTCCCAGAGCACGCGATAGGGGCTGAGCGGCGCGTCATTGCTGGTGAGTTTTGGCATCCATTTCGCCAGCCACTCCTTGTGCGAAGCGGCGATCTCGGCAGCGATCGCTGATGCATCGCGATCCTTCGTGACGGTCTTGCCGGTCTCCTCCAGCAGCGCATCGAGCACGAGGCCGGCATCGCCGACGAGGCCGACCTTGGCTTCCACATCCTTGTTGAGATGGTTCGGATCGAGCGTGGAGTGGATGATGGTCTTGCCCTTGGGCATCGCGATGCCGAAACTGGTTTCCGTGAACGAGCAGCCGATGCCGAAGATCACGTCGGCCTCAGCGAGGAATTTCGGGACCGCGCGCGGCACCGCGAGGCCGCCCGAGCCGAGCGACAGAGGATGCGTTTCCGGGAACGATGATTTGCCCCCTAGGCTGGTGGTGACGGGAATGGCGAGCCGCTCGGCGAGCCGCTTCAGTTGCGGCCAGGCCTGCGCGTAGTGCACGCCCTGGCCGGCATAGATCACGGGGCGCTTCGCGTTGACGAGCAGGGCTGCCGCCTCCTTCACATGAACGGGATCGGCGCCGTAGCGCGTGCGCAGCACCGGCGTGTAGTTCAGCGGCTCCGGCACCTCCTCGTTCCACATGTCGGCGGGGATCTCGACAATGACGGGCCCACCGCGGCCGTTCTTGAGCTTGGTGAAGGCACGGCGAAAAATGTTGGTGACCTCGGACGCTAAAATGATCGGCTCGGACGATTTCGAAAACGGCTTCATCGCCTCGCTGGAATTGAAGTTCGGCTCGATATGCGCGAGCCGGCGCTGATAGCCCATCGGCAGCACCAGCACGGGCACGGATTCGCCATAGCATTGCGCAACGCCGCCCATTGCGTTCTCGGCGCCCGGCCCGTGCTGCATGCAGAAGGCGCCGATCGAACGCCCCGACGTCACCCGCGAGATCGCGTCCGCCATATGCACCCCGACGCGTTCCTGCCGCACCATCACGGGCCGGATCTCGGCCTTGGCCGCGTGCTCGATCAGATGGTTGACCGGATAGCCGCAGAGGATTTCGATCCCCTCGCGCTTCATGATTTCCGCAATGGCGGTGCCGAGCTTCATGGCGTCTCTCTCCTCAGGCTTGGCCGGTTGCTCCGGCCGATTGGGGAGAGAGGATCAGGAATTTACAGAAGGGTAAAGCACGGGTGGGCGACGGTCGCGGTAGGTCAGCCATGCAGCGAGCTGCCGTAGCCCGGACGGAGCGACTTGTCCGCCGTAGCTCGAAGAGCGAGGGCGGAAGCGCAATCCGGGCTACAAACGTCCTACTTGCAGTTTTTGCAGATCGTCAGCTTTCGTTTCAACGCCTCATCTTCCTGATCGATCGATGACTGGCCGCCGAGGCCATTTGTATCGGGATTGGACGTGGAATTGGACTTGGCGCCCTTTGCTGCGCGTGACCTCACAGGCGGCGTCACCTGGCTTGAGGCGTCGTTGTCGTCGACGGTGCCTACGCTGAAGCCATCGTAGTCGGCGGCCGGATTAGGCATCGGCGGAGGCCCGCCGATCACAGGGGGCGAAGCCTCCCTGCCGGATGTCGCCGGCGGAATTCTGGAAGTTTTGGCGCTCGCGCGCGGTGGCGATGCATTGGGCGGGGCAAGCGAAACCGGAGGCGCGACCGAAGTCTGTCCTCTCGCGCTGTCGTGCGACCATGCGCCGACAAACATGAGGCTGAGAGCCAAGACCGTCGCGCTTCTCATCCGCATCCTTCAAACAGCTCTGGTCCAATGATTGAGCATGGCCCGTCGAACCACGCCGGGCCGAAGACTATCAGGACTCAAAAGGCCGTCAAAGCGCGGGAGCGCGAGGATGTGGTTGCTCGAAGGACGTTGCGTAGCGTCCGGGACACGATTTTGAGTGCTTTACGGGCCACCCACCGTCATTGCGAGCGCAGCGAGGTAATCCAGAATTCCTCCGCGGGAGGACTCTGGATTGCTTCGCTGCGCTCGCAATGACGAGATCGCGGAGGGAGCATGCGCCGACGGCCGCGCCCGAGCCGGCGCGTGCAGGGACGTCGCCTCAGGCCAGGGCGGCCGTTACGAGGCGGCCGTTACTTCAGCGACGAGCTGATCGAGTTGAACTTGTTGTTGAGGAGCTGGCTGCCCGTGTTGTTCACGACGGTCACGATCGCCAGTGCAATGCCGGCGGCAATCAGGCCGTATTCGATGGCGGTTGCGCCAGTCTCATCGGCAAGGAAAGACCTAAGCAAAGTCATTGCCAACTCCTCTTCATCCGATCCAATGTGTGGCAGCGTCGTTTTCGGACTGGTAAATAGATCGAATAGATTTTTCTGCGCGACGGAAGAATGAAGCCCGGGCGGCCGCGCCTCCGTCACATACGATGGCATCCATTAAATTAAGGTTCCATCGATCCATCCAAATGGATTCAAATCGACCGCCCTCCGCAAGGACGCGCGGAAGCCGCGGTGTCTGTCAGGGCGTGATGGTCGGGCCCGGTGCGGCGGGGAGGCGGCGCTTCAGCACGGTCGCGAGACGGCCGACGAAGTCCTTCATCGTGCCCGGCTGCGGCCGCGGCGCGGTGCTCGCCGCCTGCTCGTGATCAGGCGCGTCGTTCACGATGCTGATGTAGTTCTTTCTGACGTCCTGCTGCACGGGGGCACGCGAACCTTGGCTCGATCGGAGCCGGAACCATGCTGCGCATAAGGGGAACCAACGGTTAATTTTGTCGCCCGTAGGAATACCCTGTCGTGCTGGACACGAGGGCGCCGATTAACGGTTTGTTGAGCCTGTTCGTCACGGTCGGCACGGATGCCTGCCAGGGATGACAACAAAGGACGACAACCAAGGCGCTCATCGGTTGCGGCCGTCCGCATTCAGCGCCCGCAACATCGCGATGCGGGCGAACATCACCCAGCCGCCGCCTGTCTCGGCTGCGTTGATCAACGTCTCGATGGCGGTCTGCCAGTGCACCTCGTGCTGTGCGTCCTCAGGCAGCTGCATGATGTAGTCCGCCGCGTCTTGCAGTGTCAGCAGCTTGCGCTTGTGACTTGCGCGAACGGGATCGTCGAACGCCGTCGACCAGGGCATGTCAGGCCGGCCGATCGGCGAGGGGAGACATCACGGCGCGATTGCAGACGCGGATTGCGTCTAACCGGCCTTCTTCGCCCGCGCCGGCTTGTCGGCCTTCTTCGGGGGCGCTTCCTTGGCTGCTGCAGTCTTGCCACCCTTGCCGGTGATCGGCAGCAGCATCTCGCGCTGGCCCTCGACGCGCTTCTTCGGCTTCTTGCCCTTGACGGTCTCCCTGACGGGCTCCTTGGCGGCCTTGGCCGCGGGCGCCATGTCCTTCTCGCTGGCGATGCTCTTCTTCAGCGCGTCCATCAGGTTGATGACGTTGCCGCCGGTCTTCGGCGCGGCCTTCGCCGCGATCGGTGCACCGCTGCGCTTCTTGTTGATGAGGTCGATCAGCGCCGTCTCGTAATGGTCCTCGAACAGCTCGGGCTCGAACGCGCCGGACTTCTTCTCGACGATGTGCTTGGCAAGGTCGAGCATGTCCCTGGTCAGCTTTACGTCCTGAATGTCGTCGAAATATTCCTTCTCGCTGCGGACCTCGTAGGGATAGCGCAGCAGCGTGCCCATCAGGCCGCTCTCGAGCGGCTCCAGCGCGATGATGTGCTCGCGGTTGGTCAGCACGACGCGGCCGATCGCGACCTTGTCCATGCTGCGGATGGTCTCGCGGATCACCGCGAAGGCGTCGTGGCCGACCTTGCCGTCAGGCACGAGATAATAGGGGCGGATCAAATAGCGGCTGTCGATATCGGTCTTCGGCACGAACTCGTCGATCTCGATCGTGTGCGTCGAGTCCAGCGCGATGTCGTCGAGCTCGTCCTTGGTGACCTCGATATAGGTGTCGGTGTCGACCTTGTAGCCCTTGACGATGTCCTCGGAGGTCACCTCGTCGCCGGTCTCGGCGTCGACCTTGAGGTACTTGATCCGGTGGCCGGTCTTGCGGTTGATCTGGTTGAACGAGACCTTCTCGGTATCCGAAGTGGCCGGATACAGCGCGACCGGGCAGGTCACGAGCGACAGACGCAGAAAACCCTTCCAATTGGCGCGGGGGGCCATGGGCTACTCCAAACGCAACGGGGACAGAGGACGAGGATACCATCGGGGAACAACGAATCATAGCAAGGCGGATTGCGGAATCTTGCAACTGCGTTAACCGGCCGCCCGGCGCGGGGTTGCAGCCCGATGCAGCGGCAAAAGCCGGAACATCATATCCAATCACGCGTTGGCTCAAGACATCAGGCCGCGAGGGGGGGCGCGACCACCGCAGCCGACATCCAGAGATTGAGGGCAATATGGCAACCGCGCGAGAGCACGATCAGATCGTCGAAACCGCCACCGAGGCGCGTCAGGGCGAGCCCGGGCCGTCAGTGGCGGCTCTGCTTACCATCTCGACGGGGCTCGCGGTCCTGATCCTTGCCGTCATCTGGTTCGTGTTCTTCCGGACCTGACGGCCGATCGACGGGACGGTTCGGACCTTCCGACTCGTCGCGTAACGCGGCACATTGCGCCCGCCACGCCCGCCGGCTCGTCCGGTGGCTGCCTGGCGGGCGCAGTCGCGTCGGCGCTTGAGAAGCTCTATATGACCAAAAAGTAACGCGGCCGGTTCCCCGTGTTCATATTCAGTTCACGCCGGAATTGCTCATCTCTGGCGATCGATTGTGCAGTCTATTTCTGGAGAGAAGCGTGCGCCTGCTTGTTGTTGAGGACGACCCCGATCTCAATCGGCAGCTCACCAAGGCGCTGACCGACGCCGGCTACGTCGTCGACCGTGCCTTCGACGGCGAGGAGGGGCATTATCTCGGCGATAATGAGCCCTACGATGCCGTTGTGCTCGACATCGGCCTGCCGAAGAAGGACGGCATCTCGGTGCTGGAAGCCTGGCGCCGCAACGGCCGCACCATGCCGGTCCTGATCCTCACCGCGCGCGACCGCTGGAGCGACAAGGTCCAGGGGTTCGATGCCGGCGCCGACGATTACGTGCCGAAGCCGTTCCATCTGGAGGAGGTGCTGGCCCGCATCCGCGCGCTGCTGCGCCGCTCCACCGGCCATGCCCAGAGCGAATTGAGTTGCGGCCCCGTCACGCTCGACACCAGGACCGGACGGGTCAGCGTCTCCGGCAATCCGGTCAAGATGACCTCGCACGAATATCGGCTTCTGGCCTACCTGATGCACCATTCGGGGCGCGTCGTGTCCCGAACCGAGCTGGTCGAGCACCTCTACGACCAGGACTTCGACCGCGACTCCAACACCATCGAGGTCTTCGTCGGCCGCATCCGCAAGAAGCTCGACGTCGACATCATCCAGACCGTCCGCGGCCTCGGCTATCTCCTGACCCCGCCGCCTGCTCCCGGCGCTTGAGGCGTCAGGACTTGACGGCCGGCCGAACAGGGGCCTTGGTCCGGTCATGACGTCCGACGCCCCGCCCCCCTGCGCCTGCCGGGATCCTTCCGATGGCCGCTAGCTCGCTTGCCAACCGCCTGTTCCTGTCGGCGACGGCGTGGCTCGTGGTGATCCTGGCCATCACCGGGGTGGTGCTGTCGTCGGTCTACAAGAGCGCCACCGAGCGCGCCTTCGACCGCCGGCTCAATCTCTATCTGCGCACCCTCATCGCGGAGGTCGCGACGCCCGACGAGCCGCCGGACCGTCAATTCCAGTCGCTCGGCGAGCCCCTGTTCGAGCTGCCGCTGTCGGGCTGGTACTGGCAGATCACGCGGACCGACACCGAAAAGCCGGAGGTGCGCTCCTCGCGCTCGCTCTGGGACAAGAAGCTGCCGAAGCTGGAGGAGCAGGGCACCGAGCTCACCGCTGCCGGCATCCGCCTCGCCTATGTCGACGGGCCCGAGGGACAGAATCTCCGCATGGTGGAGCGGCCGGTCGATCTCGGCGCGGACGGCAAATATCTGGTCAGCGTCGCCGGCGACGACACCGAGATTTTCGACGAGACGCGGAGCTTCGACTACTATCTCGGCGGCACCTTCACCGCGCTCGGCATCGTGCTGCTGCTGACCACGGTGTTCCAGGTGAGGTTCGGTCTCGCGCCGCTCAAGCGCATCTCGGAATCTATCGCCGACATCCGCTCGGGGCGGGCGGAGCGGCTCGAAGGTGAATTCCCGGTCGAGATCGCGCCGTTGGCGCGCGAGACCAACGCGCTGATCGATGCCAATCGCGAGATCGTCGAGCGCGCGCGCACCCATGTCGGCAATCTCGCCCATGCGATCAAGACGCCGCTCTCGGTGATCGTGAATGAGGCCGGCACGCACGCCACCGAGCCGTTCGCAGCCAAGGTGATGGAGCAGGCGGACGTGATGCGCGACCAGCTCGCCCATCATCTGGAGCGCGCGCGCATCGCGGCGCGCGTCTCGGTGGTCGCGACCGTGACGGAGGTCGCACCCGTCATCGAGGCGCTGCGGCGGACCATGGAGAAGATCCATCGCGATCGCGGGATACTGGTCGAGGCGAAGGCCGATCCGTCCGCAAAGTTTCGCGGCGAGCGGCAAGATCTGGAGGAGATGGTCGGCAATCTCGTCGACAATGCCTGCAAATGGGCGGCCTCGCAGGTCTTCATCGAGGTTCTGGTGGAAGCGCCGCACCAGACGGGCGCCGGCCCGCGCCTGCGGATCATCGTCGACGACGATGGCCGCGGACTGTCGGAGGCCGAGCGCGCCCAGGTCTCCCGGCGCGGCCAGCGGCTCGACGAGTCCAAGCCCGGCTCGGGACTCGGCCTGTCCATCGTGACCGACCTCGCCGCGCTCTATGGCGGCAGCCTCTCGCTCGCGGGCGCCCCGACTGGTGGCCTGCGGGCGGAGCTGGTCCTCCCCGGAATATAATCCTTTGTTCCGGCTCGACTATTTGACCGGTCCGGCACCGATCCGGACCAAACCGGAGCTATTTCGGAGCGACTTCCTAAACGGCTTCTTAAGTGGGCCCCATCTATGATCGCGCAGGACGCATCCCACGTCTGCCATTTTATCGTGCATCACCCGGGCGCATGAGCCAGACATCGATCGAGCGGCTGAGGGAATATCTCGCGCAGCTCCCGCCGCAGTCGCAGGCGCTGCTGATGCGGGAGTTCGAGCGCGCGCTCGAGAGCGGCCAGGACACGGCGGTGGCGACGCTCGTGCTCGAGCAGCTGCGCAAGATCGTCCGCAAGACCGAAGTCGACGAGGCTGCGCCGCCGCGCACGGACGATCTGTCGCGGCTGTTGTTCCAGGTGCTGGAACCGTTCCTGGTCGAGACGGGCGCCCCTGTCAGGGTCGGCCAGATCCGCCGCTCCTCATTGCATCCGATCTGGCAATGGCTCGGCCGCGATGGCGCCCCCGACAAGGTCAACGAATTCGAGGCGGCGCTGGCGCGCATGCCGGCTTCAGACAGTGCAGGGCAGGTCGAAGCCCTCGCCGCGAAGCTCCAGGCGGTGGCCGCGGATGCCATCTTCGGGCTGACGGGTCCCGGCGGCGGCGACAAGTCGCGCGCGCTCGCCCGCGTCGGCCCGCCCAACGTGATCGAGGACCTCTATTCGATCGGAGCGGTGCTTCAGGTCCGGGAGGCCATCGCTACGCTGAACGAGAAGCTGCCGCGCTTCCTGCGTGCCTTCGGCGAAGCCCAAATCGCGTCAGTGACTTCCACGCTCAACATCCCCGCGCTCCAGACGCCGCAGATGCTGCCCTTCGCGCTGTCGATGGTTGTGCAGCGGATGACCGCGCCGTGGCAGATCATCCGCCTCGCCATCAAGATTGCCGCGTCCGACGACGAGATCCGCGTCGCGGCGACGCCCTACGGCGTGGCCGTCACGATCGCTTTGCATGATTTGTCCTGCGTTGCCGCGATCCTGCGCATGGACATCAAGCGCGGCCATTTCGAGAACGTCGCCGACAATCTCAAGGCGCTGCATGACGGCGTGCGCGGTCTTCGCACGGAGCTCGATCTGCGCAACGATTCCGTCTGGGGCAAGCAGCTGACCTCGATCCGGGCCGACATCTCCAATGCGCTGCAATCGGAGATCGACAGCGTTCCCGGCCGCGTTCGCCGCATCCTGCGCCAGCGCGCCGAGAAGGACATTCCGCCGGGGGCGCGGATCGACAGCACCGAGGTCGAGGAAACCGCGGCGCTGATCGATTTCGTCGCGACCTGCCGCAACTATGCGAGCGAGCTTGCGATCAACGAGGTGACGCTGCGCACCTATTCCGATCTCCAGCAATATGTCGAACGCTCAACCGAGCAGTTGGTGCAGTCGCTGCGTGCGGCCGATCACAAGGTCCGCACCTATCGGCAGCAGCAGGTGCAGGCCGCGATCCGCTTCTGCCAGGTGCTGTTCGGCGATGATTATGCGTCGCTGATGAGCCGCGCCGCGGAGAACGCGGCCACGGGCGAGCGCAAATCGTCGCGGGCAAGCTGATCAAGCGCATTTTTTTGTGATCACAATTTGTGGTTGACGGTGCCGGTGGCGGGCCCTACGGTCGCCGTGCAAGATTTTGGAATTTCTATCTGTGGGCGCATGAAACCCCTTATCAGCTCCATCGAAATTGAAAACCGCGTCATTGTCGCCAAGTATCAGAGGCTGATGGTTGGCGCGAAGGTGGTGCTGATCGAGAAGGCAAGCGGCCGGCAACTGCCTGAGACCGTCACCAGGGTTGCATCGCCCGTTCCCGTCGGGGCGTTGCGCATCAAATTGCCTGAAGCAATCGAGCCGGGAACATACTTCCTGAGGGCCTTCAACGGGCACGGCGAGGACGCGGCTCAAAGCGCGGACTTCGAGATCCGTTAAGCCGTTGGATTTTCACAGTTTCGGGACTGTGTGCGGTCGCGCCGAATTGACAATTGTCAATTGCCGCATCGTCCGGCCGTGGTGTAAAGCCACCTATGGGCGCGGTTCGCGCGCCGCCGGAAGCTTGCCAGATGACGCTATGGTTCGTGTTCGCGCTGATGACGGTCGCGGCGATTTTCGCCGTGCTTCTGCCGCTCGGCCGCAGCGGACGCGCGCAAAATCAGGGGAGCGAGGTCGCGGTCTACAAGGACCAGTTGGCCGAGATCGAGCGTGATCTCGCCGCAGGACTGATCGCCGCGCCGGAAGCCGAGGCCGCACGTGTCGAGATCAGCCGCAGGCTGCTTGCCGCGGCCGGGAGCGAGCCGGTATCGGAACCGACATCGAGCCTCAAATGGCGCCGCGCGGCGGCTGTGCTGGCGCTTGCCGGCCTGCCGCTCATTGCGATCGGCGTCTACATGCCGCTCGGCTCGCCCAGGCTTCAGGACTTTCCCCTGGCGCAGCGGGAGCGCGGGGCCGGGTCCGGCATGGCGCTCGAGAATCTCGTCGTGCAGGTCGAGCAGCATCTGGACAAGAATCCGACCGACGGGCGCGGCTGGAACGTGCTCGCGCCGGTGCTGGTGCGGCTCGGCCGCTTCGACGATGCGGTGCGCGCCTATCGCAACTCGCTCACCTACAATGGCGAGAGTTCGGAGCGCCGGGCCGATCTCGGCGAGGCGATCGCGGCTGCTGCCGGCGGTGTGGTGACCGCCGAGGCCAAGACCGAATTCGAGCGCGCGCGTGGCCTGAACGCGGACGATCCCAAGGCGAACTATTTCCTCGGGCTTGCCGCCGAGCAGGATGGCCGCAAGGACGATGCCGCCAACATCTGGCGCGCACTGCTGGCGAAAGCGCCGGCGGATGCGCCGTGGCGTCCTCTGGTGCAGACCTCGTTGGCGCGGGTCGGCGGCGGTGGCGCTACGATGCCGGCGCTGTCTGACGAGACGATCGCAGCCTCCAAGGACATGAACGAGGGCGATCGCAACGCGATGGTGCGCGGCATGGTCGAACGCCTGGCCACCCGGCTGAAGCAGAACGGCGATGATGTCGAGGGTTGGCTGCGCCTGGTGCGCGCCTATCTCGTGATGGGCGATCGTGACAGGGCAATGGGCGCTTCGACCGACGCCCGACAGGCGGTCGCCAACGACGCCGCGCGGCTGCGCCAGCTCAACGAAGGCCTCAAGACTCTCGGGCTCGACGGATGACGATGTCGGGACGAGGCGAGCGGAGAACGGATACGCGATGACGCGCAAGCAGCGACGTATGACCATCATCGGCGGCTCCCTCGCGGTGCTCGCGCTTGCAGCCGCGCTGGTGCTCAACGCTCTGCGCGACTCCATCGTGTTCTTCTCGACGCCGACGATGGTCGCCGAAAAGCACGTCGAGCCCGGCAAGCGGTTTCGTCTCGGCGGCCTGGTGCAGCCCGGCTCGCTCCAGCGCGGCGATAATCTCGCCGTGACCTTCGAGGTTGCGGACGGCGGCGCCAAGCTGCCGGTCGCCTACAAGGGCATCCTGCCCGACCTGTTCCGGGAAGGGCAGGGCGTGGTCGCCGAAGGCGCGCTCGACGCCAATGGCGTGTTCAAGGCCGACACCGTGCTCGCCAAGCACGATGAGACCTACATGCCCAAGGAAGTCGCCGATGCCCTGAAGAAGCAGGGGCATTGGAAGGACGATTACGGCGCCAAGGCTTCTGATAGCGTCAAGCCCGCGGCGACGACCGCGCAGGGCAACCCGCAGGGAGCAGTGCGTTGATCGCGGAATCCGGACACTACGCGCTGGTGCTAGCCCTTGGCCTGGCGCTGATCCAGTCCATCGTGCCGCTGATCGGTGCGCGCTTGCGCGATGACGCGCTGATGAACGTGGCGCGCTCCGCCGCGCTGGCGCAGCTGCTGTTCGTCGGTGCGTCGTTCATCGCGCTCGTGATGCTTCACGTGAATTCGGATTTCTCCGTCGCCAACGTCTACGAGAACTCCCATTCGATGAAGCCGCTGATCTACAAGATCACCGGCGTGTGGGGGAACCATGAAGGCTCGATGCTGCTGTGGGTCTCGATCCTGGCGCTGTTCGGCGGAATGGTCGCCGCCTTCGGCAACAATCTGCCGCTGTCGCTGCGCGCGCATGTGCTGGCCGTGCAGGCGTGGATCGCCAGCGCCTTCTATCTCTTCATCCTGGTGACATCGAATCCGTTCCTGCGCATCGCCAATCCGCCGATCGAGGGACGCGATCTCAATCCGGTGCTCCAGGACATCGGCCTCGCCGTGCATCCGCCGATGCTCTATCTCGGCTATGTCGGCTTCTCGATCTCGTTCTCCTTCGCCATCGCGGCGCTGATGGAGGGGCGGATCGACGCGGCCTGGGCGCGCTGGGTGCGGCCGTGGACGCTGGTGGCCTGGATCTTCCTGACCCTCGGCATCGCGATGGGGTCGTACTGGGCCTATTACGAGCTCGGCTGGGGCGGCTGGTGGTTCTGGGATCCGGTCGAGAACGCCTCGCTGATGCCGTGGCTCGCCGGCACGGCGCTGCTGCACTCGGCGCTGGTGATGGAGAAGCGCAACGCGCTGAAGGTCTGGACCATCCTGCTGTCGATCCTGACCTTCTCGCTGTCGCTGCTCGGCACCTTCCTGGTGCGTTCGGGCGTCATCACCTCCGTGCACGCTTTCGCCACCGATCCGACGCGCGGCGTGTTCATCCTGCTGATCCTCTGCCTGTTCATCGGCGGCAGCCTGTCGCTGTTCGCAGGGCGCGCGACCTCGTTGAAGCAGGGCGGCCTGTTCGCGCCGATCTCGCGCGAGGGCGCGCTGGTCTTGAACAATCTGCTGCTCAGCGTAGCCTGCGCGGTCGTGCTGTTCGGCACGCTCTATCCGCTGGCGATGGAAGCGCTCGACTTCAAGATGTCGGTCGGCGCGCCCTTCTACAATCTCACCTTCGTCCCGCTGTTCGCGCTGCTGCTGCTCGTGGTGCCGTTCGGGCCGATGCTGGCGTGGAAGCGCGGCGATCTGCTCGGCGTCACCCAGCGGCTGCTTGCGGCGGGCGTTGCCGCGCTCGTTGTGATCGCCATCGTCTGGGCCTGGACCCGTGGTGGCAGTGCGCTGGCACCATTGGCAATTGGGCTTGGAGTCTTCGTCATCGCCGGTGCCGTGACCGATCTGTCCGAACGGACCGGTTTGTTCCGCCTGCCGTTCGCAACGACGCTGCACCGGGCCCGCGGCCTGCCGCGTTCGGCCTGGGGTTCTGTGTTTGCCCATGCGGGCCTCGGCGTCGCGCTGATCGGGATCGTCTGCGAGACCACCTGGAACAGCGAGTATATCGCGACCATGAAGCAGAACGACGTTGCACACGTCGCCGGCTATGATCTCAAGCTCGACGGCCTGTCCCAGCGTCAGGGGCCGAACTTCCGCGAGATGATCGCCGAGTTCAACGTCAGCCGCGACGGTGAGAAGATCAGCGTCATGACGCCGTCCAAGCGCAACTTCACGACGCGCGGGTCCTCGACCACCGAGGCCGCATTGCTGACGCGCGGCGCGAGCCAGCTCTACGTTTCTCTCGGCGACGCGACTGCCGATGGCGCCATTGCGGTGCGCATCTATCACAAGCCGCTGGTGCTGCTGATCTGGTGGGGACCGGTGCTCATGGCCTTTGGCGGCATGCTGTCGCTGTCCGATCGGCGCCTGCGGGTCGGCGCACCGAAGCCGGCGCGGGCCAAGCAGCGCCTTCAGCCGGCGGAGTGATCCGATGCGGCGGATGATGGTCACGATCGTTGCGCTCACGCTGCTGGCTTTGCCCGCCGCCCACGCCGTGCAGCCCGACGAGATCATGTCGGATCCCGCGAAGGAGGTGCGCGCCCGCGACCTATCGCGCGAGCTGCGCTGCATGGTCTGCCAGAACCAGTCGATCGACGATTCCGACGCGCCGCTGGCGCGCGATCTGCGGCTGCTGGTGCGCGAGCGGATCGCTGCCGGCGACAGCAATTCGCAGGTGCTCGACTTCCTGGTCGCGCGCTATGGCGAGTTCGTGCTGCTCAAGCCGCGCTTCGAGCGGCAGACCGTGTTGTTGTGGCTGCTCGCGCCGCTGCTGCTGATCGGCGGCGGCCTGGCGCTCTGGCTGCAAATCCGCCGGCGCGCGCGAAGCGGTGCAGACCTACCAGCTCCGCCGCTCACGCCCGAGGAAGAGGCTCGGCTCGCAGCCTTGATGTCGGACGAGACGAAGTCGTCCTAGCGACTTCAAGTCGTCCCGGCCTACGTAATGATACGTAGGCCGTCTGCGGCCGCGTGTTTCATGCTCTGTTGACCTTTGTCTGGAAGCTTGTCGCGAAATTCGATTCCAGATTTTTGAGTCCTCAGCCGATGTTCACGAACAGCAATCTGACGATCCGCTTCCTGGTCGGCGCCGTCGTCGCTGCATTATTGTTCCTGCTGGGCATCGGCGGCGGCACCGGCTTCGTCGCGGTGCTCTACCTCAACAACGAGATCACCAGCCTGTCGTCGGATTTCGCCGCGCTCAGCGGCCCCGCGCGCGAGCATGCAATGCTGATCTACCAGCAGGCGCAGGCGGCATTCTCCTATTTCCTGATCGCCTGCGGCGTGATCGCGGTGGTCGCTGTCGCGATCTGCCTCACCACCTGGTTCGCTGTGCGCAACGGCATCCTCAATCCGCTGGCGGCGATTGTGCACGCCATGCGTGAGGTCGCCGATCAGAAATTCGAGACGCCTGTTCCGGGTCTCGGCGGTACCAACGAGATCGGCCTGCTCGCCGGCGCACTGGAAGTGTTCAAGACCAACGGCTTGGAGCGGCGGCGCCTCACCGAGCAGCAATTACACGAAGCGCAGCATCAGGCCGAGCGGTCGAAATTCCTGGACGCCCGGATCAAGCGCTTCAACGATCTCGTTGCCAGCGTGGTCGACAGCGTGGCGTCCTCGGCCGCGCACCTGAAGAGCAATGCCGAAACGCTGTCACGTACGGCCAACGACACGAGCTCCAAGGCCAATGCAGTCGCGAGCGCGGCGAACCAGGCCAGCGCCAGCGTGCAGATCGTCGCGGGCTCGGCCGAGGAGATGACGAACTCGATCGGCACGATCAGCCGCCGCGTCACCGACGCGACGCAGCGTGCCGAAGGCGCGGCGACGCAGGCCGAGAAGAGCCGCGACACCATCCACACGCTGTCGGATGCCGCCGACAAGATCGGCGAGGTCGTGCAGCTCGTGCAGGCGATCGCCTCGCAGACCAACCTGCTGGCGCTCAACGCCACCATCGAGGCGGCGCGGGCAGGGGACGCCGGCAAGGGTTTTGCCGTGGTTGCCTCCGAAGTGAAGAGCCTCGCGCACCAGACCAGCAAGGCGACGGAGGAGATCACCTCGCACGTCGCCAGCATCCAGGGCATCACCGCGGAGACGCGCGGCGCGATCGACGGCATCTCGAAGACGCTGTCGGAGATCTCGTCGATCATGTCGGGCATCGAGGTCGACACCGCCCAGCAGCGCAACGCCACGCAGGACATCACCCGCAGCGCGCAGGATGCCGCGCATGGAACGCTGGACGTCTCCAACCACATCGTCCAGATCACCTCGACGTCGGCGGAGACCGGCCGCATGGCGGCCGAAGCGCGCGATTCCGCCGTCGATCTGTCGCAGCAGGCCAAAACCCTGAAGCGTGAAGTCGACGAATTCATCGTCAGCGTGAGGGCGAGCTGATCTCGCCAAAGGCGTGTTCGACGCTCGTCAGGGGAACTCGATTAAGTTCCTGTAAGGCCACGACTTTCGGCGTGCGATAAACTGCCGCAACGGCGCGACCCTTCATTACAAAAGTTTAACCCCGCCGCCAGCGCACGGTAAGGCGGGAGCCCCCATCTTCATGTCCGTAACGTGCTGCCATCCGGCACCGAAAGAATTCAAGGCCTTGGAGATTCCTGCATGACCGACCGTCCCGACCTTACGAACCTTCCGTCCTACCGGTCGCCCCGCCGGTCGGTTTTCTCCGCGCGCAGGATCGCGCTGATGGCTTCGGTCGTCGCTGGCCTCGGGATTGCCGTCCACGGCTTCAGCCCGTCGACCTCGCCGAGCGAGCTGTTCTCCAGCCCGGCGCATGCGCAGGTCAACAACGAGGTCCGGAAGGTTGAGCGTCCGGTCGGATTCGCCGACATCGTCGAGCGCGTGAAACCGTCGGTGATCTCGGTGAAGGTCAACATCAAGGAGAAGACCGCAAGCAACGACGATGGCGACGATTCCTCCTCGCCGTTCCAGCCGGGCTCGCCGATGGAGCGGTTCTTCCGCCGCTTCGGCGGTCCGGATGGTTTCCCGGGCCAGAAGGGTGGCCGCGGCCGCGTCGTGCAGGGCCAGGGCTCCGGCTTCTTCATCTCCGCCGACGGTTTTGCCGTGACCAACAACCACGTGGTCGACGGCGCCGACAAGGTCGAGGTCACGACCGACGACGGCAAGACCTATACCGCCAAGGTGATCGGCACCGACCAGCGCACTGACCTCGCCCTCATCAAGGTCGAGGGCAGCTCGAACTTCCCGTTCGCCAAGCTCGCCGACAGCAAGCCGCGGATCGGCGACTGGGTGCTCGCGGTCGGCAATCCCTTCGGCCTCGGCGGTACCGTGACTGCGGGCATCGTGTCGGCCAGCGGCCGCGACATCGGCAACGGTCCCTATGACGATTTCATCCAGATCGATGCGCCCGTGAACAAGGGCAATTCCGGTGGTCCCGCTTTCGACACCAACGGCGAGGTGATGGGCGTCAATACCGCGATCTACTCGCCCTCCGGCGGCAGCGTCGGCATCGCGTTCTCGATTCCCGCGAGCACCGTGAAGAGCGTGGTGGCCCAGCTCAAGGACAAGGGCTCGGTCAGCCGCGGCTGGATCGGCGTCCAGATCCAGCCGGTGACGTCCGATATCGCCGACAGCCTCGGCATGAAGAAGGCTGAAGGTGCGCTGGTGGCGGAGCCGCAGGCGAACGGTCCGGCGGCGAAGGCCGGCATCGAGTCCGGCGACGTGATCACCTCGGTCAACGGCGAATCCGTCAAGGATGCCCGCGAGCTTGCCCGTACCATCGGCGGCATGGCGCCCGGCGCGACCGTGAAGCTCAACGTGTTGCACAAGGGCCAGGACAAGGTCGTGAACCTCACCCTCGGCCAGCTGCCGAACACGATCGAGGCCAAGGCCGACACCGACAAGGATAGCGGCAAGGGTGCGAGCCGTGGCACCGACGTGCCCAAGCTCGGCATGACCGTCGCGCCCGCCGACTCCGTCGCCGGCGCCGGCAAGGAAGGTGTCGTGGTCACCGAAGTCGATCCGAAGAGCGCCGCGGCCGAACGCGGCTTCAAGGAAGGCGACGTCATTCTCGAAGTCGGCGGCAAGAGCGTGAGCACCGCCGGCGAAGTCCGCGACGCCATCAACACGGCGCGGACCGACAACAAGAACAGCGTCCTGATGCGCGTGAAGAGCGGCGGCCAGTCGCGCTTCGTCGCCGTGCCCATCGCCAAGGGCTAAGCCGTCAGGAGGTCTACGAGATGAGGGGTGTCGCCGGCATCAGTCGCCCCCGCCGCCGACGCCCTTCGGGGGAGCAGCGTAAGGCCCGCTCCCCCAGCCTACCTTCCGGTGGAATTACGCCCCCCTCCGTCGGAAGGCCTAGGGCGGTGAGGTCCCCCCAGCTTCACCGCCCGCCTTTTTGCCTACCCAAGTCCCGTTTGCTTGGCTTGCATGCGATTGCCGCTCGCGCCATGTTCAGAGAAGGTTGACCCCCTTGACCGCCGCCGAACGCACGATGCGCCTCCTCATCATCGAAGACGACCGCGAATCCGCCGACTATCTCGTGAAGGCGTTTCGTGAAGTCGGACACATTGCCGACCACGCCGCCGACGGCGAGGAAGGCCTCGCCATGGCCGAGAGCGGCGATTACGACGTGCTGGTGGTCGACCGCATGCTGCCCAAGCGTGACGGCCTGTCCCTGATCGGCGCGTTGCGCGACAAGGGCGACTCGTCGCCGGTGCTGATTCTCTCCGCGCTCGGGCAGGTCGACGATCGCATCAAGGGTCTGCGCGCCGGCGGCGACGACTATCTGCCGAAGCCTTATTCCTTTGCCGAGCTGCTGGCCCGGGTCGAAGTGCTGTCACGGCGCCGCGGCGGTCCGGCCGAGGACACGCTCTACCGCGTCGGCGATCTCGAGCTCGACCGGCTGTCCCATCGCGTCGCCCGCGGCAAGGACGAGCTGACGCTCCAGCCGCGCGAATTCCGCCTGCTCGAATACCTCATGAAGCATGCCGGCCAGGTGGTGACGCGCACCATGCTGCTGGAGAACGTCTGGGACTACCATTTCGATCCGCAGACCAACGTGATCGACGTGCACATTTCGCGGCTGCGCTCCAAGATCGACAAGGGTTTTGAGCGGCCGCTGCTGCACACGATCCGCGGCGCCGGATACATGATCCGGGATGGGATACGTTAAAGCTTTGGATACTCTTCAATACGCAAGGCACTGAGCCAGAAGAATTTTGAAGCTTCCCCGGAAACGGCGGGGTCGATGAGAAATTCAGCGGTCGCGGCTTTGCGAGCCGCCGCGCATCAAGAGCGTGGTCAGGATTAGATGAAGGACGACTGCCGGCCACAGAAGGACGCCGCTCAATCCACCTGCGAAACCGAGGTAGGCCAAATATAGGGTGATGGCTCCGTTGTAGATCAACATGCCCGGCAGTGGCGGCCACCCTGGCCAACAGGCGATCCCCAAGGCAATCAGCGCAATGCCGGCGACACGCGCGACCGGCGTTGCGACACCGGAAAGCTGCTCGCCCAGCAACAACTGGCCAACCAGCGACGGCGCGATCAACAGCGCCAATCCCGTTGCAGCTTCGCTGATGGCGGCGAACGCCAATGCGCCTTTCATTTCTTCCCAACGTTCGCGGGTGGCTTTTGAGACTTCGACTCTTCAATGGGATCCGGCTCCGGCGCTGGCATAGGTCCAAGTTCTGCCTTGGCTTGCGCTGGGTCCTTCAACTCAGGTCCGAGCTTGAACGTCAGCTTGTTGATCTTGCCCGTGAACTTGAACGGAGGATCGTAGCGATACTCGAGCATCGCGACCCCGGTGCGGGTGTCCTGGCCGACGTCGAAGGTCTCGTCCTCGGGGAACGTGATCGGCGTACCGTGTTCTATGGATTTCCGGTCTACTTCCTTGCCATCCACTGAAAGTACGCCTGTACCGCCCTTGCCCAATCCCGGCCCATCCGACTTGAAGTCGAAGACGATGGTGTGCTTGCCCGCGGTCAACTCCGGTCCCGACCAGACCGTGCGCTTGAGGTTGAGCAGGTTGTAGAGGAACACGGGCTTACCCCGCCGAAGGCCCGCCACACCCTTGCTTAGAAGTAGCCCGTAGCCGCCGAAACGTCCGCCTTCGGTGACGATCATCCCTTCAGCGCCGCCGTTGGGAATCTCAACCTCGGCGGTGATGGTATAGGACTTGTTGAGGATGCTCGGCGCGGCGCTAGCCGGCACACCGGTCAGTTCGCCCGAATAGGTGAATACCGTCTGCCCAGCCGTCAGGCTTGGGCGCGGCGTATTCCAACGCGCGAGCGTCGTGTTATCGAGCGGCAGCACGTTGTACTTCTTCGCCTCGACATCAAAGACGGCTTGCAGCTCCTTGACCTTCTCCGGCATTTTGGCGGCCAGATCATTGAACTGAGTGGGGTCTTCCTGGACGTTGTAGAGCTCCCACTTGTAGCCCGTGATCACATCTGGCGGGGGCGCGCTGCTTAGCTCCCATGGAAGCGTGATCGGCGTCGTGGCCGCCGCCCACCCATCGTGATAGATGGAGCGATTGCCGAGCATCTCGAAATATTGGGTCGTGTGCGTCGTCCTGGCATTGGCGTTCGCCTTGTCCCATGTGTACGCCATACTCACCCCTTCCATGGGGCTCTGTTTGATACCGTCGATCGTGTCAGGTTGCGAAATGCCGGTTGCTTCGAGGATGGTCGGGGCAATATCGATGACGTGATGGAATTGGCGACGGATGCCTCCGACATCGTTGATATGGCCGGGCCAGGACATGGCGACGCCTTGGGCGGTCCCGCCAAAATGCGACGGCACCTGCTTGACCCACTTGAATGGAGTGTCCATCGCCCACGCCCAGGGCGCGGCAAAATGCGGGAAAGTCTTGTCCGAGCCCCAGAACGGATACCAGAGGTACTGAGCCTTCACCGGCACCGGGACGCCATTGAAGGTCGTGAACTCGTTGGGCGTACCGTTGATCATGCCTTCGGCACTCGCGCCGTTGTCGCCGCCGATGTAGATAATCAACGTGTTGTTGAGCTCTCCGAGGTCTTCGACGGCTTGAATGACGCGGCCGATCTCATAGTCGGTGTAGGCAAGGTAGGCGCCATAGACATCTGCCTGCTTGATGAAGAGCTTCTTCTCCAACTCGCCGGTAGAATCCCATTGCGGCAATTCCTTCGGCCATGGCGTCAGCCTGGCGTGGTCGGGCATGATGCCCAACCGCTTCTGGTTGGCGAAGATCGTCTCCCGCAGCTTGTTCCAGCCTTGGTCGAACAGGTGCATGTCGCTGATCTTCTTGATCCAGTCCGGCGTCGGATGATGCGGCGCGTGCGTGCCGCCGGGCACGTAATAAACGAAGAACGGCTTGTCGGGCGCGATCTCCTTGAGCTGTTTCATGTGCTGGATGGCTTCGTCGGCCATCGCGGTTGTCAGGTTCCAGCGGGGATTGTCCTGGAATGGATAAATCGCTGTGGTGTTGCGGAACAGATTCGGCTGCCACTGACTGGCATCGCCGCCGACAAAACCATAGAAATACTCGAAGCCCATGCCATTGGGCCATTGATTGAATGGCCCCGCCTGGCTCGATTGATATGAGGGCGTGTTATGGTTCTTGCCGAACCACGAGGTGGCGTACCCGTTCGCCTTCAGGGTGGTGCCGATGGTGCCCTTCTCGATCGGAATGATCGAGTCGTAACCTGGGAATCCCGTCGATATTTCGCCGACGACTCCGAAGCCGACCGAATGATGATTGCGGCCGGTGATGAGCGCCGCCCGCGTCGGTGAGCACAGCGAGGTGGAATGAAAATTGGTGTAGCGCAGGCCCTGCGCAGCGATACGATCCATCGCGGGCGTGGGGACAACGCCGCCGAAGGTGCTCGGCGCTCCGAAACCTTGGTCGTCGGTCATGATGAGCAACACATTGGGCGCGCCCTTCGGCGGTACGACACGCGGTGCCCACCACGCCTTCGACTCCGAGGCTCTCTCGTTGATGACCCCTCCGAATTCTGGAGGCGGCGGCGGAAGCAGCTTGCCGTCAATTGTCGTCGTGGCTGCGGGCGAGCCTGGGGTGCCCGTGACCTGCTGAGCCGACGCGGAGATGCAACCGAGGGCGAGAATACTTGCTGTGGTCGCAAGGGTGCGGCAACGGATTTTCATATTCCGACCTCCCGCAGTCCATTTGGCGGGTTGAGGCTGTCACCGCTAACCGATACCTGCTTGATTTAGGTCAAATGTGCCGGTTGGGCTGGGCCAGAGATCCCGATACCATCCCGCCGGATTCGCGGCCGTCTCACCGCTCCCGCAAACTCTCCTGCCCATAGCGGATCAGCGGCGACACCACATAGCTGATGATCTTCCTTGTGCCGGTCTTGATCTCGACGGTTACGGCCATGCCGGGCGCGAGGTTGACGGTGCGGCCGTCGATGTCCATCTGCGAGCGGTCGAGCGAGACGCGGGCGGAGTAAACCAGCTCCTGGCCCTTGGGTTCACTGGATGATGTGTCGGTGCCGGCCGGCGTGTCGCCGGGCTTTTCCGGCGGTTTCTGGCGGACGATGGCGTCCTGGGAGACGCTGAGCACCTTGCCCTGGCGCAGGCCGTAGCGGGTGAAGCTGAAGGTGTCGACCTTGATCGCGGCTTCCTCGCCGGGATTGACGAAGCCGATGTCGCGGTTCGAGATCATCGCCTCGATCTCGAGGCCGCCGCTGGTGGGCACCACCACCATCAGCGTCTGGGCCGGCGTCACCACGCCGCCGACCGAGTGCACGGCGAGCTGCTGGACGATGCCGTCCTCCTGCGCGGCGAGGCGCAGCAGGCTGGTGCGCTGCTCGGCCTTGACGATGTCCTGGCGCAGGCCAGCCGCCTTCTGCTCGGCTTTCGCAAGCTCGTCAAACAGGCCGCGCTGATATTCCGCCTCGGTGCGCCGCAGCGTCTCCTCGATGCCTCCAACGGCGGCATCGGCCTCGGCATAGTGGCTCTTCTGGACCAGCAATTCCTGCTGTTGTGCGACCAGGTCCTGCGTTTCCGTGAGGTATTGCAGTTTGGAGCCGAACTCGCGGTCGACGAGATATTTTCGCACATCGACCCGCTGCTGCATGATGGGGATCAGGGCGCTGATCTTGCCGATCGTGGCCTCGCTGGTCGAACGCTCCGCTTTCTTCTGCGTGCCCTGCCATTCGAGCGAGGTGATCTTGGACGCCTGCTCGGCGGCCTGCGAGGCCAGGAAACGCTTTGCGGTGCGGATCTGATCGGAGGTCGCGCGCGCGGGCGCGATGAATTTGGCGGGATCACCGCCGGCAAGTGCGGCGTGCAGACGTGCGATGTCGAGCTCGCTCGCCAGCAGATCGCTCTGGAGATGGCCGAGCTCGGCCTGGCTCATGGTGGGATCGAGCTCGATCAGGAGGTCGCCGGCCTTGACGCGCTGACCGTCCTGCACGTGGATGGCGCGCACGACCGCGGTCTCGAACGGCTGGATCACCTTGGTGCGGCCGTCGGGGACGATCTTGCCGGTCGCGGTCGCGATGATGTCGATCGTGCCGATGCTGGCCCACACCAGCGCGATCAGAAACACCGCCGAGATCGACGCGGAGATGGCGCGGCCGATCGGCGAAGGCGGGGTCTCGACGATCTCGAGCGCCGCGGGGAGGAACGCCAGTTCGTCGCGCGTCCGCGTCGGGCTGCGCAGCGAGGCCATCATCGCCTTAGCCGACTTCATGGATGCCTGCCTGGACACGATGCAGCGTGGCGTAGCGGCCGCCGCTGCGGATCAGCTGGTCGTGCGAACCGTCCTCGACGATACGGCCACGCTCCACGGTGATGATGCGGTCCGCGGTACGCACGGTCGACAGACGGTGGGCGATGATCAGAACGGTACGGCCCGCCGTGATCTCGCGCATGTTGTGCTGGATGATGCGCTCGCTTTCATAGTCGAGCGCGCTCGTTGCTTCGTCGAAGATGAGAACGCGCGGATTGGTCGTTAGCGCGCGTGCGATCGCGATGCGCTGGCGCTGGCCGCCGGACAGCGTGCTGCCGCGCTCGCCGATGACGGTGTCGTAGCCATCCTGGAGTTCGAGGATGAAATCGTGTGCGCCGGCGAGCTTCGCTGCGGCGACGACGCGCTCCATCGGCAGCGCGGGGTCGGCGAGTGCGATGTTGTCGCGCACCGAGCGGTTAAACAGCATGTTCTCCTGCAGCACGACGCCGACCTGCCGGCGCAGCCAGGTCGGGTCGACCGCCGCAAGGTCATTGCCGTCGACCAGCACGCGGCCGCACTCGGGGAGATAGAGCCTCTGGATCAGTTTTCCGAGCGTGCTCTTGCCGGAGCCGGAGGTGCCGACGATGCCGACGATCTGGCCGGCCGGAATCTTCAGGGTGATGTCGCTCAGGATCTGCGGTCCGTCGACGCGATAGCGGAAGCCGACATGCTCGAAGGTGATGTCGCCACGGATGGCAGGCAACGCCGCGCGACCCGGGCGATGGGTCGGCTCGGGCACGGTGTTGAGGATGTCGCCGAGCCGCTCGACCGACAGCCGCGCCTGGTGGAAATCCTGCCAGAGCTGGGCGAGCCGAAGCACCGGTGCGGTGACACGTCCCGACAGCATGTTGAAGGCGACGAGCTCGCCGACCGTGAGGTTACCGTCGATGACCAGCTTGGCGCCGAAATAGAGCAGGATCGCCATGTTGATCTTGCTGACGAACTGAACGGCCTGGCTTGCAACATTGCCGAGATTGACCACGCGAAAGCTCGAGGCGACGTAGCCGGCAAGCTGCTCTTCCCAGCGCTTCTGCATCTGCGGCTCGACCGCCATCGCCTTCAAGGTCTCGACGCCGGTGACGCTCTCGACAAGGAACGACTGGTTCTCCGCGCCGCGCTTGAACTTCTCGTCGAGACGGTAGCGGAACAGCGGCGTGGCGCCGGCCGAGATGACGATGTAGAGCGGGAACGACGCCAGCACGATCGCGGTCAGCAGCGGCGAGTAGAACGCCATCAGGCCGAGGAAGACGAAGGTGAAGAACAGGTCGATCACCAGCGTCAGCGCCGAGCCGGTGATGAAGTTGCGCAAATTCTCCAGCTCGCGCACCCGCGCGACCGTGTCGCCGACCCGCCGCGCCTGAAAATAGGACAGCGGCAGCGCCAGCAGGTGGTGGAACAGCCGCGCGCCGAGCTCGACGTCGATGCGGTTGGTCGTGTGCGAGAACAGGTAGGTGCGGAGCGCGCCGAGCACGACCTCGAAGATCGAGATCGCGACGATGCCGGCGACCAGCACATCCAGCGTGCCGAGGCTGCGATGCACCAGCACCTTGTCGATCACCACCTGGAAGAACAGCGGCGACACCAGCGCAAAGATCTGGAGGAAGAACGAGGCGAGCAGCACTTCGCCGAGCAGGCCGCGATAGCGGTTGACCGCGCCCATGAACCAGGTGATGTCGAAGCGCCGCGACAGATCGGCGAGGCCGGCGCGCTTGGTCATCAGCACGATGCGGCCGTCCCAGAGCACCTCGAACTGCGCCTTGGTCAGCATCTGCGGCCGCGGCGAGCCCGGATATTGCACGATGGCCTTACCGTCGCCGGCCTTGCCGAGGATCAGGAAGCCGCCGTCGCGCAAGGGGACGATGGCGGGCAGCGGCGTCTTGTCGAGCCGGTCCCAGCTCGTCTTCACCACGCGCGCCTTGATGTTGAACTGCCTGGTACAGCGCAGCATCTCGGTGGTGCCGATCACGGTGACGCCGAGCTGATGGCGGAGCTGCTCCGGCTCGGCGGGCACCCCGAGGAATTGGAGCATCATGACGAGCGCGGTCAGGCCGGGGTCGGCCGGCGGCTTCGGCACGGCCTGCACCGGCGGCTCCTTCGGCTGCTCTTTGGCGGCCGGGTCGCGTGAAATGGTCTCGTTCGGGCTCATTGGAAGCAAATATCCGCGGTCATCGGGTCCGGACGATTTCACGGACGGGTGTCCCGCCGGTCGGCAGGGCGGCCGATAGCTAACGCGGCTATGTTACGGTTTGATAACTATGTCGGACCGCTCACATAACGGTCGGATTTGGCGTTCTGCGGCGGGATGCGGGACGGCGGGAGGCAAGTTCACCTCCCGCCGCGATCGCATGACGCACCGGGGCGGGGACCCCGGTGCGCAGATCGTGTTGGCCGATCAGCCGTGGCTGGCCAGCGTGGGCTGCTGCTGCGTCGTGTCCGAAGACACGAGGCTGCTCTCGCCGGCATCCGGGACGATGCTCGCCGATTGCTGCACCAGCAGCGACAGCGAGACCGCCGATCCGCCGTGGCCGTCGTCGGTGACGTTGAGCTCGGTGCCGGACTGAACGCCCGCGAACTGGTAGGTGTGGCTGCCCGAGTTCGTGGCGAGCGTCAGTGTCGTACCGTCGAAGGTGAACGACGAGACCGACGTGTTGAGCAGGTCGATCGTGTCGCCGAGTTCGAAGTTCGACACCGTGCCGGTCAGGCCGGACGCGTTTTCGAGCGTCAACGTTGCAGCCGAGCCGGCGAAGTCGACGCCGTTCTGGACGCCTCCGGCGAAGACATGCTCGACCCCGCCCGCAAGGTGGGTGTTGTCGGCGGTGCCTGCGACGTCGAGTTCGCCGCTGTTGAGCGTCGTGCCGGACGCCGTTCCGATCACGAACCCGACCCCGCCGTTGATCGTCGTGGACGCGGCCGAGCCGCCGGCGTCGACATAGAGCAGACCGCCGCCGTTGACCGTGGTCGCCGTCACCGATCCGCCCGCGCCAATGTACGAATTGCCGCCGTTCTCGATCACGGTGTTCGCGGCGATGCCGCCATCCAGCACCTGCTGATTGCCGCTGAGGTTCGTGCCGGAGACGGTGGCGTGGTAGACGTCCTGGAAGCCGCCAGCCGCAACGATCGTGCCGGTCGCGCTGCCGCCGTGGTAGACGTGCTGCGCGCCGCCGTTCTTGACGGTCACACCGGTCGCGACGCCGCCGCCCAGCGAGTTGCCGCCGCCGACCGAGCCGCCGGTCGCCGTGCCGTCGACATACTGGAAGCCGCCGTCGATCACGGTGTCGCTGGCCGACCCGCCGGCATCGATGTATTGGAAGCCGCCGGTTTTGACCAGCGTGCCGGCGCTGGTGCCGCCATCGCCGACATATTGGTAGCCGCCGCCATAGACCGTGGTGTCGATGGCCGTTCCGCCCGCCAGCACCTGCTGGTTGCCGCTGAGGCTGACGTTGGTGACGGTCGAATTCGAGTAGACGTCCTGGTAGCCGCCGGCCTCGACCGTCGAACCGTTGGCGCTGCCGCCGAAGTAGACGTGCTGCTGGCCGCCCGCGTGAACGATGGTGTCGTTCGCGGTGCCGTAGTCGTACTGCACGCTGCCGCTGCGGATGTTGGTATGCTCGGTGGTCGCGCCGTTGAGGACGTCGACGACGCCGCCATTGCCGATCGTGATCTGGCCGGAGACGTTGCCGCCGGTGACGACATCGAGAGTGCCGTCGCCGAGCACGACATAGCCCTGCGAGGTCGTCGACGCGCCCGTGACCGAAACCGCGCCGGTCGAGACCAGCGTCGGCGCCGCGAAGACGGTCGAGGTGCCGGCGTTGCCGGCTGCATCGGTGGTCTTGGCGGTCAGGTTGTTGGCGCCTTCCACCAGCGTCAGGCCGGCGAGGCTCCAGGAGCCGTTGGCGCCAGCCGTGGTAGTGCCGACCAGGGTGGCACCGTCATAGACCGAGACCAGAAGGCCGGCTTCGGTGGTGCCGCTCACCGTGAAGGTGGGCAGGTTGGCGGTGTCGAGCGTCACGCCGGTGACGCCGACGGCCGGGGCAACCGTGTCGACGGTCACGTTGATCGCGGAGGCGGCATCGCTCACGGCGCCGGTCGTATCGGTGACCTTCGCAGTGATGGCGTGGGCCGCGTTGCCGAGCAGGCCGGTCTGGATGTCGACGTAGCCGCGCGCGATGTCGGCGAGCGAGAGCGTGACTGCCGAGCCGATCGCGGTCTGGCCGTCGAACAGCTGCACGACGTCGCCGGCAAAGTTGCTGCCGGTTGCGATGCGGACCGTCAGGTTGGTGTCGTTGGTGCTGGCGCCGTTGGCGAGCGCGCCGCTGTTGGGCGAGACGTCATCGGTGACCGACACGATGGTCGGCGCGGTCGGGGCGTTCGACAGGTTGAAGACCTGCGCGGTGATGCCGTAGGAGGAGTTGTCACCAAGCGTCTGGCTGAAGTCCTGCCAGCTGATGACGAAGCCGCCATTGGCGAGCGCCGAGACGGTCGGATAGTACTGATAGCTGTTGGTCTGCGAGTTGACGATGTACTCGCCGCCGATCTTGTTGCCGGCCGTATCATAGACCTGCGCCTTGATGCCGGAGCCGCTGCCGTCGGCCGTTCCTTCGTCCGACCAGGTCACGACGAAGCCGCCGCCGGTCAGTGCGGTGATGCTCGAAAAGCCCTGGTTGCCGCCGGTCTGGGTGTTGACCTGGAATTCCGAGCCGACCTTGCTGCCGCCAGCCGTGAAGACCTGCGCGCGAATTTCGCCGCTGGTGTCCTCGAAGCTGATGACGAAATTGCCGTTGGCAAGACCGGTCACGCCGGCAACCATGCGGCTGTTGTAATAGGCGGTGTCGACGGTGAATTCGGAGCCGACCTTGGTCGCGCCGCTCGCACCCGGGTGGAACACCTGACCGCGGACTTCCCAATTGCCGGTGCGGAAATCGTTCCAGGTGACGACGAAGTCGCCGTTGCTGAGCGTTGCGATCGAGGCGCGCTCCTGATCGAAGTTGGCGCTGGCGGAGTTGACGAGGAATTCGGAGCCGACCTTGGCGCCGTTCGCGTCATAGACCTGGGCCTTGATGTCGGGCGCGACGCTGCCCTGGTTGGTCCAGGCGACGACGAAGCCGCCATTGGGCAGGCCGGTGATGGCCGGCGTATTCTGGTTGTTGGCGGTGACGGAGTTGATCAGGAATTCGCCGCCGACCGGGGCGCCGTTCGCGCCGTAGATCTGGGCCTTGATGTCGCCGCTCGTGGAGTTCTGGTCCTGCCAGGAGACGACGAAGCCGCCGTTGCTGAGGCCGGTCACGACCGGGGAGGCCTGCGAGCCGTTGGTCTGGGTGTTGACCAGGAATTCGCCGCCGACCTTGCTGCCGTCCGCGGCATAGAGCTGGGCATGGACGGCGGAGCCGCTGGCGTCGCCGAGCGTGCTGCTGCCGCTGGTGGAGCCGGCGAGGCCGTCCTGCCAAGTGACGACGAAGCCGCCATTGGTGAGGCCGGTAATGGAGGGATACCACTGGCTGCCAGCCGTCTGGCTATTGACCTGAAATTCGGTACCCATTTTTACGACGGTGGTCATAACATACCTCAAGTGATGCTAAAGAGAGCGCTGAAGGGCTGAATTCCGCGCCGCGACCGCCTGCTGCGGAGGCCTGCGCCGAACCTGCATGCGCTCTAAACGATCTATTTATGATATTTTATGATACATTTTTGCGCGATGTGCGGCATTTTGTCCGGAATAACGTTACATCAATGATATGAAGGGGGTCCGCGCGTGCAGCCGGTGCGGGTGCTCCAAATGGTATGCAATCTCGCGCTGGGCATGCCTCCCGCATAGGCAGGCGTGACCGGAGCCGCCGTCGCACGGACGTGCTCGCGGGTTGCCCCTCGATGGCGCGCGACCTGTTGCGTCTGAGATTTGATGAGCGATGGCGAGGCTTGCGTCGATGGCCTTGGCCGGAGCAGGGCTCGACAGCCGAGGAAGCTGTACCGGGACTTGTCCCGGTACAGCAATGTCGTCTCAGGTCAGCTCTGGGCGTGAACGAGCGAGGCGCTCTCGGGATCGGAGCCCTGCTGCGTGATCGCGCCTTCGCCAGCATCCGGGACCAGGCTCGCCGAGAACTGCGAGAGCAGCGAGAGCGACACGGACGTGCCGCCATGGCCGTCGGAGGCGACGTTCAACGCGGTGCCGGCCTCGACGCCTGCGAATTGATAGGCGAGCGAGCCGTTGCTGGTGGTCAGCGTGAGCGTCGCGCCATCGAATTCGTACGAGGTCACAGCAAGGTTGCGGAAGTCGATGACGTCGCCGATCTCGAAATTCGAGATCGTGCCGGTCAGGCCGGACGCGTCCTCGAGATAGAGCGTCGAAGCCGAGCCAGCGAAATCGACGCCGTTCTGGACGCCGCCGGCATAGACATATTCGGCGCCGCCGGCGAGATGCGTGTTGCTGGCGCTGCCAACCACATCGAACTCGCCGCTGTTGACGGTCGCGCCCGAGGCCGTGCCAGCCACGAAGACGAAGCCGCCGTTGACCGTCGTGGAGGCCGCCGAAGCGCCAACGTCCACATATTGCAGGCCGCCGGCGTTGACCGTCGTTCCCGTCGCCGAAGCGCCGGAGCCGATATATTCGCTGCCGCCGGACAGAACCACCGTGTCGGTCGAACTGCCGGTGCCGAGAACCTGAAGGCCGCCGCTGACCTGGCTGCCCTGCACGCTGCCGCTGTTGACCTGCTGGAAGCCGCCGGCCTGGACCGTCGTCGTGATCGCGGTGCCGTCCAGCACGATGTGCTGAATGCCGCCGCTGTTGACGGTGGTGTTGTTGGTCGTGCCGGCGACTTCCTGGACGCCGCCGCCGAATACGACGGTGTCATTGCCGGTGCCGAGCACGAATTGATAGCCGCCGTTGTTGATCGCGGTGCCGTTGGCGGTGCCGTCCTCGCCGACATATTGCAGGCCGCCCGACGAGATGATCGTGCCATTGGTGGTGCCGCCGGCCGCCACGAATTCGTTGCCGCCGTTGACGATGACCGTCGCGTAGGTCACGCCGCCGACATGCACCTGCTGGAAGCCGGCGAGCGTCGTTCCGGTGACGGTGGCGTTCATGACGTCCTGGTAACCGCCGGCGCTGATCACGACGTTACTGGCGGTGCCGCCATAGACGTGCTGGGTGCCGCCGTTGGAGATGACGACGCCGTTGGCCGTGCCGTAATTGTACTGCACACCGCCGGCGATGGTCGAGTTGTTGGCGGTGCCGCCGGCCTCGATCATGATGACAGTGCCGGGGCCGACCGCGGTCGCGCCGGACACGACGCCGCCGCTGGCGACGTCGAGCGTGCCCGAGACGACGATGTAGGTCGTGGTGGTGGGGGCGGAGATCGTTGTCGTGCCGCCAAATACAACTTGAGTGGTCATTGATGCCTCAAATGAGCGCTAATGGGGATGGTCGCGATGATGATACAACTCGGAATGGGAATCATTCCGTCGCTAATGATATATTTTGTATCATAACGCGCGAACAATGTTATAGTGATGTTCAGAACAAGAAGGTGCGGCGAAACGCCGGACGTCTTGCGAGGTCATGCGGACTGTCGCGCATGACCGGCGACCGCGCGGCGCGCCGTGGCCGAGAGGCTGGTCTTCAGGGTCGCTCTACGGGGAATTAACGCTCGACGGGAAAAGCCGGCGGCCTGGGCTGCTCGGCGCCGAAGGCCACCCAGACGTTCGGGTCGGTGGCGCTTTGCCGCGACAGGTAGCGGTATTTGGTCTCGTACCAGAACAGGATTTCCGGGGTCTGGTTGTCGAGGATCATCTCGCCGCGGTCGGAGCGGACGGTGAGTACGGCGTGACGACCTTTGGCCGGACCGGGCTCCTCGACCGTTGTGATCAGGAGCGACCCCTGCGGCCAGCCCAGCTTGGCGAGCATCTTGCGCTTGAGCAGGACGATGTCCTCGCAATCGCCGCGATCGAGCGGCAGCGTCCAGCGTTCGGCCTTGCCGTAAAGCGCGTCATCGCTGGTCCAGGCGACGCGATCATTGACGTATTTGTTGGTCTCGTAGAGCTGCTGAAGCAGTTCGGGCGTGAGCACGACGTCCCGGGCCTGATCAGCGCCGGGCCGGCAGTCCTCGGCATTCTCGGCGCAGAACTGTTGCCAGCCGGACGGTGCCTTGGTCGCGGCGCCGATCGCAGCAAACAGGGTGGGGCGGGCCAGGAAAGCATGGGCCGGCAGCGCCATCGACAGGCAGGCCGCGGCAAGGCCGGCGGCCGCCAGCGTCGTCAGTCTCTGTTTTGCGTTGCGATTTCCCGCCATGTCGTGCCCCGACGCTCCCTGTGCAGGGGACGTTGGCAGAGACAGCTCGCGATCCGGCTAAGCGATTGCTTCAAATTGTACCGATCCGCGCGATGTCGGCTGGGACGGCGGCGGTGATGGTATGATTTCCGTTAAGACCGGCGTTACGCCGTCACATCATGATATGACGGCGTTCCCCGCAGCTTGCGGCCCGCGCCGTCGATCAGAACGGCGACTCCTCGGGCCAGCGCAGCGCGTGCCATTGGCCGGCCGCGATCTGGCCGCGGCTCATCTTCGAGGCGACGGCATTGCGCAGCTTTGCAAAATTCTCGCGGGTTTTCCTCGGTGCATGCGCAGCCGCGAGGTTCAGCCATTTGTAGGCGGCGACGTCGTCCTGCGGCACGCCCTGGCCCTTGTCGTAGGCGAGGCCGAGCAGATATTGCGACGTGGTGTCGCCTTGCTCGGCGGCCAGCCTGTACCAGTAGCCGGCGGCGTCATAGGCCTGCGGCAGGCCTTGTCCCGTCGCGTACATGAAGCCGACCATCCCTTGCGCGCGGGCATTGCCGCGCTCGGCCTGCGGCAACAGCAGACGGGCAGCGGTATTGTAGTCGCCGCGGTTGAAGGCGCCGGTTCCGGCGCCGAGGGAATTTGCGTGGGCGATGCTTGTCGAGGCAAGTCCCAGCACGATGGCGGCAATCAAGAGTCTGCTGGACCTGATCATGTGAACCGCTCCTCGGGCAATTTGTACTGGCTCAGCGGTAGGTCGTCGGCGCGGGCCTCGGCCCGATCGCGTTGATCGTACCGCGCAGCTTGGTGCGCAGCTCCTCGGCAACGAAATGAGCATCGGCGCCGTCGCGGATGATCTGCGGCCGGATGAAGATGATAAGCTCGGTGCGCTTGACCTGCTTGTCCGTCTGCCCGAACACGGCTTCGCCGAGGCCGGGAATCTGGTCGAGGCCCGGAATGCCCGCGCGGCTCTTGGTCTGGGTGTCGCTGATCAGGCCCGCCAGCAGGACCGTCTGTCCGCTCGCGACCGCGACCGAGCTGCGCACCTTGCGGGTCGACACCGTCGGCGTCAGCGAGTTGGTCGACGTCGAGGACGATCCTGACGACGAGTTGCTGACCGGATTGGAGATCTCCTGCTCGACATCGAGCCTGACATTGCCGTTGGCATTGATCCGCGGCACCACGCGCAGGATGATGCCGGTGCTGCGATAGTCGGTCGTGTTGGCGATGGTGTTGTTGCCGGTCAGCACGGTTGCGCTTCCGGTCTGGATCGGGATCTCGTCGCCGACCTGGAGGGTCGCGACCTGGTTGTCGATCACGACCACGGACGGGTTCGACAGCACCTTGACGTCGGTGATCGCATGCAGCGCGTTGAGCACGGCGCGCGGCGTCTGCGCCGAGCCGACCAGGAAGTTGAAGCCGGGGATGGCGCGCTGGAGCACGACATCGGCTGCCGCCGCGGCGACCGACGTTGCGCCGTTAAAGCCCACCGAGCCGGTGTTGGGCTTCAGGCCGACATCGCGGCTCATGATGTAGGACTGGATGCCGTATTGGAGATCGTCGGTCAGCGTCACCTCGGCGATGGTGGCGTCGATGGCGACCTGGAGCTGCGGTTGGTCGATCTCCTTGATGGTCTGCTCGATGATCCGGTACTGTTCCTGGCTCGCATAGATCAACAGCGTGTTATTGACGCTGTCGGCAGTGATGCGGACACCGTCGAGAACGTTGCCGGGACCTGCGCCGCCGCGGCCTGAATTCTGTCCTGTGGAGGAGTTGTCGAACAGGCTGCCGCCGCCCTGCGAAGCGGATGATGAACCGTAGGCGGCCTGATTGCCGGTAGACGCGTCGGAAGCACCCGCGCTTGCGGCGCGTCCGCCTGAATTCGAGCCAAAGCCGCTGCTTGACTGATTGGGCGAGGCCGACAGGCGGCTGAGCGCAGAGCCGCCGCTCGAGCTCGAGGCGAGGCCGGATCCTGGTGCGACCTGTCCACCCGGGCTGTCGAGCTGAGAGGCGGACGAGCCGGAAGAGCTGCTCGAACCGAAGACGTCGTTGAGCACCCGCGCGATCTGCCGGGCGTCGCCGAACTTCACGCGGTAGACGTGGACCGCCGAGCGGCCTGTATTGGTGGTGTCGAGGCGGCGGATCCAGGTTTCGACACGGTTCAACAGCTCCGGCTTCCGCGTCACCGCGAGCACCGCGTTCATCCGGGCGATCGACTGGAATTTGATCACGTTCTGCGTCATGCCGCCTTCGCCGGAATCGACGATTTTCTCGAGCTCGGCGATGATCGGTCCCGGATTGCTGTTCTGCACCGGGAAGATACCGACCGACTGTCCCTTCAAGAAGTCCGCATCGAAGCTCAGCACGAGATCGACCGCGTTGCGGCGCTCGCTGCCGGAGCCCTGGATCAGGATCAGGTTGCGGCTGGTGTCGGCGCGGATCATGCCCTGCTTGGTGGCAAAACTGTCGACCAGCTTGATGACGGTCTGCGCCGAGACATATTGCAGCGGCACGATCGTTATGCCGTAGCCGGGTGTCATGCGATCGGAGGCGTCCGCACCGCCGACGCCGACCGCGTCGCCCTGCGGCATCAGCCGGTAGCCGGTATCGTCGCGCACCAGCGCGACGCCGCCGATCCGCAGCGCGTTTTCGAGCGCGAAGACGACGTCGGATTTGGGGATCGGGCGGCCCGAGGAGAGGCTGACATTGCCCTGGACGCGCGGATCGATGACGTAGCCGACGCCGAGGATGTCGCCGAGCACGATCTTGGCGACGGATGCGACCGGCGAATTGTCGAAATTGAGCTCGAACCGGTCGGTGCTGACCGCCGCTTGCTGCGACGAGGTGGCGGTTGGCGCATCGTCGCTGGCAACCGCCGCGTAGATCGCGGTCTTGGCGCGGGGGCCGGTCGAGAGTTCGCGCTGCGGCAACTGGTTCGGATAGCGCGGCAACAGGTCAACCGAGCGGACCTTGTCGAAGACATCCGGATCCTTGGTGTCGGCATCGGCGATGCCGCTCACCGTGTTGCACGATCCGAGCAATACGCAGATGGCAGCGCATTGGACAACCAAGCCGATCCGGAATGTTGCTCGGCTCACTGGACTGCCTCACTCACGCGCCGCCCGCTGTTGTTCCCGTCGAGGCGGGGCGGGCCGAATGCGGCTTGCTTAACCCTCTCGTATGACAGTCGTGTGTTACGAATTCTGTTAGCCTTGCGCCCGTCACGCGAGCTTGTTGTGAGAATGTGATGCGACGGGAAATTGGGCAGAGACATCAAGGACGTTCTGTTCGATCATGTTGTGACTGGCCGGGGACGATATTGCGCTCGATCATGCCGTCACATTTCCAATCGGAAAACTAAGGTAAACGGCCCGCTCGCCGCTCTGCGGCCATCAGAGTGACTGCGGTAGACGTCCATGGCTTCCCCGAATGCGCACGAGTTCGTAGCTCGTTTCAGCCAGAAGGTTGGCCTGAAACCGGACGCGGACAAACTCGGCAGGCTGAATGGGTCCCGCCCTGCCGAAGGTGGTCTGCGTAAGCTGTGGGAAATGAGTGAATTGTCGGCGAGCGAATTCGCCGATGAGGTGTCGCTGTTCTTCGAGCTTCCGCGCGTCACGCTTCAGGAGATGATGGCGACGGAATCCCGCGCGCAACAGTTTTCGCGCCGGTTCCTGCGCGAAATGGCGGTGTTCCCGTGCCAGCCCACTGGCGGATCGCCGGTACTTGTACTGGCCGACCCCACGGACCGGGCCTCCATACAGGCGGCCGCAATCGTGCTTGGCACGGGGCCGACCATCAAGGTTGCCTCGTTCGAGGACATCGCCACCGTGCTCGACCAGCGTCTCGGCGAGGAGGAGAGCGCGAGCGCCGAGACCGCCGTCAATGCCACGGCGCAGGATGACGACATCGACAATCTGCGCGACCTTGCCAGCGGCGCGCCGGTCGTTCGCGCCGTCAACGACATGTTCGAGACCGCCGTCGAGCTGCGCGCCAGCGATATCCATATCGAGCCCGGCCGCACCTCGCTGGTGATACGGATGCGCGTCGATGGGCTGTTGCGCAATGTCGCGACACCGAACGGCGTGCCCCCGGCGGCGGTGATCTCGCGCATCAAGATCCTGGCGGGACTGAACATCGCCGAGCGCCGGTTGCCGCAGGACGGCGGCGCGCGGGTGCGGGCGGCGCGTTCGGAAATCGACGTGCGCGTCGCGATCATGCCGACGCAGCATGGCGAGTCCGCCGTCATCCGCCTGCTGCCGCGGGACCGCGCTTTGCTGTCGATCGACAAGCTCGGCTTCCTGGCCGGCGACCAGGGCAAATTGCGGCGCATGCTGGCACTGCCGCACGGCATGATCATCGTCACCGGCCCGACCGGCAGCGGCAAGACCACGACGCTCGCGACGGTGCTGTCGCTGCTCAACGAGCCGACCCGAAAAATCCTGACCATCGAGGATCCCGTCGAATACGAGATCCCCGGCATCTCCCAGTCGCAGGCCAAGCCCTCGATCGGCCTGACCTTCGCCACCGCGCTGCGCTCCTTCGTGCGCCAGGACCCCGACGTCATCATGGTCGGCGAAGTCCGCGACTCCGAGACCGCTCATGTCGCGATCCACGCAGCGCTCACCGGCCATCTCGTGCTGACCACGCTGCACACCGAGACGGCGGCGGCCGCCGTGCCGCGCCTGCTTGATCTCGGCGTCGAGGCGTTCCTGCTGCGCTCGACCTTGCGCGCGGTGATCGCGCAGCGCCTGGTCCGGCAGCTCTGTGACCGCTGCAAGAGCAGCCGGCCGCTGACCCATGCCGACGTCGAGGCCGATCCGCGCTACACGGCGGTCGGTCTGTCCGTCGGCAATGTCATCTTCGAACCCGTCGGCTGCGAGCGCTGCGGCAATGTCGGCTATCGCGGCCGTATCGGTGTGTTCGAGGTGCTCGAGATGAACGAGGAAGTCCGCGCGCTGGTCGAGGAACAGTCCGACTGGGAATCCATCGACAAGGTGGCCATCCGCAACGGCATGACGACCATGATCGAGGATGGCCTCGCCAAATGCCTGTCGGGCATGACCTCGGCGGCGGAGATCCTGCGCGTGACCACCGTGCGGTGACGAGATGCCGAATTTTCGCTATCGTGCGCTGACGCAGAAGGGAGAGGTGGTCTCCGGCTCGATCACGGCGGCCAACCTCGCCGAAGTGTCCCAACGCATCGAATATCTCGGCCTAGTCGCGATCGATGCCGGGCCCGCGGAGGAAGCCAAGGGCTGGTCGCTCTCGCTGGCGTCGTTGACGTTGTCGAAGCCGGGGCCCGCGGATGTCACGATCTTCACGCGCGACCTTGCTCTGCTCCTGAAGGCCGGTGCCCGGTTGAATGATGCGCTCGAACTGCTCGCAGGCGATATGGACGTCAGCCGGCTTCGTCCGGTCGTCAATACCATCAAGACCGCGATCATGTCCGGCGAGAGCTTTGCCGAAGCGCTTGCGCGCGAGCCGACGCTGTTTCCGCCCATGTATGTCGCCCTGGTCAGAGTCGGCGAGATGTCGGGCACGCTGGACCACATTCTGGAGACGATCGGGACCGAGCGCACGCGCGCGGAGGCTCTGCGCCGCAAGGTGACCGGCGCCCTGCAATATCCTGCCTTCGTGCTGCTCGCGGCCGGTGGCGTGCTGATCTTCTTCGTCACGTTCGTGCTTCCGCAGTTTTCGGCGGTGTTGCGCGACTTCAACGCCAAGACCGATCCCGTCATCGAGGTGTTCCTGACGCTGTCGGACATCCTGCGCGGTCACGGCTTCGAGGTCGGCGCCGTGGTTGCCATCGCCGTCATCGGCGGCTGGCTGGCGTGGCGCAGGCCATCGGTCCGCGCCAGCATCGTCACGCAGATCGCGCGGCTGCCTGTCATCTCGACCGTGGTCGAATTCCACCGCGCCGCGCTGTTCTCGCGCAATCTCGGTATTCTGCTCGGCAGCGGCGTGACGCTGACGGCGACGCTTCGCATCCTGATCGACATCATGAATGCGACCGGCAACGTGCAGGCCTGGGCGGCGATGGCCGACCGCGTGCGCCATGGCGGCAGGCTCGCCGAGGCGCTGGCTGCTTCGGCCGTGCTGCCGCCCGTCGCGGTGCGGATGCTGCGGCTCGGCGAGGAGACCGGGCAGTTGCCGACGCTGTCGGGCCGGGTCGCGGAGTTCTACGAGGAAAAGCTGCAACGGCAGCTCGATCGCGTCGTCGCCATCATCGGGCCTGCCGCGATCATCCTCATCAGCGTCGTGGTCGGCGGCCTGATCGTGTCGGTCATGACGGCGCTGTTGTCAGTGACGCAAGTTGTCGGTTGAGAAGGGGAGGGTTTCGCATGATCCGCGTGTCTAGGAAGGCGCTGTTCCCTGCGCCGAGGCGGCGGCGCCGGCGTCGCGGCGAGGAAGGCTTTACGCTGGTGGAGATGCTGGTCGTCATCACCATCATCGGCATGATCATGGCGCTGGTCGGCCCGCGGGTGCTGAACTATCTCAGCGAATCCCGCGTCAAGGCGGCCAAGATACAGATCCAGAGTTTCAGCAGCGCGCTCGACCTGTTCTACCTCGACGCCGGCCGCTTCCCGACCAGCTCGGAAGGACTCGGCGCCCTCGCTCATGCCGTGAGCGGCGTGGCGTCCTGGAATGGCCCGTATTTAAAGGGCGGCAACGTTCCCAACGACCCATGGGGCAATCCTTATGTCTACAAGCAGCCGGCGGAACGCGCGCCCTACGAAATTCGCTCGCTCGGCTCCGACGGGCAGGAGGGTGGAACGGGAACGTCGGCCGATCTCGTCTCCGGAGCGAACTGATACGGGCGAGGCCGGCTTCACGCTGCTCGAAATGGTCTGCGTGCTGGCCATCGTCGCTATGCTCGCGGCCGTGCTGCTGCCGCGCTTTCCGTCGCAGACCTCGCGGCCGCGGCTCGAGGCTTATGCGATCGAGGTTGCGGCCCTGCTCAAGGCCGACCGCAATGCCGCGCTGTCGCGCTACGGCGCGGTCAGCGCCGTTGTGGACGCGCGGGCACGTACCGTGAGGTCGGGTTCGGGCCCCTGGATCATCCAGGTGCCGCAGGACGTGGTGTTCGACGCGCTGCTGCCGCAACGCTGCAACGGCCGGCCGGCGTTCTCGACCATCAGTTTTTTCGCCAGCGGCATGTCATGCGGCGGCACGATCCGCCTGACACGTCTGGGCAACGCCATCGAGGTGCGCGTGAATTGGCTGACGGGAGGCGTGGACATTGTCGCGCAGGAAGTCCTCTAGCCGCCGGCGCGAAGCCGGCTTCACCATGATCGAGGCCGTCGTGGCGCTCGCACTGGTGACGATCGTGCTCGCTGCGATCGGAACGTTGGTCGCGACCAATTCGCGCGGCGCCTGGAAGCTCGAGCAGCATGCCGCCCTCGTCAATGCGGCGCGCGTGGTGGTGTCCACCTTGCCGCGCGCCGGAGCGCCGATGCTTGATGATCTGCGCGGACGGGTCGCCGGCCACCGTTGGCAGATGCGCTTGACGCCATTCCTCGACGATGTGCCTGTCGTGCCGGAGTCGCGGTTCGTTCCGCAGCGTGTCGAATTGCGCGTGCAGGCGCCGGGCGGAGCGATCGTGTCGTTCGAAACGATCCGCTTGCAGAGCAGGGGCGGGAGCTGATGACCGACGCCCGGCAATGGCGCGCCGAAGACGGCTTCACGCTGTTCGAAGCCCTGGTTGCGCTGGCACTGATGGGCCTGATCATGGGCGCGCTGGCTTCGGTCACCGGGCAATGGCTGCCGAGCTGGAATCGCGGCATCATCCGTGCCCAGCGCAACGAGCAGGTCGCGGTCGCTCTCGACCGGCTCACGGCCGATCTGGCGGCGGCCGACTACGTGACGCGGTCGGACAATCTGCCGTTGTTTCGCGGCGGGGAGCAGGCCGTGATGTTCGTTCGCTCCGTGCTCGGCCCGAATGGTCGGCCGGGTCTGGAGATCGTGCGGATCTCCGAGATCAACGACAGAAACGGTCCGGCACTGGTGCGCACGCGCGCGCCGTTCGTGCTGCTGAAGGCGGGAGATCCCAGGGCAGACCAGATTCCGTTCGTCGATCCCGTCGTGCTGCTGCGGCTGCCATATCGCATCAGCTTCGCCTATGCCGGCCTTGACGGCAAATGGGGCAGCCGCTGGCTCAACTCCGGCGAGCTGCCGATGTCGGTCCGCTTCGACATCAGGGATGTCGAGCGCGGAACCGTGATTTCGAGCGCCGCCCGGATCCATGTCGAGACAAGCGCGCCGCGGCCGGATCCGTCGACCGAGCAGGAGGCGACGCAGACGCAATCCGGTAACGGGCCGACGCAATGACCAGTCCGTCCGCTCGACTGAGACGCAGGCTTGCAGCGCAGGACGGGTTCATCGTCGTCGCCACCCTGTGGCTGCTTGCGGGATTGGCCGCGCTTGCGACTGTCGCTTCGGTCTACATCGCACAATCGGCCAATGCGCTCTCGGCGCTGGACGCCGCGACGCAATGGGAGATGCTGGGTTCGGCCGGTGTCGAGCTCGCCGCCTACCAATTGTCGGCGCCTGCGACGATGCGGCGTCCGACCCATGGCGGCTTCGGCTTCCGCCTGGCCGATGCCTCCGTACGCGTCGAGTACATGTCGGAATCGGCACGGATCAATCTCAACATGGCGCCGCGTGCGATGATCGCGGGACTGTTCAGGGCGCTCGGCGCGCCGGCGGAAGCAGCCGACGAATATGCCGCGCGCGTCGTCGCCTGGCGGCGCACGCCGAGACCGGACGGGCGGGATACGGAGCCGGCGGCCTATGCTGCGGCGGACCTCACTTACGTGCCGCGGCAAGCGCCATTCGCCAGCGCCGATGAGCTGTGGCTGGTGCTCGGCCTGCCGGTCGAGCTGGTCGAGCATGCGATGCCTTTCGTGACCGTCTACAGCGGTATGGCGGAGGTCAACGTGCTCGATGCTGCGCCGGAAGTGATCGCGGCACTGCCGGACATGACGACGGCCAGGCTCGACGCCTTCCTCAATCAGCGCGCGGACCTGCCGCCCGACAATCCAGAGTTCGTCATCGGCGCGCTCGGCGGGCGGCAGCCGGGTGCCACGATATCGGCGAGCGACGCCTATCGGGTGCGCATACGGATCACGCTACGGGACGGCCGGCAAAGAACGCCCGAGGCGGTAATCCGGATTCCGGGACCGGGCGAGAAGGAGGCCTTCCGCGTACTGGCATGGACCGACGAAGTTGATCCGGATCGAGGAGGGCGGCCAAGGCCGCGGGAGAGTCGATGAGTATTCCCAGTCAAATCGCAGCCGCGCTGTCGCTGTGGATCGACAGCGTTGCACGCACGGTGAGCGCGCGGCTCGAACGAACGCGCGGTGCGCGGCAGATCGCGATCAGCGAGGACGAGGAGGGCGCTCTGACGCTGCGCCTTGCCTCGACGACGAGCAAGGACGCAGACCTGCCGCCCGGTCGCATCGACATCGTCGATGGCGTTATCACCGAGCCGCTGTCGGACGAATGGTCCGCGGCGATGAAGGGTGCGATGGTCGACCTCGCACTTCAGCCATCGCGCTTCGTATTTCGTCCGCTGGAGCTACCGGGACGTGCAGTGGAGTTTCTCGACGGCATCATTCGTGCCCAGATCGATCGGCTGACACCCTGGAGCCCGGCGGAAGCGGTGTTTCACTGGACGCCGCCGCAGGCGATCGCCGACGACCATGTCGAGTTGACGGTGGTGGCGACGGCGCGCGCGGCGGTGACGTCGTTGTCGCAAGCTCTCCTCGATGCAGGCGCGGCCGCCGTCGAGATATCGACCTCGGCGCCCGGGATGGAGCAGGTCGCCGTCTATCGTCAACGCGTCGGCGGGCAAACCGGCTCGAGCCGGCTCCGCTTTGCGCTGATCGCAGTCCTCGCGACGACCGGCGTGCTGGCGATGCTGTCGGTCGGGCTCGGCGGGGTCGCCACCGATTCCTACGATGCCCAGCTGCAGCAGACCCAGCGCCGGATCGCCGAACGCCGCGCGCTCGCGCGCGGCGGGCAGGGCGGCCAGGGCAGCTCGCCCCTCGAAATCCTGGCGCGCCGCAAGCAGACGATGCCGTCGGCCGTGATGGTGCTGGAAGAGCTGTCCGGCCTCTTGCCCGACCACACCTATGCGACCGAGCTGAGGATCGAGGGCGACAAGCTCCAGATCACGGGTCTGACCAGCGACGCCCCGTCGCTGATCCAGATCCTGGAGCAGTCGCCGCATTTCGCCAGCGCAGCCTTCTTCGCACCGACGACGCGCGCCGCCAACGAGGCGGGCGAGCGCTTCCACATCGAGACCAGGATCAAGCCGCAATTCGGGCCGGGCACATGATCAGCATGCAGAAGTTCGAAGGATATCTCACGCGCTTACCGGTCGCCGCGGTCGCGGCCTATGTGGCGCTGGTGGTGTTGTTCGCGTTCACGACAGTGCAGACCGTGATCGAGATCCTGGGTAGCCGCGATGCTGCGGCGTCAGCCGCGGAGATCCTTCAGACGCTCGAGGCTCGGCGTGCTACGCCGCCGCCCGCCGTCCGGGCCGATATCAGCGTTCCCACGGGCTCGGCGTTCCTCGAAGGACAGACGGCCTCGGTCGCAAGCGCCGTGCTGCTCCAGCGGGTGCTCGCGGCGACCAAGCGGGTGAACGGCAACACGCTGTCGTCGCAGGTCGATGTCCAGGGACCGCTCGCCAAATCCGGCTTCGTCTCGGCGACGTTCAACATCGAGCTCGCTTCAGCATCTCTTCAGCCGCTCCTCTATGACCTGGAGGCCGGCATGCCCTTTCTGTTCATCGATGGTCTGGTCGTCCAGACCGCCTCGGGCAGCGCCGACAACAGCAAGTTGCGCCTGGTCCTCGGCATCTCGGCGCAGCGACAGAACGCGAAGTGAACGAAGCGACCTCGGGTGGAGGCGAAATCAGCTCGCGATCGTTGCGCGGTCTGCGCTCACGCAATTGCTGCGCGACCGGATACCGGCTTCATTTCGGGTTTGAACAGCAGCAACAGGAGCGAGACCCCGAACGCGTCGCCGAGACTGAACAACTGGGGTTGGAAGAAGGCCCCAAACGCCAGGGCGACCAATCCGCCCAAGCGGGCACAGGCAAAGCGGCGTTGCTGCCGATCCTTCCCCGTTGATCGCACTGCTTCGGCGCGTGCAGCGGCAATGACGCAGCCGACAAAGAGGATTATCAATCCGCCCCCGACGATTCCGAATTCCACCAGCGTCTTCAGGTAGCCATTGTGCCCGGCCTCAAAGGCTGATGCGCGCTTGAATCCGATGCCGAGCGGATGATCCATGATCGTCGCCAGGGCCGCGTACCAGTATTCATCCCTTCCTGTGAATCCTGAAGACAGATCTCGACTTGAATCGTCAAGCGCGAGAAAGGTGGCAATCTGCGGCCAAAGGAATATGCACAACAGCAACGCAACGATCGCCGCGGCAACCTTCCACGGGCGCAGGGAATTGAAGGTCAAGTCATGCACGACAAGCGCGGAAATGCAGCCGATCAAGGCGTATCGCGAGCTGACGAGAGCGGCCATCGAGAAGCACAGGATTCTGACGACGATACCCGTTTTCCCAGCGTGAAACTGCGACAGAATGAAGCCTGCGAGTAACGGTGCGGAAAAAAGATTTGGTTGAATACCCCCGACATTGCGGCCTTGCGGTAATCCCAGGACGGCCAGCGCGGAGATGCCGAACAGACAAAATATGATGGATGCCACCTTCATGCAGGTTTCGATGTCGTCCGGTGGCAGCGTCCATACGACAGACAGCATCAAAGCAGTCAGCATGAGCAGAATGGTGTAAAAAACGCCAACGAACGTCGCCGCCTCGTCATCGTGCAATTGTAGGACAACAGACAGGTAGATGATGCCAATGATCGCGACCTGGGCGAGGCTCAATCGCCCCAGGCTGGCGAACGCCCGCGAAGCGTGCATCAAGGACACCGTCGTGATGAACAGCGCGATTCCGGTAATCTGTCCGATCAGAACCGTGCCGCCCAGGGCAAACGAAGTTGGAACGTCCGCGAAGTCCGGGTTCAGGTCAATCATGGGGAAGGAAAGGAGGCCGCACCACGCCCAGAAAGTCCCGATAACTGCAATCGTCGAAACGCTGCGTGCGCGGAAAATTGCGGCAGCACCAGCGGTCAATCGGTGCTTGCCCGGGTTGGTCGTCGATCGATCGACGAAAGATGCTGGCAGGTTCAAGGAAATCGTCCCTCTTGCGGGTGCGCTTGTCAGACGGTGGTTCCCGGCACCCGGACGTGGTCCGGCGGCAATCCCGCCATGTGCCGCTCCATCATGGCCGCGTATGCCGTCTCCAGATCACGCGTGTATTGCTCCGTGTCGTACAAAGGTGTCGTCAGTCGATCGCGGGCCAGCTTCGCTCTCAGCGCCGCGAGCCTGGCGGGATCGTTCGCCAGTTCGATCGCCAATTGTTCGTAGGCCGCCGGCGTCGTCGTGATCAGTTCGGGCAGGCGGATCGCATTGAGCAAGCTCGCCCCGACACGCGCCGCGAATGTTTCGCCGAGGCAGGTCACGACCGGAAGTCCGGTCCAGAGCGCATCGCTGGCGGTCGTATGAGCGCCGTACGGAACTGTATCGAGGAAAAGGTCCGCGCAACGATGCCGCGCCAGGTGCGCGGAGGTGGGGAGCCGTTGGGCGAAAACCAGACGACGCGGCGCCACGCCCCTTGCCTGCGCCTCTCGACGCAAATTGTCCGCAGCCGTTGGATTGTCCTCGAACAGCCACAACACGCTGTTCTCCACCGCGGCGAGAATCCGCATCCAGGATGAGAAAACGTCGGGCGTGATCTTGTAGTTGTCGTTGAAGCAGCAGAAGACGAAAGCGTCATCCGGAAGGCCGTGCTCGGCGCGGACAGGCATCAGATCCGCAATTGCACGGTCGCGATCGTTTGCCTGATAGCTTTCGGGAAGCCAGGCGATTTTCTCCACGTAGCAATCGTAATCGTGCTCGGGAATGACGTTTCGGTCTGCGACGATGTAGTCGATGAAGCCTGCACCGATGGTGCCGGGAAAGCCGAGATAGTTGACCTGGATCGGGGCGGGACGCATGGCCAAGATGCCGGTGCGCGCGTCCTGGGTATATCCTTTCAAATCGACGAGGATGTCGACTTCCAGAGCCCTGACAAGCTCGGCGATTTGAGTGTCACTTTGCGGTTTGGCGTCGACAAAGCGCTCGAACGCGGCTTCGATCCGCCGGCGCATGTCCGAGCCGTCGTTTGGGCCGATCGAGATGGCGGTGATTTCAAAGCGCGTCCTGTCGTGATGTTCGAAGACGCCCGCCATCAGTTGCGAGGTCGCGTGCTGATGAAAATCCGCCGAGAGATAGCCGATGCGGATGCGGTCGTGAGTGTAGCGCTCGCCGCGCCAGACCGGCGAACTCTGGAGACGAAAGTTGTTCTCGGCCCACGTGCGCGCGCATTGAAGCTGCTCGGCCGATGTGGACGGAATCGCGACGAACATGAACGGTGAGACGAGCTTCCCGCTTCGGACCGATGACCTGACCGAGGCACAACCACTCTCGAAATCCGTCCAATCGCATTGATGCAACTTGACGCGCAAACAGGCGGCGGCCACGGCGGACTGATCCGGATTGAGGTCGAGAGCCCTGTTCCAGGCGACCAACGCGTCGTCATAACGCTTCTCGAGATAGGCGACCTGGCCCTTCGCCAGCCAGGCGCTCACCAGGCCGGGATTCAGGACTGTGGCGCGGTCGAGAGCCGCCGCCGCATCGTGGTGACGGCCAAGGGACAGCAACACAGTCCCGCGCCCGAGCCAGGCCTCGGCGAAAGCGGCATCCGCAGCGATGGCGCGATCGAACGCGACCTCCGCATCGCGCTGACGGCCTGATCGAAGGAGAATATTGCCGTGTCCGGACCAGGCCGACGCGAGGTACGGCCCGATGGTGAGCGCACGGTCGTACGCTGCCGCAGCGTCCTCGAGGCGACCGAGATCGAGGAGCGCGTTGCCGCGGCCAGCCCATGCTTCGGGGAGGTCGGGTTGCAGCTTCAATGTGTGGTCCGCGGCAGCCAGAGCTTCGTCGCGCCGGCCCAGCTGGATCAGGGCGTAGCAGCGGCCGAGTGCCGCTGCCGCAAGATCGGGCCGCAGCGTGAGGGCGTTGTCATAGGCCGAGAGCGCGTCGTTGTAACGGCAGGTCGCGAAGTGGATCGTTCCCTTATCGAGATGCGCCTCCGCGAGCTGTGGGTTCAACTGCAATGCCTGGTCATACGAAGCGAGTGCCAGTTCATATTGGCGCGACTTCGCCAGCGCCGAACCCAGCATGAAGTGGGCCGGAAAATGCCCGGGGTGATGTATCAACAGGCGTGTCAGATGTTCGATGGCTTCCGAATGGCGGCTCAGTGCCAACAGCCCAGCTGCGCTTCCATGCAGAAGTCCCAGGCTGGTCGGCGCGAATTGTAGTCCGTGCTGGCACAGCCGGACCAACTCGTCATGCTCGCCGGCCCGGTGGAGCACGGCCGCGTAATTCTCAATGAACTCCACGTTGACCGGCTTTGACTGCAACGACCGTGTCATCAGCAGTTTTGCGCGATCAATATTTCCCGCCGCTGCCTCGGCCACGCCCAGGAAGTGCACGGCGTGAAGATTATTGGGATTGGCATCGATGATGCGTCGATACAGTTTGGCGGCGGCCGCGATGTCCCCCTTGTCATGCAAGGACAGCGCCCGATCCAATATCCGTCGCTCGTCACGCATCGCTCGAACCGCACACTGCCTCAAAGGCCCGATGGCCGGGACGAACTCCCGCTCTGCTTGACCCGACCCCACTCCTTACGTTCCGAATTGCACAAGACTGTGACATCGGCGAAGTTAGCGGCGAGCTATGCGATGATCCGCGAGCTGTCGTCGGACCGGTTATGCGAGGTATCAATTAGTGTAACATTGGTCTACATCGGCGCTGCCAGCCGTAGGTTCAGGTAACGACGCCCGCCCCGGAAAACATCATGCTTGAAACAAGTGTCGCGAGCTCCAACGCCTCGGATGGAACGCGGAGCCCTGCGGCGTCTCGATACCGGCTTGCACAAATGCGCGCCGCCGGGTGGGTCAGAGCCGTCCATGGCCAATGGAGGCAGATTGCCAACATCGGGCTGCTGGTCGCCGGGTTCGGCCTCGGTCAAGGGGCGATATTCATCGTCCAGACCGTACTCGTAGCCGCAGGCGAGTACGAACTTCTCGCCGCATTCGGCACGCATTATTCCTTTGCCATTCTGGGCATCGTCCTCGTTGATGCCGGTGCGAGTACGACACTCGCCCGGGCAGTCGCCCGCTTGCCGAGCGGTCGAGAGGCAAGCGGCGAGGTATGGCGGATATTCTGCGAGACGAGCGCGATAAGGATCACGGTGGCCTTGATCGTCGGTGTCGCTGCAGCCCTGTATGTCTGGCGACTCTCGTCTGACGAGTTTTCGCGATGGTACGTCGCCCTTGCGCTCCCCGGATTGCTGCTGTGGGCCGTCAACGGGGTTGGTCTGCTCGACGGCCTGAGACTTAGTGGCATCAGCGGAATCACGGGATCGGTGGCTTACCTGGCCACCGCCGCCGGCCTCGCCTTGGCGGCCCACAAGTTGGCTGCCGCAGCAGGCGCGATCCTGGGCGGCGCCTTTTCCATAGGCTATCTCGTGACGTTGATCGCGCAATGGACGACGCTGGCGCGCAAGGGCTGGTACCCGCGATTTCACAGGGTGACACGTGCGGGCCTGACAAGGGCACTGACGGACGGCTGTGCCCTGTCGTTCCAGATCTTGCCGGGGCAGGTCAACATGCGCGTTCAGTTGGTATTGAGCACGGTCTATCTCAGCGCCGAGACGACCGCCCTTTTCGTGTACGCCAAGCAGATCGTGACGGCATCGACCCAGATCGTAGGGTTCGTGCTGAGGGTGGAATTCCCAAGCCTCGTCGAGAAACTGTCGGCAGCCGGAAAGCAGAGCCTCGGCAATATGCTCGGGGCGCAGAGAATGGCGCTCTATTGCGCGGCGACGTTTGCAGTCGGGGTTACAGTCGTCGCCGGCATCGCTGCGCAGGTGCCGGATTTTGGCTTGCACCGGGCTGCGATTGTCATCGCCGGCTTCGCGCCGACGATATTCACGATGTCGCTGTTGCTGATGATGATGCAAGCCCTGGCTGCGACGGGCGCGTATGGCCTCGCCGCCGGAGCTCTGGCGATCGGCTCGGCGGCGGGAATGCTGGTCAGTTACTTGCTGGTTTCGATGCTTGGTGTCTATGCTTTCGTGGCGGGAGAGGTCGTCTTGAATCTGGTTGGGCTCTATGTCGGATATCGCTATCTGCGTCCCTGAGGGACGAGCCTGGACGGCCGAGCCCCGATCTTGTAGTCCTGTGATATCAGCTCAAGTCGGCCGGTTTCGGCACCATCGCGATGGGGGGAGCGGAGACTGGCTTGGCTGCAGGCCCCCATGGCAACCGGAATGACAAAGGCCTCAGGAAATTTTCGGCAGCAGCGACGATAACCCTCTTCTTCGCCAGGACCTTCGATTCGACGAGATGCCAGGACAGCGCCGCGAACACCAGGCTGAGGACATAAGCCATGGCAAAGCTGAGCAGCCAGTTCCGGTTCTCAGGAAAGAGGTAGACGAGGAGCTGCTGTACCGGTAGTCCATACAGGTACACTCCGTAGGAATAGTCGCCCGTCCGATTGACGAACGTCTCGCGGAAGTTGGAAAGTCCGACGAAGACGGTGGCGTAGGCGATCGGGATCATCGCCAGATATTGCAGCGCTCCTCCCCAGAGCAGGGCGTAGGAAAGCACGACCGAAAGAGCGAAAAGGTCAGCTCGCAGCGGAACCTTGTCCTTGAGCTCGAACAAGGACACGCCGATCAAGAACGCGAGGACGAGAGTCTCGATCTGCACTCTCCCGTCGCCTGCAGACCAGTCCGCCGGCGCATGAATTCCCAGTGCCTGCATTCCCAGCAAGCAGATGAACGTCGCCACGGTGACGAGCGGAACGGTCCGGCGCAGGTGTGCGAGCTGCAGGACGAGCAGGGTAGCGAGGATTGCGTAGCAGTACATCTCCGCCGGAATGGTCCAGAGCTGCAGATTCACGACCCGCGGCACAGGGTTGTTGAGAAAGACACCAGGCAGATAATATTGGATATCGCCGATGATATTGAGAGGATATGCCCGAAACAGGGGATCACTGAAATACGCGGCCAAGGTGAAGCTGGTCACGAGCGGACCGAGCACCAGCATTGCGAGAAGCGACTCGACACAAAGCGCCGGGATAATACGCAGCACTCTCAGCAACAGAAAGCCGATTGTCGTCTTTGAACGATGCAGACTTCCTGAAACAAGGAATCCGCTAAGGGCGAAGAAAGCCGGCACCACTGCCCAGAGAATTGGCTGGTAGATCGGGGGCTGCGCCATGGAAAACATGCCGACGCGGACCGTCGAGTCAACCAGCGACTTGAAGGTCTGGACATCTGCGCCGAGCGTAAACGTCTTGCTGTGGATGAAGAGGACGGCCGTAGAGAGAAGTATCCTGAGGTAGTCGAAGCCTGTTGAATGGCCCTCAACGGATTCCATCCGAGCGGAGATGCTTTCTCCTTTGGGCAGCGCGGAAGTCATCGGTACTGATCCCCGTCCAGTCTTGCTAGTGTTCAGAGCCGACGCCCCTGGCTCGCGGACGCAAGGGCTCTCTTGAGGGCGGCCACCCTGACGTCTCTGGCCGGCGGCGGCTGCCCGTCGTGACATGTTCGATCGAGCGAACCGGCGTCGCCAATGGCGCGGTGCGCGGAGCAGGTGTGGCGGTCCGTTGCGGAAGGGACATGAATTCGTGTTCGAGCGAACGGATGATCGAGATGCGATCCCATTTCTGTTCGGCGCGTGCGCGCGCGACGGCACCGAGGCGATCCCGCAGTGCCTCGTCTTCGGCCAGAATCGTGACAGCCGCGGCAAGCGCGCCAGCGTCGCCCGGAGCGATGACGAGGCCAGCACCTTCCACCTCGGACGCGATCCCCGTACCAGGCTCGGTCATCGCGATGAGCGGTCGGCCGGATGCGAGCATGCCGGCCAGCTTGGACGGCAGAACCAGGTCGGATATCTCGGCCTTTTGCGGCAAGAGCTGAATGTCGGCGGTGCTGAGCAGCTCCGAGACCCGATCGAGCGGCTGGAGATCAAGGAAGCGGACGTTGTGCAGACCGGCAGCCATTTGCACCAATGCCGGTTTGACCGGGCCATTTCCGCAGAGAACGAACTTTACCGAGGGCTGGCTGTCCTTCAATGCTGCGGCGGCTTCGATGATCAGCTCAAGCCCCTGCTTGTTCGACATGGCTCCCGAGTAGAGCGCCACGATATCGGTCGGCGCCAGCTGCAGCTCCGAGCGGAGCTGCGTTTGATTGCTTCCCGGCACGACGATGCTGGTATCGATCCAGTTCCGGAACTCGCGTAGTCTGGTAGGCACGATGCCCTTGTGCTCGAGGCGGCGTACCATCTGTATCGAGATGGTCGAAACACGGTCGAATGAACGCAGTATCCATCGTTCGACCGTACGCATCAGCTTGCGCGTGACGCCGCTGCGGAGCAGCCCGACCTCGAAGGCTGCGTCGACTTCGAGGTCCTGAACATGAACCCAGGAGGATGCGCCGGTCATCCTGGCGGCCAATGCCGCCATGGGCGCGGAAAGCAGGGATGGCGCCACCACGAAGACGATATCGGGGCGCCACCAGAGCGCGCTCGACAGAACGGGAACGGCTGCCGAAAGCATGAAGGAGGTGTGGTGAAGCAGTCGCTTGAGACCCGAGGGCCGGCTCGGCACGTAGATCGGCGCCCGAATGACGTCCACATCGTTCAGACGTTGATGGCGATACCATCTCGAACGATATCCCGGTGGGATGCTCCAGTCGGGGTAATAGGGCGGGGCCGTGACGACGCGAACCTCGTGACCCCAACTGGCGAGACTCTCGCAGAATTCGGTGTTGTATTTCGCCACGCCGATCAGATCGGGAGCATAATTTATCCCTATCACCAACACCCGCATGACCGTCCTCATTTTCGGTCGAAGCGAAAGGGGCTTCGACCGGCCGCGACAAATCCCAGCCCGCCGATCCGGTTACGGGTTCGGTCGTGGCGCCTGCAGGCGGGAGCGTGTCTTGGGGGTGAAGCCGAGTCCGAGACGATCCTGGATAGGACCGACAGCGGCGTGCGCCCTCCTGCGTATTGTTAGGTCTGATATCATTTCTTGTGTGACGTTATCGTAATAACGATACGACAAGTAACAAGGGGCGGCGTGGCACGGCGATCCCGGGAATTAAGTCGATCGGTGCAACATACGGCGATGAGAAGCCTGGCTCCGCACGGGCGGCAGTCCGAGATCAGGCCAGGACGCGGATCGCGGCGGCGAGGCCAAGCGTCGCAGGTTGTTGCGAGGCTGCATTGTCGCTGCCGGTTATGGCGCGGCGGCGGTCCGGGTCACACGTTCCAGATGACGAAAGATCGCGACATGCTACGGCGGGGTCATCGACGAACTCAGACCTCGATCCGGTCGTCCGAACTTCGCCAAATACCGGGTTCTCGCGTCACGAGCGCGGAGAGGCTTGCACCGCACGCACGACATCGATCAGTGCCGTCGCCATCCGGTCAACACTGAACCGATCCGCGAACAGGTCGTGGGTCCGTCGGCCCATGGCCGCCCGGTCTTCCGGAGACATGGCCAGCCATGCGCGCAGGTTTTTGAGTGTGCCCGGCAGCGAATCTTCGGCGACTAGACCTGCGCCGGCCGCTTGAACCTCGCGCCATATATTGACCTTGTCAGAAATCAGCACGGACAGGCCGCAACCCAGGGCCTCGGCGACCGAGATGCCGAAGTTCTCTTGATGGGAGGGCAGCACGAAGGCCTCGCTGCTGTGGAACGCGCCCCATTTGGCGTCGCCCTGCAACATGCCGGGCCATGAGATGCGATCGGCCACGCCCAAGGCGCGGGTCCGGGCCTTGAGCTGAGCGACCCAGCCGGTCTGGTCCGGCCCGGCCATCAGCAGATGCAGGCGAGGCTCCTCGGCCGCCACGTGGGCGAATGCCTCGACAAGCAGATCGCAGCCCTTCTTGGCGTGCAGCCGCCCGAGAAAGAGCAACACCCGCTTGCCGCGCAACTCGGGATGGGCGGCAAGGAAAGCCTCTCGTAGCGGGGATCCGTCCTGCGGCGGCAATCGCGTGCCGTAGGACACCACGACCTCCTGCGCCCGGTAGGGCCAAAACGAGCGGCGCGCAAGCAACCGCTCATCCTCGCTCGTGAACAGCACAGCCGCAGCGTCGCGCAGAACCCGGTATTCGGCCCAGGGCCAGTAGAGGCACTTCTTCAGATGCTTGAGCGGATAGTTCTGCTTGAACCACGGATCAAGCATGCCGTGCGTGAACACGACGTAGGGCTGCCTCAGCTCGCGCATGACCTGCCAAACGGCAAAGCTGTGGTACTGCCAGATACCGTTCACAATGACTGCGTCATAACCGCCGGCGTGGGCGCGCAGCCATGGCTGGAGCGACGTCGAGAAATGATAGCTGCCGCGCGGCGGCCCGAGTGCATGCACGGGTAACGGAAAGGATTCCAGATGAGGCGCCCTGGGATCATCCAGACACGCTACTTCGACCTGATGGCCCATCTCCAGCAGTCGCAAGCCGCGCTGGCGCACGCCCTCGATGGGCCCGCCATTGCTGGGATCGGCGGAGGAAATGACGTGAAGCAGCCTCACTGGTGTCTCCTCAGGCTGCGGCAAAATGTCGATACAGCGTCATCGCCCAGTCTCGATGCCGCGTGACGCCGCTGCTCGCGCCCGGATTGAGCCACTGATGGATCGGCACCGCAAAGCCGGTCTTGGGCCGGTTCAGCACGCCTTCCGGCAATTCGGGCGCGACGCGCCTGACGATGGTGCGCTTTTCGCTGTTCGCATCGAAATCCGGAAGTTCCACGAAGTGTTGCAGCAGTTGCAGATCGACCAGGGGCACGCGGATTTCGAGCGAATGCGCCATACCCGCCCAGTCGGCGTCGCGCAGCAACTGGTTGCGCATGTACCACTGCATCTCGAGAGCGGAGACCGCCAGCCGGTCGCTCTCCAGGCCCTCGGTACTGGCATCGAGGCGGTTCATAGTCGCGAGCTCCTCCAGGCCATCTCTGGCCATGGCCGGGTCCATCAGCTGCGCGAGCTCCCACGGCATGTGGAGTGCTCGCCGCAACAGATATGCCCCCGACAGGCTGTGGCCGTATTCGGCGAGTCCCGCATATTTGGGCGACGGCAGTGCCGAGGCGAAAGGTTGGGCCAGATGCCGCAGCAGCAGCCCGGTTCGCGCGCCGACCGGTGCGCGCCGCATCAGGCTCACCAGGCGCGGTACCTGCCGGAAGCTCGGGTAAGAGCCGAACAGCTCGTCGCCGCCGAGCCCCGAGATTGCAACCTTCAGGCCTTGCGCGGCCGCAGCCTTGGAGACGAACCAGACGTTGATGCCGTCGATCGAGGGTTGATCCATCGCGTCGATCAGGTGCTGCCGGTCGCACTCGAAGTCGCGGGCTGAAATCCGATGCAGCGCATGCTTTGCGTGGAGCAGGCCGGCGACCTCGTCGGCCAGTCCGGCCTCGTCGTTGGGGCCGTCGGCATACTCGTTGAAGCCCAGGGTCAGCGTGCGCAACTCGCCGGCACTCGCCGCACAGGCCGCGAGCATGGTTGAATCCAATCCCGCCGAAAGGAAGACGCCAACAGGCACGTCCGCCACCATGTGCGCGGCGACGCTGTCCCTGACCGCTGCGGCGATCTGATCAAGTGCGTCGTCGGTGCGGGCGCCGGAGGCCGTGGGCAGGCGACCCAACGCATCCACGATGCTTGCAAACCGGACCGGCCGTCCGGCGCCCGCGGCGCTGAAGCGCTGCCAGTGCCCAGGCGGCAGCGCGCGGATGCCGCGGTACAGGGTGTATGGCTCGGGTACCGACCCCCACAGCAGGAAGCCGGCGTGGCCCGCCGGTTCGGGCCTCCGGTCCACCGGGGCTTGCAGCAACGGCTTGACCTGGGACGCGAAGCGAATGGTGGCGCCGTCGTCGGCCACGTACAGAGGCTTGATGCCGAACGGGTCCCGGGCCAGCAGCAACTCGCGCCGACGCGCGTCCCAGATTGCGAAGGCATACATGCCGCGAAGGTCGGAGAACATCTCTTCGCCACGCTGGGCGTAGAGCTTGAGCAACACTTCGGTGTCCGATTGAGTTCGCGTCGCGACGCCGTCGTGGTGCAACCGGGCGCGCAACTGCTGGTGATTGTAGATCTCGCCGTTGAAGCAGATCCAATTGCCGGTTTCGGGGTCAAGCATGGGCTGCGCGCCGCCCTCGCTCAGGTCGATGATGGCCAGGCGGCGATGTCCGAAGCCGACGCGCCCGTCGGCGGCCATCCACAGGCCGGCGGCATCCGGACCGCGCGCGAGCATCGCGTCACGCACGCGCAGCAGCTCGGCTTTGTCGATGGGGGGCGCCTCGGCACGGTATGCGAAGGCGCCAGCAATTCCACACATGGTTCAGCTTTCGGTCAGCGAGGGACGTTGTCATGCACGATGATAATTGTGCGACGGTGCGTTACGGCGCCCTGAATCGTCCTCCCTGCGCAGGCCCTCGCGCGATGTGACGGGGAAGCCCGGACCAGCGGCCGGTTTATCTACTCAATGTTACCGTCTTCGGCAATGCGCTGCATGTATCGAGTGCTGCGACCTCGATATCGTCAAACTGTAATGTTCGTTTGATAGGACCTCGGCTGAACATAACAGAATGATAACAGGGCTGCATGTTCTCCGCTTCCGAACGCACCACGCCGGCGCACGCGCGCTTGCAGTTCGGGCACGGCGAACGGCCCGTCACCACCGACGGCACCCGATCGTCCCAATGCTCTGTCCCGTGAGTTCCGTCGGATATGTACAAGCCTCGCCGGCGCCAACTCTCTGACCGGATTTCACTGAGCTCAGAGATATCGGAACGAGCTACAGCCACGGTCCGCTCGCCTCTGCCATCTCCGGAGGCCGCATCGGCCGTGAATGCAGAAGAGCCGGCCGCGATCGCCGCTCCGTGGTTCAAATCCGTCGTCGTCTTCGGGCTGTTGTTCGGCGCGGTGTGGCTCTCGCTGTACACCGCCTACGCCATGCTGCCTTTTATCAGGCCGGGCTCGGTCGTCATTGCGTACGCAAAATTGGATACGCTTGTGAAGGGCCGGATGTTCGGTCCGCAGGACCGCAATCGGGTGATGGTCTTCGGCAACAGCAAGCTTCTCTCGGCGTTGCGTCCATCCGACCTGGATGCGGCCGTCGGATCCGGCTTCCGATCGTATAACCTTGGCCTGCCCGGCGAAGTTCGCTTTCTACCGATTCTGGAAGCCGCGTTGGAAGCCGGCAACGTTCCCACGCACGTGCTGTTGACGATCCCTTGGGACGACAAGGGCGCATCCGATAATTTTGCTGATATCCTGCGCAACGATAATTTGTTGGCAAGCACGCTGTTTCCTTTTCGTAATTTGCCCCGTGAAGCAGCGCTGTTCGCTTTTCAGAATCTGGATCGACTGTCCGACGCGCGCCGCGATGTGGAGATCCAGCGCGCTGCAATGCTCCGCGACCGGGGCTGGTACTTCATCAAGTCGCAGAGCCATTACCCGGGCGATCGCCTTCCGGATGACTACACCCTGCCGACCGATCATCCCGCACGTATTGAGCTACGGATGATCCCTGAAAAGTCTCACTCTCGTAATCACCTCGAACGGCTGGCGAGCCAGTATGGCTTCCAGATCATGATTGTTCCGGGCTTCTTCCGCGCTGGCGAGGCTGCTCCGCTGCCAGCCGCTGACGACGCCAGGTCGATGATGATCTCGGATCGGCCCCTCATTCGGGTGTTTGGGCCGGACTATTTCATGTATCCGCCAGCGCTCTTTGCCGATCCGCAGCACATGAATCCGGCCGGGGCGCGCGCCTACACGGCCGATCTGGCCAAATTGCTGAAGGCCACCGGAGCATTCGACTGATGCTCTTCAACTCTTTCGAATTTCTGGCGTTCTTCGTAACGTTCCTGGTGGTGTTCTTCTCGTTGCCGGGGCGAACCCAGCCGCTGGTGCTGCTGATCGCCAGCTACATATTCTACATGAGCTGGCGCCCTTCCTTTGGACTCCTGCTCGGATTGACGACGATCGTGGATTACACGACCGCACTCATGATGGCGCGGGCTCGGACCGATGGCGGACGCAAGGCGGCGCTGATCATCGCGCTGTCGATCAACCTGGGCGTACTCGGAACGGTCAAATATCTGGACTTCCTGATTTCGAACGTGCTCGGCGTGGTCGGGCTGTTCGGGTATGTGGTGCCGGATTATGCCCTCGGCCTGGTGCTCCCTTTGGGCATTTCGTTCTACACGTTTCAGTCGGTCGGCTATACGCTCGACGTGTACAATCGCCGGGTTGCCGCTGAGCGCGACTTTATCACCTATGCCCAATATGTGAGCTTCTTTCCGCAGCTGATCGCCGGTCCGATCGAGCGTGCGGCACACATGCTGCCGCAGTTCCGGATCACGCATCGGCTTTCCTACCAAAATGTCACAGCGGGCCTGTTGCTCGTCGGCTATGGCCTGTTCAAGAAGATGTGCATCGCCGACGTGGTCGCGTCGGTGGTGAACGGGATCTACGCCAATCCGGCGCAGTATTCCGGCAGTTATCAACTGCTCGCGGCGGTGCTCTTCGCCCTCCAGATCTATTGCGATTTTTCGGGGTACTCGGACATTGCGCGTGGCGTGGCACGCATCATGGGCTTCGATCTCATGATCAATTTCGGGCAACCTTATTTCGCCACCAGCCTGAACGAGTTCTGGCGCCGTTGGCATATCTCCCTGTCGACCTGGTTCCGCGATTATCTGTTCATTCCGCTCGGGGGAAGCCGCGGCAGCGAAGGCTCCACCGCGCGCAATCTCATCATCGTATTCGCGGTCAGTGGTATCTGGCACGGTGCAGCGTGGAACTTCGTCGCTTGGGGCACGCTGCATGGGGTCTGCCTGGTTGTCGAACGAGCCTTTATCAGGCTTGCGAAACCGGAAGCATGGCTCGGCGAGCCGGCTCGTCTGCTGCTCGGCTGGGCCTGGATGCTAGCCGTCGTGCTCGTGGGATGGGTCTTCTTCCGGTCGACGAGCGTCGCCAATGCGATCGTCGCCCTGCGGAGCCTGGGCGACTTCGGTCCCATCTCCTATTTCACCCTGAAGATGCTGGATCTCGCGAGCGGCGAACTGGTGATGCTCGCCGTCTCGCTCGCACTGCTGTTCGTGATCGACTTCCACCTGTCGTTTCGGCCGCAGCGCCTTCGTGAACTGTGGGAGGTGCGCTGGCTGCCAACGGCTGCCGGTGTCGCGCTGGCTTATTACATCGTGCTGTTCGGCATTTTTGGACATGCCGAATTCATCTACTTCCAGTTCTGACCGCGGCCGACGCACGGCCGCGAAGGTTGGGCGTGAAGATCCTGATCCGAAGAACGAAAGGGGGGGCGCAACCGCCCCAATTCACGGCGTCAGCGGCCTACGCGTCCGACAACAGCTTGGCATGCTCGCCTTTCACAACCAGGTACCTGCCAAGGCAGATGGCGTCGAGACCGGTGCGAAGGAAGCAGCTCATGGCCTGTTCGGGTGTGTCGACGATCGGTTCGTTCTCATTGAAGCTGGTATTGAGCACGATCGGTATCCCGGACAGTTCGCCGAAGCTGTGGATCAAGTCGTAGTAGAGTGGATTGGTGTCCCGCGCGATGCTTTGCAGCCGTCCGGTGCCGTCGACATGGGTGATGGCGGGAAGTCTTTCCCGCCATTCCGGGCGAAGCTTGACGACATGCATCATGAAGGGACTGAACACATCCTGTTCAAAATAGGTCGATACCGCCGGCTGCAAGATGGTCGGAGCAAAGGGACGGAAGCCCTCCCTTCGCTTGATCTTGGCGTTGATCACATCCTTCATGTTGGCGCGGGTCGGGTCGGCGAGAATGGAGCGATTGCCAAGAGCGCGCGGGCCCCATTCGGATCGCCCCTGGTACCAGCCAACCACCAGCCCGGCGTGCAACAGGGATGCGACCGCCTTCGGAACGTTGCCGGGCGATAGTTCGCGCATGGGAGTTTTGGCCGATTCTGCTGCGCGCCGCATCGTCTCATCCGAGTGAGCCGGCCCCCAATAGGAATGCGTCATATGGAATCGTTCTCGTCCGCCCGCGACATTGTGCCATGTCCACAGGCCTGCACCGAGACACAGACCGTCATCCGATGAGGCCGGCTGCATATATGCCTGCTGGAAGGGCGTGTCGCGCAACAGGCGTGCGTTCATGACGCCGTTGAGTGCGCAACCTCCGGCATAAACGACCTGTTTGCTCGGGACCAGATCGTGCAGCTTGTTGAAGCAATGCACCGCCACTTCCTCGAAGCGGACCTGACAGGAGCGGGCGATGTCCTTGTCCCGTTGCGTCAGCTCCTCGCCGCGCTGGCGCGGTGAACCGAATTTCTCGATCCATTTGTCGGTGAACAAGCGCAACATTTCCACGTGATTTCGCTCGTCCATCTTTCCGCTTTCGCCGCCGCGGTGCATGCCAAAGAAGCCCTCGGCGAGCTTGAACCAGCCATCGGGCCGCGTTTGGACGAGTTCTCGCATCGTGTCCGCAAAGCTGTCGACGCCGTATGGCGCGAGACCCATGACCTTGTACTCTTCGCCATATTCGGCGAAGCCGATGAACTGACAGCATGCCGTGTAGAAGAAGCCCAGGCTGTTCGGCAGGTTGACGCGGTCGAGCACGTCGATCCGTGTCCCCTCGCAGCGCGCCGCCATCGCGCTGGTAAAATCGCCGCTGCCGTCATAGGAGAAACCGGCCGTCAGCCCATCGAACGGCGAGCAGTAGTACGAGCTCGCAATGTGGGACAGATGATGCTCCACGTTGACGACTTTGGCCTTGACCATGTCCGGGGCCTGCCCGGACGCCTCGGCGACCTGCTCGCTGATGCTCAGCTCGTCCTTGGCCCGCCGGATATGCTCAAGCGCCGCTTTGCCGCCCGAAAGCGGATTGCGCAATACATACGAGACCTGGGCCGCGCGATTCTGCGACGGATCGCGCGCGACCGCGATGAAATCCAGATCCTTCGACGATATGCCGCCCATGGCAAGAACCGATTGGATCGCCTGCAGCGGGAAGGACGGGTCATGCTTGATGCGTTTGCCGAAGCGCTCCTCGGCCGAAGCTGCGACCACCTTGCCATCGATGATGAGCGCCGCGGAGGCATCGGGATGGTTGAGGTTGAGGCCGAGAATTGCGGTCATCGGTACAGTCTTTCAGGTTGTGAAGCGGCTGCCGGAGAGGAATTCCGTTCGGCCACAGCGGGAGATCGCAGCCAGAGCAGAGGTTTAACTAACAACGGAACTTATCATTACCGTGACCGATCGAGAGGGAGCGCGAGGCGGGGGCGTTAGCTCGCAGCGCTATTTCTGGATACGCCGTTCTTCGACGTTCCTTCGGCTGAGCCACCACGCGACGCCGCGATCAATCATCAGACCGACCCGTGATGGCCCCATGGTGTTTCCTTCGACGACCACGTCGCGGACGCCGGGCGAGGTCGCGGCAAAGCCTTTGATTTCGATGTGAGCGTCCTGATCGAGGCGATTGCCTCGAACGATCACCGCCTGCACCATCGGCGGCCGACCCGGAGCCTTTGCGGTCTGGTTCGCCTGGACGAGAATTGAAGCCTCATTGGAGAAAATGCTCCGTTCGGGCCCGGCCCGGTAGACGTTTCCCTCGAGTATGTGATTGTCGAGGATCTGAATCCGCCAGCCGGGTTGGAAACTGTCGTAGGACAGTCCGAAGACGGCAAAACCGCTGGTCCTGTTGGATCGATTGCCGGAGATGACATGTCCCAGCGCCGTCCCGTACGTCTGCGCGGCGACGCCCGTGTCTTCGAAGTCATTATCGATGATCAGATAGTTCTGCTGCGCCTGGGTAATTGTGATCTCCGAATTCGAGTCCAGCGCCACCTCGAGCGGTCGATCGAGCACCACCGACAAGTCGGACGGCTTTTTCTCGAATGCTTTGACCCTGGCGTATTGGCCGGCACCGCGCCCGTTGACCACCATGACGGCGGCGCCGGTCCAGTCCGTGCCGGCCGGATACGGATTGGCTGCATCCAGCAGCGACAACCGATCCGGACCAGTGCTGTTCGCGTGTCCGAAATAGAATCCGCCTGGCCCGTCCGACGTCATGGCTTCCCGATCCCAGCCATAAATGGCCTTGAACGTGTTGCCGCCGACGAAGATGTTCTCGGATGCGCTGACCCATTTTGACAGCGTCGATATTCCGCCGCCAGTTCCCTGGAGGTCGGCGGCAGTCACCGTATTGCCTTCAAATATGACCTGACGCGATCCCACGATCGAGTAGGAGCCATAGCGGCCGTTGGTCAGGATATTGCGGGCCACAATCGCGTTGGTTGCCTTGAAGAGGCGAAGCGAATGTCCGGATCCGAGAATGTCGCAATCGGATACTTCGATCCTGTTTCCGCTCAATCGAATGGTGTCGGGAGATCCATCGGGATAGATCCGGCGGAAGTCGTTCATTTGCTGCAGGGTGGCTTCAGCCTCCATGAGACCCCGGAAGGCCGAACCGCGAATGCGAACATGTCGGATGGCGATATCGGCCGCGTCAGGAATAGGGGCGTCGCCGAACTGAAAGCCCCCCGCGATGATGTGCGGGTGGTTCGATGCGTAGATTGTCAGGTCTTCGACCGAGAACTGCGACCTTCCCTGTATCAGTGCGGCCGGAAGCGTTGCCAGACTAGGCCAGACCAGGTTGACCAGATCGATGCGTTCCCCCTGCAATTTGACGCGAGGTGGAATGGCGATCATGTCCGAGATCAGATAGCGCCCGCGCGGAAAGTACACGGTCCCGCCTCCGGCCTGGCTCGCAGCTTCGATGGCGGCCTTGACGGCGCGAGTACAATCAAACTTGCCGTCGCCGTTAGCGCCATACGCCCGTACATCGAAGGATTGCACCGCGTTCGCCTCGGGAGAGCGCACGACGATGCTGCCCACGTCGACCCATTCGGTGTCGCCGCCGTCTCCGTTGGAGAGGCGCAACCGGTAGCGGCCGGGTGAAACCTGATCAGGGATGCGAAACGCACCGCGCCACAGGTCGCCTTTGGTCAGAACGGCTTTCGTCGGTGCGCTCCCGGCATCGGGCAGCATCAACAATTGTGCACGGCTTGCCTGGCGAACGATATTGCGACCGAACACCTGGAGCCAGCCCGACGGCGAGACCTCGTCGCCGAGGTTTCCCTGCGTCCAATAGATTGTTGGCAGGTTGATGCGGCCGCTGAGAGTGCCTTGGGCATGGGTCAGGCTGAAGCGATAGATCCCGGGTGTGAACTGCTCCGGGATCGTGAATTTAAGGGAGAGGGGATTGGCCTGCAGAATCGGAACGGAGGTTTCCTGTCCGCTCTCGCGGGAGGGGCCGTCGCCAATTCGGTCAACCGTCACAGATGTAATCTTGTCGAGCTCGGCGCCGGTGACGAGCACGGTTTCGTCCGGACCGACAGGATCGTTGAACCAGAACATCGCGGACTGTGCGGTTGCCTCCGCCATCCAAAGCAACTGGAATAGGGCAACCATGGCCGCGACACTACGCGTCATGGACCGTGCCCATTGAAATCATTTTGGCTTTCGAGCGCATGTTGATCAGAGCTCGATGACGAGGCCGGTCAGGCGTCGTAGCTCCGCGCGCATTTCCGCCGGATCTTTCAGATGAGAGATGGCGGCTTCCAGCTCTTCCACCTTTGCGCCGACAAGGAAGCGATACCAGAGACCCTGTAATCCGTGATAGACGAGGCCTTCCTTGCCGTCGAGAAAACCGAGCTGGAAAATCAGGCGAAACAGGAAATAGGCCGGCGCGCTGATTTGATAAGGGATACGGTTGTACAGCCGTTCCTTGATCCAGCGCTTGATGGCTGCCTGGCGCGAGCCTTCCTCCGATATCAGATCGACATCGCGCCCGAACAGGCGGTGACGCTCGTTGATCACATCGATTGCCTCGCGTGTGGCGTATTTGTTGTGCTTGTCGGTGAAGAACGTCAGATCGTTGAGATTGTGATCGGCGAACCCGCCATCGAATGTAACGGTCTGGCCGCCCCACAGAATCATGTGCTCGTCCATCCAGCGGTCTTCGATGCGGCCGTGGCCGCGTCGCCAGATCCGCAGGAGGAGGAGCGGGTAGCGGCCACCATGGCGAATCCAGCGACCAAGGAAGATGTGCTTGCGCTTGAGGTTGATCCCGACGACCTCGTTGCTCAGGCGCGGCAGTTCATCGCGAATTCTGGCGCCGAGATCGGCTTCGATGATTTCGTCGGCATCGAGCCGCATGATCCACGAGGCGGTGATCGGGGCATTCTCGAGCGCCCACTGAAACTGCTTCGCGTAGTTGACGAATCGGTTCTGCAATACGGTTGCGCCTTGAGCGCGCGCCAACTCGACCGTTCGATCGCTTGAGAAGCTGTCGACAACAAAAACCTCGGTTGCAATTTTGGCAACCGAGGCGAGAGCCCGCAAGATGTGGCGCTCTTCGTTGTGCGTCAGGATGATGACGGCAAGGCCCATAGCTTACTCACTGCCGGGATATCGCGGGATTGGCAGGCAGGGCAGGGGCGCTACCTGACTTTGGCGCCTTCCTTGTCCGCTTTATGAATCTGGTCCATGCGCACGATCTTCGCCTCGGCGCGCACTTTATCCACGAGCTCGATCTGCGCTGCAGAGGCGACCATCGCGGCCAGGCGATCACGGATCTTGTCGTAGTCGGCCGGTTTACGTGGACGCGTATCCTCGAGTTTGAGGATATGCCAGCCAACTGCAGTCTTGAACGGCTGCGAAACCTCGCCCTTTTTCAGCTTGATCGCCACGTCGGCGTATTCCTTGCCCATTTCGCCGCGCTGCCGCCAATCGTAGTCGCCGCCCCTCGCTTTGGTGACGGGGTCCTCGGACACTTCGGCGACGACGACTGTGAAGTCCTCGCCCTTGTTGATCCTGTCCATCGCCGCCTTGGCCTTTTGTTCGGCCGCCTTGACCGCGGCATCGTCCGCGGGCGGAGCGATCATGAAGACAAGGTGGCGCAGATGCAGCTCGGGCTCGGTTGTCACCCCATTGAGCACGACCTCCTGATATGCCTTGCGCATTGCCTCCTCGCTCACCGCCTGCTGACCAACGACAGTCAGAAGATGATTGGTGAGGCCCTGATTGCGCGCGAAAATGGCGCGGCGCTGAAGATCGGCCGGGTCTTCTATGTGTCGATCGGTCGCCACCTTCGCGAGCAGCACGGCGTCGGTCACCATCTTCAGAAGGGTTTCGCGCCTCTCGATGGGGTCTTGAACCAGCAGATTTCGGCCGATGACTTCGTCCGCCAGTTCCAGATCGCTCTCATGGATCGGGCTTCCGTTGACGACGGCGACAACGGGATCGGCCGACGGCGATTGGCCAAATGCCGGTGCTCCGGCGCCGAGCATGACGGCCAGCCAGACGGTAGCTAAGCCGGCGCGTGCCGTCATTGCGCGGTAAGGCATGCGGAAACCGGGCAGAGCGTTCATTTCGTGGATCCTTCTTGCTTGCTGGTCTTATCCGCGCAGCACTCACACAATGGCGAACGATATTGTTGTGATACGAGGCATCATGTGCGGCGCGGCCGGATTGCCGGGGTGCCTTTTAACGATGCGACATTAACGGTGATGTGATGTCGACAAGACAGGTCTGTGAAAGCACGCAGGCATTTGCTCACAGCACGTCGTAAAGAGATGATCGTCGAATAGGGCGGGTCGATTGCGCCGCGGATGTTCGCGCTTCAAGCTTCGGGATACGTGCGAGGCGTCCGATCCGACGGCGTCCACATATTTTACGATGCGATTTGATGCGTGGATAACATTTGGTGCGGGCGAGAATTCCATGCTTCTGCTCGTGAAATTATGAGCTTGTCGCCGGATCGGCACGAAGATCGATCTCATTGTAGATGAGATGAGTATCATAATTCACAAAACAACAATCAAAGTCTCACATACCGCCGATAGCGTCCGCCTCGCTCCGGGGCCCGGCTGCTGATCGTAGCAGGCTTGGGGTATCCAAACAGGGAGACTGAGGTTATGCGAAACTTGAAGACTTTACTCTTGGGATCGGTTGCGTTCGCTGCGATGGGCGTTGCTTCCGAATCTGCTCAGGCGCAGTCGGTTGCGTTTGGCGCGGGCGCGACGTTCCCGCAGGTTGTCTATCGGCAGTTGATGGACTGCATCTACACCCAGGCGCAGGGCAGCCCCGGCAAGCCGGGTCCGATGGCCAAGGCTGCGAGCTGCGGTAGCTTCAACACCAGCGGCATCGGCGGCGCGATTCTCTATGCCGGTACCGGTTCGGGCAACGGCAAGACCGTGCTGCGCACCAACGACAAGACCCAGATCGGAACGCCTTCCTCTTCCGCTCCCGCCTACACCAGCAGCAACTTCGGCATCAACAACATCTCCGACTATGATGGCGTGCAGTTCATCGGCAGCGACGACGTCGTCAACGCCGCCGACATGACCGCCTGGAACACGGGCGGCGCCAGCAGCGCGCAGTCGAAGTTCGGCAATCTCATCCAGATTCCGGCGGTCATCGGCGCCGTTGCGTTTGGATTGAACGGCAAGGATGGTGCCGGCGCTACCCTGAACATTCTGCCGGCGACCCCGGCTGGCGGCAGCAGCGGCCTCAACCTGTCGCGTAACGCGTTCTGCGGCATCGCGTCGGGCCACATCACCAAGTGGAACAACGCGATCCTGACCACGCTCAACGGTGGCACGCTCGGCACCGGCAACATCACCTTCGTGCATCGTCAGGACGGCAGCGGCACCACCTTCCTGCTCTCCAACGCGCTGGTTGAGCAGTGCCGTTATGAGTTCGGACCGAACAGCGAGAGCGATGCGACCGTCGTGTCGTACGCTTTCCCCTGGACCGATCGTTCGCAGGCCTGCACCACTCCGCTGCTCGCGCGCGGTGCGAACCAGCTGAACTGGCCGGATCAGTTCCCGACCGACCAGTGCGGCAACGCCGTGACCAGCCCCGGCACGTTCGCCAACGCCTCGGGCAGCGGCGCCCTCGTCACCCTCGTCACCTCGACGAACGGTGCGATCGGCTACGCCTCCCAGGACTTCTGGCTGCCCGTCAAGGCCGGTGGCCTGAAGACCGCCAACCTCCAGTCGCAGTGGGACATCACCGGCGCGACCGGCAAGTTCCAGCCGCCGACCTTCCAGGGTGCGCAGAAGGCGATGGCGACCGCCATCCCGCAGTTCGACAGCGTCAGCCGTGCGAACCCGCTGACCTGGAGCTTGCAGGGTGTCAATCCGAATCCGGTGGTTTCCGGTTCGTATCCGATCTCCGGCTTCTCCTGGTTCGAAATGTATCAGTGCTACCAGACGCACTCGAACAGCAACAACGCGTTCATCTGGTTCAAGACCTTCCTCGACTACGTTTACGGCAGCGGGTCGGCTTTGATCATGAACGACAACGGCTTCGCTCAGGTTCCGGCTGTCTGGCAGGGCGAAATCTACACGCTCCTCAACGACCCGACCAACGGTGTGGGCGGCAGCGGCTGCACCGGCAAGGTCGGCGCTTACTGATCGCTATCAGGTCTCAGCCTGATCGACGATCGACAACACTTTGCACCCGGCTCGCCGGGTGCATTTTTTTGAAGCGCGCCCGGCTTTGATCCAACATCGTGCCCCAGTAGATGTGATGGCGGCGGACGATAGGGCGCGCGCGCATTGATGCTGACATGCCCTGCGATCTCGCGGACCGGCCTGGGACATCGGTTCCCTGCTCGCAAATGTCACATGATTGATATTCATGACGGTTATCGCTCGGGTCCGATCAGGGACGGTCAGTGCCATGTCGACGCGCCTATACATTGCTTTGCTCGCTGGCATCCTTGCCGGGGGAAGCGTCCAGGCGTTCGCCGTCAGCGCGCCAGGTTCGATGGATTCTCCGTCCGCCGAGTCGCGCGATGATCTGTTTGCCACGAAGCCGACCGGCCCGGCCCCAGCTCCCGCCGTCGTGCCGGCGCCCGCGATTGTCGAACGGCCGCCGGCGCCTCCGCCGGCACAACGCGCGCTCAGCGACAACCCGCTGTGGGCTATCCCGCTCGGGCGTTTGACAGCCGGCCGCGAGCGGCCGCTGTTTGCGCCCACGCGACGGCCGCCTGCGCCCGCACCGGTTGCCATGCCGGCGCCCGTGCAGGTAGCTCCGCCGCCGCCGGCCGAACCCGAGAGGCCGCAGCTTTCTCTGCTCGGCACCATCGTCGGCAGCGAAAAGATCGGCTTGTTCATTGATTCCGCCAGCAAGTCCGTGGTCCGGCTGAAAGCGGGCGAAAACCACAAAGGATGGACCCTTCGGGCGGTCGAGCGGCGCCAGGTGGAGTTCGCGAGGGGACTCGATATTACCGTGCTGGACATCCCGTCGCCCGACATGAAGGCCGGCGCGGTTCCGGGCGGGCCAGTGCTTGCAGGGCCGCCGCCCGTTCCGGTCGCCATGCCGGTCCCGCCTCCGCGAGGTGGGCCAACCCCGGCTTCCGACGTCCACCCTGGCGCCAGCAAGAACCTGACGATCAACAAGAGTGCGCAGCCGGCAAATTTCAAGCTGCCGCCGGGTCTGCTTAGCCCGTTTGCCAACCAGGGCCAGCGCTAGGGCAGCTCAATCTCATCATGCTTTAGGGCCATTCTGGCCGGGCCGCCGCAGCCCGCATCGACGCGATAACGCGCTGATAACAAGCAATAACATAATTAATCGCACGCTTTCCTGCTGAAATTGAAGCGATTTTGCCGCACCTCGGCCGGAGGAACGCGATGTCGCGGATGCACATAGTGCTTCAATGCTACAAATCTGACATATGAATGTTAGTAAACGAAAAGTAAATGCGAGGCGCGAATGCGCCTGCATCAGCGGCGTGCTCGACTGGAACTTGCAATCAGAAAGTGCCGCAGCGTGCCCCATCGCGATATCCTTGTTTCTCCCCCCGGGATGCGGCGTGCGTTTGAGCGGACGCTGCTTTGTGGCGTCAGCCTGCTGGCGCTGTCGGTCGCGGGCGGTTTCGGCCATGCACGCAGCCTCACGCCGGGCGCCAGCACGGTGGTGCCGACGGCGGCCGCACAGCAGGCGGCGATTTTGGCCGCGCAGCAGGCTGCCGGCGCGGCGACCCAGGCCCAGACCTCGCTTGCCCGTGCGGCAGCAGCGCTTGCCGCCGCGCGCAAGCTCCAGTCGGATGCTGCCGCCGCCGCCCAGGCCGCTGCGTCGTCCGTCCCGAATGGATTGAGCCCGGGCGGATTGATGCCGTTCGGCGGCACCGCGGGCGATCCATTGGCGGGCATCAAGGCCGATGCCTCCAAATGGCTCGGCGCGAATTTGCCGAAGCAGACGACGAGCGGCTCGAAGGTCTCGGTCGATATCCAGCAGACCCAGAAGAAGAGCATTCTTTACTGGGACACGTTCAACGTCGGCGCCAACACCACGGTCAATTTCAGGCAGTCCGCGTCCGACTGGATTGCGCTGAACCGGGTGCAGGATCCCAGCGCCTCGCCGAGCCGCATTCTTGGCCAGATCAATGCCATCGGCGGCGTCTACCTGATCAACCGCAACGGCATCATCTTCGGCGCGGGCTCACAGGTCAACGTTCACACGCTGATCGCGTCCAGCCTCGATGTCGGCAAGCTCGGCAGCGATCTGGCGACGCGCGACCAGTTTTTTCTCAACAACGGCATCGCCGATCTCAACTCGTTCTCGATCTATGACAAGGACGGCGGCGCGGCGACCAAGCTGATCGCCGGCGACATCAAGGTCGAGCGCGGCGCGTCCATCACCGGCAATATCCTCTCAGACCAGGTTTCGCTTGGCTCGCCCGGCTCGGTCTATCTGTTCGGCGCCAACGTCTACAATTCCGGCTCGATCACCACGCCCGGTGGGGAGGTCGCCATGGTGGCGGCGCGAACGATCGATGTCGTTCCGAACGGCTATTCGGCGCTGCCGGACAGTGTACTGGGCAAGGATGACAAGGGTAACACCATCAAATTCCGCGGCACCGAATTCAGGCTGTCGCAGTTTGCGTCGTCGTACTACGACGTAGCGGGAGATCCATCGAAACCCTTTGGCTATCCAACTGGTGCTGCGGGCACTTATCTGGCTGGCACTGGTGCAGTCAAACATGACGGTGTGATCGACGCTTCTCGCGGCATCTTGGTGATGAATGGCGATACCGTTGCGATCGGAAATCCCACAGATGCGAGCGGTCACGCTCTGGCCGACAGCGCCGGAAGACTGATCCAGGGCGTGATCTCGGTCGATACAAGTATCGACCGCAACAGCTTCGTGCTTCTCCGCGCGGCGACCAGCGTCACCATGAACGGCGTGATCTCGAGCCTTCCGGTCGACGACGGCGCGGCGGGACTGGCGAGCACGCAGAGCTTCGCGCCGGCCTATATCGAGATGTCGGCGCAAACCAACGTCACGGTCGGATCGAACGGGCTGATCTCGGCGCCATCGGCGCAGGTCTCGCTCAACGCGAAGCTCTTTCCGACGGGCGACGTACCAAACCTTTTCCAGCAGGGCAGGGTCGGCACGAGCGGAGGCAACGAAGGCGGCGTCCTTTCCAACTCGAACGCTGCGCAGAGCGTCCTGCTTTCGCCGGGTGCAACGGTCGACGTCGCCGGGCTCCAGAACGTCGAGCTGCCGGCGAGCTACAACATCATCTCGTTCCAGCCGCGCGCCGAGTTCGCCGACATGCCCTTGCAGCGCAACGGCGCGCTGTACGGCCAGACGATGTATATCGACATCCGCAACACCGGCACCCGCAGCGACGGCACCACGTGGGTGGGAACGCCGCTCGCGGACGCCAGCGGCTATGTCGCCAAGGTCCCGCGCAGCATCTACCAGCTGATGACCGTCGGCGGCAGCGTGTCTCTCGCGACGGACCTCTCCACCAGCAACGGTGCTGCCAGCGTCAAGACCGACGGCTCGATCATGAATGTCGCGGGCGGCAGCGTGAAGTTCCTGCCCGGCATGGTGAACACGACGCGCCTGATCGGCAGCGACGGCCGCATCTACAGCATGACCAACGCCGACCCGAACATGACCTATCTCGGGATCGCGGGCCAGTTCATCGTCAAGCATGCGCGCTGGGGCGTCACGGAAACCTGGTCCACGCCAACCCAGATCTATTCGGCAGGCTTCACCGAGGGGCATGACGCCGGACGCGTAAGCGTCGTGACCGTCAATCCGGCGCTGCTCGGGACGATGTATTTCGGCTCGACAGCCGGCGAGCGGCAGATCAGCGGCGGGCAGTTGCCGTTGCAGGGCTCACTCGAGCTGACGACACCGTCGAGCGTGCAGATCGGCGCGACGGCATCGGCCAATTACACAACGCAAAGCACCTATACGACGAATCTGTCGGCCGACATCCTGTCGGGTTACGGCCTCAGCTCGCTGAAGGTGACGGCGAACGATTTCGTGTTGTCGGATGGCAGCATGCTCAATCTCGCGGCCGGCGGCAGCCTTTCCGTCACGGCGGGTGGTGCGATCGATATCGCTGGAACGGTTTCGGCGGCAGGGGGAAGCGTCAGCCTATCAACGGATCGTGTCTCGGTTGGAGGCAAATTCAGTTCTTTGTTCAAGGCCCCAACCGATCAATCGGGTCACGCGATCGCCGCGAACATTTTCGTCGAGGGCACGATCGATGTCAGCGGTCGATTTGTAAACGATATCGGAAGAGTGGCGGGAGTTGACGCGGCTGGTCCCGCCTTCACCAATGGCGGCACAGTTTCGATTACCACAACCAAGGACAGCACAGCTGTCGTAGATGGCTACCTGGACGCGACCGGAAGCATCTTGTTAGCAAACGGTAGCGTCCTTGATGTATCCAGTGGTGGTTACATCTCGCCGCAGGGCAAGGCCAAGACCGCAGCCAATGGCGTGATGGCTGGCAAGGCAGGCAGCATTTCGCTCGCCCTGTACTCGGGTGGACAGTGGGAGGATATCAATGGCCCACATCATCCAACGCCAAATCTAGCGAAGCCGGCTGTCATCGGGCTCGACGGCACCCTGCGTGGCTATGGCTTCGAGAGCAACGGGAGCCTGAGGGTTGCCGCGGTCGGCACCATCCGGATCGAGGATAGTCAGACGTCGTCGATCCGCATCGGCGGCAAAGCGAGCACGCTGCCTGTCTCGTTGCTGACGGGCGGCGGCTTCGGCTCCTACATCATCGAGACGGTGAGCGACGACTGGTCCGGCGCGGACGCCCAGATCATCGTCTCGGCCGGGACCAGCCTGACCCTTCAGCAGAAGAACCTGGCGAGTCTCGCCGACTACACAGCGACGCCGACCGGGACCAAGCTCGGCCAGCAGCCCGCGCCGCAACTGGCACTGCTTGCGGACGACCGGCGCAAGCCGGTCGATCTCACGCTCAGGGCCGACAAAATCAAGCTCGATACGGGTTCGAAGATCATCACCGATCCCAAGGCGAGCATCACGATGGCTGCGGTCACAAAAGATCGCAGCGGGTCGACATCTACCAGTCCAAAGCCAAGCACTCCGGATTGGAGCGTCCCAGCGCAGTCCGTCGAGCTGCGTGGCACGATCATCGACCATGGCGGCTCCGTCTTCATCAACTCGCTGGCGACGCATCTTTCGTCTGACGCGAAGATCGACCTGTCCGGGACATTCGTCGCCAATTCCCTGTTCGGGACGGTCAACGGTCCAAGGACGAGCGGTAGCTACATCGCTGGCGGTACGTTCGCGGTGGAAGGTGGAGCGATTACTACGGTCAACACCTACACAGACCCGACAGATACCAACAAGAACAAGTTCTATTTCGCTTATGGCGCTCCTGGCTCCGCCGGCACCCCGCAGCAAAGCTACCTCGTCGCCGATGCCGGCGCGGTGGTCGACGTCTCCGGCGCGGCCGGCAACATCCAGGTGGCAGGCGCGCGCGGCGCGACTACGTCGCAATGGTCCTGGAGCGACGCCGGCACGGTGAGCGCAGACGTCAGCGGATTTTCCTGGGGCGGCAGCTTCGCCGCGGCCGGTGGCCGTTATGTCGCCGGCGATGGCACGGTGCATGCTGACGCGCGCGCCAATGGCGGGACCATCCTGCTCGGAGGCGGCAACATATTCCTGCAGCAGGGCGCCGCCGGCGTCATTAGCGCGCCGACGACGCTCACCGTTTCGGCCGATCAGCTCGCGCCGTTTGACAACGTCTATCTCTACGCCGCCGCGGCGCAGGGCGGCGCCGCGCGCATCTTCACCGATGTGCCCGGCACCACCTACGGCGACAGCGATCCGTCATGGAAAGCGCTCACGATTTCCAGTTCGCTGAACTGGACCGTAACCAGCCGTCTGCACATTGCGGCAGGTGACATCGAGGCGCCGGGATCCGGCTCGATCGATGCACGCATTGCGGCGCCCTATGTCGTGCTCACCGGCTTCTCCAGTATTAAGCCGGTGGCCGGCACCAGCACGTTGACGGTGAATGCACAGACGATCGATCTGGAGAGTGGAAGACCGTCCAATTTCAAACCGGGTGACGCTCAGCCGGGCCTCGACTTCTCGGGCTTCGGCCAGATCAACCTGATTGCGAGCGGCGACCTCCGCCTCGGCACGCTCAAGGTTGTGAACGGTCTCAAGACCAATGGAAACGACACCAGCGCGACGGCGGAGCAGTCGAGTTTCACCGGCAAGCTGGTCTCGGCCGGCGATCTCCTGCTCTCCGCCCAGCGAATCTATCCGGTCTCCGCCGTTAACTTCACGATCGAGACGCCGGGGAACGTAAAGTTCGCCGCGCCCGCCAACAGCTACACCGGGATTCCGCTATCGGCCGGCGGCGGCATCACCGTGTATGCCGGGACCATCGAGCAAGCGGGCAATCTGTTCGCGCCGCTCGGCAAGATCGCGCTCGGCAATACCGACAGCGCAGTGTCCAAGATCATCACGCAGTCGGTGGTGCTGGAGGCCGGGAGCCTCACCTCGGTGTCGCTGGCCGACACGACCGTTCCCTATGGTGCGACGTCCGACGGCACCAACTGGTACTACAACGCCAATCTCAATCCGCTGGCGCAACCGCCGTCGAAGGGTTTGATCCTGGCCGGATCGAACGTAACGCGCGCCGACGGTTCGACGATCGACCTGCGTGGCGGCGGCGATATCCAGGCCATGGAGTGGATTGCGGGCAAGGGCGGCTCGCGCGATAGCCTGACCACGACGCCTTCCGGCCAGACCGTCTACGCGCTGTTGCCGTCGCAGACCGATCCGATCGCTGCGTATGACATCCATTTTGCGACCGCGCGCAGTGCCGATGCGGGCAAGACCGTCACCGCCGGCGACGCGATCCCGCTGGCCGGCACCCAGATCACGATCGACGGCGGCAACGGCATCCCGGCGGGGACCTATACGCTTTATCCGGCGCACTATGCGACGCTGCCGGGCGCTATGCGTGTCGTCGTCTATTCCAGCGACAACACCGGCAAGAACATTGCCACGGGAACCAAACTGCCTGATGGCACCGTTCTGGTGACCGGTCATTACACGCAGTCGACCGCGCCCGGAAAGCAGTCGTCCGGCCAGACGGTGTTCGCGGTGCAGACAAGCTCGGTCTGGCAGCAATACAGCGAGTACAGCTTCAACGGCGCCAACGCCTATTATGCCCAACTGGCGGCCAAGAACAATGTCACGGCGCCGCGGCTGCCGATGGATGCGGGCCGGCTGTCGATCTCCGCGCTCCAGTCGATCGTGATGAACGGCGTTGCGCGGACGCTGCCGGGACAGGACAGAAACGGCAACACCGGCCGCGGCAGCGAGCTGGACATAAGCGCGCCCAAGCTCGCGGTGGTCGGCCATGCCGGGTACGTCAACAACGACATTCCGGCCGGCTATGTCGGCCTCGACGTTGCCCAGCTCAACGACTTCGAGAGCATTCTGATCGGCGGCAGCCGCAGCGACTTCGCAACGGGCACGCTGATCACGCCGACGGCCAGCAATGTCGTCGTGGATACGCGCGGCGAGACGTTCAGCGCGCCGGAGATCCTGCTTGTCGCCCAGCAGGTCGGCCAATGGCAGGAAGTCACGCAATCGGTGACGGTCGGATCGCAGTCCGTCCTGCTGGATCTTCCGGTCTATGTCCCGGAGGCCGGTAGCGGCACGGTGACCATCAATACCGGCAGCATCATCAAAACTACGGGTGTCGTTCATGCCGGGCTCGGGCGCCATTACGTCGTTGCTGCGGACGGGCAGGCGCCTGTCACGGCCCAGAGCCTCGCCGCGGCTTTAGGCGGGACGCTCTCTGGAACGGAGATCGTGGGTGCCGATCTTGCAAAACTCCTCGATCCCACGAGCCCCGCGCGGCTGGCTCTCGGTTATTACGCGAACGGCGGTGCGCAACAGCCGGGGCGCGGCGCCTTGTTCGTGGCGAGCAACGACCCGACGCTGCAACTGACGGGGCCGACTGCGACCGGAGTTTCGGCGCCAGCATTCACGATCAAATTCAAGGATGTCGCGACCGCAACGGCCGTGCTGCCGGCCGGGCCGGTGACCGGAAGCCTGACATTGGCGGGCGGTGACACCAGCAACAGCGGGAAGGTGGCGATCGCCGACGGCGTCAAGATCTCGACCAACACGCTGACGCTGCAAGCCACCGCCTCCAACAACGCGATCGCCATCAATACAACGGACCTGCACGCCAATCTGGTCAACCTGATCGCGCCGACCATCGGCGTCGGAGCGGCCTCGGCGGTTGCCGGCAAGAGCCTGGTGCTGCCGGCCAACAGCACCCAGTTCGCCGACGTGCAGACACTGGCCCTGCGCGCGCTGTCTGGTCCGGTTACGGTGTATGGCGATTTCAATTCCGGTGCGCGCAGTCTGTCGTTGGACGCCACCGGCATCGCGCTCGGCAGCGAGGTGCTCAATCCCGGCACCAGCCTGAATCTGCGCGCCGGAACGGTGCTGGCGTTTTCCTCCTCGGCGACGGTCGAGTTCAGCGTCGGCGTCACCGTCACATCCGCCGCAGGCGTCGCCACGACCTACGCCGCCAACACCCAGATCGCGCTCGATCCCAACAGCAAGGTCAGTGTCGCATCCACCGGCACGATGACCGTGGCGGGTTCGGGTGGCGCCACCCTGACACGCGACGGTCTGATCTCGGCGAGCAACAACATCACGCTCAAGAACACCGGGGCCAGCCCGCCCGTCAGCGCTCCGGCGGCGAACGGCAACAGCCTCGAACTGGCTGCAAAGGAAATCGACCTGGGCAGCGGCCGGGTCAATGGGAATGTCGTCAACGGCGACTTCACCATTGCCGGTTTCTCCAAGGTCAAATGGTCGGCCGACGACAGCGTGGTCGTCAAAGGCCCCGGCACGATGACGCTCGGCGCGAACGGCGACAAGACCGACCTCACCGTCAGCACGCCGCGCATTCTGGTCTCCGGCGCAACCGCGGGAACTCCTCAGGGTTTTGTCCTGACGGCGTCGGGCGATATCTCCATCGTCGATCCGGTGACGCGCGGCTCGGCCGCAACTGCGCCTGCCGACAGCGACGAGACCGGCGGCATTCTCACGGTCACGGCGTCGAACATTGCCGTCGGCAGCACCATTCAGGCGCAGGCCGGCACGATTACGCTCGGTGCGATCGCGGGGAACGTTACCCTCAATCCCGGCGCGTATATCTCGGCGCGCGGCTACAAGAAGACGCTGGTCGACGTCGACACCTATCTGTCAGGCGGCAAGGTCGTGCTGTATGCCGACATCGGGTCGAACGCCACGGGCGGAGGCCAGGTCATCACCGACGCCAGCAGCACCATCGACGTCGCGACGACGAGCGGTGGTCAAGGCTATGGCGGGACGATCGAGGTGGACGCGCTCCGCGGCGGCGCGATGCTCGCCGGCCGGCTGCTCGGCACCGGCGGTCCCGGCCTCGGCGGCCGGTTCAAGCTTGATACAGGCGGTGCGGCCGACCTGACGGCGCTTGCGGACATTCTGCTCGCCGGCGGCCTCACCGGCGCGATCGACATCCACACCCGCACCGGCAATCTCGAACTGGCGGCAGGGCACACGCTGAAGGCCAATAACATTACGCTTACGGCGGACGATCCGACCTGGATTCCCATCTTCCAGGAAAGGCAACTGGGTCAGGTCATCATCCGCGGCACGCTGGATGCCACCGGCTATGGCGGCAGCACGATCGACGGCACCGGGCAGGCCGGCGGAAAGGTCGCGCTCTACGGTGCCAATTCGGTGTTCCTGGCGAGCAGCGGCGTGATCGACGCCTCGACCACGCACGCCGACGAGCGTGGCGGCGACGTCACCATCGGAATCGGCTGGGACGCCAAGTCGAAAATCTGGCTGCAACAGGGTACGCAGATCAACGTCTCCGGCGGCACCAGGGGCGGCCTGAGCGGCGGCACCGTGACGTTCCGCGCCCCACTGGATGGCAACAACGACGTCAAGATTGCAGCGATCAGCAATGTCGCCAACCCGTCGGGCACGCACGGCACGAACTTCTACGCCGACGGCGACAAGACCTTCGACGCGCTTCCCGTGATCGATGCCACGAACAACGTCAACGACCGCTCAAAGGTCGGCATCGTCGGCGCGCGCTCGGTCGCCGTGAACGGCTTCATCGCGTTCGACACCACCGCTAGCAACCACGGCCTCGACGGATCAAGCCTTGGCTGGTTCGGCACGATCGATCCTGCCGGCTGGTACAAGTTGGACCCGAACGGGAATGTAATACTTGCGACGGATGGATCGTGGACCAACGTTTCCGGATGGCAGTTTTCGAGTGTCACCACGGCCAACGGCTTTACCAGCGTGGTCAGCGGCGATGTTTCAATTCCGAACAGCAATGGCGCAGTGCTCAAGAACTTCGTCATGGGGATATACAGTTTCACTGCCGCCGATAATCTCGGATACGCGCCAGGTCAGACGAATATTCCGGTCACGATCGATCCGCCGCCGGCGGGCGGCGTCGCCGCCCAGGGTTATGGGCAGGTCGATGCCAACGGGGTGCTGTTCGTCGTTATCACCAACCCGGGCAGCGGTTACACCAGTCCCTTGGCGAGCGTGAAGGTTGGGCCCAACGGCGTAGTCGTGCTACCGTCTGTCGGACGCTTTAGTGGCGTACCAAATTCCTTCCTCACGATTGTGTCTGCTGATGTGGTGCCCGGGAGCGGTGGCGCCAGCAGCGCCGTGCAACCGTCGGTCCAGGTGAGATTGGGCAACGGGAACGCCACCATAGGATTCTCGGCCGCGAACAATCTTTCCGGTACATCAAAGCGGAATCCGGACGGTACGATCACCTTTGTAGGTAAGACGAAGAACTTCATTCCATGGAGTTCAAGCGGGGTCTACGACACGTTTGACCCTGCCAACCAAGGCAAACCGGGTGTCGCGAGCTTTACCGGCGACACGAGCCCCGACCGAGTGTTCTTCGGCGATACGATCTCCCAGATCACCAAGGGGACGTGGAGCTATAACGGGCAGAGTTACGGCTTCACCAACCTGTTCACGCGCCTTGCTCCATTGGTCGACAGCCTCGGCGCGGACGTCGTGCACGTGCAGCCGGGCGTCGACCTGGTGAACTCCAAGGGCGACATCACCGTCAGCAGCAACTGGAATCTGGCTGCTGGTACGGTGGGTAACCTCGCAACCGACGGCGGCGTGACCTATTTCGATCCGGCATCGAGCTACGTGAACTTCACCTACCGTCTCGCGACACCCTGGGGCGGGCTCGACGCCGGCGTGCTGTCGCTGCGCGCTGCCGGAAACATCAACGTCAACGCCTCGATTTCCGACGGCTTCTTCCAGTTCGCGAACTATCTCGACAAGGGCTACACGGACAAGCTCGCGAACTATGCGACCAGCCGCTCGGTCGATCTCGGTTCGATCTATCTGAACGACTATACCACCGGCCAGCTGCCGATCGCGCCCTACAAGATCGGCGATAGCGGCAACGGCATCAGCCCGGCTTCGCAGGATCTCGCGAGTGCCGATCTGTTCCCGCACACATTGCTCGTCTGCACCGTCGATTGCAGCCAGGCGAACATCAAGACGGTGACGGCGCCGTCGTCCTGGGCTTACATCCTGACCGCCGGTTCCGATATCTCGAGCGCCAATCCGACCGGCAGGGTCCCCCTTGCGAACGGCAGGGGAGACGTCATCGTCGACAAGCACGGCAGCTATGGCCAGTTCCTGAAAGACGGCACCACCAAGGTCGATGTCAGCATTCCGACCATGATACGGACGGGCACTGGCAACATCACCATCTCGGCAGCCCAAGATGTGATCATGAGGGACGTCGCTGCGCCTGGCGTGATCTACGCGGCTGGCGTCAATACCGCGACCTATGCCAATCCCTACAGCTTGCAGGCCTCCGGCGTTGTCGTGACCAATCCGGACGGCTTCTTCGAGCCCCGCGTGCTGGGATATGGCAACGCGGCTTTCGCGGCCGGAGCCACTGAGCTCTATTACGGACCGCCAACTGCGGCGGCCTTCCCCGAAAAGGGCGGTGACGTCGTCGTCGACGCGCAGCGCGATGTCGTGGGCGGCACCAAGGTGATCGCAACAAAGGATGAGAACGGCAACACGGTCTACAAGAAGGTGCCTCAGTACTATCAGCCTTGGCTGCTATCCAATTCCGCTGTGACGCCCAGCGCCGGCGCTTCGATCCTCGGTGCCGGTGTCTTCGCGCCGGTTGGAACGCAGATCGCCTCGCAAACCGCGTGGTGGATCCAGTATGGCAGCTTCCAGCAGGGCTTCCTGAGCGCAGGCGGAAATGTGAGCGTTCTCGCCGGGCGCAATATGCTCGATGTGTCGGTGTCGGCTCCGACGACTGGGCGCGTCACCGGCGGCCTGTCGGCGAACAGCACGCCCGTGACCCATCTCTACGGCAGCGGCAACATGGTCGTGCGCGCCGGCGGCGACATCCGGGGCGGCTCGTTCTACGAGGGATCCGGCCACGCCAGCATCGTCGCGGGCGGCGACATCGGCCAGAACGATTATGTCTACAAGTACGCGAACAGTACACTCAAGCTTCCGAACCTTCCGCTGCTTGCTGTCGATACCGGGCAGATCACGATGACGGCAAACGGCTCGATCGCGATGGCGGGTGTTGTCAACCCGGCTGCCTTGCACGCCCAGCAACCGAGCAAGGCGAATCCCCTGGAGCTGAAGCCCGACCCGACGCTACCGCTGTATTTCGATGCCTACGGCTCCGCTAGCAAGGTTCGGTTGGTGGCGCAGTCGGGCGACGTGACGATCGCCATCGCGCCCACGACGATCGCCATCAATCCCGCCAACAGCCTGAATGTTCAGGCGGCTCCGGCGACTTATCCTGCGAGCTTCGAGGCCATCGCGTTGCAGGGCAATCTGATAACGACCGGGATCAGCAACATCCTGAATCAGAATGCTTCGGGTGCTTCGGCTGCGGTTCCAGCGCCGGGCATCGTGCTCAGCCCATCCGAGCACGGCACTTTCAATTTGTTGGCGCAGGGCAGCATCGACCTCACGTTCGGTTACCCGCAGACATCGACGTCGCAATCGATCTCACGCCCGCTTATTTCCGCCGGGCCGTCTCTGATCGACGCTGCGTTCGATCCGTTCCGTCCCAATAGCGGCAATGACGAGTCGTCCAGCCGTGCGATCCTTGCGCATGAGAACGATGTAGCCGACGGTTTCGACACGACCGCCCGCATTTACGCCGCGACCGGCGATATCAAGGCAACGGGAAGCTACGGCAAGAGGACCACCAGTTCGACTGAAAATGTCTATCAGCGCATCGAGATCAATCGCCCGACCAGCATCTATGCGGGGCGCGACATCGTCGATCTCAACATCATCGTGCAGAACATCCATACCAGCGACGTCAGCACGATCGCAGCCGGCCGGAACATCACTTACACCGGCTTTAACAATGGCGGTGGCTTGCAGGTGGCCGGACCCGGCTTCCTCGTGGTTCAGGCCGGCGGCGATATTGGCCCATTCCTCCCGGCGGCGTTTGACAATGCGACCCAGGCTCCGGTTCAGGAGGGCATTGTGTCGGTGGGCAATTCCAGCCCGACGCCGGTCGGAAACATCTATATTTCGGAAAAAACGGGAGGCGGTTCGGTCGGCATCTACAACCAGTCGCTGCTCGGCCCGGCGAATAATCCGCGGCGCAATGCGACGCTGACGGACGCTGCCGGCACCAAGCAGGGCGCCGACATCATCACGATGTTCGGCACCAAGTTCGGTGTCGATTACGCCGCCGTGGTGAATTCCTATATCGATCCGGCGAATGCCGGCAGCGTCAAACATAACTACATGTCCGAGCTGCGCTCCTTCTTGAGCCGGATCGGCAAGCCGGCAGGCGACAGTGACACCGATGCCAGCGTGTTCGCGGCCTTCCAGGCCTTGCCCGCTGACCTCCAGCACGTCTTTATCGACCAGGTATTCTTCGCCGAGCTCAAAGCCGTCGGCATCGGCCAGAAGGATGGCACGTCGTCGGACACGCAGCGCGGCTACCGCATGATCGAGACGATGTTCCCGGCGAGACTGGGCTACACGGCAAATGTGCTCGGCAGCGGAAGCAACGGCGCCAGCCAGCTGGTCAAGACTGGCGACATGAACCTGCTGCATGCCACGGTTCAGACCCAGCTCGGCGGCGATATCTCGATGTTCGGCCCGGGTGGCAATATCATCGTCGGCTCGCTTGCGGCCGAACCCAACTCGGCGCTGAAGCTGCGGGATATCGGCATCCTCACCCTGGGTGGCGGCGCGATCAACACCTTCACAGACCAAAGTGCGCTGGTGAATTCGAGCCGCGTGCTCACGACCCAGGGCGGCGACATCCTGATGTGGAGCTCCAACGGCAATCTCGACGCCGGCCGCGGCTCCAAGACGACCTTGTCGGCACCGGCGCTGCAGGTGCTGTATGATCAGGATGATTACCAGTCGATCGATCTTGGCGGCTTCGTGACCGGCGCGGGCATCGGCACGCTGCAGGCGTCGTCGCAAGCAGCCGCGTCCCAGCTTTATCTTCTCGCACCGCGCGGCACGATCGATTTCGGCACCGCCGGCGTGCGCGCCTCGGGCAGCGCAGTCTTCGTCGCACCCGTCATCGCCAACGCCAGCAATTTCCAGGTGCAGGGGAGCACGACCGGAATTCCGACCGTATCCGTTCCCAATATCGGCGCGCTCACGGCAGGCTCGAATACGGCCGGCGCGGCCGCCAAGTCGGCGGAAACGCCAACCGCAACCGGGGCCCGCAGACAGGGTTCGATCTTCATCGTCGAGGTGATCGGCTATGGCGGCGGCGACGGTCAGGATGACCAGGCGACCGACAAGAAGGAGTCCGATACGACGCCATCGGGGAACGACAAGCAGTGATGGTCTGCGCGTTCAACTCGAGATTGATAGGCTTGCGGTCGCGGTCGACAGCTCCGTGTCGCCGTCATCCATCACGATTGAGCGAGACGCCGGACAAGCTGAGCACACCTGCCACCGAATGAACGCTTTTCGTCCAGAAATCTGACTTCTTGTTTAGGATTGGTCACAGCAACGATAAGAAACAGACCTACAAGGTCGGCAACAGGCTTCTGGGAGGCGGGCAGTGGGCTGCTGTCCGTCCCATTTTGGAGACGGCCTGTCTGTAATTTTGTTTTGGGGGTTGAAATGCGCGCGACGAATCCGACCGAACCGGTCTGCTCCGAATCCGCGCTGCCTAGATTGAAGGCCAACGTCTACGATCTTGGACTGAAACAGGACGCGGACGGCCGGCTTCGCCGCATCAGAGATCTCGAGCACGAGAATGCATTGTTGATGCGTATGGTCTCCGAAACTCAGATCGAGCTCGCGCGCCTGCGTGAGCTGTTGTCCTCGAACTGATGTGATCCGGGGCCTTTTCGGCCGCCGGGCGCCGCGTCTTCGCCGATTTGAGCAATCGATCCACCCGAGCGATCGCTGCGGGGGCGGTGACACGTTCGGTTGACCGATTCCGTCGGGTTCATCGGCCGCGCGCGAAACGCGCGGCGGCGCCCGCGGGATTTGTGGCCCTGAAGTCTCGTCGGCTGCCGTGCTCGTTTTCGCAGATGCGTTGCGCGGAGCGTCTACTCAGCAGGAACCGCACATCACCTGCGCCGGCGGCGCGGGAGGCATGCTCCGCCGCGAGGCGTCCCGCAAGCCGGTCCAGGTGTGCGTCAGCTTGGTGTGAAACGAACGGTCATGCGATTTCGGAAATTCTTGTTGATCGCATGCTGCCTGATCTCGTCGGCCGTGCTCGGCGGCTGTGGGTTCATTCCGATGTCAGGGCCGGCAAGTCTCGACATCAGGAACGAGAACACGACGGTGCTGCCGTTTGCCGTCGTCAAGCTCAATCCCGAGGTCCTGCAGGTGCTCGAGAAATACGAGCCCAACGGACTATCGGGAAATCTCGCGGACACGCGTCCGCCCTCGAGCATCAAGTTCGGCATAGGCGACGTCATCAGCGTCACGATCTTCGAGGCCGCGGCGGGCGGGCTCTACGTGCCGCTGGAAGCCGGCGTGCGCCCGGGTAATTTCGTGAATCTGCCCGATCAGGCCGTCGACAACGACGGGAACATCACGGTGCCCTATGCCGGCCGGATCCGCGCCGCGGGCCGCACCAATGTGCAGGTTCAGGAAGACATTCTTGCGCAGATCAAGAAACGCGCGATCGACCCGCAGGTCGTGGTGACATCCAGCCAGCAGCGCTCCTCGCTCGTCAGCGTGTTCGGCGAGGTCAGGACGCCGGTGCGATTCCCCATGCCGTCGGCTGGCGCGCAGGACCGCATCACCGACGCGATCACGCGCGCGGGCGGCATCAGCGGCGCCGGCTGGGAGACGTGGGTCGTGCTCGAGCGCGGCGGAAAGCGCGCCACGGTGCCGTTCGGCAATCTGGTCTATTTCCCGGCGAGCAACGCCTTCGTGCAGCCTGGAGACCGCCTTTATCTCTACCGTGAGCCGATGAAATTCATCGCGTTCGGCGCCACCGGCCAGCAGGGCGAGTTCAATTTCGATGCCTGGCGTATCAACCTGACGCAAGCGGTCGCGAAGGCGCGCGGCCTGCTCGACCTCCAGGCCGATCCGGCATCGGTCTTCCTCTATCGCCGCGAGCCGCGCGAGGTGGCGCAGCGCCTCGGCGTCGACTGCTCCAGGTTCGACGGCGATTCCGTGCCGATCGTCTTCAACGTCAACTTCCAGGATCCGGCCGGATATTTCATCGCCACCAAGCTATCGATGCGTCCGTTCGACGTGCTCTACGCCGCTAACGCTGCGCAAGTGGATGTCACGAAGGTTCTGACCTTCATCAACACGGCGCTCGTGACCGCGGAGAGCGGAGTGAGCCTCGTCAACAACATCCGCTTCCCGGGGCCGACCTCCTCGACGACCACCGTCTTGCAGTGAAGCCGGTCGGGCATTCCGATGATGGAGGCGGAGGAGGCGCCTTGACGGCGGGACCGCAAATGTTACTCATCGTGCAGGATACGATTCGACGATATCGAATTATGTTAATGCTCGCCCGCGGCCCGGCCAACGAACCTGCCGGCTGGTGGAGGAACAGGGCTATGAGCCGAGTTTTGTATTGGTCCGCGCGCACGGGTGGCCACGCTCTCGCGGCCGGTCTCGTCGCGCTCGCGGCGGCGGGAGGTGCGGGGGCGCAATCCGCCAATCCGGGCAATCCGCCGGTGGAGCGGCAGGGCACCATCATCGGCGGGCAGGCGACGAAGTCCACGTACGAACGCTGCGTCGATGTGCAGATCGGAAACGAGAGCGCGTTCGGTTGCATCAATCAGCAACTCAAGCGCGAGGTCAACAAGGTCAATCCTTCGCTCAACCTGCCACCGGTCGACGCGCGCTCGTCCGACGTGCGTGTCGGCAACCCGAACGAGGCGGCGATTCGCCAGCAATATGGCTCAAATTACGGTCGTTCGGCCGTTCCCTTTAGGCCATCCGCTCCTACCATCGTGCCGCCGCACCGCTGATGCCTGGATCCGCTTCACATCTGCAAGCCAGTCGAAGCATACGCTGGTCGTGGCGGGTCGCAGCGCTGTGCCTGCTGATCGTCGCGAGCGGCGAGGCGCGCGCCCAGAAGCACGACGAGCGCAGCAAGGCCGAAATCGGCCACGTCGCGGCTTCTGTGGACGATGCTGATGATGGCGCAGTGGAGCCTTTGGCGCTGGAGCCGTTTGCGCCGCGTCCGCTTACCGCCGCCGATTTTCCTCCCGCAAATCCGCTGCTTGCCAATTTCACGTACCGCACGAGCGCCATGTTCGGCCGCGACTGGCGCGCTGGCCGTGCCGAGTACCGGCAACTGGTCGAGCGCGAAGCGCTGGCTTTCGGCCTGCCGCCCGCGCTGGTCGATGCGGTGATGGCGGTCGAGAGCCGATACAATCCCGCCGTGGTCGGCATGGACGGCGAAGTCGGGTTGATGCAGGTGATGCTGCCGACTGCACGGATGATGGGTTTTGCCGGGACGCCGGCGGAGCTGGCTTCGCCCGAGGTCAACGTGCATTACGGCGTTCGCTATCTCGCCGGTGCCTGGCGCCGGGCCAACGGCGATCTCTGCACCGCGACGATGAAATATCGCGCCGGCCATGGCGAGACACGATTCTCGTATCTGTCGGTCGAGTATTGCACGCGCGTCCGCGCGCATCTGGCGGCCAACGGCGTCGCCGTCACCGGCTCCGTTCCACCACCGACGTTCGGACGGACTTCGGCAAGCAGCGCGCCCGCACGTGGTCGCGTCCTGACGGGGGGGAGCACGATCAATTTCGCTGCTCTGAACACGCGCCTGCGCAGCGTAGCCGACCGCAAGACGCCGTCTGATTTGCATTGACAGGCTGCAGGAGCAGGAACCTGCGGCTCGCAGGTCAGGCCTGAGGCATTAGGTGCGCGCTTTGCCCTTCGATGCGCGTCGCCGCCGGCTTGCCGGCGCGGGACGGCCGGTTGCAAGCGCCTGGCCGATGGCGCGCCAGCACTTTACCGCATCGCGGAAAGCATTTTCATGCGCGGAACTTCGCCCGCGCCAGTCCATAAGCTGTTCGGCATCTGCAAGCGTCGCCTCGCCCGACTTGAGGCGCATGATCCATGAAAGGGCTTCACGGATTAAGGGATCCAAGTGATCGACCTGATGGCTTCGCTTCGTCACGATCCAGCGCTTTCCGGCACACGCCGGGCGTGAGCGGATGCTCGCGATCGGCATATCTATGTACGTAAGACGAAGCTGGACGCTGAAAACCGAATTTGGTCCGCACGGGACGTTTGAGACGATCAGCGCAATGCTCGACTGCCTGCTTGAGGTCGGTCTCGACAGTGCGGACGGTGACGCCGAGAAGGGCCGCGATCTCTCGGTTCGGCATGCCGTCGATGCGCGAGAGCATCAGCACGCGTCGGCGGCGCTCGGGAAGCTCGGCGATTGCGTGCCTGAGCAGATTGACCTCGGAGCGATCCTCGATCACGCGCGCAGCGTCGGGCCGGTCGTCGGGAATTTCGAGCAGGGCATCGACCTCGTCGACGGTGAGGCGGCGCTTCTCGGCGCGGCGGCGGTCCGCAGCGATATTGAGCGCGATGCGGAATAAATAAGCCTTCGGGCTGCGCACCGGCCCAAGCTCGCGCATGCCTTCGAGACGAAGGTAGGTTTCGTTGAGCGCTTCCGAAGCAAGGTCCGAGGAGCCCAGTCGGCGCGTCAACCTGCGATCGAAGTCGACATACTCTGCGAGCAGAAGCGTCCGCAAGCTGCTGATGCTGTCGATGGTCATGCTACGCCCCACTTCACTCAGTCCCCAATTTGTGGCCGGACGGTAGTAAGGCCGCACAACGGTAATGTGACGAACTGTTATCGAGTAACAGGCATCGAGTGATAGTGGCGTTATGTTGCGTGAAATCATCACACGAGCGATTGAGCGGTGTCGCGAGCATCGTAAAAAAGTTTTCGCTGCGCCTGCGCGCGCAACGTCTATCGGATAAGGCCCTCGCAGACCGGCGTCTCGGTCGGTTTCGGGCTGTCCGAAGGACGCTGCGGTCGCCGAAGGGCGTCTGCAATGCGAGCATGATATCGAGGCTGAGGTGAATTCGCGTCGTCTGTATCATAATGGCGCGCGCCGTCATGCGCCGCCGCCGCTGCGCGCTGTGCGGAGTGGTCGGTCTGATGCGGCATGTGCCTCGCGTCTCGCCATCTGCGGCTTGATCATCTGCGCGATCTGCACGAAGCCGGCCGCGGCGAAATCCGAGGCCGACGCGAGCAAGCCGGCTGCGGCGAAGCCCGCTGCTGCTGCGCCCGCAAACGCCAAGCCGGCCAAGAGTGAGGCGGAGGCGGCCAAGCCGGCAGCACCGGAAACCCGTTTCGATATCGACGAGTATCGTGTCGAGGGCGCGGACAATCTGCCGCAGATCGAGATCGAGGCTGCGGTCTATCCCTTCCTCGGTCCGGACAAGAGCTCGCAGGATGTCGAGAAGGCCCGCGCCGCGGTGGAGAAGGCCTATCACGACAAGGGCCTTCAGACCGTCAGCGTGGCCGTGCCGCAGCAGGATGCGCAGCGCGGCTTCGTCGTGCTCAAGGTTACCGAGAACCGGGTCGGACGCCTCCGCGTCAAGGGCTCGCGTTATTTCGACCTCGACAACGTCAAGAGCGCTGCGCCGTCGCTCAAGGAAGGAACGCTACCGAATTTTCAGGACGTGACGAAGGACATCGTCGCGCTGAACCGCTGGCCCGACCGGCGCGTCACGCCGGCGCTGCGAGCAGGCGTCGCGCCCGGCACCGTCGACGTCGATCTCAACATCGAGGACACGCTTCCGCTCCACGGCAGCATCGAGCTGAACAACAAGCAGAGCCCGAGCACCACGCCGCTGCGTACCAGCATCTCGATGCGCTACGACAATCTCTGGCAGCTCGGTCATTCCATGACCTGGACGTACCAGGTCTCGCCGATGAACCCGAAGGACGCCATGGTCGTGTCGGGTTCGTACCTGGCGCGGACCGAAATCGACTGGCTCAGTGTCCTCGTCTATGGCCTGACCTCGGACAGCTCGGTCGCGACCGTCGGCGGCTCGAACGTTGTCGGTCCCGGCCAGGTGGTCGGTGGGCGTGCGGTGCTGACGCTGCCGTCCAGGGGCGAACTGTTCCACACGCTGTCCCTCGGGATCGACTACAAGGATTTCAAGCAGTCGCTCAAGCTCGGCTCCGATGCCTTCGACTCGCCCGTGACCTATGTGCCGCTCGTCGGCACCTACGGCGCAACCTGGCAGGGCGAGGGGCGGCTCACGCAGCTCAACGCAACGATCACGGCAGGCTTGCGCGGCATCGGCTCCAGCCGCGACGAGTTCGACGCCAAGCGTTTCGACGCGACCGCGAGCTTCATCACGCTGCACGCCGATATCTCGCACACTCAGGATTTCGCCGGCGGGTTCCAGCTCTACGCGAAACTGCAGGGACAGGCGGCGGATCAGCCGCTGGTGTCCAGCGAGCAATTCAGCCTCGGCGGACAGGACACGGTGCGCGGCTATCTCGAATCCGAGGTGATCGGTGATTACGGCGTCGCCGGCACGCTGGAGCTGCGCACGCCCAATCTCGCACAATATCTCGAGCAGAAGCTGCCCAATCCGCTCGGCGAATCCATCAAGTACAACGCCTTCGACGACATTCGTTTCTTCGCTTTCGCCGACGGCGGCAATACCAGAATCCACAAGCCGCTCATCGATCAGGAATCGCATTTCGACCTCGCAAGCTACGGAGTCGGCATGCGCATGAAGACCCTTCGCTACCTCAACAGCATTGTTTTCGTCGGTATGCCGCTGACCAGCCAGCAGGTCACCGTCGCCAATCATCCACGGTTCAGCTTTCGGGTCTGGGGAGAATTCTAGATGTCGCTCCTTCGCTTTGGATCACGCCCCGGACTTCGCCTGAGCGCGCCGGTGATGCTCGCCTTCGTCTTCCTCGCCGCACTGTGGCCGTCGCCCGCGGCGGCGTGGTGGAACGATCAGTGGACGCTGCGCAAGAAGATCACGATCGACACCGGTCCGTCCGGCGCAGGGATCAGCGATGCCATCGGCACCACGCCGATTCTCGTGCGTCTGCATGTCGGCAATTTTCGCTTCGGTGGGGCGAAGGAGGACGGCGGCGACCTTCGCTTCGTTGCCGGCGACGACAAGACGCCGCTCAAGCACCATGTCGAGAAATACGACTCGCTGCTCGGCGAAGCGCTGGTCTGGGTCGGCGTTCCCGACCTGAAGCCGGGGACCAAGAACGACATCTGGCTCTACTACGGAAACCAGAAGGCGCCGACCGCGGTCGACGCGAAGGGCACCTACGATCCCGACACCCTGCTGGTCTATCATTTCAACGACCGCTCGACGCCGGCGCAGGACATCACCGCCTGGGCGAACACCGCCCAGAACGCGGTCCCGGCTGCTGACGGCGCCATCATCGGGCAGGGCGCGCGCCTCGATGGGCAGACTGCGCTTACGCTTCCCGGCTCGCCCTCGCTCGTGACCGCGGAAGGCGGTGAACTCAGCTGGTCGCTTTGGATCAAGATGATTGCGCCGCAGCCGGGCGCAGTGTTGTTCTCTCGTAACGAGGGCGCGAACGGGCTGACGGTTGGGTTGGACAACGGTGTGGCGTTCGTGGAGGTCACGAGCGGCGGCAACACGCAGCGTGCCGCCGGCGGGACGGCGATCGCGGCCGGGACCTGGCACCAGGTCGCGTTCACGGCGAAGGGTGCTCAGATCATCCTTTACGTCGACGGCAACCAGGTCGCGACGCTTGCTGCGGCCCTGCCCACCATGACCGGCGTGGCGCAACTCGGTCGCGCCGCTACCGCGGCAGCTCCCGCCGCGGATGCAGCCGCGCCCGCAGCCGACGCGGCTCAGGCGACGCCACCCGCAGCCGCGCCTTCTGGCTCTGCCGCCGGCTTTGCCGGTGACGTCGACGAGCTTGCGATCGCAAAGGTCGCGCGTTCGGCCGGTTTCATCAAGCTGTCGGCGGTCGGGCAGGGGCCCGACCAGGCCAAGCTGATCTCCTTCAGCGTCGACGAGGAGAACGCGGGCTGGTTCAGCGGCGGCTATTTCGGCGTGATCCTGCGCTCGGTGACGCTGGACGGCTGGGTCGTCATCGGCCTGCTCGGGATCATGGCGTTGATCAGCTGGTACGTCATGGTCGATCGCATCTCGTATCTGAACCGCGTCTCGGCCGGTAACACGATCTTCCTCAAGCATTTTCGCGAGACCTCGACCGACATCGGCGGGCTGCTCCAGCTCGACAATCAGGAGAACGATCCAAGCTTCGGGGGCGAGCTCGGCAAGAAGCAGCGCAAGGTGGTCCATGCCGCGCCGCTCTACCGCCTGTTCGCGGCCGGTGCGCAGGAGATCCGGCGCCGCTTTGCGGGTGGCGGTTACCGCCGGCTGTCGCCGCAGGCCATCCAGTCGATCCGCGCCGTGCTCGACAGTGGCTACGTGCGGGAGAGCCAGCGCCTCAATCGCCTGATGGTGATGCTGACGATCGCGATCTCGGGCGGCCCGTTCCTCGGCCTGCTCGGCACAGTGGTCGGCGTCATGATCACCTTCGCGGCGATCGCGGCCAGCGGCGACGTCAACGTCAATGCGATTGCGCCGGGTATCGCGGCCGCGCTGGTCGCCACCGTCGCGGGCCTCGGCGTCGCGATCCCCTCGCTGTTTGCCTACAACTACCTGACGATCCGCATCAAGGATGTCAGCAGCGAGATGCAGGTCTTCGTCGATGAGTTCATCACGCGGATCGCTGAGTCCTACGAATTGCCGGAAGAGCCGGTGAAGCAGGCGGCGGAGTGAACCCATGCAAGTCCAGTCCGAAAGCAAGCCGTACGACGACATCAACATCACGCCGATGCTCGATCTCGCCTACGTGCTTCTGGTGATCTTCATCATCATGACCACGGCGACCGTGCAGGGCATGAAGGTGAACCTGCCGAAGGCGAGCGCGGTGCCGAGCCTCGCACAGCAGACCACCAAGGCGATCACGGTCGCCAACGACGGCAAGCTGTTCCTCGACACCATTCCCGTGACGCTGCCCGAGCTCGAGCAGCGACTGGTGCAGCAGCGTGCGCTGACGCCCGAATTCCCGATCGTCGTGCGCGGCGACAGCCAGACCCAGTACCAGAACGTCGTCGACGTGCTCGATCTGCTCGGCCGCCTCAACTTCACCCAGGTCGGCATGGCGACCAAGCCGTCGGCGCGATGAGACTGGACGATGGCGTGGGACGACGACAGCAACGACGACGACGGCCCGCCGGCATGGCGGCGCTATCTGCTGCTCGGCGGCTCGGCGCTGGTCGTGATCACGTTGGTGGTCGGCGTCGTCATCATGGTGATGAGTGGCGACAAGGATCCGCCGCGCAAGGTGAACGAGCTTCAGGTGACGATGGTGCTTCCACCGCCGCCGCCTCCGCCACCACCGCCGCCCCCGCCCGAGCAGCAGCCGGAACAGCAGCCCGAGCAAAAGGTGATGGAGCAGACGCCGGTCAAGGATGTCGTCGAGGAGAAGCCGGTCGACATTCCAAAGGACGCGCCGCCCGATGCCGGACCGGATCCGACGCCGGGGCCGCCGGATCTCGGTCTCGGCACCGGGCCGGGCAGCGGCGGCTTTGCACAGGGCAAGGGACGCGGGGGCGGCGGAGGCGGCGGCAACAGCCGCTTCGGCTGGTACGCGAGCATGCTGCAATCGCAGATCGACGCGGGACTGCAGGCGAATGAAAAATCTCGCGACGCCGCGTTCCGCACCGTCGCCAGGGTGTGGCTCGACAGTTCGGGCCGGGTCAGTCGCGTGCAGTTGTCGCCATCGACGGGCGACGGTGCGCTCGACGTGGCCATCCGCGACCAGGTGGTGGGCGGCCTGCGCGCACGCGAGCCGCCGCCAAAGGACATGCCGATGCCGATGATCATCCGCCTCACGGGCCAGAACCGGGGGTGAGTGCGGTGAGACGAGTGACTGTGAGTGAGTTGAGAGCAGAAGAGGTGATGTCATGTGGCGTGAAATGAAGACGCGAGAACTGGCAGCGACGGCAGCGGTGCTGCTTGCGCTCGCAGTCCCCGCCGCGGCGCAGGACGACGGGATGCCGCAGGGCAAGCGTCCGACCGTCTCGCGCGACGCGCCGCCTTCATCGAACGCGACGGTCAATCTGATCAATCTGCTCGTGAAGCAGGGAACGTTGAGCGAGGAACAGGCCGCGGTCCTGGTCAAGCAGGCCGACGACGAAGCCTATGTCGCCCGCCAGGCGACGCGCGACGCCGCGGCCAAAGCGGAAGGCGCGGAGAAGAAGGCGACGAGCGCTGCCGACGCAACGTCGCCGCCCGGCACCAAGCGCGTCACTTACGTGCCCGAGATCGTCAAGAAGCAGTTGCGCGAGGAGATCAGGGCCGAGGTGATGGACCGCGCCCACAAGGAGAATTGGGCTTCGCCCGGCAAATATCCGGAATGGGCGCAGCGGATCCGATTCTACGGCGACATCCGCGCGCGGTATGAGGGAGATTATTTCCCGGCCGGAAATGCGCCGCTCACCAATTTTAGCGCCATCAACACAGGGTCGCCATTCCAAGAGGAGAGCAACGCCCCGCCCAACCCCTATTTCCCGCCGTCATACAATGTCTCGCAGGATCGCAATCGTTTCCGTTTCCGGGCCAGGCTTGGTGCCGACATCGATCTGTTCGATGGCTTTACCGCGGGTCTGAGGATCGCGACGGGTGAGAATAGCTCTCCGGTCTCGACCAATCAGACGTTCGGTGGCAATGGCGGAAATTTCTCCAAATATGCGCTGTGGCTCGATCGTGCGTTCGTCAAGTATCAACCCGTGCAGGATGTCGTGGCCTCGGTCGGCCGGTTCGATAATCCGTTCTGGTCGCCTACCGATCTGGTTTGGTACAAAGACCTCGGCTTCGACGGCTTTGCCGTGCAAGCCAAACATGAGATCGACGAGGGCTTCACACCGTTCTTTGTTGGCGGTGCCTTTCCGGTGTTCAACACCGATCTGAACGCCGGCCTGAACATCGCGGATCTGCAGCGCAACAATGTCGTACCGGTCAAGCTACCGAGCCGCGACAAGTGGCTGTTCGGCGCGCAGACGGGGTTCGCCGCAAGGTTCGATGCCGAAACCAATCTGACAATGGCGGTCGCCTACTACGACTTCACGAACGTGAGAGGGCGGCTGTCGAGTTCGTGTCTTGTGTATCTGGCGAGCGACACATGCGATACCGACCTCCTTCGCCCGAGCTTTGCCCAGAAGGGCAACACCTATATGAGATTACGCAATATTCCAGACGTGCCGATCCCGGTGCAGACCTTTGATTACCAGTACTATGGTCTTGCCAGCGATTTCCGGCCCGTTGTCGCGAGTGCTCAGCTTGACTTGACCCAGTTCAATCCGATCCACGTCATCCTCGACGCAGAATATATCTGGAACACCGCCTTCGATCGCGCAGCAGTCGCTTCCGTCGCCGTGAACAATCTCGGCTCAACGACAGACGGCAGCGCGAGCGTGTACAACGGCGGCAATCAGGGTTGGCTCGCGCGCATGGCCGTCGGCAACAAGGAGATCAAGCATCTCTGGGACTGGAACGCGCATGTCGGCTACAAGTACCTCGAGTCCGACGCGATGGTTGACGCGTTCGTCGATTCCGACTTCGGCCTCGGTGGCACCAATCTCAAGGGCTATTTCATCGGCGGTAATGTCGGCCTCGGCGAGAACATCTGGGGCTCGGTGCGCTGGATGAGCGCGAACAACATCGCCGGCCTGCCGTACAAAGTCGACATCGTCCAGCTCGATCTCAACGCGAGGTTCTGATCATGCGGCTGTTGCGTCTGTCGTCAATTGCTGCACTGGCGCTCGTCGTCGCCTCGGCCGCCCATGCCGACCAGGAAAGCGATCGCTTGCGCGAGGCGCTGCGCAGCGCCACCGCGCAGGCGCGTGCCGCCGAGGATCAACGGGCCGCGGTCCAGGCCAAGCTGACCGCGGCCGAGCAGGAGCGCGACCGTCTGCGTAAGCAGATCGAGGGCTATCGCGCCCAGGTCAAGGAGGCCGAGCAGGCCTATCGCCAGGCGGTGAAGGACTTCAACGAGCGGATCGCCGAGCGCGACGATTCCCTGGAGAAGTGGAAGGCCGCCTATGGTGAGGCGGCGAGCGTTGCGCGGACCAAGGACGCGGAGCGCTCCAAGTTCGAGGGCGAGGCGACGACGTGGAAGGCGAGCGCCAAGGCCTGCGAGGCCAAGAATGTCCGTCTCGTCAGGATCGCCGACGATACCGTCAAGCAATATGAAAAGATGGATCCGCTGGAGAAGGTGATCCACCACGATCCCGTGATCGGGTTCAAGCGGGTCGAGCATCAGAACGCCGCCCAGGATCTTCGCGACCAGATCATCGAACAGAAGGCCAAGCCATGACCCGGAACGTTTTCAAGCTCGTGCTGCTCGCCGGTGCGCTCCACGCCGCGGCGTCATCGCCGGCACTCGCGCAGACGCGCAATCCACCCCAGCCCGCAGCCCCGCGCGCAACGCCTGCGCCGGCTACTCCGGCGGCGGTCCAGCCAGCTCCTGCGGCACAGGACAATGCGGCCGTGAAGGGCAGCGAGATCATCGCCCGCGTCGGCGACAGCGACGTCACCGCGGAAGAGGTGCGCGCCACCATCCAGCTTCTCGATGCGCGCCAACAGGCCGCGATGGCGCGTGATCCGGCGCTGCTGAGCCAGACCGTGCGCGCGATCCTCGCCAACCGCCTGGTGCTCAAGGAGGCCGCGGCCAAGAAGTGGGACCAGCAGCCGGCCGTCGTGACGCAGCTTGCGCGCGCACGCGATACCTTGATCGTCGAGAGCTACCTGCAATCAGTCACGGCGCTCGGCGACAGCTATCCGAGCGAGGCCGACATCAAGAGCGTCTACGAGGCGAATGCCAGCGCGTTCCTCGTTCCCCGCCGCTTCCGTCTCGCCCAGATCGTGGTCAACCTCGCCAAGGACGCCGACAAGGCGGCTGAGGACACCGCGCGCAAGAAGCTCGATGACGTCGTGCGGAAGATCAAGCAGCCGGGCGCGGAGTTCGGTCCGATCGCGAAGGCATCGTCCGACGATGCGGCAACTGCGGGGCGGGAAGGGGAGATCGGCTGGGTCGCCGAGCCCGATATGCGCACCGAGATCCGTGGCCAGGTCACCGGCCTGCCGAAGTCAGGCATTGCCGATCCGATCCGGCTCGAGGACGGCTGGCACGTCCTGAAGCTGCTCGACACCGAGGCGTCGCATACGCGGCCGCTGGCGGACGTGCGGGAGGCCCTCGTGCAGCGGATGCGGGCCGAGCGCATCGAGGCCAACCGCCGCGCCTATGTGGCGGAGCTCTTGAAGCAGACCCCGCCCGTGGTCAACGAGATCGCGCTGTCCAGGCTGATCGAGCCCAAACCCGACGCCAAGCCGGACGCTGCGCCGTTGCGCTAGACGAACAAATAGCCTGAAGCGCGATGGCAATTCAGCCTGATCTCATCGCGCTTGAGCACGCGGCGGATTGCAGATTCATGTCAATCGGATGACGAGGCGAAGGCGTCGTCATCCACGGATGATGCATTGGTTAATCGACAGTAAAAGTATCATAATTATGGTACAATGCCCGTGATATCCGGATCGCGAACCGACCCGGGGGCGAATTGTGACCGATCTGACCAATGCGGGTGAGCCGATATCGGCGTTCGAAGGCCGATCGAGGGTCCGTCTGGCGATCCCGTTCAGCTTCATCGAACCCTTGTTCGCGGCCGTCGACTGCTTGATCATCGTCGCAGCGGGCGCCATCGGCGGCATCGCCTATCAGCGCGCGCTTGGTGGCACCGCCGACGGCTCCTTCTATGCCGGGCTCGGTTTGGTGGCGAGTTTCGCCTATGTCCTGGTCGCACATTTCCTCGGTCTCTACCGGTTGAACCAGCTGCTGGACGACGAGCTCGACGGCGGGCGGGTCCTGGCCGGCTGGTGTCTCGCTGCTCTCGTCCTCGCGGTCGTGCTGTTTCTGTTCAAATCCGGCGGCGACGCTTCGCGTGGCTCGGTCGTCTGCCTCTTCGCGATCGGCGGCGCCGGCCTTCTCGTCGCGCGCTGGCTGGGGAAACGACGCCTTCGTTCGGCGCTTGTCGCCGGCACGATCCGCGGCCGGCGTGTGGTGGTGTTCGGAACGCAAGGCGAGCTGGCCCAGTTCGGAAGGAGCGACCTGCTCGCCAGATTTGGCCTCCACGAGGTCGAGCGCATCATTTTGCCGAGAAACGAAGCGCCAAAACTCTCTGCTCCGGGGAGGCACGAAGACGAATTGATGAAGCGCATACGGGAGGCCGCTGCCGAGGAGATCGTGCTCGCGCTGTCCTGGTCCGGTCCCCGCGACATCGAGGCCTTGCTCGACCGGTTGCGCATCATTCCGCTTCCGGTGCGCCTGTTGCCCGATCGCGCGGTGTCGACCGTGCTGCGCCACCAGACCTCGATGCCTCAACGGCTCTACATGGTGGAGGTGCAGCCGGCGCCGCTGTCGGTTCTCGATCGCCTGACCAAGCGGCTGCTCGACATCATCGTGGCGGCGACGTCGCTGGTCGTACTGTCCCCCGCACTGATCCTCGTCGCAGTCGCGATCAAGCTGGAGTCGAAGGGGCCGGTGATCTTCCGGCAGCGCCGCCATGGCTTCAACGGCAAGCCGTTCGTGATCTACAAGCTGCGCAGCATGAGGGTCCAGGAGGACGGCGGCACGGTCGTGCAGGCCACGAAGCAGGATCCGCGCGTGACCCGGGTCGGACGCCTGATCCGCCAGACCAGCATCGACGAGCTGCCGCAGCTGCTCAACGTGATCCAGGGCCATATGTCGATCGTCGGGCCGCGGCCGCACGCGCTGGTGCACGACTACGAGTACGGCAGCATGATCGCGAACTACGCGTTCCGCCATCACGTCAAGCCGGGTATTACCGGCTGGGCGCAGGTTCAAGGCTATCGCGGGGGCACGCCGCGGCTCGAGCTCATGGAACGGAGAGTTGCACTCGATTTATGGTATATTGATAATTGGAGCCTGATATTGGATATTCATATCATGCTGAAGACGGCGTTCGAATTGGTCCGGCCGCGCAACGCATATTGACCAGAGCTTTTCGGCCGCAACCGGCCTCGAAGCGGTGTCGTCGCAAGAGTTAACATTGGTACATTTGGGAATGATCTGTTCGGCGGCGCGACCGGTTGGAGCACGGGACCGCACTTTATGATGTCCTCTCGCATCGGCGGACGCATGCGCTGACGGGTCTGCCGGCCGATAGCCGGTCCAGGATTTCTCGCTGGCCTATTGAAAACGTTCACGATTCGCGCTTACTAAGTCCGGACTGGCAAGATTCTGGCCGGAGAGGACCACGATGGTTGGCAAGAGGCATGCCTCGGAGGAGATTTCGGCCAAGCTGGCGCAAGCCAACGAACTTGCGGCCAAGGGGAAGACCCAGCGGGAAATATCGAAGGCGCTTGGCGTCAGCATCATGACCTACCACCGCTGGAAGAAGATGCCCGACTCGTCCGAGCCGGTTGGTGGCCGGCGCAGCGAAGCCGATGGCCGGCCGCTCGGTTCGGCCGACGCCAGCAGTGTAGACACAATCAAGCGGTTAGAGCTCGAGAACGCGCAATTGCGACGTCTTGTGACCGACATGCTGCTGGAAAAGCTGAAATACGAAGAGGAACTTCGGGCGCGCCAGGGAACGCGCTTGCGGCGCCCCGACAGCGGCTAGCGCCAGAACCGGCCTTTCGGGCCGTCCGTATGATCCCTACTCGTCTAGCGCAAGACCTCAGACAGCTGGCGTACCGCGGCTGGATGGCTCGATAGGAACGCCTCGTATGCGCGCCTCACGCCGTCCTCGAGCGAGGTCGTCGCGCGCCAGCCGAGCTTAGCGAGACGGCTGACGTCCAGCAATTTGCGCGGCGTGCCGTCGGGGCGCGAGGTGTCGAAACTGATCTCGCCGCCGTAGCCGACGATGGCGGCCACGACGCGCGCGAACTCGGCGATGGTGATATCCTCGCCGGTGCCGATGTTGACCAGCTCCGCGCTCGAATAGGTCTTCATCAGGTGCACGCAGGCATCCGCCATGTCGTCGACATAGAGGAACTCGCGCCGCGGCGTGCCGGTGCCCCACACGATGACGCTCTTTGCTCCCGATACCTTCGCCTCGTGGAAGCGGCGGATCAGGGCGGCGACGACGTGGCTCAATTCAGGGTGATAATTGTCGCCGGGCCCGTACAGATTGGTCGGCATCACGCTGATGAAGTCGCTGCCATACTGGCTGCGATAGGCCTCCGCCATCTTGATGCCGGCGATCTTGGCAATCGCGTAGGGCTCATTGGTCGGCTCCAGCGGGCCTGATAGCACCGAGTCCTCGCGCAGCGGCTGCGGCGCCAGCTTCGGATAGATGCAGGACGAGCCCAGAAACATCAGCTTCTCGGCGCCGTTGAGATGCGCGGCCTGGATCACGTTCGCGGCAATCGCGATGTTGTCGTAGATGAACTCGGCGCGCAGCGTGTTGTTGGCGACGATGCCGCCGACCTTGGCCGCGGCGAGGAAGATCACTTGCGGCCGCGTCCTGGCGAACCAGTCGAACACGGCGGCCTGGTTGCAGAGATCGACCTCGCGCCGGTCGACCGTGATGAGCCGCACGTCCTCCCGCGCCAGCCGGCGCACCAGCGCGGCTCCGGCCATGCCGCGATGGCCGGCGATATAGACGCTTTTGCCCCTCAGCTCAAACGGTGCGTTTGCCACTGGCCGCATCCCGTTTTGCCTCCGCCAGGTCGCTCGTCATCATCTCCTCGACGAGCTGGGCGAAGCTGCGCTTCGGCGTCCAGCCGAGCACCTCGCGCGCCTTGCTGGCGTCGCCGACGAGGAGATCGACCTCGGTCGGACGGAAATAGGTCGGATCGATCTTCACCACCGTCTTGCCGCTCGTCTCGTCGACTCCGGTCTCCTCGACGCCCTTGCCGCGCCATGCGATGCGGCGGCCGACATGCGCAAAGGACAGCTCGACCATCTCGCGCACCGAGCGCATCTCGCCGGTGGCGAGCACGAAGTCGTCGGGCTTGTCGGCCTGCAGGATCCTGTGCATGCCCTCGACATAGTCCCTGGCATGGCCCCAGTCGCGCTTGGCTTCGAGATTGCCGAGATAGAGCGTCTGTTCCAGCCCGACCTCGATACGGGCGACGCCGCGGGTGATCTTGCGGGTCACGAAGGTCTCGCCGCGGATCGGGCTCTCATGGTTGAACAGGATGCCGTTCGACGCGAACATGCCGTAGGCTTCGCGGTAGTTCACCGTGATCCAGTAGCCGTAGAGTTTTGCAACGCCGTAGGGCGAGCGCGGATAGAACGGCGTGGTCTCCTTCTGCGGTATCTCCTGCACCAGGCCGTAGAGCTCGGAGGTCGAGGCCTGGTAGAACCGCGTCTCCTTCTCCATGCCGAGGATGCGGATCGCTTCCAACAGGCGCAGCACGCCGATGGCGTCGGCGTTGGCGGTGTATTCCGGGCTCTCGAAGCTGACGGCGACATGGCTCTGGGCGGCGAGATTGTAGATCTCGGTCGGCCGGATCTGCTGCACCAGGCGGATCAAATTGGTCGAATCCGTCATGTCGCCGTAATGCATCAGGAACGGCACGTTGCCGACGTGCGGGTCCTGGTAGAGGTGATCGACGCGCGCGGTGTTGAACGAGGACGAGCGCCGCTTGATGCCGTGCACGACATAGCCGAGCGACAGCAAATATTCGGCGAGATAGGCGCCGTCCTGACCGGTCACGCCGGTGATGAGAGCGATCCGCTTGCTCATCCGAGCGCTCGCTCCCGCCGAAGCGGGGATCCGGCGTGGCGCCCTCCAAGCATCGATTCAACGGCACCTCTAGCTGCCACTTCTGTAGTATCCATTCTGATAAACACCCGGCTGCTCAAATTTTTCGAGAACCCTCAGATCGGCCTTGTTCAGCACCACGCCAAGCAGGCGATCGTGAAGGTCCGGCTCGGCTAGCAGATGGCGCCGCACCGCCTTGATCCTGGTGCTTCCCCATTCTACCACGAACACGAAGGAGTCGATCACCGGGACGATCGCACGCACGTCGACGACAGGTGCGATCGGCGGAAGGTCGACGATAACATAATCATAGCTTTCGCGCAGTCGATCAAGCAGGGTTCGAAATCCCTGCGATGCCAGCACCTCGTCGGAATGGACCGGAGCTTCGGTCAGCAGCAGAGGCAGCAGTGCCAGTCCCGTGGCGGCGTCTCGACCCGTGGCCTGTGCGAGATCGATCTTCCCGCTCAGCACCTCCAGCCATCCGGCTGACGGCCGTGGCGTGAGCGAGCGGGCAAGCGTAGGATTGCGAAGGTCCGCGTCGATCAGGATCACGCGTCGACCGGCATCGGCCAACAGCGACGCAAGGTTCGCGGCAACGGTGGATTTGCCTTCGCCCGCGACGGTCGAGGTGATGCCGATCAGCCTGTTCTCGCGGATGGTGGATTCCAGCCACGCTCTCATCTTGATTGCGCGAAACGCTTCGGTGAAGACCGAGATCGGATCGTCGACTGCGCGTCGCTTCAACGGATCGATGAATGCGTAATGGGGTGTATCCGCCGCCACGTTCTCCACGGTTTGCGGCGGCGGACCCAGTCGACCGGCCTCTGCATCGAATCCGGTCGCGATCGATCGCGGAGGTGATGGTGCACGAGGTGCCTGTCCAGCCGCGAGCGGAATCACCGACAGACAACGGACGCCCAATTCCTGTTCGGCCTGCGATCCCGTGCGGAAGACGCCGTCGACTGCCTCGCGCCAGGCTGCAATTCCAAAGCTCGCCATCAGGCCCATCGTGAGCGCGATGGCAAGGACGAATGACGCCACCGGCTTGCTCTTCTTCTTCGGCGCGACGGCTGGACTGATCACGCGTGCATCGGTGATCGGAAACGACTGCTGCTGTATCGCCTCCATATAACGCTGCAGGAAAGTGTCGTAGAGCGTGTGATATACCTTGGCCGAGCTTTCGAGCTCGGCCAATCCAAGCCGATCGCGGTTGGTGAGCTGGCCCTCGGATACCAGGCTGGCCAGCGACCGCTCCAAACTTTCTTCGCGCGTCTTGGCGATCTCGTAATCGCTCTTGTAGCTGCCAGCGATCCGTCCGAGCTCCCCGCGGATGTTTCGGCGCGTTTCCTCCATCTGGTCGCGCAGGTTGATCGCGGCCGTATGGTCCGCACCATATCTCGTCGAGATGTTGGCCTCGCGCGCAGACAGGTCGACATACTGATTGCGGAGCCGCGTAATGACCTCGTTTTTCAGGATATCTGCGACGGCGCCCTCGCTGACGTCCATTTTCCGGACTTGCTCGATCCGGTCGAGCCGGGCCTTGGCCTCGCTGGTGGCGCCGCGGGCGGCGGCGAGCTGGCTGTTCAGTTCGAACAGCTGTTGTTCGCCGATGAGCCGGCTCGCGCTGCCGGCCGATACGTTCGGTCCGCCGAGGTCGACAATGTTGTTCTTTTCCTTGAACTCCAGGACGGCGCGATCGGCTGTCGCCGCCTTCGACTTCAGCTCGTTGATCCGGTCCTGCAGCCAGGCGCCTGCGCGGGTGACTGTCTGGTATTTTGCGCCGAGCTGGTCGTCGATATAGGCCTCCGCGATCGCGTTGGTGACCTTGGCCGCGGTCTCGGGGCTACGCGACGTGTATGAGATGTTCAGCGCATAAGTCTTGTCGCCGCGCGTGATAGAGCGGTGGGCCAGAAACTCATCGAGCGCCCTCTGCTCGCGTTCTTCCACCGTGTTTGAGGTGACGTCCGGACGCGAGAACAGGCTCCAGCCACCGGCGAATTCCGGATCGTCGGCGAGCTTGAGGCTTCTTACAACGTCGAGTCCCAGCTTGCGCGAGGCGAGAATTTCGACCTGGGAGCCCACCTGAAGCGTGTCGAGCGGAATATCCCCCTGCGGCTGCAACTGGTTCTGCAGGACCCGCAGCGTGCTGCTGTCGATCAAAAGCGTAGCGGTCGCGGTGTATTGCGAGGGAGTGACCAGCAGATAGAGCAGGCCGATGGCTATGGCCACGGCAGGCACGATGAGAATGACCCGATACTGTCGCCGGGCCAGTCCGGACAGTTGGTCGATCAAGGCCGACATCGAGGACGAAGCTTCTTCCCGCCCACCGCTATAGTTGACGCGGGTTCTGTGCAACGGCATGTCCATCGTCGATCACATCCTCGGCGGGCGGGCGGTTGCTCGGAGCAAAAAGGCGCTGCCACGACCGCAGCGAAATTCCACCTGACCGGGGCATCTCACCCTGTCTGGTCCCAAGGGCAGCGGGAGAGGCATTGATCGTCGCATAACTCTACCAGCTAGGAGTATCTCGACTCATGGTCTTGCCATGACCGAGCCCGGCCCGCCGAGTTGTGACGCCAGCCCCCGTAACGTTGATGGCTTTCTCTAGCGAACAAATAATACACATTTGCAACAGTTTGATATGAACTGATGTAGGTGCGTCGTTCGATATGTTATGTGTTATCGCGGCGGACGACGCCGGATGTCACGCGCCGTCCTTTCGCGTCGGCGTGTCGAGGAAATGGCGCATCGGCCGGGGCGGGTGCCATTCCGTGATCTCGCAAAGTTCAGTGGCTTGCGGTCCAAGCCTCACGTCTTGCCGGGACGCTTCTCGACGCGCGGATCGACGCCATCGCGTTTCAAGATGACCTTGTATTCGCGGGCATGGTTGGGCGCGCCGCTCAACGTCAGTACGTCGCGGCGAACACCATTTGCGCGCCGTTTACCGTCAAGGTCAGTGAAGCGGAAGGCCACACCCGATCGCCGCTCCCGCCCATGACCAGATAGCCCCGCCGTCCGCATGAACGCCAGCTTGCAGGGATTTAACTTGGTTCGAATTGAGTGCCACTTTAACGTTCCATTCCACTGACCAGATGCCTCGGAAGAGAGTCGCGCCAACTTGCCGCTTTTTCGCCAGAGACGGCCGGGAACCAGACAGCATAAGATGCGGTAACTGCTTGAAACAAAAAGAGAATATGAGAAGTTGCGATGACCGGTGATAGCACGCGCAGCGCTCTGATTGGGTACCGGATCCGTGACGGCATTCGGTAAACTCGTCCGCACCACGGCATTCCGGCTGACGCTGGTCTACCTGTTCCTGTTTGCGATTTTCGCGGCCTCGCTGCTCGGCTATTTCGCCTGGAATACGCGGCGGCTGATCACCGAGGAAATCACGCAGACGGTCAATGCCGAGACCTCGGAGATCAACGAGATCTACGGCCGTCGCGGCCTGCGCGGCCTCGTGCTCGCGATCGAGTACCGGGCGCTGCGGCCGGGCGCCAACCTCTATCTCGTGACCACGCCGACCGGGCAGGCGATCGCCGGCAATGTCGGCTCGCTGGCGCCGGGCGTAATGGCGACGCGCGGTTGGTCGGAGACGGCCTACAAGCGGATCGAGGACGCCGACGAGCGCGACCATCGCGCGCTGGTGCGCGTCACCGAGCTCGAAAACGGTTTCCGCCTCCTGATCGGCCGCGACCTCGACGAGCGGCGGCGCCTGTTCGGGATCGTCGCCAAGGCCGCGCAATGGTCGATCCTGATCGTGGTCGTGCTGGGCCTCGGCGGCGGCATCTTCGTCGCGCGCCGCGTGCTCACGCGCATCGATGCGATGACCGGCACCGCGCAGCGCATCATGACCGGCGATCTCAGCGGGCGCCTGCCGGTGGGGCGCAGCGGCGACGAACTCGATCGTCTTGCGGAAAACCTCAATGCGATGCTGGAGCGGATCGAGGCGCTGATGGCGGGGCTGAAGGAAGTCTCCGACAACATCGCCCACGACCTCAAGACGCCACTGACGCGTCTGCGCAACCGCGCCGAGGAGGCGCTGGCGAAATCGGGCAGCGAGACCGATTACCGAGCGGCGCTGGAGCGGACCATCGAGGAATCCGACGGCTTGATCCGCACCTTCAATGCGCTGTTGATGATCGCGCGCGCCGAGTCCGGCCAGGCGCGTGGCAACATGGATGATTTCGACGCCGCCGAAGTCGCGGGCGGCATCCACGAGCTCTACGAGCCGCTGGCCGAGGACGATGGCATGACCTTGAAGGTCAAGGCCGAGCCGACGCCGGTTCACGCCAACCGCGAATTGATCAGCCAGGCGCTCGCCAACCTGGTCGAGAACGCGATCAAGTACGGCAAGCCGGTCGCGCAGACCGGTGGAACCGTGGTCAGCATGGACTCCAGGCAGATCATCATCGAGGCGAGGCGCGAGGGAGACCAGGTGCTGCTCAGCGTCACCGATCGTGGCCCTGGTATCCCCGAAGCCGACCGCAAGCATGTCGTCGAGCGATTCGTGCGGCTTGAAGCCAGCCGCACGCTGCCGGGCTCCGGCCTCGGTCTCAGCCTTGCCGCCGCGGTTGCGACGTTGCATGGCGGAGAATTGCGGCTGGGTGATGCCCAGCCTGGCCTCGTCGCCACGCTGGTGCTCCCGGCGCGCGCCGGCGACAGGGTTGCTCCGCCAATGCAGGATGTGCCACAGAAGGTGGCATGAACCACTCCGCGCCGGGAAACGCGGACAAGACTGGTGAGAGCCTCGCCGCGCGCTTTGCGGAGGCTCCCCATATTGCCGCTTCCACCACCGACGAACGACGTCTTGAAAGCTGGCTGGCCGAGCTCGAGCCGGCGCAATCGGCCCGTCTTGGCGTGTTGCTGGCTCATCCCTTCGCGCGGGATATTCTGGCCGGCATCGCAGAATTCTCGCCCTATTTGTTCGATCTGGTGCGCACTGACCCGCTGCGGCTGATCCGGTTGCTGGAATGCGATCCGGATGCGCATCTCGCCCTGCTGATCGCGGAGGCGAGGGACGCGGTGCTCGCGGCAGGCGACGAAGCCGAGGTGATGCGGCTGCTTCGCAGGATGAAGGCCGAAGCGGCGCTTCTCACTGCGCTGTGCGATATCGGCGGCGTCTGGCCGGTGATGCGGGTGACGGCGGCGCTGACCGATGTCGCGGTATCCTCGGTGCAGGCGGCGCTCCAGTACCAGCTGCGGCAGGAAGCCGCACGTGGGAAGATCCTGCCGCCGAATCCCGAAGCTCCGGAAGAGGGCTGCGGCCTGATCGTGCTCGCGATGGGCAAGATGGGGGCGGGCGAGCTGAACTATTCCAGCGACATCGACCTCATCGTGTTCTTCGATCCCGATGCCACGACGCTCGCACCCGACATCGAGCCGCAGCCGTTCTTCGTGCGGGTGACGCAGGGCGTGGCGCGCATTCTCCAGCAGCGTACCTATGACGGCTACGTCTTCCGCGTCGACCTGCGCCTGCGTCCCGATCCGTCCTCGACGCAAGTGGCGATTTCGCGAGACGCCGCGCTGAACTATTACGAGCGGGAAGGGCGCACCTGGGAGCGTGCTGCGATGATCAAGGCGCGTGCCTGCGCCGGCGATGCCAAAGCGGGCGAGGCGCTGCTCGCCGAAATCGCGCCGTTCGTCTGGCGCAAGCATCTCGACTTCGCCGCGCTTGCCGACGTCCACGACATGAAGCGTCAGATGCAGACCTATCGCGGCCAGAGCGAGATCGCGGTCGAGGGGCACAACGTCAAGGTCGGGCGTGGCGGCATTCGCGAGATCGAATTTTTCGCGCAGACGCAGCAGCTGATCGCCGGCGGTCGCCATCCGGAGTTGCGGGTGCGGCCGACGCTCGCTGCGCTCGATATTCTCGCCACCAGCAACTGGATCACCTTTGCCGCGCGTGACGAGCTGACCATTGCGTATGAATTCCTGCGCCGCGTCGAGCACCGCCTCCAGATGATCGCCGACGAGCAGACCCATGCGTTGCCCGACGACAAGGAGGCGGTCGAGCGCTTTGCGCGCTTCTTTGGCTATCCGGATCGCGAAGCCTTTGCGCGCGACCTGTTGCGGCAGCTCCAGATCGTGCAGGGACATTACGAAAAGCTGTTCGAGGGCGATGACCCGACCGGCACGGCAAAGCTGCCGGCGCTCGACTACAGCGCAGGTCCTGACGATCCGCGCCTGCTGCAATATTTGACGACGCTCGGCTTCAAGAAGCCGGCCGCGCTCGCGCAGACCATACGCGACTGGATCACAGGCGACTACCGCGTGTTCCGCAACGACCAGACGCGAAGCGCTTTCGTCGAATTCGTGCCGGCCCTGATCGACGGCCTCGCGCGGGCCGAGGAGCCGGATCGCGCCGTCGTGGCGTTCGATCAGTTCCTCCAGGCACTCCAGCTTGGCGGGCGGCTGATCACGCTGCTCGGCCAGAACCGCGATCTCGTCGCGCTCGTGGCGCTGGTGCTCGGCGCGGCGCCGCGGCTCGGCGAGATGCTGGCGCGGAAGCCGCAGCTCATGGACGGCCTGATCGATCCCAGATTCTTCGGCGCGATGCCGGACAAGCAGGAATTGTCGGCGCGATTGGCCGCGACGGTGCGCGACGCCGACTCCTATGAGGAATTTCTCGACCGTCTCCGCTTGTTCGGGCAGGAGAGCCTGTTCCTGATCGGCACGCGCATTCTCTCCGGTACTGTCTCGGCGCAGCAGGCCAGCACGGCTTTCGCCGATGTCGCCGAAGGCATCGTCCACACCGTGCACGATCTTGTCGCCGAACGCTTCGCCGCCCAACACGGACGTATCAAGGATCAGGAGACCGCGATCATCGCGATGGGCCGGCTCGGCAGCCGCGAGATGACGGCATCGTCCGATCTCGACCTGATCCTGCTGTACGATTTCGACAGCGACAATCCGGACTCCGACGGGGCCAAATCGCTTCAGGGCGCCCACTACTTCGCGCGCTTCACCCAGCGCCTGATCAGTGCCTTCACCACACGCACCAATTACGGTGTGCTGTACGAGATCGACATGCGGCTGCGCCCGTCGGGACGCGCCGGTCCGGTGGCGTCGAGCCTCGTCTCATTCGCGGACTACCAGGCCAACGAGGCCTGGACCTGGGAGCACATGGCCCTGACCCGCGCCCGCGTGGTATCGGCCTCGGATGAATTCCGTGAGCGGATCGAGCGTATCATCCGCGATGTCCTGACCCGCCGCCGCGATCGGGCGACCATTGCCAACGACGTCGCCGACATGCGGCGCGCCATCGCGCAGGAGAAGGGCGAGAGCGACCATTGGGATCTCAAATACGCTGCAGGCGGCATGGTCGATATCGACTTCATCGCGCAATATCTCCAGCTCGTGCACGCCCATGACAAGCCTGAAATTCTCGACGTCAGCACCCTTCAGGTTCTGGACAACGCCGCCAAGCTCAACGTGCTCCCGCAATCGGAGGCGGAGATCCTTCGCGCGGCGGCGCGGCTCTATCACGACCTGACGCAGATCCTGCGGCTCTGCGTCAGCGACGGCTTCAAGCCCGAGACCGCCGGCACCGACCTTCAGCGCGTGATGGCGCGCGCCGGCGATGCGCCCGACTTCTCGTCGCTGGAGGCGCGCGTGAAGGAAACGCAGAGCGAGGTGAGGCGCGTATTTACGGCGCTGCTGGAAGGGACGTCGTCTGCTTCAGCGAGGTGAGAGCCTCGCGCACGTTCGGCTCCAGGCCTGCGCCGCCCGCGTCGAGATGGGCGAAGATCGCGCGCTTCATCCGGGGATCCCAGAACTTCTTGATGTGGTCGGCGATCCCCGGCACGGCCTTGTCGTGGCCCTGGCTCTTGAAGAAGGTACCGATCTGGTTGGCCATGTAGACGAGGCGGTCAGGCGACGACATCGATAATCTCCTGAGCACGATGAGCCGTAACGCGACTCTGGTGCGTGAATACTTCAAACCCATCGCTGCGGGCAATCGCGATCAACGTGATGCCGGCGGCTTCCGCGGTGCGAACCGCGAGCGCGGTGGGCGCCGAGACGGCGACCAGCACCGGGGCGCCGATTGCGGCCGTCTTCTGCACCATCTCGACCGAGACACGGCTCGTCAGCAGCACCATGCCCACGCTAGCGTCCGTCCGGCTGCGCGCCAGCGAACCTGCGAGCTTGTCTAGCGCGTTATGGCGGCCGACGTCCTCGCGCAGGGCCACAATGCCATTCGATGGCGACCAGAAGGCCGCGGCGTGGACCGCGCGCGTCTGCATGTTGATCGATTGCAGGGGCGCGATCGCCTGTATCGCCGTCATGATCTGTTGCGGCGTGAAGCTGGACCCTGGTGGGACGACGGCCGCAGGCCGCACGGCCTCGGCGATTGAATCGATGCCGCAAATGCCGCAGCCGGTCGGGCCGGCAATGTGCCGCCGCCGCTCGCTGATGCGCGCGGCATCTTCCGACGCCAGCCACATGCGCAGCTCGATGCCGTCGTCGAGGCGGACCACTTCGAGCGACTTGATGTCGTCGACCGACCTGATGATGCCTTCGTCCAGGCTGAAGCCGACCGCAAAATCCTCGAGGTTCTGCGGCGTCCCCATCATGACGGCATAGCTGCCGCCGTTATAGGTCAGCGCCAGCGGCGTCTCCTCCGGGATCAGGCGCGTGCCTTCGGACGCGGCACCGTCGCGCCAGATCTCGCGGTCGATGGCCTGGACCGGCACGTGCATGCCGTTACTCCGCGGCCTCGGCCGGCGCGATGCGGCGGGAGTGCTGCGCCTGCGCGTCATAGGCCTTCTGCCAGTCGGACGGGCCGTTCGACGGCGAGATCTGCACCGCCGTGACCTTGTATTCGGGGCAGTTGGTGGCCCAATCCGAATAGTCGGTGGTGATGACGTTGGCCTGCGTGTCCGGGTGATGGAAGGTGGTGTAGACGACGCCCGGTGAGACGCGGTCGGTGATCTCCGCGCGCAGCGTGGTTTCGCCCGCACGGCTCGCGAGCCGCACCCAGTCGCCGTCGCGTACACCGCGCTGCTCGGCGTCGTGCGGATGAATCTCGAGCCGGTCCTCGGCATGCCAGACCACGTTCTCGGTGCGCCTTGTCTGCGCGCCGACATTGTACTGGCTGAGGATGCGGCCCGTGGTGAGCAGCAGCGGGAAGCGGGGGCCGGTACGCTCGTCGGTCGCGACATATTCCGTGACGATGAACTTGCCCTTGCCGCGGACGAAGCCGCCGATATGCATCACCGGGGTGCCCTCCGGCGCCTTCTCGTTGCAGGGCCATTGCACCGAGCCGAGTTCGTCGAGCTTGGCGTAGGAGACGCCGGTAAACGTCGGCGTCAGTGCCGCGATCTCGTCCATGATCTCGGACGGATGGCTGTAGTTCATCTCGAAGCCCATGGCTTTGGCGAGGGCGATGGTGACCTCCCAGTCGGCCATGCCGTTCTTCGGTGACATCACCTTCCGGACGCGCTGGATGCGGCGCTCGGCATTGGTGAAGGTGCCGTCCTTCTCGAGGAAGCTCGAGCCGGGCAGGAAGACATGGGCGTAGTTTGCGGTCTCGTTCAGGAAGAGGTCGTGAACGATGACGCATTCCATCGACGACAGCGCCGCCACCACGTGCTTGGTGTTGGGATCGGACTGGAGGATGTCCTCGCCCTGCACGTAGATGCCCATGAACGTGCCTTCGATTGCGGCATCGAACATGTTGGGAATGCGCAGGCCCGGCTCCGGGTTGAGCTTGACGTTCCAGAGCGCTTCGAACTGGTCGCGCACGGCGTCGCCCGAGATGTGGCGATAGCCGGGCAGCTCGTGCGGGAACGAGCCCATGTCGCAAGAGCCCTGCACGTTGTTCTGGCCGCGCAGCGGGTTCACGCCGACGCCGGGGCGGCCGATATTGCCGGTCGCCATCGCGAGGTTGGCGATCGCGATCACGGTGGTCGAGCCCTGGCTGTGCTCGGTGACGCCGAGGCCGTAATAGATCGCGCCATTGCCGCCAGTGGCGTAGATGCGCGCGGCTTCACGCAACACCTGCGGATCGACGCCGGTGAGGATCGCGGTGGCTTCCGGGCTGTGTTTCGGCTGGGCGACGAAGGCGGCCCATTCCTCGAACTCGGCCCAGTCGCAGCGCTCGCGCACGAAGGCTTCGTTGGCGAGGCCCTCCGTGACGATGACATGCGCCAGCGCGGTCACGACCGCAACGTTGGTGCCGGGCATCAGCGGCAGGTGCAGCGCCTTCACGTGCGGTGATTCCACCATTTCGGTCCGGCGCGGATCGATTACGATCAGCTTTGCGCCCTGGCGCAGCCGCTTCTTCAGGCGCGACGCGAACACCGGGTGAGCGGAGGCGGGATTTGCACCAATGATGACCGCGACGTCGGTGTCCTCGACCGAGTCGAAGTCCTGCGTGCCGGCCGACGTGCCGAAGGTCTGCGACAGGCCATAGCCGGTCGGCGAGTGGCAGACGCGGGCGCAGGTGTCGACATTGTTGTTGCCGAAGCCGCCGCGGATCAGCTTCTGCACCAGATAGGTTTCTTCGTTGGTGCAGCGGGACGAGGTGATGCCGCCGATGGCGTCACGGCCGTATTTCTTCTGGATGCCGCGCATCTTGGCAGCGGCAAACGAGAACGCCTCATCCCAGGACACTTCGCGCCAGGGATCCTCGATCCGCTCGCGGATCATCGGGTTGAGGATACGCTCCTTGTGGTTGGTGTAGCCCCAGGCGAAGCGGCCCTTGACGCAGGAATGGCCGCGATTGGCCTTGCCGTCCTTGTACGGCACCATGCGCACGACTTCCTCGCCGCGCATCTCGGCCTTGAAGGCGCAGCCGACGCCGCAATAAGCGCAGGTGGTGACGACGGAGTGCTCGGGCTGGCCGATCTCGATCACCGACTTTTCCGTCAGCGTCGCGGTCGGGCAAGCCTGCACGCAGGCGCCGCAGGAGACGCATTCGGAGCCGAGGAAGCTCTCGCTCATGCCGGGCGAAACGCGGCTGTCGAAGCCGCGGCCAGAGATGGTCAGTGCGAAGGTGCCTTGCACTTCCTCGCAGGCGCGGACGCAGCGCGAGCAGACGATGCACTTGGAGGGATCGTAGGTGAAGTAAGGATTGGACTCGTCCTTCGGCATCCAGGCGGCGTTGATCTCGCCATGGGATTTTGCGAAGACGTGGTTCTCGCCCTCGTAGCCGTAGCGCACGTCGCGGAGGCCCACGGCGCCGGCCATGTCCTGCAATTCGCAATCGCCGTTGGCGCCGCAGGTGAGACAGTCAAGCGGATGGTCGGAGATGTAGAGCTCCATCACGCCCTTGCGCAGCTTCTTCAGCCGTTCGCTCTGGGTGTGCACGACGAGGCCGTTCATCACGGGCGTGGTGCAGGAGGCCGGCGTGCCGGCGCGGCCCTCGATCTCGACGACGCAGAGACGGCAGGAGCCGAACGCGTCGACCATGTCGGTCGCGCAGAGCTTTGGGATCTGGTGGCCCGCGTCCATCGCGGCCCGCATGATCGAGGTGCCCTCGGGCACCGTGACCTGGTTCCCGTCGATGGTCAGCGTCACCATCGTCGTCGATTTGGAGCGCGGTGTGCCGTAGTCGATTTCTTCGATCAGAGACATCGTCGTTCTCCTATTCCGCGGCCTGAAGCGTGGTCGGGGCCGGGATGAAATCTTCCCGGAAATGCTTCAATGCACTGAGCACGGGGTAGGGCGTGAAGCCCCCGAGTGCGCAGAGCGAGCCGAATTTCATGGTGTTGCAGAGGTCTTCGACGAGCGCGAGATTTTCGCTCACGCGCTCGCCGCGGATGATCTTTTCGATGGTCTCGACGCCACGGGTCGAGCCGATCCGGCAGGGCGTGCACTTGCCGCAGGATTCGATGGCGCAGAATTCCATGGCGAAGCGCGCCTGCCTGCGCATGTCGACGCTGTCGTCGAACACGACGATGCCGCCATGGCCGATCAGGCCGTCGCGTGCGGCGAAGGCTTCGTAGTCGAACGGGGTGTCGAACAGCGCGCGCGGGAAATAGGCGCCGAGCGGGCCGCCGACTTGCACCGCGCGGACCGGGCGGCCCGTGAACGTGCCACCGCCGATGTCGTCGACGAGCTCGCCAAGCGTCACGCCGAACGCGGTCTCGAACAGCCCGCCATGGCGGATGTTGCCGGCGAGCTGGATCGGCATCGTGCCGCGCGAGCGGCCCATGCCGAAATCGGCATAGGCCTTGGCGCCCTCGGCGAGAATGAAGGGGATCGCGGCGAACGACAGCACGTTGTTGATGACGGTCGGCTTGCCGAACAGGCCGTGATGCGCGGGCAGCGGCGGCTTGGCGCGCACCAGGCCGCGGCGGCCTTCGAGACTTTCCAGCAGCGAGGTCTCTTCGCCGCAAACGTAAGCGCCGGCGCCGACCCGCACTTCGAGATCGAAGCTGTAGGTGGAGCCGCCGATCTTGTCGCCGAGATAGCCGCCGCGCTTTGCTGCCTTGATGGCCGCGTTCATCGCTTCGACTGCGTGCGGGTATTCGCTGCGGATGTAGATGTAGCCCTTGGTCGCGCCGACGGTGATGCCGGCGGTCGTCATGCCCTCGATCACCAGGAAGGGGTCGCCTTCCATGATCATGCGGTCGGCGAAGGTGCCGCTGTCGCCTTCGTCGGCGTTGCAGACGATGAATTTGCGGTCGGCCTTCGCTTGCGCGACGGTCTTCCACTTGATGCCGGTCGGGAAGCCCGCACCGCCGCGGCCACGCAGGCCGGATGCGGTGACCTCGGCGAGGATCGCATCCGAGCCGAGCGACAGCGCGCGCTCGAGGCCCTTATAGCCGTCATGGGCGCGGTAGTCGTCGAGCGAGCGCGGATCGATCACGCCGCAGCGGGCGAAGGTGAGGCGGGTCTGGCGCTTCAGCCAGGGGATCTCCTCGGTTGCGCCCAGCCGCAGCAGATGCGGCGTGTTGCTGGCGAGGGCATCGAGCAGGGAGGGCACATCGGCCTCGGTGACCGGGCCGAACGCGATCCGGCCCTGCGGCGTCGCGACCTCGACCAGCGGCTCCAGCCAGTACATGCCGCGCGAGCCAGTCCTGACGATCTCGACTGCAACGCCGCGCTTGGCCGCATCCTGCTCCAGCGCCAGCGCAACCTCGTCGGCGCCAACCGCAATCGCACCCGCGTCGCGGGAGACGAATAGACGCATGCTCATCGCTGTGCCTCCGCGACCAGTGCATCGAGGCGCTTCTCATCGAGCCGGCCAATGAGGCGGCCGTCGAGCATGGCGGACGGTGCGGTCGCGCACAGCCCGAGGCAGTAGATCGGCTCCAGCGTGACGCGATCATCGGCGGTGGTCTTGCCGAGGGGCACGCCAAGCTTCGCTTCGGCGCGCGCGGCGAGAGCATCGCCCCCCGCAGCCTGACAGGCTTCCGCGCGACAAAGCTTCAGCACATGGCGGCCGGCGGGTTTGTGCCTGAAATCATGGTAGAATGTGAACACGCCATGCACCTCGGCGCGCGACAGATTCAACGCCTGCGCCACCATGGGAATCGCCGCCTCCGGCACATAGCCGAACGCCTCCTGAAGGGCGTGCAGGATGACCAGCGTCGCGCCCTCTTGCTTCGCATGTTCGGCGATGATCTCGGCGCCGCGCGTCTCGTCCCAAGGCTCGTAAACCGCTGTCATTCTTTGTTCTCAGATTGAGCGTCCCTTGATCGCAAACTATTTGGAATCGTTCGAAGATCAATAAAGCTGTCTCATGCTGCGATTGCGAATTCCGATCGATTTGGAAGTGCAATCGGACGATACGGAAATGCAATTAATCGCGTTCCGCTTGCCGGTTTTTCCGTGTTGGTAATGACCCGCCGTGCTAGCTTGCATGCCACGATGGCATCCGAGGGGACGACCGGTTGATCGACAAGCTTGAACTGCTGCTGGCGCTGGCGAAGGAGCGGCATTTCGGACGCGCTGCAGAAGTCTGCGGCGTGACGCAACCGACGATGTCGACCGGGCTCAAGCAGCTCGAGGAGATCCTTGGCGTGATGCTGGTGCAGCGCGGCTCCCGCTTCCAGGGTTTTACCCCCGAGGGCGAGCGGGCGCTGGATTGGGCGCGGCGGATCGTGGGCGATGCCCGCGCCATGCGTGACGAGATCAACGGGCTGAAGCATCAGCTCTCCGGCGAAATCCGCATCGCGGCGATCCCGACCGTGCTCGGCATGGTCGCCCAGCTGACGACGCCGTTCCGCGCCAAGCATCCCGAGGTGCGCTTCCGCATCCAGTCCACCACCTCATCCGAGGTGCTGGGGCTGCTCGAAAATCTCGAGGTCGATGCGGGGCTGACCTATATCGAGAACGAGCCGATCGGCAAGGTGCGCACCATTCCGCTCTACAACGAGAGCTATCGTCTGCTGACCGCGCCGGACGGAATGTTCGGCGATCGCGAGACGGTGACGTGGAAGGAGGTCGGCCAGGTGCCGCTGTGCCTGCTGACGCCCGACATGCAGAACCGCCGCATCATCGATCGCGCGCTCCGCTCGGTCGGCGCGGAGGCGACGCCGACCCTGACCTCGAACTCGCTGCTCGTGCTGTTCACGCATGTGAAGACGGGGCGCTGGGCGAGCGTGATGCCGGCCAAGCTTGCCGAGACGCTCGGCCTGTCCGATACGGTGCGCTCGATCCCGATCACCGATCCTGATGTCAATTACAGCATCGGCATGGTGATCCCGCAGCGCGATCCGATGACGCCGCTGATCGCGGCGCTGGTCAACGTCGCGCGCGAAGTCGCGCCGTCGCTGCAGCTGTAGGGGCCAGAGCGGGAGGGCCCGAGCAAGCGCCTCGTCCTTCGAGATGCCCGCTTCGCGGGCTCCTCAGGATGAGGCTCCGTTGTATCGGCGTTCGTTGAAACAGCTGCCGCGTACTCCGCCCTCATCCTGAGGGCCCGCCGGAGGCGGGCGTCTCGAAGGATGGCCGCAGGCGAGCTTCCCGCCATGCTCTAGGCCGCAGCCGACATCCCGGACGCCGCCTTGATCGCATCGCGCGGCAGGGTCACGCGGACGACGGTGCCCACGTCGATCTTCGAGCGGAGCCGCATCGAGCCGCCGTGGAGCTGCGCCAGCGAGCGCGCGATCGCAAGTCCAAGTCCGGAGCCGTGATAGGTCTTGGTGAGCTGGCTTTCGACCTGCTCGAAGGGGCGGCCGAGCCGTGCCAGCGAATGCGGCGCGATCCCGATGCCGGTGTCGGCGATCAACAGCACGATCTTGTCGTCGAGCTGCCGGCTGCGCACCACGATGCGTCCGCCGTCGGGCGTGAACTTCACCGCATTGGAGAGCAGGTTGACGATGATCTGCTTGGTCGCGCGGCGGTCGGCAACGACCGAGATCGATTTCTCGATCCCGGCGTCGAGCGTCAGATGCTTGTCCTGCGCGCGGCCGGAGACGACACGGAGGGACTCCGCGAGCGTCTGTCCGAGGTCGAGCTCTTCCATGTCGAGCTTCATGCGGCCGGCTTCGATCTTGGACATGTCGAGGATGTCGTTGATGACTTCGAGCAGGTAATGGCCGCTGGTCAGGATGTCCTGGCAGTATTCCTGGTACTTCTCCGAGCCGAGCTCGCCGAACATGCCCGAGCCCATGATCTCGGAGAAGCCGATGATGGCGTTGAGCGGCGTGCGCAGCTCGTGGCTCATATTGGCGAGGAATTTCGACTTGGTCTGGTTGGCTTCCTCGGCGCGGGTCTTCTCGCGCTGATACTTCTCGGCGAGGTCGGCGAGCTCGTTGGTCTGGCGCTCCAGCGCGGCCTGGGAGCGCTTCAGGTCGATGACGGTGGCGCGCAGGCGCAGATCGTTGTCGACCAGCTTCTGCTCGTGCTCCTTGATGCGGGTGATGTCGGTGCCGACCGAGACGTAGCCGCCGTCCTTGGTGCGGCGCTCGCTGATGTGCAGCCAGCTGCCGTCGTCGAGCTGCGCCTCGAAGGTGCGTGCGCCCGGACCCTGGCTGGCCGTCTCGTTGTGGCGGGTGCGCACCTCCGGCATGCGGCCGACTTCGAGCACGGTCTCGTAGGAGGTGCCGGGGATGACGGCGCTGTCGGGCAGCTTGTGCAGGCGCTGGAAGTGCGAGTTGCAGAGCACGAGGCGGTCGCTCGCGTCCCACAGCACGAAGGCCTCCGGAATGGTCTCGATGGCGTCGCGCAGGCGGAGGTCGGCTTCGACGGTGCGTTCAGCGAGGCTCTTCTGCTCGGTGATGTCGACGGCGATCCCGATCAGGTGCACGCTGGAATCGGTCGCCCCGTGCGTCTTCTCGCAGCGGACGCGGAGCCAGATCCAGTGACCGTCGACGTGCTGCATGCGGAAGGTCTGGTCGATATGGTCGATCTTCCCGGAGATGAGCTGGTCGGCGATCTCGAACAGGTCGATGTCGTCGGACTTCACCAGCGCGTTGACCTCGCCGAAGGTGAGGAGCTCGTTGCGACCGTCGAGGCCGAGCATCGAAAACATCGACTGCGACCAGAAGATCCGGCCGCGCGACAGATCCCAGTCCCACAGGCCGCAGCGGCCGCGGTTGAGCGCGGTGTCGATGCGGCCGCGCACGGCGTCGTTGATGAGGTCGCCCTCGCGGGCGCGCGTCGACTGCCAGTGGAAGGCGAAGCCGAGGATCAGGACGACGAAGCCGGTGGTCGCCGACAGCGTCACCGAGAGCGCGGCGTCCGAGCCCCAGATCGGCTCGTTGCGCTCCTGGATCACGGTGACGAGGCCCGGCAGCGACTTGATCTGCCGCGAGGTCGCCATCGCGGCGTTGCCGTTCGGCAGCGTCATGTCGGAGACGTTGTTGTCGCGCGGCGGCGCCGCGACCAGTTGCGCCGTGGTGATCGCATCGAGCAGGCGGTCGTTGCCTGAGGGGTCGCGGTCGATCGGAATGCGGGCGAGGATGCGGCGATCGACGCCGGCCGAGGTGACGACGACGTGGCGGCCGGAGGCCGTGCCCCAGGACGGGATGAGATCGGGCAGCAGCGTCGGCAGGTTCTCGATGTTCTTGAGCCGCTCCTGCCGCGACGAGGTCAGGCGATCGATCCGCTCAGCGAGCAGGTCGGCCAGCGCCGAGATGTCGTGGCGGAGCACCTGCCGCTTCTGGCGCGTCTGATCGACGACCTGCACGAACGCGCCGAGACAGATCGTGACCAGGAAGGCGATGATCAGCGTCGGCACGGCGCGGCGCAGCGCCGGCTCCGCGATCAGGAGCCGATGATAGGCAGGTTTCGCGATCGATTGCGCCAATCCCTTGATTGAATCGGATTGGACGCGCACGTTCGCGGCGTCTGCACGCGACATGCCTTCTGCCCCCTGGAAAACCTGCTTGCAACTTGAGTTCGGAAGCAGCCCCACGTCGCTTCCGAATCATGACCGATTTGAATCCAGTTTTCGCAGGCTGTCGAGAGTCAACGAATCGTTAACGCGAATTTATTCTTATCCAACGCGCAGTTTGCGCATTTTGCGTCCGCAAACTTACGTGCGTGGCGAGTCCGAAACGAGAACGTGTGACTCCCCGCACATTTCGCGTCACGCCCGCGGTGGCTCGGCGTGGCTGATCACGCGCTTCACGCCCGGGAACGCGCGGCGCAGCGCGCGCTCGATCGCGTCGACATGCTCGTGCACCTTGATCACGCTCATCGAGGGCGTGGCACGGCAGTGGAAATTGACGATCTCGCCGGCGTCGGTGTTGCGGACACGCACATTGTGGATGTCGTAGATCTCGCCGCCGGCGGCATATTCCGTCAGGGCGGAGGCGATGGCCCGCACCCGTTCCGGCACGGCATCGACCCCGAACGGCAGTTCCGGTTCCAATGGTTCGATATGGACGTCCACCTCGACGTCGGCGCCGAACTCCTCCTGGATGCTGCGCTCCAGCGTGTTGGCGATGTCATGGGCGGCGTCGAGCTGCATCCCGGCGTCGACCTCGAGGTCGATGCCGACGATCAGCTTGGCGCCTAGGTCGTGCACCGTGACGTGGTGGATGGCGAGGCCGGAATTGTGTGCGATGACCATGATCCGGTCGCGCACGGTCTCGTTGTCGCGCGCGACGGGGACGGCGGTGAAGGTAAGGTCGGCGTCGCCGAATGCCTTGTCGACCGCCGCCTGCGCCTTGCGCTTGATCTCCTCGACGCGGTCGATCGGATAGGTTCGCGGCACCTTCGCGATGGTGTCGATGAACGTGGTCGCGCCCACCATGCGCAGCCGCAGCCGCTCGACGTCGATCACGCCGGGCACGCCAAGGATCGCGGCCGTGGCCTTCTCCTGCGCGCCCTCGGGGGCGCGATCGACCAGCGTCTGCACGGTCGAGCCGGCCATGCGCAGGCCGAGCAGGGCGATCATCACGGCGACGGCGGCGGCCGCCGCGGCGTCGCCCCACCAGAAGCCGAGGGCGGCCAGGATCAGGCCGATGATCACGGCGAACGAGCCGAGTACGTCGGAGGCGAAATGCAGCGCGTCCGCCGCGAGCGCCTGGCTGCGCGTTTCCCGTGCGGCGCGGTGCAGGGCGCGGGCACGCCACAAGTTCACGACGATGTCGATCACCAGCACCACGAACGGTACGGCCGAGATGGTCGGCGGCGGAGTTCCCTCGCGCAGGCGGCTGTAGGATTCGACCAGGATGCCCCCGGCCAGCACGTAGAGCAGGGCGGTGACACCGAGCGCGGAGATGCTCTCCAGCTTGCCGTGGCCGTAATGGTGCTCTTCGTCGGCCGGCTTGTCGGACACCCGCACCACCGCCCAGGTGATGATGGTCGCGACCAGGTCGATCGAGGAATGCAGGGCCTCGGAAATCAGCGCCAGCGAGCCGATCGCGATCCCGACCGCAAACTTGGCCGCTGCCATGCCGCCGCTGGCGAAGATCGAGATTGCGGCGACCGAGGTCTTGTTGTGCTGTGCGCTCATGGCCCGGGATTTAGCAGCCTAGGGCTGAACATCAAGCGACGATCCACAGCTGTAGTCGCGAGTGAGTTGCAGGAGCGAAACTATTGCGAATGCTTCCGAATTGAATGCTCGCTTATGCCACCGGCTCAGTCTCGTAGGGTGGGCAAAGGCGCGTAGCGCCGTGCCCACCAACGAGTGTCTCCTGATCAACCGCTGTGGTGGGCACGCTTCGCTTTGCCCACCCTACGAGACCGCGCGCTCGTCGCCCGGCCAGGGATCACAGCGTCACGACGATCTTCCCCAGATGCTTGTTCGCCTCCATGTGCTCGAACGCCTTGTCGATGTCGGCGAAGGCATAGACCTTGTCGATCGGCAGCTGCAGCTTGCGTGACTCGACCGCGCCCCAGATGTCCTTGCGGACCTCGTCGAAGATCTCGCGGACCTCCTCGATGGTGCGGGTGCGGAAGGTGACGCCGACATAGTCGATCCGGCGCGCGGCATGCAGGTCGAAGTTGAAGTCGGCATGGGTGCCGCCGAGCCGGCCGACATTGACGATGCGGCCCTTGACCTTGGTGGCGGCGAGGTTCTGGCTCGCGACCTTGCCCGAGACCTGGTCGACGATGAGGTCGACGCCTTCGCCGTTCGTCGCCTTCAGCACCTCGTCCACCCATTTGGGGTCGGAGGAGTCGACGGCGAGGTCGGCGCCATACTCCCTGAGCCGGCCGCGGCGATAGGGATCGGTCGACGAGCCGATCACGAGCTTGGCACCCTTGAGCCGCGCGATCTGCATCGCCATCAGGCCGACGCCGGAGCTCGCCCCCTGGATCAGCACGGCTTGCCCGGGCTGAACGCCGCCAACGGTGACGACCGCGTTGTGCATGGTCGCGAGCGCGACGGGCAGGGTGGCGGCTTCCTCGAAGTTCATGTTCGAGGGCGCGCGGAACAGCCGGCCGTGATCGGCCAGGGTGTATTCGGCGAACGCCGCGCCGCCCGAGCCCATGATGCGGTCGCCGACCTTCACGCCCTTGGCATCCGGTCCGAGCTCGGCGACCTCGCCGGCCCATTCCATGCCGAGCACGGTGCCGGCACCGCCGGCGGCGCCGTGGGCGTGGCCCTTGCGCATGCCGGTGTCGGCGCGGTTCAGCCCGCAGGCGCGGACGCGGACCAGCACCTGCGTGCCCTTAGGCTTTGGTTGAGCGACGTCGGAAATCTGAGCGCCGTCAGGGCCGTAGACATAAGCCTTCATGAATTACTCTCGCTTCTTGCAGTGATTATTCAGCGGCTTGTGCGCTCGGATGAGCGATCATGCCTTCGAGCCGGCTGCGAATGATGGCTTCGGCCTCGCGCACGATGCGGGAGATCAGCTCGGCGCAGCTCGGGATGTCCTGGATCAGGCCCTGCACCTGGCCCGCCGACCAGATGCCTTCGTCCGAATTGCCGGTCGCATAGACCATCTTACCACGGGCGCCCGCAACCAGCTCGCGGATGTCCTCGAACTTCGCACCTTCCTTCTCCATGGCGACGACCTTGGTCGAGATGTCGTTTTTGGCAACGCGCGAGGTGTTGCGCATGGTGCGGAAGATCAGCTCGGTCTCGCGCTCGTCATTGGCGACGATCTTCTCCTTGATGAGCTGGTGGATCGGGCTTTCCTTGGTAGCCATGAAGCGGGTGCCCATGTTGATGCCCTCGGCGCCGAGCGCCAGGGCGGCGACGAGGCCGCGGGCATCGGCAAAGCCGCCCGAGGCGATCATCGGGATCTTGATCTTGTTGGCGGCGGCCGGGATCAGGATCAGGCCGGGGGTGTCGTCCTCGCCGGGGTGGCCGGCGCATTCGAACCCGTCGATCGAGATGGCGTCGACGCCCATGCGCTCGGCCGAGAGCGCGTGGCGGACGCTGGTGCATTTGTGCACGATCTTGACGCCATGCCTCCTGAACTCGTCGACATGCTCCTGCGGCTTGTTGCCGGCGGTCTCGACCACGGTGATGCCGGCCTCGATGATGGCGGCGCGGTATTCGGCGTAGGGCGGCGGCTTGATCGCGGGCAGGATGGTGAGGTTGACGCCAAAGGGCTTGTCGGTGAGGTCGCGGCAGCGCGCGATCTCCTTGGTCAGGTCTTCCGGGGTCGGCTGGGTCAGCGCCGTGATGAAGCCGAGCGCGCCGGCGTTCGCGACCGCGGCGACCAGCTCGGCGCGTCCGACCCATTGCATGCCGCCCTGGACGATCGGGTGCTCGACGCCGACGAGCTTTGTGAACCGTGTCTGCAGCATGATCTGTTTCCCCCGCCTCGCGTGGCGCTCTGTTATCGGTTGATGGCGGCAGGATGCCGCCGGGGTCGGGAAATGTCTATTGCGCCGCCGTGCGGTGGGGGCGGGGCGATCATGCGAGGCGTGAGGGGATTCCGTGGGGCGGATAATTTTGGTGCGGGGCGCTTGGCGTATTCTCCTGCCGTCGTCCTGACGAAAAGGGGCGACGGCGGAGAGGTAGCAAAGGTGCTGCTCCAAGGGTGCCCGGAAGGCCGAGCGCCAACTGGATCCCGCGTCAACCTTGGCCACGAAGCCGCAGGAGTCGCGATGGAATATACTCGACGTCGATGCTGATGCCGTCTCCGCTCAGAGGGTTCGCGGTGTAGACGACGGAGACAGACAGTTCGAATTGGCTGACAATCGTCAAGATAGCGATGGTGAGCGCGGTGTCTCCGCTCGGGGTCGCGCCCAGCAGCATCTCTGCGATACGGCAGCAATCATCCATCGTCGCCCCCAACGGAGGAAGCTTGATGACCTCTACCTGACGTGCAGCGAACGTGGTCGGATCGGCGACGTCGGGTTCACGCGCAACAACAGCGCCCGAGTTGATCAAGGGCACGACGAACTTCAGAACCGGTGCCGTCACCAGGTTGAGATTTTGAATGTTGACCTCGGTCGCATACACGCCCGGCCGGGCGCCGGCGACACAACAGCAGCTTGCCTCGGATTGCTTGCCGCATACGATCTTCGCGCTGTATGCGAAGAGGCCCTCGGCTGCGGCCGGTATCGCGCCGAGCTTTTCGAGAAATGGATGCTTCAACCGGTCAGCACTTGAGCCCGTCTGATTGTTAGCCATCTCGACCTCCGTGAAGGTTGTGGAACGGATGAGCGGCACCTGGGCGCGTTGCTTATAGTCCTCGGTCTTGCCTCGATTGAGTTTTGATTACGCTACGCCAGACGCTTTCCCGCAGCGCCTGCTCACCACCTACAATAGCACTGTCGAGGAATGCTCGCCAATCATGTCAAAGGCGAATAACGGCTACTCCGCCGACAGCCGCACCATCTGGCGGCCGCCGTTCATTTCCTTGAGGCTGTTGACGAATTTTTCCGGGCGCTGCCAGCGGTAGGGGACCTGCAGGCCCATGAACTCGGCGATGTCGCCGATGAAGCCGGTGCAGTTGGTGGTCTCAGCGTTCCAGACCGGCGAGCTCGCCTGCAATTTCTTGATATAGGCGAAGACGCGCTTGGCGTCGGCTTCGCTCAGATAGACGCGGTAGTTCGCGGTCAGATAGTCCGGATCGAGATCGCCGTAGCTCGCGCCGGTTTCGGCTGGCACCCAGGTGAGGTGACCGAGCACATAAGCCCAGGTGTCGCCGGCGGGCGTGAGGCCCGCGACTTCGACGGCGCGCTCGCTGGTCTTGCCATACCAGACGAACGCATGGCCCCAGCTCGCCGCCGTCCGCGCGCGGAAGTCGACGTAGTAGGGACCTTTCTCTGCGCGCGCGACGGGGCGCCGCGTCGATTGCGGCGCCGGTCGTGATGCGGAGTCGGTCGTAGCAAGCGCATTGGCGTCGGCAACGCGCTTGTTCGCTTCGTGGGCCGAGGCCGAGGGGGTGGTGCAGGCGAGCATCGCCGCGAGAGCGAATCCCGCGAGGATGCAGGATCCCGATCGATCAGATGTGTTCGTCACGTTGTGCCCCTCGACTACCGGCCGCTTACGCAGATTTCTTGCGCGTATTTCCGTTGCGCGTCAGTAGCGCGCAGCGACCGGGCCGGGCGCCTTGCCGATCGGGGCCTTTCCAATCGGGCTCTTGCCAATCGGCATCTTGCCGATCGGCGCCTGCTCCGCAGGATAGACGGGAACGGGCTGGCGACGCGGCAGATCCGCAGCGTTCGCAGCCGTCACCAGAGCAAGCGTCGCACCCAGAGCAATTACAATTTTCTTCACAGTCATACCCCTAGAAGGTTTGGTCCAAACACGGCACGGCCGTGCCCCCAGACACGCCTCATAGAAGGCGGCCGAATGCGTCCAAGTTGCGGCACCCGCGGGACATGTTGGCGGCATTGATCGGGTGTACAGGGATGTGATGTGTCTGGATGTTTCGGGCTGCGCGGCCTGGTCGGTAGGATGGGTAGAGCGCAGCGAAACCCATCGGCCATCTGCGCGGGGAGCGATGATGGGTTTCGCTGCGCTCTACCCATCCTACGCTGCTGCTACGCGTCTCTCACCCGATCCTGTTCAAGCTGTTCCGGATCGTCGAGAAGATGCCGCCGATGTCCTTGCGCAAGGCATCGAGCGCGTTGAAATTGTCAAAGATGCGGGCGAGGCGGTCTTCGACCTCGCGCTTGCTCCTGGCGAGGGCATCGACGCGTGAGGCGAGGGTGACGTCGCCGTTCGCCTCGATCTCGCCGACGGTTTTCGCAAGAAGATCGCGGGTGGTGCCGACCTCCGCGATCAGGGCCTCGATGCCGAACACCGGCGCCTTCAGCGGAACGAGGTCGGCCTGCGACTTCGACAGCTCCGTCTTGAACGCGTTCAGCGTCGCCAGCGTCTCCTGCAACACGCCGAGGCGCTGGCGCGACTGGAGGACGAAATCGTTCAGCGCGTTCTGGCGGTCGACGAGGGTCTTGCCGTCGGGGTCGGTTTCGACGTCGGCGAGCGAGCGTTCGAGCAGGGCCTGGCGCTGGCCGAGCTCCTCGAAATCGAGCCGGATCGCTTTCAGGATGTTGAAGCTGTCGTCGATGCGGGCGAGGCGCTGCGCGATCTCGATCTTGTTCTTCGAGAGCGTCTCGACGCGAGTGTCGAGCGGCGCCTCGCCGCCGGTCTCGAGTTCGTCGATGCTCTTGGCCAGGCGGTCATGGCTGAGGCCGAGCTCGCCGATCAGGGCATTGATGCCGGCGTCCGACGAGCGCAGCGGGACCAGCTCGGCATGGGATTTCGCCAGATCTTCCTTGTACTGGCTGAGGGTCACGAAAGTGTCCTGGACCGCGTTCACCCGTGACAGCAGCGCCGATACGTCGCGCGCAACATCTTTCAGGCGGTCGGCGAGGTTGTTCTTGCGGTCGTCGGTCTCGAGGTCGAGCAGGGAGCGTTCGAGCTGGTTCTGGCGGTCGCGGATCTCGGTGAAAACAGGCTCGACCGCGCGCCGCTGATCGGCGACCTTTCCCACCATCTCTCGCACCCCCTGCTGGCGCCGGCGGATCTCGGCGAGCTGGTCGTGCATGTCGGTGGATTCGTTGCGGCCCTGCTGGAGCAGGGCGCGCTGCTCAGTCTCGCCGAGCTTGTCATGGAGGGCGGAGACGGCCTCGCGGGGATCGCTTTCGATCAGGTGCTGGACGGTGGCGTCGAGGTGGTTTTGCAGGGCGTGGGCGACGACGACATCCTCGCGGGTCTTCTTGAGGCGGTCGCGCAGGGTATTGAGGCGCCGGTCCTGACGCGAGAGCCGCCAGGCGGGGGCGCCGATCAGCGCCAGCCCGAGCGTCACGATCGCGCCGGTTGCGAGACGCTGCGGCATAGGCAGGTCCGCAAACAGGGCGGGCAAGTGCGCGACGTCATAACCAAACGCCTGCTGGGCGAGGATCGCGATGGCGGCTAGCAGGACAAACCAGGCAACCACGAAAAACAGCCACATCGTGACTTCCCCACCCGGGACACATTCTCGCCATAGTTGCTATTGGAGAGCGGAACCGAGATCAAGGGGCGGGCGGGGTTGCCAGATGTTTCCGGTCGCGCGATCCACTGCTGGTTGCGTCAGTCGATTGGCGGAGAGCAGGGTGCCAGGTTTTCCCGGGGAGCGGGGCAAGGCCTGTAAGCCCGGATGGAGCAAAGCGCAATCCGCGGTCTGCGCGCGCAGAAACGCCCGTCCCGGATTAGGCTTCGCTCCATCCGGGCTACGGCACTGCGTGGGCCCCTTTCGGGGAGGCTAGCAGCAGGCGTCGGCGCGAGCCGGCGAGCCTCGGGCTATCATTTCCCGAGGAAGTTCGTGCGCATCTTGTCGGCGAACCAGACCACGAAGATCGCAGCGAACGAGAGAGCGAAGTACAGAGCCGCCCAGAGAAGTGCATTACTGGCATTCGACATGACATCCTCCCTTGCATCAGAAATCGATCTGTTGCCGGGAAGGATAGCGGCAGCCGCGACCGCCGATTTGCGCAGGATCAATTTTTGTCGGGCTGCGGCGCAAATGGCCGGCGAGCCTTCATTCCGGGCCCACGATGGATTTGCGGCCTAGGAATGACGCAGCGAGTTACAGCCGAAACTCGTTGGTGAGCTCGCCGATGCCGTCGATCGCGACGGTCACTGTATTCACCGGCTCCTTCATCACCCCGACGCCGACCGAGGTGCCGACGGCGATGAGGTCGCCGGGAAGCAGGGTCATGTCGTGGGAGATTTTGCTGACCAGCTCCTGCGCGGTGAAGATCATGTCCGAGATCGGATAATTCTGCCGCTCCGCCCCGTTGAGGATGGTGCGCACGGTGAGCTTGGCCGGATCGAGGCCGGTTGCGATGACGGGGCCGAACGGGCCGTAATCATCGATGCCCTTGGCACGGGCCCATTGCGGGAAAGTGGGATCGCTGGTCAGGATGTCGTTGGCGGTGATGTCGTTGACGCAGGTGTAGCCGAAGATGAAACTGTCCGCCTCGGCCGGCGAGACACGGGCGCAGGTCCTGCCGATGACGATGCCAAGCTCGCCCTCATAGGTGGTCTTGCCGTCGTAATAAGAGGGACGGCGGATCACGGCGCCCGGCGTCGTGATGGTGGTGGTCGCCTTCAACAGATAGAGCGGCTCCGGCGGCTCGGGCTGGTTCAGCTTGGCGGCGAGCGCGTGGAAATTATTCCAGAGCGCGACGATCTTGCTGGGTGTGCAAGGCGCGAGCAGCTCGACCTCCGACAGCGCCAGAGTCTTGCCCGTGGCTGCATGGCGGCCGAACATCTCGCCCTCATGCACGCTGATGCCTGATTGCGTCAGGGTGCCGAAACCGGTCGCACCGGCATGGCGGAAGCGCAGCCATTGTTTCATCTCGCCCGCCATCACGCCACCGCCAGTGCACGGGGATCGGCAGGCGCGGAGACGCCGTCATAGAGGCCGGCGATTCGGGCACGCTGGGTCACCATCGCCAGCACCGAGTCGAGCGCGGGCGTGGCGATGCCGGTGAGGCGGCCCATCTCCTGCACCACGGTGACGAGCGGGTCGATCTCCATCGGACGGCCGCGCTCGAGATCCTGCAGCATCGAGGTCTTGTGCGCGCCGACCTTGCGGGCGCCCTCGATGCGGCGCTCGACGTCGACGCGGAATTTGACGCCAAACGTCTCGGCGATGCCTTGCGTCTCCACCATGATCGCGCGCGACAGCGCACGCGTGGAGGGATCGGTGCAGATCACGTCGAGCGTTGCATGGGTCAGTGCGCTGATCGGGTTGAAGCAGACATTGCCCCAGAGTTTCAGCCAGATCTCGTCGCGGATGCGATCAAGCACCGGCGCTTTCAGCCCGGCGGCGACGAAGAGATCGGCGAGGCGCTGCACGTCCGAGGTGATTTCGCCGGAGGGCTCGCCGAGCGGGAAATTGTTGCCGTAGACGTGGCGGATCACGCCGGGCGCTTCGATCTCGGTGGCGGGATAGACGATGCAGCCGATGGCGCGCTCGGCGCCGATCTCGCGCCACTGCCGTCCGCCGGGGTCGATGCTCTCCAGCGTCGAATTCTCGTATTGGCCGCCGTGCTTGTAGAAATACCAATAGGGGATGCCGTTGACGGCGGTGACGATGCGGGTGTGCGGCCCGAGCAGCGGCTGCATCTTCTCGATCACGCCGGTGATCGAATGCGCCTTCAGCGTGATGATGATGTAGTCCTGCACGCCGAGCTCGGCGGGATCGTCGGTGCAGCGCGGATGCACGGTGTGCTTCTCCTCGCCCGCGAGCAGGGTCAGCCCGCGCTCGCGCATCGCGGCAAGGTGGGCGCCGCGCGCGACCAGGCTGACGTCGGCGCCAGCGCGTGCGAGCTGAACCCCGAGATATCCGCCGATCGCGCCGGCGCCGTAGATGCAGATCTTCATGAAATCCTCGCGGGTGTCCGGAATTTTGGGACGAAAGATCCGGTCCGGCTCGGAGAGGTCCGAGCCGGGGCCGGCAGTCGCAGGGGAAGTGTGACGCTTTAAGCTGCTGCTTGCGGCGAGCCGTTGATCGCTTCGTCAACGGCAGCAGCAATGTCGCGCATGCTGATGACGGAGACGAGGCTGTAATCGTCGATGACCGGCAGGTGACGGATGTGATTGCGGTTCATCAGATGCCGGACGTGCTCGATCGTGTCTGAGGAGCTGCAGGACACCAGCTGCTGCACCGACACGAGCTGCGAGACCTTGACGTTAATGGCGTTGGCACCATGCTCGGCGACGGCGCGCACCACGTCACGCTCGGTGAACATGCCGACCGCGGTGTTGCCTTCGGAGCGGACCACGTCCTTGACCACCAGCGCGCTGATATTGTTGGCGCGCATCAGCTTGGCGGCGATACCCACCGTTTCGTTCATTCGCACCGTGACAACGCGCGGTGTCTTCTTGCGCAGAATGTCTCCGACCAGCATTGCAACCTCCCTAGGTGAATGACAGGGGAAGTGTGGTATACATAATGCCAATCGTCAAGCATTCGATTTGGCTGATCCGAAAATTCTTGCGGCAGCAATACTGACGTTTGTCATCGTGCCAAAAAGGAAAAGGGGCGCATCGCTGCGCCCCTTTCGACCGATTGAAAGGCGTGTGGTCGCTACGCTGTCTCGGTCTTGGCGTTGCCGGTCTTGGCGGTGCCGGTCGCAGCGTTGGCGCTCTCGGCTTCCTTGCCGAGGATGAAGGAGCGGCGCAGCGGCTTGATCACGAACAGCGCCGTCAGCGCCGCCGTCGCGTTCAGCGCCACCGCGACCACGAACACGGCCTTCCAGCCGTACGTTGCCGAGATCACGCTGGCGAGCGGGACGAGCAGGGATGCCGTGCCTTTCGCGGTGTAGAGCATGCCGTTGTTGGTGGTTGCGTATTTCGAACCGAAGGTGTCGCCGCAGGTCGCAGGGAACAGCGAGTAGATTTCGCCGAACACGCCGAAGTACACCGCGGTCGCGAGCACGAACACGATCGGTATGTTTCCATAGGCCGACAGCGTCAGCAGCATTACCGCCGCGGTGCCGAACGCGATGAACATGGTGTGCTCGCGGCCGATCGTGTCGGAGACCCAGCCGAAGAAGGGACGTCCGAAACCGTCGAAGATGCGGTCGAGCGAGATCGCGAACGTCAATGCCGCCATCTGGAAGCCCGCGAGCGTCACCGGCGTGTCGGCGATCTTGAAGTCGTGCGCGATCGGGCCGATCTGCGCCGCGGTCATCAGGCCGCCGGAGGCGACCATGACGAAAACGAGATACATCACCCAGAAAATAGGGGTGCGCAGCACCTGCGGCGGGGTGAAGTCGATCTTGGTCTGCGGCAGATTGAGCTGCTTCTTCTTCGGCGGGATCGAGATCCGCGGCGGCTGGATGAAGAAGGCGAGCACGAACACGATCAGGCCCTGGCCGATGCCGAAGGTGAGGAACGCGTGCTGGTAGCCGCTCGTTACGATCATGGTCGCGATCGGCACAATGGTGAGCGCGGCGCCCGCGCCGAAGCCGGCAGCGGTCGCACCGGCGGCGAGACCGCGGCGATCGGGGAACCATTTCAGCGCGTTGCCGACGCAGGTGCCGTACACCGCGCCGGCGCCCATGCCGCCGACGACCGCGGCGGCGTAGAGCAGGGTGAGCGAGTCAGCGTAGGAGTTGAGCACCCAGGACAGCGCGATCATGACGCCGCCGAACATGACGACGATGCGCGGACCGTATTTGTCGACGAACCAGGCCTCGATCGGCACCAGCCAGGTCTCGGTGACGACGAAGATGGTGAAAGCGAGCTGGATCGCCGCGCGGCCCCAATGATACTTGGCGTCAATCGGATCGACGAACAACGTCCAGCCGTATTGCAGATTGGCGATCATCGCCATGCAGACGATGCCCATGGCGAGTTGGAACCAACGGAAACCGGTGCGAAGAGGCGCAGCTGTGACGGCGCCGTCCGTGCTGGAAATCATCAATAACCTCCCAACGCGCCTGATTGAATGCGACCTGGGATTGCAAGATGACCCAGTGTCGCAAATATTGTGGCTTATCGTCGCAAGCGCGGCGGGGACATTGGTATACCATATTCCAGAAGGCAAGCCCAATCTTGTGACGCAGCGCAAGAAAAGTGCACGGTTCCCTTCAGGTCAGCGGTAGCCAAGACGGGTTCTGAAAAAACGAAAACGCCCGGCCGTGAGGCCGGGCGTCGTGCTTGGTTTAGATGTGGTGGCGCGCGTCAGGCGGCGGCGGTCGATTTCGCGACCACGACCTTGCGCCAGGGCTTGAGCACCATGATCGCCAGCAGCGAAGCCAGGATGTTGGCGCCGGCCGCGATGATGAACACGCTGTCCCACGTGCCCGACGATTGCTGCATGTAGTTGGCGATCGGGACAAGCAGCGCGGCGGTACCCTTTGCGGTGTAGAGCAGGCCCGCATTGGTGGTCGCGAACTTGGCGCCGAACGTGTCGGTGCAGGTCGAGGGGAACAGCGAGTAGATCTCACCCCAGGCGAAGAACACGAAGCCCGACAGCAGCACGAACCAGAGCGGGTCGTGTCCCCAGAGATAGAGCATCCAGATGCCGAACCCTTCCATGCCGAAGGCGATGAACATCGTGTTCTCGCGGCCGATCATGTCGGAGATCCAGCCAAAGAACGGACGCGTCAGGCCGTTGAGCACGCGGTCAATCGTGGCTGCGAACGTCACCGCGGTCATCGTCACCGCCATCAGCGTCACCGGAACGCTGTCGACCTTCCAGTCGACTGCGATCGGCTTCAGGTTCGCCGTCACCATCAGGCCGCCGGCGCCGACGATCACGAACATGAAGTACATCAGCCAGAAGATCGGCTGGCGCAGCACTTCGGTCGGCTGATAGTTGCGGCGGGTCTGTTGCAACGCAGCGTTCTGCACAACGGGAGGCACCTGTCCGGCCTTCGGCGCGTAGAGGAAGAAGGCGAGGATGCAGATGATGATGCCCTGGCCGAGCCCGAAATACAGGAAGGTGGTCTGGAATCCGCTGTCCTTGATCATGGCCTGAATCGGCGCAACCGTGAGCGCGGAGCCCGCGCCGAAACCGGCCGCCGTGATGCCGGCAGCAAGACCGCGCTTGTCGGGAAACCATTTCAGCGCATTGCCGACGCAGGTGCCGTAGACGCCGCCGGCGCCGATGCCCGCGATGATCATGCCGAGATAGAAGCCGTTGAGCGTGGTGGCTTGCGCATTGATCGCCCAACCGATGGCGCAGAGCACGCCGCCGACGAGCACGACGATGCGCGGGCCGTATTTGTCGACGAACCATCCTTCGACCGGCACCAGCCATGTCTCGAACAGTACGAAGAGCGTAAAGGCCCATTGGATCGAGGCGCGATCCCAGCCGAACTTTTTCTGGATGTCGGGGACGAAGAACGTCCAGCCGTATTGATAATTGGCGATCATCACCATCGCCGCTACACCGACCGCCAATTGCGCCCAGCGATACGTGTCGCTAACCCGCGCGGCGGTTGGAACCGTTGCCTGCACCATGTCCGTCATAAAGCCTCCCGTGGCGCCTCTAATTTTTCTGCGAGCGCTGGAGAGGCATTCTTGTATTCATTATGCCAAGGTTCAAGCGCTGGTCCGGTCACCGTGCGCAAATGCCGCAGGACCTTCATCGGTTGCGGCTGTGACTCGGGACAACGCAAATAGAAATGGCCCCGTCCTGCGGGGCCATTCATCAAAAGTAGTATGTGGACGGTTCTGAAACCGGCGCGTCGCGCTTGCCGCGCGGGAGGCGCTGCTTACAGGCCGAAGCGGGGCAGGTCGCCGTTGTGATTCGAAATCTCGGCGCTCGCCATCAGGAAGCGATCGACCGCAGCCAGGAAGCGGGTGAACAGCGAGGCGGAGGGGGCGAGCGCGACGGAAGCGGTCTTGGACATCTGAATTCCCTTTCTCGAGACGGTCAGTGATGCTGTCTCATTTCGAAGGGCAATCTACGTATACCAGATGCCAGTGTCCATGCATGCCATTGCATAGCAGCATGCATGCTCCCGCATTGCAGCATAATGATCCGTTAAAGGGACCGAACCGAGCTCAAAATTGCCAGCCGGGCTGCTGGAGTTGCGAGACCGGCCCCAAAAGGCCCCCATTACGGAGGCAAAAGAGCGCGGACAGAGCGGCGCGCGGGTTCCAAATCCAACCGCACCGCAACATTCAAGGTCTTGGCAGGCCCAGCCAAAGCCGTTAGTGGTCTGCCCCCTTTTCCAATCAACTGTCAGAGTGGTTCATGTCGAGCGCCTCGCCCGCCGTCTCGATCGGCATCGATTTTGGGACCAGCAACACGGTCGTCGCGATCGCGGCGGACGATCGCCGGGTCGAGGCCATCCGCTTCGATCACGGCGGCCAGCGCCACAGCGTCTACGTCTCGGCGCTGTGCTTCTGGGAGGATCGGCCGGGCGCCGGCGCCCAGGCCGAAGGCGGTCCATGGGCCATCGAGACGTTCCTCGAAGGCCGCCACGTCTACCGCTTCCTGCAGTCGTTCAAGACGTTTGCGGCGAGCTCCAGCTTCAACACCACGCAAGTGTTTCGGCAGCGCTTCAAGTTCGAGGACATTCTGGCGGCGTTCCTGCGCACGCTGGCGCGCCATGGCGGCGAAAAGTTCGGCTTCGAGACGTCCAACATCACGGTCGGCCGCCCGGTGCGGTTCGCCGGCGGCAATCCCGACGAAGCGCTGGCGATGCAGCGCTATCGGGCCGCGTTCGAACGCCTCGGCGCCGGCCACGCGCGCTATGTCTACGAGCCCGTGGGCGCGGCGTTCTCCTTCGCCCGACGGCTGGAGCGCGATGCCACCGTCCTGGTTGCGGATTTCGGCGGCGGCACCAGCGATTTCTCCGTGATGCGTTTCTCGCGCGTGGGTGGTGCCTTGCGTGCGGAGCCGCTTGGACACGCCGGCATCGGGATTGCGGGCGACACGTTCGATTACCGCATCGTCGACCACGTCGTCTCGCCGCGGCTGGGCAAGGGGTCCAGCTTCCGCTCGTTCGACAAGGTGCTGCCGGTCCCCACCGGCCACTATACCAACCTCGCGCGCTGGCATCAGCTCGCGATGATGAAGAGCAATGGCGATCTGCGCGAGCTCCGGGAGCTTGCGCGCAGCGCGCTGAAGCCGAAGCTCCTTGAAGATTTCATCACCATCGTCGATCTCGACCTCGGCTTTTCGCTCTACCGCGCGGTATCCGACGCCAAGGTCGCGCTGTCGGCGCGGGACGAGGTGGACTTCCGCTTCAAGGGGGGCGGCGTCGACATCGGTGCGACCATCACACGGAAGAATTTTGAATCCTGGATTGCCGACGACATCGCCCGGCTGGCTGCCACCGTCGACAAGGTGCTAAGCGAAGCGGGCATCACCGCGCGCGAGGTGGAGAAGGTGTTCTTGACCGGCGGGACTTCCTTCGTTCCGGCCGTCAGAAAGCTGTTCGCCGACCGGTTCGGCAACGAACGGCTGATGTCGGGCGACCAGTTCGAGTCGATCGCCTACGGCCTCGCGCTGATTGGACACAGTCCCGATCCCGATCGCTGGACCGCAAGCGGTGGGATTACGCCGAAGGCGGGCGCGTAGCCCAGCAACAGCCGCCATTGCTTGGCTGCTCGCAATGACGACGGAGAGCTGTCATCAGTGCCGTAGGGTGGGCAAAGGCGCGGAGCGACGTGCCCACCATCTTTCCGAGGTTGAGAGAGCATCGGTGGGCACGCTGCGCTTTACCCACCCTACGATACTGATTTCGCCGCTACTGATTGATCTCCGGCTCCACGAGCCTTGCGAGGCTTCGCAGCGATTCCTGCCAGCCGAGATAGCAGGCCTCCGGCGGGATGACGTCAGGGATGCCGGCCTGGGTGATGTCGACCTCGGTGCCGACCGAGACCTTCTTCAGCGTCACGGTCACCTGGATTTCGCCGGGCAGATTGGGGTCGTCGAACTTGTCGGTGTAGCGGAGACGTTCGCCCGCGACGAGCTCGAGATATTCGCCGCCGAAGGCGTGGCTGTTGCCCGTCGTGAAATTTCGGAACGACATCTTGAACGTGCCCCCGACCTTGGGCTCGAGGTGATGGACGGTGCAGGTAAAGCCGTTCGGCGGAAGCCATTTCGCCAGCGCATCCGCCTCGAGGAAGGCGCGATAGACTTTCTCCGGACTGGTCGAGAGAACGCGGTGCAGACGTACAGTGCTGGGCATGTTCTTTCATCCTCTTGCATCGATGGGCCCGACCTTGGCGTCTACGGCCCATTCATGTCTCAAGGACGACCGGGACGCCGCCGATCCGACATGGCATTGCAGATAAACGGGGGCCGCCGAAACCGGCGGCCCTTGATGCTGTTTTTGTTCGTCTTGGAACTTATCTTGGACGTTGTTTTGGATCGGTTTGCCGCTCACCGCGTCCAGTCTTCACCCGCGCACAACGTTCCCATGCAGCCCCGGACGTTGAGACTGCCGGATGGCAGCAAGCTGACGGTGCTCGCATAGGTCTTTCCGTCGTCGGCATTATAGATCCTGCCCGACCATTTATTTTCGCCGGCAGCCTGCATGTCGATGAACAGGGAGATGCCGACGATCTTCCGGCCGCGCAATGCAGGATCGGCGTTATGGTCGTCGAGCTGCGCCTTGCCCGTCTTCTTATCGATCGGCTCCTTCAGCCAGACGACCCGGCCGCATAGCGCATTGCCGCAACGGCTCACCTTGATCCTCGCGTCGCCAGACTGTGTCAGCCAGACACCAGCGGGACCGCTGGCCGTTGCGGCTTCAGCGTTTCCAAGCGGGGAGATGGACAACAGCGCTGCGAGCAGGTGCCGGACGAGGGTGGAACGCATGGGGGCTCCATATTGGACCAATTGTCATGAAATATTTCATGATAAACGATCAATATATCGCGCTTAAGGTTGAGTCAATTGTGCGGAACATGCATATTGGGGGAGGGTGGTTGCCTGGAAATTGCGGAGTGCTTGGAGATGGGTGTGGTGGAGATATCGGTACGTGAGGCCCGGCAGAGCTGGTTCCGGCGTCTCGATCTTGCGTTCTGGGCGATCTGGGCGGCACTGCCGGTGGTGGTGTGGCTCGCCTATCTCCGGAGCACGACCGCCTCCGCCTCGATCGCGGCGAGCCTTGGTCCCGACCAGGTGAAATGCGCAGGCCTTGTCGCCAATCCGCTCGAGATGTCGCGCCCGGGACAGCTGTTGTTCTGGACGCTATTTGCGCTTCAGCTCTCGTTCTTCGCCGTGTTGATCGGCATCCTGCACCGTATGGTGCACCGATTCGCACGCGGCCGGATCTTCGCGTCCGAGACGCTTCAGGGTGTGTGGTGGATGGGGATCATTCTGGTGATCTGGCCGTTCATCGACCTGATCACCAGCAACGCGGTGGCTTATGCCTTGCACGAGATCGGCGACGTCAAGTTCTTCCTGCCGTCCTACAACGTCGACATCGGCACGATCGCGGGCGGGATGTTCCTGATGGCGCTGAAATTCGTCATCGAGCACGCCATCCTGCTGCAGTCCGAAAACGAGCTGACGATCTGAGGTGAATGCTTGTGCCGATCGTCGTGAACCTCGATGTCATGCTTGCGAAGCGGAAGCGCCGCCTCGGGGACCTCGCCGACGCAATCGGCATTTCCATCCAGAACCTGTCGGTCCTGAAAACGGGCAAGGCGAGGGCGATGCGCTTCTCGACCCTGGCCGCGATCTGCCGCGAGCTAGATTGTCAGCCCGGAGACATCCTCGAATATGTCGCAGGCGAGGAGGGCCGCGATGAGGATGCAGGCGAGGGGAGCTGAGCTTACACCTGGCGTGCCTTGTCCGCCTTCGTGCTGCACACGAGAACCTGAAACACGTCCTCCATGTGCAACGGTTGGCGCGTTTGCGCGCTCACTTGAATCGAGCTCGCCTGGTGCGAGCTCTACCTCGCGGCCGGCCGGACGACCGATCCGTCAGATCGTTGCCACATCCTGCGGCGTCATCGTGAAGGCGAGCCGGTAGCGGCCGATCGTCGGATTGTCCTGCGCGCCCAGAGCGCCAAGCGCCGCCGGCGAAAGTCGGTCGGCGGTCACCTGCTCGATCGCGTCGGCATCGTAACCCGACAGCAGCATGATCCAGTCGGCGGCGCCGTCCTTGCCGCGGATCTGCTGCTCGGTGGTGGGCGAGCTGGTCCGGGGCGTGTCGGTCAGGAGGAGGTGGGCGCCGGTCAGTCCCGGCATCTGCGCCAATGTGCCGAGCGTCTCCGAGAGATGTGTCTGCAACTCCGCCTCGCGCCCGGCCTCCGGCGAAAGCCGGATGGTGGCGAGCGAGGTCGCGACGCCGCCGCCAAAGCTGGCGGCGACGCGGCACTGGCTGCGGACCATGCCGAGATGGTGCGGCATCATCTTGGTCGACCACGGCGTCGGCGCGTTGAGCCGGTCGAGATATCCCTTCGACGTGAGCACCTCGTACCGCTCCAGCTCGTACAGCACGAAGAAGCCGTCGGTGTCCGTCGTGCTGGTCCAGCGCGATCCGCGCCGGAAGCCGGGAATGCTCATCCGCTCGGGAAAATGTTCGTGGGAATGCCAGTCGCCGAACTCCGCGCGCTGCTCGTGGCGGACGCTCCACCACATCGCGACGGCGGCCTTGCCAAGCAGTGACATGCTGACCTCCCTGTTTTCCAGCACTTTGCCTTGACGCCAACGGAGGAAGCAAGTCGTTCACGCTTCCAATCCGACCCCGTACTGTCAGGTGTGATCTGCTATCCCTTCGCGGCGGAGCCGGCACGTGTGGAGCTTGGCAGTCTTTCGGTGCACACAGTCGATTGGCTGGAGGGAGAGTGGTGCGGGTCTTCCGCGAGCAACTTGCCGGTGGCGTACGGTGTGCGCTCGATAGCGCGGCATCGCATCGACGCTCTCGGGCCAGCACAGTTAGCCGACACCAAATCGCGGCTGCGAACGCGCAACTCACCTTGCCTCAGGCGCCTTTCGGGCCTGAATTCGTAAAGTCCGAATTGTTCCGCCGGAGCCCATGAGGCATTAAATCCCGCCAAGCCTTGCAACTGGCGCCGATGAGGTATACGTTGGTGCTGTTCGTTCAGCCGCTGTGCCTTGTTGAATGCGCCCGCGGGCTCCTTTTCCAGAGACATCGACGAATTGAATCTGGTTCTGCGTGAGTGTCACGCGGAATGTGCGCGTATGCGCTTTGGAGAAGAATAATGACGACAGGTACCGTGAAGTGGTTCAACGGCCAAAAGGGCTTTGGATTCATTCAGCCCGACGACGGCGGCAACGATGTGTTCGTTCACATCAGCGCAGTCGAGCGGGCTGGTCTCTCAGGTCTCGCCGAGGGCCAGAAGGTCAACTTCGAGGCCAAGACCGACAAGATGCGAGGCAAGGTCAGCGCAGAGAATCTATCGCTGGCCTAAGATCCTGCGCCGTTTCACGGATGTACTGAAACGGCCACGCTGCCCGCTCGATCCCAGGGATTGAGCGGGTTTTGTCCGTTGCGGGAGTGGGTGAAGCATGAGCGGCAAGAAGTCGGCTGAACCGTCACCCCAAAGCATTGCGCGTACCAACCGTCAGCGTTTGGCTGCCGAGGAGGGAACGCGGGCAATGGCGGACGTCGAGAGACAGGCCGCCGATGTTCGCAAGAACATGGCGCGGCTTCGCGAACTGCGCGAAGCCAAGGAAGCGGCCGACGCAACTCTTCAAGCATCGCTGCCGGCACCAACCCTGACGAAGCGCAAGAGAAAGCTGACGCGATAGTCGAATTCAACTGCGTCGACGAAAATCTGGAGAGGGCCGGTCACATGCCAAAGAGTGCGGATCGTGCCTAGGATCAAGTCGGACAGCGGTGGTACAATCACCTTCTTTCTCGCGCTTGGCGCAGGCCGGCAGATGTGCCGCCTTGCGACCACGTTTCAGACGCAGAAGCAGGCCTTCAGCTATCTTCAGAAATACCGGACGGAATTCGAGCGCATCGCGCGGAGCCGATTGGCCTCCGGGGAGCTCGAAGACGGGATCGTCGTGCTTTCGATGCTCTAAAGCATGATCCGGACCCGAAGGGCCGCGTTTGCGCAAAGTGCGAAGCGGTTTTCCGAAAAGATCATGCTCAAACAATAACCTAAAGCGCGTTGACGATTCATTCCGATCTCATCGCGCTTTCGGTCAGGCGTCGATTTCGACGCGACGCGCTCAGCGCCAGCCTCCATCGCGCGGATGCAACATCGTGACCCGGCAGGGAACGCGTCCTATTCAGAGCGGTCCTTCGGCTCGGCCTCGCGGGCCAGTCGCTCCGCTTTCAGCCGCTCGCGATTCTCGTTGAAGGAGTGCTGGTCCTTCGCATAGTCATTGATCGGCTTCTGCGTTTTGACAGGCTTGAACGCCTTGTTGGCTTCACGCTTGGCCCGATCCGAGGATTGATCTCTCAACATTTCGACCTCGTTTTGATCAACAAGCTGTGACAGGACAGGTGCTGGCCGACGCCTCCCACCCGCAAACGCTGTGCGTAGGCTTGCTACCTTTCGGGGCGAGAAGAAGGCCAATTCTGCAGCGTTGCGCAGATGCTTTTGCGATGTGTTTCAGTCACTCGCCTTGGCGGCTGCGTTGCTCGTACGTCGGGATAGCACGCCGGCTTAGACAACAATGGCACGCCGCCGCTTTTGTTCCAAGGACCCTGCGGACTGGCGCCAGGTTTGCGATAGTGCGATTGTCCCGCCGCAATGTCAGGAGATGTGTAATGCTCGGTGTGAACGACGGGGAGACAATCCCCGCGAAGGAAAGGCCGCAAAGGCCTCAAAGATGGACCGGTGAAGATGCATGGGCGGCTTACCAGCTTCCCTTCAACGATCTGCTCTTCCGTTCACAATCCGTACATCGGGAGCATTTTGACCCAAATCGCGTGCAGTTGAGCCGGCTGCTGAACATCAAGACAGGTGGTTGTCCGGAAGACTGCGGTTACTGCAGCCAGTCGTCGCATCATGCGACCGCTCTTGCAGCCTCCAAGTTGATGGAGGTCGGGAAGATCGTTGCCGAGGCACGCAAGGCAAAAGACAGCGGCGCGACGCGTTATTGCATGGGGGCGGCCTGGCGCAATCCGAAGCCGCGCGACATGGATGCCATTGTCGAGGTCGTCGGAGCCGTGAAGGAGCTCGGGCTCGAGACCTGCATGACGCTCGGCATGCTCGACCGGGATCAGGCCGACCGGCTGAGTGCTGCCGGGCTTGATTACTACAATCACAATATCGATACCTCGGAGCGCTTCTATCCGAGTGTTACCTCCACCCGCACATTCGCCGATCGTCTCGATACGCTGGAGCATGTCCGCGATGCCGGCATGAAAGTGTGCTGCGGCGGAATTCTCGGCATGGGTGAGAGCGAACAGGACCGCGTCGACATGCTGGTCACGCTCGCCAACCTTCCGGAAGCGCCGGAGAGCGTGCCGATCAACATGCTGATCCCGATTCCGGGAACGCCGATGGCGAAGGCGACGCCGATAGGTCCGGTCGAGTTCGTGCGCATTGTCGCGCTGGCGCGTATCATGATGCCGGCCTCTTTCGTGCGACTCTCGGCGGGGCGGTCGGCGATGAGCGACGAGATGCAGGCGCTGTGCTTCTTTGCCGGCGCAAACTCGATCTTTGTCGGCGACACGCTGCTGACGGCGGGCAATCCGCAGGACGAAGCCGATCGAAAGTTGTTCCGCCGGCTCGGACTGGAAGCGCTCTGACCTTTTTGCAAGCCGCTGAGCCTCTTTCCCGATCATGCCCTGGCCGTTAGGTCGTTTGTCCGACGAACAACCCCTCGGCCGCTCTTCGCAGGGCAGGATATTGGCTTTGTCGGATCATGGCATAATGCCTCTGTTTTGCCCGACGTGTCAAAAGGCATTTCGTGAAATACGAAATCGTTTATGACCAACAGGTTAGCTACTGTGCATGGGGTTGTTTTTCCATTTTTTAGTCACAGCCGCGACCGCACGGTCTTCTGAAGCAAAAAGGGCCGCCCCTTCGGGCGGCCCTTTCGTCTCGTTCAACGTGGTGCGGCTTACTCAGCGGCCTGCTTCTGCGGCGGCTCGAGCGCGCCGGACTTGTGGATGTCGGCGACCTGGTGATCGCTGAAGCCGAGCACGCTGCGCAGGATCTCGTCGGTGTGCTCGCCGAGCAGCGGGGAGCGCTCCACCTCGCTCGGGCTATCCGACAGCTTGATCGGATTGCCGACCGAGATGTACTTGCCGCGGGTCGGGTGATCGACCTCGACCACGGTGCCGGTCGCGCGCAGCGACTGGTCCTCGGCGATCTCCTTCATCGACAGGATCGGGCCGCAGGGGATGTCGTCCTTGTTGAGGATCTCCATCGCCTCGAATTTCGTCTTGGTCATCGTCCACTGTTCGATGCGGGCGAAGATCTCGTTGAGGCGCGGCAGGCGGACGGCCGGCTTGGCGTAGTTCGGATCGGTCTTCCAGGTGGGCTCGCCGATCACGTCGCAGATCTTCTCCCAGACCGGGGCCTGGGTGATGAAGTAGATGTAGGCGTTGGGATCGGTCTCCCAGCCCTTGCACTTCAGGATGCGGCCGGGCTGACCACCGCCGGAATCGTTGCCGGCGCGCGGCACGGCGTCGCCGAACGGAATGCCTTCGCCGAACTGGCTGTATTCCTTGAGCGGACCATGCGCGAGGCGCTGCTGGTCGCGCAGCTTGACGCGCGCGAGGTTGAGCACGCCGTCCTGCATCGCGGCGGTGACCTTCTGGCCCTTGCCCGAATGCGTGCGCTGATAGAGCGCGGTGACGATGCCGAGCGCCAGGTGCAGGCCGGTGCCGCTGTCGCCGATCTGCGCGCCGGTGACGAGCGGCAGGCCGTCGCGGAAGCCGGTGGTCGAGGCGGCGCCGCCGGTGCACTGCGCGACGTTCTCATAGACCTTGCAGTCTTCGTACGGTCCGGGGCCAAAGCCCTTGATCGAGGCGACGATCATCTTCGGGTTGATCGCCTGGATCTTCTCCCAGGGGAAGCCCATGCGGTCGAGCACGCCGGGGCCGAAGTTTTCGACCAGCACGTCGCACTTCTTGATCAGCTCGGTGAGGACTTCCTTGCCCTTGGGGTTCTTGGTGTCGAGCGTGATCGAGCGCTTGTTGTGGTTGAGCATGGTGAAATACAGGCTGTCCACGTTCGGGATGTCCTGCAGCTGGCCGCGGGTAATGTCGCCCACGCCCGGACGTTCCACCTTGATCACGTCGGCGCCGAACCATGCCAGCAGCTGCGTGCAGGTCGGTCCGGACTGGACGTGGGTGAAGTCGAGAATGCGAACGCCCTTGAGCGCTTTGGTCATCGTGTTGCTCCGTATACTCTGTCTGCCCCCGCAAACCGCAGGGAATTAAGGGTTGAAGGGGAGGACTTACTTTTTCTTCTGCAGAACGCTCTGCGGATTGAGGTTGCCGATGCGGCCGCTCTCCGAGCCCGCGGCCGGATCGATCACCGCGTTGATGAGCGTCGGCTTGCCCGAGGCCATCGCCTCGTTGACGGCGCGCTTGAGCTCGTCGGGCGAGGTGGCATTCACGCCGACGCCGCCGAAGGCTTCCATCATCTTGTCGTAGCGCGCGCCCTTGACGAACACCGTCGTCGCCGGATCGGCGTTGACGCTGTTGACGTCGGTGCCGCGATAGATGCCGTCATTGTTGAAGATGACGACGCAGATCGGAAGGTTGTAGCGGCAGATGGTCTCGACCTCCATGCCGGAGAAGCCGAAGGCCGAGTCGCCTTCCACCGCCAGCACGGGGTGGCCGGTCTCGAGCGCCGCCGCGATCGCCTGGCCCATGCCGATGCCCATCACGCCCCAGGTGCCGACGTCGAGGCGCTTGCGCGGCCTGTACATGTCGATGACGCCGCGGGCGAGGTCGAGCGTGTTGGCGCCCTCGTTGACGAGGATCGCCTCCGGGTGATCCTTGATCACGTTCTTCAGCACGCCGAGCGCGCCGTGATAATCCATCGGCGACTTGTTGTTCATGAGCTTCGGCGCCATCTTGGCGACGTTCTCGTCACGCTTGGACACGATGGCCTTGGTCCATTCGGCCGGCGGCGCGGTCCAACCCGTGCTGATCGCCTGATTGAAGGCCGATACGACCGAGCCGATGTCGCCGACGACGGGCGCGACGATCTCGACGTTGGAGTCCATCTCGCGCGGCTCGATGTCGACCTGGATGAACTTCTTGGGCGCTTCGCCCCAGCTCTTGCCCTTGCCGTGCGAGAGCAGCCAGTTCAGCCGGGCGCCGATCAGCAGCACGACGTCGGATTCTTTCAGCACCGTGGAGCGCGCGGCTCCAGCGCATTGCGGATGCGTGTCGGGGAGGAGGCCCTTGGCCATGCTCATCGGCAGGAACGGCACGCCGCTCTTCTCGACGAACGACTTGATCTCTTCATCGGCCTGCGCGTAGGCCGCGCCCTTGCCGAGGATGATGAGCGGACGTTTTGCGCTCTTGAGCACGTCGAGCGCGCGCTTGATTGACGCGGGCGAGGGGATCTGCGCGGGCGCGGCATCGATCACCTTGACCAGCGACTTCTGGCCGGCATCGGCGTTCATCACCTGGCCGAACAGCTTTGCCGGCAGGTCGAGATAGACGCCGCCCGGACGGCCCGAGACCGCGGCGCGGATGGCGCGGGCGAGACCGATGCCGATGTCCTGGGCGTGCAGCACGCGATAGGCCGCCTTGCACAGCGGCTTGGCGATCGCGAGCTGGTCCATCTCTTCGTAGTCGCCCTGCTGGAGGTCGACGATCTCGCGCTCGGAGGAGCCCGAGATCAGGATCATCGGGTAGCAGTTGGTGGTGGCGTGCGCGAGCGCGGTGAGACCGTTGAGGAAGCCGGGCGCCGACACCGTGAGGCAGACGCCGGGCTTCTTGGTGAGGTAGCCGGCAATGCCCGCGGCGTAGCCGGCGTTCTGCTCGTGGCGGAAGGAGATCACGCGAATACCTTCGGCCTGCGCCATGCGGCCCAAATCCGTGATCGGGATGCCCGGCACATTATAGATGGTGTTGATGCCGTTCAGCTTGAGCGCGTCGATGACGAGATGAAAGCCATCCGTCAATTCCTGCTCGGTGCCCGGTGCTTCGGACTTGGTCGCGGTATTCAGCATGGGCCTTGTCTCCCTGGTCTCATATGCCGTTTTAGGCTTTGTGGGCGAATGGCTCGCCCTTCTGGTGGACGTTGCTAGGTGAACAGTTCTTGACCGTGCGCTTCGACGTAAGCGGCAAGGCCAAGGGTGTGGTCGCGGGCGCGCTTCTCGGCGAGCTCGGTGTCGCGCGCTTCCAGTGCTTCGATCATGCTGAGATGCTCGGGCAGCGAAGTGGCGGTGCGATCCTTGCGTCCGATGGTGAGCTGGCGGTAGCCGCGCACGTGCAGCAGCAGGTCGTTGGTGAGATCGACCAGCACCGGCGATTCCGACAGCGAGATCAGCGCCTGGTGGAAGGCGATGTTGGCGCGCGAATATTCCTCGACGTGATCCTCGGGCAGGCGGTCCTTGCCGAAGTCCTTGAAGTAGTCGCGCAGCGCCGTGATGTCTTTCTTGCGTGCGGTGGTGGTGATCAGGCGGGCCGCCATGCTCTCCAGCGCCGCCCAGGCGCGGATCATGTCGACGATCTCGCTCTTGGTTCTGCGCACCACCATGATGCCGCGGCGCGGAACCGTCTTCACGAAGCCATCCTGCTCAAGCATCGCGATGGCTTCGCGGATCGGGGTGCGGCTCACACCCAGGCGTTCGGACAACGCGCGCTCGTCGAGCATCACCGGCTCGGGCGTCGAGTAGATGTCCATCTTGAGGATGGCTTCCTTCAAGGCGTCATACGCCTTGTTCTTGAAGCTGCTCTCCGGGGCAATACGAACGATTGCGATATCTGCCTCGGTCATGTTCGGCAACGCCTTGGTTGGTTTCCGCAGTGACACGACGAATCTCCTCCAGTGGGAGTCGTCTTTTACAGGATTATTAACGGGAAAGTTTTTGGCATACCACATGCCAGAATGTCAAGCTGGCTATTTTTTGCGGCGTTCTAAGTCATGCAGCAGCTTGACAAGTTGGCTTCTGGCATACCAAATGCCATCGCCAGCCATTTTTGATCCAAAGCGGCGGAGTAATGTGGGCTTTATGCCACTCCGTTCCGCGACATGGAACAGAGCGCGGCGAATGGCAAGCATCACGGGCAGCCGCTACACGCGCGCGCTTTGAAAGAACGAACTGAGGTCAAGGGAGAAGCCATATGTCCAATTCCAAAGATGCCGTCCGCAAAGTGCTCGACCAGGTCAAGGCGGACAACCGCACCAGCCTGACCGCGCCGGAAGGCAAGCTGGTCTGCGACGCCTACGGCATTCCGGTGCCGAAGGAGGGCGTGGCCAGGTCGGCGGGTGAGGCCGGCAAAATGGCCTCCTCGATGGGCTTCCCGGTGGTGATGAAGATCGTCTCGCCGGACATTCTCCACAAGACCGAAGCTGGCGGCGTCATCGTCGGCCTCAAGACGGCCGAGGATGCCGAGAAGGCCTACGAGACCATTCTCTCCAACGCCAAGAAGCACAAGTCCGATGCCAAGATCGAGGGCGTCCAGGTGCAGCAGATGCTGGCCGGCGGCACCGAAGTCATCGTCGGCTCGATCACCGACGGCTCGTTCGGCAAGCTGGTCGCCTTCGGCCTCGGCGGCGTGCTGGTCGAAGTCTTGAAGGACATCACCTTCCGCCTCGCACCCGCGACCAAGGAAGACGCGCTCTCGATGCTCGACGGCATCCAGGCGCATGAGATTTTGAAGGGCGTTCGCGGCGGCGAGGCGGTGAACCGTACTGCGCTCGCCGATGTCATCGTCAAGGTTTCGCAGCTCGTCACCGATTTCCCTGAAATCGTCGAGCTCGATCTCAACCCGGTGTTCGCGACGGCCAAGGACGCGATCGCCGCCGACGTGCGTATCGTCGTCGACTTCGCCTATGTGCCCAAGCCGAAGCCGCGCCCGACCGAAGAGATCGTCGCGGCCATGAGCCGCATCATGCAGCCGAAGGCGGTCGCCGTGGTCGGCGCCTCCGCCGAGGACGGCAAGATCGGCAACTCCGTGATGAAGAACCTCATCAACGGCGGCTACAAGGGCGACATCTATCCGATCCATCCCAAGGCCGCCGAGATCCTCGGCTACAAGGCCTACAAGAGCGTCAAGGACGTTTCGGGTGTGATCGACACGGCCGTGTTCGCGATCCCCGCGAAGTTCGTGGCGGCGGCGCTCACCGAATGCGGCGAGAAGAAAATCCCGGGTGCGGTGCTGATTCCGTCGGGCTTCGCTGAAGCCGGCGCGCCGGAGCTTCAGGCCGAGATCGTCGAGGTCGGCAAGAAGTACGACATCCGCCTGATGGGGCCGAACATTTACGGCTTCTATTATACGCCGGCCAATCTCTGCGCGACCTTCTGCACGGCTTACGACGTCAAGGGCCACGCGGCGCTGTCGTCGCAGTCGGGCGGCATCGGCATGGCCATCATCGGCTTCTCGCGCTCGGCGAAGATGGGCGTCTCGGCGATCGTCGGCCTCGGCAACAAGTCCGATATCGACGAGGACGATCTGCTCGCCTTTTTCGAGCAGGATCCGAACACGAACCTGATCGCCCAGCACTGCGAAGACCTCAAGGACGGCCGCGCCTTCGCGGAAGCCGCCAAGCGCGTCTCCAAGAAGAAGCCGGTCATCGTGCTCAAGGCCGGCCGCACCTCGGCCGGCGCAAAGGCGGCCTCGTCGCATACCGGCGCGCTCGCCGGTAACGACAAGATCTACGAGGACGTCCTGGCGCAGTCCGGCGTGATCCGGGCCCGCTCGCTGCGGCAGCTGCTCGAATTCGCCCGTGGCGTGCCGGTGCTGCCGACGCCGAAGGGCGAGAACGTACTGATCATCACCGGCGCCGGCGGCTCTGGCGTGCTGCTGTCGGACTCCTGCGTCGACAACGGCCTGTCGCTGATGTCGATGCCGCCGGATCTGGATGCGGCCTTCCGCAAGTTCATCCCGCCGTTCGGTGCGGCCGGAAATCCTGTGGATATCACCGGCGGCGAGCCGCCGATCACCTACGTCAACACGGTGAAGCTTGGCCTGTCGGATGAGCGGATCCATTCGCTGATCCTCGGCTACTGGCACACCATCGTCACGCCGCCGATGGTGTTCGCCCGCAACATGGTCGAGGTGAAGAAGGAGATGGAGGCCAAGGGCTTCGTGAAGCCGATCGTCGCCTCGCTCGCCGGCGACGTCGAGGTCGAGGAAGCGGCCGAATATCTCTACCAGAACGGCATCCCGGCCTACGCCTATTCCACCGAGCTGCCGGTCGAGGTGCTCGGCGCCAAGTACAAGTGGGCGCGCGGGGCAGGGCTGCTCTGAGACGACGAAGAGCTTCGGTATGATCCGGAGCGGGTGGTTATTCACCTCTCCCCGCGCGCGGGGAGAGGTCGAATTGCGAAGCAATTCGGGTGAGGGGACTCTCCCCGAGTCTAACTGTCACCGTCCTTGCGGAGACTCCCCCTCACCCTGACCCTCTCCCCGCAAGCGGGAGAGGGAAATAAGAATAGGGCGAGGGAGAACGGTCAGGTCGCGATGAGCAAGAACGTGATCCGGCGCAAATCGCTCGAGCCTCGATCGCCATCGGAGGCCGACCACGACGCGCGCGATGGTGGCGTGCAGTCCGTCGACCGCGCGCTGTCGATCCTCGAAACGCTGGCCGAAGACGACGAAGGCTACCGCCTCAGCGACCTCGCCGTGCGCACCGGCCTGTCGGCCTCGACCGTGCACCGCCTGCTGGCGACGCTGGAGAGCCGCCGCTTCGTGCAGTTCGACCGCGCCCAGTCCAAATGGCATGTCGGCGTGCGCAGCTTCACGGTCGGCGCGAGCTTTGCCCGGCGGCGTAATTTCTCCACGCAGGCGATTCCTTACTTGCGCAAGCTGCGCGATCTCACCCGCGAGACCGCCAATCTCGCTGTCGTCGACGACGAGTTCATCATCGTGCTGACCCGCATGGAGAGCCGCGAGATCATGCGCTCGCTGACCCAGGTCGGCGGCCGCGTCGCCATGGTGACGTCAGGCGTCGGCAAGGCAGTGCTCGCGACTTATTCGGACGAGGACGTCGGCGCGGTCATCCGCCATCACGGCATGCCTCGCCTGACCGAGAAGTCGATCGTGCGGCCGGGCGATCTGTTCAAGGAGCTCGAGAAGATCCGCAAGCAGGGTTTTGCGCTCGACGATGAAGAAGCTTGTATGGGCCTGCGCTGTATTGCCGCAGTGGTCTACAACGACTGCGCCGAGCCGCTCGCGGCGATTTCCGTCTCGGGCATGACCAGCCGCCTGACCGACGACAGATTGCCGGAAATCGGCCAAATCGTGCGCGAAGTCGCCGGCGAATTGACCGTCGCGCTCGGCGGGGTGATGCCGAAGTCTGGCTAACAAGGAACCGGGCCTGTCGCTGGACAGCATCGGCCGTTTTGGCTGATATGCGACCAAACGACACAATGCGGCAACCGATCAACGACGTCCGCACGAGCCCGGAGAATACCCTCATGTTTCAATTTCCCGCGCGCCTTGTCGGCGCAGCCGTCGCGTTGACCCTTGCGGCAGCTACGCCGGCCTTCGCCCAGCCGCTGGAGCTCAAGCTGATGGCGCCGGCGGCCCCGGGCGGGGGCTGGGACCAGACCGCGCGCTCGATGCAGCAGGCGCTGGTTGCCGCGGGCGTCGCGCGCAGCGTGCAGGTCACCAACGTTCCCGGCGCCGGCGGCAGCATCGGCATCGCGCAGTTCGTCAACGGCGCCAAGGGCGATGGCAACCAGCTGATGGTCAACGGCTTCGTCATGGTGGGCGCGCTCGCCATGAACAAATCGCCTGTCACGCTCGAGCAGGTGACGCCGATCGCACGCCTCACCGAGGAAATCCAGGTGATCGTGGTGCCGGCGAATTCGCCGATCAAGACCGCGCAGGATCTCGCCGCCGCGGTGAAAGCCGATATCGCCAAGGTGACCTTCGCCGGCGGCTCGGCCGGCGGCGTCGACCATGTCATGGCCGCGTTGTTCGCGGGCGCAGTCGGCGCCGACGCGAAGAAGATCAACTACATCCCGTTCTCCGGCGGCGGCGAATCGCTGGCGGCAATCCTCGGCGGCAAGGTCACCGCGGGCATTTCGGGGCTGAGCGAATATGACGGGCAGATCAAGTCCGGCAAGCTGCGCGCGATCGGCGTGACCTCGGAGAAGCGCATCGCGGGCAGCGACATCCCGACCTTTAGGGAGCAAGGCATCGACCTCGTGATCGCCAATTGGCGTTCGGTGGTCGCGCCTCCCGGCATCACGCCGGAGCAGCGCAAGACGCTGAGCGATGCGGTCGAGAAGATGGTGAAGTCGGACGCCTGGAAGGAGATCCTCAAGCAGAAGGGCTGGGAGTATGCCTATCTCGGCGGCGACGCCTTCGCCGACTTCCTGAAGAAGGAAACCGTGCGCGTCACCGACGTGCTGAAATCGGTCGGCCTGGTCAAGTCATGACCTCAGGCGATCCCGCCCAGCCGCGGCGCGTCGATCGCGCCGGCATCGTCATCGCTGTATTGCTCGCAGGTCTCGCCGCGGTGCTGGTCTGGGACGCGCGCGGGCTGCAATCCACTGCGATGTACGGGATGGGACCGGAGGCGATGCCGGTCGTGGTCGCCACCGGCCTTGGGCTGCTCGCGATCGGAAATTTCATCGACGCGCTACGCGGCAATCTGCCGGTGCGCGAGAGCGCCGATCCCGTGCCTGTGATTCTGATCCTGGTTGGCCTTGCGCTCCTCATTGCCATCATCGGCTTCGGCGGCGGCTTCATCCTGGCGACGTCAGCGCTGTTCGTGACGACGTCGGCAGCTTTCGGGCGCCGTGCCATCCTCGTCGACAGCATCATTGCCCTCGTGATGTCGACCCTCATCTATCTCGCGTTCGACCGGCTGTTGACGCTGAGCCTTCCGACCGGCCCGCTGGAGCGACTGCTGTGATGGACACCTTTGCCGCGCTGGCCCACGGCATGGCGGTCGCCGTCCAGCCGATGAACCTGCTCTATGCGCTGATCGGCGTGTTCCTCGGTACGGCCGTCGGCGTGCTACCCGGCATCGGCCCGGCCCTGACGGTCGCGCTGCTGCTGCCGGTGACCTACAAGCTCGACCCCGGCGGCTCGCTGATCATGTTTGCCGGCATCTATTATGGCGGCATGTATGGCGGATCGACCACCGCGATCCTGATCAACACGCCCGGCGAGAGTGCCTCGATGGCGACCGCGCTCGAAGGCAACAAGATGGCCAAGGCCGGCCGCGGCGGGCCGGCGCTTGCGACATCCGCGATCGGCTCCTTCGTCGCCGGCACCATCGCCACCATCGGGCTCGCGTTCCTCGCGCCGTGGCTGGTCGATTTCGCCGTGCGCTTCGGCCCCGAGGACTATTTCGCGCTGATGTGCGTCGCCTTCGTCACTGTGTCGGCGACCTTCGGCGATTCTCCGATCCGCGGCCTGACCAGCTTGTTCATCGGCCTGACGCTCGGCCTCGTCGGCATCGACAAGCTGACGGGGCAGGCGCGGCTTGCCTTCGGCGTCCCCGAGCTGCTCGACGGCGTCGAGGTGACCACGCTTGCGGTCGGTCTGTTCGCGGTGGGCGAGGCGCTCTACGTCGCATCGCGCCGCCACCACACCGAGGAAAAGCTCGAGCCGGTGCGCGGCTCGCTGTGGATGACCAAGGAAGACTGGAGGCGCTCGTGGAAGCCGTGGCTGCGCGGCACCATGTTCGGCTTCCCGATCGGCGCGCTGCCCGCGGGCGGCGCGGAGATTCCGACCTTTCTGTCCTATTCCACCGAGAAGCGGCTCACAAAACATCCGGAAGAATTCGGCAAGGGCGCGATCGAAGGCGTCGCGGGACCGGAGGCCGCCAACAACGCCTCCGCCGCCGGCACGCTGGTGCCGCTGCTCACGCTGGGATTGCCGACCTCGGCGACGGCCGCGATGATGCTGGCGGGGTTCCAGCAGTACGGCCTCAACCCGGGGCCGCTACTGTTTGCCGAGCGGCCTGACCTCGTGTGGGGCCTGATCGCCAGTCTCTTCATCGCCAATTGCATGTTGCTGGTGCTCAATCTGCCGCTGGTCGGACTGTGGGTGCGGTTGCTCGCGATCCCGCAGCCTTGGCTTTATGCCGGCATTCTCGTGTTCGCGACCATGGGCACCATCGCCGCAAAGCCCTCGGTGGTCGAATTGTCGATGCTGGCCGGCTTCGGCGTGCTCGGTTTCCTGATGCGCCGGTTCGACTTTCCGATCGCGCCCGTCGTCGTCGGCCTGATCCTCGGTCCGATCGCCGAGAGCCAGCTGCGCCGTGCGCTCGCGATCAGCCTCGGCGATCCCATGACGTTGCTCCAGAGCCCGATCTCGGCGACGCTGCTCGGCATCGCGCTGGTTGCGCTGCTGGCCCCGTTCGTGCTGAAGGGGATGGGGCGCTTCAAGGCGAACGAGGACTAGCCGTCCCGGCGCGAGCGTCCTCTAATGCTGCGTCCAGCTCGTTGAGGAAACGCCATGCCGTCGGAACTTCGCTCGCCCCGTCTCGCCGTCCTGATCGATGCCGACAACGCCTCTGCGAAGATCGCGGATGGGCTGTTCGAGGAGATTGCCAAGATCGGCGAGGCCAGCGTCCGCCGCATCTATGGCGACTTCTCCAATGCACGGTCCAGGGGCTGGGCCGACATTCTGTCGAAGCACGCCATCATCCCGCAGCAGCAATTCGCCTATACGACGGGAAAGAATGCCTCCGACATAACCCTGGTGATCGACGCCATGGACCTGCTTCACAGCGGCCGGTTCGACGGCTTCTGCCTGGTCTCCTCCGACAGCGACTTTACCCGTCTGGCCGCCCGCATCCGTGAGCAGGGCGTCGACGTGTTCGGGTTCGGCGAGCAGAAGACGCCGGAGAGCTTCAGGCAGGCCTGCCGAAGGTTCGTCTACACCGAGAACCTGGTCTCCGTCCCGGCGACCACCCAGGATGCCGCCTCAAGATCGACGTCGCTTCAGCCGCCCGATGCAGCCACGCCCATCATCAAGAAGGTCATCACCCAGATGGAGAGCGAAGACGGCTGGGTCGCGCTCGGCGAAGTCGGCCGGCAGCTCGCCAATCTGGCGTCCGATTTCGATCCGAGAACGTTCGGGTTCCGCAAGCTGAGTGACCTCGTACGCAAGACGAATTCGTTTGAGATCGATGAGCCAAAGGGCCGGTCGATGCGAATTCGCGTGAAGCCCGCTGCCGCCGCACCGCCGAGAAGGCGGAACCCGCGCAGGCCCGCAAGGGCGGGGACGACGGGCAGTTCGGCGCCTAAGGCGTAAGCAGGGTCTGCCGTTATATTTGCGCTTGCCCGCTATAGCGCAGGGCGTAACCATCGCTGGGCCGTAACGCCACGCGAGGGTCCCGATGACCAGACTTACCCGCTTCGCCGTCGCACCGCTGCATTCGATGACCCGGTGTCTGGCCGATGTCGCCTCCGCGCGCGTCGCACCGGATCTCGTGGTCACGGGGGCCCGGGTGCTTTCGACCTATTCCGAGCGCATCCATCCCGGTCGGGAGGTCTGGATCACCGGTGGCCGCGTCGCAGCGGTGAAACCGGCCGGGGCGGCGAAGAAGGTCTGGGGCGGGGTGCCACTTTACGACGCCGCCGGCGGCATCATCGCGCCGGGGCTGGTCGATCCGCACATCCACATCGAATCCTCCATGGTGACGGCCTGCGCCTATGCCGAGGCTGCGCTCCTCAACGGCACCACCACGATCTTCTGCGACAGCCACGAGATCGGCAACGTCATGGATGTCGCCGGTGTCGAGGCGATGCTGGAGGACGCGCGCGAGGCGCCGCTCTCGATCTTTTTGACGGTGCCGAGCACGGTGCCGGCCACGTCGGCGGAACTGGAGACCGCGGGCGGCGACCTCACGCCGGACAAGATCGCCGGCCTGTTCGACCGCTGGCCCGAAGCGGTCGCGCTCGGCGAGAAGATGGATTTCGTGCCTGTCACGATGGGCGACGAGCGCAGTCATGCCATCCTTGCCGCTGCCTTGAAGCGGGGACGGCCGGTGTCCGGACACGTTTACGGCCGTGAATTCGTCGCGGCCTATGCGGCGTCCGGCGTCACCGACACCCATGAGGCGATCGATCGCGACATCGCCGACGATCTGCTCGACGCCGGCGTCTGGGTTTTTCTGCGCGGCGGTCCGCCGACCACGCCCTGGCACTCGCTGCCGCAGGCGATCCGCACCATCACCGAGCTCGGTGCGTCGCACAAGCGTACGGCCGTGTGCACCGACGACCGTGATGCCGACGATCTTCTGCTGTTCGGTCTCGACTGGGTGGTGCGCGAGGCCGTAAAGGCCGGCATGTCGCCCGAACAGGCCTGGTCGATGGGCTCGCTGCATGGCGCCACACGCTTCGGCATGGAGGGCGATATCGGCGGGCTCGGCGGCGGCCGCCGCGCCGATCTCGTGCTGATGGACGATCAGCTCAGACCGCAATGCACCTGGTATGGCGGCGAGCTGGTGGTCGAGCACGGCAAGATTACGCCGCGGCTCGATCAGGCGCTGTCGCAACGCTATCAATATCCGAAGGCGGCCTATGCGACCGTAAAGCTTCCGGAGAAGGTCAAGCTGACGCCGGAATTGCCGGCGAAGGCGTGTACCGTCAATGCCATCAAGACCGCGCTGCCGGGCATTACGCTGATCCATGAGAAGGTCGCGATCGAGCCGACAAAGGATTGGCCGTCGCTGTTTGAGCGCTACGGCCTGTGCTTCGTCACGGTGGTCGAGCGCCACGGCAAGTCGGCCGGCAATGTCGCTTACGGCGTGCTGAAGGATTTCGGCCTGAAGCGCGGGGCGGTCGCCTCCAGCGTCGGGCACGACAGCCACAACATCATCGTCGCCGGCACCAACGAGGGCGACATGCAGGCGGCGATATCAGCCATCAAGGCGGAGCAGGGCGGTGTTTGCGTCGTCGCCGACGGCAAGGTGAGGGCGCTGGTTCCGCTGCCGATCGCCGGCCTGCTCTCCGACAGACGGGTCACCGAGGTCGCCGAAGCGGTCAAGGTGCTGAAGAAGGAATGGGCGGAAGCCGGCTGCACCATCCCCTACATGGGCTTCAATTTGATTCCGCTATCGGTCATTCCGGAAATTCGCATCACCGACAAGGGTCTCGTGCTGGTGCCGCAGATGGAGCTGGCGCCGCTGTTCGAGTGAGCGGCTTTCACGCCGATGTCGATCTAACCGTTTGAGACCGCCACGGTTTTTCCGCGGCTGCCGCATCGTGGAAAATAAAATCGATCTCGTTGAGATCGCATCTTGCACGCCTGATGATCGCACTCGCTGACGCAACTCAAGCGAGGTCCGATATGGCGAAGATGCGAGCCGTCGATGCTGCCGTGCGAATTCTGGAAAAGGAAGGCATCTCGACTGCCTTCGGCGTTCCCGGGGCCGCGATCAATCCGCTGTACTCGGCGCTGAAGAAGCGCGGGTCGATCCGCCACATTCTCGCGCGCCATGTCGAGGGCGCCTCGCATATGGCCGAGGGCTATACGCGGGCGAAGGCCGGCAATATCGGCGTCTGCATCGGCACGTCGGGTCCGGCCGGCACCGACATGATTACCGGGCTATATTCGGCGATCGCCGATTCCATTCCGATCCTCTGTATCACCGGGCAGGCGCCGCGCGCACGGCTCTACAAGGAGGACTTCCAGGCCGTCGACATCGAGTCGATTGCAAAGCCCGTGACCAAATGGGCTGTGACCGTGCGCGAGCCGGCGCTGGTGCCGCGTGTGTTCAGCCAGGCCTTTCACATCATGCGCTCGGGCCGGCCGGGTCCGGTGCTGATCGACATGCCGCTCGACGTGCAGGTCGCCGAGATCGAGTTCGACGACGAGACCTATGAGCCGCTGTCGGTCTACAAGCCCACCGCGACGCGCAAGCAGGTCGAGAAGGCGCTGGAGATGCTCAATGCCGCCGAGCGCCCGCTGATCGTCGCCGGTGGTGGTATCATCAACGCCGACGCCTCGGACCTGCTGGTGGAATTCGCCGAGATCGCCAACGTGCCGGTCGTGCCGACGCTGATGGCGTGGGGTGCGATCCCCGACGACCACGTGCTGATGGCCGGCATGGTCGGCCTTCAGACCAGCCACCGCTATGGCAATGCGACCATGCTGGAATCCGACTTCGTACTCGGCATCGGCAACCGCTGGGCCAACCGTCACACCGGCTCGGTCGAGACCTACACCAAGGGCCGCACCTTCGTGCATGTCGACATCGAGCCGACCCAGATCGGGCGCGTTTTCAATCCCGATCTCGGCATCGTCTCGGACGCCAAGGCCGCGCTCGAGCTCTTCGTCACCGTCGCCAGGGAGTGGCGTCGGTCAGGCAGGCTCCGCGAGCGCCAGGCGTGGCCCGCGGCCTGCCGCGATCGCAAGAAGACGATGCTGCGCAAGAGCCATTTCGACAACGTCCCGATCAAGCCGCAGCGCGTCTATGAGGAGATGAACAAGGCCTTCGGCCGCGACACCACCTATGTCACCGTGATCGGCTTGTCGCAGATCGCAGGCGCGCAGTTCTTGGGCGTCTACAAGCCGCGCAACTGGATCAATGCCGGGCAAGCCGGCCCGCTCGGCTGGACGCTGCCTGCCGCGCTCGGGGTGCGTGCGGCATGCCCGGATCGCGAGATCGTCGCGCTGTCCGGCGATTACGACTTCCAGTTCCTGATCGAGGAGCTCGCGGTCGGCGCGCAGTTCAATCTGCCCTACATCCACGTCGTCGTGAACAATTCCTATCTCGGCCTGATCCGCCAGGCCCAGCGCGGCTTCGACATGGATTATCACGTCCAGCTCTCCTTCGAGAACGTCAACGCACCGGAGCTCGGTGGCTACGGCGTCGACCATGTCGCGGTCGCCGAAGGCCTCGGCTGCAAGGCGATCCGCGTCACCGATCCCAAGGATACGCAGGCGGCGTTTGCGACCGCGCGTGAACTGATGGCGAAGCACCGCGTGCCCGTCGTGGTCGAGTTCATTCTCGAACGCGTCACCAACATCGCGATGGGCACGGAGATCGACAACATCGTCGAGTTCGAGGAGGTGCTGGATCTGCCGCTCGACGAGGTCGAGACCAAGCGGCCCGGCGTGCTGCAGCCGGCGGAATAGGGGAGAGCATCATGCCGAAATTTGCCGCCAACCTCACCATGCTCTTCAACGAGATGCCGTTTCCCGACCGCTTTGCCGCGGCGAAAGCGGCGGGCTTCTCCGGGGTCGAGTATCTCTTCCCGTACGATTTCGACAAGGCGCTGCTGCGCGAGCAGCTCGAAGCTCACGGGCTGACGCAGGTGCTGCACAACCTTCCCGCGGGCAACTGGGCAGCGGGCGAGCGCGGCATCGCGATCCTGCCCGATCGCGTCAGTGAATTTCGCGACGGCGTGTTCCGGGCCATCGACTACGCCAAGGCGCTCGATTGCGAGCAGCTCAACTGCCTCGTCGGCATCGCGCCTGCCGATGCCGACCCGCGCGAGCTCAACGAAACGCTGGTTGGCAACCTTCGCTTTGCCGCCTCGACGCTGGCGCGCGAGAACATCAAGCTCCTGGTCGAGCCGATCAACACGCTCGACATTCCCGGCTTCTACCTCAACGGCACCGAGCAGGCGGTTCAGCTGATCTCCGAGGTGCGGTCGAACAATCTGTTCATCCAGTACGACATCTACCACATGCAGATCATGGAGGGCGATCTCGCCCGGACCATGCAGGAATATCTCCCGCAGATCGCCCATATCCAGCTCGCCGACAATCCCGGTCGCCATGAGCCCGGCACCGGTGAGATCAACTACCCCTTCCTGTTCCGCCACCTCGACGCGATCGGCTATCGCGGCTGGATCGGCTGCGAATACAAGCCGCGCACCACGACGCTGGAAGGCCTGTCCTGGCACGCCGCGCAGACATTTGAGACCTGAGGAAACGTAGACATGATCGACATCGGCTTCATCGGACTTGGCACCATGGGACGGCCGATGGCCGGCCACCTTCTGGCCGCGGGCCATCGCGTGCTCCTGCATGACGTCGCGCCGGTCGCGCCTGAGCTGATTTCCGCGGGCGGCATCGCCTGCAAATCGGCGAAGGAAGTCGCGGAGGAGGCGGATGCGGTCATCATCATGGTGCCCGACACCCCGCACGTGGAGGCGGTGCTGTTCGGCAAGGACGGCGTCGCGAGCGGCATCTCCAAGGGCAAGATCGTCGTCGACATGAGCTCGATCTCGCCGCTGGCGACCAAGGAGTTCGCGAAGAAGATCGAGGCGCTCGGCGCGGACTATCTCGACGCGCCGGTGTCGGGCGGGGAGGTCGGGGCGAAAGCAGCGAGCCTCACCATCATGGTCGGCGGCCCGGAGCGGGCCTTTGGCACCATGAAGGCGATCTTCGACAAGATGGGCAAGAACGTCACGCATGTCGGCGCCAATGGCGATGGCCAGACGACGAAGGTCGCCAACCAGATCATCGTCGCACTGACGATTGAGGCGGTGAGCGAAGCGCTGCTGTTCGCATCCAAGGCGGGGGCCAATCCCGTTCTCGTGCGCAAGGCGTTGATGGGCGGTTTTGCATCGTCGCGGATTCTCGAAGTGCATGGCGAGCGCATGGTGAAGCGCAATTTCGAGCCGGGTTTCCGCATCGAGCTGCACCAGAAGGATCTCAACCTCGCGCTGGAAGGTGCGCGCGCGCTCGGCCTGTCGCTGCCGAGCACGGCATTGGCGCAGCAATTGTTCTCGTCCTGCGCCGCGCATGGCGGCAAGGCCTGGGATCATTCCGCGATGGTGCGGGCACTGGAACTGATGGCGGGACACGAGATCGCCGCAGCGTAAGTGTTACGCAGTAACACTCTCCAGATTTGGCCTGTCTTTCGTCGTGCGGGAACCGGAACAATGGTCCGACCCCGCGGTTGAAGGCGCAGAACAATCACTGGAGAGTGTGGACATGAAGACCCGTCTTGCGATTTCGCTGGCTGCCGTGTCGCTGCTGGCGTCGAGTGCAGCCTTGGCCCAGTCGACGACCGAACAGGGCGCTAGGGACGGCGCGCGTGCGGGTGGCGACATCGGCGGACCGATCGGCGCGATGGTCGGCGGCACCGTCGGTGCGGCCGTCGGCGCCGGTCTCGAAATTCCGAATGCCGTGCTCGGCGGAATCCCGCGCGACGATTCCGTCGTGATCCACGAGCGCGTCATCGTCGGCGAGCCGCTGCCCCCGACCGTGGTGCTGCGCCCCGTGCCGAACTACACCGAGTATCGCTACGCGGTCGTGAACGATCGCCGCGTCATCGTCGAACCGCGCACGCGCCGCGTCGTCAAGATCATCGACTGATCGATCAGAGCGTGAAGGCTTTGAAGAGCCGGGCCCTGCGGAGCGTCACTCCGCGGGGCCCTAGTTCGTCAGGGCCGAATTGGCGCGGAAGCGCGCCATGATCCAATCGGTGACGGCGGCGAGCGCAAAGCCGATGCAGGCGGTGCCGGCATCGACAAGAAAATCGTCCAGCCGTGCATGCCGTCCCGGTGCCCAGAACTGCATCAGCTCGAGCACGCCGATCAGGACCACCGCGACGGCCGCGACAGCCCAGCGGCGATTCCGGTAGGCGAGGCCGAAGGCCAGTCCGACCAGGATGAAGGCGAGGGCGTGCTCGCCGTCCTGGCCGAGATCGGAATGGGGCCGCAGGCCGGGCGGGCCGAGGGTTGCGAAAGTGACGGCGGCCGCGAGCAGCCAGGCAAAAAAGCGAATAAAAATGGGCATCCGGTGCCGATAGCACGGATTTGCAACGGCCTGTTGCGGGGCAGGGATCAGATCGCCGTGTAGTTAATGACGAAACGTTAAAGTGGCTCGCGCACGCCGAGGCCGTGCATGAAGCGTTCCCGGATCTGAACGGGATCCCTGCGGGTGGTACCCACGCCCGGCTTGTCGTCGATGCGGACCGCGATCAGGCTCGGCTCGGAGGCGGACAGGGCCTCGTCGACCAGCCGCTCGAAATCCTCCTCGTCCGCGGCCCAGGCGCTGTTGGCAAGTCCCGAGCCGGAGGCGATCGCGACGATGTCAGCCACACTCGCGGCCGGCGTCGGCTGCGCACCGGTGATCTGGTAGATGCCGTTGTCCATCACGATCATGATGAGGTTCTTCGGCCTCAACGCCGCAATCGTCGCGAGCGCGCCGAGCTGCATCAGCAGCGAGCCGTCGCCTTCGAGCGCGAAGACTCGGCGATCGGGCTGGGCCAGCGCGACGCCTAATGCGATCGGGAAAGCCAGCCCCATGCTGCCGAGCATGTAGAAGTTCTGCGGGCGATGGCCGGCGGCCCAGAGATCGAAATTGGTGTTGCCGATGCCGCCGATCACCGCTTCCTCGTGCTTGAGCCTGGCGATCAGGCGCGAGGTGACATCGAAGCGGTTCATGACCTTGGTGTTGCGGTTGTCCAAATCTGTGCTCATTCTGGCCGGCCTCACTTGTCGAAAACCTTGCCGCCGGTGAGCAGCGGGTTGAGGATCAGCGCCACCGGCGCCTGCGTGGTCACGGCCTGCTTGATCGAGCGGTCGGCGATGAATTCGAGCTCGTCGAGCCGGGTGATGGTGTGGTGCTCCAGCGCGAGTGAATCCAGCACCGGGCGCATGGTCCGGCAGACCAGCGATTGCCCGTAATTGAACTCGCCAAGCGTGCCGCGCTCGGAGACGAACATGATCAGCGGGATCTGGTAGGGCACCGCGAGCGAGGCCAGCACGTTGGCGAGCGTGGCGAAGCCGGAGGTCTGCATCAGCACCGCGCCGCGCCGTCCGCCCATCCAGGCGCCGGAGACGATGCCGACGGCCTCTTCCTCGCGGGCGGTGGCAAAGGTGGTGAAGAAGGGGTCGGCGTGCAGGTTCTTGATCAGCGGCGTCAGCACGCGGTCGGGCACGTAAGGGATCAGGCTGATCTCGTTCCGCTTCAGGGTCTGCAGGACGATGCCGTGCCAGCTCCTGTCGCTGGCGCCTTGTGCCGCCTGGGGCGAGGTCTGCTGTTCCGCAAGCGCCATTGCGTTCTCCCTTGAGCCGCGCATGCTTCTTGGTTCTGGTCGTCGCGGCGGTCTGCCGAACTTGACGCAGGCAGCGGGATTGTCAACATGTCCGGGCCAGCACCGTGATCTGCGCCAGACGGCCTGCCGTGGCCGGCACCGCCATGTCATAAGCGGCGATAATGCAAAAACGGGAGGAACGCATGGACGGAGCGCGGGGTGCGCTGGCCTTGCGGGTCTCCTTGAGAGAGCCGGAAGGGTCCTGATGTCCGTCAATAGCAAGCGCGTCTTCTACGTCAAATACCTGGCCAATCCGATCTATATCGACATCCTGAAGGCGCGGTCCGACGTCCGGCTCGATCGCATCGAGAACGAGAGCCCCGAAGATTTCTACGCCCCGATCCTGAACGCGGCGCATGTTTACCAGATCGGCGCCGCCCGCGACGAGCTTGCTCCGCATTTCCATGTCGATGCCGCCTTCCTGAAGCGCACGCCGAACCTGTTGCTGGTCTCCAGCAATGGCGCGGGCTTCGACCCTGTCGACGTCGAGGCCTGCACCGATGCGGGCGTGCTGGTCGTCAACCAGTCCGGTGGCAACGCGCATTCCGTCGCCGAGCATGCGCTGGCGATGATGCTGACGCTGTCCAAGCGCATCATCCAGTCCGACCGCAAGCTCCGCAGGGAGGCCAACGTCAACCGCAACGAGCTCGTCGGCAACGAGGTCGAGCACAAGACCGTGGGCATCATCGGCCTCGGCAATGTCGGCCGCCGCATTGCCGCGCTGTGCAAGGGCCTGCTCGGCATGACGGTGCTGGCCTATGACCCGTATTTGTCGGCCGAGGTGATGGCCGAGCGGGGCGGGGAGAAGGTCGAGCTCGACGAGCTGCTGCGCCGCGCCGATTTCGTCTCGATCTCCTGTCCGCTCGACAAGAAAAGCCGCAACATGATCAGCACGCGCGAATTCGCGCTGATGCAGCCGCACGCCTATTTCATCACCACGGCGCGCGGCTTCATCCACGACGAGGATGCGCTGCTCCAGGCGCTCCGCGACAAGCGCATTGCCGGTGCCGGCCTCGACGTCTGGTCGAAGGAGCCGCCGCCGCCCGAGCATCCGCTGCTCCAGTTCGACAACGTGCTGGCGAGCCCGCACACCGCAGGCGTGACGATCGAGGCGCGCCAGAACATGGGCCGCATCGCCGCCGAGCAGGTGCTGGACACGCTCGACGGCAAACGCCCGCCGCGCATCATCAATCCCGAGGTCTGGCCGCGCTACGCCGAGCGCTTCAAGCAGGCGTTCGGCGTGACGCCGGGGTAGGAACGTGCGAACCCCGATCGCGCTCCGATCGTTGGTTACGAGGATGCAAATAGAAAGCTGCGGATTTTACTGATGGCGTGAATGAACGCGTATCACTTGTCCTGTAGTTGAAAGTCCATGAGCATATTTTCGATTGCGACATCAGGACTTTCCGCGGCGAGTTTGCGTGTGAACGTGGCCGCGAGCAACATCGCCAATGTGCGCACGACCGGCCCGCTACCCGCTTCAAGCGGATCGAGCACATCGGCCGGTGCGGGCGGCTCGAGCATTGGCCCGACATTTCCAGCGGCCTATGTGCCGTTGCGCGTCGATCAGGTCTCCCAATCGAGCGGCTCGACGCCAGGCGGTACGGTCGCGACCGTGTCGACGGTTTCGCCGAGCTATGCCGCACAATCCGACCCCAGCGCTCCCTTCGCAAACGAGGACGGCCTGGTCGCCGCGCCGAACGTCGATCTCGCCAGCGAGTTCGTTCAAATGGCGGCCGCCAAGTACAGCTTCATCGCCAATGCGAAGGTCATTCAAGCCTACGCCGAGACAGAACAGACCCTCCTCGATATCAAGACGTGATCGCTGACGGATTGTATCGACGCCTGCGTTGGCGACGGGAACCGTCACCGATCTTGATCCGCGTCAAAATCTCCTTTCCCGGTTCAGGCTAAATGGGATTAAAGTGCCGCCGGGGCACGCTGGCGCAGGCAGGAGGTCCCATGTCAACTTATGTCGTCAGGTTCATGAAGGACGTGCTCGGCCAGTACGGCCGGCAGATCGAGGTTTGCCAGGGCACGCTCGAAATCGACGCCACCGACGAGGACGAAGCAAGGGAGCGGGCGAAGGCGCGGTTTTGCAAGGACCAGGCGCTGCATCACTGGTCGCTGCATGCCGACCGGATCCAGGTCAAGCCGGCTGACTTTCCCTCGTAAGGTTTAACGGCCCGGTGCCGGTAGCGTCGGCGGAGCGGTGACGCCCGCGCCGAGCGATCGCTGCACCATGACGGTGTCCGACCAGCGGCCGTGGCGATAGGCGACGCCGCAGAGCAGGCCGGCGCGCGCGAAGCCGAATTTTTCGTGCAGCGCCAGCGAGGGCGCGTTGTCGGCATCGATATAGCCGATCATCTGGCGGAAGCCGGCCGCCGCGCACGCATCGATCATTCCCTGGAGCAGCAGCCGTCCGACGCCGCGACCAAGATGCTCGTGGTGGACGTAGATCGAGTGCTTGGCGGTGTAGCGGTAGGCCGGGCGCTTGCGGAACAGCACGGCATAGGCATAGCCGACCACCTCGCCGCGATAGGTCGCGACCAGATGCGGCAGGCGGGTCTGCTTCAGGTTCTTGCGGCGGTCGCGCAGATCGTCCGGTTCGGGCGCGCCGGTTCCCTCGACATCGCGCGGCACCCCATTGCGGACGTGATGGCGGTAGATCGCCAGCATCGCCTCGACATCGCTCTCCCGTGAGGGGCGGACCAGAACCGGTTCGTCATCTGTACGCGCAATCGCTGTTTCGTTCATCGGCACCTACTCGGCAACGACGTAAGTATAGAGGCCGATGCGGCCCTGTGCATCGATCTCCTTGTAGACGCCTTGGATTTCCACATCGAACCCCGGGAACGTGTTGAAGCAGGTTTCGAACATCTTGAGATAATCCACCATGGGCTTGGCCCGCTCCGTCAGCCGTTCGCCGGGCACGATGGTGGCGATGCCGGGCGGGTAGACCACGAAGGGCGTGGTGGCGATGCGGCCCGCGATCGCCTCGATCGGCAAATAGTCGACGTCGTTCTTGAACAGATAGCGCGCGGCATCGCGGGGCGACATCGCGATCTCGGGCATGTGCTCGGGCATGAACTGCCGGGCCTGGAGGGCGCTGACATCGGCGGCGCGGAAGAAGCGGTGCATCTCGCCGCAGAGATCGCGCAGCCGCACACCGGCATAGCGCGCCTGACGCCGCTGGTAAAATTCGGGGATGACGTCGGCCAGCAACGCGTTGTCGTCATGCAGCCTTTTGAATGCGACAAGCCCGGAGATCAGCGTGCCGGCCTTGCTCGCCTCGACGCCGGGGGTGAGCAGGAAGAGCAGGGAGTTGAGGTCGTTCTTCTCAGGGACGATGCGGTTTTCGCGCAAATACTGCGCGACCACAGGCGCGGGAATGCCGTGCTCGGCATAGGCGCCGGTGGTGCGATCGAAGCCGGGCGTCAGCAGCGTCAGCTTGTTCGGGTCGGTCATGGCAAAGCCTTCCGCAAGGTCCGGGAAGCCGTGCCAGTTGGTATCCGGCGAGAGCTGCCACAGCGCGGGGTTGGTGGCGAGCTCGTCGGTGGAGAGGGTCTCCCAGGCGACGTTGTGCGCGGCGCCGGGGCGGCTGACGTCGGGAATGGTGACGCGATCGGGAACAAAGGGCTCGAAGAACCAGCGGCGATCCGGATTTTGCTCCTTCTCCTCGAACTCCCGGCGCATGGCGCGGATCTTCTTGCGCAGCTCGATGCCGAGCCGGATCGTGTCGTCCCACAGCACCTCGCCCGAGCGGCCCTTCATCATCTGCGCGCCGACGTCGAGGGAGGCGAACAGCGGGTAGAACGGCGAGGTCGAGGCGTGCTGCATGAAGCTCTCGTTGAAGCGGCGGTGTTCGACGCGCCGCTTCTGGCCGCGGATATGGCGGTCCTTGATGTGGATTTGGGAGGCCTGCGAGAAGCTTGCGAGCTGCTTGTGGGTGGATTGCGTCGCGATGATGCCGGGCGCTTCGGGAGAAAGGTTCGCCAGCCCCATGGCAAAGCGGCCGGCATAGAGCGGGTGGAACTTCATGAAGCCGGCCCAGGCCTCGTCGAACAGGATGTATTCGCAGAGATGGCCGATGCGCTTCAGGATCATCTCGGCGCTGTGGATCGAGCCGTCATAGGTGCACTGCTCGACGACGGCGACGCGGAACGGCCGCTCCTTGCGCCAGGCGTCCTTGTCCGTCACCAGCGGATGGTTCCGGATCGCCTCGCGCAGGGCCTTTTCGTCGAGCATGTCCCAGCGCATCGGGCCGATCAGGCCCCAGGCATTGCGGATGGTCGGCACGTAGATCGGGATGCCGCCATTGATCATCAGCGCGCCGTGATGGGCGGCCTTGTGATTGTTGCGGTCGAACAGCACGAGGTCGCCGTCGGTGACGAGGGCGCCGAGCGCGACCTTGTTCGAGGTCGAGGTGCCGTTGAGCACGAAATAGGTCTTTTCCGCACCAAAAATCTGGGCGGCTTCCTTCTGCGCCCTCAGCGCGGGACCCTCATGGGTGAGGAGGTCGCCGAGGTCGAGCACGGAATTGTCGAGGTCGTCGCGGAACACGGATTCGCCGAGATGCTCGACGAAGACCCGGCCGATCGGACTGCGGTTGTAGAACACGCCGCCATTGTGACCCGGACAGGTCCAGAGCTGGTTGCCTTCCTCGGCGTAGTCGACCAGCGCGCCGAAGAACGGCGTCTTCAGCGTCTCGGCATATTGCTTGAGCCGGCTGATCAAATTCTTGGCGATGAAGGTCGGCGTCTCCTCGGAGAGGAAGACATAGCCGTCGATGAAGTCGAGCACCTCGACCGGCAAATCCTCGAAGCGCTTGCGCCGGATCAGGAGGATGATCGGGAAGTCGAGGCCGCGGCGCCGCATCAGGTTGATCAGCGCCGAGGTCTTCCCCTCGAGGCCCTTCTTGCCCCAGTCCACCACCATGCAGCCGATCGCGGCGTCGGTCTGTACCGCGATCTCCGCGTCCTCCAGTCTGCGGGCCCTCACGACCTCGAAGCCGGAGCGCTGGATCTCCTCGATAATCTGGTTGAAGCGGATGCCTTCCAGATCGTCGGCGTCGAACACAGGTGCGGCGAACAGGAAGTTGAAGCGCTTGAAATAATCCATGGTGTGTCCCGAATCTACAGAGACTGGCAGGTCTCTGCACTTTCGATGACAGTTCTATGACAATCGCCCGATCCAGCGGGGATCGTGTGACGGGCGATCAATCCAGCAACTTGTCCAGCGTGATCGGGAAGCGCCGGATGCGCTTACCGGTGGCGTGATAGACTGCGTTCGCGATTGCCGCAGGCACGCCGACGATGCCGATTTCACCGATGCCCTTGACGCCCAGCTTGTTGATCCGGTCGTCGGGTTCGTCGACGAAGATGACGTCGATGTCGTGAACGTCGGCATTCACGGGAATGTGGTACTCGGCGATGTTCGCGTTCATGATCCGGCCGAAGCGGTGATCCATCACCGTCTCCTCGTGCAGTGCCATTCCGATGCCCCAGACCACGCCGCCCATGATCTGGCTGCGGCCGGTCTTGGTATTGAGGATCCGTCCGGCTGCGACCGCGCTCACGACGCGCGTGACGCGGATGACGCCTAGTTCTTCGTCAACCTTGACCTCGGCGAAGACCGCCGAATGGGTGTTGCGCGCGTGCGACTTGTCCTGCGCGAAATGATTGAGCTTCTGCTTCTCGATCCGCTCGAGCTTGCCGTGGCGCATCGCATCGGCGATCGAGACGGCACAAGCCTTGTCGCCGGCCTTGGCGATCGTGCCGTCGACAAGGATCACGTCGGGCGCATCGACGCCGCCGAGGGGCGAGGCGGGCATCGCCTTGGCGAGCCGTGCGAGCTCCTGGCGAATGTCTTCGGCCGCGCCCAGCACGGCGTGCGCGGCCGACGCCGCCATCCAGGAACCGCCTTCGACAGGGGCCTGCGGCAAGGTCGAGTCGGCAAGCTTCACGTCGATATTCTCGATCGGCAGCCCGAGGGCGTCGGCGGCCACCTGTGCCACGATGGTGTAGGTGCCGGTGCCGATATCGGAGGCGGCGCAGGATACTTCGGCATGGCCGTTCGACGTCAGCACGATGCGGACGGCGGCCGGCATCTGAAGCGCCTCCCACACCCCCGTCGCCATGCCCCAGCCGACCAGCTCCTTGCCGTCGCGCGTGGAGCGCGGCGCAGGATTGCGCCGGCCCCAGCCGAACGCTTCCGCGCCGCGGGCGTAGCATTCGCGCAGCTGCTTGCTGGTGTAGGGCAGGTCTTCGCTCTGGTCGCGGTCCGAATAGCACTTCAATCGCAGCTCGATCGGATCGAGCTTGAGCGCGACGGCCAATTCGTCCATGGCGCATTCGAGCGCGCAGACGCCGGAGGCGGCGCCGGGTGCGCGCATGTCGCAGGGTGTGGAGAGGTCGAGATCGACGAGCTTGTGGGAGAAGAGGCTGTTCGGGCTCTTGTACAGCTGTTCCGCCCAGCCGGTGTCATTGCGCGAAAAATCCTCGTAGCGCGAAGTCACGGCAGTGGCCTCGTGCGTGACGGCATCGAGCGTGCCGTCGGGCCTTGCGCCGAGCGCGACACGCTCAATGGTCATCGGCCGGTAGCCGAGCCCGTACATCTGCTGCCGTGTCAGCACGACACGGACGGATCGCTTGAGTTCGAGCGCGGCAAGCGTCGCCAGCACCACCTGGTATTGCGGCCGCAATCCGGAGCCGAAGGCACCGCCGACATAGGGCGAGACCACGCGGAGATCATCGTGCCTCTTGTTGAACACACTGCATAGATATTTGTGGACGTTCTGGACACCTTGCGTCTTGTCATAGACGGTAAGCCTGCCGCTGCCGTCGCGGACCACCGTGGTCGCATAGAGCTCCATCGGGTTATGGTGCTCGGTCGGCAGGACATAATCCGCCTGGTGCCGCACAGCGGCCCCAGCCAGCGCCGCGGCGGCGTCGCCGCGCGGCCTGTGCGGCCGATCCACTTTGCCGGCTTTGCCATGTTCGGATTCGAGATCGGTTGCAAATGCCTCCCGGTCGTATTCAACGCGCACGCGGGTCGCAGCGAATTTAGCGGTTTCCCAGTCATCCGCCACGACGAGCGCGATGGGCTGGCCGTTGAACCAGATCCTGTCGTCATAGAGCGGGCGGAAGGGCGAGCCTTTCTCCGGCGCCACCTCGTCCTTCCAGGCATCGTCATTGTCGGCGAGGGGCGGACGATGCGCATGCGTGAGCACGTCGACCACGCCCTTCACTTGCAGCGCGTCGCTGGCGTCGAGGCGAGCGATACGTCCGCGCGGAATCGTGGCCTCGACAACGAAGCCATGGAGGAGGCCGTCTGCCGGGAATTCGCCGGCATATTTGGCGGCTCCGGTGACCTTGGCGCGGCCATCGACGCGGGACGTTGGCGTTCCGACATAGGCGTTCATCGGTCCCTCACGCGATTTTCTTGTGAGCCTGTGATTGTGGCGTGGCGCTCGCGGCCTGTATCAGCGTACGCACGATGGCGCGGCGTGCGAGCTCGATCTTGAAGCGGTTATGTGCGCGGGCCGTTGCCCCGTGCAGCAGCAGATCGGCCGCGCGCGAGAAGTGGTCCGGCGTCGCTGCCTGGCCGCGCAACGCCGCTTCGACCTCAAGGCTGCGCCAGGGCTTGTGAGCCACGCCGCCGAGCGCCAGGCGGGCTTCGCTGATCGCGTTGCCATCCAGTTCGAGCGCGGCCGCGACCGAGACCAAAGCAAAAGCATAGGACAGCCGGTCGCGGATTTTCAGATAGCTGTAGTTACGGGCAAAGCCATGCTTGGGAAGTTCGACGGCCGCGATGATCTCGCCGGTGCCGAGATTTGTGTCGACATGGGGCTTGTCCTCCGGGAGCCGATGGAAATCGGTCAATGCGATTGTGCGCCGGCCGGAGGGACCTGCGATGTGCACGAGCGCACCGAGCGCGGCAAGTGCTACGCTCATGTCGGACGGGTTGGTCGCGATGCAGGACGCGCTCGTACCGAGGATTGCGTGGTTGCGGTTGAGGCCGTCGATTGCCGAGCAGCCGCTGCCGGGCTCTCGCTTGTTGCAGGGCGTCGCCGTGTCATAAAAGTAGGCGCAGCGCGTGCGCTGCATCAGGTTGCCGCCAACGGAGGCCATATTGCGCAATTGAGCGGAAGCGCCGGCGAGGATGGCGGCGGCGAGCAGGGGATAACGCTGCTCGACAAGCGGATGGTAAGCGAGGTCTGAATTCGGTACCAAGGCGCCGATGCGCAGGCCTCCGTCGGCCGTCTCCTCGATGTCGCGGAGCGGCAGGCGGGAGATGTCGATCAGCCGGGAGGGCCGCTCGACATTTTCTTTCATCAGGTCGATCAGATTGGTGCCGCCGGCAATCAGCTTGGCGCCGGGATCGGCGGCCAGCAAGCGGATCGCATCGGCGATGTCGGTGGCGCGGGAATATTGGAAGTTGTTCATGGCCGGCCCATTGCCTGCTGGATCGCAGCGACGATGTTCGGATAGGCGCCGCAACGGCAGAGATTTCCGCTCATCAGCTCTCTGATCTCGTCGGCATCCCGGGCGCGGCCTTCGGCCAGAAGGCCCGCGGCCGAGCAAATCTGTCCCGGCGTGCAATAGCCGCACTGAAAGGCGTCGTGGTCGATGAACGCCTGCTGCACAGGATGAAGCGTTCCGTCCTTGGCAAGGCCTTCGATCGTCGTGATCTCGGCGCCGTCCTTCATGACGGCGAGCGTCAGGCAGGAATTGACGCGCCGACCGTCAACCAGCACGGTGCAGGCGCCGCATTGGCCGTGATCGCAGCCTTTCTTGGTGCCGGTCAGCGCAAGATGGTCACGCAGGGCATCCAGAAGCGTGGTCCAGGGCACGAGATCGAGCGTGTGGCCGACGCCATTGACGACGATATGAACTGGAATGCGTTCGGGAATCTCGTGCGTGACATCGCTCATGTCCTGCTCCCTGCGACGGCGACCGAGCCGAGACGTCAGCCGAACTGACGCGGAGGCACCGTCGCCTCCGCTTGCCAATGGCGTCCAACTTACAACCGGCCGCTTGGTTCCCTGCCGGGAATTATGGCGCCCGCGACACAGTGTCAGCGCTTGGCTTCGCCGAAAACCACCGTCGGCACCGCGCGGTTGACGATCTCGCGCAGCGCGAAGCTCGATTGGACCCGCGCCACGCGCGGCAGGCGCGACAACTCGGTACGGTGGATGCGCTCGAAATCCTGGATGTCGCGGGCGAGCACGATCAGGATGTAGTCGTCGGTGCCGGACATCAGAAAGCAGCGCACGACGGACGGGCATTTCACCACCTCGGCCTCGAACGCCTTCAGTGCCTCGTCGCTCTGGCTCTCCAGCGCAATGCGGACCAGCACCGTCGTGGTGAGGCCGAATTGCGCGAGATCGAGCGCAGCCTGGTAGGCCTGGATGTAGCCGTCGTCCTCCAGCGCCTTCTGCCGCCGCGCCAGCGCCGTGCTTGATAGCCCGACCTTCGTGGCGAGCTCGGTGTGGCTGGCCCGCGCATTGGTGGTGAGTTCCGCGAGGATGGCGAGATCTTTCCGGTCGAGGGCCAAGGTTTCGTTTCCAGCGTGAAAGGGCGTTTGCACGCCGGAAACCGGCGCGGGGAGGTCGAAGCTAGCGGATATTTGCACGAAACCAAACTGGCCCGATCGCTACGATGACGGGGTGAATCAGGACGTTGGAAGGAGCCCAAAATGCGCGTCGGTGTGCCCAAGGAGATCAAGGTGCAGGAATATCGCGTCGGGCTCACCCCGGGCGCCGTACGCGAATATGTCGCGGCTGGGCACCAGGTGACGGTCGAGACCGGCGCCGGCAGCGGCATCGGCGCTTCCGACGAGGTGTACCAGCGGGCAGGGGCCGCGATTGCCGAGAGCGCCCGCGACATCTTCGCCAGCTCCGACATGATCGTGAAGGTGAAGGAGCCGCAGAAAAGCGAATGGGCCCAGCTCCGCGAGAGCCAGATCCTTTTTACCTACCTCCATCTTGCGCCGGATCCCGAACAGGCCAAGGGCCTGCTCGCTTCCGGTTGCACTGCGGTCGCCTATGAGACCGTCACCGACGCGGCCGGTCACCTCCCCCTGCTTGCGCCGATGAGCGAAGTCGCCGGCCGCCTCGCCGTCGAAGCCGCCGGCGCCGCGCTCAAGCGATCGGTCGGCGGCCGCGGGGTGCTGCTCGGCGGTGTGCCCGGCGTGCAGCCGGCGCGCGTCGTCGTGCTCGGCGGCGGCGTGGTGGGAACGCAGGCGGCGCGCATGGCGGCGGGCCTCGGTGCGGAAGTCACTGTGATCGACCGCTCGATTCCCCGTCTACGCGAGCTGGACGATGTGTTTCTCGGGCGGGTGCGCACCCGCTTCTCGACCATCGAAGCGGTCGAGGACGAGGTGTTCGCCGCCGACGTCGTGATCGGGGCGGTGCTGGTGCCGGGCGCCAGCGCACCAAAGCTCGTCACGCGCGCGATGCTCAAGTCGATGCGGCCGGGCGCCGTGCTGGTCGACGTCGCGATCGACCAGGGCGGCTGCTTCGAGACATCGCATCCGACCACGCACGCCGATCCGACCTATCAGGTCGACGGCATCGTGCATTATTGCGTCGCCAACATGCCGGGCGCGGTGCCGGTGACGTCGAGCCAGGGGCTGAACAACGCAACGCTGCCATTCGGCCTGATGCTCGCCAACAAGGGCTTTGCCGCGGTCCTGGAAAATCCGCATTTGCGCAACGGACTGAACGTGCATCGTGGCCGCATAACCAACAAGGCGGTTGCCGAGAGCCTCGGGCTGGAATTTGCTCCGGTCGAGAGCGGCCTCGCCGCGTAACGGCTACACTGATTTGCGGTGGCGGCTGCCGAGCGCGGCCTCGATCGTTTCCGGACGCTCGATCCGTTCGATCGGCATGTCGATGCGATCACCGCCCCAGAACAGCTCGCCGTTGAACACCATGGTCGGCACGCCGAACACGCCGAGTGCTTCGGCCTCGTCGATGATGCGGTCGTGCTCGGCGCGGGCAGGGCCGTTGACGTAGGCTTCGAACTCGGGCGCCTTGCCACCGCAAGATTTGATGACGTCCGTGATTGCGGCGAGATCGTCGATCTCCAGCTCATGGCTCCAGAATTTGCGGAACACCGTGTCGTGATAAGGGCGGAAGAAGCCGTGCCGCTGTACGAACAGCATTCCAACGCTGGAATAGAAGGCGTCGTAGATGCGACGCGGCCCCTTCATGACGAGCCCTTGCGCATTGGCATAGCGCCGCGCGTCCATATAGGCGTAACGCACCTTGCGCCAGAAATGCGGCGTGCGCTCCTCGACCGTCCCCATGAATTCGGCGACGCGCAGCGTATAGGGCAGCCATTCGAGCTCGACGCCGTGCGCCTCCTCGAGCGAAAATAGCCGCTTGTTGGCCACGAACGCGTAAGGGCTCTTGTAGTCGGTGTAGACGCGGACAATTGGCCTGGGCATTGGCGGCTTCCTCTTTCTTCCTTCTCCCCTTGTGGGAGAAGGTGGCGCGAAGCGCCGGATGAGGGGTATCTATCCACTCGCGCTACCGTTCGTGGGGATAGAACCCCTCACCCGGCTTCGCTTCGCGAAGCCACCCTCTCCCACAAGGGGCGAGGGTGCAGTGCCGTCGTGGCGCAATCAACGCCTCAATGCCTCAACCTCTTACCCCTTCGTCAGCCGATACTGCCCCAGATCCGGATCATGCGTCATGCGCCAGTAGTCCACGAACCGCCAGGGCATCGCCGAAAACACGCGGCCGCTCGAATTGCGATAATAGGTGCTCATGCCAGGATGGGTCCAGATCATCGCCTCGTGCTCGGCATCGACCTTGCGGACGTAGTCGTCGAGCACGTCGGGACGGACGTCGATGGCGGCGACGTCTTGCTCGATCATGTCGGCGAGGCAGGCGGAGATATAGCGGCTCTGGCATTCTGACTGGAAGATGACGCTGCCGCCATGGGCGGGGCCGGAGTTTGGGCCGAGCATGCAGAAGAAGTTCGGAAAGTCCGGGACGGTGAGGCCGAGGAACGCCGTCGGGTTGTCGTTGGCCCAGGCCTCGCGCAGATCCTTGCCGCCGCGGCCGCTGATGTTGAGGCGCGCCGCCATCTCCGTGACCTTGAAGCCGGTGGCGACCACGACGATGTCGGCGGGGCGGTGCTCGCCGTCTGCGGTGACGATGCCGTCGCGATCGAAATGATCGATCGTGTCGGTGACGAGCTCGACATTGTCCCGCGTGAGCGTCCTGAACCAGTTGTTGTCGAGCAGGATGCGCTTGCCATAGGGCGGATAGGTCGGCACGCATTTGGCGATCAGGTCGGGCCGATCCTTCAGCTCGGTGAGGATGAAATCGGTCAGCTCCTGGCGATGCCGGTCGTTGCCCTTGTTGACGGCGCGCTCCGGATGCGGCCAGGCCGGGTCCTTGCGCAGGAACGGCAACAGGCCGTCGCCATAGCGCCAGAACATGTTGAAGCGGTACCACTGCACATAGAACGGCAGATGCGCGAGCAGCCAGCGCGCGCCGTCGCTGATCGGATCGGAATAGCCCTTAACGGGCCGCGCCCATTGCGCGCTACGCTGATAGACTGTGACGGAGGCGACGCGGCCGGCGATTGACGGCACCAGCTGCATCGATGTCGCGCCGGTGCCGATCACGGCAACATGCTTGCCGTCGAGGTCGATATCGCCTGACCACAGCGCCGAATGCAGGATCGTTCCCTTGAAACTGTCTTCGCCCTTGAAATGCGCGCGCGAGGGATCGTTGAGCTGGCCGATAGCCGAGACCAGCGCGGTGGATTCAAAAATCTCTTCGCCGCTCTTCGTCTTCAGCGTTGAGATCCAGCGTCGCTTGCCTTCGTCCCAGCGCGACGCTGTCAGCTCGGTATTGACCCGCAGATGCTCGCGGATGCCGTATTCCTCGGCGACCTTCAGCAGATAGGCAAGCAGCTCCTCGCGCTGGCAGAAATAGCGCGTCCATGCATTGCCCGAGCCGAACGAGTAGGAATAGGAATGGTTCGGCGTATCGACGCCGCAGCCGGGATAGCGGTTGATCCACCAGGTGCCGCCGAGCTCGTCGTTCTTCTCGACGATGGTGTAGGGGATGCCGAGATGGCCGAGTGCCACGCCGAGCGCGATGGCGCAGACGCCGGCGCCGACGATCAGGACGTGCTGGCCGGCAAGCTTCTCGTCGGAAGGGCGCTGCGTCCACTGCGGCTCGCGCGCCACAAACCCCATCTCCTCGCGCATCAGGGGCGCATACTCCGGCGCGACGTTCTCGCCGAGGCAGGCGCGCATCATCTTCAAGAGCAGCGCTTCGCCGGGGTCGGTGATGACAAGTTTTGGCGTGCCGTCGGCAAACAGCCTGACCACCGCGGCGCGGATCTCGTCCTGGACCTCCCGGGGCACGCCGGCTTCCGGATCGGGAATGAGGCGGATGTCGCGCTTGGGCAAATACGGCGGCTCGAGCCAGCGCTCATCGCCGGTCATGTGCACCAGCACCATCAGCAGGCAGCGGATATCGCCTTCGGCGATCGCGGAGACGAGATCGAGCGGCTTTTGTGGAGATGCGATGTTCATGGCGTGTCCTGATCTCCGGATGCACTGAAGAGGCCGCGCGTCATCAGCTTGCGATAGGCGGAGATGACGTGGTCGGGCACGGCGGTGACGCCGCCTGCCGAATAGGAGTAACGGCGGCTGAGATAGCCGCGCGCGCCCATCAGCATGTGGACGATCGCCTCGAATTCCTCGTCGCTGTAATTCTCGATCGCACCTGCCGCTCGTGCGCGGCGCAAGATGCGGACATAGGCGACCGAGATGTTGTCGAGATGTTTCTGGTAGCCGATGGGCGCGAAGAATTCGGCCTCGTTGAGGATGCGCAGGAACTCCGGCACCTCGCGGATAAAGTCGAAGAAGGCGGAGAAGCGGGCGATCTCCTGCCGCGCGGCATCGGCGGTGCCGGTGCGGGCGCGAATGAATTCCACCATGTCGAGGCCGATCTTCGGCAGGAGCTGGTCGAGCAGCTCCTGCCGGTTCTCGAAATGATTGTAGAAGGTGCCTTGCGCGACGCCGGCTTCTTCCGTGATGCGGGCGACGGAGGCTTCGGCATAGCCATGCTTGCCGACGACCTTGGTCGCGGCGTCAAAGATCTTCTGCTTGGTCCAGGCGTTGCGCTCGACGCGGTTGAGCTTTGTGACCTTGGCATTCGCTTGCGTCATTCAGAGGTCTCCAGCTCGGCGCGCAGCACGCGCTTGAGGATCTTTCCGCTCGGATTACGCGGCAGGCTGTTGCGGATGACGAGCTGCTTCGGCACCTTGAAGCTCGCCAGGCGCGCGCGGCAGTGCTCGGCGAGGGCAGGGAGTTCAAGGCTCGCGCCTTCGGCCAGCACGACGATCGCGACCGGCCGCTCGCCCCAGCGCGCATCGCGCAGCCCGATCACCGCGACTTCGCGCACCTCGGGCAAATCGTAGATCACGCGCTCGACCTCGGAGGAAGCGATGTTCTCGCCGCCCGAGATGATCATGTCCTTCTTGCGGTCGGTCAGGTACAGGAAGCCTTCTTCGTCGAGATAGCCGACATCGCCGCTGCGGAACCAGTCGCCGAAGAAGGCCGCCGCCGTCTTCTCCGGATCCTTCCAATAGCCGCGCGTGATTTTCGGTCCGCGCAGGCAGATCTCGCCATTGACGTTCGGCGGCAGCGTCTTGCCGTCCTCGTCACGGATCTCGATCTCGACGTGGGCGATGGCGCGCCCGGTTGAACCGATCTTCTCGATCTCGCGGCCGGCTTCCATGAAGGTGTCGCCGCCGACGGTCTCGGTGAGGCCATAGGCATCGATGTAGCGCGCATTGCGGAAGAACTCGGAGAAGGCGCGGATGCGGAGCTCCGGCGTCTTCTCGCCGCCGCCGATCACCCATCTCAGGCTGGAGACGTCGTGGCGATCGCGGGTGGGGCAGGTGAGCATCGCGGTGGTCATCACGGGCGCGAACCATGCCGCGTTGAGCTTGTCCTCCGCGATTGCCGCAAGCGCGGTCTCCGGCTCGAAATTGCGTTCGACGCGGATGAAGCCGCCATGCCAGAGCACGGCGATGCCGGGCAGGTCGAGCGCGCCGACGTGATAGAGCGGGCCGACAACGAGCAGTCGCGTCTCGGCACCGATGCCGAGCGCGATCGTCTGGTCGGCGGACTTCCAGTAAAAATTATCGTAAGTGAGCATCACGCCTTTGGGGCGGTCGGTCGTACCCGAGGTGTACATCAACCGCATCAGGTCGGACGGTGCGCGGACGTGCATCGGCGCGGGCACGGCCTCGCCCGCGAGGTGCGTGATGCTTTGCTGCGCAACTTCGTTCAGCACGACAACCTTCGCGCCCGCTGCATTCGCGGCGAGTTCCTCATCGACGATCAACAACCGCGCGCCGGCATTGCCCGCGATGTAGCCGACCTCGTCGCGCGACAGTCGAAAATTGATCGGCAAGAACACCGCGCCGAGATGACTGGTGGCGAAGACGAGCTCCAGGAACGCCGCGCTGTTCTTCATCAGCACGGCCACGACGTCGCCCGCGCCGATGCCCTGCGCGGCGAGCCAGCCGGCCGCTTGCCGGATGCGCGCATCGAAATCGGCGTAGGAGATCTCCTCGCCGCGATATTTCAGCGCGGGCCGGTCCGGCGTGCGCCGGGCATGAAAGGTGATGAAGCTCGAAAGATTGATCATTTTGCGGGTTTTGGGCCGATTACCGGCCTCGTTTCCTCCTTTGATGAATTATGACTCGTAATTCATCTTTGGCTTGACGTCACCCCCCTGCCTCTGAAATTGTTGGGAACACGGAGACGAGACGATCTCCGGCAAGGGACCAGGAAACGCCGACCCGAAAGAGGGAGGGGAAAATGACGAGAACCCGCATGCCGGGCATCAGCCGCCGTTCAACGCTGGCGCTGATGGGCGCCGGTGCGATGAGTGTTGCCGCACCGTGGGTGGCGCGCGCGCAAGCCAAGACCATCAAGATCGGCATGCCGACGATTCTGTCGGGCCGCGTCGCGCAGCTCGGCACGTCGTCGCGCAATGCGGTGATGCTCGAGGTCGACAAGGTCAACGCCGCCGGCGGACTTGCCGGCCGCCAGATCGAGATGGTGATCCGTGACTCCAAGGGCCAGCCGCAGGAAGCCGCGCGCGTCGCGCGCGAGCTCGTCAACACCGATGGTTGCGAGTGGTTGATCGACGGCGAGGCGTCGTCCGGATCGTTTGCGGTTCACGAAGTCGCGCGCGATCTCGGTGTGCTCTGCGTCCACACCTGTTCGGAGGCGTCCTCGCTCACGGCCGATCCGAAGCAGCACATCCCGAACGCGTTCCGTTGCGTCCGCCAGGGCATCCACGATTCCATCGTCGGCGGCAGCTATGCCGCCTCGATCGCGAAAGCCAAGGGCCTGAAGAAATGGGCGACCTGCTCGCCGGATTATGCCTATGGCCGCGACACGACCGGCGAGTTCACGCTGTACCTGAAGCGTTTTGCGCCCGACGTCGAAATCATCAGCGAGTCCTGGCCTAAGCTGTTCCAGCCCGACTACACCGAAGTGGTAACCAAGATCCTCCAGGCCAAGCCGCATGCGCTGTATTCCTGCCTCTGGGGCGGCGATCTCACCTCCTATATCGACCAGGCCAACATCTACGCGATGTTCGGCCAGATGGAGGTCTTCGCGGTCAACATGGCCGACTACACCGCGCTTACCGTGGTGAAGAACCTGCCGAAAGGCATCCACTCCGGCAACCGCTACATCAAGACCTTCCCGACCACGCCGGAGAATGCGGCCTGGGGCGATGCCTACAAGGCGAAGTACAACGAATATCCGACCAACTGGTCGTGGCAGAACGCGACGGCCGTGATGTTCCTCGCTGAGGCCGCGAAGAAAGCCAACTCCACCGACGGCAAGAAGATCGCGGAGGTGCTGAAGGGCCTCACCATCAAGTGCCCGTTCGGCGCCGACGGCACCGTGACGATGCGCGGCGACGACCACACGCTGGTCGGCTACGCCATCGGCTGGGGCACCACGATCCCGCAGGAGCCCTACGTGCCCGAGGTCAAGGCCGGCGACTGGAAGACCATCTTCGAGCTCGAGGCCGAGTGGAAGAAGAGCAAGGGCTACACCTGATGTGACGCGCGGCGGGGACGGGCGACCGTCTCCGCCGTTTTGATTTGGCTCTCCGCGCCAAGTTCGGCGCGTCGCAATGAAAGTGCTCCCGTGGATCTCGACGCGCTCGCCGGCTGCCTCTCCAGTTCCGCCTGCCTGGTGACGCAAACCACCAGCGGCCTCATCATCGGCATGCTCCTGTTCCTGGTTGCAGTCGGGCTGACGCTGATCTTCGGCGTGCTCAAGGTCGTCAATTTCAGCCACGGCGCCTTCTACATGTTCGGCGCCTATTTCGCGATGACGGCCTATCAGCTCACCGGGAGCTTCGCGCTGGCGATGTTCGCGGGCGCGGCCGGGACCGCGATTCTTGGTCTGATCTTCGAGCGCGTCTTCATGAGCCGCGTCTATGGCGCCGACGTGCTGATGCAGCTGCTCGTCTGCTACGCCTTCGTGCTCATCTTCGACGATGTCGTGCGCATCATCTGGGGGCCGGAATTCAAGTCGATGGGCATGCCCGCGGCGTTCCAGGTGATGCCGCTGTTCATCGCCGGCGGCGTGGTGCCGCCTTACTACCTGCTGCTGATCGGCGTCGCGCTCGTTGTGGCGATCGTGCTCGGCATCGGATTGTCGCGCAGCCGGATCGGCAAGGTGATCCGGGCGGCGGCACATAATCCCGGCATGGTCTCGGCGCTCGGCATCAACACCGGTCTGATCTATGGGGGCGTGTTCGCGCTCGGCGGCATGCTGGCGGGCCTTGCCGGCGCGCTCGCGGCGCCCGTTCGTTCGCTCACCCCCGGCATGGGATTTTCGGTGCTGATCGAATCCTTCATCGTCACCGTGATCGGCGGCATGGGCTCGATCCTAGGCGCTCTGATCGGCGCGCTGTTGCTCGGGCTTATCAGGTCCTTCGGCTCGCTCGGCTTTCCCCTATTCACGGAAGGCCTGATGTACCTGTTCATGGTGATCGTGCTGGTCTCCAAGCCCACCGGCCTGTTCGGCAAGGAGGCGGCATGACCGAGCTCGAGGCCGGACGTGCCGAAACGCTGGCGCCGGTGCGCAGCGGTGCGGCACTGCAACGCTATCGCGACGTCCTGATCGCGCTCGTCGCCTTTGCCGTGCTGGCGAGCCTGCCGCTGTTCACGGGCAGCAAGGCGCTGCTCGATTTCGTCATCCGCTGCTCCGCCTATGGCCTGTTCGCGACCTCGCTGAACCTGCTGGTCGGCTACACCGGCCTGACTTCGTTCGGCCACGGCATGTTCTTCGGCCTTGGCGCCTACAGTTTTGGCCTGATCATGCAGAAGCTGGGCGTGCCGATTCCCGTGGCCTTCGTCGCGACGCTGGCGATCACGGCGGTAATCGCCGCCGTCATCGGCGCGATCTGCGTGCGGCTGAAGGATATCTATTTCGCCTTCGTCACGCTCGCGTTTCAGATGCTGATCCACTCGACCATCCTGTCCTGGGCCTCCTTCACCGGCGGCGACCAGGGCCTGCGTGGCGGCATTCCGCGCCCCACATTCCTCGGCATCAATCTTGCGAATCACATTCATCTCTATGTCGCGAGCTGCGCGCTTCTCATCCTCGGCCTGCTCGCGATGCGCCAGATCGCGCAATCGCCGTTCGGTTACACGTTGCGCATGATCCGCGACAATGCCGCGCGCGCAAGCTTCCTCGGCATCGACGTCTGGCGGGCCAAGCTGACTGTCTTCGTGCTGGCGGCATTGTTTGCGTCGATGGGGGGCATGGTGATGGCGCTGTTCGTCTCCGGTGCCTATCCGGAATTCGCCTATTGGACGATCTCGGGCGAGGGCATCTTCATCAACATGCTCGGCGGCGTCTCGACCTTCCTGGGGCCGATGGTCGGCACCGTGCTGCTGCTTCTGCTCAACGACACCGTCACGCGCTTCACCGAGTACCACGGCATCGTGCTCGGCGTGGTCATCCTGTTCTTCGCGCTGGGCCTGCGCAAAGGCCTGCTGGATTTCGTCGCCGACTGGTTCGCGCACCGGCGTGATGCGGGCGAGGGGCGCTAGCGATGCTCGAGATCCGCAACCTCGCAAAATCCTTCGGCGGCGTGAAGGCGACCAACGACGTCACGCTGGACTTCCCCGACGGTTCGCTCACGGCGGTGATCGGACCGAACGGCGCAGGCAAGAGCACGTTCTTCAACCTGATCACCGGCGCCTTGAGGCCGGATTCCGGCCAGGTGCTGCTCGACGGCGTCGATCTCGCCGGCCGCTCGCCGCCGGAGATCGTGCGTCACGGCATCGGCCGCGCCTTCCAGGTCGCGAGCATCTTCAAATCGCTGACGGTGCAGGAGACCATGCTTGCCGCAGTCAGCGCCGACCAGCGCTCGTCCGCGGTGCTGCACAAGCGCTTTCCTTTGCCCGAGACGCGCGACCGCGCCGAGCATGTGATGGAGCTGCTGGGCTTGGCGAGCAAGCGCAACCGTACCGCCGCGACGCTGTCGCATGGCGACCAGAAGCTGCTCGACATTGCGCTCGCTCTGGTGCTCGAGCCAAAGGTTCTGCTGCTGGACGAGCCAACTGCCGGCATGGGCCCGGAAGAGCGCTGGCGCATGCTCGACAAGGTGCGCGAGCTCTGGGAGACGCAGAAAATCACCGTCGTCTTCATCGAGCACGACATGGACATCGTGTTCAAGATCGCCCCAAAGATCGTCGTGCTCTGCTACGGCCGCATCCTGGCAACCGGAACGCCTGACGAAATCCGAAGCAACAGCGCCGTGATCGAGGCCTATCTCGGCACCGAACATGCGGGGGCCACCGCATGAGCGCGACCATTATCGAAGTCGCCGATCTCGACGTCTACTACGGCACGAGCCAGATCCTGTTCGGCGTCGGCCTCTCGGTGCGGCAGGGCGAGACCATGGCGCTGCTCGGGCGCAACGGCGCGGGTAAATCGACGACCATGAAAGCGATCATGGGGCTGGCGCCGCCGCGGCGGGGCAGGATCAGCCTGCGCGGCGCGGTGATCTCGGGCCAGAAGCCGCACCATATCGCGCGCGCCGGTCTCGGCTTCGTGCCGGAGGATCGCCAGATCTTTCCGGAGCACACGGTCGAGGACAATCTCGTCATCGGTCGCAAGAAGGGGCCGGAAGGCCAGGACGAGTGGCCGATCAAGCGCATCTACGACGTCTTCCCGCTGCTGGAGCCGCTGCGCCATCGCATTGCTGGACGTCTCTCGGGCGGGGAGCAGCAGATGCTCGCCATCGCGCGCACGCTGATGGGCAACCCGGCGCTGTTGCTGCTCGATGAGCCGAGCGAGGGCCTCGCGCCGATCATCGTGCAGCGGATCGGCGAGCTGTTGCGGCAGCTCCGCCAGCTCGGATCGACCGTCCTGATCGCCGAGCAGAACATGCATTTCTGCCTGGGGCTGGCGAGCCACGCCACTGTCATCGACAAGGGCCAGATCGTCTATGCTGCCGGGATCGACGAGCTGAAGGCCAACGACGCGATCCGTCGCCGTTATCTGGCGCTGTAACCGGGTTCCGGACCGCCAAACCGGCCCAAAGAAGAAAACTGTTGTCTCGGGTTCGTCAGACGGAAGGAGTTTCCCCGTCGACGGCCAAAAACGCCAATCGCTTCCATTGCCGTTTGGGGCCGAAACGACGACATTCCATTCAGAATTTGATGGATTGACGGTCATGGAACGCACCGGATTTGAGCCCTTCGGCGAGCAGCTGGTGTCCGCAACGGACACGCAGCCGCGATCGCGCGCGTCAAAGCTCCTGCTGCGGGCCGGCACCACGGTGTTCTGGTCGCTGGTCGCGGGCATCGTGCTCGCGCGTGCGGCCTTCTTCGAGCCGGGCGTCTATGACAGCTTCAGCCGCGTCGCCTCGCTCGCCAAAAGCCTGATCTTCTGAGCCGATTATTCCGGGCTGAGCATAGAACTTCGCTCGGCCCTGATATGCCGAAAACTTATTCCCCAATCGGACGGCACTGCGTATAAATATTTCTCCTCTGGGAGAGATTTGTGTCGCAGAATCAAGCATCCAACCCGGCCGACGCCAAGCCAACCACTGTCGTGAGCCGTATCGCGGCGCTGATTCCGGGAATCCTCCTGTGCATCGCCGTGGCCGGTATCTCGGCTTTGCTCGAACGGGCCGAGCTGGGTGTCTTCGAGCACCCCTATGTCGAAGCGCTGGTGATGGCGATCCTGCTCGGGATGGCGCTGCGCAGCTTCTGGAAACCGGCGCCGCGCTGGCAGGCCGGTATCGCCTTCAGCGCCAAACAGCTGCTCGAAGTTGCGGTCATGCTGCTGGGGGCCTCGATCAGCTTCGCCGCCATCGCGGCTTCCGGCGTGGCGCTGCTGGCATCGATCGCCGCGGTCGTTGTGATCGCGCTCTGCGTCTCCTTCGGCCTCAGTCGCATGCTGGGGCTGTCGACGCGGCTCTCGATCCTGATCGCCTGCGGCAATTCCATCTGCGGCAATTCCGCGATCGCCGCCGTGGCGCCGATCATCGGCGCCAACAACGACGAGATCGCGTCCTCGATTTCCTTTACGGCGATCCTTGGCGTGATGATGGTGCTGGGTCTGCCGCTGCTGATTCCGCTGCTGCAATTGTCGGCCACGCAATATGGCATCCTCGCAGGCCTGACCGTCTATGCGGTGCCGCAGGTGCTTGCGGCAACGGTCCCGGCCGGGCTCGTCTCGACGCAGATCGGCACGCTCGTGAAGCTGATGCGCGTGTTGATGCTCGGGCCCGTCGTCGTCGGTCTCTCCCTGGTCGCCTCGCGCTGGCAGACCGGCGCCAAGAAATCCAATGTCGGCTTCTTCCGCCTGGTCCCCTGGTTCATCCTCGGCTTCCTTGCGCTGGCGACCCTGCGCTCGCTGGAGATCGTGCCGGGCACAGTGGTCGGGCCGGTGACGAAGATCACGAGCTTCCTGACCGTGGTCTCGATGGCGGCGCTCGGCCTCGGCGTCGACGTGAAGGTGCTGGCGAATGTCGGGGGCCGGGTGACGGCCGCCGTGACACTGTCGCTGATGCTGCTGCTCGGCATCAGCATCGCGCTGGTGCACTGGTTCAAGTAAGGGGGGCGCAGCGGCTGCGAACTCCTCTTCCTTCTCCCCTTGTGGGAGAAGGTGGCGCGAAGCGCCGGATGAGGGGTTCTATCCGCGAGTCCGAACTGAGAGGGGAGTTTGCCGAAGCAGACCCCTCATCCGCCTTGCCTTCGGCAAGACACCTTCTCCCACAAGGGGAGAAGGGAAGTAAGAGCGCAATCGTCGAGATGGGGCGCTAGATCACATCCGCCAGCGAATGCCCATGCAGCTCGATGTTCAGCCCCTGCATGCCCATGTCGCTGATCTCGCCGCCCATCGCCTTCAGGCTCTCCTCACGGATCAGCGACATCAGCCCGCGGCGGAGCGCCAAAAACTCCGACGACATCATCATCGACTGCTGCCGCGGCCGCTCCAGGGGGATCGGGATTTCCGCCTTGATCGAGCCGGGGCGGGCGGTCATGCAATAGACGCGGTCGGAGAGGAAGATGGCCTCATCGATGTCGTGGGTGACGAACAGCACCGAGATCTTCAGCCGTTGCCACATGTTGGTGAGGATCTGCTGCATGATCACGCGCGTCTGCGCGTCTAGTGCGCCGAACGGCTCGTCGAGCAGCAGCACCTTCGGGCCCGTGGCGAGCGCGCGGACGATGCCGACGCGCTGCTTCATGCCGCCGGAGAGTTTTTCCGGATAATGTTTTTCGAACGCCTCGAGCCCCGCGAGCCCGAGCAGCGTGCGCGCCGCGCGCTCGCGCTGGGAGCGCGGCATGCCGCGCATCTTCAGGCCGAACTCGACGTTTTCCCGCACCGTCTTCCACGGAAACAGCGAATATTGCTGAAACACCATGCCGCGCTCGGCGCTGGGGCCGTTGACCCGCTCGCCGTCGACCGTGACTACACCGGTGGTCGGCTTGAGAAAGCCGGCGACCGCATTGAGCAGCGTCGACTTTCCACAGCCGGAGGGCCCGACGATCGAGACGAACTCGCCGGGCCTCACATGAATCTGCGTGTCGGTGACGGCCTGCACAGGTCCCTCGATGCTCTCATAGCTGAGGGAGAAATTCCTGACCTCGATATGGCCCTGCGGTGCTTTGGTCAGGATTTCGTTCATTTTAGCCTCCACGGCATCACCAACTGCCCGGCGCCCCTGATAAGCAGGCTCGATCCAAGGCCAAGCACGCCGATCGCGATCATGCCGAGCGCGATGTCGGCATATTGGACAAGGGAATAGGCCTCCCAGGTGAAGTAGCCGATGCCGTATTGACCCGAGATCATCTCGGCGGCGATCAGCGACACCCAGGCCACGCCCATACCGACGGTGAGGCCGGTGAAGATGTGCGGCATCGAAGCCGGAAAATACACCTCGCGGAAGATCGACCGTTCTCGCGCGCCGAGACATTGCGCGGCGCGCACCAGCACGGGATCGACCAGCGACATGCCATGCAGCGTGTTGACCAGGATCGGGAAGAACGCACCGAGGAAGGTGATGAAGACGATGCTCTGCTCGTTGGTCGGCCAAAGCATGATCGCCATCGGCACCCAGGCGATTGCCGGGATCGGCCGCAGCACCTCGGCCACCGGGAAGATGATTTCGTGCACCAGCTTGAAGCGGCCCATGATCAGGCCGAGCGGCACGCCGACCACCGCCGCGAGCGAGAAGCCGAACAAGATGCGCCGGCAGCTCAAGAGGATGTGCAGCAGGAATTTGGGATCGTGGATCGCCTTGGTGAAGCTGGCATAGACCGCGAGCGGCGAGGGCACGTTGGTGAAGCGCACGAAGAACACAACACGATAGGTCGTGAGCAGGTGCCACACCAGCAGGAAGGCGAGCAGCGATATGATGCCGATCGCCGTCGCGCGTAGTCCCGCTCGATTGAGCCGGTACCAGCGCAGCGCAAGCGTGCCGAAGGAAGGCGGTGTCGCGGGCGGGAAGGGGGCGGGCACGGGGCCCGCCTCGGCGATTGCGGTTGCTGCCGGCATGCTGTCCTCGGGATGTCTGGCGAGGGCGGGACTGCTCACGTCTTGCCTCCGCCGACCGCAGCCTTCACCGCGTCGTCGAAGCCGAGCACCTTGCCATTGATCTTGGCGGCATAGGCTTCGGCGTCCTTCTTCAGCAGGAACGGCGCGACCTCGCCGTTGCCGACCGCGAAGAAGGCCTGGTCGGCGAACAGCTTGATGCCGCGCGTGGTGTCGAAGACGTAGGCGACGTTGATCTTCTTGCCCTTGGCCTTGTAGTCGGCATAGGCCCCTAACGTGCACGCTGCGGACGCAAACGGCAGGATGCCGGCTTCGTCGACCCAGACCTCGCCGGCCTTGCGCGGGTCGGTGATCGGCTTCTTGCAGAAGGAATCTTCGCCCGCGATCTCGTAATTCCTGGTGCTCGCAAGCTGGGTGTCATAGTCGAGCTTCATCTCGGCATAGGCCTTGCGGATATAGGAATCGTCGACCCACTTCTTCGGATCGAACTCCTTCATGCGGCCGAGATTCTGCAAAACCTTGACGTCGGTCGCGGCAGCGTCGATCAGCGCCGGCTTCACCGTGGGATCGGTGGTCATGTTGCCGCTGGGACCGAGGAAGATATAGACGACTTCCTTGTTGATGCCGGTCCACTCCTGGATCTTTTCGGCCGCGAGCTTCGGATCGTCGCGCAGCCACTGGTTGGCGGCGATCAGCGCCTTGAAGTAGGCAACGACGACCTCGGGGTATTTCTCGGCGAAATCGGTGCGGACCACGATGCCGTGGAAGGTCGGCAGGTTGGTCTCAACGCCGTCAAAGATTTTTCGCGCAAAGCCGCGGAACGGCAACAGCTCGGCGAAGGGGACGAAGTCGGCATGCGCGTCGATCTTCTTCTCCTGGAGATTGGTCGAGCCGACCTCCGGGCTCTGGCTGACGAGCTGGAAGAAATCGGAGGCGTAACCGCGGTCCTGCATCGCCTTCAGCACCATGCCGTGCGCGGCCGAGCCGAACGGCACGCTGACGAGCTTGCCCTTGAGATCGGCGAGATCGTAATAGGGCGAGTCCTTGTGGACGACGAGCCCGTTGCCGGAGCCGGACAGGCTGTAGGCGGCCACGCCGATCAGGCGGCTCTTGCTCTCCGGATTGCTCTCGAAGGTGAAGCCGTTCACGATCAGCGGATAGTCGCCCATCATGCCGATCTGGAGCTTGTTCGCCATCATCGCGTTGGTGACGGGCGGGCCTGAGGTGAAATTCTGCCACTCCAGCTCGAACTTGATGTTGGCGTATTTGCCGTCCTTCGGCAGATATTTCTCGAGGAGATGCAACTGCCGGATGACGACGCCGGCGGTCACCGTGTTGGTCGTGGTGTCCTGCGTTCCAATGCCGAGAGTGACGGTTTCCGCCAAGGCCGGCTGCGCAAGGAGTAGCGCCAGCGAGGTCACCGACATCGCGATCGAGAGCGTGGGAAGATGGCGGACCATTCTCATCCTCATTCGGTTGGATGTGCTGTGGTTGCCATGATTGGGTGAGGCCGCGGGCAGGGCAAATCCGGAGTGACCGTCGCAGTCGATTAGTTGCCGGGAAAAGCTGATTGCATACTCCTTGAGCAGTCCTGCACTATAAAGCCGCTTGCCTGTGCATCGACCCTAGTCGCCGCTCTGGCCGCGCATCTCCTCGAGAGCGTCGGCCCGGCACACCACGATCTGCGAGCGCTTGGTGACGACGATTCCCTTCTCCTGCATCCGTTTCAGGCTGATCGTGACCCATTGCCTGGTAGCACCGACCATGTGGGCGATGTCGGCATGGGTGAAGGCCGCCGCGATCACCCGGCCGTCGGCATCCTCGACGCCGTAGAGCTCGACCAGATGCAGCAGAAGATGCGCGAGGCGCTGGGTGATCGAGCGCGTTCCCAGCATCTGCGCCAGTGCCGAATAGCATTTGCCCTTGAAGGTGAGGCCTTCAATGAGGCCGATGGCGAGGTTCGGGATCTCCACGGCAAGGGACCGCAGCTCCTTTCCGGGCAGGTGCACGACGCTGCAATTGCTGGATGCGACGCCGGACCATTGATGCACGGTGCCCTCGAACACTTCGGGCCCCCCGACGAAATTGCCGACATGCCAATAGGCCAGCGTGATCTCGCGTCCGAGCGGCGAAGTGTAGAACACGCGGATGCGGCCGCTCTCGATCAGCCAGATGCCGTCATGCTTGCCGCCCTGGCTGAACAGCGTCTGGCCGCGGTTGAGCACCTTTCGCCGGCCCTGCTTCAGCACCAGCTCCCGCTCGCGTGGCGTGAGCTTGTCCATCAGCGGTGGCGGTCCGCCGATCCATTGCTGGTTCTCGGTCAGCAGCAGCGAGGAGCCGCCGGCAGGCCGAACCGTTGCGGGAACCGCCCCGCGAACCACATTGGTCGCCTGCAACATAAGCCGCCTCCGGAACGTTCAAATCGTTCTAAAGAGGAGCAATGTCCGTGCCAGCTTTACTCCGCTGTCGTCGCCCGGCTTGACCGGGCGACCCAGTATTCCAGAGGCAGCAATGGGTTACGGATAGGCCGCGGCGTACTGGATTCCCCGCTTTCGCGGGGAATGACAACGGAGCAAGGGGAACGGTCGAGGCCCTACCGCCCCGCCAAGCTCAGCAGATACGGCTTCGGGTAAATCCCCCTGTTATGCCCATCCGAAAACGAGATGTTCAGCCCGTAGCCGAGATCGCCGATCTCGGTGATGGCGATGCCGGCAAAGCGTTCGGGGAAGCGATCGTCGAAGCGGGCGCGAGTGCAGTGAGCGCATTTGCAGGAGAGACGGAGCTGCTCGGCGGTGATTCCGACCACGTCGTCCTGCGTGGTGCGCACGACGAGCGTCGCGAGATCGGCGCTCGCTTCGTAGTCGGCCACCGTCGGTGCCACCAAGGTCATGGTCATGACGAACCTCCAGCTTCTTTCTATGTCGACGCGGGCGAGCGTGAATAGCAACTAATTGCCGGCGCGGATGCGTGGCAGGGGCCGTCGTCTGCCTCCTCTTCAGTCATCACCTGCGAAATGTGAAACTAATCGACCGGGAATTTCACTTCCGAATTGCCGGACTCTGCTCTCTCCGAAACCTTGTGCGCCAACGACGGCTGAGGAGAGAGCATGAGCGCATTTCAGAAGGAAACGGTTTTGTCGGTCCGGCACTGGACCGATAGCCTGTTCAGCTTCACGGCGACGCGCGATCCGGGCTTCCGTTTCCTGAACGGCCAGTTCGCGATGATCGGGCTGGAAGTCGAGGGCAAGCCGTTGATGCGCGCCTACAGCATGGCGAGCGCCAATCACGAGGAGGCGCTCGAATTCTTCTCGATCAAGGTGCAGGACGGTCCGCTGACCTCGCGTCTCCAGAAGATCCGGGAGGGCGACATCATCCTGGTCGGCCGCAAGGCGACGGGCACGCTGATCACCGGCAACCTCATCCCGGGAAAGCGCCTGCTGCTGCTCTCGACCGGCACGGGCCTCGCGCCCTTCGCCAGCCTGATCAAGGACCCCGACGTCTACGAAAATTACGAGACCATCGTGCTCGCCCATGGCTGCCGCCAGGTTTCGGAACTCGCTTATGGCGAGCACCTCGTCAACGGCCTGCGCAATCACGAGTTCTTCGGGCCCCTGATCCGCGACAAGCTCGTCTACTACCCGACCGTGACCCGCGAACCGTTCAAAAACCGCGGCCGCATCACCGACCTGATCGCCTCCAATCAGCTGTTCGACGACATCGGCCAGTCCGGTCTCGATATCGAGACCGACCGCATCATGCTGTGCGGCAGCCCGGCGATGCTCGAGGAACTCCCCGCGATGTTTGCCGCGCGCGGCTTTGTCGAGGGTAACCACAGCCAGCCCGGCCATTTCGTCATCGAAAAGGCTTTTGTCGAGCGCTGAGGCGCAAATCGCGGCCCGGCGACAACTAATTGCTATCGCCGGAACGTCCCCTGAACAAATCTGATGCAAAGGCGCCGGACCTGCCGGCGAACCAGGAGCAAGCGATGGCACTAGATGAGATCGTCGACGGACTTTCGGAGGTTTCCTGCGATGTGCTGGTGATCGGCGGCGGCACGGCCGGCCCGATGGCGGCGCTGAAGGCGAAGCTGAAGAACCCGAAGGCCAATGTCGTCCTGCTCGAAAAGGCCAACGTCAAGCGCTCCGGCGCGATCTCGATGGGCATGGACGGGCTCAACAACGCCGTCATCCCCGGCTACGCGACGCCGGAGCAGTACACCAAGGAAATCACCATCGCCAACGACGGCATCGTCGACCAGAAGGCGGTCTATAAATATGCGCAAAACTGCTACAAGATCATCGAAGAGCTCGACAGTTTCGGCATCCGCTTCCTCAAGAACGAGAACGGCGACTACGCGGTCAAGAAGGTGCACCACATCGGCACCTATGTCCTGCCGATGCCGAACGGCGAGACCGTGAAGAAGGCGCTCTACCGCCAGCTCCGCCGCGCCCGCATCCTGATCTCCAACCGCTACATGGCGACGCGGCTGCTGAAATCCGCCGACGGCCGCATCGCCGGCGCGATAAGCGTCAACACCCGCACCGCCGAAATCCTGGTGATCAAGGCCAAGGCCGTGATCCTCTGTATGGGCGCCGCCGGCCGCCTCGGTCTGCCGACCTCCGGCTACATGTTCGGCACCTACGAGAACGCCGCCAATTCCGGCGACGGCTATGCCATGGCCTATCACGCCGGTGCAGCGCTGGCGAACCTCGAATGTTACCAGATCAATCCGCTGATCAAGGATTATAACGGCCCGGCCTGTGCTTATGTCGCCGGTCCGTTTGGTGCCTTCACCGCCAACAACGAGGGATCGCGCTTCATTGAATGCGACTACTGGTCCGGCCAGATGATGCTGGAGTTCTACAACGAGCTGCTGTCAGGCAAGGGCCCGGTGTTCCTCCAGCTCAAGCATCTCCATCCCGACACCATCTCGGAGATCGAATCCACGCTGCACAAGGTCGAGCGTCCCACGCGCGGCCTGTTCCAGCAGGGGCGCGGGGTCGATTACCGCAGCGAGTCGATCGAGATGCACATCTCCGAGATCGGCTTCTGCTCCGGCCACAGCGCCTCCGGCGTGTTCGTGGACGACAACGCCCGCACGACGGTGCCCGGCCTTTACGCCGCCGGCGACATGGCGAGCGTCCCGCACAATTACATGCTCGGCGCCTTCACCAACGGTTCGGTTGCCGGCATCGATGCCATGGAGTTCGCCGACAACCACGACTTCGCGGAATTCGACGCGGCCGATGTCGCCAGGGAGCGCGACCGCGTGCTGGCGCCAACGAGGCGCGAGGACGGCATTCCGCCGAACCAGGTCGAGTACAAGACCCGCCGCCTCGTCAATGACTATCTCCAGCCGCCGAAGGTCACCTGCAAATACGAGCTCGGCATGCGCCGCCTCGCCGAGACGCGGGAGGACATGCAGGAACGCATGATCGCGCGCAATGCGCACGAGCTGCTTCGTGCGCTCGAAGTGCAGTCGATCATGGACTGCGCCGACATGGCGGTGCATGCCTCGCTCTACCGCGAGGAAAGCCGCTGGGGCCTCTATCACTGGCGCACGGATTTCCCGGAGAAGGACAACGAGAACTGGTTCTGCCACACGCTGCTCTCGAAGCAAAACGGCAAGATGACCAGCGAGAAGCGCGCCGTGGAGCCCTATGTCGTCCCGATCGCCGACGACGAGAAGGACCTCTACGACAAGCAGCGCATCCGCGCCTCCGCCTGATCCACCGCAACATCGCAACAGGAGACATAAAATGCCTCTCGCGTCCTATCAGACATCGGTTCCGGTGGTCGTCGACGACGCCAAATGCATCGCCGACAAGGGCTGCACCGTCTGCGTCGACGTCTGTCCGCTCGACGTGCTTCGCATCAGCGACATGACCGGCAAGGCCTACATGGCCTACGACGAGTGCTGGTACTGCATGCCCTGCGAGGCCGACTGCCCGACCGGCGCCGTCACCGTCAATATTCCCTATCTGTTGAGGTGATCATGTCGAGCCCGTTCGAATCCTACGACGATCTCGAAGACGCCGACGAGCGGCTTCAGGCCGCCGATCCGGCCGAACGCCGCGTCGCCATCATCGCGCTCGGCCATTCCGGCGATCCCGCCGCCGTCGCGCTTCTCGCCAACATGGTCGCCGATCCCGATGCCGGCGTGCGCCAGCAGGTGGCGATGGCGCTTGGCGAGTTCGACGGGCCGGAGGCTGCGAATGGGCTGGTCAAGCTGCTGGTCGATCCCGAAAGAATCGTGGCGGCTGCCGCGGCCGACAGCATGGCCGAATTCAAGGATCCCGCCTGCGCTGAAGTCATTCTTCCGCTGGTCAAGCACGCCCACGCCTTCGTCCGCATGGGCGCGCTGCGCGCGCTGAAGGAGCTGCGCTGCAAGGACACGCTGAAGCCGGCGCTGGAAGCGCTCCTGGATCAAGATGCGGCCGTTCGCGTGCAGGCGATCGGCGTGATCGGCTTCCTCAAGCTGGAGGAATCCATCCCCGCGCTGACCGCGCTGATCAACGATCCTGACGCCCATGTCCGCCGCGCCGCAGTGAGCGCGCTGGCCTTCTCGCAGCTGAAGCCCGCGGCCGAGACGATCACACGCGGGCTGAAGGATTCGGACTGGATGGTGCGCGAGATGGCCGCGGAAACGCTGGGCCTCAACGTCAACGGTTCGCTCGCGGCCGATCAGCTTGTCGGCGCGCTCGCCGACGAGTTCTGGCAGGTGCGGCTGAAGGCGATCCGCAGCCTCGGCAAGATGAAGATCGAGCGCGCGGTACGCCCGATCGGCAATTGCATCAAACACGACCAGGCCAATTTGCGGAAGGAGGCGGCCGCCGCGCTCGGCGAGATCGCCCATCCCGACGGCGAGGCGTTTCTGGCCGTCATCGCCGACGATGCCGACCCTGACGTCCGCAAGAACGCGCGCTGGGCGCTCCAGCAGATCGCGGCGCGCAAAGCGCGAGCAGGCGCATAAAGGCCCGGGCAGGGGCATAGCGGCTCTTCGCTGCCGGTCTGGACTTCCCCTGCCAGACGTTTATTGGTCTTCGCCAATGGGATCGGCTGCTATTTCAGCGTGGCCGATCCGAGAAAGAGCGAGGACGCGGCCATGACGACACTGTCTGTAAAAGATCTTCTCCCCGAGGATGGAACGAAGGGGACGCTGGTCGGCCGCGTCTGGCTGCCGCAGGCGAACGGCCCGGCCGTTGTCGCCGTCCGTGGAGACGGCGTCTTCGACGTCACCGCCAAGTTTCCGACCGTCAGCGCGCTCTGCGAGGAAGACAATCCGGCCAAGGCGCTCGCCGCGGTCAAGGGCGAGCGCATCGGCGATCTCGAAGCGATCGTGGCCAACACGGCGCCAGATGGGCGCGATTCGAAAAAGCCGTGGCTGCTTGCGCCCCTCGATCTCCAGACCCTGAAGGCCGCCGGCGTCACCTTCGCCATCTCGATGCTGGAGCGCGTCATCGAAGAGCGCGCCAAGGGCAATCCGGCCTCGGCCGAAGCGATCCGGAAAGAAGTGACGCGGCTGATCGGCGACGATTTGTCGAAGCTCAAGCCGGGCTCCGACCAGGCGATGCATTTGAAGCAGGTGCTGATCGATCAGAACGCCTGGAGCCAATATCTCGAAGTCGGTATCGGTCCGGATGCCGAGGTCTTCACCAAGGCGCCGACGCTGTCGTCAGTCGGCACCGGCATGGATGCCGGCCTGCATCCGAAGTCGACCTGGAACAATCCTGAGCCCGAGCTCGTGCTGTTCGTCTCGAGCCGCGGCAAGATCGTCGGCGGCGCGCTCGGCAACGACGTCAATCTGCGCGACTTCGAGGGGCGTTCAGCGCTGCTGTTGTCGAAGGCCAAGGACAACAACGCCTCCTGCGCGATCGGGCCGCTGCTGCGCCTGTTCGACGACACCTTCACACTCGACGACGCCCGCAAGCTCGACATCAGCCTGAACGTGAAGGGCGCGGACGGTTTCGTTCTCGACGGCCATTCCTCGATCAGCATGATCAGTCGCGATCCCACGGACCTCGTCGAGCAGACGATCGGCAAGGTGCATCAATATCCCGATGGCTTCGTGCTGTTCCTCGGCACGATGTTCGCACCCGTCAAGGATCGCGATGCGCCGGGGCAGGGGTTCACCCACAAGCGCGACGACATCGTCACGATCGCAGCACCCCAGCTCGGCAAGCTCATCAACCGCATGCGCACCAGCGACGAGTGCGAGCCCTGGACGTTTGGAATCGGCGCGCTGATGAAGAACCTCGCGCAACGGAAGCTGATTTAGCTCCGCTACCCTTCGCCTCTCCCCGCACCCGGGGAGAGCCGGATTGCATCGAAGATGCAATCCGGGTGACGCGGACTCTCCGCGAGTCGATTTGGTCGACCTACGCCGAACTCTATCCACACCGTCATTGCGAGCGCAGCGAAGCAATCCAGAGTCCCTGCGTGGACAGTTTCTGGATTGCTTCGCTGCGCTCGCAATGACGCGGAGGAGAGATCGCGGGCCGCACATATTCCTTCATCTCCCCGTTGCATCCACGGAACAAAATCGCGCTGGGCGTGTCATTGAACCGTCCATCCCGCCAAATCGAAGTTTCGCGCGAATAGTCAAATAATATGACTAGTCGGAACTCATCTTCCGTGAAATAGTCCCTCCCGCCGCCTCAAAGGCCGGCCTGCGGGTGCCATGCTACCGATCGGCGCTCGAGATAACACAAGATGACTTCTTGGGAGATACGCCTGATGACCCTCAAAGCCCTCTTTGCGGCCAGCGCCACGGCCGCGTTGCTGCTCGCGCTGCCGGCCAGCGCCGCCGAGCTCACCATCGGCTTCTCGCAGATCGGATCGGAATCCGGCTGGCGCGCGGCCGAGACGTCGGTCTCCAAGCAGGAGGCTGCCAAGCGAAAGGTCAATCTCAAGATCGCCGACGCGCAGCAGAAGCAGGAGAACCAGATCAAGGCGATCCGCTCCTTCATCGCGCAGAATGTCGATGCGATCTTCCTTGCACCTGTGGTCTCGACCGGTTGGGACTCGGTGCTGAAGGAAGCCAAGGAGGCCAAGATCCCGGTCGTGCTGCTCGACCGCGACATCGATCCCTCCGGCAAGGAGCTCTATCTCACCGCCGTGACCTCGGACAGCGTGCATGAAGGCGAGGTTGCCGGCGACTGGCTGGCCAAGACCGTTGGCGGCAAGGCCTGCAACGTCGTCGAATTGCAGGGCACGGTCGGCGCCAGCGTCGCCGCCAACCGCAAGAAGGGCTTTGACACCGCCATCGCCAAGCATGCGAACCTCAAGGTGGTGCGCAGCCAGACCGGCGACTTCACCCGCGCCAAGGGCAAGGAGGTGATGGAGAGCTTCATCAAGGCCGAAGGCGGCGGCAAGTCGATCTGCGCCGTCTATGCGCACAATGACGACATGATGGTCGGCGCGATCCAGGCGATGAAGGAAGCCGGCCTCAAGCCGGGCAAGGAGATCCTCACCGTCTCGATCGATGCGGTCCCCGACATCTTCAAGGCTATGGCCGCCGGCGAAGCCAACGCCACCGTCGAGCTGACGCCGAACATGGCCGGCCCCGCGCTCGATGCCGTCGCGGCCTTCAAGGACAAGGGCACGGTGCCGCCCAAGTGGATCCAGACCGACTCCAAGCTCTATACAGCGGCCGACGATCCGCAGAAGATCTACGACAGCAAGAAGGGCCTCGGTTACTGAGGCGGCGCCGCGCTGGACCGCTCCCCCGTGGTCCGGCGCTCCCCCTTCGAAACCGCTGCGCGAACGAATAGGCTGGGTGTCCGCGGCATAAGCGGACGCCGGTGGGAGTGACGTCGTTATGGAGAACAGCCCCGATCCTGCTCCTTCCCTGCTGGAGGTGCGTGGGATCAGCAAAAGCTTCGGTGCTGTGCGTGCGTTGCAGGAGGTCGACTTCACGCTTCGTGCCGGCGAGATTCATGCGTTGCTCGGTGAGAACGGCGCCGGAAAATCCACGATGATCAAGGTGATCACCGGCGTATTCCCTCGCGATGCCGGCATTGTCCGGCTCGGCGGCGAGGAGGTCGCGCCGCGCTCGGCCAAGGCCGCGCTCCAGGCCGGTATCGCCACCGTCTACCAAGAGGTCAATCTGCTGCCGAATCTCTCGGTCGCGCAGAACCTGTTCCTCGACCGACAGCCGATGCGCTTCGGCATCGTACGTGAAGGCGAGATGCGGCGTCGCGCCAAGGCGCTTCTCACGGACTTCGGCCTCGATATCGACGTCGCCGCGCCGCTCGGCAGCTATTCCGTCGCCATCCAGCACGTCACCGCGATTGCGCGGGCCGTCGATCTCTCCGCGCGCGTGCTGATCCTGGACGAGCCGACCGCGAGCCTCGACCGTCACGAGGTCGAGATTCTCTTCGGCATCATGCGCCAGCTCGCCAAGCGCGGCATCGGCATCGTGTTCGTCAGCCACTTCCTCGATCAGGTCTACGAGATCTCCGACCGCATCACGGTGTTGCGCAACGGCCGCCTGGTCGGTGAGCGCGAGACCGCCTCGCTGCCGCGGCTCGAGCTGATCCGGATGATGCTCGGCCGCGAGCTGGCCGAGACCACCAGCGCCCGCGCGTCGGCGGGAGAGCATCAGGCGCGCGAGGTCTGCGCGAGTTTCGAGAACTACGGCAAGGCCGGCTATGTCGCGCCGTTCAATCTCGAGCTGCGCCATGGCGAGGTCGTGGGTCTCGCCGGCCTGCTCGGCTCGGGCCGGACCGAGACGGCGCGGCTGGTGTTCGGCGCCGAGCGCGCCGATGGCGGGCAGGCGAGGGTGGAGGGGGCGCCCGTGCGGCTGCAGTCGCCGCGCGACGGCGTGCGCCACGGCTTTGGCTATTGCCCGGAGGAACGCAAGACCGACGGCATCGTCGCCGAGCTCACCGTGCGCGAGAACATCGTGCTCGCGCTCCAGGCCAAGCGCGGCCTGCACCGGCCGCTGTCGCGCCGCGAGCAGGACGAGATCGCAAGCCGCTACGTCAAGATGCTCGACATCCGCCCGCCCGATCCGGAGCGCGCCGTGGGGCTGCTGTCCGGCGGCAATCAGCAGAAGGTGCTGCTGGCGCGCTGGCTCGCGACCTCGCCGCGCCTCCTGGTGCTGGACGAGCCGACCCGCGGCATAGACGTCGGCGCGCATGCCGAGATCATCCGCCTGATCCGCGAGCTCTGCGACGACGGGCTGGCGCTGCTCGTGATCTCCTCCGAGCTGGATGAGATCGTGACCTATTCCGACCGCGTCGTCGTGCTGCGCGACCGCGCCCATGTCGAGGACCTCGCGGGCGAGGCGATCGACGTCGGCAACATTCTCGCGGCCATTGCCGCCGATGGAGCCGCTGTCGCGCATGAGGGCCGGGCATGACAGCGCTGTTGCCGCGCCGCGGCCTTGCCCAGATCCTCGCGTTGATCGTCATCCTGGCGGTTGATCGCATCGTGTCGCCGCAATTCTTCGATCTGCGCCTTCAGGACGGCCGGCTGTTCGGCAGCCTGATCGACGTGCTCAACCGCGGCACGCCGGTGGCGCTGCTTTCGCTCGGCATGGTGCTGGTGATCGCGACGCGCGGCATCGATCTGTCGGTCGGTGCGATCATGGCCATCTCCGGCGCGATCGCGGCGAGCCTTGCCGACACTCACAGTCTGGCCGTGGTCCTCGCGGCCGCGCTCGGCGCTGGCCTGATCTGCGGGTTGTGGAACGGATTTCTCGTCGCGGTGCTCGGCATGCAGCCGATCGTGGCGACGCTGATCCTGATGGTGGCAGGACGCGGCATCGCGCAGCTCATTACCGAGGGGCGTATCGTGACCTTCTCCTCGCCGGATCTGGTCTGGCTTGGCAATGGCGCGGTGCTCGGCGTGCCGATGCCGGTCGTGATCGCCTTGGGCATGCTGATTCTCACTGGCGCGGTGGTACGCGGCTCGGCGCTCGGATTGCTGATCGAGGCAACCGGCGGCAACGCGCGGGCGAGCGAGCTTGCTGGCGTCGGCACGCGTGCGATGATCCTGGCTGTCTACGTCTGGTGCGGCATCTGCGCCGCGCTCGCCGGCGTGATCGCGGCGGCCGACATCATGGGCGCCGATGCCAACAATGCCGGCCTCTGGCTCGAGCTCGACGCCATCCTCGCGGTGGTGATCGGCGGCACCTCCCTGTTCGGCGGCCGTTTCAGCCTCGTGCTGGCCGTGCTCGGTGCGTTGATCATCCAGACCATGAACACCGGCATTCTGCTGTCCGGCTACCCGCCCGAATTCAATCTGCTGGTCAAAGCGGTGGTGGTGATGACGGTGCTGCTGCTGCAATCGCCGAAATTTTCAGGGGTTGCCGGCATCGCCGCGCGGCTGCGGAGGTCCAAAGCATGAAAGGCCTGCCGCCCGTCCTCATCACCGCCATCGTGCTCGTTGCCGGCTTTGCGCTCTGCGCCGTGCAATTCCCCAACATCGCCTCGACCCGCGTGGTCGGCAATCTCCTCACCGACAACGCCTTTCTCGGCATCGTCGCGACCGGCATGACCTTCGTCATCATCTCCGGCGGCATCGACCTCTCGGTCGGCTCGGTGATCGGTTTCACCACGGTGTTCGTCGCGCTTGCGATCGAGCGCTGGGGCGTGCCGCCGCTGCTTGCCTTCGTCGCGATCCTCGCGCTCTCGGCGGCCTTCGGAGCGGCGATGGGCGCGGTGATCCATGTCTTCGACCTGCCGCCGTTCATCGTGACGCTGGCGGGGATGTTCCTGGCCCGCGGCGCGAGCTTCCTGCTCTCGACGGAATCGGTGCCGATCACCGCGCCGGTCTATTCCACCGTGTCGGATTTCGCGCTGCGGATGCCCGGCGGAGGGCGATTGACGGCGATTGCCATCATCATGCTCGTGATCGTGATCGGCGGCGCCTTGCTGCTGCATCTCACCCGGTTCGGCGCCAATGTCTATGCGCTCGGCGGCAGCCGGGCGACCGCGAGCCTGATGGGCGTTGCCGTCGGCAAGATGACGGTGAGGATCTACATGCTGTCGAGCCTGCTCGCGGGCATCGCCGGCATCGTGTTCTCCTTCTACACTAGCGCCGGCTATTCGCTCTCCGCCGTCGGCGTCGAACTCGACACCATCGCGGCCGTCGTGATCGGCGGCACGCTGCTCACGGGCGGGCAGGGCTCGGTGATCGGCACCTTCCTCGGCGTGCTGATCCAGGGCCTGATCCAGACCTACATCAATTTCGACGGAACGCTGTCGAGCTGGTGGACCAAGATCGCAACCGGCGTGCTACTGTTCGCCTTCATCGCCTTGCAGCAGGGGCTGGTCGCGCTCGCGCGGCGGCCGGCGGCGAAGCGCGCAGGAGCAGCCACATGACGTCGCGCATCGTCGTCATCCCGACGCGCCGGGCTCACTCCAACCATGCGGAAGTGGCCCGCTCGATCGGCGTCGACATCATCGCCGGCCGCTACGCCGAGGGAACGCGCCTGCCTGGTGATGCCGAGATGATTGCGATGTTCGGCGTGTCGCGGCCGGTGCTGCGCGAGAGCGTGAAGACTCTGGTCGCCAAGGGGCTGCTCACCACCAAGGCCCGCGTCGGCACAGTCGTACGCGAGCGCGCCGCCTGGAACATGTTCGACGCCGACGTGCTGGCCTGGCATCTGGATGCCGGCATCGACAAGCGTTTCCTCAACGACCTCGCCGAGATTCGCCTCGCGGTCGAGCCGCGTGCGGCCATGCTGGCGGCGGCGCAGCGGTCCGAGGACGACCTCGCCGAGCTCCGTCGTTGCATGGACCGCATGCGGTTTGAGGCTTCCGATTCCGTCGGCTTTGCCGACGCCGACCTCGCGCTCCATGTTGCGGTGGCGCGTGCTTCGGGCAATCTGTTCATGCGTTCGATCGGCCACGTCATCGAGGCCGCCCTGCGCGCCTCCTTCCTGCTCAGCGCACCGGTCGAGCCGGAGGACCGCGACACCGTGCTGCTCTGGCACCAGAAGATCGTCGATGGCATCGCCGCCGGCGACGCCCAGACCGCCTCGGAAGCGATGGTTTATGTCATTCACAACGGTATGCGCCGCCACGAGGCCGAGGCGCTGCCGTCCGCGGATATTGGAGAAAAAGCGTGACCGAACTTCGCATTGCCATCGTCGGCTTCGGCAAGATCGCGCGCGACCAGCATGTCGGTGCGATTGCTGCGACGGCGGGCGCGACGCTCGCGGCCGTCGCGAGCCGCAACGCATCGCTGCCGGGCGTGCCGCATTTTGCGACCATCGAGGAACTGCTGGAAAAGGGACCGCCGATCGATGCCGTCTCGCTCTGCACGCCGCCGCAGGTACGGCGCGCCCAGGCCGCCGCGGCGCTCGCTGCCGGCAAGCACGTGATGCTGGAGAAGCCGCCCGGCACCGGCGTCGCCGAGCTCGACCCGCTGATCGCGATGGCGGAGGAAGCCAAGCGAACGCTGTTTGCGACCTGGCATTCGCGCTATGCTCCCGCGGTCGAGCCGGCGCGCGAGTGGCTTCTCACGCGGCAGATCAAGTCTGTGCACATCAACTGGAAGGAAGACGTTCGCGTCTGGCATCCCGGGCAGGGCTGGATCTGGGAGCCGGGCGGGCTCGGCGTGTTCGATCCTGGCATCAACGCGCTCTCGATCCTGACCCGTATTCTGCCCCGGCCGGTGTTCGTCACCGCGGCCGAGCTGGCCTTTCCAGCCAATTGCCAGGCCCCGATCGCCGCGAACCTGACGCTGACCGACATTGGCGGCCTGCCTGTGACCGCCGAGTTCGATTTCCGCCAGACCGGACCGCAGAGTTGGGATATCCTCGTCGAAACGGACCAGGGCCAAATGACGTTGTCCGGCGGCGGCCGGCGCATGGCGATCGACGGCAAGACCGTTGCCGAGGCGCCGGACCAGGAATATCGCGAGCTGTACGGGCGCTTCGTCAAGCTCACCGCGACCGGCGCGCGCGACGTCGACCTGGCGCCGCTGCGTCTCGTTGCCGATGCCTTCCTGCTCGGCAAGCGTAACATCGTCGAACCGTTTGTGGACTGAACATGGCTGGCTCAAAAATAACAAAAGACATCTTCGGAACGCTGCCGGACGGCCGCAACGTCGAGCGCATCGTGCTGCGCGGGGAGGGCGGGTTCGAAGCCCGCATCATCACCCATGGCGCGGTGATCCAGGCGCTCATCGCACCGGACGCCAAAGGCGGTTACGACGACGTCGTGCTCGGCCATGACGCGTTCGCCGGTTATCTCGCCGAACGAAAGTTCTTCGGTGCCACCGTCGGCCGCTACGCCAACCGCATTGCCAACGGACGATTTTCGCTGGACGGCGAAACGGTGCAGCTTCCGGTCAACAACGGTCCGAATGCGCTGCACGGCGGCCTCGACGGGTTCGATCGCAAGCTCTGGGAGATAGCCGCCATCGATGACGGCGCGGAGCCGGGCGTCACGCTCACCTATTCGAGCCCGCATGGCGAAGAAAACTATCCCGGCCGGCTCGACGTGCGCCTGACCTATCGCGTCACCGGCCCGGCCGAGCTGTCGTTGACGATGGAGGCGCGAACCGACCGTCCGACCATCGTCAACCTGACCAATCACAGCTTCTTCAATCTGGAAGGCGCGACCTCAGGCACGCCCATTCTCGACCACAAGCTGACGGTCGCCGCCGAGCATTTCCTCGCCATCGATCCCACCGCCATTCCGTTGCCTGAGCCGCCGCGCGCGGTGGCCGGAACGCCGTTCGACTTCCGCGACGGCGAGGCCGTCGGCGCGCGCATCCGCGAGAGCGATCAGCAGTTGCGGAACGGCAAGGGCTACGACCATACCTACTGCCTCGGGCGTGACGGCAAGCTTGCTTTCGCGGCCCGGCTGGAGGCGCCGCGTTCGGGGCGCATCATGGAGCTCCTGACCAATCAGCCCGGCCTTCAGGTCTATTCCGGCAACTATCTCGACGGCACGATTTCGGGCAAGGGCGGTAAGCTCATCCGGCAGTCGGATGCCATGTGTCTCGAGCCGCACATCTGGCCGGATGCGCCGAACCGGCCGGATTTCCCGAGCCCGCGCCTCAATCCCGGCGAGGTCTACCGCCATCACACGGTCTATCGCTTTGGAGTGAGGACGCCATGATGGAAGAGGTGCCGACCTCGGTTCTCTCGGACGATCCATGCCATCTCGGCGAGGGGCCGACCTATGATTTGAGCAGCGACACGGCCTGGTGGTTCGATATCCGTGAGGGGCGGCTGTTCGAGGCCCATCTCGGCAGCGGCAGCATTCGCGTCCACGCGCTCGGCCGGATGGCGAGCGGTCTCGGGCGCATCGACGCCGAGCGCCAGTTGATCGTCGCCGAAGACGGCCTCTACGTCCGCAAGCTCGCTGACGGCGCGTTGACGCTGGTCTGTCCGCTTGAAGCCGACAATCCCGGGACGCGCTCCAACGATGCCCGTGTGCATCAGTCCGGCACGTTCTGGATCGGCACCATGGGCCGCAATGCGGAAGCAGGAGCCGGCGCGATCTACGCGTTCCATCGCGGCAAGATCTCGATGCTGTTCCCCCGCATCACCATTCCCAATTCGATCTGTTTTTCACCTGATGGTGCGACCGGCTACTTCGCCGACACCGCGCGCGCCGTGCTCTACGCCGTTCCGCTTGATCCGGCGACCGGCTTGCCGCGAGGCGAGCCGGACGTTCTGTTGCGCCACACCGGCATCGGGGGCCTCGACGGCTCGGTGTGCGACGCCGACGGGCAGATCTGGAACGCCTGCTGGGGTGCGGGCCGGGTCGATGTCTACTCTCCGCAAGGCGAGCGCCTGCGCTCGCTGCGCGTGCCGGCAAAGCAGTCGAGCTGCCCGGCCTTCGTCGGCCCTGATCTGTCACGCCTCCTCGTCACCTCGGCCTGGCAGGATATGGACGCGGCGGCGCGCGCTGCCGATCCGCAAGCCGGCTGCACTTTCCTGTTGCAGGCATCTGCGCGTGGCCGCGCGGAGCCTGACGTCAAGCTCGCATAGGAGGCTCGAAGCCGCACACGACCAACGTTCTCGACGAAACGAAGAAACAGTCTGACACCCAAGGGAGTAAAACATGCTGAAACTGAAGACGACATTCCTCGCGCTGGCGCTGGCCGGCGCAGCGACGATGGCCTCAGGCGTCACCGCCTCCGCCCAGGATAAGGCGACGGTCGGCATAGCCATGCCGACGAAATCGTCGGCGCGCTGGATCGACGACGGCAACAACATGGTCAAGGTGCTGAAGGAGCGCGGCTACAACACCGATCTGCAATATGCCGAGGACGACATCCCGAACCAGCTCTCGCAGGTCGAGAACATGGTAACCAAGGGTGCGAAAGCGCTGGTGATCGCCGCGATCGACGGCACCACGCTGTCCGACGTGCTCAAGCAGGCGAAAGCAAAAGGCATCACCGTGATCGCCTATGACCGCCTGATCCGCGGCACGCCGAATGTCGACTATTACGCGACCTTTGACAATTTCCAGGTCGGCGTGCTGCAGGCGGAATCGCTCGTGCAGGGGCTCGGCCTCAAGGACGGCAAGGGCCCATTCAACATCGAGCTGTTCGGCGGCTCGCCCGACGACAACAACGCCTACTTCTTCTACAACGGCGCGATGAGCGTGCTGAAGCCGTACATCGACAGCGGCAAGCTCGTCGTCGTCTCCGGCCAGATGGGCATGGACAAGGTCGCGACGCTCCGCTGGGACGGCGCCACCGCACAGGCGCGCATGGACAATCTGCTCAGCGCCTACTACGGCAACAAGAAGGTCAACGCGGTGCTGTCGCCCTATGACGGCCTCTCGATCGGCATCATCTCATCGCTGAAGGGCGTGGGCTATGGCAGCGCCGGCCAGCCGATGCCTGTTATCTCGGGTCAGGATGCCGAGGTGCCCTCGATCAAGGCGATGCTGCGCGGCGATCAGTACTCGACCATCTTCAAGGACACCCGCGACCTCGCCAAGGTGACCGCCGACATGGTCGACGCCGCACTCGCCGGCAAGCAGGTCACCGTCAACGACACCAAGACCTACGAGAACGGCGCCAAGACGGTGCCGTCCTATCTCTTGAAGCCGGTCGTGGTCTACAAGGACAATTGGGAGAAGACTCTGGTCGACAGCGGCTACTACAAGAAGTCGCAGTTCCAGTAAGCTTCTTTCTTTCCCCTCTCCCCGCTTGCGGGGAGAGCCTCTTCTCCCTCTCCCCGCAAGCGGGGAGAGGTGAACTAGCAGCGATCGAGGGATGTGAAATCATGACCGTCATGCTGGAGATGCGCAACGTCAGCAAGAGCTTTTCAGGCGTGCAGGCTCTGCGTGACGTGAACTTCTCGGTCGAGGCCGGGCAGATCCACGCGCTTGTCGGCGAGAACGGTGCCGGCAAATCCACACTGATGAAAGTGCTCAGCGGCGTCTACCCGGCCGGCAGCTACGAGGGCACCATCGTCTTCGAGGGCGAGGAGCGCCGCTTCCGCGACATCAACGATTCCGAGGCGCTCGGCATCATCATCATCCACCAGGAGCTGGCGCTGATCCCGCTGATGTCGATCGCGGAGAACATCTTCCTGTCGCATCCGCCGTCAAAATTCGGCGTCATCGATCGCGACGAGGTCTACCGGCGCACGCGCGAGCTGCTCGCGCAGGTCGGCCTGAAGGAATCGCCGGATACGCTGATCACCGACCTCGGCGTCGGCAAGCAGCAGCTGGTAGAGATCGCGAAGGCGCTGTCCAAGCGGGTGCGGATGCTGATCCTGGACGAGCCGACCGCGAGCCTCAACGAGGCCGACAGCGCCGCGCTGCTCGAACGCCTGATGGCCTTCCGCGAGCAGGGCATCGGCTCGATCCTGATCTCGCACAAGCTCAACGAGGTGGCCAAGGTCGCCGACCACATCACCGTGCTGCGCGACGGCCGCACCGTCGACAGCATCGACTGCCGCAGCGAGCCGATCCAGGAAGACCGCATCATCCGCAGCATGGTCAACCGCGATCTCGCCCATCGCTTTCCCGAGCGCAGCGCGAAGATCGGCGCGCCTGTCCTGACCGTCGAGAACTGGTCGGTCTATCACCCCATTCATCCCGAGCGGCAGGTGATCAAGAACGTCAATTTCGGCGTGAAGCGCGGCGAGGTCGTCGGCATTGCCGGGCTGATGGGCGCCGGCCGCACCGAGTTTGCCATGAGCCTGTTCGGCCGCTCCTGGGGCACCACTATCAGCGGCCGGATCCGGCTCGAGGGCAGGGAGATCGTGCTGCCGAGCGTCGCGGCTGCGATCGACGCCGGCCTTGCCTATGTCACCGAGGACCGCAAGCAGCTGGGCTTGATCCTGGCCGATGACGTCCGCAAGAACATCACGCTCGCCAGCCTCGACCAGGTCGCACCCGGCCGGGTGATCGACGACATCGCCGAGCTGAAGGTTGCCAGCGACTACCGGAGCCGCATGCGCATCCGCTGCTCCGACGTGTACCAGGAGACCGGCCAGCTCTCCGGCGGCAACCAGCAGAAAGTGGTGCTGTCGAAATGGCTGATGACCGATCCCAAGGTCCTGATCCTGGACGAGCCGACCCGGGGCATCGATGTCGGTGCCAAATACGAGATTTACTGTATCATCAACGAGCTTGCGGAGGCCGGGCGCGGCGTCGTGGTGATCTCCTCGGAGATGCCCGAGCTGCTCGGTATCTGCGATCGCATCTGCGTCATGAACGACGGCGCCTTCGTCGGGGAGTTCAAGGGCGCAGAGGCGACGCAGGAGAAGATCATGCGCGCCATCATGCGCAACGAACGAAGCAACGGAAACGGCGTGCCTGAGGCCGCGGAGATGGGAGGATTGCAGCCATGACCGACAAGACGGTGTCGCTGCCCGAGGAGCGCCGGACCGGCAGCTTCATCAAGAACAATTTGCGCAATTACGGCATGCTGATGTCGCTGATCGCGATCATGCTGTTCTTCCAGGTCATGACCGGCGGCACGCTGCTCCAGCCGCTCAACCTGACCAATCTGGTGCTCCAGAACAGCTACATCGTCATCATGGCGCTCGGCATGCTGCTCGTGATCGTCACCGGCCATATCGACCTCTCGGTGGGGTCGGTCGCGGGCTTCGTCGGCGCGGTCGCCGCCCTGCTGATGGTGACGTACAAGGTCGACTATACGCTCGCCTTCATCGCCTGCCTCGTGGTCGGCGCTGCGATCGGCGCGGCGCAGGGCTATTGGGTCGCGTATTTCAAGATACCATCTTTCATCGTGACCCTGGCCGGCATGCTCGTGTTCAAGGGACTTGCGCTGGCGGTGTTGCAGGGGCAGTCGCTCGGGCCGTTTCCGCCGACTTTCCAGAAACTGTCATCGGGCTTCATTCCGGAGTTCCTGCCCGAAGCGGGCACGCTGCATCCGACCTCGATGCTGATCGGCGCCGTGCTGGCGCTGGGGCTGGTCTATGCCAGCGCCAAGAGCCGCGCGCGCGAGCAGTCGCACGGCATCGAGGTTGAGCCTTACGCGTTCTTCCTCGGCAAGAGCGTGGTGCTGGCCTGCGCCGTGCTCTACTTCACCTACCTGATCGCGACCTATCGCGGCCTGCCGAACGTGCTGGTGATCATGAGCGCCTTGATCGCGCTCTACGGCTTCGTCACCCGCCGCACCGTGATCGGCCGGCAGATCTATGCGGTCGGCGGCAACGCCAAGGCGGCAAGCCTGTCGGGCATCAAGACCGAACGGTTGACCTTCCTCACCTTCGTCAACATGGGCGTGCTCGCGGCTCTCGCCGGCCTCGTCTTTGCCGCGCGCCTCAACACCGCGACGCCGAAAGCGGGCCTCGGCTTCGAGCTTGACGTCATCGCTGCCTGCTTCATCGGTGGCGCCTCGGCCTATGGCGGCGTCGGCCGCGTCGGCGGCGCGGTGGTCGGCGCCATGATCATGGGCGTGATGAACAACGGCATGTCCATCCTCGGCATCGGCATCGACTATCAGCAGGTCATCAAGGGCCTGGTGCTGTTGGGCGCGGTGTGCATCGACGTGTATAATCAGCGGCGGTAAGCGCAAAATCACGTCGCGGGGGAGGCTCTGGCGCCGCCCCGCCAGGCGACTACAATTTTCGTCAATTTCGATCATGGCATCGCGACCGGAACCGATGCCTCGCGATGACCATGATTTGGGGGCTAGATCCGGGGGTGCCGAGCAGGGCACGGGCAGGGCAGCACCAGTGGCGGCTCATATCCACGAGATGACAGACGATGAATTTGAGGGCCGGCTTCGCATCCTCTTGCGCATCGTTTCCGCCTGCACCCTCGGGCTAGGCTCCTTTGCTGCAGGTTTATTGATCGGCGCCTTTGTTCTGTTTTGAACGAGGCGATTCACTCCAGAGCCTCGGAGCGAGAGGCGCCGGCGCGTCTTGTTGATCTAGATCAACCGATCGCCAATTCCGTGCTAATCTCATGTGGTCGACGCAAGGGACCACGGGGAACCTGAGTGACGAGTACAGTGAGGTCATCGCCGGCTTCGGAAGTGATGCTGGTCTCGACTTTGCCGGCGTTGCAGCTGATCTACGACACCGCCCCGATCGGGTTGGCCTGTCTGTCGCCGGACTGCCGCTATTTGCTGATCAACCAGCGTCTGACCGAGATCTGCGGCATATCCATCGAAGGCCATCTTGGACATACGGTCAGGGACTGCGTGCCGGCCCTGGCGGGTTCCGTCGAGCAGATTGTGCGCTCGATCGTCGCGACGGGCGAGCCCGTGATCGGTATCGAGGTGGCGGGGCAGCGGGCCGATCAGGTCGAGGAGCGTTCCTGGGTTACTTATTGGCACCCGCTGCGAATGCCGGATGGCGAGATTGTCGCGGTCAACGTGGCGGCGGAGGAGATCACCGAACGCAAGCGCGCCGAGCGGGAGATTCACAGCGCCAGGGACGCCGCCGAGACCGCGCTTCGCCATCTGCGCGATATCCAGGACACCCTGATCGAGGCGGAAAAGCTGGCGGCGCTCGGGCGCATGGTTGCCGGTGTCGCGCACGAGATCAACACGCCGCTCGGCAGCAGTCTGACGGTGGCATCGACGCTCCAGCGCAAGGCGGAGCAGTTCGCGGCGGAGGTCGCGCGGGGTAATCTCAAGCGCTCGACACTGACGGGGTTTCTGGAACTGGTCAGCGATGCGTCGGCGCAGCTGGTCACGAATCTCGGTCGCGCCGCCGAGCGGGTGCAATCCTTCAAGCAGGTGGCGGCTGACCAGACCGAGTCACTTCGGCGCAGCTTCGACGCAGGCGAGCTGACCGGCCAGGTTCTGTCGCAGTTCGAGCGGCAGTTGCGGGTGCGCGACATCGCGTTCAGCCTCCACTGCGAAACGAATCTCGCCATGGACAGCTATCCCGGGCCTTTCGGCCAAGTGCTCACCAACCTCGCAGTCAATGCGATGACGCACGCGTTCTCCGATGGTGAGACCGGGACGATCAACGTCTCGCTCCGTGCGGTCAATGATGACCACGTTGAGCTGCTGTTTGCTGATGACGGCTGCGGCATGGCTCCCGATGTGGAACGGCGGGCCTTCGACCCATTCTTCACCACGCGCCGGCACGACGGCGCCAGCGGCCTCGGTCTGCATATCGTGCACAGCATCGTCGTCGACCGGCTGGGTGGGCAGCTCCGGCTCGAGAGCCTGCCCGGCGCGGGGACTCGGTTTCAGCTCATCCTGCCGAGAATAGCGCCCGACCGGCGATAGCTGATCGTCTCCTCATCGGTAGTGCCCGGCTACTGCGTCGTGAACAGCACCGTCGCGATCGCGACGGAGAGGCTCACCGCCGATACCGTCGCCACCGTCGACAGCACGCCCATGCGCCGGAGCGCGATGGCGAAGGCGATGATGATGGGTGTCGCGGTCATTAGCCCGATCTGTGCATCGCTCATGTCATTGCTCACCGCTCTTTGCGAACCCTGAGTCTGTTCGTACCGCGCTCCGGCGAGCGGGACGTTGCGTCGGCGCAAACATCTCCGCCGGTGGCCCCCCAGTTTGTCCTGCGACAAATTCCGAACTGGACGGTTGAGCTAAGTCTGGCCGGTGTCCTGATCCGGAAAGACGATGTCTGCGGCCGATTGCGAACAACAGGGAACCGGCTGGGGAATCTTGGAAGATCTCCCCGGCGATCCCATGATCTGGGTGCTGATCTTCAGCGAGCTCGTCGCCTTCGGCCTGTTCCTCGGCGCCTTCGTCGTTGCCCGGGCGATCCATCCCGTTGTGTTCGCGGCTGGGCAGGCGGCGCTCAACGCGAATCTCGCCGGCCTCAACACAATCGTGCTGGTGACCAGCGGCTGGGCCGCGGCGAGGGCGACCAGATCTGCGCGCGCCAGTGAAAAGCGGGCATCGCGCCGCTGGCTACTGATTGCCATGGCGCTCGGCGGCTTCTTCATCGCCATCAAGCTCGCCGAATATGCCGAGGAGATCGGTCGCGGCGTTGGCCTCGAGACCAGCCCGTTCTTCACGCTCTACTTCCTCCTGACCGGCTTCCATCTCCTGCACGTCTGCCTCGGCATCATCATCCTTGCCGTGGTCTGCCGCCGCGCCGAGATCTCGGGCGTCGAGACCGGCGCCGCCTTCTGGCACATGGTCGATCTGGTCTGGATCGTCATGTTCCCGATCCTCTATCTGGTGCGCTGATCATGCCCGGCCGTCTCGACATCACCTGGCTCGTGCTGATCGGCCTCGCGCTGGCGACGGTGCTGCTGCCACAGCTGGTGCCGAGACCGCTGCTCGGCGACGCTTTGTTGCTGACCTTCGCCGCCATCAAGGGCCGCCGCATTGCGCTTGATTTCATGGATCTCCGCGCGGCGCCGGCGCTCTGGCGCGGTCTGGTGAGCGCATGGATCCTCATCGTGGTGTTGTTTGCCTGGCTCGCCTCCGCCGTCATCGCATTGATCTGACGCCGTCAACGCAGCGCTCATTGCGCCCGGACAAAGACCCGTCGGCACCAATCGGCAAGATACAGCATCACTGCTTCCTCACGACTGGACTCACAACGGAAAGGACTGGCAATGGCTGAACGCCTGACCAAGTCGGCGGCTCGAAACGTCTTCTACGGCGGCTCGGCCTTCTTCTTCGCCATCTTCTTGGGGCTGACGGCGCACAGCCACTATTACATGGCCACGACTTCGACGGACGCGGCCACGCTGACGTCGTCGGTCGCGCGCGGCAAGCATGTCTGGGAGAAGAACTCCTGCATCAACTGCCACACCTTGCTGGGCGAGGGCGCCTATTTCGCCCCCGAAGTCGGCAATGTCTGGGATCGTTGGGGCGGCAATGAGGATCCGGCCGGTGCGCGCGAGACCTTGAAGGCCTGGATGCAATCGCAGCCCTCGGGCGCGGAGGGCCGGCGCCAGATGCCGCAGTTCAACCTCACTGACCAGGAACTGAACGATCTCGCCGACTTCCTGCAATGGACCAGCAAGATCAAGCGCCAGGAGTGGCCGCCGAACAAGGCCGGCTGACGCCTTCCTCTTTCAGGGCCTTGCCTCTTTCAAGACCTTGCCTCTTTCAAGACAGAGAGAACCCGAAATGAAATATCAGACCCAGAAAGTCGCGATGCTGTATTTCTACGGCGCGCTGACGCTGTTCCTGGCGCAGGTCCTGTTTGGCCTGCTTGCTGGAACCATCTACGTACTGCCCAACACGCTGTCGGTGCTGCTGCCGTTCAACATTGTCAGGATGATTCATACCAACGCGCTGATCGTGTGGTCGCTGATCGGCTTCATGGGCGCGACCTACTTCCTGCTGCCTGAGGAAACCGAGACCGAGCTTTACAGCCCGCTGCTCGCAAAGATCCAGTTCTGGATGTTCTTCGGCGCAGCCGGTGTGGCCGTGGTCGGCTATCTCTTCCACTACCACGAAGGCCGCGAATTCCTCGAGCAGCCCTTCATCATCAAGATCGGCATCGTGGTCGTCTGCCTGATGTTCCTGTTCAACGTGACGATGACGGCGCTTAGGGGACGCAAGACGACGGTCACTAACATCCTGTTGTTCGGCCTGTGGGGCGTTGCGATCTTCTTCCTGTTCGCCTTCTACAATCCGGCCAATCTCGCGGTCGACAAGATGTACTGGTGGTATGTCGTTCATCTCTGGGTCGAGGGCGTCTGGGAGCTGATCATGGCGTCCGTGCTCGCCTATCTGATGATCAAGCTCAACGGCATCGACCGCGAGGTGGTCGAGAAGTGGCTCTACGTCATCATCGGCCTTGCGCTGTTCTCGGGCATTCTCGGCACCGGCCACCATTTCTACTGGATCGGCGCGCCAGGTTACTGGCAGTGGATCGGCTCGCTGTTCTCCACGCTGGAGGTCGCGCCCTTCTTCACCATGGTGATCTTCACGGTGCAGATGACCTGGAAGGCCGGCCGCAAGCATCCGAACCGCGCCGCGCTGCTGTGGTCGGTCGGCTGCTCGGTGATGGCATTCCTCGGCGCCGGCGTCTGGGGCTTCCTGCACACGCTGTCGTCGGTGAACTACTACACCCACGGCACGCAGGTCACCGCCGCACATGGCCATCTCGCCTTCTTCGGCGCCTATGTGATGCTGAACCTGTCGGTGATGGCTTATGCGATCCCGCAAATCAAGGGACGTGCGCCCTATAACCAGTGGCTCAGCATGACCAGCTTCTGGATCATGTGCACGGCGATGATGACCATGACCTTCGCGCTGACCTTTGCCGGCGTGATTCAAGTCCATCTCCAGCGCGTGCTTGGCCAGAGTTACATGGACGTGCAGGACCAGCTTGCCTTCTTCTACTGGGTGCGGCTCGGCTCCGGCGTGTTCGTCGCGATCTCGGCATTGATGTTCGTCTGGGCGGTGCTGGTGCCCGGCCGCGAGAAGCAGGCGACTATCTCGGGCGCCCTGCAACCGGCCGAATAAACGCAAGGCGGCCGCGCAGTCGCGGCCGCCTTTCCAGAATGATTTCCGGAGAAGAACCATGACAGCAGCACTTCACGCCCTGGCGGCACCCGCGCTCGTGCTCCCGGCTTACGTTCCGAGCGGCAACGAATGCGCGCTGTTCGAGCACGCCTGGCGGCACCAGCTCCCGGTCCTGCTGAAGGGGCCGACCGGCTGCGGCAAGACGCGCTTCGTCGCCCACATGGCGGCGCGGCTAGGACTGCCGCTTCACACCGTCGCGTGCCACGACGATCTCACCGCCGCCGATCTTACCGGCCGCTACCTGCTAAGGGGCGGCGACACCGTATGGACCGACGGTCCGCTGACACGGGCGGTGAGGGAAGGCGGCATCTGCTATCTCGACGAAGTCGTGGAGGCGCGCAAGGACGTCACGGTGGTGCTGCATCCGCTCACCGACGACCGCCGTATCCTGCCGCTGGAGCGGACCGGTGAGGAGCTGGTCGCGCCGAAGAGCTTCATGCTGGTGGTCTCCTACAATCCCGGTTACCAGACGCTGCTGAAGGCGTTGAAGCCGTCGACGCGTCAGCGCTTCGTCGCCGTCGAGTTCGGCTTCTTAGCCCCGGAGCAGGAGATCGCGGTGGTCGCGGCCGAGAGCGGGCTCGCACCCGACTATGTGCGGCCGCTGGTCCTGCTGGCCGGCCGGCTGCGCGCGCTGAAGGGGCACGACCTGGAGGAGGGCGTTTCGACCCGTCTCGTGGTCTATTGCGCCACCCTGATTGCGGCGGGAGCCTCAATTACGGATGCGGTGCTGGCCGGCATGATCGAACCGCTCACCGATGACGCAGACGTCAAGGCGGCGCTGCTCGACGTCGCACGCGCCGTGATGTCCTGAGGGGGATGCGATGCTCGATTTCCTCGAGCTTGAAGAAACCGTCGGCCGAGCCTGGCATCGCCTGGTCGGCGGCACCGCGAGCTATCAGGCCCATGCCGAACACGCGGTGTCGCTCGCGGAGGTGCGCAGCCGGATCGCAATCATGTTCCGCGCGCTTGGCGGAGAGACGGGCGTGCAGATCGCGAGCGCGAGTGCCCGTCGGACCGGGCATCGGCTTGGATGGCGTCAGCGCATCGGGCTCGGCGACGAGCGGCTCGCGCAACCCGGGCGTGACGCCGCGACGATCTTCCTGCCCGACAACATCGCGATCTTCGCCGATCGCGGGCTGAATGCTGCGCTGTACCGGTGGCTGGCCGCGTGGTTTGCCTTTGCACCGGTCGACGTGATCGCGGAGGCCGATCCGCTGCGGCGCGATCTGCTGACGCTGCGCCGGACCAGCGAAGTCGCGGTGCTTGTGCTCACGGAATGTCCCGGCCTTGCCGAAGACTACGCCCGGCTGGCCGCGGCCACGGCCATGGCGCGGCCGCACCGGCCATTGCCGCGCATCGAGCAGGACATGGAGCAGATCGTGCTTGCTCTGCTCGGCGCCGATACGCCGCCGGTGGGAAAGCTGTGGCCGGCGATGATGGGGACGGGGCCGCTGCCGGACAAGGCGCCGCCCGGCTATCGTTCGATCCTGCCATGCCCGCTCTGGGGCGATTGCTGGACACGGGCGCTGTCGCCCGCACATGCGGGTGACGACGCGTGCGTGCCGACCGCTGCACCAGTGCCATCGGACGATCGCAAGCGTTTTGCCGTCCGCGAGCGCGAAGACGGTACCGATCGCCGCGATCCTTTCGTGCTCAATCGCTTTGAAAAGATCCTCGCGATGGCCGAGATGATCAATGTCGACCGCCCGGCTGACGACAGTGAGGACGAGGATGCGCGGAAGGCAGCCGACGACCTCGAGGAGATCACGCTCAGCCGCCGCAGCGGCAAGCCGGCGAGCCGGCTCAAATTCGATCTCGACCTGCCGCCGGAAGCCCTCGATGTATCGCCATTGAACGCCGACCTGAGCTATCCCGAATGGGACTATCGCAGCAGCTCCTATCTGCCCGATCATTGCCGTGTGCTCGCGGGTGCGGCCTCCGAGCTGGGTGAGGGCTGGACGCCTGATGACGCCATGCGTCGGCACATCCGCCAGGTGCGCCGCCGCTTCGAGGTGTTGCGGCCGCGTCATGAATTGATGCGCGCCCAGGCCGATGGGCACGACCTCGATCTCGACGCGCTCGTGCGCGCGCGGTGCGATCTCCGCGCCGGAAGTGGCGGGGGCGGTCTCGATCGGGTCCATGTGGCGATGCGACCGCGAGGGGACGATCTTGCCGTCACGCTGCTCGTGGACGTCTCGCTTTCGACGGATGCGTGGGTCGACGGTTATCGGGTGCTCGACGTCGAGAAGGAGGCGCTGCTGGTGCTTGCGCACGGCCTGTCGGCCTGCGGCGATCACCACAGCATCCTCACCTTCACCTCGCGCCGGCGTTCCTGGGTGCGGCTCGAAACGGTCAAGGCCTTCGGCGAGCCGATGAGTGGCGCGATCGAGCGCCGGATCGGCGCGCTGAAGCCTGGCTATTACACACGGATCGGTGCGGCGGTACGCCACGCCTCGGCCGAGCTGGCGCGCCAGCCGCAGCGCAAGAAGTTGCTGCTCGTTCTCACCGACGGCAAGCCGAACGACGTCGATCATTATGAGGGGCGCTTTGCGGTCGAGGACACCCGCAAATCCGTGCAGGAGGCGCGGCGGCTCGGCATCGCGGTCTTCGGCGTGACGGTCGATGCGACGGCGCAATCCTACGTCCCGACGTTGTTCGGCCGCAGCGGCTACGCCATCGTCGGCAACATCCGTCGACTGCCTGCGGCGCTGCCGGCGATCTATCGACAGGTCGCCCATTGACCCCGGAGAACCCGCATATGTCCTCCACCGGGTGAACTATTGCTCAAAGTGTGGGTATATGATCGAATGGCCGGATGGACCGAAGCCGGCAAAGGCCCGATCTGGTCATTTTCGACTGCGACGGCGTGCTCGTCGACAGCGAGCTCGTGAGCTGCCAGTGCCTTGTGGACGAGCTGTCCGGATTTGGGATATCGCTGACACTTGCGCAGGCGCTCGAGCTGTTTCTCGGACGAAGCACGAGCGCGATCACGCAGCACTATCGCGAACTCGGCCAGGCGGTGCCGGCCGATTTTCCCGTCCGGCTGAAGTCGCGCGTACTGACCGCCTTCGAGAAAGCGCTCCATCCGATTCCCGATGCGGATACCGTCCTGTCCGGACTGCGCGTGCCGTGTTGCGTGGCCTCGTCGAGTGATCTCGACCGCGTCGCGCTGTCGCTGAGGGTGACCGGTCTCGCGCCCCATTTCGGCGACCGGATCTACACGGCGCAGATGGTCACGCACGGCAAGCCCGCGCCGGATCTCTTTCTCCACGCGGCGGAGAAAATGGGCGCGCTCCCTGCGCGCACACTGGTGATCGAGGACAGCGTCAGTGGCGTGCTGGCCGCGAAGGCTGCCGGCATGACCGTCTGGGGATTTGTCGGCGGCAGCCATTATCGCGGACGCGACGGCCAGGCTATATTGTCCGGCGCCGGGGCCGATCGGGTCTTCGCGCACATGAGCGAATTCTGGGAGGCATAGGCCGCCATGGCCGTCGAGAACGAAAGGTCCAGACTCGACGATGCCGCGCGTGCCGGCTGGCTCTATTTCATTGCCGGTCACACCCAGGACGAGATCGCAAAGATGCTCCAGGTCTCGCGGGCCTCCGCGCAGCGGCTGGTCTCGCTGTGCCTCGCCGAACGTCTCATCACCTTCCGTCTCGAACATCCCATCGCCGCCTGCATGGAACTGGCGGCACGCTTGAAGGAGCGCTTCGACCTCAGCCATTGCGAGGTGGTGCCGGCCGATCCTGCCGCGCCGCAGGCCACGGCAGGCATCGCCGAACGCTGCGCCAATCTGCTGGATTCGACGTTGCGTTCGGAAACGCCCGTCATCGTCGCGCTCGGCACGGGCAGGGCGGTGCGCGCCGCGGTCGAGCGCGTGACGCCGATCGACCGGCCCAACCACCAGATCGTCTCGCTGGTCGGCAACATCTCCGCCGATGGTTCGGCGAGCTTCTACGACACCGTCGGCCGGCTCGCCGACCGCACCGGTGCGCGGCACTATCCGATGCCGCTGCCGTTCCTGATGTCGTCGGAAGACGAGCGCAACAAGATGGTGCGGATCGAGCCGATCGCGAAGGTTAAGGCGGTCGCGGCCAAGGCTGACTTGCGCCTCGTCGGCATCGGTCAGATGGACCAGAAGGCGCAAATCCACGTCGACGGCTTCGTCACCCGCGACGAATTGTTCGAGATGATGCGGCAGGGGGCGATCGGCGAAATCACCGGTTGGGCCTATGATTCCAAGGGCCGCCTGCTCAAGGCCGGCACCAACAGGCGCCTCACCAGCATTCCGCCGGAAGTGCCGGCCAAGACCACGACGATCGGCGCCGCGGTCGGTGCAGCCAAGGTGCCGGCGATCGCGGCCGCGCTGAACGGGCACCTGATCAACGGCCTGATCACGGACGAGGCGACGGCAAGGGCGATTCTGGAGCGGTAGGGCGGGCGCTACAGCCACTTGCGCCAATGTCATCATCCGCGAAAGCGGATGATCCAGTACGCCGCGGCCTATCCGGTGCGAAACCAACTCACGACACGTCGTACTGGATGCCCCGCTTTCGCGGGGCATGACAGCGAAGGCGGAGGAAAAGCTCCGGCCCTCCCGCACCGCAGCACTCATAAGTTGCGGGAACGTCCGCGCGCCTGCTTGACAAGCGCCGCACCTCGTCCGAACATACGCCCAACGCGTGGGCATATGCTCAGAAGCGCGATCCTAGGGAGGTCACCGTGAAACACGTCCTCGGCGCCGTCTGCGGCGCGTCTTGCCTGTTGCTGGCCGTCCCTGTGATGGCCGAAACGACCCTGACCATCGCCACCGTCAACAATGGCGACATGATCCGCATGCAGGGGCTGACCAGCGAATTCACCAAGAAAAATCCGGACATCACCGTCAAATGGGTGACGCTGGAGGAGAACGTGCTGCGCCAGCGCGTCACCACGGACATCGCCACCAAGGGCGGCCAGTTCGACGTCCTCACCATCGGCACTTACGAGGTGCCAATCTGGGCCAAGAAGGGCTGGCTGGTGCCGCTCGCCAATCTCGGCGCCGATTACGACGTCGCCGACCTGCTGCCGAAGATCAGGGACGCGGTCTCCGTCGACGGCAAGCTCTACGCCGCGCCGTTTTATGGCGAGAGCTCGATGGTGATGTATCGCACCGACCTGTTCGAGAAGGCCGGCCTGAAGATGCCGGAAAAGCCGACCTGGGATTTCGTCATCGACGCCGCCAAGAAGCTCACTGACAAGAGCGCCGGCACCTACGGCATCTGTCTCCGCGGCAAGGCCGGGTGGGGCGAGAACATGGCGTTCCTGTCGGCCATGGCCAATTCCTACGGCGCGCGCTGGTTCGACGAGAAGTGGGAGCCGCAGTTCAACACGCCGGAATGGAAGACGACGCTTACGACCTACGTCAATCTGATGAAGGAGGCCGGCCCGCCCGGCGCGAGCTCGAACGGCTTCAACGAGAATCTGGCGCTGTTCAACGCCGGCAAGTGCGCGATGTGGATCGATGCCACGGTCGCGGCGTCCTTCGTCACCAATCCGAAGGAGTCCAAGGTCGCCGACAAGGTCGGCTTTGCGCTGGCGCCGAACACTGGGCTCGGCAAGAACGCCAACTGGCTGTGGGCCTGGAGCCTCGCAATCCCCGCCGGCTCCAAGAAGACGGAAGCCGCCGAAAAGTTCATCGCCTGGGCCACCAGCAAGGACTACACCAAGCTCGTGGCGTCGAAGGAGGGCTGGGCCAACGTGCCGCCGGGCACACGGACCTCGCTCTACCAGAACGAGGACTATCTGAAAGTCGCGCCGTTCGCGAAGCTGACGCTGGCCTCGATTGATGCGGCCGACCCGAACAAGCCCACCGTGAAGCCGGTGCCTTACGTCGGCGTGCAATACGCGGCGATCCCCGAATTCCAGGGCATCGGCACGCAGGTGGGCCAGCAATTCTCCGCCGCGCTCGCGGGATCGATGACGGTCGATGCCGCGCTCACCGCCGCGCAATCCGCGACCGAGCGCGAGATGAAGCGCGCCGGCTATATCAAGTAGACCCGAGCTCTCCCTGAGCTCACACTTGCGGCCATCCACCAGCCAGCCCCGGACGGATGGCCGCCTTCTTTCTCCAGCGGAGAGGCCAAGAATGGCAACCCGGCAGACGCAGTTCCTTGCGCGGTCGCTTCTGACCCCGGCCGTCGGGCTCCTGTTCATCTGGATGATCGTCCCGCTGGCGCTGACGATCTATTTCTCGACCCTGCATTACAGCCTGCTCGATCCCGGCTCCGAGGCGTTCGTCGGCCTGGAGAATTTCCGCTACTTCCTCACCGATCCCGCCTTCCTCGCTTCGCTCCGGAACACGCTGGTGCTGGTCGGCTCGGTGCTGGCGCTGACCATCCTGCTCGGCATTCCCCTGGCGGTGCTGCTCGATCAACCCGTGATCGGCCTCAACATCGTGCGGCTGATGGTGATCGCACCGTTCTTCGTGATGCCGACGGTGAGCGCGCTGGTCTGGAAGAACCTCTTGATGCATCCGGTGTCCGGCCTGTTCGCCTGGCTCGCCAAGGTATTCGGGCTGACGCCGATCGACTGGTTCACTGACGCGCCGCTGCTCGCGGTGATCCTGATCGTCGCCTGGCAATGGCTGCCGTTCGCGACGCTGATCCTGCTCACCGCGCTGCAATCGCTTGACGAGGAGCAGAAGGAGGCGGCCGAGATGGACGGCGCCAGCGCGCTCTCGGCCTTCATCTACATCACGCTGCCGCATCTGGCGCGTCCCATCACAGTGGTGATCTTGATCGAGACCATCTTCCTGCTCACGGTGTTCGCCGAGATCTACGTCACCACCGGCGGTGGTCCCGGACTGTCGACCACCAACATCGCGTTCCTGATCTATTCGCAGGCGCTGATCCAGTTCGATGTCGGCAGTGCCTCCGCCGGCGGCCTCGTTGCTGTCGTGATCGCCAACATCGTCGCTTTCTTCCTCGTCCGCATCGTCGGCCGCAACCTGGAGGCATGAGAGCATGGCGCGGATGGCGACGACGCAGCGGGTGGTGGTATCGACGATCGGGGCGTGGTTCTTCGGCTTCCTGATCTTCTTCCCGATCCTCTGGATGGTACTGGCGAGCTTCAAGACCGAGTTAGAGGCCTTCGCGATTCCGCCGTCCTTCCTGTTCTTCCACTGGACCACGGAAAACTACGCCACCGTACAGGAGCGCAGCGACTATCTGCATCACGCGCTGAACTCGATCATCATCGCCGGCGGCTCGACCTTGATCGCGCTGCTGATCGCAATCCCCGCGGCCTGGTCGATGGCGTTCTCCCCGACCAAACGCACCAAGGACATCCTGCTCTGGATGCTCTCGACCAAGATGATGCCGCCGGTAGGCGTGCTGGTGCCGATCTATCTGATCTTCAAGACCTTCGGCCTGCTCGATTCCCGCGCTGGACTGATCTTCATCCTCTGCCTCGGTAACTTACCGATCGTGATCTGGATGCTCTTTACCTATTTCAAGGAGATCCCGCGCGACATCCTCGAAGCCGCGCGCATGGACGGCGCTACCATCGGCCGCGAGCTCGTCTATGTGCTGACGCCAATGGCGATCCCGGGCCTCGCCTCGACCATGCTGCTCAATCTGATCCTCGCCTGGAACGAGGCGTTCTGGACGCTCAACCTGACGACCTCGAACGCCGCGCCGCTCACCACGTTCATCGCCTCCTATTCGAGCCCGGAAGGGCTGTTCTGGGCAAAGCTGTCGGCGGCCTCGACGCTGGCGATCGCGCCCATTCTCGTCCTCGGTTGGTTCAGCCAGAAGCAGCTCGTGCGCGGGCTCACCTTCGGCGCGGTGAAGTAAAGGGGCTGGCGGATCATGGGTCAGATCACACTTCAGGACGTACAGAAATCCTTCGGGCCCGTGCACATCATCAAGGGCGCCGATCTCGAGATCGCGGACGGCTCCTTCGTGGTGTTCGTCGGCCCGTCCGGTTGCGGCAAGACCACGCTGCTGCGGCTGATCGCCGGGCTCGAGGACGTCTCAGGCGGCAAGATCCTGATCGACGGCAAGAACGTCGTCGACACGCCGCCGGCCAAGCGCGGGCTGTCGATGGTGTTTCAGTCCTATGCGCTCTATCCGCATATGAGTGTGCGCGGCAATATCGGCTTCGGCCTCAAGATGGCGGGTCTTTCCAAGGACGAGACCAACCGCAAGGTCGAGGCGGCGGCGGCGACGCTGAACCTGACGCCTTATCTCGACCGCAAGCCGCGCGAGCTCTCTGGCGGCCAGCGCCAGCGCGTCGCGATCGGCCGCGCCATCGTCCGCGAGCCCAAGGCGTTCCTGTTCGACGAGCCGCTGTCCAACCTGGATGCGGCCTTGCGCGTGCAGATGCGGATAGAGGTCACGCGGCTCCAGAAGCAGCTCGGCACCACCGCGATCTACGTCACCCACGATCAGGTCGAGGCCATGACCATGGCCGACAAGATCGTCGTGCTCAATGGCGGCAAGATCGAGCAATATGGCTCGCCGCTGGAGCTCTACGAGCGGCCCGCCAATCTCTTCGTCGCCGGCTTCATCGGCTCGCCGAAGATGAACTTCGTCACTGGCGAGCACGCCTTGCAGAAGGGCGCGGCGACGATCGGCGTGCGGCCGGAGCATCTCAAGATCGAGCGCGACGGCGCCGGCGGCTGGCAGGGAACGATCGCGGTCGCCGAGCATCTGGGCAGCGACACCTTCCTTTATGTCGATGCCGGACCGCTCGGCATGCTGACGGCGCGCTACATCGGCGAATTGAGCCTGCATGCCGGCGACCGCGTGTCGCTGGTGCCGGATCCCGCGCGCATCCATCGCTTCGACGACAGCGGCAACGCGCTTCGGGGCTGACAAGAAACGGCAAGAGACGGCAAGAGACGGCAAGAAACGGAAAGACCACCATGTACCTCGAAAAATTCAAGCTGAGCGGCAAGACCGCGTTCATCACCGGCGGCGGGCAAGGCATTGGCCTCGCCTGCGCGGAAGCGCTGGCCGAAGCCGGCGCGAAGGTCATCATCGGCGACCGCGACAGCAAGGTTGCCGACAGCGCGAAGGCCAGCCTGAAGGCGAAGGGTTTTGACATCGAGACGGCGATCATGGACGTCACCGACACGAAGCGCGTGGCGGAGGTCGCGGCCGACCTCGTCGCCCGCCACGGCAAGGTCGACATCCTCGTCAACAATGCCGGCATCGCCCGCAGCGAGACGCCGGCCGAGACCGTCACCGACGAGCACTGGCTCAACGTCATCGACGTCAATCTCAACGGCACCTTCTGGTGCTGCCGCGAATTCGGCAAGCACATGCTGAAGGCCAGGAGCGGCGCCATCGTCAATGTCGGCTCGATGTCGGGCTTCATCGTCAACAAGCCGCAGGAGCAGTGCTTCTACAACGCCTCCAAGGCCGGCGTGCACCATTTGACCAAGTCGCTGGCCGCCGAATGGGGCGCGCGCGGCGTCCGCGTCAACGCGGTGGCGCCGACCTATATCGACACGCCGCTCAATGCTTTCGTGAAAAGCACCCCGAAAATGTATGACGCCTGGATCGGCGGAACCCCGATGGCGCGGATGGGGCAGGTCGAGGAGATCGCCTCCGTCGTGCTGTTCCTGGCCTCGGAGGCCGCGAGCCTGATGACCGGCAGCATCGTGCTGGTGGATGGCGGCTACACTTGCTGGTAGGCTTGCGTCAAAACTGACGAGAGCGACCGGGAGCGACAATGCCGCGAGCGTATATCGGCGTCGACGTGGGGACCACGAGCACGCGGGCGGGGGTGTTTGACGAGGCGGGCACCCTCCTTGCCACCGCCAAGCATCCGATCCGGATCTGGCACGAGGCCGGCGACATCGTCGAGCAATCGTCGTCCGACATCTGGGACGCCTGCGTAAAGTCGGTGCGGGCGGCGATGGCGGAAGCTGCCATCGCGCCCGACAGCGTCGGCGGCATCGGTTTCGACGCCACCTGTTCGCTGGTCGTCCTCGATCGGCAAGGCGAGCCGGTCACCGTCAGTGCCTCCGGCGACCGCCAGCGCAATGTCATCGTCTGGATGGACCATCGCGCCACGGCCGAGGCACGGCTGATCAACGAGACCGGGGACGCGGTGCTGCGTTATGTCGGCGGTTCGATCTCGCCCGAGATGGAGATGCCGAAGCTGCTGTGGCTGAAGCGGCACATGCGCGCGAGCTTCGATGCCGCCGGTCATTTCTTCGATCTGGCAGATTATCTGACCTGGCGCGCGACCGGGTCGCTGCAGCGCTCGACCTGCACGGTCACCTGCAAATGGAACTACCTCGCACACGACGGCGGCGGCTGGAGCGCGCCGTTCTTCAAGCGCATCGGTCTCTCCGATTTCGTCAGCGAGAAATACGCCCGCATCGGCACCGAGATCGTCGCGCCCGGCACGCGGCTCGGCGAAGGCCTCACCCGAACTGCGGCTGCGGAGCTCGGCCTGTCGCCGGGCACGCCGGTCGGCGCCTCGCTGATCGATGCCCATGCCGGCGGCATCGGCGCGATCGGCGGACGCGACGGATCGGGCGGAACGAGCGATGTCAGCGACCGTCTCGCCTACATCATGGGGACGTCGGCCTGCATCATGGCGACGACGATGGAGCCGTGCTTCGTGCCCGGCGTATGGGGCCCTTATTATTCCGGCATGGTGCCGGACTTCTGGCTCAACGAAGGCGGCCAGTCGGCTGCGGGCGCGGCGATAGACCATCTCCTCAAGTCGCATCCCGGCCATGCCGAGGCGAGCGCGGCGGCGCGCAACGAGGGTGTCGACCTCATCGAGTACCTCGAGCGGCGCATCATCGCGCGCGCCGGTGACGTCAGCCGTGCCGCGCTGCTCGCCCGCGACGTCCATGTGCTTCCCGAATTCATCGGCAACCGCTCTCCCTACGCCGACCCCGACACCCGCGCGGTGATCGCGGGCCTCGACCTCGACAGCGACGTTGGTGCGATGGAGCGGCTGTTCGTCGCCGGCCTCTGCGGTCTGGCTTATGGCCTCGCCGAGGTGATCGAGGCCTTTGCCGCGCATGGCGTCCATTCCAGCATCATGATCATGGGCGGCGGCGCGAGCCGCAGTCCGCTGGTGCGGCAGATCATGGCGGATACCACCGGGCTCACCGTCGCGCTGCCGCAAACCAAAGAACCCGTGCTGCTGGGCGCCGCGATGCTCGGCGCGGTGGCCGGCGGTGCCTATGCCTCGATCGGCGAGACCATGGCGAAGATGTCGGCGCTGGGACGGAAGAGCGAACCGACCGCGCCCGGCATGGCCGCGTTTCATGCCCGCAAGCGCGAGGTCTACAAGCTGCTCCGCGAGGTCGATCGCGGCAGCCGTGAAGCGATGCGCGAGGGTGCCGGAGGTTGAAACGGATGTTGATTGCCTGCGGCGATGCGCTGATCGATTTCGTCCCGACGCGAAACACCGAGGGGCGAGAGGCGGTGATGCCTGCGGTCGGCGGCTCCTGCCTCAACGTCGCGATCGGCATGGCGCGGCTGGGCGCGCCGACAGGATTTGTCGGCGGCGTCTCGACCGACATGTTCGGACGAATGATCGCAGATCATGCGACGGCGTCGAACGTCGAGCTGGGGCTGGCCACCCGCAGCGACCGCCAGACCACGCTCGCCTTCGTGCGCATCGTCGCGGGCGAGTCGCACTACGCCTTCTACGATGCCGAAACCGCGACACGGAACTGGACCTACCGGCGCGGCACAATTCCGTTCGCGAATATCGAGGCCGTCCATGTCGGCTCGACCACGCTGGTGAACGACCAAGGCGCGGCCGAGACGAAAGCCCTGATCGCGGACGCGCGCGCGTCGTCGACGATCTCCTTCGATCCGAACTGCCGCCCCAATCTGGTCAAGAACAAGCCGGCCTATCTCGCGCGCATGGCCGAGTTCGCAGGCCAAGCCGATCTCATCAAGATGTCGGATGTCGATTTCGCGTATCTCTTCGGCGAGGAGCCCCACGAGCAGCGCGCGAAGCTGCTGTTGGGGCAGGGCACGAGCCTCGTCGTCATCACCCGCGGCAACAACGGGGCTGTTGCCTGGCACGCGGGAGCAGGGCAGATCGAAGTTCAGGCGCCGAAGGTCGAGATCGCCGACACCATTGGCGCCGGCGACAGTTTTCAGGCTGCGCTCCTGTTCGCCCTGCACAAGCAGGGCCGCATCAGCCGGCAGCAGCTGAAAGACATCGGCGCGGACGAGCTTCGCCGCGCGCTGTCCTTTGCCGCCAATTGCGCCGGCATGACCTGTACCCGCCCGGGCGCCGATCCGCCGTGGAGCCATGAAGTCACGTGGGGCGTCTAGCGCGGCTGCGCATCACAGCCGTGCGACGACCTTCTCGGCGCATTTGAGGAAGGTGCGGATCAGCGGGCTCTGCGAATCCCGCCGCCAGCACACGGCGATATCGATGGAGTCGGCGGCATCCCGCAGCGGCCTGAACACGATGCCCTGCGGCGCGCCGAGCTTCGCGCAGGCCGGCAGGATCGCAAGCCCCTCGCCGGCGAGAACGAGGCTCATCGCCGAATGCACCGTCTCCACCCGGCTCGCGATCGGCATCACGATCTGATGCCGCCGCAGCAAGGCTGCGACCGCGGAGGAGGCGGGGTCTTGCTCCGGCGGCGGCAGCGCGATCAGCGGGCGGCCCTGGAGTCGCGCCATCGGCACTGCGCTCAGGCGCGCAAGCGGCGAGCGCTTCGGCATCGCCAGCATGAACGGCTGCGCGCCAATCCGCGCCACCTGGATCTCGGGATGGTGGATCGCCGGCATGCACAGCGCGACGGTGACGCTGCGGTCGAGCAGCCGCGCCTCGCGCGTCGAGGCGCTGAGCTCGGCGAAGTCGAGGTCGACGCCGGCAATGGATCGCCGCAGCTCGGGGATCAGGCGCGGCAGCATGGCGTTCGCGAGCACGAACATGTATCCGACCGAAATCCGCCCGCGGCTGCCGGCCGCGACCGCCCGCGCGGCTTCGACCCCGTCGGCCGCGAGCGCCAGCGCCTCGCCGGCGCGCACCAGCAGGGCCTGGCCCGCTTCGGTCAGGTCCATGCCGCGCGTGCCGCGGCGGAACAGCGGCGCGCCAACCTCGGCCTCTAACTTGCGGATCTGGACCGACAGCGGCGGCTGGGCCATCCGCAGCCGTTCGGCGGCCTTGCCGACGCTGCGCGCCTCGGCCACGGCGACGAAATAGCGAAGCCGGTGAAGATCCATTGGCATACCGAAAACGTATGGGTTGACCATCAAAATGGTATTGGACGCTGAGTTAACAGAAGTGTCATTCTCGCTGTCAATGCCTTGTCAATGCTTGGGCCAACGAGGGCCGGCTTCGGAGCGATGATTTGACGATGAACGGCGATCCCTGCCTGCTGTCCGCAACCGAGCTGCGCGGCCTCGTTGCCACGAAGAAGATTTCGCCCGTCGAGATCACCCGTGCCGTGCTCGCGCGCGCCGAGGCGCTTCAGCCCGAGCTGAACTGTTTCATCACGCTCTGCGGCGACGAGGCGATGACGCAGGCGCTTGCGGCCGAGCGCAAGGTGATGGCGGGCGAGCCGCTTGGCCTGCTGCATGGCCTTCCCGTCACCGTCAAGGACATCGTCAACACTGGCGGCGTGAAGACCACGTTCGGCGCCGTTCCCTACAAAGACAACGTGCCGGCCGAGGATGCTGTTGCGGTGGCAAAGCTCCGTGCGGAAGGCGCGATCCTGATCGGCAAGACCACGACGCCCGAATTCGGCAGCAAATGCCTGACCGACTCGCCCTTGTTCGGCCGCACCCGCAATGCGTGGAGTGCGGAGCGGTCCTCCGGTGGCTCCAGTGGCGGCGCGGCCGTGGCGGTGGCGAGCGGCATCGCGCCGCTTGCGATTGCGACCGATGGCGGCGGATCGACGCGAATTCCCGCCGCTTGCAACGGCGTGGTGGGGCTGAAGCAGAGCAACGGCGTGATCGCGCACAGCCAGGCGCTCGACGCCTTCGGCAACCAGACCTATGTCACGCCGACCACGCGCACGGTCGCCGACACCGCGCTGATGATGCAGGCGATGGCCGGCGAGGACTCCTGCGATCCCTGGTCGATCGGCGTGCCCGTGCCCGATTTCATCGGCACCGCCGCGCCGCGCGGCGATCTGCGCGGGCAAAGGATCCTGTTCTGCGAGTCGCCTCCCGGCCGCCCGGTGTCGTCAGATGTCGCGGCCAGCTTCAAGGCGAGCCTCGACCGGCTGGCCGGTCTCGGTGCCGAGCTCGAGGAGTTCTCCGGCGAGGGGTTTGACATCGAGCCGATCTGGCGCGCCATCAACCACACCGTCTGGCGTACGCGTTTCGCCAAGCTGGTGGCCGAGCATGGCGACGTCCTCAGCGAAGCCTTCGTCAAGCAGGTCGCGCTCGCGACCAATGTCAGCGGCGTCGCCTATCAGGAGGCGATGTTCGCGCGCACCGCGCTGTTCCGCCGCGTGCAATCCCTGCTTGCGCGCGGGCATCTTTTGGCGATGCCGACCATCACCCGCACCGCGCTGCCGATCGACCAGGACCTGTTCGGCACCATCGAGATCGACGGCAAGCACTTCGACAGCGTCCGGCCGCACTGGTTCCCCTGGACCATGCCGTTCAACATGACCGGGCACCCCGCGATCAGTCTTCCCTGCGGCTTCGGCCGCGACGGCCTGCCGATCGGGCTTCAACTCGTCGGGCGCTTCCGTGCCGATGCCGAATTGCTGCGCGTGAGCGCGCTGTTCGAGGCCTCGCACGATCTTCTGTCCCGCCGGCCCGGCTGAGGTGAGGCACATGCCGCAAAGGACTTGCCTCCGGCGCCCGGACATGTTGATCGTGCGGCGGATGAGCCCTGAAGCCGAGCGCGCATGAGCGTATTCTTTCTTCGACGTCTGTTGACCTTGCTGGCGACGCTGGTCGGCGCATCCGTGATCATTTTCCTGGTGCTGGATGCGCTGCCTGGCAATGCCGCGCAGATGCTGATGGGCGCGGATGCCTCGGCCGACGCGGTGCGCGCGCTTACGGTCAAGCTCGGGCTCGACCAGCCGCTGGCGGTTCGCTATCTGCAATGGATCAAGGGCCTCCTCGTCGGCGATCTCGGCAACAGCTATGTCTATGGCACGCCGGTCGCGAGCCTGATCGCGGAGCGGCTCGTGCTGACCGTTCCGCTCGCGATCATGTCGATGCTGATCACGGTGACGCTGGCGCTCTCGGCCGGCATCTACACCGCGGCCAACCACAACAAGCTCGGCGACGTCGGCGTGATGTCGTTGACGCAAGTGGGCATCGCGCTGCCGAATTTCTGGTTCGCGATCCTGCTGGTCCTCCTGTTCTCGGTGCGGCTGCAATGGCTCTCGGCGGGCGGCTTTCCCGGCTGGGAGGACGGCATCTGGCTCGGCATCAAGTCGCTGCTGCTGCCGGCGGTCTCGCTCGCCGTGGTGCAGGCCGCGATCCTCGCGCGCGTCACGCGCTCGGCGGTGCTCGAAGTGCTGCGCGAAGATTTCGTCCGCACGGCGCGCGCGAAGGGGCTCGGCAAGCGCGAAGTGCTGTGGAGCCACGTGCTGCGCAACGCCATGATCCCCGTGATGACGGTGATGGGGCTGCAATTCGCCAATCTGCTCGCCGGCACCATCGTGATCGAGAACGTGTTCTACCTGCCGGGCCTCGGCCGCCTGATCTTCCAGTCGATCGCCAACCGCGACCTGATCGTGGTGCGCAATTGCGTGATGCTGCTTGCGGCCATGGTCGTCATCGTGAATTTCGTGGTCGACGTGCTCTACGCCTTCATCGATCCCCGCATCAAGGTCCACGATTTGTGAGCGCGCCCCTGACCACTTCGGTCGACGCCCCGATCGCAACGCGTCCGCTGCCGGCCCGCACCTTCTGGGCCCGCGCGCTGCGTCACCGCAGCTTTGTGCTGGGCGGAGCGCTGAGCCTGCTGGTACTCGCCTCGGCGCTACTGTCGCTGGTGTGGACGCCGTGGTCGCCCTATGAGATCGACATCGCCTCGAAGCTCCGACCGCCGTCGGCGGCGCACTGGCTCGGCACCGATTCCTTCGGCCGCGACATCGTCTCGCTGCTACTCGCGGGCGCGCGCTCGACCATTCTGGTCGGCATCATCGCCGTGAGTATCGGTCTCACCTTCGGCGTTTGCCTCGGCCTGATCGCTTCTGCCAAGCGCGGCTGGACCGAAGAAATCATCATGCGCTTCTCCGATTTCACCTTTGCCTTTCCGGCGGTGCTCTCCGCGATCATGCTCGCCGCGGTCGTCGGGCCGGGCATGGTGACCTCGATCATCGCGATCGGAATTTTCCAGATCCCGACGCTGACCCGGCTGACGCGCGGCTCGGCCAACGCGATCTGGGCGCGCGAATTCGTGCTGGCCGCGCGCGCGTCGGGCAAGGGCAAATTCCGCATCACCATCGAGCATGTGCTGCCCAACATCCTGTCGATCCTGATCGTGCAGGTCACCATCCAGTTCGCGCTCGCGATCCTTGCCGAAGCCGCGCTATCCTATCTCGGTCTCGGCACGCAGCCGCCGCAGCCGTCCTGGGGGCGGATGCTGAACGATGCGCAGACGCTGCTGTTCCAGTCGCCGATGCTCGCGGTCTATCCGGGCGCGGCGATTGCCATCGCGGTGCTCGGGCTCAATCTGCTCGGCGACGGACTGCGCGATCTGCTCGATCCGCGACTGGCGCGGGAGCGATGACGATGGGGGAGCGCTCAACCCTGCCGCTGATCGAGGTCGCCAATCTCGGCGTTCGCCTCAACACCAGCCGCGGACCGGCGCAGGCCGTGCGCGGCGTCAGCTTCGCCCTCAAGCGCGGCGAGACGCTGGGTCTCGTCGGCGAATCCGGCTGCGGCAAGTCGGTGACGGCGCTGTCGCTGATGGGCCTCTTGCCGGACAGTGCTGTCGTGACCGGCAGCATCAAGCTTGATGGCAGCGAGCTCGCCGGTCTGTCGGATGCGGATTATTGCAAGCTGCGCGGCAACCGCATCAGCATGATCTTCCAGGAGCCGATGACGGCGCTCAACCCGATGCACACGATCGGGCATCAGGTTGCCGAGCCGCTGCGGCGTCACAAGAAATATTCGGCGGCGCAGGCGCGCAAGGAAGCGATCGCCTTGCTCGACCGCGTCGGATTGCCCGATCCCGCAGGGCGGATCGACGCCTATCCGCATCAGTTCTCCGGCGGTCAGCGCCAGCGCGTCACCATCGCGATGGCGCTCGCCTGCGAGCCCGACCTCCTGATCGCGGACGAACCGACCACGGCGCTCGACGTCACCATCCAGGGCCAGATCCTCGACCTCATCGCCGATCTCGTCGAGGAGCGCGGCATGTCGATGATCCTGATCTCGCACGATCTCGGCGTTATCGCCGAGAACGTGCAACGCATGATGGTGATGTATGGCGGCACGGTCGTCGAGAGCGGGCCGACCGACGAGGTGTTCCGCCGGATGGGCCATCCCTACACGCAGGGCCTGTTCCGCGCCCGGCCGAAGCTCGGCGCGCGCAAGGGGACGCGGCTGACGACGATCTCGGGGACGGTGCCCGAACTTGCGGACTTGCCTGCCGGCTGCACGTTCGGCGACCGCTGTCCGCTGGTCGAGGACAAGTGCCGCGTGGCGCTGCCGCCGATGATCGAAGTCGGTCCCGGTCACGGCGTGCGCTGTGTGCGCACCGATGTCTCCATGGCCGCGAATGTCGGAGCGCTGCCCGCATGACCGCAGCGCCGCTTCTCGACGTCAAGAATCTTGAGCAGCGTTACACGCTGCCGCGCGAAAGCCTGTTCCGCCCGCCGGGCCAGGTGCGCGCGCTCAACGGCGTCAGCGTGCGGGTCGATGCCGGCAAGAGCCTCGGCGTCGTCGGCGAGTCCGGTTCGGGCAAGTCGACCTTCGCGCGGGTGGTGATGGCGCTGGAGCGGCCGACGTCGGGGCAGGTCGCGCTGCTCGGGCGAGATCTCAACCGCATCTCACCCGACGAGCTGCGCCGTGCGCGCCGCGATTTCCAGATGGTGTTCCAGGATCCTTACGGATCGCTCGATCCGCGCCAGACCATCGCGCGCATCGTCGCCGAGCCGCTCACCGTGCTGGAAGATGCCGACCGCACCACGTTCCGCGCCCGCGTCTCCGCGGTGCTGCGGCAGGTCGGCCTGCGCGATGCCGACATGGACAAATATCCGCACGAATTTTCCGGCGGCCAGCGCCAGCGCATCGCGATCGCGCGCGCGCTGATCACCCAGCCGAAGCTGATCGTCGCCGACGAGCCGGTTTCCGCGCTCGACGTCTCCGTGCAGGCGCAGGTGCTCAATTTGATGCAGGACCTCCAGGAGCAGTTCGGCCTGAGCTACATCCTGATCAGCCACGACCTCGCCGTGGTCGACTATCTCTGCGACGAGGTCGCGGTGATGTATCTCGGCCGGATCGTCGAGCAGGGCAGGCCGGAGGACCTGTTCGAGCGCTGTGCCCATCCCTATACGCGGGCGCTATTGGATGCCGTGCCGCGGGCGCGCGCTGGCGGCGGCCGGCGCCGGCGCGGGGCCCAGGCGATCGCCTCGCAATCGGTGACTGCTGCCGGATGCCCCTATGTCGCGCGCTGTCCGCTCGCCGACCAGCATTGCCGCGAGGTTCCGCCCTTGCTACGCAAGGTCGGCGAAGCCCATCTCGCCGCCTGCCACAAGGCGGAGGCGGTGATGGCATTGCCGCACGCGGTCATGGAAGGTTAGTGTCCCCCATGGAATTGGCGTAGGCTGAGACAAGAGAAGGCCGGGGAGTTACGCATGTTCAGGAAATTATCGATCGTCGCATTTGCCGCCGCGCTTGTCGCAGCACCGCTGCCGGTGCTGGCGCAGGGCAAGAAGGACAGCGTCGTCATGGCGATGGCGCTGGAGCCGCCGGGGCTCGATCCCACCATCGCCGCCGCGGCCGCGATCGCCGAAGTGACGCTCTACAACATCTATGAGACGCTGACCAAGATCAACGAGGACGGCTCCGTCTCGCCCTTGCTGGCGGAGAGCTGGACCGCCTCGCCCGACCTGAAGACATACACGTTCAAGCTGCGCAAGGGCGTCAAATTCCAGAACGGCGAGCCGTTCGATTCCGCGGCGGTGAAGTTCTCGTTCGAGCGCAACGCGATCGCGACCAGCACCAACAAGGACAAGAGCCTGTTCCAGGCCTTCGAGAAGGTCGACGCGCCCGACGGTGACACGGTCGTGATCACGGTGAAATATTCCGAGCCGAACCTGCCGTTCCTGCTCGGGCAGGCGAGCGGTTCGATCGTCGAGCCGAAGAGTGCAGCCACCAACGGCACGCAGCCGGTCGGGACCGGGCCCTATCAGCTCGGGGCCTGGGCCAAGGGCTCCTCGATCACCCTGACCAAATGGGCCGACTATCGCAACGCCGCCGCGATCAAGCTGTCGAAGGTGACGATCCGCTTCATCTCCGATCCGGCGGCGCAGACCGCGGCGCTGCTCTCGGGCGACGTCGATGCGTTCCCGCGCGTTGCGGCTGCGCGCGCCATCGGACAGTTCAAGGCTGATCCGCGCTTCAACGTCATGGTCGGCGGCTCCCGTGCCAAGACCATCGTCGGCATCAACGAGCGCAAGAAGCCGCTCGACGACGTCCGCGTGCGCCGTGCCATCCTCGCCGCGATCGACCGCAAGGCGATGGTCGACGGCGCGGCTGATGGTTTCGGCACGCCGATCGGCAGCTTCTACGTGCCCGGCGCGCTCGGCTTCGTCGACACCACCGGCATCAACCCCTACGATTCCGAGAAGGCGAAGAAGCTGCTGGCGGAAGCCGGGGTCACCACGCCGCTCGAACTGTCGCTGAAGCTGCCGCCGCCGTCCTATGCGCGGCAGGGCGGCGAGATCCTCGCGGCCCAGCTCGCCAAGGTCGGCATCATCGCCAAGATCGAGAATGTCGAATGGGCGCAGTGGCTGTCGCAGGTGTTCGCCGGCAACGGCCCGCACAATTTCGACCTCACCATCGTCAGCCATGTCGAGCCGTTCGACCTCGTCAAGATCACCGAGCCGGACTACTATCTCGGCTACAACAACGAGGCCTTCAACGCGCTCTACAAGCAGATCGTGTCGACGCCTGACGAGGCTGGCCGCGCAAAGCTGCTCGGCGATGCCCAGCGGATGCTGGCCACCGACGCGGTCGCAGGCTTCCTGTACCAGCCCCAGCTCATCACCATCACCAACAAGAAGCTGAAGGGCGTCTGGAAGGACGTCCCGCAATACGAGAACGATTTCTCGACCTGGTCCTGGGAGTAGGGGCCGTTCGATCAGGTCGAACCTGCTGCAACGTTGACCTCTCCCCATCGGGAGAGGTCAATCTTTTTGGGCACCCCAAAAACAAAAACCTGAAAAACAACCCCATGCACAGTAGCCGGGGTTAGATATTTCAATGGCTTGCACCGTCCGCTCGATGGCTTGCTGAGCCATGCGATGCGGTTGACCCGTCGGGCAAAACACCGGCAATATACGATCATCGCGGCGTCATGGTTCGGGACGCGCCGTCAGGCGAGGCACGCCATGAAGAAGCCATCCCGCCGCGATGCCGGCATCGCCGCGGCTGTCGTCAACGCTGAAGCACCGATCACCCTGAAGCTCGACAATGCGCCGATGAGCGATATCGCTCATGCGCTGGCCAGCGGGCAGGTCACTGCCACGGCGCTGACCAAAACCTATCTCGCGCGCATCGAAGCCTATGACCGCAACGGGCCCGCGCTCAACTCCGTGCGCGCGATTAATCCCGACGCGCTTGGGATCGCGGGCAAGCTGGACGACGCCAGGCCGTCGGCCAAGCGGCCGCTGGCGGGCATCCCGATCCTGGTGAAGGACAACATCGCGACCGGCGACAAGCAGCCGACGACGGCGGGCTCGCTGGCGCTGGAGGGCGCGCGCGCCAGGAGAGACGCCACAATCGTCAAGCTGCTGCGAAAGGCCGGTGCGGTGATCCTGGGCAAGGCGAACCTGACGGAGTTCGCCAACATTCTCGCGGCCGACATGCCCGCGGGCTATTCGTCGCTCGGCGGTCAGGTGAAGAACCCTTACGTGCCGGCGCTGATGGATGATCGCGGCATCCCGGTCGTGCCGCCGGGCGGATCGAGCGCGGGCTCGGCCGTCGCCGTAGCGGCCGGCCTCTGCGCAGCCTCGATCGGCACCGAGACGTCGGGCTCGCTGCTGTATCCCGCGAGCCAAAACGGCCTCGTCACCGTGAAGCCGACTGTTGGGCTGGTCAGTCGGGCCGGGATCGTGCCGATCGCGCACAGCCAGGACACTGCAGGGCCGATGACGCGCACGGTGCGCGACGCGGCGATGCTATTGAACGTGCTCGCGGCCGAAGACCCACTCGACCCCGCGACCGAGCGGTAGCGGCGGCCGGTCGACTACAGCGCCGACCTCGCAACCGACGCGATGAGGGGCGCACGCATCGGCGTGCCGAGCGACCCGGCCGATCCGCTGAACGATCGCTACTACGGCAAGCTGCCGCCCAGGTCGGCCAAGGTGATGGCCGACGCGATCAAGGTGCTGGAGGATCTGGGCGCCGTCATCGTTCGTGCCAACATGCCAACATCTGGCTGGATCGGCGGGCCGGGCACGAGCATGAACGTGCTCAACCGCAATCCCCTAAGTCGCAACAAGGGTAATCTGGCGACGCCGCCGATCGTCTTCCTCTACGAGCTGAAGCGCGATCTCAACCTCTACCTCAGCGATTGGGCGACGAACACAGAGATGAAGACCATGGCCGATATCGTGGCCTTCAACGAGGCGAACGCGGAGACGGCGCTGCGGTTCGGCCAGGACCTGTTCCTGGCCGCCAACATGACCAGGGGCGATCTGAGCGAGCGCGAGTACAAATCGGCACGGGCCATGGACCTGCTCTCCGCCAAGACGCGCGGCATGGACGCCTACATGAACCAGCACAAGCTCGACGCGGTGCTGTTTCCCGGCGCCGCAGGCTGCGTGATATCAGCGAAGGCGGGCTATCCCAGCGTCATGGTGCCGGGCGGTTTCATTTCGGGAGCAGACGACAAGGACACGCCTGACTATCCGCTCGGCGTTACCTTCGCAGGCCGTGCCTGGAGCGAGCACAAGCTGCTGCGTCTGGCCTACGCCTATGAGCAGGCGACCAACATGCGCAAGCCGCCGCCCGGCTTGCCCGCGCTTTAGATTTCGCCGGCCGAGAGGATCAGGCGGAAATCCCTGCTCGCGCGTCGGACCACGTTTCTGGCCAGTTCCGAAAGTTCAGAGTGACAAATTGCGCGACACGCCCAAAGCGTCGACAAGAAAATCGATGAACAGGCGGGCACGCAGGGGGAGTTGTCGTCCGAATGCGTGCAGGACGTAGACCGGTGTGGTGAACATCGGTATGCCCGGCAGCACGACATTCAATCGCCCGGCGGCGAGCTCGTCCTCGATTGCGATGCGCATGAACTGCGTGATGCCAACGCCTTTTATGACCGCCTCAATCAACGACTGAGCATCGTCGCTATCGAAGGGGCCATTGGGGATGACCCGTGTGCCGTCCGCAAAAGTAAATGCTTGCGGCCGGCCACCAAGCAGATGGCGAAGGCAGGCATGCTGCGTGAGATCGTCGATCGACTGCGGGATTCCTCGTCGCTGAAGGTATTCCGGCGATGCGCCCAGAACATATTGCAGGACACCTAACGAGCGGCCGATCAGGTTTGTGTCTTCCAATTCGCCAATTCTGACAGCGAGGTCGAAACCCTCGCGGATGAGATCGACACGGCGGTCCGTGACGCTGAGATCAAGCTTGATGTCCGGATAGCGCTCCAGGAACGAGCCCGCCCATGCGGAAATCAACGGGCGTCCAAATGTACTCGGCACAGTGACCCGAAGCACGCCACGGACGTTTCCCGGAACCTGCACGACGTCGTCGGCTTCCTCTATCGCGCGCAGATGGGGAGCGACGTGCTCGTAGTAAGCGGCGCCTTCGGACGTTGGGCTGAGTGTGCGCGTTGAGCGCTGCAGCAAGCGCACGCCGAGGCGTTGTTCGAGGCGCGAAACGCTTTTCGATACCGCCGAGGGGCTGGCGCCGATCGATCGTGCGGCGCCGGCGAAAGAACCCGCGTCAACCGTCCGCACGAAGGCCAGCAGACCGGCCGTTCTTTCTAGAATCGTTGTCATTCAGGACTTTGGATCGCGAAAGAACCGAACGAAAGACGGCTAATCGGCCATTTATGAACGAATAGTCTGACTTTCGCAATGGGGGCCCCGACAACCGAGTTGGTCTTCCAATGCCCTTCATCGCTGAAGCTCGTGCAAAAAAGGAAAAGCAGTATGTCTGCGCAAATCAAGCCAACGATCGTTTTCTGTCACGGCATTTGGGCCGATGGCTCCTGTTTCAGCAAAGTCATTCCAGCATTGCAGGCCGACGGGTACGAAGTGATCGCCGTTCAATATGGCCTGGACTCCTTTGAGGAGGACCTGGCGACGGTGAGGCGCACACTCAATCGTGTTGGCAGCCCGGTCCTTCTCGTCGGCCATTCGTATGGCGGCGCCACCATCACGGGCTCGGGCACCGATGAACGCGTGGTCGGTCTCGTCTACATTGCAGCGGTCGCTCCGGATGCCGGCGAGACCGTACAGGACCAGCTCGACAAGTATCCGTCGGATATCTTCTCACGCGTCGAGGTCGCCGATGGGCGTGCCTGGATGCTTCCGAGCGGCACCGAGTTCTTCGCAGGAGACCTCTCCGCGGAAGACCAGAAGCTGGTTTGGGCCACCCAATATGCGCCCGTCTACAATCTGTTCCAGCAACAGAAGCTCAGCGCCGACAAGATCGCGTGGCGGTCGAAGCCGAGCTGGTACATTCTGGCCACGCAAGACCATACCGTGCATCCGGATCTGCAACGCTGGGTGTCGAAGCGCATGGGAGCGACGGTCACCGAAGTGGCGAGCAGCCACGTGCCGATGCTCTCCCAGCCAAATGTGGTTATCGACGTGATACGCAAAGCCGCGGCCGCCGTTCAAAAAAGCTGATCGCAAATAAGATACATTGCCGGACATGAAGGAGAGGTCGTTCGCGAGGCGACCTCTCTTATTCATGGGCTGGCGTGCGACGGCCGCTCTTGGCCCTTCGCAGACGTGGCGTTGCTCGATGCAGATTTCGGCTTGTGACCCCAAGCTGGCGTGTTGGGGCATTGGCGCGGTGTCGGCTTTTGACCCGAAGCGGACATTTTCCGAACGAATGAGCATCAACGTATTGGAAAATGCTCATGAAATCGGATTTCGATTGTAGTTCAGCGCGATTTGGCCTGACAGCTGCAAGCTGTTCGTTTTTCCGTAGTCCGCTGAGACTATTTCGTGAAATGATGACCCAGCTTCCCGGGTGTCTATTTGGCGCCCTTTCGCGCGTGGGTGGTTCACATGAACATTCGATTAAGTGTATTGGCCGCCGCTCTGACGGGCTCGATATTCGCACTGACGCCAAGTGTGTCGCAGGCGGAATGGCCTGACATCCGCGAGGCCAAGGCCATCGCCGAGGAAGGCTTCATCTACGGGCTGCCGATCGTGATGAACTACGCCGTCATGTACGAATATGCCGTCGACAGGAACTCTGGGCAATTCAAGGCGCCGTTCAACCAGATCAAAAACGAGGCGCGTGTCTATACATACAAAGACACGGCCGTAATAACTCCCAATAGCGACACGCCCTATTCGCTGTTATGGCTCGATCTGCGCGCCGAGCCGATCGTTCTTTCCGTGCCGGCTGTTGACAAGAGTCGCTACTATTCAGTGATGCTTTGCGACGGCAACACGTTCAATTACGGATATATCGGTAGCCGCGCGACCGGAAGCGAGGCCGGAGATTATATGGTGGTTGGGCCGAACTGGCAGGGTGCCACTCCGCCTGGCATCAAGAAGATGTTTCGCTCCTCGACACAATTTTCCGCCGCCGCCTACCGCACCCAGCTCTTCCATCCGGCAGATATGCCGAACGTTGAGAAGGTCCAGGCCGGCTATAAGGTGCAGCCCCTGTCGGCCTATCTCAAGCAGCCCGCGCCCCCCGCCGCAGCGGCCGTCGACTTTCCCAAGGCTAATGCGGAGTTGGTGAAGAAGAACTTCTTCGAGTATCTCGACTTCGCTCTCCAATTTGCGCCGGCCGGGCCGGAGGAAAAGGAAATCCGCGCCAAGCTCACGCGCATCGGCGTCGGCCCCGGAAAGACCTTCGACTTCAAGGATCTTCCGCTGACCCACAAGATTGAAATCGGGCTGGGGATGAAGGACGGCGAAGAGAAAGTTGAAAAGTATCTTGCTAGTGGACAGAAAGACGTAAATGGCTGGAAAATCGGATCGCTGTTCGGAGACCGGCAATTCTACAGCGGCGACTGGCTGAAGCGCGCTGCCGCAGCCAAGGGCGGCATCTATGGCAACGACGCAATCGAGGCCGTCTATCCAATGACGAAGGCGCTTGCTGATGGCGAGGTGCTCGATGGTTCCAAGTACAAGTACACAATCACTTTTTCCGCCGGACAATTCCCGCCGGTAGAGGCTTTCTGGTCGGTGACGATGTATGATGGCAAGAGCCAATTGCTGATCGAGAATCCGATCAACCGCTACCTGATCAACTCGCCGATGCTGCCGGACATGAAGAAGAATGCCGACGGCTCTCTCACGTTGTATATCCAAAAAGATTCGCCCGGCGTCGACAAGGAATCCAATTGGTTGCCGGCGCCGAATGACGAAATCTACCTCGTGATGCGTTTACATTGGCCGAAGACAACGGCGCCTTCGATCCTGCCGGCCGGTGGGGGCTCATGGCAGCCACCGGCCGTTGTGCGCGCAGCCAACTAAGCAATCTGAGGTGATCGAGTGATGCTGGCCAAGGTCCGCTTGTGGCCCTTCGCAGACGTGGCGTTGCTCGATGCTGATTTCGGCTTGTGACCCCAAGCTGGCGTGTTGGGGCGTTGGCGCGGTGTCGGCCTTTGACCCTAAGCGCAAGCCGGTATCCCTGCCGCTAAGCGGCTCGCGTCGACCAATTTCCGACGTTCCGTCCACCGCTGCCGGAGGCCGTCATCATCCGACCGATCGGATGCCTCGCGGGTCAGTATGTCGGTTCGAGGCCACGTAGTCGATCTCGCCATACGTAATCCCGATATCCTTCAGCTCCTGATCACTCAGGTTGCAAAGATCGCGCCTCAGCCGCTCCCATTTCCGCCACTCTTGAAAAGCGTTCCAGCAATTCCTGAAAACGCTGACATTGCGTCGCTGAGAGTCCGTCGTCTGGACCAAGCCCGTTGTCTGATAAATCATGCTCATCGCAGCATCCTCGGGCACCTTGTTTCCACCCTGGCATGCTGCCAAAATCCGGCCCAGCGCGCTTGATCTGCTGCTTACATTTTCCTTACGGACAGCTTATTCTTTATTTTCCAAGTGGTTGCCGGGCCTGACCGGAGACCGTCCAAGGGATTTCGCGTCTTGCGCTATCTCTTCGAAGACTACGAACTGGATTCCGGCCGCCGCGAGCTGTACCGCGACACAAACGTCGTTGCCCTGGCGCCACAGACGTTTGACTTTCTGGATTACCTCATCCGCAACCGCGAGCGCGTAGTTTGCAAGGATGAGCTCATCACAACCATTTGGAAGGGGCGGTGCGTATCGGATGCCGCGCTGACGACCCGCCTGAATGCCGCTCGGTCCGCAATTGGCGATTCCGGGGAGAAACAGCGGTTGATCAAGACGCTGCCAAGAAAGGGCTATCGCTTTATCGGTATGGTGCAGGAGGCTGACGGCGCCCCCACTGTGGCAGTCACAGAAATCCAGAGGGAGACGGCTAAACCCACCCTCACACTTCCCGACAAACCGTCGCTGGCCGTTCTGCCATTCACCAACCTGAGCTCCGATCCAGAGCAGGAGTATTTCGCCGACGGCATGGTCGAGGACATCATCACCGGCCTTTCACGGTCCAAATCGCTGTTCGTCATCGCGCGACAGTCCACTTTTACCTACAAAGGCAAGGCTATCGACATCAGGCAGGTCGGGCGCGAGCTGGGCGTTCGGTATGTGCTCGAAGGCAGTGTGCGCAAATCCGGCGATCGGGTTCGCATTGCCGGGCAGTTGATCGAGGCCACGACGGGTGCTCATCTTTGGGCGGACCGGTTCGACAGCCAGCTCAAAGATATCTTCGATCTGCAGGACCAAGTGACGAGTAGCGTGATTAGCGCACTCTTTCCTCAATTGGAGCGCGCCGAGATAGAGCGCGCAAAGCGCAAGCCAACCGAAAATCTTCAGGCCTACGATTACTATCTGCGTGCACTCTCGAGCTTCTATGAATTCACCCGCGAACAAAACATTGAAGCCCTCAGACTGATCCGGCTTGCTGTCGAGATCGATCCCGGATTGGCCTCAGCATACGCGCTTGGTGCTTATTGCTATCTGCAACGAAAGATCTTCGGCTGGACGATCGACGCGGATCAGGAACTGAACGACACCCGACGGTTGGCAAGGCGTGCGATCGAGCTCGATAAGGATGATCCAACCGTACTCGTGAGAGCCGGGCAGGCAATTGGCGCCGTATTATATGAGATCGACGATGGCGTGGCCCTCGTCTCCCGAGCTCATGAGCTTAACCCGAACCTGGCTGTTGCACGGTATACGATCGGCTGGGAACACATACGGCGCGGTGACATAGAGGCGGCGCTCAAGCAGTTCCACGCCGGGGGGCGTCTAAGCCCGATGGATCCGTTTCTTTTTCTGCTGCAGACCGGCATAGCGTTTGCGCATTTCTTGACGGATCGATACGAGGACGGGTCATCATGGGCCAAGTCGGCTGTGCTGCATCGGCCCAACTATCTCAACGCACAATTTATTCTGGCGGCATGCCACGCGATGTCTGGAAGGGTCGAGGAAGCCCGGATGATCGGTGCACGCCTGGTGGAAGCGAGGCCGGCTCTGCGCGTCTCCACACTCGTTCCAAAGCTCGCTCGATTTTACAGGCCGGAACACCTCGAAAGGATAGCGCGAGCTTGCCCCATCATGGGTCTCCCCCCATGAGTGCTGCGGTTGCCGGGAAATACTGGTCTCATTCCAATTCCCATCAACGGCGCAGTATGCAATGTCGGCTTGTGGCCCTTCGCAGACGTGGCGTTGCTCGATGCTGATTTCGGCTTGTGACCCTAAGCTGACGTGTTTGGGCGTTGGCGCGGTGTCGGCTTTTGACCCATAGCGGACCTTGCCATTTCGAGCGGCGGTCAGTTAGCTGCGCTATCAGATCAGAGCGTTCCCGCAGAAAGGATGAATTAAATTGCACCCGGCGCGCGCGCCCGAGCACGGATGATCTTGTTGAGAGCCATCAGGACCGAGGGGCGCAGGATTTGGATTGCGTCACGGATCGTTGCGCCGAGTGGCTGCCGGCCGATCCGTCCGCGTAGTCGAGCAACCCGCAACGCACGCACGACCGTTTCAGGATCGGGAAGTTCTCCTTTATCTTCCAAAAGGCTCCAAGTGAGGCGTTTGAGATCGACTGTCTCTTGGTCAATGTGAGTGAACGACCCGTCTGCCGTGATGCAGGGGTGGTTGGTCATGTCGTAAAAGATAAGACCATCGTCTATCGCTACCATGTCACCATGGCAGGCCAGATCAATGAAGAACAGTTGGTCGACCCCCCAACTTATCGACTTGTAGTTTCGCATCAGGCAGCCGGCTTTGACGACGTTGCTATTGACCAACAGCGTCGATGGGACAATTCCGAGCGACCGCGTTTTGCCCACCAAATAGAGATCAGTCAGGCACTGTTGGCCCGAATACACGTAAATCTCACCCCCTTGCCGGTACTTTATGCCTTTGTCTTGCACCAGATGGCTTGTGGAGGTGATGACTGCCGCGGCGGGGTAGGCCAACGCAAGTCTCGCGAAAGACGTAAGCGCCCCTGGCGCGAGCCAGTCGTCGTCATGCAACAATTTGATCCAGGGACCGCGACACGCAAGCATCGCATTGTTCGTGTTCTCGACCTGACCACGGCCTCTGCGGTTCTCGACGACTCGGATGCGCGGTTCTGTGCTGACATATTCGGACAAGAGGCGACAACTCTCGCCCACTAACCCTTCGTCGTCGCTGATCACCATTTCCCAATCGGAGAAGTCCTGCTGCAGCACGCTTTCGATCGCGCGTTGCAGCCCAAAAGGACGTCGAAAGGTTGGGATCGCGACCGAAATGAACGACCGGAGTTCCGCCTCGCTGCTCGACAGTTCTGCTGGAGACACAATCATCATCCCCTAGACGCAAGACCGCTCAACAATAACAGTTCTCGGGGAGCGGCAACATCCTAGATGTCCGGATGTGGCCCTTAGCGGACAAATCCGCGTCCTGAACTGTTGGACCGCTTTTGCCGCTTAGCGAACCTGGCCATCAACTCAAATGTCCGCTTGGCCCATAAGCGGCCTTCCTCTCCTTACAGCTGTAACCATCTCCCTCCGGGGAGACATCGTTCGGTAGCGCGCGCCGCTTCATTCTTGGCGTGGCCGCGCGGACACAAGCGCGGCCACGCGTCCGTCCGGAAGCCTGCATTGGGTTGCGCAGGATGGCTTGCGACAGCGCATTCGCAACCGTGACGAAAGGGTTCTACGATGTCTTATAATTTTCTGCTGGCGTCGTGGGGAACCCTCGGGAATTTGAGCCCGCTGCTGACTGCGGCGCGGAGGCTGCACCGGAATGGACATCATATCCGGGTGATGGCGGATCCGGCGATGCGCGCTGAAGTCGAGGCCTCCGGCTTTGCATTTGTAGCATGGCGCCGCGCCCCGACCGGAAAGGCTGCGGATCCGGTGGACGTCTCGGATGTGAAAGACTTTCTACGCCAGGCCGTCTTTGATCCTGCCGCGCTCTATGCGGCCGATGTCCGGGATGAGATCGGCCGTATGCCGACGGATGCCGTTCTCGTGCTTGACGTGCTGTTTGGTGCTGCGCTCGGGGCGGAGGCGTCAGGCGTGCCTTTCGCTCTGCTGTCCCCTCATGTCAGCATTCGGCCCCTGCCGGGAATGCCGCCGGCTGTCAGCGGGTTGAGCCAACCGAAAACGCCGGAAGAGCGCGCCGAAGTCGACGCCGCCAATGCCAGGCTGGCCGAAACACTCAATCTGTTTCTGCCAAGTCTCAACCGCGCGCGTGCTGATCTGGGTCTTCCGCTTCTGGCAGATGTCTACGATCTGTTCGATCGGGCCAACCGGCTTTTGCTCGCGACCAGTCGAGCGTTCGACTTTCACGCTGACTCGCTGCCCGACAATTTTCGCTACGTCGGACCGCTGCTCGATGTACCGAATTGGTCCAAGTCTTCGCAGATGGAGGCGTGGCGAGCGCCATGGTCGGCTCAGTCGGGTCGTCCTCGCGGGCTGATCGCATGCAGCACGGGTGCGCAAGGTCAGCGCGAACTGTTTCAGCGCATTATCACAGCGATGGAGGCGGTCGAGATCGATGCCCTTGCAACAGCCGGTCCCAATGTCGACGTCGCCGATCTCAGGGCTCCGAACAATGTGCATTTGGTCCGGGGCGCTCCCCATGACCTCGTCATGAAGGATGTTTCCGTGGTGATCTCGCAAGGCGGTCACGGAACGACCACGCGTTCACTCATCAACGGACTGCCGCTGCTCATCCTGCCGATGGGTCGGGACCAGGCTGCCAATGCCGCGCGCGTCGAAGCGAAGGGGGCAGGGCTTCAATTGCCTCCAACCGCCTCCGAAGCGGAAATTGCAGCGGCGGTGAACCGATTGATTGCGGAGCCGCAATTCAGGATGGCAGCCCGTCTGCTCGGCGAGGCCATGAAAGTCGATATCGATCGGTCCGGCCTCGTCGACGAGATGGAGGCGATCGCCGCCATTGGCCGCGCGGCGAGACCGCAACCGAAGAATCAACCGCTTCGAAAATCTGCCTGACGGTTCGCAAGGCGAATTGGCGGCACACCGTTCGTGAAACGATGCGCCGCTCGTTGGTTCATGCCGCTTTGGCGTCGACGCTGCCGATCCAGTTGCGGGCCAGCGTCACGTCGGCCTGCGACAATTGATGGCCTGCCGGCAGGACCTTGTGGTCGACACGCGCGCCGGCTTCCGACAACAGCGCCGCAAGCTTTGCCGAATTGCTCGCTGGCACGATCGGATCAGCCTGCCCGGACAGCAGCAGAATCGGCTTGCCGCCAAGCTCCGCCTTCGGCGGATCCGACAGCGGCACCATGGCACGCAGCAGGATCGCGCCGGCCAGGACGTCCGGCTTCAGCAGCAACAGCGCGGCTGCGATGTTGGCGCCGTTGGAGAAGCCGACCGCAACAGGCGCGGCGATGCCGTATTGCTTCCGCGCATCCGCGATGAAGTCGCCGAGCTCCAGCGCGCGCCGGCGCACGTCGTCCTCGTCGAACACGCCCTCGGCGAGACGGCGGAAGAAGCGCGGCATGCCGTGCTCGAGCACGCGGCCACGCGGCGAGAGCAGCGCGGAGCCGGGCGAGATCATCTTGCCGAGCCCGAGCAGGTCGTTCTCATCACCGCCGGTGCCGTGCAGCAGCAGCAGCGGAGGGGAGCCCGCGTTGGTCGCGGGCTCGAAACGATGGATGAATGTGCTCTCGGTCATGACGCGCTTTCTTCCAGGCTCGGCAGAACATTTTCGATCTGCTTGCGCTGCGCTTCGAGGAAACTCGGCAGCTTCAGATCACGTCCCAGGGTTGCTACGGGCTCATCGACGGCGAAGCCGGGGATATCGGTCGCGATTTCGAACAGCACCCCGCCTGGTTCGCGGAAGTAGATCGAGCGGAAGTAGTTGCGGTCCCTCTGCTCGGTCGGATGCAGGCCGTGATTGCTCACGAGCTTTTGCGCCATCCGGCCCTGCTCGGCGTCATCGGCCGCGCGGAAGGCGATGTGATGGACGGAGCCGCCGCCCTGATGTCCGCGCAAGAAGCCCTTGGCCTCGTAGATGTCGACGACGCTACCTTCGGCATCGCCCGGCGCCTTGAAGCGGATCACCGAGCCCTCGCGTCCGGTCTCCTTGAAGCCGAACACGTCGGTGAGCACGGAAGCCGTCTTCGCCGCGCTGTCGAGCAGCAAGGTCACGCCATGGAAGCCGCGGATCGCGTGCTCGGCCGGGACGTCGCCATTGCTCCAGCCGGGCTCGTCCTCGGCACCGGGGACACCCACAAGCGCGAGCGCCATGCCGTCAGGGTCGGTGAACGGCAGGACGGACTCGCCAAAACGCTTCTCCAGCGCCTCGTAGGCGATGCCCTTCTCGGTGAAGCGCTGCGTCCAGTAGCCGAGCGAGCGCTGCGGCACGCGGAAGGCGGTCTGATGGGTCTCGCCGACGCCGCGGCGGCCGGCCGGCACGCCGGCCCAGGGGAAGAAGGTTAGGATCGTGCCGGGGCGGCCGGTCTCGTCGCCGTAATAGAAGTGGTAAGTGCCGGGATCGTCGAAATTGACCGTCTTCTTGACGAAGCGCAGGCCGAGATCCCGGGTGTAGAAGCCGAAATTGCGGATGGGATCGCCGGCGATCGCGGTGACGTGGTGCAGTCCAGACATTGTCGTCCTCCAGAAGTCGGGGAGCGGTCTTGCTCTGGGTGGAAATATCGTTCCGCTTTGGATTGGAGACAATCCATGCAAATATGACGTCTATGTCTACGATTTGGAAACAATCGCCGGGGCCGGCCCTTGGATAAGGTCGCCAGCCTCCGGGCCTTCGTGAAGGTGGTCGAAAGCGGCAGTTTTGCGGAAGCCGGCCGGCAGCTGCGGCTGTCGCGCTCGGCGATCAGCAAATACATCGCCGACCTCGAAGAGAGCCTCGGCGTCCAGCTCCTGAACCGGACCACCCGCCACGCCAGCCCGACCGAGAACGGCCAGCGCTACTTCGAGCGCGCGGTCGTGATCCTCTCGGAGATCGAGGCCGCCGACCAGGCGGTGGCGCAGGCCCAGTCGGCGCCGCGGGGATTGCTGCGGGTCAACGCGCCGATGTCGTTCGGCACCATGCGGCTTGGACCGGTGCTGGCCGATTTCATGGCGCGCTATGGCGAGCTTCAGCTCCAGATCGTGCTCAGCGACGATCTGCTCGATCCCGTGCAGGACGGCTTTGACGTGACGTTGCGGATCGCGGAATTGGAATCTTCGAGTTTGATCGCACGAAAAATCATGCCGGTGGCGCGCATGATCTGCGCCTCGCCGGATTATCTCGCGCGTCACGGCACGCCAAAGCATCCGCAGGATCTGCGTGAGCACGCTTCGCTGACCTATGGCTTCCTGCTCACCGGCAACCAGTGGAAGCTCACAGGCAGCGACGGCGATCACTGGATCCAGCCGGCCTGGTCGCTCTGCGTCAACAATGCCGAAGTGCTGCGCGACGTCGCGATCAAGGGCAGGGGGCTGGCGCTGCTGCCGGAGTTCATCGCGGCGGACGCTTTAAGGAGAGGCGAGCTGCGTACGGTGCTGGACGACTATTCTGCACCGCCGCTCGCGCTGTACGCGGTCTATCCGCCGACGCGGCATCTGTCGGTGAAGGTGCGGCTGTTCATCGATTTTCTGGTGGAGCGGTTTGCGCGCGAGGAGGAGGCGGGCGTGCAGTAACCGACCGCTGCTCGGCGGGCCGAAGCAGATCGTCGAGCGCGCTCATCGACGCCTCACGAAGTGCGGCGAGATCGCGCGCGGCGCTTTGGCATTCGGGTGGCGACATCGAGGGCGCCGCCAGCTCGATCTCGCGGCTGCGCTCGAACAGGCGGACGAGGCCGAGCGCGCCGGCGGCGCTGCCGAGCTGGTGCGTGAGCCGCGCCAACTGCGCGTGATCGCCGGCCGCGGCGGCTTTGGCGATTTCTGCGATCAGCTTGCCGCTGGTCTCCCCCAGCAAATGATGGAGCTTTTCGATTTGCGCGGGGCCGAGCAGCTCGCGCTGGTCGTCGAGGAAATGCCGGTCGATCAATGCGCCTGCAGCGAGTTGCGCGGCGGCCGGCTCATCCGGGGCGTCCTCGATCGCCTCGCGCAGCGCGTTGATCAGGATCGGCTTGCTGACGACCTTGGCGATGCCGGCACCTGCGAGCCGCTCGCGGGCGCTGGAGGAGACGTCGGCGGTCACGGCGATGATGCGCGGCATCCGCGGCAGATTGAGCTTGCCGATCCGCGACGCCGCCTCGACGCCGTCCATGTCGGGCATGTGCAGGTCCATCAGGATGATGTCGAACGCCTGATCGCGGGCGAGCGCAATGGCCGAAGCGCCGTCTCTCGCGATCGTCGCGCGATGGCCGAGCCGGTTCAGAATGGCTTCGCCGACCTCGCAATTGACGGGATCGTCGTCGACCAGCAGCACGCGGAGCTGCCGCGACGGCGGCGGGACCGCGCCTTGCGCCACGCCGCTTGCGGCGCGGCCGAGCGGCACCTGAAGCGTGAACGTGCTGCCCGCGCCCGGCGTGCTCTCCACCGTCAGCTCGCCGCGCATCAGGCGCGTGAGCCGGCGCGCGATCGCGAGTCCGAGGCCGGTGCCGCCGAACCGCCGCGCGATGCTGTCGTCGGCCTGGACGAAATCGTCGAAGATGCGCTCGTGCATGTCGGGCGCAATGCCGATGCCGGTATCGCGAACGGTGATGCGCAGCAGGACATGATCGTCGCGTTGCTCGGCGGCCGCCGCGAGCGCAATTCCGCCGTGCGGGGTGAACTTGATGGCATTGCCGATCAGATTGAGCAGGATGCGGTTGAGCCTGACCGGATCGCCGTGCACCGATGTGTCGACCGTCGCATCGCAGGCGAGGTCGAAGGTCAGGCCCTTGCCGAAGGCTTGCGGACACATCAGCTCCGCGGCGGTCTCGATCAGCTGGTGAAGGCGGAAGTCGCGCGTCTCCAGCGTTTCGGTGCTGGCCTCGAGGCGGGCATATTCCAGGATGGCATCGACCAGCGCGATCAGCGTTTCGCCCGATGCCTCCGCGGTCGCGAGGTGGCGGCGCTGGGCCTCGCCGAGGCTGCCGTCGTCGAGCAGCTGCAGCACGCCCATGACGCCGTTCAGCGGCGTGCGCAGTTCGTGGCTGACGACGGCGAGGAAGCGCGACTTGGTCTCGTTGGCCAGCACGGCGGCCCTGCGCGCGCGCTCGGCCGCGTCATGCTCGGCCAGGGCCTGATCGCGGGTCTTTTCGAGTTCGGCGGTCCGCTCGACGACCTTGCGCTCGAGCGTCGCATAGGAGTCGCGCAAGTGAGCGGCCATCCGGTTGAACTGGTCGCCGAGCGCTTCCAGCTCGTCGCCGGTCTTGATCGCGAGCCGCAGGCCGAGATCGCCGCTGCCGATCCGCCGCGCGCCCTGCGTCAGGATCTGGATCGGCACGGTCATGCGCCGGCTCAGCCAGAGGGACACCAGGATCGCGCAGGCGAGCAGGACGACCAGGAGAAACGTCGCGCGTCCGATCGATGCATAGATCGGAGCGTAGGCCTCGCTGAGCGGAAGCTCGACGAACACCAGCCAGCCGAGCGAGGGGACCGTCGCATAGGTCGAGAGCACGCGCTGGCCTGACAGATCCCCCTTGACCAGGCCGCCCGAAGGCGGCCCCACGCCGTCGAGTGCGGCGCGCACGTCGGCATGCCCGGAGAGATCGGTCCGTTGCAGCGCCGGCCACAGATCGGGATGCGCGATCAGGACTCCCATGCGGTCGACCACATAGGCCTTGCCGGTGTTGCCGACCCTGATCCCGGCGACGAGGTCCCAGATGAAGCGCAGATTGACGTCGGCCACGATCACATTGGGATTCCGCCCGGTCCCGCGCGTGGCGAGCGTCATGAACGGCTCGGTGTCGCCGAGGAAGTACACTGGCCCGTAATAGGCCCGGCTTTCATTGGCACCGCGGAAGGCCGGCGAGGCCAAGAGATCGGCCTTGCTGCCGACCCTGTCCGCGACGCGGCGCGACACGCGCACCTGCTCGCGGCCCTGCGAATCGAGCTCGGCAATTTCCGCGATCGCCGGCGAGAGGCGCAGGAGCCGGATGGCGTTCAGGCGGTCGTCTTCGTTGCTCGACAGCTCCGGAGGCAGCCGCGAGAGCCATCTGATCTGGCTTTCGATCTGGCCGATGAACTGGCCGATCTGGATGGCCGCGCTTGCTGCCTGCTCGCGCTGGGTCGCCGCGAGAAGCTGCTTTTGCTCGCGATAGGAGAACCAGACGTCGAAGCCGGTGTTGATGGCGAGCGCGGCAAAGGCGAGGGCGACGATCGAGTAGAGATATTTTCGGAACAACCGGCCCGGGGGCGTCCGCAAATGTCCCTGGTCGATCGCCTCGTTCACTCGCGGATCTCGTCGGCGCGCGCCAGCAGCGTGAAGGGAATGTTCAATCCGAGCGAGCGGGCGACCGTGCGGTTGATCAGGAGTTCGTATTTCCGCGGCGATTGCACCGGAAGATCCCCGGCCTTGGTGCCGCGCAGGATGAGATCGACGTAATCGGCCGAGCGCACCTCCAGCGTCGGCCCGTAGCTCATCAGTCCGCCCGCATCCATGAAATAATGGAACGGATAGATCGTGGGGACGCGATGCTTGGCCGCCGCCGCCACGACCGCCTGACGGTGGACCACGAGGAAGCTGTCGACCAGCGCAACCAGCGCCGCCTTGGGCGGTTCGGAAAAGCGCCTGATGGTTTCGTCGATGTCCGTTGGCGCGTTGACGGGCGCGGGGGTCACGGACACCCCTGAGGTCGCGGCCTCCCGCTCGATCGAGTCGAGGAAGAAGCGCCCGGCGCGAGGCGTGGTCGTCGGGTTGAAGAGGACGCCGACGCGCGCGAGATCCGGCACCGCCTCGCGGATGAGCTGAAGCCATTTGCCGCCCATTTCGGCGGTGCTGTTGGTGAAGCCGGTGACGTTGCCGCCGGGATGCGCGAGGCTTTCGACGAAGCCGTTGCCGACCGGATCGTTGGCGGTCGCGAAAACGATCGGGATGGTTTTGGTGGCGGCAAAGACTGCGGCGGTTTCGATGGTCGAGCCGGTCAGGATCACGTCCGGCTTGAGCTCGAGCAACTCCTGGACCGCGGTCTTGAGCTTGTCCGGTCCGCCGAAGGTCGAACGAAGTTCGAGGCGGAAGTTGACGCCCTCGACCCAGCCTCGCTGTCTCAAGCCGACGATGAGACCACCCAGGCGGGAGGTCGGGCTGTCGGTCATGCTCCGTCTGGTCAGTTCGTCGTCGAGCGGCAATCCCGTCAGCGAGGCAACGATCCGCATGCGATCTGACGTTGCGCCGAGCGCAATCCAGCCTGCAGCGGTTGTGCCTGCGAGGCGAATGAAGCCGCGGCGATCGAGCGCGAACGCGGAAGGCCGTTCGGTCATGGAATTCTTTGCACGATGGTCTGTCCCAACCGGATGCTTAACGCGAAAGGGCGGTGTCCACAATTGATGAAAAAATGCGCTTATGAATGTTCATTCGCAGCATTCGGCAGTCCGATACCGTATTCCTACCCCGCCAAAGAGTCGCTGTTTCGAGCTTTGTCTGCTCCGTGACGATCTGCAACGCATTGTGGCGTTGCAACATTTTCCGTCTCGTTGAGACGACGGTTCGGAGAAGTCGATTTCTGAGCGGCTGATTTTTTGAAGCGTTGTTTCAGGTTTGTTTCGAAGGTTGTCGATGCGCAAAATCTATCTTCTTCCGGCCCTCGTGGGCCTGCTGACCTCAGTTGCAGCCGGGCCGCTCGCGGCTCAGGGAGTAGTGCCGAAGCAGAAGGCTGCGCCGGCACCCAGAGCCGCCGCTGCCGGTGCGCCGCCGGCTGCCGCCGCCGGTGCGCCGGTCGCTGCTGCGACCGAGACGCCGACCGCCGGTGCGGACGACAAGACGGCCAAGGCGATCGACGGCTTCCGCTCCGCCAAATTCGGCATGAACGAATCCGACGTGCGCGCGGCGATGACCAAGGACTTCAGCGCCAAGCCCGACGCGATCAGGGCGCAGGACAACGCGTCCGAGCTGACGCACAGCCTGCTGCTCTCCGTTCCCGAGCTGCTGCCGAACGGCGGGACTGCCGAGCTCTCTTATGTGTTCGGCTACAAGTCCAAGTCGCTGATCCAGATCGGCGCGGTCTGGTCGAAAGGGACCGACACGGCGATGACGCCGGAGAAGCTGTTCTCCAACGCCAACATCCTGCGCGCCCATTTCATGGGCGAAGGCTTCAAGCCCGATTCGATCGCGATGAACATGCCCGTCGCCGGCGGCATCGTGATGTTCCGTGGCAGCGACGCCAAGGATCGCTCGGTGATCCTGCTTCTGCAGGGCACGTTCGAGAACAAGGAGAACAACCAGCGTGTGCTGACCCCGACCAGCCTGCTGCTGTTCTACGTGGCCGACGCCAAGAGCCCCGACATCTTCAAGCTGCCGCCCGGCCAGTTCTGATGCCGGACGACCTCACGACATTCTCCCACCCGGTTGTGGATCGGCGCCAATGCCGATGAAGAGGATATGACATGCGCGGACCATCTGCGACGCGACACAACGACGGGCTGACGACGCTGCGGGGGCTGGCACGCTTCCGTTCGATGTCGCTGCTCTGCGCGATGCAGATGGTCTTCCTGCCGGTGTTCAGCGTCCGCCTGCAGGCACAGACGGCGAACGTCATCACCCCGGATGGGCGCACGGGCACGTCCTTGCAAACCTCCGGCAGCGTGACCAACGTCACGACGTCGACGATTTCGGGCAACAACGCCTTCAACTCGTTCTCGCAGTTCAGCGTCGGGCAGGGCAACACCGTCAATCTGCAGCTGCCGACCGGCACGCAGAACCTCGTCAACATCGTTCGCGACGCCCCGGTCTACGTCAATGGCACGCTGAACTCCTACATGAACGGCGCGATCGGCGGTAACGTCTATTTCGCCGACCCCAAGGGGTTCGTGGTCGGCCGCAGCGGCACGGTGAATGTCGGCAGCCTCAACGTCTCGACGCCGACGCGCGAGTTCACCGACAGCCTGATTGGCGCGGGCGGGGCGATCAACCAGTCGGCGGTCGGCAACCTGATGGCCGGGTCGTTTCCGGTCTCGCCCGACGGCAACATCCGTATCTATGGCCGCATCAACGCGATCGACGGCGTGCGCCTGACCGGGCAGAACGTCTTTGTCGGCGGCGCCACCCAGCGCGACATCGCCAATCTCGACCACGCCGCGAAGTTCGCAGCCTCCGTCAACTCCAAGGGCCTGCGCAGCGCCAGCGCGATTACCGTGAGCAACGGCTCGATCCATATCGGCGCCGTCAACAATGCCAGGGTCAACGGGCGTCTCACCGCGCAAAGCAAGAGCGCGACGCCGAGCAACATCACGGTTCAGGCCGGCAACAACATCGATGTCGGCAAGAAGGCCAATCTCAACATCGCAAGCGCAAACGGCAATGCCGGAGAGATCCGCCTGAAGGCGGCGCAGAACCTGACCGTCGCGGGCGGCGCCAGGTTCGATGCCAGCGCGAAGACGGGCAATGCCGGTCTCGTCGACTTCAGCGCGAACGGGATCATCGACATTGGGAAAGGCATCAAGGTCGACCTCAGTGCGGACAACGGCAAGGCCGGCACGCTGCTGATCGACCCGACCGACGTGGTCGTGGGTGATGCCGCTCAGGGCGACACCGGCGTGACGCTGTCGAACAGCTCCATCGTGAATGCGCTCGCCGGGCTCAGCGCCGGTGCCGACTACCTCATCCAGGCCGATCATTCCATCACGCTCGCCGCGCATGCGATGATCGATGCCCGCCGTCTCGATGGCTCCGGCCATTCGACCGGCAACGCCAACAACGTCATCATCGACGCGCCGAACATCGAGATCATGAATGGCGCGCAGATCCTGGCCCAGTCGGTCAACTTCGGCGGGACCACCTACGCCGACGGCAACGTGACGCTGAGGGCAACGGCGAGCGACATCAAGCTGTCCGGCCAGGCCACCGCCGCGACGTCGATCACGGTCGACGGCAAGATTACCGGCGGCATCGTCTCGATCAGCGCGACCTCGACGGCCGTGTCGAGTTTCCTGAACGGTTCGGTGGCCGGTGATTTCGCGCTTGTCGGCTCGACGCTTGCCGCCTCGCTGCTCGGGCTCAATGGCGGCTATGTCGCGGCGAGCGCCACGGCGACCATCAACATCAACAGCCATGCCGACATCAACGGGCGCGGCGATGTGACCATTTCCGCACACGCCACGGAGACCGCGTCGGATCCGGCGGTCGCCTCCACCTTGCTCGGCAGCCTCACGCCGGTCGCGGCCGGCGTGGTCGTCGGCAAGATCGACGGCACTGCCACGACCAACGTGGCCTCGGGCGCGACGGTCAACGCCGGCGGCAACCTCGAGATCAAGGCGCTCAATGATGCGACCATCGCCATCTCGGCCCTCGCGGCGTCGACGAGTGCGCAGATTGTCCCGACGGTGGCCTATTCCACGGGATCGGTGACGACGACCGCAAACGTCGCGACCGGCGCGCATATTGCTGCCGGCACGGTGAACACGAGCGGCAGCACCCTGAAGGTGCGCGCGATTAACAACAACTCGTTCTCGACCAGCGCAACGTCGGTGGCGGCACCCGGGACGGGGGCGAGCGGCGCCGTCGGCGGGGCATTCGCCATCAGCGACATCACGACATCCGCGACCGCAACGCTCGGCGCATCGCTCGGAACCGATGTCAACAACCGAATGAACGGGTCCGTTCTGGTCGAAGCGACGTCCGATACCACGCTCAATTCCACGATGGCTTCGTCCATCGCCGGCCTCCCGGCACTGATCGCGGCAATCGAAAGAGGACTGCGTGCCGTCACCGCGCCGACGTCGATCATCAGGGACCATATGGGCTCGCTGATGCCGTTGAGCTTCGATTTCAAAGTCGCAGGCGCGCTCTCGCTGGCCAACAGCACGCAGAGCGCAACCGCTGCGATCGCGCAGAATCCGAGCGGCGGCGCGCCGAGCATCTATGCCAGCGGCAACGTCGCCGTCGCCAGCAACGTCATCGATCGCGGCGTTCGCAGCAATGCGACGTCCAGCGCGATCACGAAGGACCCGGTGTCCGGCGAGAGCACCGCGATCAGCGCGGCCGTCGCCTGGGGCAATTTCACCCACAATTCGAACGCCTATATCGGCGGCGGAACCCTGGTCAACGCGGCGAATATCGCCGTCGATGCCACCACCGAATTGCCGATCACCAACACCTGGCTGAAGTGGGATGGTTTGGGCGCGGTGCTGAGCCACCTCAACGGCAATCTCGGCGTCGGCGGCAACATCCTGACCAGCTACGCCAATGCCACCGCGGACGCTGGCGACACGATCGGCATCGCCGGTTCGCTGAACCATTTCGTCGTGAACAACAACACGACGGCGTGGGTGGCCGGCAGCGCGAGCCTGACGACAACCTGCGCGACCGCGGCCTGCGGCAGTGGCACCGGCTGGTCGGTCGGGATGGACAATGGCGACGTCCATACCTACAACGCCAGCCTCCAGATCGCGGCCACCACGACCACGGCGTCGATCGACGCCGCCGGCAATGTCGGCACGCTCGGCTTCCTGTTCGGCAACACCTCGGGCGGCTCCTCCGTCGGCGGCGCGCTCAATCTCGTCCAGTTCAACACCAATACCATCGCCGGCGTTTCGGACCGTGCGACGCTGCGTGCGGCGGACGACATCGCCGTCAACGCGATCACTTCCGACCGGTTCGTCGCTGTCGCACCGTCGTCCGGCAAGGCTGCCGGCACGCTGGCGCTGAACGGCATCACTTCGCTCGGTTTCCTGAACAACTCGACGCACGCGTCGATCTCGAGCCAGGCCACCGTCTATGCCCCGACCGTCGGCATTCTGGCGCAGCAGGATCTGTCGGTCGTGACGCTGTCCGGCGCGATGAGCTATAACGGGAGCGGCGGTTCGGCGGTCGGCTTGTCGGTCGCCTATCTCGGCGCAAACACCGACACCTCCGCCTATATCGGCGACAACCATTCCGACATCCGGCCCGGCGTGTTCAGCGCCAACGATCCGTTCGCCGGCACCAGCGGCGGAAGCGGGGCGGTCAATGTCGACAATCTGACACTCAGCGCGACCACTTCGGGACGCATCACCGCGGCCGCCGTCGCAGCAGCCGTCTCCGATCCGGCATCGTCCAGCTTCTCCGACAAGGCAGGCGCTGCCGGCGCCGCCTCGACCGGAGGCGCAGCCGGCGTGACGACGGCGGCGGGCAAGATCGGTTCGACCTCGGGATCGAGCACCAGCGGCTTCAGCCTCGATCTCGCCGGCAGCTCGTCGGTGAGCGACGTCTCGCTCCGCACAAGCGCCTATATCAGGAACACGACGGTCAACAAGTACACCACGACCGGCGCCGTGCTGACCAACACGATCGTTCAGGCGCTGAACGACACCATGCTCAACAATGGTTCGGGCTCGGCGGCGCTCAATCTGGCCGGAGGGTCCGCCACGGGGGCTGCGATCGGCGGCGCGATCGCGGCGGCGATGTCGAACAATGCGACGCTCGCCTATATCTACGGCACCACCATGAACAACCAGAGTTCGGTGACGGTGCAGGCGCTCAATGGCGGCTCGGAGACCGTCGTCGCCATCGGCGTGGCGGGATCGAAATCCAACGCGGCGTCGCTGTCGGCCTCGGTCGGCATCATCACCGACAGCGCCAACGCCTATATCGAGAGCTCGACGATCACGGGGCAGGCGAGCGGCGTCAATCGCGCGCTCGAGGTCGACGCCTACCAGACCACGAACATCGCGATCGGCGGCGGCTCGCTCTATATTTCGGGCGGTCAGGCCGGCGTCGGCATCGGGCTGACCTATGCCTCGATCGCCGATCCCACGGGCGGAAACGCGACCGATGCGCATATCCGCAGCACGGCGATCTCGAATTACGACACCCTGTTGGTGATGGCCGACAGCGCCAGCGTGATTGCGGCCGGTGCGGCCTCAGGCGGGGGCGGGGCCAGCGCCAACGGACTTGCCGGCGCGATCGTCGTCAGCGAGATCACGCCGACCACGACAGCCTATATCAACAGCGGCTCGACGGTGAGCATCAATGTCGGCCGCGTGACGGTGCTGGCGGACAGCGGCGCGGTGTCGGCGCTCGACACTGCGCTCGGCAACCTCGTCAAGAAGTCGAACAACAATCTTCTCGCGTCGGATACCTGCACGGTCGCCGGTGGCACGGGCGGGCAGAACTGCATCGACTTCAGCGCGGCTGCGCTCAACGACGGCACGGGGAACGGTCCGGGCGCCAGCATCGTCTCCGTTGCGGGCCTCATCCAGGCCGGCAAGAACAATGTCGGCGCCTCGATCGTCTACAACACGATCGCGACCACGCATTCGGCCTATATCGCCAACGTCCTGATGACGGCCGGCAGCAACGGCAATGTCAGCGTGAGCGCGGTGGATTCCTCCAAGATCCAGGCGGTCACGATCGGCTTCGGCCTTGCGACCGGCCAGTTCGCCGGCGTCGGCGGCACCACGATCAGCTCGATCGCCAACACCGTTTCGGCGGCCATCGGCAACAATTTGTCCAGCACGACGCAATCGTCCGTCACGGCCCGCAACATTTCAGTCAACGCGACCGACAATTCCAGCATTATCGGAACTGCCGCCGTCGCGGGCGCCTCGACGCAGGGCAGCGCGGCGGGCCTTGCGCTCGTCTACAGCAGCATCGCCAACAACGTCAGCGCTGGCGTGACCGGGTCCAAGCTGACCGCTTCGGGCAATGTCGCGGTCGGTGCGAACTCGAACGCCAGCATCTCGACCGTCGCCGTCGGTATCGCGATGTCCTCGCAGGTCGGGCTGGCCGGTTCGGTCGCCACCAATCTGATGGGCACCAACGTCACCGCCAGCATCACCGCCGCCGGCACCAACGGGATCAACGGCGCCGACGTCACCGCGACCAACAACGTCGCGGTGATCGCCGGCAACAACGACAAGGCGGCCGTGTTTGCGGGTGCCGTGTCGATCAGCAAGGGCGCTGCCGGCGGTGCCGGCTCGCTGGTCACCAATCAGATTACCGGGACGACGGCGGCCTATATCAGCGGGGCGAGCACCAAGGTCGACGCGCTCGGGACCAGCACCACCGATACGCTGTCGGTCAACAACGGCACGCTGGTGCATGCCTTCGATCTCGGCGCCGCCCACGCGCCGACCGACTCGACGCCCGATCTCTCCGAGAACCAGGACATCCTGCGCGGCCTTGCCGTGGTCGCGAGTTCGCACCAGGCGGTCGTGACCAACGTCGCGTCGGTCGCCGCGAGCAGCGGCATCGCCATCATGATCAACCCGATCACCAACGTGATGAGCGGGGAGACCAGGGCCTATATCGACAGTGCTTCCATCGACACACGCCTGACCTCGTCGACGCTGGCGCCGCAGATCGAGGTTGCCGCGTCGAGTTTCTCCTATTCCGGCGCGTTCGGTGCCGGCATCGTGGCTCCGACCGGCAACGGCGGCGGCGGTGCCACTATCATCAGCACCACGATGCAGCGCGGAACGTTCGCCTACATCACCAATTCGACTGTCGGCGGCGTGCAGTCGTCGAGCGCGACGGTCGGCGCCGTCACCGTGAAGGCCAATGCCGAGCAGGACGCGTCCTCGATCGCGATCGGCTTCAACACTGGCTCGGTCGGGTTGAACGTCTTCCAGGCGACGACGGAAGCCTATGTCGATGGTGGCGCGCTGACGGCCGCATCGCTGACGGTGAACGCCACCAACAACACCGGCATCTTCTCCGCGAACGGCTCCGGGGCCTATGGCAGCCAGGCCGCGATCGGCGCGGCGTTCCTGGTCCAGGTCTCTTCGAACCGGACCGAGGCCTATGTCGGCGACGAATTCCACTATCAGGGCAATGGCGCCGCACACACGACCGCGCTCAATCTGAGCGGCGCGCTCGACGTCGAGGCCACCACCAAGAATCGCTTCGAGGCCTATGCGATCGGCGGTGCGCTCTCGACCGGCACGGCGGCGATCGCCGGCATGGCGAACATCGAGATCGCCAACAACACCACCATCGCCGGCGTCTACGACACCACGTTACAATCGGTGACGGGCGGTGCGGCCGGCGCGGTCACCATCAACGCGACCGAGGACGTGGCGATCAAGGAGATCGCGGGGGCGCTCGCGGTTGGCGCCAGCGGGGCAGGGGTCGGCATCGGCGCCGCCGCCAACGTCATCAGCTTCAAGAGCCAGACCATTGCAGAAAGCCGCAACAGTAATCTGAACTCGGCTGGCGCGATCAACGTCAATGCGCTCAGCACCAAGGAGGTGCTGTCCTACGCGGTCACCGCGGGCATCGGCGGCAGCGTCGGTATCGGCGCGACGGTCGGAGTCATCATCATCGGCACCAACACCGCCGATGCGGACACCCAGGGCCAGCAGACCGGCCAGCTCAATCAGGGCAACAACGGCACCATCGCGTCCGTGAACAACGGCACCAACCACACGCAAGGCAGCAACGCGGTCGCCAGCGGCACGGCCGGCAATCCGAACAATGCCAACGTCAGCTCGACCTACGACGTCAGCAGCGTGCTGAGCGGCGGCAACGACGCCGTCGTCGCGCAGATCGCTGGCGGCAACGTCACGGGCACGCAGGTCAATGTCACTGCCACCAGCGCCAATGCGGCCAAGATGTATCTGCTCGGCGCCGGCTTTGCGAAAAATGTCGGCATCGGGGCCGGCATTGGCTACACCAGCGTCAACAGCACCGTGCTCGCCAATCTGAGTGACTACGGACGCAACGGCTCCGGCGTGCTGGTGGCCGCAGATACGCCTTTGGCCATCTCGGCACCGATTGTCACCGTTGCGGCGGTGGTCAAGGACGCGACCACCGGACCTTATGCCGGCAAGACCATCGACACCGAGGCGATCGCCGGCGGTGCGGCGCTCTACTTCGGCGCCGATGCGGCTGTCGCGGTCGGCAATGTCAGCAACTCCGTGGTGGCGATGCTTGGCGGCCAGATCACCGGCACGGGCGGCACCGGCACTGGCGCCGCCGTCATGGCGCAGGATTCGACGACCCAGGTGGTCTTCACCGGCGGCGTCACCGGCGGCGCCGTGGCTGTCGGCGCTTCGGTCGCGTCGGCAAGCCGAACGAGCTCGGTCGCTGCGAGGGTTCTGAACGGCTCCACCGTCAACGTCACGACTCTGGCAGTTGGAGCAAGCGGCGCCGGCACCTTGACCACGACGTCCACAGCACTTGGCGGCGGCATCGTCGCGGGCGTCGGTGCGGATGCGGAGGCCCACGAGAACTCGTCCGTGTTGGCGGAGATCGGCAGCAGTGCCTCGATCACGACGTCGGCGGCCGGCGTCGGCACGCTGGTGTCGGCGTCGATCGCGCCCAACCTGTCGAGCGAGGCAATCGGCGTCTCGGTCGGTGGCGGTGCCGTCGGCGTCGCCATCGCCAAGTCCACGGTCGGCGCCACGGTTACGGCCGATGTCGGCGACAACGTCAGCTTCTCGGGCGGTGCGCTCGCGGTAACCGCCATGGCGCTGGTTCCGACCGTCGGCACCACGACGTGGGCCAAGGCGCTCGCCGGCGGCGGCGGCTCGCTGATCGGCGCACAGGGCAGCCTTGCCGTGGCGTCCGAGAACGCGACGGTGAGCGCCTATGGCGGGACGGGGATCCGGCTTCCCAACGCCGACGTCACCATCGCGGCCGAGAACGACAGCGCCCAATACGCCGAGGGGACGGGCCTTTCGAGCGGCTTCCTGGCGCTCGGTGCGACGGTCGCGCAAACGTCGTCGAACGCGCACACCTATGCCTATCTGGGTGCGCCCGCCGATATGGATAATCTCAATCACAGCAATTACACGGGCATCCTCCGGATCACGGCCACCGGCACGGACACCAACGTGTCCAACGCGACGGTCGGCGCGGGCGGCACCTATGCCGGCGCGGCGGCGGTCGCGACGACCAGCTCGACCGCCGTGACCAACGCACGGTTCGACGGTGGCGCGACGGACGACACGCTCTACTTCGGCGGCCTCCGCATCAATGCCAAGCACACCACGAATTACGCCGCCAGCGGCGACGCCTATCAGGCCTCGACGGCCGGTGTCTCCGCCGGCAAGGCGCAGAACGACGTCGACTCGACCACCACTGCCGAGATCGGAACCCACCTGATCATCAATTCGGCGGGCGGCAACATGGTCGTCATCTCCAACGACATCGTCACCCAGGGCGGCGGCGGCGCACGTTCGGGCTCAGGCGGCTCGTTCTCGGGGGCTGCTGCGCTCAGTGACTCCCACGTCACCCAGACCGTCACCACCAATATCGGCGCCGGCACGGTGCTGAGCCTCAACGGCGATCCGCGGACGTCGGCGGCGTTCATCAATATCGAGGCCTACAACACGCTGAACACCAACGATACGGCGAGCCTCGCCACGGCCAGCTTCTTCGCCGGCGGCGGCGCCGAATCCAACATGACGGCGAACGCCACGCTCGCGGTCAACATCAATGCCCGCGAGCTGTTCAGCGTGGGCAAGATCTATATCGGCACGGCCGCGAAGATGGCGGCGGCGAACAACGCCAATGCCAGCCTCTACGGCGCGATCGCGGGCGTCGGCGCCAGCACCAACAGCTGGGTCCACGCCAACCAGTCCGTCAATGTCGGCGACAACGCGAAGATCGCGGCCTGGCGCGACATCACCATCTACGCGGGCCTCGCCGGCGACGGCACCGTCTTCAGCAGCGTGCAGGCGACGGCGACGACGGTCGTCTACAACAATACCGCCGTTCCGATCTCCACGCTTTATCGCGGCACGGCCAATGCCGACGACACCACGAGCCTAACGCTGGCCCCCACCTCGAGCATCCTCGGCGCGCGCGACATCTATCTCGGTGCAACGCAAGGGCAGGTCACGGCGGCCGGAAACGGCAGCAACTACAATCCGTATCTGGACATCTTCAGCGCCAAGAACAGCGACAACCACAGCCACACCAGCGGAACCGGCGATGTCGCGCTCAACGGCTTGGTGGTGGCGGGCGTCAATAACGATTTGACGATTACGATCGAGCTCGGTGCGACCGCGCCGACACTGAGCACGACCAGTCCCTATTCCCTGCTGACAAACGGCTCTTCGTCGGTCCTCGAGCTCGTCTCTGACGTCAATCACTTGAGCCCGGTGATGAGCTGGAACCATCAGACGGTCCAGTATGCCGTCGTCGGCAACTTCAATCCTTACCAGCTGGTGGTCAACCAGCTGGCGTCGCTGACCGGCTTGACCGAGGCGCAGGTCCGCTCCCAGCTCGCGGCGGCGACGCCCACGGCGCCTGCCAGCATGTCGCCGACCGGCACCGACCCGACCGGCGACAAGCAGCGCCAGATCGACACGTTGATCAAGCAGGCGCCGTTTACCTCCGACGCGCCCGGCAACGCCTTCGCGTTCGGCGACATCATGGTGTCCGCCGGCAACGTCTCGATCCTGGCCCAGAAGCTCACCGGCAACAGCGGCACGAACCCGGCCGCGCCCGCGGTCATCGCGCGCAGCTCGCCGTTGATCAAGATCGAGAACAAGGGCCTCGACTTTATGAGCCTGGCCAACCTCACGGTCACAGATGTGACCGGAGGCAACATCACCTACCGCCAGATCGACCATGTCGACCCGGATTCGCACTCCAATGTGACCTTCACCGCGATGCCGAGCGCGACGCCGGTCATCGACGTCTCGGCCACCTACAACCGCCTGGATCCTGACTCCGGTCAAGGCATCGACCAGAGCGGCAACGTGCTGACCCGCACGCCCGACATCTATTTCAACGGCGCCGTCAACAACGCGAACGGCCTGCTCAAGATCATCAACAATCTCGGCAGCGTCGTCGCATCGCAGTCGCTCAGTGCCGCGACCGTCCAGATCGTGGTGCCCAAAGGCACCTTCACCTTCCTCGGCGGTATCGGGAGCTTCTACGACAGCGGCAGCGCGGTCACCTCGCAATGGGCCACCACTGAAAACAGGCCGGAAGACACGCTGACCGCGGTGATGACGGCGGCGACCTATCTCGGCGCCTACGGCGACTACTATACCGCTCCGCATATCGCTTCGGGAACCGATCACCCCTATTTCTATTACTGCTGCACCGACGGCAGCCACGGCGTGTATCAACCCGTCGGCAACGCCGACGCCAGCACGATCTTCACCGCGCGCATGCTGATGACGTATTACGACGGCACCTCGCTCTATTCATCGATCTTCCTGCCGGTGGGCAGGGGTACGCCTGGGAACACCAGCACTCCCGATGCCGGCAGCGTGCCTGACATCGCGACCCTCAAGATCATCGAGGGGCAGTCGCAGGACTCGTCCAATGTCGTGCTCGCGCAGTGGAAGAAAACGACTTATGACGGCCGCAACGTCTACACCGATAGCGGTCCGTACAAGACGCCGTTCAACTGTGCGTCAGCCTGCGACAGCTCGGGCTTCTTCCAGGTGATCAACATCCAGCCGGATGCGATCACGCCGAAGACCGCGGACGCGCCGGCCACCGCGACTGCCACCCGGACCATCAGCGGCCAGGCGGTCATCATCTCGGCGTCGGTGATCAACATCAACGGCACCATCCAGGCCGGCTCGAGCAGCAATTACTCGGTCGACATCGGCGCCGCGGCGTACGATGCCATCTACGGCAGCAACGGCCTCAAGAACCGCAACGGCGGCGCGGATTTTGCCGCGGCCCAGGCCAATGCGCGGAACGGCGTCTATTACGACATCTCGGGCTCCGTGACGGCGTCGGCCAGCGGCGACGCCAAGATCGGGGTCAGGTACAACGCTCTCACCGACCAGCTCATCCTGAATGGCGTGGCGCAGGGCGCCGGCGGCTACGTCTACCTCAACGGCAAGATCATCTCGACCTCGACCGACAGCACCCAGACCCAGGGTAACATCGAGATCAAAGGCGGCGCCGGCACGGTCACCGTCAACAACACCAGCGGGCTCCAGCTGGTCACCAACACCATCAATACCAGCGTCACTGCCCAGAGCGTGGTCGAGATCGTCGACCAGCTCAAGGGGAAGACGACGTGGTGGGTTTACGATCCCAAGGCTGCAAGCAGTCAGCAGGTGTCGCGGTACGAGACCAACAGTGTCACTGCGGCCGCGATCGACCCGTCGATGCTTACGGCCAGGACCGGTACGGCGGGCGTCCAGTACCGGACGCAGGAGAACATGCTCTATCAATGGGTCGACACCGCGACGCTGGATCGTCTACCCACCAGCACGCAGTTCGACTACGGCTGGAGCTTCACGCCCAATCAGGTCACCGGCGAGAACTGGACCCGCTCGACCAACCTGGTTTCAGGCACGCAGAGCAGCAACTATCAGAAAGTCACCACCGCCACAGGCAGCTATCACTGGGCGGGAGGCGTGAACCCGGATGGGAGCCCCGTTGGACTCAACACCCATTCCAACGCGTGCTGCGGCGCGGACGCCCAGTACAACTGGTACCAGGCGATCTATGATCACCTGACGCTCACGCTGACCAACACGGTCAAGGCGTCGAACCCGATCAACATCAAGTTCATCGGCGGCAGTAGCAGCGACGTCGTGGTCAATTCGACCTCGGGCATCGTCATCAACGGGTCGATCAACAACCAGCAGGGCACGACGACGCTTGCCGCCACCGGCGCCAACTCGTCCATCACGGTCGCCGCCAATGCCAACAACCCGGTGATCTCGGGGACGAGCGTGACGCTTCGGGGTGACGGCGGTATCGGCACGCTCGGCACCACCAAGGCGCCCGTCCAGGTGCAGCTCTATGGCGGCAGCCTGACCGCGAGCTCGATCGACCGCGACATCGCGATCTCGGCCATCGGCGCGCTGTCGATCAACCAGGTGAAGGTGAACTCGGGAGGCGCGACGCCGCAGGGCAGCGTCTTCCTCTCGGCGACCGGCGACATCAACTCGGCGTCCGCCTACAACGTCGCCAATCCCGTCGTGATCGGCAAGAACATCGAGATCAACTCCACCTCCGGTGCGATCGGCGCGAAGAGCGCCGTCGTCAATGGTGCATCCACCCTGACCAACATCAATCCGCTGGTGATCCAGGCGACGGGGACGATTCAGGCCAACGGCAGCGTCGATGGTGGTGTTCTCGACAGCGCCTCGGCCACCGGCACCTACATCATCCAGTCCAAGGGCGATTTGCGCCTCGGCACGGTCCAGTCGACCGGTGGCCCGGTCTTCCTTGAGGCGGCGGGCTCCGACAACAACCCGGCCAACATCCTGAACGGCCGGGCGGCGGTTGGTCTGACCCAGGCGCAGAGCCAGCATCTTCAGGACGTTCAGGCGAGCCTCGACCTGCTCAGCGGCAATGCCGCCACCAACGCCGTCAACAGCTACCAGTCGATGGTGACGTCGGCCTACAACGACTACTTCCAGCTCAAGAACATCGCCTTCCCGAACGGCAGCACCTACAACCCGACCTCGGTGGGGCAGACGGTGCTGCGGGCGCAGGTGGCTGCCAAGCTCGGCATCGATCCCGCGAACGTCACGACGACGCAGATGAAGACCGAGGCCACGACGCGGTTCCTGAGGGACCAGTTCCTGCTCGGCAAGATCAGCACCGACGAGCTCAGGACCTCGCTGACGACGTTGCTGGGCAGCGCGCCCACAGATCCGCTGGGGACCGTGTTCGGCAGCTCGCTGTCGTCGACCCTGTTCACCAAGCTGTTCGACGGCGTGGCGACAGCCAATCAGCGCATGCCGAGCAATACGGCGCTGCAGACGGCGCTTGGCGCCTATAATGTGAATTACAGCTACACGCTCGCATCGACCGAGCGGGTCTACAGCATCATCACCGCGGGCTCGCAGTGGACGCAGAGCCAGCTCGCCTACACGGTGTCGTCGTCGGCCGTCGGCGCGGCGCCGCCGCCGATCGACGAGAACGTCGTCGCCAATGTCAGCGCCAACCAGATCATGCTCTACGCGCCGCGCGGCTCGGTCGGTAATTCGGCAGCGCCCCAGACGTTCTCCTTCACCAGCGTCGATTCCTCGTCGCTGACGCCGGAGCAGAGGGGATTGCTCGCCACCGCCGGTCCCGGCCAGCTCACCGTCGGCGCGGTCACGGACCCGACGACCCATGTCACGACCTATACGGTCAGCCTGTCGCAGCAGAACCTCGTCGTCGTCGACAACCCGATCGCGATCTCGGCCAAGGCGCTGACGAATATCTATCTCGGCAGCAAGAACAGCCTCGCGCTCGGCGGCGTCACCGCGAATTACGGCCCGATCGCGGCCGCGCAGGCCAACGGCATCGAGGTGACCGGCCGCGGCGACGTCAAGCTCGACGCCGTCAACAGCATCTCCGCCAACGCAAGCGGGGCCGTGATATCAGGCGATATCGGCAACCTGACCCTGATCGCCGAGCACGGCAATGTCGGTGCCCCCTCGGGGACCGCCGGAAGCAACCCCGCGAGCAATACGAACGCGCTCCAGATCGCGTTCGCAGATCCGTCCAACGACCAGCTCGACCAGGTCTCGTCGGCGCAGGGCATCTACCTGAAGCAGACCACCGGCGATCTCATTCTCGGCAACATCGCCGCCGGCAATGCGATCCAGCTCGCCGCGACCGGCAGCATCTATGCCGAGGCCGGCTTCACCGATCGTACGGCGATCCACATCCTGGGCGCCGACCTCGATCTGCGCGCCGGCGGCAACATCGGCTTCAACGGCTCGACCTTCCAGCCGCTGCAGGTGAATATCTCCGGCGCGGTGACCGGCTCTGCGGTCGGCGACCTCAGCATCCTCGCCGTCACTGGCGATCTCATGGTCGGCACCAGCGGCACCTATGGGACGCTGACGGCCGGCGGCGCGCTGACCCTCAACGCTGCGCGCGGCGGGCTCACCGTCAATGCCGACATCACCAGCGGCGGCCTGATGCAGCTGCTCGCCAACCGCGGCATGAATTTCGGGGCTGGCACCAGCGCTGCGCCGGTGGTTGCGGCCAGCAGCTCGGACGGCGTCACCCTGGTTGCCGCGACGCTGACGATGGGCGCCTATTCGGCCATCAACGCGGCCGGGTTGATCTCGGTGACCACCACGGGCGATACGACGATCGGCCAGCTGAATTCGTCGCTGTCCTATGCGGCGGCTTCGAACGCGCCCTCGATCATCGTCACTGCCGGTGGCGTGGCTTCGCTGGGCGCGATCATCGACAATGGCGACGGCCAGACCAAGTTCGTCGCATCCGGCGCGGGCGCCGAGCTGTCGCTGAGTGCATCGAACGGTATCGGAAGTGCCACGAGCCGGCTCGCCTTCAACGCCGTACAATTGTCGGCGAGCGCGAGCGCCGGGGGCATCCACCTGAAGGCGCTGACCGACACCGAGGCGAGCCTGCTCTCCGCGGTGAAGGGCAACGTGGACATCATCGGCACCGGCGCGCTGACGCTCGACCAGGTGCTGGCGGGCACGGCGACCGGCGCGAGCGGCAGCTTCACTGCCGTCGCGAACAACGGCAGCATCGTCATCGGGACCGCCGACAGCAGCGGCTCGCAGACGGTCCACGCGACCCAGAATGTGACGTTCAAGTCGCTGACGACGACCGGAAATGCCGGCGACGTCGGCAACATCAACGTCACCGCCGACAACGGCTTCATCCTGGCGCAGACGGTGACGTCGGGCGGCGTGACCACGCTGGGCTCGGTCTCGGCCCACGGCTCGGCGACGCTGCTCGCGGCGACGACCGTCACCGGCAACACGCTCGCCACCACGACCGGCTCGGCCGTGCTGACCGCGACCGGCCCGATCGACTGGAACACGCTCAACGCCGGGACGACGCTGGGCGCGACGGCAAGCCAGGGCAGCATCACCTTCAAGACCGCGCAGAGCGGCGGCACGCAGACCATCCGCGCCCATGACAATGTGACGTTCAATGCGCTGACGACGACCGGCATCACCGGCGATGCCGGCAGCATCAACGTCACCGCCGACAACGGCTTCATCCTGGCGCAGACGGTGACGTCTGGCGGCGTGACGAGCCAGGGCTCGGTCTCGGCCAACGGCTCGGCGACGCTGCTTGCGGCCACGACCATCACCGGTAACACGCTCGCCGCCACGACCGGCTCGGGCCTGCTGACCGCGAGCGGTCCGGTCAACTGGAATGTCCTCAATGTCGGCACGACGCTGGGCGTGACGTCAAGCCAGGGCAGCATCACGTTCCAGACCGCGCAGAGCGGCGGCACGCAGACCATCCACGCCCATGACAACGTGACGTTCAACGCGCTGACGACGACGGGCATCAACGGCGACGCCGGCAGCATCAACGTCAACGCGGACAACGGCTTCATCCTCGCGCAGACGGTGATGTCAGGCGGCGTGCCGACGCTCGGCTCGGTCTCTGCCAATGGCTCGGCGAGGCTGATCGCGGCGGGGACCAACACCGGTCATAACCTCACGGCCACGACCGGCAACGCAGTCCTGAGCGGCACCGTCGTTCGTTGGGATAATCTTAGCGCGGGCGGCACGCTCGACGTCACCGCGACGGCCGGAGGGATCACCGTTGGCACCGCCATCAGCGGCGGCACGCAGACCCTGCATGCCGTCAACGATATCGTCTTCAGCCAGCTTACCACGACCGGTATCCCGGGCGATGCCGGCGACCTCTACGTCAAGTCCGACACGGGCTCGCTCCGCGGCGGATCGATCACCGCCAACGGCGAGACGCGTTTCGATGTGGCCGGATCGGTCTCGTTCGACCGGATCAGTGGCGACATCGTCAAGATGACGTCGTCGGGTGACCTGACGATCAACTGGGTCAGCGTCGTGAGGGAGCTCGACCTGGCGGCAGACACGATCAACGTCAGGGGCGAGCAGATCCGTTCGAATCCCGCGATCCCGCTGATCATGAACATCACCGGCTATAACGGCGGCGTCGCGAAATCCGCCAACATCTCGATCGATCCGGACAGCATCATCGTCAACCAGTTCAGGGTGGTGGACGCAAACTTCTGGACCGACGCGCATGCGGTCACGATCCTGAACGGCTATGTCCCGGGCCAGCTCATGCTCACCACCGCCACCCAGCAGGTGTTCCTGAACAACCGGACGCTGGCGCCGACCAACGGGCCGACGCTCCAGCTCTACCAGCCGGGCGGCGTGTTCACGATGAGCCAGGTCGGCAACGCCAATGTCAGCAACGCCTATGTGGTGTTCTACACCGGCGACGTCTCGGCGAGCGTCACCAATTACGGGCCGACGCACACCTGCTGCTACGACTTCACCGGCGCCAGCATGGTGCGCAACATCCCGGTCGACGGCGAGGGCAAGGAGAGCATCGAGACCTGGCTCGCGAAGAAGGATGGCGGGACGTTCTATTTGCTCGGTCTCTCCGGCCAGGCGCGGCTCGATGCGCTGCTGACGCCGCGTCCGGTCGAGACCATCGGCTCCGGTCCCGCCGTCAACATCGAGGGACTGAGCGACCTGCGCAAGCTGCGCCGTCAGGGGCAGCGCGTGGGTCGCCCGGGCTGGAAGGATGCGGCGGTCGAGACGGCGAAGCCGTCCGTTGGCCGTCTCGCACAGGCATGGTAACGAGATTCGGGATGCGGATTTGGGGGGCCGCGTTGGGGGTGGGGCTTGCAGCTTGCTGCATCGCCCCTTCGCGCGCGCAAGTGCCCTCGATCAATCCCGGCGTGATCCAGAACGACGTCGACCGGCAGCGCCGCCAGCTCGAACGGCAGAGCGCGCCGCCCAAGCTCACCGGTCCCGCGGTGATCGGCGGTGAGCGGGAAAAGTCCCAGCTGCTGAAGCCGGGGGGGCCGAAATTCCGCCTGCGCAAGGTCGAGTTCGACGCATCCAAGTTCATCACGCCGGCAGAGCTGGACGAGATCGCGAAGAAATATGTCGGCAAGAACGTCGACATCGCTGCGCTATTGCAGCTCGTTGCCGACATCAACGCCATCTACACCGAGCGCGGCATCGTCACGGGCATCGCGACGCTGCCTGACCAGGATGCAAAGGGCGGTGTGGTCAAGATCAAGCTGACCGAGGGCCGGCTCCAGAAGACGACCATCGAGGGCAACAAGCAGACCCGCACCGATTACATCCTTCAGCGCGTGAAGGAGCCCGAAGGCGAGGTCCTCGACGTTCCAAAACTCAATCGCGACGTGATCTGGTTCAACCGGACCAACGACGTGCAGATCAAGGCGCTGCTCCAGCCTGGCACGAGTTTTGGCCTGACCGATCTCCAGTTCGCCGTGATCGAGCCGCCGGTCGACACCTTGCAACTCTTCACCGACAACCAGGGCGCGGAGAACACCGGGCGCTGGGAGGGCGGAGCCTTCTACAAGCGCCACGGCCTGTTCGGCGTCGACGACCGCCTGACCTTCTACGGCGTCCGCGCCGACGGCAATCTCAACGGCAACGCCGCCTACAGCATTCCGGTCAATCCCTGGGGTGGCCGCGTCGGCGTCAGCTATACCGAAGGCAAGATCAAGATCATCCAGGGACCGTTCGTCGCGCTCGACGTCACCGGACGCTCGAGCCAGGCCGCGGTCAATTTCAGCCAGCCGGTCTGGGTGACGCAGAACTGGCTGATATTGCTCAACGCCGCTGAGACCGAGGGCAAGACGGTCAGCCGCTTCGCCACGGTCTCCGTGACCGACGACCATTACGACAAGGCCACCGCCGGGCTGTCAGTGACCAATTCCGGCAACACCTATTCGATCACGGTCTCGCCGGCGGTGAACTACATCACCTGGCATGATTATGTGCTCGGCAACAACCGCGCGTTCAACACCTATACCGGCTCGCTGATCGCGACCAGCGCGGCGGGGCCGCAGAATTTCAGCGCCAATGTGCTGGCGAGCTGGCAGTACACGCAGGAAAAGCTGCTGCCGGGCGACCAGATATTCTCGATCGGCGGTCCCACCACCGTGCGCGGCTATCCCTCCAACTCCGCATCCGGCGACAGCGGCTATTATTTCAACGCCGAGCTGCACTACAATTGGTCGTCGTGGCTCAAGGGGTTCGACACCTACATCTTCACCGACTGGGGCGCAGTCTATTCGACATTCCCGGGGGTTACCGAGCTCGCTTCGGTCGGCGTCGGCTTCTCATGGACCTATGCGTCGTTCATGACGTTCGAGGCGAATTACGCGACGCCGTTGAAGATGGCCGTCTCGACCCAGAACCATTACGAGGCCTATGGCCGCGTCATCTTCCGACCGTTGTTGATGTTCCAGAAGCAGGAGAGCCCTGCGCCGGTGGCGGCTGCCGCCGGCAAGAGCAGGTCGTAGCGACAAGCCGCCTCTCTCTCCGTCGTCATTGCGAGGAGCCCGCGACAAAATTGCAAAGCAATTTTGCGCTGGTACGACGAAGCAATCCAGAATCCCTCCGCGGAGACAGCCTGGATTGCTTCGCTACGCTCGCAATGACGGAGGATGGAGCGGGGGCGCCTCAACGCCGCAGCGTGAATTCCTCCGCGCCGCGCCGGTGTTCCCATTTCGCCTGCTCGAGCTCCGGCTGGTCGCATTCGACTTCCGGATAGCCGATGCAGAGATAGGCGATGAACTTCCAGGTCTCAGGCACGTCGAGAGTGGTGTGAACGCGCTGCGGATTGAGGATCGACACCCAGCCGAGGCCGATGCCGTCGGCGCGCGCCGCGAGCCACATCGCGGTGATCGCGGCCACCACGGAATATTCCGTCGTCTCCGGCATGGTCGCGCGGCCGAGCCCGTGGCCGATGTCGCTCGCCTTGTCCGCGAACACGGCGAGGTGGCCGGGGGCCTGTTCGAGACCGGACAGCTTTAGTGTCGCATAGCGCGCGGCGCGCTCACCGGCATAGGCATTCAGCGCATCGGCGTTGCATGCCCTGAAGTCGTCGATCACGGCGCGGCGCCGTGCGGCATCTTCAACGACAACGAAGCGCCAGGGCTGGCTCAGGCCGACCGAGGGCGAGAGACAGGCGGTCTCGATCAGGCGATCGATGGTGCCGGCCGGCAGCGGATCGGCGCGGAAGCGGCGCACGTCGCGGCGCCACACGAACAGCTCGCGCAAATGTTGGCGGAAGGTGTCGTCGAACTCGACCATGAGATCAGCCTCCCATCCGGAAGGATGCCGCCACCAGCAGAATGAGGATCTCGCCGGTCTGCTCGAATGCGCCGAGGATGTCGCCGGTCTGCCCGCCGATCTGGCGGATGGCAAGCCGCGCCAGCATCAAGCCGGCGAGCGACAGCAGGATCAGGCTGACCAGCGCCTTGCCAGGCCCGAGCGCGAGGGCGAGGGCGAGCGTTCCAGCAGCGAAAGCGATGGCGACGCTGCGGCCCGGCGGCGATCCCGCGCTTGCCGACAGTCCATCAGATCGTGCCGGCGGGACCAGCGACATGAAAGCCGGCACGCCCGCGCGGGCGGCAGTGTGCGCGGCGCACAGCGCGAGCGCGACGGCCCAGGGATTGGCGATCGCCGCGAGCGCGCTCCAGCGCAGACCGAACGACAGGATCAGCGCGCAGACGCCATAGGTGCCGATCCGGCTGTCGCGCATGATCTCGAGCTTGCGCTCGCGCGTCCGGCCGCCGCCGAGCCCGTCGGCGGTATCGGCAAGGCCGTCCTCATGCAGCGCGCCGGTGATGAGCGCGGTCGCGGCCAGCGTGAGCAGGGCGGCGAGGTTCGGTGTCAGTCCGAACCGGCTGGAGACCTTGTAGACCAAGGCGCCCGCGAGGCCGACCAGCAGCCCCGCGACGGGGAGTGCCCAGGTTGCGCGCGCGACGGCGCCGTCAGCCGCGGACTTCGACGATGCGACGGGGAGGATCGTCACGAACGATGCCGCCATCCTGAGATCGGCGATAATCTCTTTGAAAAGCTCGGCGCGCGGCATCATTTCAGTTTCATCGGCAGGCCGGCCACGACGAACTCGACTTCGTCGGAAACCGCCGCGATGACCTGGTTCATGATTCCGGCGGCGTCGCGATAGCTGCGCGCCAGCGCGTTGTCGGGGACGATACCGAGGCCGACCTCGTTGGTGACGAAAATGACGGGGCTCTTCTGGCCGCCCATGAAAGCGGCGAGCTTCATGAGTTCGTGTTCCCAGTCACGCCCCGCATGCATGATGTTGGAGAGCCACAAGGTCAGGCAATCCACCAGCCTTGGGCCGGCGCCATCGGTCTCGATCAGAGCTTGCAGGAGATCGAGTGGTACCTCTCGCTCGATCCAGTCGACGGCCGCGCGCTTGGCTCGATGCTTGGCGATGCGCACCTCCATTTCGGCATCGAGCGCCTCGGCCGTCGCGATGTAGATGGGCTGGCCCGGAAAGCTGCGCGCGCGCTTTTCCGCGTGGGCGCTCTTGCCCGATCGTGCTCCGCCGGTGATCAAGATGACGGCCATAAAGGTCTCCTGTGGGCCTGACTAATCACCAATCGCGGCCAAAGACAAAGCCGAAATCAGGCGGCCGGGGGCTTGCGCTCCGCCTTCGCTTTGCGCAACAGGGGCGGGACAGGAGGTGGGCGTGGGTTTTGCAGGGGCGATGGCGGTGGCGATGGCGGTGGATGCCCTGCTGGGCTGGCCGTCGTGGCTGTTCGCGCGGATCGGCCATCCCGTGACCTGGCTGGGCCGGCTGATCGGCGCCATCGACGCCGCCTGGAATCGCGATTCCGATCCGCCGGCATTTCGCCGTGCTGCGGGCGTGGCTGGAGCGCTTCTGGTGATTGCGATCTCGGTCGCAATCGGCTGGGTACTTCAGTCCTTGCTCCCCTGGGGATGGATGGAGATCATACTCGTGGGTGTGCTGGCCTGGCCGCTGGTCGCCTTGCGCTCGCTCCATGATCATGTCGCTGCCGTCGCGAAGCCGTTGCTGGCCGGCGACATCGCTGCTGCGCGCGATGCGGTTTCGCGCATCGTCGGACGCGATCCCGCAACGCTCGACGAAGCCGGCATCGCGCGCGCGGCTATCGAGAGCCTTGCGGAAAACGCCTCCGACGGCATCGTGGCGCCGGTGTTCTGGGGCGCGCTGTTCGGACTGCCCGGCATTTTGGGCTACAAGGCGATCAACACGCTGGACTCCATGATCGGCCATCGCAACGAGCGCCACGAAGCTTTTGGCTGGGCCGCGGCACGGATCGACGATGTCGCAAACTTCATTCCGGCGCGGCTGACCGGCTTTCTGTTCGTCCTGTTGGCGTCGCGGCGCTCGGAGGCGCTGTCGTGCATGACGCGCGATGCCCGCCGTCACCGCTCGCCCAATGCCGGCTGGCCGGAAGCGGCCATGGCCGGGGGGCTTGGCGTGCGGCTCAGCGGCCCCCGCATCTATCACGGCAGCATCACCAACGAACCCTGGCTCAACGATGGCGCGCGCGATCCGCTTGCCGCGGACATCAGCCGGGGGTTGACGATCTACCGCCGCGCCATGCTGCTGCTCGCCGGCATCCTTGCGATCCTGGCCTTCGCGTGAAAGAACGGGGCATGCGCGAGCACGGTGGAAATCTCGATCTGGCCCAGCAGCGATTTGGCGGGCGCGCGGAGGACTGGATCGATCTGTCGACCGGGATCAACCGCCTGCCTTATCCCGTGGGCGAGGTGAGCGCGCGCGCGTGGAACGCGCTGCCGTCGCGGGCCGAGATCGAGAGCCTGCATCAGGCCGCGCAGCACGCTTACGGCACAAGCGCGCCGCTCGTCGCGATGGGTGGTGCGCAGGCCGCCATTCAATTGCTGCCGCAACTGGCGCCAGCCGGCCGCGCGCGCATCCTTGCGCCGACCTACAATGAATATGCCGGGGTCTTGTCGATTGCGGGTTGGGATGTCCAGGAGGTCGGCGAGCTCGACGCGCTGGCGGGCGCGGATCTCGCCGTCGTCGTCAATCCCAACAATCCCGATGGCCGGCGTTTTGCGCCAAAGGATTTGCTGGCGCTGCTGCCGCGCGTCGGCCGTCTCGTCATCGACGAGAGTTTTGCCGATGCTGCCCCGCAGCTGTCGCTCGCATCCGAGGCGGATCGGCCTGGACTGCTGGTCCTGCGCTCCTTCGGCAAATTCTATGGTCTTGCCGGCCTGAGGCTTGGGTTTGCGCTCGGCAATGCGGCCGACATCGCCAAGCTCGCGGCGGCGTCAGGTCCGTGGCCGGTGTCGGGAGCGGCGATCGCGATCGGCTGCCGCGCCTTGCGTGACGACGCCTGGGCCGAGGCGACGTCAGCGCGGCTCGCACGCGACTGTGCCCGCCTCGACGACATCGTGCAGTCGCAAGGCTGGCGGCTCGTCGGTGGTGCGCCGCTGTTTCGTCTCTACGAGACGCCTGATGCGCTTGCTGCGCAGGAGAAACTGGCGCGTAGCCAAATCTGGTCGCGCGTATTCGCGAAAGAGCCGGCATGGCTGCGCCTCGGGCTTCCCGGCAGCGAAGCCGAATGGACGCGCCTTGCCGAGGCGCTAGCGCGCTAGCGCGAGCAGGCCGCCGACGTCGAGATGCTGTTCGATGTGATCGGCGAGGGCATCGAGCGCGCTCTCAACCCTGCTGTGATAAGGCTCGTCGCCTGCCGGAATGTCGAGCTTTGCGAGATACGCCTTGCGGAAATCGTCCGACGTGAACAGGCCGTGCAAATAGCTGCCCTGCACGCGGCCATCGCGCGAGATCGCGCCCTCCGGCTCCCCATTCAGTTTCGCAAACGGGCGCGCGCGATCCGGTCCGTCGGTGCGGCCGATGTGGATTTCGTAGGCGTCGATCGGCTGGTCCGTGGCGGCATGCACGGCCGCGACGCGCGTCAGCGTCTTCTGCGGGCTCATCATTGTGGCGACGTCCAGAAGTCCGAGACCCGGCGTATCGCCTGCGGGACCTTCGATGCCGTCAGGGTCGGCGACGCTGCGCCCGAGCATCTGATAGCCGCCGCAGAGGCCAAGCACATGGCCGCCGCGGCGATGATGCGCCAGGAGATCGATGTCCCAGCCCTGCGCGCGCAGGAAGGCGAGATCGCCGCGGGTGGATTTCGAGCCGGGGATGATGACGAGGCGGACGTCGCCGGGGATGGCTTCGCCCGGCCGCACCATCACGAGATCGACGCCAGGTTCGAGTTTCAGCGGATCAAGATCATCGAAATTGGCGATCCGCGACAGCGCGAGGCAGGCGATCTTGCACTGGCCTGGCTTGCGCGCGTCGCTCAGCCCCAGCGCATCCTCGGCCGGCAGCTCGCCGGCGCGCGCGAACCAGGGCAGTACGCCGAGGCCGCGCCACGCGGTCTTCTGCTCGATCAGCTTGTAGCCGTCGTCGAACAGCGAGGGGTCGCCGCGGAACTTGTTGATGACGAAACCCTCGATCATCGCGGCATCGTCGGGGTCGATCACCGTCTTGATGCCGACGAGCTGGGCGATGACGCCGCCGCGGTCGATGTCGCCGACCAGCACGACGGGCACGTCGGCCTTGCGCGCAAAGCCCATATTGGCGATGTCGGCCTTGCGCAGGTTGACCTCGGCCGGGCTGCCGGCGCCTTCGACCAGGACCAGATCGGCGCGCGCTTTCAGCCTCTCGAAACTTTCCAGCACCGCGCCCATCAGCGACGGTTTCATCGCCGCATATTCGCGCGCCCGCGCGGCCGCGATGCGCTTTCCCTGCACGATCACCTGCGCGCCGACGTCGGTCTCGGGCTTGAGCAGCACCGGATTCATGTCGGTGTGCGGCTCGACACCGGCGGCGAGCGCCTGCAGAGCCTGCGCGCGGCCGATCTCGCCGCCGTCGACGGTCACGGCCGCGTTGTTCGACATGTTCTGCGGCTTGAAGGGCAGCACGCGCAGGCCGCGCCGCGTGAAGGCGCGGGCGAGGCCGGCGACGATGAGCGACTTGCCCACGTCCGAGCCGGCCCCCTGGATCATCAATGCGCGCGCCATGGTGTTTTCAGAATCTGGCGTCGTCAGAACTCGACGCCGGCTTGCGCCTTGATGCCGGAGCGGAAGGGGTGCTTGACCAGCGTCATCTCGGTGACGAGATCGGCGATCTCGATCAGCTCGTCCTTGGCATTGCGCCCGGTGAGCACGACATGCGTCATCGGCGGCTTGTGCGTTTTCAGGAAGTCGACGACCTCGGCGATGTCGAGATAGTCGTAGCGCAGCGCGATGTTGATCTCGTCGAGCACGACCATGCGCAGATTGGAATCTGATATCAGCTCCTTGGCCTTCGCCCAGCCGGCCTGCGCCGCGGCGATGTCGCGGGCGCGGTCCTGCGTCTCCCAGGTGAAACCTTCGCCCATCGCATGGAACTGGCAGAGCTCGCCGAAATGGCCGGTGAGCAGGCGCCGCTCGCCGGTGTCCCAGGCGCCCTTGATGAACTGCACGACCGCGCAGGGGAAGCCATGGGCGACACAGCGGACGATCATGCCGAAAGCGGAGGAGGACTTGCCCTTGCCGGCGCCGGTGTGGACGATGATGAGGCCCTTCTCGCCGCTCTTGGTCGCCATGATCTTGTCGCGGGCGACCTTGATTTTCGCCATTTTCGCGGCGTGGCGGGCGTCGGTTTCCTCGGCCGTTTGGGTATCCGGTTCAGGCGTCATCTGACAGGGTCCTTCGGCTTGACAAGAGGCGGCCGGGGGCAAATGGTGGCCCGGCGTTGGTTCCTGTCCTATGACAGGCGAAGAGGGAATGCGATAGGGTCCGAATCGACAAGATTCGGCTCCAAACTGCAGCCGCCCCCGCGACCGTGACCGGAGAGATGCCCGAGGCCACTGATCCCCCGCAGGGGATCGGGAAGGCGGGGATCGAAGGGCCAAAAGCCCTGCTCCGCAAGCCGGGAGACCTGCCAGCGCGGACGAGTTTTGGACCGGCGGACGGGGTGTTCCGCGACGGGGAAACGGACCTTCGGGGGAATGGTCCGTGTGCCTCTTCGCCTCCCGCTGTTTATCCTGGAAGAGGCGATGACCGTCACACTTCACGTCTGTATTACCTGCCGTGCCGGCCAGACGCTCGACGAGGGTGAGACGACGCCCGGCAAGCGCCTGCATGGTGCGATCCTCGACGCCGGCGTGCCTGAGGGCGTCAATGTGGTTCCCGTTGAATGCCTGTCGGCATGCAGCCAGGGTTGCTCGGTTGCGCTCAGCGCGCCCGGCCGCTGGTCCTATGTCTATGGCCGTCTGTCAGAGGCCCATGCGAGCGACGTGGTCGCGGGTGCTGCGGCCTATGCCGCCGCGCCCGATGGCCTCGTGCCCTGGCGCAGCCGTCCCGAAATCTTCCGCAAGCAGTCGCTTGCCCGCATTCCCCCCATTGCCGTGTTGCCGGAGGCCGCCGAATGAACTCGCTCGCAAAAGTCCCTGTGACGGTGGTCACCGGTTTTCTCGGCTCAGGCAAGACGACGCTGATCCAGCATCTGCTCGCAAACCCTGACGGCAAGAAGCTCGCGGTGCTCGTCAACGAGTTCGGCAGCGAGGGCGTCGACGGCGAGATCCTGAAATCCTGCGCCGATGCCAACTGCCCGGAGGAGAACATCGTCGAGCTCGCCAATGGCTGCATCTGCTGCACCGTTGCGGACGATTTCATTCCGACCATGGAAAAGCTCTTGGCGCGGCCGGTGCGGCCCGATCACATCCTGATCGAGACCTCGGGCCTGGCGCTGCCGAAGCCGCTGTTGAAGGCGTTCGACTGGCCGGAGATCCGCTCGCGGATCACGGTCGACGGCGTGATTGCGCTCGCCGATGCCGAGGCTGTCGCCGCCGGCCGTTTTGCGCCGGACCCGGCTGCGGTGGAAGCGCAGCGCGCGGCGGATGGAAATCTCGATCACGAGACGCCGCTGTCGGAAGTGTTCGAGGACCAGATCGCCTGCGCCGACATCGTGCTGCTGACCAAGGCTGATCTTGCGGGGCCCGCAGGGATCGAAGCCGCCAAAGCCGCCATCACCGCGGAGATGCCGCGCCGCGTGCCGATGCTATCCGTCACCGATGGCGCGATCGATGCGCGTGTCATCCTTGGCCTCGGCGCTGCCGCAGAGAACGATCTCGCCGCGCGCCCCTCGCATCACGACGGCGAGGAGGATCACGAGCACGACGATTTCGCCTCCGTCGTGATCGATCTTCCGGAGGTTACCGACATCGAAGCATTGGTCGCATCGGTGCAGCGTCTTTCGCGCGAGCAGAACGTGCTGCGCGTCAAGGGCTATATCGCGGTCGCGGGCAAGCCGATGCGCCTGTTGCTGCAAGCGGTCGGCGAGCGCGTGCGCCACCAGTTCGACAAGCCCTGGGGCGCAGCTCTCAGGCAGTCGAAGCTCGTCGTGATCGGCGAGCACGGCGATATCGACGAGGCCGCGATCAAGGTCGGACTTGGGCTTTCAGGATCTGGTATCTGATGCACGTCGTCTTCCGCGAGAGCCGCGGTCTCGAGGAGACTGCGACGCCAAGGGACATCGGCCAGGACCCGGCCGATCTCGTGGTGCTCTCGTACTCGGATTCCGACCTTGCCGCGTTCGCGGCCGGCTGGCGGCGCGGCCGCAACAGCCTGCCGTCGCTGCGGCTCGCCAATCTCGCGGAGCTGCGTCATCCGTTGTCGGTCGACACCTATGTCGAGCGCACGCTGTCGCAGGCACGCGGCATCCTGGTGCGCCTGATCGGCGGTGAATCCTATTGGCCGTACGGGCTCGCGGCCCTGCAGCAGCTGGCGAAGGACCGCAATATCGTGCTGGCCGTGCTGCCGGCCGACGGCCGCGACGACACGCGGCTCGATGCCTACTCGACCCTGCCGGTTTCGACGCTGCGCCGGCTCAAGGTGCTCTGTGACACCGGCGGTCCTGTTGCAGCGCAGGCCGCGATCGCGCAGCTCGCGTTGGCCTCGGGCCTTTACGCAGGCCCGGTCGTCGGCGAGATGAACCTGCCTGAGATGGGCTTTTACGATCCCGCGCGTGGCGTCATTGCTGCGCCGATGGCAGGCGAGGGAAAGCCGCTCGCGTTCGTGACCTTCTATCGCTCCTATCTCACCGCCGCGGATACCGGGCCGGTCGACGCCCTGATCGCGGCGCTGCGCGAGCGCGGCTTTGACGCGTACGGCGCGTTCGTCACCTCGCTGAAGGCTCCGGGCGTTGCGGACTGGCTGCGGACCTATTTCGCGACGAATCCTCCGGCTGCGATCGTCAACGCGACGGCGTTCTCGGCGATGGGCGACGACGGCACGACACCGTTCGATGCTGCATCATGTCCCGTCTTCCAGGTCGCGCTCTCATCGGCACGGCGCGAAGACTGGGCGGAGTCGCTGCGCGGCCTGTCGCCCGGCGATCTCGCGATGCATGTGGTGCTGCCGGAGGTCGACGGCCGCCTGTTCGCGGGCGTGGTGAGTTTCAAATCGGCCGCGGAGCGTGATCCCGATCTGCAATTTTCGCATCTGGCGCACCGGCCCGACGAGGAGCGCGTCAAGGCCGTCGCCGCGCGCGTTGCGGCCTGGCGGCGCCTCGCGGCGACGCCAGCCGCCGAGAAGCGGGTGGCGCTCGTGCTCTCGAACTACCCGGGCCGTCCGCATCAGATCGCGCATGCCGTCGGGCTCGATGCGCTGGCGTCGGTGGAGGCATTGCTGTCTGACCTGACAGAGGCCGGCTTCGATGTTGTGCCGGTCTCCGCACGTGGCGAAACGTTGCTGAAGCAGCAACTGACCTGGAGCGTCGCCGACTACCGCGCGGCGCTCTCGCGCCTGCCGCAAGCCTTGCAGGATGATCTCGCGCAGGCCTGGGGCGCGCCGGAGGATGACCCGAGCTGTCGCGACGGTGCATTTCAATTCGCAGCCGTCGCAAGTGGCCGATCGATCATCGCGGTTCAGCCCGAGCGCGGCGATGCGACCACGCGCGATGCCGACTATCACGATCTTGCCCGCACACCGCGCCATGCCTATGTCGCGTTCTATCTCTGGTTCCGCGGGCAGGCCATCGATGCCGTTGTGCACATGGGCGCCCATGGCACGCTGGAATGGCTGCCCGGAAAATCCGTGGCGCTGTCCTCACATTGCTGGCCGGAAGCCCTGATCGGCGATCTGCCGGTCATCTATCCCTTCATCGTCAACGATCCCGGCGAGGCCGCGCAGGCCAAGCGGCGCTTGGGTGCCGTCACCATCGGCCATCTGCCGCCGCCGCTGGAACAATCCGCGGTGCCGGACGGCCTACGCCGGCTCGAACGTCTGCTGGACGAATATTCGACCGCCGATGGCCTCGACCCCGCCAGACGTCAGCGTCTGATCGCCGCGATTCGCGACGAAGCGCGTGCGGCGGGCCTCGAGGACGATCTCGGTCTCGATGCATCGGCTGCACCGGCGGAAGCGATCCCGCGGATCGATCGCTTCGTCTGCGATCTCAAGGAGAGCCAGTTCGGCGACGGGTTGCACGTGTTCGGCCGCGGCACTTGCGCCGACGCGGAGCGCGATGCGTTGCGTTCCGCCCTCGCGGGGCAGCGCGTTGCGCCGGGGCCGTCGGGCTCGCCGTATCGCGGACGCCAGGACGTTCTGCCCACGGGGCGCAATCTCTTTGCCGTCGATCCGCGAGCGGTGCCGACGCCGTCGGCGCATGCGCAAGGCATCAGGCTTGCGGAAGAGCTGCTGCGTCGCCATTTGCAGGATCACGGCGACTGGCCGAAAGGCCTCGTGGTCGATCTCTGGGGCTCGGCGACGATGCGGACCGCCGGCGAGGAGTTCGCCATGGCGCTGCATCTTGCCGGCCTTGCGCCGCACTGGGATCACGCCTCCGGCCGCGTCACCGGCTACGACATCATCGCGCCGGCCGAGCTCGGGCGCCCCCGTATCGACGTCACGCTCCGCGTGTCGGGCCTGTTCCGCGATGTCTTCTCCGGCCTTGCGCAATTGTTCGAGGCCGCCGCCGAGACGCTCGCAACGCGCGAGGATGAGGGCGACGAGAATCCCTATCGCCACCGCGCCTCGCGCGTGTTCGCGCCGCGTCCCGGACAATATGGCGTCGGCCTGTCCGCGATCCCCGATGCCTTCACGGCCGAGACGCGTGATGCCGCCGGCGAAGCCTGGCTTTCGGCATCGTCCTGGGCGTTCTCGGCGGACGGTGCGATGCAGCCGGATCGTGCCGGCATCGAGACGCGGCTCGCAGCCGCCGATGCTTTCGTGCACGTCCAGGACTTGCCGGAGACCGATCTTCTGCTCGCCGCGGATTACGCCGCGCATGAAGCAGGCATCGCGGCGGCCGCAGCGCATCTCGGTGCGGCAGGACCATCGCTCTATCACCTCGATACGACGCGGCCCGAGCAGCCGCACGCGCGGACGCTGACCGAGGAAATCTCCCGTGTCGTTCGCGCACGCGCGGCCAATCCGGCCTGGATCGCCGGCATGATGCGGCATGGTTTTCGCGGCGCCGCCGAGATTACCGCGACGCTGGAGCACATGGCCGCCTTCGCGCATCTGGCCGGCGCCGTACCGCCGCATCTGTTCGATCTCTACTACGATGCGACGCTCGGCGACGCCGATGTCCGCAGCTTCATGGCCCGCGAGAATCCGGCGGCGCTCGCCGCGATGGAGACCTGCTTCACACGCCTGCACGAAGCCTCGCTCTGGCGAACGCGCCGCAATTCGATCGCGGCTGCGCTGAAGGAGGCTTCATGAGTGCGGCCGCGATCAAGGGCTGGTGTCCCGGCGCGTTGCGCCCGATGCAATCGGGCGATGGGCTCGTGGTTCGCGTGCGCCCGTTCGGCGGAAGGCTTGAAGCCGCCCAAGTCGCCGGCCTTGCCGAGCTCGCCGAACGCTACGGCAATGGTCTCATCGATGTGACGAGCCGCGCCAACCTCCAGATCAGAGGCGTCAGCGAGCAGGGCCATCGCCGGCTGCTCGATGGACTCGCGTTGCTGCGGCTGCTCGACCCCGATTCCGACATCGAAGCCCGGCGCAACATTTTGGTGACGCCGTTCTGGAACAGCGGTGACGAGACACAGGCGCTCGCCGCGGAGCTTGAGGAAGCGCTCGCGGACAGCACGCTCGATCTTCCCACAAAGTTCGGCTTCGCCATCGACGATGGAAAGTCGCGCGTACTCGCCGGCGATTCCGCCGACGTGCGCATCGAACGCGATCGCGGCGGCCGGCTCGTGGTGCGGGCCGATGGCGCAAGGCTGGGCCGCTCCGTCGCGCGCGGTGAGGCCGTGAGTACGGCGCTCGCGCTCGCCAACTGGTTCATCACGTCCGGCGGCGCGAAGGGCGGGCGAGGGCGCATGGCAGCTCATGTCGCGGCCGGCGCGGAATTGCCGGAGTCGTTGAGCGGCGAAACCGAGCCTGCTCCGGTCATGGCGGCGTCACGACCCGGTCATTATCCGCATGGCGCCCTGGTCGGCGTCGCGTTCGGGCAGATGCTGCACACGACGCTCCATCAGTTTTCCGGGTGCGGACATGCGCTGCGCATGACGCCATGGCGGATGGTGTTGAGCGAGGGCAAGCGCGAGATGCCGAGTGGGGCAGGCCTCATCACCGAGCCGTATGATCCGGCGCTGCGCGTCATCGCTTGTAGCGGCGCTCCGCGCTGCCGCGAGGCGCATGCCGATACCCGCGCGCTCGCTTCCGCCCTTGCGCCGCGCATCGCCCTCGATACGCGGCTGCACGTCTCCGGCTGCGCCAAGGGCTGCGCGCGTTCCGGTGCGTCCGCGGTGACGCTGGTTGCGACCAGCGCCGGATTCGATCTCGTCCGCGACGGCTCGACTCGCGATGAGCCGGTTCTGCGCGGCCTCAATGGTGCCGACATCGTCAGCGATCCCTCCATCCTGGTCGGAGGCCACTGATGCCGCACACCTACGAGACCGACGGTGCGGCGATCTATCGGCAGTCTTTTGCTACCATCCGGGCTGAAGCGGACCTTGCGCGCTTTTCGCCGGACGAGGAGCAGGTCGTGGTGCGGATGATCCACGCCGCCGGCATGGTGGGCCTCGAGGCGCATATCCGCTTCACATCAGGCATGGTGACGGCCGCACGCGCGGCCTTGCAGAAGGGCGCGCCGATCCTGTGCGACGCGCGCATGGTCTCGGAAGGAATTACGCGCGCGAGATTGCCTGCGGCCAACGCCGTGATCTGCACGCTCGGCGACGAAGCCGTTCCCGCGCTCGCGCAGTCCATGCGCAACACGCGCTCGGCCGCGGCGCTGGAGTTGTGGCGACCGCATCTCGACGGCGCAATCGTTGCGATCGGTAACGCGCCGACCGCGCTGTTTCATCTCCTCAACATGCTCGAGGACCCGGGCTGCCCACGGCCTGCGGCGATCATCGGTTGTCCCGTCGGCTTCGTCGGCGCGGCCGAATCCAAGGCTGCGCTGATCGCCGATCCGCCGGTGCCGGCGCTGACAGTCGAGGGCCGCCTCGGGGGCTCCGCGATCGCGGTCGCCGCCGTGAATGCACTGGCGAGCCGGAGCGAATAGCCATGGGACGCATCATCTGCTGCGGTCTCGGCCCCGGCGATCCTGATATGATGAGCGTGCGCGCCGATCGGACGGTGCGGGCTGCGAAGCATGTCGCCTATTTTCGCAAGAAGGGCCGGCCCGGCCAGGCGCGGCGGATCGTCGAAGGCATGTTGGCTTCCGACGTCACCGAATACGCAATGGAATATCCTGTTACGACGGAGCTCGCTTTCGATAGCCCGGAATATGTGCAGCTCCTCGCCAGCTTCTACGACGAATGGGCGGAACGGCTGGCGCGGCTTTCGCGGGCGGTCGATGTCGTCGTGCTCTGCGAGGGCGATCCTTACTTTTACGGCTCCTTCATGCATCTGCACACGCGCCTGCAAGGCCGTGTCGAGATCGAGGTGATCGCGGGGATTCCCGGCATGGTCGGTTGCTGGAACGGCGTCGGACAGCCGATCGCGCTTGGCGACGACGTGACGACGGTGCTGATGGGGACGCTCGCCGAAGACGAACTCGAGCGGCGCATGCGCGATTCCGATGCGCTGGTCATCATGAAGACCGGCCGCAATCTCGCAAAGGTGCGTCGCGCGCTGGCTTCCGCCGGCCGGCTGGACGATGCCTGGCTGGTCGAGCGCGGCACCATGCCGGGCGAGCGCGTGGTGCGGCTCGCCGAGATCGATGCCGCCGACTGTCCATATTTTGCGATCGTGCTCGTGCACGGCAAGGGCCGGCATCTGGACGCCGCCGAATGACGGGCACGCTGACCATCGCGGGCCTCGGGCCGGGCAGCGATGCGCTGGTGACGCCCGAGGTCTCCGCCGCCCTTGCCGCCGCCACCGACATTCTGGGCTATGCGCCCTATGTTGCGCGCGTGCCGCCGCGGGCAGGGCTCACCTTGCACCCCTCTGACAATCGCGAAGAGCTGCAGCGCGCAAGCGAGGCCCTGCGGCTTGCGGCCGAAGGCGGGCAGGTCGTCGTCGTCTCCTCCGGCGACCCCGGCGTCTTCGCGATGGCGTCGGCCGTATTCGAGGCGCTCGAACAGGCGCCGCAATGGCGCGAGCTTCCCATTCGCGTTTTGCCTGGTATCACAGCGATGCTGGCGGCAGCCGCGCGCGCTGGTGCGCCGCTCGGCCATGATTTCTGCGCGATCAATCTCTCGGACAATCTCAAGCCGTGGGCGGTGATCGAGAAGCGCCTGCGGCTGGCCGCGGAAGCCGATTTTGCCATTGCGATGTACAATCCGCGCTCGGCAAGCCGGCCGGAGGGTTTTGGCCGCGCGCTTGCGTTGTTGAAGGACGCCGGCTGCGGCGAGCGCCTCGTGATCTTCGCGCGCGCGATCAGCGCCGCCGATGAAAGGATCGAGACCGTCACGCTGAACGAAGCGACGCCTGAGATGGCCGACATGCGCACGCTGGTGATCGTCGGCAATTCGCAGACGCGCCGCGTCGGCCGCTGGGTCTATGCCCCGAGGCAGGCGCGATGACCGAGCCACTGCATGATCTCGGCCACGCTCTCAACCCGCTGGCGATCGGGCAACTCGGGCCGCGCGATCACGATCACGGGCAGGCCGAGCATGCGGGCCGCGTCGATCTTGGCGCGTGCGCCGTCGCCGCCGGAATTGCGGGCGACAATCCATGCGATGCCGCGCGTGCGCATCAACTCGAGCTCGCCGTCGAACGTGAACGGCCCGCGCGACACGATCACGTCCGCAGCGAAAGGCAGCGGTGCTTCGGGCGGATCGACGAACCGCAGCGTGTAGGTGTGCTGCGGCTTGCTCGCGAATGGCGCGATGTGCTGCCGGCCGATGGCGAGGAACATTTTTGCCGGCGTCTCGGGCAGCGCAGCGACCGCGGCGGTGACGTCGGCGACTTCGATCCAGTTGTCGCCGGGCGCCTTCGTCCAAGGCGCGCGCTCGAGCGCGATCAGCGGCGTGCCCGTTTGCGCGCACGCCTGGACCGCGTGGCGGCTCATCTCGGCAGCGAAGGGATGTGTGGCGTCGATCACATGCGTGATGCGCTCACCGCGAATATAGTCCGCAAGCCCGCTCACGCCGCCGAAGCCGCCGATGCGGGTCGGCAGCGGCTGATCGGCGGGCGCGCGAGTGCGACCGCCATAGGAATACACGGCGTCGATGCGCGCGCGTGCGACTTCCGCGGCGAGCAAGCTCGCATCGGCGGTTCCGCCCAGAATGAGGGCGCGCGTCATGGCTGATCCCTGGCTGACCATCATCGGTATCGGCGAAGATGGCCTTGCCGGGCTGTCCGAGGCAAGCCGAAAGGCGCTTGCCAAGGCAGAAACTGTTTTTGGTGGCGAGCGTCATCTCGCGCTTGCTGATGTGGAGGGGCGCGGTCGCCCGTGGCCGGTGCCGTTCGACGCAGACATCGTGGTGAGCTGCCGCGGCCGGCCGACGGTGGTACTCGCCTCCGGCGATCCGTTCTGGCACGGTGCCGGTGCAAGTCTCGCCGAGAAGCTCGATGCCAACGAGTGGATCGCGCATTCGGCGCCATCGACCTTCTCGCTCGCCGCCGCGCGGCTCGGCTGGCGCCTCGAAGCCATTGCCTGTCTCGGGCTTCATGCCGCGCCGTTCGAGCGTCTCGTGCCGTATCTGGCGCCCGGTGCGCGCATCATTTGCCTCATGCGTGACGGCAAGGCGGCCGGTGATCTCGCCAAATGGCTGAGCGAGCGCGGGTGGGGCGCCTCGGCGTTCTGGACTCTCGCCGCGCTCGGCGGGGCGCGCGAAAGCATCGCTGAGCATCGTGCCGACGGCTTTGCGGGCGATCTCGCCGAAAACCTGGTCGCAGTGGCCGTCGAGGCGAGGGGCGGGCAAGGCATTCCCCGCAGCTCCGGCCTGTCCGACGATCTCTTTGCTCACGACGGCCAGATCACCAAACGGCCGGTGCGCGCGCTGGCGCTCTCGGCGCTGGCGCCGCGTCCCGGCGAGCGGCTGTGGGATATCGGCGCGGGTTCTGGCTCGATCTCGGTCGAATGGGCGCTGTGCGGCGGGACGGCGAGCGCCATCGAGGCGCGCGAGGATCGTGCCGCGAATATCCGCAGCAATGCAACAGCGTTCGGATTGGCGCATCGGATCACCGTCATCACGGGGAGCGCGCCCGAAGCTCTTGCCGGACTGGAAGCGCCGGACGCGGTCTTCATCGGTGGCGGTCTCGATATCGAGATGTTCGATGCCATCTGGTCACGGCTTGTGCCGGGTGCTCGGCTCGTCGCGCATGCGGTGACGCTGGAAACGGAAGCGCTGCTCGGCGAGCTGCACCAGCGCCATGGCGGCGAGTTGATGCGGGTCGAGATTGCCCATGCCGCGCCGCTCGGCCGCTACCGGTCCTGGGAAGCGTCGCGGCCCGTGGTGCAATGGAGTGCGGTTCGATGAAAGTCGCCGGACTCGGATTCAAGAAGGATGTCACGCTGGCTTCGCTGCGCGAGGCGCTGCTGGCGGCCGGTGGTCCCGAGGGCCTTGCGGCGGTCGCGACTGTTAGCGACAAGGCGGAAGCGGAGCCGCTCAAACAGCTCGCGCGCGAATGCGGCGTGCCGATCAAGGCAGTCTCGGCTGAAGCGTTGGCTAACATCCACACGCCGACGCAGTCAAAACTCGTCGCGGAAAAGTTCGGCACGGGCTCGGTCGCTGAAGCCGCTGCGCTCGTTGCGGCTGGCCCTCGCGCGCGATTGATTGCGACGCGGGCGGTCTCGCGGGATCGCACCGCGACCGCCGCGATCGCGGAAGGAGACGGCGCATGACGGTGCACTTCATCGGTGCCGGGCCGGGCGCTCCGGATTTGCTGACGTTGCGCGGACGCGACTTGATCGCGGCCTGTCCGGTCTGCCTCTATGCGGGCTCGCTGGTGCCCGAGGGCGTGCTGGCGCATTGCCCGCCCGGCGCCCGCATCGTCAACACCGCACCGCTGTCGCTCGACGAGATCATCGCGGAGATCGCTGCCGCGCATTCGGACGGCAAGGATGTTGCCCGCTTGCATTCGGGCGATCTCGCGATCTGGTCGGCGATGGGCGAGCAGCTTCGCCGCCTGCGCGCGCTCGGTATTCCCTACACGGTCACGCCGGGCGTGCCGTCCTTCTCGGCTGCAGCAGCTGCACTAGAGGCTGAGCTGACGCTGCCCGGTCTTGCCCAGTCAGTGGTGCTGACGCGCACGCCGGGCCGCGCCAGCGCGATGCCTGAGGGCGAAAAGCTCGCAGCGTTCGCCGCCACCGGAGCGGTGCTCGCGATCCATCTGTCGATCCATCTGCTCGACAAGGTCGTCGCAGAGCTCACGCCGCATTACGGCGCGGATTGCCCCGTCGCGATCGTCTGGCGTGCGAGCTGGCCGGACCAGCGCATCGTTCGCGCCACGCTGGCGACGCTCGATGCCGCCGTCGGCACCGAGATGGAGCGCACGGCGCTGATCCTGGTCGGCAAGACGCTTGGTGCTGCGGATTTTGACGAGAGCCGTCTCTATGCCGTCGACTACGACCGCCGCTATCGGCCGGTCGGTGCCGATCCGCGCTTTCCGGAGGCATCGTGATGCCGGCAGGGCTCGTCATCTCCGCGCCGGCCTCCGGCGTCGGCAAGACCACGCTGACGCTGGCGCTGGCGCGCGCCTGGCGCAATCGCGGATTGAACGTGCAGTGCTTCAAGAGCGGGCCCGATTATATCGATCCCGCCTTCCATGCCGCTGCGACGGGGCGCGCTTCCGTCAACGTCGATAGCTGGGCGATGGATCGCGGGGCGATAGCTCATCTCGTCGGTCGCGGCACTGATGCCGATGTCGTGCTCGCGGAGGGCTCGATGGGCCTGTTCGACGGCGTCGCCGCGCGCGGCGTCTCCGGCACCGGCGCCACCGCCGACATTGCTGAGATGCTGGGCTGGCCGGTGCTGCTGGTGATCGATCCCTCCGGACAGGCGCAGACGGCGGCGGCGATCGCCGCAGGCCTTCGTGACTATCGCGCCGGTGTGCGCCTTGCCGGCGTGGTGCTCAACCGCGTCGCCAGCCCACGTCATGAAGATCTCGTGCGGCGTGCACTCAACGACGCCGGCATCGCCGTGTTCGGCGCGCTGCCGCGCCATGCCGAGATCAGCCTGCCGAAACGGCATCTCGGCCTGGTGCAGGCCGAGGAGCAGGCCGAGATCGGCAAGCTGATCGACGAAGCCGCGCGCTTCGTCGCCGAGCATGTCGATCTCGATGCGGTGCTGCGATCGGCAGCGAGCTGGTCGCCGCAACCGGCGGCAAACGGCATGAATGTGACGCCGCCCGGGCAGCGCATTGCGTTGGCCCGCGATGCCGCGTTCTCCTTCATCTATCCGCACATGCTGGAAGCCTGGCGCGCGGCGGGCGCCGAGATATCGACCTTCTCGCCGCTTGCCGATGAAGCGCCTGACGCGAGTGCCGATGTCTGCTGGCTGCCCGGCGGCTACCCTGAGCTGCACGCGGGGAAGATCGCGGCCAATGCTCGCTTTCGCGACGGTCTGCGTGCCTTCGCTGACAAACGGCCGGTGCACGGCGAATGCGGGGGCTACATGGTGCTGGGAACCGCTCTGACCGACGCCGACGGCGTCCGTCATGAGATGACGGGCCTGCTCGGACTGGAGACGAGCTTTGCCAAGCGCCGCATGCATCTCGGCTATCGTCTCGCTGCGCTCGCCGCGCCGATGCCGGGCCATCAGGCCGGCGCGCGCCTGCGCGGTCATGAGTTCCACTATTCGACGATTATCGCGCAGCCGGATACGCCGCTGGCGGTCGTGCACGATGCAACAGGCGCGGTCATCGCCGAGACCGGCTCGCGCCGCGGTCATGCCACCGGCACGTTCTTCCATCTGATCGCGGAGGATCGGTGAGCGGTTTTGTCACTTTCATCTCGGCCGGCCCCGGCGACCCGGAGCTCCTCACGCTCAAAGGTGCCGCGCGGCTGCGCGATGCCGACGTCGTGCTCTATGACGACCTCGCCTCCGGTGCGATCCTCGATCTGGCCCGGCCCGGCGCCAATCTCGTCGCGGTCGGGAAGCGGGCAGGGCGGCCCTCGACCAAGCAGCACCACGTCAACCGCCTGCTGGTCGACTATGCCGCGGCTGGTGTCCGTGTGGTGCGGCTGAAATCGGGCGATGCGGGTATCTTTGGCCGGCTCGAGGAGGAGCTGGAGGCGCTGCGCGAAGCTGGCATCGGCTACGAGATCATTCCCGGAATCACCTCGGCCTGTGTCGCCGCTGCGCAAGCCGGCATTCCCCTGACCCGGCGCCACACCTCGCGCCGGGTGCAGTTCGTGACCGGGGCCGATGTCACCGGCGAGCTGCCGCAGAATTTGAACTGGGCGGCGCTGGCTGATCCCGAAGCGACCACCGTGGTCTATATGGGCCGGCGCACCTTTCCGGCGCTTGTCGCAAAATTGATCGAGCACGGCCTCGCGCCTGATACCCCGGCGCTGTTCGCCGAATCCCTCGGTCGTCCCGACGAGCGGCTGGTCCGCACCACCATTGCCGAGCTGGCCGAGCAACTTGCGCGGGGCGGCGCTGCCTCGACGGCCGCCGTGATCCTGTTCGGCGCACTGGCCGGGGATTATCCGTCATGACCGTCCCGGCCGCCCTTCGCCCCTTGACGCCCGGCTGGCGAAAGGGGCACACAGGAGATGCATGGTGCTCGAGGCGGCGCAAACCGCCGGAGCATAATCGGGAATGGGGGTGGGCGGACAGTTGCGCCGCCCAAAACCCCAGCCGCCCCCGCGACTGTAAGCGGTGAGGGACTCCGATCAGCCACTGGGCCGCAAGGCCCGGGAAGGCCGGAGAACCCCAGTGAACCGCGAGCCAGGAGACCGGCCGTGCATGTCTTGTGGCCAAGGCCGTCGGGTGTGACGGCAGGAAGGAACTGAACCATGCATATCGAACCCGGAGTCGTATCGGGCGCCAAGCTCGTGTTGAGTTACGCAACCGGCATCGCCGTCGGCGGCGTTGCGCTGAAGCTCGCGGTCGAGACCGTGCGCGAGCAGGGCATCACGTCGTTCGCGGCGCGGACGCTCGCCACCACGGGCCTCGTGTTCGTCTTCTTCGAGATCCTGCCGCACTTCCCGGTCGGCGTCTCCGAGGTGCACTTCATCCTCGGCTCGACCCTGTTCCTGCTGTTTGGGGCAGCGCCCGCGGCCTTCGGCCTTGCGTTCGGACTGTTGTTCCAGGGCATCTTCTTCGAGCCGCCCGATCTGCCGCAATTCGGCATGAACGTCACCACGCTGCTGGTGCCGCTGTTCGGGATCCAGGCGATCGCCGCGCGGATCATTGCCCGCAACACCGCCTATGTCGATCTCAGGTATCGCCAGGCGCTGGCGCTTTCGACCACGTATCAGGCCGGCGTCATCGCCTGGGTCGCGTTCTGGGCGCTCTATGGCTCGGGCTTCGGTGCGACCAACCTCGTCAACATCGCGACCTTCGCGGCCTCCTACGCGCTCGTCATCGTGATCGAGCCGCTGGCCGACCTCGGTGTGCTGGCGCTGGCGAAGTCGCTGCGCGGCGTCACCGCGCCCGGCCTCGTTACCCCGCGTTTGCATAACGCGGCTTGAGAGAGACAAGCGAACGGGCGGCCGTGATGGCCGCCCTTCGCACTCACGATGCTCACGCTCTCCCTGATAGGCATCGGTTGCGGCGATCCCGAGCAGCTCACGCGCGCCGCCGTTCAAGCCATCAACGCGGCCGATCTCATCCTGATCCCGCGCAAGGGGACGGCGAAGTCCGATCTCGCAGATCTCAGGCGGACGATCTGCGCGGATGTGCTCACCAATCAAACGACGCGCATTGCCGAGTTCGATCTTCCCGTGCGCGATGCCGGTGAAGCGGATTATCACAAGGGCGTGGACGATTGGCACGAGGCCGTGGCCGCGGCCTGGTCGCAGACGATCGCCAGCCATCTCGGTGATGATGGCAAGGTCGCGCTGCTGATCTGGGGCGATCCTTCGCTCTACGATTCCTCGCTGCGCATTGCGCGGCGGCTCGATCCCTTGCCTGATATCGAAGTTGTGCCCGGCATCACCTCGATCCAGGCGCTGTGCGCGGCGCATGCGCTGCCGCTCAACGACATCGGCGAACCCTTCCTCGTCACGACGGGGCGCCGCTTGCGCGAGGGCGGCTGGCCGCAAGGCGTCGATACCGTGGTGGTGATGCTCGACGGCGGCACGGCGTTCCAGTCGCTCGATCCTGCGGGGCTGCACATCTGGTGGGGCGCTTATCTCGGCATGCCCGATCAGATCGTCATGTCGGGCGTTCTGGCCGAGATCGGCCCGCACATCATCGCCGCGCGACAGGATGCGCGCGAGCGGCACGGCTGGATCATGGACAGCTACATTCTCAAGCGCAGGCCGTAAGCGAGGCAGCATGCTCCCTGAATGGGTCACCCGGAAATGCCCCGATGTCTCCGCTGTCCATCGCGAGGCGGCGCTCGCGCGTCAGGCGCAACTGACGAAGCCGGCTGGCGCGCTCGGCCGGCTGGAGCAGCTTGCGGTCGAGCTTGCGGGCCTGCAGGCGACCGAGCAGCCGCGTGCCGCGCGGGTGCCGATCATCGTCTTCGCCGGCGATCACGGCATCGTCGCGCAGGGCGTGTCGGCCTATCCGCAAGGAGTGACCATCGCGATGATGGCGAATTTTGCCTCGGGCGGTGCCGCGATCTCGGTGCTGGCGCGTGAGCTTGGCTCAAACCTTGAGGTCGTCGACGCCGGTACGCTGGCACAGGAGGAGATGGCAGGAATCGTCACCGACAAGCCGCGCAGCGGCACGCGCGACTTCAGCGTGGAAGCCGCGCTCACCCCCACGGAGCTGGCATTCGCCTTCGAAGCCGGTCAGCGCGCAGTCGCGCGCGCAGACGCCGGCAGGCCCGATCTCCTGATCTTCGGCGAGATGGGCATCGGCAATACCACGACGTCGGCGGCGATTGCGGCGAGCCTGCTTGGCATCAGTGCCGAGGAGATCGCGGGCAGCGGTACCGGCGTCGATGCGGCCGGCCGTGCGCACAAGGCGCGCGTGATCGACGCTGCGATCGTGCGGCATGGCGTTGCAGGTGCTTCGCCGGAAAAGATCCTGTGCGCCGTCGGCGGCCTCGAAATCTCGGCGATCTGCGGCGCCATCATTGCGGCTGCACAAGCCCGCATTCCCGTGTTGATCGATGGCTTCATCGTATCCGTGGCCGCGTTGGCGGCGGTGCGGCTGAACCCGTCGTGCCAGCCATTCCTGCTGCCGTCGCATCAATCGGCGGAGCAGGGGCATCGGCTGGTGCTGCGCGCGCTGAACGTGCAGCCGTTGATCAGCCTCGATCTCAGGCTCGGCGAAGGATCGGGTGCCGCCATCGCGCTGCCGCTGGTGCGGCTCGCGTGCAGCCTTCACAACGGCATGGCGACCTTCGCGCAGGCCAACGTGCCGGATCGCCCGGCCTGATCCAGCTCAAGCCGCGCGCTGATTGACCGCGACGACGCGCCAGCCGGTGGCGAGCCGGTCGATCCGGGTCAGTGACAACGGATCGATCACGAAGCGCAGGGCCGCTTGTGGTGTCAGATCCAGAGCAATGCAGAGTGCGGCGCGGATCGTGCCGGAGTGCACGACGAGCGTTGCTGAGCCGGCGCCGATTTGCGCGAGACCCAGCCGGACGCGCGCGACCTGATCCTCAAAACTTTCGCCGCCCGGCGGCCGGCCGCGCGCCGGATTGCTCCAGAACTGCGCATAGGCCTCGCCGCCGGTCGCCGCGAGCTCGTCATGCCGCAGGCCGGTCCAGTCGCCAAAATCCTGCTCACTGAATTCGGGCACCAACGCGGGTTCGAGTCCCAGCGCGCGCGCCGTCTCAACCGTACGTCGCGCCGGGCTCGCCAAGCTCGCAGCATCTGGCGGAAGCCTCTGCCGCAACGCCTCCAGCTGCACGCGATCGCCGAGATCGGCGGGCGCGTCGGCTGCGTGGATCGTCCCTTTGGCGCCGTCGACGGGCGCATGCCGTATCAGCCAGAGGAAGGTCTCGCCTTCCATGCCTATCTCCAGGGAAGTTGGTCGCTGTGGTAATAACGTCGCACCGGCACATTGACTCTGTCTTGTCGGTAATCCTAGATGGCTTTGACGGTTTCCCCGAGTGGGGATGAAAAGGGAATGCGGTGCGGGGATTTTGTCCCCAATGCCGCGGCTGCCCCCGCAACTGTAAGCGGCGAATCTTGCGTCACGAGCCACTGGGTATCTCGGTCCCGGGAAGGCGATGCAAGGTACTGACCCGCGAGCCAGGAGACCTGCCGTCAGCCGTGGTCACACGCGAAGATGTCGGTCGGGGAGTACAGACATTCGGCTTCATCGGAAGGCTCATAAGCCGGAAGATGGGACCTTGGTTCGCGGTGACGTGCCACTGACGTCACACCGAGGTCCCGAACTGTGTCTTCCATTCGTCTTGTACGACCGCGTTGCTTCCTGCTCGCTTCCGCCGCGCTTACGTCATTTGCCACCCTCGATCTGCCTGCCGCCGTGGCGCAGCAGGCCCGCGAGCCGCTGCCGCCGGTCGAGGTGTCGCCCGCCCAATCCCGCAAACCGGCAAAGCCGGCGGCCCGGGACGCGCAGAGCCCACGCCGCGCAGCATCGCGCAGGCCAGCGGCCGCATCGGCCGCGGCCAAGCCCGTCGTGCCGACCGCGGCGGCGCAGACGCCGCTCAACACCAATGTGGTTGCCGAGAGCGCCTCGCGCCTCGGCCTGACCGTGCAGGAGACACCCGCGACCGTCGAAGTCATCTCGGCCGCGACCATGCGGGAGCAGGGCTATCGCACCGTGTCGGAGGTTGCGCAGGGCGCGGTCGGTGTCACCTCCGGCGACAATCCGGCCGAGCCCGCGGCTTTCTCCATGCGTGGCTTCACCAACAGCCAGATCAACATGCTCTACAACGGCATCAAGATCGGTCCGCAGAACATGACCTCGCGGATCACGGATACGGCCAATCTCGCAGCCGTGGAATTTTTGAAAGGTCCGGCCTCGCTGATGTCGGGCGAAGGTGCCGCCGGTGGCGCAATCAACTTGATCACGAAGCAGCCACACACCGGGCCGATCCGGAATGAAGCTGACTTTTCCTGGGATTCGCTCAACTCGTTCGGCGTCCATTACGGCTCGGGCGGCAGCACTAACGTGCAGGGGCTCGACTACCGCTTCGACATCAGCCGCGCCTCGCTCAATGGCTTTGCCGACGACACCAATACCAAGACGTTGGATGTGTCTGGCCAGCTCAATTACCGCATCTCCGACAGCCTCAAGATCTGGGGCGCGATCGAGTACCGGGAAGATCGCTCGAAGGCCTATTGGGGCGCACCGCTGGTACCGATCGCCTTCAGCGGCTCGCATGCGACGAGCGGCATTGTTTCGGGCAATTACGTCTCGAACTTCAACAAAACGAAGCTCGGTGCGATCACGATCGACGATCGTACCTTCAACACCAATTACAACGTTCTCGACAACCGCAACGTGGCACAAGAGGTGTGGCTGCGCGGCGGCTTCGAACTGAAGCTGGCGCCTGACCTGACGCTGAAAAGCCAAGCCTATGCCTATGGCGCGGAGCGTACCTGGTTCAACAACGAGATCGAGGCTTTCAATGCCAGTACGGGCCTGCCCAACTCGAACATGGTCGATCGCGAGCGCTTCTATGTTGCACATAGCCAACGCCTTGTCGGCAACATTACCGACCTGATTTGGGACGCTAATATCGCAGGCTTCGACAACCGCCTGGTCACGACACTTTCGTCCAGCTATCTCGATTTCGTCAGGCCAGGCGCGGCCAACTTCCCGGACGATTACGTCTCGCTCGTCAATCCCGACCGTGGCCTTTACGGCCTGCTCACGACGCAGCAACAGACCGCGCGCATCGACAACGAAGCGCTGTCGTTCGAGGACCGGCTGAAGCTCACGCGAACCTTCGCGCTGGTCGGCGGCCTGCGCGTCGAGCATATCGGGCTTGACCGCAACTCGACCGACTCCGCCGGGCTGGAAAAGGCGAACTTCCCGTTCTCGACGTCCTGGGTCCCGACGACGGGGCGTATCGGCTACACTTGGGAGGCCGTTCCGGGCCTGACCTTCTTCAGCCAGTATGCGACCGGCGCCGATATCTCGGCCAACAACATCTTCCTGCTCGGCCCGACCCAGCCGCTCGACCTGACCACCGCGCGCACCTATGAGACCGGCGTCAAGCACCTGTTCTGGGACAACAGGGCGGAGTGGTCGTTCTCGGCCTACGACATCCTGCGCAAGAACGTCTATGCAGCGGCCGGCGGCATGCAGCTCAACATCGCAGGCCGGCAGGAGTCGAAGGGCGTCGAGCTCGCCGCGGCCGTACGCCCGATCGATCCCCTGCGGCTCTGGGGCAACATCGCTTATGTCGATGCACGCTATGCCGACTACAATTTTGCCGGTGGTTCGTTCTCCGGCAACACGCCGCCGAACGTGCCGCGTGTCGTGGCCAATGCCGGTGCGTCGTACCGGTTCTTCACGCCCTGGCCGGTGGAGCTCGGCATCACGGGCCGCTATGTCGGCGACCGCTACAACACCGATGCCAACGTCGTGACGATGAAGGCCTACACCGTCGCCGACGTCTACGCCTTCGTCGACATCCCGAAGACGGTGTTCAACGCGGTCGACCAGGCCCGTCTGGGCTTCCGCGTGCGCAACATCACCGACAAGCGCTACGCGATCTGGGGCGATCCGTTCTATCCCGACCAGATCCTGCTCGGTGCGCCCAGGACCTATGAGCTCTCGGCCGCGTTCAAATGGTAGGGCGCTGACCACATGATGAACGCGATCGTGCTGCTGCATCGCTGGCTCGGGATCGCGTTCTGCCTGCTGTTCGCGATGTGGTTCGCGAGCGGAATCGTGATGCACTTTGTCCCGTTTCCGTCATTGACGGAGGCGGAGCGCTTTTCCGGACTTACGCCGGTTGATCGCGGAGAGGTGAGGATTACGGTCGCGGATGCCGTCGCCGCGAGCGAGATCGCGGACGCCACGCGCGTTCGCCTGGTCCAGCGGAGCGACGGGCCGGTCTATGTCGTGTCGGACCGGTCGCGTGTGGGCGCGGTCCATGCCTCCGACGGACGGGATGCATCGGTGACGTCCGCCGACGTCGCGGTCGGTATCGCGCGGGATCATGCCCGGCAACGCGGGCTCGATGCCGCGCGGGCGGCGATGATTTCGGGCGCGGATTATGATCAATGGAGCGTACCCAACGGCTTTGATCGACACCGGCCTCTGTTGCGCGTCGCTCTTGGCGATGCGGCCGGAACCGAGGCCTATGTCTCCTCGCGCACCGGCGAAGTCGTGCTGGATACGACCCGCAGCGAGCGCGGGTGGAATTGGGCCGGCAGCGTCCTGCACTGGATCTATCCGACGGTCCTGAGGAGCAACTGGTCCCTTTGGGATCAGGTGGTCTCGACATTGTCGCTGGTGGCTTTTATCGCCGCGACGCTCGGCGCGGTGCTCGGAATTACCAGGATCAGGATTCGAGGGCGTCGGGTCTCGTCGCCTTATCGCGGGTGGCACGCACTGCATCACATCATTGGTCTCGTCGCGACCGTTTTCGTGCTGACCTGGAGTTTCAGTGGCTGGCTCTCGATGGATCACGGCCGGCTGTTCTCGCGTGGGGAGCTGACCCCGACCGAAGCGGGCGTGGTGTATGCCACGCCTGACTGGACGACGGCCTCTCCGGTCGGTCAGCCGTCGGCTCGCGAAGTCGAATGGTTCGCCGTCAGCGGTGTCGTCTACCGGCGCGACCGGATCGGCCTCGCCAGTCAGACCTTGACCAAAACGGCGGAGGCGAGCCGCAGCGGGCCGGTGGCATTCCTCGGCGAGAAGGATGTCCATGACCTGACGACGCGCCTTGCGCCGGACTGTGGCGCCCCGTCCGTTCTTGCCGACAATGACGACTATCCCGCGCACTCGGCTGTCCCCGGAGCGCCCGTCTATCGCTCCCGATGCGGCGACCTCTGGTTCGACATCGACGGTGCCGACGGCCGCGTGCTGCAAAGACTGGATGCCTCGCGGCGGGCCTATCGCTGGTTCTATGGCGCGCTTCACACGCTCGATTTTCCCGTTCTCATGGCGCATCCGCGTCTGCGCGATATCATGGTCGTCGGGCTCTGCTTGCTCGGGCTGGCATTTTCCGTCACCGGCATCGTGATCGGCTGGCGGCGCTTGCGGTCGACGTTCGCGGCTTGAGCTGCGTATCGAGCAAATCATATGCGCCATGCAAATTGCGGGTTGCGCGGGCGATGGCAGGCGCGGATGATCGTCCGAGGGGGCGCAGCGGTGCGCTCTCTCAATGGGGCGATCGTGATCGATGTCAATTCAGCGCAAGCGCCTCGGCATGATGACCCCGTCGTCAAACTCGGTGCTGGAGCCCGTCACCAATTCCATGCTGCATGGCGTGGCCGGCGTCACCGCTCATTTTTCGCGCTTCCGCGTTACCGAGATCGCGCTCGATGCCGCGGCGCTGAACCAGTTCGATGCCTCGGTGATGCTGCCGGTGGCGGATCTGTTGGCGGACGCCAAGGTCGATGCCATTGCCTGGAACGGCACATCGGCAAGCTGGCTCGGTATCGACCGCGATCGGAGCCTGTGCGAAGCGATCGCGGCGCGGACCCATGTCCCGGCGACGACCTCCACGCTCGCCTGCATCGACGCGGTCCGCGCGCTCGGCGCCGGACGTGTCGGCCTGGTCTCACCCTATACGGACGACGTGCAACGGCGGATCGGCGATGGCTGGGCCGAGGAGGGGATCGCCCCTCACGCCGAGCGGCATCTCGGCCTGCGCGATAATTTTTCCTTCGGTGAGGTCACGCCCGCGACGATCGCCGACATGATCCGCGCGGTCGCGGCGGACGGTGCCGATGCCGTCGTCATTCTCTGCACCAATCTCGACGGCGCCGCGCTGGCTGCCGCACTCGAACGGGAGTTGGGCATCGCCGTGCTGGACTCGGTCGCGGTCACGCTGTGGCGGACGCTCGAGCTCGCCGGTGGCGACATCGCGGCCCTTGCGGCGTGGGGCCGGATCTTCCAGACATCAGCGATCATCAAGTGACGGAGACACCTGTGACGCAGCTCGATCTCGCCATTCGCGGCGGCACCATCGTGACGGCCAGCGACGAGTTTCGCGCCGATATCGGCATTCGCGACGGGCGCATCGTCAGCATCGCCGACCGCATTGAAGGTGCGGCGCGCGAGATCGACGCGACGGGTCTGCTGGCGCTGCCGGGCGGGATCGACAGCCACGTCCACATCTCCCAGGCCTCCGGACCCGACGTCGTGATGGCCGACGATTTTGCTTCGGCAACGCGCGCGGCGGCGGCCGGCGGCAACACCATGGTGCTGCCCTTCGCGCTCCAGGAGAAGGGGACGTCGCTGCGCACCTGCGTCGAGAACTACCGCAAGCTCGCCGAGGGCGAATGCTACATCGATACCGCCTTCCACCTCATCATCTCCGACCCCACCGCAGTCGTACTCGGGCAGGAGCTGCCGGCTCTCGTCAAGGATGGCTACACCTCGTTCAAGGTGTTCATGACTTATGACGACCTCGTGCTCAGCGACAAGCAGCTGCTGGAAGTGTTCGACGTCGCGCGCCGCGAGGAGGCGCTGGTCATGGTCCATTGCGAGGGTTACGACGCGATCCGCTTCCTCACCGCGAAGCTCGAACGCGAGGGCCATATCGCGCCCTATTATCACGGCACCTCGCGGCCGCAGGCCGTCGAGCGCGAGGCGACGCATCGCGCCATCAGCCATGCCGAGGTGATCGGCGTCCCCATCATGATCGTGCACGTCTCCGGGCGCGAGGCGATGGAGCAGGTGCGCTGGGCCCAGCAGCGCGGACTGCCGGTGCATGCCGAGACCTGCCCGCAATACATCACGCTGACGGCCGACGACATGAAAGGCCTGAACATGGACATGTCAGGCGCAAAGTATGTCTGCTCGCCGCCGCCGCGCGATGCCGAAAGCCAGCAGGCGATCTGGGAAGGCATCACCACCGGCGTGTTCCAGACCTTCTCGTCCGATCACTGCCCGTTCCGCTACGACGACCCCAAGGGTAAGCTGACGCCGAATTCCCGCACCTCGTTCCGCTGGGTGCCGAACGGCATCCCCGGCGTCGAGACCCGGCTGCCGATCCTGTTCTCGGAGGGCGTGTCGAAGGGGCGTATCAGCTTGCAGAAATTCGTCGAGCTGACCGCGACCAATCATGCGCGGATCTACGGGCTCTATCCGCGCAAGGGCTCGATCGGCGTCGGCTTCGATGCCGATATCGCGCTGTGGGATCCGAAGCTGACAAAGACGATTCAGCAGGCCGACCTGCACCACGGCGCGGACTATACGCCGTGGGAGGGCTTTGACGTCACCGGCTGGCCTGTCACCACCATCGCGCGGGGCCGCGTGGTGTACGAGCAGGGCAGGATCGTCGGCGACAAGGGTGCGGGCGAGGTGCTCAGCCGCGGCAAGTCGAGCCTGGTGTGACGGAAAAATAACCGCATCGGGACGACGCCATGTCGTCTGTTGCGCATACCATCCTCGCGCTGCTGCGGCATCATTGATCTCTTTTCGCCGGCCGCCTTTCGGTGTAGCTCTGCGCTCACTTATGAGGCGGCCGGGCGCCAATGCTGATCGCCGCCGAAATCATGCAGGAGACACCAGGGATGTACCCGAAAGTTCAGATGTTCATCGCCGGCGAGTGGACCGACGGCACTTCCGGCAAGTCGGAGGACATCCTCAACCCCGCCACCGGCCAGCCGATCGGCAAGACCCCTCACGCCTCGCGCCAGGACCTCGACCGCGCGCTGGAGGCCGCCAAGGCCGGCTTCGAGATCTGGCGCAAGACCTCGCCGTTCGACCGCTACAAGCTGATGCGCAAGGCCGCCGACATCATCCGCTCGCGCGCCGCCGAGATCGCACCCGTGATGACCATGGAGCAGGGCAAGCCGGTCGTGGAAGCCCAGGGCGAGACCATGCTCGCCGGCGACCTGATCGACTGGTTCTCCGAGGAAGCCCGCCGCGCCTATGGCCGCATCGTGCCGCCGCGGATGGGCAACGTCTCCCAGCTCGTGACCAAGGAGCCGGTCGGCCCGGTCGCCGCATTCACGCCCTGGAATTTCCCGATCAACCAGGCGGTCCGCAAGATCTCGGCCGCGCTTGCCGCCGGCTGCTCGATCATCGTCAAGGGCCCGGAAGAAACCCCGGCAAGCTGCATGGAGCTGGTGCGCGCCTATGCCGACGCGGGCATTCCGGCCGGCGTCGTCCAGCTGGTGTTCGGCGTGCCGTCGGAAGTGTCGGAATATCTCATTCCGCACCCGATCATCCGCAAGATCAGTTTTACGGGCTCGACCGCGGTCGGCAAGCATCTGGCCGCACTCGCCGGCCTGCACATGAAGCGTGTCACCATGGAGCTCGGCGGCCACGCGCCGGCAATCGTGTTCGCGGACGCGGACCTCGACAACGCCGCCAAGATTCTCTCGGCCAACAAGTTCCGCAATGCCGGCCAGGTCTGCGTCTCGCCGACGCGCTTCCTGGTGCATGAGAGCGTGTATCAGCCCTTCGTCGACAAGTTCGTCGCCGCCGCCAAGAGCCTGAAGGTCGGCAACGGCCTCGACAAGGACACCCGCATGGGTCCGCTGGCGAACCCGCGACGCGTCGACGCGATGGAGGGTCTGGTCTCCGACGCTGTGCAGCGCGGGGCCAAGGTGCAGGCCGGCGGCAAGCGCATCGGCAACGAAGGCTTCTTCTTCGAGCCGACTGTCATCACCGACGTGCCGCGCGATGCCCGCATTATGAACGAGGAGCCGTTCGGACCGCTTGCCCCGATCACCTCGTTCCGCAGCTATGACGAGGTGGTGGCCGAGGCGAACCGCCTGCCGTACGGCCTTGCGGCCTATGCCTATACGACCTCGACCAAGACGATGCAGGCGATCGGCTCCGATATCGAGAGCGGCATGGTCTCGATCAACCACCATGGCCTCGCGCTGCCGGAAGTGCCGTTCGGCGGCATCAAGGATTCCGGTTACGGCTCCGAAGGCGGCCTCGAGGCGATCGAGGGTTATCTCAACACGAAGTTCGTGACGCAGGCGAGCGCGTAAAGAAAAGTCGCGTTGTCATTCCGGGGCGCGCGAAGCGCGAACCCGGAATCCATCGCGCCGCGCGTAAAGAGGGAAAATGGATTCCGGGCTCGCGCCAAGCGGCGCGCCCCGGAATGACGGTGGATAGGACCTGCGTTGCCTGACGGGCGAGACATGGACAACAGCCGTCACCCGAGCAAGCGCGTGTCCCTTGCCGGGATGCATATCGACCGGAATTCGGCGGTGCCGCTGCATCTGCAGATCGCGGCGCACATCCGCGACGGCATTTTGCGCGGCGTCTTTCCGGCTGGAACGCAATTTTTGGGATCCCGCGAGATCGCGCGCGAATTGGGCTGCTCGCGCACGGTGGTGTTGACCGCCTGGGATCTGCTCTACGCCGAGGGCTATCTTGAATCGATGCCGCGCGGAAGTGTCATGGTGGCGTCCGTGGCGACCCCACATGCCGAGCCTGCGTCCGCGACCTCGTCTACGGCCAAGCCCGCCCACATGTCGGAGCGCTGGCGCTCGCTGCTTGCCTTCGACTACGAGACCAACTGGCCGTCGGAATTCAGCCCGGGCGCGCCTGATATCTCGACCTTCCCATTCAAGGACTGGTCGCGCCTGCTGCGCCAGTCCTGGCAAAATCCAAGGGAGCAGGAGTGTCTCGATCTTCCCTCGGAAGGCCATCCGCGCTTGCGGAGCGAGATCGCGAATTTCCTCGGCTCGGTGCGCGGGCTCGTTTGCTCGCCGGAAGAGGTCGTCGTCACCTCGGGCACATCGGGCGCGCTTGATTTCTGCAGCCGGATGATCCTCGATCCCGGCGACGAGGTCTGGGTCGAGGAGCCCGGCTTCGTCGAGGCCCGGTGGGCGCTGACGGCCGCTGGCGCGAAGCTCGTTCCCATTCCGGTCGATGACAAGGGCCTCGTCGTCTCAGAAGGGATCCGGCGCGCGCCGGGCGCGAAGCTGATCGTGGTCACGCCGTCGCATCAATATCCGCTCGGCGTCAGCATGGGGCTGGAGCGGCGGCTCGAGCTGCTCGATTGGGCCAACAAGAACGACGTCTGGGTGATTGAGGACGATTACAATTCGGAGTTCAGGCACCAGGACAGCATGATCGCCTCGTTGCGCTCGCTCGATCGCGAGGGGCGGGTGATCTATTTCGGCACCTTCTCGAAGATCATGATGCCGAATTTGCGGCTTGGCTACATCGTCGCCAACAGGCATTTCATCGAAGGCTTTTCCAGGGGCCGCGCGCGTATCGATGTGCACACCTCCGGCATCGGTCAGCTCGCGCTGGCCGAGTTCATGCGGGAAGGGCACCTGCTGCGGCATCTGCGCGGGATGCGGCGGATCTACGCCGCACGCCGGAAGGCACTGATCGATGCGATCACAGCGCTGATGCCTGACGATCTCACCGTATCCTCCGCCGTCACCGGATTGCATCTGGTGGCGCTGTTCACTGAAGCAATGCAGGCACGCATGAGCGACCGCGAGGCGGCCGCGGTCCTGAAGCAGGCCAGCATCCACGTCCAGCCGCTCTCGCAAAACTTTCTGGAGCAGCCGACGCGGCAGGGCCTGGTGTTCGGCTACGGGCGGCTGCGGGTCGAAGATGCCTCGCCGCTGCTTGCGAGAATCGCGGCTTGTATCGGCAGCGGCTGCCGCAGTGCATCATCGGACCCGCCAATATCCTCCCTTACTGTTCGTACAATAAAGAGAAGCTGAGCCGACCGTCGTGCATAGCTCGTAGGCATGCGACTATCCCGCATCGCCGTTCAACCGCCTGGAAATTAGACAGACGTTTTTGAGTGCTCCGATTGCAGTGCAGCGGGCGTCACGATTTGCACGGAGAAATCCGTGGTGCACTGCACGTTTGTCGCGCGGAACGGTTGGCGTTCGTGTGCTCTCTGCGCGGGCATGGCTGCACCAAAACGTGCAGCCGGTGTTGCACCGCGTGATGCCGGTCCTGCGCTGGTCTAGTGGTTTGCGACAACTCTGGCCCTATCCCGAGCCCATCGCTCTGTCGCACGCTCGCAGGCGGTGGCATGACAGGGGATGATGATGAGCGCTCTCGGTTTGGCATTGGACGTTGCGATGGACGGCAAGCACCCGGCGTCCGGTTCGGACGTCATCCGTAACTGACCCCGCACATGAGTTCCTCCGAAAATCACTGGGAAGTCGGCACCGATATCGGCGGCACCTTCACCGACATCATCGCCATCAGGCGCGACTCCGCGGAGGCGCGGATCGCAAAGGTGCCGTCGCGCCCCGACGCGCCGGTTCAGGCGATGCTGGAAGCGATCGAGGCGGTGGGCCTGCGCAAGAGCGAGGTCAAGCGCTTCGTGCACGGCACAACGCGCGTCACCAACGCCATCGTCGAGAACCGGCTGCCGAAGGTCGCGCTGGTCGCGACCGAAGGGTTCGCCGATGTGCTCGAGATCGCGCGCTATCGCCGCCGCGATCTCTATCGTCTCGACATTCCGCCGAAATCACCGCCTTTGGTGCCGCCCGAACGATGCTTTGGGCTCGCCGAGCGCCTCGATCACGAAGGCCGGGTGCTGAAGGCGCTGGATGAGACCGAGATCGAGCGCCTGGTGGCCTGGCTGAAGCAGACCGGCGTGCAGAGCGTCGCCGTGGCGCTGCTTCACGCGTATGCCAATCCCGTCCACGAAAAGATGCTCGGCGAACGGCTCAAGGGCGTCGTCGCCCACGTCTCGCTGTCGCACGAGGTCAATCCCGAGGCGCGCGAATACGAACGGACGTCGGCGACTGTGTTCAACGCGGCCGCGATGCCGATCGCGGTGGAGTATCTCAGCGAGCTGGAGCAGCGGTTGCCGATCGGCGCCGGCTTGCAGGTGTTTCATTCGGCCGGAGCCATGGTCCCGATCTCAGCCGTGAAGCGGCGGCCGCTGGTGATGGCGATGTCGGGGCCGGCGGCCGGCGTCTCCGCATCGGTCAGCATCGCGCGCCAGCTCGGTACATCGCGCATGCTCACCTTCGACATGGGTGGCACCACGACGGACGTCTGCCTGATCGTCGACGGCCAGGCCGAGATGACCGACGGCCGCATGCTAGGCGACAAGCCGCTGCGTCAGCCGATGCTTGCGGTCCATTCCATCGGGGCCGGCGGCGGATCGATCGTGCGAAACGGTCCCGGCGGCCTGACGGTCGGGCCGGAGAGCGCCGGCTCCGAGCCGGGGCCGGCCTGCTACGGCCGCGGCGGCACCGAGCCGACCATTACCGACGCCAACGCCGTGCTCGGCTATCTCAATCCCGAGACCAAGCTTGGCGACCGCATCGGCATCGACATCAAGGCAGCGGAACGCGTCATCGAGCCGATTGCGCGCGCCTTGGGGCTGAGCCTGACCGAAACCGCGCTCGGCATCATCAAGGTCGCCAACGCGACCATGGCCCGCGCGCTTCGCCGCGTCACGGTCGAACGCGGCATCGACGGACGCGACTGCACGCTGCTCGCCTTCGGCGGCGGCGGCCCGATGCATGCCGCAGGCCTTGCCGATCTCTACGGGATTGCAGAGGTCGTGGTGCCGAGCGCATCCAGCGCCTTTTCGGCGCTGGGCTGTCTCACCGCTGATTTCAGCTTTCTCCAGCAGCAGACGCTACGCGCCGCCCTAGATGGCATCGATCTCGCGCGCGTGTCGGAGCGGATCGGGACGCTGATGGACGATGCTTCGGCGCCGCTGATCGCCAACGGCGTTGCGAGGGCCGAGATCCAGGTCGAGCTTGTGGCGCTGATGCGCTACGCGGCGCAGAATGACGCCATTCCGGTGCCCTTCACGTTGCCGCTCGACGTGACCAAGCTGAAGAAGGACTTTCTGGCGCGGCATCACGAACTGTTCGGCTATGCGACCAGCGAGCCCTGCGTCATCGAATCCGTGCGCGTGCAAGCGCGGCGCCCGTCGACGACGGTGGTGAGCCGGCCGGCGACTGCGGTGAGGGCGGTGTCGTCAGGCAAGCGCGCCTGCTCATTCGACGGCCTCCACGATATCCCAACCGCCATCATTGATCGCGCCAAATTGACCGATGTCGTCAGCGGCCCCGCGATCATCGAGGACGCGTGGTCAACGGTGGTGGTCCCGCCGGGCTGGCAAGCTAAACCCGATGTATCAGGCAATCTGTTCCTGACGCGGAGGACGGCATGAAGCTCGATCCGTTCGTTGTCGAGGTTATCAGGCACGGGCTCTCGGCCGCGGCCGAGGAAATGAGCCTGGTGATGACGCGCTCGGCGCGCTCGCCGCTGCTGCGCGAGGCCGGCGACCTGTCATCCGCGATCACGGATGGCCGCGGCGGCCTGGTCGGGCAGGGCCGCGACATCCCGATCCATCTCGGCGCGATGGCCTACACCATCCCCGAGTTGCTGAAGGTGATGCCGCGCGACAGCCTGAACGACGGTGACGTCGTGATCTATAATGTCGGCGCGCTTGGAGGCAATCACCTCAACGACGTCAAGGTCGTGCGTCCCGTCTTCGTCGACGGCGAGATCGTGGCGTTTGCGGTGAGCCTCGCGCACTGGCCCGACATCGGCGGCACCTGGCCGGGCAGCTATTTTGCCAAGGCGATCGACACTTTCCAGGAGGCGATGCGGATTCCGCCGGTGCTGATCGCCACGTCAGCCGGCGTCAACACGCCGATCGTACAGCTGCTCAAGGCCAACGTCCGCGATCCCGAGTCCTGCGAGGGCGATCTGCTCGCCCAGATAGCCGCGACCAAGGCCGGCGAGAAGCGCATCGTCGAGCTTTGCCGCGAGCACGGCAAGGCGGTGTTCACGGCGACGCAGTCGCGGCTGCACGATCTCTCCGAAATCGAGATGCGGGAGGCGCTCCGCGACCTGCCTGATGGCGTCTACGAGGGCGAGGATTATCTCGACGACGGCAGCGTCAACAATGCACCTGCGCGCATCCATGTGAAAATCACCATTCGCGGCGACGAGGCGACCTTCGACCTCTCCGGAAGCTGCGATCGCGTCTCCAATTTCTGCAACACGACGCCGTTCATGGCACGCTCAGCTGTCGCCTATGCCGCACGCATCATGAGCGGGCGCGACATGCACCAGAACGCGGGCGCGCTCCGGCCTTTGACCATCATCACGCGCCCGGGCTCGATCCTGGAGCCGGGCTGGATGGCGTCCGTGGCCGCCGGCAACCACGAGACGTCCATGCGCATCGTCGATGCGATTTTTCGCGCGATGCAGGACACCATCCCTGAGCGTCTGTCGGCGGGCGGAGCGACCACGGCGGGCGTGCTGTTTTTTGCCGAGCCGCGGCAGAACGGCTCGTGGAAGATGCTCTACGAGGTTCACGGCGGTGGTGAGGGCGCGCGGCATGATCGGGCCGGCATGTCGGCGACGCGCGTGCATCTCTCCAATACGTCGAACACGCCGGTCGAGGTGATCGAGGCGAGCTACGCGATCCGCCTGGAGCAGCAGGCCATTCGCCGGCAGTCCGGCGGCGCGGGCGCCCATCGCGGCGGTGACGGCTCCGTTCGCACCTATCGCATCCTCGCGCCTTCGATGCACCTGACCACCTGCATCGAGCGCATGGTGATTGCGCCGTTCGGCATGCAGGGCGGCGAAGCTGGCAAGGCCTGCCGCATCTCGCTGGTGCGGAAGGGCGAAAACGTTGCGATCGACGGCAAGTCGAACCTGGTGTTGCAGCAAGACGATCTCGTCACGATCGAGATGTGCGGCGGCGGCGGCTATGGCGCCGCGGCCGCGGAGTGAGGGGATTGCGATGAGCAGATTGTTGCGAACCGGGCTGAACGCGGGCGAAGCCGCGCCGATGGCCGTCGTCGGCGGCGAGGGCGTCTACTTTCACCTGTCCGATGGCCGCAAGCTGATTGACGGCAGCAACACCGGCGGCGGCCTCGGCCATCGTCACCCGGCGATGGTGGAGGCGATCCGCCGCGCGGCCGATACGCCCGTCGTGAACGAAGGCTGGACCTGGGTCGGCCGTGAGCAGGCGGCCGACGATCTGATGGCCACCGCATTTAAAGGCGAAGACGACTGGGTCGGCGCGGTGCGCTTCTGCATCAGCGGCAGCGAGGCCAACGATATGGCGCTGTCGCTCTGCCAGGCGCTGACACAGCGGTCTGCGCTGGCGACGCGCGAGCGCGCCTATCACGGCATCACTGGCCTCTCCCGTGCCATGACGGTGCAGCCGCAATGGCACGGCGGCCTCGCGGTGCACGCGGGCGGCTCGAAGCTGCCGGCGCCGATGGCACCGGTGAGGGTCCTGCCCGCGCCGGATGGCGCCATCTACGGCGCGCCGGCCAACAACACCCCGCCCAGCGAATATCTGGCTGATGCCACGCGGCTGCTCTCGGACACGGCGGCGACCATCATCGACTACACCCAGGGTGGCATCTACTACGATGGTGCCTATCAGGACGAGGTGGCGCGCTGCGCGCGGGAGGCTGGCTCGTACTGGATCGCGGACGAGGTCGTCACCGGCGCTGGCCGCGCAGGCCGCTGGTTCGCCTTCCAGGGCGCGGAGAGCCACCCCGATATCGTGACGCTCGGAAAATCGCTCGGCGGCGGTGCGGCGGCAGTCGCGGCGGTCGTGGTGTCGAAAGATATCGTCGAGCGGCTCAAGGGCACGAGCTGGCAGAATTACGGCACGCTGCGCGGCCATCCCATCAGCATGGCTGCCGTCAGCGCGTACCTGAAAGTCGTCAGCGACGACAAGATTCTGGAGCACGTCCGGAAGCTCGAAAAGCTGTTCACCCGCCGCCTGCTCGCGATCGCGCAGAAGCATCCGAGCGTGCAGCGCGTGGCGGGGCAGGGGCTGCACTGGACGGTGGAGCTGCACGGCCCGGATTGGCGCGCCTGGCATGCCGACACCACCGAGGTCCCGATCGCCTCGCGTGTCGCAGAGCGGGCGTTGGAGGCGGGTGCCGTGATCGGCACCAGCGGTGAGCAGACTTCGCTGTTCCTGGCACCGCCGCTGGTGATCTCGGAGCAGGAAGCCGAGCGGCTGCTGGATGCGCTCGACCACGGCCTCGATATCGCAGACGAGGAGCACGGGTGAGCGCAGACCCCGCAACACCTCAACGCTCGCCGGCCTGGCCGGCGGACGAGCCCTGGCATCTCGCGATGCCGGAGGGGACGCTTTACGACGCGCTGGCGCGTGCGGCGACGGATCGCCCATCGCATCCGGCGACGGTGTTTTATGGTGCGAGCCTGAGCTATGCCGAGCTACGCGCGCGGGTCGATGCCTTAGCCGGATTCCTGCAGAACGCTTGCGGCGTGAAGCGCGGCGACCGCGTCATGATCGCACTGCAGAACTCGCCGCAATATGTCATCGCCTACTACGCGGTGATGCGGGCGGACGCCGTGATCGTGCCGGTCAATCCGATGAACAAGACGGCCGAGATCGCGTATCTCGCCGAAGACAGTGGGGCCCGGGTCGCGATCATCGGAAGCGAATTGAGCGAAATATTCGCGCCGCTGGTGGGCGAAGCCATCTCCCATACGATCGTCGCACAGTATCGCGACGAAGTGCCGGCCGCCACGCCCTATACGCTGCCTTCATGCATCACCGAGGCGCCGTCGGAGATACCGTCGTCGCTAGGCTGGCATTCCTGGTCGCAGGCGATCGCGCAAGGTTTGCAGCCCGGCGCAATGACCGCGGGGCCGGACGATCTCATGATCCTGCCCTACACCTCGGGCACAACAGGCAAGCCCAAGGCCTGCATGCATACGCATCGCAGCGCGCTGTTCACGGCCGTCTTGCAGGCACGCTGGTATGGGCTCGACGGCGACGATGTGATGACCGGCTTCATGCCCCTGTTCCATGTCGCGGGCATGCAGGGCTCGATGAATGCCGCTGTGGTGACAGGCGCCACGCTGCTGTTGATGGCGCGCTGGGACAAGGATCTGCTGCCGGATCTGTTCGAGACCTACGGCGTCACGTTCTGGAACGCGGCGCCGACAATGATCGTCGACGTGCTCGCAAGCGTCCGGTTCCGCGACCGGTGCTTTGCAAAACTCAAGGTGCTGACCGGAGGTGGTGCGGCAATGCCGACCGCGGTGGCCGAACGGCTCAAAGGCCGCTTTGGCCTCGATTTCGTCGAAGGCTATGGCATGACCGAGACGATGTCGCCGACGCATCTCAATCCGATGACTGCGCCGAAGCGCCAGTGTCTCGGCATTGCCGTGCACGAGACCGATGCGAGGGTCGTCGATCCCGAGACCTTGATCGAGCTCGACGACAATGTCGTCGGCGAGATCGTCGTCCACGGACCACAAGTGCTGCAAGGCTACTGGAACAGGCCGCAGGCCAACGCCGAGTCCTTCATCGAGCTCTCGGGAAAGCGGTTCCTGCGCACGGGCGATCTCGGCTATCGCGATGCCCAAGGCTATTTCTTCGCGGTCGACCGCCTCAAGCGGATGATCAATGTCAGCGGCTTCAAGGTGTGGCCGGCCGAGGTGGAAGCGGCGATGTACCAGAACCGCGCCATCCGGGAATGCTGCATCGTCTCGACCCCCGACGACTACCGCGGTGAGACCGTCAAGGCGCTGGTGGTGCTCGACGAAGCCGCGCGCGCGACGACGTCTGCGCACGACATCGTCGGTTGGGCCCGTGGTGCGATGGCCAGCTACAAGGCGCCGCGCGCCGTCGTCTTCGTCGATGAGCTGCCGCGCACCGCCAGCAACAAGATCAACTGGCGGCTTTTGCAGGATGCAGAATGGGGGCGGACGGCATGAAAGCTGCTTGGCTGGAAAAACGGCGCAAGACCGCGTTATGCTGCGCGCGCCGGCACGCCCCTCAAGCTACGATCCCCAGCCTCACCAGGAAATCAGGAACTCGCTGATGCGTATCGTCACCGTTGCCGCCGCCCAGATGGGCCCGATCCAGAAGGTCGACAGCCGCGAGGCCGTGGTCAAGCGCATGATCGCGCTGATGGATGAGGCGAAAGCAAAAGGCGCCGATCTGATCGTCTATCCGGAACTGGCGCTGACGACGTTCTTCCCGCGCTGGTATGCGGAGGACCGGGCCGAGTTCGATACCTGGTTCGAGCGTGAGATGCCGAATGCGGCGACCAAGCCGCTGTTCGAGCGTGCGGCGCAGCATCAGATGGCGATGAACTTCGGCTACGCCGAGCTGACGCCGGACGGGCATCACTTCAACACCGCGATCCTGACCGACAAGTCCGGCAAGATCGTCGGCAAATATCGCAAGGTCCATTTGCCGGGCCATGTGGACTACGACACCAAGCGGTCGCACCAGCATCTGGAGAAGCGTTATTTCGAGCCGGGCGATCTCGGCTTCAACGTCTGGCGCGAGCTGGGCGGCATCATCGGCATGGCCATCTGCAACGACCGGCGCTGGCCCGAGACCTATCGCGTCATGGGCCTGCAGGGCGTCGAGATGGTTCTGATCGGCTACAACACGCCGTCGGTGAATGCGGAGAAGAGCGAGGAGGGCATCGAGAAGCGGCTGTTCCACAACCGTCTCTCGGTGCAGGCCGGCGCCTATCAGAACGCGACCTGGGTGGTCGCGGTGGCCAAGGCGGGTGTCGAGGACGGCCATCCGCTGTTCGGCGGCAGCCTGATCGTCGATCCCGATGGCGAGATCGTCGCTGAGGCCAAGACGGAGGGCGACGAGGTCCTGGTTCACGCCTGCGACCTCGACGCCACGACGTTCGGCAAGACCACGATCTTCAATTTTGCCCAGCATCGCCGCATCGAGCATTACGGCCTGATTACCAGCCAGACCGGCGCGGTGCCGCCGCCGGAGAAGTGACGCCGATGGCAGGCAACAGCACATCCGGCATTTCCTTGCGCGAGCTCGATCCGCGCGACCGCTACAAGCTGCTCTGCGGCGTGGTCGTGCCGCGGCCGATCGCGCTGGTGACGACGCTGGACGCGAACGGAGCGGTGAATGCCGCGCCCTTCAGCTTCTTCAATGTCTTCTCCGAAAGCCCTGCACTGATCGTGCTCGGGCTCCAGCACAAGCCGGATCACGGCCCGAAGGACACCACCCGCAACATCCATCGCGATGGCGAGTTCGTGGTTCACATGGTGGACGAGGCGCTGTCTGCCGCGATGAATGATTGCGCGGTCGATTTTCCCTCTGGCGACAGCGAGGTCGCGGCGACCGGGCTTGCCACGCTTCCCTCGGTCGATGTGAAAGTTCCGCGCTTGGCCGCGGCACCCTTTGCGCTGGAATGCCGGCGTCATGTCGTGCTGAATTTCTCGCCCGATCGCGAGCTGTTGGTCGGCGAGGTGCTCAGGGTTCACGCCCGAGAGGGCCTCGTCGACGAGGCCAACATGTATGTCGATCTCGAGGCCTACCGGCCGATCGGCCGCATGTTCGGCAATCTCTATACCACGCAGCGGGATACGTTTGCGCTTGCGCGCGAGAGCCACGCGCAATGGCTCGCGCGGCAGGACGCCAACGAGCTGAAGGACGCCTAGTGAGCCGAGAACTGCACCGTACCCAGTGCCATGGTGACGGCCGCCTGTGTCGGGTCGATCACGGGAATGCCAAGCGCTTCTTCCAGCGGACGGCGATGGCGCGCCATTCCGGCGCAGCCCATCACAATGGCGCGGGCGCCGTCCTCGTCGCGCAGCGCGCGGCCGATTTCGATCATCTTCGCCAGCGTGCCTTCGCCCGAGGCGGTTTCGGCGACGCTCATGTTGAGCGGCCGCTCGCCGGCGAGGCGATCGGTCAATCCCATCTGCCGGAGATAGCGCATGTGGCGCGGGATCGAGCGCTGGGCGATCGCGATGACGCCGAAGGTTTCGGCGCGGGCCAGCGCCGTCAGCACGCCGCACTCAGCGATGCCGAACACGGGACGGTCGGTGCCTTCGCGGCAGACCTGAAGCCCGGGATCGCTGTAGCAGGCGATGACAAACGCAGCCGAGCTGTTGTCGCCTTCGACCAGCCGGCGCAGCGGCATCGCAACGCCGTCGACATCGGCCTGGCTTTCAATGCCGAACGGACCCTCGGCCAGCGACTGGCAGACCAGTTCCGGGCCACCCTCGAAACCGAGCGGCTTCAGCGCCTCCTCCAGCCCTTGCGTGACCGCAGGGTTGGAATTCGGATTGATGACGAGAATGCGCGGCCGGGGCATGTTGGTCTTCCCTTGAGATGGCGATCACGTAGCTCAGGCATATCATGGAGTGCCTCATGACTGAACCCACATACGACCTGATCATCCGCGGCGGCCGCGTCGCCACCACGACCGACGTGTTCGAGGCCGATGTCGCGATCTCCGGCGAGGCCATCGCAGCAATCGGCCGCGGGCTTCCGGCGGCGAAACGCGAGATCGATGCGCGCGGCAAGCTGGTGCTGCCCGGCGGCGTCGACAGCCATGCGCATATCGAGCAGTTGTCCGCGGCCGGCATCATGAATGCCGACACGTTCGAGAGCGCGACCGTCTCTGCCGCTTTCGGCGGCACGACCACGGTAATTCCGTTCGCCGCCCAGCATGTCGGCATGAAGCTGCCGCAGGTGGTCGAGGATTATCACGCGCTGGCCAAGAAGGGCGCCGTGATCGACTACGCCTTTCACATGATCATTGCGGATGCGACCAAGGAGACCGTCGAGGAGCACATTCCGGCGTTGGTGAAGCAGGGCCATGGCTCGATCAAGATCTTCATGACCTATGACCGGCTCAAGGTCGATGACGAGCCGTTGCTCGACATCCTCTTGGCCGCACGCCAGTCCGGCGCGATGTTGTGCGCCCATGCCGAAAATCACGGCATCATCGCCTGGATGGTGAAGCGCCTGCTCGCGCGCGGCTACACGATGCCGAAATATCACGCCGTCAGCCACGCCCGCGTGTCGGAGGCGGAAGCCTTCACCCGGCTGATCGGCATGGCCGCCCTGATCGACCAGCCCATCATGATCTTCCATGTCTCGACCGCCGAAGGCGCGAAGGTCATCCGCGATTCGCGCGGGCAGGGGTTGAAGGTCTTCGCCGAGACATGTCCGCAATATCTGTTCCTCACCGCAAACGATCTCGACAAGCCTGGCGCGGAAGGCGCCAAGTGGATGTGCAGCCCGCCGCCACGTACGCATTCCGACCAGGAGGCGTTGTGGCAGGCGCTGTCGCTTGGCGATCTCCAGACCATCTCGTCGGATCATGCGCCCTATCGCTACGACGAGACCGGCAAGCTGCGCGCCGGACCCAATCCGAACTTCAAGCAGGTGGCCAACGGCCTGCCGGGCCTGGAACTGCGGCTGCCGCTGCTGTTCGACGCGATGGTGTCGAAGGGGCGGCTCGGCCTTGAAAAGTTCGTCGAATTGACTTCGACCGCGCCGGCAAAAATCTACAATCTGCATCCGCGCAAGGGCTCGATCGCGGTCGGCGCCGATGCCGATATCGCGATCTGGGACCCCAATCGCGAGACTGTGATCGCCGACGAGATGATGCACGACCTCGCCGGCTACACGCCGTTCGCGGGCCGCAAGCTGAAGGGCTGGCCGGTTAGCGTTCTCTCGCGCGGCCGGGTGATCATCGACGGCAACAAGTGCCTCGCGGAGGCCGGCAGCGGCAAATTCCTGGCGCGCAGCGGCGGCGAGGCGGCAAAGCCGACGGGGCGGCTCGTCGCCGACATGGATCCCGAGCGGAATTTTGGGGCAAAGCTGCTGTGATGGTGGATCGCGCGCGATGAAGATCGTCATCTTCGGCGGCACGGGCTTTGTCGGCCTCAATCTTGCCGAGGTGCTGCTCGCGCGCGGGCATGACGTCACGCTGTATGACCGCGCAGAGTTGCCGCCATCCGCGCGGCGATCGCTTGCTGACTACGGCGCACGGCTCAAAGCCGTGCAGGGCGATATCACCGACGCAGACGCCATCGACGCCCTCATTGCCGCGGGCTGCGATGCGATCGTGCTGGGCGCCGCGGTGACGGCCGGCGATGAACTCGAGCGAGCGTCGACCGCGCGCGTTCTCGAGATCAATGTGATGGCGCAAATCCCGATCCTGCTCGCGGCGATCCGACATGGCGTTCGCCGTGTCGTCAATCTGTCGTCGGCCTCGGCCTATGGCGCCGCGGGCGCGCGGGTCGAGGTTCTGGACGAGGAAACGCCTTGCGATCCGGTCTCGTTTTACGCCATCAGCAAGTTCACCTCCGAGCGATCGGTGGCGCGCCATGCCGAGCTCTTTGGCGGCGACTTCCTCAGTGTGCGCTTAAGCGCCTTGTTCGGTCCGTGGGAGCGACCCAGCTCGGTACGCGACACGCCGAGCCTCCAGTACCAGATCCTAGCTGCGTTTGCCCGTGGCGAGCCGGCGATCATGCCCGACACGGGCATGAAGGACTGGATCTACGCTCCGGATGCCGCCGAAGCCGTGGCAATGCTGATCGAAGCCGAGCGGCCGCGCCATCGGCTCTACAACATCTCCAGCGGCGGGCTATGGCCGGCGTTGGAATGGGGCAAGACCTTTGCGGCGCTAAATCCCGGCCTGCAATGCAGGCTCGCGGCGGCCGGAGAGACGACCGCCATCAAGCTGCATGGGCGCCATCGCGCACCGCTCTCGGTCGCGCGGATGGCGGATGAGTTCGGCTGGCGTGCGCGGTTCGGCTGTGCCGAGTCCGCCGCCGCGATGAGCGGCTGGCTGAAGCAGCACAAGGAGTGGATCTGAGATGCGGCTGCAGGCGCGCACGGCCATCATCACGGGAGCAGCTTCGGGCATTGGCCGCGCCAGCGCAAAGCTGTTTGCGGAGGAAGGTGCGCATCTCGCCCTTGTCGATCGCGATGCCGCGGCCCTTCAGGAGACGTTGAGCCTGATCGGAGAGGCGACGACGCATGTCGGCGATGTCGGCGATGCCGATTTCGCCGAGACCGTTGTGAACGACGTCATCGTGCGCCACGGCCGTCTCGATATTCTGATGACCGCTGCGGGCTTCTCCTGCGGCGGCACGGTGCTGACGACGAGGCTGGAAGACTGGGACGCGGTGTTCCGCGCCAATGTCGGCGGCACCTGGTTGTGGGCGCGGGCGGCGGTGCCGCAGATGCAGCAGCAGAAGAGCGGTTCGATCATCACGCTGGCGTCGCAGCTCGCCATCGCCGGCGGCAAGGGCAACAGTGCCTATATCGCCGCCAAGGGTGCGATCGTCAGCCTGACGCGCACCATGGCGGTCGATTTCGCGACCGACGGCATCCGTGTCAACGCGATTGCGCCCGGCGCAATCGACACGCCGATGCTTCGCCGCAGCTTTGCCCGCCACGCCAATTCGGACGAGGTGCGCGAAGCCTCCCGCAACCGCCACGCCATGAAGCGCTTCGGTCAGGCGGAAGAAATCGCTCAGACCGCGCTGCATCTCGCCAGTGATGCGTCTTCGTTCACGACCGGCACCGTGATGGTGGTTGACGGAGGCTGGCTCGCGGCATGAGCGACGCGCTGGCAAAGCTTGAAGCGACCGTGCGCGCCGATCTCGCGATGATCGCGCATCCCGGCGCCGCCTGGCTCGAGCCGAAGACGGGGCCGGATGGCAAGCCCGCGCTCGATGTTCTCATTATCGGCGCCGGCCAGTCCGGTATCGCCATCGGCTTCGGCCTGATGCGCTCGCGCGTCAGCAACATCCTGCTGCTCGACAAGGCCGAGGAGGGGAAGGAGGGCCCGTGGCTCAGCTATGCCCGCATGCCGACGCTGCGCAGCCCGAAGGACTATACGGGACCTGACCTCGATATCCCGAGCCTCACCTATCAGTCCTGGCACGAGGCCCGCTTCGGCAAGGAGAGCTGGCAGACACTCGACCTGATCCCGCGCGGGCATTGGGCGGACTATCTGCTCTGGCTGCGACGCACGATCGGTCTGCCCGTGCGCAACGGCTGCGAGCTTCTGGAGATTGCGCCTGCATCAGACAGTCTGCTCGCCGCGCGCGTGAGACGCGCCGATGGCGTCGAGACGCTCCATGCCCGCAAGATCGTGTTGGCGACGGGGCAGGAGGGCATGGGCGACTGGGTCATTCCGGAGCCGCTTCGTCAGTTGTCAGCGAGTTCGGTCGCAACTGTTGCCGACGACATCGACTTCGAAAGCCTGCGCGGCAAGCGCGTCGCGGTGATCGGCGCCGGCGCGTCCGCCTTCGACAATGCGGCGACCGCGCTGGAGGCAGGCGCGGCGGAGGTGCATCTGCTCTGCCGCCGCGCTCAGATCCAGGTGATCCAGCCCTATCGCTGGCTGACCTTCCGCGGCTTTCTGCGCCATCTCAGCGATCTCGACGATGCCTGGCGCTGGCGCTTCATGCGCAAGATCCTCGAGATGCGCGAAGGCTTTCCGCAGCCGACTTATGATCGCTGCGCGCGTCACGCCAATTTCACGCTGCACGAGGGTGCGCCGGTCGAGGGCACCAGGCAGACCGATGGCGGTGTCGAATTGCACACGCCACGCAGCACGATCACGGCGGATTTCGTCATTTGCGGCACCGGCATCGACATGAACTTTGCCGGCCGCGGCGAGCTGCGCCGCTTCGCCGGCAATATCGCGACCTGGGCCGATCGCTACCAGCCGCCTGCGAGCGAGCGCAACGCGCGGCTCGGCCGCTTTCCCTATCTCGCTGACGATTACGCCTTCACCGAGCGTGTGTCTGGCGAGACGCCGTGGATCTCCGACATCCATCTTTTCGCCATCGCCTCCACCATGAGTTTTGGTCCGTCGGGATCGTCGATCAACGCGATGACGACGGCCATTCCCAAGCTGGTCAATGGCCTGACGCGCGGCCTGTTTCGCGGCGATGTCGAACGTCACTGGGCTTCGCTCAGCGCCTACGACGTGCCGCAGGCCGTGGTTGCGCGGCCCGCGCGAACAATGGAGGAATCGCGATGATCATCCATGCACCGCCGCGACGAAGCGCCTCTGCGGGATTGGCGCGCAACTTGCTTCTTTCTTGACCTGCCTTGCTGGCGTTCTTGCCGAAATTTTGGGGAAAACGAATGCGTTTTGTGTCTTTCAGGCCCGCGGCCTCAGTCCTCGCTACCACTGCGCTGTTGCTCATTGCCACCGCGCCGTCGCAGGCACAGACCAGGGCGGAGACGTTGCGCTATGTCACGGGATCAGCGGTGAACACGCTCGATCCCAACATCCCCGGCTCGACGCGCGAGTCCTTCGCGCTGAGCATGAGCACGTATGACCGGCTGGTGGCGTTCGGCCGCAAGCAGCTCAACGGCAAATGGGTGTTCGATCTCGACACGATCACCGGCGAGCTCGCTGAATCCTACGACGTCAGCTCCGATGGCCTGAAGCTGACCTTCCGCCTGCGCAAGGACGCCAAGTTCCAGGACGGTTCGCCTGTCACGGCCGACGACGTGAAATGGTCGCTCGATCGCTGCGTCACCGCGCCGATCCTCGGCAAGGCCCAGTTGCTGACGGGTTCGTTGACGTCGGCGGACCAGTTCAAGGTGATCGATCCCCTCACCATCGAGGTGACGCTGCCGAAACCCGACAAGCTCGCGCTGCCCAATCTCGCCACCGTCTATCCCCTGATCATCAACTCGAAGGTGGCAAAAGAGCACGCGACGCCGGATGATCCCTGGGCCACCGCATGGCTGAAGGAGCACACCGCCGGCAGCGGTGCTTATGTGGTCGAGACCTTCAAGCCGGGCGAGCAGGTCATCCTCAAGCGCGACGAGACCTGGAACCGCGGTTCGGCCAACAAGCCCGCATTCTTCAAGCGCGTGATCATTCAGTCCGTGCCGGAGCCGGCGACCCGCGCCAACCTGGTCGAGCGCGGCGATGCCGACCTCGTCGTCGATCTCCAGGCCAGCGACGTGCAGTCGCTCGAGGCCAAGGGCAAGCTCAAGGTGGTCTCGACCCCGCAGTACAATGCGATCACCTATGTCTCGATGAACAACCAGATGCCGCCCTTCGACAACGTCAATGTCCGCCGTGCCATCGCTTACGCGCTGCCCTACGACGACATGTTCAAGGCCGCCCTGTTCGGCCGCGGCGCGCCGCTGTTCGGCGCGACCTGGCCGGACGGCAAGCCGCTGAACGGCATCTATCCGTTCCAGCAGCCCGTGAAGGTCGACCTCGACAAGGCCAGGGAATACCTCAAGGCCGCCGGGCTCCCCGAGGGTTTCTCGACTACCTTCAGCTTCAACGTCGGCCAGTCCTCGACCGCGGAGCCGATGGCCGCGCTGGTGAAGGAGTCACTCGGCAAGATCGGGATCAAGGTCGACATCCAGAAGCTGCCGGACGCACAGATGTCCACGCAGATCAACGAGAAGAAGCTTCCCTTCTACACCGAGGGCATCGTAGCGTGGTTGCCGTCGACTGATTACTTCTACCGCAACTTCTACACCGGCAATCAGCGCTGGAATTACAGCTCGATCAACAACCCGGATCTTGCCGCAATCGCGCAGGAGGCGCGTTTCGAGCCGGACAAGGCCAAGTATGAGGAAGCCGGCCGCAAGCTCAACGCGATGCATGTCGATCTGATGCCGCAGATCATGCTGTGGCAGCCGAACCAGGATGCGGTAATGGCGTCGTCGGTCGAAGGCTACACCTACGAGTTCCACCGCCAGGTCGACTATCGCGACGTCAGCCGCAAGTGACGTCGGACAACGAGAGGAGCTCTCAGAGGTGACGACCGGTCTTGGTGCAACCATGGTACGGGCGGGCAGGCGGCTTCTGTCATCACTGCCGGCGCTGTTCGGTGTGCTGGTCTTCACCTTTCTGCTGATGCGCGTGTTGCCCGGCGACCCCGCGGTGTTCTTCGCCTCGGGGCCCAATGCCGGCAAGGAGGAGATCGAGCAGATCCGCAAGCAGATGGGGCTCGACAGGTCGGTGCCGGAGCAGCTCGTGTTCTATCTCTCCGACATCGGCCACGGCAATCTCGGCCGCTCCATGATGACGGGACAGCCGGTGCTGAAGGACCTGCGCGAACGGCTGCCGGCTTCGCTGGAGCTCACCTTCACGGCGCTGCTGATCGCGCTGATCGCGGCGGTGCCGCTCGGCGTGGTCGCGGCCTTGAAGCCTGGCTCGATCGTCGATCACGGCGTGCGGCTGTTCTGCGCGCTCGGCGTCTGCGTGCCGACCTTCGTCTCGGGCCTGCTGCTGATCTACGTCTTCTACTACCTGCTCGGGCTGGCGCCTGATCCGACCGGGCGGATCGACGTCTTCACCTCGCTGCCGCCGCAGCGCACCGGCTTCCTGTCGATCGATTTCCTGCTCGCGGGTGATATCGAGGGCTGGTGGGCCGCCTGCAAGCAGCTGATCCTGCCGGCGGTGAGCATGGCCCTGTTCGTGATCGCGCCGCTGGCGCGGATCACGCGGGCCTCGATGCTGGTCTCGCTCGGCAGCGATTTCGTCCGCACTGCGCGCTCGGTCGGATTGTCCTGGCACAAGGTGGTCGTCACTTATGCGCTGCGGAACGCGATCCTGCCCGTCATCACCATCGCCGGCATCGTGTTCTCGACCATGCTGGGCGCCAATGTCCTGGTGGAGAAAGTGTTCTCCTGGCCGGGCGTCGCTTCCTACGCGCTCGATGCGCTCCTATCCTCCGACTATGCGCCCGTGCAGGGTTTCGTGCTGCTGATGGCCAGCCTGTTCGTGCTGGTCAATCTCGTGGTCGACATCTGCTACGGCATCGCCGATCCCAGGGTGTCGATCGAATGACCAGCGCAACTCTCCGCCATTCGGTCTGGATCCTGCGCGGCAACCCGCTCACCGCCGTTGCCGCGGCCGGCGTTGCGCTGTTCGTCCTGATTGCGATCTTCGGGCCCTGGATCGTGCCCTATGATCCCGTGGTCTCCAATGTCTCGGAGGCTCTTTTGCCGCCGAGCGCGGCCCATCTGGCCGGCACCGACCAGCTCGGACGCGATGTGTTCAGCCGCCTCATCATCGCCGCGCGCCTCGATCTCGCCATTGCCGTCTCCGCCGTCGGCATCTCCTTCGTGATCGGCGCCGTCGTCGGCGCGTTCTGCGGCTATGCCGGCGGTAAGCTCGATCGCGGTGTCGGCCGCTTCGTCGATGTGATGATGGCCTTTCCGCTGTTCGTGCTGGCGATGGCGATGGTTGCCGCCTTGGGCAACCGGATCGAGAACATCGTGATCGCGACCGCGATCATCAATCTTCCGTTCTACATCCGCTTCGCGCGCGCCGAGGTCAACGTTCGCCGCAATGTCGGCTGGGTGGAGGCCGCGCGTGCCTGCGGGGAGAGCCATTTCTCGGTGGTGCTGCGCTTCCTGCTGCCGAATATCCTGCCGGCGATGGCGGTGCAGATCTCGCTCAATCTCGGCTGGGCCATTCTCAACGCGGCCGGCCTGTCCTTCATCGGCCTCGGCGTCAAGCCGCCGACGCCGGAATGGGGCATCATGGTCGCGGAGGGCGCGCGCTTCATCTCGACCGGGCGATGGTGGCTGGTGGCCTTTCCGGGCCTCGCGCTGATGATGGCGGTGCTGTGCTTCAATCTCCTCGGTGACGGGATGCGGGACATTCTCGACCCGCGGATGCGCACATGAGCGAGGAGCTGCTAGGGATCAACGACCTCCACGTCTCGTTCTCGACGCGGCGTGGCATGGTCGAGGCCGTGCGCGGCGTGACGCTCACGGTCGAGAAGGGCGAGATGCTCGGCCTCGTCGGCGAGAGCGGCTCGGGCAAGTCGGTCACCGGCTTTGCAACGACGCGGCTGCTCGATGCGGCCGGGCGCGTCACCGGCGGCAAGATCCTGTTTCGCGGGCAGGACGTCACAAAACTCAGAGGCGAAGACCTCCGTCAGCTCCAGGGCGCCGCGATGTCCATGATCTTCCAGAATCCGCGCGCGGCGCTCAACCCGATCCGCGCGATCGGCCTGCAGATCGCGGATGCGATCCTCACGCATAAGAAGATATCGAAGGACGCCGCGCGCGCCGAGGCGCTGGAGCTGCTGCGCGCGGTCCAGATCCGCGACCCCGAGACGCGGATGAACGCCTATCCGCACGAGCTCTCCGGCGGCATGTGCCAGCGCGTGATGATCGCGATCGCGATTTCCTGCAATCCTGCACTGCTGATCGCCGACGAGCCGACCACCGGCCTCGACGTCACGACCCAGAAGGTGGTGATGGATCTGCTCGCAGACATTGCCGCCGCGCGTGGCATGGCGACGATCCTGATCACGCACGACCTCGGTCTCGCGGCGCGCTATTGCCGCCGCATCGCCGTGATGGAGCGCGGCCGCATCGTCGAGGAAGCGAGCCCCAAAAAGCTCTTCAGCGCACCGCAGCACGCCTATACTCGCCGCCTCGTTGCGGCATCGCCGACCGCGACGTCGCGGATCGAGGATCTCGTGACGGAGGAGGAGCGGGAACGGCATGCGACGATCGTCAGCAAGCCAAGGCAGGAGCTCCCGCACGGGACGCCACCGCTCCTCGAGGTGCGCAAGCTCGCCAAGCGTTTTGACCAGGGCTCCGCTGCGGTCGCGGATTTCTCGATGACGATGGCCGGCGGCGAGAGCGTCGGGCTCGTTGGCGAGTCCGGCTCCGGCAAGAGCACGACGTCGCGGATGATCTGCCGCCTGATCGACCCGAGCGAAGGCGATATCGTGTTCGACGGCCAGTCGATCGGCCATGTCGCCTCGCGTGACTTCCATCGCTCGCCGCTGCGCAAAGACATCCAGATGGTCTTTCAGGACCCGAACGAGAGCCTCAACCCACGCTTCACGGCGTTCGACTGCGTTGCCCATCCCCTGATGCGGCTCGACGGCATGCGTGCGGGTGATGCACTGCGCAAGCGGGTGGAAGAGTGTGCGGAGCGGGTGGGCTTGCCGCTCGATCTGCTGCCGCGCTTTCCGCACCAGCTCTCCGGCGGCCAGAAGGCCCGCGTCGGCATTGCCCGCGCCATCGCCTGCCGGCCGCGGCTGCTGGTGCTGGACGAGCCGACCGCCGCGCTCGACGTTTCGGTGCAGGCGGTGGTGCTGCAACTGCTCGACCGTCTCAGGCGCGAGAACGACATCGCGCTGCTGTTCGTCAGCCACGATCTCAATGTCGTGCGTATGCTCTGCGACCGCACCATCGTGCTGCGCAATGGCGGCATCGTGGAGCAGGGGGAGAGCCGGGCGCTGTTCGACAATCCCAAGACCGACTACACGCGCAAGCTGGTCGAGGCGATTCCGCATATCGAGACCGGACCGGCACTGGCGGCCGCGCTTTGACGCCTGAACCGGTCGTAATCCCGATGAGATCCCGCTGGCGAAGGCCTGGTTAGTGGCATACCATTTGCACGCCAATGGGTTCTGGTTTCACCTGCCTTTGGCCAACGATGGCCGGCATCACGGCACTACTGGGAGGATTTCATGGATCGCAGGACCGTTTTGAAGGGACTGGCCGGCGCGGGCGGTCTGGCATTGACCGGCCTCTCGGCCCCGGCGATCGCACAAGGCGCCTCTGCGCGCACCCTGCGCTTCGTGCCGCAAGCCAACCTCGCCAATTTCGATCCCATCTGGGGCACGCAATATGTCGTGCGCAACGCGGCGGCGCTGGTCTGGGACACGCTCTACGGCGTCGATGCCAAGCTTCAGCCGCAGCGTCAGATGGTCGAGTCCGAGGAGACCACCGACGACGGCAAGACCTGGACCTTCAAGCTGCGCCCGGGTCTCAAGTTCCATGACGGCGAGCCGGTGCTGAGCAAGGACGTCGTCGCGAGCCTGTCGCGCTGGGCCGCGCGCGATCCAATGGGTCTGATGATCCTCGCGATCCAGCAGGAATTGACTCCGGTCGACGACCGCACCTTCAAATGGGTCCTGAAGCAGCCTTTCCCGAAAATGCTGTACGCGCTGGCCAAGAACAACGCGCCGTGCTCCTTCATCATGCCCGAGCGCATCGCGAAGACGGATCCGTTCAAGCAGATCACCGAATATGTCGGCTCGGGTCCGATGAAGTTCGCCAAGAGCGAATGGGTGCCCGGCGCCAAGTCGGTGTTCGAGAAGTTCACCGATTACGTGCCGCGGCAGGAGAAGGCGTCGTGGCTTGCCGGCGGCAAGAACATCCTGGTCGATCGCGTCGAGTGGCTGGTGATGCCGGATCCGGCCACCGCTGCCGCCGCCTTGCAGAACGGTGAGGTCGACTGGTGGGAGAACCCGATCTCCGATCTCGTGCCCGTGCTGAAGAAGAACAAGAACATCAGCGTCGATATCGGCGATCCCCTCGGCAATATCGGCTCCTTCCGGATGAACCATCTGCACCCACCCTTCAACAATGTGAAGGCGCGGCGCGCGGTGCTGATGGCGTTGAGCCAGGAAGACTATATGCGTGCGCTGGTCGGCGACGACGATACGTTGTGGAAGCCGCTGCCCGGCTTTTTTACGCCGGACACACCGCTCTACACCGAGTTGGGCGGCGAGATCCTGAAAGGAAAGCGCGATTTGGATGCGGCCAAGAAGCTGCTCGCCGAGAGCGGCTATTCCGGCCAGCCGGTCACATGCGTGGTCGCGCAGGACCAGTCGATCACGAAGGCGCAGGGCGACGTCACCGCGGATCTGCTCAAGAAGCTCGGCATGAATGTCGATTTCGTCGCGACCGATTGGGGCACGGTGGGCGCGCGCCGCGCGATGAAGACACCGCCGGGGCAGGGCGGCTGGAATATGTTCCACAGCTGGCACGCCGGCGCCGATTGCATCAATCCGGCCGCCTACACCGCCATCCGCGCCAATGGCGACAAGGCCTGGTTCGGCTGGCCCAACAGCCCGAATACCGAGAAGGAGATCACGGCCTGGTTCGACGCCAAGAATCTCGAGGAAGAGAAGGCCGCGATCGGGCAGGTCAACAAGGCGGCGCTCGAGGATGTCGTCTACGCGCCGACCGGCTTCTTCCTGACCTACACGGCATGGCGCAAGAACGTCTCCGGCATCACCAAGGGGCCGCTGCCGTTCTTCTGGAACGTGTCGAAATCCGCATGATGGTACGCTGAAGCCAGATGCTCTCTTACATCCTCCGTCGCATCGTCTCGACCTTGCCGGTGATGGCAATCGTCGCGCTGTTCGTGTTCAGCCTGCTCTACATCGCGCCGGGTGACCCCGCCGTGGTGATCGCGGGCGACCAGGCGAGCCCGGAGGATGTGGAGCGCATTCGCCAGAGTCTGGGTCTCGACCGTCCTTTCCTGATCCAGTTCGGAAGCTGGGTCTGGCGCATTCTGCACGGCGATCTCGGCACCTCGATCTTCACCAACCTTCCGGTCTCGACGATGATCGGACAGCGTCTCGGGCCGACACTGTCGCTGATGATGGTCACGCTGCTACTCACCATCGTGGTCGCGGTGCCGCTTGGCGTCGTGGCCGCGTGGAAGGCGGGGAGCCTGATCGACCGCGTCATCATGGCATTCGCCGTGTTCGGCTTCTCGCTGCCCGTCTTCGTCGTCGGCTATATCCTCGCCTATGTCTTCGCACTCGAGCTCGAATGGCTTCCGGTGCAGGGCTATACGCCGCTCACGGAAGGCTTCTGGCCGTGGCTGCAAAACCTGATCCTGCCGTCGATCGCGCTGGGCTGCGTCTACATCGCGCTGATCGCGCGCATCACGCGTGCCACCATGCTTGAAGTCTTGCAGCAGGACTATATCCGCACCGCGCGCGCCAAGGGCCTCGGGCAGGGCGGCATCCTCTTCGTTCACGCGCTGAAGAATGCCGCGGTCCCGATCGTGACCGTGATCGGGATCGGCATCGCGCTCCTGATCGGCGGGGCGGTCGTCACGGAAAGCGTGTTCGCGATCCCCGGCCTCGGCCGACTCACGATCGACGCGATCCTGCGCCGCGACTATCCCGTCATCCAGGGCATCGTGCTTCTCTTCAGCTTCGTCTACGTCCTCGTCAATCTGATGATCGACGTCATCTATACGCTCGTTGACCCGAGGATCCGCTATTGACCGATACGACCGTCAATCCGCAAGCGCTGCCGGCCGGCTTCGTTCTCGCGCCGCAACTGCCTGAAATCCTGCGGCCGGTCACGATCCGGCGCGGCTTCCTGGGATTCTTGCGCGGCCATCCGACCGTCGCGATCGGCGGCGCACTGCTGCTGGCACTCGTCTTCATCGCGATCTTCGCGCCGTACCTCTGGACAGTCGACCCGACTGCGCTCGCGCCCGCCAAGCGCACGCGGGCTCCGTCGGCACTCTACTGGTTCGGCACCGATGTGCTTGGCCGCGACATCTATTCGCGCGTGCTATTCGGTGCGCGGGTCTCGCTCACGGTCGGCCTGTCAGTTGCGATCTTCGCCTCCGTGGCGGGTCTCGCCATCGGCATGGTCTCCGGTTTCGTCCGCTGGGCCGACGGCATTTTGATGCGCTTCATGGACGGTTTGATGTCGATCCCGCCAATTCTGCTCGCAATCGCGCTGATGGCGCTGACGCGCGGCAGTGTCGGCAACGTCATCCTGGCCATCACCATCGCCGAGATCCCGCGGGTTTCCCGTCTTGTCCGTAGTGTGGTGCTGTCGCTGCGCGAGCAGCCCTATGTGGACGCCGCGGTCGCCTGCGGCACGCGCACGCCGATGATCATCCTGCGCCACATCCTGCCCAATACGCTGGCGCCGATGCTGGTCCAGGCGACTTACATCTGCGCCAGCGCCATGATCACCGAGGCGATCCTGTCCTTCATCGGGGCGGGCACGCCGCCGACCATTCCGTCCTGGGGCAACATCATGGCCGAGGGCCGCGCGCTGTGGCAGGTCAAGCCCTACATCGTGTTCTTCCCGGCGGCGTTCCTCTCCGTCACCGTCCTCGCCGTGAACCTGCTCGGCGACGGCCTTCGCGATGCGCTCGATCCGCGCATGGCCAAGAGCCTCTGATGTCGAGGGGTTGATCGCGATGGCCTTGCTCGAAGTCGAGAACCTCCAGACCCACTTTCGCACGCCCGGCGGCATCAACCGTGCGGTCGACGGCGTCTCCTTTCATGTCAACGAAGGCGAGACGCTCGCCATCGTCGGCGAATCCGGCTGCGGCAAGTCGGTGACCTCGATGTCGCTGATGCGGCTCATTCCAGAGCCGCCGGGCAGGATCGCAGGCGCCGTCCGCTTCGCGGGCAGGGACCTGCTGCAACTGTCCGATCGCGAGATGCGCGCCATCCGCGGCAACGATATCTCGATGATCTTTCAGGAGCCGATGACGAGCCTCAACCCGGTTCTGACGGTCGGCCGCCAGATCCGCGAGACGCTGATGATCCATCAGGGCCTGGACAAGCAGGCGGCCGAGGCGCATGCGATCGAGATGCTGACGCTGGTCGGCATTCCCGAGCCGAAGCGGCGCGTGCGCGAATACCCGCACCAGCTTTCCGGCGGCATGCGCCAGCGCGTGATGATCGCGATTGCGCTGGCCTGCAATCCAAAGCTCCTGATCGCCGACGAGCCGACCACCGCGCTCGACGTGACGATCCAGGCGCAGATCCTGAAATTGATGCTCGATCTCAAGCGCCGGGTCGGCGCGGCGATCATCCTGATCACTCACGACCTCGGTGTCGTCGCCGAGATCGCCGAACGCGTCATGGTCATGTATGCCGGCCGCAAGGTCGAGGAGGCGCCGGTGGCCGAGCTGTTCCGCTCGCCGCGTCATCCCTATACGCAGGGCCTGCTCGGCGCCGTGCCGCGGCTCGGCTCGTCACTAACAGGCACCGCGCGGCGTCTCGCCGAAATCCCGGGGCAGGTGCCTGATCTGCGCAAGCCTATCATCGGCTGCGTCTTCGCCGGCCGCTGCGCGCTCGCGACCGATCTCTGCCGCCAATATGCGCCTGGGCTCGAAGAGAAGGCGCCTCGCCACGTCGCCGCCTGCCACTATTCCGCCAAGGGGGCCATCGCGGCATGAGTCCTCCGCTGCTCCAGGTCAACGACCTCAAGAAGCATTTTCCGGTCAAAAAGGGCCTGTTCGGCCGCAAGTCCGAATATGTCTATGCCGTCGACGGTGTCTCGTTCGAAATCGCGAAGGGCGAGACGCTGTCGCTGGTCGGCGAGTCCGGCTGCGGCAAGTCCACGGTCGGCCGTGCCATCCTGCGGCTGTTCGACATCACGGCGGGCCAGGTGATCCTCGACGGCCAGCGCATCGACGACGCACATCCGAGCACGATGCGCCAGATGCGCCGCCGCGTGCAGGTGGTGTTCCAGGATCCGTTCTCGAGCCTCAATCCGCGCATGCGCGTGCGCGACATCCTGGCCGAGCCGATCCGAAATTTCGGCCTCGCCAAATCCGCCACCGATCTCGAAACCCGCGTGACGGCGCTGATGGATACCGTGCGGCTGCCGCGCGAGGCGCTCAACCGCCGGCCGCACGAATTCTCCGGCGGCCAGCGTCAGCGCATCGGCATTGCGCGGGCGCTCGCAGCCGAGCCCGAGCTGATCGTCTGCGACGAGGCGGTCTCCGCGCTCGACGTCTCGGTCAAGGCGCAGATCGTCAATCTCTTGCAGGATCTCCAGCGCGAGTTCGGCCTGGCGCTGCTGTTCATCAGCCATGACCTCGCCATCGTCGAGCACATGACTCACCGCGTCGCGGTGATGTATCTCGGCAAGATCGTCGAGGTGGCGCCGCGCCGCGAGATCTTTGCCGCGCCAAGGCATCCCTATACCAAGGCGCTGCTCTCCGCGGTGCCGCTGCCCGAGCCCGGCGCCCAGCGCAATCCCATCATCCTCAAGGGGGACGTGCCGAGCCCGATCAACCCGCCGAGCGGGTGCCGCTTCCACACCCGTTGCCCATACGTCTTCGACCGTTGCCGGACGGAGGAGCCGATGCTGCGTTCGACCGGACCCGAGCAATGGGTGGCCTGTCACCTCGAAGAGGCGCCGTAGGCCTTCAGCCCTGGCGGCGCAGGAAGCCCGTGATGGTGACTTTCTCCCAGATGCCGGCTGCCGCAAACGGATCGGCGCGGTTGAAGGCTTCGACCTCGGCGCGGCCGGGCGCCTCGATCAGGAACAGGCTGCCGATCATGCTCGCGCCGTCGTCGGAGACCAGCGGCCCAGACATCACGATCTTGACGCCGAAGCGCGATGTGTCGCTCAGGAAGGCCTTGTGGGCGTCGTAATTGGCGAGCCGGGTCGGCAGCGCGCTGGCGCGGTCGAGGGCGTGAATGGCGAACAGCATGATGTCTCCGTTGACGTGTCGGTGTTCTTGGACGGCCGCGGAGGCGGCCGTCCATGCTTGTGATGATCGGTTGGGCTACTTGGCGCCGAGCTTGCCGGCGTCCTCGAAGGTCGGGCAGGTCCGTTGCTCCAGCGGCACGTCGAACGGCTGGTAATTGTCCTTGGTGATGACGGTCGGCTTCAGCACGATCTCGGAAATGACAGGCTGGTTGCGCAAGCTGCGGATCGCCATCATGGCGCCGAGACACCCTTGCGCAAATCCGTTGTAGTCGCCGCTGGCGAGCAGCTTGCCGGACTTGATCGCGTCGATCGCCTCCTTGGTGCCGTTGATGCCGATCACCTGGGCCTTGCGGTTGGCGCCGTCGAGCGCCTCGATCGCGCCGACCGCCATGGCGTCGTTGGCCGCCAGCACGCCGTCGATCTGCGCGTTCGACTGCATCAGGTTTTCCATGACCTGGAGCGCCTGCAGCCGCTGGTAGTTGCCGGGCTGCGAGGCCAGCAGCTTGGCGCCCGAATTCTCCTTCAGCGCGTCGTTGAAGCCGCGGACGCGATCGACATTGGTCAGCGAGCCCTTGACGCCCTCGATGATGACGATGTTGCCCTTGCCGCCCAAAGTCTTGAGCAGGAAACGCGCGGTTTCCAGTCCGAGGCTGTAATCGTCGGCGCCGACGAAGGAGAGGAACTTGCCGCCGGCGGAGCGGTCGGTGATGTTGACGACGGGGATTTTCGCCTCGTTGATCTTCTCGACGCCCGGCACCATCGCCTTGTAGTCGACCGGCGTGAAGACGATCGCGCTCGGCTTCTTCACCACGACGTCCTCGATCTGGCTGAGCTGCTCGGGGATCGAGTCCGGCTTGGTCGGGATGTACTGCAGCGTCTTCGCATTCAGCGCTTTCGCCATGTTGTCGGCACCGACCCGCACCGTCTGGAAGAACGGATTGGTCTGGTTCTTGGTGAACACGGCGATGGTCTCGCCGTCGGCGCGCGCCTGTGTCGTGAACGCGGCCGCCATCAGCAGCGGCAGCGCCAAATAACCCATTTTCTGTTTCATGTAGCCTCCATCCCTCATTTTGCTTGTTGGATTTCTAAGAGCTCATTGCGCGCGGCGGCGGGTCTTCATGTCGAGCCAGACCGCGAGAATGACGATGATGCCGGTGACGAGCGGCTGCCAGTTGGCGCTGACCGACAACAGGTTCATGCCGTTCAGCACTAGCGTCAGGATCAGCGCGCCGATGAAGGTGCCGAACACGGTGCCGACACCGCCGAACAGCGAGGTGCCGCCGATCAGCACGGCTGCGATCGCGGGCAGCGTCAGGCTTTCGCCGATGTCGGCTTCGGCCGAATTGAGCCGCGACAGGAAGATGATCGAGGCCAGTCCCGCCATGGTGCCTGACACCGCGTAGACCAGCAGCAGGCGCCGCGCGACCGGAATGCCGGAGAGGCGGGCGGCGACCGGATTGGCGCCGATCGCATAGATCTCCTGGCCCCAGATCGTGCGCTGCGCAAACAGCGTTCCGATCCCGAGGAACACCAGCAGCAGATAGACCGGGATCGGCAGGCCGAACAGATAGCCGCTGCCGATCTGGCGGAAGCCTGCCGGGAAGCCGTGAAGGGTTTCGCCCGCCATGTACCAGTAGGTGAGGCCGTTCAGCACCCAGAGCATGCCGTAGGTGGCGATGAAGGAGGGGATGCGGAGCGCGGTGACCATGATGCCGTTGAGCAGGCCAACGATGCCGCCGCAGGCGAGCCCGGTGAGGATGCCGAGCGCCGGCGAGCCGGTCTTGTGGATCACGGTGCCGGCGATGCAGGCCGACAGCGCGACATTGGCGCCGACGGAGAGATCGAGGCCGGCGGTGAGCACCACCAGCGTCAGGCCGGAGGCGATGAAGAAGGTCAGGCTCGCTTGTCTCAGCACGTTGAGGATGTTGCCGAGGCTCAGGAAGGAGTCGCTGAGCACGGCGAGCACCGCGCAGATCAGCAGCGCTGCGAGCAGGCGATAGAACACCTGGATCGCGTCCTGCGACAGGAACGAGCGGGGCGGCGAGAGGGCCTCTTTGGAGATGTCGGTCATGCGCGGCTCCGGAGGCCGTCGAGGAAGAGAGCGACGATGACGAGGACGCCGACGCTTGCGACCTGCACCGAGGAGGGCATCGAGATCAGGTTGAGCCCATTGCGAAGCACGCCGACCGCGATCACGCCGAGCAACGTGCCGAGCAGCCAGCCATTGCCGCGCTCGAACGAGGTACCGCCGACCGCGACCGCGGCGATGGCGTCGAATTCCAGGCCGAGGCCCGCGGTCGGGTGGCCGGAATTCATGCGCGCGGTCATCAGCAGGCCGGCAATGCCGGCCATGGCGCCGCCGATCGCGTAGACCGCGATCAGCAGCTTGTTCGGCGAGAGGCCGGCATAGCGCAGCGCCTCGCGGTTGCCGCCGAGTGCGAAGATGTAGGTGCCGAAGCGGGTGTGGTAGAGCAGTCCGTGGAAGGCCGCATAGGTCACCAGCGCCATCACGATCGGCACGGGCACGCCCAGAAGCGTCGCCGAATAGATGTCGCGCACGCTGTGGGGGATGCCGACCACGCTCTGGCCGTCGCTGACGATCAGCGACAGGCCCTGCGCCATGCCGAGCGTGCCCAGCGTCGCGACGAAGGGCGGAATGCCGACGATGGCGACCAGCCAGCCGTTGGCGAAGCCGAAGGCTGCGCCGACGAGAAGCCCGGCGCCGAGGCCCAGCAGCATCGACTTGGTCGCGAGCGACACGATGGCGACGCAGAGCGAGGTCAGCGTCAGCACCGCGCCCATCGACAGGTCCAGCCCCTCGGTCATGATGATCAAGGTCATCGGCAGCGCCAGCATGGTCAGGATGGTCGACTGCACCAGCACGTTGGAGAGGTTGGCGACCGACAGGAAGCCGGGCGCGATCGCGCTGAACAGGGCGATCAGCAGCACCAAGACGATGGCAACGCCGGGAATGCGTTGCAGCGGATTGGGTTGAGAGACGACCGCGGCTTCACGCATGATGCATCCCCAGTCGCACGATGTTCTCCTCGGTCAGTTCGCTGCGGGTCAGGTGTCCGGCGATGCGGCCCTCGCGCATCACATAGGCGCGGTCGCAGACATGGCAGATCTCGACCTGCTCGGACGAGATCATCAAGGCCGCCGCGCCTTCGGCGACCAGCCGGTCGATCAGCGCAAAGATCTCGGACTTGGCGCCGATGTCGATGCCGCGCGTCGGCTCGTCGAAGATGAAGAGCTTCGAGCCGGCCGCCAGCCACTTGCCGATCACGACCTTCTGCTGGTTGCCGCCCGAGAGCAGGCCGACAATCTGGCGCGCGCTCGGGGTTGCGATGCGCAGCTGCCGGATCAAGCCGTCGGACGTCCGCTGGGCGCTACGCTGGTCGAACAGGCCGCTCGGGAACAGCTTTCGCAGCGCCGACACCACCAGATTGTCGCTCACCGACCGCAGCAGCGCGAGGCCCTCGCTCTTGCGGCTCTCCGGGATCAGCGCGATGCCGCGGCGGGCGGCAAGGTCAGGCTCGCCGGAGATGGCCTTGCCGTCGAAAATAATCTCGCCTGACGTCACGGCATCGGCGCCGAAGATGGCGCGGGCGACCTCGCTGCGGCCGGAACCGACCAGGCCGCACAGGCCGACGATCTCGCCCCGGCGTACCTCGATGTTGATATCGGAGATGCCGGTCGACGAGCTCAAGCCCTTGACCTCGAGCAGCAGCTCGCCGGGCTTGTCGGCAAAGTTGCGCGGATAGGTCATGTCCACGTTGCGGCCGACCATCATGCGGACGAGCTGGTCCGGCGTGACGTCTGCGGGGCGAACGCCGTCGATGCGGCGGCCGTCGCGCAGCACCGTGATGCGGTCTCCGAGCGCGAACACCTCGGCCATGCGGTGGGAGATGTAGACGATGGAGACGCCGTCGGCCTTCAGCCGCGCGATAAGCGCGAACAGCAGCTCGGTCTCGCGGTCGGACAGCGCCGCCGTCGGCTCGTCCATGACCAGGATGCGCGCGTTCTGGCTGATCGCTTTCGCGATCTCGACCATCTGCTGCTGCGCCACCCCTAACTTGTCGACGGTGGTGGAGGGATCGATCTCGAACCCGATCGTGCCGAGCACGCGCCTGGCGTCGGCCAGGATCTTGCGGCGGTCGATGGTGCCGGGAATGCGGCCCTTCGGCTCGCGGCCGAGGAAGATGTTCTGGGCGATATCGAGATGGGGGACCAGCGAGAATTCCTGGAAGATCACGGCAATGCCGAGCCTCTGCGCATCCGCGGTCGAGGAGATCGCGACCTTGTCGCCCTTGTAGTAGAACTCGCCGGCATCGGCGCGGTAGGCGCCGCACAGTACCTTCATCAGGCTCGACTTGCCGGCGCCGTTCTCCCCCAACAGCATATGGACTTCGCCGGGGAAGACGGCAAAGGAAACATCATCCAGCGCCTTGACGCCGGGAAACTCCTTGCTGATGCCGCGCAGCTCCAGCAGAGGCGCGGGTGAGGCGGGCTCGATAGCCAATGCGGCGCTGCTCATGCGTGCACTCCGCTCGCGAAGATCTTTCCGGGATTCATCAGTCCATCAGGATCGAGCGCGGTCTTGATCGACCGCATCACATCGACGGCCTCGCCGAGTTCATCGGCGAGATAATCGATCTTGCCGAGCCCGATGCCGTGCTCGCCGGTGCAGGTGCCGTCCATCGCGATCGCGCGGGCGACCATGCGGGCCTGAAGCGCCTTGGCGCCTTCGGCCTCGTCCGGCTTTGCCGGGTCGATCAGGATCAGCATATGGAAATTGCCGTCGCCAACATGGCCGACGATCGGGGCGGTGAAACCGTGCTCGTCCGCGTCGCGCCTGGTTTCGGTCAGGCATTCCGCCAGCCGCGAGATCGGCACGCAGACATCGGTGATCACGGCGCGCGCGCCGGGCCGCAAGCCCAGGCCCGCATAAAGCGTGTTGTCGCGGGCGTGCCAGAGCCGGCTGCGGTCTTCCTGCGCTTTGGCCCAGGCAAAACCATGGCCGCCATGGTCGGCGGCGATCGCCTGCGCGGCTTCGGCCTGCTCGGCAACGGAGGTCTCGGAGCCGTGGAATTCGAAGAACAAGGTGGGGGCCTCGCGATAGCCGAGCTTCGCGTAGGCGTTGATGCCGCGCATCATGACGTCGTCGAGCAGCTCGATGCGTGCCACGGGGATCGCGGACTGGATCACGGAGATCGCGGTGTCGACGGCATCGTGCAGGGTGTCGAAGCTGCAGACAGCGGCCGAGATCGCCTGCGGCACCGGGTGCACCTTCAATGTGACTTCGGTGATGACGCCAAGCGTGCCTTCGGCGCCGACGAACATCCGCGTCAGGTCATAACCGGCGGCCGATTTGCGTGCGCGCCTTGCGGTGCGGATCACGCGCCCGTCGGCCAGCACCACCTCGAGCGCCATGACATTGTCCTTCATGGTGCCGTAGCGCACCGCCATGGTGCCGGACGCGCGTGTGGAGGTCATGCCGCCGATCGAGGCGTCGGCGCCGGGGTCGATCGGAAAGAAAAGTCCGGTGCCGCGCAGCTCCGCATTGAGCTGTTTGCGCGTGATGCCGGGCTGCACCACGACATCCATGTCGCTGTCGTGCACGGTCAGCACCTTGTTCATCCGGGCGAAGTCGAAGCAGACGCCGCCGGCGACCGCGGCCGCGTTGCCTTCGAGCGAGGTGCCGGCGCCGAACGGGACCATCGGCATGCCCGCGCTAGCGCACAGCTTGACGATCTCCGCGACTTCCTGCGTGGTTTCAGGGAAGACGACGATGTCCGGCGGCAAATTGCGATAATGCGATTCGCTCTGCCCGTGCTGATCGAGCACGCCGCGCGCGACGCTCGCGCGCGGGCCGATCATGCCGGTGAGGCGATCGGCCAATATGCTCGTGCTGACCCGCGGTCCCATCCTCAGCTCCCGTCTGCTCCCTGTTGCCGGACTCTTGTTGGTCCGCCGTCGCTCAAGCCTAGGCGGCTCGCGCGTTGCTCGCGACCTGCTTCAGGCCGAAATCGTAATTGAGGTGGAAATAGTCGCGCTCCACCATGCGACCATCCGGCGCACGGCCGGCAGGGTGGCCAGTGAATTCGCGGATCAGGCTGTCCTTGACGCCGAACACCACGTCAGAGTCGAGATATTTGTCACCGGCGACGAACACATGGGTTACGAGCTGCTCGAAACCGGGCGCCGAGATCATGAAATGCACATGCGCCGGACGCCAGGGATGGCGGCCCTGCACCTCCAGCATCTCGCCGACAGGGCCGTCATGCGGGATCGGATACGCCGCCGGCTTGATCGACCAGAAATGGAAACGGCCATTGGCGTCGGTATGGAAGCGCGCGCGCATCGCGAGATCGCCGATGTCGTCGAGCTGCTGCACGTCGTAATAGCCGTCATCGTCGGAATGCCAGACATCCACGATGGCGCCCGCAAGCGGTTGTCCGTCGACGGTCGAGACCGAGCCTGTGACCAGCATCGGATCGCCTTCCATCGGGCCGGAGATATCGGCGCCGCTGTCCTTCTCCGGCGCGGCCTGGACGAAGAACGGGCCGAGCACCGTCGTCTCGGTCGCGCCTTCCGGCACGGGATGGTTGATCGCGTCGACCAGCATGGAGACGCCGAGCGTGTCGGACAGCAGGATGAACTCCTGGCGCTTGTCGTCGCACATGTGCCCGGTGCGGGTCAGGAAATCTATGCCGTATTCCCATTCCTTCTGGGTCGGCCGGACCTCGCGGACGAAGGCGTGGAGGTGGTGCACCAGCGCTTCGCTGACCTCCTTGATGCGTGGATCGGTTGCGTCCTTGATCCGCTCCAGCACCGCGTCCGTGATCGTAGTCTCGTTGAAGTTGCGCATAGGTGTCTCCGCGATCAGAGTTTGGGTTCGCCAAGCCCGGACAGACGTTCCAGGTGCTTGACGGTCGCGATGAAGTCGGTGTCGCCGTCGCCCTGCGCGATCAGCGAGCCATAGGTCTCGCGCACCTGCGCCGCGAGCTGCAGCGGCACGCCCACGGCGTGGCCGGCGCCGAGGATGAGATCGAGATCCTTGGCCATCTGCTTGCAGGAGAAGGTGGACTCGAAATCGCGCGTCCGCAGCGGCGCGGTCTTGTACTTCACCATCGGCGAGGCCGCCGCGCTATCGTCGAGCACCTTCAAAATGTCCTGCCAGGCGATGCCGCCCTTGCGCGCCAGGGCCAGGCTCTCGGCCATCATTGCCGCCGAGACTGCGATCATCAGATTGACCGAGAGCTTTGCGTAGCGGGCTTCCTCGGCCGGCCCGAGATAGGTCTGGGCGCGGGTGAAGGCGGCGAACAGAGGCTTGGCGTTGTCGAAGGCATCCTTCGGCCCGGAGACGAAGCAGGTCAGCGCACCCGTATGAACGATGCTGGCATTGCCGGAAACCGGCGAACGCAGATAGGCAATGCCGCGCGCCTGTGCGGCGGTCGCAACTTCAGTTGAGGCCTCGACGCTCACGGTGCTGGTCTCGATCAGAACAGATCCAGCCGCCATCGCGGCGATCAGACCAGCGGGGCCGAGCAGCGCGCCGCGCAAGGCTGCGTCATCGGGCAGGGACGTGATGATCGCGGCCTTGCCGCTCACGGCCTCGGCCGGCGAAGCGGCAATCGAGATGCCTTGTGCACGCGCCTCGTTGATCCGGGCTGCGCTCTGATCGAATGCGGTCACGGCGTAGCCGGCCTTGGCGACGAGCGCCGACATCGGCAGGCCCATCTTGCCGATCCCGATGAAAGCGACATTCCTTGAAGCGTCGGTCATTGATCTCATCCATTGGCGCCTTCAGGCGGCGCGTCCCTGTCGTTCGATGTCCTGCACCAGCCGCCGGCCGGATTGGGCCAGCAATTCTTTCTTCGCGTCCAACCCGTCAACCAAAAGCCGGCCATCCCGCTTCTTCCAGGCGCCGCCGATCATCACAGCCTCGATATTGGCGAGGCTCGTCTGCATCACGACGGTCGCGACGGGATCGTGCACCGGGACAAGGTTGAGATCGGATGCGTTGATGATGACGAGGTCAGCGAGCTTGCCCGGCGTCAGCGAGCCGATCTGGCCTTCGCGGCCGAGCATGCGGGCGCCTTCGGTCGTGATCCAGCGCAGCGCCTCGCGGACGGGGATCGTGGTGGTCGCCGGAATGGTGCCGCTCACTTGACGCGACTCCGCATTGTCCAGCGCCCGCTGCATCGACAGCGCGACGCGGGCGACGGAGAAGAGATCGCCGGCCAGCACGGATTCCAGGTCGATCCCGATGGTCGGGCGCACGCCGCGCTTGAGCAGCCGTCCGGTGATCGGGAAGCCGTGGCCCTGGATCATCTCGTTCTCCGGCGTCACCGAGAAGGACACGCCGAGGTCGACCATCTTGTCGAGGAGATCGTCGGGCAGATCGTTGCCATGGACGATGTTGATGCCGGCGCCGACGAGGCCGGCCTCGACCAGCTTCTCCCAGCCGCCGGGCGTCTTGGCCGGACCGCCGCCTTGATGCATGGATGCGATCAGGTTGAGCTCGCGCGCCAGGCGGAAGTCGTGCATGGCGACATCGAGCGTCGAATAATGCGGGCCGAGAATGGCAAGCCCGAGCGTGACGAGGCCGTCGCGGTCGGCGAGGGGACCCGCCAGCAGCCGCTCGACCTCGCGGCGCGGATGCGGGATCTCGGAGAAATGCGGCTCGCCCGGTTTCGGCTCGGGCTTCGGCGAGCCATGGAAGAAGGCGGCGCGGATGCCGCTCTCGATCAGGCCGCGCACGGCGGCATCGGTATGATCAGGCGTTGGATTGTTGTGGCACCAATCGACCAGCGTGGTGGTGCCGCAATTGATCTGGTTCAGCGCACCGACGAGGGTCGCAATGTAGATGTCGTCGGGCCGGAATACGGTCGCGAGCCCGGCATGCATGCGGCGGAAATATTCCAGCAGCGTCCAGTTCGCGGCATAGCCGCGCAACGCGGTTTGCCAGGTGTGCATGTGCGCGTTGATCAGGCCGGGGATGACGATCCGGCCGTTGCCGTCCACGATCTCGGTCTCGGCTGCAGCGCTGCCGAGGTCGATCGATGGGCGCACGTCGACGATGCGGCTGCCCTCGACCAGCACATCGCCGGTGTTGAGGTCGCCAATCGCGTCATCCATGCTGATGATGACAGCTGATTTGATCAGCGTGCGCCGCATCGCTTCAGGCCGCCGCTTTGATGGTAACAGGCGGCTCGCCGGCCCAGGCGCGGGCGATCAGCTCGCGGATGGCGTTGCGCTCGAGCGGGCGCGGGTTCCAGTAGGCGTTGGTGACGGCGAGATCGGCGGCCTTGTCGATGCCGCTTTCGGGCATGCCGATGTCGCGCAATGCCAGCTTCGCACCCAGCCGCTTCGCGAGGTCGTAGAGCCCCAGGGACGCGTCGGCCGCGCCGATCGCGCGCGATATCCGCGCCATGGCATCGGGCACCGCCGGTGCGTTGTAGGCCAGCGCATGCGGCAGCACGATGGTGTGGGTCTCTGCGTGCGGCAGATCGAAGGTGCCGCCGAGCGTGTGGCAGAGCTTGTGATGCAGCGCCATGCCGACCGTGCCGAGGCAGACGCCGCAGAGCCAGGCGCCGTAGAGTGCTTCGGTGCGAGCCTCGCGGTCATCGCTTTTGGCCGCAATGGCGGGGAGGGCGCGCGCGATCGCGCGGATGCCTTCTTCCGCCATCAGCGATGTCACGGGATTGGTGTCGCGCGCATAGAGCGCCTCCACGGCATGTGCGATCGCGTTGATGCCGGATGTTGCGGCGAGGCTCGCCGGCAGCGTCAGGGTGAGGTCGACATCGTAGATCACGGTCTCCGGCAGCACGGCTGCGTCGCGCACCGTGGTCTTCAGGCCGTTCTCGGTCTGGCCGACGATCGGCGTCATCTCCGAGCCGGCATAGGTGGTGGGAATGCAGAGCTGGTTGACGCCGGTGCGCAAGGCCAGCGCCTTGCCAAGGCCGGTGGTCGATCCGCCGCCGAGCGAGACGACGCAATCGGCCTCGCATGCCTTCATCGCCGCGAGCGCGCGCTCCGTGACCTCGACCGGCGTATGCATGGTCGCGCCGGGAAAGATGCCGGCAAAAAGCGAACCGAGTGCGGCCCCCAAGCTCTTGCCTTGCGCCTCCTGCTGCGGCGTCGTCAGCACCAGCGCGCGCTTGCCGCCGAGCCGCTCGACCTCGGCTTTGGCCGAGGCCAGCGTTCCGCTGCCGAACACGACGCGGCAGGGCAGATTTTCAAAGGTGAACGAACCGATCATGCGCCGGTCTCTTTGATGGGATAATCGACCTGGAAGCGCCCGATCCGCAAGTCGCCCAGCGCCTCGCGGACGCGCAAATGTTCCGGATGGGTGGCATAGGCGGCGAGTGCGGCCTGGTCGGCGAATTCGGAGAAGAGAACGACGTCGCAGGCGTAATCGACCTCACTGACGTCAACGCCGACCTCGATATGGGTGAGGCCCTCAATCCGGCCCCGCAGTCCCTCGAACAGGGTCTTGACCTTGGAACGGGCCGCGGAGCGCTCCGCGGGCGTCTCCCCGCGCAGCCGCCACATCACGATGTGCCTGATCGGGCCCGACATTTCCCTGTTTCCTCGCCTGCTATCTTGCTTGTGTTCTGGCCATTTTGACTTGCGGGATACGGAAATAAAGGTCAATATTTGTAAGTCTCTTTTTCTAAAAGTGGAAAAATGGATCGTCTGCTGCAGTTGGAGGTGTTCTCCAAGACGGCCGAGCTTGGCAGCCTGTCAAAGGCCGCCGAGGCCTTGCGCATGTCGAATGCGGCGGCGAGCCGCCATCTCAGCGCGCTCGAGGAGCGCCTCGCGGTCAGGCTGATCGAGCGCAACACACGCAGGCTGTGGTTGACGGAGGCGGGGCAGGAGCTGCTGGAGCGCTCCAGCCGGGTGCTGAGCGAGCTGGCGGAGGCCGAGGACATCGTCAGCGATCGCGCGCTGTCGCCGCAGGGTACGCTGCGGGTCACGAGCTCGCTGTCCTTTGCGGTGATCTATCTGGCGCCGATGTTGCCGGCCTTCCGCGCGCGCTATCCGAAGCTCAACATGCAGATCACGACCGCCAACCGCTATCCCGATTTCATCGAGGCCGGCATCGACGTGGCGATCCGGACGCGCGAGCAGGAGCCGGATTCGAACATCATCGTCCGCCGCATCGGCCAGATGCGGCGCGTGCTTGCCGCCGCGCCTTCCTATCTCGCAAGCGCCGGCGAGCCGGAGCAGCCCGCCGATCTCGCGCGCCACAACATGCTGGTCTACAATCTCGCGAACGATCCCTATTCGCTGCGCCTGCGCAAAAGCCATGGCGCGCAGACCGTCCGCATCACGCCGACGCTCGACAGCAATGACGGCCAGGTCATTCGCGGCGCGGCGCTGGCAGGGCTCGGCATCCTCATCCAGCCGCTCTACATCGTCCAGAGCGACATCGCGGCGGGCCGTCTCGTCCCGGTCCTGGTGGATTGGGAGCTGCCACTGCTCACCATGAACATCGCATACCAGAATCGCGCCGGGCTGCCCGCCAAGATCAGGGCCTTTTCCGACTTCCTCGTCACCCACATCCGCGAGCATTCGGAGCCGGGCATCTGGATGGACGCGACCAAGTGAGCGGGTAGCAGCCATGTATCTCGGCATCGATCTCGGCACCTCGGCGGTCAAGACCGTTCTCGTCGACGGTGCCCAGCGCGTGATTGCAAGCGAGAGCCGGCCGTTGACGACCGCCTCGCCGCTATCAGGCTATTTCGAGCAGGACCCCGCGCAGTGGATCGATGCAACCTTCGCCACGCTCGATGCCTTGAAGGCGACGCATGCCGGCGAGCTGGCGGCTGTCGAAGGCATCGGACTGTCAGGCCAGATGCATGGCGCCACGCTGCTCGACGCGAGCTCGAGACCGTTGCGGCCCTGCATCCTCTGGAACGACGGACGCTCCGCCGCCGAGTGTCGTGTCCTGGAACGACGCTGGCCCGCCTTGCGCGCGATCTCGGGCAACAAGGCGATGCCGGGATTCACCGCGCCGAAGCTGCTCTGGATCGCGACGCATGAGCCTGACATCTTTGCGGCGACAAAACTCGTGCTGCTGCCAAAGGCCTATCTGCGCCTGGTGCTGAGCGGCGAGGCCATCGAGGACGTCTCGGATGCATCGGGATCACTGTGGCTCGACGCCGCGCGCCGGGACTGGTCGGACGCAGCACTGGCAGCGACCGGCCTGTCGCGCGATCACATGCCGCGACTGGTCGAGGGATGCGCGCCAGCGACCACGCTGCGCGGCGAGCTGGCACGGCGCTGGGGCATGACCGGACAGCCGGTGATCGCGGGCGGTGCCGGCGACAATCCGGCAGGCGCCGTCGGCATCGGCGCGATCCGGCCGGGAACCGCGTTCGTGTCGCTGGGAACCTCGGGTGCCTTGTTGGCACCGACCAGCAGAATCGCCGCCAACCCGGACCGCGCGGTGCACACGTTCTGCCACGCCATCCCCGACATGTGGATTCAGGCCGGCGCGATCCTCTCGGCCGCCTCCTGCCTGGCCTGGATCGCGCGCCTGTTCGGCGCCACCGAGGCCGAGTTGCTGGCGCCGCTTGGATCGCGCCCGCAGGCGCCGTCGCCCGTGAGCTTCCTGCCGTATCTGGCGGGTGAGCGGACACCGCACGACGACCCCGCCGTGCGCGGCATGCTGGATGGTTTGAGCCACGGCACCGATCGCGGGTCGATCGTGCAGGCGGTGCTCGAGGGTGTTGCCTTCGCGCTTGCCGATTGCCGCGACGCGCTCGCGGACGCCGGCATTGCGATGACGGAAGCCGACGCCATTGGCGGTGGTTCACGGTCCGGGTTCTGGCTCTCGGTGCTGGCAAACGTGCTGAATGTTCCGGTCCATCGTTTTGCCGGAGGCGAGACCGGCGCGGCGTTCGGTGCGGCGAGATTGGGGCGGCTTGCTGTCACCGGTGAGGCGATCGCCGCCGTATGCACACGGCCGCGGCGCATCGAGACGTTCGAACCCGACGCAAGACTGGTCGATGCCTATGCCGAGCGGCTTCCCGCGTGGCGTGCACTGTATCGGCCGCGCCACTAGCATCGCCTCGACGTTGCATTCCCGTGTGTTCGGTATTGCTCTGTGCCGCGGCCTTTTGTTTAATGCGTGAACCGCGCTGACAAAATCATTGAGACGCGGGTAGGAAACGCATTGTGCGTCGGGAGGCACGATGAACGATCCGATCCTCGAGATGCGTGGGGTCTCAAAATCCTTCTTTGGCATCAAGGCGCTGCGTTCCGTCGATCTCACCGTCTATGCCGGCGAAATTCATGCCCTGATGGGTGAGAACGGCGCCGGAAAGTCGACGCTGATGAAGATCTTGTCCGGCGCCTACAGGCCCGATCCCGGCGGCGATATCCGGATCGAAGGAAGCCCGGTACGGATCGAAGGTCCGCTCGGCGGCCGCGCGGCGGGCATCTCCATCATCTACCAGGAGCTGTCGTTGGCTCCCAATCTCAGTGTCGCCGAGAATATCTATCTCGGCCGGGAGCTGTCGCGAGCAGGCTTGCTGGCACGCGGCGCCATGCGCGAGGGCGTCGGCCCCATCCTGAAACGGCTGGGCGCGGACTTCCTGCCGTCGACGCTGGTGGCGCACCTCTCCATGGGCCAGCGGCAACTGGTCGAGATCGCGCGTGCGCTGCACGTCAGGTCAAAAATCCTGATCATGGATGAGCCGACCACCGCGCTGTCGGCCGGCGAGAGCGCGCGGCTGTTCGCGCTGATCCGCCAGCTTCGCGCCGAGGGGCTTGCCATCATCTACATCTCGCATCGCATGGACGAGGTCTACGCGCTCGGCGACCGCGTCACTGTGCTGCGCGACGGCCGGCTGGTCGGGGCGCTCGACAAGCAGGACATCCGCGCCGACACCATCGTTCGGCTGATGGTCGGGCGCGACGTCTCCTCGTTCTACAAGAAGGATCATGATCCGGAGGCGGGGCGGGGGCATCCCGTGCTCGCGGCGATCGACATGGCCGATGGCCGGCGCGTCAAGGGGTGCTCGCTGACCGTGCATGCGGGCGAGGTGGTCGGCCTCGCCGGCCTGATCGGCGCGGGTCGCACCGAGCTTGCGCATCTCATCATTGGTGCGGCGCCCAGGACCTCCGGCCGTGTCGAGCTGGAGGGACGCCCGGTCGACATCCGCACGCCGGGTGAGGCGCTCGACATCGGCGTCGCCTATCTGACCGAGGACCGCAAGGCGCTCGGCCTGTTCCTGGACATGTCATGCCTGGACAACATCAACCTCGCGGTGCTCGGCCGGGATGCCCGGATCGGTTACATCCTCGACCGCGACAAGGGCCGTGATCGCGCCAACAGGGCGTTCGCCGCGCTCGGCATTCGCGCCGCCGATATCAACGTCACCGTCGGCGCGCTGTCCGGCGGCAACCAGCAGAAGGTGCTGCTGTCGCGCCTGCTTGCGACCACGCCAAAGGTCCTGATCCTCGATGAGCCGACGCGCGGCGTGGATGTCGGCGCCAAGTCCGAGATCTATTCGATCATCGACAATCTTGCCAAATCCGGCACCGCGATCCTCGTCATCTCGTCCGATCTGCCCGAGATCATCGGCATCTGCGACCGCGTCGTCGTCATGCGGGCGGGGCATATCGCCGGTGAAATCGAGCGTGGCGCGACGTCGCCCCTGAACCAGGAAGACATCATGGCGCTCGCCACGGGGATGGAGCAACTCGATGCATGACGGCTCTCCAAAGATGGACACCGCCGCCGCGGGCCTCGCGGCCGCGCAGGAGACGAAGCGTCAGCGCGTAAGGCTTCTGATCCGCGCCGCCGGCATGCTGCCGGTGCTGCTCATCTTGTGCGGCGGCTTCCATTTTCTGTCGGAGGGCCGCTTCTTCACCGGGCAAAATCTCGGCATCGTGTTGCAGCAGGCCGCAGTGAACACCGTGCTCGCCGCAGGCATGACCTTCGTCATCCTCACCGGCGGCATCGACCTCTCGGTCGGCTCGATCCTGGCGGCGTCCGCGATGGCCGGGTTGACGCTCTCCAAGCTGCCGGAGCTCGGGATGCTGTGGCTGCCGGCCGCGCTGCTCACCGGCCTCGGCTTCGGCGTCATCAACGGCGCGCTCATTGCACTCCTCCGCCTGCCGCCTTTCATCGTCACGCTCGGCTCTCTCACCGCCGTACGCGGCCTGGCGCGACTGCTCGGGGCCGACACCACCGTCTTCAATCCTTCCATTCCGTATGCCTTCATCGGCAACGGCTCGTTGACTCTCATTCCCGGCGTCGCGTCGATCCCGTGGCTCTCGGTGATCGCCTTGCTCGTCATCCTCGTCTCGTGGCTGGTGCTGCGCCGGACCGTCCTCGGCGTGCACATCTATGCGGTGGGCGGCAATGAAAGCGCGGCGCGGCTTGCCGGCATCAAGGTCTGGGCCGTGCTGATCTTCGTCTACGGCATCTCGGGACTCTTCGCCGGGCTCGGCGGCGCCATGCAGGCGGCGCGGCTCTATGCGGCCAACGGTCTCCAGCTCGGTCAGTCCTACGAGCTCGATGCGATCACCGCCGTGATCCTGGGCGGCACCTCGTTCGTCGGCGGCATCGGCTCGATCTGGGGCACGCTGATCGGCGCGCTGATCATCGCCGTCCTGTCGAACGGCCTGATCCTCGTCGGCGTCTCGGACATCTGGCAATATGTGATCAAGGGCCTGGTGATCATCGGCGCCGTGGCGCTGGACCGCTACCGGCTGCAGGGCTCCGCCAGAACCTGAAAGGGTTCGGCGCGCACCTGAGTGCACATGGTGTGATGCGAGGTTCCGTTGCGGCAACTGGTCTGCCGTGCCGGATAAGAATACAGACCAGGGAGGAAGCCAATGTTGAAGACGATCACGCTCGCCGGCGCCGCGATGGCGCTTGCCCTAAGCACCGCGCCATCCTTCGCCAAGGAACTCAAGTCGATCGGCGTCTCGCTGGGTTCGATGGGTAATCCGTTCTTCGTCGCGCTGTCGAAGGGCGCCGAGTTCGAGGCCAGGAAGACCAACCCCAATGTGAAGATCACGACGGTCGGCTTCGAATACGACCTCGGCAAGCAGGTCACCCAGATCGACAATTTCATTGCCGCCGGCGTCGACCTGATCCTGTTGAACCCCGGCGATCCCAAGGCGATCGGGCCGGCGATCAAGAAGGCGCAGGCGGCGGGCATCGTGGTCGTCGCGGTCGACACCGCGGCCGAAGGCGCCGACGCCACCATAACCACGAACAACGTGCAGGCCGGCGAGATCTCATGCCAGTACATCGTCGACAAGCTGGGGGGCAAGGGCGACGTCATCATCGAGAACGGGCCGCAGGTCTCGGCCGTGATCGACCGCGTCGTCGGCTGCAAGAACGTTCTCTCGAAGAATCCCGGGATCAAGGTGTTGTCCAGCGACCAGGACGGCAAAGGCTCGCGTGAAGGCGGTCTCACCATCGCGCAGGGCTATCTGACGCGCTTTTCCAAGATCGACGCCATCTTCGCCATCAACGATCCGCAGGCGATCGGCACCGATCTCGCGGCGCGCCAGCAAAGCCGCAGCGGCATCGTCATCACCGCGGTCGATGGCGCGCCCGACATCGAGGCGGCACTGAAGGATCCGGCGGCGCCGCAGGTCCAGGCTTCCGCTTCGCAGGACCCGTTCTTCATGGCGCGGCGCGCGGTGCAGGTGGGCGTCGGCATTCTCAATGGCCAGAAGCCGGCCTCGACCGTCGAACTCCTGCCCTCGAAGCTCGTGACCCGGGACAACGTCGCCGACTACAAGGGCTGGACCTCGGATCGTTCTCAGTAGGACGCCGCCTCCCGCGGGAGCGGTCGAAACGCGAGATGACGGGCGGCGTTGTGATCCACGCCGTCCGTCGTGCCACGCGCTAACAGGCGGTGTGGGGACTGGTTCGCGGGGACAAGACGAGCGATGGAAATTTGCTTGCGAAGGCCCGGGTCTTGGGTTGAACACGCGATCCGTCGATCACCTCGAGCCGGCCACAGCGGTTCAGCGTGTGCAGCTTTCTGCCGGGCCATGCCGGTCCGGGTCTGAGGGAGTGGCGGACGACCTGCTTGAACGTCGTCGGAGACAGTTCGACCACTTCCGCGAGGCCGAGTGCGGCGCCATATCCGTCGGCGCAATCCTGCACCGGCCGCCACAATTTGCCATCGATGGTGACGAAATTCCCCGCGGGTCGCGTACTTGCGCGATCGATCAGGACCGGGTTGCTGGCATGGGGCAACCAGGGGCCGAGCAGGTGCTCGGCGTGATAGATCGCAAGCGAATCCGAATAGCCGCCGGTTCCGTCTCGCCAGGCTCCGAACAGGTAGTTCAGACCGTTGTGCTGCGTGATGGTCACATCGGCCAGTTCGAGGCCCGAGAGCAGCGTAGCGTGTCGCTCCCATTTGTCCGGAAACCGAATGCATCTGTAGAGCGCGACGTCCCCCTGGAGCGAGCTCTCCGGGATCATCCACAACTCGCCATTGTCCTCGATCAGGAACGGATAGGACAGGTGCCAGGGCTCCTCCAGCACGGGTACGACCTCGCCGACCGGGCCGGCGTCGCCGAACTCGACTGCCGAAATGATGCCTTTTCCAACCCGATGATCGAGATCTTCGAAGTAGACGAATGTTCGTCCCTGCCATGTGATCGGGAAGGGATCGGCGTAGAAATGATTTCCGGGATCGGCGAGGACGTTCCAGCCAGGCCCGGAGAGATCTCCCGTCTGCCAGACACCCGCGCCATCATTGAAGCGCCATCCGACATGCCAATGCGGGGCATAGCAGCAGAGGCGGTAGATCTCCTTGGCGATCGACACGGCGAGGCCGCGCACGACATAGGCCGCCGGCGGCCGGCCGCTGCCGGCTCGGGCCTGGCGTGCCAGCTGAGGCACGATACGCGGCCGTCCCGACAGGATGGCCGCCACCATGGTCAGGGTTCGCGCCATGACCGTTTCGAGCCCACCGCTCAAACCGGCCGCGATCTCTGCGGAGGGATGGCCGCGATCGAGCACCGCACCGTCAACCTCGTTGACGATCTCGATGACGGGCAGGTCGCCGGCGAGAATCGCCGCGAGTGCCGCGTTTTCACCTGCAGTTCCGTTGAACAACGGGCGGAGATACAGCCGGGCCGCACAGTCCGGATCGCGCGCGGCGCTCGTGAAATCGACGATCACATCGGCCGTGCCGGTGCGGGCCTGCGTCTGTTCCGGATCGATCTTCAGCCCGTCGGCGCCGCTGTGCCTGCCTTTACGCAGCACCACGCGCTCGAGCTCGAACAGGGCGTCGAGCCCCGTGGGCCGTGGCTCCGCCGTTGCAGTCAACGCGATTTGAACCGGAACGTCCCGGCCGTCGATCGACAGCGTCTGGCGGTGCATCCACCGCCGCGCATGGTCACGTTCGCAGCGAAACTCGATGATCATGTCGAGCCAACCTATTCCAACGCATCGGCTCAGACGACCCGATTGAGGATTTGAACGTATTCCTCAACCATCGCATCGACCGAATAGCGCAACCTCAGGCCTTTGGCATTCTTTTGCAGTTCGTCGCTCAGTGCTTGGTCGGTCAGAAGTCTGGAGACGGCAGCCGACAGCTTCGCTTGATCTGAAGCATCGACAAAGAGGGCAGTGGGCTTTCCTTCGAAGGACAGCACCTCGCGCAGCACGGGAAGATCGGTGACGACCGAGGGAACGCCGGCGTTGGCGGCCTCGACGGCGGCGAGGCCAAAGGTCTCGGCCTGCGTCGGAAACACGAATATGTCGAGACAGGCGAGAAAATCCGCGATCTGGCGTGGCGCGATTTCGCCGAGCAGATGCAATCGGTCCGAGACGTTCAGCTCGTCCGCAAGCTGCCGCAGTCGCGCTTCGTCGGCACCCTGGCCGGCGAGTGCAAGGTGCCACGACGGTTCATCCGGCAGGAGGCGTATCGCTGCATCGAGCCGCTTGTGCGGATGCAGCCTCGCCGCGCAGCCGAGCAGGACGCGGTCCGGCGGCAGGTTGAATTTCTGTCGTGCGGCGCCCTTCGGCAGGATGAGGGCCTTGTCCTCGAAGCCGTGCGGGACATGCACCATGCGCGACCGGTAGGCCTGCGGGTAGCGCGAATACTCGCGCTCCATATCCTTTGAGTTCAGCGTGATGCGGTCGAAGAAGCCGACGCTGCCCATGACGATGTCGGCCGTGCGGATCGGCCAGCTCATCGACAGCGCGGATGAAACCTGATTGGCGACGACAGGAGCGCGGCTGACGAGGCGCGTCACGCCCGCGCCGATGACGTTGCCGAAATGCTGGAAGGTCAGGACGGCGTCGGGCCGCGTGGCCCTGATATGACCGCCAAGCGTCCACAGCATCCGCAACAGCGCAACCGGATTGCCCGGCCGGCTCGATGCGCAATAGAACGTCTCGGGCGGCTCATCGAACGAATCCGATTTGCGGAAGAAAAACAGGTTGGAGACGCGATGGCCGCGCGCGGAGAGGCCGGCGCCGAGAAGCCTGGAGATCTCCTGCGCGCCCGCGTTTTCGGCCTGGGTCTGTACGAGAAGGACGTGCAGCTTTCGTTCGCTGCCGTTCAGCCGCGCGAGTTCTGTCGCGGTCGTCTCGCCCAATTCCTTGTTCGGCTGGTAGTGGAGCACGGATCCCGACCGCTAAAGAAACGAAATCTTCACCTTCTTAACCCCGTACCTATCATGCAGGCATCGGGCAGACACCGACTAGCAACAAACGGAGTTAATGCGCGAGCCGCCGATTGCCGCGTTCTCGCGGGAATTCTGCCGATTCCCGGATGGTGCGCCGCGAGCGCGTTAACCAACGGGACCTGCACGCGCCGTCGCGGATCAACCAGGCCGATCGTACGGCTGACGCCTATTCGGCGGAGTCGCCGCCGCGAACCGCATAGCGGCCGCGTCGCCACGCCGAGAAGCGCAACAGCACGAGAACCGAAGGATCGACCCCAGTTCGCCGCCGGCACAAGATATTGAGCGCGATGGTCGTGAGCGCCAGCGACACGGTGGCCGCAATCGCCGCGCCAAGCACGCCGAGCCAGGGGATCAGGACGAGGAATCCGACCAGTCTCAATGCGACATTTGCGGCGACGACGGGGACGTAGATGCGTTCATGGCCGGTCAACTGCAGGATCGCCGCCGACGGACCGCCCGCGGCCTGGATGGCCGTTCCGATCGCGAGCACGATCAGCACCGAGTGCTGCTCGGTGAAATGAGGCCCGAACAGGTTGAGGAGATAGGGGCCGCCGATCCAGATCATGGCGAGGCCTGCGACCACGCAAAGTGCGGTCACTTCCGCCATGAGCTGCAGCGTCCGCTCGAATTCCCGGTGATTTTTGCTGAAGTAGAGCGAAGGAAGCCGGCGCGCGCCGAACGAGTACAGCGCGGCGGAAAGCATGGCGAAGATGTTGGCGAGGCGTGACGCCGCGAAGTAGATGCCGGCGGTCGCCGGATCCAGCATCCAGTAGACCAGAATGACGTCGAAATACTGGTTCGCGACTTCAAGGATGGACGCAAGCCAGAAATGCAATGCGCTCGATCGCCAGCGCGTTGCTTCGGAATTCGCTGCTGTGGCGCGCAAATCCGGCAGCGCCCGTACAATCGCAATGATCTGTGCGACGAGGCCCACCGACATCGCAATCGTCATTGCGGCGATCAGCTCGGCGGGATCGAGCTGCCGATGCCCGAACAGCATGGCGAGCAGAAACAGCACGACGAAAACCCGCCAGAAGAACTCGCGGTTGCCTTCGCCCATGATAATGCTGACCAGCGAGCGCGCGATCTGGCTGCCGAGCATCAATCCGGCACTCACGGCGGTGTAGGCCGAGACGGCGAGGATCAGCAGCCACAAATCCCCTCTGAAATGCGCAACCGCCGCAACTGCGGCGATCGCGATCAGCATCGCGACGGCGGAAATCCTGAAGCTGGAGAGCAGGAGGCCCTTGGTGAGGTCGGGCCTGTCGCCGACCTCATACTCGTTCAGGAACCGCACCAGCAATGCTTCCTGACCGACCAGGCCTACGACTGCGGCGATCTGGGCAACCGAAAGCCAGGTCGCAAAGATGCCGAATCCGTCGGGTGTCATCGTTCGCGCGGCCAGCGAGAACAACGCAAACGCGAGCGCGCCGCTGCCAACCTTCAGGAGGATGGTCCCGACGACACCGCGCGTGACGTCACGCCGCAGAAATTGAACAATGGAATCGATCATCGAAGATGCGAAGCGTTCCCCGAAGATGGGCGTTGCAAGGACGGCGAGAGCCTAGCATGCCGGAAAAATGCGAGTGTTAATGCGCGGTCTTCAGGTCCCGCCGTCTGTCGTCGACGAAGGTCGTACGCCGCTGCTTCACTGCGGAACAGCCGCGTCCGTGATGTGCCAGATTGAGCGGGCACCGGCTCGGTCGAAAAGCGGCGCGATGTCGTGCCGGTGCAAGATGCGGGGCGAAGCCGGCCGGCCTGCGGCTGTTCGAGCATTGGAATGGCCTCTCTGGAACGAATTCGGACGCTTTGTCTGACGAGACAGCAGTATTTCGAGGTCGTTCTGAGCAAGGCGCGTGCCGGGACGGATGTGTCCGGCGACCCGTTAACCTCAATCGCCGGAAATGATCGCGTTTGGCTCTGCGATACGACATCAGGCGAGGGAATTGCACATGGAACCACCGTTAACCGTGGAGCCCTAAACCATGACGACGGATAGACCCGTGACCGAGCCGAGCGCTGCAGCTGCGACTGCGGCGATCGTCGCAGACATCGCGATCGTCGGTGGCGGCCTCGCGGGATCGCTCGCCGCGTCCGTGCTTGCGCGGGCGGGGCATCGCGTCGCACTCGTCGACAAGCGCGCGGTGCATCCGGACGAATTCCGGGTCGAGAAGCTCGGTGGCCAGCAGCTCGAGATGTTCCGCAGGCTGGGCTTCCTCCATGCGCTCGAGAACGTCGCCTGCCGGTATGACCGGGTGCTCAATATCCGGGAGGGCAAGGTCGTCGATGTCGGCGTCGGCCAGGCTTACGGGTTTTCCTATGCCGGCCTCGTTGCGATGGCGCGCAGCCAGCTGCCTGATCCGTCCAATCTGATCGTCGACGAAGTCACCGCAATCAGCCCCAGCAATGATGTCCAGCATATCGAGCTTGCGTCCGGACGACGCCTTGAGGCGCGGCTCGTCGTGCTCGCCACAGGCATGGCGGGAGCCCTCGGCTACAAGCTCGGCATCAAGCGGCGCGTGCTGGCCGAGCGCCATTCGGTGTCGTTCGGCTTTTCGATCGCCCGCCGCGATGGCACGCCATTCGATTTCGAGGCGCTGACCTGTTACGGCGAGCGCACCGCTGACGGCATCGACTATCTCAGCCTGTTCCCGGTGCCATCGGGCATGCGGGCCAATCTGTTCATGTTCCGTGACCCGACCGATCCGATCATGCGCGAGCTGCGCCGCCAACCGGAAGCGACCGTCCTGCGGCTGCTGCCGGGACTGCGGCCTTACCTCGGCGACTTCCACGTGACCGACAAGGTGCAGAACTGGGTGATGGATCTGACCGTGGTGGAGGGACACCTTCAGCCCGGAATCGTCCTCATCGGCGATGCGTTCCAGACCAATTGTCCCGCCGCCGGCACGGGCGTCGCCCGCCTCTTGGTGGACGTCGATCGCCTTTGCACGGAGCACGCGCCGCGCTGGCTCGCAAGCGCCGGCATGGGCACGAAGAAGATCTCGCAGTTCTACTCCGATCCCGACAAGCTCGCGGCAGACCAGCGGTCGCTGAAAATGGCGCGCTTCCGTCAGGCCCTGACGTCCCGCAACGATATCGAATGGGATGTGCGGCGGCGGTTGCACTTCCTGCGGCGCAGTCTCACGCATCGTGTCGATCAGATGCATCCGGGCTGGCTCGGACGCGTCCGCGGCGCGCTCCGCGCCTGAGCTCTGCGCCCGCTCGCTTGCGTTTTGGTTAGCGCGTGGGCGTCGGGGTGCGGGCCGGCAGGAGCCTGAAATCCGATAGCCGCTTGGCCGCCAGCTTGAGCCAGGGAGCCTGCCTCAGCGCGAACAGGCTGATGGCGCCCGCGGTGCTGCCGGCCTGCGTGACCATCCACATCGGCGAAGGCTGGCCGCCGAACAATTTCTTGTACGGCTCGTCGCCAATCGTGAAGTCGAGCATCTGATCGCCGCGCTCGATGCAATCCCTCGCCACTTGCTCGAACATCAGAGAGCCCAGGGATTGGCTCTTGTACCCGTCGATATCGAAGGCGCTCATGATGACGAGGAAGCTGCCGCGATGGCGCAGTCCGAGCACGGCGGCGATCACGCCGCCGTCCATCTTCATGGCGTAGAGTCGGACGAACGAGCCGAGACCGCGGGCCGCCACGTCAGAATAGAAGCTGTAATATTCGGGGCGCTGGAGCAGGTCGCCGTCGCCCTGGGCGTGAAAGCGCGGGCCGCGATATTGCTTCATCGCGTCCATCGCCTCGGAGATCGAGGCGCTGTCGTCGCAGCATGAGAAGCTCAATGCTCCCTTCTTCTGGAGCTGGCGATATTTCTTGGCGAGCTCCTTCTGATAGGAGCGATCCAGTGCGCTGGCACGCCATTGCTCGAACGGGGCGACGAGAACGGTCGCGTAGGCGTTCGTCTCCATCGAGACGCGGCGTGGCGCGCCGAGTAAGCTCTCGATCGGAAGCCGTCCGTCGGGCAGCTTGGTCAAGCGGAGCAGATCGAACGGGCGGGCGAGGCGCCTGATCTCTGCGCAGGCCGCTTCATCCTCCAGCAGGCTGGAAAACACCTCGGGACTGCAGACCGGCGCCAGATAGTCGGATACGCGCAGATCGGCGAATTCGATGGTCCGGATCGGGCCGCGGCGGATTCGGAGCAGGGGCAGCACCATCGCCAGCGCCCCCGTCGTACGGCGACGGACCACGACGACCAGCGGCGTCGCGCCTGCATGGGATGCGAGCCTGGCGTAGAGGCTGTCCAGCCAGAGCGGATGCTGAAACGCGGTCGCGGCAGAGCTGTCGAACAGCGCTCCGTATTCCGGAGACAGGAAGTCGAACGCCTGCTCGATGGCGATATCGAATGTATTGCTTGGCTTATTCATGCGTGACCACGGAAACCAGATAACCCGGAGAAGTCGATCGGGCCGGATCCCGCGCTTGTATAGCAGGGTCGTGACGGCCGAGGCACCAGCGGGGTGCGATTTGCATTAACGCATCGAGCAGGGCCGTATCGTTATCAATCCCCGAAGTTTCGAGATTTCGCGGTGTCGGGGCTCGGGAGATCAACCCGCAGTAGTAGATAATTAACCAAGCTTAAGGGAAAGTCACCTCATGGCCATCCTGCAGACCGAGAGAGCCTCCGAGGCACTCACGAGCGCGATCTGGAAGACGCGCAGTGCCGGCGTGGAGAAGATCGCCAGGCTCGTCATCTGCGTCTCGATCACCGTCAATGTCGTCGCGTCGATGGGGACATTCAATACGGCGATACTGCCGGCGGGACTGACTTATCTGCAACAGGCGGTCGCTCTGCTGATGTGGAGCGTCCTGATCTACGCAAGCGCGTTCGTACGCCCGCGCCTGCAGCTGGCGTTCAACCCCGATCTGATCGCGCTCCTCGCATTCTACGCGTTGGCGGTCGTCTCGGTGTTGTGGACCACCCTGAACGCCGCAGCCATCATGAAGAGCGCCGCTCTTGCAATGACGACGTTTGGCGCGTTCTGCATGATCACGCGGATCGATATCGACGATGTCGTGAAGGCGACATCCTCCGGGCTCTTCATATTGGTCGCCGCATCGGCGCTTTGCGCACTCGCCGTGCCCGATATCGGGATAGATCATAGCTGGATGCACAATGGTCAATGGCAGGGCGTCTATGAATCGAAGCAGACGCTCGGCTTTGTCGGTGCGTATCTGATGTTCTTCTCCTGCTACCGGAAGATGACGGGGCAGGGGTGGCTGGCGTTCCTCGTCGCGTTCCTGTTGGCGTCGACCTGCGTCCTCGCGTCGGAATCGCGCGGCGCCGGTGCCGTCGCCCTGGCGGCTTGTGCGCTGCTCGTGACGTCGATGTGGTCGGTCGGCTGCATGAGGCTCTATGCGATCCTGCCGTTCGTCATGTGCGTTATGGCCGGCCTCCTGATCGTCTATTTTTACGCGACGGGATACGACGCCATCCACATTGGCGATGCGACCGTCAATTTCACCGAGCGGACCTTCATCTGGCACTACGCGATAAGCCATTTCGACCATGCGCCGCTGCTCGGCTTCGGAATCAACGGTTTCTGGACGATCCCGTCGATCTACGATTATTTCGAGCAGAACCACGGTTGGGTGCTCGACAACTATCATAGCGGCTATATCGCGATTCTGATGGAAACGGGGTTCCTGGGCTACGTGCTTTTCGCAGCGAGTGTTCTTCTGTTCTCGAACAAGGTTCTCTATTTGATTTCTGCACGATCGATCCACCGGGCGCACTGTGCCCTCATTATCGGGTTTGTCGCCCTCAGCTTTCAGACCAATTTCACCGAGACGACGTTCCTTCGCTCGACCATGTTCACGTCGGTGCTCCTCGTGGCGTTCCTCCTTGCAACGTGCAGGCCGGTGCCGGAGACCGATTTCTAACCCTTACGGAATGGAAGCAGGATGACCGCCCACCGCGCTCGCTGGTCGAGAAGCTTCAATCTTGCCGCAGCGGCTTTCGTCTTCGCATCGCTCTGCTCCGACGCCCATGGCGCCGGGCAGGTCGTGCCTCGCGATGCGGCAAGGTTGGGACGCGGGATCAACATTCTCGGTTACGACGGAATCTGGGAGGGCGGTCAGAACGCGCCGTTCCGTCTGGACAATTTGACGGCGATCAGAAAGGCCGGATTCGCGCACGTCAGGATCAATTTCTTCGGCTTCAAGTTCATGGATCGCGGGAATGTGCTGGATGAGGCCGTGCTGAGAAGGCTTGATGCCGTCATCGAGGAAATCCTCGCCAGGAACCTCGTTCCCATCGTCGACGAGCACGACACGCATGTCTGTCAGCGTGATGTATCCGAATGCGGCGAGAAGCTCAGGGCATTCTGGCGGCAGATCGCGGAGCGCTATGCCGGAAGATATCCCAGGCTCGTCTTCGAGGTCTTGAACGAGCCGGGGGGACAGATGACGTCCGCCAGCTGGAATTCGCTCCTCAACGACTGTATCGGCATCATCCGCCGCACCAACCCCGAGCGGCGGGTCATTGCTGCGGTTCTCAACACGGACGAGATTCCCATCGACGATCTGGCTCTCCCCGCCGACGACAGGAACCTCATCGTCACCTTTCATTATTACGCGCCGATACGCTTCACGCATCAGGGTGCGCCATGGTCCGAGACGTTCGCGCGCATCGGGCCGCTGGATTGGGGCAGTCCGGACGACGAAGCCAAGGCGGCCGCTGATTTCGAGAAGGTCAGCCGGTGGTCGGAGCGAGAGAAGCGCCCGATTTATCTCGGCGAGTTCGGGGTCTACGAACGAGCTCCATCCGAGAGTCTCCAGAGATACCTGTCGTTCGTGGCGCGAAGCGCCGACAGACGTGGCTGGGCATGGGCCTATTGGCAGTTCGACCATGATTTCGCGGCCTTTGACAGCGCCCGTCAGGCCTGGAAGCCCGACATCCTGCGCGCCCTGATCCCGCCGGCCCGTTGAGGCCGCGGTTCACGGCCAGTATCGGCCAGATCACGATCGCCTAGCGGTGACGGCTAACCGCCGTCTCTGGCGCGGCAGAACAGATCGATCCCGCCGACCTGTCCGCCCTTGAGCGCGATCTCGATGTTCGCATGCGCGCGATCCGATGATGCGCGGTTGAGTGGCGCGCCTTCCGCGAGAGGGGCGATCGCGGTCAGCGCATAGATGCCCATCGCCTGCAGCGCATGTCCGGACGTGTCGCCGCCGGCGACCACGGCGCGAGGGAGCCGCGCGGTTTCCAGAATGGAGTCCAGTGCCTGGCCGAGCCCCGCGCCGATGCGCTCGTTCACCCCACTCGCTGTTGCGCCGCTCGCCTCGATGGCCGCGTTGAGCGCACCGATGGCGGGATCGTCGGGCCCACTTGCGGTGATCAGGAGCGCATCGCGCCCCGACGCGAGTGCGGCGAGCGCACGTTCGGCAGCGCGGCCGATCTCCCTGGTCCATTCAACCGCGTCGACGGCGCGGGTCGCATCGAGCCGTTCGATATCGAAGCCATTGTCCGCGGCATGCGCGATCTGCGCGGCGGTGACGGGCGAGCAGGAGCCTGAGACGCAGGCGATGCGCTCGACGCCGGCAAGGCGCAGATCAGGCTTGCTGTCGGCAATCAGGCCCGCCGACCGCCAATAGGCGACCAGGGCCTGCTCGACACCTTGCGAGCCGGCGACAAAGAGCCGTTCGCCGCGATATTCCCAGATCAGGCGGCCGGCTTCGATCAGGGATGGCTGATCGAGCACGTCGAGCGAGATGATCTCGGTGCCGGCGCCCCTCGCGCGCATCAGCGCCAGATCCGCGCCGCCATTGGCCATGGTGACGAAGTCGATCAGTCCGATCGATCGCGCCGTCTGTTTTGCAAGATGTCGGCCGAGATCGGACTCGTCCATCGGCGTCACCGGATGACGCGACATGGTCGGGTGCCGGTCGAGACGATGGCCGACGCCATTCACGGCCGCGAACAGATGGCCGAACATCTGATAGCGCCCCATCGCCGGCGATCCCACGAGGAGCGGATGCCAGGCGCCGCCGAGCTGCGGCACGGCGAGATCGATCGCACGCCCGATCGAGCCGATCTGCGGCGAGGAGTCGAAGGTCGAGCACACCTTGTAGTGTGCGATCGGCGCGCCGATACCTGCGAGCACCGCGAAAGCCGGCGGCAGGTTTTGCTCCATCCAGGCCGGATCCTTCGCGCGCGCCGTGCCGGCGATGCCGATGCCGCGGTACTGCCCGATAGAAACGAGACGTTCGGGCGTCGGAGGTTCGAGGAACAGGATTGTCGGCAAGCCTGCGAAGGTGAGGGCCTCCATCGCCGCGGACGAGCCGGTGTAATCGTCGCCGTAGAAGGCAACGAGTGGACCGTCGGGCAGGGTGGATGCGCCGCTCACGGCTGCGGGCTCGCCATCGCGGCGTCCCATGCTGCGCGCAAATCGGCAACGCCGGCGGCCGGTCCAGCGGGATGGGCGAGAATGCCGCCGCCTGCTGCGAAGATCAGATCTGTCGAACCGAGTGCGCGCCAGGTCGGCGCGGCCTGAGCCGGCGTCTGGCCCGAGGAGAACACGGGCATCGCGATGCATGGTTTGTGCGCGAACATCGGCGTCAGCGCCGCCTTTGCGGATGTGACCACGCTGTCATCGGTCTCGCTGAACTTGTTGCCGATGCCGTTGACGTGCATGTGGTCGGCGCCGGCCAGCCGCCAGATCTTGTGCCACGCCGTATAATCCCAGCCGAGCGCGGGATGACGGTTCAGCGCGCCCCAGCCGTTGCGATGCGCATGAACGGGAAGCTGCGTATGGCGGCCGATCTCGACCATGCCGGCGAGCCCGACCGAGTTGATGCTCGCCATCACGCAGGTGCCACCCTCGCTGAGCACCAGATCGTGCCGGCGGCGCATCTGGTCGATCTCGCCGGTCAGGTTGAAGGCGATCATGACCTTCTTGCCGGTTCGATCAGCGTGGTCGTTGACGACGCGCATCACGGCGCGCACGCGCGCGTCGAACGGACAATAGGCGCCGTCCGATTGCAGCTCGTCATCCTTGATGAAGTCGATGCCGGCCTCGCACAGCGTGGCGACGAGAGAGGCCGTCTCGGCCGGACTGAGTCCGATGCTCGGCTTGATGATGGTGCCGATCAGCGGGCGGCCGCTGACACCGGTCAGCTCGCGCGTGCCGGCGACGCCGAACTTCGGTCCGGGATAGGCGGCGGCAAACGCGAGCGGCAGGCGCAGGTCGAGCAGGCGCAGGCCGGTCAGCTGGCGCAACTCCCAGAGATTGCCGGCGATCGCCGTGACCAGATTGGGCAGTGATGCGCCGATATTGTCGAGCGGCCATGACAACGTCACGCGCGCGCGATTCCAGGGGCCATCTGGGTTGATCGGGCGGGCGACCGGGAGCGACGGCGCGGAGATTGCATCAAGCAACTCGATGCTCTCGACGCGGGCGGCCGCACGCGCCTTCAGCTCCGGCGTTTCGCCGGGCACCGCAACGAACGTGCCGCTCGACTGCTCGCCCGCCATGGTTTCCGCGGCAAGACGCGGATCTTCTGGCGTTTCGATCAGATAGTCGGCTTCGATGCGAACGGGATTTTGCGTCACGGGAGCGCAGGTCTAGAGCTTGGTCAGATCGGGGAACGGCCGCACGGGGTCGCGCCCGTCCCAGCCTTTGGCGGCTGCGCGGATGAGATCGAACATCTTGCCCTTGGGTCCCGAGACCTCAGACAGTTCGATCACCGTTCCCGGATGATACTCCGTGTCGAAATAGACGAAACGACCGCGCGCGCCGACTTCGCCGCTCATGACCGGCTTGAAACCCTCGGCTTCGAGACGGGACAGATCGGCGTCGTAGTCTTCGGTCCAATAGGCGACGTGCTGCAGACCCTTATGTCCGGCTTTCAGGAAGTCGGCATACATCGACGGCGCATCGTTGCGGATCTGGATCAGCTCCATCTGCAGCGGACCGGAATTGGCCAGCGCCACCGAATTGTGCGGCTCATAGGCCTTGCCGCGATAGTGGTAGTTCACGATTGGAACCCGCGGATTATAGAACCACGGCCCGATGCCGAGCTCGCGGCTCCAATAATCCATGGCCTTCTCGATGTCGTCAACGACGTAGCCGGCTTGCCGGATCTCACCAAAAAAACGGCTCATTGCATGATTCCCATGATCTTCAGAATTTGAGGAAGCCGATCGACAGCCACGGCACGGCCGCGACGATGGCGAGGCCGATGAAGAGCGCCGCGACATAACCCCAGATGTGCTTGAGGCCTTCGTCCGGCGATATCTTGCTGATCGCGCAGGCGCCGTAATAGCCGACGCCGAACGGCGGCGCGAACAGGCCGATGCCCATCGCGAGGATCACGACCATCGCATAGTGCACTTCGTGCACGCCGGCCTGCTTCGCAATCGGAAACAGCAATGGGCCGAACAGCACGATGGCCGGAATGCCTTCGAGCACGCTGCCGAGCACGACGAAGGCCACAATCGAGATCGCGAGGAAACCGTAGGCGCCGCCGGGGATCGCCGCCATCGCCTTCGCCAGCTGTTGCGAGAAGCCGGATTGCGTCAGTCCCCAGGCCATCGCCGTGGCGCAGCCGATGATGAAGATGATTGCGCCCGTCAGCGAGGCCGTCTCGACCAGCATGGATTTCAGCCGCCGCCAGGGAAACTGGCGGTAGACCACAAGGCCCATCAGCACGGCGTAGGCGATGCCGATGGTCGAGACCTCCGTGGCAGTGGCAACACCTTCGACGACGGCAGTGCGGATCACGAAGGGCAGCAGGATGGCGGGCAGAGCGACCATTGTGAGTTTTGCGATCTCGCGCTTCGAGGCCCGCCGCACATGGCTCAGATCCTCGTTCCGGTAGCGCCGCCACACCACCACGCAGAGCGCGGTGCCCACGACCAGGGCCGGCAGCAGCCCGCCCGTGAACAGCGCCGCGATCGAGACACCGGTCACCGAGCCGATGGTGATCAGCACGATGCTCGGCGGAATGGTTTCGGTCTGCGCGCCGGTGGCCGACAGCAGCGCGACGAGGTCGCCGGGCTTGGCGCCGCGCCGCTGCATCTCCGGCAGCAGCACCGGCGCAATCGCGGCCATGTCGGCGATCTTCGAGCCGGAGATGCCGGAAACCAGATACATGGCCCCGATCAGCACATAGGACAGTCCGCCCCTGACATGTCCGAGCAGGCTTGCCAGAAACTGGATCATGGCCCGCGCCATGCCGGTCATTTCGATCAACGCGCCGAGGAAAATGAAGAGCGGCACCGCGAGCAGGATCAGGTGCGACATGCCCTCATCGAGACGGCCGACCATCACCATCATCGGGACGCTGGTTGTCAGCGCCAGATAACCGAAGGTCGCGAGCGCAAAGGAGAAGGCGATCGGTACGCCGGCGAACACGTTGGCTGCGACCACGCCGACGAAGAAAATGATGAGATTGTAGCGTCCGAGCGGGGCGAGCAGCGGTCCGGCAAGCCAGAATGCGGCAATCAGGACGGCGGCGGTGATGAGGGCCGCGACGATCAACGCGGGGCGGTGATGCGTCGCGAGCCGGATCGCGGCGACGACGGCCATCAGGGTCATCCCGACGGGAATTGCGGCTGCGCGCCAGGCGTTACTGATCTCCAGCGCCGGGGTGACGATGACCTGTTCCTCGCTCGCATAGTCGAAGGCGGGATGCAGGATCAACGCCAGCAGGGCTAGCGGCGCCACCGCAGCGATCGTGTCGAGAAAGGCGCGCGCGCCCGGGCCGACATGGCTGACGAGCCCTGTCATGCGCATGTGCTCGCCCCGGCGCAGCGCGATCACCGCGCCCAGCATCGAGAGCCAGAGAAACAGGATCGAGGCCAGTTCGTCCGACCAGATCAGCGGGCTGTGGAAGGCGTATCGCATGATGACGCCGGCGAGCATGATGCCGATCTCGACCAGCACGACACCGGCCGCGGCGGTCTCGACCACCGCACCGAGCCAGCGGTCGACGGTGCCAAAGGCGCTCGCAAGCTTGCGCGTGCCCGCAGCGGAAGCAGGGTGCGCGGCCGCCGCCAGATAGTCCGTCATCTGATGCTCTGCGATCGTCATCGCGCTCAGGCCAGCTTGCCGACGGCGCCTTCGAGCAGCGCCCAGGCTTCGTCGCCGAAGCGGCCCTTCCATTCGCCGTAGAAGCCGGAGTCGCGCAGTTTTGCGCGGAACGAGTCCGGTGAAGGCGTGGTGAATTTCATCCCATTGCGCTGGAGATCGGCCTGCACGGTCGCATTGAACGTCTTGATGTCCTCGCGCTGCTTCAAGCCGGCATCGTTGATGGCGTTGCTGACGATGGTCCTGAGATCGGCGGGAAGGGCGTTGAAGGCGCGGGCGTTGGCGATGAACCAGAAGCCGTCCCAGATGTGGTTGCTGATCGCGCAGTACTTCTGCACCTCGTAGAGCTTCGCTACCTGGATGATCGGCAGCGGATTTTCCTGCGCGTCGACAATGCGTGTCTGCAGCGACGAATAGACCTCGCTGAATTGCAGGCTGGTCGGCGAGGACGACAGCGCCTTGAACATGGAGATGCCGAGCGGAGACACGGGCACGCGGATCTTGAGGCCGTCCATGTCCTTGGCGCTCTCGATCGGCTTGGCGCCGCTGGTGATCTGGCGGAAGCCGTTGTCCCACATCTTCTCGAAGGTATGGAGGCCGACCTTGGCCATGGCGGCACGGATATGCGCGCCGAGCCCGCCGTCCATCGCTTTCCAGACCTGATCGTAATCGGCAAAGGCAAAGCCGACCGCGTTGATCGCGGCGATCGGCACCAGGGTCGCGACCACGAGCGCGGAGGGCGTGAAGAAGTTCAGCGCGCCGTTGCGCACCTGGGCGAGCATGTCGGTGTCGCCGCCGAGCTGGTTGTTCGGGAAGATGGCGATCTCGACCCGGCCATTGCTCTCCTTGGCGACGCGGTCGGCGGCTTCCTGGGCGCGGATGTTGAGGGGGTGCGTCAGCGGCAGGTTGTTGCCGTATTTCAGCGAGAACTCGGCCGCCCGGGCCGGGCGCGAGAGACCGCCGATCAGGCCCGCGGCGGGGAGGACGGACAGGGCTTGCAGGGCGCGCCGACGGGTCAGGGACATGGGCTTCTCCTCCAACAGCGATTTGATGTTATTTGATGTTTCTGCAACGATATTGATGCGAAAATTGCGACTTTGAGCTAGCATGTCAAACGATAAAGATGATGGTTTTTGAGGTATTCGACGATTGGGCCCCGGAATGAATAAACCAGTGGCTCCTTCGCTGAGCCGCATCGTTGACGTGGCGCGCCGGGCCGGCGTCTCCACGGCGACGGTCGACCGCGTGCTGAATCGTCGGCCCGGTGTGCGGGCGATTACGCAGCAGCGGGTGCTCGCCGCCGCGTCCGAGCTCGACTACATGCCGGCCGAGAACATCCTGGCGGCGATGCGGCCCAAGCCGATGCGGCTGCTGTTCCTGCTGCCGGCCGGCACCAACCGCTTCCTGTCCACGCTCGGGCAGCTGATCGCGCATTCCGACGGCCGGCTCGCGCCCTTCAACGTCCATTGTCAGGTCGACACCATCAAGGGCTTCAATCCCGACCTGCTGGCACGTCAGCTCTGGCGGGCCCGCGACAAGGCCGACGGCATCGCCTTCATGGCGCTCGAGCATCCCGTCGTGAGGGAAGCGGTCGACCGATTAGCGGAGCACGGCGTGCCGACGGTGACGCTGATCTCGGATATCCTGAACGCGCGCCGCGCGGCCTATATCGGACTGGACAATCGCTCGATCGGACGCACTGCCGGCTATCTGATCGCGCGCTTTCTGGGCGAGCGTCCGGCCAAGGTCGCGATGATCGCGGGCAGCCGCAGCTACCGCGCGCACGAAGAACGCGAAATGGGCTTTCTGCACGTCTTCGAAGAACTATTCCCGGCCATCAAGGTCGTGGGCCTGCGCGAAGGCCATGATGACGCCGACCGCAACTATCGCCAGACGCGCATGCTGCTGGGCCAGCATCCGGATCTTGCCGGAATCTACAACATCGGCGGCGCCGCCGATGGTGTCGCTCGCGCCCTGAACGAAATGAACCGGGCGCGTGACGTGGTCTTCATTGGCCATGGTCTGACCTCGGATACGCGTAGCTTTCTGCTCGATGGGACGATGGATGCCGTCATCACTCAAAATCAGCTCAACACGATGATGAGCTGTGTCGGCATCTTCGACAATTTGCGCGCCGGCCGCAGCGCCATGCACGGCATCGAGGCGCCGCGCAGCGAGATCATCTTTCGCGAAAATATTCCGGCGCTTGGGGGCTAGGATCCAGGGAGGCGGCTTGCTGGACCCATGGTCGGCCTGGTCGAGCGCATCCATGGCCTGATTGGCACGATGCAATTTTGCCGGTGTTTTGCCCGACGAGTCAAATGACCGGCGTCTGAAGACATCGGGCTCGTCGAGCACCTCAACGTGCGTTGCAGGAGAGAGGCCTCTCGTTCTGCGCGCGCAAGGCAATTCACCAAGCCTCATCTCGACTTAAGCCGCGCCACCGCGACCAACCGGCCAGGGGCGGTTCTACTGTGCATGGGGTTGTTTTTCAGTTTTTTGTTTGGCGAGGCGTCGGCAGGCGCTCTACAGGCCGGCGGCGACGCCCAGGCGGCCGATGCCGGGGAGCTTGAGCGCCGGCCGCCGGATGTCGATGCCCAGCACCGCGCCGAAGAAATTGATCTCGAACCCTTCGACCCAGCCGACCGTCATGCCGAGGTAACCCGACAGCGAGGCGTAGGCGCCGGTGCGGGAAGGGGTGATGCCGGCCCAGCGTCCGCTGTACGGATAGTCCTTGCCGACCGCGGTGGGTGGAAGGACGGCACGAAGCTCGGGAACGGCGTCCAGCGCCGCCTGCACGAAGGTGTTGGAATTCGGTCCGGGCCAGGCGCTGTAATCGCCGTAGGCGCGGAACTTGTAGGTCTCGACGACGTGGCGGATCTTGGGGATCAGCGCTTCGGCCCGCGCGCCGTCGACCGCCACGACGGTTTCGGGCATGGCGCCGAACCAGCGGCCGTCGGGTGCAAATCCGTTGCTCCGGATCGGGTCGCCCCACGCCGTGTAGTCGTATCGGCTGTAGGTGCTGGCACCTTTCTCCTTGACGACGATCCAGCTGTGGACGGCGAAAATGCTGCGCCACCGCACCGTGCGCGCGGCAAAGACCCGGATCAGCGCGTCCGGATTGGCCGATGCCGGCGGCAACAGGCCGGCGCTCGAGCGATCCGCCGTCTGCCAATTGCCCCGGCCATCGCCGAACAGATAATAGCGTCCGGCCGACAGTCCTATCGGCACGGAGACCAGCAGCAGGAAGAGAATCAAGAGTTTCCTCAAGGGCAGACGGGGGCAGGCGGGACAACACGATTAATATAGTTCGCCCGGCGGGTCGCGCCAGCACGCTTCTGCTCTTGCATTTGGGAGGTGCGCCCCCATGTTCCCGATTATGATGAAACTGTCCCTCATCGAAGACCAAGCCATCCAGGCGCGAATCGCGGGCATCGCGGGCGCCGAGACGTTTGATCGTCTTTTTGCCGGTATCCGATTCGACGAGATCGACGGCAATCTGCTGTTCGCCATTGCCAGGGACGAAGACTGCGCGAGCGAGATCGAGGACGAGTTCTCGCATCACCTCGCCGTGGTCGCGACGCAAATCCTCGGGCAGAGCGTCGACGTGGTCGTGGTGCTGCCGAAGGTCCTGCAATAGGCCTTATTTTGGCGTGCAGGCCGGTCGTCCGGGCTTGCATCCGTGCTTTCCAACGCAATCGTGAAATTGTAATGACGTGCTTGGGCGCTTGGGCCCAGTCCGCGTTGTCGACCGAGCTCTACGGCAGGGCTCGTCGGCGCGCGACTCTATTTCTGAAACAAAGTTGGATACACATTGGCGTCCACCAAAAAAGCCCGGGCCGCGACCGGCGCGAAAAAGACCAAGGCCAAAAGCTCGAAAGGCGAGAGCCCGAAGACCAAGAGCTCGAAGAGCAAGGGTTCAAAGAGCAAGGGTTCGAAGAGCACAGAGAGCAAAGGCTCGAAAGGCAATAGCTCGTCGCGTTCTACGGTCTCGTCCTCATCGCCTCTCGGCATGCTGGCGCTGCATCTGCGCGAGCAATGGGAGAAGTCTGGCCGCGACGGCCTCGTCTTCCTCTGCGACAATGAGAACAGGGCGGAGCGGCTGGGCGGCGTGATCCACGCGCTCGACCCTTCGGTCGAGGTGCTGGTGTTCCCGCGACTGAACAATCTGCCATTCGATGGTCTGGAGCCGTCGCGCGAGATCGCAGGCAGGCGGAGCTCGGTGTTGCGGCGCCTTGCCAAGGCAAGGAAGCCGGTCTTCCTCGTATCGACCGCAGAAGCCATCATGGAGCGGCTGCCGCTGCCGGCGAGCTGGTCAAAGACCAGCCTCAGCCTGAAAGTGGGCGCGGCCTATTCGGAAGCCGAGCTGGAGCGCCGTCTGGAAGCCCTCGGCTACGACCTCGACGAAGAGGCGGAATATCCGGGCGGCGTCCTGTTCCACGGCAAGACGTTCGAGGTGTTTCCCGCGGGCGGACTTGGTCCTTTCAGGATCGAACATTCCGACGGTGTTATCCGTAAGATCGTTGCCGTCGATCCGGTCGAGCATGAGGTCGTCTACGAGACCAGGGAATTGCTGATCGATCCGATGTCCGAACAGATTGCGCTCGGAGGCAAGCGCGGGCAGCGGGCGACGCTGCCGGATTATTGCGCTCGCGCGCGGTGGATCGTGGATGCCGGCGTACCGGGCCACGCCGATATCTGGCTGGGCACCATCGAGGAGGCCGCTGGCCGCAGGGATGCGGAGCGCGAGTATCTCGGACGGGCGGACTGGAAGCGGCTGAAGAAGAGCATCAGCGTGCTTCCGCAAAAATCGGCCTTCACGCCGACGCCCGATTTCTCGAAAGCCTCATCGCCAAGAAAGATCCTCCGCGCATTTATTGACGACATGCAACGCGCCGGGTCGCGGGTGCTGTTCGTCGCGGCCGTCGAGGATGACCTTCGCGCGATGGAGCGGATGAGCGGCATCAAGGCGGAGCGCTGTGCCGATTGGAGCGAGGCGACGGAGGGACGGGAGCGCGAAACGGCGTTCCTGGCCGACTTCGATGCCGGCTTCGTCGGGGCCGGCCGCAAGCCTCTCGTCATCGTCACCGCGTCCGACGTGCTCGGCAGCAGAGCCCATCATCCCCAGCCCATGGCGAGAGCTTGGACGGCCGCGTTCGATCATCCGGACGTCCCGGAGCGCGGCGCGGCGGTGGTCCATTTGCAGCGCGGACTCGCTCTGCTCGACGGCTTGCAGACCCTCGCCATGGGGACGGGATCGCGGCGCGAGATGGTCAGGCTTGCGTTCGCGGGAGACAACGCCGTTCTCGTGCCGCCGGCCGACCTTGCCTTGATCTGGCCGTATGCGGCCGAGCCCGGCAAGCTGGCACGGGACAAGGCGGACGGGAGCACATGGTGGGCGCGGCGGACCGAGGCCGAGGCGGAGATTCAGGTCGCCGCCAAGGCGCTCGCAAAGCACATCAGCCAGCGCCACCGCCGCCGCGCGCCGAAACTGGTCGCGCCCGGGCCGCTCTATGAAAGGTTCGTTGCGCGTTTTCCGTATTTCCCGACCGTCGATCAGGCGAAGGCCATTCAGGACGTGCTCGATGATCTCGCGGCAGGTCATCCCATGGACAGGGTGGTGTGCGGCGACGTCGGATTTGGAAAGACCGAGGTGGCGTTGCGCGCGGCAGCCGCGGTGGCGCTGTCCGGGAAACAGGTGGCGATCGCCGTGCCGACCACGGTCCTGGCGCGGCAGCATGTCGAAACCTTCCGCAAGCGCTTCGGTCCTCTCGGTATCGAAGTCGGAAGCCTGTCGCGGGCGACCTCCGGCCCGGAGACGCGAGGGATCAAAGAGGGCTTGCGAAGCGGCAGGCTGAAAGTCGTTGTCGGCACGCAGGCGCTCTCTGCAAAGGATGTGAAGTTCGCCGATCTTGGCCTCGTCATCATCGACGAAGAGCAGCACTTCGGAGCGGCGGAGAAGGCGAAGCTTTCAGGGCTGGCAAAGAATGCCCATACGCTCTGGATGAGCGCGACGCCCATCCCGCGTACGCTCGCCGCTGGTCTTGCGGGCTTCCGGGATCTCAGCGTGATCGCAACGCCGCCGGTTCACCGGCTTCCGATCGTGACCAAGATCGCTCCGCTTTCGGATGCGGCCATTGCCGGAGCATTGCTACGCGAGCGGCGGCGGCATGGACAGAGTTTTCTGATCTGCCCGCGCATCCAGGATCTGGAGCCGATGCTGGCGCGCGTGCAATCGTTGGCGCCCGACCTCCGCATCGTCTGCCTTCATGGCAAGATGCCCGTCGACGACCTCGACGACCGCATGATGAGTTTCGTCGATGGCGAGGCGGACGTCCTCCTGGCGACCAACATCGTGGAAAGCGGTCTTGATATCCCGCGCGCGAATACCATCGTGGTGTGTTGGCCCGAAAAGTTCGGCCTCGCACAGCTCCATCAGCTCAGGGGGCGGGTGGGACGCGGCGGAACGCGCGCCTTCGCCTATCTGCTGACGGAGTCGACCTCGGAACAGTCCGAGAAGCGCTTGGCCGTCCTCGAGGAGTTCAGCAAGCCCGGCGCCGGCTTTGCCATCAGCGAGCGCGACCTGGACCTCAGGGGCGCCGGCGATCTGTTTTCCGAACAGCAGTCCGGGCACGTGCAGGTGTTCGGGCCGGTGCTCTACAGTCATCTCCTGAAGCTCGCCTCGGAAAGAGTGAACGACTCGGGCGCCTTTCTGTGGGTGCCGGATCTGAATCTGCCTGTCGGCGACATGTTGCCTGAAGGCTATGTGCAATCGGAAGCAATGCGGCTCGAGATCTATGGTCGCGCCGCCAGATGCCGGAGCGACGACGATCTGGAAGACCTGGAGGAGGAGACCTCGCGGCGTTTCGGCAGGCTGCCGCCGGAGGCGCGTGATTTCTTTGCGGCCGCCAGGCTCAGGATCGATTGCAAGCGGCGTGGCATCGTCAGGCTCGATGTCGGGCCCGAGGCCGTCGCCGCGACTTTCCTCCCCGGACGGCTGCGGAAATCCAGAGCGCGATCGCTCCAGCGCGACGGCGATCGCGTCGTCTGCGCCGCCCGCGGGCACGCGGAACCGTTCGGCCGGATCGAGGAATTCCTGGAGCTTCTGGACGAGTGAGGCAGACCTACTGCGGCTCGATTCCGGCTGCCTTGATGATCCGGCCCCATTTGGCGATCTCCGCCTTCAGGAAGGCTTCGAGCGCAGCCGGCGTCGCGCGCTCGGCCTCAACCGGAGCCATGCTGAGCTCGGCAAAGCGGCTGATCAACGCTGGGTCTTTGAGCGCCGTCTGCAGTGCACCGACGAGCTGGTCGATCACGGGCTTGGGCGTGCCGCGCGGCGCGTAGAGGCCATACCAGGTCGTCACATCGAATTCGGGAACGCCGGCCTCGGCCGAGGTCGGTACGCCAGGCAGTGTCGCGACGCGCGTCTTGCTCGTGATCGCGTAGCCCTTGATCGTGTTCGACTGGATATAGGGCGTCGGTCCCGTCGCGGGATCGCAATAGACGTCGATATGGCCGGCGATGACGTCGTTCAGCGCGGGCCCGCCGCCCTTGTAGTAGATTTGCGAGAGTTTCGTATCGGTGGTGCTCATGAACATAAGGCCGCAGAGCTGCGAGGCTGAGCCGAGACCGACATTGCCGAAAGTCATCTTGTCGCCCTCGCTGCGGATGCGCGTGATCATCTCGCCGAGATCCTTGGCCGGGAAATTCGGCCGGGCCACCAGGATCATCGGGACATCAGTGACGAGCCCGATCATGGCGAAGTCGCCGACGGGATCGAACGGCAGTTTTGCGTAAAGCGCGGGCGCAGTGGCCTGGCCGACATGCATCAGGAGCAGCGTGTAGCCGTCAGGCGCGGCCTTGGCGACGCGGTTGGTGCCGAGTGTGCCGCCGGCACCGACGACATTCTCGATGACGATGGACTGCTTCAGCGTCGCGCTCATGGCGTTGCCGAGAATTCGCGCGATGACGTCGCCGGGGCCGCCGGCGGAGAACGGCACGATCATCGTGACCGGGCGGGTGGGGTAGTCGTCTGCGATTGCCGCGCCACAGGGCAAGAGCAGGAGACACAGGATCAGCGATCGTACCAGAGACAACATCGAACACTCCCTGAATTCTTGTTTTTCTAGTCGTCGGAGGACGTCGCCTCCTTGGCGGCGTTTCGTTCAATCATGTCGAGCGCGGCCACCGCAGCCGCATTGATGTGATCGACGCAGCAGCGCTCGGCGAGATCCGGATCGCCGTTCTGGATCGCGCGCCAGATCGCGGTGACCTCGCGCAGGCTCTTGTTGATCCGTTTCGGCTGCGACATCGACGTGATCCGCAACAGTTGGATCCGGTCGTGCAGCGGCTTGAGCATGCGCTCGATGAAGGCGTTGCGGCAGCCGCCGATCAGCGCGGCGTAGAAGTCGGTCTTGGCTTCGAGGCTCCCGACGAGGTCCTGCTTGGCTGCGGCCGCCTTCAGCCGTGCCAGGGCTTCCCCGATCCGTCGAGCCACTTCCGGATCGTGGAGCCTGGCGCATTCGCGGCCGGCGAATCCTTCGAGCACCGCGCGCGCCGCGTACAGCTGCCGGGCTTCTTCGAGGCTGATCGTGGAGACCACGGGGCCGCGGTGCGGGACGATGTTGACGAGGCCGTCGGCTTCGAGGGCACGCAGGGCTTCGCGGATCGAGGGGCGGCTGACGCCCATCATCTCGCAGAGCTCACGCTCGACCAGGCGCTGGCCCGGTTTGAGTGTTCCGGACATGATCGCCTCGCGCAGCTTTTGCGCGACCATCGCCCGGACGGTCGGGACGTCCTCGATGCGGAGTGTCGACTGCAATTCGCTACGTCTTTCCATGTCCGGACCCTGGTTGGGAAAAGTCAGTACCGGTTTACAGGCAGAATCATCATTTCGGCAATTTGAACGTGCGCGGGCTGGTCCAGGGCGAAGACGATCGAACGGGCAATATCGGCAGGCTCGAGCGCCATCCTGAACTGGTCGAAATAGTCCTTTTCCTTCTGCCTGTCGCCACGGTAGCGGGTCAGGATGATGTTGGTCCGGGTCAGGCCTGGCTGGAGCTCGGTGACCCGGATCGCGGTTTCTGCCAGCTCGCCCCGCAGCGTCTCGGTGAACATGTGCACGCCCGCCTTGCTGGTGCTGTAGGCGGCCATATCGGGGACGATCCGGACCGCGTTGATGGAGCTGATGTTGACGACATGGCCGGCGTTGCGCCTGACCATGTCGGGCAGGATCGCGCGGGTGACGCGCATCAGGCCGATCAGATTGGTCTGGATGATGTTGGACCAGTCGTCGGCGGAGCCGGCATCGAACCGCGTCCGCCCGCCGATATCGTGCCCGGCGTTGTTGATGAGGACGTCGACCGGCTTGAACTGCGCGGGAATGGCGTCCGGCAGGCGATCCACGGCCTGCCCATCGCTAACGTCGAGCTGGATCGGAAACACCGCGTTGCCCGCCACGGACGCGAGTTCCTCAAGCGCCTTGGCGTCGCGATCGACCAGCACGACGCGGCGGCCGCTTTCCAGCAAGGCCTTGGTGATGGCGCGTCCCATGCCGCCGGCGGCACCCGTCAGCACGACGCTCTGGCCCGATTGTTCAGTCATCGCAACACTCCCAATGCTTTCATGCAACCGACCAGCCGCCGTCGATCGGCAGGCTGGCGCCGGTGATATCGTTTGCCGCGGGCCCACAGAGAAAGACGACCATGGCGGCGACCGCGTTCATTTCGACGAAGCGCTGCGTTGGCTGGCGCTCACCGAGATATTCCTTGGTCACGTCGTCGACCGGACGGCCGCTGTTCGACGCGATCGTTGCGATCTTGTTCAGGATCGCGGGCGTTGGCAGCGTGCCTGGGCAGAGCGTGTTGCAGGTGATGCCGCTCCGCGCCGTCTCGATCGCCACCGCGCGGGTCATACCGAGGATCGCAGTCTTGGTGGTGACGTAGTCGATGCGATCCTCGACCGCGCGGCTGGAATAGATCGAGCCCATGTTGATGATCCGGCCCCAGCCGCGCTGCTTTATGGCTGGCAGCGCCAGGCGGATCAAATGGAACGGCGCCGACAGGTTGACGGCCAGCGCCTGCTCCCAGCGATCGGGCGGAAACTGCTCGATGGCGGAGAAATGCCTGACCACGGCGTTGTTGACGAGGATGTCGATGGCGCCGCAGCGGTCGAGCAGATCGGCCATCATGGCCTCGATCGCCTCGCGCTGGGCGAGATCGGCGCCGGCCGAGACGACCTCGACGCCGAAGCGGGCGCGGAGGTCATCCGCGGCCTGCTTCGGCGCGACGAGATCATGAAGGACGATATTGGCGCCCGCGCCGGCAAGGCCTTCCGCGACGGCGAGGCCAAGGCCCGCGGTCGCACCGGTCACGAGTGCCCATTTGCCCTTCATCGTCGTCAAGCTCCGTTATTTCTTGTCGAGCTCGGCGAAGACTTCCTTCGCGTTCCGGAACGCATCCACGCCGGCCGGCACGCCGCAATAGATCGCGACCTGCATGAAGACCTCGCGGATCTCCTCCTTGGTGGCGCCGTTGGCGAGCGCACCGCGGACATGGGTTTTCAGCTCGTGTGGGCGGTTGAGCGCGCAGAGCATCGCCAGATTGAGGAAGCTGCGCGTCTTGCGCGTGAGGCCGTCGCGGCCCCAGACGTAGCCCCAGCAATACTCCGTGGTGAGGTCCTGCATCGGACGATTGAACTCGTCCGCGGATGCGATCGCCTTGTCCACGAACTCGTTGCCGAGCACGCTCTTGCGGATTTCGAGCCCGCGGTCGTAGGTCGCCTTGTCCATGTTGTTCTCCGTTTCTCTTTCGGGCGTTGTCAGTTCTCAGTCAGTTTTTGGGCCAGAACGGCTGCGCCAGCGCGAGCTGGGGCGGGAACACCGTCACCGGCACGCCGGATTGCCACTGCACGATGGTCATGCCGGCGCCGACGCGGCGGCCCTTCTCGTCGAACTTGATCTCGCCCAGCGGATAGTATTTCGAGGGGCCGGCATCCATGGTGCGCAGCGCCTCGCCGACGGCAACGCGGTCGGCCTTGCCGGCCTTCTCGAGCGCGTCCTTGATCACCCACATGTCGCCATAGGTGGAGATCGCGTTCTGCGTCATCCACGGCTCCTTGTAGCGGGTCTTCAACTCGGCGATCAGCGCCTCGTGGCCCTTGGCGCCCCAGCTTGCGACGCAGGTCAGCACGCCCTGGAGGAGTTCGGGACTGACGGTTTGCAGCATGTCGGGCTCGGCGATCGCGATGCCGAACGAGATGGTCGGAATCTTGCCCTGGCCGAGGCCGAACTCGTTCATCTTCTCGAGCAGCAGCTTCGCGTCCGAGATCACCGTCGGCAGGAAGAACAGCAGATCGGGTTTCGCCGAGCGGATCTTCTGCACCAGCGACGTCGCATCAGCCAGCGGCGGCGTGAACGTCTCGTCGACGATCAGCTGCAACTGGTTCTCCGCCAGCAGGCCCTCGCGCATCGCCTTTGCGGAAGCGATCGAGGCCCCCGTGTTGTCGGTCAGGATCGCGACCGTCTTCGGCCGCTTGCCTGAGGCCGTCTCCGCCAGCTTGATGATCTGGGGCAACGCCTGCCGTGCCTGCGAGCCTGCGGTGGCCGCGGTCTGGAACACGTATTTGAATCCGCGGTCGGTGATCAGGTCGGAATAGGAGAGGGTGAGGACGGGCAGGCTGGCGCGCTCGGTGACTTCGGTCACCGCGAGCGTGAACGAGGACAGGTATGCGCCGCTGGCAGCAACCAGATCGGTCTCCTGCGCGACCATGCGCTGGGCGGCGTTCTTGGCCTTTTCCGTGGTGTCGCCGGAATCGAGCACGACCAGCTTCAGCTTGGCGCCGCCGAGGGCCTTGATGCCGCCTTGCGCGTTGATGTGGTCGACCGCCATCTCGGCGCCCTCACGCATCACCGTTCCCGGGCGGGCGTAGAGGCCGGAGATCGGCACCAGCAGGCCGACCTTCACCTCTGAAGGTTGCTGCGCCCAGGCGCGGGATGCGATCAGCGTGCCGGACGCGCCGGCCAATAGCGTTCGCCGCGAGATCGTGAACTTGCTTTTTGCAGTCATGACAATTCTCCTCCCTGAAAAATCGCGCGGCGCTTAGGATTTCTTCGGCCAGAACGGCTCTGCTTGCGCGAGATCGGGCGGATAGACGGTGACAGGTACGCCCGATTGCCATTGCACGATGACGACGCCGGCGCCGACGCGGCGGCCCTTCTCGTCGAATTTGAGCTGGCCGCCCGGATAGTATTTCGACGGGCCGGCATCCATGGTGCGGAACGCCTGCGCGACCGAGTTGCGGTCCGCCTTGCCGGCCTTCTCCAGCGCTTCCTTCATCAGCCACATGTCGCCATAGGTCGAGATGACGTTCTGCGTCATCCAGGGCTCCTTGTATTTGGCCTTGAGCTCGGCGATCAGGGCCTCTTGGCCTTTCGAGCCCCAGTTGGCGACGATGGTCATGATGCCCTGCACGGTCTCCGGGCTCACGCTCTGGAGCATGTCCGGCTCGGCGATGGTGATGCTGAAGGACACCGTCGGAATCTTGCCCTGGCCGAGGCCGAACTCGCTGATCTTCTCCAGCCCCAGCTTGGCGTCCGACACTGCATTCGGCATGAACAGGAGCAGATCGGGCTTTGCCGAGCGAACCTTCTGGATCAGCGGCGTGGCATCCGACAGCGGCGGCGTCCAGACTTCCTCGACGACGAGTTGCAGGCCTTCCTGTGCGAGCAGTTTTTCCTTCAGCGCCTTGGCGGTGGCGACTGATGTCGCGGTGTTGTCCATCAACATCGCCACGGTCTTCGGCTTCTTGCCCGACGCATTCTCGGCGAGTTTCATCAGCGTCGGCAGGCCGAGCTCGGACTGGCGGCTCGCGGTCGCGGCGGTCTGGAAGATGTATTTGAAGCCGCGGTCGGTCAGCAGGTCCGAATAGGACAGTGTCAGCACCGGCAGTTCGGCACGCTCGGTCACCTCGGTGACGGCGAGGGTGAAGGATGAGAGATAAGAGCCGGTGGCGGCGACGAGATCGGGTTCCTGCGCCACCATGCGTTGCGCCGCGTTCTTGGCCTTCTCGGTGGTGTCGCCGCAGTCGATCACGACCAGTTTCAGCTTGGCACCGCCGAGCGCCTTGATGCCGCCCTGGGCGTTGATGTGCTCGATGCCCATCTCGGCGCCCATCTTCATGACCTGGCCGGGGCGGGTGTAGATGCCGGACAGCGGCACGATCAGTCCGACCTTGACCTCCGCCGGCGCCTGCGCGCGTGCCACGCCGGCGAGGCCGACGGCGGCAGCGCCCGACAACACGGTCCGGCGCGTCAGTCCTTTTGATATCCTGCCCTTCGATGTCTTGTTCATTTTGTTGTCTCCCTGCTCTTTGTTTTTTGTTCGTCACATGCCGAGATAGGCTTTGCGCACGCGATCATCGGCGCGCAGCGTGTCGTTGTTGCCTTCGAGCACGACGCGTCCGGCTTCGAGGACGTAGCCGTGGTCGGCGGACTCCAGCGCTTCCGCCACGCGCTGCTCGACCAGCAGCATGGTCAGCCCGGACTGACGCCGGATATCGATCAGCCGTTCGAAGATGAAGTCCGCTGTCGACGGCGCGAGACCCATCGAGGGCTCGTCCAGCATCAACAGCTTCGGCGAGGAGGCGAGGCCGCGGCCGATCGCGAGCATCTGCTGCTGGCCGCCGGACATCGTACCCGCGAACTGATTGCGGCGTTCCTTCAGCACCGGCAGCCATTCGAAGATGCGCTCGATATTGGCCTGCCAGTCGCGCCGGCCGCTTTCGGTCATCGCGCCCATTTCGAGGTTCTCCATCACCGTCAGCGACGGGAACACCTGGCGGCCCTCGGGGACGTGGGCGATGCCGAGATGGGCGCGCTGCGGCGGCGGCACGGCAAGAAGGTCGACGCCGTCGAACGTAATTGCCCCGCCGCTCGGCTTCACGATGCCGGAGATCGTCTTGAACAGGGTGGTCTTGCCGGCGCCGTTAGGCCCGACGATCGCAACGAACTGGCCGGCGCCGACATTGATCGACACGTCGTTCAGGACGGGCTTGGCCGAATAGCCCGCGCTCAGTCCCTCAATTCGCAGCATGGCCCACCCACTTCTTGCCGAGATAGGCCTCGATCACCCGGTTGTCGCGCGTCACCACTTCGGGCAGGCCCTCGGTGATGACGGCGCCATGGTCGAGCACGAGGAATCTGTCCACCAGGCGGACCATCGCCTGCATGGTGTGCTCGATGATGGCGATGGTCATGCCGTCGCGTGCGAGCTGCTGGATCACGGCGACGACCTCGTCCGCTTCGCCGTGGCCAAGGCCCGCAAGCGTCTCGTCGAGCAGCAGGATGCGGGGCTGGCCGGCGATCGCGCGGGCGAGCTCCATCAGCCGCAGCTCCTTGGTCGAGAGTTCGCCGGCGACACGGTTGGCTACGGCGGAGAGCCCGACGCGGGCGACTGCGTCGGCGGCGAGCTTGCGTGCCTCCGCATCGGAGCGGGCGCGCACATAGGCCCCCACCACGACATTGTCGAGGATCGACATGCGCAGGAATGGCCGCATCACCTGGAAGGTGCGGCCGATGCCGGCCTCGCAGATCACGTGCGGCCGTTGGCCGGACATGTTGCGGCCGTCGATCAGCACCTCGCCCTCGCTCGGCTTCAGAAAACCGTTGAGGAGGTTGAACAGCGTGGTCTTGCCGGCGCCGTTCGGGCCGATGATGCCGAGGATCTCGTTCTTGTGCAGCTTGAAGCTGACATCCTGAACGGCTTTGAGTCCGCCGAAGGAGCGCGAGAGATTGCGAACCTCGAGCATCACCTCGCCGGTGGCCGCACGCTGCCGCGCGGCAGGCTTCAGCGCCGTGACGTTGGCGACGGCCGTTTCCGGAGTGACGCTAGCCGTGGCCTTGGATGCATTTCGCCTGCGCAGGAGATCGCGCAGTTTCCAGAACAGGCCTTCCGGCGCGAGCAAGATGACACAGACGATCGCCAGGCCGAAGATGACGCCCTGAATGCCGGGGATGCGCGCACCGGCCTCTGCGTGCAGGATCTCGGCGAGTGGGATCAGGATCACGGAGCCGATGACCGGTCCCCAGACCGTACCGACGCCGCCGAACATCGCGACCGTCAACGCCTGCGCCGACACCAGCATGCCGAACACCGATTGCGGGGTCACGACCAGCAGCACCTGCACATAGAATCCGCCGATGGCGGCGGCGATCGCGCCGCTCAACGTGATCGCGCGCAGCTTCCAAGCCAGCGTGTTGATTCCGGCCGCTTCTGCCGCAGCCTCGTTCTGCTTGATCGCGAGCAGCGCCATGCCGAAGCGGGATCGCTCGATCACCTGCGTCAGCACGATGGTGGCAAGCATGATGGCGAGCCCCAGCAGCGTGTAGATGTGAGGGTCGGAGAACTGCATATAGGCGATCGGCGCGTCGCGCTTGATCGGAAGCGTCACCTCCTGGAAGCCGAGCCACTCGAACACGTAGAGAATGGCGAGCGGGTAGGCGAGCATCGCGAGCGCGAAGTAGTGGCCCTGGAGGCGGAAGGTCGGAAATCCGATCAGCAGCCCGGCGATGCCGCCGAGCATGGCGGCGACCGGGATCAGCAGCCAGGGGGAGATGTCGAAATAAATCTGCCCGAGCGCGGTCGCATAGGCGCCGATCCCAAAGAAGGCGGCGTGGCCGAACGAGATCAGCCCGGTGTAGCCGCTCAGCAAATTCCAGGACAGGCCGAACACCGCCCACACCGGCACCAGCGTCAGGATGAGCTGGTAGTAGGAGTTGGTGACGCCGAGTGAGATCCCGGCGTAAGCGAGCGTGAAGAGCAGGGGAGGCAGCAGTGAACGCATCCGGAGCATGGTCACGTCCTCTCGACCATGCGCCCGAAGAAACCTTGCGGACGGAAGAAGATGATGAGGAGGAAGACGGCGAAGATCGCGGCATTCTGCAACTGCGTCGGCAGGATCAGCGTCGACATCTGCTGCACGAGGCCGATCGTCATGCCGCCCCAGAAGGCACCGATGATGCTGCCCATGCCGCCGAGCACGACGCCGGCATACATGACGATCACGTATTCGAGGCCGACGAAGGGGTGGAACGGATAGTTGGTCGCGAGCAGGCCGCCGGCGATCGCGGTGATGCCGCAGCCGAGCGCGAAGGCGGTGCGATGCGCGCGGTCGACGTCGATGCCCATATAGGTCGCGGCGGTCGGATTGTCGGCGGCGGCGCGGAGCGACTTGCCGATCCGGGTCCGCGTGATCAGCAGCGAAAGCAGAATCATGATCGCGAGCGAAACGATCGCGTCGATGCTGCGCGCCTTGTTGAGGAAGATGCTGATGTCCAAGAAGGGAACGAATTCCCAGGCCGAGCTCGACAGCGGCGTGCGGATCGAGGCCAGCACCGATCCGAACACGATGAGGCCGCCGTTCTGCAGGATCAGCGCGATGCCGAGCGTCAGGATCAGCTGGGCGTAATGGCCTTCGCCTTCCAGCGAGGCGGTGCGCGTGCCCGAGACGCGCGAGATCAGGGCCAGATGGACGAAATAACCGAACACGGCGAGTACCGGGCCAGCCAGCAGGATGGCCACGAACGGACCGACCGTATTGCCGAACAGCGCCTGGATGCCGGCGGCGGTGAAGAGATAGAAGGCGGCATACATGCCGAGCATCATGAAATCGCCATGGGCGAAGTTGATGACGCGCATGACGCCGAAGATCAGGCCGAGCCCGACGCACATCAGGCCGTAGACGGCGCCGATCAAAAGGCCCGCTGCGAGCGCTTGAAAGAAGCCTTCCATCAGCCCCGCCTCCGCGCGGCGTGAGCGCCGGCTTGCTGGCGATTGTGCGCCGTCGGCACTGCTAGGCGGGTCTCCCGGTCGACCATATTTCCCCCGTATTGTTTGGCATTTCTTGTGATGCCGATCGTAAAGCCTGTTCTGGCGTGTTCAGACGACACTGCGCTGCGATGTAGCCGGCATTGCCGAGCTGCTCGCAGCCGTCGATGAGTTGTTCGAGCCGGTGCGCGCGGTCCTCGCCGAGGACTCTGGTTGCGGCGGCGCGGAAGCGCGCACGAATATCTGAAGGCGTTGCGGCGATGACGTCGGGCAAAGCGTGCCGGATCGTCCGTCCGCCGCGCAGATGCACGGTCACCTCCGCGCCCTGCTTGCCGGGGAAGGCGGCGGTGAAGCCTGGATCTGCCCCGAGATCGGTGACCGCGACCAGGCGAATGATGTCGGCATCATCGAGTTCGGAATAGTTCTCTTCCTCGATCTCGCCCCGCGTCAGCGTCGCAGCAACGCTGAAGGGAATGCTCATCTTGGCCTGAAGCGCGTTGCGATAGGGCCCCATGGAGTCGCAGCCGGGATAGCGAACGGCGGCATCGGGTGCGCGAATGATGACGCGGTCGATCTCCTCAGTGCTGGCGAGCTCGTGCGAGACGCGAAGCGCTGCTTGGGCCGCGGTCTGCGCGAAATTGCAGGCCGGGACCGGCTTGTTGTAGACAGCCATGATCTCGCTCTCGCCATCCGGGAAGAGCGTGATGCTGTCGGGCGCGGCCTGGCGGCGATAGGCGGCGAACAGGCCGGCTTCACCCTCCAGTATGGTTTCCGAGCCGAAAGCGCCGGCTGCCGCAAGACCGATCGCCTTGATGGCGTTGCTGGCCGCAAAGCCCGGATGAAAATACATGTCGGAGCCGCCGGCATGCGGCCACTCGTTCAGCCCGCTGGATGTATTGGCCGCGATCGCGATGGCGCTGGTTGCCTGGTCCTCGGACAGGCCGAGCGCAAAGCTTCCCGCCAGCGCCGCGCCTGGCGGCGCCACGAGCCCCGTCGGGCGATAGAGCCGTGCGAGGTCGGAGGTCAGGAGCGCGCGGCCGATCCGCGCGCCGGTCTCATAGCCGATGATGGCGGCTGAGAGCAGTCTGGCTCCATGCAGCGGCGTCTGCTCCGACAGCGCGAGCAGCGTCGGCCAGATCACGACGCCGTGGTGCGCGACGCTGGCCGCATGCATGTCTTCGCGGACGAGACCATGCCCCATCACGGCGTTGGCAAAGGCGGCATCGGCCGACGAGGAGAGTTGTGACGTCCCGATGATCGTTGCAGTGCCGCCGGCTTGTGCGATCGCAACCGCCTGACGGCTCCAGGGATGCTGGCCCGCCTCGAAGGCGCAGGACAAGAAGTCGAGCAGGCAGAGCTTTGCCTTCGCGACGACCTCCGGCCCGAAAACTCCAAGATCAAGCGCAAGCACGCTCCGCGCCATCTGGCGCGCGAGCGAGACCTTGCCTGATCCGGTCGGGCCGATCGTCATCGCAATCGCTCTCCCTGAAGGCTTGCGTGATCAGCCGCGCATCTCGACCCCGGCCCATTCCTCGAGCACCTTGGCGATCGAGGTGAAGTCGGACGATGCGCCGTATTTGGCATTGGTGATCGCGAGCATCTGCCGCACCACCGCGCCGCAGACCATCGGCACGCCCATGGCCTCGGCCTCGTCGACGCAGAGCCGGACGTCCTTGTAGGAAAGGCCGGTGGTGAAGCCGAAATCGAAGGTGCCGGGCAGCACCGCGCGGGGGAACTTGTCTTCGGAGGCGCTGTTGCGGCCGCTGCTGGCGTTGATGATGTCGATCAGCACCTTTGCGTTGACGCCGCCCTTGACGCCCATCGCGACGGCTTCGGACGTGATGACCAGCGCCGCGGCCGCCATCAGATTGTTGGCGAGCTTGGCCGTCTGCGCCACGCCGGGCTTGTCGCCGGTGTAGAACAGCTTGCCGAAATTCTTCAGGATCGGCTGAACGATTTCGTAGGTCGCCTGCGGGCAGGACACCATCACGGCCAGCGTGCCGTTGACGGCGCCCTTGATGCCGCCGCTCACGGGCGCATCGACCAGCGTCATGCCTTTGGCCTTCAGGCCTTCCGCAACGATCTTTGCCGCGCCGGGACCGGAAGTCGAGAGATCAATGACGATCTTGGCGCGGCTGCCGCTGCTGATGCCATTTTGTCCGAGCGTGACGGCCTTGACGATGTCGGGCGTCGGCAGGCTGGCGAGCACGATATCAGCGCGGGAGGCGACATCGGCCGGCGATTTGCCGAGCTGGGCGCCGCGCTTGACCAGCGGCTGGGTCGCTTCAGTCTGCGTGTCATAGATCACGAGCGAATAGCCCGCGTCGATCAATCGCCCCGCCATGGGGCCGCCCATGCGGCCCGTGCCGATTACGCCGAGAATCTCTCCCGCCATCGTCTACTCCCTGTCGCGCGACCCGTGACGGGCGCGCCTTCTTGATCTCGTTGGTCAAACGCTTTCGCCGGCCGGCCTTCTCGGCCGCCGTCGTCGTGGCAGCGGGATCCCGCGCCAACGGGCCGGATTGTTATGATTGTCAGACAAGCTGTCAAGCATAACATTTGGGGTCGACAGTTTGCCGCGGATCGTCATATGGTCCGGGAAAACGAGGAAGACGCCCCGCGTGCCGCAAGCTTTAATTCCGAGTGTGAGCAAGACGCTCGCCGATTTCGTCGCGTCCTCGTCGTGGGCGGACGTGGAGGCGCAGAGCCCTGAGGCGAAGCGATCGATCCTCAATTTCTTTGCGACCGCGCTCGGCTCCGCACGCGATCCGGTGGTCACGGCCGCGATGCGCACGCTATCGCCGTTCAGCGGCGCCGCGACATCGACAATCATCGGCCATTCGGAGTCCATGGACGCGCTGTGCGCGTCGTTTCTCAATGCCATCTCGGCGAATCTGCTCGACTTCGACGACACGCACCCTGAAACGATCATCCATCCGGCCGCGCCGGTCGCCGCGCCGATATTGGCGCTGGCGGAGACGCGCAAGCTGACGGGGCGCGCGGTGCTGACCGCGTTCATCCTTGGCGTGGACGTGGAGTGCCGCATCGGCAATGCAGTCTCGCCGCGCCATTACGCCCGCGGCTGGCACATCACCTCGACCTGCGGGATTTTTGGCGCTGCGGCGGCGTGCGCGAAGCTGTTGGGACTGCCAGCGGAAGGGATTGCGAACGCGATCGGACTTGCGGCGAGCCAGTCGGCCGGCAATGTCGAGAATCTGCCAAGCGCCGCCAAGAACGTCAGCGTCGGCAATGCCGCGCGTAACGGGTTGTTCGCCGCGCTGCTGGCGCAGCAGGGCTATGAGGCTGCGCCGCGCGCCATCGAAGGTCCGCTCGGCTGGGCGCGCACCATGGGGGATGAGCCGGATCTCGCCCGCATGCTCGGTGGCCTCGGAAAGACCTGGGAGATCGCGAAGAACACCTACAAGCCCTATCCCGCCGGCATCGTGTTCCATTCGGTGATCGACGCCTGCCTGCTGTTGCGCGAGCGAATTGGCCGGCGCGTTGACCAGATCGAGTCGGTGACAGTGCGGGGCTCAGCACTGCTGCTCGCGCGCGGTGATCGTCCCGTGAGCAACGAGCGCGATGCGCGCGTCAGCATCCATCATTGCGTGGCTTGCGGACTGTTGCTCGGCGCGGCCGGTGTGGCCGAGTTCGCGCAGGAGACCGTGGTCCGGCCCGATATCGCGCGGCTGCGACAGAAGGTGAGGGCGGAGCTTGATGCGCAGATGCTCGATGGCGCTGCGCGCGTCACCTTGCGCCTGTCGTCTGGTGAAATTCTCACAGAGACCGTGACGTCGCCGCGCGGCAGCCAGGCTGCGCCGCTTTCAGACCGCGAGATCGAAGAGAAGCTGCGCGAGGGCGTACGGACCGGCCGAAGCGACTGGGACTCGGACCGCGTCATCGATGCAGTCTGGCGCCTAGATGCGGCGGACGACGTCGCCGCGCTGCTGCAATCACTGCGGCCGCCATCGGCGTCGCGCCAAACAATTTCCAACTAGAATCTCTCAAGACCGGAAAGGGACGATCATGAGCAAGACCGAACTGTTCGAAAAGGGCCTCAAAGTTCGTAAAGAGGTGCTCGGCGAGGACTACGTCAACAAGTCGATCGCCGGTGCCGACGAGTTCACGCGCACGATGGCGGAGTGGTCGACCGAATTCTGCTGGGGCGCGCTGTGGACGCGGCCCGGCGTCGACCGCCGCACGCGCTCGATCGTCAATCTGGCGATGCTGGGCGCACTGAACCGCCCGCACGAGCTGAAGCTGCACGTCAAGGGCGCCCTGAAGAACGGCCTGACCAAGGAGGAGATCAAGGAGATCCTGCTCCAGGTCGCGGTCTATTGCGGCGTGCCCGCCGGCATCGACGCCTTCCGCAACGCGCGCGAGGCCTTCAACGAGGTCGATGCGGGGTCCTGAGCCCGCTTGATTGGAAGCCCCATGGCCGACCCGGAATACGAGCTCTTCGCCATCCGCTATGCAACGCGGGATGCCCAGCGGAGCGAGCACTTCATCGGCGGAGACCCGCATGACGGGCCGATGCCGATGGACTATTTCATGTGGCTGGCGAGGGGAGGTGGCCGCACCTTCGTCATCGACACCGGGTTCAACGCCGAAATCGCAAAGCAGCGCAGGCGAACATTCCTGCGCTGCCCGGTGGAGACGCTTGCCGCGTTCGATATCGACGTGGCCGACGTCAAGGATGTGATCCTCACGCATCTGCACTACGATCACGCCGGTAATTTCGACCGGTTTCCGAATGCGCGGTTTCATCTTCAGGAGCGCGAGCTCGCATACGCCACCGGGCGCTATATGCAGTATCCGAGGCTGTCGCATTCCTTCGAGGTCGAGGACGTCTGCGGGATCGTGCGGCTGAACTATGCGCGCCGGGTGCTGTTCTACGACGGCGACGCCGAGATCGCGCCCGGACTGACGGTCTACGCGGCCGGCGGGCATTCGGCCGGTCTTCAGTTCGTCCGCGTCAACACGCGCCGCGGGCCGGTCGTGCTCGCCTCCGACGTCAGTCATTTCTACGAGAACATGACGAGCGAGCGTCCGTTCACGACAGCATTTCATGTCGGTGACATGCTGGTGGGATTCGACAAGCTGCGAGCCACAGCACCGGATGCTGACCACATCGTTCCCGGCCACGATCCGCTCGTCATGAAGCTCTACCCGGCGCCAGGCCAGGGTTTGAAGGGCGTCGCGGTTCGTCTCGACGTGGCGCCGTCCAGGGCCGCGCATTCCCAGGACGTTGGGCAAGGCGCGGCGTAACCTAAGCTAGAAAAAATCGATTTTCGATTTTCTGTTGACCCGCGGCCGCCGCCTTGCAATCATCCGACCATGGGTCCGCTTCAGTTCCAGTTGTCCAGAAGCCCCGGGGATGGTCCGCGCAGCCTGACGTCGGCGCTGCACGAACGTCTGCGCGCCGACATCCTGGCGACGCGGCTGCCGCCGGGCCAGAAGCTGCATATCGCCGGGCTCGCCAAACAGTTTTCCGTGAGCCTCGCCGCCGTGCGCGAGGCGCTGTCGCGACTTGTCGCGGACGGGCTCGTGCAGGCGTCAGACCAGCGTGGCTTTCGCGTGAGCCCGGTGTCGCTCGCCGATCTCGCCGACGTGACGCAGACCCGGATCGACATCGAGGGGCTTGCGCTCCGTCGCTCGATCGAGCGGGGCGATGATGCCTGGCTCGCATCGGTGAAATCCGCCTGGGCGGATTTGAAGGCCGTTCCCCATCGCTATCCCGACGATCCGACCGTGCACTACGAGGAGTGGGTGGTCCGTCACCGCATCTTCCATCGCGCGCTGGTCAACGCGTGCGGCTCGCCGTGGCTGCTCGGCTTCCGCGACGTGCTGCACGAGCAGAGCGAGCGTTATCGCCGCCTCTCGATCCGGCGAGAGGCCGGTGGCAAGCCGCGCAACGTCGAAGCCGAACACAAGACGATCGTCGCCGCCGTGATCAGGCGCGATGCGGATGCGGCAGTTCGCGCCTTGTCAAAGCACTTCGGCACCACCAAAGAATTCGTCGAGCTCGCCGCCTCTCGCATTGCGGAGGTGAGCCGTACGACCTGACGATCCGGAAAAATCCGGCACACAAAAAACAGAGACCGGGAGGAAGCCAATAATGAAGATCAATCACGCGCTGATGTCGCTGATCGCCGCCGCAATTCTGGTGGGCCCTGCGAGCGCCGCCGACACCATCCGCGTCGGCCTGCCCACGAAAACCTATTGGCCGACCACGATCGCCGAGACGGCGGTGCGGCAGAAACTGTTCGAGAAGGAAGGCATCCAGGCCGAGTTGACGATCTACCGCAGCGGCGCCGAGACGTTCGAAGGCATGGCTGCGGGCGCGGCCGACATCATTCTCGATCCGCCGTCGCTGGTCTCCGCCGGACGCAAGAAGGGCGTGATGTCGCGGATCGTCGCCAATGCCGCGATGGGCAATTTCGGCTGGCAATTGATGGTCCCGACCAAGTCGACGCTCGACGTCAAGGACCTCAACGGCAAGAAGGTGGCGATCACCGCGGCCGGCTCCGGATCCGACCTGCTCGCGCTGTGGACCATCCAGGACAAGAAGATCGATTTTACGCGCGTTCCCGTCGGCGGCGGTGGCCTGGTGCCGAACCTGCTGGCCGGCAATGTCGAGGCGGCCGTGGTCTATTCGCCGCTGAGCTTCCAGATCTCGAAGTCCGGCGAGGCCAAGACCATCCTCGATTACGCGACCGCGGTCCCGCCGAACCTCACTGCGGGCTGGATCGTGCTCGACAAATTCGCCGAGGCCAAGCCCCAGATGGTGCAGAAGGCGGTGAACGCCCTCTACGGCGCGGTCGCGTTCATGCGGGCCAACCGCGACGTCACGGTCAAGCTGATTGCCGAGCTCTATGAAATGCCGCCGGAGATCGCGGGCCTTGAGTACGACAACACCATTATGAAGCTCGAGACCAGCGGCGACATGGGCGCGGCCAACGTCAATGCGGCCGTGCAGCTGTCGCTCGATCTCGCCAAGCTCGGCGGGCTCAAGGACATCGTGCCGGTCGAGGATGTGATCTCGGCCAAGTTCAAGCCGGTTCCGACCAAGTAGTCACGATGCAAAGCACGTTCGTCATCAACCTTGCGCGGATCGCGATCATCATCGCGGTCCTGGCGCTGTGGGAGGTGCTGTCGCGCACCGGCATCGTCAATCCGCGACTGCTGCCATCGGCGTCCGATACCTTCGTGACGCTCGGCGATCTGCTGCAGCGCGCGGCGGTGCGGAAGGATCTGATGGTGACCGCGACCGAGGTGCTGGCCGCGTTCGCGCTGGCCGTGCCCTTCGGTGCGGTGATCGGCTTCCTGGTCGCGGAGAACCGTTACTTTGCGGACGTGGCCAAGCCGCTTTTGTTCTTCGCCTTCAGCATCCCGAAGTCGATCTTCCTGCCGATGTTCATCCTGGTGTTCGGCGTCGGCTTTGCCCAGAAGGTCGGCTTCGGCTTCTTCTCCACGATCTTCATCGTGATCATGTCGACCACGACGGCGGTGGAATCGGTCAAGGTCGAGCATTTGACGGTGGCGCGCTCCTATGGCGCAACGCCATGGCAGACGGCGTTCCGGGTTTATCTGCCGAGCATGCTGCCGGTCCTGCTGGAGGCGTTGCGGATCTCCATGATCTTCAACCTCACCGGCGTGATTTTGGCGGAGATGTACGCCTCGCGCGACGGCATCGGTCACCAGATCGCGACCTGGGGCGAGAACTTCCAGATGAAGCAGCTCCTCGCCGGCGTCGTGATGGTCGCCGCGATCGCCATGACCTTCAACGAACTTGTCAGATGGATGGAAACGCGATGCAGCCATTGGCGAACGTGACCCCGTTGAAGCCCGCCGCGCGCGCTGGCGCGATCGAGGTCAAGAATGTCGGCCAGGTCTTCAAGACCCGGTCGCAGGACGTCGTCGCGCTGGAGGACGTCTCGCTCGAGGTCAAGCCCGGCCGTTTCGTCGTGCTGGTCGGCCCGAGCGGCTGCGGCAAGTCGACCCTTTTGATGATGATGGCGGGACTGCGCCAGCAGACCTCCGGCACGATCACCATCAGCGGCGCGCCGATCCTGCAGCCAGACCCCGACAGGGTCGGCGTGGTGTTCCAGGAAGCGAGCTTGTTCCCGTGGCTGACCGCGGAGGACAATGTCGAGTTTCCGCTGGCGCTGCGGGGCGTGCCCAAGGCCGAGCGCCGCGCCAAGGCGCAGGATGCGCTCAAGCTGGTCGGCCTCGACGGCTTCGGCAGGCGTCATCCCCACGAACTCTCCGGCGGCATGAAGCAGCGCGTCTCGATCGCGCGCGGGCTGGTGCAGGACCCGCCGGTGCTGCTGATGGACGAGCCGTTCGCCGCCCTCGACGAGCAGACGCGCATGACCATGGGCGACGAGTTGCTGCGGATCTGGGCTGCGACCGGCAAGACGGTCGTTTTCGTCACGCACAGCCTCACCGAGGCCGTCTATCTAGCCGACGAGGTGATCGTGATGTCGGCGCGGCCCGGCCGCATCGTCGACCATCTCCAGGTCCAGCTGCCACGGCCCCGCACCTACGAGATGCTGAGCGGCGACGCCTTTGGTGCGCTGCGCGACCGCATCTGGCGGCACATCCGCAAATCGGCGTGAGGCGGATATGAGCGCCAGAATGAGTGCGAAGACGCTGCGATACCTGATCGTGATCGGCCTGATTGCGCTGTGGGAGTTGCTGCCGCGCACCGGTCTCATTCCCGAGCTGTTCCTGCCGTCACTGTCATCGACGCTGATCGCCGGATGGACCGATGCCGCGGAATACGGTCATGCGCTCGCGGTGACGCTCTATGAGGTCGTGGTCTCCATGGCATTCGCCTGCGGCGGCGGCATCCTGCTCGGCGCGATCGTTGGCAGCCTGCCGCGTCCGCGTGTCCTGATCATGCCGATGGTGTCGAGCCTCTACGCGGTGCCGCTCGTGATCCTTTATCCTGTTTTCACGGTGTGGCTCGGCATCGGCTCGGAGTCCAAGATCGCGTTCGCCTCGATCTATGGCTTCCTGCCGACGATGCTCGCCACCGCCGCCGGCATCCAGACCATCGATCCGCAGCTCCTGCTCGCGGCACGTAGCATGGGCGCCACGTTGAGCCAGCGGCTGATCCGCGTCATCATCCCGGCGGCGATTCCGACGGTGCTGTCGGGCCTGCGTGTCGGCGGTGCGCTGGTCATCGTCGGCGTTGTCGTCTCGGAGATGCTGATCTCATCGGCCGGCATCGGCTATCTGATCTCGCGCTACCGCACAATTCTCGATAGTCCGCACGTGTTCGCGGGCGTGCTGCTCGTGCTGTTCCTCGCCATCGCCTTCAACGCTGCGATCCGCTGGATCGAGCGCAAGGCGGCGATCTGGCAGACTGGCACGCGGGCCGGTCAGGCCAACGACGACATCGCGTCGGGCGCGATGCAGCCGGCGACCTGAGGTATTGGCGTGTACGATTTGACCCTGACATTCGACAACGGCCCCGATCCGGATGTGACGCCGCGTGTGCTCGACATTCTCGCCGAGCGCGGCATCAAGACCACCTTCTTCGTCATCGGTGAGAAGCTCGCTGACCCCGCGCGGCGCGGCCTTGCGGTGCGTGCGCACGGGGAGGGGCACTGGATCGGAAATCACACGTTTACGCACACCATTCCGCTCGGTGAGCAGGCGGATCGCGAGACGGCAGAGAACGAAATCGGCCGAACTCAAAGAGCGATCGGCGATCTCGCGCATCCCCAGCGCTGGTTCCGGCCGTTCGGTGGCGGCGGCAATCTCGATGCGCGGCTGTTGAAACCCTCCGTCGTGGACTACCTCACCCGCAACAAGCACAGCTGCGTGCTCTGGAATGCGATCCCGCGCGACTGGGACGACCCTGACGGCTGGACTGAGCGCGCACTCGTCCAGTGCAGCCGGCAGCCCTGGACGCTGATGGTGCTGCACGATCTCCCGACCGGCGCGATGGACCATCTCGAACGTTTCCTTGACGCTGCCGAGGCGGCCGGCGCCCGGTTTCGCCAGGACTTCCCGCCGCAATGCGTTCCGATCCGCAACGGCGCGATCGCGCTTCCAATCAACGACTATGTTTCCTCCATCGAGAGAGTGTTTGACTGATGAAAGTTGCAAGCTTCACGATCGCCGGCACCGCGAGCTATGGCATCGTCACCGACAAGGGCGTCATCGATGCCGGCAAGCGCCTGAAGGCCTATCCGACGCTGAAGGCGCTGCTTGCGAAGGGATCGCTCGACGAGCTCAAGAAACTCGCCGGCGAGAAGCCCGATTACGCGCTGCAGGATGTCGCGCTGCTGCCGACCGTGCCCGATCCCGACAAGATCTTCTGCATCGGCGTCAACTATGCCACGCATCTGGCCGAGAGCGGGCATCCGACGCCAGCGCATCCAATGATCTTCACCCGCTTCGCCAACAGCCAGGTCGGCCATGGCCAGCCGATGATCCGGCCGCTGGAGTCTGAGCGTTTCGATTACGAAGGCGAAATGGCCGTCATCATCGGCAAGGCTGGCCGCCGCATCTCGCGCGAGGCTGCGCTGAACCATGTCGCCGGCTATGCCTGCTACAATGACGGCAGCATCCGTGACTGGCAGCGCCACACCTCGCAATTCGCGCCGGGCAAGAATTTTGCCGGCACCGGCGGCTTCGGGCCCTGGATGGTCACGACCGACGAATTGACCGACGTGACCAAGCAGACGCTGATCACCCGGCTCAACGGTGTCGAGGTGCAGAAGGCCCCGATCTCCGATCTCGTTTTCGACGTGCAGGCCTTGATTGCTTACTGCTCGACGTTCACCGAGCTTGCGCCCGGCGATGTCATCGTCACAGGCACGACCGGCGGCGTCGGCGCCTATCGCACGCCGCCGCTGTGGATGAAGGGCGGCGACGTCGTGGAGATCGAGATCTCCGGCATCGGCATCCTGCGCAACCCCGTCAAGGACGAGGGATCGGCCACGGCGACGCGCGCGGCCTGAGAGCCGCGCTCTATAACAATAAGAAGGAGAATCCCATGCCCATGCCAACGCATATCCTGCCGACCACGGTGGTCGGCAGCTACCCGCAGCCGGAATGGCTGGTGAATCGCGCCATGCTGTCGAAGGTGGTGCCGCGCACGCGGTTGCACGACATGTGGCGGTTGCCGGCAGAGCATCTGGAGGAGGCGCAAGACGATGCGACCATCGTCGCGATCCGCGACATGGAACGCGCCGGCATTGACATCGTGACCGACGGCGAAATCCGCCGCGAGAGCTACTCCAACCGCTTCGCCACCGCGCTCGACGGCATCGACGGGGACAATCCCGCGATGATCGTGGCGCGCACCGGCAACACGCAGACCCCGGTGCCGCGTGTCGTCGGTCCCGTCAAGCGCAAGGGCCCGGTCGAGCTGCACGACATGCAGTTCCTGCGCAAGAACACGGATCGGGCCGCCAAGATCACTTTGCCGGGCCCGTTCACGATGAGCCAGCAGGCCAGGAACGAGTTCTACAAGGACGAGGAAGAGTTGGCGATGGCGCTCGCCGAGGCCGTCAATGCCGAGGCGCTCGATCTGCAGAAGGCAGGCGCGGATGTGATCCAGCTCGACGAGCCCTGGGTGCGCAACAATCCGGATCTTGCCAAGCGCTACGCCGTCAAGGCGATCAACCGTGCATTGCAGGGCATCACGGTGCCGACGGTCGTGCATCTCTGCTTCGGCTATGCCGCGGTCGTGCCGGGCTCGAACAAGCCGGCCGGCTATTCCTTCCTCGCCGAGCTCGACGACACCATTGCCGACCAGATCTCGATCGAGGCCGCGCAGCCGAAGCTCGACCTCGGCGTGCTCAGGGACCTGTCGTCGAAGAAGATCATGCTCGGCGTGCTCGACCTCGCTGATCCCGCGATCGAGAGCGTCGACACCGTGGCCGCCCGTATCCGGAACGGCTTGAAATACGTCTCGCCGGACCGCCTGGTCCCCGCGCCCGATTGCGGCATGAAGTACATGCCGCGCGCAACCGCGTTCGGAAAGCTGAAGGCGATGTGCGATGCGGCGGCCATGGTCCGGCGGGAGATCGGCTAAACAAAGCTAGGCCGGCGAGGATGGTTCGTTCGCCGGCCATCGCCTGGCTATGGCCAGCCTGGTCGAAATCTGCGCGGGCGTCAGCTGCCGTTCAAGCCGACAGGAATTTGGTTAGAAGCTCCGTTGTGTCGGTAGGGTTTTCCTCAGGAAAGAAGTGACCGCCCTTGACGGCCCGACCTTGTACGTTGTCGGCCCACTTCTTCCAAATTCCCAATGCGCCGCCATTCTGCTCGTAGAATGTATCGAGCGGCCCGCCGGAAGCCCAGAGGTGCAGCATAGGGCACTTAATGCGCCTGCCTTCCTTCTGGTCCGCCTTGTCATGCTCGATATCCAGGGTTGCGGCCGCGCGGTACTCTTCGCAGATCGCATGCACCCGAGCCGGATCGCGGTAGGTTTCGATGTATTCCGCTTTCACTTCGGGGCCGAATGAGCCCTGGCCGAAGGGATTGTCGAATACCGCGTCCGGCGCACCGATCAGGTATTTTTCGGGAAGCGGTGCCTTCTGCGAGAGTAGGCTCCATGGCCAGTAGGTCATGGCGAACTTTGCGTCGGCGTGGCCCCAGGCTTCCGAGATCGGCAGCACGTCAAACACTGCGAGACGCTGCACCTTCTCCGGGTGATCGAGCGCAAGGCGGTAGGAAACGCGACCGCCGCGATCGTGTCCAACCAGATCGAATTTGGAAAAGCCAAGCTTATCCATCACGGTGACGAGCTCATTCGCCATCGCCCGCTTTGTATAGGGATAGTGATCCTCCGCAGAGGCGGGAACGCCGCTGCGGCCATATCCACGAAGATCGACGCAGATGACCGTGCGATTACCGGCGAGATGCGGCGCGACATGACGCCACATCAGGCTGGTTCGCGGAAATCCATGGACCATGAGCAGTGGGGATCCGCTCCCGTAGCGCCTGATGAAAATGGTGTTGTCATCGGTCTTGATCTCCTTTGTCTCGAAGAGATCGGAAGCGTTCGAGGTGGAATTGTTTGGGGATTGGCCGGCCGCGCGTCGCGGTAGAAGCGCCAGTGATAGAGCGGCGCTCGATGCAGCGGTCATCACCTGGACGAAGGTGCGGCGCTCGATCTTTGTCTTTTCTGTCATCCCTGAGGTCCTTCGAGGTTCGCGCGACGCTCCTGGCAAACGCCCCCTCAATGACGACGCGGTGAGACATGTTAGCACCTGCGTGGAAGCGCGCTTTCGCAGGATTAGCGTCACTGAACCGTTCGTGCTGATGATTTCGGTCATCCCGCTGGCGCGATGGGGCAGAGGCGGGGAGCAGTCGGGAAGTGATCGTTGGAATGATCCTCCGCCTGTAACCAATTTGGTCGCGTCGCCGAATAGCGGGAGGTCAGGGTAAGCGGAGGTGCGTCAACGCAAGCCGCCAGAGCAATGGAGGATCCATGTCCGACGAAATCAACCACGATCGCCGGCGTTTCGTTGGTGCTGCGGCAACGACAGTAGCTGCAGCACAATTCGGCGTGATCGCGCCGGCGGTTGCAGATCCCCGAGCGAGCAAGAAGGTCGCCCGCGACGTCAGCAGAAGATCGGAAACCGCGGGGACGGACGCCACCGTCGTTCTCGTCCACGGCGCCTGGGCCGACGGTTCAAGCTGGGCGCACGTCATCACGCTGCTGCAGTCCGAGGGACTGAAGACGATGGCAGCGCCGATTCCGCTCACATCGCTATCAGATGATGTCGCGGCGCTTGAACGAGCGCTGGAGCGGACCGACGGACCGGTTGTCCTTGTCGCGCATGCCTATGCTGGCGCCGTGATAGGTGCGGTCATTCAGGACAGAGTGCGGTCGCTGGTCTTCATTTCGGCTCTCTGTCCCGACGAAGGCGAAACAGTCGCGCAAATATTCTATCGCGACAAGCCGTCGCCGGAGGCACCGAAACTCACCCCCGACAGTCATGGTTTCCTCTGGATGCCGAACGACCGGTTTGGCGCGGCCTGGTGCCAGCATGCCCGACCTGAGCAGGCTGCGCTCCTTGCTGCGATCCAGCGTCCCATTGCCGTCGCGGCAATCCAGGAAAAGGCTCCGAAAGCGGCATGGAAGGCAAAGCCGTCGTGGTACCTGGTCGCCGAGGAGGATCGAATGATCAATCCGGCGACACAGCTATTCCTGGCACGACGGATGGGTGCGCAGGTTCGCTCCGAGAAAGTCGATCATGCATCGCCGATCACCGCGCCGAAGCTGGTCGCCGGAATGATACGCGAGGCCGTCGCCAACGCAGGTCCGAACGCCACGCAGCAACACGGCTGAACTATCGCTATCGGTGCGATATGGTTGAAAGTGCCATTGGCATCTTTTCCAATAGGCTTCGCGACCTCGGCTTGTGCAAACAACTGGACGGAGTCACCAGCTGAATCTTAGTCAGCGGGGGGACCAGGTTCGAGCTCTGGTCCCGCCGACGACCCTCAAAGCATCTCACACCCAGCCGCCATCCACGACGTAGTGCTGAGCGGTGCAGGCGGAGGCCTCGTCGGACGCGAGGAACAGGGTGAATTTCGCGACCTCGTCCGGTACCAGCCGGCGCTTCAGGCACTGTCGCTGCTGCAGTTCGATCTCGCCCGCCGGCGTCATCCATTTCTCGAGCTGGCGCTCGGTCATGATCCAGCCCGGCGCGATCGCGTTCACGCGGATGTTGTAGGGGCCGTAATCGCGCGCGAGGGAGCGCGTCAGACCGACCACGCCCGACTTGCTGGCCGTGTACGCGGCCATGCCGCCTTGACCGGCCATCCACGACACCGAGCCGAAATTGATGATGGCGCCGGCATTCGCCGCCTTCATGTCCGGCAGCACGGCTTGGGCGGCGAAGAACTGGTGCTTCAGGTTCACCGCGATGCGGTCGTCCCAGTATTCCGGCGTCATCTCCTCGGTGTTGTGCCGTTCGTCATGTGCGGCATTGTTGACGAGGATATTGATCGCGCCGTGTGCCTTGCGCGCCTCGGCGACGCCGGCGCGCAACGCGGCGATGTCAGTCAGGTCGACGCGCTGGAAATGCGCAGCCAGACCCTGATCCGACAGCTCGCGTGCGAGGCGTTCGCCCTCGTCGGCCTTGATATCGAAGAACACGACATTGGATTTCTGCTGCGCGAAGCGCCGCACGATCGCAGCCCCAATCCCCGATGCGCCACCGGTGACGAGAACGACCTTGCCGGCAAGGTCGGAATAAACGGCGGCCATGGGCACCTCTCAAGTTGCGTTGCGGGCGGTGCGAGGCGCCGCCCAGTTGTCCCGCCAACCTTAGCCATTCCCCGCGTGAGGTGCATAGATCAGAATTTTAGTTGCGTACCTCAAAATTCGAAGGCAGGATTGCAGCCAAAGAATAAGAGCCGGTTGGGAGGAATGTGATGAGACTGCTCGGGAAGCTGGGACTCGCCGCCGCCGCATGCCTGCTTTGGGCCAACTCCGCCGCGGCCGACACGACCGTCAAGTGGTTGCACATCGAAGCCAATCCGGCCCAGGTGAAGATCTGGGAGGAGGTTGCGCGCGCCTATGAGGCGTCGCATCCCGGCACCAAGATCGAGATGCAGTTCCTCGAGAACGAGGCCTACAAGGCCAAGCTGCCGACCATCCTGCAATCCAAGGACCGGCCGAACATCATCTACAGCTGGGCCGGCGGCGTCCTGAAGACGCAGATCGAGGCCGGCGTCCTCGACGACATCACCGATCAGGTGAAGGGGTACAGCGACAGCCTCACGCCGGCAGCGCTCGCCGCCTTCACGGCCAACGGCCGCGTTTACGGTCTTCCGACCGCGCTGTCGCAGGTCGGCTTCCTCTGCAACAAGGAGCTGATGGCGAAGGCGAAGGTCGATCCCGCAGGGATCAAGAGCTGGGACGACCTGCTTGCAGCGGTGAAAACGTTGAAAGCCGCCGGCGTGACCCCGATCGTGGTCGGCGGGGCCGACAAATGGCCGCTGCACTTCTATTGGACGCATCTTGCGGTGCGCGTCGGCGGCAAGCCGGCGTTCGATGCGGCGCTGCGCGGCGAGGACGGCGGCTTCGCGGGGGAGACCTTCCGGAAATCCGGCGAGCTGTTCAAGCAACTCGTCGATCTCCAGCCGTTCCAGAATGGCTTCCTCGGCTTCAAGAATCCGCAGGCGGTCGGCTATTTCGGCGATGGCAAGGCGGCGATGACGCTCGCGATCTCGACCGTCTATCATCTGCAGCGTGCGCTTGCCGCCGACAAGGTCGGATTGAGCGAAGACAAGATCTGCTGGTTCGACTTCCCGGTCGTGGCCGGCGGCAAGGGCGTGCCAACCGATACGCTTGGCGGCATCACCGGCTGGCTGATCACGAAGGGCTCGCCGAAGGAGGCCGTCGATTTCCTGAAATACTTCGTCTCCAGGGACGTGCAGACGCGGCTTGCAGCGGGCAACTTCATCATCCCGGTGGTTCAGGGAGCGGATGCCGGTCTCAACAACGCCTTCATGAAGCTGATCGCGGCCAATCTGGCGAAGTCGAACTACCACCAGAACTTCTATGACCAGAGCCTCGGCCCCTCGGTTGGCCGCGTCGTCAACGACGTCACCGCCGAGATCGCCGGCGGCAGCATGAGCCCGCAAGACGCGGCCAAGGCGATCGAGGCGGCGTGGAAGCAGGGTAACTGACGGTGGCACGCCGGGCCGCGAGCGTGTCGGCGATGGACGTTGCCGGTGAGCTCCCGCAGGTCGCCGAGCGCGGCCCGAGCTGGGACGGCAGGCTTACGGTCCTGATCCTGTTCCTGCCGCCGGCGCTGCTGTTGTTCACGCTGTTCGTGGTGCTGCCGATCGGCGAGGCGGCCTGGTACTCGGCCTTCAACTGGAACGGGTTCGGCAGGCCGACCAACTGGATCGGCTTCGACAACTACCGTTTCGTGTTGGAGACACGCGCCTTCTGGCTTGCGCTGCGCAACAACGGGCTGATCATCGCTGTTTCGCTCGCCATCCAGCTGCCGCTTGCGCTCACGCTGGCCTTGATGCTCGCCGAACGCTTTCGCGGGGCGGTGGCTCTGCGCATGCTGTTCTTCATGCCTTATATCCTGGCCGAGATCGCGACCGGGCTGATCTTCAGCTTCGTCTACGACGGCGATTACGGCCTTGTCGCCTCGATCTGGCGTACCTTCGGCGCCGAGCCCCCGCATCTGCTGGCCTCGACCGATACGGCAATGCTGGCCGTGCTGATCGTCGTCGTCTGGAAGTACTTCGGTTTCCACATGATGCTGTTCATCGCGGCGCTCCAGGGCCTCGACAAGAGCCTGATCGAAGCCGCGCGCATCGACGGCGCGACGCGTTCGCAAGCCCTGCGACACGTGGTCATCCCCTTGCTCTATCCGACGATTCGCCTCTCGGTGTTCTTCGCCATCGTCGGCTCGCTGCAGCTGTTCGACCTCGTCATGCCGCTGACGCGTGGGGGGCCTGCGGACTCCTCGAACACGCTGGTGAGCTTCCTCTACAACAACGGCATCTCCCGCATGCGGGTCGGCTATGGCAGCGCCATCGGTGTCATTCTGTTCACGATCTGCGTGACCTTTGCCTTCACGTACAAGCGATGGTTCATGCGTGATGAGTAGCACCGAGACCAATCGTACGCCGTTCGATCCTGCCGTGCTGTTCAAGGCGGTGTTCCTCGCCGTCGTTGCCGTCTTCGTGCTGGTGCCGCTGCTCGCGACCTTGCTCGGCGGCTTCAAATCGCTCGGCGAATTGCGCGTCAATCCGTTCGGCCTGCCACGTCACTGGGAGTGGCAGAATTATGCCGACATCCTGTTCTCCGCGCGCTACTGGCAGCTCTTGCGCAACTCGCTGATCATCTCGACGCTCACGGTGACCCTGACCCTGATCGTCGCCTCGATGGCGGCGTTCACCTTCGCCCATGTCAGGTTCTACGGCTCATCGATGCTGCTGAGCTACCTGACGCTCGGCCTGCTGTTTCCGGCGGCGACCGCGGTGCTGCCGCTGTTCATCAAGGTGCGCGATCTCGGGCTGCTCGATACCTATTTTGGCGTGGCGCTGCCGCAGGTGGCCTTCAGCCTCGCGATGAGCGTGCTGCTGCTGCGGCGCTTCTTCAAGGACATTCCCTATGAACTGCTCGAGGCCGCGCTGGTCGACGGCTGCAGCTACATCAAATTCTTCCGCTATGTGACGCTGCCGTTGTCGCGACCGATCCTGGCGACCGTCGGGACCATCACCTTCGTCAACAGCTGGAATGCCTATCTGTTGCCGCTGGTGATGCTCAACACCGATGCGCTCTATCCCTGGCCCCTCGGCATCATGGTTTATCAGGGCGAGTATTCGTCCGAATGGCACCTGATCCTGGCCTTCATCACGCTGACCATCCTGCCCACAATCATTCTCTTTCTTTTGGCGCAGAAGCACATCGTGGCCGGCCTCACCGCAGGCGCGGTCAAGGGATGAACGATACCTTACGGAGATCACAATGAGAAAAGTCGGCATCGGAATCATCGGCTGCGGCAATATCAGCACCGCCTATCTGAAGGCGGCCCAGCGCTTTCCGGTCATCGAAATCAAGGCACTCGCCGATATGCGCAGCGATGCGGCAGAGCGGCAGGGCGCCGCCTTCGGGCTGCCGGCGATGCGGGTCGATCAACTGCTCAAGCGAGAGGATGTCGAGATCGTCATCAATCTTACGGTCCCGCTCGCCCATACCGACGTCAGCCTCGCGGTGCTGAACGCCGGCAAGCACGTTCATTCCGAGAAGCCGCTCGGCATCGACGTCGCAGAAGCCCGCAAGGTGATGGATCTCGCCGCGCAGAAGGGCCTTCGCGTCGGCTGCGCGCCCGATACGTTTCTTGGCGGTGGGCACCAGACCGCGCGCAAGCTGATCGACGATGGCGCGATAGGCACGCCGGTCGCGGGCAGCGTCTTCTTCGGCTGCCCTGGCCATGAGCGCTGGCACCCGTCGCCGGGCTTCTACTACCTTCGCGGCGGAGGGCCAATGCTCGACATGGGGCCGTACTACATCACGGATCTCGTGCAGCTGCTTGGCCCGGTCGCGAGCGTGATGGGCTCGACCGCGCGCCCGAAATCCGAACGGTTGGTCACCAGCCAGCCGATGAACGACACCCTGATTCCGGTCGAGGTTTCGACCCATGTCGCCGGCACGCTCGAATTCGAGAGCGGGGCGGTCGTCTCGATCGCGATGAGCTTCGACGTACCGAAGCATCGGCACGCGCCGATCGAGATCTATGGCGACAAGGGCAGCATGCTGGTGCCGGACCCCAACCGGTTCGGCGGCGAGGTGCAGGTCGCGAAAACGGGCGGTGAATGGGAACCGGTGCCGCTGACCCACGGTCATGTCGATGGCGAGTTTCGTTCCATCGGTGTCGCCGACATGGCCTCCGCGATCCTGAACAACCGCCCGCATCGCGCCAGCGGCGCGCTCGCTTTCCATGTGCTCGAGGTGATGGAGGCGTTCCAGACCTCCGCCGACGAAGGACGCCGCGTCAAGATCGGGAGCTGCGTCGAGCGGCCGGCAATGCTGCCGGCCGGACGTGAAACCGGACAGATCGACTGAGGGAATGACCATGCGCAAGGCAATGATTGTATGGGGCGGCTGGCCGGGACACGATCCCGATCTCTGCGCCTCGATGATCCGCGGCTGGCTGAAGGCGGAAGGCTTCGAGGTCCGGGTCGAGACCACGACGGCGGCTTTCGCCGATCCTGCGATCCACGATCTGTCGCTGATCATCCCGATCTACACCATGTCGAAGATCGAGAAGGCGGAAGCGCTCAATCTCTGCGCGGCGGTGCGTGGCGGCGTCGGGCTGGCCGGACATCATGGCGGCATGTGCGATGCGTTCCGCGAGTCCGTCGACTACCAATTCCTGTGCGGCGGGCAGTGGGTCGCGCATCCCGGCAACATCATCGACTACAAGGTCGACTTGACGAAGCCGGATGACCCCATCATGAAGGGGCTGAAGAGTTTCGAGCATCGTTCCGAACAGTACTACATGCATGTCGACCCCGCCAACGAGGTGCTGGCGACGACGACCTTCACCGGCGAGCACGCGCCCTGGATCGACGGCGTGGTGATGCCTGTGGTCTGGAAGAAGCGATACGGCGCGGGCAGGGTGTTCTACTCCTCGCTCGGTCACCGCGCTTACGAGCTCGACGTACCGGAGATTCGAACGTTGATGACCCGTGGCATGCTGTGGGCCGCGCGGGAATGACAGCCGGTGCGACGCAGCCGGCGGTTCGCGCCACGCTGGAGGACGTCGCGCGTGCGGCGGGCGTTTCGCTCGCAACCGTCGACCGCGTCGTCAACCGGCGCGAGGGCGTGCGCGCCAAGACCGTCGCGCGTGTCGAGGCTGCGGTGGCGAAACTCGGCTATCGGGGCGACGTCGCGGCCGCGCGGCTCGCCCGCGGGCAGACGTTCCGCTTCGCCTTCGTGCTGCCGAGCGGCAGCAACAGCTTCATGACCAACCTGGCCGAGCAGGTCCAACGCACCGCGGACTGGCTCGCCGGCCACCGCGGCTTCATCGATATCCTCCATGTCGACGTGTTCGATCCGGATGTGCTCGCCGGTGCGCTGGAAAACCTGTCGCCGGCCTATCAGGGCGTCGCCGTCATCGCACTGGACCATCCCAGGGTGCGCGCCGCGATCGACGAGCTCGCCGCGCGCGGGGTCGCCGTGGTGACCCTTGTGTCGGACGCGCCGAGCTCGCGGCGGCTGCATTATGTCGGTATCGACAACCCGGCCGCGGGGCGAACTGCGGCAACGCTGATGGGGCGTTTCCTCGCCGGCCGCGAGGGAAAGGTTGCCGTGATCGCGGGTTCGTTGTCGCTGCGCGATCACACCGAGCGGCAGTTCGGCTTCCACCAGATCCTGTCCAGCGAGTATCCGAACCTGCTCGCGCTGCCGGTGATCGAAGGCCGCGACGACAGCGAGCGCACCCGGGAGCTCACGGTCGCACTGCTGGCGCGCCACGCCGATCTCCGCGGCATCTACTGCTGCGGCGCCGGGAACCGCGGCATCGCCAATGCGCTGGAGGCCTCGGGCCGCGCGCGTGAGGTGGTCTGGATCACGCACGAGCTGACCCAGTACACGCGGCGTTTCCTGGTCCGCGGCACGCTCGATGCCATCATCAACCAGGATCCCGGTCACGAGGCGCGGTCTGCGGCGCGAGTTCTGCTCGCGCATTGTTCGGGTGAGCCGATCAGCCCCGACCAGGAGCGCATCCGCATCGATATTTTTCTGCGGGACAACCTGCCGTGAGTCGCGTTCGCAGGTGATGCGCAGCTTGCTTCGATAGATGTCGCGAAGTACCGCAGCGGCCTCAACGGCGCTCAGAAGTTCGCCGCCATTGCTGCGAGGTGCTGATGGGCTCTTTCGCGGGCAGCCTCGATGGGTTGTTGCGGTCCGGTGGTTGGCCCGATCGGCACGAAACGGACATTGCTGATACCGATAAAGCGCAAAATTTCCCGCAGGTAAGGCGTTGCCATGTCGATGCGCCCGCGGTTCATTCCAGTGGCGAAATCGCTGCCACTGGCGAGGATCACCGTGGTCGGCCGGTCCTTCAGCAGCGGGAGATATCCCAGGGAGGGGTCGAACCGAAAGGTGAGCCCGGGCTGGACGATGATATCGAACCATTGCTTGAGCTTGTAGGGAATGCTGAAGTTCCACATCGGCGTCGAGATCAGCACCCGATCGGCCAGTGAAAAGCGCAGCGCCATCCGCTCGGCCTCCGCAAAGCTGTCCCGTTGCGCGTCGTTGAAGGGCTGCGCCTTCATGCGCGCATATTTGGCCTCGACGATGGGACCTGCGAATTCCGGCAGCCGCTCGCGCCAGAGATCCACGACGTCGATGTCCCAGTCCGGACGGGCCTGCCGAAACCCGTCAAGAAAGACGCGCGCGCCGGCGCTCGACTCGGAGTCGGCACGGGGCGAGCAGGAGAGGTGCAAAAGCTTTGCCACCACTCATCCCAGCGCTCTGATGACGGCGTCCGCCCGGGTGACGACGGCGACGTTCTGCATGGCAAAATTGATCGAGGCGGAGTGCCAGTCGGCATTCATAGTCGAGCAGCAATCTTCCGGCACGATCATGAAATAACCCTTGTCGGCGCCGGTGCGCGCGGTGTGCTCGACCGACATGTTGGTCCATGCGCCGGTGTTGATGATCATGTCGCGCCCGGTGGCTTTGAGGATCGTCTCCAGCCGGGTGCCCTCCCAGGCGCTCATCCGCATCTTCTCGACGACGAAATCGCCGGGCCGCGGTTCGAGGCCCGAGACCGGGGCGGCGCCCCAGCTCCCGCGCACCATCGCCTTGCTGTCGACGAGACCCTCGAACAGCGGTGCGTTCAGCGTCACGCCGGGGGCGCCGGGCTCGACCACGAACCAGACGTGGATGATGGCGACGCCGCGCGCGCGAGCTGTCTCCGCCAAGCGCCTGACGTTCTCGACCACATGCTGTTGCTTCGCATGCCGCGGTGCGCCTGACTCGGCGAACGCGCCGCCATCCATGATGACGTCGTTCTGAAGATCCTGGATGATCATGGCGCAGCGGCTCGGATCGAGCCGCATCTCGCCGTCGGCGAGGATGGGCGCCGCAGAGGCGGGGCCGGCACTTGCGCCGCCGCTGCCGCGTTTGCCGCTCATATAGGGCTCGTGGCGCGGCCCGGCCTTGGTCGGGATAGCATAGACCGAATGCGTCGACGTCAAATAGAGCGTGCGGAAATCCGGGCCACCCCAGGCAAGGTTGGCGACGAGCTCAGGCACGCGGACCTTCCCCAGCAACTCGCCGCGCGGCGAATAGACCCAGACACCGCCGGGGGCGGTGACCCAGACATTGCCATGCTGGTCGCACTTCATGCCGTCGGGCAGGCCCGGCTCCAGCTCGGAGCGGATGCCGCTCGCGAACACGCGCGCGTTCGACAGCGAGCCGTCGCCGTTGACGTCGAATACGCGGATCAGCGCCTGCACGGTGTCGTTGACATAGAGCAGTTTCTCGTCGGGCGAGAAGCACAGCCCGTTCGGCTGGTCGAACAAATTGCGGTCCACCACGAGCGTCGGCTCGCCGCCGGGCATGACGCGATAGACGCCCTGGAAGCCGAGCTGGCGCGGCCGCTCGACACCATAGACCGGCATGCGGCCATACCAGGGATCGGAGAAATAGATGGCACCGGAGGAGTGCACGCAGACGTCGTTGGGGCTGTTGAGCTCCTGTCCCTGGAAGTGCGAGGCCAGCACCTCGTGCCGCCCGTCCGGTCGCTCACGGATCAGCGACGAGGTCGCGTGCTCGCAGACGATCAGATTGAGCTCGGCATCGTAGGTCATGCCGTTGCATTTGTTCGACGGGCGCTTGACCTCCGCGACGCCGCGCCGCGAATCCCAGCGTCGCCGCACGTCGCCCGGCATGTCCGAGAACAGGAGATAGTGATCGACCGGATGCCAGATCGGCCCCTCCGTGAAGTCAAAGCCCGTTCCGACCTGCGCGACCGGCGCATAGGGGTCGATCAGGCTCTCGAATTCGGAGCGCAAGGTGACGTGCGTCATCGGTCGATATCCTCAGGTCACGTCAGGCAGGGAACCAGTTGCGCGCAGGCAGCGACTGCACGATCGGGCCGGGGACCTGGTCGTGCAGCCGTCCGACGACCATGCCGCCCTCGATCTTGGCCGGCCTGTCGTGCACCGGCAGCAGATAGCGCGAATTGCTCAGGAGCTTCTTGATCGACGCCTTCTCGGCCCGCTTGCTGGTGCCGTGGTTTCCCGTCGTCCGCGGCTCCCAGTCGTGGATCTCGTTGAAGGGCGTGACGATCTGGTCGTTGAAGTCGTAGATCACGTCGCCGCAGATCGTCGCGATTCCGTCGGCTGTCTCGACGATGACGTTCATCGATCCCTCGGTATGTGCATTGGCCGCATCGCAATAGACGCCGGGCATCAGCTCGATAGGACCTGTGATCTCGAGGTCGAGGAAGCGCAGCGCACTCTTGGTGTGCAGTCGGTCGATGAGATGCTTGATGTCGGGCGCCGGATATTGCGGATGCATCAAGCCGGAGACGGAATATTCGAGTTCTTTCCGGTTGAGGACGACGGTCGTGTTCATCGGAAACAGATCGTCCTTGCCGGCGTGGTCGATGTGCAGATGGGTATGGCAGACGAAGCGGACGTCGCCCATGCGCACGCCGTGGCGGGCGAGCTGGTTCTCAATCATGTGCTCGTGGTATTGCAGGCCGCGCATCCCCAGCGTTTCCATGATCTGGTTGGAGCGGTAGCCGGTATCGACCACGACCGGATATTTGCCGCCGAGGATCAAAAAGCCGAGCGTGAGGACGCGGCGTGTGCGGCCGCAGTCGCGGCCGAGGACCAGAAAGCTCGATTCCAGCTCGATATCGCCATAGTCCAGGATCTTGATCTCCAGCGCCATTCGTTTCCCTCCCTGTTCTGTTCTTGTCTGTCAAAGCCGGTAGACGCGCGTTGCCGTCGTCCGGAAAATTGCGTCCTGCTGCTCGGTCGTCAGCCTCGCGGCTGCGGCACGAAAGGCGTCGACGAGCTCCCGATAGCTGGTCCACAATTTCTCGATCGGAAAATTGGAGCCAAACAGGCAGCGCTCCGCGCCGAAAATCGCGACGGTATCGGTAAGGACGGCCGCGATGTGTGCGGGATCGTTGCGATGGATGAAGGTGCCGAGCCCGGAGAGTTTTGAGACCACGTTCGGACAGACCGCGAGCCGGGCCATCCCGGCGCGCCAGGCGGCCCGGCCCGCCGGCGAGAGGTCTTCCAGCATGCCGGCATGCTGGAGGATGAAGGTCACCTTGGGGCAGGACTCGGCGAGTTGCGCCGCGTCCGGCATCTGCGGCGTGAAGACCTGGAGGTCAAAGCTCCAGCCGTAGTCGGCCAGGTGCGCAATGTTGCGGCGGACCATGGGATCGACGCAGAGATCGGGCTTGGCCGCGAAGCGATAGAGCGGATTGTCGTGCCAGTGCAGCTGCATGCGCACGCCGCGCACGAGCGGATAGCGCTTCAGGCGATCGAGCTGCGGGCGCACGTCGTCGACGGCGAAATCGGCGTAGGCGACGATGGCATGCGGCCAGCCGTGCGCATCGGCGGTCTGCTGCACCCAGGCGGTCTCATCCTCGAAGCGGTCGTTGGCCCAGTTGGTCTGGACATAGACCGAACGGGTGACGCCGGTGCCCTCGAGGTCGTCGAGATATTCCCGGATCGGATAATCGCGACGGATCGGCTCGTAGGGCCCAAAGATGCGCGGCTGCATCGGGCCGGTCAGCCAGGGCAGGTCGGCCTGTCGCCAGATGTGATGATGGCCGTCGACAATGTCGCTCACGCCGCTCTCCTCCGTCCCAACGTCAGAATGTGCGCGACAATCGATGCGCTTGAACCGCCATCCACGAGATCGTCGACGAAGCGCTCGATGGCAACCAGAGCCTCGGTCTGCGGGCGGAAGTCCGGGCCCGTCGCGAGCGGCGTCAGCCAGCTCACGCGCCAGGCGCGCCGCGACAGCTTTGCGACCGCGTCGCGCAACGCATCGGGTTCGCCGCGCTCCAGACCGTCCGACACGACGAGGACGGCCGCGCCTCGCGCGTAACCACCGAACCGCGGCACCGCGAGGAAGGCTTGCAGCGCGTCGCCGATGCGGGTGCCGCCATCCCAGTCGCTGACGAGGTGCGCCGCCGCGCTCAGCGCCTGCTCGCGACGCTTGAGACGCAATGGGCGGGTGACGCGGGTCAGCCGCGTGCCGAAGGTGAAGACCTCGACATTGGGCGCGGCCTGTACCAGCGCATGCGCGAGCTTCATGTTCTCCTCGGTGCGCGTTTTCATCGAGCCGGAGACGTCAATCAGCAGCAGGAGTTTTCGTCGGCGCGGGCGCCGCTTCAGGTGCCCGAGCCGCAGGATCTCGCCGTCGTTCCGGACACACTCGCGCAGGGTTCGGCGAAGGTCGGCAAACGGCCCGCGGCGGGCGCGCATGCGCCGGTGGCCGCGACGCTGCGGCAGGCGCCGGGAGGCCTCGCGGGCCAGGCGGCGGAGCGCGTCAGTGGCGGAGAGCTGGGCGAAGCGGCGCTCCACCAGCGCCTCGGCGCGCGTCGCGGCGAGGCCGGATTCATTGGCGTCGTCGGAGAACAGGGGATCCTGTTCGCCGCGGCCCTCTTCCTGGAGCCGGACAGTTTCGTCGTCGTCGCCGTCATCGACATGTTCGATGGCTTCGCTGCCGCGGAAGTGCAGGTCGAACAGCCGGTCGAAGGTCGTGCGGCGCTCGGGTGGCGGGGCGAGTGTGGCCAGCGCCGATTGCCTGATGTCGTTGAGGTCGCGCGGCCCGAGCAGCTCGATCGCGGCGAGATAGGAGGTGGTCTGCTCGGGCGCGACGGCGAAGCCGTTGGCGCGCAGCAGCGCGACGAAGGAGACGAAGATGCGGGCGGCGCGCGGAAGCTCCGGCTCGGTGCTCATGCGGTTGCCTCCGCGAGCATGACGTCGAGCCGCGGCGAGATGAAGTGCAGGTCTTCCTCGTCTTTCAGCGCCACGCCGATCGAGCGCTTGAAGGCGTCGGGCCAGCGCGCACCGCCCTTGTGAAGGAGCGTCGCCGCTTCAGCCCAGTCGACGGCCTCTGCAATGCCCGGTGCCTTGCTGAGCGGCTCGCGGCGCAATTTGCCGACGGCCGCGACGACGGCCCGCGCAGTCGCCTCGGCGACGCTGGAGGCCCGCAGCATCACGATACGCGCCTCCCGCTCTTCAGTGGGATAGTCGATCCAGTGATAGACACAGCGGCGGCGCAGGGCTTCGTGCAGGTCGCGCGTCCGATTCGACGTTAGCACGACCACAGGACGTTCGGCCGCGCGCACCGTGCCACGTTCGGGGATCGAAATCTGGAAGTCCGAGAGAAATTCGAGCAGGAACGCCTCGAACTCCTGGTCGGCGCGGTCGATCTCATCGATCAGCAGCACGGTCGAGTCGGGCGCGCGGAGCGTCGCCAGCATCGGCCGCTCGATCAGAAACGTCTCGCCATAGATGTCGATGCTCTCGTCGCCAGCCTGGCGGATCGCGAGCATCTGGCGTGGATAGTTCCACTCGTAGAGCGCGGCCGAGGCGTCGATGCCCTCGTAGCATTGCAGGCGGATGAGGCGGCGGCCGAGGACGGCGGCGATGGCTTTCGCGGCCTCGGTCTTGCCGACGCCGGGGGCGCCTTCGAGCAGGAGCGGCTTGCCGAGGGCAAGGCCGAGATAGGCCGCGGTCGCGAGCCCTTCATCGGCGAGGTAATAGGCTGCCCGAAGCGCCTTCTCCAGCGCTTCGGGGCTGTCGATGCCAACGATGTTGCTGCGGACTGCCATGGCCAGTCTCAGCGTCGCGCCTGTGGCCGCGCGCCGCCCTGGGTCTTGATCGCGCGCAGCACCTTTTCCGGCGTAATCGGCAGATCGTCGATGCGTACGCCGACGGCGTTGAAAATCGCATTCGCGACAGCCGGCAGCACGGGATTGGCGCACATTTCGCCCGGTCCTTTGGCGCCGTACGGGCCATCTGGCGCGGGGCGCTCCAGCACGGCGATATCGTGCGGGCAAATGTCACCCGGGCCGGGCATCAGATATTCGACGAAGTCGCGGGGGCCGTGGACAGGGTCGGGATAGTGAGGCTCCGTGGTCTCGTAGAGCGCGTGGCTGATGCCCATCCAGGCGCCGCCGACGAGCTGCTGCTCGACCAGGCGCGGATTGAGCGCGCGGCCGAGCTCATAGGCGGAGTCCATCCGCACCATCGCGACTTCACCGGTCTCGTCGTCGACCTCGACCTCCGCCACGAGACAGGCATGGGCGTAGCAGGTCGCCGGCGACATCTCGCCGGTTTCGGGGTCGACGTTGGACAGGGGCACGAGGAATATGCCGCGGCCGGAGATGGTCTTGCCCTGCTTGAATTGGGCGGCGATGGCGACGTCCTTGGTCGAGATCGAGCGATGCGGCGCACCCTTGACGTGGATGTTGCCGCGTCCGTCCGTCTCGAGATCGGCGGCGTTGACCTCGAGCTCCTCGGCGGCCGCCTCCATCATCACGCCGCGTGCCTCGCGCGCCGCGGCCATCACCGCATTGCCGACGCGATGGGTGCCGCGCGAGGCGAAGGAGCCCATGCAATGCGGACCGGTGTCGGAATCCGCGGTATCGACATAGACGTCCTCGACGGGAACGCCCAGCGTCTCCGCGCAGATCTGCCGCGTCACCGACTTCATGCCCTGGCCGAGGTCGATCGACGACAGCGCCACCGTGAACTTGCCGCTCGGGTTGGAATGAACCAACGCCTGGCTGGGATCGCCGCCGAGATTCATGCCGATGGGATAGTTGATCGACGCCATGCCGCGTCCGCGATGCCGGGTCATCAGCGCCTCCTGGTGCCGAACACGGATGAGAAGCGGGGCGCGCCATGCGAGGGCGCGGCCGGCCGCGGTGGAGGTGGCGACGGCGCAGGGGGCGGCGGCTCGCGCGGTGGTTCGCGGGTGACGGTGGGCGGGAGCCGGTCATAGCTGGTGCGCTGCTGGACTGGCGCGGCCGGCCGGCTGCGCGAATCCGTCGGTGTCGGCGGGATAACGGCACGGCTGCCGCCGCCGTCCTTGCGCGACGACGCTCGCTTGAACTCCTCTCGGATCGGCCATTTCGCCTTCTCGGCGGCGACCTGGACGCATTCGATCAGTGCGGTGTTCTTGGCTTCGCGCCGATGCGCCTTCATGTCGCCGTCGCGATAGGCATTGAGGATCCGGAACTCCATCGGGTTCATGCCGACGAGGTTCGCCAGCTTGTCCATCTGGCACTCGATCGCAAAATCCATCGCGGTGACGCCGAAACCGCGCATCGCCGTCGCGGGCGTCCGGTTGGTGAAGACGCAATAGACGTCGCCATAGACATTGGGGATAGTGTATGGCCCGGGCAGATGCGCGGCGCATTTCACGGCGGCGTAGCTGGAAAGCCTCGTATAGGCGCCGCTGTCGAAATAGGCGCGGATTTTTCGCGCGATGACACGGCCATCCCGCATCACGCCGTCCTTGATGTAGATGCGCTCGGCCCCGCGGGGCGGGCCGTACTGCATCTCCTCCTCACGCCCGAACACATAGCGGACGGGCCGCCCGGTCAGCATCGCGCCCAGGATCGCGAGCGGCTCGGTCAACGTATCCACCTTGCCGCCAAAGCCGCCGCCGACGGTGCCGCCGATGAAGTGGAAGGTGTTGGATGGCAGGTCCAGGATCTTGGCGCAGGTGTCGACCGAGAAGAACAATGCCTGCGTCGAGGTGTAGACGACGTAGCGGCCGTTGGTGTCGGGCGCGGCGATCGCGCCATTGGTTTCGGTTGGCGCGTGCTCGATCGGCGACATCTGGTAGCGCTGTTCGAGCACGTGGTCGGCGGTCGCGAGCGCGGCGTCGGCATCGCCGAAGCGCAGCTTCTGGTGATCATGGACGTCGTGATAGATGAAGGCGTTCTTCGGATAGGTCTCGTTGACGACGGGCGCCCCGGACTTGAGCGCGTCTTCGACGTCGAGCACGACGGGCAGCGGCTCGTAGTCGATCCGCACCTTTGCGATTGCCTCGAACGCCTCGCGCTCGCTGTCCGCGACGATGGCCACGACCGGTTCGCCCTTGTAGCGGACCTTGTCCGCCGCCAGCGTAGGCTCGTCGTCCTTGCCGAAGTTGATGAGGCTGAGAAGCGTGTTGAGATTGCGCGGCACGTCGGCGCCGCGGATGATCCGGCGTACGCCGGACGAGCGTTCGGCTTCCGTAGTGTCGATATGGCGCAACCGCGCGTGCGCCTGCGTCGAGCGGACCACTTTCAGATGCAGCATGCCCTGAAGCTTGTGGTCGTTGAAATAGCTCGACGTGCCCGTGACATGGCCGAGCATGTCCTGGCGCTGCGTGCCCTTGCCGATCTCATTGAGATTGTCGTCGCGCTCGTCGGCGAAAATGTCCTTGCGCAGTTCCAGCATGACAAGATCCTTTAGGCACTGGCCCGGCCGCCCGAAGCGGCGAGGATGGCATCGATGATGGGTTCGTACCCGGTGCAGCGGCAGATGTTGCCGGAGATCGCCTCGACGACCTCGGCGCGGCTAGGCTGCGGATTGCGATCGAGCAGCGCCTTTGCGGCCATCAGCATGCCCGGCGTGCAATAGCCGCATTGGGCGGCAAAACTGTCGGCGAAGGCGCGCTGGAGCGGATGCAGGTTCGGGCCCTGCTTGAGGCCGTCGAGCGTCTCCACCGATCGGCCGGCGACGGTCTCCGCCAGCGTCAGGCAGGACAGGTGCAGCTCGCCGTCGATCAGCACACTGCAGGTGCCACAGCCGCCCTGGCCGCAGCCGAATTTCGGCGTCATATCGCCGATCAGTTCGCGCAGAGCGACCAGCAGATTGGTGCCGCCATCGACGAAGATCGCGACGTCGCGGCCGTTATGACGAAATTGCAGGGCGGTCTTGGCCATGACGAGCTATTCCTGACCCGAGAGGAGACGGCGCAGATGTACGCCGGCGATCTCGCGGCGATACCAGGCGCTGCCGAGCGCGTTGTCGAAGGGGGAGGTGCCCTCGGTGACGGCGGACGCCGCGGCAGCGATGGTCGCGGCATCCAGCGAACGTCCCTCGAGCACACGCTCGGCGGCGCGTGCCCGAATCTGGGTCGGCGCCATCGAGCCCAGCGCGATCCGTGCCCCGGCGATCCGTCCGCCGCTGATCGGCAGATGGGCTGCGAGCGTAATGACGGAGCCGCCCTTTGGCTTGATACGGGCGACCTTGTGATAGCGGAAGGCGTCCGCGCTCGCCGGCCGTGCGCAGGACACCGAGAGCACCAGCGTGCCGGCCTGCCGCTCGCGCGACTGCAAGAACTCTTCGATGGCGATGTCGCGTGTGCCAAAGCCGCCCTGCACGGCGACGGTGGCATCGAGCGCAAGCAGCGCCACCGTGAAGTCGCCATAGGGACTTGGCGCGAACAGGTTGCCCCCGACCGTGCCCATGTTGCGCACCGCAGGTCCGCCGATCGAGCGGGCAGGGGCATGCAGGAAGCCGAGGTCGCGCTCGGCGAGGATTTTTGCGAAGGTGATGCCGGCCCCGAGCGTCACGCGCGGGCCCGACGCGTCGATCCGGGTCAGGGCCTGGTCGCTGGCGCGGATGACGGTCGAGACAGAGACGTCACCCTCATTCAGCGCCCGCATCACCAGCGTGCCGCCGCCGAGATAGCGTGCGCCGCGATCTGCCGACAGCGCGCCGGCCGCTTCGCTGGTGCTGGCAAAAGTCTTCACTGTCACGGCCATTGCTATGCCGCCTCCTTCAGGTGCCGGCGGATCGCCTCGAAGCCGGCTTGATAGATGTCTTCTGCGACCATGTGGATGATGCGATCGCGGTCCTCCGGCCTGGTGCTGAAGCGCGACTCCCAGTGCCAGAAGGTGCGGTCGCCGTCGGTCACCGGCAGCAGGCGGACATGCGCCACGTAGTTGAACATCGGCACCGGCGTATCGAGCAGGCAATAGCTGAAGGTCTGCTCGAGATCGGACAGCGCCAGCAATTGCTCGCGCAGCTCAGATCCATCCTGCAGCTTGAAGCGCCTGACACAGCCGATCTTGTCAGGGGAGTGCGCGCGCTCGATCGTGGAGCTCGCGACCGCCGGATGCCAGCGATCGTGTCCGTTGAAATCGCGCAGCACGTTCCACACCGCATCGGTGGACGCATCCAGGATCGTGCTCTTGACGATATGCGGCACGGAGCTCACCCTCCGAACTGGCGCTTGAGGGCGTCGAAGCCGCCCTGGAACACGCCGCCGCCGATATTGCCGACGAGCTCCGCTTCCCGTTCGGGTGCGCAGTCGAACTCGGCGGTCCACTCCATGAAGGTCTGGTCGCCGTCGGTGACCGGCGTCAGCCGCAACGTCGCGACGTAATTCTCGACGCCCATGGGGGATTCCAGGATCGAATAGGTGCAGAACATGTCGTAGTCGGAAAGGCCGAGCAGCTTTTCGCGGATGCGGTCGCCGTTGCGCAGGCGAAAATCCCTGACACAGCCGATCTTGTCCGAGGGCTCGCCGCCCTCGATCCGGCTTTCCGCGATCGCGGGATGCCAGTTCGGCATGCCGTTGAAGTCGCGCACCCGCGCCCAGACGCGATCGTTGCGCGCATTGACGACGGTTGAGACATAGACGCGGGCCATGATGCGACCTCAGCTCTTCTTCCGGGGGCTGCGCTCCGCGGACGGTTCGCCCTCGGTGGAAGGCGAGGGAGCTGCAGCCGGCTTCTCGCCGCCTCCGCCTCCACCGCCGCCCTTGCGGGCGGACTCCTTGATGCCTTGCATGTCGCGGGCCTCGCGGATCAGGCCCGGCATCTTGGCGAGGCTGCCGCCCTCGACGCCGATATCCGCCAGAAGCGAATCGATGAGCGGCGCCTGGACGCGGTAGCGCAGCGCCGAGTCGATCACCTCGTCGGTGGCGCTGCGGCCGCCATTGCCGCCATGGCCGTTGCCGTTGAGGCCGTCGACCTGGAGGATGCGGATGCCCTCGATCTTCTCCATCGGCTTGACGCTCTCGCGCACGATGCCTTCGATGCGGTCGAGCAGCTTTCTGCGGAACAGCGAGTAGCGAGCCTGGTCGGTCAGCACGTTCTCGGCCTCGTTGAGCAGCCGCTGCGCCTCGGCCTCGACGGCCGCGCGCACGCGCTCGGCTTCGGCTCCAATTCGGGTCTCCTCGGCCTTCTTCTCGGCGATCACGATTTCCACGCTCTTGCGACGCCTGGCGATCTCATTTTCACGTGCGGTGATGACGCGCTCGGTGGCCTCCGTCGCATGTATCCGCGCTTCCTCGGCCGAGGCCCGGGCGGCGGATTCTTCCAGCGACTTCAGGTGGATCGCGATCGCCTTCTCCATCAGAACGGTCTCGACCTCCTTCTCGCGATTGACTTCGAGCTTCCGCAGCTCGCGCTCACGGCCGATGCGGGCTTCATCCAGGCCGCGATCGGAGGCAATGCGGGCGCGCTCGACCTCCTCGCGCGCGGCAATCTCGGCTTCCTGGAGCGACTGGACGCGGGCGACCTCGAGTTGCTCGATCGAGCGGCGGCGTTCGATCCGTGCCGCCTCCAGCGCCTGCTCGCGCGAGACGTCAGTGGTCTCGACGTCCTTGCGTGCGACGATTTCGGCCTGCTTGACCTGGCGGTCGGCGTCGATGCGTTCGGAGCGCTTGGTGGAGAGCGCGATGACGCGGTCTTCGTCCGCGATCTCGATTGCCTTCTTCTGCTCGATATTGAGCACTTCGCGCTTCTTGGACGAATTGATCCGCTCGGACTCCAGCGCGAGATCGACGCCGATGCGCTGGCGCTCGATTACGTCGCGACGCTTGAGGTCGGCTGCCTCGACTGCGGCGGTCCGCTCGATCTCCAGCGCCTTGGTCTCCCTGTCGGCCTGGATCCGCTCGGCCGCGATCGCCTTCTCCTGCGCGATGCGCGCGGCCTCGATCGCTTCGCGGGAGGCGATATCGGCTTCCTCGACGGCGCGGTTGCGGGCGATCTCGAGCGAACGAACTCGTTCCTCCTGGGCGATACGGGTGGCTTCCGTCGCCTCGCGTGCCGCGATTCCCGCGACGTCGAGTGCCTGGTTCCGCTCGATCTCCAATTGCCGCGTATTCTGCTCAGCGGCGATGCGCTCGGCGGCAAGTGTCCGCTCACGGGCGATGCGCGCGGCCTCGACCGCGCGCTGGGCCTCGATCTCGGCTTCCTGGATCGTGCGCACCTGCTGGATCTCAAGCGCGCGGGTGCGCTCGTCTGACGCGATGCGCTCGACATTGACAATCATGGTCTGGGCGATGCGGGCCTTTTCGGTCGCTTCGCGGGCGGCGATCTCGGCTTCGTCCACGGCGCGGGTCCGCTCGATCTCGCGGCGCCGTGTCTCTTCCTCGTTGGCAATACGGGCGTCGGTCACCACCCGGTCCTGCTGGATACGCGCTTTCTCGATCGCCTCGCGGGCGGCGATCTCGGCTTCTTCGATAGTACGCATCCGCTCGATTTCGCGCTGGCGCACCTCGCGCTCAGAGGCGATGCGGCTGGTGTCGATCGAGCGCTGGTTGGCGATCCGGGTCTTCTCGATCTCCTCGCGGGCGAGCAATTCCTTCTCTTCGATGGTGCGGGTGCGCTCGATCTCCCGTTGGCGCGTCTCGCGCTCCGAGGCGATGCGGGCTTCCGCGATCGCCTGGTCGTTGGCGATGCGTGCCTTCTCGATGGTCTCCCGCGCGGAAATCTGCGCCTGCTCGGCCTCGGTCTCGCGCAGGGCCCGCTCACGCGCGACCTCGGTGCGTTGCAGGGCGCGGCGCATCTCGATGTCACGCTCCTGCTCGAGGCGCGCCGTCTCACTTTCGCGCTCGATCTCGAGGGCCTGTCGCTCGGCCTCCAGATTCCGGGAGCGGATCTTGATCATCGAATCCTGCTCGATGTCGTTGCGCAGCTTGCGCTTGGCCTCGATGTCCTCCATCAGGCGTGTCAGACCTTCGGCGTCGAAGCGGTTCGAGGGATTGAAGAATTCGAGATCGGTCTGGTCGAGATCGGTGATCGCGACGGACTCCAGCTCGAGTCCGTTCTGAGCGAGGGCCTCGGCCGCGTTCGCCTTGACGCGGGCCACATACTCGCCGCGTTGCTCGTGCATCTGTTCCAGGGTCATCTCCGAGGCAATCGAACGGATCGCGGAGATGAATTTGCCGGCGAGCAGGGTGTGGAGCTTCTCGGGCTCCATGGTGCGGCGGCCGAGCGTGGCGGCGGCGATGGACACGGCTTCGCGGGTCGCCTGAACGCGGACATAGAAGTCGGCCTCGATGTCGACGCGCATGCGGTCCCGGGTGATCACGGCGTCCTGCCGGGAGCGCACGATGCCCATCGGCTGCACGTTCATGTTGACCGGCGTGTAGTCGTGGATGAAGGGCAGCACGAACGCGCCGCCGTTGATCACGACGCGCTCGCCGAGCAGGCCGGTCCGGACGAATGAGGTCTCCTTGGACGAGCGATGGTAGAGCCAGTTCACGATGTAGACGCCGACCACGATCACCACGATGGCGACGATCAGCCAGAGGATCAATTCACCGACCAGAGTCCCTGACATATTTCCCTCCCTCGACCTTCCGGCGTTATCGCGCGCCGATCGCCTTGAATTTGCGTACCTGATCCGTCAGCGCCCGCTCGACCGGCAGCCGCTCCATCGAGGAGGCGCCGTAAAAGCCGTGGCAGTAGCGGGTGTTCTTCATGATGAAATCGGCGTCGTCCGGATCGGCGATCGGTCCGCCGTGGGCGAGCACCAGAATGTCCGGATTGACGCTGAGCGCGGCGGAGGCCCAGGTGTCGATGCGCGCCGGGCAATCCTTGAGCTTCGGCGCGGTCTGCGCGCCGATGGTGCCCCCGGTCGTCAGGCCGAGGTGACAGACGATGATATCCGCGCCCGCGATCGCCATCGCGGCGGCTTCCTTCTCGGTAAAGACGTAGGGCGTCGTCAGCAGGTCCTTCTCGCGCGCCTTGGCGATCATGTCGATCTCGAGCGCGTAGGACATGCCGGTCTCTTCGAGATTGGCGCGGAACACGCCGTCGATCAGGCCGACGGTCGGAAAGTTCTGCACGCCGGCGAAACCGAGCGCCTTCAACTGGTCCAGGAAAACGTCCATGTCGCGGAACGGATCCGTGCCATTGACTCCAGCGAGCACTGGCGTTTTGGTCACGACGGGCAGCACTTCGCCGGCCATCTCCAGCACGATGGCGTTGGCGTCGCCATAAGCCATCAATCCCGCAAGCGAGCCGCGGCCGGCCATGCGATAGCGGCCGGAATTGTAGATGACGATGAGATCGACGCCACCGGCTTCCTCGCACTTGGCCGACAGGCCGGTGCCGGCGCCGCCGCCGATGATGGGCTCGCCGCGCTTTGCCATGTCGCGGAAGCGTTTCAACAGTTCTGCGCGTTCAAACCGGGCCATCGGTCACCTCGCTAGTCTCCGGCGCGCCCCGGTGCGGCCGAACAAGGTCCGGAACGCGCTGACGATGGTGGAGGCGAACTCGGGATCGTTGATGTTCTTGGGGACGCGGATGAGCTGACGGTTGGCGGTCTGCCGCACGTTCCGCTCCAGCGCACGGAACAGCGCCGCATCGGCATCGGGATCCCAGAATGGCTGTCCTCGCGCGTCGAGCGCGGAGACGCCGCCCTCGGGCAGGAAGAAGCGCACCGGGCCGTCCATCTGGTTGAGCCGATCGGCGATCCAGCGGCCCATGCGTTCGTTTTCCTCGGCCGTGGTCCGCATCAGGGTGACCTGGGGGTTGTGGACGTGGAATTTGCGGCCGCGGTAGCGCTCGGGAATGGTGTCCGGGGCGCCGAAATTCACCATGTCGAGCGCGCCCACCGAGCCGACATAGGGCAGGCGGCTGCGGATGATGGCGCCGAAGCGGTCGTCGGTTGCCGGGAACACGCCACCCATCAGGAGATCGCAGATTTCCGTGGTGGTGAGATCGATGACGCCGGCGATCTGCCCGGAATCGACGAGCTTCTCCATTGAGCGGCCGCCAACGCCGGTGGCGTGGAAGACGAGGCACTCAAAATCCTCGCGCAGGTCGGCCGCGATCTTCTGGACCGCCGGCGTGGTGACGCCGAACATGGTGATGCCGACCGACGGCAATGCGCCGTCGCCGCCATCCTTCTGCGCGTGCTGATCGAGCCGCGCCCTGACCATGCCGGCCAGCGCATGGGCGCCATTGGCGAGCACGGCACGCGAGATCGAGTTGAGGCCCTGCACGTCAGTGACCGAATGCATCATGGTGATGTCGGCCGGGCCGACATAGGGCCCGACGTCGCCGGAGGCGACGGAGGAGATGATCAGCTTGGGCACTCCGACGGGGAGGGTCCGCATCCCCGGCGCGACCAGTGACGCTGCGCCCGAGCCGCCCGCCGAAATCACGCCGGCAATATTGTTCTGGCGTCGCAGCCAGCTGGCGAAGGCCTCGGCCATCGCGGTGACGGCGGCGCCGCGGTCGGGTCCGAACACCGCCGATCCGCCGCGCCCATGGTTCAAGGCGATCTCCTGGGCCGAGACGTCGCTGGTTGCGTGCCGGCCGCTGGTGGAGACATCGACCAGTCGCGTGCGCAGGCCGCTCCCGGCGATGATGTCGCGGATGAAGCGAAGCTCCGTGCCCTTGGTGTCGAGCGTGCCGACGACGAGCACGACCGGGGGTCCCTGCGTTTGCGCCGCGACCGGCTCGCGCCGGCGCCGGGCGGTCTCGTCGAGACGCGCTACCTGTGTCGAGAGCGTGCGGGCGGCGGCCTCGATGCGGGCGATCGGGACCGGCTGCGACCAGCGGGTGGGCGGTGTCGGGTTGGAGATGTAGACACGGATCGGGCCGCCTGGACGGGACGGCTGCGGTGCGGCCTTCGCCCCGGTGCCTGCCGCCGGCATGTCGACGGCGGGCTCGAGCTCGGCGTGGAGGCCGACGCCGAGCAGGCGCTGCTGCAACCCCCGGTCCGCGGCAAGGCGCGCGGAATCGATGATGCGGTTGATGCGGCCGTTGACCATGATCGCGACGTTGCGCGAGACGGCCGTGGCCACACCGATGTTCTGCTCGATCACGAGCACGGACATGTCGCCGTCCTCGCCAAGCCCTACCAGCATCTCCTCGACCTGGGCGACGATGACGGGCGCAAGCCCCTCGGTCGGCTCGTCCATGATCAGGAGCTGCGGATTGGTGAGCAGCGCGCGGGAGATCGCCAGCATCTGCTGCTCGCCGCCGGAGAGTTGGCCGCCGCCATGGTCCTTGCGCTCGGCCAATCGCGGAAAGGTCTCGTAGATGCGCTCGACCGTCCAAGCCCCGCGCCGCAGGCCCGCGGCAAGCTGCAGATGCTCGTCGACGCTGAGCGAGCGCCATAGCCGCCGGCCCTGCGGCACGTAGCCGACGCCGAGCCGGGCTATGTGGGCGGGCGGCCGCCGGGTGATGTCGTCGCCGCGGACGCGGATCGAGCCGCCGCTGACCGGCACCAGCCCCATGATCGCCTTGCACAGCGTGGTCTTGCCCATGCCGTTGCGACCGACCACCGAGAATACGCCGGCTTCGAGCGTCAGGTCCACGCCCTGCAGCGCATGCGAATGCCCGTAGTAGACGTCGAGGCCGCGGACTTCGAGGGCGGCGGCGGCCGAGCGGCGGACCTCATTCATGGCCGCCTCCGAGGTAAAGCTCCTGCACCTCGGGATCGGACTCGATCTCCTGCGGCAGGCCTTCCTTGAAGATGCGCCCGTTGTGCATCATCGTGACGCTCTCGACGACGCGTAGCGCCACGTCCATGTCGTGCTCGATGATGATGTAGCCGATATGCGCCGGCAGCGAGGTCAAGATCTCGACCAGCTCGGCACGCTCGGTCGGAGACAGCCCCGCGGCCGGCTCGTCGAACAACACGAAGCGCGGCGCGCCGGCGAGCGCCAGTGCGATCTCGAGCTGGCGCTGCTGGCCATGCGCAAGCTCCGCGACGCGCTGGTCCTTCACGCCTGTGAGATGGACAGCCTGCACGAGATTATCGGCCGCGCTCATCAGTGCGTCGTTCTGTCCGGGGCGCAGGAACGAGAAGCGGCCGCGCGAGACGCCGCGGCAGGCGAGGTAGACGTTGTCCTGGACGGTGAGACCAGGAAAGAGTGCTGAGATCTGGTAGGTCCGGCGCAGGCCGCGGCGGATGCGCTCGTAGGGCGGGAAGTGGGTGACGTCCTCGCCGAAGAAACGGATGGTGCCGGAGGACGGCGGGAAATCGCCGGTGATGCAGTTGAACAGGGTGGTTTTTCCGGCACCGTTCGAGCCGAGCACCGCGCGCCGCTCGCCGGGGCGCACGGTAATGGTGACGTCGGTGAGCGCAGCCAGCGCGCCGAACAGGCGCGTCACGCCGCGAAGCTCCAGCGCCGCGCCGGCGCCGACGGCTGAGAGGCGTTGCGCTACGCTATCCATGACCGGATCCTTGACCAGATCCTCGGCCGTGACGTTCGCTTGAACGGGCCGCGCCGGATCGCTGGCGCTGTCGCCAGCTCTGCCAGAGCCCGATCACGCCGTCCGAGGACCAGAAGACGATGGCGAGGAAACCGAGGCCGATCAGCAGCCGGAAGCGGTTGCCGTCGAGCCCGAGCTTGACCAGGAAGTCGAGCGCGAAGGTGCGTAACAGCACGAAGATCAGTGCGCCGATGAACGGACCGATGGGACGCGTGATGCCGCCGACCACGGCGATGATGAGGATATCGATGCAGGCGCCGACGCTGACGGATCCCGGCGAGATCTGCCGGTAGTTCCAGACCTGGAGAACGCCGGCCAGCGCCGCGACAAAGGACGCGAAGGCGTAGGCGGCGACGCGGTGCGCATTGACGTTGAAGCCGAGCGCCGCCATGCGGCGGGGATTGTCGCGCACACCCTGCAGCGCCAGGCCGAATGGTGCGCGGGAGATGTATTCAACGACGAAGTAGCACAGCGCAGCGACCGCGAGCACGATGTAATAGAAGGGAATGTCGGCGCGCCAGTTGACGCCCCAGAAATGCGGCGTTGCAACAGTGTTGATGCCGGTATGGCCGTTGAAGATCGCCCAGTTCTGGTTGGTGAAATAATAGAAAGCCGCGCCGATCGCGAGCGTGATCATGATGGTGTAGATGCCCTCGGTGCGCACGGCCAGCGCGCCGCCAAGCGTGCCGAACAGGGTCGCGAGCGCGAGCGCCATCGGGACCGCGAGCCACCACGGCCAACCCAGGCTGATATTGGCGTTGCCGCTGACGCCGAACACCGCGACCATATAGGCGGAGAAGCCCGCGATGGTGAGCTGCATCAGGCTGACCATGCCGCCGTAGCCGGCGAGGAACATCAGGCTCAGCGCCATGATGCCGAGGATCAGCGTGGTCGCAAAGATCTCGATCAGGAAGAAGCCGTTGGCGATCAGCGGCATGATCAGGAGAATGGCCGCGACGATCCAGGCTGCAGGATTGTTGATCTCCGGCCATCCGCGCAAGGTGGGGCGCTGCGCCGCTGCGGCGGGACGAACGGTGACGTGGGCGTCGTGGGCGAGCGACATCTCAGCGCCTCGCCAACAGGCCTTGCGGCCGGACTGCCAGTACCAGCACCATGATCAGGAAGGTCACGACGATGGCGTAGGTCGGGATGTAGACCGAACCGAGCTGTTCGGCGAGGCCGATGATCAGCGCGCCGAGCGCGGCACCGGGGATCGAGCCCATGCCGCCGACGATGACGACGACGAGCGAGGCAAGCAGGAAGCGGATGTCTTCGCCAGGCGAGAGAGACTGGAAGGTGCCGCCGACGACGCCGGCGATGCCGGCAAGCCCGGCACCGAGCGCAAAGACCAGCACGAAGACGAGCTGGATCCGCACTCCGGTCGCGGCCAGGATGTCGCGATCGTCGACACCGGCGCGGATGATCATGCCGATGCGTGTGCGGTTGAGCGCCAGCCACATCGCCAGGCCGATCACGACGGACGCGGCGAAGATCACCAGCCGGACCAGGGGATAGCGGAGATAGACCGGTTCGCCCGAGGATTTCACCGCAGTGACCAGCGGCAGCTCGATCGGGCCGATCAGCCAGTTCGGTGTCTGGATCTGATAGAAGTCGCCGCCGCAAGCCCACAGCATGAGATCGGCGAAAACGATCGAGAGACCGATCGTCACCATGGTCTGCCGCAAGTCCTGGCCCTCCATGCGGCGGAAGACGATGAGCTGAAGCAGGACGCCGACCAGCGCCGTCAGGATGAAGGCGACGATGAAGCTGAGGAGCCAGGAGCCGGTCGAGGCGCTGATGGCGTAGCCGACATAGCCGCCGAACAAATACAGCGAGCCGTGCGCGAGGTTGACGTTGCGCATCAGGCCGAAGATCAGGGTGAAACCGCTGGCGACAAGGAAGTAGAGGCCGCCGAGCGTGATGCCGTTGAACACGGCGTTCAGGAAGACCCGCTTGCGGCCGATCGCCTCTTCAAGTCCGGGCGGCCATACCGCCAAGGTCAGCCACAGTGCAAGCGCGATCGCGATGATCACGATCAGGGCCCAGGCTGGATGACGTTCGACGAAGCGCGTCATGTCAACTGCCTCATCCCCGCCTCGCGCCCCCGCAAACGGGAAGAGGGCGCGATCAGGCCGCTTCGACCTCGCCCTGCCTCATGTTTTGAACGCTGGTCGAACAGCCTTGCGTAGGCTGCGTACCTCGCCATGGACGTGCGTCCTCCCGGACTTGCGATCCTCTTTTCGGGATCGCGTTCCGACCATCTTAGCGAGGGCACAAGGGGAGCGTTTGATCGTCAGTATCTTTTCGCGCGCGGTCAGGCCCGCAAAACCTTGGCGGCGCGGCGGTAATCGGTCGGCGCCATCCCGACATTGGCGGTGAAGAAGCGTGTGAAGCCGCTTTGCGAGGAGAAGCCGAGGTCGAAGCCGATGTCGGCGATCGGTGCTTCGCCGGCGACAAGGGCTTCCAGCGCCTGTTCCATGATCAGGGTGTTGAGGTAGAGATGCGGCGTGACGCCGGTCTGGGTGCGGAATAACCGGTAGAAATGCGGTCGCGACAGGCCGGATTCGCGCGCGATCGTGTCGAGCTCCATTTCGGCGCCCGGACTTTCCGACATCAGCTTGATGCATTTGCGCACGCGGAAGTCGGTGACGGCGCCAGCCGTGCGTGCGTCACGGGCGATCTCGGCCTGCTGCCAACTTTCGTCGTAGCAGATGTCGATCAGCCGCCGCAGCTCGGCATCGAGGCTGGAGAGTGACGGTGCGCCGCACACAAGTGCTGCGGTTCGTCTGATGTGCTTGTCGAGTGCGACCGTGCGCTTGAACTGGGTGCGGCCGAAACGCAGGCGGTCGGCACCGGGCGCGTCGGGCGCGAACCATTCCGGATTGACGTAGAGCACGAAGAAGATCGCGCCACCGTCGAGATCGGACGGCAGGAAATTGTGAGGCTCCCAGGGATTGACCGCAACGATGGAGCTTTCCGTAAGGTCGTAGTGCCCGTTACAGACGTCGATGCATGCGGACAGGCCGCCAACATGGAAGATCAGATGACCTTCGCGATGTGCGTGCACGTTGAAGGGGCGGTTCAACTGATAGACCGTCGCCCGACCGAACCGGCCGTGAAAGACGGCAAGCGCCCGGCTCATGCCTTCCCTCCTGAATGTTCTTGTCTTTTCAGTCAGCGTTCAACAACCGGGGCGAGATTGCAAGAGCGCAAGATATCGCGCCTGCAAATCGCTCCCGGTTGCCGGAGAGCATGCGAAACGAGCGACGGTGAATGCGTCAGTACTTCTTACATTCCGGGACCGTACGGCTCGGCAGTCCGATCTTGGCGAACACCGCCGGATCGTAACCGAGCGTCTGGTTCACGTTCGGGATCACCTTCACGACTTTACTGAACAGCGCACCCTTGCCGTCATCGACGACCTCGGTGACGAAGTTGGTGCCGATCGCCTGGCGGTTGGCGTCAAGCTTGATCTTGCCGTTCGGTGCGTCGATCTCGATCTTGGCCAGCGCCTCCTTGTACTTGGCCTGGTTGTTGGAAAGATCGCCATTGACCTCACGGAGCGCGAGGATCAGCGCCATAGTCGAGCCGTAGTAGTTGGTCGCAAGAAGCGACGGGCTCGGGAAGCGCTTGTTGGGTGGAAACGCGTCCTGATACGCCTTCACGAACTTCTGCCAACCCGGATCCTCCCAGGTGTCGGCCTGGCCGCTCGCCGCGATGGTGCCGACTAGCGCGTTCTTTGCGTTGCCTTTCGAGGACAGGATGGTCTGGTCGATCATGATGGAGCCGCCCATCAGATGCGCTTTGCCGCCGGCCTGCTGGTATTGGTTCAGGAAGTTGACGGCATCCGCACCGCCGAGGCCGAGATAGATCGCATCGACATCGTCGGGCAGCGCCGCGATGACGGAGGCAAAATCCTTGGTGCCGAGCGGCACCCATTGCCGGTTGGTGACCTGGCCGCCGGCGCCGCAGAATTCGAGCACGAGGCCGAATACCTGGGTGTAGATGAAAGAATAGTCCTCGCCGACGGTCGCGATCTTGCGATATTTCTTGGTTTCATAGGCGTATTGGCCGAGGCCCACCTGCCACTGCGCGCCGTCCATGTTGTAGCGGAAGAAGTTCGGAGCGGGATCGACATAGGTGGTTTCTTGCGCGCCGGATGCCGCATTGATGAAGGTCAACTCGGGATGGGTCTTGGCGAAGTTCTTGACCGCAATGCCCTCGTCGCCGGAGAGCGGCGACAACAGGATCTGCACCTTATCCTGCTCGATCAGCTTGCGCACGGCGCGCACCGCGGAATCCGGCGTCGCGTCGGTCGAAGCAACGATGAATTCAAGCTCTTTGTCGCCGACCTTCTTGCCAAGCACATTGAGCGCCGTCTGGTGGCCGCGCATGCCGTCCTCGCCGAGCACCGTGTAGGTGCCCTCCAGCGTTGCGGTGACGCCGACCTTGATCTTTTCCTGGGCGATTGCCGCGCCTGAAAGGAAAAGGCTGCTTAGCGCGATCAGTCCCACACTGCATTTCAACATTTCATTCCTCCCTCTATGGCCAAATTTTTCGCTGAATTGGCGCGGCGCCGTGGCTCCCGAAAGGCGCCCGGCTGTTGAACGAAGGCTAACCGAAGTCGGATGCAGTGCACGTATGGGCGCGTCGTGCGGCTTGACGGGCAGTCTCATTTTGAATGTTGCGGCGCAATTGGCTTCGCGGTGCAATAGGCGGCCGGCTTGCCCAATTTGAAGGGCGGTGCGTGAGGGGCACGATCCTCCGCTTGGTCCGTGCATGGAGCCTGACCCAGCACAGGCCTGGTCCGGTTCAAATCCCCAAGGGAGGTGGGGCGGAAACAGCCCCCTGGCGGCTGGATCCAGCTTGAATTTGCCGACAGGGTGCCACGGATCGCGGCCGGCCGGGCCCCGATCCCGCCGCCGCTATTCGACCTAGGGTGAATTTGCCCCGGATTTCCATTACCATCTGGTGGAAATGAATCACCATACGGCCTCTCACGATCCCGTTCTTGTGGCGCTGTCGATCCTGATCGCCGCGCTCGCCTCCTACACAGCGCTCGACCTCGCGACCCGGATGCGTGCCGCGTCTGGGCGGGCTCGTCCGGCTTGGCTTGCAGCCGCGGCCACCGCTATGGGCGGCGGCATTTGGTCCATGCATTTCGTCGGCATGCTGGCCTTCAGGCTGCCCGGGGTCGAGATCTCCTACGATCCATTCCTCACCTTTCTATCGCTTGTCGTCCCCATTGTTGTCGCGGCCGCGGCCTTTGCCGTGGTCGGAAGACGCCCGCAGGCGCTCCTGGTGTCCGGCCTGGCGATGGGGCTTGGCATATCCGGCATGCACTATACGGGCATGAGCGCGATGAGAATGGCGGCATCCGTCGCGTACGATCCTCGGTGGGTCGTGCTCTCGGTCGTGATCGCGATGTGCGCTTCGGTCGTGGCGCTCTGGCTTGCCTTTCGCAAGACGAACGCGACGCAGCGACTTTTCGCAGGACTTGTCATGGGTCTCGCGATCTCCGGCATGCATTACGCAGCTATGGAAGGTGCCTCGTTCGAGCCTGCGAACACCATGGCGGGACACGCTGGACATTTCGTGGGTCGGGCGCCGCTGGCATTTCTGCTCGCCGGCGCCACCATCTTGATCCTGAGCATTGGGATTGCCGCTGCCGTCTATGATCGGGCCTCGGCGGAGCGCGCCGAACGCGAGGCCAGCGCGCTGAGGCGAAGTGAAGAACGCTTTCGGCTCCTGGTGGAGGGCATCGCCGATCACGCCATGTTCATGATCGAGCCGAATGGGTCCGTCGGAAACTGGAATCTCGGGGCGCGCCGGCTGATGGGTTACGGCGACGACATCGTAGGGACCAGCTACGCGATCCTTCATACCGACGAAGACCGCGCTTCCGGGGCGCCAGCACGTGCTCTCCTGGAGGCGGAGCGGTACGGCAAGTCAGCAGTGGAAGCCTGGCGCGTGCGCCGGGATGGCAGCCGCTTCTGGGCAGAGGCAACCCTGGTCGCGGTACGGAACGAAAGCGGCTTGATCACCGGGTTTGCCAAGATCGTGCGCGACATCAGCGAGAGGAGACGGGCACAGGAAGCGCTGGATCGGGCACGCGAAGCGCTGACGCTGTCGCAGAAAATGGAGACCATCGGTCAACTCACCGGCGGCGTGGCCCACGATTTTAACAACCTGCTCGCCGCCGTTCTCGGCAGCCTCGAGCTCCTGAAAAAACGCCTGCAAACAGACGATCCGAAGATACAGCGTCTCGTGGACAACGCGATGCAAGGCGCGCAGCGGGGCGCACTGCTAACCCAGCGCTTGCTCGCCTTCGCTCGCAAACAGGATCTCAAGCCGGCTGTCGTCGATATCGCCGCACTGGTGCGGGGCATGGCGTCACTGCTGAAATTCGAGGCAGGCGTCCGTATCGACACACTCTTTCCGCTGGACCTGCCAAACGTAAAGATTGACGCCAACCAGCTCGAACTGGCCATCCTCAATCTCGCCGTAAACGCGCGTGATGCGATGCCGGCCGGTGGCCTGATAACCATCCCCGCCAGAGACGAGCAACACGAAGCTGGCGCTCCCCGCTACGTGGCGCTCTCGGTGAGCGACACGGGCTGCGGCATGGACGAGGAAACGCTGAAGCACGCTCAGGAGCCGTTCTTTACGACGAAGGGTATCGGCAAAGGCACCGGGCTCGGACTATCGATGGTTCACGGCCTCGCCGAGCAGTCCGGCGGCAGGCTCGTCCTGAAGAGCCGCCTTGGAGTGGGCACGACGGCCGAGATCTGGCTGCCGGTGGCTGAGGAGGAGGCCGCGGTGCCAGCGCCGCGAGCGGAGTCCCCGGCACCCATGCTTCGGGCCGACCACCGGCTTTCCGTGCTTCTGGTCGACGACGACCCTCTCGTGCTGGAGAATACGGCGGCAATGCTGGAGGATCTCGGGCATGCAGTGGTCGAGGCACGCTCGGGCGAAGAGGCATTGGATCTCCTCCGCCGCACGCAGACCATCGAACTCGTCGTCACCGACTATGCGATGCCGGTCATGACCGGCCTGCAGCTTGCTGAAGCCGTGGTCGTGGAGCGTCCCGGTACGGTCATCCTCCTGAGCACCGGATATGCGGAGCTTCCCATCGACGCGCGTTCCAATCTGCGCCGCCTGTCGAAGCCGTTCGATCAGGCTGCCCTTGAGAAGGCTATCGAGGGAGCGATGCGAGAGCGGGAGAGCGCGAGATCTGTCGTCGCCTGACGGTGTCGGGCTGACGGCCGCCGATCGGTGCCGCCAGCACATTTGCCTCCAGCTCCCCGACCAACCAATATGATTGCGTTGAGCCATTAGATCGTGTTTCGACCGGAGAGAATAACGGCGCCTCAGCGACGAGAGATTGCCGCTGTCCCGGTGAAAGCATGCCGGTGCTTGGCAACCGTGTTGCCGATTCGATAAAGGGCTAAATTCAAGTCAGCGTCGCGCGCGGATTCACAACCGTGTACCCCCTCAAAGAACGCGCGTGTATTCTCGTTGCGCGTCCACCTGAGTTGCCGTCGTACGCCATCCAAACGTCGCCCCCGATGTGCTGCTCGAGGACGAAAACGTGCCCGCGTCTTGCCGCGACCATTCCTGGTGCTGGCGACGTACGCGGAAATCTCAGCCAGTTTGCCGCGAGATTCAATTCCGGAACGATGCGACCAAACAGGCGCAGGGCTGCGGCACAACCGCAGAATGAGGAGGGGCAGCCCGCGGGGCGGCCGCCAACGATCCGAGTGCTGACGGGACTATCAGACGCCGCAATATTTGTATTGGCGACGACGGAGAGTTGTTTGGTTCGGTGTATCTGCAATGAGTCTCGCACCTCTCTTCGCTGGTTCGGGATTTGCGCGTAGTTCGAGAAGTCGCATGGCATGGTGACGTTGCATTCAGAGGCGTGCTGCATGCGATAGGGTCGTGCATCGGAATTGAGCGAGGTGATCACAACGAGGCAGCACGCAGAAATAACTTGCTTGAACATCGCAGGCTCCGGGATTGATGGATCCTGCCCCGAGCAACGAGCAACTAACAAAGATTGGCTGAAATGGGTCAAAAGAGCGGCCCAATGCTGGATCAGGGGCCGGCTATACTTCTGGAGTAACTCAAAACGCGTCGTTGAAGAGCGCCTTCTGCCGCAAGTGGGGCCGTGAACGCTGCGCCCGCTTCACGTGTCGATCATGGCCACGTAGTCCACGTGAAGAGTAATTGGTCCCTTCGATCCGTCCAGAATGACGCGGAGGCTCTTCGGATAGTATCCGGCCCCAACCACGGTCCCGGTCTTTCCAGATAAGCGAGGACCGGCTGCCGGCTTTACCTGAATTCGTGAACCCGGCGGAAACTTGACGTTCGTTTGGGCCGACCCTGACATGACGTCCTCGGCAGCAAATGAGCTGATTCTACTCGAAAAATCGCCAGCGCGCGGCAGAGCGAACGGGTGGGACAAATTCGCTTCGCGTGCGCTATCAAAAAGAGCTCTCCAGCCACGGTGCTAAAGAGCGGCAAGGCAACCCAGCGCCTAATACTTCCGCGATTCGCAATTGCCCCCGCAAACGAGCTCGCCTTTGGTGCTAAAATACCGGCTCACAGGAGCGCTGATCCGCTTGGATTTTCTCTCTATTTGCGCCACGCCCTTTACTGAACAACGGAAACGCTTCGATGAGAACATCCGTCATCGGAGGTAATCCACGGACATCAATCCGGTTTGCTGCCCGCTACCGGCATTGAACAATTTCGTCGGCGTTGTGCCAGATTCAACATTGATCTTCTCGGCCTCGATTGGCCGCATATCGTTGAATCGTCTTTCAAAACAAGTTTTCCCGCAGATCCGGCGATCAGCGTTGGCGCGTTGTTGTGCAAACTTTCAGCACAATAATCCCTTGGTTACGCCCAATGGAACGGAGATTCCTGCCTCAAACGTAAACATACGTTCACCTCGGTGGGACGCACGATCGGTTGTCGGGCGCTCAGACCTACAGGTCACTGGGGGCTTTCAACACTGACAGGGGAATATCATTGGCAACATTACACTACGCTGCGGGCGGGGGTCTGGACTCGCAAGGTAACTTCGCACCAGCTGAAGCTGGCTTTAATCTCGCAGATGTCCAGTATGTCGACCAGGTGAATGCACTGCCCGACGGTGTGCAGGGTCTGGTCTGGCTCGATCAGTACCACGGCGTGACTCAGGACTTTATCGACCAGGTGACGCCGTTCCTCAACAATCCGAAAGTGTTCGGCTTCTACCTTGTGGATGAGCCTGATCTGACCGGTCAGTGGGGACCGCAAGCCGACCCCGCGGATCTGAAGGCTGAATCCGACTGGATTCATCAGCACGATCCCGGGGCCAAGACGTTCACCGTCCTGATGAACACTGGATCATCGGACGATCCGAACTACATGAACAGCTACAACCAGGCGAACACCCACATCGACTACTTCGGTCTCGATTGGTATCCGGTGTGGACGGACCGTCCGAACGTCGACCTCAGCACGATCGACAAGTACGTCTCTGCCGCTGAGCAAGCCGGAATCCCGCTCGACTCCATCGTTCCGGTTTATCAGGCGTTCGGCGGCGGCGGCTGGTCCACCGAAACCGGCAGCAAGGTCGCTGTGCCGACTGCCGCGCAAGAGCAGGCAATGATCGATCATTGGGCGGACCTCGTTCCCAATCCGGCCTTTGACTATGCTTACGCGTGGGGATCGCAGAATGGCGACACTGCGCTCGAGAATTTGCCGGCACTGCAGCAGGTGTTCCTTGCGCACAATACGAGCCATGGCACGGGGGGCGCGACCGCTCCGCCTGTTACCGATCCGGTGACCGACACGCCGCCGCCGGTGGACGCTGGCGGTAGCACCGGCACGGACGGCAGCACGCCGCCGGTTGACAACGCTGGCGGTAGCACCGGCACGGACGGCAGCACGCCGCCGGTTGACAACGCTGGCGGTAGCACCGGCACGGGCGGCAACACGCCGCCGGTTGCGGACGGTGGCGGTAGCACCGGCACGGACGGCTCCACGCCGCCGGTTGCCGATGCTGGCGGTAGCACCGGAGGCACCCCTCCCGTCTCGGGCTCGGACGGAACGACTGATCCGTCAACCGGCGGTTCGACGGATACTGGCGGCTGGGGTGGTCATCACCACGGCGGCGGCGGCGGCTGGTGGGGCGGTTCGTCCTGGCAGGCGGGCAACGGCGGTGGCGGGCACAACCACAACGGTGGTGGGCTCGATTTCTCGCAGTGGCTCAATAATGCCAGCACGTCGTCCGCATCCGGAGATCATTCCTGGTGGCGGGGTCACACTGCGACGTCGAACACGACTGCGGATGCCGGTTCGGGGCAGACGGATACGACGGACACGGGCTCGTTCGTAGCGCATCTGGCTGATCTGATGTCTCACCACAACGATCATCACGGGTGGCACTCGTAAGCTCGTAGGTCGTCTACATCGACAAGGACATGCGCGCGGTGCGCTGCGCGCATGTCCACTCTGGGGAGTTCCTCGCGACCACCGGGGCGGTCGAGAGGCGGGGTACCATTCCGCGCACGGCGGAATGTTGAAATGCGGGCGTCTTGACGCTCGATCGCATGCAATTTTTCAACCGTTTACCGCCGCCCGGCCAAGGGCGGCCCGGATATGCACATGCACGCTTCGGCAAAACAGTCTGCGCTCGCGGATGTCTTCCGTCGGATACGTCCCGGCCTGCTCGCGGCGGGTGGACTATCCATCTTCATCAATCTGCTGGTGTTCGTGTCGCCGATCTACACCATGCAGATCTACGATCGGGTGCTCACGAGCCGAAACGGGATGACGCTGCTGCTGCTCTCGCTCATCGCGCTCGTGCTCTTCATCAGCTACGCGACGCTCGAGCATTTTCGCAGCCGGGTTCTCGTGCAGACCGGATTGCGCTTCGACCGGTTCGTCTCGGGCGAGACGTTCGAAACCGCGCTCGGGCAGGCGCTGAGCACGAGCAGCTCGCATCATGTTCAGCTGCTGCGCGATGTCGACACCTTGCGCGAGGTGCTGTCGGGGGGCGTCATCACGTCGCTGATGGATGTGCCGTGGACGCCGATCTTCCTCGCGATGTGTTTCCTGCTCCATCCGCTGATCGGCCTGGTCGCCCTGATCGGCGCGATCATCATCCTGACGCTCGCCTTCCTTAACGAGCGGGTTACGAAGGCGCCGCTGAATGCGGCCGCATCGAAGAACCTTCACGCACTGGACCGGTTGACGTCCTCGCTGCGCAACGCAGAAGCGATCCGCGCGCTTGGAATGGGACCCGCGGTCCGCGCCGCCTGGGCGGTAACTCATGGTCAGGCGTTGCTGGAAAGCGCTACGGCCGGAGAGCGGGGCGGGACCTTGCTCGCCATCTCCAAATTCCTGCGCATGGCGATTCAGGTCGCCATCATGGGAGTGGGCGCGTATCTCGCGATCCAGCAGGAGATTTCCGGGGGCGTTCTGTTCGCGGCTTCGCTGATCATGGGACGCGCGCTCGCGCCCGTCGAGGCTGCAGTGTCGCAATGGAAGGCGCTGGTTGCCGCGCGCACATCATATGCCCGGCTGGATCGCGCGCTTGCGAACCGCGCGACTGAGCGACAGCCGACACGGCTGCCGGCCCTGGTCGGCGAAATCTCCGTCGAGGCGGCGACGGTGCTCGTCCCCGGATCGCAACTGCCGGCCATCGCCGACGTCTCGTTCCGGCTGGCCCCTGGCGAAGTCGTCGCCGTGGTCGGCCAGTCCGGCTCCGGAAAATCGTCGTTGGCGCGGGCCCTGGTCGGCGCCTGGCCGCTGGTGCACGGCTGCGTGCGCATCGACGGCAACGACGTCAGGCATTTCGATCCCAATTTCCTTGGACAGAACCTCGGCTACCTTCCGCAGGACGTCGAACTGTTCGCCGGTACCGTGCGTGACAACATTGCACGTTTCCGCGACGACGCCTCCGACGAGGCGGTCGTCGAGGCAGCGCAGCTGGCGTCGGCGCACATGATGATCCAGCGTCTTCCCAAGGGCTATGACACCGTCATCGGGGATAACGGCGCAGGTCTTTCGGGCGGTCAGCGGCAGCGCATCGGGCTCGCGCGCGCACTGTTCGGCAAGCCGGTGCTGGTGGTGCTCGACGAGCCGAACGCAAATCTCGATGGCGACGGCGATCGCGCGCTCGCCGATGCGATCCAGCGGCTGAGGCAGAGCAAGGTGACCATCGTGATCATCAATCACCGCCCGAACCTGCTCGCTGCGGTCGACAAGATCGTGTTCATGCACGAGGGACGGCTTGGGCAAATCGGCACGCGCGAGGAAATGCTGCCTGCACTGCTCGGCAAGACGGTTGCGCCGATGCGGCGCGACGTGCGCGAGCCCGCCGAACATCATCGCGCCGATCGTCATCACCATGCTGACGGCAACCATCGAACCGATGGCGCTCACCGTCCGGCACAGCTTTCAAATCAAGTGCGTCAGGCGCACGCGACGAGGCAATAATGGATAATCTATTGCGGCGGGGACCGGACGCTCTTCACGACGAACTGGCGGAGCTTTTGAAGCAGTTCAACAAAGCAGATAAAGTGGCGCAGGAGCCGCGACCTCCGAGCAAACTCCTTGCGAAGACGGAGACCATGACAAGGTCGCTGGTCGATCTTGCCAAGCTGGTAGATCTTGCCAAGCTGGTCGATCTTGCCAAGGCGAAACTGCCGACCTTGTGGCCCCGGGGGGCAATGGGCAACGATGAGGATCCGTCGGGCGATTGGCAGACCCCCGCGCGGCGAGGCTTCCTGGTCGTCTTCCTGACCTTCGGCGTATTTGGCGGCTGGACCGCCCTCGCATCGATCGACGGTGCCGTGGTGGCCCCCGGCTCCGTCGTTGTCGAGAGCGACCGTAAGGTGGTGCAGCATCTCGAGGGTGGCATCGTCCAGAACCTGTTGGTCACAGGCGATTCTCATGTCGCGGAAGGTCAGGTCCTGTTGCGGCTCGATCCGACCCAGGAGCGGGCCAAGGAAGAGATCGCACGCTCGGCGGTGTACTCGGCGGTTGCCGAGGAGGCGCGCCTACAGGCGGAATCCGAAGGCAAGGACAGCATCACGTTTCCGACCGAGCTGCTCCAGAAGACGTCCGATCCGAACGCGATACGCGCAATGGGTGATCAGAAGCGGCGCTTCGATGAACGTCGCGCTGCACGAAAGATCGAGATCTCGATCCTCGAGGAACGTATCGCGCAGGCGCAGCGGCAGATCCAGGGGAATACCGCGCAGAACAAGGGCGCGCGCGCGCAGTTCGACAGTGTCAGTCAGGAATACACCAAGCTCAAGCCGCTCGTTGATCAGGGCATCGTACCGTTCGCGCGCGTCGCCACGCTGGAGCGCTCCAGAGCCGATCTCGAGGGCAAGATCGGCGCATATGAAGCGGATATCGCTCGCTATGGCCGCATCATCGACGAGTCGCGGCTCCAGATCGATCAGGTCGGGCAGAAGGTGCTGGAGGAAGCGACCGGGAAGCTCACCGACACGCGCGCCCAGCTTGCTGATGCGCGTGAGAAGCTGCGCGTCGCGGTCGATGTTCTGGCGCGGATGGAAGTACGCGCACCGCGATCGGGGCGGATCGTGAACCTCAAGCTTCACACGATCGGTGCCGTGATCAAGGCGGGCGACGTGCTGATGGAGATCGTGCCGGACAACGACGTTCTCGTGGTGGCCGCAAGGGTGTCGGCACTTGATATCAACCACGTCCAGCTCGGCCTTCCGACCGAGGTGCGGCTTCCCTCGTTCAAGGCGCGCTCCACCCCGATCGCTGTCGGCGAGGTTCTTTCGATCTCGGCCGACGCCACGCGCGACGATGTCACCCATCAGCCCTATTACGAGGTGAAAGTCTCGGTCCAGGTGACGCAATTCCCCGACAAAGTCCGCGAGAAGCTCAAGCCGGGCATGATGGCCGACGTCCTGATCGCAACCGGAGAACGCACAATTCTTGCTTATCTGACCCAGCCGATCACGGACGCGATCCGGCGCGGGATGCGGGAGAGCTGAGAACGTGTAGGCTGTGGCTGGTCGGCCCGTGCGAGGGCCGCTGGGTTCAGGGTGCTACGCTGCAATGCCAACGATCATTGTGGAGGAAGTGCTCGAATCCGGCTATCCCTTCGCGTACGCCATGACGACGCGACCGGCGCCCGCGTAGTCCAAGACCACGCTGACATTCTCGTAAGCGTCGTTGCGTTCGAGCAGGGTTGCCACCTGTCGATCCTGGTCGCGACCCACCTCGAACAACAGCAGTCCTCCCGGCCGCAAGTAGCGAGGTGCGTCTTTTGTAACGCGCATATGGATGCTCAGTCCGTAGGGCCCGGCGGCGAATGCCTCGCGCGGCTCGTTCATGAGTAGAGAGGCGCGATCGCCTTTGAGCCGGGATTCCGAGATATAGGGTGGGTTGCAGACGATCATATCGATGGTTTGCTCGAGTTGCAGGCCTGCGAGAGCTTCGAACAGATCGCCCTGGAGCACGGTGATGCGGGTCTCGGCGCCCTGGCTCGCGGCATTGCGTCGCGCGAGCTCGACACATCCGTCAGTCAGATCGCTCGCCCAGACGCGAGCGTCGGGAATATTGAGCGCGATCGCGCATGCAAGATTGCCGGCGCCGCAGCACATGTCGACGATCCGCGGCGAGGGGAGGTGTGCTCGGCGCAGTGCTTCAACCGCGGTCCTGCCAAGTAACTCCGTCTCCGGCCGAGGCACCAGCGCGCCGGGAGCAACCTGCAGTTCGATTCCCATGAACTGGGTACGTCCTCGCTTGTAAGCCTCGGCTACATTGATCGTCTCGCTCATCGCATTCACACCTCACGCGTGACGTCCTCCCTGTCAGCCGTTCAGCCCGACTTGCGGCTATTCAGCTGGGCGGCCAGGTGCAGACCTTTGCAAATCGCCGGCGAACGGCGTCCAGACCTGTCAGTTCAAATGTTTCCTCGTAGGGCGCAGCCGTTCCAGCATACACTTTCGTCAGAAGCCGGCCCACCCCTGGCATGGAGTTGATGAAGCGAACGGCGTCGCCCGGAAAGGTGAGACTTCGTCCGCCATCAGCAACCCTCCAGCGTTGATCGACAGGCGGTTGATCATTGATCTGGAATACGACCCTTATGTCGGTGCCGGGAGTTTTGATCCAGGAACTCGCGGCGGAGAGCAAGACCTCGGTCCGATTGGCGCGACAATGAATGGCGAGCGACGAGGGCCCATCCTTCGCGCCGGCTCGCGCGGTGGTCCGGGCGGAGATCTGCGGCTTGTGGTCCACCGGTGATGTCGTTTCGCTCAAGATCCAGTTGGGACTTTGCGGCGGAGCTTGGAAGGACTGCTCAGGTGCTTCCCCAATCTGCTCGTCGACGCAAGTCATGTGCTCCATTCCCTGAAACTGCGTACATGCCCTCGAACGATCTGGCGTGTTGCCGGCTTGCGTGCAGCTTAGATGACCGGTACCCACGAGCAAGACGGCCGCAAGGGTACCGGTTCGCTTCATCGCGATAGTCCGACTGTCGCGCTGGGCGAGCGATCGAGCCATTCCTGCGCCGGACCAAACCGGGCAAGAGTGGGGACGCTGGCGCGGAGATTCACGTCCTTCCATTTTGTATCGAAGCCAGCGGATTGCAGCCGGTCGAGCCGTCCGAACAGGTGGTCAACAAAGCGCACCATGCGCCGATAGCGATCGGTCTGCGGCTGCCAGTTGTAGGCCGCAAGAATCGTCGGGACGGCAATGGTCGCGACCCGCTTGTCCGCCGGCACGAGGTTTGGATAGTCCTTTGAATCGAGGGACGACGGAAGATAATAGTCTTCAAATCTGGGGTCGTATTCGATCGGCAGGAACTTGAAGCCATCATCCCAACGTCCTTTCAAGAAGGCGTCGACCGGCTTTGATGTGATGAAGACGACCGCTGCGATTTCGCCGCTCTTCATCTGCTGCAATGCGACCTGGTGGGGAATGAACATTTTTTCGACGTTCAGTCCCAGCCGACTGAAGATCAGCGGACCAGAATATGCGGCTGCCGTACCCTGGGTGTTGAAATTGACCTTCTTTCCCTTGAGGTCGTCGAGCGACTTGATCTCGGGACGCACGAAGACGTGCAGCTCGGCCGGGAAGAGGTTGAGAACATAGACGATGCGCTTTTCGATCGACGGAACCTGCGCCTTGTACTCGTCAAGGGCATCCATGTTGATGATCGCGGCATCAACGCCCTTGAGATAGAGCAGCGAATTGACGTTCTCGGTCGCGCCGGTCGTCACGATCGGAATGACGTGAAGCTTGTCCTCCTCGTTGGCGACGCGTGCGATCTCTGCGGCGAGCCGAAGCGGTGCGCCCTCGATAAGTCCTCCGGCGAGTCCCACCGTCCATGCATTGATACGTTCCTTTGCGGCCGTATCGGCATTCCGCGGCGCGGTCGGCGCCGGCGGGTCGCGCGGCGAGCGAGATTGGGCATTGGCAGCAAGCTGCAGGCCGACCAGTGCCAATGCGACCGTGAACGCGAGCTTACTCAATGACATGGGGCCTCTCCATTCTCTGGTCTGGCTTCCGAGGCTCGCTCCAGCAGCTATTTGAGCCCCTTGATCCGTCCTTCTGCATCTCGAATGCCGCCGGCCTGGGCTCGTTCATACAGCTCGCGCGCCTTCGCGGAATCGCCGGCGACGCCGCGAGCGTCCCAAGATTGCAGTACGTGAGGATCGTAAGTTTCGGCCAGCATAAAGGCTGCTTGCGCGCTGCCATGTCCAAGCACGTATTCCAGCAAGCCGCGGGCACCGTTGATGTCGGACTGCCGCAACAATGCGCTGGCGCGCGCGAGCAGTCGCTCCTCGTTCGCAAGCGGGCGCGGTACTCCGCTCGCGGCGGCCTGTCGCTCCACCGAGGCCATGGCCTTGGAGTCGGCACCGGGCAGGGCAGCCCCCTTTGTGATCTGCGCGCTCGGTTGCGTCGGGGCGGAGGCAGATGGCGCGGGCGGAGGCGAAGCGGCGGGCCGGAGGCTGCTCTGGCTCGGTGCGCGGCCGGTGGGCTCACGCGATGGCGCCGCCACAACCGCGGAGGCATTCCATGCGGCCAGATGATCCCGGACGGATGCGAACGTTGGGAGCGTTGCCGCGCCGCTGCCCGGTTGTTCCTTTTCGCGCTTGGCTGCGGTCTTTGCGGCGGCCTCGGCGGTTCGTGCAGCCTCCGACGTTTCAGCCCGCGCCAGGTCGCGTTGATCCTTCAGCGACGCCGCCTCGCGCGCGAGAGCGTCCGCGCGACCGCGCTGCTGTTCGACCTCGCGTTTCAGTGCCAGTTTTTGCTCGGCGTCTGCAGCTCGGGCGGCAGCCAACTCGGAGCTCGCGGTTTGCGCTGTACGGAGTTCAGCCTGAAGGGGCTGCAGCTGGCGGTCCGCGCTTTCAGCTCGGTCGCGCTGCTTCTCGACCTCTCGTTTCAGTGCCAGTTTTTGCTCGGCGTCTGCAGCTCGGGCCGCAGCCAACTCAGAGCCCGCGGTTTTCGCTGTGCGGAGTTCAGTCTGAAGGGGCTGCAGCTGGCGGTCCGCGTTCTCAGCTCTGTCTCGCTGCTTCTCGACCTCTCGTTTCAGTGCCAGTTTTTGCTCGGCGTCTGCAGCTCGGGCCGCAGCCAACTCAGAGCTCGCGGTTTTCGCTGCGCGGAGTTCAGCCTGAAGGGGCTGCAGCTGGCGGTCCGCGTTCTCAGCTCTGTCCCGCTGCTTCTCGACCTCTCGTTTCAGTGCCAGTTTTTGCTCGGCGTCTGCAGCTCGGGCCGCACCCAACTCAGAGCTCGCGGTTTGCGCTGCACGGAGTTCAGCCTGAAGGGACTGCAGCTGACGGTCCGCGCTCTCAGCTCTGTCCCGCTGCTTCTCGAGCTCGCGTGTCAGCGCCAGCTTTTGATCGACATCTGCAGCGCCGCCCCTCGCGGTCTCGGAGGCCGCGTTCCGAAGGGGGCCGAGTTCGCTGATCAGGGCTTCTGTCTTGTCCTGCTCCTGCTTTAGTTCGCGCTCGAGAGCCTGCCTTTGTGCGGCCTCCGCCGCGGCAGACTTCGTGGCTTCGGATGCTGCGTTGCGCGAGGCCTCAAGCTCCGAGCGAAGCGAGGCAAGCTGGAGGGCAAAGCGTTTGGCCCCATTCCGTCGGTCGACCGGACGCTCCTGCTTCGGTTCGGGTTCGGGCGCCTGCATAGCCTTTGAAGCCGCAACCCTTGCGACGTCGAGCTCCGCCTTCAGGAAGGAGATCTCACGTGACAGATGATCGGTCTTTTCCCGCTCCTGTTCGAGCGCCTGCGTTTGCTGAATACCAATCTCCATGGCGCGGACAGTGTGCGTCTGGGTCTGCCGCGCCGCGTCGAGCTCCACTCGAGCCGCAGCCAATTCGCGCGCAAGCTTGTTCGCTCGTTGCCGCTCCTGATCCAGCAACAGGTTCTGGTTGAGCCGCTCCGTCTCGGAAGCTGCTTGAGCCGCATTTGACACCGGGGGCGGCGTAGACGTCATGTCCTGCGCAGGGGCATCGGCAGCCGCGCGGGGCTGCTCGGTCGCGGTCTTCGCTCCGCGCGGTCCGGTCGCGGCGGGCCTGCTTCCAGCGGGCTGTGTCGCGGCGGGTCGCGCCTCGTCCGCGCGTTGGACGAGCTTCAGCCTTTGTTTAATCCCATCGATCTGCTCTGGTCCGCGCGTACATCTGCACAGATCGAGCATCGCCGGTGTGATGTAGGAGGCACCCCGGTCGCCAACGTCCTGGGATTTGGCATCGGCAGTTCCTGTCAGAACCGGCAGAAAGCAGGTGATCAGAACCACCATGAGCCGGCCGGCTCTGTCGCATGCGCGCGAGCCGTCAGCGATGTCGAACAATCCGAGTTCGCGGAACGCAAATTGCCGGTGCCTGGGCCGGCGCGCAGCTTTGCTCAGCGCGACGGCTGTTCCTTTCGACAAGTCGAATCCGTGTACCCCCATTGCGACGCCCAACTGCTTGGTAGGGACCATGATGCTTGGTAGCTTGGTAGGGATCATGATGCTTGGTAGCGATCATGGCATGTCGTTTATGACGGCGCTTTCATCGACGCGATGTCGATGTCGCAGTTGCGGTAGCCAAAACGGAGTAGTGCGCCGACAATGGGAATTAAGTAGATCGGGCGGAGCTTTGGCCAAAGCTGCTTGCCCCCACGGTTGCGCTTAAATAGCTTGCGACGTGCACGCTTCGTCACACACGCAGGAAGCACAGTCATGAGCAGATCATTTGCCATTTTTGCCGGCGTGGCGGCTGTCGGACTGGTTCTCATTAGCGGCATCGAAACCCGCGGTTCTGCGCAAACCACCCTCTCCACCAAGAATCCCGGCACTGCCGCCAGGAACGCAAATGCCAAGATGGGTGTTGCGACACCTCGGAAGCAGCCGCCGCATCGACTTGTCATCCATGTCGACGTCAACGATCCGGCCGTCATGAATCTCGCTCTCAACAACGTCAGCAACGTCGTTCAGCACTACGGCGACCTCAGTCAAAAGGTCGAAGTCGAAGTCGTCGCTTACGGGCCAGGACTGCACATGCTGCGAGACGATACCTCGCCCGTGAAGGGGCGCATCAAAATGATGACCGAAACAACGCCCGAGCTTACGTTCTCGGCCTGCGGAAATACACGAGAGAACATGACCAAGAATGAGGGCAAAGAAGTGCCTCTCATCACGCAGGCGAAGGTCACCAAATCCGGGGTTGTTCGCCTGATGGAGCTTCAGGAGCAGGGCTGGAGCTACCTGCGGCCCTGATGATCGTACGCGGCACCCCCAAGCGCGAGACGGCGGGTTCGAGCCAGGTTTGAGCCGAACCCGCGTGATCTCCCCGTGCTGTCCTGTGGTGGGCAGGACCGACCCCTCAAAAAGCATTGTGTTGTGGATCAGGAGCAGGACGCCCCGATCGCGCGCTCGATGACGGGGCGATTGATCGAGAGGTGGGGCTCGACCACCAGATCAAGATGTCCCCCGGCGATCGGAATCACGTCCAGTTCTTCAAACAGGGAGTCCCATCCGAGGCGCGGCGTCACGCCAGGCCGATGGCAGGCAAAGACAGTTCCCTTGATGGCCAGACGAGGCTTGGCATCCTCGACCCAGCGTCCGAACGCGCGCATCCGGAGAATCTCCTCGAGCTCGAGCCTGAGCATGAAGCGCGTGTTTGCCAGGCGGGGCCATGTAATGGTGTCGATGAGCCTGCAGAATCGAGCCTCCTGGCCCAAGCGAGCGGCGAACTTCGCCACCGAGCGACAGAACATGCGGTAGATCGTCACTCGATGGGATCGAATCCGCTGTAGCGTGCGAGAGAGGGCTTCTCGGTGATTTGCTCTGCGAGGGCCGACATTGGTGTCGAGGATGCCCAGGAATTTGACGGCACGACCTTGTTCGATCAACCGGCTTGCGACTTCGAAGGCGACGCCGCCGCCCAGGGAATAGCCGATCATTCGGACGTCGCCGCGTGGTTGGGCTGCATTGATCTGCTCGACGGCCATCGCGGCCATCTCCTGCACGGAATCGCGTCCCGCGAGGCTCCAGCTCAGATCTGGATAGCGAATCGGAATCACCCGCGCCACCTTGCCGAGCTGAGCGCCAAATGCGGCCATGCTCGGGCCATAGCCCATGGAGCCGGGCAGTATGACAAGACCTGGGAGAATCTGGTCGTTGAGACGCTGCCGCACCGGTGGCTCCACCGTCGCGATAGCCCGGATCATGTCTTCGGCGCTCATATCGACCGTGAACGCTTCCATGCTGACTTCGCGGCCGATGAGGTCTTCGATATCCATGACGCAGCGCAGGAGCTTTAGGGAATCGCCGCCGGCCTCATCCCAGCGTCCGGCAGCTTCCGGCACGCCGAGGATACTGGTCCACACCTGCTGCACGATCCTGTTGGCCTCGGCCATTCCTTGCATCGTCGGCACAGGCGCGGGCGAGGTCGTTTTGCTCTCGAGATCGAGCAGTTTCAGCTTGGCGTGATCGATCTTACCTCCTGGAAGGCGCGGCATCTCCTGTATCTCGTGCAGCCTGGTCGGATGCAAAGCCGCAGGAACAGCCTGCCGGATGCTGTTGCGAACGTCGGTCCTGAAGTGCGCTTTTGGCGGATCGGCCGGCGATGCAAACAGGACCAGCTCGTTCGCGTCCGTCACGACGGCGACAGCGTCCTTCACATAGGTGAGCTTGCGCAACGCACTCTCGAGCTCGGCCGGCTCAACGCGCTGGCCATTGATCTTGAGCTGGCGTCCCTTCCGTCCAACGATCCGCATCAGTCCGTGCGTATCCACGATGACGAGGTCGCCGGTCTGATAGATGCGAGACTTTGGGTCATCCGGGGAGGGCGATGCCGGAGAAAGCCGTCCGTCTTCCCAGTATCCGAGCATGACGTACCTGCTCTTGATTACCAGTTCGCCGACTTCACCCTGCTGGGCGGGCTTCCCACTTTCGTCGACCACGGCGTACGATATGCCGGGAAGCAGGTAGCCAACAGGAACGCTGACGCCGTCCTCTCGCCATTGCTTGGGAAGAAACCACTGGGTGCCGGTGGTTTCCGTCGACAGATAGCTGACCTGGATGAAGCAACCCGGTGGTATCGCTCGCCGAACGAGCGCGATATCGGTCCACAGGACCTTCTCCCCGCCGATGCGGATCATGCGAAGCGAGTCGAGATCGCCTGGCCGGCTTGCGTTGATCAGTGCGCGCACCAGGGCTGGTACAACGTATGTAATCGTCACCTGTTGCGTGGTGATCTGGCGAAGAACGCCGCGCAATCCGAGCGCCTCGACGTCGACGATGTGCAGTCTTGCCCCCGTCAACAAAGCCGACAGCATCTCCCGGCAACCAGCGATCGTGGTGGGGCCGCTCAGAGGCATGAAGACGTCTGCTGCACCTATGTGGCAGGCGTCCACATATTGCTGGACGCGCTGGAGCAGGTTGCGTTGGCTGTTCACGACCCCCTTCGGAGCTCCGGTGCTGCCGGAGGTATAGAGCACTACGGCAGGCGCATCGACCGAAACCTTGGGGAGTGTTGAAGTTGCTGCGGAAGGGTCGCTGGCGCCGGCGACGTCGAGCCAGCGCAGGCCGTGCTGTTGGATCCACCCGGCGGAGCTGTCGCCGTCTTGCCCGATCAGCACGGAAATCCGGGCGGCCGCGGCGATAGCCGTGAGCCGCTGAACTGGATCGCGGGGATTGAGTGGGACAAGGACTCGTCCGGCCGCCATGCAGGCCAGCATAGCGATCGGCTGCCAGGCCGAGCTGCGCAATAGCCATCCGACGGCTTCCTGCTCCGGGATCAGCGCGCTGATCGCCTGGGCCAAGGTCAAGACGCGGGACAACAGCTGCGCGTACGTGAAGCTGTGATTGCCGTCGCTGATTGCGACCCTGTCGGCGAACTTCGCCGTCACCGCAATCAGGTGTTCGATGGCGGGAACGCAGGCAAAGCCGGCTTCCAGGGGATCGAATGATCGATCGACCGGACCGTTCAGATCGAGAGGGACTTCCACAGGGCTCAGCCAGCTCAGCGTCGCTGGAGCTTGCTGAACGGTCGAGGGCAGGTGCGCGTCAAGGGCGTCGCATGGATCGCCCGACGGATCGCCAGATATCTGAAGCCGCATCACCGTACCCGTCATTTTGCTGTCCCAACGTATTTAATCAGGCCTGGGCACGCATACTTCAAACGAAGGATGCCGGTTTCGCAGCCACCGTCTGGTCGATCGGCTGGCTGCCATATCGGAAGACCCGGGTGATTAACCCAAGCCGCCTGGGGTCATTGCCGTGGTCTCAGGCCAGATTCAGCGTGGTCGGAAACATTGATTACAGGTTCGATGCTTGTCCACCGTACCGCCGTTGTTTTGAAGCTGCGATAGTAATGCATCAAAGTCGATGTTGATGACGGCTCCAGATCCGAGGGCGCGAGCTCGGACGGTACTCCGTGCGTCAGGACACACCAGAGCTTGACACGAGAATCGAGATCCGACGTCCCGGCAAACCGGGTCAAAGTGCTTCGCACGACGTCGCGGCTCGTGCTTCCGGCGCGGACGGCAAGTAGAACGTGATCCGCCCAGGAGGCGAGGAGGCGCACTTCCGGCGCATCATCCAGCGATGGTGCGTTGATGACGACGAGATCGTAGGTGTTTCTGAAGTGCTCGAACAGCGAGGCGACTTTCGGACCCGCCAACGGCCCCAGGCGACTGCCCTCGGACAATCTTGACGATATGTAGTCGAGTCCAAGCTCCGGGATGTGCTGGACGGCCTTGGCGGCCGCTCCGTCGTGCGCCAACAGCTTGAACAGATCTGCAGCCTCGCCGCCGACGCGCCGGGGCAATTGAGAGAAATCCAGGAACAGAACGCGCTGTCCGAGTTGCGCCGCACAAAAGCCGAAACTCCAGGCGATCGCGCTCTTGCCTTCACCGTGCAAGCTGGATGTCACCAGGATGACATGCGGCGTCTGTGGCGAGACCGGATCGGCGGCCATGAGGGATACGACGGTCGAGCGAACGGCCCTGTTATGCGAGACAGCCGATTGCTCTACGAAGCGCTGCGGCGAGATGCTCAGCTCCGGCGGGATCGAGGGGATCAACCCGACGCACGGGATGTCCAATGCCTCTGCAGCTTCCGCCTCCGTGTGCAGACTTCGATCGAAGTACTTCAGGATGATCGCGACGAGGCATGCCAGGAGAGCGAAGATAATCGTGATCGGTGGAACAAGGAGGAACGGGTTCAACGAGCTCGGAAAGTCGGGTGGCGGGGCGTCCGCGATGACGGTCACGTCTGGCTCGGCGACCACGCCCTTCGTGGTGAGATCCTGTCGCTTTCGTATCAGTGTTTCATATTGCTGCGCCAGCGTGGTGATTTTCCACTCCAGCGCGGCGGCGGCCTGTGCGGCTGCCGGTGATGACGAGGTCTGACCTGAGTGACTGGCGTCCCATTCCGCCTTCGCCGTCGACAATTCGCGCTGAACATTCGCCGATTGTGCTGCGATGGCGTCCAGAGCCTGGAGCTCCACGGCCCGCTTCTGCCGGACTAGCTCGTCAGCGTAGGATCGGGCGACCAGGTTTGCGACGTCTGCGGCCCGTTGTGGATTGGGGTCGCTGGCAATTACGCTGATAACTCTGGACCGGCGCTCCTGGCTGACCTTCAGGCGCCCTTTCAATGCTGCCACCGCCACGCCGTCGCTCGGTTGGTCTTTCCGGAAGGAGAGGAACCCCTTTATCTTTGACAAGGCAGTGCGGAGCATCGAAGCCGTGCCGTTCTCGTTGGCCGGGTTGTCGAGCATCCTCAGTGCCGGCAGGAGCCGCCGCAGATACGCATCGGATGACATGACCGTTACGTGCGTATCGATCGTCGGGTCGTCCGAACCGCCAGTCGGCGTGGAATTGCCGGGTGCACCGGCATTGTCGGCCGCTCCGCCACTTCGAGCGCTCACGACAAGCTGTGCCGTTGCGAGATAGGTGGGTGACATGAAAATACTACCGAGCACTGCGAGCAGCGCGCCCGCGCCGATCATTTTGACGATGAAGAGCTTGTATCGCCTGATGCTCTCGAAGACATGCTTGAATGCTGCGATGGCGTCATCGGGAGGTGACTCGTCGCCTTTTGACCGGCCCTGGGACAGGACAGTCACCGGCAGAATCCGTTTATTTGTGAACGCTTCCATCGCCTGCTCCTTATTGCGCCGGTTCCATCACGCCTGCTGTTCGCGAAGGCCCGGAGGTAACTGCTGAGTCGAGCCAGGACTGCAGCATCAAGACAGCCCACAGCGGTCGTGAGAAATCGCGGCGACCGCTAAGATGTTGAAGCCAGCACTCCTGCACGCGGGAAACGTCCAGAAGATGCTGGTTGCGAAGGCGCGACTCCGAAAGGAGGTCCGACGCCCACGAACGAAGCGGTCCCTTCAGCCAGGAGCCGATCGGCACGTCAAAGCCCTGTTTCGGTCGCTCGAAGAGGTGGCGCGGCAGGTAACGGCCAAGGACCTGGCGCAGGAGCCATTTTCCCTGGCCATGACGCACCTTCGCCGAATTCGGCAGCGCCCAGCTGAACTCGACAACGCGATGATCCAGAAGCGGGCAGCGAGCCTCCAGGCTCGTGGCCATGCTCGCGCGATCAAGCTTCACGAGAATATCGCTCGGGAGATATCCAAGCATATCCCGAACGATAAAATCAGACAGCAGATCGTTGAGCGGCGGGATCGTGTCCGGCTCCGAGCCTGCCTGGGTCCGCGTCAACTGCAGTTCGGAGAGCCGCGTCGACCGACGGTACATCTCGCCGACGTCGTTGCTGCCGATAAGATCTGCCAGGCGGTTGATCCGGTCGCCGTGTGTCATCCTCTGCAACCAACCTGGAAGACGAAGTGTTTCGACGACGCTTTCGCGCATGCCGCGCCCGAGCAGCGCCACACCGCTCGCGGCCATGGTCCGGATCGATCGGTTGGAGTTCAGCAGAGGCGCTAAACGGGCGGAAAGTACGTGCCTGGAATACCCTCCGAAGCACTCGTCACCTCCGTCGCCCGAAAGCGCAACGGTGACGTCCTGCCGTGCAAGTCGAGATAGAAGCAGTGTCGGGATCTGCGATTCATCGGCAAACGGCTCGTCCCAGATGGTTGGAAGTTCGGGGATGACCGCTCTGGCGTCCGCGGAGGTGAGACGTAGCTCGGTATGGCTGGTGCCGAGGTGCCGCGCCACGGCCGCAGCGTTAGCCGTTTCATCAAAGGCGCGCTCACCGAATCCGATCGTGAAGGTCCGTACCGGGCGCGCCGATTGGGCCTGCATCAGGGCCACGACGGTCGAACTGTCTATTCCGCCCGACAGGAACAGCCCGACCGGAACGTCGGCAACCATTCGGTCGGCGACCGCGGCCTTGAGCAGATCGCAAGCCTGGGAGACGAGTTGCTGGTCATCTGCAGTGGCGAGCGCTGCGCGGCCCGTGTGCGCGACATCGGCCAACGACCACCAGGAGCGCGCGCGTTCTTGTAGAGCTGCGGCATCCCGGCAGACCAAGAGGTCCTCGGCACGGATCGATAGGGCGCCCCCGGGTGGAATCTTGAAGACGCCTCGCCATATGCACTGGTCTTCCGGCAACCATCCGCGCGATAGAAACTCCGCAACCGCGCCCGGGTCGATCTCCTGGTGAAAGTCGGGGAATGCCGCGATGGCCTTCAACTCCGACGCGAACACGACCGCATTTGACGTCCGCGCGACGTAGAGCGGCTTTTTCCCCATTCGATCGCGGGCCAGGTGCAGCGTGCGGTTCCGGCGATCCCACAGGCCGATTGCGAACATACCATTGCAGCGCTGGAGAGCCTTCTCCAGGCCCCATTTCTCGATCAGGGCCAGCAAGACCTCCGTATCACTATTGCCGGTGAAGCGCTTGCCTGCGCCCTCGAGCTCTTGCCGCAATGGCTTGTAGTTGTAGATCTCGCCGTTGAACGTAATGACGAAGCGGCCGTCGCTCGAAAGCATTGGCTGCCGGCCCGCATCGGAGAGATCGATGATGGACAGCCTGCGATGCCCGAACGCAACGCCGGCGTCACGATCGCTCCAGAACCCGTCCGCATCAGGACCGCGGTGGCGCAGGCGAGCCGTCATCGGCCCGATCGCCGCCAGGTCGGCGGATCGAGAAGCATGCGGCGTCTGAAGTATTCCTGTAATTCCACACATTGCTTAACTTCCAACTCGCGCTTGCGCCAATGAGCGCCGATCCGAGCCCAGGATGAGGCCCAGCGTGACGGCAAACCACACGGTCGGGTGCCGCAGAATGAAATGGCTGATGCTGAAGACGGCGAGTGCAAAGATCAGGACAGCCAAGGCGTCGAGCCGTGCGCGAAGCAGGAGCGCAAACGTGCCGACAAGCAGGCTGACAATGGCGATCACGCCAGGCAGTCCACCTTGGGTGAACACGTCCAGGAGGGTGCTGTGAGCTTCCACCGGGAGTGCTACGCCCTTGTCCGTGATTCCGCTTGGCTTCTCCAGATGCGGCCCGGGCCCAAGGCCAAGCGACCCGGACTCCAGTCCGGCATGCAAGGCGTCTTGCCAAAGACTTAGCCGCAGATTGGCGGTTGCCTTCGTTGCCTCACCGCCACGATCCTTCATCATGCCGGCGGCCAGCCCCTCGACATCATTCGCCGTTGCCATCCCGTAGGGGAGCAGTGAGAGCGAAAGGGGAATTATGGCGACAACGACGATCGCTGCAGCTGCGAAACGCAAACTCCATCGATGTTCGGGGGATGTCAGCCAGCTTCGCAAGCGCAGCGCAATGAGCAGCGGTATCGACAGCGACATCGAGATAAGAAAGGTATCGCTCTTCGTCAGCCGGCCGACGACGAATGTTACGATGCAGCTAAACACTGCGACGAACCGGCCAAACCGCTTGGCCGTCAGAGCCATGTGAAGCGAGAGTGGTGTCAAAACCGCACAGTAGATTGCAAGCTGGTTTGGATTCTCCGACCACCCGCGGAACCGGTCCCAATACCATGGATCGACCGACGAGATGCTGAGGTAGCCCCAGCCCAATGCAAGTTGCACCGCCACGGCGACGATCCAGAATCCGATCAGGAACCACAGCGATTGGCGTAGGGTATCCTCGGGTCTCAACGTTGCAGCCACCAGGCACGTGAGGGCCGCCACGAGGAGATATGCGAAGATGTCGTGCACGACGAGCTCTGGGTCGACGATCTCCGGGCGCAGCAATGCAAGGAAGCCCCCGAAACTCTGAATCAAGACAAAGCAGCCCCAGAATACAACGAGCCAGAGCAGAGCTTGGGGGTTGTAAATTCTTGAACCCACCAAGAGATGCAGGGATGCGAGACCGAGCCAGAGGACGAGGCAGGCTTCCCCGATGCCCAGGGGGAAGCTGGGAAGACGCAGCTGCGAGGCTGTCCCAAGCACGAGGCCAAGCGCAAGAAGGGCACTGCCGATCATTGTATTTCACTGCTGCTGTGCGCCGCCGGCCGCCAGCCACTGGAATAGCTGCGGGGAAGCAGCTGCGTGTAAAGCTCGGCATAGCGATCGGCGACGACGTTGAGGTCGAACTCCTTGCGCACCACGTTGATCGAGCGTTGACCCATCGTCTTTGCACGCGCGGAATCCTGAAGAAGGTCGAGAATTGAGGCCGCGAGCGCGCGCGGGTCGCGCGGCGCTACAAGTTTACCGTTCCAGTCCTCGCGGACCACGTCATCGCACCCCGGCATGCGGGAGGCGACGATTGGTACGCCAGCCAATCCGGCTTCCAAAAGAACACGGGGAATGCCTTCGCGATATTCAGTCGGAAAGGCAAAGAGGTCGGCGATTCCCAGAAGCGCGGGAATATCCGATCTGGCGCCGGTCGCAATCACATATGGTGCGTGCGCCTCGATCAGCTCCTGACCTACGGCGAATGGACCCTCGCTTTCGCGCGGACCGACGAGCAGAAAGCGGACATTCGGGCGGACCTCATGCACGAGCTTTGCCGCTTCGAGGAGCGTTGTGATTCCTTTTTGGACAGTTAATCGGCTTACTGTCAGGACAATCTCGGCATCGCCGAGCCCGAGTTCGGCGCGCAGCGCGGCAGGCGAGGCCGTTCGCGCTTGCGCCGCTTCGAAAGCGCCGACATCGATCCCCGAGCTTCCGATGATAACAGATGAGCTCTTTCCAAGCAGGCGGTGTCGTTTAAAGAAGCTGCTGTCGGCCTTGTTCTGGAAAACCGTCGCCGCGGTCCAGCAAGCAGCCAGGCGTTGCATCGCCAGATAGACGGGGCGGAAGGCCAAGGCTCTCAGTTCTGTCGATGAGAATACCCATCCCATTCCGTTGATCGTGCGCACAACCGGTACGGAGCCGCGAAGCGCCAGCGGCGCAAACAGATTGGGCTTGGTATCAAACGTCTGGATCACGTCGGGCCGAGCGCTCTTCACGAGCCGCGTCAGTTGACCCATGGCCGCGCGATCGGCAAAGCCGACGCCAAATCTGTCGAACTGATATTGATGATACGGGATTCCGGTCTTCGCGAATGCAGATGCTGCACCAGTGCCGGCCGCGCTCACGCGCAGGCCGCGGTTCTGCAGAGCCGCCAGGAACGGGATACGCAAAGCGTGATCCTCGCCTCCTACGCAAAGCAAGTGCAGCGCCATGTTGGTTCCTTCTAGCCCTTTGAGCAATCCCGCCAAGATGTTAATCTTTGCGGAGGCCCCCGGTTTTCCCGGCGAAAGTTTGACAGGATCAGGTTAGGACGTGGCCGCGGCCTGTCTTCATTCATTCGCATGACAGCGGAAGTGAGCGGTTGGCGGACGTGCTCGAACAGGGCTGAAAAGACGACGCGGCGCGAGTGCATGTTTGCTGAACGCGCCGCGAAGCACGTCGATCTCCGACCAGTCGAGACAACGCGACACCGTATTCCGCGTCCACGCTAGGGCAGGACGGCGAGGCGGCCCAGTAACGCGATCAGGTCTGCTTGCCGGCGTGTCTGTGTTTTGACAAACAGGGAAGCCAACTGGGAGCGTACTGTCGTTCGACTCAATCGTCGCGAACGAGCAATGTCGATCAGGTTGTTGCCTCGCGCCAACTCGAGAGCAAGCTGGGTTTCGGCAGCGGTGAATCCAAACAATCGCTGCAGCGTCCGCGGCGAAGGCTCCGGATGCGCGTCGAGATCCAGCAGGATCAATGCGATGGTCTCGTCGGACCACGCATTCGCGACCTGGTTGATCAGCGCGGTAAATCCTTCCTTGGTGGATGTTGCCAACCAGGAAGTCGAGCCTGCCGGAAACTGTGCGCCGGCGCGGTGGACCAGTTGCTTGACGGCGCCATAGAGCGTTTCGTGGCTCGCATCCACGCGCGCTTCGCGTTCCAATATTGCACGGCCGGCCGGACTGAGCTCGATAACCTTGCCGCGTCTGAGCAAGACCTGTCCGCAGCCGATCCGCGCGAGCACCCCGCGCAAGCCGTCCTGCTTGGGGTTCTGGGCGTCAGAGTGAGCAGATGAAACGGGACTGGAAATATTGAATATCGATTCAGAAGAATGACGCTGTAGAGCAATGGTAGACCTTGGCAATGCTTGGCTTAAGTTCAACATTTTATTCCCCCGGCCGCGCTGACCCGATGGAGTGAACGTGCCACAAAGATTCCCAACTTCTGCCACGCCTGGCAACGTTGAATGGGGGGTAACCCCGCGGCCGTCGGAGGGGGTGAAAGTTGCCGATCTTCCGGGCATCGACCCGGTTGTGATCAACGAAGAGGTAGCAACGCGGGTTGAAGGGGTAGCAAGGCGGGTTTAAGCCTCGCGGGAGCAGCCATGGGGGTATGCGGAAGCTACTCCTGAAGGAGCGCCCTGCTTACTCTTAAGGGAGTACCTCTGTTCGTGCTCAGTTCGAGAAGGCCGGCGCAGGGCGCAATGTGACTTCGATCACATCGCCGGGCTCCACGTCGAAGTCGACGGATGCGGTTATCCTGTCCCACTGCTGACCGAGCCGCCGCACGACGATCACGTCGGGATTGAGCTCACCTGAATTGACGGGGATGGCACCCGAGCCGCCGATGGGCTGCAGTTTCTGGCTGAGCGCCTGCATTCTCACGCGCAAGTCCGCCAATCGAACGTTCGAGTCTTTCTGCTCCCTGAGCAGATTGATCGTGCGCTGGCTGGTCACACGTCCCGCTTGCCGCAGGAAGTCCTCACGCTGGCGCTGGAGCCGCATGAGTTCGACGCTCGTCTGCAGGCGTCGGGTCGACGACAGCAACAGGGCACGCCGGCTTTCGCTGACACGAGGACTTGCAAGCAATCCGGAGCCGAACGCCTTCATGACCCGTTCGAGCTCCTCTTCGTCGGCCTGCACGCCCTTCTCTTCACCTTCCTGTTGCTTCTTGAGCGTAGCGAACTGCGCGTCCGTCTGCTTTACGGCGTCGTCCAGGAAGCGTTGTTCCGTGCGGTAGTCGCTTTGTGAGGTCTTCAGGGAGTCCTTCTCGGCTTGAACGACCGAACCGATCACACCCGCGGGCAGCGAAATGTCGCTTGGAGGTGTGGCGTCGAACGTGTCGCGGCCATCAAGCTCCGCGCCGGTTCGGACGATATGGAAGTATTCCTTGGTGTATTCGGTGGCGAGAGACTGGTAGTCCCGCACAAGATCCGCAGGGTCGGTGGCGCCGGGCTGCATGCCACGCGACCGCAACAGGCTGAAGCCGCCGGCCACTGCCACGGCCTGGCGCACGGTCATTGAAGCCCGATACGTCTGCTGTCCGGGCGTGAGCACATCGCCGGAAACATAGACCGGCCGATATTCCACGACGCTTGCTATGACGTCGCCGGGCTTGACCACGAATGCCTGGTCGCGACCGTCGGTCAGGCGTTGACGCAGTATCCGTGCCTGCAGCAGCGTCTCGATGCGGTTCTGCATCTGCGCCGGGGTCAGGCCGGCAACTTCAACCGTCCCCCCTCCCGGAAGCGGGATGGTGCCGTCGATCTGGATCTGCGTGCGGTTGCGTTGATCGGGGAGGCCACCGATCGAAATCTCGATGGTATCACCCGGTCCCAGCTTGTATGGCGCGGCAAGGGATAGCCCGCTTGTCGCGAAAAACAGAACTGCCGCGCATGAGCCCAGAAGGAGGGTGGAAGAGGGTCTGCCTTGCTTCTTGCACTTCATGGACGAACTCCCGATGCAACCGAGCCTTCGCCGCTCGCGATTTAGGGACACCGATATCGGATCCTTCAGCCGGCTCTCTTCAAATCCGGGATGAGGGCGGTCGGAAGGAAGATCTCGTAGTTTCCGAAGAAGTGCCTCTGCTCCTCGACGTGGTCGAACAGGCCCTGGCTCAAGGCAGCGAGGATTTCGCTGATCCCTTGCTGAACGCTGATCTCGGGCGTGAAATTCAATACCCGACGGATCTTGTCGAAATTCACGCGGTAATTCCGGGGATCGGCGCCGCGCTCCTGATAGGTCACCTTCGATCGCGGAATGTGCCGCATGATCTCCTCAACGACCATCAGCTTGGTGAAGTTGTTTTCCTCGCAGCCCACATTGAAGACTTCGAAGGCGACCTTGCTGGTGGGCGCGCGGAGCACTTCCTCGATCGCGCGGGCAAAATCACGAACATGGCAGTAAGGACGCCAGGTGTTGGGATCGAATACCAGCAGTTCTTTTCCCAGGTGCAGTTCACGCACAAATTCGTTCACCGTGAGATCGAAGCGCATTCGCGAGGAAAGACCAAAGGCCGTCGCAAAGCGGAGAACCGTTGGATGGAATCCAGCCTTTCCCTTGAGACCCAGGATCTTCTGCTCCATCTCCACCTTGTGCTTGGCGTAAAGGGAGAGTGGTGCGAGCGGGTAATTCTCGTCGACGGCCGTGTCTACTTCCACTAGCCCATAGTTCGAGCAGGTGGACACGAAGATCAGCCGATCGACCGGATGGTGTTGCATCGCGTCGATGAAGGACGCGACGCCATTGCGATTGATGGCGTGACTTTCATCGGGGTACTTGCTCGTGATCGGATCGCCGACGAGCCCGGCGAGGATAACGACGTCATCCACACCCTTCAATGCTTGATTGGCGAAACGGGGATCGCGAATATCGCCTTGCATGAACTCGTATTGCGGAACGCTCAGATAAGGCCAGGCACAGCTCTCGTTCTTGTAGATGAGCTGATCCAGGCAACGGACGTGCCAACCCTTTCTCAGAAGATGGCCCGTGATCACTGAGCCCACGTAACCAGCACCACCTACCAGAAGCACAGTTCGCTTTTCAGTCGCCATTTGATCACCCGTCTACTTTTGAAATAAGTTCGCACCGACAGATCCGCCAGTTGGCGCTATGCCGCTCTGGCTCTCCGGTCGGGGTCTTCGCATGCGGTTGAGAAGCGGCTCCCCCACGGCGATCCAGCCGGCCTGAACGATCCACCGGAGATCGGACGTGACGGTTCGATTGGAATAATATGCCAGGTCGATCTTCGCCTTGGCGGGAAACAGAACCTCCCGATAGAAATCCGCCACATTGCCGTCCGGCGGGAACAGCTCATTTTCATGCCGGAAGAGAACCTGGCACGGCCCGACGAGGCCTGGCCGGTGTTCCAGGATCTTTTCGAATCCGTTCCTGAAACAGTCGGCAAATACGAGGGTCTCGGGTCGCGGGCCGACGAAAGACATGTCACCCCGCAGGATGTTCCAGAGCTGCGGTAGCTCATCTAGCTTGAATGCAGCCAGCAGCCCGCCGATCGTCGTCATGCGGTTGTCGTTCACCATCGTGAGCGGACTTCCGCGATCGTCGCAATCGGCTCTGAACTTCCGGAACTTGTACATGCGGAACGGCGCCCCGTTCAGCCCGAGACGGAGTTGCGAATACAGTATCGGTCGCCCGCCTTCGATCCAGACTGCAAGCGCAATGACCAACAGGATCGGCAGCGAGACGAATATGGCCGTCCCGGCACCGAGGACATCGATGACGCGCCGCAAACGCACGGCCGGAGCTGCCGGCCCAGCGCATCCCGCATTGACCGTTTCGCTCATGCCTGTTCGACCTCCGCGGGACAGGTTGCCCGAAGTCCATCCGCGAGGCTGTCTGCCACGTGATCGACGTCGGCGGGAGTCATCGCGGGATGGAGCGGCAAGGTGAGCTCACGTCCGCAAAAATCCTCAGTGTTGGGGAGGCTGATGCCCGGATACTGGTCCTGGTAGAACGTCAACCGATGCACCGGCGGATAGTGAATGGTCGTCTGAACGCCGCGCTTGCTGAGCTGCTCGATCAGGGGCTGCCGCGCGCTTGCCGCGGGGAGAAGAACCGGCATGAGATGGTGGGCCGATACCCACGACGCGTTGAATGGCACCAGGACCGAAGGGCAACGCTCGGCGAGCCGCCGCCGATAGTGCAGCGACAGATGCCGCCTGGCGTCGTTCCAACCTGCCAATTTACGCAGCTGCACCAGGCCGACCGCGGCGCGCAACTCGTCCATGCGGTAGTTGAATCCAAGAAGCGTCACGTCGTATTCGGGGCTGCGGCTGACGAGGCGCTGGCGCGTGTTGGTGGTCATGCCATGCGACCTGGCGCGCTTGATCATGTCGTTCAAGATCCGGTGACGCGTTATGATTGCGCCGCCTTCAGCAGTCGTCATGTTCTTGTTGCCGTAGAAGGAAAATGCGGCTGCATCGCCAAACGTGCCGACCCCCTTGACGCCGGGCGCATGCGCGGCGTCCTCGATCAGGAGCAGACCCTTGCTGCGAGCGAAGGCCTGCCACTCGTCTCGATCAGCGAGGTAGCCCCCAAAATGCATGAGGATCACCGCTTTCGTCCGCGAAGTGCACTTGCGGAGCGCATCGGCCGCGGACATCAGGGGAACTGCCCCGGATTGGACATCGACGAACACGGGCCGTGCTCCGACGTAGAGCACGGCATTGGCCGTGGCAACGAACGTGAGAGATGGAACGAGGACTTCATCGCCGGGGCCGACGCCGAGCGCATGCAGGATGAGGTGAAGTGCGGCCGTGCATGATCCGACTGCAATCGAGTCTTCGGCGCCATGCATGCGTGCAAACGTCTGCTCGAACTCCCGTACGCGATCCCCCATGGTGATCCAGCCGCTGTCGATCGCGGCAACAAGAGCTTCCTTTTCGTCAATTCCCAGGGCCGGTTCTGATACCAACAGCATGTGTTCCTCTTCCCGTTCATTCCCCATGCGAAGGGTGACGCTGCGTCACGCAGCCGCAGTTGCGAATGCAGTCGATTGCTCGTCCCACGCAATGTCCTGGGCTTTCAGGAAGTCCTCGACCCGGCCAATGTCGAGCCACAGGCCAGTGTGCTTGAAGACGTTGACGCGGGCTTCTTCCTCGAGCATCTGGAACATCAGGTCGTCGAATCCGAAGGGGACGCCCGACGGAATGCGCTCGAGGACGACCGGATTCATGCAGTAGATTCCCATGCTGACGAGGTTCGTCAGCTCCGGCTTCTCGCGAAATCCGGTCACGCGTCCATCGATTTCATCAATCACACCGAAGTCCATCTTCGTGCTCCGAACGGACGTTCCGATGGTGATGTTGGCGTCGGATTTTCGGTGATTGTGGATCAGCTGGTTCAGGTTCAGGTCTGTCAGGACGTCACCGTTGAGGACCAGGAACGGCTCGTTGAGCTGTTCTCGCAGCAATGACAGCGGGCCGATCGTGCCGAGCGGCTCGAGCTCCTGCGTATACGTGATCTGCATGTTCCACTGGCTGCCGTCACCACAGACGCTGCGGATCAGATGGCCCAGATAACCGGTGGTGACGAAGACCTCTCCGATCCCGTTCCGTCTCAACCATTTGAGAACGAGTTCGAGGACGGGACGGGCGCCGATTGGCATGAGGGGTTTTGGCAAAATGGACGTATGTGGACGAAGTCGAGTTCCTCTGCCGCCGCACTGAACTACCGCTTTCATCTGAACCTCCATGTACTCAAAAAAATACGCTTAAAAAAAACGAGATATGCTTCTCAAGGAAAAAGGTAGGAGCAAACCATGCCTGCGTCTTCGTTCGTTTGCATGAGAGCGTTGGAATCGGACGGCGGAGGAATGCCGGCGGGTTGTCCACGCAGTCGTGCAGCCGAGGCGTACCTCTCCGGAAGACACGGGATTCGCCTTGACCAAGGGCCTCATGCGGAAGGGTTCGCGAAGGGCGAAAAAACGCCGCACTCGGCGGCCGGGTGAAGCCCCGGGGCGCCAAGCCGCGATCGAGTCACAGGACAGCTCGTTTCCTCCGCTTGCCGAACGCGCCGGTCGGTCAGGTATCGGCGGCCAAGTTAACCTTGCTGGCGATGTAACGTGCCATGCCCCGAATTGAATCGAGATTCTCGGGCAGGATCTCATTGTCGTCGACGGCGATGCCGAAGGTCGTCTCGATGAACCCGACCACCTCGAGCACTCCGGTCGAATCGATGATCCCCTGGTCGAGCAGGGAAGCGTCGTCGTTCAGCGCCGCGATGTCGCTGATGTAGAAATTCGATGTCAGAAAAGCGCGGATTTGCTCCTTGCAGCGGTCGGGTGCCAAGACCAGTGTCATTGCGTTGGTGCTCCATATGAAAGCGGGTGCGTCGATTGGTCGTCCACAAGCTATCCCGTGATGAGCTCTCTCTTGTTGATCTTTCCCGTATCCGTGCGCGCCAGTTCCGGCACGATAACGACGTACTTGGGGACCATGAAACTCTCGAGGCGCTTCTGACATTCTCGCTGGATCTGCTTGGCGTCAATCGGCCGCGCCTGGTCGATGACCACGAAGGCCTTGATCGCGTGGCCGAGCAGATCGTCGGGAACGCCGACAACTGCCGCTTCCCTTATGCCGGGAATGTCCAGCAAAGCGCTCTCCACCTCTTTGGGCGCGACCTTCTCGCCGCGTGATTTGATGACCTCGTCGCTCCGGCTGACGAAGTACAGATATCCGTCGGCGTCCATCTGACAGTAGTCGCCGGTGTAAAGCACGTGCTCGCCGGGAAGCGGTCCGGGCTTGAGTTTCTTCGCAGTAGCTTCGGGCTTTCGCCAATAGCCCTTCATGACGGTCGCACCGCGGATCACCAGCTGTCCGGCGATGCCGGCGCCGACCCGTTGATCACGCTCGTCGACGATCCACATTTCGGTATTCGGGATGGCAATTCCTACGCTCGACGGCTTCCGATCGAGATCCTCCGGCGGCAGGTAGGTGCAGCGTTTGCATTCGGTAAGACCATACATGGAGTAGATGCGGGCGCCGGGGAACGTGTGTCTCAGCTGCACCAGGTGCCGGACCGGCAGTGCGGCACCGGTGCTTGTCACGTAGCGAATGCTGGATAGATCGTAACTCTTCAACGACTCAAGCTGCAGCAGAGTCGAGAACATCGTCGGCACGCCGGGAAAACCCGTCACTCTCTCTTCTGCAATACGCCGGAGCGTCTCGGCGGGGAAAGCAAACGAGCGTTCGAGAACAAGGCGCGCCCCGGCGCGTACGGCCATGATCATCTGATACAGGCCGTAGTCGAAGGCGAGTGGCAGAGCGTTGAGGATCACCTCATCGTCACGGACGTCCAGATACGACGAAACCGACGTACACGCCGTCATCATGTTCCGGTGCGTCAGCATCACCCCTTTGGGCTCGCCGGTCGAGCCCGAGGTGTAGACAATGGCGGCGAGATCGATATCGATGCAGCGGCGCGCGGGTGCTGCGTCCTGCTCGGTGGCCGTTACAGTGCTCCATCGCACGGCATGCGGCAGTGCGTTCAAATCCGCGTCGTCGATTGCGCCGGACACGATCACGCGGCGCAAGGACGGGCAATGTCGTGCAGGTTCGCGGAACGTCGCATAGAGGCGCGTTTGCGTAATGAGCGCAGTCGGCTGGCAGTCGTTGAGGAGATAGCCGAGCTTGTCGGGTTTCGTGAGAGGATTGATGAGGCATACGATCGCGTTGGCCTTGAGGACGGCCCAGAAACTGACGGCTGCCTCGACGGTGTTGTCGGCAAAGATCATCACACGATCGCCGCGCTCGACGCCGGCCTCGACCAGGTGGTGCGCGACCGCATTTGACCACGCCTCGAGCTGGTCGTAGGTGACCCGATGACCGTCGCATACGAGCGCGACCTTCGCGCCGTTTTGATGGGCCGAGTTGATCAGGTAATCGTGCAGGAGCGGCACAGGATTATTGATCATGCGTAAACTCCCGGTACGTCCTGGTGGTCGACGTCCACGCTGAGCTCGAGGCGATGCGGTGCTTCCGGCCGGTCCGCGACGAATTGCTGGAACAGGAGCTGAGTGGACAAGACGCCGACGAGCGCCATGTTGTCGAAGTTGGACAGGTCGCCATTGCCGGCGAGTGCATGGGCTTGGCACTTGGTGCGCAGCCGTTCGACCGCCACCGGGTCGAAGATGTTGGCGGCGCGGACGCTTGCGCCTGAGAGCGCTTCGTCGACATAAGGGGGGGCATTGTCGACGAAGCAGAGCGCATTGGGGGTCCGGTAGGGCTGCTTCTTGCGTGTGACGATCTCTGGTGGAACCTGCGACTGTGTTACACGCTTAAGGACGTGCTTCTCGTCGAGGATACGAAGTTTGCAGGCGTCGGGAAGGGAGTTCGCGAGCTCGACGACGTCGTCGTCAAGGAATGGAAAGCGTCCCTCGACCGAGTGCGCCATCAGCATCCGGTCTCCCTGGGAGGAGAGCAGGTACCCGGCCAGGAGCGTCTTGGTCTCGAGGTACTGATCTTGTGCGAGCGGCGTCCAGCGGGAAAAATCCGGTGGCAGACGATCGAGCAGTTCGGTCACCGGGTCGGCTCGCGAAGTCGCCGCGCGCATGTCTGCGGAGAACAGGCGCTTGATCGCGCTGGTGCTGCGCCAACGCGGAGAGTGAGCGAAGCCGGGCGTATCCGGGGCAGAAATGCCGTGTCCGAAGAACTTTAGCGCGATGGCCTGCATGTGGACCGGCGATCGCGAGATGTAGGGATAGAGCCGGCTCAGGAGGGCGGCGCGCCGCGTTGAGGCCGGCTGGCGACCCCAAAAGCGGCGGATCTTGCCTTCGCGAAACACATCGTAGCCGGCGAACATCTCATCTGCGCCTTCGCCGGTCAGCACGACCTTGATGCCGCGCTCGCGCACGAGCTTTGAGAGCAGGAACAGCGGTGCAGGGGCGGTCCGCAGAATTGGCCGCTCAGTGTGATAGATGACCTTGGGAAATACCTCGGCGATATCCTGCCGCGAGACCATGAGCTCGTGGTGCTCGCTCGCAATCGTGCGTGCCATTAGGCGTTGATAGGAGGTCTCGTCATACTCAGCGTCGGAAAAGCGCACGGAAAACGTCTGGAAGCGCCTGCCCGCAAACCGGCTCCCCAATGCCGCAACAAGCGAACTGTCGAGGCCACCGGAGAGATAGCTTCCCACGGGGACGTCGGACCGCACCATTCGGAGCGCCGTAGCCGCCTCCAATGCGCCACGCACGGCATCGATCACATCATCGTTGCAGCCGGCGGACGAAACGCGATGCTCGTCGGACCGGGTCGCATAGCGCGGAGTCCAGAATGCGCGGTCCCGGACCGCGCCGCGCACGTAACTGCGGACGTGTCCCGGTTCAATTTCCGTGATCCCCTGAAACACGCTTTGCGGCGGCACGGTGCTCCAGAAGGTAAAGGTCTGGTCGATGCCTGCTGGATCGAATGCCCGAGGGATTGCCGGATCTGCCGCGAAGATGGCCTTGATCTCACTGGCGAAGTAGAGTTGGCCTTGATGGTTGCAGATATAGAGCGGACAGATTCCGGTCCGGTCACGGGACAAGACGAGGCGGCCGGCGGAGGCGTCCCAGATGGCAAGGGCCCATTGGCCGTTCATCCGTTCGAATGCTGCCTCGCCCCAGGCGCGATAGGCCTGAATCACGACCTCCGTGTCGCTGCGGGTGCGGAAGCGATGGCCGAGCGAGATCAGCTGCTCGCGCAGCTCGACATAGTTGAAGATCTCGCCGTTGAACACGATCCAGGCGGGCCCGCCGGGATCGGAGAGAGGCTGTTGTCCGCCCGCTATGTCGATGATCGAGAGCCGGGCGTGCGCCAGGCCCGCGCGTTGGTCCCGGTAGAGGCCTCGCTCGTCTGGCCCGCGATGTGCAAGCGCCCCGGTCATCCGCAACAGCGCTCTCCGCGAAGGACTCGGAGCGTTCGCACTCAGCGCCACGATGCCGGCGATGCCGCACATGCCGTCTAGTCCTCGATTACCGCATCAACGAGTAGAGGCGGGCTGTGAAGATAGCGCGTCGCCCGACGCTTGGAAGTGATGTCCTTGAAGACCTTCTGCACCTGCGCTGTCGCCAGACCTACGGCCTCGGCCACGTTGTCGGCGGAAATGCCGTGGTTGACCGCGTACATGCAAACATCAGTCAATCGATAGGGGGCAGCGAAATAGAACTCCTCCTGGCTCTGCGGCAGCGAGAACGTGTCAGACGTCGGCGGCCGTCGCCTGATCTCGTCGTCGATGCCAAGGTATTCGGCCAGTTGGTAGACCTGGCTCTTGTAGAGATGCGCAATCGGCATGACGTCCGCGTCCCCGTCACCCTGCTTCACGAAGAAGCCCTGATCGTGCTCGAGCCGGTTTGGCGTACCTATCACGGCATATTTCAGACGGTCCGCGTGATAGTACTCGGTCATCTTGCGGACCCGTTGCTTGTAGTTGGTTGCAGCAACGATCTGCAGGTAGACCTCGGGCGGAAGACGCACGGTGGAGGTTTCGCCGTCCGGGTCTTGTACGGTCAGACGGGTGATGTTGATGCCGGCGCTCTCCGAGCCCGAGCTGAGTACCAGCTTGCATTTCCAGTCGGCTCCGTATTCGGGTACGACGGCTTGGATCGCCTCTCGCTGCCGGCGGTATGCGCCCAATGCTTCGAGCGCCGGTGCGATGTCTTCGACAACCGTCGTGAGGCGCAGTTGCGTGGCAACGGCCCGGCCGAGCCTCAGCGAATCGGACGACGAGTCGCGCTCGGGCATCAGCAGACCGAGGACCTTCGTATTTCCAAATGCGCGCGCACAGAGCGCTGCGACCACCGAGCTGTCGATGCCGCCGGAAAGTCCGACGATGGCTCCGCGTCGGCCAAGCACGCCAAGGACACGGTCGCGCAAGAACGCGACGATGCGCGCGACCTCCAATGGCGCATCCAGGACCAGGGCGTCTTTACTGAACGCGGGTTCGGTTTGGCTGTGGGCTGCTTGCAAGGTCACTTGAACAATCCGCCTCTATCTGGGGAAACTCGGCCGGTGAGTAGGTTTGCGACAGCGCCTTCTGGACGAGGTGCAAGTTCATCGCGAGGTAAGGCGGCATGACCAGATCGGTGTGAGTGCCTGCGCTTGGGACGACATCGATCTGGGCAAACGCACGATCCCATCCCAGAGTTTGCGGCATCTTCTTTCGCTGGCATCGGAACAGAACGGCGGAGAACGGCAGCATCGATTTCGGCTCCGCCAACCAGCGGAAGTAGGCCTTCGCGCGCAAGACTTCCTGCAATTCCTGCTTGAGCCTGAAAGACGTGAGATCGAACTGCCCCTTCGCGCGGCGATCGAGCATCCGGGCCAGGTTAGCTTCATGGCCGATCGCGACGGTTGCCTTGGCGAGGGCCCGGCAGACCATCCGGGGCGCGGTGACCCGGTTGTTGCGGATTCGACGGATCGTGCGGGTCAACGTCTCCCATGCAGAACTGCGCTCGCCCATGAGGCTGGTGTCGAGAATTCCGAAGAACTTCACCGAGCGGCCGGCGGCAAACATTCGCGTCGCGACCTCGAAGGCGACCGCCCCACCGAGGGAATGACCGAGAAGTCTGATGTGGCCGCGCGGCTGGATGCGATTGATCTGCTCCACGGCAGCAGCAGCCATATCGCAAACGCTGTCCTGACCCTGCAATATCTTGCCGAGATCCGGGTAGCGGATCGGAACGACATGTGCAATTTCGCGGATTGAGGCTGTCAGGGCGGCGAGGCTGGCTCCATAACCAAGTGAGCCGGGCAGTAGGAAAAGCACGGGCGGCGCCGCCGCCACAATGCACGAGGGCGGAGAAGCCAAATCCTCGCCTGTATCAATCAATGGCCGTAGCTTCATTGGCATGCAACCGACTGACCGAGCTCCAAAATTGGAGTATGAAGACGTTGAAAATCCTCTCATCATTCATTTGCATGAAGCACATGGTCGCGCCCAGGAAATTGGTTATTTTCGCTCCAGCGCGTCTGTTGTCCATGTGCCGCCTCCTCGAGCGGACGCGAAGTTCGGGGCGTGCTCTTTCGACCCTCTGGGTCACACAGGCCCATTGATCGGTGCGCCCGACGTCCGCGCGCCGCCAGGCCCATTCAAGAGAAACAGCGCCACGATAATTCCCAGGGCGTAGCCGGTAGCTCCTCCGGCGGCCATCATGTAGATCACCTGCAACGGGTCGAGGCCGAGGTGAGCACCGATGAGAAGTGGGCCAAATACAAACACGGCCCGCACCAGATCAACCAGCAGACGCAGTTCCTGACGGCGAAAAAGAGTCGGAACTTCCTGAATGGGCGTCGACAAGGCTTGTGCGGCGCACATCAGCGCCAAGGCGCCCATGATCTGCCCCGTAGGTATCCAGGATTCTCCGAGCAGCGGAACGACGACGTAGGGGGAGATAAATCCAAGGCCGAGCACCGGCAGAACGATCAGGCCGGCCGCAACGACCAACAGGCCGCATGCGGTGCCGAGCAGATGATGACGGTCGAAGTCTTTGCTGGCCTCGGCGACGAAGACATTGCTGAGCGGCAAGGCGATCAGGGTGACCGGACCGGTCACGAGACGGGCGGCGACGCCAAAATGCCCGGCGAATGCGGTACCGAATAGCGAGCCTATGAAAATTGCGGGGAGATTGATGATCGCGAATCCCGCAAGGGCCGAGGGCAGCTCGAACAGGGGAAATTTGTACTCTCGCCGCGCCGTCGCCGCGACCGAACCCCACGGGGCTTGCGCGATGCGGCGGATGTCCTCCCATTTCAGGAGCCGGACGCAGAGAAATGCGATCAACACAGCCTGGCTCAGGATGTGGGCTTGGATCATTGCGCCGTCCCCGAGGTGCGCGAGGCCGAAGCTCACCTGGAGCACTGCCATCGACGCCGGCAGGATCAGGCGGCCCATGCCGAAGTCACGCATATGATTGAAGCGCAAGCACCAGCAGTTCATTGCGTCGGCAACGCCGACCGCAGCCATCCCGATGGGTACGAGGTAGGTAAGATGTTGCAGTCGTGCTGGCACCACGTCCGACAGCAGGTATCCCGCGGTTAGCACAACAGAGGTCGTAAAGCAGACCGCCACGAGCGTGAGCTTGAGCGCGACCAGCGCGTGAGCTCTGTCCTCAACCACATACAGAGACGTACTGAAGCGAAGTCCGGCTATCGCGCCGACGATGTTTACGATTGAGAGATAGATCGTGAATATTCCAAAATCCTCCGGCGAATAGAGCCGGGTAAGGATGGGAATGGCCGCTACGAGCATGAGCTGGCCGGTGAGTGCGAGGGCGGAGACGCCCGCCGCTGCACGAACAAGAGCCCTTGTCCGCGTCGGACCGGTCGCCGGTTTCGCGGCCATGAAGAACTTCCTCGGTCCAGAATTCATTTCAAAAACGGCAAGATCGTCGCGACGACGGTGCGATCTATTTCGATTCGATCGTAGGATGGAGAGGGGTGCGCGCCATCATTCGTTCGCATGACGCTGACTGAAGTGTCGCGGAATCGAAGGAGAGTTTGCATGAACAGCTCGTGCTTGCGGAATAGACGACGCATGGAGCCCGATCGTGGGGCCGGAACCCAGCTGTGATGCGCGTGGCTTGTGGGCGGATGATGGATGCTCACGCAAGCCGCGCCGACGGGAGACGCCGATCTACAGGCGATGGGGACGTGAGCTGTGCAAGCCGAAGGCCGGTCCGCGCGAGCAAATCCGACAAGGCGGATGGTCTGACGGCGATAAGGTTATCGTCGTCCGGTCCGGGTACGTCAGGAGACGCCGGCTCCAGTCGTCCCGCCCTGAGATGGAAGAGCTCAAACCCGTGATCGGTCAGTCGGTCATACAGCTCCGCACGCGAGGTGCCGGCCCGCCGAAGGTTGAGCTCAGAATCCTCTATGTACAGACATCGGCAATTGGAAATGGTCTGGGCGGCGCCCTTGAGAAGATCGACTTCGAACCCTTCGACATCGACCTTCAGGAGATCGATCGCCCGATTTCCGACGATCGAATCGAGCGTTCGTACTGGAACTCGGAGCGCCGCGATGCCGGCCGGAGGAGTAGCGCATGCGAAGTTCATGTCGTCACTCCGAAAGTCCGTGAAGACGAGCTCGCCTTCCGTGCTGCCGATCGCCGTGTTGTGGACCTCGACGGTCAATCCGTTCAGGCGAATGTTGCCCAGCAGGTATTTGCAGATGCGCGGATGTGCTTCGATAGCGATGACTCGTCCGGACCGGGCAACGCGCATAGCGGCCGCGAGGCTCAACTGTCCGACATTTGCGCCGACATCGACGAAGGTTTCTCCGGGCTGCAGGTAAGATCCGACGAAGTCGGCGTCTTCGGCGCGAAGGTTCCGGTTGCGCCAGAGTCCTGCGGACATGGAGCTGGGATAGAAACGCATTCTGTATCCGGCAGGAAAGCCGAAGGTGATAAAGCGGCACAGTCCGCTCACCCACAGTCCGCGCGATAGCAGGAATCGAGCCTTGTCGGGCTCCTCTTGAATTCGAGCGAGCAGTTGATGCAATTTGTGCAAGGGGCCACCCATCTCTAGCGGTTAGCTGCTCGGCAGAGCCTAGGCTGACCGGAGCGCCCGGCCATCCTTCATTTGCATGATGGTATCGATCGTTCGATTCTGGATCTCCCGGTCCCGCCGTGATCTTGCCGACCTAGCTGACCGCTTCGAGACCTCGCGTCTGGGGATGATCATCGTCATGCGAATGAAGGATGACCAGTCCCATGCCGCTACCTAGCGTTCGTCGTGTGTAATTCGGTCGGTCTTGACGTTCACTGCTTGTCAAGAAGGACACGGTGCAACGCGATGAGGTCGGTTTTCTGCGGAGCGGATCGCGGGTTCGTCAGGGTCGACTGCTTGAATGACATGAACTGAGCTTGAGGGAAAAGCGATGAACCTGTTGCAGCACGACGGGTCGGAGGGCATTCGAGATCCGGACGCCCGCCCCATGATTTCGGTGGCCATACCAACCTTCCGTCGACCGGATATGATACGCCGTACGATTGAAAGCGTGCTGCAGCAGAACTACGCCGACTGGGAAATGGTGATCAGCGACGACGAAGGTCCCAAAGGCGTCAGTTGGAGCATTCTGTCTGAATACGCTCGGAGCGATTCCCGTATTCGAATTGTCCAGAACCACCGGGGACGGGGCCAGGTTGAGAATACGAACAGCGCAATGCTCGCATGCCGCGGTCATTGGATCAAAGTGTTGCATGACGACGACTGGCTGGTGCCGGGATCGCTCGAGACTTTTGCGGAATTGGCGAGGACGTACCCCACCGCTGCGTTCATGACCTCCACATCTCATCTCGTTCAGGATGAAGGCATAAAATACCGCCGGGGAGGGCAGGTCACGCTGTATTCGAGCCAGCAGTGCCTGACGGATCTCTATTTGGTCGGCAAGACCCGGGTGCTGGGAATTGTTCCGTCGACCCTGCTGATCAACAGCGAGGTCATCCAGGCGGGTTGTCTGATGCGAAACTACAAGTCGATCCGGTGGGGAGTGGACCAGCTGTTCTTCGTCGACCTCGCCTGTCATGGCGACATGGTGGCGATCGACGACGGCTTGATCTTCTACGATATGACGGACCACGCGAACATTACCGCTTCCAAATCGTTCTCTCAGATCGATGAGGAGACCCTTGATCTCAAGAATCTGACCTGGAGCCTGGTCGAGGACAAGCAAGGGCTTCCGGATCCCGAAACGGTCGTGCGTGCATTGCGGGTTGCAAGATTGCGCGGAAGATTTCGCCACCAGTCCTGGGGGGCGACGATCCGGGACGCGCTCCAGATCCTGCGTCCCTCGGTTATCAAGGCAGCCAACAAGGCGATCCGGGCGCGAGCGCGTACATCGGCAGCGGGCTCACTAGCTCGTGTGGGTCACGCCTGACGGAGCCGCCGCCGATCATTATCGGGACAGGGCGCTGGTCCGATCGGGGGCATCGAGACGTGTTACGAAGTCGAACACGGGGCCGCCCGCTACCCCCCAATTGCTCGACCAGATCACCTGGGAACCGTCGGGCGACGGCGAGCCGTGAGTCTCGCTCCAGTAGTCGTGCGGGACGTTGCGTGTGTACGCGATGCGTCGGAATTCGCCACTGCCGTCAATTCGCAGAGCAATGACTTCCCGAGCGAAGGGCGCAAACTTTGGTAGCTGGGCGATCTCGGCTGGATCGCCGCCATAGCTTAGAATCACCCAGCCGGGCCAGTGGATCGCGCGCGTGGACGCATGCGAGGCCTCTCCACGCGGAGCAAGGGCGGTAACCACGCCGTCATCCAGCCGGCGCTTGATCACCTGGTATATGTCGGGATCAGCTTTGCTGATTCCGACGTATACCTCGCGTCCGTCTGTGTCCACGGCCATGTCGCCATGACTCGGACGATGATGTTCGGTCCAGCTCTGCACCAGATCGCCTGCGACGGTATAGATGAATGCCTCATCCTTTCCGTCGACCCAGCGGCTGCATCTGATGTAGCTGCCCAGGGCAGATATCTCGCAAACGCCGTCTCGCCCGGGCAGTTTCCCCACTTCGATATCCGGAAACTTCTGTCGGCTCACGAGGTCAAACGCGAATGCGACGACGACGCCGTCGGCGCGCGTGCCTCGCACGGCGATGCGCCGGCCATCCTGAGAGGGATTGCCCTTGCCCGGTCCGAACTGAAGGCCGCGATAGCCCTCGGCCATCAGCATGATCTCTTCGGCATTGGTTCGCGGCGTCCAGAGCGAGATCTTGCGCCCGATCACGCATATCATGCGCTCGGGATCGCGCGGGTGCCATTCGCACTCGTCTTCACGCTGCCGGCGGAACAGCGGAACGTATGTCCGTCCGTCCAGAAAGCAGAGCCCGTTACAACCGTTGGCGATCAGAAGCAGAGTCTGGTCGGCGTTCCAGGCCTGCGCGCTCGAATATCGGTGGGTGCAATAGGCTCGTTGGCAGGCCAGGCCAGCGCCCAAGGGCCCCGGGGTTGTTATCCGGACGATCGTGGCGCCGGTGTCGGGATCGGTGACCGGAACGAGATAGTCGGGCAAGTTCATGCTGCTGGCAGTAGTCAGCTTGGTCTTTGCAAGCGTCTGTGCGGCGGCGATGCCCGCCAATGCAAGCACGACGGCCACGGCGCCGGCCAGGCCAATTCGCGTGTAGAGGGACGGAGACATCCGTATCTTGCTCCATGGCAAGCAGGGGGCTCGGATCATCCGGGTGGGCAAGCGATCGATACAAGGTTCGATGCTTGCCGGTCACCAGGCTCCTGCGGGGACCAGGACTATTGGTTCGACGATGCGTTCTAGCCGCTCGGTCCCAGCGCGCATCATTTGAATGCAGGAGACGCCCCACGAAATGTTGCCGCTCCACGGGCAGGTCCTGATCCTCTCGATCGATAGATCAGTCCGGCGCGGTTAGCCGGGCGGCGCGTATAGGCGCCGCCCGGAATTTGTCGAGGGCTTGATGGGCGTCAGGCCGATCCGCCAGGTTAGTCCGGCTCTGCGGCGCCGATTTCGTGACGTCCGCGGTCGCTTGAGACGAGGCTGAGCGTAGGTTCCCGATCGATTGACAACGGCAGCGCGTGACCATTCGAGACCCGCACCAGTGATCCGTTGTTCATTCCCCAAATTGCGGCCTGCGTCCTATTCTGGACCCGTATCTTGCGCAGGATCGCCTTGACGTGAACCTTCACGGTGGCCTCGGCAATATCGATCTTTCGCGCAATGCACTTGTTGGAATTGCCCTCGATCAGATAGGAGAGAATCGCCCGCTCTCGCGGTGACAGATGAGGTGCTATCCGTTCTTCGGCAGCAACGAGGAGATTTGATCGCTCTTCGATCACTGGCTGAAGCTGAGGCTCGCGATCGAAACCGCTATCGAGCACGAATGACAGGAAAGCCGGTGGAAACACCGTCTCGCCCATCGTTACGAGTTCGATGGACTTGATGAAAGCGTCGCATGAATTGACGTCGACGAAATAGCCGCTGGCGCCGGCCTTGTAGGCCGCGATCAACTCATCCGGCCGGTAGTGGTCCGAAACGATCGCTACGCGCGCATCCGGATAGTTCTCTCTTACAAATCCGATGTGCTTCATGGCTGCATCGAATTCGCCGGTGCTGTGGATAATCACAAACAGGAGCTGCTGATGTGCCTGGAGTGTGCTTGTAACTTCATCGGTGCTCGAGGCCGACACCGCAATTTGAAAATCTGCCGCATGCAGTATTTGAGAAATTCCCTCTCGCAGCAAAATGTTTCGTCCGATCAAAACAACTTTGCAGGATTGCCGCCTCCTCATCTTACCCTCCGCAACCAACGCAATGACACAACTTGAATGAAAAACACGCAGGAAAAGGAACAAAGCATTCCATAGCCCGGTTTTTCTGATTTGCAGAAGCCGGGCGCCGTTTAGTTAATAATTGCTGAAGGTTAGATTCGATCTTTCGATTTTGCCTATATACCTTTGGTTATAGGCCGATGGGTCCCCAAGCTGTTGGTGAACGGCCGTCAGAGATTGACTTGGGGGCGAAAGAGAATACTGATTCAACCTTTGAATGTTCGCCCTGAGCGGGTGAATCCGTTCGCGAAAGCCTTGCTCCATCGCGATGCTTTCGAACTTGCCAAGTGGCAAGACCGCTCTCCAGCGGTTGTGAGCCCAGACCACCGGGTTCATACGGCCCTTTGATCCGGCGAACTTGATGTATATTGCGATCACAGACTCGTGCGGTTATTTGCCTCATAGGTCCGCTACGCCAAATGATACTTTAGGGAATTGCTCGAAGTTTATTTGTTGGTGATCAATTGATGTTGGAGCGGCAAGGGCGGGGGCCTGTAGCTTCAATCGCGGGAATTTTGGGGGCGGCAGGTTAGGGAGCGCCCGATGCGTCGTGCGACTGTAGTGATTGCAGACCGACACCCAATGGTTTTGCAGGGTCTCGCAAGTGTTCTCGGTTCAGAATCCGATTTTGAGGTCGTTGCATCCTGCGGCGATGCTGCGAGTTGCATCCAGGCAATTTTGACGCTTGCGCCCGACATAGCGATCATGGATGCGGCAATGCCGGAGCTGACCGCGCTGATGAACAATTCGCTCAGCCATTCGGACAGCCGACCAACGCGGTTTGTGTTCTTCGCGCCCAGCGAGGACTATGATCTCGTGTTGGCGGGCGCCCCCGCCGGGTACAGTGTCCTTCTCAAGGAGATGACAGGCCAAGCCGTGGTGCAGGGCTTGCGAGACATTGCCAACGGCCAGACCGTTGTTCCGTTGTCGCCCACCGATCAGGCCGCGCCTCGCGAGCACAGTCCGAATCCGGAAAGTGCGCTCGCGGTGCTCACCGAGCGCGAGCGGCAGATCATGCGCCTGGTCTCTCGTGGCCTGTCCAACAAGGAAATCGGCCGCCGGCTCAACATTGCGGACGGCACCATCAAGGTTCACCTCCACAACATTTTCCAGAAGCTTGAAATCGGCAATCGCACTGCGCTTGCGGCCCTCGCCATCTCGCAGGATGACCGCGCCAATTCGGCGCAGGACAAACCGGCGCATGCTGGATCGGATCCGGTGCCCGGGGAACGCTAAGACATCATCTCGCACTGTTTGCAGTGCGATATGCGGGCATTTCGCCGAAGCCCAGCCGAGCGACTATTGCACCTTCAGATTGCGCAAGCGCCGGCAAAGCTGCGTTTTCGGTCTCTTATCCCTCGATGGAGAACTGAAGAACGAACAGCGACCGGCCGCCAAGCTCGGGGCTGTCGCTGACTTCCACCTGCCAGGAAATGTAATGCAGGAGTGGGTCCATCACGTCGTGCTTGAGGATCTCGCCGCTCAGTTCGATCGCAGTGGTCCGTGCCGCGGAAATGTCGGGGAGATCAAGTCCGACATCGTCGAGCACTGAATGACCGTCGTGGATATGAAAGAAATACCGCGGCATGGATGTCTCCGGACAACGCGAACATTCCGATGACTGCAGCGAGCCCCCCGCATCACGGTCAAGATTTCGCATCGCAGGGGCGCGCATAGCAAGCGGCTATTCTAGGAGGGCTCAATCATCATTGATGGGTACCCCGACGTTGATCTCTATGATCACGAATTCAGAATGAACAATTGCTTCTCGAGGACTACGATGATGTTGCGTCGACGGAGCCCACTTCGGCGCAGCGTTGCGGCCCCGGCCCTGCGAATCCCCAATGCCCCCGCCGGGGCCGCGCTCTTTTCTTCGCAAGTTCCGCCTGGTCGTCCATCACCGCCGCGCAGAAGTTGCAACCGATACTCCGATCGATCGGGAGCGGACGGTTTGACCCTTGGGGAGATGATCTCGAAAAATCATATCCGGTAGTAGTCGCGATACCAGCGGACGAAATTGGATATGCCGGTTTCGATAGGGGTGGAGGGCGAAAAGCCGGTATCGCGCATGAGATCGCCAACGTCGGCAAACGTTTCCGGAACATCCCCAGGCTGCATTGGCAGCATTTCCTTCGCCGTGGTTCGTCCCAGCTCTTTCTCGATCAATTCGAGGACGTGCATCAGCGCTTCCGGGCGGTTATTGCCTACATTGTAGAGCTTGGCCGGTGCGCCCGCCGCATCGGCGTTGTCCTCCGGAGCGCGCTCGATCAGCCGCGAGATGACGCGCGTGACGTCGTCGACATAGGTGAAGTCGCGCCGCATCTTGCCATGGTTGAAGAGCTTGATCGGCTTGCCTTTAACGATCGCGTCGGCGAACAGGAATATCGCCATGTCGGGCCGGCCCCACGGGCCGTAGATCGTAAAGAATCGTAAGCCGGTGACCGGGAGCCGGTACAGGTGGCTGTAAGAATGGGCCATCAGCTCGTTGGCTTTCTTCGTCGCGGCATAGAAGCTGACGGGGTGGTCGGCCCTATGCCGGGTCGAAAATGGCAACTCGGCATTGGCGCCGTACACGGACGATGATGATGCGTAGATCAAATGACCACAGGCGTTATGCCTGCAGCCTTCGAGGACGTTGAGGAACCCCTCAAGATTGGCGTCGACATAAGCGTGCGGCTGATCGATCGAATGCCGGACGCCGGCCTGAGCGGCCAAATGGACCACTCTCGCAAAACGATGTTTTGCGAACAACTCGGCCATCGTCGACCGATGTCCAAGATCGATCTGCACGAAGGAAAAACGCGGATCGCGGCGCAGAATGTCGAGACGCGCGCGCTTCAAGGCGGGATCGTAGTAGCTGTTGATGTTGTCCAATCCGACGACCCGGCGTCCCTCGTCGAGCAGCCGACGGGCGACATGAAAACCGATGAAGCCAGCAGCTCCGGTCACCAGAACGTCGTCGGCAACTTGTTCTGAGCGAGATGACATTCGCTGTCCAAGTTAGATGGAGTTTCGAACGGCGAAGAAGGCGCCATCGATCGCAGAAAGTTAACTCTCAATCGCGCCGCATCTCGATTGCGCAAATGAGCACACCTGACGATGGCGGCGGAGCCGAGCTGCCAGCAGCCGCTCGAACGGACTACTCCGTGCATCCCCGCCACTGTCTCAAATTCCAGGGGCGTAGCGTATGTAATGTCCGAGCGAACCCCGTCATCATCCATTTGCATGAAGATGAAGCCAGGCAAACCTGCAGAGATGTTTCGGCGGCGGGCTTGCCCGACGTGGCCGTCGGCTTGGAGTACGCGCTGTCGAACGATCGACGTCGGTGACTTGAGCGCAAACGGCGTGGTCAGGGGTGCTTGCGATGAAGATGGTCCGTGTTGATGCTCTCGGCGCGAATGTATCGAGCATCGGTTTCGGCTGCGCGTCGCTCGGGGGGCGCGTTGGGGCTCGCAGGGGGATCGAGGGGCTCGAGCGCGCATACGACGCCGGAATAACCTGGTACGACGTGGCGCCTTCGTATGGCGATGGGATGGCCGAGTCTATTTTGGGCCAGTTCGTATCCAGCAAGCGCGGCAGCGTCCATATCTGCACAAAGGTCGGGATGCGCCCGCGTGATACCTCCGCCGTTAAGCGGATCCTGAAGCCGATCGCGCGCGCCGCTCTTGCGGTGTTTCCCGGGATCCGACCGCGCCTCTCCGCAATGAAATCGAAGCCCTTCAAAGTGCCGCTATCGGCCGAGCTGATCAGGACGAGCATCGAGGATAGCCTGAGGCGACTTCGCACGGATTATGTAGATGTGCTTGCTCTCCACCGTCCCACCCGCGAAGAGGTCGTTCGCGAAGACATCATTCGAGCGGTCGAGCGCATCGTTCAGGACGGGAAAGCCCGCGCAATTTCGATTGCGGGCAATAACGAGGGCGGAATTGACGACCTCCATGAATCTCTACCATATCGGCTGATACAGATCGCGAATAATCCGCTCGAGCCGAATCTTCAGAGATCGACGGAGATTGCGCGGCGCAGGACGTTTGTCACGTATGGATCATTCTCGAGCGTCGATCCGCTTGTCGCGAGGCTGGGATCGGAGAAGGAAATACTGAACGGCCTTTACGAGATGGGATACCGGGGCGACCTCACCGAGATCGCTGCTGCCTTCGTCGTGGATTACGCGCTGGCAACGAACTCTACAGGAGTCTCACTGTTTTCGATGTTTCGGAAAGAGCATCTCGCGTTCAATCTGCGCCGGTCAGCGCAAATCCCGGCGCTTCATCAGCTCAATCGCATCGTCGCCGAGCTCTCGAACGGGCCGCGGCAAACCGAACGATTGGTCATGCGTGCGTCGGTGTAGCGATCAAGTGCGGAGCTTATGGGCATGAGGTCTACTCCGTCATCATCATACAATCGGCGGCTGCGCGTGCTAGAATTCGCGTCCCACGATACTACTCGCCAATGTTGTCGACGATATTCGACAGGCGCGCGGGCGGCCGGGAGGCGGCTAGCTTGAGCGTCTCGCCGAAGCATGCGCAGCAGGGCAGGCCAAAGGTGAGGGGGCCAGGCCGATGCCGTCGCGTTAGGAGATTGCCCGCAATCGTGGTTGCGCTTGGTGGGCCCGTTGGTAGTTGCTCGGAGAGAGGCCATGTGCGGAATTGTTGGTGTCGTCGGGCGGGGCCCAGCCTCTGCTCTTCTTTTGGATGCGCTGAAGCGGCTTGAATATCGCGGATATGACTCAGCCGGTATTGCTACTCTCGAGGACGGTTCGCTGACGCGACGTCGTGCGGTCGGAAAGCTCGTGAACCTCAAGAGTCGGCTCGACTCGGAGCCGCTTGCCGGGCGGATCGGAATTGGTCACACCCGCTGGGCAACGCACGGCCGTCCCGATGAGACGAATGCGCATCCTCACATGGTTGATGGTGTGGCGATCGTGCACAATGGGATCATCGAGAACCATCGAGAGTTGCGCAATGATCTCAAAGCGGCCGGTGCACATTTTGCGACCGAGACCGACTCCGAAGTGGTTGCGCATCTCGTTAGCCGCGAGCGGAAGAACGGATACGAGCCGGTCGCAGCGGTGCGTAAGGTGCTCCCGCGCTTGAGCGGAACGTTCGCGCTCGCCTTCCTGTTCGAGGGGCACGACAATCTCCTGATCGGTGCCCGAAAGGGCTCGCCGCTTGCTGTCGGCTACGGTTGCGGCGAAATGTTCCTGGGGTCGGATGCGATGGCGCTCGCGCCTCTGACGGACATTGTCGCCTACCTTGAGGACGGCGACCTCGCCGTCGTGACCCGGGAGCAGATCGAGTTTATCGACGTGAACGGCGCGCGCCTGCGCCGTACGTCGGCCAAAATCGCTGGTGCCGCCGTGATTGTTCACAAGGGCGAGCACCGCCACTTCATGGCGAAGGAGATTCACGAACAGCCGAAGGTGGTTGGGCAGACGCTTGCGCAATATATCGCACCCGACGGGACGATCAGGTTGCCGGCAGGCGTGGATGCGGACCTCAGGACAGTCGATCGCGTGTCGATTGTAGCTTGCGGGACCTCCTTCTACGCCGGTCTGATTGCGAAGTACTGGTTCGAGCGCTACGCCAAGCTCCCGGTCGAGATCGATATTGCTTCGGAGTTCCGCTATCGCGATGTTCCGTTCGGCGCGGGCAATCTGGCGATTTTCGTGTCGCAGTCCGGCGAAACGGCCGACACGCTCGCTTCGTTGGAGTTCGCCAAGACCCACGGCCAGCGCGTTCTCGCTGTCGTCAACGTGCAAACCTCGACGATGGCTCGTTCGAGCCACATCGTAATGCCCACATTGGCCGGTCCGGAAATAGGGGTCGCATCGACAAAGGCGTTCACCTGTCAGCTGGCAATCTTGCTCTGCATTGCAATCGCTGCCGGTCGCAGTCGCGGTGTGCTCTCGGCCGAAGAAGAGCGCTCGCTCGTCCGGACCCTTGCCGAGATTCCAGACTATATGGCCCGCGCGCTCGAACTGGAGCCGAAAGTCCATGAGCTCGCGCGTGAGATCGCCAGGGCCAGAGACGCTCTATTCATAGGCCGGGGCACCAATTATCCGCTGGCATTGGAGGGAGCCCTCAAGCTCAAGGAGGTCACTTACATTCACGCAGAGGGCTATGCGGCCGGTGAGCTCAAACATGGACCGATCGCGCTAATCGACAAGGGCTTGCCGGTCATCGTCATTGCGCCGTACGACGCGACGTTCGAAAAGACCATGTCGAACATGCAGGAGGTGATCGCCCGCGGGGGCCGCATTATCCTCTTGACCGACGAGAGAGGTGCTTCACTCGCCGCGTCCAGTGGTTGCTCGGTCTTGGCCTTACCGGATATGCCCCCGATCGTGGCGCCGCTGGCTCTCGCGGTGCCGCTACAGCTCCTTGCCTATCACAGTGCCGCGATTATGGGGACCGACGTGGACCAGCCGCGGAATCTCGCGAAGTCCGTGACCGTCGAATAGTCGGTCCGTTCGCGCCACTTCCGCTTCAGAAAGAGGTGCTGTCGAAAGCAGGATGCTGGTCTGACAGACCGGGGCGCTCCGAAATGGGTGCCTCTTTCGACCAGTCCGCGTTCCCGGCGGCTCGGGGTAAAATCTGGTGGCCTTCGGGCTCAGGTTAAGCACCGATGTCCGCAGGGCAGGCGGCCCCGCTATATTGTAACCGCGTTGGCGGGGCCGCTGCTGCCGAGAAACGAGCTAGGACCTGAGGTCTGCTTCCATCCGGCGAAGCGAGTGGGTCGTCTCGGGGGCAATGCGGCGCGGGACTCGAGATACGCAACTCCTCAGAACCAGCCGCCTTGCGCGCGCTCCGCAGCCGGATCCTCGCAGACTCTTCGGCATCAGGCCGCAAGGGCAGCCCGATCAGGGAGTAGTCCTTTCGGGTTATTGGAAGAATGTTCTGCTTCGAGATAGCTTCAGGCAAGCCCGTCCGGTCGACGAGCTCGTTTGGCATGCTACGTGCGCTTCGCGAGGGATCATGTCGGTTTTGACGGGAACAGCCGGCGCGGACATTCGACGCGGTGATATGATTAAGGTGATCAAAGGGAGGCTGTTCCCGGCGCTCCTTTACGAGCAACATGAGGGCGGCGCCGCCGAAGATATTCCCGAGGGCGCCCGTGCCTATTGCCTCAAAGATAAAGTCTGGCGAACGATGCCTCCGGGCTTCCGCCCCTCCTAGAGCTTGCTGGCAAACCAGCATCGCAAATGGCCGAGCCAGGCTCGGCCAAGTCGTGAGCGGGCGGGCGCCGCAACCTTCGCGGTAGGTCTGGACCGCGGCGGAGCGCCGTGTGTGCAGACTAGCTGCAGCTCAGCGGCAACGGCTGGTCGGGGTGCAGCTCGTACCAATCGTAGCAATCTGGATAGGCGCCGTAGAATCCGTATCCGGATCGATTGCGACCAAAGCGGTGGAACGCATGTTGGCGCAGGCCGATGCCGCCGTTGCCGACATGACCGCCGAATCCGAGATGTTCGCCGCCAAAGCCTCCATCACGCGCCATGCCACCGAAATGCGCGCCGCCGCCCCCGAAGCCCATATGTCCGCCGCCAAAGCCACCACCGCCAAAACTGGCGTGGCCGCCGCCGCCAAAGCCACCACCGTGGCCACCGCCGCCGCCACCGCCGTGCGCCTCGGCCGCGCCGATGGCCAGGGTCGAGGCAAGCGCCGCCGTTGCCAAAATCATGATTGCTCGTTTCATGGGACACTCCTTTCGTGTCGATCTGCCTGGTCATCCATGCAGTCCGCCTCCGCGTCGTGCCGTCGCCAAAAGCTCCTGATGACAAGGCTCGTGATGAAAGGAGAGGTAGGAGCGATGCGCGGCAATCCCACTAAATTCGACTTCAGGAACGAGGCGCACCGGTAGGGAAGGTGATCCTGCCGCGGGGGCCGCGGCTCACAGAAGGGGCGGGCCGAATGTTCCAGCCCGCCCCCGTCGTTCGATGAGGAGCGGCCGACCGAGGCGCCCGGCCGGCCAAGGAAATGCCGTGATCAGAAGCTGCCCGTGCCGGGCTCGCAAGGCACGTTGTTGCCGGTCCACGGCGCCGTCGCGAAAGCGCCGACGCGCGGCGCGGGAACGCAGGCGCGGCCTCCCTGCTGATAGAAGGGCGCATCCGGTGCGGCCGTATCGGTTGTCATCGCCGGCTGTCGCATGACGGAATGGTGCTCGCGCGCCATGACGGGTCCGCCGAGCACGGCGGCTGCAATCAATCCCGTCGACAAGAGTTTGAGAGTGGTCATTTCGGCTTCTCCTTTGATGACATCAGGCCGACCAAGCGGCTCACCATCAACGTATGGACGGCCGGGCGTCGTCCAAATGCACGAATTGCTCACCTGATTTCAACGGCCTGTGACCCGGCGCGGCGCTGCAAGCACGATCGTGCGAATGCGCAACATCCGTTGCCTTGAGAGTAACGGGGAGCGCATCGCAGGCATATGTTCATGAAAGCGCAGTTCAGAATGGAGGCGGAAGATGATCACGACGACAGCGAGACGTATGGCCATCGCGCTGGCCCTGTTGGCGACGGGCTCGGCGCGCTTCCTGAATCGCTATTTAGTGGTGCCCCATGCTCCGCAGGACTATCTCGTCAGACAACGAGTGGCCTATGGCAGGCTGGCGCGGCGCCGCGCGTTCAGAGCGGGCGGGCATTGAACATGACGCTCCGGACCGCCGAGCCCGTGCTCCTCCGCCGCAGGCCGAAACGCCTCGCAGAACGTGGGAGCAGGATCATGACGCGGATTCTTCTGATCGAAGATGATGCCGAAACCGCCGAGGTGATCGTCGCCGAACTCGCCGATCGCGGTTTCGAGGTCCAATGGGCCCCTGACGGCGTCGACGGTCTCGATCGGGCGCGCGCGGCGTGTCCGGATGCCATGATCGTCGATCGCATGCTGCCCGGAATGGACGGGCTGACCGTCATCGAGGCCCTGCGCAAGGATCGGGTCGGGACGCCGGTGCTGGTTCTGAGTGCGCTCGGCGCCGTGGACGATCGGGTGCGCGGATTGCGTATGGGGGGAGACGACTATCTCACCAAGCCGTTCGCGATCATCGAGCTCGTCGCACGCATAGAGGCGTTGTTGCGCCGTCCGATGGACAGCCGTGAGACCACGTTGCATGTCGGGCCGCTGGAACTCGACCTGATCGAGCGGACCGCGCGACGGGACGAGCGCGAGATCGACCTGTTGCCGCGTGAGTTCCGCCTGCTCGAATACATGATGCGCCGGAGCGATCAGTTGCTCACGCGCGCGATGCTGCTCGAAGAGGTCTGGAACTACAAGTTCGTTCCGGCAACGACGAATCTGATCGACGTGCATATGGGCCGGCTGCGCCACAAGGTCGATGGTCCCGGCGATACGCAGCTCATCCACAATGTTCGCGGCTCCGGCTTCATTCTGCGTTCGCGCGCATAGAGGCGTGAAACCCAGGGGCTCGCGGAGCACATCTCGGACGAATATCGAGTGCCGGTTCGATGCGCCAAATTCAGTTCATCCGTTCGAACACGTTCCTCTGGGCCCTGGCGGTGGCGGCCGCATTTGCACTGTTCGTGGTCGGGCTGTTCGCGTTCACCTATTGGAAGCTCGACGACTATCTGATCGCACGATCCGATCGCATGATCATGACCCGGATTAACTTCATCGCAGATTTGCCGTCGGCGCGCCGCATCGGAGCGATCTCCGATCATCTCGAGCAGGATTCCAGAGGCGTGCAGTACGCGGGACTTTTCAATGGTGCCGGCACCCGGCTTGCCGGCAACATCGACAGCTTGCCGCGCGCACTCGATCTCGGCGGAGCGGCGCAGGGTGTGCGGCTCGACCTCATTGAGAAATCGGCGGTCCACGGACCGGTCATCAGGGTCGTGGGCAGGCGTCTTGAGAACGGCGATGTCCTGGTGATGGGACGGAATGTCGATGAGACGCGCGAGATATCGAGTGTCGTGGGGCAGGCGCTCGCGCTTGGCCTGCTGCCGGCGTTCTGCCTCTGTCTGCTGGCCGGAGCGTGGCTGAGTGTTCGCGCCCAGAGACGCGTGGAGGAGGTGAACCAGCGGGTACAGCGGATCGTGGCCGGGGAGTTGCGCGAGCGGCTGCCGGAGGACAATTCCGACGATCCGTTCGCGCGACTGGCCAGGATCGTCAACGGCATGCTCGCCGAGATGGAGACCATGATCAACGCGCTTGCCGGTGTCGGCAACGATATCGCCCATGATCTCAGGACGCCGCTCACGCGCGCACGCCTGGCGCTGGAGCGCGGCCGAACGCATGCGACCACTTTGGAGCAGCTCCAGGAGGTCACGGACAAGGCAATGGCCGGAATCGATCAGTCGCTCGCGATCGTCACCGCCTTGCTGCGCCTCACCGAGATCGAGAACAGCCGCCGCACCGCCGGTTTCGGTAACGTTGCGCTCGACGAGATCCTGCGCGAAGTGTGCGACGTCTATGAGCCCATCGCCGAAGACAAGGGCATCGGGCTTGGCGTCGTCATCGATCGCAATGTGCAGGTGTGGGGCGATCGGGACCTGTTGTTCGAAGCGATGGCCAATCTCGTGGACAATGCCGTCAAGTTCACGCCGCCCGGCGGCCAGGTGAGGCTCGAACTGGTGTCGGAAGACGACACGGCACTCGTGCGCGTAAGTGACACCGGGCCCGGCATCAGCACGCAGGAGCGCGAAGCGGTGCTGCGGCGATTCTATCGTTCCGACAAGATGCGCAACACGCCGGGGGTTGGGCTGGGACTGAGCCTGGTGGCTGCCATCGTCAAGCTGCATGGCTTTCGATTGATCATCGGTCCGGCTCCCGGCGGGCGGATCGAGATCCTTGCCTGGACCGGGAGGGCGAGCAAAGCCGCCGCATGCCGGTCCCGGACCCCAACTCTCGAAGCCGTTAATCAGATGTGATGCCCCTCATGATGCGTGATGTTCTCGATGCCATGACATGCCGAGTGACATGCCGAATGTCTGAAGGCGAATTCAGGTTTGTTACGCTCAATTCAGTGGCCTCCTCCTTCGGAGGCTTCCTAGAGTCCGCTTGCCGGTTTCGTATGTGGGAGTGACAGATGCAGAGCCACGAAGTCGCGAGGAATGGTGCCATGGCTGTCGCGGCCGGAGCCCCATCGCTCCCCTTCCTCAGCGCCTATTCCGCCGCCATCAAGCGCTATGAACTGCTTGAGCCCGGTCACGAGCAGCAGCTTGCGCGCCGCTGGCAGGAGACGCGGGACCGCGGTGCCGTGAACGCGCTCGTCACGAGCCATCTCCGGCTCGCAGCCAAGGTGGCGCGCGGCTACAAGGGGTACGGTCTGCCCTTGGCCGATGTGATTGCGGAGGCAAATCTCGGCCTCGTCATCGCGGCGTCACGCTTCGAACCCGGCCGCGGTGCGCGGTTCTCCACCTATGCGGTTTGGTGGATCAAGGCCTCGGTTCACGAATACATCCTGCGCTCCTGGTCTCTGGTCAGGATCGGTACGACGGCAGCGCAGAAGAAGCTGTTCTTCAAGCTCCGTAGCGAGATGAGGAAAGCCGCGGGCGGCGCGATGGCGGCGCTCACGCCCGATGTCGCCGAGACGATCGCGGAAAGGCTCGACGTCACGGCGCGTGAGGTGATCGAGATGGATTCCCGCCTGAACGGTGACATGTCGCTGAACGCGCGCGTTGGCGACGACGAGCAGGGAACCGAATGGGAAGCGTTGCTGGTCGATCAGGCGATCGACGCGGAGACGGTGCTCGCCGATCATGAGCAGACGGAGCGCCGTACCAACGCCTTGCGCGTTGCGCTGGGCATGCTCACGGCGCGCGAGCGTCATATTCTGGAGGCAAGGCGGCTGGCGGAATGCCCGGTTACGCTGGACCAACTCGGCTTCGAGCTTTCGATCTCCAGCGAGCGGGTTCGGCAGATCGAGATCCGCGCCTTTGCCAAGGTCAGGCGAGCCGCAATTCTTGCCGCGCAGGATGCGGCACGCAAGCGCTCCGACGGCGCCTCGGGCTCACGGCCGCGGGAGCTCACCGCTCCATGAGCGATCGAGACGCGGTGATGCCGGTACGAATGATGTCTGTCCTGCCGCGGAGCATCTGAATTCGTTTTCATTTGAACGGATGCTCTCCCGTCCTCATCTGTTCAATGATCCCGCGCAACTTGCTTCAGGCAGAACCACCATGGGAATTGTTCGCTTCGCGCTACGGTTTCCGCACACGTTCTATGTGCTTGCGGCGTTGATCCTGTTTCTCGGCGGCATCGCGATCTGGTCGATGCCGACGGACATTTTTCCGGAGATCCGCATTCCCGTCGTCACGGTGGTGTGGAGCTACACCGGCCTGTCGACGCCCGAGATGGAGCAGCGCGTCAGCACCTACAGCCAGTATTCGATCAGCGCCAATGTCAGCGGCATCAAGAACATCGAGGCGCAAACTCTCAACGGCCTGTCGGTTCAGAAGATCTACTTCCAGCCGGACGTGAATCTCGACCTCGCAATCTCGCAGATCGTCTCGGCAACCAACGCCATCCGCGCTCTGATGCCGCCGGGCATTCAGCCGCCAATCATCGTGCAGTTCAATGCATCGAGCGTGCCGGTGCTGCAGCTCAGCCTCGAGTCCAATAGTCTGAACGAGCAGCAATTATACGATTTCGGCATCTACCGTATCCGGCAGCAATTGGCGCCTGTTCCGGGCGTGACGCTGCCCACGCCTGCCGGCGGCAAGTACCGCCAGATCATGGTCGACATCGATCCGAACAAGCTCCTGTCGCGCGGATTGACGCCGCTCGACATCGTCAATGCGGTGAACACCCAAAATCTGACGCTGCCCACCGGGACGACGAAAATCGGCGACACCCAGTACACCGTTCGAACCAACGCCACGCCAGCCTCGATCAAGGATCTCAACATGATCCCGGTCAAGTTCGTGAACGGGGCCACGATCTTCCTGAAGGACGTTGCCCAGGTCCGGGACGGCTCCCAGGTCCAGCAGAACATCGTGCGCGAGGACGGTCATCGCGCCGTCCTGCTCAGCGTGATCAAGAACGGAAATGCCTCGACGCTCGCTGTCGTCAACGGGGTGAAGAAGGCCTTGAGTTCGATTCGCGCGTCGGCTCCTGCAGGGCTGAAGATCAACGAGCTGTTCGATCAGTCGGTCTTCGTCACCCATTCGGTCGATGGCGTGCTGCGCGAGGGCGCGATCGCGGCCGGCCTCACGGCACTGATGATCCTGCTGTTTCTGGGATCGTGGCGATCGACACTGGTCGTCTTGATCTCGATCCCGCTGGCGATGCTGTCTTCGCTGGTCGTGCTGTATTGTCTCGGCGAGACCTTGAACACGATGACGCTCGGCGGGCTTGCACTCGCGGTCGGTATCCTGGTCGACGATTCCACGGTGACGATCGAGAACACGCACCGGCTCTGGACCGAGGAAGGCATGCCGTTGCCTGATGCGACGCTGCACGGGGCGGCTGAAATCGCGGTGCCGACGCTCGTCTCCACGCTCGCCATCAGCTGTGTGTTCACCTCGGTTGTCTTTCTGGAAGGGCCGGCCAAATACCTCTTCACCCCGCTGGGTCTGGCGGTGGTGTTCGCGATGTTGGCGTCATATGCGTTGTCGCGAACGCTGACGCCGATCACCATCGGCCTGCTGCTGAAGGGCGAACGGCGCCATGGCGAGGGCGGAAGCCCGTCGGGCATCTTCGGCCGCGCCTCGGCGATGTTCGACCGCGGATTCGAACGCCTGCGCAACGGCTATTCCGATTTGCTGTTAACGTTGCTTCGGCGTCGCGTTGTCGTGCCGGTCGTCGCGGTGCTGGTGCTTGCTCTTGGGGCCACCATGTTCGTCTATGTCGGTAGGGACTTCTATCCCCTGATCGACGGCGGCCAGATCCAGCTCCACGTTCGCGCGCCCGCGGGCACCCGCATCGAGAAGACGGAAGCGATCTTTCAGGCGGTCGAAGACAAAATCCGCCAGGTGATTCCGGAGCGGGACCGGGCGCTGATCGTCGACAATATCGGGCTTCCGGCGCGTCCCTACAATCTCGCATTCACCGACGGCTCGACGATCGGTGTGAACGACGGCACCATTCTCGTGTCGCTCAAGGACGGACACAAGCCGACCGCGGACTACGTCAGGAAACTGCGCCAGGTGCTGCCGGCGGCATTCCCGGAGGACACGTTCTATTTCCAGGCGGCCGACATCGTGACGCAGATCCTGAACTTCGGTCTTCCGGCGCAGATCGATGTCCGCACGGTTGGCTACGGCGCCAACAATCTGGCCGTGGCCAAGGAGCTGCAGAAGAGCCTCGCGGCGATCCCCGGTGTCGTCGATGCGCATCTGCAGCAGGAAGTCGATGCTCCGGCGTTCTATGCCGACATCGACCGCACGCGGGCCGCGCAGCTCGGGCTCAACGCGAGCACGGTGGCGACCAATATCAATGTCAGCCTCAGTTCGTCGGCTCAGGTCTCGCCGAACTTCTGGACCGATCCGACGTCGGGCATCCCGTATTATCTGGCCGTGCAGACACCCGAATACAGGGCCAATTCGCTGAACGCACTGGGAAACACGCCGGTGTCGGCCTCGCTTGCCGCGAGCGGGCAGACGGTGCCCGGCCTCCTCAGCAATGTCGCGACGTTCAAGCGGGGGAGTGTCCCCACCAATTCGAACCAGGCAAACGTCCAGCCGGTGTTTGACGTCTATGCGAGCGTCCAGGGTCGCGATCTCGGCGGCGTCGCGGCCGATATCAACAAGGTCACGTCCACACTCCAGAAGCAGCTCCAGCCGGGTAATTCGATCCAGGTCCTGGGACAGATCCAGAGCATGAATCAGTCGTTCCGCAATCTCGGAATCGGCCTGCTGTTTGCCGCCATCCTGGTCTACCTGCTGATGGTCGTGAACTACCAGAACTTCGGCGATCCCTTCGTCGTCATCATGGCGCTGCCGGCGACCTTGTGCGGCATCTTGACGATGCTGTTCATCACCGGAACGACACTGAACGTGCCTTCGCTGATGGGGGCGATCATGGCGGTCGGCGTCGCCTCCGCGAATTCGATCCTGCTCGTGACGTTCGCGCGTGATGAGCAATTGAAGGGACATTCCGCGTTCCAGGCGGCGCTGAGCGCGGGCCGCACCAGGATCCGTCCGGTCCTGATGACTGCTGCCGCGATGATCGTGGGCATGATCCCGATGGCGCTCGGAGGTCCGGGCGAGGAGCAGAACGCCGCGCTCGCGCGCGCGGTGATCGGCGGACTTCTGTTCGCGACCCCGACGACATTGCTGATCGTGCCGTACCTCTTTGCCATGCTGCGCAAAGGTAACGATGGCAAGCCTCACCACGGCGTATTCGAGGAGCAACCGGAATGAGCGACGTTCGTGTGCGGACCAATGACGACGAGGCGAGGGACCCGCCCGATGCGGAGAGCCGCCGCATCGTCGAGCTCCCCGGCAAGGCCGCGCCATCCGGACGCCGTTACGGCGGCGCGCTGCTCGGAGGAGGGATGCTGCTGCTGCTCGCGGGCGGTCTCGGCATTGGCGGCTGGCGGCACTATCAGGCGGCGCGTGAGGTCGCTGCAGTGGCGGAGCAGGTGAGAACCGCCATTCCGGAGGTGCGGGTGGCGGTGGTCCGGCCCAGCGGCGACCTGATGAAGGTTACCTTGCCGGCGACGACGACCGCGTTCGAGGCAGCCAATATCTTCGCGCGGACCAGTGGCTATATCGAAAAGCGCTACGTGGATATCGGCGATCGGGTCAAGAAAGGCGATCTTCTCGCGGCAATCACCGCTCCGGAGCTCGACCAGCAGATCGCCCAGGCCCAGGCGACGTTGGCCCAAAACCAGGCCGCCTTGCAGCAGGCGCAAGCGAGCCGGGAGCTCGCCGACGTCACCAATGCGCGCGACAGCAATCTGGTCAAGCAAGGCTGGCTGACGGCACAGCAGGGCGACAACGATCGTCTCACCCTGCGTGCACAGCAGGCGGCCGTCGGTGTCGCCCAGTCGAACATCACAGCGCAGGAAGCCCAGATTCGGGTGCTCCAGCAGGAGAAGGCCTATCAGCGCGTGGTGGCGCCGTTCGACGGCGTCATCACACAGCGCAACGTGGACAATGGCAGCCTGGTGCAGGCAGGGTCGACCTTCATGTTCACGCTGATGCATTCCAACGTGATCCGAACCCAGGTCTTCGTGCCGCAGGACGAGGCCTTCGGAGTCGGGCCGGGCGTCGACGCGGATATTCGCGTCCCCGAGATCCCGGGGCGGACGTTTCCGGGGAAAGTCACGCGCATCGCAAGCGCATTGCAGCCGGGAAGCCGAACTCTGCTGACCGAGATCGACGTGCCCAATCCGGACGGTGCCTTGAGTCCCGGTATCTACTGCACGGTCGAGCTGTCGATCCCGCGCAAGACGCCGTCGATGACCGTCTCGTCCGATGCGCTCGTCTTCGATCAGAACGGTCTTCATGTCGCGGTCGTGCGGAATGGCACCGTTCATCTGCAGCACGTCTCGATCGCGCGGGACTTGGGCACCACAATTGAAGTGCGCGAGGGCCTCCAGCCCGGCGACCAGGTCGTGCTCAATCCGGCGGTGAACCTGGCGGAGGGCAGCAAGGTCACCATTCGCAAGGTCGAGGTCAGTTAGGAGCATAGAGATGATCCGGATCGTGCTCGCAACAACGATCGCCTTGCTGTTGGGCTGTTCTTCGAGTGAGGCGCAGGTCTCAACGATGGGCACCACGGCGATGGGCCTTCCAACCGTACCGGGTGCGATCGTGACCTCGCCGCTCAATAGTCCGGGTCCGTTTTCCGCAACAACCGAGCCTGGCGTTCCCGACACGACGCTCGCGCCTGTTCCGCTCGCCTCGGATCCGACGACGCCGGGTACGGTCGTCGTCTGCGCCACGCCATCGACGTCCCCGATGCCGGTGCCGGCGACCCCGATCGTATCGAGCATCGGCGCGTCAGCGTCAGGCATCGGCGCTCCGCTATTGCCGGTCACAGGGCAAACCGGCAGCTCCATCGGAACGATTCCCGCAGCGGCACCGGCGGGAACGGGGACGACGGTCGCATGCAGCTCGACGCCGGGAGGGCTCGCGACAAGCGCTGCGTCCCTGCCGCTCTCGATCCCGCAAGTGCCGTCCAGTCTCGCGCCCGGCACGATCCTGGCGGACACCAGCGCCGCCGGCGGCACCGGCATCGATCCGAATGCCGCCGTCATGCCGAGCCCGAACAGCACGGCCTGCGCGGAAGGAGTCTCGATGAACCTCGCAGCGCCTGCGACCGTGTTGCCGGCCAACGCCTCAGGCGCGGCGCCAACGCCGGGAGTGTCGCCGATCTTGCCGCCGGGATGCTGAGGCGACGCCGCTACAGGACTCTCGTCGCACCGCGTGGGGAACGGGGGACGACACTTCGGCTAGCATAGCCTTGGCCGCACCGGCGCTTCACGTTGCCGGTCGTAGCTTCAAAACTTCGGCGTCGGGCGGCAGCATCGTTCCACCGTCCCGGTACTTCCAGTCCACCATCACGCCCTTGTTGGCCCGTACAGTGGTGCGGCCGACGAAGGTCCCCATCGTGCTCTGATGGTCGATGGAACGCCAAATCGCCGGGCCGAACGGCGTTTCGAAGCCGACGTTGCCAAAGCCGTCGGCCATCGCCTCGGTATCGAATTTCCCGAGCTTTGCGATCGGCGCCGCGATGGAGCTGATCAAGGCGTGACCGACCACGGATCCCATCGTGGGAGCCTCGCCATATCGCGCGGAATAGGCCGACACGAAGGCGCTGTTGGCGTGACCCAAGACCTCGGTCACCGGATAGCCGGTCACGATCCATCCCTCCGGGGCGTCCTGCCCGAGGGGAAGAAGGTATTCGGGTTCGCCGGTCGTGAACGACACGACGTGTCGCCCTTCGAACAGGCCGCGATCATTGCCTTGCCGGACAAATCTGGCGAGATCGGGTCCGAAGGTGACGTTGAGGATCGCTTCGGGCTTCTGCTGCGCGAGGGCGTTGACGACCACGCCGGCATCAATGGCACCCAGCGGCGGCCACTGACTGTTGATGAACGCGACGTCGGGGCGACGGCGGCTCAGAAGCTGCGTGAACCATCTTACGGCCGACTGGCCGTATTCGTAGTTCGGGGCGATCGTCGCCCACCGCGTCGCCTTCAATTGAGCTGCCTCCTCCACCAGCATGGCTGCCAGCATGTATGTCGAGGGGCGGAGCCGGTAACAATATCGATGTCCTTGCTCCCAAACGAGGGCGTCGGTGAGCGGTTCGCTCGCCACGAAGAGGATCCGGTTTTGCCGGGCGAAGTCGCTGATAGCCAGTCCGACATTCGACAGATATGCGCCTGCCAGAAGATCGACGTCATTCCGTCGCACCAGTTCTTCGGCGGCACGCAGCGCGACGCTCGGCTTGCCTTCATCGTCCCGGCTGATGACCTGCAGCTCTCGCCCGAGCAGGCCCCCGCCCGCATTCAGCTGTTCGACCGCCAACTGCCAGCCGCGACGATAGGGCAGGGTAAACGCGGGCGCGCTGCTATAGGAGTTGATCTCGCCGATCCTGATCGGTCTCGTGCCCTGGGCGCGGATGATGCCGGGCGAAAACACCGACGCGCCAACACTGCCTAAGACCTGTCGTCGAGAGATGCTCATCTGGTGCGATCCGGAGGATTGAGTGTGAGGGCTGGTCCAGCGCTGCAGGACATGTCGTGCCGGTCGAAAGATCAGCAACCTAGTGGCAGGTGCAGGACGGGGGCCGGTCGTCGCCGCCTGTCGAAATCGAGATGCCCGGACTTGCAGCGAGACCGCGCGCAAAGGCGAGCGCGGGAAGATCGACCTCCCGATCGAACAAAGCGCTGACCGGACCGACGAGATCAAGCGCGGTCTGCTGGCGGTCCGACGCTGCCATGATCCTTGCCCAGGCTGCCGCGACCTTCAGCTCGTAGAAGCGGCATTGCTGCTCTCTGGCAACGGACAGGCCCTCGGAGAACAGGACTTCCGAGCGGGACCGATCTGACGAGCCATCGGCAAGCAGGATCTCGCCCTTGATCCGCAGCAGATCAGCAAGGCACCACAATTGCTGGCCTTGCCGGGAGATGGCCAGGGCATCTTCCACGGCGGCCAGGGCCTGCGCACTCTCGCCGACCGCGAACAGTCCTTCGGCGAGCGATCCGAGAAATTCGGGATTGCGCATCAGCCAGCCGTTCTCGGCCCGCGCTTTCAGTCCGCTGCGCAGCAGCTCTATTCCATCGTGATGTCTGCCTTGCAGGACGAGCAACTGCCCCTTCAGGCAGGACGTCCAGCTCGTCCAGAAAGCTATTCCCTCGCGCGTGACGAGCTCGAGGAGAGACGCTATCGCCTGATCGGCAGTGGCGACATCATGCGTCATCAGCGCAATGGGGCACACGGCGTTCCGCAGCGCGTAAGCGATCGCGAGCTTGTCCTTCTCACGCTGCGCCTCCTCGAGGCATTCCGCGGCCAGGGATCTGCTCTGGGCGATCTTTCCCTGGAGCAGCAGCACGCGGGCTAACATGGCTTTTGCCAGGACGCTCTGGTTGAGCAGGAACCACATCTGGTTCGCGCCGTCCTTCAATCCGTGAGCCGAGTGGTCTAGGGAGAGGGTCAGTTCGCGTCGAGCTTCCTCCTGCGCGCCGTAAAAATGGGTGGCGGCGCCGATCAGGCGGCGGCCGACCGTCTCGTTGGCGGGGTTTCCCGTGCGAAGGGCGATCTCCAGATATCGCTCTCCGACACTCTTGGCCGCGTCGTATTGGCCCGAGTTGAGATTATAGCTCCACAGCGTCCAAACAGCCTTGAGCTGAAGCTCGAGATCGGACAGCTCTTCGCCGAGCGCAAGGCCGATGTTCAGGGCCGCTTTCATGCGATCCGCCGAGCCAGTCGTATTGAGAAGCGCGAACCCCAGCGCGACGTAGAGCTGCGCCTTGAGCCTTGGATTGCAGGTCAGCTCTCCGTCAAGATGGGCGAGAGCGTGCTCGATCCGGGTCGAGCATTCCATGAAGGACAGCAGTTGCATCCACACCGGCACAAAGCCGGCCGTCAGCTCTACGCCGAGCGCGGCATCGCCGCTGGGTGCGAAGGCCCAGTCGAGCGCCGCATGCACGTTTCCAATTTCCTGGGCAAGGCGAGTGAGATCGTCGGAGGCGGGGGAGGCATCGCCAGGTGGCATGATGAGCTGTCTGAGAAAGCCCGCATGCCGTCTGCTGGCCTGCTCGCAGAGCCCTGCTTCTGCCAGCTTCTCCAGAGCATAGGCGCGGGTGGTCTCCAGCAGACGCCACCGCCCTTCGAAGGAGGGATCGAGCGCGACCAGCGATTTTCCGACCAGATTGAACAGTGTTTCGATGACGTCCGACCGGGACAACGCGTCGTCCATCATTGCAATGGCCGCATCGAGTGTGAAACCTGCCGGAAACACCGCGAGCCAGCACAACAGCCTTTGCTCGTCGGGCGACAACAGATCGTAGCTCCAGTCCAGCGTCGCTCGCAGGGTCTGGTGCCGTGGCAGTTGGTCCCTGCGGCCGCCGCTCAGCAACTCCATTCGCCTGTCCAGGCGAAGCAAGACCGTGTCTACCCCAAGATTCGCGGTCTGAGCCGCGGCGAATTCCAGCGCGAGCGGAATTCCGTCGAGCCGGCGACAGATGGCAGCCACTTTCAGCAGATCGTCCGCGCCTGGAGAGAAGTTCGCGCGTAGCGACTGTGTGCGAGCGACGAAGAGCTGCACGGCGCTTGCCTGCAACAGCAAACCGGGATCACGCAAACCAGAGTCCGGAACCGACAGCGGCGGGATGGCCGCGACGTATTCGCCATCGATGCGGAGGCCTTCCCGACTGGTCGAAAGAATAGTGACATTGGGACAATAGCGAAGTGCAGCACTCGCGATCTGTGCAGCGACGTCGATGACATGCTCGCAATTGTCCAGGATGAGAAGCAGACGCCGTGACCCGATGGCCTGGGCGATGCAGGCGGCCGAAACCTCCTTGTCACTCAAGGCAAGCTTGAGCGCACGGGCGGTGGTCGATGTCGCAAGTGCCGGATCATGCAAGGTCGCGAGCTCGACCAGCGCCACCGCACCATCGAATGAGGATGCGACCAGGCGCGCAAGTTCGATGGCCAGCTTTGTTTTCCCGATGCCTCCCGGGCCGACCAAAGTCACGGCCCGATATGCGAACATAAGTTCGGCAATTTCGCTCAGGCAATCCTCGCGCCCGATAAGAGGAGCGCGCGTGTTCGGCAGGTTGTTCGAAAAGGATTCGATGGCCGGGACGGATACCGATGTCGCTGCGGGCTGATCCAAATGCCCGCTTCGCCAGGTCCCGGCGAGGGTATATCCACGGCCCGAGATCGTCTTGAGGAGATCGCGATCTTTGCCCAGCGCCTTGCGGACGGCGGAGATATGGACTTGTAGCGTGTTGTCCTCGACGGCCAGGCCTGACCAGACACTTCCGATCAAATCATCCTTGGTCACCAGGTGACCGGCGCAACCCGCCAGCTTCTCGAGAATCTCGAATGCGCGGCTTCCGATCGGGACCGTGATGTTGTCGCACTTCAGCTCTCTCCGCTGGCAATCGATGAGCCAGTTACCGAAAGAGTAGGTTCGTACGGCGGGCGAAGGCGACATAAGGGGGTCCGTGGATCAGCTTCACTGCCGCAATCTAGGAGAGTGACGTGACCCCCAAAGATCACCGCCCCTGGCAAGATTCTGAAAGCGTCAGTATGCCCAGGTGTCCTACAGGGGAGGCCGTTGGGGTGTCAAGGCGACCTTCTCAGTAGTCGGCTGTTCGCCATGGCTCGATGCAGGCGTCCGAAACGCTCGTTGCTTGCACACGAATTCGTGAGGACGAATGGGAGTGCCAAAATGGGAGAGCGGGCCGGAAGGAGCGTGCAGCACATCCCGACAGCAACACGGGGCAGGGGACTTCGCGTCGCAACGGTTCAGAAGCTCGGCAGCCTGCTTGGTCTCTTCGTTATCGAGCGGTCGAAGCGACACCTGTTCACATCGCGAGCTGCAGGATATCGCGCGGCATCTCGATTGAAAGGATGGCACGACGCATCGCTTCGACGGTGTCGGCATGTCGGCGAAGGAGAGCCTGAAGTTTCCTGATTTTGCGCCTCTTCACTCGCGATCGGGCCATAGCTTGCTACCTTACTCTGCGATCGATGCGCTTCGCCGGAATGGAGCATCATCGTTTGGATTGTCCTTGCCAGAGTAAGATCATGTCTCAGCCATTATTACTGTCGCCACAACCGAAGCATGGCGACACCCAGGCGACCGTCACCGCGGACGAAACAGATTTCCGCTCGGCCATCGCAATGGCCTCGATCGCGCCGCTTCCGAAGGTCATCGCGCCTACCACCGTTTCGCGCAGAGACGATCTGTCCCCCCTTGACGCAACGACGATTGCCTTCGAGCGGCTTGGTCTGGTCATTGCGATCGAAGGGCAGCCACGGCGCAGCTCCAGCATATCCCCGTGTAATCCGGCGCGCGACACCGGCTGGCTGCGCGTCGAAATCCCGTGGCAACGCGCGGCCATGACTGCACCTAGCTCTCTGACAACGGCGTCCATTTGTGACGACGATCCGGTAGTTCAGCGCCTGTCCGAAGCTCTCGTCGCGATGGAGCGATTGAAGGCCACCGATAGCGCCCTTTGCGTCGACGCCCTGCGATTTGCCGTCATTGCCCGGCTCCTCGCCTTGCGGTCCGAGGCGGAGCCGAGGTTCGACGAGCGAACCCGCGTCGGCCAATGCACTTCTGAAAGGCCGGTCCACGGATTGCAGAAGTGGCGGCTCAAGCGGGTGCTCGACTATATCGAGACTCACTTCCGCAAGAAAATCGTGCTGGCGGATCTTGCCGCGGCCGCGGGCCTGAGCCGGATGCATTTCGCCGCCCAGTTCCGCGCCGCGACGGGTTGCAGGCCTCACGAATATATCTTGCGGCACCGGATACAGCGTTCCAAGGATCTGCTGCGGGACTGCGAGATGCCGATTGTTGAGGTCGCGCTCACAGTGGGTTTTCAGAGCCAGGCCCACTTCACGACGACGTTCAGGCGCTTCGCGGGTGACACGCCGAGTCGATGGCGAGATGCCGCTGCGGCTGGATTCGATCTTTGATGCCCTTGCCTCGAGCGAGTAGGCCTCGCCCCCGCGGGGCCTGAGACTGCAGTGGCGAGGTTGGTGAATTCCGCGATGGAGCTGGTATCGCTCTCGGATCCGCTGCAGATGCCGGGCCGCGGCGTTGGTACGGATCAATGCGTCTCAGACATGGCCGGTCGGAAGAACGGGGCTTCATAGGGCCGCCATTCTTCCTCCAGTCACGTCCGCGAGATGGAAGCCCCCGAAGCGCCGAGATGAACCTCTTCAAGTCCGCGCTGACGATTGCCTTGCGGCAAGGGGGCGCGCTCCGGTTGGCGTGCTCAATAGCCCGACTTGGGCTCGCACGGAGGCCGACGCCAGGGGTCGCTCGCATACGCACCGACGTCGGGAGCGCGAACACAGTTGCGCTTGGACGTCACCGGAACGCGCTGAACCGACGCATAGGCGTCGTCATTGGTCCGGCGCGCCTGGTTGTTGCCTTCGCGAGCCATCGCGGGGGAGGCGATCATGGCCGAAACCATCAGTCCGGCCGACAAGAGCTTCAGTGTAGTCATTGCACGTCTCCTTGACAAAGCGACGCCGGGAACGCCTCGGCTCGCCTGCCAGACATGTGTACGCATGTGTCGGATGAGCAGTATCAATTGAACGATCATTTTCGCCTTTGCACGAAGTCGGCGCCCGCGCTTCATCTCGAAAGCGATTGCTCGCTAGTCGGGCGAAAGCGTTATCTGGTCCGAATGGCCATTCATGAGCGGACCGAACCATTCCCACTTCTCGCCGGTGAAACGCATCATTTGGAGATGCTCGATCGGGCGAAAGTCCGTCGGCGATGTCTTGACCCGGACGCCGGGAATATAGGCCGCCCCCTCGATGTCGAGATTCGTCGCCACCTGCATGATCCTCTCGCGCGTAAGATCGTCGCCACAGCGCCTAAGCACCTCAACGAGCGCGCTCGACATATTGAATGCTACCAGCGGGCCGCTTTCGGATCGATCTGCGTCCGGATAGTATTTCGCCATGAACGCGCGAAAATGCTGCATGCCCGGGTATGAGTCCCACTGCGGGTCGGTCACGTCCATCTGGTACCCGGCACTCAGGACTCCCTTCGCGTTGTCCAGTCCTGCGAGCTTCAACACTGAGCCAACCGAAACCGAGACGTTCGTCATGATGTGGACGGGATGCCAGTCCAGCTCGGCGAGCTTCCTGATCGCCTGAGCCGCGAATTTTGGCGTGGCGACATTGATGAAAATGTCGGGGGCGGCCGCCTTGATCGCCACGATCTGCGAGTCGATTGTCGGCTCGCTGATTTCATATGGCAGGCTCGCAACCACCATTTGCGCGTACCTGTCTTGCAGCACCTCCTTCAGGCCAGCCAGATAATCGCGTCCGAAGTCGTCGTTCTGGTAGAGGATGCCGATCCTGGCGCCAGGGTAATGCGTCAGGACATAGTCCGCGTAGATGCGTGCCTCGGTTCGGTAGCTCGGTAGCCAGCCGATCGTCCACGGAAAGTGGACGGGATCAGCCCAGCGAGATGCTCCCGAAATGGCGAACAATTGCGGCACGTGGCGATTATTCATGTACCTTTGAATGGCGGCGTTGCTCGCGGTGCCGAAGGGGGCGAAGATCGCGAGCACTTCGTCGGCCTCGACGAGCCGCCGTGCCTGCTCGACCGCTCGGGACGGATTGTAGCCATCGTCGTAGGAGATGAACTCGACTGTCCGGCCGTTGATGCCGCCATTGTCGTTGACCATGCGAAAATACGCACTCATCGTCCTGCCGATGATGCCGTAAGCCGATGCCGGGCCGCTATAGGGCATGATGTTGCCGATCCTGATCTCGGTGTCGCTCGCACCGGGATCGTATCGCTGTTGCGCAGAGGCGCTGGCTGCGCCGGCCGCAAATATGACAGTGACGACCGCTAGTTTTCGCAGGCGCCTCGCAATGTCCGGACTCAAATGGCCACTTCCACCGGTGATCAAGCGATGCCTCCATAGCGCTGCTGGTCATCGTGCCTGCCGGGCGGCGGTATGGCGCCAATGGAGGGCCTGCTCGTCCAACAGTCGATAGCCGGAGTGTAGCGCGGGACCCGCCGCGAGCCGGATTACAGAAGCTGAAGAACTGTGAAGTTTTACAATGGTGTGCGTAGAATTGGCCCGTCACCGGCGCCCGATCTGGGGGAGCGTTCTACGCCGTCGTCGCGAACAAACGTCCGGAGCCGATGATATCGATCGAGGCTCCGGACCCGCGGGGTGCGCCGCATGGCGCGGTCGCACTCCGAGCGAGGTCACAGACAGGCATGGTGACGCGGCAATTTGCCTTTGCGTGTTGCCGCCGCTCACCGATGCCCGTGGCGGTTGTAGATGTGGCCCGCTCCGAACACCGGAGCCGCGCCACCGGACCGCTCGAGACCCATTCGCCCTGCCGGCGTCAATGCGCCGCCATTCAGCACGTCGCGATTGGGATACATTGATGCAAATGCGGCGGGCTCCTGATCGGCAAAGGACCAAGCCGCGGAGGCGGATGATATCGTTGCCGTTGAGAGCAGCACTGCGGCGATCAGGGTTTTGAATGCACTCATAGCGAATCTCCATTGTTCGTGACGTGCGGAGAGTCGCTTGGCGATGATCGCTGCTCGGCTGATGGCGTTTCCGGAATTGCTTTCTATACCGGGCTATATAGGCAGTCCGGCCAAAAAACCCCGATTGCTGTGCATCACTCTTGCGAGAAGATGACGGGAATATCAGGCAGAGCGCGCGGTTACGAAGGTCTGATGCGTCTTCGAAGCCGAACTCTGTCACAATTGTCATAGTTGCTCGCGCGATCGTGCATGGTCGAATCGTGTGCGACGCCCAGTTCAAGGTGCAGGTCATACAACATGAGGAGTGTGAGCCATGAGACTGCTCTGGTTTCTCTGCGTCGTTGCCAGCCTTGCGCTCTCGGGCGTTGCATCTGCCCGCGGCGGCATGGGATCTCACATGTCGATGGAGAGCGGCGGCGCGCTCGGTACCAGCGCTGCTGCGCCGGGAACGAACTCGCTCGGCACCGCGCTCCCGTCATCGGAGGGGGTTGGTCATCCGACGAAGGGACCGCTGCTCGGCTCGGATGCGACCATCGACAAGGAGGACGCACGGGTCGAGAAGATGCTGGAAGGATCCATCTGTCGCGGCTGCTGACGTGCGAGCATTGCGATATTTGCGGCGAGTGTCTGGCGGCCTTGGTCGCCGGACAGATTGTGTATTTTGAAAGCGTTGGTGATACGCTGGGCGCAAGATCAAACAACCGCCTGGGGCTATGCCGATGATGGCCGAGCCAAACCAGCGCCCCGTCTACGCTTGCGCTGAATGGGAGATCGATCTTGCCAGACGCGAACTGCGCTCGATGGGAGAGTCCGTTCCTCTGGGCGGTCGTGCCTTTGAGATTCTTGCGGAATTGGCTCAGGCCGAAGGCGGGCTGGTCACCAAGAATGACCTGACAGAGCGTGTCTGGCGCGGCGTCTTCGTCGAGGAGAGTGCACTTCGGGTCCATATCGCGGCGATCCGGAAGGCCTTTGGTTCGGATCGTGACATGCTGGCGACAACGGTCGGCCGGGGCTATCGCCTGCTGGGTTCATGGCGGACCCGGCAGATGGATGCCCCGCTACAATCTGCCGCACCCCAGCCACTGCCGTCGACCAACATTCCCAATGCATCATTCGTTCTCATCGGCCGCACCACCGCGGTCGCGCGTTTGTGGGAGCTTCTGTCGGCTTATCGCGTCGTGAGCCTCGTCGGGCCTGGCGGGATCGGCAAGACGGCCCTTGCACTACAAGCTGCCAGGACGCCGCCAGCCGGTTTTGCGGCCGACCGGTTGCTGGTCGAATTGGCCTCGCTGCCCGATCCCAAGCTCGTGTGCTCGGCCGTCGCCAGCACGCTCGGTATCAAGCTCGAAGGGGAGGAGATCACCCCGGGCTCCATAGCGCGCGCGATTGGCGCCAGGCAGTTGTTGCTCATTCTCGACAATTGCGAGCACGTCGTTGATACCGTGGCCCAACTGGCCGAGACGATCGTCAGCCAGTGTTCCGGAACGATCGTCCTGGCGACAAGTCGCGAAGCGCTGCGCATTGACGGCGAACATGTCTATCGCGTTCCGCCCCTGGGGGTGCCGCCCGAAGTCCGGCTCGGGTCTGACGCCGCATCGGCCTACACGGCGGTAGAATTGTTCACGACCAGAGCGAAAGCGCTGGGCTCCAGCTTCGCGCTCGACGAAGAGAACCTCGATGCCGTCGCAGCCATCTGCCGCCGGCTGGATGGCATTCCGCTCGCGATCGAGTTCGCGGCGGCACGCGCCGTGATGCTCAGTCCGCCGAAGATCGCGGCACTTCTCGACGATAGGTTCAAATTTCTGACGACCGGCCGGCGTACTGCGTTGCCCAGGCAGCAAACGCTTCGTGCGACGCTCGACTGGAGCTACGATCTACTGCCGGACGCCGAGGCGCGGGTCCTGCGGCGGCTCGGCGTGTTTGCCGGAGAGTTTCTGCTCGATGCCGTGATCGCGGTCGCGAGCGAAGGGATGGGCGACGTCACCGCGGAGCTTGCCAACCTGGTGGCAAAGTCGCTCGTCCTTGCGGATATTCGCGGCGAGCGCCCGTACTATCGTCTGCTGGACACCACGCGCGCCTATGCGCTGGAAAAGCTTCACGCCAGCGGCGAATTTCCCGGCGTCGCGCGCCGCCAGGCCGGATACTATGGCGGGTTCTTTGCGAATGCGGAAGCTGACAGCGAAGTGAAGCCGCAGGCGGAGTGGCTCGGCTTCTATGGCCAGCACATCGACAACGTAAGATCCAGCCTCGATTGGGCTTTCTCGCCCGACGGAGATGCGCAGATCGGAGTGGCGCTGACCGCAGGGGCCGTCCCGTTATGGGTACAATTGTCGCTCCTCGCCGAGTGCCGCGAGCGGACCGAACTGGCGTTGGCCAGCCTCGACGGCAGCGCCGCGGGCGCTTTGCGGCTCCGCATGCAATTATCGGCCGCGCTTGGCTGGTCACTGATGTACGGCGTTGGCAGGGCCCGAGAGGCCGGTCCGGCTTGGGCGGCGACCCTGCAGCTGGCCGAGCAGCTCGGCGACAGCGACTATCTCCTGCGCGCGCTTTGGGGGCTGTGCATCGATCAATTCAACAACGGCGAGTTCCGCAAGGCGTTGGAATTCGCGCACCGCTTCGCGGATATCGTGGCCGATTCCCAAAATTCGGTCGACCGGATGATGGGCGATCGGCTGCTTGCCACCACGCTGCACTACCTCGGTGACCAGCGGTTGGCGCATCATCACATTGGGCGGACCTTGTCTCGCCTTTCCGATCTGGCGGCGAAGCCGCAGGTGATCCGTTTCAGGTTCGACCTGCGTGCCTCGGCACGCTATTTCCAGGCGCGCATCCTGTGGCTTCTCGGGTTGGCGGATCAGGCACTGAGCGTCGTCGAGCGCAATGTCGAGGAGGGCCGAGCGAGTGGTCATGCTCTGACCTTCTGCAGCGTGCTTGGCCAGGGCGCCTGTCCGATTGCTTTCCTGGCCGGCGATCTCGATGCTGCGGAAGGCTATTGCACCATGCTGCTCGAGCACACCGAACGTCATCCGATCCGTCTATGGAACGTATGGGCGCGCGCCTTCAGGGGCATGGTCATGGCGCGGCGTGGCGATGTCGCCGCCGGACTGACGTTGCTGCGCAAGGCGCTCGAGCTTGCGGGCGAGGCGCGTTTCCTGCCGCGCTTCCTGCTTCCTCTCGGCGAACTGGCGGCATGTCTCGGAGAGGTCGGCGAAGTATCGCTGGGGCTTGCGACAGCGGATGAGGCGCTCGCGCGCTGCGAGGCGAGGGATGAGCGGTGGTACGCGGCCGAGCTCTGGCGCATCAAGGGCGAGTTGCTCCGGCATCCCGGCGAGCGTCGCTCGGCTATCGCTGCCGAGCAGTGCTTCGACAAGGCGTTCGAAGTGGCGCGCGGCCAAGGTGCGCTGTTCTGGGAGCTGAGGGCGGCCATCAGCCTGGCACGGTTGAGGACGAGTCAGGGCCGTCCCGCCGATGCGCACCAAATCCTGGCTTTTGTGTACGGCAAATTCACCGAAGGTTTCGAGACCGCGGATCTCAGGCTCGCGAGAGCGATGATGACGGAGTTTTCGACCTCATAGGGCTGACGCGCGGTACTACAGGATGCCCCGGGGGCGGCGTCCGATACATGTCATCGGACGCAGGTGCGGCCTCGGCGAGCGCCGCATCCCCCGTGCTCCAGAACGTTGGCTTCGAAGTCCTATTGCCGGACCAAGAATGCGCCGGCCCCTCGACGCGGTCTTTCCACGCCGCGCGCTTCTATCCGGATTGCACGGCATCGCCGCCAGCCGCACGACCTGACCCACAGGAGTTGCGATCACGCCTGATGTCGCTGCGGGTTCGCGCACTCCCAGGCGCGCCCGTTGCGGAGCCATCAACTCGCGGCGAGCGAGCCCGAAGGCGGAGACGCCAATTCGGCCAGCAATTCGCTGGCCGCTTTCAGGACGGGCGTATTGAACCCCTCGGTGAATCGTCCATAGATGGGCGCGAGCACGTCTTGCGCTTCACTGCGGCGGCCCCGCCGCTGCAATAGCCCTGCAAGACCGATTGCCGTGCGCAACTCAAAACCGAGCGCCCCCTGATGTCGGGCAAGGTCAAGTGACTGCGCCAGGCTCCGCTCCGCCTCCAGGAAGTCGGGATTGTCCTTGCGGATCAGCACTTCTGCCCTTGCCCGCAACATGTCCGGCATCTCCACCATGAAGTTGCGACGCCGGCCCCGGGCAATCGCCTGATCGAGGATGTCGAGTGCTTCATCTCCACGACCTGTCGCCGCCAGAGCTTCCGCGAGCGGCACGCAAAGTCCGGCCGCCGCGCCGTAGCGCTGGCTCTGCAGCTTCTTGACGGAGGCGTTCAGCATGGCCAGCCCGATATCACTCTCGCCGCGCGCCAACAGCGCAATCCCTTTCATGGCGTCGCCGACCGTCTGGAGGGTGGCGAGATTATGCTTGCGGGTCTCCACGAGGAGCCTGTCAATGTGCTCTTCGCACACGCCCACATCCCCGTTCCAAAGGAAAACACCGAATGCCCAGGGCAGCGCTATGCACAATATGGTCGGATGGTTGATGGCGATCACATCGGAGATGGCTTGGCGCGCCGTCGCCGTGGCCTGATCGGGATGTCCCTCGAGCCACAAGATGCGGGCGAGGGTGATTTGAGGACGCTTCGGGTAATCGGACGTCAGGCCGCCACGGGAGTCGCCTTCCAGTCCCGGATGGGACAGCGCCGCTTCGACGTACGAGCGAGACGCGGCAACCTCGCCCAGATAGTGGCACGACGTTCCGAGCAACATGCGCATGCGCGCCACTCCGACGGAATCGTTGCTGGCGAGGGCAATCGCTTCGCCGCGCTTAGCGGTGGCCAGCGCATCGTCAAAATTGCCGACCAGCAATTGGAGCAGATGCAGTCGGCCAATCAGGCGGATTTGGCCGGCGACATCGCCAATTGTCTCCGCCAACCGGACCGCTCTGTCGAGATAGCCGACGCCCAATTCGTCGATTTGTCCCGTCAGCATCCGCGCCGACGCCAGCGCGGCATGAAGTGCGAGGTCGTGCCTGACACTTCCGCCCGTCTCACGAAGCGCTTCGATTGCGCGCGTGACCCAGAGCTGGCATTCGGTGAAGAGCGACAGCTTGAAGAACAGGGGGATCGCTGCGGCAGCGAGGCCGACGCCGGTTCTGCGGTCGCCTCGATCCGAGAAGCACCACGCCAGCGCGCTGCGTATGTCGCCGAATTGATCGGCCATCGACGACAGGCCTTCATTCGGCTCGTCGGCCGTCTCTTCAAGCAAATCTCGAAAGTAGGAGGCGTGGCGTAGCGGCACGATCTCGGCGTCGGTGCTGGCGGCGAGCTTCTCCTGCGCGTAGGCCCGCGTCGCGTCCGCGAGCCTGTAGCGAATCGATTGCGAGTCCTGGTTCGGGGCAAGCATCGACTTGGCCACGAGGTTGTCGAGCGCAGCCATGGTCGTGTCGTCGCTGGTCGCATCGCTGCCGGCGATCGCTCGGGCCGCATCGGCGGTGAAGCTGCCGACGAACACGGATAGCTGGCTGAGAACCACCCGTTCGGGCCCGGATAGAAGATCGTAGCTCCACTCGATGGTTGCGCGAAGCGTGCGGTGCCGGGGCAGCGCCGTGCGTCGTCCTTCCCACAGCAGATTGAAGTGCTTGTCGAGGAGTTGGACCATGGCCTTGACGCCGTAGGCGGTCACATGGCCGGCGGTGAGCTCGATCGCGAGCGGGATGCCATTGAGCCGACGGCAGACGTTGCCGACGTCCGACGCGTTCGCATCCGTCAATCCGAACCCACCTCCAGCTGCGGCCGCGCGTTCCACGAAGAGCTTTACGGAGGGGTAGGCAATCGCGCTCTCGGCCGTCAGAACGGCGTTTTCCGGCGGGCTTGTCAGAGGCGAGAGGCGATATGTGTGCTCGCCTTCGACCCGCAGCAGCTCCCGGCTCGTGGCCATGATGTGCAGCTGCGGTGCCTCCTGGTAGAGCCGTTCGGCCAGCGCCGCCGCGGCGTCGACGACATGCTCGCAGCAATCCAGAATGAGCAGCATCCGCCGGTCGCGCAGGAATGCAACAAGACTGTTTGAGGGATCGTCCGATCGCGCCCGCAGTCCGAGCGAAGATGCTGCAATGGCCGGCACCAGAGCGGCATCGCGGGTCTCGCCGAGACTGACGAAGTGAACCTGGCCGGCGAATTCCGCGAGAAGGGCGTGGCCCGCGGAAACAGCGACCGTCGTCTTGCCGATGCCGCCCGGGCCGACGACCGTGATGAAACGCTGGGCTTTGAGCCTTTCCGATATATCCTGGATGGTTTGCTCGCGGCCCACCATCTGCCAGGGATGTGCCGGCAGGTTGTGCGCGCGAACAGGCTTGGTCGGTGCAGGTTGATTCTGCTCCGGTGTCGCGGCCGAACCGACGAAACAATAACCCTGTCCCGAGACCGTGCTCAGATATTTGGCGCCGGCATTGCCGTCCCCGAGCGCCTTGCGGAGTGCTGCGATATGGACGCGCAGGCTGTTGTCATCGACGCTGGAGCCTGGCCATGTCCTGGCTATCAGATCGCCCTTGCTGACGACTTCGCCCGCATGCCGGATCAGTGTCAGCAGCAGGTCAAATGCGCGAGCCGACAGTTGGACCGGATTGCCATCCTTCTCGATCCGTCTCTGCGAAGCGTCCAGACGAAACGGCCCAAAGACGAAAATCTCTTGAGCGGAGCTCTCCTGGAGAGAGGGTCCGGTCGTGGCTGTTGTGGCGTTGCTCTGCCAGCGGTGGACCATTTGGAAATATCAAATCCGACGACCAACTCGTCGTACTCTATGACTTGAACTCGGGCCGAAACGTGTGACCGCGGTGGCAGCTTCAAACGTAACATCCAGCAGTATCGCGGTAAAGGATCACCGATGGATGTCGCTGATCACTTTCGTCCGGAGGGCAGGGAACTCCGGGGAGAGTCCTGATTTTTTGGGAAACGACCGTCGATTGGGGAAATCTCCGCCGATGGGCGATCTCATCGGATCAACACCGGCTTGAGAAGATCCTCCAGGCCGATCCGGCCGAACAGTTCCGTGCGTGCGCGGTCGGCGACGGCGTCGACAGCTGCCGCCCCATCGTCATCCGGGCCGAAATGAACTTTCAGCGGACGTTGTCCGAACGGCATGTTCACGACATTCGCAACTGTGCTTGCGACATCTTGTGGGGCCGTATCCTTCGGCGAAAGCTGCGCGAGTCCCGCAAGCGCGATTTCACTCACGTCGGCGGTCGGACCATCCGCGTATTCTTCCGCCCGAACAGTATCCTGCGGCCGGCCGGATCGGACATAGTGGCCGGGTCCGAGAGCACTGGGAACGATGATGGTCGTCTCGACGCCCCAACGTGCGAGCTCGCCGGCGTAACTGAGTGCCAGCGAATCCAGGGCGGCTTCCGTTGAAGCACAGGCGCCGAGGAACGGAACCGAGCTGCCCCGTGCGCTGCTTGACGTGATCCATATCAGCAAGCCCTGACCTTGCTTGCGCAATTGTGGCAACGCCGCGCGATTGAGGCGCTGTGCGATCAGGACGTTGGTATCGTAGAGCTCGGCGAGCTGCTCCGGCGTGAAGGCTTCTGCGGGTCCGTAAACGACTTGCCGGGCATTGTGCACGACCACGTCGAGGCGGCTGTTTTCGGCGATGATGGTCTCAACGGCCGAGGTCACTGAGGAGTCCGAAGAGACGTCGAACTCGATCGTGCGGAGATCGGCGCCGGGCTGGCCGGGATTTGATCCAGCCTCCTCGATCCCTTGCGCAATAGGGCCACTCATTTCCCGGCTTGAAACGTAGACCGTGTGGCCTGCCTGCATCAGTTGCCGGCAGGTGGTTCGTCCGATGCTGTTTGCAGCACCCGTGACGATGATCACTTTGCTCATTCGATTCCCAATCGCATTCCAGCCTCTGCGGCGCTGGCGGCCCCGTCGCGACACGGTCCATCGTTCGGGAGTCGACCGCCGCCATCGTGCGAAGCGCATCTGGAATAGGGCGGGGCGCAGGGTGGGTCTTTTCGGGCATCACGATCGATTGTCAAATTGCACGAAAAATTTCGAGAATGCCCGAAGCCGGATCCGGTCCGGCGAACGCCGAAGACAGTTCAGGCGTGCCTTCGCGAAATTGGCGGTGGGTTCGAAAAGATCGGGCCTTGGCCGCCGGCTACAAGGAGGCTGCTTCGCTCGAAAGAGCGCCGCGCGCACCCGATCGCCAGGCGGTCTGCGCATCGCAAAGGAGACCGGATGAATCAAGGCAAGCTACCACGTTCGGGGCTTGGGTCCCTCGTCCTGATTGCGGCCGTGGTCGGCGGCGGCGCGGCTGCCTTCGCATACACTGCGGGATGGTTCTCGCCGGGGCGTCTGACGCCGGAACGGATGATCGCGGCGCTGACGCCTCCGAGCGGCCCGCCGCTCGGGCACCGGCGAAATCATGCCAAGGGAATCTGCTTCACCGGGACATTCGAGGCGAATGGAAACGGTGCGGAGCTCTCCCGGGCCAGGGTCTTCGCGCAGGGGCACTATCCGGCCTTGGGCCGTTTCAATCTCGGCACGGCCGATCCGAACGCGGTTGATGCGACCGTGCGCGTCCGCGGCCTCGGATTGCTGATCACGACGGCAGACGGCGAAGAGTGGCGCATGGCGATGATCAACCCGCCGTTCTTTGCGGTTTCCACGCCGCAGGCATTTCACGACCTGCTGATCGCATCCGGCAAGAAGGATCCGGAGGCGATGAAGGCGTTCATTCAGGCCAACCCGGAATTCGGCCCCTTCGCGGCCTGGGCCAAGACGGCGCCCTGGACCGGCAGTTATGCGGAGGAGCCCTATAACGGCCTCAACAGCTTCGTCTTCACGGACGCCGGAGGCGGCGACCACACCGTGCGATGGTCGCTGTTGCCCTCGGCGCAACCCATTCCGATCTCGCAGGCCGACCTCGAAAAGCGCGGGCCGGATTATCTCGAGCAGGAGATCACCGAACGGGTCCGGACCGCCGGTCCACTGCGATGGACCATGGTCACGACCGTCGCCGATCCGGGCGACCCGACCGCGGATCCGAGCAAGGCCTGGCCGGAGAACCGTCGCAAAGTGGAGGTCGGAACGCTGATCGTGCAGCGGATCGAGCCGGAGCGCGATGGACCGTGCCGCGACATCAATTTCGATCCGGCGGTCCTGCCACAGGGAATCCGGGTGTCGGACGATCCGTTCCCGGCTGCACGCTCATCGGTCTACCGCAAATCCTACGATCTGCGCGCGGCCGAAGCCAGGGACTATCCGCGAACCGGGACCGCCAAGCCATGACCAGCGCTCCTCATCGTTTTGCCCTGATCCAGCGGGTTCTGCACTGGCTGATGGCGGTCTGCATCCTCGCCATGCTGTTCATTGGCGTCGGCATGGTCTCCACGGTCGCGCCGAAATATCTGCCGCTCATCCTGGTCCACAAGACGATCGGCGTCATCCTGCTGGTCCTCGTGCTGATCAGGCTGGCGTTGCGGCTGCATTACGGTGCGCCGCCATTGCCGGCCGATCTTTCGAGACCTATGAGGTTTGGAGCAAAATTGTCGCATCAGCTCCTGTATGGCCTCATGATCGTCATGCCGTTGCTCGGTCTCGGCATGCTCTGGGCCGCGGCCTATCCGGTCGTCCTGTATGGCGGGATCCAAATTCCCGCACTGCTGCCGCAGAGCGACCTGATGCACACGCTGCTCTGGAATGCCCACGTCTATCTGGGTTTCGCGTTCTTTGCCCTCGTGCTGCTGCATCTGGCGGCGGGGCTATTCCACGCATTGATCCGTCGCGATGGCGTATTCGAATCGATGTCGCTTCTGCCGCTGCGGGACAGGGTGACACAAGCGAAATGAACCCGCTGCGCGCCGGCGGGCGCCCCTCGCAGGCGTGCGATCCCAAAAGGATCTTTCGCGCCGGAAAGATTCCTCGCGCACCGCGCGGTTAGATGTTTCCAACCTCCAGCAAAGGATGCCGACCATGACCAAAGCTGACCTCCAAAGCCCGACGGATCTCGGAGCGAATGCGAACCGGGACGTTCCAGCCGCGCTGAGAGCGCTGCTCGCCGACGTTTTCGCTCTCTACCTGAAGACCAAGAACTTCCACTGGCACGTGTCGGGCAGCCACTTTCGCGACTACCACCTTATGCTCGACGAGCAGGCCGACCAAATCTTCGCCATGACTGACGACATCGCCGAACGCGCACGCAAGATCGGCGGCACGACGCTACGCTCGATCGGCCACATCGCGCGCGAGCAGCGCATTCTCGACAACGATGCCGACTATGTCGATCCGCAGGACATGCTCGCCGAGCTGCGCAGCGACAACCAGCAGCTAACGCGGGAAATGCGCCGGGTCCACGAGCTCTGCGACGAATACGGCGATGTCGCCACCGCGAGCGTCCTGGAAAACTGGATCGACGAAACGGAACGGCGCATCTGGTTCCTCTACGAGACCGGCCGAAGCGGCCAGAACCCGTAAGTGCAAAGCACGCCGTTGGGCCGGGAGGCGGGTGAAGGATGAGCAGCCTCTCGGAACTCCTGACGGATGGCGGCGTCAAGGCGGAGCGCCTGCTGCTGCGTGAGCTCGCGCACCGGATCGACGACGAGCTCGCCTCGGCGATTGATCTGGTGGCGCAGGCGGCCGATCGTTGCGACGGCATCGAAGCGAGGGCGACCCTCGCTTCCGTGCAGGACCGGCTGGAAGGTCATGCACAACTTCACCACGCGCTGCAAATGCCGCAGTTCACCACCACCGTCGATCTGGCGGCCTATCTTCAGCAATTGTGCCGGTCGATCAGCCGCTCGAGTCTCGAAGACAAGGGTATTGCGCTCTCGCTGCTGCTGCATCCGCTGCAGATGAGTTCTGAGCGCTGCTGGCTGCTGGGGATGATCGTCTTCGAACTGATCACCGGTGCGGTGCGCCACGTATCCCACTGCGGAGCAGGCGCCATTCGTCTCGAAGTATGGCTCACGGCGACGTCGGTTGCGTGCAGCGTCATGGACAACGGCTCGTCCGACGAAAGTCGGTACCGGGAAGAGGACCGCTCCATCGTCGAGACGCTTGCGGCGCGTCTGCACGGGACCGTCGACGTCCGCGGCGGCCCCGACGGATTCAGGACCGTCGTGACCATCCCGCGTTAGTCGCGACGCTCGCGCAACGATCCGTATCGTGCGGATCAAATAATATCGCTGCGTCCTCGAAAGATGACTTGGGACAGATCTCGATACGCTTGCCCTATTCATGATCTGCGGATCGTCGTGCGAACAAGGGTCAAGCCATGACGGACATGTCGAACTCGAAGGCCTCGCTCGGATGGGCGATCCACGCCATCACCGGAAAATGGGGCTGGTTCGTTGCGCTGGGTGTCGGCGAACTGATCCTCGGCGGTGTTGCATCTGCCAATCTTATGGCGGCGAACCTCGCGTCCGTACTGGTCATCGGCGCCACCATGGCGGTCGCCGGCATTTTCCAGATCGTGCAAGCGTTTTCAGTGCGCGGCTTGCGGGGATTCCTGCTTTGGCTACTGGCCGGGATCGTCTATGCGGCCGCCGGGGCCATCATACTCTACGATCCGATCCTCGCTTCGTTCACGCTGTCTCTCGCAGTGTGCGCCTTCCTGGTCGTAGCCGGGGTGATAAGGATCTGGGCCGGGTTCCATATCCGGCCGGCCGCGGGCTGGCGTTGGATCGTGGCTGCGGGCGTCCTGACCTTCTGCGTCGGTGTCATGCTGGTTGCGGCTTGGCCCGCCATCGGTTTGTGGCTGCTTGGTGTGATGCTGGTCGTCGACCTGATCTTCCAGGGATGGGGATTCATCGCATTCGGGGTCGCGCTCAAGAGCCGCGCGTCCCGCCATTCGTCCCAGCCGGCGACGGTATGAGTCATGGCGAAAGGCTCGACATTCACCCGGCATTGGGAGATTGCCTGGCGCGGCGGTCAGACGAGGTCGACCTCGCGGCTGGTTGCCGAGGAGACCGCGATTGCGCTCACCTATAACGGCTCGACCCAGGCGGTGATGATGGGCACGCCGGGAGATCTGGAGGATTTCGGTATCGGCTTCAGCCTCACCGAGGCCATCGTCGAACGTGCGAGCGAGATCAGCAGCATCGAGCTGATCCCGAACGATCTCGGCGTCGAGGTTCGGATGTGGCTCGATGGTGACCGCGCGGCATCCCTGGCTGCACGGCGCCGAACCATCAGCGGCCCCGTTGGCTGCGGGCTATGCGGCATCGAGAGCCTCGAACAGGCTCGCCGCGCGCCGGCGCGGGTGAAGGGCCGGGGCATCGTTTTTCACGCGCGCGACTTGCTGGGCGCCATGCAGGCCCTTTCTCCGCACCAAATCCTCAATCAGCAAACGCGGGCCGTCCACGCGGCGGCCTTCTGGCATCCGCGGGCCGGCATCGGCCTGGTCAGAGAGGACGTCGGCCGGCACAATGCGCTCGACAAGCTCGCCGGCGCGATCGTACGCGAGGGGAGATCGGCGTGCGATGGCGCGGTACTGCTGACCAGCCGCGTTTCGGTCGAGATGGTGCAGAAAGCGGCGATGCTCGGCGCACCGGTCATCGTGGCCGTATCCGCACCCACCGCACTCGCGATCAAGACCGCGGATGAAGCGGGGATCACGCTGCTCGCGATCGCTCGCGATGACGGATACGGCGTATTCACGCACCCGCGTCGCGTTCTGCTGCCGGATGAGGCCGCAACGCACGCCGGCTGCTGACCTCGCGGGCCGACGCACATGGCGATGCAAGCCGTATCTCCGGAACCGGTCGCCGAGACCGGAAGCGTCGTCCATGCTCCGGAGCGATCGGTTCTCGTGGCGTCTCTTCTGAGCATGACGGGCGGCTTTCTCGACGCCTTTACGTGGCTCTCGCTCGGCGGCGTGTTTGCAAGCTCGCAAACCGGCAATGTTATCTTCCTCGGCATCGACGCCATGTCCGGGCAATGGCGGCAGGCAACCCATCATCTTCTTCCGCTTGCCGCCTTTCTGCTCGGCGCATCGCTGGCAATCCGCCTCAAGTCGCCGCTGCTCTGCCTCGCCGGAGAGATCGTCTGCCTGGTAGCGGTGATGCTGTTGTATCATCGGATTCCGGACATGATCACGATCCTCGGAATCTCCTTCGGCGCCGCGCTGCAGTCGGCCAGCTTCAGGCAGGTCGAACGCTGGAAATATCTCACCGTCACCGTCACCGGCAACATGCTCCGTGCCATCGATCAATCAGTTGCGTCCGATCGCGATGCGGCGCGCGGCACCGCAGTCATGCTTCTGGTCTGCCTGATGTTCCTGTCGGGGGCCGCCATCGGGGCCTGCGTGACGAAATGGCTGCACGCCTGGAGCCTTGTCCTGCCGATCGCATCGTCGGTGTGCGTTCTTTGGCTCTGCCGGCCGCAACTGCGAAGCTGAACCGTCGATCCAAGTCTCGTGATTTCGCTCGTTGACGGTGCGGAGCGCGCACCATGCCATTCGGCAAAAGGACGTTCATTCAAGGAAGCGTGCGCGTCATGCGGTGCGTACACTTTCCAACAGCGCCGAGATGGCCTTTCGACGTCAACTGCCAAGAGGCACGGATGAACGACCTTCGCAAAGAGACGGACAGCCTGGGTGAAGTGGACGTTGCCGCGGACAAGCTCTGGGGGGCGCAGACGCAGCGTTCGCTCGAGCATTTCAGCATCGGCAAGGACCTGATGCCGCGCGAAATGATCCAGTCCTACGCGATCCTGAAGAAGGCGGCCGCGAACGCCAATTGCGCCGGCGGCCGTCTCGACGGCAAGGTCCACAAGCTGATCGCGCATGTCTGCGACGAGATCCTCTCCGGCCAACATCAGGACATGTTTCCGCTTCACGTCTGGATGACCGGCAGCGGAACGCAATTCAACATGAACGTGAACGAGGTGATCTCGAACCGATGCTGCCAGCTCGCGGGCACGCCGCTCGGGAGCAAGCATCCGGTTCACCCGAACGATCACGTCAATATGTCGCAATCCTCGAACGACAGCTTTCCCTCGGCCATGTACATCGCGGCCGCGATGAACGTGACCGAGCGGCTCGTTCCGGCGGTCGAGGCGTTGCACGACGCAATCGCGGCAAAATCGAGCCAGTGGGACGACGTCGTCAAGATCGGCAGAACCCACATGCAGGACGCGACCCCCCTGACGCTCGGGCAGGAATGGTCCGGCTATGCCGGCATGCTCGCCGACGATCTGGCCCGCATCGACGACGCGCTCAAGGGCGTCTTCCGGCTCGCCCTGGGCGGCACGGCCGTCGGCACCGGCATCAATGCCGCGCCGGGCTTCGCCGAGGCCGTCGCCGCGGAAATCGCGCGGCTGACGGGGCTGCCCTTCGTCAGCGCACCGAACAAGTTTGCCGTCCAGGGTGCGCATGACGCGCTGGTGCAGCTATCCGGCACGCTCCGCACGCTCGCGGGGTCGCTCTACAAGATCGCGAACGACATCCGTCTGATGTCCTGCGGCCCGCGCGCGGGCTTTGCCGAATTGCTGATCCCCGAGAACGAGCCGGGTTCGTCGATCATGCCGGGCAAGGTCAACCCGACGCAGGCCGAAGCGCTGACGATGATCGCCGTGCAGGTGATGGCGAACGACGTCGCCGTCGGGTTCGGCGGAGCCGGCGGCTATCTGGAAATGAATGTCTACAAGCCGCTGATCATCCACAACATCGCGCAGTCCGTCACCATCCTGACCGATGGTTGCACCAATTTCCGCACCTTCCTCGTCGAGGGCACCGAGCCGAACCACAGGAAGATCAAGGAGTATGTCGAGAGATCGCTGATGCTCGTGACGGCGCTGGCGCCCGTAATCGGCTACGACAAGGCGTCGCGGATCGCGCACTATGCGATGGACAACGATCTCACGCTGAAGTCGGCGGCGCTCAAGCTCGGTTTCGTGACCGAGCCGGAGTTCGACCGCATCGTGGATCCCGCCAAGATGGTCAAGCCCTATGTGGCCGAGATCAAGGTGCCGCTCGCAATCGGCGCGAAGGCCGGCTGAAGGGGCGGCGGCAATGATCCGGTGCGTCAGACTCTGGACGGGTGCGGATGGCAAGTCGCACTTCGAGGATGGCGTCGTCGAGCTCGCGCGCGGGGCGAGGGGCGATGCGCTCAGCGCAAAGCTTCGGATCGATGCCGCTTCGTTCCACGAAACGGATGCAGATCCGAAACTCGGCTGGCATCCCGACGCAGCGCGCCAGCTCGTCATGTCCCTGAGCGGGACGCTACGGTTCGAAACTGCGGATGGAAGCTTCACGCTGCGCCCGGGCGATGTCCTGTTCACGGAAGATACCGGTGGGACGGGCCACAATTGGACCATGACGGACGAGGCGCCGTGGCGGCGCCTCTACACGGTTCTCGAGCCGGACGCCGAGGTGCCGTTCCGGTCCGAACGACGCCGCGCAGGCGGCGCAACCACAATGCAAGGAGAGACACGATGATCCGCTGTGTGCGCCTATGGACCGGAGAGGACAACAACTCGCATTTCGAGGAAGGCTTCCTCGAGCTGGAGCCGGGACAGCGCGGCGACTTCCTGACCGGAAAGATCGATGCCGCCAGCGTCTCCTTTCAGGAAACGGAATCGGGCGGAGCTTTCGCCTGGCACACCGCGCCGATCCGGCAGCTGGTGATCACGCTCAGCGGATCGCTCGATTTCCAGACGCGTGACGGCCACCACTTCCTGCTCCACCCCGGCAACATCCTGCTGGCGGAGGACACCGCCGGCTCGGGGCATAGCTGGAAATTGACCGACGATTCATCCTGGCGCCGTGCCTACGTGATCCTGCGCCCGGGAGCGGACGTGCCGTTCCGCGCCAAGGTGCGGCAATCGGTGCGGGCCTGATCGAGCCATCCAAAGCAGCAACACCCGACGAAGGAAATAGCCATGTCAGCAGCTTCCGACCGCGAAACTGATGTCGTCCTCATTGGCGCCGGCATCATGAGCGCGACCCTCGGCGTCTTTCTCAAGGAGCTCGAGCCCTCTCTGTCGATCCAGATGTGCGAGATTCTCGGGGATTGCGCGCAGGAAAGCTCCGACTCCTGGAACAATGCCGGTACCGGCCACGCGGCGAACTGCGAGATGAACTATACGCCGCAGCGGCCCGACGGCAGCATCGACATCTCCAAGGCGCTCCAGGTCAATGTCGAGTTCGATCTGTCCCGGCAGTTCTGGTCCTACCTGATCGGGCGCGGAGAGATCGCGGATCCGCAAGCGTTCATCCATCCGGTCCCGCATATGAGCTTCGTGCACGGCGCGGAGAACGTCGAATTTCTCGGAAAGCGGTTCAAGGCGATGTCGGCCCATCATTGCTATGAGGGGATGGAGCATACCGAGGATCCCAGGCAGATTGCCGAATGGGCGCCGCTGGTGATGGACGGACGGAGTGGCGACGAGCCGGTTGCCGCAACGCGGATCGTCACCGGCACCGACGTCGACTACGGCTCGTTGACGCATCTGCTGGTCAAGCATCTGGTCAACCAGCCGGGCTGCGCCGTCCACTACAACAGCTGTGTCACCGGTCTTGACCGGGAGCAGGGCGGCCGGTGGCGCGTCGAAGTGCGCGACACCGCGAGCGGCGAGACGCGATCGGTGCGCGCAAAGTTCGTCTTCATCGGTGCCGGCGGCGGTGCGCTGCCGTTGCTGGAGAAATCCGGTATCCCGGAGGGGCGCGGCTATGGTGGTTTCCCGGTCAGCGGGATCTGGCTGCGCTGCGATGATCCCGAGATCAACAAGCGTCACCATGCCAAGGTCTACGGCAAGGCCGCGGTCGGCTCCCCGCCGATGTCGGTGCCGCATCTCGATACACGGGTGATCGGCGGCCAGCATTCGTTGTTGTTCGGTCCCTATGCCGGCTTCTCGAGCAAATTCCTCAAGCACGGCTCGCTGCTGGATCTCTTCGAGTCCATTCGTCCCGCCAACGTCAAGCCGCTGCTTTCGGTGGCGCGCGACAATTTCGATCTCACCGAATACCTGGTCGGGCAGGTGCTGCAATCCGAGGGACACCGGCTCGCCGCACTCGACGAATATTTCCCGAAGGCCGACCCGAAGGACTGGAGATTGCAGGTCGCGGGCCAGCGGGTCCAGATCATCAAGCCCAATGTCAAGCGTGGTGGGTTGCTCGAGTTCGGGACCGAGCTCGTCGGCGCGGACGATCATTCGCTGGTGGCCCTGCTCGGCGCATCACCGGGGGCTTCCACCGCCGCGTTCATCGCCATCAGCGTGCTGGAAAAGTGCTTCGCCGGCGAGCTGACGGCAAGCGCCTGGCTGCCCAAGCTGAAGCAGATCATCCCGTCCTATGGCGTGTCGCTGATCGACGATGCGGATTTCTGCCGCCAGATTCGTGCAGCGACCGCTGCGGTCCTCAAGGTCGACAACATTCCGCAGCCGGCCGCACGCGCGCCGGCGGCCGCGAAGCGGGCGTGAACCAACGGAGAATGTTCGATGGACCCGACGGCGCTCCTTCTGTCGCGGCTGCAATTCGCCTTCACCATCTCGTTTCACATCATCTTCCCGGCGTTCACGATCGGGCTTGCCGCCTGGCTCACCGTGCTCGAAGCGATGCACCAGTACAGTGGCAAGCCCGTCTACCGGACCCTGTTCGCGTTCTGGCTGAAGATCTTCGGCGTGGCGTTTGGCATGGGCGTCGTATCGGGCGTGGTGATGGCGTTTCAGTTCGGAACGAACTGGAGTGTGCTCTCGAAGATGTCGGGCCCGATCCAGGGCCCGCTGCTCTCCTACGAGACCTTCACCGCCTTCATGCTGGAAGCGGCCTTTTTCGGCATCCTCATCTTCGGTCGCCCCCGGGTGCCGCCGTGGTTCTACCTGTTCTCGACGGCGATGGTCGCGCTCGGGACGACGCTTTCGGCGTTCTGGATCATGGTCAACAACAGCTGGATGCAGGTGCCGACCGGCTACGTCCTGCAGAACGACCAGTTCGTGCCTGATGACTGGACGCAGATCATCTTCAATCGCGTGGTCTGGGTCCGGTTTCCGCATATGCTGCTCGCGTCCTATCTGACCGGCGCGTTCTGCGTGGCGGCAACCGGCGCGTGGTATCTGCTGCGGCGGACCTATCGCCCCGAGGCCCATGTCATGCTGCGGATGGGCCTTGCACTTGCGGCGGTGCTGCTGCCGGTCCAGCTCTTCATCGGGCATCTCGTCGGCGACTATGTTCACGATTACCAGCCGGCCAAGTTCGCCGCGATCGAGGCGCGCTGGCATGACGAGCAGCCGGCCTCCGAGGTGCTGATCGCGATCCCGGATTCGAGTACCGAATCGAACAAATACGCGATATCGATTCCCGTGCTCGGGAGCATCATCGGAAGCATGAGCCTGACGTCGAAAGAGGTCGGCCTCACCAGCTTCGCGCCGCAGGACCGGCCGCCGGTGCTGATCCCGTTCTTCGCCTTCCGCATCATGGTCGGCTGCGGCTTCGTGATGCTGGGGCTGGCCTGGCTCGGGACCTGGCTCGGCCTCAAGCATCGGCTCGATCGGAACCGCCTCTTGCTGTGGGGCATCTTCCTCAGCTTCCCGCTGCCGTGGGTCGCGATCCTCACCGGCTGGTACACCGCGGAAGTGGGGCGCCAGCCATGGACGGTCTATGGCGTGTTGCGGACTGCAGACGCCGTGACGCCGTTCCTGACCGCGTCGGCTGCGATGACTTCCTTGATCCTGTTCGTCGCGGTCTACGCCTTCATCTTCTCATTCGGGACGTATTACATCTATAAGCTGCTGCGTGCCGGCCCGGCGGGACTCGGTGGCAGGCCGCTCCACGTTCCCGTGCCCAATCGGCCGATGTCGCTCGCCGATCAGGTGCCGGCCGCACGCAGCTATCTCGGGGCGGGAGAATAGCCATGGTGATGTACTGGGTTGCCCTTCTTGCCATCAGTATTCTGATCTATCTCCTTCTCGACGGTTTCGATCTCGGCGTCGGTATGCTGTTCGCGGCGGCCGGGGGCGAGTCGCAACGGGATGCCATGCTGAGCACTGTCGCTCCGGTCTGGGACGGCAATGAAACCTGGCTGATCGTCACGGGCGTGATCATGTGGGGCTCGTTTCCCGTGGTCTACGCCATGGTGATGTCGGCCTTCTATATCCCTGTTCTCGTGATGCTGCTCGGATTGATCCTGCGCGGCGTAGCGTTCGAGTTTCGCGGCAAGGCGCTCAGTTCGCGCTGGGTCTGGGACGTCAGCTTCGTCGTGGGCTCGTTTGCCGCCAGCTTCATGCAGGGCGCGATGGTCGGCGCTCTCGTCGAAGGACTCCAGTTCTCCAACGGCGATTATACCGGCGGAACGCTCGGCTGGCTGACCGCCTTTTCCGCCCTGTGCGGGATCGGGCTCTGCTTCGGCTATTCGCTGCTCGGCGCCTGCTGGCTGGTGCGGAAGTGCGAAGGTCCCGTTCGGGATGCCGCACGGCGCCAGATCCCGCCGCTGGCGATCGGCGTCCTGGTCTTCCTGGCCGTCGTCTTTGCGTATGCGCTTGTCGAACATCTTCCGATTCTACAACGCTGGACCGACCGGCCCTATCTGTTCGTGTTTCCCGTGATCGGCGCAGGTGCGGCCGCGATGCTGGCCAAGAGCATCCTGCGCCATGACGACTATTGGCCGTTCCATATGGTCGCCCTGATCTTCGTCGCGGCTTTCGCCACGCTCGCCCTGTCGTTCTGGCCCTACATGATCCCGTTCGTCGTCACGATCGACGAGGCCGCGGCGCCTCATGCAAGTCTCGCATTCATGTTCTGGGGCGCCGGCCTGTTCGTATTCCCGCTGATGCTGCTCTATGTGGCGGTCGGCTATCGCGTCTTCCGCGGCAAGTCGGCCCCTGCTGCCGATCACTACTGACGGCTGCACGCTCGAAGTTGCCGTGAGCTGTCACGGATAAAAAGAAAGGCGCCGGTTTCGGCGCCTTTCTCGTTCAGAACTCTTGCGAGGCTGGTTCAGGATTTGGGCATGACGCCGGGGCTGTTGTCCGGCCATTGGGCGATCAGCTTCTCATCGATGTTGAAGTGCTGGGCGACCAGTTTGGGTGGCGTGTGCGTCAGCCAGTAGGAGAGCGACACCTCCTCGTAGCGAGGGGCTCGAAACACGCCGACGAACTGCAGCTCGGTGTCGCCGACGTTCTCGACATAGTGGCCGAGATTGCGCCGGACATAGCCGATGTCGCCGGCCGCGAAGTCCGTCGTGAACGCATTGGGGCCGGTGTCGAACACCGTCATTCGCGCCTTGCCCTTGATGTAGTACTGCCACTCGTCGGCATTCGGATGCCAGTGCATCTCCCTGACAGCGCCCGGCGGCATCGACACCAGCGCCGCAGCGACGGTGGTGGCAACCTTGAAGGTCGTGCTGTCGGCGACGCGGATGCTGCCGGCGGAGCTCTCCTTGACCGGGGCCGAGCCGCCGAGCGAGTGGACGAAGGGGTAGGGCGGCGCTTCGGCGTGCTTCGCAACGGCTGCGCGATCGGCGGCGAGATCGCCGGGCACGGTCCCCTGGAAGATCCAGCGGTTGTGCAGCGGGATCTTTGCGAACGCGTCGGCCGGAACACCGAAGTTCTTCGCCAGCACCTCGGGCGGCGTGTGGGCGAACCAGTCGGTCACCAGGAGCGTGTTGAATTCATTGGCGTGGCCGTCGTCGAAACAGATCACGAACTCGCAACCATCGGGGCCCAAGCCCTGCAGCGAATGCGGCGCGCCCGGCGGAAAATACCAGAGGTCGCCGACTTTGAGGTCGCCGACATAGGGACGCCCCTGCGTGTCGAGCACGGTGACGCGGCAGGAGCCGTAGGTCAGGATCGCCCATTCGGCAGCCTGGTGCCAATGCAGCTCGCGGATTCCGCCGGCAGCCAGCCGCATATTGACGCCGGAGATCTCCTTCGAGATGGCGAAATCCTCGACCGTGACCTGACGGGCCCAGCCGCCATTCTGGATGCGCCTCGGCGCATTGTTGAACGAGGCCCAATCCATCGGCAGGCCGCCGACGTCCGTCGGGGGCGGGGTTTGGGCTGAGGGGAAGTGCTTGGCAAGGTCTGGATCTTGAGGACCGGGATCGGACAGGCTTCCCGGGCTCTTGGCGTTCACGGCGCCTTGCGGCGGCTCGTCCGGATTGCCGAAAGTTGCGGCCTGCGCGCTGGAGCCGACCATGGCGGCGCCTGCCGCGGACATGGCCAGCAAATCACGTCTTGAGAACATCTTGGGTCGCTCCTGAAAAATGTCGAAAGCCCTCCGTAGCGACGGGGCTCCTACTCACAAACCTAGTTTCCGGTCGCCGTTTCAGCTTCCGTGAACGCGCTCTTTTTGCCGGAATGCACTGGCTGCTGCGCCCGGCTCCGAACATGTGCAATTGCGAAATTCGGCTTCGTTTTGAAAAGACGGCTCTGCCCGCGCGATCCTTAACTGGCCCGGAGAATTGCCCTATCGCGAGATATCGAGATGACCACGAAATCGGTTCGTCCCTACCGTGAACCCGCCGGCGGCTGGGGCGCACTCAGGGCGCTCAGCGAGGCGCTTCTGGTGCAGCGGGCGCCGCTGAAGGGCGCAGCCACGCTCAGCAGGATGAATCAGCCGGAGGGCTTTGATTGCCCCGGCTGCGCCTGGCCAGATCCGAAGCACACCTCGTCATTCGAATTTTGCGAGAACGGCGGCAAGGCGATCGCCTGGGAGACGACATCGAAGCGCTGCACGCCCGAATTCTTTGCCGAGCACACCGTCACGGAGCTCGCGAGCTGGAACGATTACGATCTCGAAATGGTCGGTCGGCTCGCCCATCCGATGGCCTATGACGCCGCATCCGATCGCTATCTCCCGGTGCAGTGGAGCGATGCGTTCGCCATGATCGGCCGCGAGCTGAATGCGCTGCCGGATCCGAACATGGCGGAGTTCTATACGTCCGGGCGAACCTCGAACGAAGCCGCCTTCCTCTATCAGCTGTTCGTGCGCGAGTACGGCACCAACAACTTTCCCGACTGCTCGAACATGTGCCACGAGGCGACCAGCGTCGGCCTGCCGGAATCGCTCGGCGTCGGCAAGGGCACCGTGCTGCTGGAGGATTTCGACAAGGCCGATTGCATCTTCATCTTCGGCCAGAATCCGGGCACCAACAGCCCGCGGATGATGACCAGCCTGCGCAACGCGGCCCGCCGAGGGGCCTCGATCATCTCGTTCAATCCGTTCCGCGAGCGCGCGCTGGAGCGCTTCCAGGCGCCGCAGAGCCCGGTTGAGATGATCACGCTGTCGTCGACGACGATCAGCTCGAAGCTTTTCCAGGTACGTGTCGGTGGCGACGTCGCCGTCCTCAAGGGGATCATGAAGATCCTCGTCGAAACGGACGAGGCTGCCCGTGCGGCCGAGCAGCCGGATATCCTGGATTGGGATTTCATTCGCGGGCACACCGCCGGCATCGAAGCGCTGATCGGCGATCTCAAGCGAACGCAATGGCCCGACATCGAACGCCAGTCCGGCCTGACGCGCGAGGACCTGGAATATGCCGCCGGCGCCTATATGAAGGCGGAGCGCGCCATCCTTGTCTACGGCATGGGCATTACCCAGCACCAGCGTGGTGCGCACAACGTGCAGCAGATCGCCAATCTTGCGCTCTTGCGCGGCAATGTGGGACGCGATGGCGCCGGCGTTTGTCCGGTTCGCGGTCATTCCAACGTGCAGGGCGACCGAACCGTGGGGATCACCGAGATCCCCAAGGCGGATTTCCTCGAGCGCCTCGAGCACCGCTTCGGCTTCAAGCCGCCGAGCGCGCCGGGACACAACGTCGTGACGGCGTTGGAGGCAATGATCCGCGGAGAGGTGAAGGTCTTTTTCGCGATGGGCGGCAACTTTGCCGCGGCCATACCCGACTGGCAGGCGACGCAGGCCGCGCTGCGCAAGCTCGATCTGACCGTCCACGTCTCCACCAAGCTCAACCGCAGCCATCTGATCCATGGCCGCGCCGCCCTGATCCTGCCGTGCCTCGGGCGAACCGAGATCGACATTCAGGAATCGGGGCCGCAGTCGATCACGGTCGAGGATTCGATGTCGATGGTCCACGCCTCGGGCGGTCGCAACAAGCCGGCATCGGAGCATCTTCTCAGCGAGGTCGCGATCATCGCAGGCCTCGCCAAGGCGACGCTCGGCGAGAGCACGGTGGTCGATTGGGACGGCTTTGTTGGCGACTACGATCGCATCCGGGATGCGATCGAGGCCGTCCTCCCTATCTTCGAGAGCTACAATGCCCGTATCCGCATTCCCGGCGGCTTCCATCTGACCTCGACCGCGCGGGAGCGCATCTGGGCAACGCCGTCCGGCAAGGCCAATTTTCTGGTGTTTGAGGGGTGCGGCGAGGACCCGCCGCAGGCCGATCCGGATTTCCTGTGGCTCAGCACGATACGCAGCCACGACCAGTACAACACGACGCTCTACTCGCTGTCGGATCGCTATCGCGGCGTCTTCGGCCAGCGCGACGTGGTCTTCCTCAACGAATATGAACTGAAGAAGCGCGGGCTCGCGGACGGCGATCGCGTCGACCTGATCACGGAGTCGACCGATGGCGCCGAGCGGATCGTGCGCAACTTCCGCGTGGTTGCGTATTCGTTTCCGACCGGCTGCTGTGCCGCGTACTATCCGGAGACCAATCCGCTGGTGCCGCTCTATGCCCGTGATCCCCTCAGCTTCACGCCGTCATTCAAGGGCATCCCGATCCGCCTGGTGCGCTCGGCCGCCCCGGCGCAATAGAGCAGGCGGGGTCAGGCGTCGGCGTCCCGACCGGATGGCGGCGATGACGCCGGCGTCGCGATCGGCAGCGTAAACCAGAACCGGGCGCCGCGATCGGCGCCAAGGCCTTCGGCTTCGGTGCTAAGGCCTTCGGCGTCGATGCGGCCGCCATGCGCTTCGACGATGGACCTGCAGATCGGCAGTCCCATGCCCATGCCGGACTCCTTGGTCGTGAAAAAGCTTTCGAACACCCGGCCGGCATGTTCGGCGGAGATGCCGGGACCATTGTCCTCCACGGAGCAGCACAGGGTCGTCGCGTCCTGCGCGGCGGTGGTGATGACGATCCTGCCATGGTCGCGTCCCGCCTGCGTCATCGCCTGCACGGCGTTGATGGCCAGATTGACGATCACCTGCTGGAGCTGGGTGCGGTCGCCGAGCACGAGTGCAGCTTCCGTATCGGGCCGATGCAGGATCGTTACGCCGCGGGATTCCATCTCGTGGCGCAGGAACAGAAGCGCCTCGCGAATGACATCGTCAAGCGACAGAACGGCACGCTCCGGCGCCTTGCGCGAAGCCATCCCGTGAACACGCGCCACGATGTCCGCGGCCCGCCTCGTATCCGTGGCCATATTCTCGATTGTACTGCGGACCTCGGCCATGTCGGGAATCGGCCTGTTCAGCCAGCGCAGACCGGCAGCGGCGTTGGTCGCGATGGCGGCCAAAGGCTGGTTGACTTCGTGCGCGATGGAGGCGGTGAGCTCGCCGAGCATCGAGACGCGTGCCGCATGCGCGAACTCCGCCTGCACCTGCCGAAGCCTCTCCTGGGCGCGGACGCGTTGCGAGATGTCGATCGTGGCGACCAGGCTTATTTCGAGATCATTGATTGGACCGACGCGGGCCGTTGTGAAGAGAACGTCGACGACGCGGCCGTCCCACGTCACCATCTTGGTTTCTTCCTCGAAGTTCGTTTCACCGCGAAAGCGGGACTCCATGGCCCGCCGAAACGTATCCGGGCGTGCCTTCCAGGTGTCGGACATGGAACGCCCGACATAGCCGTCGACGCCTCCTCCGAACATCTGGATGGCCCGTTCGTTGGCTTCCTGAAACGAGAGCGCGTCCATGCAGGTCCGGAGAAAGTCGGGATGGCTGTCGAAATAGCTGCCGAGGTCCTTGATGCCCTCGGCTCGCAGCTTTCGGAACAGCACCACCAATCTGCTGGCGTCAAGCTGACGGAGGGCGATCGGCATGCGACCGAACAGGTGGCGGTACCGCTGCTCGCTCCGCTCCAGCTCGGTGTGGTCCTTCTTCTGGGCGGTGATATCCATGACCGCGCCGATGAACCGAAATTGTCCGCGCTCTTCCGACGTTCCACGGGCGACCACGCGAATGTGCCTGATCGAGCCATCGCTCAGGATCAGCCGATGTTCCAGGGAAAAGTCGTTCCTGTCGTTCGTGGCGCGATCGAGCGCCTCGCGTACGGCATTGAGATCGTCGGGATGCGTACGCTTCAGGATAGTGTCGAGCGACGGCGGCAACGTCGGCTCGAGATCGAAGATCCTGAACGTCTCTTCGGACCAGAACAGCTCGCCGCTGGCGACGTTCCAGCCAAAGCTGCCGGTGTGGCTGAGCTTCTGGGCCTCGGCGAGATAGGCGACCTGACGCCGCCGCAAGACGTCCTCTCGCTCGAGCCGGTGCTGCCGCCTGACCAGGCTCGCGATCGCAAGCAGCGACAACACGACAATGACGGCCAGCAGGGCGAGGGCGCTGGTGGTGAGGTCGATCCCAAGCAGGAAGCAAGTGAATGACAACACGCCGAGCGCGACGCCTCCCAGGACCCAAAGGGCGGGATGAGCGTAGCGCGAATGGTCGGGCCACGATGCGCGACAGAGCGTCCCCGTGTGACGGACCGTGGCGGGTTCCTTGCCTTCGTGAGCGAGTCCGGGCTGGGCCAGCAGATTGAAGAGGTCCAAGAGATACTCGCCGGGCATGAGACCAATTCCCGAGCCCGGATGTCCGGACGCGGGATGCAAGCGATGTACCGTACCGTGGAAAACCGGTCTTTTGCTTTTTCGCGGACCCTTTGTCAAAACGCACGGCGTCACCATGCGAGCCTGCGCCCAGATCCGGGATGTTGCCGCGGGAAGGATTCCGCGACCTTAGGCCAACGCCGCGGTGGGCCTCGTCACGCCGAAACGCCTTTCGAACTCGGCGACATCGACGACGCCGCGCCGATGGGTCCCGTCACCGATCTTGCGGCCGCCGTCCCAGGCCTCGACTTCGAACAGGACGCTCCTGGCTTCGACGGCGACGACCCGTGCGACCGCGCGCACGGTGCGGCCGACCGGCGTCGCCGCCAGATGACGGACGTCGACCATCATCCCGACGCTGACATAGCCGGTCGGCAGGGACGGCTGGATCGCCGATCCCGCCGCCATCTCCATGTGCAGGATCATCATCGGCGTGCCGTAGACTTCAGGCATTCCCGGCACCACGTGGCCGACCGTCATCTCGGCCGTGACGGTCACCAGCTTTTCCGCCGTCATGCCGACGCTCACCCGATCAAGCGGACTCATGGCCCAATCCCGCATCTACTTCGCTCGTGGAGGGGGTGGGTGTCACGGCCGCATGCGGCTTGCGCTTGGTGAACCAATTGCCGAGCCGGTCGAGATAGAGATAGACCACGGGCGTGGTGTAGAGCGTCAGGATCTGCGAGAGCATCAAGCCGCCGACGATCGTGTAGCCGAGCGGCTGGCGCAGTTCGGCGCCGGTGCCGTTGCCGAGCATCAGAGGCACACCGCCGAGTAGCGCGGCCATGGTCGTCATCAGGATCGGACGAAAGCGGAGCGTGCAGGCCTGGTAGATCGCTTCCTCAGGGCTCAGCCCTTGATTGCGCTCCACCTCCAGGGCGAAGTCGACCAGCATGATGCCATTCTTCTTGACGATGCCGATCAGCAGGATGATGCCGATGATGGCGATGACGCTGAGATCCATGTGGACCGCCAGCAGCAGCAGCAGCGCGCCGATGCCGGCGGAAGGCAGCGTCGACAGGATCGTGATCGGATGGATCAGGCTCTCATAGAGGACGCCGAGGATGATGTAGATCACGATCAGCGCCGCCCCGATCAGTAGCGGCGTACCGGACAGGGACGACTGGAAGGCCTGCGCGTTGCCCTGGAACGAGGTCGACAGCGAGGCGGGCTTGCCGGTGTCCTTCTCGATCTTCTGGACCGCCGTCACCGCATCGCCCAGCGCGACGCCGGGCCGCAAGTTGAACGAGATCGTGACGGAAGGAAACAGGCCCTGGTGATTGATCAGAATCGGCGCCGGCATGATGACAGTGTGGACCAGCGTGCTCAGGGGGACCTGCTGGCCGGTGGCTGAGTTCAGGTAGATATCCTTGAGCGCGTCAGGCCCATACTGGAAGGCTGGATCGACCTCCATGACCACGTGGTACTGGTTCAGCGAGGTGAACATGGTGGAGACGATGCGCTGACCGAAGGCGTCGTCGAGGGTGTTGTCGATCGTCGTGGGCAGGATGCCGAAGCTCGAGGCGACTTCGCGATTGACGGTGACCTGCAGCCTCGGGCCGGCATTGGCCTGGTCGCTCGCGACGTCGGTGACGAGATCGAGCGCGCGGATCTTCTCCAGGAAGATCGCCGACCAGTGGTTGAGTTCGTTGGAATCGGCGTCCGTCAGCGTGTACTGATACTGCGTCTTCGACAGGCGCGCGCCGATCGTGATGTCCTGGGCCGATTGCATGTAAAGCTTGATGCCCTGGATATGGGCGAGCCGGGGTTCCAGCCGCGCGATCACCTGGTCGGCGCTGGCCTTGCGTTCAGGCTTCGGCTTCAGGACGATGAAGATGCGCCCCTGGTTGAGGGTCGCGGTCGGGCCGCCCGGACCGATATAGCTCGCCACCGACTGGATCGCCGGATCCTTTGACAGGATGTCGACGACCGCCTGCTGGCGTTCGGACATGGCGGGGAAGGAGATGTCCTGGGCAGCCTCGGTGATGCCGACGATCTGTCCGGTATCCTGTTGCGGGAAGAAGCCTTTCGGGATGATCACATAGAGATAGCCGGTCAGCGCGATCGTCGAGAGCATCACGAGCAGCGTCACGAAACGATGGCGCAGCACGATTCGCAGGCCGCGCGCGTACAGCGCAAGCAGGCCATCGAAGCCGCGCTCGAACAGGAGATAGAGCCGGCCGTGCTTCCTGCGTGATTCGTCCTTCAGGAGGCGCGCGCACATCATCGGCGTCAAGGTGAGCGAGATCACCAGCGACAGCAGCAGCGAGGCGGTGATCGTGACGGCGAACTCCTGGAACAGCTTTCCGACGTAGCCGCCCATCAGGAACAGCGGGATGAACACCGCGATCAGCGACAGGGTGATGGAGACGATCGTGAAGCCGATTTCGCTGGAGCCTTTGAGCGCAGCCTCCATGGGCGTCATGCCCTGCTCGAGATGGCGCACGATGTTCTCGATGACCACCACGGCGTCGTCGACGACGAATCCCACCGCGATCGACAGCGCCATCAGCGAGAGGTTGTCGAGACTGTAGCCGAGTACGTAGAGGACCGCGAAGGTGCCGATCAGCGCCAGCGGAACCGTGATCGCCGGGATGATGGTGGCCCAGAAATTCCTCAGGAACAGGAATATGACCATCACCACCAAGGCGACGGTCAACATCAGCGTGAATTGCACATCGGAGACCGCGGCGCGAATCGTGGCGGTGCGGTCGGCGGCGATCGTCACCTTGATCGCCGGCGGAACGGAGGCCTGCAGCTGCGGCAGCAGTTTCTTGATGCGATCGACGGTTTCGATGACGTTGGCGCCGGGGACGCGCTGGACGGCGAGGATGACGGCGGGGTCCTTGCCGTACCAGCCGGCCAGCAGATCGTTTTCGGGCCCCTCGATCGCCGAGCCGATGTCGCGCAGCCGCACCGGCGAGCCATTGCGATAGGCGATGATGAGGGCTTCATAGGCGGAGGGCTTCAGCAACTGGTCGTTGGTATTGAGCGTATAAGTGACGCGCGGGCTGTTGAGCGTGCCCTTGGGCAGGTCGACATTGGCGCCGGCGATCACGGTGCGGACGTCTTCGAGGCCGATGCCGCGGGCGGCGAGCGCCTGCGGATTGACGCGGATGCGGATGGCGGGCTTCTGCTGGCCGCCGATCCCGACGAGGCCCACGCCCGGCACCTGGGAAATCTTGGGCAGCAGGATGTTTTCCGCGTAGGCATCGACCGTGGTCTGCGGCATCGACTCTGACGTCAGCGCGATCAGCATGATCGGCGTTTCCGCCGGATTCACCTTCCTGATCGTCGGCGGGTAGGGGATGTTCTGCGGCAGGTACGGGCTCGCGGCATTGATCGCGGAGAGCACGTCGACCGCCGCGCTGTCCACCGTGCGCGACAGCTCGAACTGCACCGTGAGCTGGGCGACGCCGAGTGCGCTGGACGAGGTGAGCTGCGTGACGCCGGGGATCTGGCTGAGCTGCTGTTCGAGTGGCGTCGCGACCGACGAGGCGATGGTTCCGGGGTCGGCGCCGGGCAGTTGCGCCGAGATCTGGATCGTCGGGTAGTTGACGTTCGGCAGCGCGCCGACCGGCAACAGGGGGTAGGCCGCGAGGCCGCACAGCAGCAGGCCCGCCATCAGCAGAGCGGTTGCAATCGGCCGCAGGATGAAGGGCGCGGACAAGTTCATGGGAGCGCGTCCTGCACGGAGCTTTGCAGGTCGGCTTCGCGCGCGGCCTTGCCGTGCAGTTCCCGAACCTGGCTTCCTTCCGTCAGCCGATACTGACCGTCGACGACGACGGTATCACCTGATTTCAGTCCCTGGTCGATCAGGGCCTGCCCCTCGCTGATCTGTGCGACGTGAACGGGACGCAAGGAAGCGGTCTGGTTGGGAGCGACGACATAGACATAGCTGCCGTTCGGGCCCTGCTGGACTGCGGAGCCGGCGACCGTCAGCGCATCCTTCTGAATCTTCAGCAGCAGCCGGGCATTCACCAGCTGTCCCGGCCACAGCCGGTGCTCGTGATTGGCGAATGTGGCCTTGAGCTGGACGGTGCCGGTCGTCCCTGCGATCTCGTTGTTGACGAGCAGCAGCGTGCCTTCGCCGAGCTTAATCTTGTTGTCCTGGCTGTAGGCGATGACCTTCAACTGGCCTTTTGCTTCGTGTTCCTGGATCACGGGCAGATCCGTCTGCGGAAGGGTGAACAGCAGCGAAATCGGCTCGATCTGGGTGACGACGACGAGACCGTTCGGGTCGGTCGGATGAATCACGTTGCCGACATCGATCTGGCGGACGCCGGTGATGCCGGGAATGGCCGATGTCAGGCGCGTGTAGCTGAGCTGGACGTTGGCCTCGTCGATCTGCGCCTGGTCCGCTTTCACGGCGGCCTTGAGTTGGGCCACCTGCGCGGTCTGCGTCTCGATCAGCTGCGGGGTCGCATAACCCTTGTCACCGAGTTTACTGTAGCGGGAGAGATTGGCTTCGGCATTGGTGAGTTGGGCCTGATCTCGGTCGCGATTGGCCGTCAATTGCTCGATCTGGGCCTCGTAGGGACGCGGGTCGATCTGGGCGAGCAGATCTCCGGCCTTGACGGTCTGTCCCTCGGTGAAGGCGATCTTGACGATCTGTCCCTGAATCTGGCTGCGCACGACATCGGTGTTGTAGGCGATCACGGTGCCGATGCCGCGCAGATAGATCGGAACGTCCTTGCCGATGACCGCGGCGGTGACCACCGGTACGGCCGCGGGCACCGGCGCGGCGGCGACGACCGGCTTCCGGTCCGCGGCGAAGAACCAGAGGCCGGCTCCGACGAGAATCGCGGCGAGAGCGACAAGCGCGATGGCGAGATTTCGTTTCATGAGACCGTCCTGGATGTCAGGGATTGCTTGAGCCGCTGATCGAAGTCGTGCTGCCCGTTGCGGCAGGGCCTTGCACCGGGACGGACGGACTGATTCCGGCGCCGCCGAGCTCGGTGGCTCCGAGCGGTATCCCGACGCGTCCGACCGTCGATGCTGAAGGCAGCGGAGGCGCCGCCGTGATGCTGCCGTTGCAGGTGACGGATGAGCCCCCGGACAGTCCGCCGCCGTCGAACAAGGCTCCGGACGAGGCGGTATTGCCGGATCCGGCACAACCCGCCGTGCTTTGCGCCGGATTGAGCGGCGAAATGCCGGGTGTTGCGATCTCGGTCGATCCCAGCGGAACGCCGACGGGCCGCGTGGATTGCGGGTTGAGCGGCGACGTCGCCAGCATGCCGGTGGAAGGCTGCATTCCCGGCATGGTCGTTTGAGCGGACGTCGCAGCCGGGACGAGCCACAGCATGCCGGCCGTGAGTGCCACGGCGAGCGGTATCAGGGTGAACCGGTGCGAGCTGGATCTTCCCGAGCCGACGTCGTTCGATGGGTGCTGCTCTCGCATGAAAAATGCTCCGGCTGAATGCTGTCGAGCACTAGAGAGGTGCGGAACGGTGGGGTATTTCCAGAACGCACGTCCCGCTACCCGGCAGCACGACGACAACGGGCATTCGACGCATCGTAAGCGGGCATTCGTCTTCGTTCGGCCGCGTCGCCGAGTTGCCTCGCCGATGACAGCGCCGTTGGCCGGCTTTGGCTTCGGCTCGCTTTCGCTATTTCAGAACGGCCCGCACATGCGCGAGTTCCCGGCTGCATGTGCCTGTGTCGCCGTTTTGTTCGGCGGTACGTGCGCGATCAAGCGAATCCAGCGCATCCGCGAAAACCGCTCCGCGGCCGCCTTCGGCCTCTGCAATCGAGCGAGGCGTCGGTTGATGACTGCGCAGCGCGCTGAGGCTCTCCCGCTGCCAGCCGTGGGCGCCCGCGTCTTTTTCTATGGCCTGATCCAGCTGGATCTGGGTTTTCGCGATGTCGTCCGCACAAGTGCCTGCACGCGCGGGCGAAGCTGCGCACAACAGGATGAGAAGCGCGATCTGGAGATTTGCTGTGGATGTCATGTGTCCGATCCCATGCATGGAGTTCAATCAGCATCAGATGCGACCTCTTGAATGCCAAAGCGGATCGTTCGTCTTTCGCGTATGAACGCCGGCCGTTCACAGTAATGAGAGGTCTGTACGCCTGACATATGCGCTGCGCTTTGAAGTGCGCGCCCTAGCTAGGCAGTGTCCCGAGGATGCGCGAGGAGCCGCTGTCTCGATCGGCATGTCCCGACGTGCGAAGTGGCAAGGGCCGTTGTTTGCCGAAATACGCGGGCAAGCGTCGACACTACTGTCGCACCATTCCAACCCGGAGTGATCCCGACATGAAACACCTCAACGCTGGCCTCGCCTTCGCTGCCACTCTCTCCCTGCTCGCGACCGTCGCCCCGGCGCGCGCTGAACCCCCGAAGAACATCGTCCTGGTGCACGGCGCCTGGGTCGATGCGTCCGGCTGGAAGCCGGTCTACGAGATCCTGGTCAAGGAAGGCTTCCGCGTCAGCATGCTGCAGGAGCCCGAGACGTCGTTTGGCGATGATGTCACTGCGGCGAAGCGGCTGCTCGATCTCCAGAATGGCCCGACGCTTCTGGTCGGCCACAGCTATGGCGGCTCGATCATCACCGAGGCGGGTGTTCATCCCAACGTGGTCGGCCTGGTCTACGTCGCTGCGCATGCGCCCGACGTCGGAGAGGACGAAGCGGCGCTGGGCAAGAAGACGCCGAGCGTCCTTGGAAAGACCGAAGGCGCCATCAAGGTCACGCCCGACAAATTCACCTATCTCGATCCCGTGCAATTCCCCAAGCTGTTCGCCCCCGATCTGCCGCGCGAGCAGGCGGAGTTCGAATCACGCTCCCAGGTTCTGGCCGCGACGCAGGTGTTCAGCACGCCGCTGACGGCGGCTGCGTGGAAGACCAAGCCGAGCTGGGGCATCGTTGCCGGCAACGACCAGATCATCAATCCGGATCTCGAGCGCTGGTATTACGAGCGCGCCAAGAGCCACACCACCGTGATCCCGGGTGCAAGCCACTCGGTCTACGAGTCGCATCCGAAGGAAGTGGCGGAGATCATCACCCGTGCCGCTCGCAGCATCGATCAACCGGCCACCCGCTGACGCGTTTTGCCGGTCCTGACGCACGGCCGGCAGAAGGAAGGACGGCGGGAGAGACAGCACTCCCGCCGGCCCGACTGCCCCTCCGGAGAATTCCATGAGCATGATCGAGACGACCGGCACGATCCTGGACTGGGACGTGACGACGGTGAAGCGGGCTGGACTGAGCCGCGATCTGCCGTCCGGCAATCCGGACCTGATGTGGGTCGCGAATTCGTCGACTTTGATTTACGGCGAGCGGGATGCCATCCTCGTCGACACGTTCCTCACCGCCGGGCAGTCGAAGACGTTGCTGGATTGGGTCGTGTCGCGGGAGCGAAATCTGACCGCGATCTACGTCACGCATGGCCACGGTGATCATTTCTTCGGCCTCGCGCCGCTGCTCGATCGCTTTCCGCGGGCAAGGGCCGTTGCCGTTCCCGAGGTTGTCGACGAGATGAAGACGCAGCTTTCGCCGGCATCGCTCGACGGTTTCTGGCGCAAGCGCTTTCCGGGCGAGATCGCACAGCGCCTGGTCGCTGCGAAGCCTCTCGAAGGCGAGCTCACGCTCGAGGGACATAAGCTCGTCGTCATCGACATGGGACGAACCGACACGGCGCGTTCCACCGCCCTTCATGTCCCGTCTCTCGATCTGATCGTCGCCGGCGACACCGTATACAACGGCATTCATCCTTATCTCGCCGAAACCGACACGCAGAGCCGGCTCGAATGGATCGCCGCGCTCGATCGGCTCGAAGCGTTGAAGCCCCGCTTCGTGGTGGCCGGACACAAGAAGCCGGAGAACGATGACGATCCGCGCAGCATCGCGGAGACCCGGCAATATCTGCTCGATTTCAACCGCCTCGACCAGGCGACGATTTCTCCGCGCGAGCTCTACGAGGCGATGCTCGCGCTTCATCCCGACCGTGCCAATCCGGGATCGCTCTGGAGCGGAGCCAACGCCGCAAAGGGGCCAAGGTCATGACGAGCTGGCAGAACAACCGCGCCGCGCGCGATGCCCGCATTGCGGCCGGTGCTGGACTTTCCCGCGGCAAGGTCGTGGAAGCATCCGACGCAACGCGCCTGCTGGAGGCCGTGATCCGGCCGGGCGACCGGGTTTGCCTCGAAGGCGACAACCAGAAGCAGGCGGACCTCTTGAGCCGCGCGCTGCTGGCGGTCGATCTGTCCAAGGTCAACGATCTGCACATGGTGCAGTCGGGCGTCGTTCTGCCCGAACATCTGGACCTGTTCGACCGCGGGGTCGCGAAGCGGCTCGACTATGCCTATTCCGGGCCGCAATCGGCGCGCATCGCGCGCATGCTGTTCGGCGGCAAGATCGAGCTGGGAGCAATTCACACCTATCTCGAACTGTTCGCGCGCTACTTCATCGATCTCACCCCGCACGTCGCCCTGATCGCCGCCGTCAGCGCCGACCGTGACGGCAACCTCTACACCGGCCCGAACACCGAGGACACGCCCACCGTGGTGGAGGCAACGGCGTTCAAGGACGGCGTCGTGATCGCCCAGGTCAACGAGATCGTCGAGACGGTTCCGCGGGTCGATATCCCGGCGGACCGCGTCCATTTCGTCGTCAAGTCCGACAAGCCGTTCTTCGTCGAGCCACTGTTCACGCGCGATCCGGCGGCGATCACCGAGGGGCAGATCCTGACCGCGATGCTCGCGATCAAGGGCATTTATGCGCCCTATGGCGTGCAGCGGATCAATCACGGGATCGGCTTCAGCACGGCCGCGATCGAGCTTCTGCTGCCGACGTTCGGCGAGAGGCTGGGCCTGAAGGGCAGGATCGCAACCCACTTCGCCCTGAATCCGCATCCCGCGCTCATTCCCGCGATCGAGTCCGGTTGGGTCCGGCAGATCCACTCGTTCGGCTCGGAGGTCGGCATGGACGAATACATCCGGGCCCGATCCGACGTCTATTTCACCGGCCCCGACGGCTCGCTGCGCTCCAACCGCGCGTTTTGCCAGACCGCAGGACTCTATGCCTGCGACATGTTCATCGGCTCCACACTGCAGATCGATCTCCAGGGAAATTCTTCGACCATCACAACCTCGCGCATCGCCGGGTTCGGCGGCGCGCCGAACATGGGCGCGGATGCGCGCGGTCGCAGGCATCCGAGCGAGCCCTGGCTGAAGGCCGGCGCGGAGGCCGATCCGGACAGCCCGGCGCCGTTGCGCCGGGGCCGCAAGCTCGTGGTGCAGATTGGCGAGACCTTCGGCGACAAGAACGTCCCGTTGTTCGTCGAGAAGCTCGATGCGATCGAGCTCGCCGAGAAGCTCAACCTCGAGCTCGCGCCGGTGATGATCTACGGCGACGACGTCACGCACATCGTTACCGAGGAGGGCGTTGCGAACCTCCTGTTGTGCCGTACGGCGCAAGAACGCGAGCAGGCGATCCGCGGCGTCGCCGGATACACCGATGTCGGTCGCGGGCGGGATCGCAGCATGGTTGCGCAGCTGCGCGAGCGTGGCGTGATCCGGCGGCCGGAAGATATTGGGATCAATCCGCTCGATGCGGATCGCAACATGCTGGCGGCGCGCTCGATCAAGGATCTTGTGCGCTGGTCGGGCGGGCTCTACGCGCCGCCGTCGAAATTCAGGAACTGGTGAGGACAGGCCATGGAAGATCTCAGCTTTCATCACCCGGTTCGCGAGCGTGCGGGCGGTATCAGGCAGAGCGCGATCGTGGGCGTGGTCGCCTCGGGCAATCTGGAAGTCCTGGTGGAGCGCGTCCTGCCGGATGCGGAATGCGCGGTCGAGATCAAAACCGCGGCGATGGGCTTCGGCGAGGTCTGGAGCGCCGTCATTGGCGATTTCGTCGAGCGCTATTCGCCCGGCGGGCTGAAATTTTCCATCAATGACGGCGGCGCGCGGCCCGACACGGTCTCGCTTCGGCTGGCGCAGGCGGTGCGATTGATCGCGGGGAGCGAGCAATGACCGCGCCGCTCCCGCACGTCGCCCCGGCCGAACGGGCCCGCAGCACGAGCTTCAACGAGGCATCGGCGCGGACGAGGCTTGATCTGCTGCTTGATGCCGGCAGCCTGGTCGAGTTCATCGGGCCGGAACAGCGCGAAGTCAGTCCGCATCTGGAGATATTCGGCCTTCCCGAGCAGTTCGATGACGGCATCGTCGTCGGCCATGGCCGGCTCGGCGGCGCGCCGGTATTCGTCGCCGCGCAGGAAGGACGTTTCATGGGCGGCGCCTTCGGCGAGGTGCACGGCGCCAAACTGCTGGGTCTGCTCCGCGCGGCGCGCGAGATCGGATCGATCCCCGTTCTGATCCTGCTCGATACCGGCGGCGTCCGGCTGCAGGAGGCCAATGCCGGTGAGCTCGCCATCGCCGAGATCATGCGCGCGGTGATGGAGGCGCGCAGTGCCGGCGTGAAGGTCATCGGCCTGATCGGCGGGCGCTCCGGCTGCTATGGCGGCGGCGGTCTGATCGCAGGCTGTTGCTCCGCGCTCGCCGTGTCGGAGGCGGGACGGATCGCGGTGTCGGGCCCCGAGGTGATCGAGACCAATCGCGGCGTCGAGGAGTTCGACTCCCGTGACCGTGCCCTGGTCTGGCGCACCATGGGCGGCAAGCACCGGCGGCTGCTCGGTGCAGCCGACGTCTTCGCCGATGACACTGTGCAGGATTTTCGCGAGGCCGCACTCGAGCTGATCGGGTTGATCGGCCCCTTCGGCCTCGACCGGCTCAGGGCGGAGCAGGGGCGTCTGGCCGACAGGTTGCGCCGCTTCGGCGCTTGCCAGGACGCCGTCGATATCTGGACCGTGGAAGGCGTTGCGCATGCGGAAACGGTGCCGGAATTGCCGGCCGACCAGTTCATTGCGCTCGCTAGCAGGATCGGGAGGAGCAGTCGTGACGCTCGATGACATTCTCGCTTCGCTGTTTCCCGACGGCCATGAGGTCAGGAACGATAATGGCGTCCTTGCCGGCGCGGCGACGCTGCGGTCCGGCGGCAGGATACTCGTGATTGGTGTTGCGGATCGGACTGCGCTCGGCGTCGACGAGGCGATCAGACTTTCCGCGCATGTTCTGGAGTCGATCGACCGGGGGAGCGGACCGATCCTGGTGCTCGTCGACAGCGACAGCCAGCGCATGAGCAAGCGTGACGAGCTGCTCGGGCTCAACGAATTCCTCGCGCATCTGGCGAAAGTGCTGATCCACGCGGACATGCACGGTCGCCCGACCATCGGTCTTCTCTACGGCCACTCGGCGGCGGGGGCCCTGCTTGCGACGGGCCTTGCGACGCGCGTGCTGGTCGGATTGCCCGGCGCCTCTCCCGCGGTGATGGATCTGCCGTCGATGGCGAAGGTCACCAAATTGTCGATGACCGCTCTTGAGGAGAAAGCCAAATCGACGCCGGTGTTCGCGCCGGGGCTTTCCAATCTCGAGCAGATGGGTGCCGTTCATATGACATGGAGCGACGCCACCTCGCTCGCAGACCAGCTGGAGGCGCTGCTCGCCGACATGCCGGCTGCGCGGGATCGAAGAGATGCGCTCGGCAAGGAGCGCGGTGGCCGGCCGAAGGCCGCCGATATCGCGGAGCGCGTTCGTGACCTTGCCCTGCAAACCCGCTGAACCGCCGGTCGGTCGCCACGACCTCGTCTTTGTCAGCCCGCAGGGTTGGCGCGCGATGATCGGGATGCGCGGCGATCTCGCAGCCGACCCGCTGGTTTCGCGTTGGTCCGAAATGGGATGGCCGACGATCAGGCGGCGCGCTCTGCCTAGCGAAGCGACCGGCCTTGCGCTCGGCCTGCCGTTGCCGCCCTCCGCCGGCAAGATGCGGCTGTCGTTTCTCGCGGATATCAACCACGTCACCTCGGTCGCGAGGCCGCCCGCGCTGCGGCAGGTGCGCGGCTCGGCGCCGCGCAACTGGTGGCCGACGCTCGATCGGCTCGACGGGCTCGCGCTTCGTCATTCGGTGGACGTGCGCGTGTTCGGCAGCCTCGCATGGCAATCGCTGACCGGGCTCGATTACGTGACCGCTCGTTCCGACCTCGATGTGCTGTTCGTGTTTCCCCGCGAAACCGATCTGGATCGGCTCGCCGCCGACGTGGCTGCGATCGAGACCGATGCGCCGATGCGGCTCGATGGCGAATTGATGCGTGCGGATGGTGCAGCGGTGAACTGGCGCGAATTCCATGCCGGCACGGACCAGCTTCTGGTCAAGACCATCGGGTGCGTAGCCCTGCTCGACAGGGATCGATTCATTTCGGGAGCGATGGGATCATGATCACAGCGGCCGCGCGAAGCATCGAACCGCTTGTTTCCAGCCGGGGGCAGATGGCGTCCGGTGTCCGGGCGATCGGCGGCTTCGCTGCCGATTGCCTCGCCATGGAGCTGGAAACCTGGCCCAAGCCGGGGCTCGTGAGCCATGTCGACAATGGCAGTCACGTCGACATGGATGCCGGCACGTTTCGTCGCAGCGCTGCGGCCATCAGGCCTTACCTTCAAAGCCTTGCCGAAGCGGGCGCGCTCGGTTGCGGCATGGGAGTGCTGCGGGTCATCGGCCTGGAGGCCGAACGGGCGATGCTCGAGGCGACCGCGGGCGTCAATACGCATCGCGGCGCGATCTTCGGTCTTGGCCTGTTGTGCGCGGCGGCGGGTGCGAGGGCCGGCGGGCTGGTAGATCCGGCGCGTCCGCTCGGCGACGTCGTGGCACGCCTCTGGGGCGCCAGCATACTCCACGGTCCGGTGTTGCTGCACAGCCATGGCAGCGCTGCTCGCCGCCGCTTTCGCGCAGGCGGAGCCCGTATCGAGGCGGCGAGCGGGTTTCCCAGCGTCTACCGGATCGGCTTGCCGGCCCTGCGGAGAACAATGCCTGCCACGCCCGAGGATGCGGAAGCGGCTCGGGTCGAAGCGTGCTTTGCCCTGATTGCGTCAGTGGAAGACACGAATCTGCTGCATCGTGGCGGGCTCGAGGGGCTTCGCTTTGCGCGTCGCGCGGCACGTCGCTTCATCGATGCCGGCGGCGTGCGCGCTCCCGGCTGGCGCGTCAGCGCGCGATGGATCCATGAAAGCTTCGTCGCGCGTCGTCTCAGTCCCGGTGGCTCGGCTGACCTGCTTGCGATGTCGCTCTTCGTCGATGCCCACGACGCGCCGGGGCCATGATGTCCAATGCAATCCTGATGGCGCTGGTGCCGGTGTTCTTTGTCCTGCTGCTGGGATACGCCGCCGGAAGGTTTCATGTCGTCGACAATCTCCATGTCGATGCTCTCAACGCACTCGTGATGGATTTCGCCGTGCCGGCGTCGCTGTTCGCCGCGACCGCCTCGGCGTCGCGCAGCGAGATGATCGAGCAGGTTCCGCTGTTTCTGGTGCTCGGCATAACGATGTCGTTGCTCTATGCCGCCTGGTATCTTGCCGCGCGCAGGTTGTTCAAGGTGTCGCGGCCCGATGCGTCGATTCAGGCACTCACGGTTGGCTTTCCAAATCTTGCCGGCGTCGGTCTTCCAATCCTGACATCCGTCGCGGGACAGGCGGGCGCCGTTCCGGTCGCCGTCGCATTGGCAACCGGTTCGGTCCTCATCAGCCCGGTGACCCTGATCATGGCGGAAATGGACGCCGCCAGGTCCCGTGGCGAGGAAATGGCGGCGCGGCAGATGCTGACGGCAGTGGGGCGCGCGATCACCAAGCCGGTCGTGCTCGCGCCCGTGTTCGGCATCCTGTTTTCGGTGTCGGATCTGAGCCTCGACGCGCTCGCTCATGCCTGCCTCGCGCTGATCGGGAGTTCGGCCGCCGGCGTCGCGCTGTTCCTGACCGGAGCCATCCTGTCGGCACAGTCGTTCCGCCTGAACTGGAAGATCGCGGCCGCAACCGTGGCCGCGGACGTGGTTCGGCCGCTCGCAGCCGTTGCAATCACTCACGTCTTTCCAATCGCTCCCGACACAGCGAGGACGGCCATTCTCCTCGCCGCGGTGCCTTCCGGCTTTTTCGGCATCCTGTTTGCGGTCAACTACCGGCTGGACTCCGCAGCGGTCGGCTCGATGGTCATTTCGAGCACCGGATTCAGCGTCGCGACCATGGCGGTCGCGATCGCCGTGCTCTTTCCGCACTAGGCGGCGATCATGACACTTGCGATCCTGTGCTCGGGACAAGGCGGACAGCATCGGGACATGTTCGCCCTGACGGGCGATGCGCCGGAAGCGACGCACCTGTTTGCACACGCGGCAACGTTGCTGGGCGGCAGGGATCCGCGCGATTTCGTGCGCAGCGAATCTGACGAGGCTCTGCATCGCAACCGGTCCGGCCAGATTCTATGCACGTTGCAGGCACTGGCCGCCGCTGCCGGGCTCGAGGACATCATTCCACATGGCGCCATCATCGCAGGCTATAGCGTCGGTGAGGTGGCGGCATGGGGCGTGGGAGATCTGTTCGAACCGGTCCTCACGCTCGACCTCGCAGTGCGCCGCGCGGAAGCAATGGACGCCGCCACCTGCGCCGGTGACGGGCTGATCTTTGTCCGCGGTCTTTCACATGACGATATTAAGCGCCTTTGCGAGCGCCACGGTGCGGCGATCGCCATCGTCAATCCAGGCGATGCCTTCGTGATCGGCGGTGGCCGGGCGGCATTGAACGGAATTGCCGGAGAGGCGAGGGCGATGCGTGCCACAAGGATCGTCGATCTGCCGGTTCGGGTTGCCTCCCACACCGGACGGCTCGCCGAGGCGTCGGTCGTGTTTCGCGAAGTCTTGCGGTTGGCGCCGGTGGCGTTCCCGTCGGCCGCCGGTGCGCGCATCCTGAGCGGCATCGATGGCGGTTCGGTCGTCTCCGCCGAGACGGGCCACGACAAGCTCGCCGCGCAGATCTCGCAAACCGTGCAGTGGGGAAATTGCCTGCAAAGCTGTCTCGAAGCGGGTGCCACGGCATTTCTCGAATTTGGACCTGGACATGCACTGAGCCGGATGGTTGCGAGCATCGAGCCCGGCCTTCCGGTGCGGTCGCTGGACGATTTCAGGAGTCTTCAGGGCGTGCGCAACTGGCTTGCGCGGCATCTCATCGACTGAAATGGCGACAGCATCGTTCCGGAATCGGACGGACGGCGCGCTCCGGATCGACGTGCGGCGAGGCAAAAAAAAGGGGCCGTCCTTGTGGGAAGGACGGCCCAATGCTCGCATGCCTGGGAGGAGAAGGCTCGAGCCGTGACTTGGGGTCTCAGTCACTAACACTGCCAGCATCGCCGATCCGGCGTGCAAAGTATTTCACGTCCCCACGCTGTTTCTCATTTCGCATGATTCACGAAGGTCCGCCGGCAGGACATGAGACACCGGCTCGCGTGACGGAACCGGGTCGCATTCAGCGAGCCTGGGTGACGCCAATGCGTTCCGGCTGGTGCATCGCCAACGTGCCGGCGTGTCGCCTGTCAGACGTTTGAAGACCGTCGAGAAATGCGCCTGCGTGCAGAAACCGACGGCCAGCGCCGCCTCGACCAGCGGCGTCTCGGTATTCGACAGGAGAGATTTTGCATGCTCGATGCGCTGTTGCAGGAGATACTCGCGCGGCCGGTATCCAGTCGCGGCGCGAAACTGCGCTGCGAAGTGCATCCGGGACAATCCCGCGACGCCGGCGAGGTCGGATAGGCTGATGGAGTGGTCGAAGCGCGCCCTGACATACTCCTCGACGCGTCGGAGCCGCCATTTCGGCAAGGCGTTGACTTTCGTACGCGGGGGCTCGCGCCGAGCGACGTGCATCACCAGCGTCTGGGCGATGCAGCACGCAAATTCGCGATCGGCCGAATGGCCTTGTTCGGTCAGCGCCTTTGCGAGCTGCTCGGCGAACGGGTCGCGCAACAGAAGGAGATCGTTCAGGCATTCGGGCGCGAGCGGCTCCGTTCCCTGCTGTGGAGATGGAAAGCAATTAGCCGAGATGTGGAAGTGCAGGAAATCGCACGGCGCAAGAAACTGCGCGCGGAGCGGCTTCGACGGCGCGCCGACATAGAGCGTGCCTGCCGGCATGGCGCCGTCGAAAATGGTCTGACTGCCTCTGGTCAGCTTGAGACGTGTGCTCTTCAGGGCGATCGAGAAGAAGTACCGGTCGGGAGGCGTCGTTGCATCCTCGCGCCTGACGGCCGTCTGGGCATAGGTAAAGCGCGAGATCGTGATGTCCTCGCGCGCGACGCCCGCGCGTTGCTCGGGCTGGCGCCATTTTCGTTCGTGGGGGAATGCGCGTGCCCCCTGAGAGAAATCCGGTTCGCGGGCGCCGGGTTGATGTGTCAATCGGGCGCCGGCCGCTTGCATATCGGTGAGCATCGTTCGTCCCGTCTTTTGGATTCCGCTGCCGCCGTGACGGCTGCTGAATGCCATTGGTTGACGCTCGAACGATATGTCTGATGCCGCCACAAGGCCCGTTAGCGTTGCTGAAATCGTGTTAGATTTTGCGAAAGCTGCAGGTGCGTCGGAACGTCGCGAAATTCCGAATTAAGCAAGAAGAATCAAAGGCCTGCGCTGTGAGTTCCGATGTTGCGGCGCGATGCAGCTCTCTTCAGGTCGGGCGATCTGACCGGATTCAGGGAAGGCGTGGCGAGGCATCGATGCCGGGGGTGAGTCCGGGCGCGATCTTCTCCGCCGGCGGAATTGCGGGCACCCGCGCGTAGGGAAGCGCCGTCACCTCGGGAGGCTGCTGGGATGGGGATTGGAGGCAGTTGGGGCGCGGCGGATCTCCTGCGCCGAACACATCAAACATTGGGTCCACGAAGGTCGTGCGGAGCCGATGAGGCCAGGTCTGGCGATCGACCGCATTGGGCTGCCGGATCGTCACCGTGGCCGTCATGCCGGAGACCAACGGCACGCCCGGCGGCACCGTGTCGATGGCGACCCGAACCGGTATGCGCTGTGCAAGCCGCACCCAGGTGTAGATCGGGTCCACGTTGGGCAGACCTTGCGTGCCCGCCGCGGCGTTTGACGGGCTGATGCCGCGGGTCACGGTTTTCACATGTCCCAGGATCGGCTTGGAGTAACCGATGAGCTGTGCCTCGACGCGATCGCCGACGCAGACATGCGCCATCTTGGTTTCCTCGAAATAACCGTCGATCCAGAAGCTGTTGGAATCGATGATGGAGACGTTGGTGACGCCGGTCAGCGCATAGTCGCCGACGCGTAGCAGGAGATTGGTGACATAGCCGTCGACGGGGCTGAGCACATTGGTGCGCTTCAAGTTCAATTCCGCCTGTGCAAGCTGGTGAGCGGCCGCTGCGTAGGCGGCCTTCGCCTGCGAGGCGTTGCCGGCGAAGATCTGCTGCTCCTCTGGCGTCGTCGCGAGGTCGGACAGACGCCGGCGCCGGTCGGACTCGGCCTGCTTCACCTCCAGGTCCGCCGCCCGCTGGTCGACGAGGGCCTTGCCGATGCGGACGGCTACGTCGAAGTCGAAGGGATCGATGACGTAAAGCACGTCACCCTTGTGGACGAACTGGTTGTCGGCCACCCGCAGCTCCACGATTTTGCCTGCGATCTGCGGCGCGACATTGGCGACCTGCACGCGCACGCTGCCATTGCGCGTCCAGGGCGCGGTGACATAGTGCTGCCAGGTTGCAACCGATATCAGGATGGCGACCAGGGCGATGGCAAGGGTGGCAAAATGCTTGCCGACGCCGGCCATGAAACGCCCGGCGGCCTTGCGCAGCGAGCGCGTCAATAGCGTCGCCTGACGGGAAGCTTCGCCATCGTTCGCGGCGCGGTCGCTGGTCGCGTGCGCCGCGGCCTCCGTCGGGCTGGAACACGCGACGGCGTCGGCTGCGTCCGCCCATGCTTCGGCTGAAGATTCGGGGTGGGGCGGAAAGGCCGCATCTCGAGGCAGAGCCGCGTCCATGACTTTCTCCCTAGCAAAAGAGCGCGAGCAGGCCGAAGATCGACACGTAGAGGCAGAGCTCGGCCAGCGACGGGTTGCTGAAGATTCTTGTAAATCCCACGAAGCGCAGCACCGGGCGGAGCAGCAGGAATGCGAGCAGCGCCGTGGCCGCATAGGACACGATCGGGGCGATCAGCACGCCGCCCACGACGAGTTCACGATAAGTATTCGTCACGGATGCGTCCCCTGGCCGGAACCGGCGAAACTCCGCCATGGTTCGAGGACGATGCTGGCCGGAACGAGCGCGGCGAGCACCGGCTCGACGGACAGGTTGCTTTGGGCAGCCGTCTGGCGCAGCGCCTCGGCGGCAGTCAGGATTGCGCCTCCATCGCGTAGGGTGAGCGCGGCTCGCGCGGCGCGCACCGCGTTGCCGAGTGAGGTCTCGGCCAGGCGGTCCAGTTCGGCATGGCACCGTCGCAGCACCACGGCCTCGTCGAAGCAGCGCAGCGCTTCCGCGACGACCCGAGGGGGAGGTGCCGTGGCGCCGTTCGTCGTCAGGATCTGCTCGATCCGGGCGGCATCGCGAAACGCGGCTTCCTCCGGCGCGAGATGCCGGGCTCGCCCGGAATCGAGGCGGCTCAGCTCGCGATGGGCCTCGTCCAGCAGCAGCCGGATCCTTCGTTCGCCGGACAAGGACGGCAGCAGGAGCTGCGCCGCGAAGACCAGAACCGAGGAAAGCTGGGCAAACAGACACGTCACAAGGAATACGTCGGGGTCGTAGCTCTGCGGATTGCTCGGTGCGAGAATGACAAGCGTGAACACGAGGGAGAGCCGGCCGAGCGGCGGCAGGACGCCGCTCGGCCGCGTGATCAGCAGCGCTGCGCCGATCACGAGAGGCGCAAGGCCGATCGCCAGCAGTTGGAACTCGGATACGCCGTTGAAGACGAGGTATTTCAGGACGCCGGCGAGCAGGCATGCGATCGGCATGGCAAAAACCGCCAGTGTCGTGAAGGCGCGCGGATCCGGAGCCGTCGCGCTGAGGCCGATGATCACTGCGGCAAGCGAGAGGCAGAGCGCGGTGGTCGGCCATCCCGCCATCACGAAGATGATTGCAATGAGGATGAAGTGGATCGCGGCCCTGACGCCGGCTGCCGCTGCAATGCGAGGCGAGCGGTAAAGCGGCGCGCGCCATTGCCGGAGTGGATGGTTTCCGGCCCGCAGCGCCTCGAGGCTGTCGCGCACGTCTGCATTCCTGCGGATGATCTGATCGCGCAGATGGGTCCGGCAGATCGCGATCAGGCCGGAGGCGTCGGGGTTTCGGTCGTCCCGGGACGTCGCGGATGCGGCCGGCAGCGCGGCAAGCGTACGGGCGTGCGCGAGCTCGCTCACGAGGCCCACCATCGCGGAGCGTGCGGCTGCGGTTCTGGCCGGGCCGCTGATCGACTCCGTGACGAGGCTCGCGATCTCCGGATGCAGGGCCGCGACATCGCGCAACATGTCCGCAGCAGCGGTCGCGGATGAAGCTTCACCGCGGACGGCGCGTTGCGCGAACTCCGTGACCCGGCGATGCAGTGTTTCGAGACGGCTCGCCAGAACCGGATGATAGTCAGGCGCGGCGAGCACCTCGTTGACCAGAGCGACTGCGAGGACGCCGATGGCGATGGCGGCGCCCCGGGCGACGCCGGTCGGAAACACCTGCAACGGGCTGTCGATCTGCTGAATGGCAATCAGGGCAACGGTGATGCAGCTGAGAGCCGCCGCATAAGCGCGATTGCCGTCCAGCATCCCGGCGACGTAGACGCAAAGTCCGACCCAGATCCCCAACACTGCGGGCAGAAGCGCGCCGGTTTGGGAAAAGGTGCCGGCGATGGCGATCGATGCGATCACGCCGATGGCGGTTGCGAGCAGCCGATAGCCCGCCTTTTCCATGCCCTGCGCGCGCGTGGGCAGCGCCAGGATTGCCACGGTGACGGCTGCCGACGAGGGGGATTCGAGTTCGAGCCAGAAGCTCACATAGAGTGCGAGGAGCATTGCCAGCAGGACGCGCAGCGCGAATGCCCAGGAACTCACCGGAAAGCCGGCGAAGACCCGCGGGCGGATGTCGTCGGCAGCGCTGGTGGCGTCCCCTGGCAATTATGCTCCCTCCATGCGCGGCAAAGCGTGCGGCCTGCCGGCGTCGCGAAATCAAAGGGGAGCATGAGCTGTGCCGGCGGTATTTTCGGTCCATCAACCTGCTTTCGGGAACGCACGCCGGGAAGGCGCAGTTTGCCCGAGCCGGGGGCCCGACTATTGCGGCGCGTGGCCCGCCAGGGCCTCTTCGAGGCGGCGGATGATCTCGTCGCCGCTGGACGGCTTGCCGAGATAGCAATGCGCGCCAGCCGCCATGACGCGCTGGCGCACGGGTTCGCTGGGGAAAGCGGTCATGAAAATGATCGGGAAATGGCGGCCGGAGGCAACCAGGCGCGCCTGCAATTCATCGCCGGTAATGACCGGCATCTGAACGTCGGCGATCATGCAGGCCGGATCTTCTCCCGCCGGTTCCCGCAGGAAGGCGACGCCGGACTCGTAGGCGTGGGCTTCATAGCCGAGCGAACGCACGAGGCTCGCCAGCGACGCGCGCACGCCTTCGTCGTCGTCCACGATCGCAATCACCGGGGTTTTGGCCATTGGCACACATCCTGACCGCTGTGTTCCGCAGGGAGGATATCTCCCATTGGGCGGCCGATGGGGCCTTATGCACCGTGCGGCAGTCCCGCCGGAATTATACTCAGGTTTGGTCCGTAGTCTTTCGGTTCTGGGAAATCCCGAGCGCTTCGGCCTTGCGAACGAGGTCGGCCAGCGAGCGGACCTCCATCTTGCGCATGACGTTGCCGCGGTGGATCTTGACGGTGATCTCGCTGAGGCCGATCAGGCCTGCCACCTGCTTGTTCATCAAGCCGGCGGTCACATGGCCCATCACCTCGCGCTCGCGCGCCGTCAGGCTCTCATATTGGATGCGGATATCCTCCTTCGTCGCGGCTTCCGCGCGGCGCTGCGCATCGCGCTCGAGCGCTGCCGTCACGGCGTCGAGCATGTCCTGATCGCGAAACGGCTTGGACAGGAAATCCACGGCGCCAGCCTTCATGGCGCGCACCGACATTGGAATGTCCCCATGACCGGTCATGAAGATGATCGGATATCTGATGCCCTGGCGGGTCAGTTGCCCCTGGAGATCGAGGCCGCTCACGCCCGGGAGCCGGACGTCCAGCACGATGCAGGCCGGTTTGTCGGGCATGACGCCGCCAAGCAGCTCGGCCGGTGAGCCGAACAGGCGTGTCTCGAGGCCGACGGATCGGAACAGGCTGTCGAGCGAGGCACGAATGCTCGCGTCGTCATCAACGATGATGACGACTGCACTGGAGGATTGGGCCGGCGGTTGCACTTGGTTTGGTCGTGTCATGGCAAGGCGTGTTCTTGGCTAAATGGCAGTGTCAGGTGGAATGTCGCGCCCGAGCCCGGAGAGCTCTCCACGGACAATCGGCCGCCGTGAGCTTCCACCGTCGTTCGGCAGATCGCAAGTCCCATGCCCATGCCGCCTCCCTTGGTGGTGAAGAACGGATCAAACAGGTGCGGCAGGTCGTCAGGCTGGATGCCCGGGCCGCTGTCCTCGACCGTGATGGCGAGATTTTCACCATCGACGGTTCCGGCGCGCAACGTGACGGTGCGGGAACCCGGCCGGCCTGACATGGCCTGGCCGGCATTGATCAGAAGATTGACCAGGACCTGCTGAAGCTGGATCCGGTCGCCGCGAACCGGCGGCAGGCCATGCTCCGTCTTGACGATGAGGGTGACGTCGTCCTTGACGAGCTCGCGCGCGACCAGGAGGGTCGCTTCCTCGATGATCTCGTCGATCTGCAGCAGATCCTGCTGGGTAGGGGCCTTCTTCAGGAAAGTCCGGATGCGGGTCACGATCTCGCTGGCGCGGCGGCCCTGAGCAACGACGTGACCGATCGTCGTCGCAACTTCCTTGAGATCGGGCACGTCGCGGCGCAGCCACCGCAAGCCGGCCTCGCCGCTGGTGACGATCGCTGCCAGAGGCTGATTCACCTCGTGGGCAATGGACGCGCTGAGCTCGCCGAGGGTGGCGACGCGCGCGGCATGCGCCAGCTCCGCCTGCGCCGCGAGCAGCGCATCCTGTGCCTGCTTGCGTTCGGTGATGTCGATGACGAAGGCGAGCACGTTGCGATCTCCGTCGGGCTCAGCCGGAAAGGTGATCGTAAACAGGACGGGAACCTTGCGTCCGTCGAGGCTCACGAGATCGGTCTCGCCTTCGTGGAACCGCTCTCCTTCCGCGAATGCGACCAGCGCGCCGAGGAAACTGCGGTCGTTCTCCCCCAGAAGCCTGTCCACGTTCGCGATGAAGGCCGCAGAGCCGCTTGCTCCCGCCATCTTCTGGAGGGCCGGATTGACGTCGGAGATTCTGGTGAGCTGGCGGGCATGCCGCACGAATTCAGGATTTCGTGCAAGGTAGTCCCGCAACGTGGCGCCTCCGGTCTCCAGCGAATTCAGCGCGGTCCGCACTGCGCTCCAATCCTCCTCGACGACGCCGACCCGGCTTGCGTCGAACATCCGGCGGTATCGCTGCTCGCTCTGCACCAGCGCGTTATGTGCCGCGACGCGGTCCGTGACGTCGGTGTGGGTTTCAAGGACTCCAACGGGTTTGCCGAGATGGTCGTGCTGGAGCGCCCATCTTGCATCGACGGTGAGTGCGCCGCCGGCCTTCGTCCGCTGCTCCAGCCTGCCTTCCCATCGGCCGATGTCGAGCAGGCCGGCCTCGATGGCCTCTCGCCGGTCGGGATATTTGGTTCTCAGCAGCGCGTCGGCGAGTTGCCCGACCGCCTCGTCGGCCGACCAGCCGTAGGCCTGTTCCGCGGCCCTGTTCCAGAAACTGATCACGCCGCCGCGATCCCTGACGAAGATCATGTCATGCGAGAGATTGAGCAGGCGCGCCTGCGCCGCGAGGCGCTTCGTCGCCGCCTGATTCTGGAGCGCCAGCAAGGTCGTGATTCCGATGGCTGCGAGGCTCACCAGCGCACGAAGGGCAGGCGAGGCGATCGCCTCCAGATCGTGCGACAGTAGATAGGCGGTTATGGTCAGGACGCTGCAGCCGACAGCGGCGGCGATGATGTCGTTAAGCCGGTGCGTCCTCGCCGCGAGCAGGATCGCAACCACGTAGAGAACCGCGACCGCGCCCTCGAGCGGCGTCAGCACATCGACCAGGAAAACCGCGAAAGCGAGGACGGCAGACCAGAAGCGCAAGCCGGCGCGGCTCATCGATGAACCCGTGGCCCGATCAAGACTGGTCATCGTCGCTGGTGGTCGCTCTGCTCATTTTCGGTCACGTTGATGCCGCGATTTGATCGGGCCGACAACATGCGGCAACATGATTTTCGTGCTCTCTTGAAAGACGTTGCCGCGGTTTGATCCCGCGCGCGTGCCGATGAGGCACATTCCCCGGCAAAAACGGGGTTTTGCGTGAGTTTCCGACCATTGGCGAGCGCGTCAACTTACCGCAGGGCGAGATCAGTTCCGCCATCGCGGCGAACGGGACGCCCGTGCGGCCGGCGACGCCGCGGTCATACCTAGGTATGACGCGATCAACCCGAGAACCTATCCGGTGCACCCGCGCGTAGAATGGAGCGCGGGGACCGCCGAACTACTCTGCTCCCACATTCGGACGAGCCATTGGGTCTCGCCGGATCGAAAATGGGACAAGGAGTTCGACGATGTCGCTACAGATGTCACACCCGCTAGGCGCGAAGGATCATGTCGTCGGCTCGATCGGCGTCTCCGCCATCGATGGTTGCCAGTCCGGGCTTGCGGAACGTCCGGATCGCGCCGGCGAAAAGGCGATGACGCTGTCCCTCGTTCACCTCGATGTTGCCCTGGCCATCGAGACGCCCCCGCCGGGCGTGCGGAGATGCGCCGGCGACGGGCCCAGCTTCAGGGTATCGGCGAAACGCCTCGCGCGTGCCTCGGTCGAGACCGATCGGGAGGCCGGTGCAGGCGAGTTCCCGGACCCGGTGATGCGAAGCCTCTCCGATGCGCTCGCGGCAACCGAAGCGGCCCATCATCCTCACTCCGCCATCCTTGCGGACGCCTTGCGTCTTGCCATCCTGACCCGCAGAGCCAGCCGGCCGACGGCCGTCGCGCGCAACGAGACCGATCAGGCCGACGAGCGGTGCCGGTCTGTGCGGTCGTTACAGAAATGGCGCCTCAAGCGCGTGCTGCAATATGTCGACGAGAATTTGGCTGGCAAGATCACCTTGCAGCATCTGGCGGCGGTCGCCGGCCTCAGCCGCATGCACTTTGCCGCGCAGTTCCGCGCGGCCGTCGGCATGCGGCCACACGACTTTCTGCTGAAGCGGCGGATCGAACGCGCCCAGGAACTGCTGAGGCGCGCCGACGTCTCGCTGGTCGACGTTGCCTTGACCGTCGGATTCCAGACCCAGGCGCATTTCACGACGGTATTCAAGCGTTTCGCCGGCGATACGCCTTATCAATGGAGGAGCGCCTACCTTGCGCAATTCCTGCCGCTGCCTCGCGCCGAAGTTGGGCCGTCATGAGCAGTGTTGGCATTGAGGCCCTGATGCTGCCGCTGGCCGGCATTCACCTGGCGATGACGCAGCATGAAGTCACGGGCGTGCTGGAGATCGCCCGTGCTCTCGGCAACTCCTATCGCCTGGCATCGTCAGATCCGGGATCCGGCGCTCTCTATGGCCGGTTCATTTTCGATTTCTGCCGAACCATCGTCACGGTTATCGCGCGATAGCCTCGAGCCCTTTACAAGCGGGGCAGGTCAAGCGTTAACACTGCGATGGCAAACCGCAGAGCGAGAGTCATGAGAGCCTACAAAGTCGTCGACGCCTTCTCCTCCAAACCCTTCCTGGGAAACCCCGTCGCAGTCGTCCTTGATGCTGAGGGGCTGGCGACGGCCGAAATGCAGGCAATTGCCCGCTGGACGAACCTGTCGGAAACGACATTTCTCTTGCCGCCCACGAGTTCCGAGGCGGACTACCGCCTGCGCATTTTTACCCCCCGCAGCGAACTGCCGTTTGCCGGGCATCCGACGCTCGGCAGCGCCCATGCGGTGTTGGAGGCGGGCCGCGTGATGCCCCGGGGCGGTCGTCTCGTCCAGGAATGCGGTGTCGGGCTGGTGCGGATTGCCGTGGAGGGCGACGGCGCGGAGCGGCGTCTGACGCTTGCGTTGCCGCCGGCGAAGGTCACGGCTCTTTCAGCCGCAGACGTCGACGAATTGGAGGCAGTCATCGGGCATCGGATCGTTCGCGAGGTGGCTCCAGCGATCGTGGATGTCGGGGCCGTCTGGGTCGTCGCGCAACTTGCCGACGCGGACAGTGTGCTCGCGCTGACCCCAGACTTCCGGCGCTCGGCTGCCTTCGAGAAGCGGCTCGGTGTGACCGGGCTCTCGCTTTTTGGCCGTCACGCTGATGGCGAGGCGGCTATCGAGGTGCGTTCTTTTGCACCATCATGCGGCGTCGAGGAGGACCCGGTATGCGGCAGTGGAAACGGCGCCATCGCCGTGTTCCATCGCGACCGCGGTCTCCTCAAGGCCGGGACGAGCTACACGGCGGCGCAGGGGCGCTGCGTCGGGCGCGATGGCCGCATCGCCTTGGCGATCGAAGCGGACGGCGAGATCAGCGTTGGCGGCGCTTGCGTTACGTGCGTGGAAGGCAAGATTGCCGGTTAAGCCATAGGTTGCTGGTCGATCATGCCGCGCTTCGGCTGCGGTACTCATATTGAATCAGACCCGCTAACGCACTGCGATCGCAACGGCAGACAAGGCTGCTGGAAGGGACCAGGCCCAGTCTCCCAGCACTGAAACGGCCGCCGCGGCGGCGACACAGCCGAAGATGAAGCCGAGCAAGCGATGGAGCGAGCGACCCAGCGGCGTTGAATCATGCGGCAGCAGAGGGGTGCGTGGAGCGAGCAGGTCCATCGTCGACAAGACGGCATTGGCCAGATTGCCGGTCATCACCGCCGTCGAGATCGCGCCCGGCAGAGCGAGGCGAAGGAGCGCGTACTGGCAGGCCATGGCCGACACGGCGATCATCGCGGCCGCGCCGGCCCGGGATCCAGCCGCATCGGCAGATGGCCTTGTGATGACGCTGAAGATCAACAGCGCGGCCAGCACGAGGAACTGAACCCGAAGCAACAGTCGCGCCAGGCTCGAACCGTGCCGGCCGGAAGCTTGGGCGATCAGCCAGACGGTCGCCAAGGTCAGCATGAAAACGGGAATCGCCAACAATTGTGCCCAATGAAACGGGCCACCATCGACGGCAACGACGGCGGCCAGCACGATGTTGCCGGTCACGTGAGCCGTGAAGATATGACCCAGCGTGAAGAAGCCGGTGAAGTCGACCATTCCGGCGATGATGCTGAGCAGCGGTGGCAGCCGCGCCTCCAGGCGCGACAGCTCCGCAGCGTCATCCGCTGAGTCCGCGGACCTTTGCAGCACGAGGAGGTCTCTGGCGAGCAGGGACATCTTTGGCTACTCCAATGCTGGCCGTCTGCATGGGCCTCTCACTGTGGGCTACTGTGCCGTCCATCCGCCATCGACCGCGATCGCGGTGCCCGTGATCTGGTCCGCCGCGGGCGAACACAGGAAGGCCACGGTGCCTCCAAGCTGCTCCGGAGAGACGAACTCGGACGACGGTTGTTTCTCGCCCAGGAGTGTCGCGGCGGCGTCCTTTTGGCTGATGTTCTTCTGTGCGGCGATGTCGCTGATCTGCTTTTCGACCAAGGGCGTCCGCACCCAGCCGGGACAGACTGCGTTGCAGGTCACGCCGCTGCCGGCGGTCTCCAGGCCAACCACCTTGGTCAGGCCGATCAACCCGTGCTTGGCGGCGACGTAGGCCGCCTTGTGCGTCGATGCGACGAGGCCGTGGGTCGAGGCGATGTTGACGATCCGGCCCCAGCGCTGCTTCTTCATCTGGGGCACCGCCGCCGCGATGCCGTGAAACGCGGCCGACAGATTGATGTCCAGGATCGCATGCCACTTGGCCGACAGAAATTCTTCCACCGGCGCGGTGAACTGGATGCCGGCATTGTTCACGAGGATGTCGAGGCGTCCGAACGTCTCGATTGTCGCGGCGATCAATCGGCGCACGGCATCGCCCTTCGACATATCGGCGCCGTCGTAGACCACGCGCACGCCGTGCTCGCGTTCGATCCCGCTGCGGATGGCTTCGATCTCGCCGGGGTCGCCGAAGCCGTTCAACACGAGGTTGACGCGGAGCCTGGCCAACTCTCTGGCGATTCCGAGCCCGATACCGCTGGTCGATCCGGTGACGATAGCGACCTTATCCTTCAACATGGCAGTTCCTTTCGACGTCAGGTGGGGTGGGGGACTAGTGGGTGCCGCCGGCCTCGATCTGGCCGGGTTTCTTCAGCATCATCGAGGCGGCGAGTGCGACGATCAGTGCGACACCGAGCAGGTAGAACATGTCGCCGAAAGCCAGGATGAAGGCCTGCTTCTGCACGATCTTGCCGATCGCGACATAGGCGCGGTGAGCGGCGTCGATGCGATCGGTCACGCCGTGGTTCATGAAATACTGCGTCAGCTTCTCGAGCCTGGCTTGCGTGGCCTGCTCCAGCAGCGAGACCGACTGCGTCAGCACGTTGGAGTGATATTGCTCGCGCTTGGTGAGCAGCGTCTGCAGCAGCGCGATGCCGACGGCGCCGCCGAGGTTACGCATCATGTTGAACAGGCCCGAGGCCGAACCCGCGTTCTCCGCCTCGATGCCCGATGTCGCGACAGCCGACAGCGGGGCGAACACCAGCGCCTGACCGAAGGCGCGGACGACGTTCGGCCAGAAGAGCTGGTCGGTGGCGTAGTCGTTGGTCATCGAGATGTTCATGAAGTTGGATGCTGCGAACAGCGCAAAGCCGACGCCGATGATGAGCCGCGCGTCGAAGCGCCGTAACAGCTGCGGCACCAGCGGGATCAGCAACAGCTGCGGCAGCCCGGTCCAAGCCAGCACCATGCCGATCTGCTCGGCGTTGTAGCCCTGGATGCGCGATAGATAGACCGGCAGGATGAAGACCGAGCCGTAGAGCGCGATGCCGAGCAGGAAATTGGCGAGGATACCGAAGCCGAAATTGCGACGCGCCAGGAGGCGGAGGTTCAGCAGCGGCTTCCTTGCCGCCAGCTCGATCCACAGGAAGGCCGACAGCGCGATCGCCGCGACGATCGACAGCTTGACGATGAACGGCGAGCCGAACCAGTCGTCCTTGTTGCCTTCCTCGAGCACGGTCTGCAGCGCGGCGAGGCCGATCGCCATGGTGGCGATCCCGGCCCAATCGCCCTCGCGCAGCAGCGACAGCTTCATCGGTTGCGACTCGAGCGAGACGAACAGCAAGCCGATCATGACCGCGCCCGGCACCAGGTTGACGTAGAAGATGTACTGCCAGCCCCAGTTCTCGGTGAGATAGCCGCCGATGGTCGGCCCGATCGCGGGCGCAAAGGTCGCGGAGATCGCAAACAGCGCCAGCCCGATCGGCTGCTTCGCCTTTGGCAGCAGCGTGATGATGAGCGTGAACGCCATCGGGATCAGCACGCCACCGGTAAAGCCCTGCACGGCGCGCAACACGATCATCTGCGACAGGTTTTGCGCCAGCGCGCAGGCCGCCGAGAACACCAGGAACAACGTCGCATTGGTCAGGAGATAGATGCGGATCGAGAACGCCTGCGCCAGCCAGCCGGACAGCGGAATCACCACAATCTCGGCAATCAGGTAGGAGGTCGAGATCCAGCCGCCATCATCGATACCGGCCCCGATCGCGCCCTGGATGTCAGCCAGCGAAGCGTTGACGATCTGGATGTTGAGCACCGCCATGAAGGCGCCGAGCGTGGCGCCGGCGATGGCGATCCAGGTCTTGGCGGAGACCGCCGGGGCCGGTGTGGTGACGGACCGCTCGCCTTCGCCGGCGGGCACGGCATCGATGGCCGGTTGCAGTGTGGTCATGGTTGTCTGCTCGTCGCTTGCGAGAGAAGCATTGCCTGAACGGATTGTCCGGGAGGAGACGACCGCCAGGGACGCGTATTCAACTGCGAGGCTCGGGGCGGCGCGATGCGAGGCGCTTCTTGCTTTCGCGTTCGGCGATCGCCGCCGATTTGGTATTGATGGTCGGCTCGGTCGACATGCCGGGACGGAGCAGGCCGGTCAGGCTGCGGTCGTCGAGGACGATTTTCACCGGCATGCGCTGCACGATCTTGGTGAAGTTGCCGGTCGCGTTGTCGGGCGGCAGCAGCGCGAACTCCAGGCCGCTTGCCGGGGACAGGCTGTCGACATGGCCGTGCAGTCTGGTGCCGCGGAAGCTGTCGATGGTCAGCTCGACGGGCTGGCCGCCGCGCACATGGGTGAGCTGGGTTTCCTTGAAATTGGCGACGATGTACACGGCATCGAGCGGAACGACGGCCATCAACAACGTACCGGCCTGGACGAACTGCCCGACCCGGAGTGAGCGCGCACCGACGGTGCCGTCGACCGGCGCGATGATGCCGGTGTAGGACAGGTTCAACGCCGCCTGCTGCTCGACCGCACGGGCGCGGTCGCGCTGCGCGACTGCCCTGGCGCGTTCGGTGGAGAGCACGTCGACCTTGCGCTCGGCCGCGAGCAGGCCCGACTTGGCGTGCTGCAATTGCGCGGCGGCGGCGCGCAGCGCCGCATCGGTCTGCTGCGCGCGCTGCACCGTGCCGGAGCCCGTCTTCATCAGCCCGTCGTATCGGACCTGCTCTTCCTGCGCGAACTTCAGATTGGCCGTGGCGGCAGCGACATCGGCCGTGCCTTGCTCGATGATCGGCTGCTGCAGGGCAAGCTGTGCATCGAGATTGCGGACAGTGGCGTCGGATGCGGCGACGTCGGCGCCGGCCTGGTCGAGCGCGGCGCGGAAATCGCGATCGTCGATCTTTGCCAGCAACTGGCCGGCCTTCACCGTCTCGTTGTCGCCGACCAGGACCTGCGCGATATAGCCCGACACCTTCGGCGAGATGATCGTGGAATCCGCCTTCACGTAGGCGTCGTCCGTGGTCTCCAGATAGCGGCCGATGGTGAGATAGTGGTGGCCGAACTCGGCTGCGGCGGCGACGCCCAGGGCCAGTGCCAAGGCGAGGGCGGCCCGCTTGATCGCCTGCCCGGATGGCCGAAGGCTGGTTTTGGCGCCCTGCTCGGGAGCATAGGGAATGGAAGACATGGTATTCTCCGAAACGAGGTGGGCGGTGAGATTCAGTCGCGGCGATGGACGTCGTGGGTGACGATGCCGAGCTCGGGAGCCGGCGGGTCCAGGCGTCGCGGATCGGCCAGCGTGCGGCGGATATCGTCCAGTCCGCTCTGCCAGTGAGCGCGCATCGCGCTCAGCCCGAACTCGTAATCCCTCGAGTGGCCCTCGTGGATCTTGGTCTGATAGATCAGGTGCACGATGTTGTAGCAACGATGGCGCGCCATCTCCGCGATGGCGCGGATCTCGGGATCGTGCCTGGCGGCGTCCGGCAATTTCGCGATCGTGCGCTGCAAGGCCTGACGCATCTTCTGCATCCGCAGCACCTGGTCGGTTACGGCGCGTGTGCGGCTCGAATACTGGATGTCCTTCTGCCGGCTCGACACTTCCATCATGTCGTGGGGAACGTGGCCCTTGGCCGACCAGAGATCGATCTGGAACGTCAGCGTGTCACACGGCTCGCCGGACAGCACGCGAGATAAAGGCGTGTTCGAAACCACGCCGCCATCCCAATAGTGCTCGCCTTCGATCTCGACGGCGGGGAAGCCCGGCGGCAGCGCACCCGATGCCATGAAATGCTTCGGTCCCAGCCGGCGCTCGGCGGTGTCAAAATAGGTCAGGTTGCCGGTGCGGACGTTGACCGCGCCGACGCTGACGCGCACGTCGCCCGAGTTCAGCCGGTCGAAGTCGACGAGCCGTTCCAGCGTCCGGTGCAGGGGTGCCGTATCGTAAAAGCTGGTCGCGGAGTCGCCCGAGAACGGTGACCAGAGCGGCGAGGGGAAGCGTGGCTTGAAGAAGCCCGGCTGGCCCTGGATCAAGGCCCGCGCCGCCGCCATCGCGTTGCGTACCGAGTTGATGTCGAACGCAAAGGGCAGGGCGTTGGCGAGCCCTTCGCCGGCGGGCCACTCTATCGAAAAGGCGCAGATGGTTTCCCAGAACTCGCGCAACCGCGCAACACGCTCGCCTTCGGGCGAGCCCGCGATGATCGCGGCGTTGAGCGCGCCGATCGAGATGCCGGCCAGCCAGTTCGGCCGGATGCCGGCCTCGTGCAGGCCTTCATAGACTCCGGCCTGATAGGCGCCGAGTGCGCCGCCGCCTTGCAACACCAGGGCGACGACATCGTAGGGAAGCGAATTGCTCCGCTGCGGCACAGGATTGGTTTGCTCGCGCATCACGTTCAGCATTTTGAGGACTCCCGATGGTACGGATGACGTCGATCAGTCGGCATTCGCGTCGACCAGCGTCTCGGAGGATCCGCGCCGCCGCACAATTTCGCTCGAGGCCAGATAGTCGTGGACCACGGTGCCGAGCCCCAGTGTCAGGTCGGCAACGATATGCTTGGCCGAAAGCACCTGGAGCACCGGCAGCTCGGCGACGGGGGCAAGGGCGTGCGAGTACAGGTCGAGCGCTGCCGGCCCAGTCCAGGCGCCCTTCACGGTGATGTCTTCGAGATGGAAGCGCACCAGCTCGCAGATGCGCGGCGTGCCGTCGACATGCGGAATGATCTTGAGCAGGAAATTCGGTGCGGCGAGCTTTTTTGCTTCGGCCGCGGCGTCCAGGGCCCGGTGCTTGTAGCCCATCGTGCCGGTCGCGATGCGGACCGAGCCGTAGTTCAAGGTGCCAACCAGGGTGTCGGTCTCGACCTCAAGCTTCGGCTGCGCCAGCTTCTTGGGAAAGCCCCAGAGCTCGCGCCCGCCCGCAATTGGCGGATGATCGTTGAGGAACATCTGGTGGACGAAGCTGCCGGCCTTGCCCTGATAGGACACCGGAATGACCTGCCCACTTTCGGTGTAGTCGCCGAATCCGGTCGAGTCCGGCATTCGGATGAACTCATAGTTCACCACAGGTTCGGTGATTTCGAGTGGTGCCGGCACGATCCGGCGCAGTGCCTCGGGATCTGTCCGGTACTGGATGATGAAGTATTCGCGATTGATGAAGCGATAGGGGCCGGGCGGGAAAGCCGGGCTGGTCAGCGGCATGGCGAACGCGCTCGCGCGCACGGTTTCGTGTTTCATCATGGTCGGCTCCGGTTGGTATGGGGTGATCGGGCCGGGCCCGCGCACGGTCGGCGCGGCCCGGTTTCGCGTGAGGCAGCTAGACTTCGCCGACGTGCTCCGGATCGGCCGAGGCCAGCGCGGCCGCGCGTTCCGGTCGGGGCGGATAGATCCAGACAGTATTGATCTGCTGCTTGGTCCGCTTCGCCTCGTCGCCGACGAGCTCGAGCTTCCGATCCCAGCCTCGCGTGAAGATGGCGCCGGCTTCTCCCAGATCGAGGCAGGTGGCGTAGGCCTTCTGGTGATAAGGCCTGGTCGCGACACCCAAAAGTTCGGCAGCGGCATTGTTGCCGGCAAACGCGCCCATTCGCGTGGCATGCTGGCACGACATCAGCGCGTGGTTGCCGACGTCGTCACACGCTGCTTTGGCGGCATCGCCGGTGGCAAAGACGCCGGCGACACCAGGCACGCGCAAGTCGCGGTCGACAAGGAGCCGGCTCAGATTGTCGCGCTCGGCCGGGATCTGCGCGGTCAAAGGAGCGGCGCGCATGCCCGCGGCCCAGATCACGGTCTCCGCTTCGATGTGTTCGCCGCTGGAAAGCGTGACGCCAGACTTGTCGAGCGAGGTGACACCGGTGCCGAGGCGGGTCTCCACGCCAAGCTTGCGCAGCGCATCCTCAATGACGGGGCGGGAATCTGCGCCCATATCGTGAGCGATCGTGCTGTTGCGATCGACGATGACGACACGCGCCTTGGCGTTCTTGCCGAGGACCGCACGCAGCCGCGCCGGCATCTCCGTCGCCGTCTCGATACCGGTGAACCCGCCGCCGGCCACGACGACCGTATCGCGTCCGTTCCTTGCCGGCCGATCGGCCAGATCATGGAGATGCCGCTCCAGCGCAATCGCATCGTCGAGCTTGTCGACGCTGAAAGAGTGCTCGGCGATGCCGGGGATGTTCGGTCGGAAAAGCCGGCTGCCGGTGGCAACGACCAGCCGATCGTAGGAGAGAGTCTGCTTCGTGCCTTCGGCCGTGACGAGCTCGATCGCACGAGACTTGGTATCGATGGTCCCGGCGCTGCCTTGCACGTAGACGACGTCGATGGCCTTCAACACGTCTTGCAGAGGTGCCGTCAGGGTCTCGGGCTTGCTTTCGTAGAGGCGGGGCCGGACCACGAGCGTCGGCTCCGGTGCAACAAGCGCGATCTCGAGTTGTTCGGGCGAAGCGCCCTGAATGTCCCGCAGGCGCGCGGCGGAAAGTGCGGCGTACATGCCGGCAAAGCCGGCGCCGATAATGACGAGTCGCATTTGATGATCTCCTGTGGATTGAGCTTTCCGGGCATGGGCGCGTCATCGCCGCCGCCACTCTCGTGGCGGCTCGTCGAGACCGATGACGCGAAGACGTGAAGTGAGATCGCGAATTCTCAGGGAGAGGGGCAGCCTGGCATCGAAGCCATCGGCGGCGGCCAGCGGTGACGAAAGAAAATTGGCTCGATGGCGTTCGGACGCCAGTCGGCGTACGGAAGCTGGCCGCCATCTCTGTCGATGATGGGCATTACCGGACTTGCGTTGTGTACGGACTGCGCCGGTATCTCCACTTCCTCGCCGGTTGCCGAGGTGAAGCGAACGGCCAATGAAAGTCCGTACATGACGGCACTTGCGGCCATCCTTCGTCGCGGCACGAGTTTGACCGGACTAGCGAAGTTCTTCCAGGTCATTGTTCGTCTCCGTCTATTGGATCGAGGGCACCCTGATCATTTAGCGGAGCGGACCTGCAGTTGCGCCAGAGCGATTGCTCTGCCTGCAGAGTGATTGCTGCTTAGCGCATGCGACGTCGCCAATCGCTCGGCGTTTCTCCCGTCAATCGCCTGAACGCGGCGGCAAAGGCGGTTTGAGAGGCATAGCCAAGCTCAGCCGCCACCGTGGCGATCGGGATTTCGGTGTCGCGCAGCGTGTTCATGGCCTGCTCGAGCCGGTGCTGGCGCAGCCAGCTATGCGGCGAAAGACCGGTGCTTTCCTTGAAAGCACGACAGAAGTGGAAGCGAGACAGGCCGGCGTCCGAAGCGAGCGCCGCAAGAGAGACGTCGGAATCGCTGTCCGAACGCAAGCGTTCGATCGCGCGTCGCAGAGCTTGGGGAGCCAGCCCGCCTATGATCGGCTCGATGGCGGTCGGCTCGCCGATGTGCGCGGCCAGGATGCGCGTGGCGATGATATCGGTCAGTCGCTGCCTGAAGAGTGCATCCAGAACCGCGTTGCCCTCCAACACATCCGCCCCGCTCATCAGCAGTCCGGATGTGACAGGGTCGAGATGCCCGGTTCGCTCCAGAAGATCACCGGGAATGGGCGCGTCGGCTTCGCGGGCGACGCGTTCGAGCGTTGCGTGCGGAAGATACAGCTGGACGACATCGACAGGACCGGGAATATCCCATCTGGCGCTCGAACCAGCCGGGATGATCGTCACGACTCCGGAACGGGCCGTTCCAATCGCAACCGATTTTCCGGCGCGTCGCTCCAGGCGCTGAACGCCTGTGGGGTACGTCATGATGACGTGGTCGGTCATGGGCTCGACGACGTCGTGCAGAGCGCCGTGCTTCCAATGCGCGATGCCGCCATTGGAGGGGTCTGAAGCCATCTGCAGCGGCGCGGTCTTCAGGATGCGCGCCATCTCCACATCGGCACGCCGCCGCTCGACGTTCGGCGAGTCGCTGTGGCGCGCACCGGGTGCGGCAAGCAGAGCCCCCAAAGGATCGTGCAGGATTGGCTTGTCCATAGAGCTAGTCTCGCGTTCGGAAGGCACTTCGGGACCGGCGGAGCGATTGCTACTAACGCACGCGTCGTCGCCAATCGCTCGGCGTTTCGCCGTTCAATCGCTTGAACGCCGCGGCGAAGGCCGTTTGCGAGGCATAACCAAGCTCTGCCGCAACCAGGGCGATCGATGCGTCGGTATCGCGAAGCAGGTTCATGGCCTGCTCGAGTCGGTATTGGCGCAGCCAGGCGTGAGGCGAGAGCCCGGTGCTTTCCTTGAATGCGCGGCAGAAGTGGAAACGCGACAGGCCGGCATCGGAGGCGAGGGCATCGAGGGAGACGTCGGTATCGCTGTCCGAGCGCAAGCGCTCGATGGCACGGGCCAGGACCTTGGGCGAAAGCCCACCGATGGTCGGCTGGAATGGGGCTTGCGAGCCGGTATGAGCAACCAGGAGACGCATCGCCAGGAGGTCGATCAACTGATGCCTGAACAGCGTGTCCAGGGCCGCATTGCTCTCCAGCGTGTTGACCGCGCTCAGGATCAAACGGGACGTAATGGGATCAGGATGCGCCGTTCGCTCCAGGAGTTCGCTCGATGTGCCGCTCGCGGCTTCGTCGGCGACGCGTTTCAGCGTTGCGTGGGGGAGATAGAGCTGAACGACGTCGACGGGCTTCGGAATATCCCATCGGGAGCTCGATCCTTCGGGAATGATGATCACAGCCCCGCGACGAAACGTTCCAATCGCAACCGACCGTCCTGAGCGCCGCTCCATGTGCTGCACCGCGCCGTTGTAGGCCATGATGACGTGGTGGCTCATGGGCTCGACGACGTCGTGCAAGGGTTCGTGTTTCCAGTGGGCGATCCCGGCACCGGAGGAGTCCAATGCCACGCGAAATGGTTCGGTGTGGAGCACACGCGCCATCTCGGCATTAGCGGCACGCCGCCCGGTCGTCGACGACTGGCCTTGGCTTGGCTCGGATGCGGCCGGAGGATTTTCACGCGCAGAATTGTGCGAGATCGGTTTGCTCATTGGACGTGCTCGTCTCAGGGGCCTTGCACTCGCGGCTGAGCGCGATTTGCGCGCCCGGCGTGAAGCCATCGCTTCTTTTGCGCCCGTACGGGTGCCGCAGCGCGCCGCGAGCGCTCGGTGTCGTTTTCTAGGCACGTGGGACTACGGGGTCTTTCCTGAAACCGCGGTGCTTTTCCTGATTCTGCTCAAAGCGCTCGGACGCGAGATCTTGTGATCGGCGGTCCCTGGACGACTGCGGAGAATCAAGCTCATGATTTACGCATTAGATATTGAAATCGCTTCTGAAAATGGCTTTGCCACAATCGGCCGCGGCGCCCCGTCGCAATCGCAAATCACGCCGCGACGCGACTGGACCGCCGTACTCCGAAGCGGATAATGCTACCGACCTCCAGGGCGACGGCAGTCAGATGGGTTGCCTGGTCAAAATTCCACGGATGGGTCGATCGAATGGCACTGGCGGGCACCTTCGGACAGAGGGTCAAGCGGCAGTTGAGCCTGGCGGATGCGCCGCCTTCGCTGATCACGCGGTCGCGGCGAGGCGTCGACGTTGCGGTCACCGAAACCCTGAACAGTGAGCCGGTAGAGGGTCTTTGCGGCTCGCTTGCCGACGACGCCTATCTCGTCAGCCTGAAGCTGCAGGATTATCCTGACTGCGAGCTCTGGGAGCACGGCAAGTGCTTCACGAGGACGGACGTCAGGGCCGGTACGACCTATCTGTACGATCTCCGGCACGATCCGCGCTTCGTCATCGACAAGCCGTTCCATTCCGTCCATTTCTATCTTCCACGTCTGACGCTCGACGGAATCGCGCGAGAAGCCCGCACGCCGCCCATTGGCGACCTCGCGTGCCGGTATGGTTTCGGCCATGACGACGAGATCATGCGCCATGTCGGCGCCCTGATGTTGGAAGGACTGCGTCGTCCGGCGGAGGCCAACCAGCTCTTCATCGACCACATGATGCTCGCGTTCACGGCCCACATTGCCCAGACCTATGGCGGATGGCAGCGCGTCGCGGATGCGGCCCGGGGCGGTCTTTCCCCATGGCAGGTGAGGCGAGCCTGCGAAAGGCTCGACTCGGATCTCGGCGGGACGCTTTCACTGCAACAGATCGCGGCCGAGTTTGGTCTCTCGGTTAGCCATTTTTCCCGCGCGTTTCGAATCTCGACCGGCCTCCCGCCTCATCAGTGGCTGCTCCGCCAGCGTGTGAAGGCGGCAAAGCAGTTGATGACCCTGCGCGACGTGCCGCTGTCCGAGATTGCGATCTCGGTCGGGTTCGCCAATCAAAGCCATTTGACGAAGGTGTTCTCGGCGCAGGTGGGCGTCAGCCCGGCGGCATGGCGCCGCGAAGCGCTTGGCATCAGGGACAGCGAGACGTGATCGTCCGATCAGCGGCGCTGCGCCAGTGAATTGGCGTAGGCGGCGCGTCGCGCCACGAAGATCTCATCCGGCGGATAACCGATGCCCTCCGCAAGATTTGCCGGATCGAAGCCGGAAGTATCGCACGTCTCGTCGGCTTCGATCGCGGTGATCACGATCGTTCCGAGCCGTACGGCTTCCCGGCTGTCCTCATCCGGCCACCGGATCGTGACGTCCTGCGTCGGGTCGTCGGGACGGCCGAGCAGCGCCATCAGGCTGAACCGGATATCGCGCGTTGCGATCCTTCCTTTGAGATCGTCGTGCAGGACGTCGGCGGACGTCGCCCTGGCCTTGCCCCCGATCGCCGCAAGCTCGCTACCGACCGGGACGACCTTGAATTTGATGAACTGCGTCTCGCCCTTCGAATTCGTTGCGGGGAAGGCGTGGACGGCCCAGTAGGTCGTGCCGGCAAAACTCGGGGGAGGCGGATGCGCGGCGATGTAGTTCGCCTGACGCAGCGTATCGGGATTGGCGGTGGAGAAGGCCTTGATCTTCTCCAGGTCCGGCCTGCCGTCGCGACCGGGCATGCGCGAGGTGAGGAATGCCAGCATTTGATCGAGCGTCCTCGCATAATGAACCGGAGCGCTCTGTGTGAGGATGTCGGAGCGATGCTCGTCGTTGCCGAGCCTGAAGCTGAAGCCGCGCAGCGCGAGATCCCTGGTCTCGGATTCGTGGGGACCGCCGTCCACCGAGAAGCGCGCCAGCACGCGCGATGGTGTTGTGAAGCTCCGCGACTTCGTGACCTCGTCGGCCCGATCCGAAGGGATGTAGGTCCCCCGGACGCAGCGGCCCTTGGCAAAGCTCGCGCGTGCCTTGGGTGGATGACCCAGAACGGCCTTCTGAGCCTCGACAATGGAGGCGGGTGTGGCGGTGCCGCTCGGGAACAGGGACATGGCTTGGTCTTGGATTTGCTACCCCAACCCTTAGCGGTGGGGCTGCTTTCCCGCTCCAGAGCGATTGCTGTGGTTGCAGCGCGATTGCTGTCATCTTGCGCGGTCACCAGGGCACTCAACGCGGCGTCGGTGGATCGTTTACGATAAAATACCTCAGTAAAATGAGCGGCTTGAGTTGAAGTCTTCCCACGGCCCATGATGGATCGGGGCGGGCGCTCAAAGGCGGCGTGTGCACGGGCAGCAAAGTCCATTGAAAGCACGGCCGGCCGTTCTTCGGAGTGATCTGCTGAGGCGTGGGCAACCTCGGAGGGGGCAGTGCCAAGCCTCCTGCACCAACGAGACGTGCCTCGGACTGCAATCCGAACCTGAGCTGGCGCCGACGATTGACAGCCAATTATTACATGTCTAAAAATATGCAAATTCATATAATTCGTGAGATGCCTGAATGGACACGCATCCGCTCAAGCTCAAGGTCAGATCGTATGCCGCGGAGACGCCGTTCATACGGAGCCTTGTGTTTGGCGTGGAGGACGGCGTCGCGCCGCGATGGCAGGCGGGCGCACATATCCGCGTGGCGCTCCCGAATGGAGGCGACCGGCCGTACTCGCTGATGGCGTTGCCGGGCCTTCCCGAAGGTATGCTGGCGCTTGGGGTGCTGCGCGAGGAGGCATCGACCGGCGGCTCGCAGTTCATGCACGCGCTGAAGATCGGCGATGTCGTGAAGGCAACGGCGCCGGTCAACAATTTTCATCTGCATGAGGGAGCAGCGCCCGCGCTGCTGTTCGCCGGCGGCATCGGTGTCACGCCGATCCTGTCGATGGCGGCGAATCTCGCGGCCCGAGGAAGCCCGTATCGCTTGCACTACGCGGGCCGCACGCAAGGCCTGCTCGCGTTCCTGCCGCACCTGCAGGAGATATGCGCCAAGGGCCTGTCCATCCACTACGACAGCGACGAGTCCCGCCTGGACATTGCAGCAGCGCTCGGCGATGTCGCCGCAAACGCCCACATTTACGCCTGCGGTCCGGCCGGCATGATTGAAGCGGTGAAGGCGGCTGCGCTCGGCAGGGACATTCCGGCAGACCGCATCCACTACGAGCTCTTCAAGGCCGAGCCATCGTCCTCGCCCGACTTGCCGTTCGAGGTCGAGCTCAAATCGACCGGGCAGGTCGTCAGCGTCGCGGCCGGTCAGACCATCATCCAGGCGCTGGAAGCCGCGGGGCTCGACGTGCTCTACGACTGCCAGCGCGGCGATTGCGGCATCTGCCAGTGCGGCGTGATCGAAGGGGTGCCCGACCATCGCGACGTCATCCTCAGCGACGACGAGAGGGCGTCCAACAAGGTCATGCAGATCTGCGTGTCACGCGCGAAGTCGGAACGTCTGGTGCTGGATCTCTAGGGGAGGCGAGGGACGCTATGGCGAAATACGGACAAAATGCCGACGCGATCGCGGCGCTGGTGCGCGAGGCCGAGGTGCATCGCGACGTCTATGTCGACTCCGAGATCTTCGAGCTCGAGATGGAGCACCTGTTCCCGAACAGCTGGATCTATGTCGGGCACGCGAGCCAGTTGGGAAAGCCCGGCGATTTCATCACCGCCAATATCGGTCGTCAGCCGGTGCTGGCGAGCCGCCACACCGACGGCTCCATCCACGTCTTCTACAACCGCTGTCCGCACAAGGGCGTGAAGATCGCCTCCGAGCCCTGCGGCAACACCGGAAAGTTCTTCCGCTGCCCCTATCACGCCTGGTCGTTCAAGACCGACGGTTCGCTGCTCGCGATCCCTTTGAAGAAGGGCTACGAGGGCACCGGCTTTGGCGACACGCAAGCGAATGAGGGACTGTCGAAGGTCAGGAACGTCGTGATCTATCGCGATTTCATCTTCGCCCGCCTGAGCGACGACGGCGTGTCCTTCGAGGATTATTTCGGCGAGAGCCTCTCGACCATCGACAACATGGTCGACCGCTCGCCGGAGGGAAAGCTCGCAGTCCAGGCGACGCCGATCCGCTACATGCACACCTGCAATTGGAAGATGCTGGTCGAGAACCAGACCGACACCTGCCATCCGATGGTGGCGCATGAGAGCTCGGCCGGCACCGCGGTCAAGGTCTGGAAGCGCGAGCAGGGCTCCTCCACGGAGACGCCGATGGCGGTGCAGCTCTACGGTCCCTTCATGAGCCCGTACGAGTTTTACGAACAGAGCGGCATCAGGATCTGGCCGAACGGCCATGGCCATACCGGCGTCGCCAACTCCATCCATTCGAACTATTCGGACATCGAAGGCTATCTCGGCCAGATGGTCGCGGCCTATGGCGAGCAGCGGGCGCACGAGATCCTCGGCGAGGTCAGGCACAATACGGTGTATTTCCCGAACATCATGGTCAAGGGCGCGGTGCAGATCCTGCGCAATTTCATCCCGATCGCGGTCGACAAGACGCTGGTCGAGAGCTGGGTCTACCGCCTGGTCGGCGCGCCGGACAAGCTCTACGAGCGGGCGCTGATGTACAACCGCTTCATCAACGCGCCGACCTCGATCGTCGGGCACGACGATCTCGAAATGTACGAGCGCGCGCAGGAAGGACTGAAGTCGAACGGCAATCAATGGGTCAATCTGCGGCGCCTCTACGAGAGCCATGAAGAGCAGGACGTCACGGCCGTGATCAACGGCACGTCCGAGCGACAGATGCGAAACCAGTTCCACGCCTGGTCGAAATTCATGACCATGGACATGGACAAGCGTGTCGAGGCCGCGGAATGATCGACGAGAAGGCCATCACGGACTTCATCTATCTGGAAGCCGAGCTGCTCGACACGATGCAATGGCAGGCCTGGCTCGATCTGTTTCACCCCGAAGGGCGCTACTGGATGCCGCTCGAATGGCAGCAGCAGGATCCGGTGCTCCAGCCCTCGTTGATGTACGAGGATCTGCTGCTCCTGAAGGTGCGGGTCGAGCGGCTCGCCGGCGAGCGGACCTTCAGCCAGAAGCCGAAGAGCCGTTGCCATCATCTTCTCCAGGCACCGCGGATCGTGGCGTGCGACCCGGCTGCGGGCGTCTACAAGGCGCGGACATCCTATATCTACACCGAGACCCGCGGTGATCTGCTGGAGCGCTATTCGGGATGGGCGTCGCACGAATTAGTAGAGGTCGGCGATGCCCTGAAGATCAAGCTCAAGCGGGTCGATCTCGTCAATTTCGACGCGCCGTTCGGCAACATCCAGCTTTTCATGTGAGTACGCCTTGACCGCTGCGACCACAGTCTACGCCCGCTTTCGCGAGACCGCCCTTCGCCGGGAGGAGGCGAGCTTCCTCAACGTGCTACCGGAGACCGCCGATATCTATGGCATCGCGGCAGGCGAGATTTCCTACCGCGCCATGCTCGACCGGGTCGAGCGCTGGCGCTCGGCTTTTGCAAGCCGGGGCTATGGCGAAGGCCACAGGGTCGGGCTGCTGCTCCAGAACAGGCCGGCGTTCGTCGAGCTGTGGTTCGCGCTGAACGGGCTCGGCGTGTCCGTCGTACCGATCAATCCCGATTTGCGGATCAGCGAGCTCGAATACATCATTGCGCATTCCGAGATGAATGCGGCGTTCGTCCTCGCCGAGCGGCGCGACGAGGTCGAGACCGCGGCGCGCCAGGCCGGCCGGCCGATCCCGGTCGTGACCGATCAGGACGACGTTCCCGTACCTTTCGGAGATGCGCGGCCTTCGACCGCCGGAAGCGACGCGAGCGAATGCGCGCTGCTTTATACGTCTGGAACCACGGGACAGCCCAAGGGCTGCGTGCTCACCAACACATATTTCCTGCATTCCGGAAACTGGTATCGCGATGTCGGCGGGCTGATCGATCTCAAGCCGGACTGTGAGCGCATGATCACGCCGCTGCCGCTGTTTCACATGAACGCGATGGCGGTGTCGCTGATGGCGATGTTGTCCGTCGGCGGCAGCCTCACCATGCTCGATCGCTTCCATCCGCGTACCTGGTGGGCGTCCGTCCGCGACAGCCGCGCGACCTGTCTGCACTATCTCGGCGTGATGCCCTCGATGCTGATGAGTGCACCGCCATCGGAGCAGGACCGCGCGCACAGCGTACGCTTCGGCTTCGGCGCCGGCGTCGACAAGCTTCTGCATGCGCCGTTCGAGGAGCGCTTCGGCTTTCCGCTGCTGGAGGCCTGGGCGATGACCGAGACGGGAAGCGGCGGCGTCATCGCCGCCAATGTCGAGCCGCGCAAGATCGGCACGAGCTGTTTCGGACGCCCGGCCCCCGAGGTCGACGTTCGTATCGTCGGCGACAGCGGCAACGACGCGCCGGTCGGGACGCCGGGCGAGCTCCTGGTGCGGCGGGCAGGTGCGGACCCGCGTTACGGTTTCTTCCGCGAGTACCTGAAGAACGAGGCCGCCACCGCCGAGGCGTGGGACGGCGGGTGGCTGCACACCGGCGATATCGTGTCGCGCGATGCGGACGGCGACCTCCATTTCGTCGACCGCAAGAAGAACGTGATCCGCCGTTCCGGCGAGAACATTGCCGCAGTCGAGGTCGAGTCCGTCCTCAATCGCCATCCCGCGATCCGGCAGGCTGCGGTTGCCGCGACGCCCGATCAGGTGCGCGGCGACGAGGTTGCGGCGGTCATCATCGCCGAGGAGGCCGGTGCGGACCGCGCGCTCGCCGAGGAGATCGTGCGCTGGAGTCTGGAGCAGATGGCCTATTACAAGGCGCCGGGCTGGATCTGTTTCGTCGACAGCCTGCCGTTGACCGCGACCGAGAAGATTCAGCGCGGCGGCCTGAAGGATTTCGTCGCCAGGCTGATGCGCGACGGTGCGTTCTTCGACCTTCGCGACCTCAAGCGGCGACAGGTTTGATCATGAGCGAGATCCGCACCACACTCATCACCGGCGGCAATTCGGGGATCGGCGAGGCGCTGGCGAAAAAGCTCGTCGAGAGCGGGCAGCGCGTGGTCTCGGTCGGGCTGGAGAAGCCGGACTGGACGCATGATCTGCTCGCGGCCTATCGCGCTGATCTCTCCGATATCGAGGAGACGCGCGCGATCGCGCAGGAGATCTGCCGCGATCACGCCGTTGATCGCCTCGTGCACAATGCCGGCGTGATCCTGCCGAATCTGCTGCCCGATGCTAAGCCGGAAGACATTTTGATGCTGGCGCAACTGCATCTGGGCGCGCCGATGCTGCTGACCCAGGCGGCGCTGGAGGGGATGCGTGCGCGCCGCTTCGGCCGCATCGTGTTCGTCAGCTCGCGGGCCGCGATGGGCGCAGCGACGCGGTCGGCCTATTCGGCGACCAAGGCCGGCGTGCACGGCATGGCGCGCACCTGGGCGCTGGAGCTCGCCGCGAGCGGCATCACCGTGAATGTTGTCGCGCCAGGGCCGATCCTGACCGACAATTTCTGGGGCATCATTCCCAAGGGCTCCGAGCAGCAGGAGCGGATGGCGCGCAACGTGCCGGTCGGGCGGCTCGGCTCGCGCGAGGATGTCGCGCACGCCATCAGTTTCTTCCTCGACGAGCGCTCGGACTTCGTCACCGGCCAGGTGCTCTATGTCTGCGGCGGCACCAGCCTCGTCGGCCTTGGCCCGTAGAGCATGATCCGGACCCGGAGGGCCGCGTTAGCGCAAAGTGTGAAGCGGTTTTCCGAAAAGATCATGCTCCAATAAACAAGATCAGATCTGGTTCTGGCGGATGTTCTCGACCATCTTGGCCAGCACGCGCGCGCAGACCTCGATGTCGTCGGGCTCGATGCCTTCGATCAGATTGTCGTAGTTGCTCGCCATGATCGGCCAGATCTTGCGCAGCAGCGCCTCGCCGTCCGGGGTCAGACCCACGACGCGGCGGCGCTGGTCTTCCTCTGCGATCTCGCGCTTGACGAGGCCCGATGACACCATGGACTCGACCATGCGGCTCGCCGTCGACTGCTCGGTTACCGCGAGAACGGCGACCTCGTTGACGGTGAGGGTCTTGTAGATGAACAGGACCGATAGCGTCCGGAACACGACATTGTTGATGCCGTGGTCGCTCAGGTCGCGGTTCTGATCGAGATTCCAGCGATTGGCGAGCCGGTTGAACAGATACGGGATGTAGGTTTGCAGCTGGTCCCGCGTCCTCGGCGGACCCGACTTCCATCTGCTCTTGGATTCTCTGGCCATTATCTCTTGCGACTTTGCTTCTTGCTCTCGGTATGAAGTTTTGAAGAAAGGGATTTCAGTACGGACAGCGCACCGTCCAGCTCCCGGGCCGAAACATTCTCGAGCCGTTTGCCGAGATGCTTCTTGTGGACGTCGGCTGCCTTCCTGAACAACGCCTCGCCCTTCGGCGTCAGGCGCACGATGAAGGAGCGCCGGTCCTCGCTCGACATTTCCCTGCTGATGAGGTTGTCGGCGAGAAGACGCTGCACCAGCCCCGAGACGTTGCCGCCGGTGACTTTTAGATTTTGCGACAGCTGCCCGAGCGCGAGGCCATCGCTGTAGCGATCGAGCTGGGCCAGCACGTCGAATTTTGCGAGCGACACGCCGAACTCGGCGTTCAGCATCGAATTCAGCGACGCGAACAGCTCGCCATGCAGCGACAGCAATTGAAGCCAGAGCCGGGTTTCGATCTGCCCAGGGACGGGAACAATGTTCTCTTTGAGTGCTGCCGGCATTGCATGACCATCGAGTACAAGATGTCTCGTCGATTGGAGGGATTATCGCGGGTCTTTCGCTCCGATTAACAATTTGAGAATCGTAGTCAAGTCGCCTGATCCTGACGTCTTGGGGGGCGAACGGCAATCCACTCCCGCGTTCCCCTCCGATGGAATCATGCAAAAGTCTTGATGGTCTGGATCACGCCGTCGAGCTCCTTGCCGGCGCTGTCCTTCAGCGCGGCCTCGCGCAGGCGGCGTGCCCAATCGGCGGCATCCTCGCGTCGTTCGACCAGCTTGATCGCCGCCAGCGTCCTGTCGAATTTCGACAGCCCGCGGCTGTGGGTATCGGAATAGCCTTTCACGAGGCGTCGGCATTGCAGGATCTCGACACCGAGCTGGTAGTTGGCGGCGACCGCATCGGTTGCCGCCTTGAGCCATCCGTCCCGATGCGCGGTCTCGACGGCGTGACGCAGCGAGCGGCGTCGCAGGCCGCGTAGTCCGGCCACGACGTAGAGCGTCAGGAACCAGGGCAGCGAGTAAGTCCGCACCCGGCGTCCCCGGTTGACGCGGCGATCGAGCCAGCCGAGCAGGCGCGGCCGCGCGCCGAGCCAGCGGCTGAAGCCCGCGGGCAGCACGCCCATGACCTCCTCCATGCGCGGATGCATGAACTCGGTGGTCTGGAGCACCTGTCCCTCGGACATCTCGAGCTCGCTCTCGATGCGCGCGCGGCGACCAGCGCGCGTCTTCAGGTCGGCCACGCGGATGACGTCGTCATAGCTCATGGCGTTGGCGAGGTACTTTGCCGCGGTCTCCGTGAAGGCATAGGCGTGCGCACCACCGCCGGCGCTTCGGTCGGCCGCGTGCAACGTCTTGAGAATGTCGAGATACTCGGCGCCATAGGCGACGTCCTGGAAGTCGACGACCTTCCTCAAGCCAACGCGCGCCATGGTGAGCGCAGGCTCGGGCAGCTCCTGCTTCAGTCTTGCGATCAGCCCGGCAAGATCTGGATCGGGCGTTGCGGGAGAGGGGACGTGATCGGCCTGCTTTGATGGCGCTGGTGCCGCGACCTCGGGTGCGCCGGTCTTGACCCGGTCAAAGGCGGCCTCAAACGTCTCGACGCTGGCCTTCGCACCTCTGCCGCCGGCACGGATGACGTCGAGATAGCTGTCGCGGCTGAACGGCAGCACAGCGGCCGCCGCGAGCGCACCGAACATCGCGGCCGAGATGACGCTGCCATGCGCGATCGCCAGCGCGTTCAGATCGAAGATGATCTCGGTCTTGGCGGCAACCCCGATGGCGCCAGTGACGGCGGCGCCGTCGGCGATGCCGTTGCCCGGTGCAATCTTCTCGCCGATCGCAAACGACCGGTGGTTGGATGCGATCAACGTGGTGCGATCCGGCGTCACGAGGCCGCGCAGGATCGATCGGCCGGCCTCCATGAACTCCGCCGCCATCACCACGTCGACGTCGCCGGGCGTCGGCATCAACGACAGGATCGGCTTGCGGCCGTCGAGCGGCGGCATCGCCTCGATATAGTAGATCGTGGCGCCGGTGCGCTGCGCTACGCCGGGCACCGAGGTCGATTGCGCGACCCAGCCATGGTTCTCGGCCAACTGAACGATCCAGTCGGTCAGCACGCCGCCACCCTGGCCACCCATCGCGACGATCGCAATCGAGATCGGCCGCTCGGTTGCCTCGCCGGCGGCGGGGAGGGCCAGCCGGACCGTCTCGTCTCTCATGCCAATGCCTCGAGCGCCGGACGCCGGCGATCACGCCGCCGTTGCAACCAGCCGATCACGGCCATCGCGACCTTGGATTTGAACCTGTCCCAGCCGGTCGGATTGTGAATGACGTCCGCGCGATAGAACGAGGGGCAGAGCACGGCGGCCTCGGAGACCTCGCCGCAATTGCCGCAACCGACGCAGGAATTGTCGATCGCCGCAACCGGATCGTCGCGCAAGGGATCGTCAAGCTGCTTCACCGAAAGCGACGGGCAGCCCGAGAGCCGGATGCAGGCATGGTCGCCGGTGCAGACGTCCTCGTCGACACCGAAGCGCTCCTTGACGGTGCGCAACCCGTCCTTGATGGCCTGGTTGATCTGCGGCTTCACGCGGCGCTGCTTGTTCAGCATGCACTCGGAGGACGCGACGATGACCTTGGGGCCTTCCTCCTTGGTCGTCAGCGCTTCCTTCAGCGTGTCGCGCATCTTGCCGACGTCATAGGTGCGGTCGAGCTGGCGCACCCACTGGCCGCCGATGCCCTTCACGGCCTTGACGATCGAATTGTTGGTGTCTCGCCGCTTGTTGGTCGCGCGCGACGACAGGATGTCCTGACCGCCGGTCGCCGACGTGTAGAAATTGTCGACGATGACGAACACGCCGTCGTGCTTGTTGAACACGGCATTGCCGATGCCGCTGGTCAGTCCGTTGTGCCAGAAGCCGCCGTCGCCCATCACCGCGATCGAGCGTTTGTCGGCCTTGACGTTGAAGGCCGAGGTCGAGGCCGGGCCGAGGCCGAAGCCCATGGTGGTCGCGCCGATATTGAAGGGCGGCAGGATCGAGAACAGATGGCAGCCGATGTCGGCCGAGACATGATGCTGGCCGAGCTCTTCCTCGACGAGCTTCATGGCGGCGAAGATCGGCCGCTCCGGGCAGCCGGTGCAGAGCCCGGGCGGGCGTGCCGGCACAACCTGCTTCAGCTTCTCGACCGCGGGGTGATTGAGCACGGGAACGGCGTCCGGCGCCGGCGGCCGGTTGCCGAGCAGCCGCGGCTCGGTCTTCTCCAGGAAGTCCCTGACGCCGCCGAGCAGAACCTGCGCGGTGTAGTCGCCGCCCATCGGCAACACGTCCTTGCCATGGATGCGCGCCTGGATGTCCCTGCGGCGCAGCACGGTGTTGATCGCCTGCTCCAGATATTCCGGCTGGCCTTCCTCGACGATCAGGACGGCGTCCTTGTCGACGCAGAACTCCGCGACCTCGGTGTCGATCACGGGGTAGGTGACGTTCATGACGTAGAGCGGAACCTGTGTGTTGCCGTAGGCATCCGACAGCCCGAGATATTGCAGCGCGCGGATCACGTTGTTGTACATGCCGCCCTGCATGATGATGCCGACCTTGCCCTGCTTCGGCCCCATCCATTCGTTCAGCTTGTGGTCCCGGATGAAGCCGATCGCCGCGGGCATCCGCGTCTTGATCTTCTCCTGCTCATGCTCATAGGCCGCAGGCGGCAGCACGATGCGGTTGACGTCGCGCCTGGGGTTGTTGAGCGCGTCCTTGATGGTGTGCGCCGGCTTGACGTTGTCCTTGCAGGCGAAGCTGCCGTGCATGTGACAGGCGCGGACGCGGACCTCGAGCATCACGGGCGTGTTCGAGAATTCGGAGAGCTCAAAACCCTTCTCGATCAGATTGACGATGCATTCATGATCGGGGCGGGGATCGAGCAGCCACATCTGCGATTTCATCGCGAAGGCGTGCGTCCGCTCCTGCATGATGGAGGAGCCTTCGCCATAGTCCTCGCCGACGATGATCATGGTGCCGCCGGTGACGCCGCCCGAGGCGAGGTTGGCGAGCGCGTCGGAGGCGACGTTGGTGCCGACCGTCGACTTCCACGCCACCGCGCCGCGCAGGGGATACATCACCGAGGCCGACAGCATCGCCGCCGCGGCCGCTTCGTTGGCGGAGCTCTGGAACACGACGCCGAGATCGTCGAGCACGTCCTTGGCGTCGGCGAGCACGTCCATCAGGTGCGAGATCGGCGAGCCCTGGTAGCCGCCGACATAGGCGACGCCGGATTGCAGCAGCGCCTTGGTGATGGCGAGGATGCCTTCGCCGCGGAACGTATTGCCATCGCCGAGCCGGAGATCCTCGACTTCGCGAGCAAAAGACCGTTCAGCCATTGCACCCTCCAGAAATATGCGATAGCATACGTTTACATGTGAAGTAAATCAACGCCGCCCCATGCTATCACGCTTGCGGACCTCTGCTCCGGCAAGGCGGTCATGAGCCAGCGACAGGGTAGGGCCAATGCTGAAGCTGCCTCGCTTTAGAGCCGCCGCCGTCCAGGCTTCACCTGTCTATCTCAACCCGGGCGCGACAGCCGACAAGGCGGCTTCACTGGTCCGTGAAGCCGCAGCGAATGGCGCGAAGCTCGTCGCGTTCCCCGAAGTGTTCGTTCCCGGCTATCCCTACTGGAACTGGATCACCGATCCCGTCACGGGCAGCGCATGGTTCGAGAAGCTCGCCAAGGCATCGGTGCTGGTGCCGGGTCCGGAGGTCGATGTCGTCAGGAAGGCCGCGCGCGATACCGGCTGCCACGTCGTGCTCGGCGTGAACGAGCGCAGCCCGGTGTCGCTGGGCGCGATCTACAATACCCTGGTTTTCATCGGGCCGGACGGCGCGGTGCTTGGCAAGCACCGCAAGCTGGTGCCGACCTGGGCGGAGAAGCTGACCTGGACCGGCGGTGACGGATCGAGCCTGCGCGTCTATGATACCGAGATCGGGCGTCTCGGCGGACTCGCCTGCGGCGAGAACACCAACACGCTCGCGCGCTTTGCGCTGTTGGGTCAGGGTGAGCTCGTGCATGTCGCCAGCTACATCTCGCTTCCGGTCGCGCCCCCCGACTACGACATGGCGGAGGCGATCAAGTTGCGCGCGATCGCCCATTCCTTTGAGGGCAAGATTTTTACGATCGTCTCCTGCTCGACCGTGTCGGAGGAGATCATCACGGCGATGGAAACGGTCGTCCCCGACGCGCGTGCGCGCCTGCAGCGCAAGTCGAGCGCGTTCTCCGGCATCATCGGACCCGATGGCCGCGTGGTCGGCGATCCCCTGATCGACGACGAGGGCATCGTGTACGCCGACATCGATCTCGACCGCTGCATCCAACCGAAGCAGATGCATGACATCGTCGGGCACTACAACCGGTTCGATATTTTCGATTTGCGGGTCAACCGCGGTCCTCTGGCGCCGCTGGGCCTCGCAGACGGTGAGGGCGATGACGCGGGGCAGGGCTTCACGCCGATCCCGCTGAGATCGGAATAATGGTTGGGCGCGTCGATAGAGCGGCGCGACGAGACAGGACTTGGAGGACAGGATGCGCGAGAACGTGATCGGCCGGGCCAATGTCGAGGACACCCCCGAGCTCAAGGCCTATTACAAGGACCTCGAAAAGTACGAAGCCGGCGCGCTGTGGACGGTCGCCAACAAGATCGAGCCGTGGGCGCCGCAATCGGCCTCCGTTCCCGTGCTCTGGCGCTACAACGATCTGCGCGAGCACGTGCTGCGCTCGGTCGAGCTGGTCTCGCCGGAGAAGGCGGGGCGGCGGGTGATCTATCTCAACAATCCCGGCCGCCGCGATGTGTCGGCAGCGGTCGGCTGGCTCTATTCGGGATTGCAGGTGATGCATCCCGGCGAGGTCGCAACCGCGCACGCGCACTCGGCTTCAGCCCTGCGCTTTATCATGGAAGGTTCGGGCGCCTACACCATCGTCGATGGGCACAAGATGACGCTGGGGGCGCGGGATTTCGTGCTCACGCCGAACGGAACCTGGCACGAGCATGGCGTCGAAGCCAACGGCTCGGTGTGCATCTGGCAGGACGGTTTGGACATCCCGCTCGTCAACGCGCTGGAGGCGAATTTTTTTGCGGTCCATCCCAAGGTGCAACAGGAAGAATCCGGCTATCCCGTGGACGACATGACCAAGACCTGGGGCAATCCCGGGCTTCGGCCGGCGGATTCGAAATGGTCGAAGGGCTATTCCCCGATGTTCAAATACGAGTGGGAGCCGACCTACGAGTCCTTGCGCAAATATGCCGCTGCGACCGACGGTTCGCCCTATGACGGCATTCTCATGAACTACGTCAATCCGATCTCCGGCGGACACGTGATGCAGACGATCGGCGCGAGCATGCAGCTGCTGCGGCCGGGCGAGAAGACGAAGTCGCATCGGCACACCGGCAGCTTCATTTACCAGGTCGCCAAGGGGCGCGGTTATTCGATCATCGCCGGCCAGCGTTTCGAGTGGCAGGAACGCGACATCTTCTGCGTTCCCTCCTGGGCCTGGCACGAGCACGGCAATGCTTCGGGAAGCGAGGACGCCTGCCTGTTCTGCTTCAACGATCTGCCCGTCATCGAGAGTCTCGGCTTCTACCGGGAAGAGGCCTATGGCGACAACGCCGGCCATCAGCCAGTTGCCGCCTGACGTCCCCGCACAGAATTCAACCGAAAGAGCCGGATAAAGCTGCATGCGCCTTGTTACCTACACCTTGGGCTCCAGTGGTGCCCGCCTCGGGGTCCTCGTTGACGGATTGGTCGTGGACGTCGAGCACCTCGGTGCGTCGCATGGCTTTGCATGGCCGAGCGACATGCTGTCGTTCATCGACAACAGCGTGACGCTGCTGCCGGCGCTGAAGGAGCGTCTGGACGATGCGGATGGACGCTTGCCGGCCGGCTCCGCCGTTCCGCTCGAGGACGTGAAGCTGCAGGCCCCGATCCCGCGGCCCCGCAAGAACATTTTTGGCATCGGGCTGAACTACCGTGCGCATGTGGCGGAGTCCGCCAAGAGCCTGGATACCGACAAGGACCTGCCGAAGCAGCCGGTCGTGTTCTCCAAGCCGCCGACGTCGGTGATCGGCCCCGGCGGCGCGATCCAGCACAATGCGAAGATGACGCAGCAGCTCGACTGGGAGGTCGAGCTCGCCGTCATCATCGGCAAGACCGCAACCCGCATCGCGACCGACAAGGCGATGGACCACGTCTTCGGCTATTCGGTGATGATCGACATTTCCGCGCGCGACAATCGCCGCGCCGGCCAGTGGATCTTCTCCAAGGGCATGGACACCTACGCGCCGTTCGGCCCCTGCATCGTGACCGCGGACGAAATTCCCGACCCGCATGACCTGCGGCTGTGGCTGACCAAGAACGGGGTCATGAAGCAGGACTCCAATACCAAATACATGATCTTCGACATCCCGGTTTTGATTTCCGACATTTCGTCGGGCATGACACTCGAACCGGGCGACATCATCGCGACGGGAACGCCGGAAGGCGTCGGCGCCGGCAGGACTCCCCAGGAATGGCTGTGGCCGGGTGACGTGGTGGAAGCGGGGGTCGACGGGGTCGGTGTCATCAGGCATCCGGTCGTCGCGATCTGATGACGACGTTCTCGTTCGATCGCGAGCTCAGATTCGGAGACTGCGATCCTTCTGGGATCGCGTACTTCCCGTCTTACCTGAACATCCTCAATGGGGTCGTCGAAGACTTCTGGGCGAGAATTGGATTTCCATGGCCGGAGCTGATCACGGTCCGGAAGATCGGGACACCCACGGTGCATCTGTCCTGCGACTTTTCCCGGCCGTCGATGTTCGGCGATCGCCTGACGTTCAACTTGCATATCAGCCGGGTCGGCGGATCGTCGCTCCATCTGGAGCATGTCGTCTCCGGCGCGAACGGCATGCGCTGGCGCGCGCGCCAGATCCTGGCCGCGACGTCGCTGGTGGATCACCATGCGATCCCGTGGCCGGATGACATTCGCGCCGCGCTGATGGCGCATGTGAGCGTGGGCGAGGGCACCGAGGCAACGCCCGCATGATCTCGCTCTTCATGACATTCTCCGATCCGGCAGGCGAACGACGAATTCATCCCGACGAGGTTGACGCCGTGGCGGAGCTGGTCGGATCGATCCCTGACATGACCGAGGGCTTGCTGTTCACGCCGCTCGAACAGTCGGTCGATCATCCCTACAAGGCCGATGGCTCCGGCCCGGTGTTTGCGCTTCAACTCCGGTTTCCCGACCTGTTCGCCTGCGAGGCGGCGATGGATCGCGGCGGTATCCTTGCCGGTCTCGCGACGGGGGGCGGACTAGCGAGCCTCACCGGCTTGGACGTCACGCACCAGGTCATGCTGACACGCGCGTTTGCCGTCGACGTCGCCGAACATCCGGCCGGCACGACCACTCCGTGCAGCTACCTCGTGCACTATCCCGGACCGGCGGAGGACATGAACGCCTGGAACCTGCACTATCTCGAGCATCATCCATCGATCATGCGAACCTTCCCTGATGTTCGCCAGATCGAGATCTACACCCGGATCGATTGGATCGATCGGCTGCCGTCGCAGCGCGTCGAGCACATGCAGCGCAACAAGCTGGTGTTCGACAGCCCGCAAGCCCTCGCGCACGCGCTCGGCTCCGACGTGATCAAGCGCATGCGCGCGGACTTCGTCCAATTCCCGCCATTCGCAGGCCGCAACAAGCATTTTCCGATGCTGACGCGGGTGGTGCGGCCGAAGCGCTAGAGCCGAGAGCGTGAAAACGATGGCGTGAGCCGTGAATTGAGATGGATCGCCAGATGTCCGCTTTGGCCGTCAGATCGCGCCGGACTCGCTATGCCGGTAGCCTTTGTAAACACCCCAAGGTTGCGACGAAATTACCCAGCAATCTTAGCGCCTGCTCGTGTGAATTCTGCTATCATCGCAACGTGGGGCGACTCTGATGCGGGGATTGTCATGCCTCCAGGGAGGGACCGACCATGACTACGATAGCGAAACCATTTGCTCTCGTCGCCCTGGTTGCGACCATGAGTGTCGGAGCACTTGCGCTCAGCATCGCCTCTGCCTCAGCGCAATCGCCTGCAGCATACAAGAACTACTGCATCACCAGGATCAAGTGTAACAACGGCTTTCTATGGAAGTGCAACCGTTGTGACGGCCGCTATTCATGGCGGCAGGGGTGCCGTCCCACCTTTAAGGCGTGCTGACACTGACGTAGTTCGTAGGATGGGTAGAGCGAAGCGAAACCCATCAAACCTGATCCTCGCAACGGCATCGAGCTAAAGAATGACACGGGCGCTGCATCGGCGTGCCGGGGGCGATGGGTTTCGCAAGAGCTCTACCCATCCTACATCTTGGCGCAAGCGACGCCGGTTTCGGCACGGCCTCTATTCGACACGATGGGGCGCGATTCCGAGTCTTGCCATCGCCTCCCGCTCAGCGCCACGCGAGCCCTTAGGATTGCAGCCGTCACCAACAGAGGCATAGCGACCGTGGTCACCGAGCGGGTTTGCCGGCATCGACGGTTGACGTCCGCTTTGGGGCAGATGCTGACAACAGCCGCGGCCCGCCTTGTCGGCGATGAGCCCATTTGCAGATTTTCGGCGTCGTGGGCGATGGCGATCCCTGCAAACTATGGGGACGGCAAATCGAGGCCGTTGGGTAGCCTGATCCAAAGAACGGTTTGCTCGTCTGGGGAATGACGAGACAGATGGCCCTTTCCGTGTGTGTCCTCCACCAACACGAACTCGCCCGCAGAGACGTGCCGCACCTCGCCGTCGCTCGTCTCGTATTCGACCGCGCCAGTCAGTCTCACAGTCAATACCCGCGCGGGAACGGTGTGCCAATCGACCTGTCGCATACCGGCAGGAATTTGAGTAACCTCCATGCTTGACGCGGGATAGCGCTGGGACACCTGAAACGGCTTGGCACCGGGAGCAACGGTCAGCTTTGCCGTCATGGGGATTTCCACCTCACCGAAGTGAGATTCACCGTCCGGGGTTGCGTATATCCGAAGACACTTCATCGGCTGTCACCTTTTGGCTCGCCAGCAAGAACAAGACCACCCTACCATGACCGCGGCGAGGGTGATCACGGCTCTGATGGGATGGTCCGCTACGGGCGACGGCCTGCTTCGGGCCAAAAGCCGCCATCCCCGCCAAATGCGGTTTGTCCTTATCGGGCCCCCGGGCGGCGTCCGGGACCGTATCGCGTCGTATCAGCGCCGACATCCTGATGCTAGATTTCACAACGGTGGGGAGCACCTGCTTCCTGCTTCAGACCGAACAGGAGGACGATATGCCTGATAGCGTCTACAAGGTCATTGAACTGATCGGTACCAGCAGTGACTCATGGGAGAAGGCGGCCGCCAATGCGGTCGGGCAAGCTGCAAAAACTCTCCGGGATCTTCGCATTGCAGAGGTCGTCAAGCTCGATATGCAACTGGATGAGAAGGGAAACGTCGAGTCCTATCGCGCCAAGCTCAACGTCTCGTTCAAGTTCGAGGGGTCCTGAGCCTCGGCACCTCGCCCCCGCTTGCGGGGCGAGGTTGGCTCGCTGGAGAAAGGCGCGCGGCCATTCGGGAAGCAGCGCCCTGGTCCGACCGGGAGCCGGTATGCTTTGATGCGTGGGACGGGAACTGCAACGCGTGGTGGCCTCATGTACATCGTCATTCGCAAGTACACCAGGGTTCGTTCGGTCGCGGACGCTGCCCGCCGCGCCAAGAGCGGCGTCGGTCAGATCCTGAAGCAATCGCACGGATTCAGATCTTACTACGTGCTGGATGGGGGCGACGGCGTTGGTGTCGCCGTGATGATATTCGAGGACCGCGAAAGCGCCAATGCAGCGAACGCCAGGATAATGGAGTTTATTCAAGCAAGTCTGCACGACCTCGATCTTGGGGATCCCGAAATCACTGCCGGCGAAGTGTTGGTAAATATAGAACCTGATGCGTCCTCGGCATGAAGTACTCGTAAACGCCGCCAGTTGTGTGGGGTGCCGGCCCCTGCCGCTGCCGTCGATCTGGTCGCCGTCGCGCAGGAGCGATCGCGCCCTGGACATCCGGATGTCGTCGGTCAGGAATATTCGACTGCTCATGCTTTTCGAGGAGTAACAACATGAGGCAACACGATTTCGAAGCATTTTTCATCACGGCGACCGTCTGGACGCCGCTCGTAGCTATGGGCACCGCGATGCCGCCCCGAGATCCTGATGAAGACGAGGAGGACGAAGAGGGCGACGAAGAGGAGGATGAAGCCGACGAACCGGCAGTCGTACGCGAGCCGGATGAAGACTAGGCCGTGAACCCATAAAGTAGGGAGGACCGGCGCTGCATGATGCCGTGTATTCGACGAACCTTGTGCATATCGTGTCGGAGCGATAGCAGCAGGTGTGGAAATCTCGCTCCTGCGAATTAAGGCACTTAAGCCAACGTAAGGACGCTCAAGTATGCTCACTGTCTATGGCGAAGGTCGTGGGTTCCGTGTCGTTTGGCTGCTCGAGGAATTGGGGGTGGCTTATCGGCTGCGCCCGGTCGATCTGTTCGCTGTCGAGAATGATCCCGATTTTCTTGCGATCAACCCCGCCGGCTTTATCCCGGCGCTGCAGGACGGCGAGATGATCATGGTCGAGTCGATCGCGATCCTCGAATACCTGCTCGCCCGCCACGGCCCGAGCCCGCTCGCCGTCGCCCCGGATGATCCGGCCTTCGCCGCCTATCTGCAATTCCTCCATTTGGGAGAGGCCGGGCTCGCTGGACCAATGAACGCCGTCATCGTCGGTCGCGCATTCGCCCCCGCAGCAGAGCGAAACGCCCGGGTCACAATCTGGGCACTGGAGACCTTTCATAGCCGGCTGGGATTGGTCATCCAGCGTCTCGCAAATCGTCCATTTCTCGCCGGAGACCGCTTCACTGCTGCTGACATTTCAGTGAGCTACGCTCTCCTGCTTGGTCTGCGAACCAGCAACTATACCCCGGGTTCAGTCGAGCGTGCCTATCTCGCCCGCACGACGGCACGCCCCGCCTACGCCCGGGCGATGGAAATCTGCCAAGCCACCAAGGCTTGGGCGGAGCGATCACCGGCGTTGTAGAGCCAAGTCGTGAATCCATAGAAGGGATTCCCACGAGCGGCTTGGACTAGCCAGTGTCGGCCAGTCCGCGCTATAATCTCTTATGGGCTGGGATGCGAAAGACGTAGCGCTGCTCAAAAGGCTCTGGTCCGCAGGACAGAGCGCGGCACAGATTGCGCGCCGTCTCGGGTGTAGCCGTAACGCGGTCTGCGGGATGTTAACCCGTTCGGGCTTGAAGCGTGGCCACAAGCCGCCAACAGCAAGACCCAAGATAAGGCCGCCCCCGAAGCCAAGGCCGGCGTCGTCGGCCGCCCTGGTACGTCGAGTAGAAAAGAAGGTGTCGCGGAGCACCGCAGAGAAACAGCAGCCCAAGGAATTCAGCAAGCAGCAGCTGTACGCCATTCTAGCTGAGGCGGTCAGGAACACTGGCTAAGCGCTAACCACGACGGGCGTTACGCTCCGCGTCCGTGCCCTGGTCCAGCTCGAACGGCTCGGCTGTCGTGACCATTCCCCAAGCCTAGGTCTGCTTCGGGTCAATCGCGTCGGTTTGGTTCTCCCGAGACGACTTCCGGTCAGCCCCAGTGAGCGAACATCTTTAGTACCCCTCGCCAGGTCTCAAACGGGCCAAAAGCAGACATCGCCTCGACAGCCGCTTGTCTATCAGACAGTCCCAACACGGGAAGATATGTTAGAATTGCCCATCATCAGAATTGGGTCGATCTTTTGCGAGCACGACACGAGTGAGGATGTTGCAGGCTATGGCTGTGTCAGAAGACAGATTACCGACTGGCGGTTTTGCTCACTTGGTCCCTGAAATGGATGTGTTCGACCTCAAACAGAGCACGACCTTTTGGTGCGACCTCCTTGGTTTCCGTATCGCCTATCAGCGGCCTGAAAGTCGATTTGTGTACCTGGAGTTTCAGGGTGCGCAGGTCATGCTCAGACAGCACAGCGGCCATTGGCAAACTGGTGCTTTAGAACGACCACTGGGGCGCGGTATCAACTTCCAAATCTTTGTCGGCTCCGTCGCGCCACTTCTCGATGCTTTGGAAAAGGCACAATGGCCGCTCTTCGGGGAATGTCACGATGCTTGGTATCGGATCGCCGGTGAGGAGCGAGGCAACAGGCAGTTTTTGGTGCAGGACCCCGACGGCTACCTTCTGCGTTTCGCGCAAGACTTGGGAAAAAGATAGCTTTTCGACCCACCAATCCCACTTGGAGATTGTCCGCTAAGGGTCAAAAGCAGCAGTGGGCGCCAAGCTGTATCGGCGTCCGGTTTGCCCCTGACAGCCGACATGACACGCGCTCAATTGACCTTCGGCTGAGGGCCATAAGCGAGCGCGGCAAAACATGCCAGCGCATGCTCCGGCAAATGCTATTGGTCCATGCCTGGGCGGGGTTAACGCTGCGCCGGCGAGCCAGAAAGTCCTTGACGCAACAGAACACCACGGATTTGGATCGGTCGGAAGACCTTGATTGGACGATGGACGGAGCCGACCCGTGGGATTTTTGCTGAGAATTATGCTCGTAACCGCTCTCGTGAACCTTGCTCCAGCCGTCGCCCAGGCGCCGAAGAAAGCCGTCGCTTCTCCTGCCTTGCAGAAGGAATTCGATGGCTTCATCGAGAAGTTTCGCGCGGCGCTGAGGACAAACGATTCCGCCGCCGTCGCCGGTATGACACGATTGCCGTTCATGAACGACAGCGCAATTCGCGACGCCGCGCAATTTCGCGCCAAGACCTATCCGACCTCGTTCACGCCGAAAAATCGCGCGTGTGTCCAGCGCGGCAAGGCCGTCTACGATCGCGATCAAGAGAACAATGACAATTACTTCGTCTTCTGCGGCGAGCTCATCTTCGTCTTTACCAAGACGCCGGCGGGGTTCCTTTTTACGGACGTCGGCGCGAATGACTGATCAGGCAACAATGCTATCCACTGCCGTCGGACGTATGATCGGTCGCGTCGCTCAGCGACATATTGGATGCAGCAACCTAGGCGATGGGCCGACTCATCAACGGAAAGACTCGCCGCGAGCAGAACGAGTCGGCTCAGCCCCCCATTAACGGACATGCATACGGACAGCGGCGACTTCGCCTTCGGGTCACACCCGGAAGAACTCGGGCTGAGCATATCAAGTCTGCTTCACCCCCAAGGAGCGGACATCTAGCGGACATGCCGGGTCGACCGCTTGGGGCCACAAGCGGACCATCTGACCCAAATTACGAACAGAAGAAGAGCCCAGCTGTGGTGGCTGGGCTCTCGTTCAGCGATTGATGGCCGCCTCAACAACCATCTTTACGGCGACATCGGGTTCAGGATCATTTGATTTCCCAGGACGTGTTGTGCGGGATGTCCATCGCAAAATAATCGCCAGAGCCAGCCAGCGCAGGCATAGCTATGCACGCAAATGGTTCGCTTCCGGTGATGCCCTTATACTTACCGGTGCCGCCGGTGATGATATGCGTTCCACAATCCATCTTCGGCTGGGCCTTGTCGAGGTCTCGAGTATCGAAGGTCGAGAAAATCTTGTCGCCGTCGCTGTCGGCGAGCACGCCAGCGCCGTCAATGTATTTCTTGTCTCCGGACGCGACGTTCAGCGCCACGCAGCGTGCTGACATCTTGTCCAGCATCTTCTCTCCCTTCATGTTTTGAGTGGTGCCGACCGCCTCCAGCGTAGTGGCCTTGCCGAGTTCGGCGGTGTCAATGCTCATCAAGGGCCGAAAAATAAAGTGCGTCACATAAGGAGTAGTCCCCTTCTTTTCAATCGGCTCTCCCGCGACAGCCGCGGGGGCAAAGGACACGAGCGCAGCAGCAAAAGCCGTTGCTTTGGTGAGTCTCATCGCTGCGGTGACTGTGGGGACTATGCGCACGTTGATGGAGTTCATGAGTGCCTCCTTAGATCAAGCGGCGGTTCAGGTCTCCGCCGTGAACTGCCGCGAGTTGAAATCGACCTGCGTATGCTTTCTCCTGTCAAATCGAGTTTGCACGCCGGCGCCGAGCGTCAACGTGATCATGCTTTCTTGATGCTTCGCCTTGGACTGACGAAGTATGTGGGGATGGTGGCTCCAATCATCGGTTTTGACCTCAATACAAGGCTCGACCGAACGACCTGGAATATTGGCATAATAGCATGGAACGCGGCGAACGTCAGCGTCATGCCCGGAATACGCAGCGCGCACCGTCAGCTGTCCTGACCGAATGCGCTGTGAAAAATGCAATTCTCCTGTTGTTCGGATGAAGCACGGGGCACATGGGTGCAGTGACCCTGTGCCGCTCTTCATGCTTTGCGTCGTTCCGCTTGCAACTCAGGAGGTGAGCATTGAGTCACGTCGATTTCCACAGCCACCAATATCCGTAATGTCCGCTTCGGGTCATGAGGGGACGTTCGCTCTGAGCGCGGGAATGTCAACTAACGGCCAGGAACGGACATCCCACTTCAAAACCTGCTACTGCAGCGTCCGCTTGAAGAAGGCGACGATGTCGTGGTCGAAGCGCTCATGAAACGCAGCGCGGTCGAAGCCCGGCTTGCTTGTGCAGATTGCCGGCATGCGGGTTGCCAGGTCCGCAGAGCACGGCTTCAGAAAGTCGTAGTGCCCGGCGTCAGCCACGACGTGCGTCTCGGGTGGCGTCGGCAACGCGAGCCGAACGGCTTCCGCATAATAGGGGTGTGGTAGCACTTGATCATCCTCGGCCCGCCAGAGCTGCACCGGCTGGAGCACCGCCGCCAGACCGTTGGTCCCGAAGGTAAAACCGAGAGCGGGCGCGGCGGAGACCACCGCCTTGAGTCGCGGATCGTGGGTCCAGACGATATCGGTATCCGGCAGCAACGGGTGCTCTTCCATGATCTGACAGTCTTCGAAGGCGGGATGCGCCTTGCAGTGGCTCGGAAGGGTCCGAAGGTCCGGCTCGCCGCCGGCGGCCGCTAGCACCGTCAAGCCGCCAGCCGAGAAGCCGAACGCGCCAACGCGATTGGCATCGAGGCGCCCGTGGTCGCCCCATGCGCCCAGCATGTAGTCCGTGAGCAGCTTCAATTGCCGTGGCCGTTCCCAGATTGCGGTCGGACGGCTTTGGTCGCGCCAGCTATCGCCATTATGCGTAAGAGCGGCGACGACGAATCCTGCATTGGCCAGGGCCGTGGCGGTGTCGAGGTGCCCGGCATAGGAGCCTCCGTGACCGTGCGATATGACCACCAGCGGAAGACCGGTGCCCTCAAGCGGCGCGTCGCGGGCGACCATCTGTTGATCGGTCTCGACCGCCTCCAGCTTCGGGGGCATCGTGGTCGGATACCAGACGCCCACCTCGATAGGTGGGCCTTGCGGATCGTCGATGCTGAAATGCCGGAACCCGACCGCGGCGTCGGCCTGGCCGGCGGTGACTGCGATGAGTACGGCGAAAAAATATGCAATCGTGTAGCGCATGGGAACCTCTCGGCGAGTGGGACGCCAAGGATCCAGCAAACGGCACAGGCCTGCGCCAGCAATTGTTCGCCAACGGGCAAATGGGTTCGCCGGCGGGCAAACCGCCACTATAATGGCCTTATGAGCGAAGCGCGCCGGAGTGACTTTCTGCGGGATTGGGCCGTTGACCTCGCGATCGCGAGCGTCTGCGCCATCTTTTTCGGCCTGATCGGACCGTTTGGTAGCTATCTGAACGGACCGACCTGGCAGCGCGTGGTGTTTCAACTCGCCTGCTTCTTACCCGGAATCCTCCTTTTCGGATCGCTCATCCGGGTGGTGCTGCGGCTCCGCCTGAACCCGGCGATGACCTGGATGTCGATCTTCCTCGGCGTCGTCATCCTGAACGCGCCATTCCAGATCTGGGTCGTGTCGATCGCCGTATCGATATGGCCCTTCCTGAAAATCTTACGACCACTCGATTGGTACTTGCAGGGGCTGATCACCGCCTTGCCGATTGTGCTCGGTTTCACCCTTCTTATGCAGGCCCGGTTACATCGCCGGCAACAGGCCAAGGAAGCCGGCGAAGCGCCGCCAACCGCTTTCGGGCTACTCGGTGCGCCACCTTCCGCGGTGCTTTGCCTGCAGATGGAGGACCACTACGTACGCGTCCATACCGCCGGCAACTCTCGCCTTGTACTGGCAACGCTTAACCAGGCAATGATGGCGCTCGAAAATGCCGATGGCCTGCAGGTACATCGCTCCTGGTGGGTCGCGAGGAAGGCGGTCGTGCGGGCCGTTACCGAGGGTCGCAATCTGCGACTGCAGCTCGTCAATGGAATCACGGCCCCGGTCGCCCGGTCAGCCGTCGCCATCGTGCGGGAGGCGGGCTGGTTGACGAACGAGAGCTCGACGGGGGGCCGCAGCACTGAAACAGAAATATTGCCCCTATGACGGAGGCCATGTCCGTTGTGGGTCAAAAGCTGGCGGTCGGCAGCAGCGTGGCAACGTCGGTTGGGGGCCAATAACGGAAGTGAGCGGCTACACTGCCTGATCGCAGATGCGTGATAGGGCGGGGGCGAGAGTTGCGGTCAGCCACGAGTCCGACCACATTAACGCCGTCGAGCCCGCAGCATGTCCAAAGGTGACGCCGGCGTGGATTTATTTGGCCGAAATCAGGAATTGACATCTCGGCCGACGCCGTCAGGCGAACGCAGCTCCAATAAATACGGCGTCGCCGGGCTGCTGGCCTCATCCGCCACGCGAGGTTGGTCAAATCTCACGGCAGAGCTTCGCAGCCACCGCGGTACGGTTGCCTGGAATAACCCCCAGCCTGATGCCGAGATCTGCGTTGATGTGCGCGGTAGTCGGTCCGTTGTCACGCGTCGGCTGGACGGGGCCATCGACTCGACCATCTCCGAACGTGGAACCATCTGGTTTCGTCCGGCCGGCGTGCAGCAAGGCCTGATCGACATGTCCGAGCCGGTGCCCGCGATTTTGCATCTTTACCTACCGACCGGTTTGTTCTTGTCGCATGATCTGGGTGAAGGGTTCGACGCGACGGCGATCGATTCACTCCGCCACAAGGGCGGCTTCCGCGATCCACTGCTTGCCGAGATGGCCTTTGCCATCATGCTCGAACTGGAACACGAGACGTCCGCGGGCAGGCTGCTCGCCGAAACCCTGGCATTGAGTCTGGTGGCAAGATTGATCCAGAATCATGCTGCGCCGCGGTCCGGCCTGGTCATGCCGGCCGCAGGGGAAGGGCTCGACCGACGCAGATTGGCGCGGGTGCTCGACTATATCGAAGCCAATTTGGAGGGCGATCTGACGGTAGCGCGGCTGGCCTCGGTTGCCTGCCTGAGCGAGTTTTATTTCGCGCGCGCGTTCAAGGCCGCCATCGGCAAATCGCCGCATCGGCATGTCAGTGCAAGGCGCCTCGAACGCGCCAAGGATCTGCTCTGCGATGCGGACCGGGCCTTGGTCGATATCGCCCTCGGGCTCAGGTTTTCGTGCCAGGCCAATTTCACCCGCGCATTCCGGCGAGCCACGGGCCAGACACCGGCGCAATATCGGCGAAACCGGCTGGCTTGACTTTGTTACCGATGTAACGATCTGCATCCACCGACGGCAGGAAATGACAATAGCTGAGCAGGCGATGCAAAGCGGCATTGCCTCGATCAGGGTAACTGTTCGCCCATCCATGCACTTTGCGTGAAGGAGAAGCGAATATGACGTCCGAACGGAAGGTTGCCATCATCACCGGAGCATCGCGCGGCATTGGCGCAGGATTGCTCGAGGCCTACCGGGATATCGGCTATCACGTCGTTGCCAGTTCTCGTTCGATCGGCAGGAACGACGATCCGTCGATGCCCGCGGTCGATGGCGATATCGCCAGCGCAAAGACGGCCGATCGCATCGTGGAACTGGCCATCGAGCGCTTCGGACGGATCGATACGCTCGTCAACAATGCCGGCCTGTTCATTGCGAAGCCCTTTACCGAGTATTCTGAGGCCGACTTCGCCAAGATGGTCGGGGGCAATCTCGCGGGCTTTTTCAATCTGACGCAGCGGGTGGCGGCGAGGATGCTGCTCGCGGGCTCGGGTCACATCGTCAATATCACGGCCACGATCGCCGAGCAGCCGATGGCGTCCCTGGCGGCGGCGCTCGCGGCGCTAACCAAAGGCGGTCTCAACGCGATCACCCGCTCGCTCGCGATCGAGTACGCAAGCCGGAATATCCGCGTGAATGCCATATCGCCTGGTGCGATCGCGACCCCTATGCATGCGCCGGAGGCGCATGGCTTCCTAGCAAGCTTGCAGCCGATGGGCCGCATGGGCGAGATACAGGAGGTCGTCGACGCCGTGATGTATCTTGAGCGAGCGGCTTTCGTCACCGGCGAGATCATGCATGTCGATGGCGGCGCGTCCGCCGGCCACTGGTAGGAGGCGTGCGATGTGGTCTAACCGACGTCTTGTTGAATTGTTCAAGATCGAGCATCCGATTGTGCTGGCACCGATGGCCGGATTGGGCACGGTAGACCTTGCAGCCGCGGTCTCGAATGCCGGCGGCATGGGCTCGATCGGCTGCGCTGTCTTGACGCCTGAACTCATTGCAAAGACCGTTGCCGAGCTACGGCGACTGACGAAGAAACCAATCAATCTCAACTTCTTCTGCCACGATGCGGCAAAGGCGGACGCCGCTCGCGAGCGTGCCTGGCATGAGAAGCTTTCGTCGTATTATCGCGAACTGGGCATCGCCCCCGCAACGGCTGCACCGCGCCTCGATCTCGCTCCGTTCGGCGATGCCGCGTCCGCCGTAGTCGAACAGGTCCGGCCGGAGGTGGTAAGCTTTCATTTCGGTTTGCCCGAGCCCGGATTGGTCGATCGGGTCAAGGCAGCCGGCTGCAAGGTGATCTCATCGGCGACGACAGTCGACGAAGCATGCTGGCTCGAAAAGCATGGTGCCGATGCGATCATCGCTCAGGGGTACGAAGCCGGAGGACATCGAGGCTCATTCCTCGATTCTAACAGCGAGCGCGCGATCGCCTCACAGGCCGGCACGTTCGCCCTTGTGCCACAAGTCGCTGACGCCGTCAGCGTGCCCGTGATCGCAGCCGGCGGGATCGGGGATGGGCGAGGGATCGCAGAGGCGTTCGCACTCGGGGCCGCCGGCGTGCAGGTTGGAACCGCCTTTCTGCTTTGTGCCGAGTCGGCAACGCCCCCGCTCCATCGCGAGGCCCTGCGAAACGCGCGGTTGAACCGGACTGTCGTGACCAACGTGTTCTCCGGGCGACCCGCGAGGGTTCTGGTCAATCGCCTTGCCGCCGAGATCGGTCCCTGGTCGGACGCGGCGCCGGACTTTCCGCTGCCCATCGGCGAACTGTCGCCGCTGCGTGCTGCGGCTGAGCAGAATGGAAGCTCCGATTTCACGCCACTCTGGTCAGGTCAGGCGGCGGCGCTTGCCCGCGAGATACCCGCCAAAATGTTGATGGACGTCCTCGTGCGGGAAGCCACCAAGTCTGGAGGCAGCTGATGTCCGGCCTGGGATACCAACCAAAGTCCGAATTGGGTCGAAGTCCGGCGTGGTTCGCTGCGGATCGGCGCGCCGGGTTTACCCTGCGAAGCTGACCTGTCGTTGAGGAGCGCTGTCGGCAGGGATGGGCCATCGGCAGACATTGCGGCTGACTTTCGCGCCACCGTTCAAACGCCCGGCCGGTCTGCTTTGGGGGCGCGCTAGACGCGCGTGCGCGGTAGCGAGGTCGAGCCGAACCGATTGTCGCCAGGCCGTCCGGGAAATGCACTCAGGATTGCCGCCAATAAAAGATAAGGAAGCCAATACGGAATGCTGAGCACGTCGACGAGGAGAGGAATTGCGAGGATTGTGAGCGCCCACCAACCCGAGATGTTGAAGTCATGTAGTCGCTTCACAAAGATTGCAGCGAGCGGCCAGAGCGAGATAAAGAGGACAGCCGGGACGATGGGCCAGTCGAGCGGAGGGTTGACGCTATAGTATTGGGGTCCTGAATCAGTGAGCTTCCTCGCGATGCGCACGACGAGCATGTCGACTAGCACAAGTCCCAAAAGTCCCAATCGAAATTCCTGCGGACCGATGCGGCCTTTCATGGATAAAAAATACCAAATGAAAGCTGAATGCATGCGCCTCCGAGATCATCCTGTCCGATAGCTGTAGTGCAACGCTTAAGCAGCATAGGCTATTCAGCCCAACACTATCCGAATAGATAACCTAAAATTGTGCGCACGGGCGGACAATCGCCGACGGTCACAATAGGATCAGGCCAGCAGCGTCGCATAGGACGCGAGAGGGCGATGCCCCCCGGTCGGCGCTGGGCTGATCTGTGCTAGGCTTCTTCAACACATGGTTGGTTTTGGCGGAGGCGATTGTGAGGCGACGTGAGTTCATCGCGCTCCTCGGCGGCGCGGCGGCAATCCGACCACTCGGCGCGCATGCGGAGCGTCCGCGAGAGCGCATCCTCTATTTCACATACTCCGCCGGCTACCGGCATGATGTCATACCGCTTTCTAAGGTTATCCTGACCCAGCTCGGAAGCCATTCGGGTGTTTTTGAAGTCACTGCAACGGAAGACACGTCTGAATTTTCTACCGAAAACCTCGAGCGCTACGCAGCGGTGATGTTCTATACGTCAGGAGAACTTCCGATGAGCGACGCGCAAAAGAGAGCTCTTCTCAACTTTGTGCGCTCGGGCCGCGGGTTCCTCGGCGTTCATTCGGCGACGGACACATTCTACACTTGGCCGGACTATCTCGATCTGGTCGGCGGCTACTTTAATGGTCATCCTTGGCATCAGGCCGTGAAGATCGAGGTGGTTGATCCCGGCGATCCCCTGGTGGCTTTTCTCGGGAATTCGGTGCAAGTCGAGGACGAGATCTACCAAATCGGCGACTTCGACTATCGTGGTTCACGCGTGCTCCTGCGCCTCGACCCAAGCTCGGTGGACCTTGGCAAGACCGGCGTACATCAACGATTCTATGGCTGGCCTCTCACCTGGACCCGATTCTATGGCGAGGGACGAGTATTTTACTCGGCGCTAGGCCACGAGCCGTCAGTTTGGCGGGACGCCCGCTACCAGCGAATTCTCACGAACGCTATCCTGTGGTCTATGCGGAGGTCGCCCTGGTAGACGCCGCGGCACTTCGCATTTGCGCCACCGCCGGATTCGTTGGCTGGTGTCCATGCCTGAGGTTCGGACCGTCTTGGTCTGCGACTTCCGCTCCGGGTCAAAATGCGAAGAACTCAGAGTGAGCCTTGATGATCCTGATATCGCAGCCCTGCATGGCCGCCGTCAGCCCAACGCCTCCATCCAGCCGGCGACGGCCCGTCCGATCTCGTCCGGCGAATCTTCCTGAACAAAATGGAGTCCCGAGATCGTCACCTCGGTCTGTGCCGGGAGGCTGCGGGCCAAATCGAGAACCGGGCCATGGGCGAGGATCCCACCGGGCTCCGCCCTCAGGAACAACTTGGGTATATGGCTCGTCTTAAGCCAGTCAGCGTAGGCGGTCACGATCGCAGTCACGTCGGCGGGCTCGCCCTCGATGGGGATTTGCCTTGGCCACGTCAGCGTCGGACGCCGGCCCTCGCCGGGCTCGGCGAAGGGCCGTCGGTACTCCGCCATATCTTCGTCGGGCATTTTGCGAAGGATGGCTCCCGGCAGGATCTTCTCGATGAAGAAATTGTCTCGCAAGACCATTTCCTCGCCTTGCTCGGAACGCAGCCCTTGCAAGGCGTGACGCATTTCGAACTTGTCCCAGTGGTCCCAGTATTGTGGCCCCATGATCGCCTCCATGTACGCGATACCCTTCACGGCCTCGCGGTGGCGGTTGGCCCAGTCGAAGCCGAGCGCCGAACCCCAGTCATGGATGACGAGGGTGACCCGTTCGCGCACGTCCAGGGACTCGAGCAGGGCGTCGAGATAGCGGCGGTGCTCGACGAAGCGATACGAGTTGGGACCGCTGTCAGGCAGCTTGTCGGAATCGCCCATGCCGATCAGGTCGGGGGCGATGCAGCGACCCAGCGGCTTCAGGTGCGGCAACACATTGCGCCAGAGATACGACGAAGTGGGATTGCCGTGCAGCAGTACGATGGGGTCGCCCTTTCCCACCTCGACATACGCCATCTCGCGGCCGAGGACCCGCCGCCGCTGCTTCTTGTAGGGAAATGCCGCAGAGATCATGTTCGCTCTCCCGTTTACATTTGGGCGCAGCGACACCGCGAAGCCTGCGCAACAGCGCGCCGCTGGGTTAGAGAGTGATCTTACTCGGGCCCTGCATCAATCGCTTGCCCGCCATTGATGCTGTTTTGCTAATCTTGCTCAGAAGATCACCCAAGCAGATACTGGGTATCAAGCCATTGATATGCCGCGCGTTAAGCGGATAGTTCGACGGCCCTTGCCCACTGCCCAGATCAACGTTTAAGCTGATTTCCTGGAGCGGTTCCCTGATCTGATGCTGAGATTTTCTTAGGATTACTCAACCGACGGGGCAGGCCGTGATGGCCGAGCAAGGCCTACGAGCCGTCTATGAGTCGAACGGGTGGGAGATCGATCTTACCCAGCGTGAGCTGCGGTCCCGAGGTGTTTCCGTTCCGATCGGGAACCGCGCATTCGAGATTCTGGAGATTTTGGTTCAGTCGGGCGGCGAGCTTGTCACCAAGCGCGATCTTATAGATCGGGTGTGGCCGGTTGCGACGGTCGAAGAAAACACGCTCCAGATTCATATATCCGCCATTCGCAAGGCGCTCGGCGCAGATCGCGAGTTGTTGAAGACGGTGTCCGGCCGCGGCTATCACCTGCGCGGCATCTGGACCATGCGGCCAGCAACCGGACCGGGACATCCACTCTACCTAAAGGAAAGTGCGTCGGCGCAGCCATTAGCGTCGACCAACCTGCCGCAGCCGGTTTCAGCGTTGATCGGCCGCACCGCCGAGGTCGAGGAAATCTCGAAGCTTGTCCGTGCCGGCCGGCTCGTCACCCTGACCGGGGCGGGGGGCATCGGCAAGACACGGCTCGCGCTCGCGGTCGCCCGTGAACTGCTGCCGCATTTTCCAGAGGGGGTGTGGCTGGCCGAGTTCTCGCCGCTCGCGGATCCCAGTCTGGTTCCCATAGCGCTCGCTGCCGCGATCGGACTCAAGTTCGGCGGCGGTGAAATTTCGACGCAGCGCGTGGCGCTGGCACTGGCAGCGCGGCGCTTGTTGGTGGTGTTGGACACCTGCGAGCATGTGATCGACGCCGCGGCGAGGATGGCTGAGGGCGTGCTGCGAGCCGGATCCTCGGCTCAGATCATCGCAACCAGCCGCGAGCCGCTCCGGGCCGAGGGGGAGCAGGTCTACTGGGTGCAGCCGCTCTCGATTCCGACGGAGGGCGCGGACGATCTCCTGGAATACGGCGCCGTCAGACTATTCATCGAACGTGCACGAGCAACCGAGGCAGGGGCGGTTCTGGATGGCTATCAGGCAAAGACGATCGCGGCGATCTGCCGGCGTCTTGATGGCATACCGCTCGCGATTGAAATGGCGGCGGCACGTGTCACGGCACTCGGTGTCGAAGAACTCGCCGCTCACCTTGACGATCGCTTTCAGCTGCTGACCGGAGGGCGGACGGCGCTGCCGCGGCACCAAACTCTGCGGGCGACCTTCGATTGGAGCTACGAGCTACTGACTGAGCCTGAGTTGGTGCTCCTCCGCCGGCTCGCGGTCTTCGCCGGCGCCATCGACCTGGAGGCGATCTGCGCGGTGGTAACGGGCGCCGGGATCGCTTTGCCGGACGTGGTCGATGGAATTTCCAGCCTGGTTTCGAAGTCGCTGGTTGTGGCGGAAATCGATGCCACCACGGCGCGCTACCGCTTATTGGATACGACCCATACGTATGCCCTCGAAAAGCTCGGCGAGAGCGGGGAACGGGAACGGCTCGCACGTCGCCATGCCGAATATTACCGGGACTTGTTCGAGCGGGCTGAAGCGGAGCTGGAGATGCGCCCCACGGTCGACTGGATGGGCGACTATGGACGGCACATCGACAACCTGCGCGCGGCGCTGGGTTGGGCCTTTTCACCCAGCGGTGACGTGCAGATTGGCGCGGGGCTGACCGCGGCCGCAGTGCCCCTATGCGTCCATTCGTCGTTGCTGGAGGAATGCCGCGGCCGCGTGGAGCGGGCGATCGGCGCCCTTGGGGCTGCCGTCAATGGCGACGCGCGCCTCGAGATGAAGCTGTATACCGCGCTCGGCACGACCCTGATATTTGTCACCGACGCGAAAATTCCCGCGCTCGGCGAAGCCTGGACGAAGGCGCTGGAGCTTGCAGAGAGGCTTGACGATGTCGAGCACCAATTGCGGTCGCTGCTAGGCCTGTGGTTCTTTCACCGGGTCGCCGGCCGCCTTCGCGCCTCCTTGACCGCCGCGCAACGATTCAGCGCTCTTGCGGCAAGCCGGTCAAATTCCAACGATCGGCTGATCGGAGAGCGATTGATCGGCATCTCGCAGCAATGCCTCGGCGATCAAGCGAGCGCGAGGTATCACCTCGAACGCATGCTCGCGCACTATGTTCCTCCAGTCCAAAAGTCGCGGATCAGCCGTTTCCGGAGCAACCAGCGGGTGACCGCCGGCGCCTTTCTGGGCCGGACCCTATGGCTGCAGGGATTTCCGGATCGCGCAATGCACGTCACCGAAACATACCTGCATGAGGCATCTGCCAGCAGACACGTCAACTCGGTGTGCTACATCGTCGCCAACGCAGCATGCCCGATCGCGCTGTGGAGCGGCGATATGGATGTCGCAGACCATTACGTGACAAGGCTGATCGACCTTTCGACCAGGCATTCGCTGATGCGCTATGTTGCCTTTGCCCGCAGCCATCAAGGACTGCTAGCGATCAAGCGCGGAGATACCGCCGGCGGATTGCCGCTGCTGCGGTCAGGCATCGACGAACTCGGCGACGAAGTCAACGCATCGCATCGCTATTTCCTGTTCGTTGGTGAGATGGCGGAAGGCTTGGGGCGCGTCGGGCAAGTGGGCGAAGGACTTTCGGTGGTACACGATGCGATCGCGCGCGCAGAGGAGAGCGAAGAACGCTTGAGTATCGCCGAGCTGCTGCGCATCAAGGGCGAACTGCTGCTGTTGCAAGGTGCGCCCGGCGCTGCGGCAACGGCCGAGGATCAGTTTTTCCGGGCGATGAAGTGGGCGAGCCTGCAGGGCGCTCTGTCCTGGGAACTACGCGCCGCCACAAGCTTGGGACAGTTGTTTCGCGATCAGGACCGACCGGCCGAAGCGAAGGCGCTGCTACAACCGATTTACGACCGGTTTACCGAAGGTCTCAACACCGCCGACCTTAAGCGAGCAAAAGGTCTCTTGCGTGATCTCGGTTAAGTCAATCTCCGTTCTTAGCGAGGCTCTGATGTTTGGGGGAATTTTTGCTTGCTCAATTGAGGAGGCAAGTACCTCAGCTTCCCGGGCGCTGTACTGGTCTCGCTGGTAGGGAATCCCGCGAGGTGCAGGCGTCCCCCAGCTTCCGCGCGAAGCGGCAGCGTCTGCTCAGGGCCAGGAACGGACGTATCGGTGGCCGAACTGAGCGCGGGAAGGCCGTTGCGCGTTCATACAGCTTGCTGAAACACCCCCGTTGAATTGGGCGCGAAACGGAGGAAGAACCTCTGCATTGCCTGATCCGCCTTGGTTCGGGCTGCGACCAATGCATCAGGACCAAGCGCCGATCCTTCAACGGAGAAGAACGTCAAATCATGCAGCCCGATGGTGCCGAGGATAGCTTTTAGATACGGCGTGAGAAAATCGGGCTGATGCGCGCGATCGCCGGAAAATCTTCCGCCCGAGGACACTGCGACAAAAACCGGGCGGTCGCGCAACGCCCCCAGTTTTCCTTGGGCAGTCACGTCGAACGTTCGACGGACTCGAACGACGTGATCTATCCACGCTTTGAGAGCGGCAGGCACGGTGAAGTTGTGCATTGGAGTTGCGATGACGACGAAGTCCGCGCTCTCCAGTTCCTGGATCAGTTCTTCGGACCGGGACATGGAACCCTCGACAAACATTTCCAGGTACGATCGCTCGGTCGCGCCAAGAGCAGTTGCGTAGCTTTCATCGATATCGGGGACGCCGCTGATCGGTCGGATTATGACGGTTGCCGTCGGCTCGCTATCCAGCAAGTAGCCGACGATTTTCTGAGATAGCCTGTAACTCTCCGAGGCTTGCCCGCGGGGGCTGCAAGTCAAATGCAGTATTTTCGTCATCTGCTTTCCAATCTCTGCTGTCCGAACTCTGATCATCAGCAAAGAGCAATTTCGGCCTGCATCCAAGGACCATGAATGAGCTTTGCGACTGGTCCATGATTTGCCGGCGCAGGCTTGACCGCTGCAGCGTGCGAGGAGTGGAGACCAATCCGAACCGTTATGGCATAGTGGGTTTTTCGTTCATCGAAAGATCGGATCGGGCCATGCCTGCCGCGAATCCCCGAAAGCTCCCGCCGCTTGATCCGAAGGCGGCAGCACCGTTCTACCGGCAGATTTACGATCGGTTTCGCGACGCTATCGCCACTGGAATGTTGAAGCCTGGTGACCGCATTCCGTCGGCACGGGCGTTGACCAAGGAATTGGGGCTGGCCAGAGGTACCATCGACACGGCTTATTCCTTGCTGGCCGCTGAAGGGTATGTCGAGGCGCGCGGGCAGGCAGGAACCATTGTAAGCCCAGACCTTACGCCGCGAATATCCATTGCGAACCCGACGCCGCGAGCGGATCCCCGGATGGATGCAGTCAGTTTTCGTCCGGATTCCATCCTGCCATTCCAGATGGGTTTGCCCGCCCTGGATGCGTTTCCCCGGAAGATCTGGGCACGCCTTGGCGCGCGCAGTGCGCGGGCCATGCAGCCTTCCGATATGATCCATCCCCCTGTGTCCGGCTTGCCTTCGCTGCGTGCTGAAATCGCGAGATATCTCCAGGTTTCGCGTGGGATAAACTGCTCCCCATCTCAGGTGTTCGTGACCTCGGGATACCGCCAAACCGTGGAGCTAATCGGTCATGCCCTGCTGAAGGCGGGTGATCGCGTCTGGCTCGAAGACCCGGGATATCCGCCCACGCGAGAAATTTTCGAATATATGCATATCGAAGGCATCTCGGTGCCGGTCGATGCGGAAGGCATGGTCGTTTCTGATGCCATCAAGCTCGCGTCCCGGGCGCGCGCAGCGGTGGTCACGCCTGCGCATCAGAGCCCGCTCTGCATGTCCCTGTCGTTACCTCGGCGTCTGGCGCTGTTGGACTGGGCCGCGCGAAACAAGGCATGGATCATCGAAGACGACTACGATGGCGAATACCGCTATGTCAGCCGCCCCCTCCCTGCATTGAAAAGCCTCGATCGTGACGGGCGGGTGCTCTATGCGGGTACCTTCAGCAAGGTACTTTTTCCAGGCATGCGGCTGGCCTATCTCGTCGTGCCGGAAGCGCAGGTCGAGCGGTTTGAGGAGGTCACCGAAAGCCTTTCAACTGGCTCTCCGGGGCTTACGCAAACTATCGTCACTTCATTCATCGCCGAAGGACATTTTGCGCGCCATATCCAGCGGATGCGGAGGCTCTATGCCGAGCGCCGCGCGGCAACCGCGGCGGGGCTGGAAAGCGTGCTGGGAAAAAATGTGCGAATAGATTTACAGCCGGGGGGCATGCACCTGATCTTGCGTCTGCGAGGCAACCGTTCAGATCGCCGGCTCGCTGCGAGCATGCGGGAACAAGGCCTGTACGCGGAGGCACTTACGGATTGGACGAGGCGCAATGATGGGGCTTCCGCCCTTCTTTTAAACTTCACGAATATCGCCTCGCGGCGCACGGCCGAAAATTTCGGACGGCGCATTTTGGGATTGATGTGACTGAAGCTCGAGCGTGATCTGCCGGATTATGGAAATCATGGTCCAGCTACAAACGCGTATCATGGACCTTCTTGAATAGGCCAAGATGCGAAACGATGGAATCCTTCAACCAGATGAGGATTCAATCATGAACAAGCGCATCGATTACGCCAAGGCTTCACCGGAAGGCTTCAAGGCCTTTGGAGGGGTCTACGTCTATCTTCAAAAAAGCGGCCTTTCAAAGCAACTTGTCGATCTCGTCTATCTGCGGGTTTCGCAGATCAACGGCTGTGCCTACTGCATCGATATGCACTCCCGCGACCTGCTCAAGTCTGGTGTCGCCGCGGACAAGCTCGTGCTGGTGCCTGTGTGGCGAGACGCGGGGGAAGTCTTTAGTGAGCGCGAACGCTCTGCGCTGGCCTGGACCGAAACCGTGACGAGGGTGGCCGAAACCGGCGTTCCCGATGCCGACTACGAGGCCGCCGCCGGCGAATTCAGCGACAAGGAACTCGCTGACCTCACCTATGCCATCGGCCTGATGAGCGCGTTCAATCGATTGGGAATTTCGTTCCGCTCGATTCCCGCTGCCGCCAGTAAGGCTTGAGGCGCTCATCAGCAAACGCGGCGCGCATGGAAATTGGTCCATGCGCGTCCAGCCCCTTACAAGCAGCCCGGCCGTAACGCCCGGTGACCAGCGAATGGATTGACCCACATGGCATGGATGATATTGGCCTCCGCCGGCCTTCTCGAGATCGGATTCGCCTTCGGTATGAAGTGGTCCGCAGGCTTCACGCTGCTGATACCCGCGCTGTTTACGGCTGCCACCGGTTTGTCGAGTGTCTTTCTTCTCTCGCTGGCGCTCCGCACACTTCCCGTAGGAACGGGGTACGCGGTCTGGACCGGTATCGGTGCCGCGGGTACCGCCGTTCTGGGTATCGCAGTGCTGGGCGACTCTGCGTCGCCTGCGCGGATACTTTGCATTGCTTTGATTGTGGCCGGCGTGATTGGACTAAAGCTTGTCTCTGCAAACTGAGGATGCCACTGACGCTCGGGTGCCCGTTTCGGCCTGACCGTTTGATGCTAAGGCGGATCCGGCGACCACCAACGCAGGGCGGCCCAGGTCAGAACGTTCATGGCGTTCTCCTTCTGCAGCCGGAGATGGCGCAATCTTGCCGGCGGTCCGCCAGCGGCCTGCCCACCGGGCGCCGGACGAGTGCGCCGCGATTCACTCCGACTTGGGCGGTTATTCCGGCACGACCAGAGCCTTGTTCGTGCGCAGCGCGCTCATCACCTTCGGATCGAGTTTGAGATGGGCTTGCACCAGTCCCGGCGGTGTTGCCGCCATCCAGGTATCGAGAGAGAAATCGATAAAGCGGTCACTCTTGAACGTCTCGAGAAATCGAAAGTTGGTCGAGCCGGTATTCTCGAGATAGTGGCCCATCGCCACCGGGACGTAACCAACGTCGCCGGCCTGCAGATCAAATGTGCGCGCCTGCCCCTGGCCGGCAAACACACCCATGCGCGCCTGTCCCTCGATGACGTAAAGCCACTCGTCTCCGTTAGGGTGCCAGTGCACCTCGCGCAATCCGCCAGGTTCGAGTTCAACCAGGGCCGCTGCGGTCGTGGTGCTGATTGGAAACAAACGGGAATCGGTGATCCGCACCGTTCCGCCCTTCGTCTTGATGGGCACCTGCTCCATCATCCGCCACGTGTAGCTCGTCTCCGACGCCTTTGCGCCCGATATGGCTTCCGATCCGAGCGGCCCCGGCAACGGAGCCAGGAAAATATAGCGCTCGCTTTCATCGGGGGTGTGGCCGAACAGCGAGGCAGGCACTCCGAAATTCTTGCCCAGCACATCGGCCGGTATGTGCTTGAACCAGTCGTTGAGCAGGAAGGTGTTGTCTTCGTCGAAATCGCCATCGTCGAACACGAGAAGGAATTCGCAGCCGTCGGGGCCGAGGCCCTGGATCGAGTGCGGGGTTCCGCCCGGGAAGAACCAGAGATCTCCGACGCCGACGTCATCGACGAAATAGCGCCCCTCGGAATCGACCGCCGTCACGCGAGCCTTGCCATAGAGCATGTAGGCCCATTCTGACGCCTTATGCCAATGCAGCTCACGCACACCGCCCGCGTTCAGGCGCATATTCACGCCGGCCATGGACTTGGCAATGCCCAGCTCACGCTGCGTGACCTGGCGGGTCCAGCCGCCCGGCTCAAGCCGCATATGGGCGTCCGAGAACGAGAAGCGCAGGTTCGGCAAGGTACCATGATCGGTCGACGGCGGAACCAGCAGATCCGGGTTCTGCCGATCCCGCATGAGATTGCGCGGACCGGGATCGGTGCCGCCGTGACCCGGTCGCTGTGGCTGAGGAATCGCGCCGTCCGCGGTTTGCGCGTGCGCCAGCCCAACGCTCGTTAGAAGACCTCCGGTAGCGGTCGCTGCCAACATATGGCGACGAGAAATGGAATCCATGCTCGGCTCTCCCATGATTCCAGGCTACAATGCTTCTGCGCACGACACCTGCGCCTGACGTCTCCGAGCGTCGTCCGTTGGAAGCGATTCACACTATCAAAGCAGTACACTTCGATATTTCTCGTTAGCACGAGTTCCAGTGGCTTCCGGCAGGGCGAGCGCTAACATTGGCACTGTCGGCCTCGATGCTTCGATAACCGTATCGGTTTTCGAACCAGGCCGTGAACCCATACCCCCGCTGCGATCGACGAAAGACCCGGGATCACGATGCGGTGCTCTATGCTCGTGCGGGTGCCATCCACGATGCCTTTAGCGGACAGTTTGCTGACTTCACTAAGGACGGCGAGGACAACAAAACGCTGTTCGCAAAGACCGGAAAATTGCCGATGCCGGTCTTGGCTATCGGTGGCGATCACTCCGTCGGCACATTGATGAACTCCGACTTGGCCGATGTCGCGAGCGCCGCCAAGAATGCTGTCATAACCAATGCGGGCTTTTTGCCTAATTGTCTCCGGAACTGCTTGAGGTCAGCTTTGGGTTAAAAGAAGTCCTCGGCTGAACCGATCGGGCAGGTCAGCTATGGGCCAGAAGCGGACGACGAGACCGAGCGTCTTGGCATCCCCAAGGCCAACGATAAGCTCGAACTTCTCCGGTGGCTGCGTCCATCTGGGCTTGCCTTACGAACCCACTGACTACACGCTACCCAAATGAGCAGATTCCACGCCCGAGGTAAGGTCATGATCGGCGCCACGGCACTCCGTGCGCTTGTGCTGACTGCAGCTTTTTTCGCGGCGTTGTCGCCGGCCACCTGCCTTGGCGAAAACAGCAACCGCTTGCCGGCCAAGGCTACAAAGGAGCTACCACCCGAGTTGCTCTCGCTGCTCCGACAAAAGAAGATGCCAAAATACTCGCCTATCCTTGTGCGCGTCTTCAAGCAAGAGGCGGAGCTCGAAGTCTGGAAACAGGACACCACCGGCCTCTTCAAAATCCTCAAGGTGTACCCGATCTGTCGGTGGTCGGGGGATCTCGGGCCGAAACTGAAGGAGGGTGACCGTCAGGCTCCAGAGGGGTTCTATACGATTACTCCCGAGCTGATGAATCCCAACTCCGATTACCATCTCGCGATCAACGTCGGCTTTCCCAACAGCTTCGACAAGGCAAACAATCGCGACGGCAGCTTACTCATGATCCATGGCGACTGCTCATCGAGCGGTTGCTATGCCATGACCGACGAACAGATAAGCGAGATCTATTCGCTAGCGCGGGACTCCCTCGGCGGCCGACCGTCCTTTCAGGTCCAGGCTTATCCATTCCGCCTGACGCCGGCAAACCTGGCGCAGCATCGAAATAGCCCGAACCTCTCCTTCTGGAAAATGCTCAAAGTCGGCAACGATCACTTCGAGACGACGCATCTCGAACCTAAGGTGGACGTGTGCAATCGACGCTATGTGTTCGATGCGCAAGCTCCACCAAATTCGCCGTATCCTCTCGTGTTCAGTCCCACCGATAAATGCCCCGCGTTTGTCGTGGATTCCAAAATTGCGCGGCGGGCGCTTGAGAAGCAACGTACCGACGAACTCGAATTCGCGCGATTGCTCAATGACAACGTGCCGGCAGCCCCGATCTATAGCGGACTGGACGGCGGAATGAACGAGGCTTTTCTAGCAAAGTATCTGGTCAGAGTGACGCTTGCGAAAGTGATGCCGTATGCATCTTATCTGCCGCAACTGCCGCCAATCCCCTGGGTCACCAACGATGGGTCGTTGACGAGTAGATGGTTTGGCACCTCGTTCTCGAAGCCGATTGCATGTGATCTGGCTCGTTCCAGCTTCCTGTCGACCGTCGTGGAAGGAGACGACGGGTGCTAGAGCGCCCGGTCTACTTCAGGCTTGCATCCAGAGTCAGCTGCCGGGTCACTGCCAGACCTCGCCAATGCTTTCTCAAGGTCTGAATACGCCCGGAAGCGGAGTGCGATGAAGCGCTGCGCGAGTCGGCTCGGGCTAGGTGTGGACCCATGCGTCTCAGCTAAGAGCGAGTTATTCGATCAACTCGTCGGCGCGGGTGAGCAATTTCGGTGGGACGCCTTCGCGTAAATTAAGATTACGAAGTGCACTCGCGCGTTAACTGCTTTCCATCCCGCTGCCACTGCGAGGTTAAGGCGGCCACTCGGCGAATGCTCGGGTGCAGGTCTGCTATAGGTCATTCGCGTCATTTTTGGCCTGTTTGCCGGATGTCTGCTTCTCCCCTGACAGCAGCGGAATGGCACACATCCACCAACCGCTGCTTGGGGCCAATAGGCGACATCGCCGATCAGCCTTTTGCATTCAATGACCTCGTCGTTTCCATCAACACCTGACGGGCAGGTGAGCTTAACCACCCAGAATCGGTCAAGTGCATTGCCCCTTCGGTGCAAACTGTCTTCTGGCGAGAGATGGGCGTCAACGGTAACATTGCGCACACTGTTGGAGCGGGGAGAGACGAATGATCTCTGCTTGTTGGCTTGCCGTTTGGATCGCGTGCTTCGGCTTAGGAATGGCCGTGGTCTTCCGGACGGGGCTTGGTATTGAACGTTGGTCTCCCGCTCTCGGCTTGGCCTATCTTGTAATCATTGGCCCTTCAGTTCCAATCGTAGCTTGGTTGGCCGCGGATCAGATCGTAACTGTAGAGCAGGCCAGTTGCGCGGAGTTGGACCCAGCAGCGGATCGGCTGAACGGCATGTCGCCATCCGAATTCCGCGTGCGCTGTATCGCAACCCAAGACAATTCGGGTTGGCTTGCTCGTCGCAGAACATGAAAGCTCTGGAGACAAATCATGCCGGAAGCGCTTGAAGTCGAGATATCTGCCTTCTTCAACAAATACATGCAGACATTCACCACCTGGGATGGTGATCAAATCGCCAAACTCTACTGCGCTCCCTGCATCACCATGCGGGGTGACGGGTCGATACATTGTTTTCAGTCACGTGACGAGATTGCGCGGTTTTTCCAAGGAGTGGCCGACACCTACCGACGCGAAGGGGCCGAAAGTGGAACTCTGCACGATGTAGTGGCTGTTCCTATAGGCGAACGCAGTGCTCTCGGAACTGTAACGTGGAAAAACCTCCGACCGGATGGAAGCGTCACAAGGCAATGGCGGCAGTCGTACAACCTTGTTCGCTCCCCCGACGGCTGGCGCATCCTTGCTACGACATTTCACCTAAGCGGGGTACCGAGCTAGTGATTTCCGCTTTGGGTCAAAAGCTGCGGTCAGCCCAACCATCGTGTGACTTCCGCTTTCCCGTAGACAGCCGACATCGCGACGCCTCTTGCGCTGGTCAGCTGGCGTGATTCTGCTCAACCAAAAGCGGTCATGTGTCGATCTCGGTTCTGAAGATGAATGGAGCTCGATGAGATGTTTCGCATTTTATGGCACAGGTAACCCTTGCGCGCCGGTTTCGCCGAGCGCACTCTTGCAGAGCGCTTTCACAAGAACTACGGAGGGTGCGATCATGCCACGGGTCAAGCAAGCTTCGAAGCAGAAGCGCACAGCCAAAGCCGCCACCGTGAAGGTGCTAGGTGCGGCCGGACTGGGTCTTTCGCTGGCGAGTAGCGCATCCGCATCCACGATGCCCGCTACCGGTATCCCGCAATCCAACACCTCGCCAAATCAGCGCTTCTTTCTTGGCGAAGAGGAAATGGCCGACGTCAGTCTGGCCACGTTCCATCTTTTCGATAGAGAAAACTTTGGCGGCGGCGTGCAGCTAGCGCGGGGGTGCGGTGGTTGCGGGTGCGGCCATGGTGGCGGGGGGTGCGGCGGCGGCCGAGGTTGCGGCGGCGGGTTTGTTGGCGGCCGAGGTTGCGGTGGCGGCGGGTTTGTTGGCGGCCGAGGTTGCGGTGGTGGTGGGTTTGTTGGCATCCGAGGTTGCGGTGGTGGCGGGCTCGTTGGCATTCGAGGTTGCGGTGGTAGCGGGTTCGTTGGCATCCGAGGTTGCGGTGGCTTCCGTGGTTGCCGTGGCTTCCGTGGTTGCGGTTGCGGCGGCTGCGGGTTCAGCATCGGATTCTATGACGACATCGGGTTCGATGACTGGGGGTATGGTGGCTGGGGGTTCGGTGGTTGCGCGGGTTGCTGCGGATCCTGGGGAGCGTGCCGCTTGTGCTAAGTCCCACCAAGGACTCTGCTAAGCTGCGATCAGCCTCTCGCTGGTTACGAGTTTAAGGTCGACTTCGGGTCAAAATGCGAAGAACTCAGAGCGAGCAAATCCAGTCCGCACCGCCTCGCTAAGCGGACCTCCTTGAGCGGTGTCGTCACTTCGCTGATGGGCCAACATCGGACTTCCCAAGAATACATGACGCAAAGTGATTGCCAGCCGAAGCCGGGGCATCTCCGTTCCTTGGGCCAGAGATGCTACCTGCTGCTGACAGTATGCTGTCAGTAGCACAGCGATACAGTCCTCCCGAACTTATAGGGGGAGATAAAGCTGTGAAGTTTGCTTCAACACGCCTGATCTCCGCTGATATCAAGGCTCTCCTCAACCTCTACGAGGTTTGGGCCAGCGTTGGCGCGACCCTTCATCTCTGATCTCTGGCGGCAGCGTTATCGCGATCGCCGGGAGCTCGCACGCTGGACCGAGCCCGACCTGCACGATATCGGCGTCTCCCGGAGCGACATCGCGCACGAACTCGAAAAGCCGTTTTGGCGGGCCTAGCGACTGCAGCCGCGCCGGTACCGGGTTAAGGGGATTCGAGGTTTAGCCGCCCCCATAAGGTGCTGCCTGCACGTTCCCGAACCTGTTGAAGTTGTTCTCCGGATTATACCCGGAGTCGCGCAGGTTCTTGATGTACATGTCGCGGTCGTTGGAATTACCTGGGCCCACAGCATATGGGCTCAGCCCCCTCGACCCCTCGCTCGGCGACGGCGCAGGCGACGCGCGGCCATGATGGGTCCTCTGTGCGGCCAAAGCGCCAGAAGTAGAAATTGCGAGAATAGCAACGATGACAAGAATGCTTTTGGCCATAGATCAGCTCTTCGATAATCCACGGGACTGGCATGACCGGCACTCATCGGCCATGGTCGAGGGATGATTGCCATACCGTACCAGGGGCTCGCCCTGGCACCCGTACCCGCGCCCTTCCGCCCAAGCAGGCGGCGCAAGCGCGGCAATCGCCAGTAGTCTGGTCTTTTCGTGGCTGGCGATTTCTGATCACTATACGATGGGGACGACCGCTCTGTCTGGCAACACGAGGTCCTTCAAACTAGCGCGAGGACCGGTCGAGCCTAAGCCCAATGCCTGCGCGGCGAACGGGTGGTCCGGTCTGGGTCAAAAGGCGACCTTCGGGCGCGGCTGATTTAGGTCCGTTCAACCCTCAACAGCGGACATCGGAACACTGCCGCCGCAGGTCCGAAAAGTGCCATAAGCTGCCATTGAAGACGAAGGCACATTTTTTTCTCGATCCTGACCGGCATTCTTCCCGATGTCCTAAAGTCTATCTTGCTTGAAAAGACACGAGAGGCAGCGAAATGCTACCGGCACCAATCACTTGTTGCTTCTACCGTTGTCGCGGACTCTGCCTTCAGACTTGGATCGTCGCGACTTTCGCAATCATGATGGCCTCCGCTCCACTGCAAGCCTCAACAGCACCAAAAACGTCAGCGTGCGGATACCTCGCTGGTCTAATTGATAAGGCACCGCCATCAGGGCCGTTGTTCCTGCCCAGCTATCCGACCGTCGAATCGGGGCCTCTGCATGGCGCCGCCTACCTCTATGACAATGCGGTAGCCGCCATCGCGTTGGTCGGTTGCGGTGAGCAAGACAAAGCGTATCGGATTGGCTCGGCGCTTCTCTGGGCCATCGACAACGACCGCACCTGGCATGATGGACGGCTCCGGAACGCTTACGCCGCGGGCGTGGTGGGGAATGGCCCCGTCAAACTTCCGGGGGGGTGGGACAATACTCAGAACAAATGGTTAGAGGATCGATATCAGGTGGGCAGCGATGTTGGTAACATGGCATGGGCCATGTTGGCGTTGCTGTCGCTTGATGGTGTGAACGCCGGCTCTCGGTTCCGCGATGGTGCAGCACGGCTTGGCGCCTGGGTCGCGCAATGGGCCGATACGCGCGGTACTGGCGGTTTCACGGGTGGTACGTTTGGGCACGAACCGACGCCGGAAGTGCGGACGTGGAAATCGACTGAACATAATACTGACCTCGCCGCCGCGTTTGGCCTTCTTGCGATCCGTACAGGGGATTCGCGCTGGCGCGATAAGGCAACGGTCGCTGAGTACTTCGTAAATACGATGTGGGATCCGGCATGCGCCTGTTTCGCCGCAGGTACCGCTGAAGACGGTGTCACGCACAATCCGATTTTGGCTCTCGATGCTCAGGTCTGGCCTTTAATAGCGCTCCACGGAGCGGTCGAGAAATTTGCATCGGCAATTACGACCGCCGAACAGCGAATGAGTGTCGATGAGGGCTTTTCTTACGGTGAAGACCGAGACGGTGTGTGGACCGAAGGAACGGGCCAAATGGCTCTCTTGATGAAATTGCTCGGCAGGACTGGGAGAGCAGACTCGTTGATCGCTGTAGTCGAATCCCAGAGGTCGCCGGATGGTGGGTTCTATGCCACAACTGCCCGCGAGTTGCCGACCGGGTTCGTGTTGGACACCGATCCGACCAAACCGCGGCTCTATTTCCGATTGTCACATCTTGGCGCAGCTTCGTGGGCTGCCCTCGCGGAACGTGGGTTCAATCCCTTTACGGTGACAAAAGGACTCCCGTAGTTGAGTCGCGGTGCTTCTCGTCCGTTCGGTCTGTTTTGATTTCGATATGTCCGTTCCGGGTCACAAGCCGACATCTGAGCAAAGACTACAAAGCGTCCGCTTTGGGCCAATAACGGAAGTCGCGATTGGACAACAGGTCCGCGGCCATGGGCGGCAATAAGTATCGTACGTGAAGTGGTTCACAAATGGACGGTTCAGACCGCGATAGGCTAAGCAGGTTCTTCGTGCGCCAGTGGGATCAGCGGATTCGAGATCGAATATCGACGTCCACCGCTCCGTCGCACGTATCGTATTTCGCAATGCTGGCTCTATGAACTGTCAAGTTTGGTTCGATGGCATTCTGTGCGGCCGAGAGCCCAAGAATGACCAATCTCTTCACGCAATTCAGAAAGTTGATTGGAGAATAAGCCACACGAAAAATCAGATGGAGGATCCGATGGTAAAGAGAGCGATTGCGCTCGGCGGAGGCGGTCCGGCAGCAGGATTGCACATCGGGGTTCTGGAAGCCCTTGCCAACGAAGATATAAGGTTTGACGTGTGGGCTTTGTCCTGCATCGGCGCTTGGGTTGGGATCGTCTACAATCAGTTTGATGGAGTTGAAAACAAAGCCAGGGCGGAAAAGACCTATCAATTCTTCAAGAATGGCGTGTTTCGAGACGACGAAGGCTATAAGCGCTTCCCCATAAACACCGTGTTTGGTCCGGATTGGGCAGGAAGCATGAGCAGGGCTCTGACCAGCTTCGTCATGGATCCCAAGAACTATCTGCATTTATGGGACCCATCGACCATGGTGAATGCCTTCAGGGATTCTATGTCGCTCTGGTTCCCTCAACAGAAGTTCACGATCCCGGACGACGGAGACATCAACAGATGGATCCTTAATCAGGTCCTGGCACCCAATCCCTTCGTTCGCTATCTCACGTCAATGATGTACTTGTCCCATGTCACGGGCCTCTCCAAGATCAACTATCCGAATAGCCAGTTCATGAAGAGCATAAAGTTCGAAGCGCTCAAAGAGCCTGGAAAGCCCGTCATATTTCACAACGCCTGGAATCTTGATGACCATAAGCTCGCGTTGTTTTCCAACCGACCAATGATCCAGCAAGTCGACAAGAAAGAGTACAAAGGGCCAATCAGCGCGTCCAGCCTATGTGCGTGCTCAGCTCTTCCCTTCATCGAAGAAACAGTTGAGATCGACGGAGTTACGTACTGCGAAGGAGCGCTGATCGACACGGTCAACTTCGAGAGCTTGCTCGAGGAGCACCGTGATCTGGACGAAATATGGGTGAGCAGGATCGTCGATTCGAAGCAGGTCCGCAAACCGAAAGACCTTCATGATGCCCTGGCGAATCTTTGCCAATTATTCGCAGCGACCGTTGGCGAAGACGACGTCAGGATCTTCAAATATCACGTGCAGTACGACGAACCCAAATGGGAAGGCATAATCGTCGAAATCCAGGTGCCGGGGCACATCAATTTCAAATGGAATCACAGCAACCTCTATAACGGGCGAGTGTTGGGAAGAGCCGCTGCGGAACAAGCAATCAAGAGGTATCACGCACATGCAGACCTCGACCCGCATGAAGGGCCACACTTCATAAATGAGCATCCAGAGAAGAACGACAAGGAGGGATGGCAAAAGGTGAAAGATACGTATCGTAGATGCCAAGAGCGAGCGGATGCCTAGTGCCAAAGGCAAGTAGCTCTGCGACCGCTGAACCAGACTCCAATATCTGTGATCCAGGCAAAAATTACTGCAGTCGATCGAGCAGTGCCTTCGCTTGCTTTAGATCCTGCGTTTCAAAACCCTCGGCGAAGCCGGCGTAGATGGGCGCGAGCAGATTGAGCGCGTCCTTGCGTCTGCCCTGATCGACCCACAAGGCGCCGAGGTCCACTGCAACTCGAAGTTCAAGGGCCTTGGCGTGTTGGCTTCTTGCAGTTGTCAGTGCGCGCTCGAACAGTGATTGCGCCTCGGTGCCGGCTCCCGGTACGTCATCGAAGAGCAGCGCGCGCGCCTTCAGTCGGTACAGTTCGGCCTCAAATATCCGCTCGCTATTGCGGCTGGTTGTGGCAAGACCCTGTTCGATCAGCTCGAGCGTGGCTTCGCGCTGACGGCTCGACAATAGGGCCGGGCTCAGGAGCACGTATAGGGCCGTGATGCCGAGCTGATAGCCCGCGTTGCGATATTCGTTCATCGCACCCTGGATTTCCGCGAGCGCGGCGGACGAAGGATCAAGAAAGGTGGCACTTATCCCCCGAACGGCGCGCGCCAATCCTCTCCATTGCCGGAATCCGTGCTCCTCCGATAAGGCAAGACAGCGTTCCGCATAGCCGTGCGCAGTCAGGAACTCGCCCCGAAGAGCGTGGAGAATGGACGCATAGTAACATCCATAGGCCTGCGAATGCGGATGACCAATGGCGTCGGCACGCCGAATGGCGGTATCCAGTCGTGCGAGCGCGGTATCGGGGCGGCCCAGCAGCCAGAGCACCCATGACATCAGGGCAAGGTCGGCCACGCCCGCATCCTGGCCGGCGGCACGCGCCGCCAATCTGTCCTGCTCGTTGCTTGCCTCGAACGCTTCGAAGGCCTGTACGATCACTTCGTGGGCTCCTTCGAGATGTCCCATGAAAAGTCGAATCATGCCTTGTCCACGCATCGCGTTGAGCAACGTTGGTCGATCGCCGCGCGCCTCCGCGAGTTCGAGCAGCGCCGAGATCATTTCCTCGGCGACCGGCAACTCACCACGAATGACGCTCGCGGTGGTCAACCAGAACATGATTTGTAGTTGCTCGGGGGGATCTTCGAGGCGCTGGCACAGCTCGCGCGCGCGAGCGAAGATCGCCACCGCATGTGGCGATGCCGGTCCCTGGGTAGCGATCAGGCATGGTCCCAGCGCGAACTGGAAATCAAGCTCTCGTCTGTCCTTCCGAGCACCGTCGGCCAAATGGGTCAACACCTCGATGCCCTTCCGCAGGTGTGCGATAGCTTCGAGGTTGGCGGAGCGCATGGCCGCCTTCCTTCCCGCCTGAAGCCAATATTCTCCTGCCTTTTCGAACAGTCCCGCCTCCGTGAGGTGGAGCGCGAGAGTCTCGGGTTGAGCCTCTACGATTTCCGGGAACTGTTGCTCGAACACGTCCGCGATGGTGGCGTGCAGCGTAGCGCGTCGGCTCTTCAGAAGTCCGGATTCGGCAGCGTCGCGTACGAGCGCATGCTTGAAAGTATAGACAGCCCGGGGGATCTCGCCCCGGCAGAATATCAGCTCCGCCCGGACAAGCTGGGCAAGCGCCTCCTCCAGCGTCTGCCTTGGCAACTCGGCAACGGCGCTCAGCAGTTCGTAGGAGAACTCGCGCCCCACGACGGCGCCGATCTGAGCCACGTATTTCACCGGAGCCAATCGGTCGAGCCTGGCCATCAGCGATGCGCTCAACGTCGTCGGAATCGCCATCGATGGTAGCGGACGGCTGAGCGTGTAATGGTCGTCCCGCTCCTGCAACAGCCCGGTTTCGAGCACGGCCTTCGTCAGTTCCTCGACGAACAAGGGCACGCCATCGGTACGGGCGAGGATTTGGTGCATGACCTCCTCGGGGAGCGTCTTGCCGGCGGTGACGCGCTCGACCAATGCTGCCCCGTTGCGCCGACTGAGCCGCGTGAGCGAGATCGTCGTCACATGGGCATGACCAGGCCAGGGCGGCGTGAACTCCGGTCTCGCCGTGATCAGCAGCAGCACGCGAAGCCGCGGCAGCTTTTCCAGTGTAACCGCGAGCAGTTCCAGCGACGTCGGATCCGCCCAATGGGCATCCTCGAATATGACGAACACCGGCTGACGCGCCGCCAATGCTTCGAGTTGGGCCAGGAACGCCGCCAGCGTCATGTCCTTGCGGGTCTGCGGAGTCATTTCGGGAAGGCGATAGCGGTCGCAGAGCGGAAGCGACAGAAGATTGGCCAGGGCCGGCACCACGCGGTCTGCATCGGCGCCAAACCGCAAGAGCAGAGCTTCAAGCTTGGCAAACTTCTCCGTCGCCGTCTCGCCTCGTTCGAACCGGGCGGCACGTTCGAGGTTGACGATGAATGGATACAGCGCACTGTTGGCGTGGTGCGCCGAGCAGAAGTGCCGTACCGTAATGTGTGGTTCGGCCTGGAGCCGCTCTTGAAGCGCCAGCGCGATATGCGACTTACCGATACCAGGCTCCCCAGTTAGAACCACGACGCAGCCTTCGCCTGACGCGGCATGCCGCCAGCGCCGCAACAGCAGTTCGATCTCCTCGTCACGCCCGATTAGCGATGTCAACCGCGTCTTGTGCTGCGCCTCGAAGCGGCTTTCCGCTCCACTGACCCCGAGCACCTGCCAGGCAGGTATTGGTTCCGCCCATCCTTTGAGCGCGACAGGGCCGAGATCGCGGTACTCGAAATGTCCATCGGTGAGCTGGTGTGTGCTCTCGGAAATCAGCACCATGCCGGGCTCGGCGAACTGCTGCAGGCGAGCGGCCAGGTTCGGTGTCTCACCAATGACCGCGTGCTCCTTGGCGGCGCCTTCGCCGGTCAGATCACCCACGACGACCATTCCGGTGGCGATGCCAACGCGGACCTGTAGCCTCGTACCGATATCTGTCTGGAGGTTGGCCACGGCATCGACCAGTGTCAGTCCCGCGCGTGTCGCCTGCTCGGCATCGTCCTCGTGCGCCTGGGGATAGCCGAAATAGGCAAGCACGCCATCCCCCATGTACCGCGCGATGACGCCCTCATTCCGGGCGATAACACCCGCGATGCAGTCGTGATAGGCACCGATGACCGAGCGCAAGTCCTCTGGATCCAGTCGGGCCGCAAGTGCCGACGAGTCCACCAGATCGCAAAACATGACCGTCAGTTGGCGCCGCTCGGCGCTGTCCCGCGGCGCCGGTTTGGCGGCCGTTCGGACTGATACGAGGACTTCACTCTTGAGTTCTGCAATTGCGCGCAGAAGTTTGCGCCGGTGCCCAAGCAGGACGCCAAGGTCCTTGAGGTCTTGCTCCGTGAGATCGCTAACGACCGAGAAATCGATGGCGTTCTCGGCGAAACGCTGGGCGTACTCCCCCAAACCGATCGATGCGAGCCACTCTGCAGTACCTGTCATGGGATACCTATGGCCTATGCGATAAGAATAGCACATTGGAATAGCCAGCGAAGGCGCATCTATCGCCGGAAGCGCAGATCGCCGGACCTCTCGCCCAATTGAAAGGGCTCCAGCGAAAACTGGATGCTGCCAAGCGATGTCGCAGTTGGGTCAAAAGCCGACATCAAGCAGACGGCCATGATAGGTCTGCCATGAGCCAACAGCGGTCCTCGGCGAGGCCGGACGTAATATGCACTTTGTGCCAAGATGCGGATTCAAGATGGAGCGCAACTGATGTTCGATTTATCGCGCTGATTAGAGCATCATTGATTTGCCTTTGCTGTCGCCCAAGATGTGGGCGCGCGAGCGGCGCCATTTCATCGGGTGATGGTATGCTCCACCGTTCCCAATTGTCGCGGGCGGGCTTTAGCTTGCTGATCCCCTAGTAACTGGGATGTCCGAGTTGGCGATGGAAGCCATCGGCTATCCATGGGCAGCGATGATGGCATTGTGCCACTGTTTTGCCCGACGCATCAAGTCGATTTCGCGAAATCCGCAGTTGCTGGGTATCAAGCCATTGATATCGCTGCCGCCAGCTACTGTGCATGGGGTTGTTTTTCGATATCTTTGTTGTGCGGCTCGCCGAGCCTGATCCCGGCCGGCGCTAGTGTCCACCTAGATAGGCCGTGATCAGCCGGGGGTCGTGGATGAGATCCTTGGCCGGACCTGACTGCACGACCTCGCCGGTCTCGAGCACATAGCCGTAGTCGGCTGTCTCAAGCGCGGCGCGGGCGTTCTGCTCGACCAGCAGGATCGACACGCCGAGATCGCGCAGGGACGCGATGGTGCGAAAGATCTCGCGCACGATCAGCGGCGCGAGGCCGAGGCTCGGCTCGTCCAGCATGAGCAGTTTCGGCTTGGCCATCAGCGCGCGGCCGAGCGCGAGCATCTGGCGCTCGCCGCCGGAGAGCGTGCCTGCCGCCTGGCGCTGCCGTTCCTTCAGCCGGGGGAAGCGATCATAGACCTCGTCCAGTGTCTTCTGGACGCCCGAGCGGTCGCGCAGGCTGTAGGAGCCGAGCAGGAGGTTGTCCGCGACCGTCATGTCGGAGAACAGCTCGCGCTTCTCCGGCACCAGGCACAGCCGGCGCTCGACGCGATCTTCGACCGACATCCTGCCGATGTCGTGACCCTGGAAGACCATGCGGCCACGCGAGGCCAGCAGGCCGATGGCCGCCATCAGCAGCGTGGTCTTGCCGGCACCGTTCGGGCCGATGACGGTGACGATCTGACCTTCCTCGACCGACAGCGACACGTTGCGGACCGCTTCGACATTGTCGTAGCAGACCGTCACATCCGTCATGGACAGCATCTCGCTCACGCGACGCCTCCGAGATAGGCTTCCTGGACCCGTTCGTCGCTGCGGATCGCGGCTGGCTCGCCTTCGCAGAGTTTTGAGCCGAAATCGAGCACCACGATGCGGTCGACCAGCGACATCACGAACTCCATGTCATGCTCGACGATCAGGATGGTCAGATGGTCTGCCCGCAGCGACCTGAGCAGCTCCGCGAGCCGCAGCTTCTCCTGGCGGCGAAGGCCGGCGGCGGGCTCGTCCAGCACCAGCAGCGCAGGGTCGGCGGCGAGCGCACGCGCAATCTCCAGAATGCGCTGGTTGCCGAGCGGCAGATTGCCCGCGAGCTCGAACGGCTTGTCGCCGAGCCCGACACGTTCGAGCTGCATCAGCGCCTCGTGCCGGGTACTGGCTTCCTCACGCCCGTTGAGGCGGAAGGCGCCGGCTAACAGGCCGGTGCTTGTGCGCGCATAGGTGCCGAGCATCACGTTTTCCAAAAGGCTCATGCGCGGCCTCAGCTTCACATGCTGGAAGGTCCTGGCGACGCCGGCCTTGGCGATGCGGGACTGCGCGTCATGCGTGATCGGGCGTCCCGCAAAGACGATCTCACCCTTGTTGACCCGGAGCGCCCCGGTCAGGCAGTTGAACATCGTGCTCTTGCCGGCGCCGTTGGGGCCGATGACGGCAAGGATTTCGCCGGCGCGGACTTCGAAGCTGACATTGTTGACGGCGACCAGGCCGCCGAACCGGCGCTCGGCGCCATCCACTTTCAGAAGCAGCTCCCCGGGCGTCGGTTGCGCGCGACGGGGCAGGGGCGGCGCCGGTTGAGGTCGCTCGCGCCTGGCCTTGGGCAGATAGCGCGCGACGAAGGGAACGATGCCCTGCCGGGCCCATTGCAGGAACAGGATGAACAGTGCGGAGAAGGCGACGATCTCGAGCTGGCCGGAGGCACCCTTGGCGATCAGCGGCAGATAATCCTGCACGCTGTTCTTGAGCAGCGTGACGACCGCGGCCCCCACGACGCCGCCGAGCAGGCTGCCGGCGCCGCCGACCATCGACATCATCAGATATTCGATGCCCATGCCGGCATCGAACGGACCCGGGCTGATGAAGCGGCTCATATGCGCATAGAGCCAGCCGGAGAGCGAGGCGAGGAAGGCCGCGATCACGAAGGTCACGAGCTTGATGCGGAAAGCGTTGATGCCGAGGCTCTCGACCAGCGTATTGCCGCCGCGGAGCACGCGCATGGCGCGGCCGAGCCGGGAGTCCAGCAGGTTGTAGCCGAGGAAAAGCACCGCGGCGACGATGCCCCAGATCAGGAAATAGATCTGGGCGCTCGTGACCAGCGCAATCGAACCGAAGCTGATCGGCGGGATCGACGAGATGCCGTTGAAGCGGCCGAGCCCCTCGACATTGCCGAACAGGAAGCCGATCGCAAGGCCCCAGGCGACGGTCGAGAGCGACAGGAAATGGCCTTGAAGCCGCAGGGTGACGACGCCGAGAACAGTTGCGACGCCGCAGGTCAGCACCACGCCGAACACGAGGCCGAGCCACGGGGAGTATCCGTTCAGCGCGGAGACCCACGCGGTTGCATAGGCGGCGACACCCACGAACGCGGCCTGTCCGAACGACACGATGCCGCCGACGCCGGTGAGGAGTGCAAGACCAATGGCGACCAGCGAATAGATGCCGATATAATTCATCAGCGTGATGCTGAACGGACTGAGCACGAAGGGAGCCACCGCGAGACACAGCACGGCGAGGACGGCGGCAAGCTGGATGTGGAGGCGCGTCATTCCTCGATCTCCTCCTCGGAATGCAGCGAGGCGAGGGATCGCCAGATCAGGATCGGGATCAGCAGCGAAAAGACGATGACGTCCTTGAGCGCGCTGCTCTCGAAGGAGGCGAAGCTTTCGAGGATGCCGACGCCGACGGCGCCGATCGCCGCACCGGGATAGCTGGTCATGCCGCCGACGATGGCGCCGACGAAGGCCTTGAGGCCGATCAGGAAGCCGGAATCGTAGAAGACGGTGTTCACCGGCGCGATCAGGATGCCGGATACGCCGGCCATCAGCGATCCCAGCAGATAGGCGATCGTGCCGGCGCGGGCGGGGCGTATTCCCATGAGCCGGGAGCCGGTCCGGTTCACGGCCGTGGCGCGCAGCGATTTTCCGACCAGCGTGAAGTCGAAGAAGAGGTAGAGGAGGCCGCTGAAAACGAGTGCCGCGATCACGATCAGCATGGTCTGGCCCGAGATCAGCACGCCCGCGAACTCGGTCGAGAGCGAGGTCAGCGGCTCGGTTCGAACCCCTTCGGGCCCGAAGAACAACAGGCCAAGGCCGACCAGCGCGAAATGCAGTGCCACGGACACCGTCAGCAACAGCAGCACGGTGCCGTCAGCAATTGGACGGAAGACGATCCGATCCAGAAGCGGGGAGATCGGCGTGATCAGCATCAGCGCCAGCACGAGCCTGACGGCAAGCGGCGGGTCCAGGCGCATGACAAGCCAGGCTGCACCGACCACGGCGAGCGGAAGCAGGAGATAGAAGGACAGCGCGCGGGGCAGCAGCCGGAGTTCGCCGGAGCGCACCAGCGAGATGATCTCGATCAGGGTCGCAAGACAGGCCAGGATCACGACCAGCGCTCCCGTACCCGGAAAGCGCTTCGCGTCGAGGGCAGCCAGCGTCAGCGCGGTGAAGGCCGCGATGTCACCGAAGGGAATGAAGATGACTCGCGTCACCGTGAAGATCAGGACGGTCCCGATCGCCACCAGGGCGTAGACGGCCCCGGTGGCGATCCCGTCGATCGCGAGAATGGCTGCAATGTCGCTCGTCATTGAGACGTCGTTGCTCCCTGTGATGCCGGGGCCATTGATCCGGTTATGGCGCGTACTTCCAGGCGCCGCCGGTCAGGCGCACCACGACGAGCGAGCGCTCGTCGACGCCGGTGACCGCACCGGGCTTGAAATTGTAGACGGCATGCACGCCCGGCAGCTCCTTGGTGCCGAGGATCGCGTCCCGCAGCGCCGTGCGGAATTCCGCCGTTCCGGGCTTGGCGGTCTTCAGCGCGCGCTCGGCGGCGTTGGCGAAAATCAGCCAGGCGTCGAAGGAATAGGCGGAGAAGCCGTCGGTGGTCGGGATGTTATGGGTCTTCTGGTAGACGCTGCGGAAATCCAGCGCGATCTTCTTGGCAAAGTGCTCGTCGGGAAGCTGCTCGGCGACGATCACGGGACCCGCGGAGACCTGAATGCCGTCGGCCGCCTTGCCGCCGACGTTGACGAAGTCCGGATTGACGAGTGCCACCGTGCCGTAGGTGTTGCCCTTGAAGCCCCGCTCGGCGAGCGTGAGGAGCGGCAGCGCGCCTTGCGTACCCGAGCCGCCGTCCAGCACGGCGTCGGGACGCGCGGCCATCACCTTGAGAATCTGCGCGGTGACCGAGGTGTCGGTGCGGGCATAGCGCTCGTTGGTCTGAATCTTGATGTCGCCGGCGGCTTCGGCGGCCTTGGCGCCGTTGTAGACGAGGTCGCCCCAGGCGTCAGAGAAGCCGACATAGCCGATGTTCTTCATGCCGTCGCGCTTCATGCGGTCGGCGACGATCTTGACGAGGAGAGAGGCCGGCTGCGGCACCGACACCACCCACTGCTCCGGCGTATCCGGCAGCTTGCCGATCGGCGAGACCGCGATCATCGGCACTTTCAGCTCGCTCGCCACCGCCGCCATGGCTATGGTCGAGGGCGCCGTGGCCGTGCCGATCAGGAGGTCCACCTTCTCTTCTTCCACCAGCTTGCGCGCATTGCGGGTCGCGGCCGACGGGTCGGAGCCGTCGTCGAGCTGGATCAGGCGAATGGTCTCGCCGTTGATGGTCTTCTTGTATTCATAGGCGGCGTTGATGCCGCGCCCATAGGGGATGCCGATCGACGAGCCGTTGCCGCTCAGCGAGGTGACGAAGCCGATGGTGATGTCGGCCTGCGCAGCCGGCGCTGCGAAGAGTCCGGCGACAAGTGCGAGTAGGCTCAGAGTCTTGCGCATACGCGTTCTCCTCCGTTGGTGCTGGATAGGAATGCCTCGAAGCTGCCGTGCGGGGACCCCGAACGACGAATGAACCGATTGAAAGCATTGCTGCAGCGCCGAAATCCGGGCGCGACCGAAGAGGGTTTGCTCGGCCGGATCTCAGCGGCCATGGCGCTGGTTGCCGCTCGAACGACAAGCCCATCGGCAGATGTGGGCGGGAATTTCCTGAAGCAACGAAAGGCCGTTGGCCCGGCCGCGATGCGCGGTCGGCGACGCTGTTGCTGCCGGCTGTTCGAGCACGGCGACTGTCCACACGATCGAGTCTCTCAAAATCGGTGCCCTGCAACGTCCACCGGTCCCTGGCCGGCGAGGAATTACTTAAAGCCTAAAGTATTGTTGGTGGAGCCGTCAACACGTGTCACGGCTCTGTCAGAAAAAATGTTGTTGCATACAATTTCGCCAGAGTGCGGCGCTTCAATGCCGATCGAGCGTACGAAAAGGCCGGGCTTCCCTTGCGGTGGCGGTGGCCGTCGGCGGCGACGCCGAGCGCATTTGACGCGTGAATTAGTTTATGATTGAAATATATTTATCGGCCGTCGACGACCGATCCTCCGATCACCGCCTGAGGAGAAGGACGATGCGCATCTTCTGGCAGAGCTTCGTTGATGCGAGCGTGAACGCGCCCTACATGGCGCGGCTGTCGGAATACCTCAACAACATCGCTGCATCGGGCACGACAGTTCACGTCGAGGGCATTTCGCCGCCCGACCGGGAGTTCGGACGGCTCGCGGAATTGCGCTGCGCCGTCCAGGCGATCGACAACGGCATCGCGGCCGAGGAGGGCGGGTTCGACGCCTTCGTGATGGGACATTTCCAGGATCCCGGACTCTACGAGCTGCGTTCGACGCTCGACATTCCCGTGATCGGGACCGGCGAGGCGACGTTGTTGGCGGCCTCTCAGCTCGGCCGGAGGCTCGGCCTTGTGACGCTCGATCCCGTCTTCGAGGTCTGGCACTACGAGCAGGCCGAGCGTTATGGCCTTGGCGATCGTGTGGTCCATGTGACCGGCCTTGGCTGCAAGCCGGCGGATTTCGCCGATGCCTTTGACGGAGATCAGGCCGCGCAAGCCCGCATGATCAAGGACTTCGTCGCCTGCGCACGCCCTCTGGTCGAGCACGGCGCCGACGTCGTGATCCCCGCCGGTGTACTGCCGGGCCTTCTGATCGGAAGGGAGCATGGCCTGAAAGTCGGGCACGCGCCGGTGGTCAATTGCGCGGCGGTGGCGCTGAAAAGTGCCGAGATGTGGGTGCAGCTCCGGCAGCTCAATGGCACCGAGCCCAGCCGCGGGCCGAGCTTCAAGCGGGCCAGCGCCCAGGCGCGCGACGATTTCCGCGCACTGCTTGCTCGCAACAGCCGCTAGGACTGGAGAGTGAATGATGATGACTCCCGAAAAGATCCTGTACGAGACCGAGGTGACGGCGATCGGCGGCCGGGACGGCAAGGCCGCCAGCGCCGACGGCCTGTTGTCGGTATCGCTGTCCGTGCCGAAATCGCTGGGCGGTCCCGGGGGCGAAGGCACCAACCCCGAACAGCTCTTTGCGGCCGGCTACGCCGCGTGCTTTCTCGGTGCGGTCAAGCTCGTCGCGCGCACCCGGAAGGTCGTCCCGTCCGCTGAGCCGTCAGTGACCGCGAAGGTTGCGATGGGTCCGGTTCCCGTCGGATATGCGCTCGCCGTCGAACTGAAGGTCAATCTGCCCGGTGTCGAGAGGTCGGTGGCCGAGGAGGTCGTCGCGGGCGCGCACGAGCGCTGTCCCTATTCGAATGCAACCCGCGGCAATATTGCCGTGAAGCTGACGGTCATCTGAGACAATGAACGAGGCGGGCGGTTGGTGACCAATACCTTGCGCACACCGTACGACGGGGTCGTGATTGCGGCGCCCGTCACGATTCCCTATGTGCGCTACTCCATCGAGAGTGCACAGTGGTGGATCGGCCGGGCACTGAGTACGCTCGTTGCGCAGGCCGGCATCAAGGCTTCCGACATCGACGGTCTGTGCGTCTCCAGCTTCACCATGGGCACCGACAGCGGGATCGGGCTGACGCAGCATTTCGGGCTCTGCGTGCGATGGCTGGATACGATTCCGCTCGGTGGCGCCAGCGCCATCGCAGGCTTGCGAAAAGCGGCGCGCGCGGTTCAGGCGCGCGACGCCGACATCGTGGCGTGCATCGCCGGCGATACCAACCACGTCGATTCCTTCCGGCTGACGCTGGAGAACTTCTCGCGCTTCAACCAGGATGCCGTCTATCCCTACGGCGCCGGTGGCGCCAATGCGAGCTTCGCGCTGATTGCGCGCAACTATATGCGGAGCTTCGGCGTCACGCGTGAAGATGTCGGCAGGATCGCCGTCGCCCAGCGCGCCAATGCCCTGCGCAACCCGCATGCGCTGATGAAGACGCCCCTGACGATGGAGCAGTATCTGGCGGCACGGCCGATCTCCGATCCCATCCATCTCTTCGACTGCGTGATGCCATGCGCCGGCGCCGAGGCCTTCCTGGTGATGCGAGACGAGACCGCGGCTTCGCTCGGGCTGACGGCAGCACGGCTGCTTTCGACGATCGAGCGGCACAACGCCTTTGCTGATGATCCGATGCAGGTCCGCGGCGGCTGGGCAATGGACGTCGGCGAGCTCTATGCGATGGCCGGCGTGAAGCCCGACGATCTCGATGTCGTGCAGACCTATGACGATTACCCCGTCATCACGATGATGCAGTTCGAGGATCTCGGCTTCTGCAACAAGGGGGAGGGGGCCGAGTTCGTGCGCCAGCACGATCTCACCATCGACGGCGACTTTCCGCACAATACTTCGGGCGGACAGCTCTCGGCTGGGCAGGCCGGCGCCGCCGGCGCCTATCTCGGTCTCGTCGAGGGACTTCGGCAGGTTCTGGGGACTGCAGGCCCCACCCAGGTCACGAATGCGAGCCTCGCCTTGGCCTCGGGGTTCGGTATGATCAACTATGACCGTGGTCTCGCCTCGGGCGCCGCGATCTTTGCAGGGCCGTCGCGATGATAGAGCCGATCAAGCCGCCCCGGCGCAAGAACCCGCTGTTGCGGACGCGGTTGCCTGCTTCGCCGCCGCGACCGCGCAGCAGAACGTCGCATGGGTTTACGCGGGCAGCCGCCGAGGGCCGCTTCATGCTGCAACGCTGTGAGGCCTGCGGTTCTTTTGCTTATCCGGCGCGGGAGGCCTGTCCGTCTTGCCTGTCGGCCGGCCTTGCATTCGTCGATACGCCACGACGAGGTATTCTTCTTGCCGAAACCACTGCGCGCGTGCCGAGCGATGTCTATTTCCGCGAGCGAGCGCCCTGGCGCATCGGCCTCGTGAAGATGGATTGCGGTCCGACGATTGTGACGCACCTCCATGCCGACTGCGTGGAGGGCGCGCCCGTCCGCATGTCGTTTCAACTCGACAAGAGCGGCCAGGCAGTGGCCTTTGCCCATCCTGAGGGGGAGACTCCCAACATGGCAGACGACAAGCAATGGCGGGAAATGACGGCCGATCCGAAATTCCGGCGGGTGCTGGTCACCAACGGTCGGAGCGTGATCGGTCAGGAGGCCGTTGCCGCCTTGAAGGCCGCAGGCGCCAAGACGGTGTTCGTCGGGATTGCCGAACCGTGGCGGCCTTTCGCCGGCGAGCAGCTGCTGCGCGGCCAGGACGGAGTCGAGATCGTGACCCTTGACGCGGCCGACGAAAAATCTGCGGCCGATCTCGCGGCCGACATCGGCGGCAAGGTCGATATCCTCGTCAACACGACGGAATATGTGCGGCCAGGCGGCCTGCTCGACCGCAGGGGCACGAGCATCGCGCGCGACGAGATCGACCAGGCCTATCTCGGCTTCATCAACCTCGCACAGGCCTTCGGCCCCGCCATGCGGATGCGGGGTGCCGATGGCCTCAACAACAGTGCCGCGTGGGTCAACATTCTCTCGGTCCATGCGCTGGCGAACTGGCCTGCCTTTGGCGCCTACTCGGCCTCGCAAGCGGCGTGCCTGTCGCTCTCGCACTGCCTTCGCGCCGAGCTCAGGCCCGGCGGCGTCAGGGTGATGAATCTGTTCACCGGGCCGGTCGACACCGAGTGGTTCCAGACCGTACCGCCGCCGAAGGTCGCGCCGCGCGCAATCGCGCAGGCGATCGTGTCGGGTCTCAAAGGCGGGCTCGAGGAGATGTATGTCGGAGATGTCGCCGAAGAAATCCGGCAACGTCTCGCGGCTAATCCGAAAGCGCTCGAGCGCGAGCTCGACAGGTGACATCGGGATTTCAACCAAGCCGGAGGACGTGACGATGCAGAGCAACAATCTCCTGGAGCTGGCGGGTGCGGTTTCTGCCGGCGCGGTGCGCGTCGTCGATCTGACATTTACGCTTAGTCCGGATTTTCCGGTCATCGTGCTGCCGCCCGAGTTCGGCCAGGCCGCGCCGGTCCGTATCCAGGAAATCTCGCGATACGATGGTCGCGGCCCGGCCTGGTACTGGAACAACGTCACGTTCGGCGAACACACCGGCACGCATTTCGACGCACCGATCCACTGGTTCACGGGCAAGAACCTGCCGAACAATGCCGTCGACACGATGCCGACCAAGGACATGATCGCGCCGGCCTGCGTGATCGACTGCTCCGCGCAGGCGGCGCAGGATTCCGATTTCCTGCTGACGGTCCCGCTCGTCGAGGCCTGGGAAGCAAAGCACGGCCGGATCCCCGAGCGGAACTGGGTGCTGCTCAGGACCGACTGGTCGAAGAAGGGCTGGCGCGACTACTCCAATCTCAGGGATGACGGCGCACATACGCCCGGCCCCAACGCGGCCGTCATGAAGTGGCTGGTGGAGGAGCGCGGCGTCATCGGGTTCGGCACCGAGACCATCGGTACGGATGCGGGCCAGGCCGGTCATTTCGAGCCGCCTTATCCAGCGCATCATTTCCTGCACGGCGCCGGACGCTACGGCCTGCAATGCCTGTGCAACCTGGATCAGCTTCCACCCACCGGGGCGGTCATCGTGGCCTCGCCGCTGAAGATCCAGAACGGCTCCGGCAGTCCGCTTCGCGTCATCGCGCTGGCTGCGTCAACCTGAGTCCAATCCATGGCGCTTGCCAATCGGAACAGACATCCTCACGAAAGACAGGTGCCATGAACTTGATCAAGAGCCTGCTGGCTTCCACCGCATTGCTTCTCGCCGTCCCGCAACTTGCGCAGGCCGAGACCCTCGTCGGCTTCGTCACCGGCCTCAGCGGGCCGGTATCCTCGATCGGCATCCCGAATGCGAAGGGCATCGCCGCGGGAGAGGCCTATGTCGGTGAGATCGGCGGCGAGAAGGTCCGCGTCATCCAACTCGACGATGCTTCCGATGCCACCGCCTCGGCGCGCAACGCGCGCAAGCTCGTCGAGCAGGAGAAGGTCGATATCCTGATCGGAACGTCGGGCGCGCCGCAGACCCTGGCGATGGCGACCGCCGCGATCGAGATGAAAGTGCCGATGATCGCGGTATCGCCGATCGCGCCGGTGCCGCCGGGCGACGGCGGCCCCTGGGTCGTCCAGACGCCGCAACCGACGCCGCTTCTCGTGCAAGGCATCGTCGATCACATGAAGGCGAAGGGCCTGAAGACCGTCGCGTTCATCGGATTCTCCGATGCGTTCGGCGACCTCATGTACAACTCGCTCGAGCAGAGTGTGAAGACGACCGACATCAAAATCATTGCCAACGAACGCTACGCCAGATCGGATTCTTCGGTCACGGCTCAGGTGCTGCGCGCACTCGCCGCACGTCCCGACGCCATCATGCTCGGCGGCACTGGAACGCCCGGCGCGCTGCCGGTCATCGCCTTGTCCGAGCGCGGATATAAAGGGCCGCTATACGGCAATCATGGACTGATCAGCGCCGATTTCCTGCGTCTCGCCGGCAAGGCCGCCAACGGCATCATCTGCCCGACCGGACCCGTGACCGCGGCGGAGCAGCTTCCGTCCAGCAATCCGATCCAGAAGGTGGCGCTGGATTTCCGCGCTGCCTTCGAGAAGGCGAACGGCGAGGCGCCGACGGATTCATTCTCGTCCTATTCCTTCGACGGCTGGCTCGTCTTCGCCGATGCCGCCAAGCGCGCGATGGCAACCGGTGCCAAGCCCGGTTCGCCGGAATTCCGCACCGCGCTTCGTCAGGCGCTGTTCGCGACCAAGGAGGTCGTCGGGACGCAGGGCGTCTACACCTATACACCGGCGGATCGGCATGGCGTCGACGATCGCTCGCGCGTCCTGGTCCAGATCGAGAACGGCAAGTACAAGCTGTTGCCCTGAGACGGGAGCATGACCGTGACAGAGAACGCGCCGGTGAACGTCAGCGACGCGGTCGGCCGGGAGAACGTGACGCCGGCCTGGGCGTGTGCAGTGACGTCGTTTCCGCCGTCGGACCGCATCCTCTCAACGATCCTCAGGCGGCAGGCCGAGCGCTATGGCGAGCGCGTGCTGCTTGTCGCCGGTGAGACGCGCTGGAGCTTTGCGCAGACCGCGGCGATCGCGGCCGCGTCGGCCCAGGCGCTTGTCGATGCCGGGATCAAGCCGGGCGATCGGGTTGCGCTGATGTGTTCGAACCGTCCGGAGTTCCTGCAGGTCTATCTCGGCTGCGCATGGCTTGGCGCCATCGCAGTCCCGATCAATACCGCGCTGCGCGGCTTCCAGCTCTCCCACATCTTCCGCAATTCGCGTCCCGCGCTCCTTGTCGTCGAGGCTCAGTTCCTCGACGCGATCGATAGCATCGAGGCGGGTGTTGAACGGCCACCTCGCACCTGGATCGTCGGAGCTGCCGCCGGTGCAGTCGATGCCCGGCTTTCCGCGGTACCGTTGCCGGCACTCGGAGCCGCGGCCCCGGCGGGTGCCGTGCGTCCCGGCGACACCGTTGCGATCCTCTACACCTCGGGCACGACGGGGCCAGCGAAGGGTGTGTGCTGTCCGCAGGCGCAGCTGTTCTGGTGGGGCATTTATTCGGCGCGGGCGCTTGGCATCCGCGAGGACGATGTGCTGTTCACGACACTGCCGCTGTTTCACACCAACGCGCTCAATGCGTTCTATCAGGCGCTCCTGAACGGCTGCACCTACGTCCTGGAGCCGAAATTCTCCGCGTCCGGCTTCTGGGCCGCAGCGCAACGGCACAAGGCGACGGTCGGCTATCTGCTCGGCGCGATGGCGTCGATGCTGCTGGCGCAGCCGAAGAATGCGAACGACAAGGCGCATCGTCTTCGCGTTGCGCTTGGAGGCGGCGTGCCGCCGCAAATCCACGGTCCGTTCCTTCAGCGGTTTGGCGTGCCGCTGGTCGACGGCTACGGGTCGACCGAGACCAATTTCGTGTTCGCGGGTACGATCCCGTCGGATCGTCCGGGAACGATGGGCTATCTGGCCGACGGAATCGAGGCGCGGATCGTCGATGAAAACGATTCAGCGCTTCCTGACGGGCAGGCCGGCGAACTCGTGCTTCGCGCCGGAGAACCCTTTGCTTTCGCCACCGGCTATTTCGGCATGCCGGAGAAGACGGTCGAGGCCTGGCGAAATCTGTGGTTCCATTCGGGCGATCGGGTCGTTCGGGATGCTGACGGACACTATCGCTTCATCGATCGCATGAAGGATTCGATCCGCAGGCGTGGCGAGAACGTATCCTCATGGGAGGTCGAGCAGACCATCCAGTCCCATCCCGCGGTCGCCGCCTGCGCGATCTACCCGCTGCCGTCGGAGCTGGGCGAGGACGAGGTTGCGGCTGCGATCCTGCTCGAGCCGGGCCAATCGCTGGAGCCCATCGACATCGTCAGGCATTGCGAAGGGCAGATCGCCTATTTCGCCATCCCGCGCTATGTGCGCATTCTGAGCCAGATGCCGTTGACTGAGAACGGCAAGATCAAGAAGGGCGTGCTGCGCGAGGCGGGCATCACCACGGATACCTGGGATCGCGAGGCGGCCGGAGTGAAGGTGCGGCGCTGACTGTCGGTCCGCTCAAGGTTTTTGCAGGGCGTCCCTGACGGCCCCCTTGAGGTCGTCGAGCTCGCCGATCAATCCGTCGAACCGGTCGGCCGGGAAATCCGCCAGCAGCTCGGCAAGCCACGCGCCGTGGCTCTTGGCCATTCGCCTGAAGGTCTTGCGGCCCTCGACCGTCATGCAGACAATCTGCACGCGGCGGTCGAGGTTCGAGGGCGTGCGCGTGATGTATCCGTCCTCGACCAGGCGGTCCACGATCGGCGTGAGGTTCCCGGCCGAGACCATCAGGCGCTTGGGCAATTCTCCCAGCACAAGCCCGCTCGGTTCGCGGTCGAGCTGGGCCAGAACATCGAAGCGGGGCATCGTGAAATCGAACTCTTCGCGAAACCGGCGCCGCAACTCGCCTTCGATCAGGGTCGTGCAGGCGAGCAGCCGGAGCCAGACCCGCGTTTGAGCCCTGTACTCGGCGTCCTGATCCGCCCCATTCTTTGAAACAGGCGTGGACTCCTTCGCGAGTGCCAATCGAATCTCCCGGGCTTGGTGGCCTGACGAAAGCCGGCGCAGCTGTCGTGGTCACTGGCAAGATAGTTCGTGCCAAAAGTAAATTCAAGGCTGCGCCCGAACGGCTCGGAATCGGCGCTGTCGTGTGTCCAATTTACACTGAATCTCCAGATCGACGCCGCGGAGACCAGCCCGTGGGCCGGGTCTTTGCAGAACCGCCTTGACAAGACGCGCGCCGAGGAAATATTTTATGCTTAAAATAATTTGGGTGAAAGCTCGGCACACGGCGCGACGCTCGAAAGCGAGGGATCATGCGCATAGTCTGTATCGGCGGCGGCCCGGCCGGTCTCTATCTGGGCCTGCTGATGAAGCGCCGGCACCCGGAGCATGTCATCACGGTCGTCGAGCGCAACAAGCCCTACGACACGTTCGGCTGGGGCGTCGTGTTCTCGGATGCCATGATGTCCGCGATGCGCCTTGCCGACCCCGAGAGCGCGGCCGAGATCGAGGACGCCTTCAATCACTGGGACGACATCGAGCTCGTCTTCAAGGGGACGCGCCAGCGCACGACGGGCCATGGCTTCATCGGTATCGGGCGCAAGCATCTGCTCAATATTCTTCAGCGGCGCTGTGAAGCGCTGGGTGTCGAGCTCGTCTTCGAGCGCGAGGTCGAATCCGATCTCGAATACCCCGACGCCGACCTGATCGTCGCCTGTGACGGCGTCAATTCCAGGATCCGCGCTCGCTATGCCGAGCAATTCCAGCCCGACATGGTGATCCGGCCCAACCGCTTCATCTGGCTCGGCACCAAGAAGGCGTTCGACGCCTTTACATTTGATTTTCAGAAGACCGAGCACGGCTGGTTCCAGGCGCACATCTACAAGTTTGATGCGGAGACCTCGACCTTCATCGTCGAGACCACGGAAGAAGCCTACAACGCCCACGGGCTTGGCGAGCTCGATCAGCAGGCCTCGGTCGAGTTCTGCGAAAAAATCTTCGCCGAGACGCTCGATGGCGCGAAGCTCCTGACCAATGCGCGCCATCTGCGCGGCTCGGCCTGGCTCAATTTCAGCCGCCTGATCTGCGGCAAATGGAGCGTGTTCAACGGCAAGTCTCATGTCGTGCTGATGGGGGATGCCGCGCACACCGCGCATTTCGCCATCGGATCGGGCACCAAGCTCGCGCTCGACGACGCCATCGAACTCGCCAACCAGTTCGATCGCCATGGTCACGGTCGCGCCGGCATTGAAACCGTGCTGGACGCGTACGAGGAGGTGCGCCGCGTCGATGTGGCGCGCATCCAGAATGCGGCGCGCAACGCCATGGAATGGTTCGAGGTGGTCGGCCACCGCTATGCCGATACGCTCGAGCCGCCGCAATTCTTCTATTCGATGCTGACACGCTCGCAGCGCATCAGTCACGAGAACCTTCGGCTGCGGGATCGTACCTGGCTCGAAGGCTTCGAGCGCTGGTTCGCCGCGCGGTCGGGCATTGCGGTCAAGGATGGCGAGCGAGTGCCGCCACCGATGCTGACACCGCACCGTGTGCGGGGACTGACGCTTGCGAACCGGATCATGGTCTCGCCGATGGCGATGTATTCGGCGCAGGACGGACTCATCGACGACTTCCACATCGCCCATCTCGGCGCGCGCGCCATGGGCGGCGCCGCGCTGGTCTTCGCCGAGATGACCTGCGTCTCGCCGGATGCGCGGATCACGCCGGGCTGCCTCGGGCTCTGGAACGATGCACAGGCGGCGCAGTGGCGCCGCTTGGTCGAGCTCGTCCATGGCGTCGGGCATGCCAAGGTGGGGATTCAGCTCGGCCACGCCGGCCGCAAGGGTGCGACCAGGGTACCCTGGGAAGGGATCGATCAACCGCTGGAGTCGGGGGACTGGCCGCTGATCTCGGCTTCGGCGCTGCCCTATCTGCCCAACAGCCAGTTGCCGCGTGCGATGGACCGCAGCGGCATGGACCGCGTGCGCGACGATTTTGTCGCCGCGACACATCGTGCCGCTGCCGCCGGCGTCGAGTGGCTCGAGCTCCATTGCGCGCACGGTTATCTGCTGTCGAGCTTCCTGTCGCCGCTGACCAACCGGCGCACGGACGAATACGGCGGCAGCCATGAAAACCGCGCGCGCTTTCCGCTGGAGGTGTTCAAGGCGATGCGCGCGGTGTGGCCGTCCGACCGGCCGATGTCGGTGCGCCTGTCCTGCCATGACTGGACCGACGGCGGCAACATGCCGGCCGATGCAGCGGTCTTCGCCGCCATGTTCAAGGAGGCCGGGGCGGACCTGATCGATTGTTCGTCGGGGCAGGTCTGGAAGGACGAGCGGCCGATCTATGGACGCCTGTTCCAGACGCCGTTCGCCGACCTGATCCGCAACGAGGTCGGCATTGAGACCATCGCAGTCGGTGCGATCTCCGAGGCCGATCACGCCAATTCGATTCTCGCGGCCGGCCGCGCCGATCTCTGCGCCATCGCGCGGCCGCACCTTGCCGACCCGGCCTGGACGCTGCACGAAGCCGCGCGCATCGGCATCACCAAGGTCGAGTGGCCGAAGCAGTATCTGTCCGCCAAGGGACAATACGAAACCAATCTGGCGCGCGCCGCGGCTACGGCCGGGCAATGAGCGGAGGAGGGATCAGATGAACTCCACGGCGAAAGTGATCCGGCGCGAATGGCTCGACTGGCCGTTTTTCGAGCCGCGTCATCATGCGATCGGCGAGGCGCTCGACAGCTTCGTGCGGTCGGGGGCTCTCGACACAATCGATCACAATGATGTCGATGGCGCCTGCCGCAAGCTGGTGCGCGCGATGGGCGAGGCGGGGGTGCTCGATTGCGCCGTCGCCGCGCCTGACGGCGATGCGACGACGATCGATTCCCGCTCGATCTGCCTGTCGCGGGAGTCACTGGCCTATGCCGATGGTCTCGCCGATTTCGCCTTCGCCATGCAGGGGCTGGGCTCCGGCGCGATCGCGCTCGGCGGCTCGGCGGACCTGCGCAAGGCCGTGCTGCCGAAAGTTCGCGCCGGCGAATGGCTGGCGGCCTTCGCGCTGTCCGAGAAGGAGGCAGGATCGGACGTCGCGGCGATGTCCTGCACGGCGCGAGCCGACGGCAACGACTACGTTATCGATGGCGAGAAGACCTGGATCTCCAACGGCGGTATTGCCGACGTCTACACGCTGTTTGCGCGAACGGGCGAGGCGCCGGGCGCCCGCGGCATCTCGGCCTTCGTCGTCTTCCCGGATGATCCCGGCTTCGGCATCGCCGACCGCATCGACGTCATCGCGCCGCATCCGCTGGCGACGCTGCGCTTCACCAATTGCCGGATTCCGGCGAGCCGTCGCCTCGGCGCGCCGGGCGGCGGGTTCAAGCTCGCGATGCAGACCCTCGATATCTTCCGTGCATCGGTCGCCGCCGCAGCCCTCGGCTTTGCGCGGCGCGCACTGGACGAAGCGCTGTCGCATGCGCGCAACCGGCACATGTTCGGTGCGACGCTGGGGGATCTCCAGCTGACCCAGGCCGCGCTCGGCGACATGGCGACGGAGACTGACGCCGCCGCGCTGCTGACCTACCGCGCGGCCTGGCGTCGCGACGTCCAGAAGCTTCCGACGACGCGCGAAGCTGCAATGGCGAAGCTGACGGCAACCGAGACCGCGCAGCGCGTCATCGACCGCGCCGTCCAGATGTTCGGCGGCCGCGGCGTGCGCAAGGGTGAGATCGTCGAAAGCCTCTACCGTGAAATCCGCGCGCTGCGCATCTACGAGGGCGCGACCGAGGTCCAGAAACTGATTGTCGCGCGCGATCTCCTGAAGCCGCGCTGAGAGGATTGATAACTCCGCATGAGTACGATGAAAAAGCCAGAGGCCCCCGCGACGAGCGGTCTGCAAGTGCTTCAGCCCAGCGGCTGGCCGCAGCCGAAGGGATATGCCAACGGCATCATGGCCGATGGATGTCTCGTTGTGACGGGTGGTGTCGTCGGCTGGGATATCGCAGGTCGGTTCGCCGACGGGTTTGTCGCGCAGGTTCGGCAGACGCTCGAAAACATCGTTGCGATCCTGGCGGAAGGCGGCGCCCGGCCGGACCATCTCGTGCGCCTGACATGGTATGTCGTCGACATGGATGAATACACCGCGAATCTGAAGGCGCTCGGCAAGGCCTATCGCGAGGTGGTCGGCACCCACTACCCCAGTATGGCGCTCGTGCAGGTGGTGCGCCTCGTCGAGCCATCGGCGCGCGTCGAGATCGAAGCGACTGCCGTCGTCCCGCGCTGACGAGGGCGTGCGCGAAGGTGCTGACGCCCGTCGCGCGGGCTCATGGGCCGCTACGCGACCGGAATGAACGCATATCCTTGCCCTTCTTCGACCACTCTGCCGATGCCTGGTCGACCTAAATGAGCGCCGGCCAGCCACGTCTGCGCATTTGCTGCGTCCCGGAGCAACCTGATCCGGGTAGCACTCGCCACGGCTTCGTCATCGTCATAGGCCCAGGTAAGCTCGGGACGGGCAAACTGTGCGGCGGGAACGTGGATAAGGTCGCCGCAGAACAAGACATCGTTCTCGTCAGTGTTGAGGAGATAACCCATATGGCCCCGAGCGTGCCCAGGTATATCCACCGCCAGTAAATGATCGGCCAGCCGATCTCCACCGTTAACGGGGGCAAGGAGCGAACGAAACTGCTCCAGCACGGGCTCGGCAAGAAACTCCTCGATGGCGTCTGCCCCTATCACGATCTTCCTCAGGCCATTAAATGCTCGTCGACCGTCAGGCATCAGGAGACCATTGACGTGGTCGCCATGAGCATGAGTGAGGGCGATCATCGTGATCGATGACGTGTCGATGCCTGCCTCCGCCATCGCCTCCGCGAGGTGACCCATGGACGGGTCCCAACTCGCGCCCGCTCCACAATCGATCAAGACGCGATCCATGCCAGAGCGATCGAATAGGAAGCAGTTGACCGATAATCGAACCAGCGAAGCGTCCCGCTGAGGCGGTTCGGTCTGCCTGCCTACTTTGTCGTTTGGATACTTGAGGGATTCGGCGGGCAGGTCGACATATCCATCAGAGAGTGACCAAATCCTCCATGATCCCGAAGCGCAGCCCAAGGTGTTGGCGCTTTGTGACAGAGCTTTCACGGACAACCTGACAAGCGTTTGATTCACTTTCTCAAAACGGTACCGAAACCGTCAGAGTTTCGAAGTCATCACTTTCTGAGCGATCTTCCAGGTTCCGTCGACCTTCAAGCACGACAGCATGTCGGTGAAGTAGCGCGGCGGAATTTGCAATTTCAGCTTCAGAAGCGCGAGCTCTCCTTCAACGTCAATCGAGAGGATCTGATCCTGGCGCTCCAGGCCCTGTTGCTTCGGAGCTTTCAAATTACGGACAGCTGCCAGCCACGTCGCAATTGGCGTCACGCTCACGTTGCCATCGTCGCCGACCTTGGTCACGGAACTCGAGGGATGAAATATAGACGCGAATTTGTCAGCATCCATTTCATAGGCACTGTCGAAATAGGTCTGCGCCAGGGAGCGCAAGGCACGAGCATCGGTATCCATAGGCCTGTTATCCATCAGCTTGGGAATGGGAAGAAGCTGCGCGTGGCTGGAAAGCGTGGTCTCCGGCCGAAACCTGCAGAAGGTTGCCTCAAGTCTTCCTTGCTGACCGAACCTAGGACAAAGTAGCTTATGAGGATAGGCGTGCTGGACAACTTGGGCTTATGAGGAATATTCATAAACCATGAGAAACGAACTGAACGAACTCGCTACGTTTGCAATCGTCGCCAGAGAACGGAGCTTTACGCGGGCTGCGGCAAAGATCGGTGTGTCTCAGTCTGCCCTGAGCCACACAATCCGGGGACTTGAGCAACGGCTCGAGCTGCAGCTTCTTGCTCGAACGACCAAGAGCGTCGCACCAACCGCCGCAGGCGCAGCTCTTTTGAAAGAATTGTCTCCGGCACTTGAGCAGATTGCTCGTGCCATCAACGAGGCCCGAAACGTTCGGCACCGGCCGGCAGGCCGCCTTCGGATTGTCATGTCCCGGTCGGCTGCCGTGATGGTATTGTTGCCGCGGCTCACGGCATTCGCGGAAGCTTACCCCGACATCGTTCTTGACGTTGTTACCGTCACTGGCCCCGTCGACCTCGTTGCGGGTGAGTTCGACGCCGGTATTCAACTTGGCGAGTACATTCAGAAAGACATGATCGCGGTGCGGGTCACCCAGGAGTTGAGATTGGCGGTGGTCGGATCGCCCGGCTATTTTTCATCACGAAGCATTCCCCGGAAACCCAAGGATCTAAATGACCATCGATGCATAAGCCTGCGTCTTCCGGGCGGTCCATACAGGTGGGAATTCGAGAAGGGACGGAAGGCGGTCACGGTCGGCGTGAATGGCCCGCTCATCATCGATGATACCCACCTGGTGATTCAGGCGGCACTCGCTGGCGCCGGCCTGGGGCTCGCATTTGAAGAGCAGGTCGCAGAGCATGTTGCGAAACGTCGCCTTATCCGTGTGCTGGAAGATTGGACGCCGCCAATTCCCGGCTTCTTCATGTATTACCCCAGTCGTCAGCATCAGCCGGCTGCGCTGTCTGCATTGACGAACGTGCTGCGAGCCTCTTAACCACAATTCGACGCGACGAACTGTATGGTGGCACCGTCGCTGAAATCGAATCCGAACGCCATCAGGGCCCGCGTGGGTCGCGATGCAGCAGTCGACAATCCGTCGAGCGTTCAACGCCGGGATGTCCGGAAGCCACCCAGACCCGACCGCCGATGGCGACGACGACCGTCGTGCTCTTTCAGGAGGCTTGCCTCGGGCTTTTGCGGTGGCTTAGGTACCGAACGGCCAATTTGATGAAATTGCGCACGACCATCGACGTCTCATCCTCTCGGAACACCAAAAACACATCGGCCGAGGGTGGTGAGGGTCTGATGGGCCGGAATACAATGTCGGCTGTCGTGAAGCGCGCAATGGACTGCGGCACCAGTGCCACGCCGAAGCCCGCCACGATCAGGCTCGGAATCGACTGGGCGTCGACGACCTGCTGGGATACCCGCGGCAAAAAGCCGGCATCGACACAGCATTTCTGGATGTAGCGTGCGAACTCCGAGCTATTGGGGTCGAGGACGATGTGATCCTCCGATGCTAGTTCGCTAAGCGCAACGCGCTTGCGCCCGGCCAACGGGTGCGCGTGCGGCAGTGCGAGGACCACCTCTTCCCGCCAAGCAAGCTTGCTGGTCAGGCCGTGTTCGGTCGGAACGCTGCGAATAAGACAAATGTTGGTCGTGCGGTTGAGGAGTGCTGCGATCTGCAATGCAGGCGCCTGCTCATGCACCGTGGTTTTCACCGATGGAGCAACCTTTCGGTAGGCGGCAAGCAGTTCCGCCAGCCGACCGCGCAAGATGGAGCCGGTCGCACCAACGTCAAGCGTGCCGATAAGGCCGGCGCCGATCGACTGAACTTCGTCTTCCGCGAGCTTGATCTGCTGGAGAATGGCACGACCTCTGCCCAGCAGGGCTTCACCGGCCTTAGTCAGTTCGACCCTTCGGCTGGTCCTGTGGAGAAGCTGCGTCTTGAGCTCGGCCTCCAGCGTCTGGATGTGCTGGCTCAGCGGTGGTTGGGAAAGGTTCAGTCGCCGAGCGGCGAGGGTGAAGCTGCGCTCTTCGGCGACGGCGATGAAATATCGGAGCTGGCGGAGATCCATTTGGAAAACCTATCAATCGTGTCGTTCTATATATTGGACTTGAGATCCGCGATGGTCAACGAATGCCCGACGGAGCCCTCTGCGAGCCGGGCGCGGTCCGCGATCACGGGCAAGCGCGCTCCATTGTGCGTACGACGACACGTCACCATCAAACAACAAGATAGGCGGAGGCCTGAAGGCCCACCAAGCCGCGTCAGTCGAAGACCAGCCAAGCGAGGAAAAGCCGTGCCCAAGATCTTCAAGTCACTCTTCTTCCAGGTCGTCATTGCGCTCATGCTGGGCATCGCCCTCGGCATGGCTAATCCCGACCTCGCCCTTCAGATGAAGCCGCTCGGCGACGGCTTCATCAAGCTGATCAAGATGCTGGTGCCTGTGATCGTGTTCTGCGTCGTCGTGCACGGTATCGCCGCGGCGGGAGACCTGTCGAAGGTTGGAAGGGTCGGCATCCGCTCTCTCCTGTATTTCGAGATCGTCACCACCGTCGCACTGGTGTTCGGCATTGGGCTTGCCTACTATTTCGAGCCGGGCGCAGGAATGAACATCGACCCGAAGACGCTCGACGCCAAGGCCCTTAGCGGGTTCAGCCAAACCGCGGCTCAGGTCGCGGGAGGCGGCGTCTCCGAATTCCTGATGAAGCTCATCCCCTCGACGATTGTGGGGGCCTTCAGCTCCGGCGACGTCCTGCAGGTGCTGATCGTCTCGATCATGTTCGGCTGCGCCGTGTCCTTGTGCGGCGAGCGAGCGAAGCCGGTCGTCGAGTTCATCGAGCGCGTGAACGAGATCATCTTCAAGATGATGAATTTCGTCGTCCGGCTCGCGCCGATCGGCGTCTTCGGTGCCATCGCCTTCACGGTCGGGAAGTACGGTGTTGGTTCGCTCAAGCAACTCGGCGGGCTCGTCGGCCTGTTCTATCTGGCCGTGGTCCTGTTTGTGATCGTGGTGCTCGGCGCGATCATGCGACTGTCCGGCTTCAGCCTGTTCAAGTTGCTCGCCTACTTGCGCGAAGAGTTGATGATCGTTCTCGGCACCGCCGCAGGTGACAGCGTTCTGCCGCAAACCATGCGAAAGCTCGAGCAGCTCGGCATCAAGCGGTCGACGGTTGGTCTCGTTATACCGACCGGATACTCGTTCAATCTGGACGCGTTCTCCATCTACTTGACGCTGGCCGCAGTCTTCATCGCACAGGCGACCAACACGCCGCTTGCGACAGGCGATCTCCTCGCCATCCTTGGCATCGCGTTGCTCACCTCGAAGGGCGCGCACGGCGTTCCGGGCTCGGCCATCGTCGTGCTCGCCGCGACGCTTGCCGCTATCCCGGCCATTCCGGCGATTGGCCTTGTGCTCATCCTGTCGGTCGACTGGTTCATCGGCATTGCCCGCGCCCTCGGCAATTATGTCGGAAACTGCGTTGCCACCGTCGTCGTCGCGTCCTGGGAAGGCGACATCGACAGGGCAAAGGCGCATCGTATCCTGAACGGCGAGATTGATCCCTCAAGTGAGGGGCTGGTCGATGCCGTCGGCGGAGATGAGCCCGTCCCGAGTGCACAGACGGCGTGAAACGCGAGTGTTGGTTGGAATATGGCGATGCTGACGCTTTCGATTGAGCGTCTAACGAGGAAGGCATTTGCGCCGTTTGGCGAGGTCGTCGATACGGATGGGTTGACGCCCCTGCCGATCAACGAAGGCTTTGCCCGGCGCTTCAACGATCTCGCCACGATCGACGTCACCGCGGAAGGCGGACAGATCAACATCAGTTGGTTTGTCGCCTCCACCCGGCCTGCGCCGATCGCGATCCGGCTGATGGAGCGCCATCCGCTTGGAAGTCAATTGTTCATGCCCTTGAACCGCAAGGACTGGCTGATCGTCGTCTGCACGGATCCGCATATCGCCTCGACCTATCGGGCCTTCGCTGCAACGGGATACCAGGGCGTAAACTATGCCCGCAACTGCTGGCACCATCCGCTGCTTGTTCTGGAAGACTCCAGTCCGTTCTTCGTCGTCGACCGGAAGGGCGGGGGCGACAATCTTGAGGAATATTGGCTGGAAGAGATGGTGCAGCTCGATTTTGCGCCGGACAGCATTCTCGGGAAATGACGTGCGGCAAGCAGAGCCGCGCAATGACATACCACACGGGAAACCTATCGGAGGCCATGACCATGCGATCGCAAACCTATCACGTGCCGCAGGGCGGCCATCCGGCCCAGACGGAGCTCTTGAGCGGCCGGGCGGTCTTCACGAACGCATATGCGGTCATACCCGGCGGTGTGCAGCGCGATATCGTCGTCAGCCATCTGCCGCATTGGGATAACACGCGTGTCTGGGTGCTGGCGCGACCGCTCTCCGGATTCGCCGAGACATTTTCCCATTATCTTATGGAGGTGGCACCGGGTGGGGGAAGTGAGCTGCCGGAGCCGGACAAGGATGCCGAAGGCGCGCTGTTCGTCGCGGGTGGCAAATTGAGCCTCGAGGTGGCGGACAAGGAGCGGGAGCTGCGACCCGGGGGCTTTGCCTATCTTCCACCCGGCCGCGGCTGGAGCATTCGCAATCGCAGCTCGAGCCCCGCTCATTTTCATTGGATCCGCAAGCTATATCAGGGCGTACCGGGGCTTGCTCACCCCGACGTCATCGTGACCAACGAGGACTCGGTCGCACCGACGCTAATGCCAGATACGGATGGGAGATGGAGGACCACACGCTTCATCGATCCGGCCGATATCCGATATGACATGCACATCAATATTGTCACGTTCGAGCCGGGCGCATCTATTCCCTTCACAGAGACCCATGTCATGGAGCACGGTCTTTACGTTTTGGAGGGCAAGGCCGTCTACCGGCTCAACCAGGACTGGGTCGAGGTCGAGGCAGGAGATTTTATGTGGCTGCGGGCGTTCTGTCCGCAGGCGTGCTACGCCGGGGGCCCAGGTCGGTTCCGTTATCTCCTCTATAAGGATGTCAACCGGCACATGGATCTGCGGCCCTTCACGGCAGCGTAAGTTGGAGGCGCTTTTTGGCGAGCTATCGCGGACGGATCATCCGGACGATGCTGATAATTGCACAAAAGCTCGGGGTTACATCGGCTCGATGCCGATCTTCTTGATGACCGCAGCCCATTTCGTCGTTTCCGATGTCATGAAATCCTTCAGGCCTTGTGGGTCCATCACCATGGGCTCGGCGCCTTGCTCGACGAAGAGGGCGCGCACCTTCGGATCGTTCACGGCTTCCGCCATCGCCGCATAGAGCCTGTTGAGCACGGCCTTGCCTGTGCTCGCGGGCGCGAGCAGAGCAAGCCAAGCGGCGCTCTCGTAATTCTTGAGGCCCGCCTCCGCCGCGGTCGGCACATCCGGCAGCGCGGTCATGCGCTTGTCGCTGGCCACCGCGAGCGGGCGTGCATCGCCGCTCTTGATCAGGCTGATGACGTTCGGCAAGAGCTGGAAGCCAAGCGGGACCTGGCCCGCGATGAAGTCCGGCGTGTAGGCGGCGATATTGCGATAGGGAACGTGCGTGATCTCGGTGCCCGTGAGCTGCTCGAAATAGGCGGCCGCCAGATGCTGCGACGAGCCGACGCCGACCGTTCCGTAGTTCAGCTCCCGCGGATGCGCCTTGGCATAGTCGATCAGCTCGTTCAGTGATTTCGGTGGCAGCCTCGAATTGATCACGATGACATTCGGCAGCGTCGCGAACAGGCCGATGGGGACGAGATCCTTCTGCGGATCGTAGGGCAGCTCCTTGTACAGCGATTTGTTCGCGGCCAGCGGACCGGAGGTGCTCATAAGCAGCGTGTAGCCGTCGGGTGCTGCATGCGCCGCAGCAGCGGTGCCGATATTGCCGCCGGCGCCGGGACGATTGTCAACCACGAAGGCCTGCCCTAGCGACATGGACATGCGGTTGAGCAGGATGCGGGTGATGACGTCGCTGGCGCTGCCGCCGGCGAAGGGCACAAGCACCTGGACCGGGCGGGTCGGATAGTCTTGCGCGTTTGCATGCCGCATTCCCGTTGCTGCGAGCAGGGCGCCACCACCGAGCGTGAGCAGCGACCTCCGGTCAGGACGAAATCCCTCGCTCTCCTGGTGAGCGCCATCTGTGATCTTGCTGCGACCGAACCGTGCCATCTCGGACTGAATCTCCCGACTGTGTCTTGTTCTGCGAGCCCAGGGAGCGTCCGGGACGGGAGTCGTCGGGGATGAGCGCCAGGTCGCGTTTTTCTGCGCCTGGACCGTAGTTAGCAGGCCGCTACGACCGTCATGCCTGCACGTCTCAAAACTTACCAACCCGTCTCATTTTGCAGTGGGCGCGACATCTTGTCCGAGCAGGAATTCTGCACTCAAGAGATCGCTTTCCGCCGCGTCTTGCTGCGCGCCTTGCGAGGCGATGAGGTCGTGCTGCCAATGAAAGGCTCCACAAACTCTCGCGCCACGGCGGCCGCTTGCGCAAGATCGTGGCTGATGACGTCGAGCACCGCCTTGGCCGCGACCGACACCGCTCGCCGCGGGTGATGCACCCAGGCAATCGAGCGCACGATCCGTTGCTGGTCGAAACGATGCGCCCGGATGGCGCCGCTCGCGAGCGATTGCCGGAGCGCGATGGTCGGCAGCACTGTGGCAAAGTCGGTGGTCGCGATCACGTCGCAGAGCGCGGGGAGGGTGTCGAGCTCGAGCCGCGGCCGCAGGTCGATGCCGATGGCGGCGGCGTGCTCATCCAGGATCAGCCGCAGGCCGTGGCGCTTGGACGGCAGCACGAGGTCGAAATTCGCGATGTGGTCGAACCGCAGCTTTGCCGGTGGCCTGACCGGGCTGTCCTTGCGGCAGGCGAACACCATCTCCTCGTCCATGATGTGATGCGCGGACAGCGGCGTCTTCCGGCGCGGCACGTTGATCAGCGCGAAATCGAGCTGACCGGTGTTGACCCAGTCCACGAGCGTCTCGGTATAGCCCTCGCAGGCGGACAGCGTGATCTCGGGATAACGACTGGCGACCGTCGCCGACGAACTGGCCATAGTGCTCTGCGCCACCGACGTGATGAGGCCGACCGAGACCCGCCCCGAAATGCGCCCGCCGAGCTGCGCCATCTCCTGCCGCGCATATTCGGCGTCACGCACGATCGGCGCGGTCAGCCGCACCAGCGCCTCGCCGGCGCTGGTCAGAGTCATGCCCTGGACGCTGCGGTCGAACAGTTTTTGGCCGAGTTCGGCCTCGAGCTTGGCGATCTGCATGCTCAGCGCCGGCTGCACGATGTTGAGCTGGCGCGCGGCGCGGGTGACGTTCTTTTCCTCGGCCAGGCAAAGGAAATATTGCATCTGCCTGAGTTCCACGGAGCTGTCCTTTGTTCGCTGTTGCTTGTGCGCGGCCATCATCACAGATGATGGATGATATAATCAATCATTATTTGTAGTGATGGGTGGGATTGCCTAGTCTCGTGGCGGACCGCGAGGCCTCGAGGGCCGCGCCGTCTGGGAGCGAAATCAGACATATGCAGGACGCCACACCCAAACGGATGATCATCGGCATTTCCGGCGCCTCCGGCGTCACCTATGGCGTTCGCCTGCTGCAGCTCCTGCGCAATGCCGGCGTCGAGACGCATCTGGTGATGTCGAAGACCGCTGAGCTGACCTTTGCCTACGAGACCGACCTGAAGATCGCGGAGGTGAGGGAGCTCGCCAATGTCTGCCATGCGATCGACGACATGGCCTCGGCGATCTCCAGCGGCTCGTTCCGCACCGCCGGCATGATCGTGGCGCCGTGCTCGATGCGCTCGATGTCCGAGATCGCCTCCGGCGTGACCACGACGCTTTTGACCCGCGCTGCCGACGTCGTGCTCAAGGAGCGCCGGCGACTGGTGCTGATGGTGCGCGAGACGCCGCTGCACACCGGGCATCTCAGGACGATGACGGCCCTGTCGGAGATGGGCGCGATCATCGCCCCGCCCGTGCCGGCCTTCTACGCAAAACCCGAGAACCTCGACGACATGGTCGAGCACACCGTCGGCCGTGTGCTCGACCTGTTCGACATCGATATCGGCGTTGTGCGCCGCTGGGGCGAGGACGAGGCGCTCAAGCGCCGCTCGCCGCCGCTGCGCAAGATCGCGCCCTGACCTGAAGACCTGAGGAATGACCCGTATGCCAATGGAAAATGTTGCGAGGAGAGGCGCGAACGCGCCCGCCGATCTGCGCGCCTGGCTCGCGTTTCTCGCCGAGCGCGGCAAGCTCGCGATCGCCCGCGAGGGCATTGGGCTCGCTGACGAGCTCGCCGCCGTCGCGAAGCGGCTGGAGCGCGACAGCGCGGTGCTCTTCCCGCGCCCCGATGGGCATGAAATTCCCGTCGTCGCCAATCTCTTCGCCGGACGCGACTGGGTCGCCGATTCCATCGGCGTGACCGAGGACCAGTTGCTGCCACGGTTCCTGGCTGCTGCAAACCATCCACTGCCGACGCATGAGGTCGCGAGCGGACCGGTGCAGGACGTCGTCCACGAGGACGTCGATCTGCTGCGCCAACTCCCGGTGCCCAAGCACAATGAGCGCGACAGCGGCCCCTACATCACGGCCGGCCTGCTGATCGCGCGCAACCCGAAGACCGGTGTACAGAACGTCTCGATCCACCGCTGCCAGATCTCTGGCAAGAACCGCATCGGCGTGCTGCTGCTGCCGCGGCACACCTTCTCCTACTACCGCCTCGCGGAGGAGCTGGGCCAGGCGCTGGAGATCGCGATCGTGATCGGCGCGCATCCGGCCTTGATGTTGGCCTCCCAGGCGATCGCCGCGCTTGACGATGACGAGATGGCGATTGCGGGTGCGCTGCTCGGCGCGCCCGTCGACGTCGTGAAGTGTCGCACCAATTCAGTCCGCGTGCCCGCCCACGCGGAGATCGTCATCGAGGGACGCATTCTTCAGGGCGTGCGCGAACCGGAAGGTCCGTTCGGCGAATTCCCCCAATATTATGGTCCGCGCGCCAATCGCGAGGTGATCGAGGTCGATGCGATCACGCATCGTGCGAAACCGATCTTCCATACCATCGTGGGCGGCGGTTTTGAGCACCTGATCCTCGGCGGCGTGCCGCGCGAAGCGACGCTGCTCCAGCATCTGCGGCGCAGTTTTCCGGGCGTGATCGACGTCCGCCTCACGCGCGGCGGCACCTGCCGCTACCACCTCGCGATCAAGATCGACAAGGCGAACGACGGGGAGCCCAAGAACATCATGATGTGCGCCTTCGGCGCCCATTACGACATCAAGCAGGTGATCGTGGTGGACAAGGACGTCGACATCTCCTCGTCCGAGGAAATCGAATGGGCGGTGGCGACGCGCTTCCAGGCCGACCGCGACCTCATGGTCGTCGCCGGCGCGCTCGGCTCGAAGCTCGATCCGACCACCGACAACGGCATCAGCGCCAAGATGGGTCTCGATGCGACCGCGCCGGTCAACGCGCCCGAGCTCGCTTTCAAGCGCATTCGCGTCAAGGGCGAGGAGGAGGTCGATCTCGCCACTGCCTTGCAGGCCGACCCCGGCGCTGCGGTCGCGCGGTTTCTTTCGGAGACGCGCGCATGAGCGGATTACCGCTCGGAAGCAACTTGCGTCGGTTTGCGCCGTTGGAATATGAAGCGGGTGCTGCTTATAGTGCCGCGCCAATGAAGCAATCATTTTGCAGCGCAACGCTGCCGGGAGGAAGGAACTGATGTCGACGGCCCTGCGCATCGCTCATGGCGCTTTCGGCAGGGTCGCTCTGCTCGACATGGACCGTTCGCTGGTCCGCCACGCTCATCATCACTGCCACGTCCTGCTCAAGGTCGAGGGCTCCGACACGCAGTTTCTTGTGGGCGACCAGGTCACGCCGCTGACAGACACCGCCGCCGTGCTCGTCGACGGTTGGAAGCCGCATGCCTATGTGCACGACGCCAACCGTCCGCGCACGCTGATCATGGCGCTCTATATCGAGCCGGAATGGCTGAAGGAGTTCCGTCCCGGCTGGGCGGCCAGCGGTGCGCCGGGCTTTTTCGAGCGGCCGTCGGGCGAGGTGTCGCCGCGCATCCGTCAGCTCACGCTGCATCTGGCGGCCGAAATGATGGCGAATCCGGATGCGGTGCGGACCCACGAGCAGACGCTCTCGGATCTCATGATCGCGGTGATCGAGCGCTTCACGCCCTGGCGCAGCTTCCCGACCTCGATCCGCGGCATGAGCGCGGTGAGCTGCGACTGGCGGATCCGCCGCGCGATGGACGCGATGCGCGTGCATGATTCCTATGCCAACGTCGATCAGTTCGTGAAGGGCGCAGGCCTCTCGCGCGCGCAGTTCTTCCGCCTGTTCGAGACCTCGCTCGGCGTCTCGCCAAAGCTCTATCTCAACGTCGTCCGCATGGAGCGCGCGCTCGATGCTGTCATGCGCGAGGACACACCGCTCGGCGAGCTCAGCGAGCGTTTTGGCTTTCCGGAGCCTGCGCATTTCACGCGCTTCTTCCGCGATCACGCCGGCGTCAGCCCGCGCGAGTTTCGCAATGTCTCGCGTCTTGCGGGTTGAGTCTTGCGGGCCGATATTGCGCTGCACGCTCTCGAATGAGACGATTTGGTAAGTCGTGAGAGCGGGCGGTATGGCTCCCGCACCCCCAGTCCTGACAAACGTCATCGTCGCGTCAAAGAACGCGTCGGGAGGTATGCCGGGACATGTTGCAGGCGGTCAAATCCGCAAATCCGGGAAGTGGCGATGAGCCGTGGGTCGGGCGTTCGATCGAGCGCGTCGAAGACGCCGCGCTGCTCTCTGGCCGCGGCCGCTTCATCGACGATCTCGGTGTCCAGCCCGGCACGCTGCACGCGACGATCCTGCGCTCGCCGCATGCGCATGCCGATATTCTCTCCATCGATGTTGAAGCCGCCAAGCGTCTGCCGGGCGTTGCAGCCGTTCTGACCGGCAGCGACGTCAAGGCCGTCACCACGAGCCTCGTCGTCGGCGTGAAGGCGCCGGTGGAGTGTTGGCCGATCGCGATGGACCGCGTGCGCTATGTCGGCGAACCGGTCGCTTTGGTCGTCGCAACTGACCGTGCGCGCGCCGAGGATGCGGCCGAGCTGATCAACGTCGAGTATCGCCCGCGGGCTGCTGTCGTCGATCCGCTCGGGACGCTCGTATCAGGCGCGCCGGTACTGCACGAAGGCTTTCCCGGCAATCTCGCCAGTGACCGCCATTTCCGGTACGGCGATCCTGAAAAGGCCTTCGCGGACGCGCCGCATCGCTTCTCGATCGACATACGCTATCCCCGCAATTCCTGCACGCCGATCGAGACCTACGGGGTCGTCGCCTCGCACGATGCGGGCGAGGATGCCTATGAGGTGCTCGCCAATTTCCAGGGCCCGTTCAGCATCCACACCGTGATTGCGCGCGCGTTGAAAGTGCCGGGCAACCGGCTGCGGCTGCGTACGCCGCCGGATTCCGGCGGCAGCTTTGGTGTCAAGCAGGGCGTGTTTCCCTATATCGTGCTGATCGCCGCGGCCGCGCGTGTCACGGGCCGGCCCGTCAAGTGGATCGAGGACCGGCTCGAGCATCTGACCGCGTCGGTGTCGGCGACCAACCGCGCGACGACTTTGTCGGCGGCGGTCGCAGCCGACGGAAAGATCCTCGCGCTGGACTGGGACCAGGTCGAGGATTGCGGCGCGCATCTGCGCGCGCCTGAGCCTGCCACGCTCTACCGCATGCACGGCAATCTGACCGGCGCCTACGACATCCGTCACGTCAAGATCCGCAACCGCGTCGTCGTCACCAACAAGACGCCGACCGGTCTCAACCGGGGCTTTGGCGGCCCGCAGGTCTATTTCGCACTGGAGCGCCTGGTGCAGCGGATCGCGATCGGCCTTGGCCTCGATCCGCTCGATGTCATCAAGCGCAATCTGATCGACGCCGGCGCGTTTCCCTATCGCACAGCGACTGGTGCCTTGCTCGACTCCGGCAACTACCAGGAAGCCGTCGCGCTCGCAGTCGAGCAGGGCAGGCTCGCTGCGCTCAAGGCGAAGCGGGACGAGGCGCGAGCGCAGGGGCGGCTCTACGGGATCGGCTTCACCGCGGTGGTCGAGCCCAGCGTCTCCAACATGGGCTACATCACCACCGTGCTGACGGCGGCCGAGCGCCGCAAGGCAGGTCCCAAGAACGGCGCGCAGGCAACCGCAACCGTCGGGCTCGACCCGGTCGGCAGCGTCACGGTTCACGTCGCCTCCGTGCCGCAGGGGCAGGGCCATCGCACGGTGCTGTCTCAGGTGGTTGCCGACGTCTTCGGCCTCCAGCCGAAAGACATCCGGGTCAACACCGAGATAGACACCGCCAAGGATGCCTGGTCGATTGCGTCAGGGAATTACGCCAGCCGCTTCGCCGCAGCCGTGGCCGGTACCGCGAAGATCGCAGCCGAGCGCGTTGCTGGCAGGCTCGCCCGCATCGCCGCCAGCCAGCTGAACGTCGAAGCCGCCGACATCGTGTTTGCGAAAGGCTTCGTTGCCTCCAGGCACAATCCGGAGAACCGGATCGCGTTCTCGCGCGTCGCGGCGCTCAGCCATTGGTCGCCGGGCTCGCTGCCTGATGATGCCGGCCAGACCATCCGCGAGACCGTGTTCTGGACGCCGCCGGAGCTGACGCCGCCCGACGAGGACGACCGCATCAACTCTTCGCTCTGCCACGGCTTCATCTTCGATTTCTGCGGCGTCGAGATCGATCCGACGACGCTGGAGACGCGAATCGACCGCTACGTCACCATGCACGATTGCGGCACCATCCTGCATCCCGCCATGGTCAACGGCCAGATCCGCGGTGGCTTTACGCAAGCGCTCGGCGCCGCGCTCTACGAGGAATATGCCTACGCCGAGGACGGCAGCTTTCTGACGGGAACGCTCGCCGATTATCTGCTGCCGACCACGACAGAGGTGCCGGAGCCGCAGATCATCCACATGGAGACGCCGTCGCCGTTCACGCCGCTCGGCGCAAAAGGCGTCGGTGAGGGCAATTGCATGTCCACACCCGTCTGCCTCGCCAATGCAGTCGCGGACGCGCTCGGCATTGCCGATATCACCTTGCCGCTGGTGCCGGCGCGGCTTGCAGAGCTGGTGCGCGGTGCCGAACCGCCGCCTCCCGCTGGCGGCGCGACTGCCGCGCCTGTGCGCGAAGGCGACCGGCGGCTGCGCGGTGAGGGGCAGGCCTCGGTAAAGGGGGCGCCCGAGCAGGTCTGGGCGATGCTGCTCGATCCCGCAACGCTGCAATCGGTCATTCCCGGCTGCCAGCGCGTCGACAAGATCACCGACACGCATTTCCGCGCCGACGTCACGCTCGGTATTGGCCCGGTCAGCGGGCGTTATCGCGCCGACGTCGAGCTGTTCGATCTCGATCCGCCGCGCGCGGTCACCCTGCGCGGCGGTGCCACCGGCGCGCTCGGTTTCGGCAATGCCGAGGGGCGCATCACGCTCGCGCCCGACGGCAATGGCGGAACGAAGCTGACCTACAGCTACGACGCCGCGATCGGCGGCAAGGTGGCGAGCATCGGCGGTCGCCTGCTCGACGGCGCGACGCGCGTCATCATCGGCCAGTTCTTCACTGCGCTCGCCCGCAAGGCCGGCGGTGGTGGTGCGGAGGGCGGCTTCTCGCTCTTCGCGCTGCTGGCAAAGGTGGCGAGCCTGTTCGGGGGACGCCGATGAAACCGTCCGCATTCGACTATCTCCGTGCCGAAACCCTTGGCGATGTCCTCGAAGGACTCGCGCAGCAGGGTGGCGATGCGCGCGTGCTCGCGGGCGGGCAGTCGCTGATGGCGATGCTCAACATGCGCCTCGCCAAGCCAAAACTGCTGATCGACATCATGCGCATCAGGGAGCTGCGCGAGATCGAGCGGAAGGGCGATGCCGTCACTATCGGCGCCGGCGTGCGCCAGGCTGACCTCCTGGCATGGCCTGACCTCGCCGAGGCGCTGCCGCTGGTCGCGCTGGCGCTGCCATGGGTTGGGCACATGCAGACCCGCAGCCGCGGCACCATCTGCGGCTCGCTCGCGCACGCCGATCCCAGCGCCGAGATGCCGCTGACGCTGGTTGCGCTCGGCGGCGAGGTGTTGCTGCGCAGCGCCAAGCGGCGGCGGCGCGTTGCCGCCAAGGACTTCTTCGCCGGCATGATGCTGACCGCGCGCGCCGATGACGAACTGATCGAAGGAATCTCGCTGCCCGCCGTCAAGGGATCGCGCTTCGTCTTCCGCGAGGTCGCGCGACGCCATGGCGATTTCGCCATCGTCGCCTGCGCCGCGATGAAGACACCGACGGGCGTGCGCCTCACAGTCGGCGGCGTCGCCGACGTTCCGACCGCGCGCGACTGGCCGCGGCTGGAGGGCAGCGCGCTCGACGATGCCCTCAATGACTTTGCCTACGAGCTTGGCGCCCGCGACGACGTCCACGCCACCGCGCGCTACCGCCGCGACCTCGTGCGCATGATCGGTCGCGATCTGATCGGCGAGGTGCTGCAATGACCCGTCTCAAGGCAGATCAGCGCCATGCCGTCCGTTTCGCGCTCAACGGCAAGCCGGTCGAGGGCGAGGCCGAGCCGCGCATGCTGCTGTCCGATTTCCTGCGTCACCAGTTGGGCGCGACCGGCACCCATGTCGGCTGCGAGCACGGCGTCTGCGGTGCCTGCACTGTTGTCGTCGACGGCATGCTGACGCGGTCGTGCCTCACGCTCGCCGCGCAGGTCGATGGTTGCGAGCTCAAGACTGTCGAAGGCCTCGCGCCGTCGGCGGACCGGCTCGGCGTGCTGCAGCAGGCGTTCCGCCGCAACCACGCGCTCCAGTGCGGCTTCTGCACCGCCGGCATTTTGATGTCGCTCGACCACTATCTCGCCAGGAACCCGGCGCCGACCGAGGCCGAGATCCGCGACCTCCTTAGCGGACATATCTGCCGCTGCACCGGCTACACACCGATCATCCAGGCGGCGCTCGAAGCCGCCGCCGAACTCGCTTCATCCAAAAAAGAGACGTCCGATGCTTGATCTCGCCAGCAGCTTCATGGCCAGCGCCGCGCGCGATCCTCATGCGATTGCGCTTGTCGACGGCGATCTCCGCCTGACCTACCGCCAATGGTACGGCAAGATCTCTGCGCTCGTGGCGTCATTCGACCGCCTTGGCCTCAAGCCCGGCGATCACGTCGTCACGCTGCTGCAAAACCACTGGGAAGCGGCGACGCTGCACTGGGCCTGCCAGTTCGCAGGCCTCGTGATCACGCCGATCAACTGGCGCGCCAAGGCCGACGAGCTCGATTACTGCATCGAGAACGCCGAAGCCTGCGCGATCGTCTATCAGGATATCTCTGCCGAGGCGGTGCAGGGCTCGGGGTTGGCAGGCAAGCTGCTGCGTGTTTCCGTCGATCCCGGGACGGGGGAGGCCACCAGCTTTGCCGATCTGATCAAGGACAGCGCGCCGGACGCCGAGCCGCGTGTCGGCACCGATGCCTGGTCGATCATGCTCTACACGTCAGGCACAACCTCGCGGCCGAAGGGCGTGCCGCGGCGGCATCGCGCCGAACGCGCCGCGGCGATCGCCCATGTCGCGCAAAATCTCTACGGCCGCGGCGAGCGCACGCTCGGCGTCATGCCGCTCTACCACACCATGGGCGTCCGCTCGCTGCTGGCGATGTCGCTGATCGGCGGCACTTTCATCTGCCTGCCGCGCTATGACAGCCACCAGGCCCTGGCCCTGATCGAGAAGGAGGAGATCACCAACCTCTATCTGGTGCCGACGCTCTATCACGACCTCGTTCATCACGAGGCCTTTGCCAGGACCGACGTCTCCAGCGTCCGCAAGCTCGGCTTCGCCGGTGCCTCGATGACCGACGGCCTTCTCAAGAAGCTGAACGAGGCGTTCAAGCCAGAGTTGTTCGTCAATCACTACGGCAGCTCCGAGATCTACACCTTTACGATCGACCAGAACGCCGCCGCAAAGCCCGGCTCGGCCGGCAAGGCGGGGCTGAACCAGCACGTCAAGGTCGTGCGCATCGGAGCGAAGTCGGTCGCGGAGCTTGCCGCGGTCGGCGAGGAGGGCGAGATCATCGCGACGCTGGCCGGCGACGAGGCCTTCGAGGGCTACTGGCGCCGCCCTGAAGCCGACGCCAAGTCGCTGCGCGAGGGCTGGTATTTTACGGGCGATACCGGCTTCGTTGATCCCGACGGCGACCTGTTCGTCACCGGCCGCGTCGACGACATGATCATCACCGGCGGCGAGAACGTCTCGCCGGTCGAGATCGAGAGCTGCCTGTCGCTGCATCCGGCGGTCGACGAGGTCGCAGTGGTCGGCGTCGCCGACGAGAAATGGGGCAAGGTCGTAGCCGCCTTCGTCAAGCGCAATCGCCCTGTGTCGGACGTCGAGCTGGAGCAGTTCTGCCGGACCACGGGCCTTGCCAATTTCAAGCGGCCGCGCCGCTACGTCTTCGTCGACGCCATTCCCAAATCGCCGGTCGGCAAACTGCTGCGGCGACTGCTCGTCGCCGGTGAATACGAAGCCGAGCGCCTGCCGCCATCAGACGCCGCCTGATCATCACTCATCTACAATCAACAGAAGGAAACCAACATGCCGTCAGCCTACAATTTTACCGATCCTCGACTCGCAAAACTCGACGGGTTCAAGGTCGAGATCGATGAGGCGCATGAGCGGGCCGATATCATCCTGGGCCGGCCGCCCTACAACGTCGTGGCGATGCCGCAGCGTGACCAGCTGCGCCTGACCTTCGAGACGCTGGACGAGGATCCGCGCGTCCGCGTGATCGTGGTGCGCGGCGAGGGCGAGCATTTCTCCAGCGGCGGCAATATCGGCGGCTTCATGGAGGCGAGCCCCGAGCACGTCTCCAAGCTCGCCTGGAACATCGCCGCGCCGGCGCGCTGCGCCAAGCCCGTGATCGTTGCCAACCGCGGTTATTGCTTCGGCGTCGGCTTCGAGCTGTCACTCGCCTGCGACTTCCGCATTGCCTCGGAGACCACGCAGTACGCGCTGCCGGAGCAGAAGCTCGGCCAGATCCCGGGCTCGGGCGGCTCGGCTCGCTTGCAGAAGATGGTCGGCATCACCCGCACCAAGGACATCGTGATGCGCTCCAAGCGTATCTCGGCCAAGCAGGCGTTCGACTGGGGCATCTCCACGGAGTGTGTGCCGGATGCCGAGCTGGAGAAGGCGACCGACAAGCTGGTCGACGAGCTCCGCACTTTCTCGCCGCTGGCACAGCGCACCGCCAAGAAGCTGCTCAACGACACCGAGGATTCGACGCTCGCGATCGCCATCGAGCTCGAAGGCCATTGCTACAGCCGCCTGCGGCAGTCGGAAGACTTCAAGGAAGGCGTCGAAGCCTTTAACGCCAAGCGTCCGCCGAAGTTCACCGGGCGCTGATGCGCGACAAAACTGCCGCGGGTCGCAATGACGCGAACCGCGGCTCTATCAAAACGGGGGAGGTAAAACAGCATGGCTGAGATGGATATGCCGGCCGCGGGCGCACAGGCGTCGGCGGATAACAAGCAGATGGTCAATGCGATCATCGCATCGGTGCTCGGATGGGCGCTGGATCTGTTCGATTTGTTCATTTTGCTCTACGTGGCGCCGGTCGTCGGCGCGCTGTTCTTTCCGTCGAGCAACCCAGCGCTGTCGCTGGCTGCGGTCTACGGCTCTTTCGCCGTGACGCTCCTGATGCGGCCGCTGGGCTCGGCGGTGTTCGGGCATTATGCCGACGTGCACGGCCGCAAGCAGGCCATGCTGATCGCCATCATCGGCGTCGGCATCAGCACGGCGGCGTTCGGCCTGCTGCCGACCATCGCCCAGGTCGGCGTGATCGCGCCGATCCTCTTCCTGATCCTGCGTCTGGTGCAGGGCATCTTCGTCGGCGGCGTCGTGGCCTCCACCCACACCATCGGCACCGAGTCGGTGCCGGCGCAATGGCGCGGCGCGATGTCGGGTCTGGTCGGCGGCGGTGGCGCCGGCATCGGTGCGCTGCTCGCGTCCTTCATCTTCCTGATCACGTCCTCGATCTTCCCCGGCGATGCCTTCGCGGTATGGGGCTGGCGCTTCATGTTCTTCTCGGGGTTGCTGAGCTCGCTGCTCGGCTGGTTCATCTTCCGCAACCTCGAGGAGTCGCCTTACTTCAAGGAGCTCAAGCGCCAGCAGGGTAAGAAGCAGGCGAAGGTCTCGAAGGCGCCGGTCAGGGACGTGTTCTCCGGCGAATATCGCGGCGTGCTGCTGGTCAACCTTCTCATCACCTTCGGTGGCGGCGCCGGCTACTACCTGACCTCGGGCTACCTGCCGAGCTTCCTGAAAGTCATCAATGCGGTCCCGAACCAGACCTCGTCGTTGATCCTGATGGGTGCGAGCGTGTCGGCGTTCTTCTCCGCGGTGCTGGTCGGCGCGCTGAGCGATCGTATCGGCCGCAAGAAGACGTTCCTCATCATCGGTGTCTTGGCCGCGGTGCTGCTGCCGCTGTGCTATCTCAATCTCGCGGCGACCAAGGACACGACGCAAATCACGCTCTATGCGCTCGCCATCGCTTTCATCGGCAATGCCGGCTATGCGCCGGTGCTGATCTTCCTCAACGAGCGTTTTCCGACCGCGTTGCGCGCGAGCGGAACGGGCCTGTCCTGGAACATCGGCTTCGCGCTGGGCGGCATGATGCCGACCTTCGTCTCGCTGGTGAGCGGCAGCCCTGCGGAGATCCCGATGTCGCTGGCTTATTTCGCGGTCGGCGTGTTCGTGATCTACCTGATCGGGGCGGTCGTGATCCCCGAGACCAAGGGTAACTTCCGCTGAGCCAAATCGGCGCGGCCGCATTCGTGGCCGCGCCGATCCATCGAATTGCGCGATGAGACGGGAATGGATGGGCTGCATTTCGACGACGTGATCGTCGGCGGCGGGTCGGCGGGCTGCGTGCTCGCCAATCGGCTTTCCGCAGACGGAAGCCGTCGCGTGCTTCTGATCGAAGCCGGGATGGACACGCCGCCCGAGGCGACGCCGCCGGAAATACTCGACAGCTATCCGATGACGCTGTTCTTCGGCGACAAATACATCTGGCCGGGCCTGTCAGCGGCCGCCGGCCGCAATGCCGAGGGCAAGCCGGTCGTCCGCGCCTACGAGCAGGGCCGGGTGATGGGCGGTGGCTCCAGCATCAACGTGCAATCGGCCAATCGCGGCCTGCCGCGCGACTATGACGAGTGGCGCGATCTCGGTGCCCGGGGCTGGGGCTGGGCGGATGTGTTGCCGTACTTCCTCAAGCTCGAGACTGATCTGGATTTCGACGGCCCGCTGCATGGCAAGCACGGCCCGATCCCGATCCGCCGCATCGCGCGCGAGGCGATGCCGCCGTTTGGCCACGCCGTCGGCGAAGCGTTGTCGGCGACCGGCCTGCCGTTCCGAAAGGACCAGAATGGCGAGTTCGAGGACGGCATCTTTCCGCCGGCCTTCTCCAATCGCAATGACCGGCGCGTCTCGACCGCAACCGGATATCTCGACGCAGCAACGCGCGCGCGGCCGAACCTGATCATTTGGGCGGACAGCGAGGTCGAACAACTCCAGCTCGATGGCCGCCGCGCGACGGGCGTCGTGGTCGCGCGGGGCGGGCAGAAGCTCGCCGTCGCCGCCGGCCGCGTGATCCTGACCGCAGGCGCGCTGCAATCGCCGGCGATCCTGATGCGGGCGGGCATCGGCCCGGGTGCGGCGCTGCAAGCGCTCGGCATTCCCGTGGCGATCGATCTGCCCGGCGTCGGCAGCAATCTGCGCGATCATCCCGCGCTGACCTTCTGTCAATATTTGCCGCGGCGGTTGCGGTTGCCGCTTGCCCGGCGGCGTCCCAATTTCGCGGCGATGCGCTTCTCGTCGGGACATCAGGGCTGCGATGCTTCCGACATGTACATCACGGCCTCGGCCCGTGGCGGCTGGCACGCGCTGGGCACGCGGCTCGGGCTCTACTTCCTCTGGTGCAACCGGCCGTATTCGAGCGGCTCGCTCACCTTGGCGACGCCCGATCCCAGAACCTATCCGGTCGTGGATCTCAACCTCTTGTCCGACGATCGCGATCTCGAGCGGATGGTTGCGTCGGTCCGGCTGCTCGCGAAGCTTATCGTTCATTCCGCGCTCAACCCCGAGGCGGCCGATTTCTTCCCGGCCTCCTATTCCCCGCGCATCAAGCGGCTGAGCCGGTATGGCACGGCCAACCGAATCGTCGCCTCCATCCTCGGCCCGATGCTCGACGTGCCCGCGGGCCTCAGGCAGCTCTTGATCCGCCTTGTGCTGCTCAACGGCACGGCCTTCCAGGCGACGCTGGCGGACGACCGCGCGCTGGAAGCCTTCGTGCGACAGAGCGTGTTCGGCGTCTGGCACCCCGTGGGGACATGCCGCATGGGCGATCCATCCGACCCGAAAGCGGTGGTCGCCCCGGAAGGGCTGGTGATCGGCAGCGACAATATCTTCGTGGCGGATGCTTCGATCATGCCGCGGCTGCCGACGGCCAATACCAACATTCCCGTGATCATGGCGGCCGAGAAGATCAGTGATGCCCTGCTGTCGCGAAATTAAGCTTTGTGCTGCGCCAGCGCGGAAACGCCCTCCTGCGTGAGGTATTCGAGTTCCACGAGGTCACTCCGTTGGATTCGACTCCTGAACAGGAAGCGCCGCGACGACCGACTGCGGCATCGAGCGGTTCACGTTAGACCGGGCTCGATCGTCTTCGCTGCTATTAGCCGAAAGTGGCCCGTGATGGATTGGAGCGAGGGTTAGATTGCTTCAATCAGTTAAAGGGCGGCGTGTGCATGACGTATGCACCGGGAGATCGAGAAAAAAATTTGCGCAGGCCAACGTGAGCAGGCGTTTTTGAAGCAGGCGGATTGGTCGCGGAAAGCGCAGCTTCTTTGCACTCACGCAGCTAACTGCGACCTATTCGATCAATGACGCGACGTCCTGGGATGAGACCAACTGGCTCTTAATCAGCGGGGCTCGGGTTCGAGCCTTTGCCGCGTCGGGCGCGAGCCCCCGTAGAGGCGCCAGGGCTCCAGAGACAAATCCTTTTGTCTTGCCGAAGCGCGTCGTCCTCTTGTTGCAAGACACCCGTCATCTTTGAAAGGACTATCTTGCCGCAAACGCCTAGCATATCCGGATCGTTGCCATCGTGACTGCGTGACATGAACACTCCCCGAATTGAAAGCCAGCGCGCCTCCACCAGCGTGCGATCGCCGATTATCGTCAATCAGCTTGGCCCGGACATTCGTGCGGCGCTGGTCGATCACTGGTCGCGCCCGCTGATCATCGATCATCCCGCCGATCGCGCGCCCTGGGAGGTTGCTCCCGAAGCGGACGTGCTGCTGACGCGGCCGCTAGTGGGCTGGCACAAGGCGCCTGCGGAGAAGCCGGCCGGCCGGCCGTTCGGCCTGCACTGGATCCAGACCGCATCGACGGGAGTCGATTTCTTTCCGGCATGGCTGCTCGACGGTCCGGTGGTCACGGTCGGCCGCGGCATCTCGGCTGATCCGATCGCGGAATATGTCCTTGCGGCGATTCTCGGCTTCGAGAAGCGTATCCATGACATCCGGCCGCGCAATCGCGAGCAGTGGAAGATCAGCCCGCTGGGCTCGCTCACCGGCAAGACGATCGGGATTGCCGGCTTCGGCGCGATCGGCCGCGCAGTCGCCGAACGGGCCAAGCCGTTCGGTGTCAACATCAGGGTTCTCAGGCGCTCGGCGTGGCCATATGTCCTTCCAGGCATCCAGCCGGTTGATAGCATCGAGGAACTGGTCGCGGTCTCCGATCATCTCGTCCTTGCTCTGCCGGCGACGACCAAGACCGCGCGTCTGATCAACGCCGATGTGCTGGCGCGGGCCAAGACGTCGCTGCACCTAATCAATGTCGCGCGAGGGCGGATCGTCGATCAGGGTGCGCTGTTGCAGGCGCTCGACGAGGGGCGGATTGCCGGCGCGACGCTCGACGTCACCGATCCCGAGCCGCCGCCGGAGGGCGACCCGATCTATCGCCATCCCAAGGTCGTCCTGACCCCACATGTGTCATGGACGGGTGGCGAGGATGCCAAGCGGCTGGCCGACAAGACGCTGGTCAACCTCGACGCCTACGCCCATGGCGTGGCGCTGGCCGACGTCTTCGACAAGAATCTCGAATACTAAAAAAGGAAAGGCAATAATGAACAAGGTCGTCGAGAAGCCCAAGAAGTACTCCCTGGTCGAGCGCACGCCGGCCGCGACGTTCGAGGAAGAGCGGCTGCACCGCAAACAGCGGCTTGCCGCAACATTCCGCCTGTTCTCGCGCTACGGCTTCGATCAGGGGCTCGCTGGCCATGTCACCGTGCGCGATCCGGAGTTCCCCGAGCGGTTCTGGATCAATCCGCTGTCCAAGCATTTCAGTCAGATCAAGGTCTCCGACCTTCAACTCGTCGACCATGACGGCAACATCCTGATCGGCGACAAGCCGATCAACCAGGCCGGCTTTGTCATTCATTCGGCGATCCATGCGGCGCATCCGGAAGTGATCGCGGCCGCCCATACCCATTCGACGTATGGCAAGGCCTGGTCGGCGCTCGGCCGCCTGCTCGATCCGCTGACGCAGGATTCCTGCGCCTTCTACGAGGATCACGTGCTGTTCGATCCGTTCTCCGGCGTCGTGCTGGAGGCGGAAGAGGGCCGCAAGATCGCGCAGGCGCTGGGATCGAAGAAGGCGGCCATCTTGCAGAACCACGGCCTGCTCACGGTCGGACCGACCATCGAGGCTGCCGCCTGGTGGTACATCGCCATGGACAATGCTGCGCGCGCCCAGCTGCTTGCGGAAGCCGCCGGAACGCCAAAGCCGATCCCGCACGAGATCGCCAGCCGGACCTCGCGGCAGGTCGGAACGCACAAGGGCGGCTATTTCAGCTTCCAGCCGTTGTGGGACTGGATCACCGAGGCGGAACCGGATCTATTCAATTAGGGATCGAGGCTTCCGAGCCGAGCCGATGACCCGGCTCGCCGAATTGCGCCATGCTCTAACATCGTGAGATATAGCGGCAGGCGGCTTGTCACGCTTGTGCAGGCAGCCGCAGCAACGGTGAGGAGCAGGGCGACATGGTCAATGGTCTGCCAAGCGAAGTTGAAGTCATCACATTGTTCGTCGATGACATTGCGTCGTCGAAAGCGTTTTATGCCAAGGTTTTCGCGTCCGAGACGGTCTGGGAAGATGCGGTCTCATCCGTGCTTCGATTTGGTGGGCTCTTGGTCAATCTTCTCGACGCGTCTCAGGCACCGCCGCTTGTCGAGCCGTTGCGTGTCGCGCAGTCCTCCGCAGGGGCGCGCGCACTCCTGACGATCAGGGTCGTCGACGTCGATCAGGTCTGCTCAGCCATGCGGGAGATTGGCGTCGATCTGCTCAATGGCCCGATCGACCGTCCGTGGGGGCGACGAACTGCGTCCTTTTCCGACCCCTCAGGCCATGTCTGGGAGATCGCGCAGCTGATTGAGCGGAAATAGCAGCCGGCTGCCGGCCCGCCGATCGCTACAGCGTCCCGCAGACGCGATTGACCAGTTCGATGAACCAGCGCAACGCCGGATCGGCCATGGCGCGGCGCGTGTGGAGAAGGTCGATGGTGAATGGCTCCACATCGTAGGGAATCGGAACGACAGACACGCCGGCGGCTGTCGCGAAGCGGCGCGCGACGCGCTCGGCCATGGTTGCCACGAGATCGGTGCCGGCGACGGCAAACGGCACCGCGACGACATGGGCGAGCGTGATCGCGGTCCGGCGCTTGCGTCCGTGCCGGCTCAGCATCGTGTCGATTGCGCCGGGAAGCCCGTCGCCGCCGGCGGAGGAGAACAGCACATGCGGAAGCCGCGTGTAATCGTCCTTGGTGAGACGGGCTTTCAGTTTGGCGCGTTTGGCGTCGCGAATGCAGACGAATCTCTCCGCGAAAAGCGTGGATCGGATGATGCGCGGGGAAGCGGGAAGATGGCCACCTATCAGCGCGTCTACATCGCCGTGTTCCAGGCCCGCGACACTCGCGGCCGGATCAATGATGGGGCGCACCACGAGATCGATACCAGGCGCCTCCCGTCGCAACGCCTCGACCAGTCGCGGCACCACGACGAGGTCGCCATAGTCGGTCGCCGCAATAGACAGGCGATGGCGGGCTGTTGCCGGATTGAAGGCTGATGTGGGTTCGAGCACGCCCCGGATCTGCCCCAGAGCGTCGCTGATCGGCCGCGCCAGCGCCAGCGCCTTGGCCGTCGGCTGCATGCCGGAGGCCGAGCGCACGAAGAGCTCATCGCCAAACAGCGCACGCAGCCGCGTCAGCGTGCTGCTCATGGACGGTTGCGCCAGGCCGATGCGCTGGCCGGCGCGGGTCACATGGCGTTCCTCCATCAGCGCCTCGAAGGCGACCAGGAGGTTGAGGTCGACGGAAGCCAAATTCATTTGAACGATGATAGATATAGTAATAATCGATTTCAAGAATGATGCGGGGTGTGCGCCCGATCTAGGCTTGCCCGTGACCGAACAGCGCAACGATTGCCGCTTCATTCGCGCGTCAACCCGAGTTCGGCGTCGAAACGGTCCTCTCAGGCGCATTATGTCGCGTGGCGCATCACCAAATTGAAAAGACATTCTGCAGAAAGCCGGGGGCTGGTGTGCACCGGGAGATCAAGAAAAATCCCATCAAGGCCACTGTGAGCAGACATTGAAAAGTGGACTAAGCGCTCTTCGAGCAAGCCGCGCGATGTCTGAGAGCAGCGGGATATGTGGCGTGGCGACAGGCGATGGCAACTGTCCGTTGGTAGGCTCACCAAAAAACTCTAGTCTAAGGGGGGAGCGTCAGTCGGGATGCTTTGGTGCGCTATCGGTAAACTCGTCGCGTGACATAGGCTCGCGGTTCGTCAGCATTTATTCCACCGTCACAGCCGCTGGAATCGGCAGCGCCGTGATCGACTTGATCTTCTCCATCGCAAAGCGTGAGGTGACGTTCTTCAGCGGCACGGCGTGGATGAGCTTCTTGTAGAACACGTCGTAGCTCTGCATGTCGGGGATCACGACGCGCAGCATGTAGTCGACGTCGCCGGCCATCCGGTAGAATTCCATCACTTCGGGCATGGCGCTGACGGCCTCGGCGAAGCGTTTCAGCCAGGCATCCGAGTGGTCGGAGCTTTCGACGGAGACGAATACCGAAAGACCAAGCCCGATCTTGTTCTGGTCGACTAGTGCAACCCGTCTCAGGATCACGCTGTCCGCTTCCAACCTCTGAATGCGCTTCCAGCAGGGCGTGGACGACAGGCCGACCCGGTCGCCGATTTCGGCCACCGAGAGCGAAGCATCCTCCTGAAGCACCGTCAGGATCTTGCGGTCGATGGCGTCGAGGCGGCGGCCAGTCTCGGCGAGCTGCAACGCAGCGTCGGTCATGTCATAAACCTCAGTGTGATGAAAAGTTGGACGCGTTGCCGGGCGTCAGCCGTGGGGCCCGAACAGGAAGATCTCGTAGAGATCGTCCTGCGTGTTGTCCGAGCCGCCTGTCCGTGGCCGCAGCGAGCGCCGGAACCATCCACGTGCCTGTTCGATCAAACGAGCGAAGCCTGAATGCAGCGAGATGACGTAGCTCATGTTCACTCCGGACGACGGTGTAGGACGAGAACCCGGAAAAGCTATCACGGCAGGGGTGGAATTGAACATTGCTACACACTCGTCGGAATCAGTTTGGTTGAATCATGCTGGCGTCGTCGCGAGCGCGGCTGGAAAATTCCACGATGCTCGGCTGAGATGGATGATTTTGATGTCCATCGCCGCGTCGAAAGCATGGAAGGCATAGTCTTGCCGCTAGTCGGCCGTCAGTAGCGCAAGCACTTCAGCCTGCCGGAGCCGCGGCAGGGAACCGAGGTTCGATGGCCTGCGACAGGACTCCGATGCGGGATAGAGCATGGGCATACCCATGCCCCCCGACACGAGATACGGCAAAGCGTGGTTTGCTCGTCCGTTCAAATGAGCTCCTGTCATGATGCCCAGTGCGAACAGGAAGATGATCAGCAAGACCAGCGGGAGGACGAAAGCCTCCTGGAAACGAAGCTTATCGGTCATCGCTCGCGCGTCGATCGCGCGCTCGGCGGCGGAGCGGCGGCTGGCCCATTCAAGCGTGAAATCGAACATGCGCTTCGCTCACTTCATGTAGTCAGGCAAAGTGAAGCCGTCATAGAACCGGTCGGCCTGGAGTGCCGTCTTGAACGTCGGCGACTTGTAACCGGCGATGATGTCCTGGGCCCATTCGGCACTGGCGTTGGCCCTCTTCACCGCGAGCACGTTGATGTAGGGTGTCGTCATCTTCTCCAGCGCGAAGGCGTTGGTCAGCTTCAGCCCGCTGAAGATCGCGAAATTGCCCTGCACGGCGGCGAAATCGACGTCGTCGAGCGCCCGTGGCGCCTGTGCGGCCTCGAGCGGCACGATCTTGATGCCGCCGGGATTTTTGATGACGTCGAGCTCGGTGACGTCGACCGGTTTGCTGTCGCGGATCTCGATCAGGCCGAGATCGCGCAACACCCACAGGGCGCGCTGGAGATTGACCGGATCGTTCGGCACGGCGACACTCGAGCCCGGCTTGATCGACGTGCCCAGCGGATGCTTCTTCGAATAGAGGCCCATCGGCGGGGTGGGGACGTGGACGATGCCGACGAGATCGGTCTTCTGTCGCTCGTTGTAGGAATCGAGAAAGATCGTGTGTTGCATCACATTGGCGTCGATCTCGGATTTGAATACCGCATTGTTGGCTTCAAGGCCGGTCGAGAACTCGACATAGCGGATCTTGTAGCCTTTCTTCTTCAGCTCTGGCTCGACGCCGACCTTGAACTCGTCGATATACGGCCCCGGCACGAAGCCGACCCGGAGCTCCGGCTTCGCGGGCTGCTGTGCCAAGGCGTCTTCGGCGGCGAAAGGGGAAAGAGCCAAAAGGCCGGAGAGGAGAAACAACGCTGTCTTCATGTCTTCTTACTGGTCTCGAGTTGGGATGTCAGTGCGGAAGCGGTGTCAGGCGATCGCCTTGACCGCGTTGGAGTAGATGCTGGCGGGACGCGCCAGGCCGTAATGCTCGCGGAGCGTCGTACCGGTGTAGTCCTCGCGGAACAGGCCGCGCTTGCGCAGGATCGGGACGACCTGCTCGGCGAAGACGTCGAAGCCGCCGGGCAGCCAGGGTGGCATCACGTTGAATCCGTCCGCCGCACCGCCCTCGAACCAGGTCTGGATGTTGTCGGCGATCTTTTCCGGCGTGCCCGCAATCACCCAATGGCCGCGCGCGCCGGCGAGGCGCTGCACCAGCTGGCGGATGGTCGGCTTCTCGCGGTCGACGATGTCGACCACCAGCTTGAAGCGGCTGGCAACGCCGCGCGCGCTCGCGGTGTCGATGAGATGGCGCGGGACGGGGCCGTCGAGATCATATCCGGTGAGATCGACGCCGATCATTTGGCGCAGCTGGGTCAGGGAATATTCCGGTTGGATCAGCGCGTTGAATTCGTCCTGGAGCCGGTCCGCCTCGGCCTGCGTGCTGCCGATGAAAGGGCTAATGCCCGGCAGGATCTTGATCTCGTCCGGACCGCGGTCGAAGGCGCGGGCCTGGCGCTTGATGTCGGTATAGAACGCCTTCGCCGAGTCCACGGTTTGATGCGCGGTAAAGATCGCCTCCGCAAAGTGGGCGGCGAAGGCACGGCCGTCGTCGGAGGCGCCGGCCTGGACATAGACCGGCCGGCCTTGCGGCACGCGCGAAATGTTGAGCGGGCCGCGCACGCGAAAGTGTTTGCCGACATGGTCGAGCGTGTGGATCTTGTTGGTATCGGCAAAAATGCCCGAGATGGGGTCGTTGACGAGCGCGTCATCCTCCCAGCTGTCCCAGAGCCGCGAGATCACGTCGAGATATTCGCGGGCGCGCTCGTAGCGTTCGTGATGCGGGGGGTGTTCGGGCAGGCCAAAGTTCTGCGCTGCTTGTGGCGCACTGGTCGTCACGATATTCCAGCCGGCGCGACCCTGGCTCAGATGGTCGAGCGAGGCGAACAGGCGCGCAAGGTTGTAAGGCTCGGTATAAGTGGTCGACGCGGTTGCGATGAGGCCGATGCGCTTCGTCACTGCGGCAATCGCAGCCAGCCAGGTGATCGGCTCGAAGCGAAAGCGCTGGGCGTAACGGACATTGTCCGCCAGCGCCGGTCCGTCGGCAAAGAAGATGGCGTCGAACTTGCTGGCTTCGGCGCGCTGCGCGAGCTCTTGATAGTGGGTGATGTCGAGAATGCGATCTGGTTCAGATCCCTTGTAGCGCCACGCGGCTTCGTGGTGGCCGCCGGGATAGATGAAGAGGTTGAGAACAAGCTGCCGTTGATTGCCCATGGTTCGAATGTCCAGATGCGAGAAGAGGCGGAGCGGCTACGAGACGGAAGTGACGGTGTGTGACCCCGGCTTTCGCGCGAAGGCGAAACGCAGATATCGCTCCAGGCGAAGGCCCTCCGGGGTACGCCTCGCCTCGACTAGCGCTGCAAAGGCCGCGTCGATCGCTGCCCGCTCCGCCGGCGAAAAGCCGCCAAGGAAGTTGCCGAAGGCGCTGGCCTCGGACCATCCCAGCACCGACGTCACGTCGCCGTGCAGATCGACGAGCGAGCGCAGGTCGCTTCGGTAATCGACGAACCCGACCTCGGCGAACAGGGCTCTGAGCTCGTCGTCGGTTGCTCCGAGCACGCGATGCGACTCGCTGCTTCTCTCGCCGAAGCCGGCCTGTTCGATCGCCTGGCGGAGCAGGGTTCGCGACTCGTGAGGTTTGGTCGGATCCTGAACGTTCAGCCCGATCCGGCCGCCCGGCCTGAGGACGCGTTCGATCTCACGCAGCGTCTGCCGCTTGTCCGCGATCCAGTGGAAGACGCTGTTGAGGTAGACGGCGTCGAATTCCGCGGGTCCAAAGCGCGAAAGGTCCTCGGCACGGCCGACATCGAAGGTCAGCGTCCCCGAGGCGCGCAGACGCGCGATGGCGACCCGGTTCTCCAACGGGTCGATGCCGATCACGCGCCCGGTCGGGCCGACAAGTCCCGCGACGAATTCGGTCAGGCGGCCGGTGCCGGCACCGATATCGAGCACGCGATCCCCGGACTTCAAAGCCAGCGGTCCGATGAGAAATTTGCCATGGTGAAACTGGAGGATGCCGGCCTGCTCGTAGGTCCGTGCAAGCTCGGGCGTGTCCCGTTCGAGGCTGATGACGCCGTGGGTCGACATCGCGCTGTCCAAAATCTCCAACAGCCGTCGAGACGGCTTGATCGGGACGAACTCTATGTTGCCGGGGTAAGAAAAGTCGATGAAATGGATTTGCGTTGTTCGGTGCGACGCGAGCATGAATCTAGCGGCGGGAACGAATTAAGTAGATGATGTCACGAACCGATCGTTTCAACTGAAAGCCGACGTGCGAGCGAATGTCCCGTCGCCCTTCCTGGCTTGCTCCGCGCTGTCGACGCAAATCTTTCAACACGCTGTGCCCTCGCGGTGGGTTCGTTGTTCGGGCCGCCAAACAAAGCCGATTCCATTTCATTGACTGAGTGTCGTTGGCTTCTACGATTTGGTCGCATCTGACGCAGACAAATCCGGGTGCAACATGTTTCAGTCTAATGTCGATGACGCGGCTCGAGAAACCCTGCGTCTGATTGGTCCAGATCCGCAGAACTGGGTTCCGGATCGTCACGGGAGCGACCACAACGTCGCCATCATCGGGGGCGGGCAATCCGGAAGCGCTTTCGCCTTTGCATTGCGTCGTGCCGGCATCGGCAAGGTCACGGTGATCGATGCATCACATGACGCGGCGTCGTCCGGTCCATGGCTGAGCAGCGCGCGCATGCACAAGCTGCGCACGCCGAAGAGCTTGCCCGGACCCGAGCTCGGCCTACCCGGACTGAGCTTCCAGTCCTGGTATGAGGCCCGCCACGGCGCGGCCGCGTATGAAGCGATCGATCGCATTGCTCGCGTGGATTGGGCCGCCTACCTCGATTGGTACCGCAAGACTCTTGGTATTGAGGTGCGCTACCGGGCGAAGCTTCTCCGCATCGAGCCGGCGGAGGATCATTTGCGGCTTCATCTCGACGTCGCCGGTGAGGCAAGGATCGAGACCGCCCGCAAGATTATCCTGGCCGGCGGTTTCCCAAGCAACGGCGGTCCGTCCGTCCCCGACGTGCTCTCCCGCAATCTGTCAAAGGAGCTTTACGCGCATACGTTGGAGCCGATCGATTTCGACAGGCTCCGCGACAAGTCGGTCGCGGTGCTGGGCAGTGCGGCCTCCGCGTTCGATGCCGCGGCAGTTGCGCTCGAAGCAGGGGCGAGGGAGGTGCATCTCTTTGCACGCCGCGGCAGGGTGGCCTCGGAGCCGGTGATCAGGACGCGTGGATATCCGGGCGCATACGACAATTACGGGGCGCTCCCGGACGCGGTGCGCTGGCATCAGGCCATTCGCTTCCGTCGCGCGGGATCGACGCCGCCGCCCGATGCAATCGCGCGTGCGGTCAAGTTCCCCAACTTCCACCTTCATCTGGCAGCGCCGTGGACGTCAGCCAAGCCGTTCGGACGGCGGCTGCTCGCGACCACGCCGCAGGGCGACATCGCATTCGATTTCGTCATCGCCGGTACGGGCTACCAGGTCGATCTGGCGAAGCGGCCTGAGCTCGCCGCCTTCTCCGACGAGATCTTGCTATGGCGCGACCGCTATTCTCCGACCGCGGACGAGCAGGACGAGGCCCTGGGCGCACACCCTTATCTCGGTGCGGGCCATGAATTCCTGGAGAAGGAGCCCGGCCGCGCGCCCTACTTGCGGAACATCCACGTGTTCAACCCCGCGGCATTCGTCAGCTTCGGCCTGCCGATTGGGGACGTGCCGAGCTTCAAGCGCGATATTCCGGGCGTCGTGGCGCGGATCAGCAGGGATCTGTTCCTTGACGACCTTCCGGCGCACGAGGCGCGGATCAACGGGCCGATCGCCGACGACTTCGAGCCGGCCCTTTACGCGTCGGCCGTCTGGCGGTCGCCGAATATCGTCGCGGCAGAATAGAGCAGAGTGCAAGTAGCAACTGGACACGCCATGATCGTGGATGCGCCTGTTTCTTAACGGCCTCGAACTTTGGAAGCTATTTCCGAAGTCCTTGAGTTAGCATCCTGTGACTGAACAAGGGGCTGCATCGATGCAGCCCCTGGGGAAGATCCCGCCAGACGCGATTGTCGTCAGAGCAGACGGCGGTCTCGCAAGAGGATCGATCGCAACATCACTGCCTTTCACTCCGCCATCGCAGCAGCGATCGGCGAACGGCGGAGCCTTGTCAAAATGGATCGCGGTCTCGGGGAAGATTACATGACAGACGGAATCAACATCGACAACGTCATTCCGCGTTCGGATATCGTCAAGCGATCGGCCCGTATCGGCGCCGAAATCAGGAACATCAAGCTTTCGGGCGATCTTCCGGATCGGACGATTGCGGCGATCAACCAGGTGCTGCTCGAGCACAAAGTCATCTTCTTCCGTGACCAGAATCATCTCGACGATGCCGAGCAGGAGCGTTTTGCCCATCGGCTCGGCAAGCTGGTGCCACATCCCACGGTCGGCGCCACCAAGGGAACGGCCTCGATCCTCGAACTTGACTCCGCGCGCGGAGGCGGGCGCGCCGACCAGTGGCACACCGACGTCACATTCGTCGACGCTTATCCGAAGATCTCAGTCTTGCGAGGCGTCGTGATCCCCGAGTTCGGCGGCGACACGATCTGGTCGAACACGGCGGCGTCCTATCTGGATCTGCCGGCTCCGCTGCGCAAGCTCGCGGACGAGCTGTGGGCGGTGCACAGCAATGCCTACGACTATGCAGTCAAGACCCGTGCGAGCGAGGCTGACCGGAAGCAATTCGAGGAGGTCTTCACGGCGACCGTCTACGAGACCGAGCATCCCGTCGTTCGCGTCCATCCCGAAACCGGGGAACGGACGCTGGTGCTCGGCAATTTCGTCCAGCGCTTTGTCGGCCTTTCGAAATACGACAGCCAGAAACTGTTCGACCTGTTCCAGTCGCACATCACCGCACCCGAGAACACCGTGCGCTGGAGCTGGCGGCAAGGTGACGTGGTGATCTGGGACAATCGCGCGACCCAGCACTACGCGGTCAACGATTACGGCGACCAGCACCGCGTGGTCCGGCGTGCCACCATCGATGGCGAGGTGCCGGTCAGCATCGACGGCCGCAGCAGCGTGACCCGCGTCAAGGCGGCGAAGCCGCAGGCGAAGGCCGCCTGAAGCGAGCAATGGAGTGAACACAATGAAGATCGCTATCTCTGCGTTGCGTCGTCTGGTTGCCGGCCTGCGGGCAAGAGGGCGGCAACTCGGTCTGGCCGGCCTCGGCCTGGCGGCTCTCGCCAGCAGTGCCATGGCCGAGGCGCAGCTCGAAAAGACCGAGATTCGTTACCAGGGCTGGGCCGGGCAGGTGACGTTCATCGAACTGGCCGACGATCTCGGCTATCTCGCGCCGCTCAAGCTCAAATGGGTCGGCAACACCATCAGCGGTCCGCAGGACATCCAGACCGTCGTCACCGGCGACATCGATATCGGCGGCGCGTTCTATGGCGCGATCATCAAGCTGATCGCAGCCAGGGCGCCGATCAAGGCTGTTGTCGGCTATTATGGCTCGGACGACAACACCTACAACGGCTACTACGTGAAGGAGGACAGTCCGATCAAGACCGCGCGCGACCTGATCGGCAAGAAGGTCGCGGTGAACACGCTGGGGGCGCATCTCGAATTCGTGCTGCGCGAGTATCTGGCCCGCAATGGCCTGACGCCGGCGGAGGCGAAGCAAGTGACGCTGGTTGCGATCCCGCCGGTCACCGGTGAGCAGGCGCTGCGGCAGGGGCAGGTCGAGGTCAGCACGCTGAACGGCGTGCTGCGCGACAAGGCGCTGGAGCGCGGCGGCATCCGCAGGCTGTTCTCGGACTCTGACATCTTCGGAAACTTCACTGGCGGCTCCTATGTCTTGCGAGACAAGTTCATCAAGGACAACCCCAACTCCTCCCGCAAGCTGATCGAGGGCGTGTCCCGTGCCATCGCCTGGGCGCAGACGACGCCGCCCGAGGAGGTCCGCGCCCGCTTCGAACGCATCATCGCCGAGCGCAAGCGCAACGAGGACGCAACACCCATCAAATACTGGAAGAGCACGGGTGTCGCGACCAGGGGAGGGGTGATCGGCGATGCTGAGCTCCAGGTGTGGATCGATTGGCTGGTCAAGGACGGTCTGTTGAAGCAGGACCAGCTCAAGCCATCGGACATCTATACCAACGAGTTCAACCATTTCCGCCCCGGCAAGACCGCGGAGGCCAAATGACCATGGCCAAGATCCGCTTCGAGCACGCCCGCAAGGAGTTCCTGGTCCGCGGCAAGGATGGCGGGCCGGCGCAGAGCTTCACCGCGCTCGATGATATCACGCTGGATGTTCGTGCCGGCGAATTCCTGGCGCTGGTCGGGCCGAGCGGCTGCGGCAAGTCGACCTTGCTGGATCTGCTCGGCGGACTGACGGCGCCGAGCAGCGGACGCATCCTGCTCGATGGCAAGGTCATCGAGGGCCCGGCGCGCGACCGCGGCATCGTGTTCCAGCAATATGCGCTGTTTCCCTGGCGCACAGCCGCTCAGAACGTCGAGTTCGGGCTCGACATCGCGGGTCTCAAAGCCGGGGAGCGGCGCGAGCGGGCTCTGCATTATCTCGATCTGGTCGGACTGTCCGGCTTTGCCGACCGCTATCCGCACGAACTCTCCGGCGGAATGAAGCAACGCGTCGCGATCGCGCGAAGCCTTGCCTACGATCCGGAGGTGCTGCTGATGGACGAGCCCTTTGCCGCGCTCGACGCACAGACGCGTGAGACGCTGCAAGGCGAGCTGCTGCGGATCTGGCGCAGGACCGGGAAAACCATCCTGTTCATCACGCACGGCATCGACGAGGCCGTCGTGCTCGGCCAGCGCGTGGCCGTGATGACCTCGCGCCCCGGCCGGATCAAGCAGATTGTCGATATTCCCGCCGAGCTGCACAGCGAGACCGAGGACGTCCGCTCGCTGCCCGAGTTCGGGCAGGTCAGGCACGAGGTGTGGTCCTTGCTGCGCGACGAAGTGTTGAAGGCGCAGGGCTCCCAGGTGCCCGCGCCGGACGGCGAGCGCGCAGGAAAGAAGGAGTTGGCTCATGTCTAATCTGGAGATCCTGACGCTGCTGGAACTCGCCGAGGGGAGTCCGAAGGATCGGGTCAGACCACGCGCCGGCGCGGTTGCCGCCGCGACGGGCAACCTGGTGCGATGGTTCGGCATCATCGGGCAACGATCCCTGCTGCTGCTGGTGTTCCTGGCTGTCTGGGAGACGGCGCCGCGCCTCGGGTTGATCGACGTGACGTTCCTGCCGCCGTTCTCCGAGGTGATAGCCGCTGGCTGGCAGCTCGCGCAGAGCGGTGAACTCTATGACGACGTCGGTGCAAGCCTGCTTCGAGCCCTGAGCGGCTTCCTGATCGCCATTGTCCTGTTCGTGCCGTTGGGTGTGTTGACGGGATGGTACGCCCGGCTGGGCGACTTCCTGAACCAGATCATCGAGATCGCCCGTAACACGGCGCCGCTGGCTCTGCTGCCGGTGTTTATCCTGCTCCTCGGGATCGGAGAGCTCTCGAAGGTCACCATGGTGGTTTATAGCTGCGCCTGGCCGCTGCTGCTCAATACGATCGCGGCCGTACGCCAGGTCGATCCGCTGCTGGTCAAGTCAGCGCGGACGATGGGCGCGACACCGAGCCAGTTGTTCCGGAAGGTGATCCTGCCGGCATCATTGCCGACAATCTTCGTCGGCATCCGTCTGGCGAGCGCATCCGCGATGCTGGTCCTGGTGGCGTCAGAAATGGTCGGCGCGAAATCCGGGCTCGGCTATCTCATCATCAACAGCCAATACAGCTTCCTGATCCCACAGATGTATTTTGGCATCCTGGGCATTACCGTGATCGGCCTCGTCTTCAACGCGATCCTCGAGACGCTGGAACGCCGCCTGATGCGCTGGCAGGCGCCGGCCGTCTAGCCCTGCTTGTTGCGGGCGGTGGCCTGCGTCACGATGCTGTTCGGCGGCACGTCCTGGGTGACCCAGACGTTGCCGCCGATCGTCGCGCCCCGGCCGATCGTGATCCGCCCGAGGATGGTTGCGCCGGCATAAATCACGACGTCGTCCTCGACGATCGGATGCCGTGCATCGCCCTTGATCAAATGGCCATCGTCGTCGGTTGGAAAATGGCGCGCGCCGAGCGTCACGGCCTGATAGATCCGGACATTGTCGCCGATGATTGCGGTCTCCCCGATGACCACACCGGTCCCGTGATCAATGAAGAAGCCGGATCCGATGCTGGCGCCGGGGTGAATGTCGATCCCGGTTCTCGTATGAGCGATCTCCGCGACAAGTCGGGCGATCAAGCGCGCATTGAGTCCATCAAGGATATGTGCCAGCCGGTGATGGATGATCGCCGTCATGCCCGGATAGCCGATCAGGATCTCCGGAAAATTCCTGGCTGCGGGATCGCCGACGAAGGCGGCTCTCAGATCGGAGATCAGGAGTCCACGCACCACCGGCAGGCGCTCGCCGAACTGCCGCGTCAGCTCGACCGCGTCCTCGCGCCGGTAGCCCGGGATCAGCTCGTCACCGACGAATCGCGCGCCGCGGTGGATCTGGTCGCAAAGGCCGTCGAGGGCGATGCTCAGGCGATTGCCGACGAAATAGTCGATATTCTCGCCGTCGAGGTCGAACTGACCGTAATGCCTCGGAAACAGCGCCTCGGTGAGGCCATCCAGAATGGCCTGAAGCGCCTCGCGCGAGGGAGCGCGTCGCGCCTCTCCGTCGCGCCTTATGCTGTGTGTTTCTTCGCGCGAGAGGCGAAGCTCGGCGACAATCCTGTCAAGCTGCCAGCGCCCGCCGCTGGGCGATTCCGGCGGGTTATCTGACATGGGCCAACGGAATGCTGATCTCGGCGAGGAGGTCGAGGTCGAAGTCATGGGTGATCCTGATGTACTGGCCGTTCCAGTACACCAGGCCCGACAGTTCGCGGGACAGCTCGAAGCTCAACAGGCTGCCGATGATGATGCCATGTGAGTGCCGTTCGATGATTTCCTCGACCTTGCATTCGATGGTTGCGAGGGTGTCGCCAAGCAGCGGCACGCCGGCCGTCCCCGCGGACCATCGGATCCCGTCGAAGCGCTCGTGGCCCTTCAAGCTGCCGTCGCTGAAGCGCCCGGCGAGGGCCTGCTGATCCGATCCCAGAATGTTGACGCCGAATACGCTGTAACGCGCGATTCGAGCAAAGGACGAGGCCTGCCGGTTGACGCTGACTAGTAGCCGGGGCGGACTGGCGCTGAGCGATGTCAGGGACGTCACCGTCATGCCGGCGATGTCCTCGTCGCGGCCGGCCGTGATGATGGTGACGCCGCCTGCCAGGCGTCGCATCACGGCTCGGAACTGATGCTCGACCTCGTCATCGCCGCTGACCAGATGAATGTCGGACTTTCCCATCTGTCGCTCCTCGCATCGGACGCCGTGGATCGGCCTGCTCTCTCTCAGAAAAAGCCCTTCGCGGGCAATGGCGTGCCGTTGATCTCGAATTCTCCGATTGAGCGCGCCTTGTAGGTGGTCGGATTGTGCGACGAGAGCGTCCGTGCATTGCGCCAGTGACGGTCGAAGTTGGTGACTTTCTTGGTCGCCGATGCGCCGCCGACATCGAAGAGCAGGCTGCCACCTCGGATGGCGAAATCATCGGCGATGATCTTGGCCTTTGCCGAGAGCAGCGCGGCGGTGTGCGCCGCCTCTATAGCGTTCGCCGCGTCGGCGTCGAACGCATCGGTTGCAATGTCGAGCGCCTCGGCGGCCGCCAGCACCACCGTCTCGGCCGCAAAAGCGCCGCTGGCGATCTGGCCGACCGTCTGTTGCAGGAGCGGATCGTCGGTCGGGATCTCGGTGGGCGCGTAGTAAAACGAGCGCTTGCGCGAGCGGACCAGGGCTGTCGCATCGCGCAGCGTCGCGCGTGCGATGCCGGCAACGACCGCCGTCAGGAAGAGCTGTGCAAACGTGTTGGAATAGGGCACGCCATAACCGCTGTCCGGCGTATCGAACACCACTTCCTCGCGCCTGACCTTGACGCTGCGGAAGTGCGTCGTGCCGGTCGCGGTAAGTCGCTGCCCGAGCCCGTCCCAGTCATCGACCAGCTCGATGCCCTCGCGCTTGATCGACACGATCGTGGCGCCCGTCGCACCGGACGGATCGGCCGCGCGCACCAGCACATAATCCGAGTACAACGTGCCTGTGCTGTAGTATTTGGTGCCGTTCAGCAGATAATCGCCGTTCCCGTCGGGCGTGAACGTCGTCCCGGGCGTGACATTGCCGACGCGCGGGCTTTCGAGCTCGGTCGTCGCAAGTCCGATGATGGCGCCCTCGGCGACCGCCTTCTGCCATTGTCGGCTCTGCTCGTCCTTGGGTGTACGCACCAGGCGCTCGACCACGCTGAAATGGTTGCGCAGGATGTGCGCGACATTGGCGTCGGTCTCGCCAAGCCGGATCACGAAGGCGAAGAGATCGCGGATCGTGCTGCCAGCACCGCCGGCGGTTACCGGAAGTCGTAGTGCGCCCAAGCGTGCCCGCCGGATGAGATCGATGACCTCGAAGGGCAGGACGCGGTCGCGTTCGCGGTCGCTGGCCCCCTCGGCGATCTGGTTGAGCAGAGCCTCCAGCTCCGGCGAGCCGGTCTTGAGCGGTTCGGGTGTGCCGAGGGAGGGGGCGGACACGGTCTTGTTCATAGTGTTGGCCTGTTATTAGAGCTGGGCGAGATGGTCGGTCACCTTGACCGGCTCGGGTAGAACCTTGCGGGCCGCGAGCCAGTCGGCTGCCCTTTGCAGCTCGCCCACGAACTGCTCGTCGTTGACCGCGAAGTAGCGATACTTGCGGTTCATCGCGATGAACTGGTCGCGGACCTGATCGCTGTATTTCCCCGCCTTCTGGGCGATGTACTCGGCATCCCTGCTGTTCTCCGAAATCCACTTGCCTTCGGCGCGGAAGGCGTCGTTCACCGCGCGGACGAGGGCGGGATTGTCGGTCGCGAATTTGCGGGTGGTCAGATAGGACGTGTAGTCGATCTGGAATTCGAGATCGCGCCCCTCAAGGAAGATGTCGTGCGCCTTGTATTCGAGCCGGGCGATGTCGACGCCAGGGCTCCACATCGACCAGGCGTCGACCTTGCCGGAGGCGAGCGCCGGCGCCGCATCAGGAGGATTGAGATAGACGAACTTCACCGCGGAGCGGTCGACCTTGTGTTTCTCGAGCGCCGCGACCAGCAGGAACTCGCCGAGGCCTGAGCGATTGACCGCGACCGACTTGCCGACGAGGTCTTCGACCTTGTCGATGCCGGAGCCGTCCTTGGCGATGATCGCTGTGGTGCGGGGCTCGTAGACCACGAACTGGGTGAACACCAGCGGCGAGCCGGCGATGATAGCGGCGAGCGCAGGCGTGGTGCTGCCGCCAAAGCTGAAATCTGCGCTGCCGCCCGTCACCGCCTGCAAGGTCGGCGCATGATTCGGGAAGGGGCCGAGCCACTCGACCTTGATGCCATCCCTGGCCAGCACCTTCTCGAACTCGCCGCGCTCCTTGGCGATCAGATTGAGGCCGCTCAGGCCCCAGGTCAGACGGACCGTGTCGGTAGTACGGCCAGGCGCGGCCTGGGCGAATTCGCTGATATTCATGCCGGCGAGCGCGCCAATGCCAAAAGCTGCGGAGCCGAGGAAGCTGCGCCGGGATGGTTTGGCAGATGAAGAGTCGGACATGTTGGCCTTCCGGATGACTAGCTGGGAGAATGGGGGACCACGCCAAGCTCGCCGAGGAGCTCGGCGCGCGAGATGGGTGTCGAGCCGTCACGCACGGCGCGATGGTCGAAGGCGATCGCGCCGTTGCGCATCACGAGGATCCGATCGGCAAGCGCGATGGCTTCGTCGACATCGTGGGTGACGAGCAGGACGCCGGGCTGATGATTGGCCACCAGCTCGCGGACCAGTTCGTGCATGCGGATACGGGTGAGCGCATCGAGCGCGGCAAACGGCTCGTCGAGCAGCAGAAGCTCGGGCTGCTGCACCAGCGCGCGGGCGAGGGCAACGCGCTGGGCTTGCCCACCGGACAGATTGCGGGGCCAGTCGTCGAGCCTGTCGCCGAGGCCGACCTCGGTGAGCGCTTCCGCGGCGCGTTCGCGAGGATCCGGAACCTGCAAGCCGAGCGCCACATTGCGCCAGAGATTGTCCCACGGCAGCAGCCGATGCTCCTGAAACACCACGGCCGGCCGGCGGGGCGCCGCGATACGGCCACCTTGGATGGGATCCAACCCGGCCAACGCCCGCAACAATGTTGTCTTGCCGCAGCCACTTTCGCCGAGCAAGGCGACGAATTCGCCACGATCGATGCGCAGGTTCAGCTTCTCGATCACGACGCGGCTGCCGTAGCTGCGGACGAGGTTGCGGACAACGACGGCCGGTCCGGATTCGAACGGCGCGGAGGGCTGCGGAGCGACGTGCAAATTCATCGCGCCGCTCCGTAGTTCGGATGCCAGGCGAGCAGGCGACGTTCGAGAAAGCGGGCAATGCCGTCGGCCGCGACGCCGATCAGCGCGTAGATTACGATAGTCAGGACGATGACGTCGGTGCGCAGGAATTCGCGTGCGTCCATGGCGAGGAAGCCGATCCCCGATTGGGCACCGATGGTTTCAGCCACCACCAGCGCGAGCCACGCCGTGGCAAGAGCGTAACGAACACCGGTCAGGATCGACGGCAGCGCGCCTGGAAGGATGATTCTGCGGATCAGTTGGAGCGAGCTTAGGCCCTGGACCCGTCCCAACTCGAGCAGCTTCGGATCGACCTGGCGGATGCCGAGCACGGTGTTGATGTAGATCGGGAACGTGACGCCAAGTGCGACAAGGAAGATCTTTTCCGCTTCGCCGACGCCCAGCCAGACGATGACGAGGGGGAGCGCGGCGAGGAAGGGGATGGCCCTGATCATCTGCACGCTGCGGTCGATCGCGGCTTCCGCTACCCGCGAGAAGCCGACAAGAACGCCCAGCGTGGCGCCAACAGCGGCACCGATCGCAAAGCCGGCTGCGGCACGCAGGAGGCTGACGCCGAGGTCGTTCAATAGGCTCCCGGTGGTCGCAAGCTTGAACGCTGTCCGGATGACCTTGCTCGGCGCGGGCAGAACCTGTGGCGAAAGCCATCCCGCCTGTGCAAGCGCCTCCCAGACAATCACGAGCATCGCGGGCGCGATCCAGGACAGGAGCTGAAGGCCGCGAGCACCAAGCTTGCTTGCTCGCGCCGGCGATTGAACGCTGCCCTGCGTTGACGGCGCGTTAGCCGCGCCGATCGCCGTACTGTCGATTTGGCTCAGTTCGATATTGCTCAAGACGCGAGACCTCGTTCCACCTCCTGCATCCGATCCGGGAGGTGCGACGCCAATGACTTGCCGTCCGCGGAAAATGTCCCACGAAATCGGCCCGACAGAAATAGAGCGCTATTTCAATTGTCATTCGATACGGAGTGATCTGCTGTCGTTGCGGCGCCGCTGCACGACAAAGAAAATCTTTTGAGGCGGATGTGCTTGATCTCGCATCAGCCGTTGGCGAGAACAGGTACCGATCGATAGCATGGCCAAAGAAAGTTACAGGAGAGCACGATGGCGACTGCACCTCTTCGCTTCGGCATTTGGGCGCTGGTGCATGGGCCGCGCGCGGCGCATCAGGATCCCGAAGAGCCTTATGATGCGTCCTGGGAGCGCAATCGCGATCTCATCCTTGCAGCCGAAGAGCTCGGTTATGATTCAACGCTGATCGCGCAGCACACCATCAACCCGCATCAGGAAGACCTCGATCAGCTCGAGGCCTGGAGTGCCGCGGCAGCGATCGCGGCGCTGACCAAGCGCATCGAGATCATTGCTGCGATCAAGCCCTATCTCTATCACCCCGTCGTGCTGGCGAAGCTCGCACTCGGGATCGAGAATATCAGCGGTGGCCGGTTTGCGATCAATCTGGTCAATGCCTGGAACCGTCCCGAACTGGAGAAGGCCGGGATCGGCTTCCCGGACCATGACGCTCGCTATGCCTACGGCCGCGAGTGGATATCTGTCGTCTCGCGTCTCATGGAAGGCGAACGTCTCAATTATGCGGGCGAGCATTTCAACGTCACGGACTATGCCCTGCGCCCGACCAGCCTGTATCGCAAGCGTCCGGCCATCTATGTCGGCGGTGAGTCCGAGCCGGCGCGCGGCCTCGTTGCAGGCCACGGCGACGTCTGGTTCATCAATGGCCAGCCGCTGGAGGATGTGGCTGGGTTGATTGCCGATGTCGCAGTGCGCCCGCGCGATGCCGCGCCGCCGCTCCGTTTCGGCTTGTCGGCCTTCGTCGTCGCACGCGAAACCCGGGAGCTGGCGCAGGCCGCTTACGAGCGGTTGCTGAGCCTCGCGGCAAAGGATGCGCCGATGAAGGCGATCCAGAAGCAGAACACCGACCCTGAGGTCGTGATGATGCAGACCATGCAGAAGACGCCGCGCGTTGGCAGCAATGGCGGTACTGCCGCGGGGCTGGTCGGGAGCTATGACGAGGTGGCGGAGCGCATCGAGGCGTTCCATGCGGCCGGCATCGAGCTCTTCATGCTGCAATTCCAGCCGTTCGAGGCCGAGATGCGGCGATTTGCACTCGAGGTAATTCCGCGCGTGCGGGCCAGGCGATCGGCCAAGGCCGCCGACGGGTGGGCTCGATCTCTGGGATAGATAGTCGGGACAGCTAGGCTGATGCGACCTCCGGCGACCGCTTCGCATATCGGCTCACTGGTCGCTGCAGGCCAAAATGATCGCGCAGCGTCGAGCCGGCGTACTCGGTGCGGAACAGCCCGCGACTCTGTAGGATGGGCACGACGGTATCGACGAAGGTCTCCAGACCGGACGGCAGTACGTCTGGCATGAGGTTGAAACCGTCGGCGGCACCCGCCTTGAACCAAGCCTCGATGTCGTCGGCGATCTGCTCCGGCGTGCCGACGATGATGCGATGTCCGACGCCGCCTCCGAGCGCGCGGATCAGCTGTCGGACTGTGAGATTGCCACGCCGTGCGATATTCACTGTGCCTTGGAACATGGTGTGGTTGGCATTGACCGGAAGCGGCAGGGGATCCGGCAGGGGCTTGTCGAGCTCGAGGAGGGTAGGGTCGATCTGAAGCGTGCCGGCCAACCGCGCCAGGCTGTATTCGATCGGTACCAGTTCCCAGAGCTCGTCCTGTCGCCGCTTGGCTTCGGCCTCGGTGCTGCCGATGACGGTGGCGAGCCCGGGCAGAATGACGATGGAATCGCCGGAACGACGATAGGACGCGGCGCGTGCGCGCAGATCGCGCGCATACGCGACGCCTTCCTCGATGCTCTGCGCCAGCGTGAATACGGCTTCTGCATAAGCTGCCGCGAAATCGCGCCCGTCATTCGAGCCACCCGCCTGCACCGTGACCGGTCGCCCCTGTGGTGAGCGTGGGACGTTCAGCGGTCCTGCCACCGAGTAATGCGGGCCGCGGTGCGCGATCGGGTGCACTTTCGACGTATCAACAAATCGCGCGCTCGCCTTGTCGCCCACAAAGGCGTCGTCCTCCCAGCTGTCGAACAATGCGTGGACGACTTCCGTGAACTCCTTGGCGCGTTCGTAGCGTGCCTTGTGTTCCAGTGCACCCGTGAGGCCGAAGTTGCGGCTTGATGCGGCATCTGCCGTGGTGACCGCGTTCCATCCCGAGCGGCCGCCGCTGGCGTGGTCGAGCGTCACGAAACGGCGTGCGATGTTGTAGGGCTCGTTGTAGGTCGTCGACACGGTCCCAATCAGACCGATGTGCCTGGTCGTTGCGGCAACTGTTGCCAGCACGATGGTCGGCTCCATCGACGTGAACGACCGGTAGTCGATGCGGTCGTTCACGGCTGGCGAGTCCGCCAGAAAGATAGCGTCAAACTTGCCGCGCTCGGCAATCTGAGCCACGCGCACATAATGACCGAGATCGAAGAAGGCGCGTGGATCGCTGTCGGGCAGTCGCCAGGCTGACGGATATACGCCGGAGTGAAGCAGGTTGACGTTCAGGTGCAATTGGCGTGGCGACATGGGGATTACAAAGGTCAGCTGGTTGTCGGGTCACGATGCGCAACGATCGTGCAGCATCGAATTGTCGGATTGGCGTTCGATGTCGTCGATTTCATCCACCGTCGGCGTGAGGGCTCGAATAATTTTTCAAACTTCATGTGCAGCCGTGGTCGCGACCGTTTGCATGTTGCGTTTGCGCGCGACGACGAATTACATCGCGATGCAACAAGAGATAACGCCTCGTGCAGATCGGATGAAGCGCAAACGAACGTCATCCTTCAATTGATGATGTTCGATGCGCCGATTGCAGGGGCAGCAGCAGAAACGATTGCGAGTGACGCGGATGAAGAAGAATAATTTGCTGGTGAGCGGCGTGGCGATTGCCTTGCTTGCGTCGAATGTAGCGTATGCCGAAGACAAGCCGGTTTCCGGAGGCGCGTTGCGGTGGGGCGTGACGACCGAGCCATCATGCTTCGATCCGCATTATTCGTCACAGCAGGCCGCGTTCTTCGTGGCCCGCAATTACATCGACTCGCTGATCGCGAAGAAGGCGGATGGCACGTTCGCACCCTGGCTTGCGACCGAGTGGTCGATTTCGACCGACGGCAAGGAATACACATACAAGCTGAGGGAAGACGTCGTCTTCCACGACGGGGAGAAGTTCGACGCTGCAGCGGTCAAAGCCAACTACGATTTCGTCAAGAAGCCCGAGAACGCGGTCACCGCGGTCTCGCTGCTCCAGGCCTACGATCGTGCCGAAGTGGTCTCGCCCTATGTGGCCAAACTGGTGTTGTCGACGCCGGATTCGAGTTTCCTGGAGTCGACGTCGAATGTGAAGCTCGGCCTGATTTCGCCGAAATCGCTGGTGAAGGGTGATCTCTGCGGAGGTGGACGCGGGTTGGCCGGCACGGGACCGTTCGTGTTCGAGAGCTACACGCGCGGCCAGTCCGCGGTGTTCGCGCGCAACGCGGCCTATAATTGGGCGCCTGGCAATGCCGCGCATAACGGACCTGCTCATCTGGACCGCGTCACTTTCCGCTTCCTCCCCGAATATGCCGTTCGCACGGGCGCATTGGCCTCGGGGCAGGTGGATCTGATCGAGGGCGTGCAGCCGACCGATGCGCCGCTGTTCGCGGAGCAGCCGGGCTTCAAGCTGCTGACCGGCCCGTCCGGCGCCAGCACGTCCTTCACCTTCAACATCAACTACACGCGCCCGCCGGCGGACGATGTTCGCGTGCGCCGCGCGCTGCGCGACGGTTTCGATCTGGAGCCGATCGTGAAGCAGGTCTATCTCGGCACCGTGCCGCGCGCCTGGTCGATCATCGGCCCGGCCAATCCCGCCTATAACAAGGCACTGGTCGGTTCCTGGGGCAACGACATTGCTGGCGCCAACAAGCTGCTCGACGAAGCCGGCTGGACCGGCCGCGATTCCGAAGGCTTCCGCACCAAGGACGGCAAGCGCCTCTCGGTCGAGGTCGGCTATCCGCAGCCCTATGTGCGCGACAATCGCGACATCCTTATCCAGGGCGTCCAGGCGGCGTTGCGCAAGAATGTCGGCCTCGATCTCAACCTGCGCCTGATCACGGCGGGCGAATACGCCAAGAACAACGCCAACGGCACCTGGGTGATCTATCCCAATACGGACAATCCGTCCGATCCTGCCCGCGAGCTCTGGGACATGCTGGGGTCGAAGGGCTTCCTCTATTCCAACATTCCCAATCCAGACCAGGAGATCACGAGCCAGATCGACGAGTCGTTGCGGACGACCGATCCCGTCCGCAAGCGGCAGCTCACCGACGCGATTCAGAAGCGGGGTGTGGACCAGGCCTTCATCGTGCCGTTGTTCGCGCCGAGCTGGTTCCTGGCGGCGAAGAGCAACGTCAACGGTCTGGGCTTCGAGGCCGGCCTCGACTCGCCGTCCAGCGCCTACGATTTCTGGATCGCGAAGAAGTAGGCCATGTGGTCCCGCATCGTCTCCAGGCTGTTCACCAGCCTGGTGGTGGCCTGGGCGAGCGTGACAGCAACGTTTCTCGCGTTGCATGCGCTGCCCGGCCGCATTCAGGACATCCTCGCCGGTGACGTCGAATATCCCGGCCTCCGTGAGGCGATCGCAGCCGAATGGGGCCTAGATCGCTCGTTGCCCGAGCAGTACGTCGAGTTCTTGTCGCGCATCCTCCGCGGCGATTTCGGCACGTCCTATGTGCTACGCCAGCCGGTGATCGAGGTCGTCGGATCGCAGCTTCTGCCGACCGTCGAGCTCGCGCTCACGGCCGGCGTGCTTGCGATCGTGATTGCCGGCTTTATCGCGCTGCTGACTGCGGGGCGAGGGCGGTTCTCGCGCGAGCTGGCCTCGTTCGTCGAACTGGTGTTCGCCTCGACGCCCGTCTTCTGGCTCGGCATCCTCCTGCTGATGGCATTCTCGTTCAATCTGCGCTGGTTTCCAGTATCGGGCGCGGAGGGGTGGAATTCCCTCGTGCTGCCGGCGATCACCCTGGCATTGCCGACCGCCGGCCTGCTGACGCAGGTTCTGCGTGAAGCCATGGAGAAGACGCTCGACCAGCCCTTCGTGACGACCGTGCGGTCGCGCGGCGTCGGCGAACTCGTCATTCGCTGGCGTCACGTGTTGCGGCACGCTCTTTTGCCGGCGGTGACGCTAGGCGGTTGGCTGATCGGCGGCCTGCTCGGCGGTGCGGTCATCACCGAGAAGGTGTTCGGCCGGCCAGGCCTCGGCACGGTAACGTTGGGCGCGGTGCTGACCCACGACGTGCCGGTCGTGCTCACCGTCGTGCTGCTCGCAGCCTTCATCCACGTCGCCGCGTCCACGCTGCTCGACATCCTCTATGTGCTGATCGACCCGAGATTGAGGGCCCAATGACCGCGCCGTCGCATCGCTCCTTCGACACGGCCGTACCGCTCGAGGCCCCGCAAGACCTCGTTGGCTTTGAGGCGTCACATTCTCTGGCTGCAATCGCTGTTCGGCGCCGTCTGCCGTTCGGGCTCGTCCTGTCCTTCGTCTTCGTCGCGTTCCTGATCGCGGCGTCGATCGCGCCTTCGCTGTTCACGCACTTCGATCCGCTCGTCGGCGATTTCAGCGAGGGCCTGAAGCCGCCGGGCTGGGCGCATCTGTTCGGGACCGATCGGCTCGGCCGCGACGTCTTCGCGCGGACCGTCTTCGGCACGCGCTACTCGCTCCTGATCGGGTTCGGCGGTGTTGCGGTCGGACTCGGATCAGGCATTGTCCTCGGCATCATCGCGGGCCAGCGCAATCGCATTCTGGATGAGGCCGTGTCGCGCCTGTTCGATATGCTGTCGTCATTTCCCGGCGTGCTGCTCGCCATGCTGATCGTGACCTTCCTCGGCCAAGGCATGCTCAACATCGCCATCGCGGTCGGCATCGCCGGCATCCCGAAATTTGGTCGCGTGGTGCGGGCGCAGACCCAGCTGATACGCGATGCCGATTACGTGACGCAGGCCGCGATCTACGGGTTGAGCCGCTGCCAAGTGTTCATCCGGCACGTCCTGCCCAACGTCCTTGTTGCCATCCCGATCATCGCCACCGTCTATATCGGCTCGACGATCCTGATCGTATCCGGCCTGAGCTTCCTCGGGCTCGGACCGCAGCCGCCGACGCCGGAATGGGGCGTGATGCTGGCGGAGAGCCGGGATGTGCTGCGCGTCGCCTGGTGGCCTGGAGTCTTCCCGGGCCTCGCCATCACCGCGACGGTGATCGCCTTCAGCGTGATCGGCAATCACCTACAACAGAGATTTGAAGGGCGGCTCGCATGAGCAGCGTAGGTTCGCAGATAGATCTGGCAGCGCCGATCGTCGAGGTGCAGGGACTGAGCATCGGCTTTGCCGGCGCCAATGGTGGCAAGCCGATCGTTGTTGATTTCGATCTGACGATCGGGCCCGGCGAATGCGTTGCCCTGGTCGGTGAATCCGGCTCGGGCAAGAGCATCACCGCGCGAAGCCTGCTCAATCTCGCCGGCGACGGTGCGAAGACCGCCGCGCACCGGTTCGAGATCAAGGGACGCGACGCTCGCAGCTTCGGCGAAGCCGACTGGCGCAAGCTGCGCGGGACCGTGACCGGGCTCGTCATGCAGGATGCTCTGGTCTCGCTCGATCCCTTGCGCACGATCGGCCAGGAGGTTGCCGAGGTCATTTCGAGCCATCGCATTCTGACCGATGCAGGCGCTATCCGGGATCGGACGCTGCAGACGCTCGGCAAGGTCGGCATTCCCAACCCCGCTGATCGTGCCCTGCAATATGCGCATCAATTGTCCGGTGGCCTGCGCCAGCGTGCGCTGATCGCGTCGGCGATCGCGGCTGACCCCGATCTCATTATCGCGGACGAGCCGACGACCTCGCTCGACGTCACCGTCCAGGCGCAGGTGCTCCAGGTCTTGGCGGAGCGAATCCGGGAGGGGGCGGGTCTCCTGCTCATCAGTCACGATCTCGCGGTGGTCGCCGGCATCGCCGACCGTGTCATCGTGATGCGTGACGGCAGGGTGGTCGACAGCGGGCCGACTCGCGATGTCCTTACCCATCCGCGCCATCCCTATACGCGGCAGTTGATCGCGGCGGTTCCGTCGGGGCGGTCGCGCGGGTCCAGGCTCGCGTCGGCGAGGTTCGAGCCCGGTGCGGGTGATGCGACGGCGGTCTCCATCGTGCGGGAGCCCTTGCCGCAGCGACAGGCGGCAGGCGAGGTCGTGCTCGAAGTCAAGGAGATCTCGAAGAGTTTCATTGCGCCGAAAGCCGCCGGACGGGCGAAGTCGGTGGTCCTGCAGGACATCAGCTTCGATGTCAGGGCCGCCGAGGTCGTCGGCATCGTCGGCGAATCCGGCTCGGGAAAATCCACCTGTGCCAAGATCGTGCTCGGGCTGCTTCACCCGGATGACGGTGAGGTAACATTGCTCGGAGAGCCCTGGTCCTCGGTCGCGGAAGCCGGGCGCCGCCGGCTTCGTCGCAAGCTGCAATACATCCCGCAGGACGCACTTAGCAGCTTCGATCCGCGCTATCGCGTCAGGAACATCATTGCGGAAAATCTTCCGGGCGCCGATAGCCGCATGGCGCGCCTGGACCGGATCGTGTCGCTGCTCGAACTGGTCGGCCTGAGTGCCGATCATCTCGATCGGGTGCCGCGATCATTGTCCGGCGGCCAGCGTCAGCGGGTGTCGATCGCGCGGGCGCTAGCGGCTGAACCCGCCATCATCGTCTGCGACGAGCCGGTCTCGGCGCTCGACATCTGCATCCAGGCCCAGGTGCTCGATCTCCTGGCCGAGCTCCAATCGCGGCTCGGAACGGCGCTGCTGTTCATCTCGCATGATCTCGGCGTCATCGAGCATCTGTGCGACCGCGTGCTGGTCTTCCAGAACGGCCGCATCGTCGAGCAGGGTGGCGCCGAGGCCGTGCTCAGGCAACCGCAGCACGCCTACACAAGGAGCCTGCTGGCATCCGTGCCGGACATCCAGCGTGGCTTGAGCGCGGCCTAAGCTGGAAGTCAGGACCCCTTCGGCGCCCAGATCTTGATCGCCGTGGTATCGATCTTCACGGGGATCAGGCCCTCGGCGTGGAACGCGTCCGCAATGCGCTGCTGCTCGGACAGGCCCGGGCCGGTCACCGCGCCCACCTGATAGGAACGGTGGCTGTTGGCCTCTTCGACGGTCGCGGCGTCGATACCCCAGAGCCCGGCGAGCAATGTGGCCGCGTCCTTCGGCTGGGCCTTGACCCATTTTCCCGTCTGGGAGAGTTTTGCGAAGATCACGTTGAGCACCTCGGCGTGCTTGTCCGCATACGCGGCCGAAGCGAGATAGTAGCGCTTGTAGCTCGCGAGACCGTTGCTGCCGTCCGTCAGGATGCGGCCCTTTGTCTGGTGCAAGGCGCTGGTCAGGAACGGATCCCAGGCCACCCAGGCATCGACGTTGTTGCTAACGAACGCAGCGCGGCCGTCGGCGGGTGTCAGATAAGCGGGCGTGATGTCCTTGAAGTTGAGCCCGGATTTCGCCAGCGCCGCAAGCAGCAGATAGTGGCTGCCGGCGCCCTTGGTGACGGCGATCTTCTTGCCCTTGAGCTCAGCAATGGTCTTGATAGTTGAAGACTGTGGAACGACGATCGCTTGCGCTGCCGGCGAGGCGGCTTCTTCCGCGACATAGGCGAGCTTGGCGCCGGCGGCCTGCGCGAAGATCGGCACGGTGTCGGCGACGTCCGCGCCGAAATCGATGCTGCCGATGTTGATGGCTTCCAGCAGCGGCAGGCCGCTGCTGAATTCGTGCCAGGAGATGGTGACGCCGAGCGGCGCGAGGGCCTTCTCCAGCTCCCCGTTCGTCTTCAGGATCGCCGTTAGTGTCGAGGATTTTTGATAGCCGATGCGGATCTCCTCGGACCTCGCGGGCTGAACGGACGCCACGGCCAAGAGGCCGAGCGCAACCGCGGCAAGGGCTCGCAGGCGGAACGTGAGATGATGCATTTCGGGTATCCTGTTCAACGAAACTGCCTTGCCGTCTCGAGCTCTGTTTGGGGGAGACTGGACGGCTCACTTTGCCGGCAAACGGGTCCGCGTGGCAATTTCGCAGTCGGGCGCAGAAGGGAACGAACATTCTCTCGTGCGTCCGGAATTGAGAATGGAGTTATCGGCGCGGAAAGGATGTTGTCGTAGCGCACTGCCTGGACGCATCCGATCAGGGCGATGAGCGGGGAACACAGCTTGGCTCATCGCTGTTCTGCGCGGAGCGCTTCCGTGCGGCGTAGCTCTCGCCGGAAATCGCGAAGCTTACCAGCGCCATGATCCAGACGGACAGTCCGCCATAGAGCATCATCAGCCTGAAGCCGTGGATCAGCGCATTTTGCACGGCAGTTTCCGCTGCCGGCAGGAGGCTCAGCTCGGGGAAGTCGGACATGCCTGCGGTGCCGCCGGCGATCCGCTCCGCAAGGTGTTGCAGATGGCTGGCATCGAGCGCACCGGGAAGCGCGCTGCTCAGCCGGGAGGAAATGCCGGCGATCAGGATGAAGCCCATCAAGGCGATGTTGATGGCGAGCGCGATCATGCGGGCGCTCATGTCGATGCCCGATGCCATGCCGGCTCGCGTGCTCGACACCGCTCCCGTCGTGACGTTGGTCACCGGTGTGTTGGTGAGAGCAAGGCCAGCCCCCGCAAGCAGGCATCCTGGCGCCAGTGTCAACCAGGTAACATGCTCAACGCCGCTACCGGCCCACATCAGCATGAAGCCAAGTCCGATGACGAACAGGCCAACCGGAATGGCGATGCCGCCGCCGAACCTCAGCAATATCCGTTCGCCGAGCGGCGGAATCACAAGCGTCGGAAGCGTGTAAGTGAGAAGCGCAAGGCCAGCTGCGACGTTGTCGTAACCAAGGGCGCTGCGATAGAAGATCGGTAGGTAGATCATGAAGGGCCAGAAGCTGAAATTCATGCCGGCCGATCCGAGCAGCGCGCCCGAAAAGGCGCGTATCCGGAACACGGAGAAGTCGAACATCGGGCGGGCGCTATGCAACTCCGCTAACACGAAGGCGATGAAGCTCAGAACGGCCGTCGCGGCGACCGTAAGGCCGGTTGGGCCAGTGAAGCCGAAGTCGGGGCCTTCCGTGATATAGAAGGCGACGCAGAACACCGACGTCGAGAGCGTCGCAATGCCTGCGATGTCGAGGTGCTTTGCCTCGGGATCGCGCGACTCCCGCACGCCGGTCACGGCGAGCGCGATCGTGACGATTGCGATGAATGCGTGGATCAGGAACACCCATTGCCAGCCGGAGACCGCGACGATCGTCGCGCCGATGATCGGTCCGAAACCAAGACCGATGCCGAAGATGATCCCCCAGGCGGCGAAGGCGCGTGCGCGCTCGGGGCCTTCCCGGAATTGATGGGAGAGAACCGCGACCTGACAGATCAGCATCGCACCACCGCTCATGCCCTGGAAGAAGCGGCTGACGATGAGGAGGAGCGCGTCTTCCACCAGGCCGCAGATCAGGGAGGCGAGGCCGAACACGGCGATGCTGACCACGAATACAAGCTTTCTGCCATAGCGATCTGCCAGCGTGCCGGTTGCCATCAGCACCGTCGTGACCGCGATGGTGTAGGCATTCATGATCCATTGCAGCTGCTGGAAGCTGGCGTGCAGCACCGTCTCGAGCGTCGGCAGGATCGTCGGTACGCTGGATATCTCCAGGCCGAACATGAGGGACGCGAGGCACGCTGCGGCAAGGGCGATCGTGTTTCGTCGTGATGATAAGACCGTCAAGGCTGTGACCTCCAAACATGGTGTCGATTGCCAGCACGCATGCGCCATCGCTCGCTCCGGGAGGGATTGGCGTCCCGTGCGCTTAGGCCCGCGTCAGGCTGAGCGAACATAGGGGGCCCTTGACCACAGCAAAATCCGATCGATATAGATTTCAGAGACAACAAAGCCGGATGATGGAATGCTCTCGCTCGATGTCGATGCCGTCAGAGCCTTTGTGATGGTGGCCGACCTTCACAGCTTCACGCGCGCCGCCAAGGCGTTGGGGACGACGCAAGGCGCGATCAGCGTCAAGCTGAAGCGGCTCGAGGATCGCATCGGGCATCGGTTGCTCGAGCGGACGCCGCGATCGGTCCGGTTGTCTGCGCAAGGGACGGCTTTTCTGCAGGGCGCGCGGGAGCTGATCGTTGCTCACGAACGCGCGATCGCGGGGCTCAATGCGTCTCCGCGTCACTTCGGACTTGGTATCGCTGCGCATATCGCCGGGCCGGAAGTCCCAGCCCTGCTGTCACGTCTCCACGCGCACGATCCGAATTTGACCATCGAGGTCCAGCTCGACAATTCGCGCAACCTCCTCGACCTGTTCGACCAGGGACGGCTCGATGCGGCCATCGTCCAGCGCGAGGACGATCGTCGTGATGGCGAGACGCTGGCGCGTGAGCGCTTCGGCTGGTTTGCGGCGCAGGGGTTCGAGCACAGGCCGGGAGAGCCCTTACGTCTGGCTGCGCTGGCTCCGACCTGCGGCGTGCGCAACGTAGCCACGCAGGCGCTGGATACGGTCGGCATCAAATGGATCGAGGTGTTCCTGGGAGGCGGCTCTTCGGCGGTTCACGCCGCCGTCGTGGCGGGGCTCGCCATCGCGCCGCTGTCGTATCGGATCGCGCCGAGTGGCACGATCGACATCGGCGAGAAGCTTGGGCTTCCCAAGCTGCCGCCGTCCGAGGTCGTGCTTCATTCGTCCTTGACCGATCGGCGGTCACGGGCCGCCTTGGGGGCGCTGGCAGCCGCGTTCCGCGAGCATCGCACGCAGGCGTGAGCTCCGTCCTTGCTATTCGGCGGCGTCGGATTGGAGCGCAGTCGTCGAAGGCGCGCGCCGGAAGCTCGCGCCAGGATGTGTCGTGTGCAACCGCGGGCCGCGTCCCGGGAACAGCTTTTCGCGTAGCGTGCCGTCGCGATAGGCGGTCTTGTAGACGCCGCGCGATTGCAGCTCCGGCACCACGAGGTCGACGAAGGCGTTCAGCGACTCCGGCGCGACCAGGCGGAACAGGTTGAACCCGTCGACGTCGGTCTCGTCAGCCCAAGCGATCAGCTCGTCGGCGACGTCCTGCGGCGAGCCGACCACGAAGGGCGAGCGGGCGCCGGCGCGGCTCAATCTGGCGAGGTCGCCGACATTGACCGGCCGGTCGCTCCGGACCGTGAAATTCTCGACCATCGACTGGATGGCGTTGCTCTCGACATATTTGATCGGCTGGTCGGGCCGGTAGGTCGAGAAGTCGATGCCGGTCCAGCCCGACAACAAGGCGAGCTGGCCGGTTTGATCGACATGCCGTGCGTAGTCTTCGAGCAGATCATTCGCCTCAGACCGCGTCGGCGCCACGATCACGGTCGCGCCGGCAAACAGGCGGATGTCGTAGGGATCGCGGCCATAGGTCTTGGCCGCTTCTCGAATCTCGTGGACAGCGCGTGCGAGGATTGGCTTGGTCTGACCGTTGAGAAAGATCGCTTCCGAGTGCCGGGCGGCGAAGGCGCGGCCGCGCTTCGAGGTGCCGGCCTGATACAGCAACGGCGTTCGCTGCGGCGAGGGCTCGGCGAGATGGATGCCGTCGACCTTGAAGTAGGGACCATCATGCAGAACCCGGTGGAGCTTGGCGGGATCCGTGAAGACGCGGCTGCCGCGGTCGCGGCGAACCGCATCGTCCTCCCAGCTTCCCTCCCATAGCTTGTAAGCCGCGGTCAGAAAGTCCTCGGCCGCGTCATAGCGCTCGTCATGGGCGCGACCAGCCGGAAGGCCCATCCCACGCGCGCCGCTGTCGAGATAGCCCGTGACGATGTTCCAACCGATCCTGCCCTTGGTGAGATGGTCGAGCGTCGAAAACGTACGCGCGAGTTGATAGGGATGCTCGAAGGTCAGGTTCGATGTGATGCCGAAGCCGAGATTGCTGGTGACGAGCGCCATGGCGGATACGAGCAGCGTCGGATCCGCGTTCGGAAGCTGCACCGCATGCAGGGCGGCGGTATCGGCCGTGCCGCCATAGACGTCGTAAACGCCGAACACATCTGCCAGGAAGATGCCATCGAGAAGTCCGCGTTCCGCGGTCCTGGCGTAGTCGACCCAATAATCGAGCGTGTTGTAGTCGATGGACGCATCGCGCGGATGAGACCACAGGCCCGCCCAATTGTGGCTGGGCGCAGTCATGTTGAAAGCGTTAAAGCGCAGCTCGCGCGGTCTCGTCATGGTCGGGCCCAATCGTCAATCGCAAAGAACATCTGTTCGCGTGAGCATTTTTAACATTTTGCACGAGCGAGTTTGTTTCCAATTCGGTGAAGGACCGGGAACAAACGCGTTGCGAAGCTGCAATGACGCAGCACGCGCATCGCTATTTTTCAGACACGCTCGACAGCAGCAGAATCCGACCGCATCATTTTCGTCGACAAGCACGGCTTGCCGCGCATGGCGCGCTCTCGAGATCGAAAGGGATTGCAGATGACCTTGGAGACCCGGAACTTCGAGACGCTGGCGTTGCATGGCGGATCCTACCGCTCCGACCCCGCCACCGGCGCGGTCGCGGTTCCGATCTATCAGACCACGTCGTTCCAGTTCGAGAATGCCGATCACGCCTCGCGCCTGTTCGCGCTCGAGCAGCTCGGACCGATCTACACCCGTATCGGCAATCCAACCCAGCAGGCCTTTGAGGATCGGCTTGCTGCACTCGAGGGTGGGGCGGCCGCCCTCGCAGTTGCCTCTGGACAGACGGCTTCCGCCTTCGCGATCTTCAACATTGCCCAGGCCGGCGACAATATCGTGTCCTCGACCGCTCTCTACGGCGGCACCTGGACGCTGCTATCGCAGACCCTGAAGCAGTTCGGCATCGAAGTGCGCTTTGTCGATCCCGCCGATCCCGAAAACTTCCGTCGCGCGACCGACGCCAAGACGCGCGCTTATTTCGGCGAGACGCTTCCGAATCCCAAGCTACACGTATTCCCGATCAAGGAGGTCGCGGACATTGGCCGCTCGCTTGGCGTGCCGCTGATCCTCGACAACACGGCGTCGCCGCTGATCGCACGCCCGTTTGAGCATGGCGCTGCGGTGGTGGTCTATTCGACCACGAAGTATATCGGAGGCCACGGCACCGCGATCGGTGGCGCCATCGTCGACGGCGGCAACTTCGACTGGGCCGCGCATGCCGATCGCTTTCCGCTTCTGAACAAGCCCGACGAGGCCTACCACGGCGCGATCTGGACTGAGGCCGCGAAGCCGCTTGGCCCGATCGCCTACATCTTGCGAGCCCGCGTCAAGCTGCTGCGCGACCTCGGCGCATCGATCGCGCCGCAAAATGCCTTCCAGTTCATCCAGGGCCTCGAAACCCTGCCGCTGCGCATCCGCCAGCACAACGAGAATGCGGTGAAGGTCGCGAACTTCCTCGCCAAGCACGCCTCGGTCTCGAACGTGATCTTCCCCGGTCTGCAAAACGGAGAGAACCGGCGCAGGGCGGACGCCTATCTGAAGGGCGGCTATGGCGGGCTGGTCGGCTTCGAGCTGAAGGGGGGCGTCGAGGCCGGCCGTCGCTTCGTCGACGCGCTCAAGCTGTTCTATCACGTCGCCAATATCGGCGATGCCAGGTCGTTAGCCATTCATCCTGCATCGACGACGCATCAGCAACTGACCGCAGCCGAGCAGCTCGCCGCCGGGGTCACGCCCGGCTACGTACGCCTGTCGGTGGGGATCGAGCATCCCGACGACATCTTGGCGGATCTCGGTCAGGCGCTCGCACAGGCCGACGTTGGGGCGCGCAAGGCTGCGTAAGGCACATCATCTGAATCGTAATGGGACTTGAGATCATGAAAATTCTTCGTCGCACCGCCCAGGCCGCAGGTCTCTGGCTTGCTCTCACGGCGGCCGCCTTCGCCGGCGAGCCGCTGAAGATCGCGACCAGCGCCGGCCCGGTTGGGCAATTGGCGTCCTTTGCCGCCAAGCTCGCCAAGGAGAAAGGGCAGGACGTCAAGATCGTCGAGCTGTCGGACTGGGTGGCATTGAACGAGGTCGTGAACAGCGGCGATGTCGACGCCAATCTGTTCCAGCATGCAACCTATCTCGCGCTTCAGAATAGGCAACGCGGCTTCAACCTTGTGCAGGTCGACAAGGTCGGCGTCATTGCGCCGGTCGGCCTGTTCTCGAAGAAGATCAAGAAGCTCGACGACATCAAGTCCGGCGACAGCGTCGCCATTCCGAACGAGCCGCTCAACGGCGCACGCGGGCTGATCCTGCTCGAGCGGGCCGGGCTGATCAAGCTGGCGCCCGGTAAGGGCTTCTCGGTCAGCAAGTTCGACATCATCGAGAATCCAAAGAACCTCAAGATCGTCGAGCTCGACCCCGCCCAAACCTATCGGTCGCTCGACGACGTAACGTTGGCGCTCGTCAACATCACCTACCTCATTCCGGCCGGCGGGGATCCCAAATCTGCGCTCATCGTCGACCGCACCGTTGATGACGGGCTCGTGCTGCGCTTCACGGCCCGGCCCGACAAGAAGGACGATCCGCGCCTGAAGGCATTTATCCAGGTGTTCAACTCGCCGGAAGTGAAGCAGTTCATCGAGGAGAAGATCCCGGCCTTCATCCCGGCGGGGTTCAGCAGCTAGGAGAGCGCCGTCCGTTGGGAAACTGCACCATGATCTATGTCGTCGACGTCAATCAGATGAGCTTTGCCTTCGTGGCGGGAAGTGAGAGGCACGCATCGGAGATTGCAGGCTCGCCGGGGTTTGTGCAGGCTATGGATCGTTTCTTCCTTCAAGGCTCCAAGGGTTCGAACCATCGTCCGCGTGCTGCGACGGTTCAGGAACTTGCTCTCTTCAACGACATGTCGTCTGAGTTCGCGGATGCCACGGCGGACGTCCTGGTTGCCCGCGTCGGTTAGACGTCGGAACAGATTATCGCTCGATAAGGAGATCGTAGACCATGAGACGTCGCTTGTTGCTCGTGATGGCCGCCTTTGCACTATTCACCGCGCCGGCCTTCGCGGATCAGAAGATCAAGGTCGGGATATCGGGCGGCGATGCCGAAATCATCTGGGCGAAGGTGAAGGAGATCGCGGCCAAGGACGGCCTCGATGTGCAGGTCGTCGTCTTCAACGATTATCTGTTGCCCAATGCCGCGCTGGATGTCGGCGATCTCGATGCGAATGCCTTCCAGCACAAGCCGTTCCTGGACAACCAGATCAAGACCAGGGGATACAAGATCGTCGCCGTCGGCGAGACGATCGTCGCACCGATCGGGCTCTATTCCCGCAAGGCGAAGTCGGTTGCCGAGATCAAGGAGGGGGCGTCGATCGGCATCCCCAACGATCCGTCGAACGGTGGCCGGGCCCTGCGGCTGCTTCAGGCCGAAAAGCTGATCGAGCTCAAGGACGGCGTGGGGATCCTGCCGACCGCGCTCGATGTGACCGCAAATCCAAAGAAGCTCAGGATCCGTGAAATCGACGCCGCCCAACTGCCGCGCAGCCTGGACGACGTCGATGCTGCGGTCATCAACACCAATTACGCCGTCCCCGCCGGCCTCATTCCCGGCAAGGAATCCATCGCAATCGAATCCTCGGTCAACAATCCCTACAGCAACTTCATCGCCGTTCGCGAGAAGGACAAGGATGCTCCCTGGGTCGCGAAGCTGGTGCGTGCCTATCAGAACGATACGGTCCGCCAGACCATCAAGGACAAACTGCCGGGTCAGATACCCGCGTTCTGAACAGATTCAATCCGGAGACGAGCGATGACAAACCCACCTGGCCGTGCCGAGAAGCTATCGAGTTCGGCAGGATCCGTCGTGTTCGATGCGGATGTGCTGGTGCTCGGTGGCGGTCCCGCGGGCACATGGGCCGCAATAAGTGCCGCCGAGCGTGGTGCGCGCGTCGTGCTGGCGGACAAGGGGTTTTGCGGCACCTCAGGCGCGACCGCGGCGGCCGGCACCGGTGTCTGGTACGTCGACCCCGCTCCGGAGCGCCGCGAGGCCGCGATGGCCAGCCGTGAGAAACTCGGTGGCCACCTCCAGGACCGTCGCTGGATGGCGCGCGTGCTGGACCGGACCTACGCCCAGAGCAACCAGCTCGCCGATTGGGGCTATCCTTATCCTTCGGATGACGACGGCAAGCCGCAGCGGAATTCACTCCAGGGTCCGGAATACATGCGGCTGATGCGCAAGCGAACGAAGCAAGCCGGCGTCACCATTCTGGATCACTCGCCGGCGCTCGAGCTCTTGGTGGATGAGAACGGCGTGGTGGCCGGCGCCGCAGGCCTGCGACGGCAGAAAGGCGACCGTTGGGTGGTCAATGCGAAGGCTGTGGTGATCGCCACCGGCGGATGCGCCTTCCTTAGCAAGACGTTGGGCTCGAACGTTCTGACCGGCGATGGCTATCTCCTGGCAGCCGAGGCCGGCGCGGAATTCACCAGCATGGAGTTCTCCAACGCCTATGCTATCTCGCCGGCATTCGGCTCCGTGACCAAGACCCTGTTCTACAGCTGGGCGAGCTTCACCGACGAGGAAGGCAGTGTGATCCCAGGGGCGTCATCCAAGGGCGGCCGGTCGATTATTGCTCGGGCGTTGCGCAAGGGCCCGGTGTACGCCCGGCTCGACGAGGCCGACGCCGAGACCCAGCGGCATATGAGGGTATCTCAGCCGAACTTCTTCCTGCCGTTCGACCGGACCGGCCTCGATCCGTTCACGCAGCGTTTTCCGATCACGCTTCGCCTCGAGGGGACCGTCCGCGGCACGGGTGGCCTGCGGATCGTTGACGACAGCTGCGCGACTACCGTTCCCGGTCTCTACGCTGCGGGCGACGCGGCAACCCGCGAGCTGATCTGCGGTGGTTTCACCGGGGGCGGCAGCCACAATGCGGCCTGGGCGATGTCGTCGGGGTATTGGGCCGGCCAGGGCGCCGCCGAATTCGCGCGACAGCTGGGTACCGCGAGCGGACGACAGGCATTTCGGCGCGGCAGCGTTGCGCTTCGCTCCGGCAGTGGGCGACCGCTTCAGGCTGACAAGCTCGCCCGGAACGTTCAGGACGAGGTGTTTCCGTACGAGCTGAACTATTTCCGCGAAGCCGGGCGGCTCAGCGAGGCGTTATGGCGTCTGGACGGCTTCTGGTCCGAGGCATCGAATGCCGACGCGTCAGACGAGCAGGATCTGGTTCGCGCACGTGAGGCCACGGCCATGCTCGCAACGGCGCGCTGGATGTATCGGAGCGCGCTGGCGCGTCAGGAGAGCCGGGGTATGCATCGCCGCGACGACTATCCCGAGCAGGACGACCGCTATCGCCACTACGTGACGACCGGAGGGCTCGACGACGTCTGGACCTCGGCGCGCCCGCTGCGTTCCTCTCAGTACGCGGAGGCCGCGGAATGATCGAGGTCATCGATGTCGAGCGCTGCACGGCGTGCGACATCTGCGTCAACGTGTGCCCGACCAATGTCTTCGACAAGACCGACGACATTCCCAGGATCGCGCGCCAGAGCGATTGCCAAACCTGCTTCCTGTGCGAGCTCTACTGCCCCGAGGATGCGCTGTTCGTCTCGCCATTCGCCGACGCGCCGCAACAGGTCGACGTCGCCGCGTTGAAGGAAGCCGCAGTGCTCGGCAGCTATCGGCGTGCAGTAGGCTGGACCAATGAGAGCCGGCACTTGCGCGATGCGGATCGAAGCTACCGGCTGTTCGGCCATTGAAGCTTACATCGACTTCGGGAGATCGGACATGACTGGAGATCGCCTGTTCCTGTTGAAGCCCAGATTTGAGGATCCGGAGCAGCCGGGCCGCTTCTTCGTCTGCTCGCACTGCAATGCGATTGAGGGGTTGCTGGCGTCGTTTCCAGGGCTGGCAACACAGATTGAGGTGCGGCGCCTGGGGACGCTTTGAAAAGGGAGCGTGAAGTCCGATCGCGGCGCCGATCAGGGAGGAGGACGTTGTCACCAGGCCCAACAAGGCGGCCATGGCGAGGTAGTAGGGCGACGTCATGAAGCTCCCAATACATCGCGATCGTTCGCCGCAACGTGCCTGCTGCAGCATGATGACGTGCGGTATGTAGGAAAGCGAGAGCGCCTGCGGCGTCGCCGCATACGAAACTCATATAGACGCAATCAGCCGCAGCTCCGCGTTTCAGGCCGCCCGTTTCATCTGGGCAGAATCCTGCCGGTAGGCGGACATCACGAAGCCCTGACGGCATCTGACCCCGGCCTCGATTCGGAAGCCGAGCTGTTCGAGCTTCTTGCGGACCTTGAGCGCGAAGCCCGCCTCGTTCGACTTGATCAGCACCGCGATTGCAGCGGTCGTGCCGAGAGATGGTGCGATCTGGGACAGCGCCATCTCGAACTCACTGAACATGTCTTGCACGGTGATAAGGCCGACGGAAAAGGCCGGCTTGCGCAAGAAGATGGAGGGCAGTCCAATTCGGGTGAAGCCGCGCTGGCGCAGCGCCTGATAGAGTTCGGCGCTACCACGGCCCGCGACGATCGCGCGATTGAGATTCGACAGATGGGTGAGCGAGATCATGGTCTCGACCACCTGGTCGCGATCGGTGAAGGGAGCGGGGTGGAGCACGAAGATACTCCTTACAGTGGGTGCGCGGGCGCACTGGAACGAGAATTTGCCCTGAATGGCGCGACCAATATCGTTCGCGGCCGGTATGATTTCGAGGGGACAGGCAGGCTTATCTCATAGGAACGGCATAGGATCGGGACGAGGTTGAGGTGCGTTCAACGTTCGTTGCGCATGTAGGCGCTTCGTGCCGTCACCGATCTCAGGTCGAGCTCCGCACTGCTGCCTGCACCAGGATGGTTGATCGTTGCCTCCGACAGGCGATGGATGCCGGCGTCGATCTGGCGATCCAAGGCATGAAGAACGATGTGCGCGAAGGCGGCCGTCGCCAGAATGAGAAGCCAAAAGCGCAAACCCATGAGACTTCCCCATCCCTGGTGGCGTTGCACAGATCGGACAATTGGAGGGCTGACCTGAACCGAAGCCTCGCTCAAAAAAGGAGCCCCGGACGTACCGGGGCTCAAGTGGTTGGAGGTGTGCCGAGAGACTTCAGTATTTGGCGACGACAGGGTCATCCCAATGGAGTTTGTAGTTGACGCCGACCAGCGCGGTCGAGGCACGCTGCTGGCCGTTGATGACTTCACCCGCGCCGCCGCCGGCCAGTGTGAACGCCCGCGCGCTGTCGTCGAGGAACCACATGTAGTTATACTCGGCGAAGACCGACCAGTTCGGCGCGAACATCCATTCGGCGCCGATGCCGATGGTCATGCCGGGCTGCATGAAGCTTGCGGACTCGATCAGCGCGCCACCGGGCGCAAAGACCTGGTTGCGTTCCCGAATGAAGGCCGCACCGCCCTTGAGATAGCCGAGGAATTGCGGCGTCCAGAGATAGCCGATGCGGCCGGTCGCGGTGTAGATCTCTTTCAGGTTGTTCGCTTCGGAGAAGGCGGGGAAGTCGGTCAAGGCGTGGCTGCCCTTGATATTGCCGAAATCGAAGCTGCCGCCGACGCCGAACACCAGATTGCCGGTCTGGAAATCGCAACCGACCTGGCCGCCGCCGATCACGCCGCTGTCCTTCTCGCGGCCGTAGTCGTTCGGTGCAGCCGCGCCGCCGACGTCGAGCGCGCGGGCCGTATTCAGCCGCGTCCAGCCGCCACCGACATTGGCGCCGAGGTAGCAGCCGGTCCAGTTGTAGAGCGGAGCGGCAGCCATTGGCCGCGCCTTCAACGGCAGATCGGCAGCGACTGCGGCGCTCGCCGCGCCGAGCCCGATCAGCACACTTGCGACAACAAGAGATTTCAATCGTCCGTACATTCGAGCCCCCTGCATGGCCATGAGGCCAATTCATCTTCGGAGATGATGTTAGGGACAGCGCACGGATTCCGCGATGCCGAAAGGGCTGCTTGAGCGCGCAGAGGTCGCTTTTGCGCGCGCGTTGTACGCTCGCGACATCGCAAAATGCCGAAAAGAATTAAGGAAAAATAGCTTCCGGACTCGCGGAGTGGTTTCGGTAAATTGAGACGCCGGACATGGCCGCGCGATACGTCGAAGGTCGCCTGAGATTGTATCACTGTGTTTGTGCCGGTGGTCCGGTGCGCAATCCCGTCAATCCCTGTCGCGCGTTCGCCAGGCGAAGATGATGAAGATTGCGACAACGGCCGCGCCCGCAAGCATCCAGTACTGGGCGTCGATGCCAAAAACGCTAAATGTTTGAATGAGGAAGTCCACGGCACTCGCCCTTTTGTTGGGCAAGCTACGCGGTTCGGGAATGGAAATATATTATTTTTATACGATGGGTGTTCTGCGCGTCGTGCGCAGGCATGCCAGCACTCGCGGGCGGCGCAAGGTATGGGGCAGCCCTGGTCAGAGCGCGGATCGCGAGGCGCGCTCGATGACCAGTCCGTTGAGGAAATCTTCGAGCGCGATGCGTCCGGCCTCGTGTGCAGCCCGGTGCGAGCGAAACCCGGCTTCACGAAGCCTGATGCCCATCGGCCTGCGCTTGCGCCGGATCTCCCAGGACCAATCCTGACATGCATCGCCGGACCAAGACACGACGACGTAAAAGGACCGTCGTGGCGAAGGGCGCAGCATCAGGTTACGCGAGCCATGGCCGGTTGCGCATCCAGCCGATTCTGAAGCCGATAACCGACGCCGGACTCGGTGACCAGGAGACGCGGCTGGTTGGGGTCGGCCTCGATCTTCTGGCGAAGCTTGCGCACGAGGATCCGAAGGTACTGGATGTTGTCGCGCTGATTGCCGTTCCAGATATCCTTCAGGAGCTGATCGTGGGTGACGACGAGGCCGACATGCATGGCGAGAACGTGCAGCAGCCGATATTCCTTGCGCGTCAGGCGGACCAGATTGTTGTTCAGCGAGACCGTACGGGTCACGAGATCGACCGACAGCGGGCCTGCGACCACGACCGGATTTTCCGTCGCCGACTTGAAGTACCGCCGCAAGGCGGCCTCGCTTCGCGCCAGCAGTTCGGCCATGCCGAACGGCTTGACGACGTAATCGTCGGCGCCGGCCTGGAGCAGACGTACCTTCTCGTCCTCGCCGGCAGCGACGGAAAGGATGATGATCGGCACGTTGGACCACGCACGGATCCGCTCCAGCACCTCCGCGCCGTGAAGATCGGGTAGCGCCAGATCGAGAACGATGAGGTCAGGTGAACTGAAGGTCGCGAGCTTCAACGCCTCGGTGGCGTTTTCGGCCTCGAGCACGGCGAAGCTGTTGAGTTCGAAGCCGGCGCGGAGGAAGCGCCTGATCTTCGGTTCGTCGTCGATCAGGAGAACCATGTTTGCCGGCTTACTCATCTGTCAGCGCGATCGGTTCGGAGGTGGATGGCTCGAGCGCGGGCAGGGAGATCGATACCGTTGTTCCCTGTCCTTGGCCGCGGCTATGAACCGTGATCATGCCCTCATTGGCCTGGATGAAGGTCGAGGCGATCCAGAAGCCGAGGCCCGACCCCGGCACCGACGCCTGATGTCGCGCGCTTCGAAAGGATCGCTGGCCAAGCTTTTGCTGTTCATCGGCGGTGATGCCGACGCCCTGATCGGACACGACGACGTGCACGCGACGGGGCTCGTAACGCACGTCCACGGTGATCGTTGAACCGGACGGCGAATATTTCGCGGCGTTCTCCAGGATCTGCCCGCAAGCCTCCTCCACCAGGCCCGAGTCGACGTGGAGCAGGGGAAGATCATCTGCGAAAGTTGCCTCTATCCGATGCGCCGAAAGCCGTCGCGCGCGGCGCGTGATGGCGCCGTTGACGATATCCCTCGGGTCCGCCCATTCGCGGCGCGGACTCAGTCCGCCCGCGGTGACGCGAGTCGCGCTGAGCAGGTTGCTGATATAGCCGTCGAGATGGCTCGCCTCGTCAGAGATCGCCTCGACCAGCGTTTGTATGCGCGCGTCCCCACGTATGGCTGGAATGGTCTCCAGCACGCTCGCCGAACCCTGGATCGCCGCGAGCGGCGTGCAAAGCTCGTGCGACAGTGTTCCATGGAAGGCGTCGCGTAACATTTGCGCCTGCAGGCGCAATCGCGCGCTCTCCATCACCTTGCCGATGTCGAGGCGCTGCAGCGTCAGCGCGGTCTCGTCGAGGATTGATTGGATCCGTCGAGTCCGCCGTTCAATCGCTGGCTGGGAACCCAGACCGATATTGACCGCGATCACGCCGTGAATAGCGGAATCTGACGAGATCGCCCTGAGCAGCCAGATCTCGCCGCGCTGCTCGTCGACGATGGTCTGCAACCCTGGACCCGCTCCGGAATTCATCGCTGCCGCAGTTGCCTGCACTGAAAGTGGCGCGAAGCGGGACTCAGGCGGTTCGAAATGCCCGTCCGCGGTCGTCACGAACAAAGTTGCCGCGTGGCCGAAGGCGCCCTCGAAATGTTGACGGATGGCGGAAATCAAGTCCGCGACCGTAAAACAGGAGGCGAGGCGACGCGAGAAGTCATAGAGCGCATGCATCTCCTTCTCGCGCTGTCGCAACGTGTCGGTTTCCTTGCGCAGCCGCGAGGCCAGATTGCTGCTCACCAGCGCAACGATCAGGAACAGCAGGAGATCGACCGCCTCCTGCGGGTTGTCGACGCGAAAGCTGTAAAGAGGTTCGAAGAAGAAGAAATCCGCGGCCGCCGTGCCCGTGATCGATGCCGTCATTGCCGGCCAGACGCCCCATCGAGTCGCAGCATACATGACTGGAACGAGGTAGGCGATCGGGACCAGGCTTGACGCCAATGTCGTGTTGAGTGCGAACAGCGCTGTGGTGACCAGTCCGATGCTCAGAACCGACAGCAACACTGGGATCACGTTGCGCCACACGACGACACGCAGCGACGCGACCTCATCCAGGGCCGGTATCCCCGAGGATGGTAATTTGGAGCCGGTCTGCCGCACGCTCGTCATCGAAAACATGCGGCCCAGAGGTGGATAAAGAATCAAAATACGTACATGCCCTTACCGACGGCGACATCGAAAGATCCGGCTCCGGCCGCGTCGGCCGCAACGGGATCAATGGTCAAACAAGACCCGATCGGACAATGCTCGGAAATTCGATTGCTATCGGCATGCGTCGACCAACGGCGCGCACCAGAACCCGTTCAATGTCGTGATGCAGACTCTTCGATGTCGTCAACTACCCGGCGAAGGAACGATGTTCCAGATCGACGTAGAAAATCTATGATGTTGGGAGTGGTCCAACATAAAAAAGAAATAGCCACAGCCTCCGTAGTTTTACGGAAAAGTTCGCTCCGGACTCCGCGTCAGGCGAAGTCGGGTTCTGATTCCCTCAACGATTGTACCGGGCCTCAGGGCAACGCCGCGATTCGTGGCTGTGAGGCGTCTTATGCCTGCCGAACCAAGCTCGCATATTGCAGGGCGCGCTTCTCGCCGAGAAGCTCCGGCCTAGATGCCCGGTAGAGGCCGGCTTCGTCGGCCGAGCGAGTCTGAGGCAGCGCAAGGGCCGCGACCGCCACTGCGCTGATCTGCTTGGGCGGATAGAGATAGAAGTCCATCAGCGGCATATGCGGCCCGTGCGCACTCTGTTTCAGGACGTCACGCGCGGTCTCGCCGGCGACCGGATAGATCGCGCTCCATCCGGCGAAGCTGCTCGCCAGAATCTCCAGGGAGAGAATCGTGGTCGCGATCTGCACGAAGCCGTCATTGGCCTTCTTCGAGCTGCGGGTCGTCGAGGCACGGCGCAGGATTCGGCGAAGCTCAGTGTGCCGTTCGATCAGCGGGCCCAAGCGAAAGTGCCAAAGCATATTGGGCAACGAGGCGAAGCCGTGAACCTCGTGATACGATTCGATCAGGCTGCGACATTGCCGCGCCAGGTTCTTCGGCAGGAAGCCGAGGTCGAACGCGACACCGTCCGCTGTTGTGTTGTCGCCGGCGCGCGCTGCACAAGTCACTGCTTCCATGATCAAACCTCGCGAAGCAAATTTGCCCACGTGGCGAGCTTAGCGAGTCCAGGCATATATCTTCGATCGACAATCTGGCGCACATACGTAGCAAAATAATAGCTGCGGCAAGCAAGCGGCGCTTGGTTGCGAGTAAGTCGAGCACAGCGCGTCGCGCACTATGACGAAAATGACACAGCTCGAAGTGAACGTTTGCGCTGCATCATCGTTCTAACGGCAAAAGACCACTTTTTCGCTGACGATTTGAGCAAACGCGGTGAGCATCTGATGCTTACGAATGCAAATGATGCCCGCGAGGCGCCTCGCGCTATTTTATTTTAACGAACGCGCGCCGGAAACCGCATCGCTTTTTTTTGCCCGCCTCACGAAAGATTGCACCTGAAGCTTAACCAAACCGAAAGAGCGCCTGGAAGGCGTCGGTCCAACAGCTTGGGGCAATATGATGAGAAACTATCTTTTGGCGGGCGTATCGCTGGTCGCGATGGGGATTGGCGGCGCCGCCAATGCAGCGGACACGCTTCCGCCCGTGGGGAAGACGTTCTGCGATCCCTACAAGAACTATGCGTGCATGGACTCCTATCTGGGTCAGGACTTCATGACCCGCTTCATCAACTACTATCGGCTCGAATGGGGCCATGAGGCCGCGCCGTCCGATCCGAAGGCGGCGGCGTCGCGCCGCGACGGTTGGCCTGCGACACCGCAGAGCATTCCGCCGATGCCGTTCACCGAATGGCCCTATGGCGGTGCGACCGCAATCGGCGTCACGCGTCCGAACTCGGTCGACAGCCCGCTGATGAACGCGATGAGCAACACGGCCGTCGGGCAGTGGATGAACGACGCGCACATTCAGGTCTATGGCTGGGTCAACGCCGGCGGCAACCTCAGCAACAGCACCGTCCGCGGCGGCAATTCGCCGGCGGCATACGACTACAATCCGAACACGGTTCAGCTCGATCAGGCCGTGGTCTATATCGAGCGACTGCCCGACACAGTCCAGAAGGACCACATCGACTGGGGCTTCCGCATCGCGCCGATCTATGGCGAGAACTATCGCTACACCACGGCTTACGGCTTGTGGAGTAATCAGCTCCTCCAGCAGAACAGGAACTACGGCTATGACATGCCGATGGCCTATGGCGAGGTCTTCATTCCCTATCTGGCCGACGGCCTTCTGCTGAGGTTCGGCCGCTACATCTCGATCCCGGACATCGAGGCGCAGCTCGCGCCGAACAACTACATGTATACGCATTCGATGACGTATACGTTCGACAACTACACGAACACCGGCATCAACGCCTCGCTCGCGCTGAACAAGAACTGGATGATCCAGGGAGGCTTCTCGGTCGGCACCGAAGCAATGCCGTGGCATGTCGGCGCCAAGATCGCCAATGCGAATCCAAATCCGCTGTTCCCGGACAGCACCATGTTGAAAGATCCGGGCGCGCAGCCGACCTTCAGTGCGGCCGTTCGTTATGTAACCGACAGCGGCAATGACGGCGTCTACGTGATCGCCAACGGCATCAACAACGGCACCTGGGGCTACAACAATCTCCAGTGGTACGGGCTGACCTATTATCACAAGTTCAACGATCAGTGGCACATCTCGTTCGAGACCTATAACGAGCACCAGAACAACGTGCTCAACCTCGACAATCCTGCCTCGGTCGCGCTCGTGGCCAGCGGTACACCGTTCTCGCTCGACGTCATGCCCTGGAACGCACCGTTCGGCGCGCATTGCGGCAACGCAACTCAATTGTCGTGCACGGCGTCGGTCCAGACCTTCCTGACCTACGTGAACTACAGCCCGACGAAGATGGACAACATCTCCTATCGTCTCGAGTGGTTCGACGACAAGCAGGGACAGCGTACCGGCGTGAAGACACGCTATGTCGAAACCGGGATCGGCTGGCAGCACTGGTTCTCGCCGCAGATCGAGATCCGGCCCGAAGTGTCGGTGTATCACGCGCTGGATGCGCCGGCGTTCAACGGTAACGCCAACTTCGGCATTCCCCCGAACAAGAAGACGGCCGTCATCGGTTCGGCTGACATCATCATCCACTTCTGATTATGCGGACGGGTGGCGCCGCGAGCGCCACCCGCTTCGCAAAGAGACACTCGACAGGGGCAAGCAATGAAAAAGATTCTTCTCACAACGGTTGCATTGGGCGCATTGACGGCGATGTCGCCGGCGTTTGGCGCCGATCTCCCGATCTACGGCAAGGCTCCGCCAGTCGCGGCGCCGGCCTATGACTGGTCCGGCTTCTATGTCGGCGTCTTCGGCGGCTGGGGGCTCGGCAATCACAACGTGAACAACGCGACCGGCCCGGTTGGCTTCGCCAACTTCACGGCGAACTACGAATCGACGGGTGGCTTCGGCGGCGGCGAGATCGGCGCCAACTGGCAGAGCGGCAACATCGTCGTCGGTATCGAAGCCGACGGCTTTGGCGCTGACATCAAGGGCAACGACAATTTCGCGCTCGGCTGGAACGACGCGACAAAGCTGGGCTGGGGTGCCACGCTGCGGGGACGCGGCGGCATCGCGGTCGACCGCTTGTTGCTGTTCTTCACGGGCGGTTGGGCTTATGGCGAGCTGACGCACACCAACACCAATCCCGGCGTCGGGGTGGACACGTTCAAGGCCACACGGAGCGGCCTGACCGCCGGCGGTGGCATCGCTTATGCGTTCACCAACAATCTGATCGGAAAGTTCGAGTATCGCTATTTCGACAACGGCACGTTCCATCGCGATGCACCGACCAACGGTGTGCTGCCGTACACGGTGGCCAACACCTATTCGACCGTAATGGTCGGGCTCGACTTCAAGTTCGGCGGCAACGCGGTGGTCGCGAAGTATTAACGCCAGGAGGCAGGGGGGCTGCATGATCGGCTCGAGACGAAGACTGAAAGTTGCGGCGATGATCGCTCTCGTTGGGCTTGGCGCTTGCCTTGCCGGATGCGTGAGCGATCTCAGCGCCACTGCAACAGATGCGCCGGGTACTCACCAGATGCGCTACTACGGCGGGCCCAAATATCCGATGTGGCCGAGCCAATGAGATCGATTGGCACGGCGTGCCCTGTGAGCGGACACGCCGTGCGGATCGTGACATCCGTTGCCGCGAGTGTGATGTTGACAGGACGTGCTGTCAGTTCTGTGCAAGCGAACCATGCTACGCGCTGCCGACGCCATGACAGCCTGGGAGCATCACGGCGGATCGCCGACGGCATGTCCGGCAATCACGGTCCGATGCGGTACTACCGCGGGTCGAGATCGCCGATGTGGCGCGACCGCGTTCAGAATTGAGCCCCGTTTGGGCGAGTAAGCCAAGGCCTCGCAGGAGGCACGGGAGTGCATGAGTCAATGCGCACGTTTGCATCATGATCGCCGGTTCGAGCCTTAGCCGGAAAAGAATCGTTACGCTTGCGGCTGCGGCGATCGCGCTTGCCATTGCGACCGTCGGCGCGACACGAATGCTCGCGTCGCATGGCAAATCCATGGAGATGTCGAGCCAGGCCAAGGTAAAGCCACCGCGCTACGTTCCGACCGCATCTGAGCTGGCAACGCTCTCGATTGCGCCGGTGACGGAGCGGGTGTTTCGTGCGGAGCACGTCACGGAGGGCAAGATCGCCGTCAACGAAGACAGCTCCACGCCGATCTTCTCGCCCTATGCGGGCCGTGTCGTGAAACTTCTGGTGAAGCCCAGCGATGTCGTCGAACGCGGGCAGCCGCTGTTCGTGGTCGAAGCCACCGACACCGTGCAGGGCCTGAACGATTTCGTGACGGCGCTCGGCAGCCTCAATACTGCGCGCTCCAAGCTCAACCTCGCGCAGATCGTCGAGAAGCGCGCCAACGATCTCTACGCCGGCAAAGCGGTGCCTCTGAAGGACTGGCAGCAGGCGCAAGCCGATCTCATCACGGCGCAGAATGACATGCGCTCGGCGGAGACCGCGCTCGAGGCGGCGCATAATCGGCTGCGCATCCTGGGGCGGTCCGAGGATCAGATCACCAAATTCCAGGAGACGCGCCAGATCAGCGCCGAGACGCCGATCACTTCGCCAATCGGCGGCACGGTCGTGCAGCGCAAGATCGGTCCCGGCCAGTTCATCAGCAGCAGCGCCAGCGATCCGGTCTTCGTGATCGGTGACCTCTCGACGGTCTGGCTCACGGCCTTCGTGCGCGAGAGCGAAGCTGCGGACATCGCCATCGGACAGGATATCGCCTTTACGGTGCTGGCGCTTCCCGGTCGCGAGTTCAAGGCGCGTGTGGATTACGTCGCCGCCGCGATCGATCCGTCGACGCGGCGTCTCATGGTCCGCGCCACCATCGACAACAGGGACGGATCGCTCAAGCCGGAAATGTTCGCCAATGCTACCGTCTATGCCGGCGAAAACCGACCCTCGGTCGGCGTGCCGAAGCAGGCTCTGATCTTCGAGGGCGATCGTGTCCGGGTCTGGGTTTCGCGCGACGACGGTTCCGTCGAGCTGCGCGAAATCCAGATCGGGTTGACCAATGGCGACCTCGTTGAGGCACGCGGCAACCTGAAGGCCGGCGAAAAGATCGTCACACGCGGAAGCCTGTTCATCGACCGTGCCGCCTCCGGCAGCTAACTCAAGGCAAGCCGGTTCACATGGAACGTCTCGTCGCCTTCGCAGTCAGCCGTCGCTTCCTCATGGTCGGCCTGTTCGCCGCCATGCTGGTCAGCGGCCTGATCGCGTTTCAGCAGCTCAACATCGAAGCGTATCCCGATCCGACGCCGCCGATGGTCGACATCGTGACGCAAAGTCCGGGGCTGTCGGCCGAGGAGATCGAGCGCTACATCACGATCCCGCTGGAGACTCAGGTCGCCGGCATCAAGAACATGAAGGTGATCCGGACAATCTCGTTGTACGGCTTGTCCGACGTCAAGCTGCAGTTCTCGTTCGACTACACCTACGAGCAGGCGCTCCAACAGGTCCTGAATCGCCTCTCGCAATTGCCGCCGCTGCCGAACAATGCGCAGCCACAGATCTCGCCGCTGAGCCCGATCGGCGAGATCTATCGCTACCGGCTGGTGGGGCCGCCCAACTACTCCGTGCTCGATCTGAAGACATTGCAGGATTGGGTCCTGCAACGGCGCTTCCGCACTGTCCCGGGCGTGATCGATGTAACTGGCTGGGGTGGCAAGACCAAAACCTACGAGGTTGAGGCTGATTTCAACAAGCTCGTGGCGAACGGCTTGACGCTCCCGCAACTTCAACAGGCCATCAACAACGCCAACGTCAACGTTGGCGGCAACACCGTCAATATCGGCCCGCAATCCGCCGTTGTTCGCGGCGTCGGCCTGATCCGTTCGATCCACGCGCTCGAAAATACGATGGTGGCCTCCAATGGCGGCACGCCGGTGCTGGTCCGCGACGTCGCGACCGTCACCGTCGGCGAGCAACCGCGGCTCGGCATGGCCGGCCAGGATCAGGACGACGACATCGTCCAGGGCATCGTCCTGATGCGCCGCGGAGAGCAGAGCTCGCCGACAATTTCGCGCGTCGAAGAGCTCGTCGCCAGCATCAACAATTCGTCGATCCTGCCCCCTGGCGTGCGCATCGAGCGCATCTATGACCGCAAGGACCTGATCCAGACCACGACCCACACGGTGCTGGAGAACATGGTGGTCGGAATCGGCCTGATCGTGCTGTTGCAGTGGATCTTCCTCGGGGACCTGCGCAGCGCGATGATCGTCGGCGCAACGATTCCGTTTGCATTGTTTTTCGCGGTCACCATCCTCGTGCTGCGAGGCGAATCCGCCAATCTGCTATCGGTCGGGGCGATCGATTTCGGGCTGATCGTGGATGCGACCGTGATAATGGTGGAGGCGATCTTCCGGCGCCTGTCGCATACCGAGCGGCTGACGCCGGGCGAGCGGGCGACGATCTCGTCGCGCACCGTCATGGACATGAAGCATCATGCCATCCTGACGGCTGGCTCCGACGTGTCGCGCTCGATCTTCTTCGCCGCAGCCATCATCATCGCGGCCTTTCTGCCGCTGTTCACCTTGAGCGGCGTCGAAGGCAATATTTTTGGTCCGATGGCACGGACTTATGCTTATGCCCTTGCAGGCGGCCTGCTTGCGACCTTCACAGTTACGCCGGCGCTGAGCGCCTTCATCCTTCCGGCCCATGTCGAGGAGACCGAGACGTTTCTGATGCGCTGGGTGCATCGGCTCTATATGCCGGTGCTGGCGCGATCGCTCGCGCATCGCCGCGTCGTTCTGGCGGGCGGCGCCGTCCTGGTCCTGATCACGGTCGTCGCCGTACGATTGCTCGGGCTCGAGTTTCTGCCCAAGCTGGAGGAGGGCAATCTCTGGATCCGCGCAACCTTGCCGCCGACCATCTCGCTCCAGGAGGGTAACTCCTACGTCAACCAGATGCGCAAGGTGATCGCTGCCCGGCCAGAGGTCGAGTCGGTGGTATCGCAACATGGCCGGCCAGACGACGGTACCGACGCAGCCGGCTTCTTCAATGCAGAATTCTTTGCGCCGCTGAAGCCCGCCAAGGAATGGCCTGAGGGCGAGGACAAGGACGCGCTGACCGCCATACTGCTGGGACAGCTTCAGGAAAAGTTTCCGGGCGTCGAGTTCAACTTCTCGCAATATCTCCAGGACAACGTCTCGGAGGCGGTGTCGGGCGTGAAGGGCGAGAACTCGATCAAGCTTTATGGCAGTGACCTCCAGGCGTTGACGGACACCGCAAACAAGATCAAGGCGCAGCTCGCCACCGTTCAGGGGATCACCGACCTTGCGGTCTTCACCTCGCTCGGCCAACCGACCATCCAGATCGATGTCGACCGTGCCCGCGCCGCGCGGTACGGGCTGTCGCCGGGCGATATCAATGCGACGATCAAGACCGCGATTGGTGGCGACAGCGCCGGGGACCTCTACGAGCCGGGCTCCGACCGGCATTTCCCGATCATCGTCCGCCTTGCGCCACAGTTCCGAAAGAGCGCCGAGGCAATCCAGAATTTGCGAATTGGGGCGCAGGGGCCGAACGGCGTCACGCAGGTGCCGCTCAGCGAAGTCGCGACAGTCAAGGTCCTGTCCGGCGCCGCCTATATCTATCGTGAGCAGCAGGAACGCTATCTGCCGATCAAATTCTCGGTGCGCGAGCGCGATCTCGGCAGCGCCATCCAGGAGGCGCAGGAGAAGGTTGCGGCCAACGTGCAATTGCCGGCGGGCTCGCATCTCGAATGGGTCGGCGAATTCGGCAATTTACAGGATGCGATCCGACGGCTGTCGATCGTGGTGCCGATCAGCCTCGCGCTGATCGCCATGCTGATCTGGTTCAATTTCGGCTCGATCATCGACACCGTCCTGACCATGAGTGTGATCCCGATGGCCGTGCTCGGCGGCATCCTGGGCCTGCTCGTGACCGGCATTCCCTTCAGCGTCTCGGCGGCAATCGGCTTCATTGCACTGTTCGGCATCTCGGTGATGGACGGAATCATCATCCTGTCCCAGTACAACGCGCTGATCGACGAGGGTATGGAACGCGGTGCCGCCATCCTGCGCACCGGCGAGCTTCAGCTTCGTCCGGTGCTGATGACCTGCGTGGTCGCGGGCATTGGGCTCCTGCCCGCGGCGCTCTCCAGCGGCATCGGCTCGCAGGTGCAGAAGCCGCTCGCGGTCGTGGTCGTCGCGGGAATGATGCTGGCGCCGATCGTCATTCTGGTCACGCTGCCAGCGCTGATCTCGATGTTCTCGCGGCGGACCCGGCCGGGCCTGGCGGCGCAGCCTCAGTTGGCGCCGGCAGAATGAGGTGGGGCGTGCGTAACAAGATCGTCAGGGGGGCTGTGCGAGCGTCCGGCCGGTCACTGGTACTTTTCCTTGCCGGGGCGGCGATGACGGTTTGCGTGCCATCGCGCGCGGAAACGCTGTCCGAGGCGTTGGTCCGGGCCTATCAGTCGAGCCCGCAGCTCAACGCCGATCGTGCCCGGCAGCGCGGCACGGACGAGAACGTGCCGCAGGCGCTCGCCGGCTACCGGCCGCAGGTGGTCGCGAGCCTCAGCGCGGGTTTGCAGGCGGTCAGGAATACGCTGCCCGACAATACGATCCAGGGCGCGACGCTGCGTCCGTGGACGATTGGCGTGACCGTCAGCCAGGTTCTGTTCAACGGCTTCAAGACCGCCAACAGCGTGCGCGTCGCCGAGTATCAGGTTCTGTCGGGGCGCGAGGCGCTGCGTAACACCGGGCAGGGCGTGCTGCTCGACGCCGTCACGGCCTATATGAACGTATTGGCCAATCAGGCCCTGGTTGAGGCGCAGCGCACCAACGTCGCAGTGCTGCGTGAGATCCAGGCGACGACGAAGAAGCGTCTCGATGCGGGCGATGTGACGCCGACCGATACAGCCCAGGCCGAGGCGCGCCTCAGTCGGGGCCTTGCCGATCTCAATGCCGCTGAGGTGACGCTTGCCATCAGCAAGGCGACCTACGTCCAGGTGATCGGCGGGGCGCCCGGTCAGTTGACGCCGGCCACGCCAGTCGATCGGTTATCACCCGTGACGATGCCGGCATCGATCGAGACCGCCAATCACGAGCATCCGGCGGTGCTCGGTGCGGGCTACGATGTGGATGTCGCGCAGACCACGATCAAGGTCGCAGAAGGCAGTCTGCTCCCGACGGTTGCCGTACAGGCGAACGCCAGCCGCTCCAAGGACTCGGATTCGACGCTGAGCACGTTTGCGACCAATCAGGCCTCGATCCTGGGCCAGATCAATGTGCCGATCTATGACGGCGGTACCGCGGCCTCCCAGACGCGCCAGGCCAAGGAACTCGCCTCGCAAAGCCGTCTGGTGCTTGAGCAGGTCAGGAACCAGTCGCGGACGGCCGTTGTCGGCGCGTGGGTGTCCAATGAGGGCACCAAGGTCGCACTGACAGCGGCCGGGTCGGAGGCGAAGGCAGCAGACGTCGCATTGCAGGGGGTGCGCCGCGAGGCGGCCGGTGGACAGCGCACCACGATCGACGTGCTTAACGCCCAGCAGGACCTCACCGCGGCCCGTTCGCGTCAGATCCAGGCGCAGCGCGACCGGGTGATCGCTTCCTACACGCTGCTCAGCGCCGTCGGCCGGCTGGATGTCCGCACGCTCAATCTCGATACGCCGGATTATCTGCCGGAGGCCCACTATCACCAGGTGCGCGACGCTTGGCACGGCGTCCGCACACCATCCGGACAATAGGCGTTCGCGCCGCAGGAGGAATGAGCATGATCGGCGGAAGGCGCGCACTCCCGGCTCTCGTTGTTGCCGTCGCGGCGATGTTGGCCGCCACTTTCATGGCCCACGCACAGGGTTTTGGCCGAGGCCGCGGCAACTCAGGTCCGCCCGTCGAAAGCCGGCCAAAGGTCGACGAGAAGGCTTACAAGGCCGCGCTGGACAGGATTCCGGTCCCTGACGAGAAGTACGATCCCTGGGGTGGCGCTCGCGCCACGGATACAAAGGCGTCCAAGAAGAAGAACTAGCGCACCGCCGGCCGACGACCGTTTGCCAGCATTGCGACGACCGTCACGGCCGCTAAACGTCTGCCGTTGCTCGCGACGGCAACTGATGAAACTCCGGTTCTCGGCCAGTCGTGCCCACTATGCGGCGCCTATATGAGCGGACGCCGGTCTATCTCGATTTCCTATCCGATCACCTACATGCTTCCATGCGATATCCGTTCGTGGAGACTAATGGCTAGGTGGCGATCACCATCGCAGCCGGTCTGCTCTCGAGGATCGAACCAATTCATTCCGGATTGACCGCGATCTCACTCCCAGGAGTGCGAACCAAGAGTGCGAACGCGGGTATCGGCGGCGTCTGGCGAATCTTCGGAGGCAATATGGCAAGGGAAGCGTTCGCTAGGCTGATGCTCCTCACTTATCGCGCCCTTGAGGTGCTGATGACGTTCCTGTTTCCGGCTTGGTACGGACCGTCCGCCAGATACCGGCCGGAAAATCATTACATGCGCGGCCCAGGGCCGAAATGGCGTGCAAAATATCTGGCCGAGTCTGTCTCTCCCCCCACGCGGTCGATCACCTCTTCGCGTCCTCGACAGGAATGATCGCGCGCTCATGGCTGACCCGCGGCGCTGCCTCAGCCAGCCGGAAGATCAAATACCTGACAGTCTGGGCGACGGCGCGCTTCGCGCGACGTTGAATTTGCCTTTCATGCGGCTCACATGTGGATGGAGTTGTTGTATGCTCGGTCAGCCATCAGCGCTGCGAGCGCACTCTGACGGGCTTGCTTTTCGGCCGACGTGTGTCGCCTGCCAGGCGGGAGTTCAAGTGGTGACGGATGTTGAATCGAAGCTGCCGCAGGACATCACGCCGGCGCCTGATGCCGAGCCCCTTCTGGGTCCGGTAGCATCGGAACTGGCGCGCTACCTTGTTTCAATCGCCATGACCGCCGCCGCAACGGTCATCGCTGTCGGTATTGACAGCAGCGTCACTATCCCCAACCTGTCGCTTATCTTCGTACTTCCAGTGGTCATCGCAGGTGTGAGTCTCGGCCTCGTTCCGTCACTCTGTTCGGCGATATTAGGTGCTCTGGCATTCAATTTCTTCCTGACCGAGCCACGCTACTCATTGGCGGTCGATGACCCCGCGAACATCTGGGCGATTGGACTGCTGTTCGTGGTCGGGGTCATCGTGAGTGCAGTTGCCTTCACCTCCTGGCAGAGGGCGACCGAAGCGAGGCTGTCAAGAAGGCGCGCGACCTTGCTGCAAGGCTATTGCCGTGATGTCGTCGCGGCCGACAATACGAAGGCAATCGTCTCGGTTACGTCCCGGGCACTGGCAACGCTCTTCCAGGTTCCCGTCATCGTGATGCTGGTTACGGAGGGCAGGGTGGTTTCCCTCGAGCAAGTCGGAGACGTGGAGCCGCAGGAGGCCGAGTTGGAGGCGGCACGATCGTCCCTGGCGACTGGAACTGTCATACGCAGTGGCATCTACCCCAATCTGGCCTCCCGCTTTGATTTCTGGCCCGTGGAGACGGACGAAGGCCGGAATGCCGTGGTTGGAATCGCATTCGACCCTGATGAACGCCCTTCGTCACCGGATGCGCAGATCGACGTCGTCGTGCGCATCTTAGCCTTGGTGCTTGACCGTCAACATGCGCGGGCCAAACGCGATGCCCGACCGTCAGATTGAATCCGAATCATCCCGCGCTCCAAGCCTGCAACAAAATGAAGGCAGGCGATTTAAGGTGACGGGGTGGTGCACACCGCTCAACAGGTTTGGAGGAAGCTCGTTGTGAGCGTCGTAGCAGCCCATTTGTATCGTCATGGCAAGAAGGCAAAAGCCGTTTCATTGGACGAGCCCATCGATTGCAAGGGCAAATCCGAGTTTGTCTGGATCGGGTTATTCGAGCCTCCGGAACGAGAGCTTGAACAGCTCGAGAAGAACTATGGGCTTCATCCTCTTGCGATTGAAGATGCGCTGAAAGCGAACCAATTGCCGAAGGTCGACGTTTATGGCGACCAGCTGTTTGTGATGACGCGCACAGCCCATCTCGAGCACGACCGCATCGCCTATGGTGAAACCGCAATTTTCGTCGGGAAGAATTTCATCATCACGGTTCGGCATGGCTCGGCGCGCGCGCATAGCAATCTCCGCGCCCAGCTCGAAGCAGCCCCCAGCCTGCTGGGCTATGGCCCCGACTACGTTCTCCATGCCATCCTCGACTTTATCGTCGACGGCTATCTTCCGGTGGTCGAGACGATCGAGGAACGCGTTCTCAACATGGAGCAAAGCGCGCTCGACAGCTTTCTTAGCCGCGCGGACGTCAAACGGCTCTTCGGGCTTCGCCAAGAATTGATCCGCTTCCAGCGAATTATCGGCCCGATGACGGAGGTCTGTGGCCGGCTCGTGCACCTCGAGACGCCGTGTCTTGACGCCAACGCTCGTCCTTATTTCCAGGACGTCCTGGACCATGTGCGGCGCGTCGAAGCGATGGTGAACTCCCTGCGAGACGTTCTGACTTCGGTTTTCGAGGTGAGCAATCTGTTGGAGCAGCAGCGTCAGGGCGTGATCACGCGGCAGTTGGCCGCCTGGGCCGCCATACTGGCCGTACCCACCGCGATTGCCGGAATCTACGGCATGAACTTCGAAAATATGCCCGAGCTGAAGACGCAATACGGCTACTTTGTCGTCGTTGGCATTATCGTCGTATTGTGCGGTGTGCTTTACCTGCGTTTCAAGCGCGCTCGATGGCTCTGACGCTAGTGGCTCGTCGCATTTGCCGAGTTGGGCCATTTCAAAGATCGCACCGCGGCAAAGCTTAGTTGTGGAAATTCGGAGAGCTCGCGACTCGTAGACATCTGCCACCAACACAAGATCGCCGTGAGTGCTGCGTACCACCTCTTCCCACTTGCGATCTCCCGCAAAACGTGCCGGCCAAATGTCGACCCGGTTTGCGCGAATTCGCCTTCAATGTGACCCGCGTAAAGGGTTAGCGCTGCGCGAGTGACGTGTACATGGGGTTTTCGTGTGCGTGGTGAGAATCCGAAGGCCAGATTTTCGCTTCCAATTCGGACATAGATGAGCCTAGAAGGAGCAATCTGCGAAAGCCTCGTCGTGCCAAATTTCTCAGTCGATCCAGTCACATACGGGGGTCGATCCTAGATAAAATAGTTCAATAAAATGAATGACTTGCGTTGGAAATTTTCCGTGGCGCCCATGATGGACCGGAGCGAGAGTTTAAGAGTTTCAATTAGTTAGAGGGACGCGTGTGCATGACGTGTGCACCGGGAGATCAAGAAAAATCTCATCACGGCCAATGTGAGATTGTAAGCAGGTCAGGCCGAATGGATGGGGCAGACGCTGGGGAATTATTCGGTCGTTGCCGAAGGAGGGGACGATCTCTGGTCTGAGAAAAGTCTCTGGATCGACCGACACGCGGCCGTCAGCCGCGCTCAGGCCACCAAAGCAACGTGCCCCCATTGAGCGCGTTTCGAGCTTCGTCGTGGCTGCGCTCAACGACGGCAATTGCCTGTCGCTGCCGAGAAGCGCTGGTAGCGTTAGTCTCCTGGGCTCGCTAAAGATATCGCCGCACGCCTGGAGCCGTTGTTGCAGCCGGTTCTTCACACGCATCGCGGCGGCACGCCCGAAGCGCCGCAGCGGCGGCGGAAACGAACGAGGCATTCTCGGCGAAATATGCTCCGTCGGCTACAGAATTTCCGTCGCGCAAAACACCGCAAACATGTCAATCCCATCGTACAAAATATTCCACGTTACCGAAATTCAGAAAATGGCGTATGTGTCGCCCATCCAGGTTCATCCTTGAGGGATGATCATGTGGTCGTCAGTGTCGCGAGCCGGGCTTGCGGTGGACGCGGCAGCGTCGGGTGCGAATGGCAAAAGGCGGGCCGGATTGCTCTGCGTGAGCCCGAGGCTTCGTGCGGACGAACGGCGCTGACAGGCCCGTCTCGCCAGTAGTTTTCGGGCTCCGTCGACAGGGCTGAAAATCTGCGGCGAACATGGCGAGCCGCGCGTACGGCAAAACCGTGTGGTCCTTGCTGCAAGTAGTATTTTTGGCCTGTTGAAATCGTCGAAGTGACGGAAAATAAAAGCATATTTCGGTTGTCGCCTGGCTAGCGAACGGCCCCCTCGAACCGGCCGGGCCCTAATAGGCCCTAGTTTCACATGGCGCTGGCGCGGGCCGGTCCCGTCCCCTGTAGCCCGGTTGCGCTGTGCGGCCTTCGTGTGGCCTTGCGCCTGCCGCGTCGTGCTGATGCGGAGCGCGATAAAAGAGCCTGTGTCAATCGGTCAGGTTGAGCGTCTTATCGGCGCAGACGTTGATGCCGGAGGCATCCGTCGACTGGCCGTCGTCGAACGTCCCGCGCAGATCGAAGCGGCAATCGCTGGCCTGTGGCAGTTTAGCCGACGCTTGCTTGCCGGATTTCAGCGGGCCCAGTACTTCCTTCCAGTCTGGCGACCCGGACTTGGCCGCCTCCAGCTGGACTAGATCCGCTTTGCGCGAGTTCGTCACGGTGACGGTGACCGCGCCCGCCTGTTTCGCCTTGGGCTTCGGCGCGGCCTGCGCGGCGGTAAGGCCGAACAGAGTTGCTCCCACGAGCGCTGCAGCAAGTGTCCGAGTGTTCATCGGATTGTCTCCGTTTGGCCCCCAGCAGCGACGGTATCATTCTTCAGCGCGAAGCGGTCCCGGTTATGGCCAGTTCGCGTGTTCCATAGATCAAGGTGAAGGAACTCTTTCAGCCCTGTAGCCCGGTGCGCGCTGCCTGCCGTCCCGCGAGGCCGAACAGTCCGCGTTTTCAACGGCCGTCGCCCGCGCATTGTGAGGGGGCGCAGGATGACTTCTGCCGCACCATCGATGCGGCGCGCACGCCTGATGGCGTCTCGCCGAAGTGTCGGCGGAACGAGCGATTGAAATGAGAAACATCACCAAAGCCGACTGCAAACGCGATATCGATGATGGCCAAATGCAGATGGTGCGGGTCAGTCAACATCGCGAAGGCACGCTCAAGCCGACACGCTGCAAGGTGCTCGGTGAACGACTTTCCGGTCTCTTCGAGCAACTTTTGCACGTATCGCCGCGACATACCGAGCGCTCCAGCAACATTGTTCAGATCGACATTGGGATCGCCGAAGCGTTGCGCGACCTCCGCCAGGATCGCCTGCAGCTTGGCTGCCTTCACACCACGCTCCGTAACGAGGTTTGCAGCTTCGACGGTCGGCCCGAGCGTCGCGGCCACAAGATCGAGGAGATGTGTGCCGACGGTGGAGGCGAGTTTTGATGACGGAGGTTCTTTGAGGGATGCGAGCGATTGCAGGTAGAGGTGGAGCAGGCGAAGCGCCGGTCCAGGACGCACCGGCCGACCTGATAGATCTTCCGGCTGTGCAACCAGCGACCTAAGGGCGGCAGCCGGCACGGTCACGAATTTGACGCTGGCGCCACGCGACCCAAATACTCGCAGCAGCCTTCCCCGGTCAACCAAACAAGCGGCGCCGGCATCATAGACATGTTCCTGGCCAGCATTTGCAAATTGGACCGGGCCAGCTTCGACGATGTTAAGTCCGAATTGGTCACGGCTATCCTTGAGGTGGCGTTTGTGACGGATAAACTCCACCGGCGTGGTGACAATGCTACAAACGCCAACCGGGCCGAGCGGCAAGTAGGTGACATTGATACGCGGGCGGCCGCCGCTGTGATCTATCACGTCCAAGGCGAGGTTCAGCCGCGTAAACTCTTCACGGAACGTGGAGAACCTTGTTCGCTCCGGCAGCATCTCAGTCGACCATCGCACAAGGGGAGATGACGTTGGCATGCCGGCCTCCCGTTTCGGTGCCCAACCACGCAAGAACGACCGAGCGCCCGAACGAAATCTGTAAATTCCTCGAATGACGCCAAGACTGAGACAATATCGGACCGCAGCTTCGCTGCAGGTGTGAGGTGGATTACAAATGGAGGTAGGGACCTCAAGAAAATGATGAGGAATTTCCCGTCAGGCTTTCGATGCTGACACGGTTCGCATCGAGGTTGCTATGATGCGCGAAATGCCGCAAGGGCACGAAGAATTTGCGTGTGCAACTTTCAGAATGCGCATGTGTGATCCATAGCCGATACGACTGGCGTCCCTCCTCAAAAGGTGAAGAAAACGCCGTGCCTAAAGGCCGCCAACCGAGACGGCTTGCTTCTTTAGCAAGCCCACATCATCCGCGAGCTGCGGGCGGCCGGAAAAGCCAGTCTACGTTCCATTGCAGAGGAGCGGAACGAAGCCGGCAACTCGGTTGCGCGCGCGGAAGGCTCAGTTTGCTCGGTTCAGCGGTTGCGAGTGTCTTGACCATCGCAAGATCGAATGGGGTTGGGATAGAAGCAGCGATGCGGGCCCGAATGGGATCGCCCAAAAATGTTACTGCAATCGTGATCATCACTACAGATACTAGGACTACGAGCACATCAGTCATGATGCGCCTCGAAAAGTGCTTCGTCATGATTTGAACCCCTCACAACCAATGACGCGCGCGTGCGCAGCTATAATCAATTTCGCATGCAAATGGGTATGTGAATGGGAGTTCGCCGCACGTAGCGGATCGTCCCTTTATAACGCAGCAGTCACCAACTATGAAGCAGCGATCCAGACCCAATTTAGCGGATGCGTCAAAACTGATGTCCTCGCAGGACGCTATAGCTTCCACGTCGTGCATCGCACGGACACGACAGGATGGTCGAGGGTCCTATGGAGGGCGACGAAAAGCGCGGGGACCGTGCGACCGAACCTATCGAGAATATCTGGCGCGAGAAAATCCGTGGTTGCAGTTGCAGAGGACATGCATCTGTTTCGGACGCGCGCTCATATCATCGCGCTAGGCGGTCTACCTTGAACTGAGACATTGTGCCGCAACCGATTTGTAAACTGTGGTTGAGGTTCGTCTTGCGTGCCAATGTTCTCATCACGCCGGGCTCAAGCGACTGAGCTGATTATTCCATCGAGATCGAGGAGTAAATTTCATGGCGCAAATTCTTGCTCATAACCTCAAACCCGCCGCGACTTGGGGTTCCGGCGGCGCGTCCTACGATACCGTGAGCCAAAGTATAGCAGACGCCATTGATCACGTCGTGAATCGAATCTGGCCGCAACCGGGAGAGCGCATCCTTGACGTTGCGACAGGCACGGGCTGGACTGCGCGGCGGTTATCTAATCGAGGCGCAAAGGTGACTGGTATCGATATTGGTGAAGGCGTTATCGAGGCGGCGAAACTGATTGCACCGGAGATCGACTTCAAGGTCGGCGATGCCGAAGCGCTGGAATTTCCGGATCAAAGCTTTGACTGTGTGACTTCGACGTTCGGTGTCATGTTTGTCTCGCGCCCCGAGGCTGCAGCTGCCGAGTTGGCACGTGTCACGCGCAAGGGCGGGCGACTGGGGTTGGTCACTTGGCTGCCTGGCAGTGCGGTTGAAGAAATATTCCAGACAATGCGGCCATACATGCCGCCACCGCCTGACAATCCTCCTCCTTCGCCATTTGCGTGGGGCCGGGAAGGCCGCGTTCGGGAATTGCTTGGCGATACATTCGATCTGGCCTTTGAACCTGGCACCACGGTACTCCGCATGCCGAGCGGCCAAACGGTATGGGACATATTTGTGACTGGCTATGGTCCGACAAAAACGCTGGCCGCATCGCTCGACCCTGAAAGGCGCACGGCACTTCAACGAGACTTCATCGCGATGCATGAGAAGCACCGCTCGCCGGTCGGGTTAGCCCTGCCGCGCGACTATCTCTGTACGATTGGAACTCGAAAATAACGCACCCGGCACTGCGTGCCCATCAGCCATCCTGCGCAACGCATCCGCAGTCGACCAAGCGTCCCATCATCGACCTCGACGCGAGCGCGTCAACGCGGGGGCCTCCGTTGTGTCCGGCACGTTGTCCACCGCAATCGGTAGCGGCTTGCCTCTCCCGCTCGGGGCGGCGCATCGCCGCGCAGCCGGAGCTATCACCGAGGAGTAACACCAAACTTGAGGGGCACAACGGGTGGGGTTAGGCTTCCGGCGAAGTGAAGAAGCAATGGCCTGATATCCCGGCGGTGGTTTACATGCGCCATACGATTAAGACCGCACCAAACGTCGTCATCCTCGAGGCGTCACACGCGCGGCGGGGATTTGCAATTTCCTGGATCGCCCGAACCCTCGTCGCGGCGGCACTCATCGGGTTCTGTCTCAACGCCGACGTCGTCGCCTATGTGGCGCGATACGCCACTCAGCAGGAGTTGTCTAAGCTCATCACGATCGTCCCGCCGGTCATGGCGCAACAGACGCCATTGTCGAAGGACGACGAGGCGGCGCAGCTCAAGCAGGCGATCGACAGCGCGACAGCGGAACTGCGGCAGTCTCTGCAGCAAGAGCACGCCAGGGCTGAGGCGCTCGAAAAAGAACTTGTGAAGGCATGGCGGTACGTCGGGAAACTGCTGTCGAGGCCCAACGGCGAGGCGCACCAGTTCAGCCAAGCGGTCGACAGCGCGACGGCGGTACTGTGGCAGTCTCTGCAGCAGGAGCACGACAGGGCCGAAGCGCTTGCAACCGAACTGGCGGACGCGCGGCGCTCCATGGAACAGAAACCTGCCGTTGTGGAAGAGACGCCCGGTGTCTCCTTGCCTGCTTGGGCAAACAGCTACGCCGCCTTCGTGAACCCCGCCCGGACCGCAGGTCAACCGGACGTGGCCACGGAGAACAGCAAATCGGCAATTAAACCAGGCGAACCAGCTCGCGTTGAACACAAACCGCGCGGGGGCTACGGCTGCCAGCACTTTCAGACTTACGATCCTGCATCCGGAACTTACATCGGCTATGACGGACGGCGGCGTTCCTGCCCATAAGTGCGGGGCGGTGTTTCGGCAACAAGTCTAGCTGACCTGCCGCTATGGCAGCGAGATGCAGCCGCCCTCACTCGTCTGCTGCGGCTTCCTGACGACGTCACCGAACGTGTCGTCTTGTCGATCCATCCGAAGCCGGTGATCCTGACCACCGTTGAAGAACGCGATGTCTGGATGCGCGCGCCGTGGCACGAGGCCAAGGTTTTGCGTTGCGCACAAGCGAGCCAAGGCGTTCTTTGACCGAGGGGGAGGGGAGGGAAAAGTTGCGGAAAAGAATGCTTATGCGAATGAGATGATCGTACCAGTTGGTGATCTCGAAAAACGTTGCCCTTCTGAGCATCCCACTTTCCAAGTTGGCCGCGTGCTCTCTCCAATCACGAGTTTCCTCGGACCCGAAATCGCGGCTTTTACTCGCTGCCTGTCGGCGTCCTCCGAGATCAAAGTACCGCGGACGCTTTCGTACATCGTCGCGAGACCGCCGCTTCAGCCCTATCAAGTTCAGGAGGAAGGTGGCATTAGCTTAACCAGCCGTCGATCGAACTGGCAGCAGCTCAAGGCCGCGCTTCGGTCTGTTCGCTGGGACGTCTCTAGAGATTTGGTGTTGCCTCAAGTTGAGGAGCGCGCCCGCGCCAATCACGCTTGCTCCGAAAAAGTCACGTTGTGGTGACGACGGAAGGTGATGCTACCTGAAGTGAGCTGACTATGTTATGCGTTGTAGCACTCCAGGGGGGAATCCCAACAGGAGCTAACTATGACAAGAAAACTGCTCGTCGCTCTCGCTGTTCTCACTCTCTCCGTTACTGCCGCCTCGGCAACGCACCATCATCGCCACGCGATGAACACTCATGCCGCTGTTCCGGAATCGCCATCGCCCATGGGCTGGGCGGGTGGTATGAACGCAAACGATCACGCCATGTATCTCAAAAATCTTCACGACTCAGGTTACAACCCGAAGAATGATCGCGATGCGACCGGGAACGTGGCCACGCAGTAGAAATCGCAGAGCGGGTTAGCGATTGTCTGCCGGGACTCGAAGACCGAAAGTGGACGCGTAACCCGCCGCTCGGTATCCACCAGGCATGAATCGTGGGTGGGAAGGCGTTAGGCTAACCCACCCGCAATCATTGCTGTGCAATCACTTCACCGGCCGCTTCTCGAGCCTTCTGGCCAGAGTGCGCCTGTACACGCCGAACCGGCTAGCGCAAACGGATCGACGTCCGCGCCTAGCTCTGCCACCAGAAATGACACGCGATGCACCATGAGGCCGGATGCTCCATGAGGCCGGCTGATGAGGTGAACGTCGCGGCTCAGCCGGTCCAGCTTGGCGATGATGATCGGGGCTGCGCTTGTCTTGCCACCTCGACCGACCTTACGAGCTCGATTCATGGCTGCCGCGAGTTCAGGCCGACGCTCCAAAGCGTCGGCTCCCTTGCCAGTATCGACTTCGCGGTGCTCCGCCGCGATGCTGTAGCTGTGCTGTGCGCAGAACACCTTGATTGCAGAATGTTGCGCTTCCCGGCCGAGACCGCTGCGCTGGGCAACCACTATGTCAGCGTTCGGCATTGAAGCGGCAGTCGACCTCCGTAGTCGTCATCGACGGCTTATGACCCAAGGCGGTCATTGGGCGACCATCACTCGCACTCGCCGAGGGGCACGTGGATCAGCTAGGATCCCTTCGGGCGCAACGAACGCCACGCGGCGAATCGCCGAAGCGAGCTCGGAACAAGCGATTGAAATGCGAAACATCCGAGAAGCCGACCTCTAAGGCGATATCGGAAATTAGCCGCGCGCTGGCGCTGGAATCGGTCAGCAGTTTGAGCGCTCGTTGGAGGCGTAACTCATTCACGTGCCCGGTGAACGATGATCCTGATGATGCCATCAGGCGCTGCAGATAGCGAGGTGAGATGCCTTGGCAACGAGCTACCATCTCGACGCTGAGTCCTGGTTCTTGAAAGTGTGTCTCGATGTAATCAAGGGCGGCGCCGTGGCGCGCAGTCACGACAGCGCTCGCACTGCTCTCGCCCAAGGGAGCGCACTCGACGATTGCGAGCGCCAGGAGATCGTGGATGTGAGTCACGACTGCATCTCGCAGCTTCGGGGTGGCCAGAACACTCTCATTAAATGCCGACTTGAGATAAGCCATGAGAAGTCGGAGCGCTTCATTTCGGTGAGAAATCGGCCGCATGGCGCGGCTTTCGACGTTCGTCACGCGCTGTGCAAGCGCGTCGCGCGGTACGGCAAGACCGAATAGCAATCCGTCGACATAGGTGACGGTGACCGGCTCGGAATGCAGAATTGCGATGGCGTCGCTGGCGTTAAGCTCGATTTCTTGACAGCGCTGCGATAGTTGACTTTTGCCGGGAGAACAGAGGATGACTCCGATCGAGTCATCACCATCAGCGATGCTCGCCTGCAAGCGCTTGAAACGCATAGGGGAGCCTTTCAGCGCGAGCCTGCGCAAACCTCGGATCGCTTGCAGCGTTGCGTAGGCCTGAAACGGTGCGTTCGATAGAGGCTCAATATCAGCGTGGACTATGCCTCGCCCAAAGTCCTCGCGCCATAGCGGGATTCGCATCCGCTCCGGAAACTCCCGCGTCGAGAATCGATGTGATACGAATTTGGCTGCGTCCATAGACATGGGGACCTCCAGCCTTGTTGGACATCGGGATAAAATGCGACAAACTCACCGGTATCTGCATTTTGCAGTTCGCGCACCGAACTTGTTTGATCTGTGCGCAAGAGTCCAAGAAGCTACGCCATTGGCCTGCTAGTCTCGCTCAGCTAAGTTCAATGCTGATGTGAACTCGTTCACTTAGCGGCCAGAAATTAGGTCTATAGTGATTGCGAAGGCCGTGGCGTCAAAAAATCTCCTTTAAGAGGAGGCGGTCGTGATGGCTCTATTTCTGATTGCCGTTATCGGATCTAGTTTAGATATCCTTGGCGGGGTGAACCCGTAAGCTCCGCTTCTATGACTCTCGCGATTGATCGAACTCAACGATCCGCGGACAGACTGTCCTGCAGCACTAGACGTTCTCTGATACCGATTTCGTGTCGCGCCTCGTCGGCCACATCGTCGTCATCCGAGTTCGTCGGACACAAACTACTCCGGCGCCGTTGATATTTACCGCCGGTTGAAATGGTCGAAATCTATCGTCAATGGTGATGATCAAGCGAGGGTTCGATCATGTCCACCCTAGTGGAGATGTTTTACCGTGAGTATTGTCGTGCCCGCCTCGCCGAAATGCGGAAGCAGCTTCTGATACCGGTTGCCAGCGACGACATATTGCAAACGTTTTGGGAGGACGGCGAACCTTCCGGCCCGGGCAATCAAAGCACCGGCTGGCCAACGAAAGAGCCTCCAACCATCAGGTAGCTCGGGCTCGTAACCGCATCGTTTGGTCGGATACCCCGCTCGGCACCCCAGCCCGGAGCAGCAGAGCCTCTCATCGACCGATGTGCGAGTACGCCGGCAGGTCAAACAGATGCACGATCGAACTCACACCTCGAAGCGATTGATCGGCGAAACTCCGCCGGAGTTCAGGGGGGCTGGCCGCGACCTGCGCATCGATGTCTGTCGCGGGATCGCGCTATGGTGGATCTTTCTTGATCATGTTCCCAACAACATCGGAAGCTGGCTGACACCGCGCAACTACGGCTTCTGCGATGCCGCCGAAATATTCATGTTCATTTCGGGCGTGACCTGCGCGCTGGCCTACGGCAGGGCACGTCAGCGCGAGGGCTGGAGCGGCATGATTGGTCGTTCGCTGCGGCGGGGATGGGACATCTATGCCGCGTTTCTGCTGCTCACGCTCGCTTGCACCGTCCTCGTCTACCTCGCGGGCAGCGATCGGCTTGCTGACGAGAGCAATACGCGGATTCTGCTCGATCATCCGGGCGCGACGCTTGCGCATGCCGCAATCCTGCAATATCGCCCTGTCAACACCGACGTCTTGCCGACTTTCGTCATCTTTCACGTGTTGTTCGCGCCGCTGTTGTGGCTGCTGCTGCGAGCACCAAACGTTACGCTTGGTGTTTCGCTGTTGCTTTATGCGCTCGTGCACATCTTCGGCTGGAGCGTTCCAGCCTGGCCCAACGGCGCCTGGTTCTTCAACCCGTTGGCTTGGCAGCTTTTGATCGTGCTGGGCGCGTGGTGCGTCATCGAAGGGGAGAGGGTCTGGCCCTGGGTGACGTCGCGCACGACGCTTACTCTTGCTGTTGTCTATCTGGTTTTTGGCCTGGTCCTGACGCTGAGTTGCAGCGGCAAACCGCTGGTCGCGCAAAATTTGACGACCCTGCTCTTCCCGCTGGATAAATCGAATCTCAGTCCGCTCCGGCTGCTGCATTTCTTGGCTCTTGCAATTGTGGTGCTACGGTTCGTTCCTCACGATTGGCGCGGGCTATCGACGCCAGTCATGCGCTGCGCGAGGTGCTGCGGTGAGAATTCGCTGCCAATCTACTGTCTCGGCGTCCTCCTGGCGCTGGCCAGCCACCTGACGCTGCTTGACATTTCGGGCCGGCCTGCGATGCAGATCGTGCTCAGTCTTGCTGGAATCCTCGCGATGATTGTCGTCGCGATGCTGCTGAACCGGATCAGCGTCAGACGCAGTCATTATCCCGGGTGGACGCAGTCGACCAAGAAGATCGCGCCGGTGTTTTCTAGCTGGCAGGTTGCGGATGGAGCGCGCAGGGAAGCTCTTGGCCCTTAGCTGACGTATTGGTCACGGTGTCGGCTTTTGACCCGTTTCGGACTTGGACTAAGAGAGCCTGGGTGCGGAGCGTCTCCCGCTCCTTTCGCCTTCATAACCGCAATGCGCTCATCGATCAGCTGGTCGGACATGGCTACTGTCGTCGGCAGCTCCGACAAGGCGCATGCGCTGGCCGAGCGTCTCTCGTCCGAGACCGGCTTGCCGCTCAAGTTGCGTTGGGAGCCTGACTGACGCAGTCCTTCCCCCAGAACGAGTTGGTAGCGCTTATTAACAGGGAAAGGAGAAGTACCTGCCGCGGTTATCAGTACTTCCGCCACGCCCGCGGCAAAATGTTTGACTCTCGAATCGCGGACGGTGACCCATCTTCTTCGAAGGGGCTGTTGCCGCATGGGGTAGGGCACTCACTATGTCCGCTATCGGGACTAAAGCGGCAGTCGCCCTCCGTAGTCGTCGTCGACGGCTTATGACCCGAAGCGGAAGTCGCTGTTGAAAGCAATGCGCCCGCAATCCATCGGTCCGCCGGCACCTCACACCTCACGCTCATGTGTCCGGCGAGGCCGACATTTCCATTGAAGTACGATCGTAATTTAATATTATGACCGTAATGGCATTCGGCTGAGCCGCCGTTGGGCGGCGGCGGGGTGCCGCCCAACAGCTCCTTTGCGAGGATTTCATGGATGACACGACCACAGCTTCACCCCGCATCGCATTGCGAGAAACCACAGATGTCGAATCGCTTGGGCTCGCAACCGCTGCAGCAGCGGTTCGCAACGGCGACATCACCTCGGAGTCCTACACCGCGGCGCTTTTACAGCGTGCCCGAGCGCTTGCCGAGCTGAACGCCTTCATCACCATCGACGAGGCCGCGGTGCTGGCAGCCGCAAGGGACGCGGACAAATCGCGTGCGGCCGGATTGGCGGCTCCGCTACTTGGCGTGCCGCTCGGGGTGAAAGACAGTTATTTGACGAAAGGGCTGCCTACCAGCCTGGGCGTCGAAGGCCTCGCTCATTTCGTGCCGCGCGAGGATGCCGACGCTGTCCGGGTCATTAAGGGTGCGGGCGCTTTGGTCTTCGGCAAGAACAACCTCGTCGAGATGTCGTACGGCTTGACCGGTCACAACGCACGTTACGGCCAGGTGAAGAATCCGCACGCACCAGATCGCGTGTCGGGCGGCTCCTCGAGCGGCTCGGCCGCATCCGTGGCCGCCGGCCTCGTTCCCGCGTCCTTGGGCGGTGACACCGTTGGGTCGATCCGAGTGCCAGCATCGTTCTGTGGCGTCGTGGGCTTCAAGCCAACCACTGGACGTTGGCCACGCGACGGCGTTGCGCCGATCTCCCATACGCTCGATACGACGGGCGTGTTCGCCCGAAACGTCGAGGACTGCATTTTGGTGGATCAGGTCGTGACCGGTGAACAAGCTGCGGAGTTCTCCAACGGCGGCTACGACCTGAAGGGAGTCCGGCTGGCCTTCGCGCCGCGACAGTTCCTGGATCTGGTGGACTCGGAAGTCGAGACCCGCTTCCGCGAGGTGGTTCGGCGCTTGCAGGACGCCGGCGCCGAGATCGTTGAAGTAGATCCTGGCGACGATTTCAATTCCCTCGTCCAAACCGCAACATGGGGCATCTTCGCTCATGAGACGATGGGCGAAATTTCGGAATTTCTTCGCCGCCATGACATTCCGACCACGTTCGAGGCCATTTATGAGGGCCTTAAGCCCCAACTTCGGCAGGCGTGGGGGCACATCGTGCTGCCGGGTGGCGCAGGTGCTACCTCGGCAGAGGCCTATCAGACTGCGCTCGACGTGAGCCGGCCGGAAATCCAGCGCCGACTCAACACGGCGTTCGTCTCTCATGGGGCGCTGGTCATTCTGCAACCGACCACGCCCTGCACAGCGCCTTTGATCGAGGAGCAGGCGACCGTCCATATAGCGGGGCAGGATGTTAGCTACCTCGCTTTGGCGAACCACACCGTGTCGGCAAGCAGCGTGGGGCTGCCCGGTATCAGCCTTCCTGTTGGCTTGTCTCGCGCGGGGCTGCCGATTGGGCTCGAACTGGATGCCCCCTTAGGTAGCGACCGGAGGCTTCTAAACCTCGCCCGCGGCATCGAAGGCATCTTGGGCGCCAAATAGAGTGCGATCTAACGTCGTGGCCGCTTCGCGTGGCGAAGGGGGCCCTGTTGGAAGAGGCTGCAGCCTAACGGCTGCGGGATATTGGTGAACTGGAGAAAAGATGCGTTTCGAGAAAGGTCATAAGGCAGCGACGCGACGGCACATCATCGATGTGGCGTCGAAGTGCATGCGCCGAGACGGTATCTCCGCCGCCGGGATCGCTGGGATCATGGGCGAGGCCGGCCTGACCAAGGGCGCATTCTCTCCGCACTTCGAGTCCAAAGACGCGCTCGTTCGCGAGGCGCTGGCGAGCGCGCTCAGCGACCAGCAACATCGCCTCGATGAGGATCACCGGAGGGGCCTGGACCTTGAGGGCGCGATTCGGAGATACCTGAACCGCGCTCACCTCGAAGACCCGACGGGCGGGTGCCCCTCGGCGGCATTGCTCCCCGAAATCGCCCGACAGCCCCTGTCCACCAGGAAAGACTACGAGAAAGGGCTGCGAAGCTACGTTGCAACATTGGCCGCGCTGCTTCCTGACGCAGATGCAGGAGCGAGCCGCCGTCGCGCGACCGCCATCTTCGGCCTCATGGTGGGCACCCTTCAGTTCGCACGGGCTATGCCCAATGCTACGCAGGCAGAGCAGATCTTGGAAGGCGGCGTTGAGGCCGCCTTGCACTTGGCACGAGTTGCATCTTCCTAGACTAGGAAGCCGGTAGAGGCTCAGCATGGAGATCGTCATCCGCGAAAAATCCGAGGTCGGCCTCTAGCCCGTGTGAGACATGCCGGGGCGGTCTGACGATGTCCGGTCACAGGGGTAGACCGGAAGAGAACGGCATGCGGCCAAAGTGACGCGATTGACCCGGAACGGACATTCTGAGTGTTGAAAGTCGCGCGCCAAGTTTCACTAACTCGGCGGGTTGCAGGTATCAGCGCTGACAAGGGCAATCGGCCTGACGCACAGTGTCTTCGTTCCATTCAATGAAGCCATCGGCATTTTTCGAAGGTGCGCGAAACATTTTCGCATCCCTGTAACTTGAGTTAATCGTGGGGCCTAATCGAAAGGTCGCGATATGGAACCGACCAGCAGAATATCGGACCACATCGATCATAAGACTGCCCGGTCGATCTGTGACGAGGTGGGTGACAGATTGCAACAGAACTTATCTCTCGAAGCCTCGCCTCTGCCGCAGTACCTCGAACGTCTAGTCGATGAATTGCGCAAACAGGAGCGTCATCCAATTGATGGCGTCGCAGCGCCCGCTAACCGTTTCCTTCATGCGACGCGACGGGTAGTCGCGGCCGTCTGAGCGCGTAAAGAAGAAGCCGTCGCCGCGCTCAACCCGGCGGCGGCTTTTCCGCTAATCTTGTCAGGTATGCCGCCGCTCGATCTTCCTCGTCTCACCACGTGCCTTCTCGGCCGCGTCATCCGCCAAGGCCCAGAGCAGCCGCATCCCGGCCGATGGCCCGAAGTCGGCTTCTGACCCCGGCAGACGTTTACTGGGTTAACTTTTGTTCTGGCGTCGCTCTGGTTCCGGGTGCACACTGGTTCTCTCACCGCTCGGCAGCGTGCTTTGATCGGTGATGAGAACGCCGGTTGCGCTCCCGCCCAATTCACGCAGGGAAAGGAGAGTGCCATGGGACGACGCTCACAATCCCACATTGACGACAATCTGGACGTGGAAAGATCCCGCATCATAGCGGAACTGAAAAATACGCCGCCAGGACCGCAGCGTGATCTTCTCGAACTCAAACTGCGCCAGCTCGAAACCGTTTCTCATATAGACGGATGGCTAACGTCGCCGGGCCTACAACCCCCGGAGGAATAAGGCCGTCTCAGGCCAACCGAGGAATAGATCAATGAATTCGACTCATCGAACGATTTGCGAACGCGAGTGTATGTAAACACGCAGTAACTCAAAATACGGGCTTCAAGCATTGGACGGCAGCAGAAGCAAGAGTACCGCGCATATATTATGGGCCTCGACGGACATATCGAGGTTCGCATCGATCTAATGTGTGAGGACGAAACCGAAGCCAAGAAGCGCGCCAGATCCTTAGCTGACGGGTGCGACGTAGAGCTATGGTGTCAAGATCGAAAGATTGCGGAATTTAAGAGTGAGTAAGGCCGCCTCAGTTGGCGGCCTCTTTCGTGCTCACCATCCTGCTACGTCACCTTCTGTCCCTTAGCTGCCGTTCAGGGGGATGGCCGCTGCGTCTGCTCTTCTGGGAAGACCGGACGCACGACAAGGCTGGCCGATACAGCCGGTTTTGACCCGCTGCGGACATTGACCGGCTCATAAGACAACATTGCTGTCACACCAAATCTCGTTTTTTCTAATCACCTTTCCAGGAATGAGGTAAGCCGGAGTTAACATGTTCGGCTGGATTGGGAGCTCGAAGGCGTAGCTTGCAGGAGATTTCTATGGCCAACTTGATGATCAGGATTGTGACGCTGGCAACGTGTTCGATTGCGCTGATCGCTGCGTTCTCGGTCACTCCGGCTGTTGCGGCCCCGGGCACTGAGCCAGGTGGCAGTGAGGCAGACTATAGCGGAATGGGGCAACGCTCCGCTTATCCACCTTCGTCATACCCGAAGCGGTCGGGCAACAAGGCCACTCACCAGCCCAAGGCCAAAAAAGCCAAGCAGTCCCTGTTCGACGACCCCGCCTTTGCTCATGGGTACCGCGCAGCTTATTCGGCGGTCTACGACCGCACTGACTATGCCTCTGCGATTGAGCAGTTGAAGACGCTCGGCCACGACGATCACCCGAATGTGGCCAATCTGATCGGCTACTCCTATCGCAAGCTCGGCCACTACAAGCTTTCGCAGGTCTGGTACGAGCGCGCCCTGAAAGCAGATCCGAACCATGTGCTGACCTGGCAATATTACGGCCTATGGCAGATCGAACAGGGCAACCGCGATCAAGCGCAATATCATTTGAGTCGAATCGCGACGATTTGCGGGACTGGCTGCGAGGAGTACCGGTCGTTGGCCGCCGCGCTAGAGAAGCCGCCCGGCACTAGCCTGGTTTATTAGCACGCTTTGCAGCGGCGGTCAGAGCTCGGCGCTAACGCGACGGGTGAGGCTATGTCTGTTCATGGTCCATCAGCGAAGTGGCGACACCTTTCGTTGAGGTCCGCTTGGTGGGGTAGAGCGGACTGACTTTGCTCACTCTGAGTTCTTCGCATTCTGACCCAAAGGGGTCATCGCGGCTTCTTGTCTTGCGGGATCACGGAACGAAGGCGATCATGCTTGAATATATTCTAGCTCCCAGGACGCCCCCATGCCCACGCTTGCCCTTGCGTTGCTCGCGGCGCTGAAAGACCACGGCGCCCACGAGATTTTCGGTATTCCCGGCGATTTCGTGTTGCCGCTGTTCAAGGTCATCGAAGAAAGCAACATCCTGCCAAATTTCACGCTGAGTCATGAGCCGGCGGTCGGTTTTGCGGCGGATGCGTCGGCGCGATATCACGGCGGCCTCGGCGTTGCCGCCGTGACCTACGGCGCCGGCGCTTTCAATATCGTCAACTCAATCGCGGGGGCATATGCGGAGCGCTCACCGGTAGTGGTGATTGCGGGCGCGCCAGGCGCGCGCGAGCGTACCAGTGGCTTTCTTCTGCATCATCAGGGGCGGACTGTCGATACGCAGCTAGCCGTGTTCAAGGAAATCACCTGCGATCAGGCGGTGCTGACCGATCCCGTAACCGCACCTGCGCAGATCGCGTGGGTGTTGCGCAGCGCACGGGAAATGTCGCTGCCGGTTTATCTCGAATTTCCTCGTGACATGGCGGCGGCCGAGGTCGAGCCCATCGTAGCGCTGCCGCCGCGGCATGCGGTTGCTGGTGCGCTCGCCGAATGCGTCGAAGAAATCCTCGATCGCATCCAGGCGGCTGCCGCTCCGGTCGCGGTAGTCGATGTCGAAATCCGGCGCTATGGCCTAGAGGACAAAATCGCTATTTTGGCGCGCAAGCTGAAGCTCCCCCTGGTGACCACCTTCATGGGACGCGGACTTCTCGAGCACGCTCCGGACGTCGTAGCCGGCACCTATCTCGGCGCGGCTGGCGATCCCGCGATCACCCGGCTGGTAGAGGATGCCGACCTAGTGCTGATGCTAGGCGTCATCCTTTCGGACACCAATTTCGCGCTCTCCAACCGGGCGCCTGATCCACACCGCACCATTTTAGCCTCAAGCCGCGAGGTGCAGATCGGTTATCATTGCTTCCGCAACATGCCGCTCGCCGGCCTGATCGAAGGGTTGGAGGCGCGCGCCAAGCCAAACGGGCCGCGGTCCCATCTGCTGTCGCTGAAGCAGCGCGCCGTCTATCCGCGGGGCCTGCCTGCCGATGACGCACCGATCTCGCCATCAGATGTCGCGACTGCGATCAACGACCTTTTCGACCGCCATGGCAAGATGTCGATGACGTCGGACATCGGCGACTGCCTGTTCACCAGCATGGAGATCGACAACACAGCACTCGCCGCGCCCGGCTACTATGCCGGCATGGGCTTTGGGGTGCCCGCCGGCATCGGCGTCGCGGCCACGGGATTGCGGCCGCTGATCCTGGTGGGCGACGGCGCGTTCCAGATGACCGGCTGGGAGCTCGGCAATTGCCGCCGCTACGGGTTCGATCCGGTTGTCGTGCTGTTCAACAACAAGAGCTGGGAGATGCTGCGGGTGTTCCAGCCGGAATCGCGCTTCAACGATCTCGATGACTGGCATTTTGCCGATATCGCGGCGTCGATCGGCGGTGTCGGCGAACGGGTCACCACGCGCCGCGAGCTTGCCGCTGCGCTCGATCGCGCGGTCAAGCGGCGCGGGCAGTTTTCGCTGGTCGAGGTGATGCTGCCTCGCGGCGCGACATCGGACACGCTGGCGCGTTTCGTTTCCGGCTTCAAATCCGTCCGCGAGCGCATGGCGAAGGCGTAAGGGGCTGCACGAAGAGTGCGAAAAATGGCGGCTAAATGATCAGGTTTTGGCCATCAGCGAAGTGGTGACACCGCTCACTGTGGTCAGCTTAGTGGGGCGCAGCGGACGAGGTTTGCTTACGCTGAGTTTTTCGCTTTTTGACCCGAAGCGGACCTTTAAGTGCCGCCCGGTCCGGACTAGCAGCAGGCCACTGAAACCCTGCAAGCGCGTCTTCGGCAAGTTGAAAACATCGTCTCGAAAACATACGCTCCGTCCAGACGAAACTCAGGGCAGCTTCGTGCCGCGCGTTCCAGCCGCTGGGAAGATTCGCTCCGATGATGAAGCCCGCCGTCATTATCCCGGAGGATCAGTCTTTCGCCCTTGCGACCTTACCGCCCGGCCGGGCGCAGAAACGGCTTGCCCTTGCGGTCATGCTCGCTTTCCTGGGCGTCGTCTTAATCTTGGCAGGGGCGCTCTCGAACGTCCAGCTGGCGCGGATCGATAGCTTCGTCCCGGCCTACGGCACGGCGATGTTCGTGAATGACATGATCACCGCGGTCCTGCTGTTCAACCAGTTCGCCACCCTGCGTTCGAGTGCCCTCCTCGCAATCTCAACCGGGTATCTCTTCACGGGGCTCATGCTTGTCCCCTGGATGCTGGTCTTTCCAGGGGCGTTCGCGCCAGTTGGCCTGCTTGGCGCGGGGCTACAGAGCACGGATTGGCTCAACGCTCTGAGGTACGCCGGTTTTCCTACGTTCGTCATCGCATATACCCTTTTGAAGGTTGCCGATCCGCCCAAGCGATTGTGGGAGGGCTCAGTGGGCGCGACGATTCTTTCGAGTGTTGCGATGACGTCAGCCGTTGTGTGTGCCGTGACAGTTCTTGTCATAGTGGGTGAGGCATACTTGCCCCGCATCATGCTCGACCCGGTCCATTTTTCTACCCTCGCGCTCTATATTGCCAGTTGTCTAATCCTGTGGAACGCAGTTGCGCTCACTTTGCTCTGGATGCGCCAGCGTTCGGTGCTCGATCTGTGGCTGATGGTGGTTGTTTGCGCATATGCAATTGAGATCTATCTGGTCTCGTTTCCCGGTTTTGCCCGGTTCAGCGCCGGCTGGTATGCTGGCCGGGTCTTCGGGTTCGTGTCCAGCATTCTTGTACTCTTTGTCCTGCTGTATGAGATAACGACGCTTCACGCGCAGCTGCTCGGCGCGGTCCTGGCGCAACGTCGCGAACGTGAGGCGCGGCTGATGACCGGCGACGCCGTCTCGGCTTCAATTGCCCACGAAATCAAACAGCCATTAACGGCGATCATAGCCAGTGCCAACGCGGGATTGCGCTGGCTTGATCGTGTCGAGCCTGACCTCGATAGTGCCAGGAATGCATTTCGGCGCGTCGTGACCACCGGACACCGTGCGGACGCCGTGATCGAAAATATCCGGGTGCATTTCAAGACGGGTGCACGGACCCGGACTTCGCTCGATATCGACGATGTCATCCAGGAAGCTCTGGCCGTCGTCCGTGACCAATTGCGGAGACATCGGGTCGCCGTTCAAGCCGACGTTAACAAACGGCTGCCGCGGATAAGAGGCGAACAGGTTCAGCTCCAGCAAGTGCTGGTGAATTTGATTACGAACGCAATTGACTCCATGGCCACGAAGAATGGGGAGCGGGTCCTATCCATAAGGTCTGAAGTCCATCACTCCAGATACGTGATGGTATCGGTAGAAGACACGGGGGAAGGTCTAGAGCCCGGCGGCGCCGTGGATCGGATATTCAACCCGATGTTCACGACCAAAACGGATGGCATGGGCATGGGGCTGTCAATCTGCCGGTCGATCATCGAGGCGCATGAAGGACAAGTATGGGTGACCGCCGATAAAGGCCGCGGCGCCATTTTTCACTTCACGGTTCCGGTAGACTCGGACAGCCCATCCTAGTAGCCGCCTGAGTCCGACTTTGGCCCTTAGCGTCGAAGCGTACCCATCACTTCGGCGTCGGCTGTTCGGGGAAGACCGGACATGGATGCAGGTATGCCAAACCGACGCGAATTGCACTAAGCCGCTGTCGCGGTACAGCACGACGGCGCGATATCCGCGAGTAGGGAAGTGGCTCCGCTGCCCGGCGACAGATCGGCCCGGGTGGGCTCTGCCAGCAATTAGCTGCGCATGGCGGCGCGGAAACCGACGAAGCTCAACGCGCCCGCCACGGTGACGGCAATCCAGCTCACCCAAAACGGCACATCGACGCCATTCAAGGTGACGGACCATCCATCACAATCCGGATCAACTGCAAAAGCGGGCTCAAGGCAAAGATGGCGGCGGCGAGCGTGCAAAAGGTTCTTATGGTCATTGCCCGTCTCCGACGGCACACGAGGACGTGGCTCGCCCCCGCAGCCAAAATGGGGAGGGGCCGGCGCGGCGGCCGCATTCTCAATGTGTCGCACAATCGCCGTTTCGCGACGCCGCGAGTCGGGATCACTTCCGCCTTTGGCACAAATGCGAAGTGCAGCGATGTCCGCGGTTACTGTGAGCGGCACTTCGTCCCCACAATCCGCGGGCAGTGTTACTGCGCCAGAAATCTATATGCGACAATCAGAGCCACCATGCTCGCGAAAATCAGCAGTGCTGGAAGGGGTTCTCGGATCATTGGCTTCGTCGAATGCAGTGCAGCCGATAGACCGGGCTGATTAGGCCGTTTCTTGAGCCGCACGACTTTGCCCTCTGTCATTGGTGTGCGAGCCTTTGGTTCCGGGGGCGCGCCCACGCCTCCCATCTCGCTGTAATAAGCGCTGTAGACCTCGCGAACGGCTAGGGCCGTGGACTCGGCCTCGCTCATTGTCTCGAGCCGAGTTCGATAGTTAGTCAGAAAGCTTTGGGCGCTGGACGGCAGGTCATCGAAACCACCGAGCTTGGCCATCATGAGCCAGGTGGCAAAATCCGCTTCAGCCTTCGTGCGCGCTTTCTTGGCGATACTAGCTTTGGAGCTAGAGGACATGGTGGTCCGATTGGTTTGAACCCGGCCGCGAAGCTGTTCATTGACACCATCCGCGCGGCGGGAAAGGCAATTGGCAATCCAGTCACAGTAATGACGGCGCGGGAGAGTTCAAACGCGAATCTTACCAACTAGTCGGCTCCTGGCCCAGGTTGAAGCGGACTGAGCAGGCTAGCTAGGGTAGGACTCACCTCCGCTGATGCCCCAACGGCAGTAGCTCTGCAACGCACATACGAACAGTAAACGCGGAAAACAGCGCCTGCAGGCCGATCCATTAACGTTTGCGGATATCCACTCCTTCGCACCCTGGCCGCATTCTTCCGCACGTGCAAAGGGATATGGCAACTGATCGGCCAAATCCTCAGCTCATCCACGGTCGTAAGCCACGGTCCGAGTGCCGCGGCGAAAGAGATTTGGCAGGCTGCTGCACTTCGCAGCTGCGGCTGCTTCGGACCCGGACTAGTCACGAACACAATGAATCCCTTGCGCCGCCAGTTTTGAGCCGTATGGCCGCCCATGTCGGCGCGAAGGGTCGAGGGGGTGGGGACGATACGCCGGGAGTTTTCGATGTCCGGTTATTTGAGATTTTGCTTCGCTGGTTTTGCTCTCGCTGGAATTCTTTCAACGACGCCCGCGTCCTCCGACCCTCTTGACGACTTGTTCAATATCGCTCCGCGCGCACGTGCTCCGACCTATCCGGCGCGAGCGGAATGCTTGGCGCGGCCCGGCGACTCGGTCCCCGATGGCCAGCATTGGGTCTATCGAGTCGATGGTCGCCGCAAATGTTGGTTCCTGGCCGAGGGCATTGCGACGGTGAAGAAGCCCGTTCGTTCTCGCATAGCTAAAGATCCCGTGGCTAGTCGTAAGCGGAGCCCGGTCGTTGACGCGCGCGCAGAGTTGCTGCGGCCCAGACCGGCCGAGCAGTCTCAGCCGCCTGTCCCTGAATTCAAAGTAGCTGAGGCTGCTTCCGAACTTGGAACGAGCACGACGGCCCCGATACCAGCGGTACCCGACCTGCATCGGCGTACCAACCAGCTCACGTCGGAGTTCTCCGTGCCGCCCCAAGTTGACGTAGAGAAGCTTCTTGCGGCTGCGAGTGACGCCGCTGCTGCCTCGATGCCCCCGGTTCTGCCGGTGGGCATGGGCCCTAGGGGGGCCGGCGATGAGGGGAGGGGCTGGGCGGTGACCTGGTTGGGCTTGCTGCTGATGGTCTTAGGAGTCGGCTCCGTATCGAGCTCAAGCCGTGCGCTACGCGAAGCCGTGCTGTTGCGCTATCGGGAATTGATGGGTCTCGGAGCCGCACCAGGAAGAGCAAGCTACGGCACGTAGTTGTCACGTGGCGAGATCTCGGCATGTCGCCGTGTGACCCAAAGCGGATCTAGCCGCCCATACCTCATCCCGGTTAGATGAAGCGAGACGCGACGTCTTCGGCCTCTAGGACGGGATGGCTTAAAGGATGTACCCACTTATAGTTGGTTCGCTGGCCTGACGAAACAGCCTAAGATTGTATTGGATGCAGCCGAGGAGGACTTCCGATGCGCAGGCAGCCTGTTCCGCTTACCCCGGGTGACCTGGTCAATCATCAATTCGGCACCGACGACAACCTGATAGGCACCCCAGGCGCACCGACCTCGTTCGGTGATGCTGGTGGCAGCATGTTCGACTTCTCGAAGGGAGGGAACGACACTTTCGATGAAATCGGACCTTCCAACTACACATTCTATGGGGACGTGGTCGGCAGTATTTTCGATTCTGCTCAGGGCGGCGATGACATTTTTAACGGACTCACCGCGACCAGTGTCACTGCCTACGGCGACGCGGGTGCCGACATGTCGGACCAAAGTAAGGGCGGCAACGATACCTTCTTGAGTGGTACCGGCAGACAGCAAATCAATACGTTCTTCGGCGACGCTGGCGGCGCCATGTCGGGTCATGCTCAGGGCGGCGATGACAGTTTCATAACTCAGACGGTACAGGGCGGCACCCACACCTTTTACGGTGACGCGGGCGGCGACATGTCTGGCCATAGCAAGGGCGGGGACGACAGCTTTCAGGGCTCTAGGCAGGCTGGAAACCTCTTTTTTGGTGATAGCGGAAGCAACATGTCCGGTCACGCCCAGGGCGGCGATGACTCATTCACCGCCAGAACGGACTCAGGCAACACATTCTACGGGGATGCCGGCGGTGACATGACCGGCCACAGCAAAGGTGGCAACGACACCTTCAACGGGGCCTTGTTCGCAACGCAGGTGTTCTACGGTGATGCCGGAGGCAACATGTCCGGCCATGCTGAGGGAGGCGACGACCGTTTCACGGGCTCCGGTGGGGCGATCATGTCAAAGACCTTCTATGGCGATGCCGGCGGTGACATCTCCGGCTTTGCCAAGGGTGGCAACGATACTTTCATAAACGAGGGCGGCTCCACGGTGTCTTTTTACGGGGACGCCGGCGCCACAATGTCCGGCCATGCGCAAGGCGGGAACGACCTTGCGACGTTGCTGGGTACCAAGAACTTCGCCGTTGGCGATGCTGTTACGATGCTCGACGCTACCAGCGGAGGTAATGACAGTCTCAGCGGCGGCGACAGTTCGGTGACGGATGTTGTGAACCAGCTCTATGGAGACGCGCAAGTCATGGGCGGGGCGACCCAAGGAGGCGATGATCTTATCTTCGGGGGCCACGCCGTTGACAGCGGCCGGGTCGACAACTTCTTATGGGGCGATGCGGCGCAAATTTCAGGTCGTGCTAAGGGCGGCAGCGATGTCCTATACGCGGGGACGGCTGGGCAAGGTTGCACAGTCAGCAATGAGATGTGGGGAGATGGTGAACTGAGCGGCAATGCTCATGGAGGTTCCGATACGTTTGTATTCAAGGACAATGGTCTAATGACTGTTGGAGCCAACAATCTCATCCAAGATTTCAGCCAATGCCAGGATGATAGGATCGCTTTCATTGACGTTGCGGGTGTGCACTCGTTTGGTGACCTTGTCATCACCCAGAGCGGAACTAGCACCGTTATCATGGCGGGAGCTGATCAGGTAACGCTTGCAAACTTCACCGACTTGATGACGGCGAATGACTTTTTGTTTGTTTGAGAGCGCTCCTCTTCGTTACCATGGTCGCGATCGGCCGACGGCGCAAGCGGCTAGGGATGCGACAGGTCCAGCCCGTGGCCGCACCGCGTGAAGACCTTGACGACTTCGTGGGCATCTGGACCTGCGCCCGATAGCCGTCGAACTTGATTTCGTGAATCCATCGCTCGATCGCGGAGGCGAGTACCGGCTGCACGAAACGGGAAACGGCGCCTTGATGCCATGCGCTTCCAGCTTTTTCCGTTGGAAGGCCATCGCTATACGAGGCGCAGGCTTATGAACTCCTGAGATACGACGGGACGTCGCTCAGTTGCAGATTGCAGCGATGCAACATCCCTCTCGGACCAGCGCTCTCCATGTTGACGGCGACGACCTTGATCGACCTGCAATATCGCCGACGAGGAGATCTTGAATGACGGTTTCAAGATTCGTAGTCTCAAGGTCGGCTTCGCGCCAGGCACGGCCAGCCTGTCCAAAGTCGTTGGCGACCAGATAGACGGTTGGCTCGTGCGCCGACATGAGAGAAGAGTTCTCGGCAAAGTTAATCTCGAACGCTCAACATTTGTTAGAGCCTGCGATGAATCCAGGGGCGGAGAATATCTACCGACGCCCAGCCTTGAGCCGGTGCGTCGTGGCGGTCCCGGCGTCTCCGCTCCTCTCGAGCCCCGGAGGCGCTTGGGGCCACTCACCCGTACACGCGCCTCAGTGGGCGCCAGCCGTTCTTGTCGACCTCCACCCCGAAAGCCTTCCGGCATGCGCAGTTCTCGCAGTCGTTTCTCGCTGGAATTGAAGAGCTGATCTATTCAATGCGGGTGTTGCGCGTCAGTGGATACGTCTGACGTAGAGCCTGATACTACTCTCGTCGTCCCGCTTCGGGTTCAGAAGCATCTCTGAACACGCTGGTTCGGGCATGGGCCAATAGTAACTATCCGAAAGGCCGCTATCGGTGCAGAGCGGAAACGTCCTTAATTGGGGTGAGCTTGGCTTTTAGAAAGTCCACGATTTGGTACTTAGTTCAGCCATCTCCGAGGAATGCTTCCGGAACATGGCGATCCGCTTGTTTGTGAATTCTGCGATTACACCGGGAAATTCAAGGGGCGCCTTAATCATCGCAAGCCTTTGAGCGAATTCAAAAGCAAATTGCATGTTGGTTTGTGCCATTTCCAGTAGCTGCGCTTGATAAGCTCGCACGTTTGCGTTGGCTGAAGAAAGAATATCAACCCCTCTCTTTGAATTGTTTTCCGTCATCTGTTTGGAGTCATTTTGTAGGGCTGCATCCGTGACAAGAAGCGGATTCCTAACGGGGAGGGCGTCTTGCTGCGAATCTGCGCTCACGGGCGGAACGCCCGCTTTCGGGCTTCTGATAATAGCTTGCGCAGTCCGTTGGGCCTTCGCGACCATTCTCGGGCGGCGGGCGTGCTTTGACGCCGTTGCCGGTTTACGTTTGCTCATCTGACACTCCAAGGATGACGATCGACCAAGGTCGTTGCCAGACGACAACCTGCTATGCAGCGCGACGTTCCGAAAGTCCCACTTACTGAGGCCGACATCTCATGTTCGTTGATCCCCTGTCGCACCTTTGCAACTTCGAACGTCTTTGACGGCTTTTAATCCGTCAGTTTCTCTCACCTAATGCCGTTAAGCTAGTTCCGTCTGGACAGCGATCCGCCTGAGCGCACGTTTTCGACTCCGACCCGAATTGAGCCCGCCCAGTCGCTTCGCATTCGCCGCGACATGCCGTCGATACTGACGGACTATTTCATTGCCCGAAGCTCCAGCCATTAGACTTGCAGAGGCTTCGAAAGCCGCGTGCATCTTTTGGCCGACCCTCAATTCAGCTTCGCGACGGACAATTGCTGTCACGCACTTGGAGACGACGGCTTCGAGCCCGACCTTGCAAGCATGGGCAAACATCTCGCCCCCGTCGATCTCAGAACTCTCGCTAAACTGGACGTCGGTGTCGGCGAGAGCGCAGCCTGCATGAGGTGCAGCGACAGGGCCTGGTTTCGGCAGCTTCATCGAGACGGCGGGATCTTGGTCGGCTATGTCCGCGCGTGTTCGCGACACCTTCGCCGCCTTCACCGGCGCCGGCATCTAGGAGCAGATCCGAGTAGAGTCGGGCGTAGGAGCCGGGTTCAAGCAGGGGCAGCATGAAGCGGCGGCGCTGAACGCACAGGAAGCGTGACTGGGAGCGACTGACGGCATGCTAGGAGAAGAAGGAAGCAGAGAAGGAAATACGCCACCGGGCTCAAATACATGTCCCGGCGGCGGTGTTCATTTCCAGCCCCGAGATGGGACCTAACAAAAACCTCGGATATAGGTCCTACGCACGAAACCTAGGAAGGTTTCAGGGGCCACCAGTGCACGCTGGCGGGCCTAGCACTCCCGGGAGCCCACCAGTGGATGATGACGCATGGCTGGCTGTCCCACTAGTCTCAAAATAGAACGCTGCCGAGCTCGAAATACATGTCCCGGCAGCGTCTCATTCTCAAACTGAGCACTGAAATCCCAGTTAGCGCTAATTTTGCAATGGGCGTGCCACAGGTTGTGACTGCGCTCGCCGGTTCACGCTGGCGGGCCTTCTCATCACGTAAGGCAGGAGACAATCGCTAGGACAACGTCAGCGCCCAGGTCTGAGGCATATGCCGAAAGCAGAACGCCGGCGGAAAGTGCGACAGCAATCACTTCGAAAATCGTCATTTGGAACTCCCCTCTTCAATTCCAAGCGGGGAGCGTTAGGCCTGGCGTGTTTCCACTGTGTTTCGTGGGCTCATCAAAGAATTTCGTGCACGTGGTTGTGATACACCGGGAAAAACAGGCAGTTTGTTAAATGCACGTGCTGAAGGAGGGCTCCGCTTAGCCGCCAGAGCAGCTTCTTGATTGCACACCGTGCCCGACGCCAAGTCGGGACAATGTGGTAACAGGGTGCGTCAAAAAGGATCGTGCAAATTTGCAAGGTCGGTTCTCGACGGCCGCCCTGATGCCACTACAGTAACTGTTGTGAAGGTCTCTAGTTAATCTCGCCAATGGAGCCCCAAATGTCCGAGAGCCGCCCCCCTTTTCCCCCGTTCACACGTGAAACCGCCATCATCAAGGTACGGCAGGCCGAGGATGGCTGGAATTCGTGCAACCCAGAAAAGGTCGCCTTGGCGTACTCGACCGATACCTATTGGAGAAATCGGGCCGAGTTCGCGAAAGGACGCGCGGAAGTCGTCGCGTTTCTTACTAGGAAGTGGACTAAGGAGTTGGATTATCGGCTCATAAAGGAGCTCTGGGCCTTCAATGAAAATCGGATCGCCGTTCGCTTCGCGTACGAATGGCACGACGACTCGGAAAATTGGTTCCGCTCGTACGGGAACGAGAACTGGGAGTTCAACGAAGATGGACTGATGCGACGCAGGTTCGCGTGCATCAACGACCTCCCAATCAAGGCATCGGAGCGCAAGTATCATTGGGACCGTAGCGCCCCGCGTCCCGCGGATCATCCCAGCCTATCCGACCTCGGGCTTTAGCATCCGTTGCGCTTGCTCAAGGAAGTCATACGGCGCTGTCCTAATTAGGACACCCGCAGGGGTATCTGTACCATTCTGCCTCACGTTAAGATCCGGATAGAGGCCGCCTCAATTGGCGGCCTCGGTTCATTGATCCCTCTTCAGCTTCCGCCACCCCCAGTGCGGCTCTTTGCCCTTCGGGTTGAGCTCTGGGACGTAGTGCCGGTTTAGGGCTCGCACGACCCCGATGCGGGCAAACATCGTCGGGCCGCCACCTTCCGCCACCAGGATCAAGGCTTCCATCGCTGCTTGCCATTCCGGCGCGGCGTGCTCTTTCTTCGGCAGTGCGGCAATGTATTCGCCGGCGTCGAGCAGCGTCGCAGTACGCGGTCGCCGATACAGATGGGATCCTCGAAAGGCCGACGCCATCCTCGGCCAGTCATTCACCGTTTCGATTTTCTCGGAAATAGCCGGTCGCGAATAAAGCGTGATGTTGGCGTCAGGCGCACCCCACGGGGCTTTTGCCAAACGGCGCGGTCGATCTCCTTCTTGTCGCCGATCTCGAGCCTGCCCTTGGCTCCCTTGGCGATGAAGATCGCGTCGCTCATCTTGCGGCCGGAGTACTTGTTCTTGATCTTCACCTCTCTCCAGAGGCTCAGCCGGCCGAGCTTCAGCCGCGGCAACTCCTCCTTGATCTCCCGTCGCAAGCAATCCTTTTCGGTTTCTCGCGACCGCTTCCGGCCGCCGGGAAACATCCACAAACCATCGCTCCGGCGCCTCACCAAAAGAACTTTGCCACGTTTGGCTGCAACGAGCTTAGATGCCTTTGCCATTTCAGCTGAATGAGCCTCCATGAAGAATCGTCAGCGATTATAGCTGGATGGCCCTTTGTTCCAAACGGTGCCTACCGATACCCCATGCCACCGATTGGCCCTTTGGCGTTCCAGTTGAAGTCCGGTCGTACGTCTGCGCCGCGCCCGCCGCAGGCGGTGCAGACGAAGCGCGGCTCGACATCTGACAGCCGGACATCGTCGGGCCAGCGATCGGTGCCGAAAGCAACGTGATGGCCGCAGTGGCAATAGATGAGGACGCCACGCAAGCCCATCTCGCGCATCTCGCCGAAGGTGATCTTGAGTGGTCGCCCGTCGGGGTGCGTAGGCGTGTGGCGGCGGGTAGGGCAAAGCATGCCGCGATCAAAGCGGCATCCAAGCGCGTCGCAAATTATCAATCCCTTGGTCCGCGGAACGAACGCGAGCCACTGCGCGTCGTGGTGAGGGAAGGCCCGCCGGGGCTGGCTGAGCTGGCGGGCCCTCACCCCAAGCACAAGGCCGTGCATCTCCCACACGGCCCCGTCCCGAAGCCGAGGCTGCGCGTGTTTGCTTAACGAGTAGCGCTGGCCCCAAGATGGCGGGCGTCATTCGCGACTGCTCGCGGGCGCATAGCGCGTAGTCTTGGCAGCGCTCTCAATGTTGTGGTTTTCGGCCTCTGCTGGAGTTTCGAATGGCACCGCTACGACTTCGCCGTTCGGTGCAATCATCACGGCAAGGTACGGGAGCCCCAGCTGGGGCGGATTGTAAACAACGAAAGTTATGCCCGACATTTTCGTGTATCTCGCATCCGAGGTAACGGCTGAGCGCCATCTTCCATGCGAAGCGATCTCCCGCTATTGCCCACCGGCCGTATCCCTAGATCAAGGTGAAGGAACTCTTGCGAAACTTTTCGTCGTGCGGGCGCCTATACAATTCCCAAAAAAGGGCCCCAGCCCAAATGGGGATGAGCCGGGGCCTAGAGGTTGCCTTCGGCGAGCCCGATGGCGTCGGGAAAACTTGGCAAAAACCACGATGTTCCTGGCTCGGCAGAATCCCCGCGGCGCAAAACGTCAACGGTGCAGGGGTAGCACCAAGCTGGACCCCGATCGGCCGAGCGAGCGCTGTGTGAAACAGCCACACGCAGGGGAGATTTAGAACTTGGCTGGGAACGTCTATGTCGCGCCCGGCTTGTGTTATGCGGTGACGGTCTCGGTCCCACGAGACAGAAGCCTGTCCGGAAGCCCCAGCATCATTACGCCCCCCGGCCCGATGCTGGGGCCTCCACGGGCAGAGGATTCAAAGATGGGTCCCAATGCCAATACGGTTTTGGGCGTCCTGCTGGCGGCAGCCCTCCTGTACCTCATTTTTGTTCATTAGCCGGTTTCCGGGCTCAGTGGCCTAGTTTGAAATTGTCGCCTAATTTCGATAGCGTTCCTGCTTCGGAACGAGGCGGTGTTTTGGGCGGAGTCATGCGAGAGTTTCGCGCATACATAATCGATGATGAGGGGCACATAACGCTCCGAGTTGACCTTGAGGTACACGATGAGGCGGAGGCTAGGGAGCGAGCCAAATTGCTTGTAGACGGGTACACGGTAGAGCTTTGGGAAGGCGCAACCAGGCTCGATAGATTTGAGCCGATCAGCAGGCATTAAGGCAGGCCGCCTCGGTTGGCGGCCTCTTTCATGCTGCAGGTGGCGCGCGGCGCAAGAAGCGCAAGAATACAACTTCAGATTCGTTGTCGTCGGCCGACCGCCATGAAAGACTGACGGCATATTTCGCGTCTCGGAGGGAATACCCGATGCGCCTTGCATTGCCTTATGTGGGAATTGGTTTTTGCGCGCTTCTCTCGGGCTGGTTGTCCTTTACCCTGATCTATTGAGTGAGTAGGCCGCCCGGGCCTAGCAAGCGCACGTAAGTCCCGCTCTCGTGCATCTGGAGCCAGCCGCGCTCGATCGCGTGTTTGAGCCCGGCGCCGAATTCGCTGCCGCTGCCCTTCAGCTTGAACAAGAAGGGCGCGTTGATCCTCTCGATATAGATCCGGCCGTCCTGGACAGGGTCGACGCTCGCTGCGAGCTCGACGAGCTTGCGCGCGGCCGCTTCCGGGTCAGCATAGGGTCGTTCTTCGGTGTGCTTCATCGGCGTATCCCATTGGCCGCCCGCGCGGCGGTGATGTGTGCGCGGTGCTGGTAGCTCGTCACCTATCTATCTGCACAAGCGATCTGTCCGATACTCCTCGAGTGGTCGAATGTTCACAACACCTCCGCATGAACCTGAGCCACGCCACGATCCGTAATACCCAAGCTCCGCGCCGCGGCCAACGAAAGGTCGAGGACACGACCGCGGACGAACGGACCGCGGTCATTGACTATGACGATGACGCTTCGGCTTCCGTGGGTGACGCGCAACTTGGTACCGAAGGGCAGGCGGCGGTGCGCTGCTGTTAGCCGATTACGATCAAACGATGAACCGCTCGCTGTCTTGCCTTTGGCATAAGAATAGTAGGAGGCCGTGCCGGAGAAGACTCGATTCTGAGATTGAGCTCTTGAACGATCTTTCGAGGGCTCTTCCGAAGTCTGAGGTTGCGTTTGCTGTGTGGTCGAAGGTTGCGTTTGCGTTTCGTCCTTCTTTGTCTGGTCGCTTCCTTCAGGAGCTGGCTCCGCGTGAGCTCTTGGAATGATGGACCACCTGTCATCGAAGTTTTGTCCGACAGCAGGAGTTGAGTAGATCGCCATCCAAGCTGGGATTGTTGCAATCGCGATCATTCTACAAAGAACTTGCATGATCGGCCTCACGCACAAATGAAACTGATGGACAATGCGAACTCATCGGCCTGTGTTCCTGCACGCGCATCCACGTGCAGAACAAAGGTGAATGCATACCGATGGTCCGATGGGTGGTTCCAAGAGTGTTTAGAGCGCACCAGACGCCATCGCTGCGACGCATCACGCCGTAGAAGCCGCAAAACCGAAGGCACAAATCATATTCGCCTCCAGCAGCCGCTGCTTGGCTTCTACTCCGGTGGTGCAGTCTTTCGATCTCGAAATTGCATTGGCCGCCAGCACGCCACGTCTGGCGAGGTAGAGATCGATCACCTTCTGCGCCTTGTCGACGCTCCAGCATAGCGCCTCGGCGATCTCTGCGCCGGCCTCAGCGAGCAGCGTCGCGGCTGTGCCGCGGTTATCGTGGAAATTGGCCAGCGCGCTTTGACGCATTCGGCGTTCTTGCCGTTGGCTGCGGCCTCGGCTTCGAAGGGCCGCACGTTCCTCCTCCTCGACGCCAAGAGCGGAGAGCGATCAACGGCGCGCCAATACATATCCAATCAGGAAGGCGATTCCGAGCGATGCGAGCGGAGCCTCGCGCGTTAGGTCGCTGACGATAGCCTTCCACTGGCCAGGCGGCTTGCCGTCGCCGAGCCCCTCGCGGACATCGCGTGCGACCTCGCGGACCGTTTCGTTGGCGGCAGCGAAAGTTGAGGTTTGGGTTTGGGATGGCGTGTCAGTCATGGCGTCCTCCTCGAGCGACAATGAACCGCGGAGAGCCTGGTTCCTCCAGAACTGAGGGGGTCTGCTGTGCCTGACAGTGCGACAAGACGGCATGCTGTTCGTCTCACACTTTAGGAACGAGGCAATAACACAACGTATTGTCGGAGGAAATGGCGGGCGGAGCCTCGCAATGATCAGCGTGTCAAGGAAGGATCTGGAGCTGATAGCACTGCGGGAGATCCGGAGCTTTCCGGGGGGCGAATTAGTCATCGCGGTCGAAATCGAATGCGACGAAGGTTATCCGAACGACATGAATTGGCGTTTGGACGTTACTGCGGCCGATAACGCCGACATAGATCGCATCGAGTATGCCGCTCGGACGACAACCGCAAGACTTAAGCGTCGATACCTTTTCCGGCGGCACTGAAGATCGATCGCGAGAACTTTTAGAGCAAGGTTTGCGCAATAGGAGGAGCGACCGATGCCAAACTTAAGTCAGGAAGACATTCGTATTCGTGCCTACGAGCTTTGGCGTGCAGCGGGCGAGCCAAACGGGGACATGGAGGCCTTCTGGTTTGAAGCCGAGAAACAGCTTCTGGCGGAACGGTCGCAAGCAGATGAACTTCCGCCCGGCATGACCGATAATTTGCCGGTATATGAGCAATCAGGGCGCGTGGCGATTGCGCCACGCGCCTTCGAGCAACGAGCCGTCAACGTTTGGCGGGCGGGCCGCTCTTGTTTCCCGGCAGACCTTTGACATTGGATGAGTCCTGTTGCTGGGTCGACATGTTCTGACCCACGGTACCGGTGGGAGAGGGACCGCTTTCGCTACCAGGTGCTCCGGCAATTCCGGTCCCGGAATTCTGAGCGCTAGGCGCCGTCGCCGTGGAATCGGCGCGACCGGAGTTGCTGCCCGGCGCTTGCGCCGCGGAACCTGGCCTGTCCTGTTCACCGACGTAGCCCGACGCACCGGAGTTGTGAGTCTTGATGCCTTTATCGGCTTCGTTTTGCAGGTTTTGCGATGGCGAGCTCTGTTGAGCTATGACCGGCGTAAAGCCAGCGGCAAGAACGATCGCTGCAAGTGCGATGCGACGCATGAGTTCCTCCTTGGGTTGTTTCCTCAACAACGTGAGAAGGGCTCACTGGCTCCTAAGTTCTTTTTGATTCTTTGAAGGCCGATCGCATTCGCGCGCATTGCAAGAAGCGTTCGGGCCAACCTTCATTGATTGTGTCGCCCAAATCTGATCAGGGTGATGTTCTGTCCCGGTACCCAGCCGTGATCGTCACAGTTGACGCACGTCGTGGGGCTCACAATCGCTGGCCCAATCAGTAGGTTAGGTTGTTCAGCGGTTTTCCGCCTAGGCTGTGAGTGGATCACCTCCGGCTCTAATCCGAGTTCGGTCATGGGCGCATTTTAGCGGGGCCGACGAGGTGCGGTAACCCGGTGAGGCCTTACGGGTCGAGCGGCCCTTTCCAATCTGTAAAGTCGTATCGGCTCCACCATCGATGAAGGGACCGCCCACACGCTTCACAATCGAAGCGTCCGTTTCCCACGACCGGCCGCATTATTTGGATCGCGCTATGAAGCGCCCCGCAAAATAAGCAACTGAAAAAGACGCGCAATGGTGGTTGGTTGGTCATCGATCCTTGGTCGCCGCTCGTTGGGCCGACTGGAACGCCGTAATAGAAAGGCCGATTTCTATCTTGGTAATTCACGCCAAAAGTTTGTGAGCTTGCGCCAACGATGGCCCGCATCAAAGTTGAAAGGATTTCTTTACCTTCACTTTGGTTCCGGCCCGACCAGTCCTAGCCAGGCGAGCGCTTTCGCGCTGATAGTAGTCAGACCGCCGCTGCTGGGGGCCAAACGGAGTCGTCCGAATGGGTGTCGCAGGCTGGCGCTTCGCGCGTGTGAAAAGAACTGTTATCGGACGGCCAGCCGTTATCGCTGTGCTGGAAAAGCTGCCGCTTATCTGCCCGCTAGTTCTTGCAGCTGCCTCGCTGCTCATGATCGGGATTGGACTCTACCGCGATTTGCAGTGACGTTCGCCCCTTGCTGGTCTGGCCTATCGGCTAACGGTTTGTCGAGTTGTTCGGCGAACTTGGCCTCGGCGCGGGTGTCGGCCGGCTCGATGCCGTGGCGTCGTTGCTGGCGCTCATAGCGCTGGAATACGATGGCCGAGCTGCTCGGCGCTGTTGCACTTCAAGGCCCATCGCACCAACACGCGCAGGCGCGGCGCGCGCGGTGCCTTGTACCGGCGCAGCCGGCGTAGGTCGCGGATTTCGGGCTGCGGGACGCCGTCGGGCCGCCCCCCTACGGGGTGTGCAGGACTTGCGGCGCTTTTTGACACCGACCATACACGACTGGCCCTGCGCATTGATTTGTAAAGCATTTTTTGGCTGTGTACGTTCCTGCGCAGGGGAAGAGAGGCCCGCGGGAGCTGTGACCTAACTCAGAATCGGTCGGCAGATGCAATCAGGCGGCGAGCCGTGGCCCCTCCTGCGCCAGGGCCTTAGGGACAGGCCCGCCGACGATCCGCCGCAGCTCGGCCGCGACGCCGTCCAGTACCGCGCGCTTCTCCTTCATCCGCTTGGAGTGATTGTAGACCTTCCCCGTCAAGGTGGGCACGATCTGCTCCGATTTCTTGCTCGCGGCGTGATCGAGGCACTTTGCGATCCATGCATCGTCAAAGCCAAGGTCGACCGCCAACGTTGCCGCCGTCCGGCGCAGATCATGCGGCGTGAACGGCTTGAGACCGAGCAGCTCGCAGAGACCGGCGGTCTTCGACTTGTCCTTGTTCTTCTCGTGCTTGGTGCCACGCAGTGCGTCGGCCATCGCTTTACGGTGAACTGGCTGGCCCTTGTACATCGGGCTCTCGAAAACAAATTGCTGATCATCCGAGGCGAGCGCCTCCTTGGTGATCTCGACCGCCAGATCGGATAACGGTTGCTGGATCACCCGCCGCTTCTTGACCCGCTTGAGCGGCACGTCGAAGCGCGGATGCTCGCCGTCGAGGTCAAACAGCTCATCCCGATGCGCGCCGAGCAGTTCGCGCGAGCGCAGCATGGTGACCAGTTCGAACTTGAGTGCGAGCCGGGTCCGGCGGTCATAGGGAAGGTCGTTGCGGTCCAGTCCGTGCCAGAACGTCTTGATCTCGTCTTCGGAGAGGACCCGGGTGCGGGGATGTTCGGGATCGAGTTTTGGCAGGTTGACGCAGGGGCTGGCGGTCACATAGTCGCGGCCTGCCTCCGCCGCCCAGGTGAACAGGCCCGAGGCCGCCTTGCGCATATGGCGCGCGTTGCTGACCGAGGGCTTGCCGAACTTGCCGCGACGATGTCGTTCGAGAGTGTGGCGATGTCGTGCTTGGTGACCTCCATGGCCAGCTTCTTGCCGAGGCGTGGGCGGATGAGGCGGTCGAGGTGGCTCGCGGTGTTTTGCCAGCTTTCGAGCCGGGGGCGCATCTCGCCATCGGGCTTCTTGACCAACGTCTTCATCCACGCGATGCGCTCGTCGATGATCTCGGCGACGGTCTTGCCGCGCTTCGCCTTCGCAGCTTTCTGGTCGCGGAAGGTCTCGGCAAGCGCCTCGCCACCCCTGGCCCTGAGGCCGTAGACCTTGCTACGGGCGTCCTCGACCGTGAAGGTCTCAGCATTGTAGACGCCAAGCCAGCCGGTGCGTTGCTTGCCGGTCTCCCGGTCGGTGAACTTGAACGAGAAGGTTGCCACCCCGGTCGTGGTGATGCTTACGTACAGACCAGGGCACTTACGGTCGTAGAGCTTGGTCCGTTTGGCAACGCGTTTCTCGCACATGCGGTCGGTCAGAATGACGCTGCTGTTGCGGCCCCGCTTGCCGGCGGGGGAGGGGACAATGGTAGTATCCATGTGGTTTCGGCTCCTAAGGCTTGGGACCAAAGGGCTCGGCTTTGAGGCTTTCAGTTTGTCGTGCGGACGCTGAAAGGCTTAGGGCCGGGCCCTTATTTTGGTGAAGCCCGCTGAAACAGCCCGCATCAGGCTAGTCGAAAAGCACTCGTTTTAAAGAGTTTTCCCAGTTTCAGCGTGTTTCACCGAACGCCAAAATATAGACGTGTGGTCCTGGCCGTCGTTGCAAGCTCTTGCGGAGGCGACAATCGCGTCAACCGGCGCGATGCCGGTGAATTTCGCTGGGGCGAGGGAGGCCAGAAGGAACTCGGCTCCCGGGAGAGCGCGGCATAAGCCGTCCGACCACTGCGCAGGGAAGGCTGTGTGTTGGGCTTCACCTGTATGCTGCTGTGCGGTTCTTCCTGCGTGTCCTTTCGCGCAGCGGACCGCGGGTGCCAGCCGGCACCGACCTTCCCTGCGCCCTCTTGACTGAGAGGGCAGGCGGAGATGCAAAGCTCGGGAGAAATCTGCCGCGAGAACGCGGGTGTGTGTCTCATTCGCGCCAGGATACAGCTAGCCTGCTTCCCTGTGGTCATACGTGCGGCTACCTCCGTCGGCCGTTGCCAAGCACGTTCTCGTGGCGGATCCCCAAAAAAGCTGCCAGGCGTCGATGCAAGGCTAGCGACGGAGCGCGGACTAGCTATTTGATGAAGCTTTCTCTGATTTGCGCCGTTCGTCTGAAGCTAGCTCAAACTTGCCCATGATGGATTGGAACGAGACCCCAAGTTTTTCAATTGGTTAGAAGCCGGTGTGTGCACGACGTGTGCACCGATAGACCAAGAAAAATCCTTTGAAGGCCAGTGTGGGTCGATATCTTGTATTGATATGACTCCGCAGAAGTTGCGCGTCTGGCCCAAGAGGAAAGCGCAAGTAGGTCGCGGGAATGGATCCTACGCAACCTTGGTGCGGAAGGTCTGCGATCTGCATCGAACTCTAGGGCTCGAAGAACGCATTCCCGGGCCTCTGCAGGCCGAGGTGATCGCGCAATGTTGTGCCTTCATACTCAGCGCGGAACAGACCGCGTTCCTGCAGAAGAGGAACCACGAGCTGGACGAAATCCTCGAACCCTTCGTGGAAATAGGGCGGCATGACGTTGAAGCCGTCGGCGGCGTGTTCCTCGAACCAGAGCTGGAGCGTGTCGGCGATGCGCTCGGCGGAGCCGCACAGCACCCAATGGCCGCGGGCGGCGGCGGTGAGATTGTAGAGGTCGCGCAGCGTCATGTTCTCGCGGCGGCCCTTGGCGAGCATGACGCTGGCGAAGCTGTGATAGCTGTCGGACGGCGAGATGTCCGGGATCGGTCCGTCGAGATCGTAGGCCGACATGTCCTGGCCGAAGCGGTCGGACAGGATGGCGAGTGCGTTGCTGCCGCTGACAAAGCTCTGGAGCACGTTGAGCTTCTCGAACGCCTCCTTGTCGGTGCGCCCGACGACGGGCATCACGCCCGGCAGCACCGTGACATCCTCCGGCCTGCGGTCGAACGCCGGCAGCCGCGTCTTCAGCGAGGCATAGCCGGCCTTGGCTTCCTCGATGTCCTGCACCACCGAGAACACGATATCGGCGGTCCGCGCGGCAAGCGCCTGGCCGGCCTCGGAGCCGCCGGCTTGCAGCACGACGGGGCGGCCTTGCGGGCTGCGGCCGATGTTGAGCGGGCCCTTCACCTTGAAGAACGCGCCGTCATGGTCGATCGCGCGCAGCTTCGCCGGATCAATGTAGACGCCGCTGGTGCGGTCGGCGACAATGGCGTCGTCCGCCCAGCCGTCCCACAGGCCTTTGACCACGTCCAGGAACTCGCCGGCCATCTCGTAGCGGCGAGCGTGGTCGGGATGGGTGGTGCCGAAATTCGCCGCCGTTGCCGGATTGGCGGTCGTCACCGCGTTCCACGCCGCGCGGCCTTTCGAGATGTGATCGAGGGATGCAAAAACGCGCGCGACCGAGAATGGATCGCTGTAGGTGGTGGAGACGGTCGCGCCGAGGCCGATGTGGCTGGTCGAGGTCGCGAGTGCGGCCAGCATGGTCAGCGGCTCAAGCCGCAGCGTGTAGGAGGGATGGGCGGCCGCATCGGCATAGAGATTGTCGCCCATGAAGATCAGGTCGAACTTGCCATGCTCGGCAGTGCGGCCGATCTGCTGGATCGAGGCAAAGTCCTGGAAGCTGTCGACCGCGCCGGGATAGCGCCAGCCCGCGACATGACTGCCGGTGCCCAGGATGAACAGGCCGAGATGCATCTGTCGTTTCATGGCGTCATGTCCAGAACAGGATCTTGCGTTCGAGGAAGCCGATCAGGCCGAAGAAGGCGAGGCTCGCGGCGGACGCCACGAAGATCGCCGCCCAGACCTGGACGAAGTCGATCTGGAGCACGGCCTGGTAGATCACCCAGCCGAGCCCGCCATGCGCGCCGAGCATTTCGGTGACGATCGCAACAATCACGCTGCGCACCGTGGAGACGCGCATGCCGGCCAGCAGCAGCGGCAACGCGGTCGGCAGGCGCAGGCGCCACAGCACGCCGAAGCGACTGGCGCCAAAGCTCTTCATGAGGTCGACGGCGCGACGATCGACCCGGTCGAGCCCGGCCAGCATCGAGAGCAGGATGGTGAAGCTCACCGCCATCGCCACCATCACGATCTTCGAGCTGACGCCGATGCCGAACCAGAGCAGGATCAGCGGCGAATAGCCGACCACCGGTACCGAATTGATCGCCGTTGCGAGCGGCAGGATCGCGGTTCGCAGAGCCGGTGCCAGTGCGATGGCGACGGCGAGGCCGATCCCGATCAGGCAGCCGAGCCCGTAACCGACCAGCGCTTCGAGCAGGGTGTAGCCGGCGGCGTCGATGAGCGTTGCCCGCTTGGACCAGAGGCCCGCGAGGATGTCGCTGACGGCGGGGAGAACATAGGCCGGCAGATGCAGTCCGCGCGCGGCGCCTTCCCAGCATGCGACCAGGAGGACGGCACCCAGAATGCCGCGCTGGACGGCGAGCGAGGGTGAGGCAAGGGCGCGGCTCATTGCTCGGCGTTCCAGAACACGAGCCGGCGCTCGACCGCGGCGACCACCGCATAGAACCCGGTTCCGAGCAGGGCCGCAGCCAGCAGGGCAGCCCAGATCGCAACGACATTTTCGGTGAACATCGCCTGGAGCAGCAGCACGCCGAGCCCCGTGGTGTCGCCGAACCATTCGCCGACGATGGCGCCGACGAGACTCAGCGATGCGGCAAGGCGCAACGCCACGAAGATCTGCGGCAGTGCTGTCGGAAGCTGTAAACGAAGCAGGAGCTGGCGATTGGAGGCGCCGAAGCTGCGCATCAGGTCGACTTGCCTGGGATCGACGGTCTCGAGGCCCAGCAGCGTGTTCACCGTCACCGGAAAGAAGGTCAGGTAGAACGCGATGATCGCCTTGGCGAGCAGTGTGTTGCCGAACCACAGCACCACCAGCGCGCCGAAGGCGATGACCGGAATGGTCTGCGACACCACGAAAATCGGAAAGATCATCTCGCGCAGCGCGCGGACGCGGAAAAACGCGACACCCATGAGCACGCCGAACGCGCCGCCGGAGGCAAAGCCGATCAGCGTCTCCGCGAGCGTACGCAGGAAACCGTCGACATAGGCGCGCGGCGTCGCCGCCATCGCCGTCAGGATCGTGCTGAGGCGCGGCAGGTAATAGGGCCGGATGCCGAACAGCAGCACCGCGCCTTCCCAGATCATTGCCGCGATGGCGAGCCCGACCAGCAGCCGGATCAGCCTGCGCAGCGAATCCGGCATTGCGATCGACCGCGCAGCCGCGCGGCCATCACCAAGCGATGTGGCGGCAGGACTGCTCACGGTAGCCGGTCCGCCGCCGGGATGCTCTGGATGAAGCTTGCATCATAGGCGGCGGCGAGATCGACCGGCTTGGAGATCACGCCATATTTCAGGAAGAAGTCGTGAGCGGTCTTCACCGCATCGGCATCGATCCAGAACATGCCGTTCTTTGCCGCCGTGCCAGCGGTCATCAGGCGCTTCACTTCGGTGAGCATGAATTCCTGCTGCGCGCGATCGAGGGTAGGGGCTGCGGCCATCACGGTATCGACAGCGCCCTTGGGGTCTGCGAAGGCGTCCTTCCAGCCCATCAGCGACGCCCGCAGGAAGGCCTTGACCAGCTCCGGCTTCTCCTTGGCGGTCGCTTCGGCCACGATCAGCGTGTCGCGCGGGAAGGTGATGCCGTAGTCCTCGGCGACGAAGATCTTCAGGCTATCCTTCGGCATGCGCGACTGGATGGTGTAGTACTCGTTGTAATAGGTCGCCGTGATGACGTCGACGTTGCCGTCGACGAACGGCGTGACCGAAACCTGCTGCGGCTGGATCTTCAATTCATCCGGCTTGATGCCTTCCTTGGCCAGCATGCCGTTGAGCACATGGTTGGCGCCGGTGAACCAGGTGGTGACCGTCTTGCCCTTGAAATCCTGAATCGTCTTCACCGGCCCGTCCTTGCGGGTGACGAAGATGAAGGGGGTGATCTGGTGCGATACGCCGATGCAGACGATCGGCAGCCCCTTGTCGCGCGCCGCGAACACGCTGTCGGTGCCGCCGGACAGGCCGAACGAATCGGCGCCGGTCGCGACAAGGTTTTCGGTCAGCAGGTTGGGCCCGCCGGGATTGATGGTGAGGTCGATGCCCTCGGCCTTGTAATAGCCCTTGGCCGCCGCGACGTAAAAGCCGGCGAACTGCGCCTGCGGCAGCCATTTCAACCGCAGGCTCGCCTTCTGCAAGTCGGCTGCGGGCGCAGCCGTGACAAGCGAGCCGGTCGCCAGTGCGATGGCGGAGAGGACGGAGATGGCGTGGCGTCGGCTCAACATGGTCATACTCCAGGCGGTGAAAATCAATTGCGATAGGATGGATCGGTGCGGTCGAGCTGGCGCATCAGCGCCGGCCATTCGCGTTCGCCGGGCACGAGGATGTCGCCCTGCAATTCCCAGAACTGACGCGCGGCCTTCTGGCAGACCTCGTGCGGCGGCATTACCAGCTTGGCGCCGGCAGCAGCCGCCGCCTGCATCTGGAGCTGGATCCGCGCGGCACGCTCGAAATAATAAAGCAGCATGAAAGCCTCGCCCGGCGTCCGGCCGACGGTGAGGATGCCGTGGTTGCGCATCAGCATCACCTTGTGCGGGCCGAGATCGCGCACCAGGCGGACCTGCTCGTCGAGGTCGATGGCGACGCCTTCGTAGTCGTGGAAGGCCTGGCGGTCGTAGAAGCGCATCGCGAACTGGCTGAGCGGCAACAGGCCCTTCTCCTGTCCGGAGACCGCGACGCTCGCGTCGGAATGGGTGTGCAGCACGCAGGCCGCGTCGTGGTTCGAGGTGTGAATCGCCGCATGGATGACGAAGGCTGCGACGTTCACCGCCTGCGGCGTGTCGTCGAGCTTGTTACCCCTGGTGTCAATCTTCACCAAGCTCGACGCCGTGATCTCGTCGAACAGCAGGCCGTAGGGATTGATGAGGAACTGGTCGTCGTGGCCGGGCACGCGCAGGGAGATGTGGTTATAGATCAAATCGTCCATGCCGAGCTTGGCGACCATGCGATAGCAGGCCGCGAGCTTGATCCGGGCATCCCATTCGGCCGGTTCGATACCGCGCGGTGCGGCCTCTCTCGCTGACATCGCGGTCACGGCGTCTTCTCCTGCGCGATGGAGGATTGGAACGATTTCATGCTTTCCTCCTCGATCGCATCGAGCAGCGTGCGCTTGAGGCGCACGAATTCCTGAGAGGTGACGATCTCGGGTCGACGCGGGCGGGGAAGATCGACGACCTGTTCGAGCTTCACCGAGCCAGGACGTGCGGTCATGACCAGCACGCGGTCGCCAAGGAAGATCGCCTCGTCGACGTCGTGGGTGATGAAGAGAATGGTGCGGCGGTATTTCTGCCAGACGTCGAGCAGCCAGCGCTGCATCATCGCCCGCGTCAGCGCGTCGAGCGCGCCGAACGGCTCGTCCAGCAGCATCAGGTCGCGCTCGAACAGGAAGGTGCGCATCAAGGCGACGCGCTGGCGCATGCCGCCCGACAATTGGTTGGGATATTGCTTCTCGAAGCCGGCGAGCCCGAACTCGGGCAACATCCTCAGCGCCTTGGCGCGCGCTTGGTCGCGCGGCATGCCTTCGACCTCGAGCGCGAGGATGGCGTTGTCCACCACGTTGCGCCAGGGGAACAGCAAATCGCGCTGCGGCATAAAGGAGACGCGGCCGAGCAGGTCGGCCGAATGGCAGCTCTTGCCTTCGAAGCGCAGGATGCCGCCGGCGTCCGGTTCCTCGAGGCCAGCGACGATGTTGAAGAGGGTGCTCTTGCCGCAGCCGCTTGGGCCGACGACGGTGACGAACTCGCCGGAGGCGACGCTCGCCTCAAGTCCCGAAAGCGCCGTGACGGAGCCGAAGGTCTTGTTGACCGCACGCAGTTCAAGCAGCGGCTCAGGCTTCGGGTGGGCCTGCGGGGCTTCGGTGGCCGGTCCGGGATTGGGGAGGCGGGCAGCCTGCACCGGGATGTCCTTGTATAATGGAGGCGGCCATTCGCATACGAAAGCGGACCGCGTCGAAATCTCTTAGCAACTCGTGTGCCAGTGCGATTCCTGGGCAAATCCGGCATAAGACTTGCGAGATCGACAGGCGAATATGGCGGAGTTCCGCGCGCTTCCGAGAGAAAATCAGACGTTTCGCTGGAGGATGGGTGCCGTTTTGTATACTTATATTGATATCGGAGAAACATAATGGCGGATATTGGTGCACAGGTCGGAGGCAGACGCGCGAAAAACGGGCAGGAGTCCCTGGCGCCGAGCCCCGGCATGACGCTCGCCGAGAACCTGCGCCAGAAGCTCGAGGGCGCGATCGCGGCGGGTCATCTCGAGCCGGGCAGCCGGCTCGACGAACAGGAGATCGCCCAGCGCTTCGGCGTCTCGCGCACGCCGGTGCGGGAGGCGTTCCGCCTGATGGCCGCTAACAATCTGGTCGAGCTGCGCGGCCGGCAGGGGGCAACGGTCCGCAGCATCAAGGCGCAAGCGCTGATCGAGATGTTCCAGGTCATGGCGGAGCTGGAGGGGCTCTGCGCGCGGCTCGCCGCCCGGCGCGTCTCGCAGGCCTGGGGCACTGAAATTGGCGAGATTCACCAGCGGCTTGTGGCGGCGGGCGAAACCGGCGACATCGACGTCTTCTACGACATCAACCAGGAATTCCACGAAGCGATCTACGAGGCTTCGCGCAACACTTTCCTCGCCGACCAGACCCGCAAGCTGCGTAACCAGGTGGCCGCCTATCGCCGCCGGGTGACGCGGATGCCGAACCGGATCGCCGACACTGTCCGCGAGCACGAGGCGATCATGCAGGCGATCCTGGCCCATGATCCGGAGCGGGCGCACAGCACCATGCGCGACCACGTCAACCTGCTTGGCGACAACCTCCTGGACTTCCTGGCCGCCTTCGAATGACCCTTGATGTCGCTTGGTATGCAAATTGCTAGACCTTGTATATCTAGCTTGCATCCTGGAGACCCGGAGTGGACCTGAAGCTGACGAACAAGACCGCCCTGATCACCGGCGCGTCGAAAGGAATTGGACTTGCGGTGGCCGAGCTCTTCGCCGCGGAGGGGTGTCATTTGCATCTCGCCGCCCGCAACGGCGAAGCGATGCTCCAGGCCAAGCGCGACCTGGAAGCCCGCTTTGGCGTGAAGATCACCATCCACGCGCTCGACCTGTCGAGCACGGCTGCGATGGAGAAGCTCGCGGCCGAAGTCGGCGACATCGACATCCTCATCAACAATGCCGGCGACATCCCGGCCGGTTCGCTGGAGATCCTCGACGACGCCGCCTGGCGCCGCGGCTTCGATCTCAAGGTGTTCGGCTACATCACGCTGTCGCGTCTCTATTATCCGCGCATGAAGGGCAAGGACGGCGTCATCATCAACATCATCGGCAATTCCGGTGAGAACTGGGACGCCAGCTACATTGCAGGCTCCACCGGCAACGCGGCGCTGATGTCCTTCACCAAGGCGCTCGGCGGCCGCAGCCTCGATCACGGCGTCCGCGTCGTCGCGGTCAATCCGGGACCGGTTGCAACCGATCGCATGCTCAAGATCATGAAGCGCAAGGCGATCGACATGCTTGGTGACGAAGGCCGCTGGGAGGAACTGTTCGACAAATATCCGGGCAAGCGGCCCGCGACCTCGGAAGAAGTCGCCGATCTCGTCGCCTTCCTGTCTTCGCCGCGGTCCGGCTACATCACCGGCACGGTCGTGACGATCGACGGCGGCATTGCCGCGCGCGGCTCGGTGATCTGAGGCATCGATGTCGAAGCCTCAATCCACGGCACTGGTCCGCAACCGCTATTTCGACGAGCTCTCGGCGACGCCGGGGCTCTATTGGCTCGGCCAGAACACCAATCACATCGAGAGCCATCCCGCCGTGCGCGAGGCGATGCTACGCTCGATCGAGGCGGGCGAGTTCAATGCCTATGCCCCGCCGCTCGGCTTCGAGGCGTTGCGCGCCGCGATCGTCGCCGATCTCGGTGTGCCTGACGCAGAAGCGTTGGTGACCGAGGGGGGCGTCAACGCGCTGGCGATGATCTGCCGTGCGCGTTGCAAGCCCGGCACCACGCTGGTGACGACCGATCCGACCTGGAAGTGGCCGTGCCTGTTCGCGCGCCAGCAGGGCTCCGAGGTGATCGAGATTCCGATCTACGATCCCGCCTGCAACTACCGCCTGACGCCTGAGGCGTTGAAGGCGAATGTTGATGAGCGTACCGCGGTCATCTATCTCGTCGATCCCAACAATCCCCTCGGCATCCGCTACACCCGCGAGGAGATCGAGAGCTTTGCCGCGATCGCGCGCGATTGCGGTGCGCTGCTGGTGCATGACTGCACCTACCGCGACTTTGCCGACGGCCACACGCCGGCGCTCCATGTCGCCCCGAAAGGCTCGGTGGTCTCGACCAGCTTTTCGAAATGGCTCGGGCTCGCTGGCTTGCGCATCGGCGCTCTGGTCGCCGCGCCTGATCTGTTCGAGGAACTGGCGCAGACCTCCACGAGCGTGCTCGGTGCCAGCGTCATCGCCCAGCGTGCGGCGCAGGCGGGGCTTTCCGTCAAGGCCGAATGGATGAAGAAGGTGCGCAGCACCGACCGCGCCAACAAGGCGATGATCCAGGAGGCGGCGGCCACGATCGAAGGGCTGGCGCTGCCGATCATGCCCTCGCACGGAAACTTTCTGGTGCTGGAGACCATCGCGGCGGGCATCCGTCCCGAGGCGCTGGTCGAGTGCTATCGCCGGCAGGGCATCATGATCCGCCAGGGCACGTATCATACGCAGCGCTTCGGCGACCGCTTCGTCAAGATCAGCACCTCCGTGCCGCAAATGTGGGTCGAAAAACTCTGCACACTGCTGCCGGAGATGGTCGCGCAGGCGCGCATGCTCAACGACCTGCCGCCGCAATTCTAGGGACGATGCCGATGACGATGATCACAGCGAAGGACGGCGTGAAGCTGCATGTCGAAGAGGCGGGCGAGGGCACGCCGATCCTCTTTATCCACGAGTTCGGCGGCAATCACGCAAGCTGGGAGCCGCAGCTGCGCTATTTCAGCCGGCGCCACCGCTGCATCACCTACGCAGCGCGCGGCTATCCGCCGTCGGATGTGCCAGACAGCGTGGAGGCCTATTCGCAGGCGATTGCCGCTGACGATGCAATCGCCGTGCTCGACGCGCTCAAGATCAAGAAGGCGCACATCGTCGGCCTTTCCATGGGGGGCTTCTGCACGGTGCATTTCGGCCTGCGCGCGCCGGAGCGCGCTTTGTCGCTCACCGTGGCCGGTGCCGGTTATGGCTGCGAGAAGGAGTTCGAGGAGTATTTTCGCGGCGTCTCGCTCGAGGTCGCCGACAATTTCGAGAAGCAGGGTGCGAAGGAATTCGCGAAGATCTACGCGCTCGGTGGGAGCCGGGTGCAGTTCCAGAACAAGGATCCGCGCGGCTGGCAGGAATTCGCCGATCTCCTCGCCACCCATTCCGATCGCGGCGCTGCCAACACTATGCGCGGTGTTCAGGCGCGGCGGCCGTCATTCTACGATCTCGAAGAAGGCCTGAAGACAATGATGGTGCCGACGCTGGTCGTCGTCGGCGACGAGGACGATCACTGCCTCCAGCCCGGCATCTTCCTGAAGAAGACCATTCCGGCCTGTGGTCTCTCGGTCTTCCCCAAGACCGGCCACACGCTCAATCTGGAAGAGCCGGCGGCGTTCAACGCGCTGCTCGCCGAGTTCATCGCCCAGGTCGAGGTCGGGCGCTGGCTGCCACGCGATCCGCGCGCGCTGCCGGGCCAGATCATGCGCACGAAGTAGTCGATGACGAGCCAGCCCCTGATCAACGCTGATCGGCTCTGGACGCGGCTGATGGCGCTCGCCGAGATCGGCGCGACGCCGGCCGGCGGGGTTAATCGTCAGGCGCTGAGCGACGGCGAGATTGCCGCATGGCGTCGCGTCATCGGCTGGGCCCGCGAGGCAGATTTGACACCGTCGACCGATGCGGCGGGCAACATGTTCCTGACGCTGGCTGGCTGCGATCGCGCCGCGCCGCCGTTTCTCATTGGCAGTCATCTCGACAGCCAGCCGACCGGTGGCAAATTTGACGGTGCGGCCGGCGTGATGGCGGCGTTGGAGGCGGTCATCTCACTCGCGGAGCAAGGGGACGCGCCCGCGCGCGACATCATCGTGGTCGCCTGGATGAACGAGGAGGGCTCGCGCTTCGCCCCGGGGATGATGGGCTCGGAGGCCTTTACCGGCGAGCGCGACATGGACGCGATCCGCGCCGCGCGCGATGCCGACGGCGTCAGCGTCGGCGAGGCGCTCGATCGCTTCCACGAGGCTTTTCCTGTTATGCCGCACAGGCCGCTCGGTTTCGCCGCCAGTGCCTATCTCGAATTGCACATCGAGCAGGGACCGCTGCTGGAGGCGGCCGGCTGCACGATTGGGGTCGTCACCGGCATCCAGGGCAAGAAGACCTTTCAGGTGGTGGTCGAGGGTGCCGAGGGACACGCTGGCACACTGGCGCAGCGGGAGAGGCGAGATGCGCTCGCGGCCTTTGCGCGGATGGCGTCGGCGCTCCATGCGGAGATCGGCACAATCGATGCCGAGATCAAGTTCACCATCGGCCGCGTTGTCGTGGTTCCGAATGCGCCGTCGGTGGTGCCGTCACGCGTCAGCTTCAGCATCGATCTGCGTCACCCTGACAATGCGGTGCTCGATGCCGCGGGTGTGCGTATCGCGATTCTTTGCCAGGAGAACGCTGCACCTTGCATGGTCACGGTGACGCCGCTCGTCAATGCACCGTCAAACGCTTTCGATTCGCGCCTGCGGGCAAGCATCGCAGAGGCCGCGCGAGAGCAGGGGCATTCCGCCATGGAAATCCTCTCCGCCGCCGGTCACGACGCCCGTCATCTCGCAAAAATCTTTCCGGCTGCGATGATCTTCATCCCGTGCCGTGACGGTGCAAGCCATGTCGAGCACGAATGGGCCGAGCCCGATCATGTTGCCGCCGGCGCTTCCGTGCTGGCGCAGGTGCTGCGCGGGCTGGCGTTCGCGCCTGCCATCGAGACGTGAGGACGCCGATGCAGGACGTGGCCCCTCAGGACTACCGCGACGCGATGGCCTGTCTTGGTGCCGCCGTCAGCGTCGTCACGACCGACGGCAGCGCGGGCCGTGCCGGATTTACCGCGTCTGCGATTTGCAGCGTCACCGACGATCCGCCGACGCTGCTGGTCTGCATCAATCGCGCCTCCTCGGCCTATGCCAGCGTGATCGGCAACAAGGCGGTCTGCGTCAACGTGCTGTCGGCCCGGCACGAGCAATTGTCCCGGCTGTTCGGCGGCAAAGTGCCCGCCGAAGAACGGTTTGCCGCGGCCGCGTGGTCGACACTCGAAACCGGTGCGCCGGTGCTAGCCGACTGCGCCGCCGCGTTCGACTGCCGGATTGCCGATATCGTCAATGTCGGCACGCATGACGTGCTGCTCTGCCGCATCGTGGCCCTGCAACGATCCGGCTGCACCGACAATCTGATCTATTTTGGCCGCGCCTATCATACGGTCGGGGTGACCGATCCAGCCGAGACTGGACCCGAATTCGCTCTTGCCCGATCCTGATGGGGCCGGCGGCTATCGCCAACCGTTCCTGCAGCCTCCATGTCCTGGAGAGAGTTCGTCACCCGAGCAAGCGTATCCCTTGCGGGGATGTATTTGCCGGCCGCGTTTTGGCCATCGCCGTTTCAGAAATGACCATCGACGTGCAAAGTCGGCACACTACGCCGTAGCCATCCGTCGACTGTTTTTTGAAGCTTGCTCTAGTTGGAGGCGTTTGGCCGAAGCTTGCTGAAATTGGCCAGTAATGGATTGGAGCGAGAGTTCAAGATTTTCAGTTAGTTAGATGGCGCCGTGTGCACGACGTGTGCACCGGGAGATCAAGAAAAATCTCATCACAGCTAACGTGATCAGGCCTTTCGATGTGGGTGGCGCCGCACCGGGGCACTGGACTGTTCGTCCGCCTGTACTGTTCGACGATTTCGGTCGAGGCGCGGAGTAGCAGAAGCGCCTTTCGCTCCGGTTCCGCGCGCGAGGCGAAAGAGGCCGTTCGGAAGCGATCACAACGCGAAACGTGATTCAAGCGGCATTTCTTTGCAGTCTCTCGCGCGCGCTGGCTGCATATCGAGCGCGGCAAATCGGCAGAACTCAGGGGCGCCATAAGAATTCGCTATGGCGGCAGACCGCAGTCGTGCTTCCCCTGTCATCGAACGTAAATCTATTTTTTACCGTCGGCCGCAGCAAAAAAATTCCCAGGGCAAGACCACAAAAGTGGGGGAGTTCGCGGACGCATTATTTTGTAGCAGCAACGGAGCGGGCAAATGACGATCTACCTAAGCCGCAGAGGATTTTGTGTCGGATCCGCTCTGATCGGACTTCAGACCGTCTCCTCCGGCGCCTTCGCCCGAAGCGAGGACGGCACCGTGAAGCTCGGTCTTGTCGCTCCGATGAGCGGTCCGAACGCCCGCTACGGCGCCTTCTCGATGCGCGGCGCCCAGATGGCTGCGAAGGAAATCAACGGCGCTGGCGGCGTCGGCGGGCGCAAGATCAACATCCTGGCCGGCGACAGCCAAGGCACCCCGGTCGAGGGTGTTTCGGCAACCCGGCGCCTCATCGATCAGGACCAGGTCGACTTCATCATTGGCGACGTCTCGAGCTCGGTAACGCTCGCGATGCAGCCGGTCGCGGAGGACGCCGGTGTGCTTCTCCTCAATGCCGCCTCGTCGAATCCGAAGATCACCTACAAGGCGGGCGTCGGCGGATTCAAATGGACCTATCGTAATTATCCGACCGACGAAAACCGCGCCCTCGTCGTGCTGCAATACGCCGCCGAGAAGAAGGGATTTACCAAATACGCCGTGCTATCGGTCGACACCGACTACGGGCGTGCGGCCATTGAGTTTACCAAGAAGTACCTGCCGCGCTTCAAGAGTCAGATCTTGACGGAAGACTATTACAAGGAAGGCGAGGTCGATTTCCGCAGCGTCCTGTCCAAGATCCGCGATTCCGGCGCCCAGGCCATCATCATGTATGGCAATGCCGATTCTACACCCATCGTCGGTCGTCAAATGATCGAAACCGGGATTGCCGGCAAGATCCCCCTGATCGGCAACGCCGAGTTCAATACAGCGAGCTCCATCAAGGCGGCGCCGAAGGCGCTCGAGGGAGCAATCGAGGCCGCGGCCTGGCTTCCGGCCTATGAGTCCGAGAAGAGCAAGGCCTTCGTCGACAAGTTCACCGCCGAGTATCGCGAAGCGCCCAACAATCACGCCTATGTGCACTGGGAGACGACGCATCTTCTGGCCAAGGCAATCGAGCAGGCACAGAGCATCGACCGCGAGAAGGTTCGTGCCGCGCTCTCCAATATCCACTATGCGAGCGCGGTCGGCGAAGTCACCTTCGACGACCACAATCAGGCGCGCCTGCCGATGATCCTGCTCGAGATCGAGAACGGCAAGCCGGCCATCAAAGGAGCCTATTCGGCCGAGATCGACTATCCCAAGTAAGGCAACGGGACGGCAGACCACATGTTCTATACGATCATCGAGCAGATTGTTAACGGCATCGTATCCGGATCGGTTTATGCGATCGTTGCCGTCGGCATGACGATGATCTTCGGCGTGCTGCGCGCCATCAATTTTGCACATGGCGAATATTACATGCTCGGCACCTTCGGGGCCTGGTTCGCGATCGAGTATTTCGATCTGCCGTATCCGGTGGCGGTCGTGATCGGCGTGGTTGCCACCGCGGTGATCGCCGTGGTGGTCGGCAACTTCGTGATGCAGCGGATCGTGGGGGCGCCGGCCGAGGCCGGCGTGCTCGCGACGCTGGGCGTCGCCCTGATCCTGCAGAACACCGTCATCCTGGTCTTTGGCGGCGGCTACAAGTTCTTCTCCGGCGGCTATATCGAGCCGGTGACTCTGTTCGGCTTCACTTTGGCCGAGCAGCGCATCCTGATCATCGTCATCGGCCTGATCGTGTTCGTCGGCCTCGAGCTGATGGTCACCTATAGCCGGATGGGCAAGGCGATGCGGGCGGTCTCGCAGAACATCGAGTGCTGCGCGGTGGTCGGCATCGACGTCCGCCATATCGCGCTCTGGACCTTCATCCTCGGCGCGGCGCTGGCCGGCCTGTCAGGCGTGCTCACAGCGCCCGTGAACGTCAGCGTCTACGGCGGCATGGGGGAGCTCATCACGTTCAAGACGCTGCCGATCATTATCATGGGCGGGTTGGGTAACGTCCGCGGCACGTTCGTGGCGGCGATGATCCTCGGCATCGCGGAGAGCCTGGTCGCGACTTATGTCGGACTGCAGTTCCGCGACACCGTGGGCTTTGCGACCCTGATGCTGGTGCTGATGTGGCGTCCGCATGGGCTGTTCTCCGCGCAGGCGCGCTTCTGATCGCCATGGATGTGACATGACTGAGATCGTCCGAGAGCAGACCATGACACCAGCCGAAAGCCCGGTTGCGGCCACGGGGCGGGATCTCCGTATTCCGTTTGGCCTCGCGCTCATCGCGCTGGCCTGCGTCGCGCCGCTGTTCCTCGGGAATTATCCGCTGCATGCGATCATCATTGCGTTGATCTTCCTGCTGCCGGCCCATGGTCTCAATCTGCTGCTCGGCTACACCGGTCTTCTGTCATTGGCGCAGGCGGCGTTCTTCGGCATCGGGGCCTATACTTCGGCGCTGCTGGCAGTCCATTTCGGCACGCCGTTCTATCTGAATTTCCTCGCCGCCGGCCTCGTGACCGGCGCGGTTGCGGCGCCACTCGGAATTCCAGCCCTGAGGCTGCGTGCGACGTCGTTCGTGATGTGCACGCTCGGCTTCGTCATCATCGGGCAGGCCATCGCCAAGAACTGGATCAGCCTGACGCGCGGCGATATGGGGCTGGCGGCAATTCCCAAGCCTTACTTCGCGCTGGGGCCGGCCTCGTTCACGGTCTCCGGAACCGTCGGCTTCTATTATCTTGTCCTCGTCATCGCTGCCCTGGCGACACTGGCGATCTATCTGATCGTGCGATCGCCGGCCGGCCGCAACATGATCGCCATTCGCGAGAACGAGACGCTCGCTGAATCCGTGGGCATCCCGACCTGGCACTACAAGCTCGTCGTATTCATGATCAGCGCCGCCTTCGCCGGCCTCGGCGGCAGCCTCTATGCGCATTACCTGACGGTCGTCAGCCCGCTGACCTTCCAGATGTACTACTCGACGACGATGCTGATCATCGTGCTCGGCGGAGGTGCGGGGACAATCTCGGGCGTCATTTTCGGCAGCTTGATGTTTGTCGGCCTGACGGAAGCCCTACGCGTGGCGCCGGAATTGCGCATGATTGCCTATGGCTTCTTTTTGCTCGGGCTCGTGTTCTGGTTCCCGAGCGGATTCGCGCCATTGATCGGCCGGTTCTGGTCATTCCTCGAGAGGCGCAAATGACCGGCCTGCCAATTCTCGATATCTCTGGCCTCTGCAAATCCTACGGCGCAGTGCGCGCGGTCGATGGCGTCGACCTGCACGTCGATCGCGGTGAGATCTGCGGTCTCATCGGCCCGAACGGCTCGGGCAAGTCCACCTTCTTCGATTGCGTGACCGGGCTTGCGAGGCCGAGTGCGGGCGCGGTGAAGCTCGACGGTCAGGACATCACCGGCTGGTCGCTGAACGACATCGCGCGGGAGGGGCGCATGCTGCGCTCGTTCCAGAAGACCGTGGTGTTCTCTGCGCTCGACATCGAGGAGAACCTCGTGATCGCCGGCCAGATGTTCACCTTCCCCGGTATCTTGTCGACCTTCGGAATCGGCGCCGCGGCCCGCAATCGCGTCGCGGCGCTGCGCGAGCGAGCGCGCGAGCTGATCAAGATCGCAGGGCTCTGGGACGTGCGGTTCCAGCCCGCGGGCAAGCTCTCCGGCGGCCAGCAGAAGCTGATCCAGTTCGCCTCGATGCTGATGCCGGAACCGAAGCTCATCCTGCTCGACGAGCCGATGGCCGGCATCAATCCGAAGCTGATCGAGCGTGTGGTCGAGAGCATCCGCCTCGCCAATACCTCCTTCGGCGTCAGCTTCCTGATCATCGAGCATAACATCGACGTGGTCACGAGCCTGTGCAAGCGCGTGGTCGTGCTCGACCAGGGGCGTAAGCTCGCGGAAGGAACACCCGACGAAATCGTCCAGAACCAGGCGGTGCGGGAGGCCTATCTCGGTGGCTGAACCTTCTCTCTCAATTAAAGGCCTGCGCGCGGGTTACGGCTCGCTCGACATCCTCAATGGCGTCGATCTCGACGTGCCCCAGGGGCAGTTCGTCGCCCTGATGGGGCCGAACGGTGCCGGCAAGTCGACGCTGCTGAAGACGCTCTACGGTATGACCACCGTCAAGGGCGGCAGCATCGACTGGCAGGGCAAGGACATCACTGCCCTGAAATCTCGCGCGATCCTCGCCGAAGGCATCTCCTGGGTACCGCAGGGCCGCTGCAACTTCCCGGTCATGACGGTCGACGAGAACCTTCAGATGGCGGCCTATACGCTGCGCGACAGCAGGGTGAAGGCCGAGCGCGACTATGTCTACGATCTCTTTCCGATCCTGAAGACACGTCGCAACTCGCTGGCCGGCAACATGTCCGGCGGCGAGCAGCAGTTGCTCGAGGTTGCGATGGCGGTGCTGCAGCGGCCAAAGATCCTTCTGGTCGACGAGCCCTCTGTCGGTCTGTCGCCGACCGCGATCGGAATCGTCTTCGATGAGCTGTTGCGGATCAACGCGGCCGGCCAGACCATTTTGCTCGTCGAGCAGAACACCAAGAAAGCGATGGCGGTGGCGCAGCGCGCCGTCATCCTGCGGCTCGGCAAGGTGATCTGGGACGGCCGTCCCGCCGACATCACCCACGACGAGCTCGGCGAACTCTTCCTCACCGGCCGCATGCGCGGCGAGACCGATGTCGAACATTGACAAGGAGCGCCTGCTTGACGGGCGTGGACCATCGAAAACGCAAAGGACGACCACAGTGACGATCTTCGTGCCGGCCGCGCGCGTCTCGCGCATCAAGATATCCCCGACCACGGCCGCGTCCGCGCGCGTGCGCGAGCTGAAGGCCGCCGGCCGCGACATCGTCGACATGGCGATCGGCGAACCCGACTTCGACACGCCCGATCACGTCAAGGCGGCGGCGCATGAGGCGATCGATCGCGGCGAGACGAAATACACCGCGGTCAATGGCACCGTCGCGCTACGAAACGCGATTATCGCGGACTACAAGCGCCGCCTTGGTCTTGACTATTCGGACAACGAGATCTGCGTCGGCGGCGGCGCCAAGCAGATTCTGTTTCTCGCGCTGATGGCGAGCGTGGAGGAGGGGGCCGAGGTCATCATTCCCGCGCCGTATTGGGTCTCGTATCCCGACATGGTCATCGCCAATGACGGCAAGCCTGTCATCGTCCGCTGCTCCGAGAATCAGGGGTTCAAGCTGACGGCGGAGGCACTGGAGGCTGCGATCACGCCGCGCACGCGCTGGCTGATCCTCAATGCGCCCTCGAACCCGACCGGCGCGGCCTATTCCCGCGAAGACCTCAAGGCGATCGGCGACGTGCTGCTCCGCCATCCCAATGTTCTCGTGTTGTCGGACGACATCTACGACCAGATCTGGTACCGCGACGAGCCCGCGACTACCCTTGCCGCCGTGGTGCCGGCTCTGAAGGACCGCGTCTTGCTCGCCAATGGCGTGTCCAAGACCTACGCAATGACCGGCTGGCGGATCGGCTATGCCGCGGGTCCTGCGCCACTGGTCGCCGCCATCAACAAGCTGCAGTCGCAGATGTCATCTTGTCCCTCGTCGATCAGCCAGGCGGCCGCCGCGCATGCGCTGACCAGCGACCAGTCGTTCGTTCGCGATAGCGTCAAGCTCTACAAGGAGCGCCGCGACTATGCCTGCGCGCGGTTGAACGCGATCGCCGGCCTGTCCTGCCTGGTGCCTGATGGCGCCTTCTATCTCTATCCCGGATGCGCTGGGGTGATCGGCAAGACGACGCCTGATGGTAAGCTCATCGAGAGTGATCTCGATTTCGTGCTCTATCTGCTCGACGATGTCGGCGTAGCCGCGGTGCAGGGCGCTGCCTATGGGCTCTCGCCGTATTTCCGCCTATCGATCGCGACCTCGATGGGGGCGATCAAGGACGCCTGTGACCGCATTGAGAAGGCCTGCCGGGCGCTGCGCTGAGGGCAATCAAGCAAATCGGCGCGCAGGCGACGAAACCGATTGAAATCAACGGCGTAGATAAAGGATAGTGTCGATCCAGATCGTGTTTTCATGAACGGCCGCGCGGGCGTTGCCCGTCCGGTTCAGGACCAGCGTTCGACACAGATGAGCGTCGATTTCAGGAAGCTGAAGAGCTTCGTCAAGGTGGTCGATGCCGGCAGCGTCTCGCGCGCCGCCGGGCTGCTCCGCACGGCTCAGCCGGCGCTGTCGCAGCAGATCGCAGCCCTTGAAACTCACTTCAAGCACAAGCTGTTGCTGCGCAGCAATCACGGCATCGTCCCGACCGAGGCCGGCCTCATCCTCTACCGCCACGCGCAATTGCTGCTGAAGCAGATCGAGCAGGCACAGATCGACATCGATCAATCGACCAAGGCGCTGGCCGGGCGGGTGTCGATCGGGCTTGCGACCTATTCGGCATCGAGCACGTTGTCGCTGCCGATCTTGAAGGAGATGTCGACGCTGCATCCGCAGATCATCGTCCATATCAACGACAGCTTTGGCCATGTGTTGAGCGAGCTGATCATGACCGGCAGGATGGACATGGCCATGATCTACGGCTCCGGCCCGATCAAAGGCGTGAAGCTGCAGCCGCTGTTCCGTGAGGAGTTGTATCTCGTTTCGCCGGCGGGGCCTGTCGCGAAAAAGCCGACCGACGAGCCGCTGCCGCTGTCCGCGCTGGCCGACGTAAAGCTGTTGCTGCCGAGCCAGGGGCATTTCCTGCGGCGCTTGATCGATGAATCGCTGGCGCGGGCACGGGTGAAGCCGAATGTCGCCTCCGAGATCGAATCCGTCTCCGCGCTCGGTGCGGCCGTGACCGAGGGCCTCGGCTCGACCATCCTGCCGGCCTCGGTCGCAGCGACCGCGTCGAGCTTTGGCGGGGTCGAAGTGCGGCGGCTGGTACGTCCCGCGATCGAGGCGACCGTCTCCCTGTGTATTTCGGACCATCTGCCGCTGTCGGAGCCCGCGCTCGCCACGCGCTCGGTGCTTCTGACCGTGGTCGAGAAGCTGATGCGCAGCCACCCGCAGGGCATCAAAGCGGTCTAGGCAACACGGCTGCAGGCCAGAGTCCGGGCAACGCCGTGCGCGGCGGCTGCATCGCGCCGGTTTCGTCAGGCCATAAACAAAACCTATGGCGGCAGACGGGAGTTGTGGTGGTCGGCCGCAACCGCATTTTCTACCTTCGAAGGCAATCGCTTCGAGGACAAAGATGGCCAAGCTCGCATTCGATACCGGGGGAACCTTCACCGATTTCGCGCTGCTCGACGACAAGGGCGAATTGCATCTCCACAAGGTGCTGAGCACGCCGGCCAACCCAGCCGAGGCCGTGGTTCGTGGCGTGTCCGAGCTGCTCGAACAATTCGGAGACGACGTCGCTCTCGACGGGCTTCAGGTGCTCGGCGCCACCACCGTGGTCACCAATGCCGTGCTGGAGCGCAAGGGCGTCAAGACCGGCTTCATCTCGACCGCCGGCTTCCAGGACATGCTGCGTATTCGTAACGAAGGCCGTTACGATCTCTATGATCTGAACCTGAAATATCCCGACCCGCTGGTGACGCGCGCCAACAGCTTTGGCGCGGTCGAGCGTATCGCTGCCGATGGCGAGGTCATCACGGCGCTGGATGAGGAGACGGTCCGCGGGATCGCCGACCGGCTGCGCGAGGAGGGCATCAAATCCGTCGCCGTCTGCCTGCTGCACGCCTACAAATATCCTGATCATGAGCAGCGCATCGCCGCACTGCTGCGTGAAGAAGACCCCGATATCTTTGTGTCGCTATCCTCCGAAGTCTGCCCGGAGGTGCGCGAATTCGACCGGGCCTCGACTACCGTCGTCAACGCCTATACGCGGCCGCAGATGTCGGGACACGTCGCACATCTCGAGCGTGAGTTCGCCGCCAAGGGGATCAGTCGGCAGGTGCTGTGGATGACTTCGTCGGGCGGCCTCGTGCCAAGCAGCCGCGCCGCGGAGTTGCCGGTGCGCCTGATTGAGTCGGGTCCGGCCGCAGGCGCCGTCGCTGCGGCCGAATTCGGCCACATCGCCGGCGAGGGCAGCGTGCTGTCCTTCGACATGGGCGGGACCACCGCCAAATTGTGCCTGATCCCGAACGGCGAGCCGGCGGTCGGCACCGATCTCGAGGTCGCGCATTATCATCGCTTTCGCAAGGGCTCGGGCTTCCCGCTGAAAATCCAGTCGATCCGCATGATCGAGATCGGCGCCGGCGGCGGCTCGATCGCGGCGAAGAACCCGCTGGGCCTGCTCGATGTCGGGCCACGCTCGGCGGGCGCGATGCCGGGGCCGGCCGCCTATCAGCGCGGCGGAACCGAACCGACTGTGACTGATGCCGATATCCTGCTCGGCTATATGGGCACCGAATCCTTCGTCGGCGGCTCGTTCAAGGTGTCGAAGGACGCCGCACTCGCGGCGATGACAAAGCTGGCGGCTTCGCTCGACGTCGGCGTGCCCCGCTGCGCCTTCGGCATCCACGATCTCGTCAATGAATCCATGAGCAAAGCGGCGGCGGTGCACGCGACCGACCTCGGCGTCGATCCGCGCAGCCTGCCGATGGTCGCCTTCGGCGGCGCGGGCCCGGTGCATGCCTACGGCATCGCGCGCAAGCTCGGCATCAAGCGCATCATCTGTCCGACCGGCGCCGGCGTCACCTCGGCGATCGGCCTGCTGATCGCGCCGGTGGCTGTCGATCTCTCCGCGAGCTTTCCGATGCAGGTCGACAGTTGGGATTTTGTCGCGATGGATCGCCTGCTCGGCGATCTCGCAGCGCATGGGGCGGATGTCGTCCGTGCTGCAGGGGTTGCGCCGGAGACGATCACCAACACCTACACCGTCGACATGCGTCACGTCGGTCAGGGCCACGAGATCACGGTCGCGCTGCCGGATCGCAGCCTGTCGCCGAAGCAGTTCCACGAAGAGCTTCTCGCCAATTTCTACAAGCTGTACCGCGAGTTGTTCGGCCGCACGGTCTCGGGTTCATCGGTCGAGGTGATCACCTGGCGCCTGCGCTCCAGTAGTCAGAAGGATCAGGTGACCCGTCCGCACACGCGGCATGCTGCCGAGGCCAAGAAAGGTAACCGTTCGGTCTATTTCAGCGAAAGCGGCGGCTTTGTCGAAACGCCGGTCTACGATCACTACAAGCTGCCGGTCGGCGAAGAGATCAAGGGTCCGGCCATTGTCGAGCAGCGGGAATCCACCGCGGTCGTCGGACCGAGCGGCACGGCTCGCGTCGACATCAACGGCAATCTCGTGATCAACATCGCCTGAGGACGACGCACCCATGTCCGTGAACGCCGCCGATTTCAACGATCCCATCAACTTGCAGGTGATGTGGAATCGCCTGATCTTCATCGCCGACCAGGCCGACATCGTGCTCGGCCGCACCGCATTTTCGCCGATCGTGCGCGAGAACCACGACTACGTGACCGTGCTGCTCGACAGCCGCGGCCGCGCGCTGGCGCAATGCACGTGGTCGATCCCGGTATTCATCACCTCGCTGCCGGTTGCCGCACAGAAGTATTTCCTGCCGAAGTTTCCGGCCGGGACCCTGCAAGACGGTGACGTGCTCGCCACCAACGATCCGGAGATCGGCACCGGGCACCTGCCCGACGTGACGATGATCACGCCGATCTTCAAGAAGGGGAAGGTCGTGGCCTATGCCGGCTCGATCGCGCATCTGCCGGATATCGGTGGCGCTCCCTTGCATTCCGAAGCCAGCGACATCTTCGAGGAGGGCATCCGTTTCCCGATCGTGAAGCTGCACAAGGCCGGAGTTCCCAACCAGGACGTGCTCGACATCATTGCCGCCTCCGTTCGCCTTCCGACCGAGGTGATGGGCGATCTCGAATCCATGGTCGCGGCCAACAATGTCATGGGCCGCGAACTGGTGAAATTCCTCGACGAATATGATCTCGATGGCATCGACGAGCTGGCCGACGCGATCCACACCCGCTCCGAAGCGCAGACCCGCCGCGCCATCCGGCAATGGCCGAATGGCACCTATAGTGCCGAGGTGCTGCTCGACGGCTACGACACCGATGTGACGCTGAAGGCGGCCGTGATCGTCCGCGACGATTCCATTCACGTCGACTACACCGGAACATCCGCGCAAATTCTTCACTCGATCAACTGCCGGACCAATTATCGCTACGCCCATTCGGTCTACGCGCTGAAATGCCTGCTCGACCCGGACACGCCGAACAATGAAGGCTGCATCACGCCGATCACGGACGAGGCGCCGCTCGGCTCGATTCTCAATCCAGAGGAATGGACGGCGGGAAATTCGCGTAACCTGATCGGGCATGTCATCCCATCGCTGATTTTCAAGGCGTTGGAAGGCGTGGTGCCGGAGAAGGTGATGGGCGATAGCGGCGGCGCGCCGATCTGGGCCGCCAACTGCGTGGGACGGCGTGATGACGGTACGCAGTATGGTTCGGTGCAGAACTTTCACGGCGGGCAGGGCGCCCGCGCCGAACTCGATGGTCTCGACACCCTGAGCTTCCCATCTAATTGCAAGGTCACAGCGATCGAGATGTTCGAAATCGCCGTCCCCGCGCTCACCGAGTGCAAGGAGCTGATTCCTGACTCCGGCGGTGCCGGAAAGTGCCGTGGCGGCCTCGGCCAGCGCGTCGTGCTGCGCAATCTCGGGCGCAATCCGATGAACATCTATCTGGCGTCTGAGCGCGTGCGTCATCCCTGCTTCGGTGTCGTCGACGGCAAGTCCGGCAGTGCCGGCAAGGTGTACAAGAACGGGGATCCGCAATTTCCCAAGGGAAAGGTGGTCCTGAAGACGGGTGACCGTCTGGAGGTGGAGACGCCCGGCGGTGGCGGATGGGGACGGACGTCCCAGCGCTCGGCGGCCGCAATCGAGCTCGATCTAGCCGAGGGGTTGATTACGCAGGCGGCCGCGAGGCAGATTTACGGCTATCAGCGCTCAAACGTGGCGGCGACCGCCGCCGAATAGGAGCATCATGGGTCTGCTCGATGGAAAGATAGCGCTCGTCACCGGTGCCGGGACCGGGATTGGGCGCGAGACTGCGATCCTGCTCGCGCAGGAAGGCGCAACAATCGTCCTGACTGGCCGCCGGATCGATCCGTTGCGGGACGTCGTGGCTGACATCGAGAAGGCCGGCGGCAAGGCCGTTGCCCGCGCATTGGATGTCGCATCGCGCGATGCGATTCTGGAGACGGTCGGCTGGGTCAAGCGCAACGTCGGGACGATCGATATCCTCGTCAACAATGCCGGCAGCGCCAGCAAGGTGCTGAACGCGCGCTTCATCAGCGAAGCCGAGTGGAATGCCACGGTGAATGTCAACCTCACCGCGGTGTTCAACCTGACCCAGGCCGTGCTGGAGGACATGATAGCCAGGAAGGAAGGCACAGTGATCACCGTGTCGTCGCTGGCCGTGGTCAATCCGAATTTGCTCGGCGGCGCCGCCTATGGTGCAGCCAAGGCCGGCGTGAAGAACTTCATGAGCTTCCTACACAACACATATCGCAACCAGGGCATCCGTGCGACGACCATCCTGCCCGGCGAGACCGATACGCCGATCATGGACAATCGCGCCCGGCCGCCGCTCGAGGGCGAGCGGGCCGTGATGCTCCATCCGCACGACGTTGCGCGCGCGGTTCTGCTCTGCGCCAGCCTGCAAAAGGGCGCCGTGATCCCCGAACTGCACATCTGCCCGACCTTCATGCGCGACACCTCGGCCGATATCGAGGTCGCCCGCTGGGTCGGCGCGCCCGAAGGCCTCAGCGACAAGCCGAAGACCTGACAGAGAAGGATCTCCCATGAACGGAGCTAAATTGCGCGAGCGCCTCGCCAAGGGCGAGGCGGTCACCATGCTCACACCGCATCACGCCTCGTCGGGGCTGGCGGTCCGCCTGGTAGAGCTCGGGGCCGATGCGATCTTTGTCGATTGCGAGCACGGCACCTGGAGCTTTGAGGATGTCCGCGTGACCGCCCAGGCCATTCGCGGCGCGGGTGGCGCGGCGATCGTCCGGCCGCACTCGCATGAACGGCCTCTCCTGATCCGCTACCTCAACGCGGGTGCCGATGGGCTGATGGTGCCGATGGTCGATACCGCCGACCAGGCCCGGGCCATCGTCGACGCGGTGCGCTACGCCTGTCCTGCCGACTACGAGAAGCGGCTGGTCATCGCCATGATCGAGACGCCGCAGGCGATCGACAACATCGAAGAACTGACCGCGGTGGAAGGAATTGATGTCTTCTTCATCGGGCCCGGCGACCTCTCGCAGAACATGGGCTATCCCCCGGCGCCGCCGTTCGGTCAGCCGCGGCCGCAGGCCGTGATGGAGCGGGTCGCGCTTGCAGTGAAGAAGATCCGCGCTTCCGGCAAGATCGCCGGTACGCTCGTGACCTCGGACGAATTGCCGTCCTGGCTCGAGCATGGGGTACGGTATTTCTACATCCACTCGGATCCGTTTCTTCGCGTCGGACTGATGGGCGTCAAACGGATGCTCGGTCGGTGATGGGATCGCGTTGGCGTTCGGTGGCTGAAGCTAGCTTAAACTTCGCCATGATGGACTGGAGCGAGAGTTCAGGTTTTTCAGATGGTTAGAAGGCGGCGTGTGCGCGCCGTGTGCACCGAGAGATCATGAAAAATCTATGTGAGGCAAGTGTGGGCAGGCTCTCTTTGGATCGATGTGACGTCCACAAGAGCAACTGCATGTGTGTGTCTCCGCAGGAGCGGAGAACTCGCGTGAGGGCGCTTGAAAGCGCTCCCTCCAGCAGAACTCAGAGGTCGGCCGATCATGAGGAGATGTGTGAGCTGCAGCGAGGACAAGAATAGTCTTGGGGCGCCTCGTGTTCTCCCGGCGCATCTGATTCACCATGCGAAGTTCGCCGAACAGCCACGGATTCTCAATCAGCGGGTCCCGGGTTCGAGCCTTGGTGTGCCCACACCACTCGGACAATCACACACCTCCAGCGGCTCGCGGAGTTGTCATTCCAACAAGCCGAGGCAGCGGCTGTCGCGGCAGCAGCCCAGTTTTCGTCATGCCATCGATCAGTCCCGACGACGTCGACATTGAATAGTGCTGTGCTCGACGTCTCAACGTAAAACTGCACCTGCCAGTGAACGACGACGAAGCAGGCGAGGCTATGGACGATAAGCGGCAATGGCGCGGGTGAAGAGCTGATCGTGCGTTGAAACGCAACAATCCAAATCACGTCGCTCCGGATAAGTGCCCGTCGAACCGCCGCATACGGGCTTTTCTTTTCCCGTCGCGTTTGCCGATGGGCGTCTCCTCCTCTCTGGTGCTTCGCGAGGCGCCCTGTTAGACCAATCGGGCGTGCGTTCTTGTCTGTGAGACGAGGCCTCTTCGACCCCGGAGGTGCATCGCACCTGGGATCCCGGCTCAGCGAGCGGATGGTTCGACGATAGTGGATACTATCCGCCGGACGATCGGCAAAATGAGCATGAGACTGGGAAATGCGATCAGCCAGGAGGCAAACCATGCGCTGAGCCAATTGGTGAGGAATCCAGGACCCAGGCCCAGTCCTTTGACGGTGACGACCGCTGAGACGATGCCTGACATGAAGATAGACAAAACCAGGGGCGTGACGAGGCGCCCATAGGAGGGTGGAAGTTTCCTCAGCTGCAGGAGCGGATGCCGTGCTCTAGACATTGCTTGCCTCCGCCGGGTTCTCGGAAGCGGATTGATGCACGAGATCGCCGATATATTGCTCCATCGAGCGCGGCTCACGACCGAGCGCGGCGGATAACAAAAGACTGTTCCCTCCCAACCCATATTGTCGATAATGATTATGGACTTTCGATAGAAGCTCGAGCTGGTGATCGTCGTAGGGTAGGCGCGTAACCTTTGCCCATTCTTCAAAGTTGGGCTCCTCAGCTGTGACTGGCCGCCCAAGTTTCCGGGACATGATCGACACGATATCAATACGGCTGAACATGCCCGCGCAAAGCTCCAACGTCGCATAGTCCAGCTTCGAGTCCGTGAGTGCGGTGGCCGCGATCTCCGCGACATCGCGATAGTCGACTCTCGCAATCCGCTTTTCCTTCGGAAACGGCTCCGCAAACTTGCCCTCCCTGAGGATCGTCGGCCATGCGAAGCCGATGTTCTGCATAAAATTTGCGGGATGCAGGATCGTATAGTTGAGCCGCGAGGAATACAACGCGTCTTCGACAGGAATCTTGCTTGCGTGGTTCTTGAGGCCCGTGTTCGTCGGCTGGATAACCGATGAGAACACGAATTTGCGCACGCCGGCTCGCTCGCCGGCTTCAACCAGCGCAACGCCCATCGCAGCCTCATCGGGCGCGAACGCCGGCCCAATGTGGAAAATGCCGTCAACGCCTTCGGCTGCCTTGTTCAAACTATCCGCATTTCGCAAATCGCCAATTGCGATTTGCGCTGCACCACCGAGCCGCGCGACCTTGCCGCGCTCGGCATCTCTCACCAACGCGCGAACAATTGAATTTCGCCTCAAGAGTTCCGGGATCACCAGCCGGGCAAATTTGCCGGTGGCGCCGACCACGAGAACAACGGGCACGGTTTTTGTCATGCGAATTCTTCCTTCGATTTCTTTCCAGACGAAGTTACGTTGTCTCGAATGTCGAAACAATATGCGTTAAAAGTGACTCTCTCTCTTGAGATGCGAGATAATCATGACGCGTTTGGAAGACCTGGAAGCGTTTCTCTCAGTCGTCGATCATGGCAGCTTGACAGAGGCGGCGCTTCGCCTCGGCCGATCGCTTCAAGCCATCAGCCGTTCGCTCGCTTCTTTGGAGGAGGATGTCGGTGTTGTCCTGATCCACAGGACGACGAGACACTGTAGCCCCAGCGAGGCTGGCGGCGAATTTTATAGAAGGGTTCAGCCAGCAATTGCGGAAATACGGGAAGCCCGGGAACAAGCGGCCAGTCGGCGGCTGGAGCCCTCTGGGATATTGCGAATTGGCGCTCCCGTACTGTTCGGACCAGACTTTCTGGTCCCGATCATTGCGGAATATATGAAAGAGTTTCCACAGACGGAGATTGATCTTCAACTTTTCGACGGGTTTAGCGATCTGGCGGTCGAGCGGCTCGACCTCGCGATCCGCATCGCGGACCTCCCGGCCTCTGGTTTGCAGAGCAAACTGCTGGGCACGCTGCGCCGTGTGGTCTTCGGAGCGCCATCCTATTTTGCCCGGCGCGGTCGGCCCAAGCATCCTCAAGACCTGCGACAACACAACTGTCTTGTCCGGACGATAGATCAACAGGTCGGACAATGGTCGTTTCAAATCGACGGAAGGACTCGCCTCGTCAGAGTTCAAGGCACGTTTCGGTCGAATACGATGGCAGCCATTTACGCTGCGGCAACCAGCGGCCTGGGGCTCGGCTATTCACCGCTTTGGCAAATAAAGCACCTGGTCGCGACATCGAAGCTGAAAGTCGTGTTGGAAAACTTCGAACCGAAGCCCGTTCCCATTCATGCTCTCTGGTTGGAAAACAGACTTGCGCCCGCAAAGGTACGAGCATTCACGGATTTGCTGGCTTTGCGATTGAAACTGGACGATCTTTAGAGAATTCGTGGCGGTGATCGCAGCCTGCCGACGGTCTGCGCGACCTACGCTGAGGACCTTGGAATTCTTGCGAGACGTTGCCTGCGGAAACTGGGGCGTCGCCTTGCAATAATGTAGTTAGATCGGCGTATTTGATCTTTGCGCCTTGTGCCGTGGGTCCTTCTCGAACAAATCTGCACCGGCGGTTGTTCCACCAAGCTGTGCATTTGGTCGGTGGTTCGATGAATGCGGTGAGAAGTCTGAAGATGCGAACGCAAGTTGGAATCATTGGTGCCGGACCGGCCGGGCTTTTCCTGTCGCATCTGCTGCACCGGGCCGGAATAGAATGTGTCGTCGTCGAGGCCCAGAGCCGCCCTTATGTCGAAGGGCGTGTGCGCGCCGGCGTGCTCGAGCCGGGCACGATGGAGACTCTTGAAATGCTCGGACTGGACGCGCGGATGCGGCGAGAGGGCATGGTTGATGAAGGCCTCGACATTCGCTTTCGCGGCAAGAACATCCATCTCGATCTTCCCGGCCTGACCGGCAAGCGGGTGATGATCTACGGTCAGCAGGAAGTGGTTAAGGACCTGATCGGGGCCCGGCTTGAGGCGTCGCAGCCGCTGTTGTTCGAGGCGAAGGTCTCGCGGCTGTCGGATCTCGACGGCGACCGGCCCAAGATCCACTTCAGCCATGATGGCCGTGACGAGGTCTTGGAGTGCGATTACATCGCCGGCTGCGATGGTTTTCATGGCGTGAGCCGGCAGGCGCCGCCGCCAGGCCACATCATCAATTATGAGCGCGTTTACGATTTTGCCTGGCTCGGCGTGTTGTCGCGGTCGAGGCCACTCGGCGATATGACCTATTCGAACAGCGATCGTGGCTTCGCGCTGTGCAGCCGGCGTTCGAACGCGGTCTCTCGCCTATATCTGCAAATCGATGCCAACGACGATCACACATCATGGTCCGACGACCGGTTTTGGGGTGAACTGCACGCGCGTATGTTCGACGAGGACCGGACCGAGATCGTCGAGGGCGAGATCTTCCAGCGCGATATCGCGCGGCTGCGCTCGTTCGTTGCCTCGCCGATGCAATATGGCAGGCTGCTGCTCGCCGGCGATGCGGTCCATATTACGCCGCCCGCGGGTGCCAAGGGGCTCAATCTGGCGGTGGCCGATGTCCGCGTGATGGCGGCTGCACTGATCGAGTTCTACCGGACCGGCAACAAGAGCAGGCTCAACGGCTATTCCGAGAAGTGCCTGGATCGCGTCTGGAGGACGGTCCGGTTCGCGACCATGCTCACCGGCCTGCTGCACAGATTTCCGGAGCATTCGGCCTTTGAGCGAAACCTTCAGCTTACAGAGCTGGAGTACATCCTGGGCTCGCGGGCTGCCCAGACCACCATCGCCGAGCAATATGTCGGCACGCCTCTGGACCTGACCTGACCCGTCAGAGCTGTCCGATTGCCCTGATGTTGGCCATCAGCAACTGGGCGGCAAGCGACGGGCTGCTCGCCTGCCGTTGCAATATCCCGATCGGACGGCTGGTTTCCGGCAGCGTCAGGGGAAGCACGACCAGCGTCCTGGTCGCGATGTCCTCGTGGAACAGGTGTGCGGAAGCCGCGGTCAGCATGTTGCTGCCGATCAGGATTCCTCGGGTAATGGCGAGATCGGCAGTCTCGACCACCACGCGGGTCTCGCCGAGCCCGTGGTTTCTCAAGGTGTTTTCCAGGAGCTCCCGCGTTGGGGCGCCGTGAGGTGGCAGCACCCAATCGGCCGAGGCGAGATCCGCGAATGTCAGTTTTCGCTTGCGCGCCAGCGGATGTGCCCCGCCTGCGACGACCGACAGGACATCCTGGGTCACCACCTCGCGCGCCAAGCCGATCGTGTGTTCCGGGGGACGGAGTGCGCCGAGCATGAAATCGATATCGCCCGCGCGCAGCCGCGTGGCCAGATGCTCGAATGTCCCCTCGACCGTGGTGACCGTCAGGTTGGGATGATTTCTGGTGAGCTCGATGATCGCCTTCGGAAGCAACCGGGTCCGGCCAAGCGACAGCGACCCAACGATCACCCTGCCGGTGATCGCACCGCGAAGCGATTGGATTTCGACTTCGCCGGCGCGGATTTCGGCAAGTGCCCGCCTGATATGCACACCGAGCAGGGCGCCCAATGGCGAAGGCTGCATGCCGCCGGCGCCGCGGATGAACAATTTGGCACCGATGCTTGTTTCGATCTCACGTAGCGACTGACTGGCGGCGGGCTGGGATATTCCCAAGCTGTCCGCCACCGCGCCCACGTGGTGTTGCTCCACCAGTTCGGCAAAGACGAGCAGACGCTGGCGGCTGATGGACAGGGAGAAGATGGGCGCCTTGTCGACCAGGCTTGCCGACAGCTGGGCGGTCTTGAAGGCCGACCGTGCAGTTTCCATCTCTGCGAACGCGCGTTCGACCCGAGCGAGCAAGGCTCGTCCGAATTCAGTCAGCAGCATGCCTTGCGATCTGCGTTCGAACAGCTGGACGCCAACATCGGCCTCCAGCTCCTTGATCGAGCGCGTCACGGCGGACTGCGCGCGGCGAACCAGCCGGCTCGATTTGATGACGCTTCCGGAGTGGGCCACGGCCACGAAAGCGCGAAGGTTCCTGATATTCAGCAAGTCCGCGCGAGCCTCATTGCGGGGTGTCCGTCTCGGGAAGACATAACGAATTTAGATAGCATCCCGCGGGATTTGCGCCTAGGCAGCGCCGAAGAGCAAGCTAATTTTCCGTCACCGGCGAACTGCGTCCGAACGATGAGCCCGAGGCTGGATAACCTGATGACATCACCGTCGCCCTACGAAATGCCGCCTTATGTCATCGACCGCGTCATGAAGAAGCGCGGGCGCTTGCGTGTATTCGAGCGGTTCGAGCCGCGCGAGACCGCGCTGGTGGTGATCGATATGCAGAAATTCTACGTGTCTGATGTCCCGCCCGCGGTTGCCATCGTGCCCCATATCAACAAGCTTGCAGCAACGTTTCGCGCGCGGGGTGGGCATGTTGCTTGGGTCAGTATGACGGCTGGAGACAACGGCAGGAGCCTGTGGCCGATCTACCACGATTATTTCTTCACCAAGGAGAACGCTGCCCGCCATCGCGATAACCTGACCGCGGGGGCTGACGGGCACCGGATCTATCCCACGCTCGATGTGCAGCCGGGGGATATCATGGCGACCAAGTCTCGCTTCAGCGCATTCATTCCGTCCCGCTCGGACCTCCCCGAAAAATTGACGGCGGCAGGGATCACCAATGTCGTGATCGTGGGCATGCTGACCAACATGTGTTGCGAGACATCGGCGCGCGACGCCATGATGCTGGACTTTCGCGTGGTGATGGTGAGCGACGCCAACGCGGCCCGTTTCATTGAGGACCACAACATCGGATTTTCGACCGTTTTCCAGAGCTTTGGCGACGTTTTGACGACCGACGAGGTCATCGACGATCTCGTCCTAGAAGGCACGTCGCGGAAATAGGGCCGCACGGCGATTAGTCAATTTCTGAACGGCAGCGAGCAGGGAGCAAGTAGATGGCGAGGATTATCGGAGGCATTGGCGCCTCCCATGTGCCGACGATCGGTGTCGCCTATGACAAGAACAAGCAGGATGTGCCCGCTTGGGCGCCGCTGTTCAAAGGCTTCGAGCCGGCGGCCAAATGGCTGGAGGAGAAGAAGCCGGACGTGCTGGTGTTCTTTTACAACGACCACTTGAACGCATTCTTCTACGATCTCTATCCGACATTCGCGCTCGGCGTGGCGCCCAGCTACGACGTCGCCGACGAGGGCGCTGGGCTCCGTCCGCTGCCGACCTTGCCCGGTCACCCCGGACTCGCGCGCCATATTGCAGAAAGCGTTATCAACGACGAGTTCGACCTGACCGTGTTCCAGGATCGTCCGCTCGACCACGGTGTGTTTTCGCCGCTCCCGCTGCTGTGGCCGCACAAGGGCGGCTGGCCTGGCGCCGTCATCCCCGTCGAGGTCAACGTCGTTCAATATCCGCTGCCGACAGCGATGCGCTGCTATCGGCTCGGGCAGGCGCTCCGTCGCGCGATCGAATCCTATACCGAAGACCTGTCCGTCGTGGTGGTAGGCACCGGCGGTCTTTCGCACCAGATCCACGGCGAACGGACCGGCTACAACGATACCGAGTGGGACATGCGCTTCATCGATCTGATCGAAAAGGATCCGATGACGCTCGCGAAGATGAAACACGTCGACTACATCCGCCTCGGCGGCGCCGAGAGCGTCGAGGTCATCATGTGGTTGGCCATGCGCGGCGCGCTTAGCGACGACATCAAGAAGGTTCACCAGAATTACTATCTGGCGACGACGACGGCGATGACGGTCCTGGTGTTCGAGGAGAACGACCAGACTCCGAAGAAGGTCGAAGGCGTCTCGCAGAACCCGCAACTGTCCGGGATCGAGGATATCGCGGGCACCTATGCCTTCGACATCAAGACCGGCACGAAATGCATTCGTTTGAACCGGTTCTTCTGGAACATGAGGACGCCGGCGAGCCGCGCGGAATTCGAACGCGACGAGGCTGCGGCATGTCGCAACGCGGGTCTGACCGATCAGGAGACCACGCTTGTACGGGACCGCAACTGGCTGGGACTGATCCAGTACGGCGCGAATTTCTTTGTGCTGGAGAAGTTCGCGCGGTTGGTGGGAGAGACCAATCTCGAGGTCTATGCATCGATGCGCGGCGAGACCTTCGATGAGTTTCTTGCAACGCGCCAGGTGCCGGACGCCCGCTAATCGCCGCGCATGCGTGCCTTTCCCTGTCCCTTCGGAGTGACGTGATGACTGTTCGACCGTTCCTGATGTCCGCCGTGCTGAAGCGTGTCGCCACTGCTGCGACGATAACCGCGATGCTGTCGGGCATGGCGCAGGCCGCCAGCGGCAAGCTGACCATCGGACTGGTGTTGCCGATGTCCGGCGCTTTCGCCGATCAGGGCCAGTATTACGAGAACGGCGTCAAACTGTATCAGAAGCTGCACGGATCGACGGTCGCAGGACTAACCGTCGAGACGGTGTTGCGGGACGATCAGGGACCGGGCTCGGGTGACCTCGCGCGGCGCCTGACCCAGGAGTTGATCGTCCGCAACAAAGCCGACGTGATCCTCGGCTACAGTTTCACGCCGAATGCAATGTCGGCGGCGACCTTGCTGACGGAAGCCAGGAAGCCTGCGGTCATCGTTAACGCGGCGACCTCGATCATCACCGAAAAGTCACCTTATTTTGTCCGTGTGTCGTTCACGCTGCCGCAGTTGGCAGCCACGCTCGGCGCGTGGGCTGCCAAGAACAACATCAAGACGGCCTATACAATCGTCTCCGACTACGCGCCGGGCATCGACGCCGAAACCTGGTTCAAGAAGAGCTTTGAGGCAGGCGGCGGCAAGGTGATCGGCGACGCACGGACCCCGGTCGCGGCCATGGAATACTCGCCGTTTCTCCAGCGCGCCATGGAAGCCAAGCCCGACGCGGTGTTCGCGTTCAATCCCGGCGGCGATGTCTCGGTCGCCTTCATGAAGGCGGCCAAGGAGCGCGGCCTCGTCAAGTCCGGCATCAAGCTGTTGGTGACCGGAGATGTCGTCGACGACTACATGCTGGCTGCGATGGGCGATGCGGTCGATGGGGTGATCTCGTCGATGCATTACCAGGTCGAGCTCGACAACAAGGCCAATGCAGGGTTTTTGAAGGGCTACAAGGAGATGTTTGGTGCCAACGCGGTCCCGAGCGTCCGCACCGTGCAGGCCTATGATGCCATGGCGCTGATCTACAAGGCGGTCGAGAAGACCAACGGCAATCTCGACGGCGATGCGCTGATGGCGGCCTTCAAGGGCACGAAGCTCGATAGCCCGCGCGGGCCCGTGGAGATCGATCCCGCCACGCGCGATGTCGTCGAGAACATCTACATCCGCAAGGGCGAGCAGAAGGACGGCGGCTGGCACAACATCGCATTCGACACGATCGAGGCTGTCAAGGACCCAGCGAAGTAGTCGATGAACGGGATTGCCTCAGTCGTCGCCGATGGTGTTGCCTACGGCATGCTGCTCCTGCTGTTCTCGGTCGGTCTGTCGGTGACGCTGGGGCTGATGCGCTTCATCAATCTGGCGCACGGCGCCTTTGCGATGTGCGGCGGTTATGTTGCGACTACGTTGCTGCAATCCGCGCATCTGCCGTTTCTGCTGATCCTGCCAGCGGCCTTCCTGGCAACGGCCTTAGTCGGCGTGCTGATCGAACGATCGGTGATCCGTTACGTCTACGCCATGCCGGCGCTTCAGCAGGTGCTGTTTTCCATTGGTCTGGCCTTTGCCGCCAGCGCGCTCGCGACCATCATCTTCGGTCCGCAGCAGCAGGCCGTGCTGCTGCCCGACTGGCTCGCCGGCCATATCGATATCATCGGCATTCGCTTCGGCAGCTATCGCCTGTTTCTGGTTGTTGCCGGCCTCGTGACGGCGGTCTGCCTCATGCTGCTGTTCAATCACACCTTGTTCGGCGCGAAGATCCGCGCTTCGGTCGACAATCGCCGGACCGCCGAAGGCATCGGCATTAACGTCGATCGCTTGTTCGCGCTGACATTCGGCCTTGGGGCAGGGCTGGCGGGGCTTGGCGGTGCGCTATCGGTCGGGTTTCTCGGCCTCGATCCGACATTTCCTTTCAAGTACCTCACCATCCTCCTGATGGTGGTGGCGATCGGCGGCCCCGGCTCGATCGGCGGATCGGTGGTTGCCGCGCTGTTACTCGGCGTTGTCGACGCCTTGTTCAAATACTATCTGCCCGCGGTCGGGTCGTTCGTGGTGTATGGCCTGTTGGTCCTCACCATGATCTTCCTGCCCAGGGGTCTTGCCGGACGGGCCGCGTGAGGACGATCATGAATAGCGGTCCCGGCGTTGCGCTCCTGCTTGCGACCTTGGCGAGCTATGTCCTGTTTCCGGACTATCTGTTGCTACTCAGCAGCCTGTTCGTGCTGGCGATCTTTGCGCTCGCCTACGATCTGCTCCAGGGGCACGCCGGCATCGTCTCGTTGGGGCACGCGGCGTTCTTCGGCCTCGGCGCTTACGCTGCGGCTATCCTGGCGCGTGCCGGCATCACGGAACCGGTCGCAGGTCTTGCCGGCGCGATGCTGGTGAGCGCGGCAGCTGCATTCTGCGTGACGCCCATCGTCGTGCGCGGCAACGATTTTACGCGGCTGCTGGTGACGCTCGGCATGGGCTTCCTGCTCTATGAGGCCGCCAACAGCGCGCGCTGGCTTACGGGCGGCGCGGACGGCTTTCCCGACTTCACGATCGGGCCCGTCCTCGGGCTGTTTCCTTTCGATTTTCTCGGCAAGACGGCCTTCTTCTACGCGCTGTGCGTTCTGGCGATTGTCTTCGTCTTTCTCAAACGGGTCACGGAATCGCCGTTCGGTCTGGCCCTGAAGGGCATTCGCGAGAACACGCAGCGCATGCCCGCGATCGGCGCGCCGGTCGCACGCCATCTTGCCATGGCCTATACGATGTCGGGCGCGATTGCGGGCTTGGCCGGCGCGGTGCTCGCGCAGACCAGTCACTTCGCCTCACTCGACATGCTCGGCTTCGATCGCTCGGCGGAGGTGATGATGATGACCACCATCGGCGGCTCCGGCAGCATCCCCGGTGTCGTGATGGGGGCAGCGGCGTTCGGCTTCATGAAGGATTATCTGTCGACGGTCAGTCCGAAGTACTGGCACCTTGGCATCGGCATCGTGCTGATGCTGTCGGTGTTCGTGATTCCCAATGGCATTGCAGGCGTGGCTGACAGCCTGCGCCGGCGTTTCGGGCGGCCGTCATGACCGCCATCGAAACACGGGATCTCAGCATCCGCTTTGGTCACTTCGCTGCGGTGTCCGGCGTCTCGCTCGCCATCGCCGCGGGATCGCGGCATGCGCTGATCGGCCCCAATGGCGCGGGAAAGACCACATTGGTCCATGCGCTGACCGGCGGGGTCGCGGCCTCCTCGGGAATGATCCTGATCAGTGGAGACGACGTCACGCGGCTGGGCGAGAGCGCGCGGGTGCGGCGCGGGCTGTCGCGGACCTACCAGATCAACCAATTGTTTCGCGGCCTCAGCGTGCTCGACAACGTGGTGCTGGCCGTGCTCGAGCGCAAGCAATTGACCCGGGTGTTCTGGCGCCGCGCCGCGCACGACAATGCGACCATCGAGGAAGCCCGTGAGCATCTTGCCTTCGTCAACCTGATCGCTCACGCGGACAGGCCGGTTCATGAATTGCCCTACGGGTTGCAACGCCTGCTTGAAATCGCGGTGGCGCTGGCCGCAAGGCCGCGGATCCTGGTCCTCGACGAGCCCGCCGCAGGCGTTCCTGCGGCGCAGAGCGAGGCTATCTTCGAGCGCATCCACGCACTGCCGCGCGATCTGACGCTCCTGTTCGTGGAGCACGACATGAACCTAGTCTTCCGCTTTGCCGATCGGATCACCGTGCTGGTCGAAGGCCGCATCATCACGGAGGGCACGCCGGCCGAGATCTCCGGCAACGAGCGCGTGCGCGAAGTCTATCTCGGACGCAGGGGGGCCCATGTCCCTGCTTGAGATCGAGAGGCTCACGGCCGGCTATGGGGAGGCCGTGGTGCTGGAGGAGATGAGCCTGTCGGTGTCGGAAGGCGAATGCCTGGCCGTGCTCGGCAGGAATGGCGTCGGCAAGAGCACGCTGATGCTGGCGATCATGGCGCACGCCGCGCGCTTTGCCGGCAGGCTGCGCTGGGATGGCCACGATTTCAGCACGCTCAGCACCAACCAGCGGGTCGGGCTCGGACTTGGCTGGGTGCCGCAGGAACGCGAGATCTTTCCGTCGCTGACGGTGGAGGAAAACCTGCTTGTCGCGCATCGTCGAGGCGGCCGCTTCGACCTCAATGGAATCTACGAGGTGTTTCCGCGGCTGAAGCAACGTCGGCGCAACATGGGCGACAAGCTGTCCGGCGGCGAGCAGCAGATGCTGGCGATCGGGCGCACGCTGATGACGAGCCCGCGCCTGTTGCTGCTGGACGAACCGTTCGAGGGGCTGGCGCCTGTGATCGTCGAGGAGCTCGAGGAGACGTTGATGCGCCTGCGGCGCGACAGCGGTTTTGCGATCATCATCGTCGAGCAGCGCGCCGAGGATGTCCTGCGGCTCAGCGACCGCGCCATCGTGCTGGATCGCGGCAAGATCGTGCTCGAAGGGAAATCCGCGGAATTGCTCGCCGATTTCGAACAGGTTCATCGTTGGCTGTCGGTCTAGGCCGGCACTGACTTATCCCGGAGTTTCCCATGACCAGCGAAAATCTGTTCTCCAGCACCATGGCTGAGATGACGGCCAATGCGGTTGCAGAGGCAGCCAGCCGCAAGGCCGCGGTGCTGCTGCCGGCCGGAGTCATGGAAGCGCATGGGCCGCATCTGCCGATTGGCACCGACGCCTTCATCGCGCTGCAGCTCTGCCGGGCGACGCAGAAATACGCGGCCGCACGCGGCAAGGAGACGGTTATTGCGCCGCCCTATTATTGGGGGATCAACGGCGTGCTCGGCGAATTCGTGGGGAGCTTTCGCATTCGGACTGAGACGGCCGCCGCCTTGCTGACGGACGTCATCGATTCCTTGGTGGCCAACGGGTTTCCCGACGTTTTCGTCGTCAGCCATCACGGTGACCGAGCCCACAACGACATGATCCTGGATGTGTTGCAGAAGGCGCATCTGCGCGGCCAGGCCGGCGCGCGCTGGCTATATGCGCCGACGCGATGGAATATGATCAAACGCCTCGGACAGACCGGCGAGGAGCCGATCTGGGTGCGTTGGGATCATGATCCCGCGCTCGACGACTTCAAGGTCACTGGCGTGTTTGGTGTCCATGCGGACGAATACGAGACTGCGGCGATCGTCCGCCACTATCCTGAGACCGTCGATTTTGAAGCGTTGCGCGGCCTGGAGCCGACCAAGCTCACCGTTGACGATCTCGCCGTCTGGCGACAGGGCGGTGAGGCGGCCCGGCGATTGACGCCGAATGGTTATTTCGGCGCGCCCAATCCGGTCGATCCCGACCTCTGGCGCTTCTACGACGAAACGGCCAAAATTATGGCTGAGGCTATCGCCAGGTAGTTGCTTGCTTGGAAATTTCAGCGATGGAGGCGAGCGGGTGGAGGCTAAACTGAGATTGCGGGACTACCTCCCGACGGCCGGCGCAAGAGCAATCTTCAATGGATGTGGGTCTTTTGCTGGTAGATATGGAATTCTTGATCTGACCAAGCCCGTCTCGTTTCAGGGCTGGCGAGCCGGAGCAAGAGCGTCTTGGGTTTTTATCGTTTCAGCCCGACTGAGCTCAGGTCTGGACCAATTGCTGAGACAGATCGGTTGTGCAGTTACCGCATCTTTTGCTTTAGGTCATCGCGAGCGGACGAGAGTACATTTCGAAAGATAGCGGAGAGGGCCGGCTTCACCATCGAAGAATTGTGGTCGAATGCCCAGACCGTATAGTCGTAGCCGTAAAGGGTTGTCACGCCACCCTACGAATCGATGGGCTCGGCGAAGTTCGAGAGCCCTTCCGGAAACTGATCGACGAGGTCGGAAGGTTTGCGTCGGCAAAATAGCATACGGCTGGCGGTCAGCGGCTACATCGCAGCGCCCGGGATGCTAGGAGAGGCGATCAGTTAGGCTTGTCCGCAAAAATCGCGACCAAGCTTATCAAGATGTCCGTGGTCGACCGACCGTTCGCGTCTGTTTCCGCGATCAGAGACCGCCTCGATGTTAGATCTGAGTAGTTCTCGCCGCCTGGACCTGGCTCAAACTTCCCCATGATGGATTGGAACGAGAGTTTAATTCTTTCAATTGGGTAGAGGGCCGCGTGTGCACGACGTGTGCACCGGGAGATCAAGAAAAATCTTGCGATAGCCGACGTAAGCAAGCTTCTGAAATGGGCGAGCGGCCGCGGGGAAAGCGTCACTTCTTCGCCGCATATTCGCGCAGCTATCTGCGGCTTATTCGATCAACGATGAGCATCCTGGGATGGGAAGCAACTGGCTCTCAATCAGCGGGTCCCAGGTCGGAGCTTGGTGCGCACACCGTTTGCAAATGGTCGGTATAGTGTAGCTCTGCGATTTCAATCGCTGGGGTCCTAGCGGTCGATCCAGACGGTCATGCCCGGCTCAATGCCGGCCATCTCTCCCTTGGGATCGAGGCGAAGGCGAAGCGTGTTGCGGTCATGATCGCCAATCACACGCTCTGCCTGCCAGGTGGCAAACACGCCGAGCGGCCGCAGCTCGGTGATGACCGCCTTCGTCGCGCTATTGGCACCGTTCCGCATCACATTCGCGGTTTCTCCCATCGCGAGACGATCGAGGTGGTCCTCGCGCACGTTGAAGGAGAGCCATTGCCTGCCTGCGGCCTCGACCATCAGGATCGGCTGGCCCGCGCGAACGTTCTCGCCGACCTCGGCGGCGATGACGCTGACCACGCCGTCGGCCGGCGCGCGCAACACCATCTTGTCGAGGCGGCGCTCGAGCACGGTGACCGCGGCGGCCGCGGCCTGCACCTGCGTGTCGGCGATAGCGCGCTCTTCCCGGGTCGGGCCCGCCACGGCCGCATCGTAATTGGCCTGGGCCTCGGCCACGCCGGCGCGTGCGCTGGCGACGTCGTTCTCGGCCTGGTCGAGCGACTGCTGGGATTCAAAGCTCTGGCGCGCCAGCGTGCTGGTCCGGGTGAGCTGGGCCTGCACGAAGTCGAGGCGGGCGCTGGCCTTGGCGATGGCGGCTTTCAGCGAGTCGACCTGCTCGCGACGAACGCCGGCATAGACGTTGTTGCGGTTGGCGGTTGCCGACGCGAGCGCGGCACGCGCCTGGTCCGCCTGCGCCGTCAACTCCACCGCCGATAGCCGCGCCACGACGTCGCCGGCCTTCACAGAGGACCTCTTCTTGGCCGCAATCGAGACCAGCTGGCCGTTGACCTCCGGCTCGACCCTGATCTCGGTCGCGCGCACGACGCCGACGATGGCTGCGGGTGGTGCCGAGTGGCGCATGACATAGAGCAGCGCGCCCGCCGCGACCAGCGCGAGCGGAATCGCGACGAAGGCGGCAGGTCTAAGGTTGGGCATGTCCCTGTCTCCTCCTGACGGCAAATGCCGAGATCACCGCAAGCGCGAAATAGCCGAGCGCCAGGCACCACAATGCGAGCCAGTCATGCCCAACCTCCCAGATGCCGGCGCCGAGCTGGTTGATGCGCACGAGGCCGTCGATCGCGGAGTCGGCCGGGAATAACCGGCCGAACGCAAGGGCCACGTCCGGAATCGCTTCGCGCGGCCATGCGAAGCCGGCCATGAAGAACTGCGGCAGGCTCGTCGCCAGCAGCAGGATGGTTGCGTTCTCCGGTCGCGTGAACCAGGCCCCGACAGCCTGACCCATGAAACTCGTCGCCAGCAGGAAGACACTCGCGAGCGCGAGAATCTGCGGAAGATGGCCGAGCGTGGAAAAACCGTAGATGCGGGGCAGCACGATGACGTAGAGCGCGAGCGCAGGAAGGTAGACGGTCAGATGCGCGATGCCGCGGCCGAGCACGCCGGCAAAGGCTGCGCCTCCGCTCGCCAGCGCCGTGCCGGTCAGCATCGCGGCGCCGATCAGCAGGGTCTGCTGCAGGATCAGGATGAACGCCGCCGGAACGACGTAGCTCGCATAGCCGCCCACCGGGTTGAAGATAGGCTGCAGCAGCACGTCGGCCGGGCTCGAGCTTGCCAGCTTTGCCTTGACGAGGCTGCCATCCGACCGCGCGCCGCGCGAAACGAGCTCGGACGTCAAGGTTCCGATGGCGGTGGCGACCCCGCTGGCGCTCGATCGGAAGATGAACAGATAGGTTGCGTCCGCATAGACGGGGATGTGGGCGGTGATGCCCTTGAGCACGTCGCGTTCCGTGTCGGGCGGAATCTCGATGGCGGCAAAGGCCTGCCCGCGATCGATCGCGCTGCGCGCCTCAGCCAGCGTTCGGGCGCGAACCGTCACGCTCAATGCGCCGCTCGCATCCAGCGTCTCGACGATCTGCCGGCTGAGATCGCTGAGATCGTTATCGACGACCGCAATCGGAAGCTTGCGAAGGATCTGGTTCAGATAGGGCTGCGGATAGTAGATGCCGTAGATCAGGGGAGCGAGAAACAGCAGAGTGAAGGCGCTCCGCGTTCCCAGCACGCGCCGCCACTCCGCCACGAAGGCGCCGCCGACGCCGTGCGGTGTGGAGATGGCCTCGGATGGCTCGACAGGCCGCGCTGTTGCAAACCAGCCCTTGCGGGTGACGTTCGCCATGCGCAGCCATGCCAGGCCGGCAAACAGCAACGCCAGGCCCGCAAGCGCCGCGAAGGGAATAGCCGAATCCGCGACCGGCAATCCCCGCGCGGCTTGTCCCAGCAGGACGGCCATGTACCAGCGAAGCGGCAGGATCGCGCTCCATGTCTGCGCAAAGGCATTCATGCCGATGGTGGGAAAGCCGACGCCGGCATAGCCGAATGCAGGCGAGGCAATGAGGCCCGCAAGCCCGAGCCCTGTGGCGAGATCGCCGACCAGAAGCTGGAGCAGGGCGCCGAGCGACAGATAACCGACGATCAGCAGCGAGGCCGCGGCGATCATCAACGGCAGATTGCCCTTGAAGGGAATCTCCAGCACGCCCTCCAGGAACAGTGGCTCGGCCAGCATGATCAAAATGAAGATGCAGAACAGCGGTGCGAGCTTGCCGGCCAGCGCGACAAGCGGATCGCCGCCGGCGCTTTCGAGCCAGGCCCGCGCGTCGCGGCGGCGGAATTCGGAGCCGACGGAATAGCCGGCGGCAAGGGTCATCACCACATGGATGATGGTCGGCAGCAGCGCGCGCAGCAGGAACTGCGCATAGTTCTTCTGCGGATTGACGAGCGCCATGGTCTCCGCCTTGAGCACACCCAGGGACGCTGGCGCAGGTGCCGCGCGACTGGCGGGAGCGGCCACGGCTGCCGCGGCGGAAAGTGAATCGCTCAGACCCGAGGATGCGATTCCGGAGGGAGTCAAAAACTGCTGGTTATAAAACCCGACGATCTGCGGGCGGCGCGCGGCCTTCAGGTCGCGCTCGAAATCCGGCGGGATGTGGACGGCCGAAATCGACTTGCCGGAGCGTATGTCCTGCACGGCCGTGGACAGCGTGCCGGAGCGGTCGACGATCTTCAGGCTTGGCGACGCCGCAATGTATTCCACCAGGGCGCGCGACGCGTCCGACTTGTCCTCGTCGACGACAGTCACGCCGAGCCCGCGGATGACCGGATGGCTAAAGACCGTGGTGAGAACCACGAACGCGAACAGCGGCACGCCGAAGATCAGGAGCAGCGCCACGCGATCGTGAAACAGCCAGCGGCACTCGCGCCGCGCGACCAGCAGAAATCCGGGCTTGGGCGCCGGCCTCATGGCCGTGACCGCCAATCCAGATAGGCGCTCATTCCCGGTCGCAGCTCGGGCACCGGTTGCACCGGATAGGCACGGATCGAAAACGTCCGCAGGTCGAAATCACCCGAAGCACGCGTGGCCCGCCAGCTTGCATATTCGCCCTTGGTCGCGATGAGCTTGACCTCGACTGTCACCGAGCGGTCGCCGAGGGCGGGAATGCGGACATCGAAGCGATCGCCGACCTTGAGGCCTTTGACGAGATCCTCTCGCAGATCGAAATGCACCCAGAGGTCCGCGAGATTGATCAAGGTGACGAGCGGGACGCCCGGCGAGACGTATTCGCCGGGTTCCACATTACGCTGATAGATCTGCGAGGCTACGGGCGCATAGACCACGAGCTGGTCGATGATCGACTGGACACTCTGGATATCGGCACTGGCCTTTTCGACATTGGTATTGGCAATGGCCCGCTCCTCCTTGGTGTAGCCATTGACCGCCTGGTCATAGGCCGATTTGGCCTGGTCGACGGCGCGCTCGCTTTCGTGCAGCGCATCGGTGGCCTGATCGAGGCGGGCTTGCGGCGCATTGCCTTGCTCGGTCAAGGTGTGTGTGCGGTCAAAGGTCTTTTGCGCCAGCACCAGCGCCGCTTGCGCGCGCTCCATTTCCGCCTTCCGTGCCGCGATCACTTCCACCCGCGTTCCGACGAGTACGTTGGCAAGCTGGGCGTCCGCGACGGCCTTGGCCGCCTTCATTTGCTCGTGCTTGGCCAGCGTCTCTGGATTGTCGATCTGGACCAGCACTGCGCCCGCAGCCACGTTCTGGCCGCGCTCGACGGGAATCTTGCCGACCCGTCCGTCCACGCGCGCCGCGATATCGAGCCGCGTTGCATCGACCTCGCCCTGAACCAGCAAGGGCTCCGGGCGCAACAGATAGAAGACGGAAAGCCCGACGACAGCAGCCGCCACGACACCGACGATGATAGAGGGCGTGCGTGTCGGGTTGTGCGCGGCTTTCGCCGGTCCGTTACCCGGCACGTCGGGCGTGCTTTGAACGTCCTTGTCAGAGCTCGGCACGTCCATGCCTGACTCCCTTTCTGATGGCCGGATGGCCTCTAGTTTATTCGGTTGTGAGGCCCAGCCGCAATCGCGAGGCGATGAATGTTTTTGAGTCGGAGCCGACCATGTAACCTGTCCGTTACCCACGCTTGGATGTTTGATCCCTGACTTGTTGAAAGCTGCTGCTCTCGCAGTGGTGCTCGTCCCGACGTCCCGGGGGGCGCCAGGTGATCAAGCAGCAGACCCATCCCAGCGATGACATTCCTGTCCAAGATGAATGACGGCGATCGCGTCATAGTCGCGTCACCTGACCCGGTCCGTGGTCGGGCCAGGATGCAGGTGCGACATGCCAAACGCCGTCACGAAATCAAGCCCCACGATCCCTCGTCTCTTCGTCCTCGAATTGAACGCGGGCTGCATTCACCTGATGAATGCGGATGGCTCCGACCGCACGACCATCGTCACCGGCTGCCACCTTCCGGATGGCATCGTCGTGGATGTCGAGGCTGGCCATATCTACTGGACCAACATGGGCATCCCGAGCCTGGATGACGGGTCCATCGAGCGCGCCGACATCGACGGCAAGAACCGCAAGACCATCGTCCCGCGGGGACACACCCACACGCCGAAGCAGATCATCCTCGATAAGAAGGGCGGCAAGCTCTACTGGTGCGATCGCGAGGGTATGCGCGTCATGCGCTGTAACCTCGAGGGCTCGCGGCTGGAGACGCTCATCGAAGCGGGCCACGGCGAAGCCGATCGCAAGGACCAGATGCGATGGTGCGTCGGGCTGGCGATCGACCCGAAATTCGGTCGTATCTACTGGACGCAAAAGGGGCCTGATAATGCAGGGCTCGGTCGCATCTTCCGCGCCAATGTCGAAATCCCCGCCGGCCAGACCGCAGCCATGAGATCCGACATCGAGATATTCTACGACGGTCTGCCGGAGCCGATTGATCTGGAGATCGATCACCAGAGTCGAATTCTCTACTGGACCGATCGCGGTGATCCTCCGCGCGGCAACACGGTGAACCGGGCCTCGCTCGACAACAAGCCTGCCGAGCCGGAGATCGTGGTGACCCATCTCATGGAGGGGATCGGTATCGCGCTCGACGTTCCCAACGATCGCATGTTCGTGACCGATTTCGCGGGCTCGGTCTACTCCGCGCGGCTCGACGGGTCCGGCGAGCGCAACTTCCTCTACGCCCAGGGCAATCTCACCGGCATTGCCTATGCCGAAGTCTGACCAACGCATTGGAGAGAACGACATGACCGACACCAAGCCCATTCGCCGTATCGCCATCATCGGCACCGGCGTGATCGGCGCGAGCTGGAGCTCGCTATTTCTCGCCAAGGGATTGCAGGTCGTTGCGACCGATATCGCGCCGAACGCGGAAGCAGCACTAAGGAAGTTCGTCGAGACGGCCTGGCCGGCGCTCAAGCGATTGGGCTTGTCGCCCGGAGCTTCGCAGTCGAACCTCACGTTCACGCCCGACATCGCGCAGGCACTCGCCGGCTCCGACCTCGTCCAGGAGAACGGGCCCGAGCGGATCGAATTCAAGCAGAAGCTCTATGGCCAGCTCGACGAGCTGTTGCCGCCCGACGTGATCATCGCATCGAGCTCGTCGGGGCTCACCATGAGCGAAATCCAGAAGGGTGCCGCATCCCATCCCGAGCGCTGCGTCATCGCCCATCCGTTCAATCCGCCCCATCTGATCCCGCTGACGGAGATCGTCGGCGGGGCAAAGACCTCGGAAGCCACGATCCGGCGCGCAACGGAATTCTACACGTCGATCGGGCAACGGACGGTGCGCCTCAACAAGGAAATGCCGGGGCACGTCGCCAACCGCCTGCAGGCGGCGCTGAGCCGCGAAGTCTATTACCTCGTGGCCGAGGGCGTGGTGAGCGCCGCCGACGTCGACACCGCCCTGAGCTGGGGCCCGGGTTTGCGCTGGGGCGTCATGGGCAGCCTGATGCTGAACCATCTCGGTGGCGGTCCGGGCGGCATCGAGCACTTCTTCCAGCAGTTCACCGGCCCGATGACGGCCTGGTGGAAGACCCTCGGCTCGCCCGTGCTGACGCCGGACGTGCAAAAGAAACTCATCGACAGCGTCCATGCCGAGGCCGGATCGCGCACCATCGCGGAGCTGGAGGCGGAGCGCGACGAAATTCTGCTCGGCCTGATCGAGCTGCGCAAGAAGGCTGCGAAGCCGAGCTGACGCAATCGGCAGCGTCCGCGAGATCAATCATACCTTCAACCCTTCACTTTTCAGGCTTCCGAGCCGCAGCGAGGAGATATCGCAAATGTCCACCGCAAACACAGCAGGCAAGACCGCCGCGCCGAAGTCACCGCCGGCACCCAATGGCGATTTCTACCAACTGGTCGACCTCCTCACCCCGGACGAAAAGGCGCTCGTCAAGAAGGTGCGGACCTACATGGAGACCAAGGTCCAGCCGGTCATCAACAAGTACTGGTCCGACGACGCGTTTCCGTTCGAACTGCTGCCGTCGTTCAAGGAGCTTGGCCTCGGTGGGCTCGGCTTCAAGGGCTATGGCTGCGCGGGCGGCAGCCAGAAGCTGTTCGGCTTCGTGGCGATGGAGCTGGCGCGCACCGACGCCTCGTTCTGCACGTTCTTCGGCGTGCATAGCGGCCTCGCCATGGGCTCGATCTATCTCGACGGCTCCGAGGAGCAGAAGCAGAAATGGCTGCCGGCGATGGCGCGCTGGGAAAAGATCGGCTGCTTCGGCCTCACCGAGCCGCTGGTCGGCTCCGGAACGAGCGGCGGCCTGACCACGACGGCCAAGCGGGAAGGCGATACCTGGATTCTCAACGGACAGAAGCGATGGATCGGCAATGCGCCTTGGTGCGACATCTCCATCATCTGGGCGCGCGACCTTGCCGACAATCAGGTCAAGGGATTCATCGTCGAGAACAAGTCGACGCCCGGGTTCAGCGTCGAGAAGATCGAGCACAAGATCGCGCTCAAGGTGGTCCAGAACGGCCAGATCACGCTGAAGGACGTGCGGGTGCCTGAAGCGAACCGCCTCCAGGGCGGCAATTCCTTTCGCGACACCGCGCGCGTGCTGCGGATGACGCGCTACATGGTGGGCTGGGCATCGACCGGCATCCAGATGGGCGCATACGAGGCCACCCTCAAATATGCCCAGGAACGATTGCAATTCGGCAAGCCGATCGCCTCGTTTCAGCTGATCCAGGATCTGCTCGCCAAGATGCTCGGCAATCTGACCGCGTGCCAGTGCCTGATGCTCCGCCTGGCGCAGCTCGATGACGAAGGCAAGCTCGGCGACCATCACGCGGCACTGGCGAAGGCATTCTGCACGGCGAAGTCGCGCGAGACGGTCTCATGGGGCCGCGAGGTGCTGGGCGGCAACGGGATCGTCGCCGACTACAACGTCGCGCGCTTCTTCGCCGACGCCGAGGCGCTCTACTCCTACGAAGGCACCTATCAGATGCAGAATCTGATCGTCGGCAAGGCCATCACCGGTCACGGCGCTTTCCTCTGACCTTTCAGCGGGGCCGGCGCATCGGCGCCGGCTGCCCTACTCAGGAGACACGACCATGGTTTCGGGAACTGCACCGTTCACCCCTTCGCCTGCAACAGCACCAAGCTCAGCACCGAGAGCGGCGCTGGCCCTTGCGAACGTCCAGTACGAGAAAAAGGGCCCGATCGCCTACGTGACGGTCAATCGGCCTAAAGTGCTCAATGCACTCAATACGCCGACCTGGACCGATTTGCACGCGGCATTCGAGGATGCCAAAGCGGACGCGTCCGTGCGCGGCGTCATCCTCACCGGCGCTGGCGACAAGGCGTTCATCGCCGGCGCCGACATCAGTGAACTCGCCCATGTCGATGCTTACGACGCCGAGGAGTCCAGCCGGTTCGGCCAGGGTGTGCTGGACCTCATCGAAAATCTCGGCAAGCCGGTGATCGCGGCGATCAACGGCTTTGCGCTGGGCGGCGGCTGCGAGACGGCGATGGCCTGCACGATCAGGATTGCGGCCGAGCATGCCAAATTCGGTCAGCCCGAGGTCAAGCTCGGCCTGTTGCCCGGCGGTGGCGGAACGCAACGCCTGCCGCGCCTGGTGGGAAAGGGGCGTGCGTTGCAGCTGATCCTCACCGGCGAGACGATTTCCGCGCAGGAAGCCTATCGCATCGGCCTCGTCAACGAAGTCGTTGCTGCCAGCAGTCTGATCGATCGCGCCGAGACGGTCCTGAAGCAGATCATGGCCAACGCGCCGATCGCCGTGAAGTTCTCGCTGGAAGCGGCCAATAAGGGCATGGACACGAGCCAAAGCGAAGGCCTTGTGCTGGAAGCCTCGTTCTTCGGCATTTGCGCCGCCACCGAAGACAAGAAGGAAGGCACCGCAGCCTTCCTCGAAAAACGTGCGCCGCAGTTTCGCGGACGCTGAAACAAGGCCGCTCTGAGCGGATTTGGAAAGGACGCCCATGGCAAACGACAACATTTTCTCCGGACTGAAGGTGGTGGACCTCGCGAGCTTCATCGCGGGCCCGAGCGCCGCCGTGATCCTGTCCGACTTTGGCGCCGACGTGATCAAGGTGGAGCCGCCGAGCGGCGAGCTGTGGCGACATGCGAACCACCTCCCGCCGCAGCCGGTCGCCGACGATGCCTATCCCTGGCACCTGGCCAACCGCAACAAGCGCGGCATGGCACTCGACCTGAAATCTCCGGAGGCCCATCAGGTTCTCGAGAAACTGGTCAAATGGGCCGACGTGCTCATCGTCAACACGCCGCATCCGGCGCGCAAGAAACTGAAGCTCGAATATGAGGATGTGGTGGGGTGGAATCCGCGCCTGATCTACGCCGACATCACGGGCTTCGGCGACAAGGGACCGGACGCGAATCTTCCCGGCTTCGACATCACGTCCTACTGGGCCCGCAGCGGATTGCTGTCGATGACGCGCGATGCCGGTGCGCCGCCGACCTGGCCGGTGGCCGGCAGCGGCGACAACGCCACCGCCGTTGGGCTCTATTCGGCGATCGTCACGGCCCTGTATCGCCGTGAACGGACCGGGGAGGGAGCGCATGTCACCACCTCGCTTCTCGCCGAGGGCGTGTGGTCTGCCAGCGTCTCGATCCAGGCCGCGCTGTGCGATGCGAAATTCTTCGGGCTGCATGATCGCATGCACCCCGCAAATGCGGCCATGAACGTGTATCGCGCCAAGGATGATACCTGGTTCGTTCTCATCATCACGCCCGACAAGGTGGAGGCCGTGGCGAAGGCGATCGGCCGCCCCGATCTCCTGACTGATCCGCGGTTCTCCGACCCGGCGAAGCTGACGGCGAACATGACGGAGCTCACGGCGATTCTCGACGAGACCTTCTGTGCCGAGCCGATGGCACATTGGTACGAGGTATTCAACGGCGTTCACGTGACGTTCGGAGCAGTACGCGGGCCACAGGAGGTGATCAACGACCCCCAGCTCCGGGCCAACGACATCATCGTGCCCCTCGAGGGGGCGGGCGGCAAGCTGACGTCCACGATCTCCAGCCCGCTTCAGGTGCATGGTGTCGCCAAGGTGCCCGCGAAGCGCGCGCCGAAGATCGGAGAGCATAACGACGAGGTTCTCCGGCAGCTGGGATTCAGCGCGGCCGAGATTGATGGTCTGCACGCGAGCGGTACCGTTCCGAAGGCAAAGGGCCAAGCGGCCTAGCGCGATGACAGGGGGTGTGGCGGCGCTAGCCGCCGCGACCCTGCGTTGCGGTCAAACTCAGCAAAGGGTTCAGGAGTTCGACCATGGATGAGATCGTGACCGAACATGCCGCGGGCATCTTGCGTATCCAGTTGAACCGCCCGACAAAGCGGAACGCGATGACATCGGCCATGTACGTGGCTCTCGCTGATATCTTCAACGCGGCGGCGAATGACGAGGGTACGCGTGTCATTCTCTGGCATGGCGCGGGAGATTCGTTCTGCGCCGGCAATGACATCGATGACTTTCTCAAGAATCCTCCAGGACCGGGTGAATCGCCACAAGCGGGCCTCATGCATGCACTGGTTGACTTCGACAAGCCACTGGTCGCGGCAGTCCACGGCGCTGCGATCGGCGGCGGCACGACCATGCTGACGCACTGCGACTTCATCTACGCGGGCGAGAGCGCAAAATTCCAGATGCCCTTCATCAATCTGGCGCTCGTTCCGGAGTTCGGATCGAGCTGCTCAGTGCCGGCGCGGATCGGTCACGTCCGTGCAGCCGAGCTGATCTTGATGGGATCTCCATTCGATGCCCGGCGTGCGGCGGAGCTGGGACTGGTGACCGAAGTTGTCCCCGACAACGATCTCCGGGCGAAGGCAACCGACACGGCCCGGAAGTTGGCAGCGAAGCCCGCGGCTGCGTTACAGGCCAGCAAGCGGCTCATGAAGCAGCCATTTCGCGAGCAGATCAAGGCCGCGATGAAGGCCGAGAACGAAGAATTCAGCACGCAAGTCCGCTCCGAAGATGCAAGGGAAGCGTTCACGGCTTTCGTGGAAAGGCGCAAGCCCGACTTCACGCGAAACATCAAGTCTCAAGCGACTGCATGACCAAGGAAAAGCCGATGTACGTATGCGTATTGGTTGGAAGCCTGCGGAAGGCTTCGTTCAACGGGATGCTGGCGAATGCACTGATCTCGCTGGCGCCGTCCTCGATGAGGCTCGACATCGTCGAGATCGGAGGATTGCCATTTTACAATGAAGATCTCGATACCGCAGCTCCGCCCGCGCAATGGACCGCGTTCCGCCAGCGCATGAAGGCCGCCGACGCCGTTCTGTTCGTCACGCCGGAATATAACCGGTCAGTGCCTGCCGTGCTCAAGAACGCGCTGGATGTCGGTTCCAGGCCGTATGGACGCAGCGTCTGGGACCGCAAGCCGGGTGCGATCGTCAGCGGCTCGCCCGGGGCGATCGGAGGCTTCGGCGCCAATCATCATCTCAGGCAATCGCTCGTGTTTCTGAACGTGCCGACCCTGCAGCAGCCTGAGGCCTATCTCGGGCATGTCGACAAGCTGTTCGATGAGCACGGCAAGCTCGCTGGCGACGGCACCAGCAAATTCCTCCGGGCGTTCATGCAGGCGTTCGCCAATTGGGCCGAGACGGTTCGGCCCAAATGATCCGATCTCGGGGGCAGCGCGTCTGCCCCCTCGCGGCAAGAGCGGGCTGAAATCGCAGCGTCGCGCTCAAAAATGGATCGGCCGCATTTGCTCGAATTCGTCGCGGCACGCGCGGCTGAAGTCATGCAGCAGATCGATCGTGCCATCGATGGCCATTTCGCGCAGTTGGACAAAGCTCTTGTCCGGCTCCAGATAGGTGTCCAGGATTTTTCGGGTGACGTCCTCGGCATGATGGACCACCGGCTTTGAAGATATCGCCCGCATCGCGCTCATCTTGGCGTAAAGGCTGACCAGGCTCGGAATGTCGGCTTTATCGTGCTGGAGCGCATCGATGTAACATTTGGCGGCGTCCTCGATGAAATCCCTGTACAGGGTCTGCCGCCGAGTCTCCTCGTGAAGGACCCACTGCGCGCGGACCTGGCTTCGCTGGCTCCGCCAATTGGCTATTCCGCTTGTCAGGCCGCCCACGGCTGCACCGGTGAGAGCGGCGAGCGCGGATATGATGGAAGCGTCCACAGGTGCAGTCCTTAACGAATTTCCGGGAATGCTTGCAAGGTCTTGATTGGCCGCAACTATGACGAGGACGATCTCGGTCCCTCGGAAATCAGCCGTGAGCTCCTTTGCCCCGACAGATACGACCAGAACCACTGGGTCTGGACTCGAAACCTGTTCTGGAGTTGCGGCAGGGCGAGCACATGCAACGCGGCCCACACCCACCAGGTCAAAAAGCCGCTGCTGCGCAAATGGCCGGACTCGAGAATCGCAAAATTCTTGCCGACCACCGCCATGTTGCCCTTGTCGCGATACCGAAACGGTCGGCCATCCTTGTGTCCCTTGACGCGGCTGGCGATGACCTGACCGACAAATCGTCCCTGCTGAATGGCTGCCTGCGCGACCCCGGGGACGGGGTGACCATCCTGGGTCATCGTGGCCGCATCCCCTGCAACAAAGACGTTGGGCGCATCGGGAATGTCCATGAAGGCGCCCACGAATGCGCGCCCGGCGCGGTCTGTCCGGGTCGCCAGCATCTTCACGACCGGGGAAGCGCTGACGCCTGCCGTCCAAAGTACGGTGGCGCTGGGAATGCGGACGCCGGCCGCGATCACGCCCTGATCGTCAACCTTCTCGACCTTTACGCCCGTCGAGACCTCGACTCCGAGTTTCGTCAGTCGCTTGGCCGCCTTTCGCGACAGCGATTCCGCAAAGGTCGGCAGGATGCGAGTGCCGCCATCCAGCAGAACAATCCGGCTCTTGGCGGGGTCGATCTTGCGGAAATTGTTACGCAGGGTCACCGAGACCAGTTGAGCGATCGAAGCGGCAAGCTCGACGCCGGTCGGACCGGCGCCCACCAGAACGAAGGTCATTTGGCGAGCGCGCTCGTTCTCGTCATCGGTTGCTTCAGCCAGTTCAAATGCGCTCAAGATCTTGGTCCGGATCGTTTCGGCGTCGCTCAGGCTCTTGAGGCCCGGTGCGAACCGCGCGAACTCGTCATGACCGAAATAGCTCGGACGCATTCCGGTCGCGATCACCAGGAAATCGTACTCGAGCTTTCGACTGCCAATCTCCGGGCAGATGGCCTCGACGGTGCGTGCTCCCAGGTTGACGCCCTTGACCTCGGCCAGCATGACGCTGAGATTTTTCTGCTTTGCCTCGAGTTGCCGGATCGGTGCCGCGATCTCGGATGGCGCCAGAACAGCGGTGGCGACCTGGTACAGGAGCGGCTGAAAGATATGGTGATTGCGGCGGTCGACCAGCGTGATCTCGACATCGGCTCGCTTCAGAGCCCGTGCCGCCGCGATACCGGCAAAGCCACCGCCGACGATCAGGACGCTTTTTTTGCCTGGGGCCGCCTTTGTCGACGGCGGCTTTTCTTGCGGGAACGATTTGGTGAGAATTGTCGTCATGGGTACACCGACTCTCCAGGGCCAGCCGCCCCCCCCAGGGTCAGATACAGCGGAGCTCCGGATTAATCTTGGATGGCGCTGCGGTGCATTGAACGACCGTGCCTGATCATCCGGGGAAGGGTCTGAGCCGCTCGTACAGCATGCGCGGGAGGATCAGCCCGAAGGCCATCGCCGTGATGATCAAAAGCGCCGTGGCACTGCTCGCAGCGATACTGGTGACCAGAGCCGCCGGTGCGCCCGGGCCGATTGAGACCAGTTCGACGAGGCCCGTCGCAGTGTTGAACAGGAAGAAACCAGGCATCAACGAGACAACGGCGGAGAACGCGACCGCCGCGAAGGGCAGATGCAGGCGATCGACCACGGGAGCCGTGAGGGCGCTGGCAAACATGCAGGCGACGAGTGTTCCGGCCGGAGCACTTCCGCCGGCGGAGATCACCGCCCAGTGTGCGGCATGTGCAAGCATGCCGACTGCAATCGGGAAAGGCAGCAGACGCGATGGCATTGAGAAGAAAGTACCGAATGAGGCGACTGCGCATCCTGCTGCGATCACATCGATGATCAACGGCAGGGGCGGAGATGGCCCGGCTATCGCGAGTTGCCCGCCGGCGGCCGTGTACCCGAACAGACCGCCGGCGCAGATCAGCAGCACGATGATGCCGGCATAGGCCAGGCGGGTCATGCCCAGTGCGATGCGCGTGCGAGCGAGGTCCATGGCACCGTTGAGGATATGCGGACCGGGGACAAGCACCATGCAGGGACAGAAGGCGACCAGCGCAATTGCATCCGACAGTCGAAATCGGCTGGCAACAGCAGCTACAGCACCGGCGACCAGCGCGGCGCAAAGTGGCTGGAGGAGCGGGTTATGGCTGAAGCCGGACAGCCTGCGCCTGATGAGCGCGCCGGCGGCTGCGCTCATTGCGATCAGGAGCAGGCTCATCGCATCGAGCGCGCCGAAGATGACGCCAAGCGAGGCCGCACCAACGGCTGCGAACAAGGTGAAGCGTGGCGTGGAAGCGGGCGGTAGACGACCGGCCGACTCAAGTGCGGATTGCGCGGCACCGGCCGGCAATGTGCCGTCGCAGATCTGATCTATCACCGTCGTAACGGCGAGTACCCTGCCCATGTCGACGCCGAGCGGCCTGGCGGGCACAGCTTGCGAGACGCGCGAGCCATCCAATTCGATGATCAGTTCGTCCCATTGCGGGAGCACCTTCACCGCGACGCCGAGCGCGCGCCCAAGACGCGTGGCAGCGACAACCGTCCGTTCCGTGGTCTGACCGTGAGCAAACAGAAGAGCGGCCGCCAGCACGGTCGTGCTCAGCGCCGTTTCGCAAGACGGCGGTTCGGCGCGCGAGCTCTCCGGCTTTCGCTCGGTCAATTGCGTTGCGCGGTCCAGTAGCCCGAGCATCGTGAGCTTCCCGAATAGCCGCTCCACCTTCCGCGACCCGAGTTCCCGGAAAGTCTGCCCGTGCCGGACGCGAATTTGTCGTGAACCTCTACCGAAGCGCGGACCGAACCGGATTTCGCGACGTAGCCCCTGAATTTCACGAGATTGGGATGCGTGACTATTCCGTCGGAAATATTGACGGTGAAGTTGTAGCTGGGATCGCATGCGCCGCCTTGCGTCACGAAGACGAGATCCCAGGAGCCGTCATAGGCGGATCGTGCCTGCGCGGCCGGGGCCATCAGGCAAACAGCTGCAATCGTCCAGAGCAAAGGCATCTTCATCGATAGTTCTCCGTAGGCTCGGCGAACGTTTCCACGCAAACGGAACGAATTTCGCCGATGTTCAAACCAGGGATCGAGCGTCACAGATATAGGGCTGCTCTAGGAAGAATTGGCGCAAAGCGCTTGTTGAAAAGTGCTCAGATCACTTTGAATCGTGCGTTCACGAAAGATGCAGGCGCGACCAGACGCCCAGCCAATTGTTTTGAGCAGGATTGGCTCCAATCGAGCAGCCATATTCAATCGCGGCCACCGCTGGGCAGACATACTGAACGCACGCACTGTCGCTGTTCGAACGGAGCACGACAGGTCGCATTCAGAATGAACCTGGAGCCGCGAGATGAACGTCAAGTCCATTGCTGGCCAGCTTGTGGAAAGACGCGCTCGTACCCCTCATTCGCTGGCTGACCATTGGAATGTGTCTGACTTCGTCGCCCTCACAAAGCCGCGCGTGATGATGCTCGCGGTCTTCACCGCGCTCGTCGGATTGAGCTCCGCTCCGGTTCGCCTTGATCCGCTAACGACCCTTGCGGCAGTTCTTGCCATTGCAGCGGGAGCCGGAGCCGCCGGTGTCCTCAACATGTGGTACGACGCCGATATCGATGCGGTCATGAGCCGCACCGCCATGCGGCCAATTCCGCTCGGCAAGATCTCCCGGTTCGCGGCGCTTGTCCTTGGACTCCTTCTTGGCGGGTTCTCCGTGGTGGCTCTCGCCCTGGCGACGAACCTCGTGGCAGCCGCGTTACTGGCGGGCGCTATCCTCTTTTATGTCGTGGTGTACACGGCGTGGCTGAAGCGGTCCACGCGGCAGAACATCGTCATCGGCGGCGCTGCCGGCGCGCTGCCGCCGGTGATCGGATGGGCCGCGGCAACAGGCGATATCGGGCTGGAGCCGCTTGCGCTGTTCCTCATCATCTTTCTCTGGACGCCGCCCCATTTCTGGGCGCTGGCACTCAACCGCACCGAGGATTACGCCGGCGCGGGCGTACCGATGCTGCCGGTTGTTGCGGGACGCTCGGTCACAACACGGCAGATATTGATCTACAGCGGTCTCCTGGCTCTCGGTTCGGAGCTGCCCTGGGCACTGGGGTTCGCAGGCGTGATCTACGGCGTCACCGTTGCGATCTGCGGGGCGCTTTTCCTCATGCTTGCATTTCTGCTGGACAGAAGCATCGGGCCTGATCGCCGTCCCGCCCACAGGCTGTTCGTGTTCTCCATCTTCTATCTGTTCGCGTTGTTCGCAGCGTTCCTGGTTGACCATGGCGGCGAGTCATTCCGGCGCACGCGTGCCTCGCATGCGGGCATTGCCACGTCGGTGCATGCTGATCGCCTGCCGGAGGTCGCCCGGAGCGCATGGCGCACCAACAGTCCCAGGGAGCTCTAACATGCGATACGGCTTACTGGCAGCCCTCCTGACCGGGGCCATGATGCTCGGCGGCTGCACCGAAGGCGTGCTCGATCCGAAAGGGCCGATCGCGCTGGCCGAGCGGCAAATTCTGTTTAACGCGCTCGGCATCATGCTTGCGATCGTGATCCCAGTGATCCTTGCGATACTAGGCTTCGCCTTCTGGTTTCGTGCATCGAACGAGCGTGCGCGCTATCGGCCGGATTTCACATATTCCGGACGTCTTGAACTGCTGGTCTGGTCCATCCCCGCAATGACGGTGCTCCTGGTCGGCGGCGTCGCATGGATCGGCGCACACGATCTCGATCCGGGCAAGCCGATTAGCTCGACGGTCAAGCCTGTCAACGTTGAAGTCGTCTCGCTCGACTGGAAATGGCTGTTCATCTATCCCGAGCAGGGCATCGCGAGCGTCAACAAGCTGGTCGTGCCGGTGGGGACGCCGATCAGCTTTGAACTGACCTCATCGAGCGTCATGAACAGCTTCTTCGTGCCTCAGCTCGGGAGCCAGATCTACACCATGTCGGGAATGGCGACCCGCCTCCACCTGCAGGCGGACCATCTCGGAACCTATCCAGGGATCTCCGCCATGTTCAGCGGCGAGGGCTTTCCCTACATGCACTTCACGGTCGAAGCAGTGACCGACGGTGGATTTGCGCAATGGGTTCGGCAGACCGGCGAAACCGGTTCGATCCTCGATAAGCAAGCTTACGCCGATCTGGTCAAGCCGAGCAAGGCGGTCGCGCCGTTCACCTATCGTGGCGTCGTCTCCGATCTGTTCAGCAGCATCGTAAATGCTGGGATGGGCACCCAAGACTCCCATCAAGACTCTTCTCTATCAGTTTGTTCAACCTCGCAGAGGGCAGAGCGATGAATCTCCTCGGAAAGCTCGATTGGAGCGCGATTCCTCTCCATGAGCCGATCATCATGGGTGCAACGGGCTTCATGGTCCTGGTCGTGCTGGTCGTTCTCGGATTTATCACGGCGAAGGGAGCTTGGCCCTATCTATGGCGCGAGTGGCTCACCTCGGTCGACCACAAGCGGATAGGCGCCATGTATTGCATACTGGCGCTCGTCATGATGCTGCGCGGCTTCAGCGATGCGATCATGATTCGCGCGCAGCAGGCGCTCGCAGCCGGCGGTGCACAAGGTTATCTGCCGCCCGAACATTTCAATCAGATTTTCTCGGCGCACGGCACGATTATGATCTTGTTCATGGCAATGCCGTTCGTGGTCGGGCTCATGAACTTCGCAGTACCGCTGCAACTCGGTGTTCGCGATGTGGCATTCCCGACGCTCAATTCCGTCAGCTTCTGGCTGACCGCCTCGGGCGCGTTGTTGGTCAACATTTCGCTGGCGGTCGGCGAGTTCTCGAAAGCAGGTTGGTGGGGGTATCCGCCACTGAGCGAATTGCAATACTCGCCCGGTGTCGGCGTCGACTACTATCTCTGGTCTCTGCAGATATCGGGTATCGGTACCCTGCTGGCGGGAATAAATTTCGTCACGACCATCCTCAAATTGCGGGCACCGGGGATGGGCTATATGCGCATGCCGGTCTTCTGCTGGACCGCGCTTGCCGCCAACCTGCTCATTGTCGCGGCTTTTCCGGTCCTGACCGCGACGCTCGCGATGCTGGCGCTGGATCGCTATCTCGGCTTTCACTTCTTCACGCTCGAAGGCCAGGGCAATCAGATGCTGTACTCCAACCTGTTCTGGGTATGGGGGCACCCCGAAGTCTACATCCTGATCCTGCCGGCGTTCGGCGTCTTCTCGGAAGTGATGGCGACCTTCTCCGGCAAGCCGTTGTTCGGCTATCGCTCGATGGTCGCCGCGACGATGGCCATCTGTATCCTCTCCTTCCTGGTCTGGCTGCACCACTTCTTCACAATGGGTGCCAGCGCGAACGTCAACGGCTTCTTCGGCGTCATGAGCATGATCATCGCCTTGCCGACGGGCGCGAAGATCTTCAACTGGCTGTTCACGATGTACGGCGGCCGGGTTCGTTTCTCGGTGCCGGTGCTGTGGTCGATTGGCTTCATGGTGACTTTCGTCATCGGCGGCATGACCGGTGTGCTCATGGCGGTGCCCCCGGCCGACTTCCAGCTGCACAACAGCGTGTTCCTGGTCGCGCACTTCCACAATGTCGCCATTGGCGGCGTCGTGTTCGGAGTGATGGCGGGGTACAATTATTGGTTTCCCAAGGCGTTCGGGTTCAAGCTCGACGAACGCTGGGGCAGAGCCTCTTTCTGGTGCTGGTTCGTCGGCTTCTATGTCGCCTTCATGCCGCTCTACGTGCTCGGCCTGATGGGCATGACCCGGCGCATGCAACATTACGACAATTTGTCCTGGCAGCCGTGGTTGATAGCGGCGGCATTCGGCACCGCTATCATCCTGGTCGGCGTCGCTTGCCAGATCGTCCAACTCGTTGTGTCGATCCGCAATCGCGAAGAATTGCGGGACGTGACCGGTGATCCCTGGAACGGCCGCACGCTCGAATGGGCGACGGCGTCCCCGCCGCCGGCATGGAACTTTGCGTTCCAACCCAAGGTCGCCGGACTGGATGCGTTCTGGAGCAGCAAAAGCCGCGCACTGGCGACAAGGGACGAGCCAGCGCCGGCGCGTAATTACGAGCCCGTCGAAATGCCGAAGAACAGCGCCACCGGCTTTGTTACGGCCTTCTTCGCGGTCGTCATCGGCTTTGCGCTGATCTGGCACATCTGGTGGCTGGCCGGCGTCGGGATGTTCGGCGCATTCGCGACGCTACTTACCTTCTCATTCCGCCGACACAACGAAGTTGAGGTGCCGGCCGAGGAGATCGCCCGGTTCGTGCAGGCCCACCAGGCTGGAGTTGCAGCATGAATATCGCCGTCGCAATCGATCAGATTCCGCAAGAGGCACTGCCAAGTGCGAGTGAAGCGGGACCTGCTCCAAAGAGGATCGTGGTCGCCTATGGCTTCTGGATCTTCCTGCTGAGCGACATCATCATGTTCGCCGCGCTGTTCGCGAGCTACGCGGTCCTCGTGCGCTCCACGGCCGGCGGCCCGACCGGCGCCCAGCTGTTCAACCAGACGACGGTCGCGATCGAGACAGCCTGCCTTCTCTTTTCGAGCTACACTTGCGGGCTGATGTCCTTGGCCGTGAATTCGCGCCGCTATTTCAGGACCTATTTGGGAGCGTTGATCACCTTCGTGCTCGGAGCCATATTCCTTGCTCTCGAGATCCGCGAATTCCTGAGCATGATCGCCATCGGCGCAGGGCCGCAGCGGAGTGCGTTTCTGTCCGCATTCTTCACGCTGGTCGGATGCCACGGGCTGCACGTTACGCTCGGACTGGTCTGGCTGACCGTGATGATGGTGCAGGTTGCGGTATTTGGATTCGCCGCGAGGGTGCAGCATCGCCTGCTCTGCTTCTCCTTGTTCTGGCACGCCCTCGATATCGTTTGGGTCGGGGTACTGACGGTGGTTTATCTGATGGGAGTGAGCTCATGACCGAGGTTCGACACGAACGCGCACCCGGAGACAGGCCGAGCCGCGAGATGGACGCATCGGCTCCATCCGAGCTTCTCGTCTACACGATCGGCCTGCTTGTGGCGGTTCTTCTCACGGCTACGTCATTCTGGGCTGCAAATACGACGCTGCTCTGGCCAGGCGGCGTAGTCCTCGGTCTCGCCGTCCTCGCCATTGCCCAGATGGGCATTCACCTGGTGTTTTTCCTGCACATCACCAGCGGGCCGGAGAGCACCAACAACGTGCTCGCGCTCGCCTTTGGCGCTCTCATCGTATTCGTCGTGATCGCCGGCACGATGTGGATCGTGGCAGACATGAACACGAACATGATGATGCCGTCGAGCATGCCGATGGGCATGAGGATGCAACGCTGAAGGGCGTCGCGGGGATGGCTGCTGTCGTTCGAGCATGCCGTCCTCGCGCAGTGCGTGTTCGTCAGCTTTGGTCGGCCACATCGATCGGAAGGCGCTCGACGGCGCCCATCGCGTCGTAATGCTGTGACGGGCCGACTATCTTGTGGGGCGTTTGCGAGTGCTATTGCTGTCCCTGGCGCCGGGGATTTGCGGGATATCCACCTGGATTACCTGCCTGCAGGTATCGCTGAGTTCGGAGCTCCGCTCTCTGAGACAAATCGTTATGTCGTCCGCATTGGGGATGAACGCACTGCAAAGTCGGAACACATCGGGCGTGCATGCCGCGCGCTGTTCCGGTGTTCCTTGCGAGAACGAGGGCGCGGACCAGGCGGTGGCGAGCAGCAGGCACAGGGACACACCCCACGCCGGGGATATCGACCGCCGTGGCATCCGCTTGTTTGAACTTTTCGTTTTCATCTGGAATCTCGTGCTGATCAATCGAGGCCGATACTCGACCTCGTCAGGCTGACACCGATACGCTCTCGTCGGAGCACGGGCTTGTCGCAAAATGTCAGCGTTTGTAGCTTTCGACCCTGCCGCGGCCCACCGCGTCCTGGAACGGCCTTGTGGGGGAGCGGGCAATATGCATCTGCCCGGTTCGGGCCGGTCTGTAGCAACCGCGAGTGCGCATGAACCGCCAAGGCGTCACACGTTCGTCCAAGCGTCGCGCCTGATACGGGCGCTAGTGTTCGATCCTGGAATGATGCGCCTGACACCGACTGCTGGCGGGGCGAGGACATGCTCAAGGGATTTACGGCTCCTCGGTCGCCTCGGGGGATTGCTGCATTGGTCCCACCGCCACCCTGGCACTTCGCTGGTGACGTGCTCGCGGTGGAATTCTGGAATGATCCCGATGTATCGGTCCAGATATTCCCCTCTGGCGTGGAGCTTGATGAGCGACGTCGAGGCCGCTCGGTCGCACTCTTCACGGACTATCAGTTCACGGCGCAGAACGAGGAATATCTGGACCCGGCCAGATATCAGTGCCGCGGGTTCAGCGTTCTCCTCGACGCGATGTGGAAGGGGACCCCAATAGCGTGGTGCCCATACTGCTATGTGGACAACGACGCTGCATTGATGAGAGGCTGGATTCAGGGCTATCCGAGAAAGTTCGGCACTGTGCACCTGACCCGCACCTTTGCCGCAGCGAGCATGGCTTCGGCGCCTCTCGCCAATGATAGCAGATTTTCGGCCTGCATGTCTGCTCACGGCCGCTTGCTGGTGCGGGCGAGCGTCGTTTTGCGCGAAAAGGCTGACCGTCTTGTCGGGCTTCTCGATCGCCGGATTGTGGGGCGGCGGTATTTTCCGCGGCTTTCGGCGGGCATGCACGACAAGCCGGCTGTGGACGAACTCGTTCGATGTATCTCGGATCATTCCCTGGTCACAAACATCTGGATCGGCGAGGGTGACCTCAATTTTCCGGAGGCCTACGGAGAGGAATTGGAGATGCTGGGTCCGCTCAAGGTTGGACGCGCATATCGGTTCTCGTTCTCCTATTCCGTCACCGACATCGAAGTTCTGGCAGACCTGACAGCGTAGCGGCCGGCTGATGCCAACAGACGTGTTCCGGATTGCGGCAGGAATCAACAAACCGGCGCATTTCAATCAAATCAAGCGGGGCTGGTTCCGGTAGCCTCTATGCCGAAAGCGATGCATCAGGACACGGGAATGCTGAAGGGCTTTACAGTTCCGAAGTCGCCATTCGGCCAGGCCGCTCTCACCCCGCCGCCACCCTGGCACTACGCTGGCGATGCTGTCGGAGTCGAATTCTGGACCGACCCCGACGCGACAGCAGCGACATTGCCGAATGGTCTTTCGCCGGATCCTGAGTCAAACGGTCACGCCGTCATGCTGTTTCTGGATTGGCAATTCACCGCCCAGGACGACGAATACCTCGAACCGGCTCGCTATCAGTATCGCGAGGCGTTTGTCCTGGTCGACGCAATGTATGTAGACATCCCGGTCATGTGGTGTCCGTACATCTATGTCGACAATGACGCTGCGCTGGCGCGCGGCTGGACACAGGGATTTCCCAAGAAGACGGGGAGCATCTTTCAGACACGCTCCTTTGTGGCTCCTGGGCCCGCCGCGGCGCCGATGGCGTCAGGCAGCCGGTTTGGCGCCAGCCTTTCGGCGCATGGCCAGCGTCTTGCGGAAGCGTGCGTCACCTTGCGCGAGCCGGTCGAAGACGGATTGTCTCTGCTCGGCCGCCCCACGGTCCTGCTGCGCTACTTTCCGAGCCTAGTGGCCGGCCGCCGGGACAAGCCTGCCGTCGACGAGCTGGCGATGTCAGTCACCGACAATCTCACCGTTGCCGGTGCATGGATCGGAACAGGAGAGCTCAATTTTCCGGATGCGAACGGTGAGGAGCTCCACTCGCTCGCGCCGCGTCGGATCGAGTCGGGCTTCCGGTACTCGCTTTCCTATTCGACCAGCGATCTGAAAATCCTCGAAGACCGTGCTTTATAAGTGACCTCTCGCGCCCGGACGGCGAAGTGCGCAGCCGCCGCTTCGCTAGGAGGTCCGTCGCAGGGCCGCTATCGGCGGCTATATTGTTGAAAATAAACAACTCTTTCGCGTCATCGAACGTTTGCTCAGCAAAAGAGCATTTGCCCGAATTTAACTGTTCAGAACGTTACTTAACAAGCCAAGGGGCTTCCCTTGCTGCACTCTCTCGCCGATCCGGGCGGTCGGGCTAAGCGTCGAGGGAACGAATATGACAGGACTTCCGGCTACCGCCCCAGAATCTTCCCTCGCATCCGACCAACAATTCAACTTGGTTGCGAGTAGCCTGGCCACGCTGCTTGAAACGGCGAGGCGAGAGCTGGAGCGTGATCGAGATGCGGCGAGGGTGTCGCTGGCGACGGCATCCCACATCCTGCAAGCGGAGATCGAGCGATGTTCGGGCGCTAGCGGCTCCACAAGGGGCGGTCTAGCGGCCTGGCAGATCTTGCGCGTGCGAGCTTACATCGACAGCAATCTGCACCGTACCATTCACATTCGGGATCTCAGTGCGGTCGCACGTCGAAGCCCGGCGCACTTTTCCCGGAAGTTCAAACTGGCTGTTGGGGAGTCGCCGCATGCCTATGTGGTGCGAAGGCGCCTGGAGCGAGCCTGCCACCTGATGATGACCAGTGCGGCCTCGCTGAGCGAAATAGCCCTGAACGTTGGCTTTTCCGATCAGGCGCACCTATGTAGGCTCTTCAGGCACGCTTTTGGCCGGAGCCCGGCCAATTGGCGACGCGAGCGCGGCATCCCTGACGAGGTCAGCTTAAGACCCGGCTTGGACGAGAATATCCCATGAGCGATCAGCGCGGCAAAGTGCTGAGCTTCGGCCCTTTCGAGCTGTCGATCGGGGGCAGGATTCTAACGAATGGCGCAGAGACCGTATCGCTTGGCGCGCGCGCCATGGACCTTCTCATTGTCCTGGTGGAGCAAGCCAACAAGGTCGTCGGCAGGAGAACCCTGATCGAGCGCGTTTGGCCGGAGAGCGGAGTTGAACAAGTCAGCCTGCGCGTTCATATCTCGGCGCTCCGCAAGGCCCTCAATCGGAGTGACCCCGGTCGGCGGTATATCGCGAACGTGCCCGGGCGAGGGTACAGCTTCGTCGTACCGGTAACGTCAGCTTCCCTGCCAATGTCGGGGGATCTCAATCCATCTTCGAGGCCCCGACTGCCTGCGCGCCTGGTTCGGATGCTCGGACGAAGAGAGGCGCTCGCCACGATCCAGATGAAGCTGGCCGAGCAGAAATTTGTTACGATCGTCGGCCCCGGCGGGATTGGTAAAACCACCGTAGCGGTGGCGGTTGCCCACGAAATGAGCGCCACCTTCAATGGCCAGATCTATTTTGTCGACCTGAGTGCTCTGGGCGGCGCTTCGCGCGTAGCTCCAGCAATAGCGGCAGCACTAGGCGTGTCGGTACAAACGAGCAATGTCGTACCAGCCCTGATTGATCGGCTGCAGGGAAGGTCAACACTCATCATTCTCGACTGTTGCGAACACCTTATCGATGAGGCGTCGGCCGTGGCGGAAGAACTGATCTGCCGTGTCCCGACACTGCATCTGCTCGCGACCAGCCGGGAGGCGATGCGAGTCGAAGGTGAACAGATCTACGAACTCTGCGCGCTCGAATGCCCTGGGGAAGACAACAAGTCGGCGCACGACGTGCTGCAATATCCCGCGGTCCAACTGCTGGTCGATCGCGTGCGGGCCGTACGCGGTGACTTCGAGCTAACAGATGCGGATGCGCCGATTGCGGCAAGGATCTGTCGGCGGCTTGACGGAATTCCATTGGCAATCGAACTCGCCGCCGGCAGAGTTGACATATTTGGCCTTAGCAAGGCGGCAAGCTTACTCGACGACCGACTAAACCTGTCATGGGTGGGGCGCAGAACGGCGTTGCCGAAGCACCAGACCTTGAACGCCGCGCTGGAATGGAGCTACGACTTGCTTGGCGTGACCGAGAAGCGCGTCCTGAGCCGGCTCAGTGTTTTCGCCGGCGGATTTACGTTCGAAGCAGCGGTCGCCGTGGTCGCTGACGAAACGATCGATGAAGCAAACGTCTCGGATTGCATTTGGGAGCTCCGCTCGAAATCGATGATTGCCGCTCAGGGACAGAGCGCGAGGCTCCGCTTGCTCGACACCACTCATGCCTTTGTGTCCCAACGGCTGGCCGAAAGCGCCGAGGAGGTCGGTTTGCGCCGCCGTCACGCCCTCTACTTCGGCGACTTGTTCAAACAGGGTGCTTCAATGGACATTCCTGAGAGGATCCAGGCGCTCGGGGTCGAGGTCGGCAATGTCAGAGCGGCTCTGAACTGGGCTTTCTCGGTCGAAGGTGATGCGAAAATTGGCGTTGAACTTGCCGCCGCCTCAGCAAGCACCTGGATGGCAATGGCCCTTCTTACCGAATGCCGGGATTGGATGACGAAGGCCATCGGCCGGCTCGACAATGCGAGTGCCGGCTCGCGCCAAGAAATGATCGTTCAGTCCGCGCTCGCCAGTTGCATGATGTTCACGGATGGCATGACCGAAGAGTCGTACGCAAGCTGGGAAAAAGCGCGCCTTCTGGCCGAGTGCCTTGACGACACCGAATGCCAGCTCGATTCCCTGCTTGTTCTTTGGGCCCACCAGATCCGGCTTCCAAATTATGCCGAGGCGACGGAATTGGCAGATCGATGCGGTGATGTCGCTGCTTTGAGCGGCAATCGTGGCGCGATCGCAATGGCCAACTACATGCGTGGCGTAACGTACCACCACAGTGGGCGAATATCACAGGCTGAAGCTTGCTTTGAGTTGTCCCTGCACCGCGACGACGAAGCGTCCCGTCGGTCTCTCATCACCCGGTTTGGCTACGATCGGAAAGTAGATGCCCTGGCCGTACTGGCCAATGTGACCTGGCTCCGGGGCTGTCCTGATCAGGCGCGACGCCTCAAACTGACGTCGATCGCTGAGGCACGCCAGTTGGATCACGCGGTACCGCTCTGCGTGGCGCTGGCTTGGGCAAGCTTCAATACCTATCTGGCAAGCCCGGACGATCCCGAGACCGAATCGCTTGCCAACGAACTTGTCGACCACGCCGGAAAATACAATGTGGAGAGCTACCAGGGGTTCGGCCTCGGCATGCAGGCTCTCTACGGCGTCAGGCGGGGGGAGGGCGATGCAGCTACTGCGACGCTCTACCGAGGTTTGGAGAAGTTGTCCGCGGCGCGATATGGAGTCTTCAATTGGTTTCTGCAAGCAGAGTTCGCAAGATGCACGGCCGTCGCGGGGCATCCGCAGCTGGGGCTTGCCGTCTTCGAACGGGCCAAGATCAATCTTGACGAGACCCACTGGTACGCCGCGGAATTGCGCCGCATCAGAGGCGAACTGGCCGTGTACAACGACGAGGGGCTTGAAGTTGCCAGACAGTATTTTCTGTCGGCGCTCGGACTCGCCGCCAGTCAAGCCAGCTTATCGTGGGAGCTCAGGGCCGCGACCAGCCTGGCCATTGCAGAAGAATCAGCCGAGCTGAAGGAGCGCGCGTGGCAGACCTTGCAGTCCACCCACGCAAAATTCCGAGAAGGCCATGAGACCGTCGACCTACGGTTGGCCAAGCAGGTACTAGCCGTTTCACATTTGCACGATGGCGCCGCCAACTCGATGCACTGAGGCTTGTCGCTGGAGAAGGTTTGGGGTAACCCTCGGAGGGCCGGGTGTATTTGCCCAAGACCGACGACGAACGGTGCAATTGCCGACGTCGTGCTTTTGGCGGAATAGGTTATGTCCGTCCAACCAATTGGCTCATCGTGTGCAATCCGGTTTCGGTTTGGCCCATTCGAGCTGAATGTATCCGAGCGCTCTCTGAGCAAGGCGGGCCAGATCCTTCCACTGGGCGGCAGAGCCTACGACATTCTGATAGCTCTGCTCGAAAATGCCGGTGAGGTCGTCCCCAAGTCCGAACTGATCGCCAGGGTATGGCCTGACGTAACCGTCGAGGAAGGCAGTCTTCGTGTCCATCTATCGGCGTTGCGCAAGACACTGGGCGATGGTCAATTTGGTGACAAGTACATCGCGAATATCCAGGGCCGTGGGTATAGATTCATTGCGCCGGTCACGCCACTTCCCGCAGCCCTCGACAGCGGTAACGCATCTTCGGGATTGTCCAGCTTGCCGCCGGCATTGGGCCGCATGGTTGGCCGCAGCAAGGTCGTCCTTGAGATTCAGCGTTTGCTCCAGACTGACCAGCGCCTCACGACTATTTTGGGCGCCGGCGGCATAGGCAAGACCACGGTTGCCCTGTCGGTTGGGCACGCGGCGCTTGCTGATTTCTCCGGGGCGGTATTCTTTGTCGATCTTTCAACGGTGACCGACAACGAGCAAGTCATCGGTGCTGTCGCTTCCGCGGTCGGGCTCGTCCCGCAGCCAGCCGATCCGAAGGAGGCGCTGCTCAATTTCCTGAGCGCTCGCAAGGCGCTTATCGTTCTCGATAGCTGCGAACATCTCATCGAGAGATCCGCGGAGATAGTCGACTATATTGTCCGGAATACCCCGGCCGTCTACATACTCGCGACCAGCAGGGAAACCTTGCGCGTTCCTGGCGAACGCGTATTTCGTCTTTGTCCACTGGACTGCCCGCCGGAGCAGCCGCAGCCGACTGCGTCAGAGGTGCTTGCTTATCCGGCCGCACGGTTGTTCGCCGAACGCGTCAGTGCTCGCCGCGGCAGCTTTTCGCTTAGTGACGACGAAGCTCCTATGGTTGCCGAGATTTGCCGCAAGCTTGACGGCATTGCGCTCGCTATCGAACTCGCCGCCGGAAGGGCCGCTGTCTTCGGCGTCGGGAATACCGTGGCAAGGTTGGGTTCGCGCATCGATCTCCTGAAGTTCGGTCGCCGGACGGCGAATCCTCGGCATCAGACGCTCAAGGCGACGCTGGACTGGAGCCACGATCACCTGTCCGAGGCCGAACGGATTGTGCTGCGACGAGTCGCAATCTTTATCGGGCCCTTTTCATTGGAAGCGGCGTGTACGGTTGCAGAGCAGGAGGGTACTGACCGGTCCGAGATCGAGGGAACGATCGCAAACCTTGTCAACAAATCGCTCATCGTGGCGTGGCCCAGCTATCGACAGATGCTTTATCGATTGCTCGACACGACACGCTCCTATGCCCTGGAGAAACTCGCTGCGAGCGGCGAACACAATTCCATGGCGGCGCGCCACGCGATCCATTTGAGCCGGTCATTGGAGGACAGCCGCGACAATCTTTTCGACCTGGAGTCCGGACGGCCTCCGGGGAGCGCGATACAGCACTATCTGGGAGACGTCCGAGCCGCGCTTGAATGGAGCTTTGGCCCCCGTGGAAACGGCAGCGCGGCCATACGACTGGCGGCGGCGGCCTCGCGTCTGTTTCTGGCCAAGTCGCTTTTCGTGGAGTGCCGGGACTGGATGGAGAAGGCGATCAATCGGATAGCTGCGGACTGCGACCCGCGCGACCAGATGGAGGTCCACGCTTCGCTTGCCTTGTCGCTGATGTTTACCGCCGGGAACAGTGAGAGGGTTCGCGATGCCTTCAATACGGCGTTGGCATTCGCAGAGCGGCACGACGATGCCTACCAGCAACTGCGTCTTCTCAGCGGGCTGTCGATGTATCTTCATCGTACGATCGACGCGGCGGGCAGCCTTGAAGTTGCGCGACGCGCGGAGTCGATCGCGAACAAGACCGGAAATCCGGAAGATGCGGCGCTTGCGGATTCGATGCTGGGGGCCGCCTATTATATCCTTGCGGACCACGTCCGCGCGCCAAAATACCTCGAACGGGCTCTGCACAGGTCGCCGGCGTCCCGACGGTTCAACGCAACTCAATATCTGTTCGATCTGCGAACCACCTCGCTGTTCAACCTGACCCGGTCACATTGGTTTGCTGGCAATCTCGATAGGGCGGCGGATTATGCCGAAAGAACCATCGAGGAGGCTGAGAGATCGGATCATCCGGTCGCTCTGTGTCGAGCTCTCATGCTGACGATGCCTTTCTATTTCTGGATTGACGATTTGGGGCAGGTCGAACCGAACCTCTCCGCGCTCGAGCTGACTGCGGAGAAGTATTCGCTGGAGCCATTCCGGGCTGTCGCCACAGGACTTAGGGGGCGCTATCTGGTCCGTGTCGGCCAGACGGAATATGGCATGCGTCATCTGCGAGACGGCCTGGAAAAACTGCGGATCCTGCGATACGAAATGCTTGTAACGGATTTCGTCTCCGAGTTGGCGCTCGGCCTGGCGAAACAGAACGAGCGCGCGGAAGCGCTGGCTCTCATTGACGGTTCGATCGCCACGCAGCTCGGATCGAACAGGCCTCTTCACCTTCCGGCGCTGTTGCTGGCGAAAGGCGCGGCCTTTGTGTGCCGAGAGCCTCAACAGCTTGGTCTGGCCGCGGAGTGTTTCGGGGAAGCGATGACCCTGGCCGGGCAACAATCGGCGCTTTCGTTCGAGCTGCGGGCGGGATTGGAGCTTGCGCGGATTTGGATTGATCGGGGTCAAACCCGAAAGGCCCACGATCTCATCGGAGCCATCTACGGCCGGTTTACCGAGGGCTTCGAAACGCCGGATCTCATGTCGGCGAGGCTGGTCCTCGAGCGGACCCGCGTTCGTGCGCGACAAGCCGGATGACGGGGCGAAGCTTCACCGCGTGGTGACAATGCCGAGGGTCTGCGCGCGTGACACGGCCTGCGCGCGCTTCTCCACACCCAGCTTGGTGAAAACGCTCTTGAGATGCGACTTCACCGTCTCGGGACCGATATCAAGGCTTCGGGCGATTTCCTTGTTGGACAATCCATCCGCGATCCGCGTGAGAATATCGGTCTCGCGACGGCTCAATGCGCTGAGAATCCGTGCGCTTGAGTCCGTAGCCGAGCGATCCTGTCGTGCTCGCTGCAGACCCGCCGCGAGACGATCGACGTAGGGGATCAGATCCGCCTTGAGGTTTCCTCCCTCCCGTGTCGCCCGGAGAAGCTCTGAAATGGCTGGCCCCTCGTCGAGGACGGTCTGATAGAGACCGGCCGCCGCACACGCGGCAAGCACGCGACTAAACCGGCTCACCGCCTCCGCGGCCTTGCCCGCGCTGAGCTGAACTGTCGACTGACGAATCGCAATGCAGATCAGGAACTGACGGTGCTCCATCGCTTCGGCTTCGTGCTGCAATTGTTGAAGGATTGAAGCGGCCTCGTCCGATTGAGCCTGCAGGCCCAGCAAATGAGCGCGGGCCAGTTTGTGGTACCATCCGATCTCCGACCAGGCGCCAGGCCTCGGTGCCGGGTATTTCCGTGCAAGGCGTTCCAGGCGATCGACGCATGCGGCGGCTTCATCCAACCGGCCGTCGTTCAGGTAGAGCCGCGCCTGCTCCGCGATCACGCCGGCCGAGAGTCGTCCCCAATCCCGCGCGACGCCGAGATTTTCAGCTCGTTCCAACAGAGTGCGGGCCCGCTCGAAGTTCATCCGTGCAGCGGCGACCCGGGAGATCACGAAATAAGTGCTCCACACGCAGTCGAGCATTGTCCCCGAGTTAATCAGCGGGAGGCGATCGATGACCCAGGCTTCCGCCTCATCGAGCAGGCCTTGCTCGTACTTGATTCGCGCGATCAGACTTGCTGGCAAGGCCGCTGCAATCGAATTCGGCCCGACATCCTGCTCGGCGACCCGGAAGCCCTCGCGGTAGTGCTTATCTGCCGCCGCGAGGCGTATCTGCCGCTCTTCTGTAAGCCCGTTGAGGCAGTGTCGATACACCGAGGCAAATACGTTCCTGCGATCCTCCTCGACCGAATAGGGAATCCATGGCGTCGCATGGAATTGCTTGAGGCTGCCCGCCTTCATGTGGCTGAAGCGAACGACGTTTGATGCTACGTTCGCGGTCCAGGGATCGGATGAACGGTCGACGCAATCCTGTGCCAGAGGCAGCGCGCTTTCGCTGTCATCCTTCAGCGCGATGGCAACGGAGCGGATCGCCTGGCATTCACACAGCAGGTTGCCATCAGGCAGAGGCATTGCGGCGATGTCGCCTTCGATGTCGGTTGCAAGCTTCAGGGCCTCGTCAAAGCGAAGCGCAAGCGCCAATCCCCATCCGATCGCCAATCGGACCTCGCACTGACCTCGCATGAGTTCGTCGGGAAACTGGCGTTGCCACTCCAGCAAGGTGAAGAGATCGCCTCTCTTGATCAAGGACATCGCGCAATTTTTGATCCAGCCGATCGCGCGGTCAGGAGCGCCGGCCGCGATCGCGTGCTGGACCGCTTCAGTCCATAATTCGTGGGAGGCATACCAAAGAGCCGCACGCCCGTGCAGTTCGGGAACTTCAATGCCACGGTCCGCCTCGAGCCGCTGTCGCAGATATTCGGCAAGCAGCGTGTGATAGCGAAACCAAACGCCGTCGTTGTCGAGCGGCGTGAGTAGCATCTGGCGCTGGGCAAGCGATGCCAGGATGGTGCGGCTCGCGCCCAAACCCGTTACGGCCTCGCAGAGGGCGCCGGAGAGCCGGTCGAGAACGGCCGTTCGCAGCATGAAGTCGACCAGTTCGACCGGGAGCCCATCCAGCATCTCGGTCAGGTAGGCGGCAATTGGACGCTGCGAGCCCGAGAGATTGTGGACATATTCCTTCAGGCCGGATCCAGACTGCGAAGGCATGGATGAAATGATCCGCAACGCGGCCGGCCAGCCTTCGGTCTTGCGCTGCAAGAGTTGCACGTCGGGGAATTCCAGCACTCCGGGTTTGGTGCCGTCCAGAAACGCCTGTGTCTCCAGCATGTCGAACCGCAGGGCTTCGGCATCGATCTCGATCAGCTGGTTCTGGGCTCGCAAGGTCGCGAGCGGCAGGGGAGGTTCGGTACGCGTCGTCAGCACCACGTGACAGTGGGACGGTGCGTGCTTCAAAAAATACGCGACGGTCTGATGGATGCGAGAAGCGCTGACCCAGTGATAGTCCTCGAGAAACAGGTAAACGTCGTCCTCCATCTCCGCCAGATCGTTGATCAGGCTCGACAGGATCGCCGTTGGGTCGATCAAATTGTTCTCGAGGATCAGCGCGATCGCGCCGGCGCCGACGTCCGGGCAGGCGTGATGCAGGGCCTGGGAAACGTAAAACAGAAACCGCGTGGCCTCGTCGTCGTCCGGATCGATCGTCAGCCACGCAACGGCATTGCCGTCTTGCTCGAGCGTCTCGGCCCAGGTGGCTGCCAATGAGCTCTTGCCGAAGCCCGCCGGCGCCTTGATGACACCCAGTCGCTTGGCCGGGAGGTCCGACAAGATCGCGAGCAGTCGGGGGCGCGCGACCAGCCCGCCGAATCGTGCCGGCAGGATCTTGGTCGCGAGAAATGGCAGCTGTCCTCCGCCGGGCGACGGACCCGTTCCATGAGTCGGATGGCTGGAGTGCGGCTGGATCAAAGGCTCCCCCTAACCACGTCAGTCCTCCCCCCATTCGGGGGATGCAAACCATGGTGAAATTGTACGATCTCTGTCAGCGAGAGGGAAGCGCCGGGCATTGTCAGTTGTATGCAGGCCGCATGCCGGTCGCTGCGTGCTGATCCCTGAAAGTCCACGCGAGGAGCCGGAAGCCAGCCGATGTCTATCGAGAACGCACGCTTGGGTTTCGCGCGGACCACTGAACATCCGGGAAAAGCACCCCAAGCCGGTGCCAAGAGCCATGGCTGACGATGAGCCTCGCGGAAATCTGCTATTCGGCCCCTTTGAGCTTTCGAGCAAAGAAAGGGCGCTGTGGCGCGACGGCGTGGCGCTGCCCCTCGGCAGCAGGGCCCTCGACATCCTGATCTACCTTGCCGAGCGTCCTGGCAAGGTGATCGCAAAGCAGGAATTGATCGATCACGTCTGGCCGGACGTGACGGTCGAAGAGGGGAGCATCCGGGTCCACGTGGCCGCGATTCGCAAGGCGCTTGGTGACGGCCAATTCGGCAACCGCTACATCGCAAACATCAAGGGACGGGGCTACTCGTTCGTCGGCGCATTGGCCTCCCTTGGGGGCGCCACGGAAAGCAGGACCGCCAGGTCCTGGCGGCAAGGCAGGCTTCCGGTGCGACCGATCATGATGATCGGACGCGAGACGTTCGTCACCGAGGTCGGCGACAGGCTTCGAAATGACCGGTTCGTGACACTGCTCGGCCCCGGCGGCATCGGCAAGACAACCATCGCTCTGGCCGTCGGCCGCGTCGTCGCCCAGGCGATCGGCGGCGAGATCTATTTTGTCGATCTGGAAAGCCTCACCGATCCGCACCATGTTGCTGCGGCCGTTGCGACCTCCCTGGGGTTCTCACTCAAATCGAAAGATCCCGGCCCGGAGCTGGTCGACCTCATCCGGTCGCGGAAGCTCCTCATCATACTCGACAGCTGCGAGCATGTGATCGAGGCGGTCGCGTCGCTTGCCGAACAACTCTACCAGCAAACGGAACAGATTCATCTTCTGACCACGAGCCGGGAATTGCTGAAAGTTGAGGGTGAGCATTGCTGCCGGGTTCCTCCTCTCGATTTTCCGCCAGACGACTCGGAGCAGACGGCAAATGCAATTCTGCGGTATCCGGCGGTGCAGCTGTTCGTACGGCGCGTGGCCACGCGAGCGGGTCGCATCGTTCTCACCGACAAGGAGGCGCCATTCGTCGCGGACATATGCCGAAAGCTGGATGGGATACCACTCGCGATCGAGTTGGCCGCGGGTCAGGTCGCCTCCCTTGGCCTTGAGAACACGGTTGACCTCCTGGTGTCCCGGCTGGAATTGCTGAGACTGAGCCATCGGACGGCAGTCGCCAGGCATCGGACGCTCAAGGCGACGCTGGATTGGAGCTACGATCTACTGTCTGACGCAGAGAGGATCGTGTTTCGACGCTTAGCTCCCTTCGTTGGACGTTTCACCCTCGATGGCGCGCGGTCTGTCGCCGGTGAACCCGGTGCGGGAGTCGAGGACATTTTCGACGCCGTCGCAGGGCTGGTCGAGAAGTCGTTGATAGCAACCCGGATTGATGTCGTGCAGGCGCAATATCGGCTGCCCAACACGACCCGGGCATACGCACTGGCAAAACTGGAGGAGCATGACGAAGTCGATATGGTCTTCGGCCGGCATGCGGAATACCTCGCCGGACATCTCGAAACGCTGAGGGAGGCTCTATCGAGCCTGCCAGGCGCAGAGAGAGCTGCGGCCTATTCCGACCAATTGAGCAACGTCCGTGCGGCCCTCGAATGGAGCTTTGGGCCGTGCGGCGATGCCGCGACGGCAACGAGACTGGCCGCCGCCGCCACGCAGGTGTTTCTGGAGCTGTCGCTGCTGATCGAATGCCAGGCATGGGCCGAACGCGCGATGGCGGGCCTGGGAAATCCGCATCAATACTCCCGCCGCGCCTTGGAGATCTCTGCAACGATCCCGCTGGCCTTGATGCATACGGAAGGCAACGATCAACGCGTCCGGACCGCTTTCGCAAACGCGCTGGATATTGCAATCGAACAGGGCGATCTCGCCCACGAGCTGCGGGTTCTAAGCGGACTTTTCATGTATTCGCACTGGACCATGGACATCCGGGGTGCGAGCGAGATCGCCACCCGGAGCAAGAAACTGGCTTTGGGAACGGGGAGTCACGACGACATGGCGCTGGCGGAAGCAATGCTGGCGGCTTCCGAACATCTGTCGGGAAATCACCTCGCCACACAACTGCATTGCGAAGCGGGTCTCCGGCACCTGGCGTCCCGACCGCGCTCTCGAACCGAACCATATCTCTTTCATTATACGAGCTTCCTGCTCGTCGGCATGGCACGTTCTCTCCTGTACCGGGGCTTGCTCGACCAATCGCTGGACTATGCAAGGCGCGCCAGAGCGGAAGCCAAGAGGTCGGGCAACCCCGTCACGTTGTGCCGGTCCCTGGCTTTGGTCCTTCCCGTGTTTCTGGCCATGGCGGATCTGAGCCAATCGGACCAGTACATTGGTGAGCTGAGTGAGCTCTCTGTCGCGCATTCCCTGATGCCTTATCGCGCCATAGCGACGGGCTTGAAGGGGCGATGGTTGCTTCTTCAAGACAATCGCATCGAAGCGATACAATTGCTGAAGCGAGCCCTGGAAGAGCTTCACGTCCAGCGCCACGAGATGCTGAACATGGATTTTACCTGCGATCTGGCCGCGGCGCTTATGGACCTCGGTGAGCATGAGCAGGCGCTGACCCTCACGGTGAATGCGATCGAGCAACAGCAGCGTGCCGGAAAATTGTTGCACATGTCTGCCTTGTTCAGGATGAAAGGGCTCATCCTAGCGTCTCGATATGCGGAGGATCGCTTCGACGCCGAAGAAAGCCTGCTGTCGGCAATCGACTGGGCCAAACGCCAGTTCGCCACCCTGTTCGAATTGACGGCCGCGACGGACCTGGCCGGGCTGTTGCTGAAACAGGATCGCTTGCCGGAAGCTCACGAATATCTCAGCGCGAGTCTTGATCGCGTGCCGGCCGGGATATCATTTCCTGCCCGCAACCGCGCGGTGCAAATGCTCGGCCAACTCCGATCCGCAGCCGAGGACGTCGGTTGAAAGGTGCGCCATCCGAAGCCGTGCGCCGTCTGCGCAGTTGGGTTCAAGTCCTCGCATTTTGATCCAAGCCCTGACAGCACAGTTGGGCGCACGCTGTGGCAGGAACGGTCATAGCCACGGTTGAATGTCATGGGCAAGCTGGTCGCGGATATCATTGTGGAGACCTTGCAGAGCGCAGGCGTCAAGCATTGTTACGGCGTCGTCGGCGACACCCTCAATCTGATCGCCCGCTCGCTCGAAAAAAGCGAGATCGAGTGGATATCGATGAGACACGAGGAGGCGGGGGCGTTCGCCGCGCAGGCGGAGGCGCAGGTCGCAGATCGCCTGACCGCTGTTGCCGGCAGTTGTGGTCCCGGAAGCTTGCATTTCATCAACGGGATATTCGAAGCCAATCGCAACCGTGCACCCGTCATCCTGATCGCAAGTCAGATCATTCGCGACGAACTTGGCTTCGAATTCATCCAGGAGGTCGACTTCAAGCAGGTCTACCGAGACTGTAGCGTCTTCTGCGATATGATCCATACCCCGGAACAGGCGCGCCGGAAAACGGTGATCGCCTGCCAAACGGCTCTGACGAAACGCGGTGTTGCTGTCTTGATCGTACCGGCGGATATCTCCGCCTCGGTCGTGGATGATAACATCCCCTATGCGGTGCACGTCGCCAGACCCGTCACGCGACCGAGCGATGCGGATATCAACGAGATCGCGGATATCCTCAACAGCAGCGAAAATGTTGTCGTGTATGGCGGATCGGGCTGTAAAGGAGCCCATCAGGAAATTCTCGCGGTCGCCGACAGGCTGAAGGCGCCGATCGCGCATACGTCGCGCGCAAAGGACTTCCTCGAGTTTGACAATCCCTACAACATTGGAATGACCGGGATGCTCGGCAACGAGGCCGGGTATCATGCCCTGTTGGATTGTGATGCGTTGTTGATGCTGGGCGCCGACTTTGCCTGGCGGCAATTCTACCCGGACAAGGCAAAGATCGTGCAGGTCGATATCGACCCGACCCATCTGGGGCGACGGCATCCGATCACGAAGGGTGTCGTCGGCGATGTGAAGGCGACGTTGGAGGCCTTGCTGCCGAAGCTCGCCGGGCGCACCGACGCCTCATTCCGAGGCGCATATCTCCAGCGCTATGCGAAATATCGGGAAACAGAGCGGGCCAAGGTCGCTGCCGGTCACGATGGCAATATTCCCGGAAGCTATCTGACACAGGTGATCAGCCGCCATGCGGCGAAGGATGCGTTGTTCACGGCCGACGACGGCACCCCGGCCGCCTGGGCCTATCGCCACATCGAGGCAAACGGCCAGCGCCGTATTTTCGCAAGCCTGCTTCATGGAACGATGGCCAATGGCATGCCGTCGTCCATTGGGCTCCAAAAGGCAGAACCCGGCCGGCAGGTCGTGTGCATGGCCGGCGACGGTGGAATCTCGATGCTGTTCGGAGATCTGATGACGATCGTCCAACAGGAGTTGCCCGTCAAGATCGCCGTCTACGACAACGGCAAGCTTGGCTTCGTGGAGATCGAGCAAAAGGCCGAGGGCATGCTCGATACCTTCACGAAGCTGAAGAACCCGAATTTTGCAGGCGTTGCGCGCGCGCTGGGTCTCTGGGGCCAGACCGTTTCGAACGCGAGCGAATTGGAGACCGCGGTCAAGGACTGGCTGGCGCAACCGGGACCCGCGCTTCTGCACGTGCATGTCAACCCGATGCAGCTCGTCATGCCGCCATTCATGCAGGTCGAACCTGCAATCGGGATGGCGCTCTATTCCGCCCGCGCCGTCCTGCACGGTCGCGGAGGCGACGTCTGGGAGATGGTGAAGGAAAATTTCCTCTAGTCGGGTCGTCCCTCCAGCGGGGCATGGCATGCCGTGCTGCGCGAGAGTGGCCAAGCATTGCTGTGATGGGTAGATCGAGATTGGCGAAATTGCCGGAGCCATCGGCTCTGCCCATGGCAAGGTACTTTGCCGTTGTCGGCGGCGCACTCGCTGCTCTTCTGCTGATAATTGGCTGGTCTCTGCCGAAGCTGCCGGACAGATTTCCTGATCGGGCGAATGGTATCGACGCAGCCACCATCCGGATCTCATCCGCGCGCAAATGGCCGGAAAAGGTCGTCCTGGATACCAGCCAGCCGGCAATGCCGCCATCGTCCCTCGAGGCGATACCGATCCAGGAATTGGCCGAGCAGCTGCCTGATGAGAGGACTGATCAAATGCACGCTGATTCCTCAGCTGACTTCGTGGCGGAATCGAAGCCCCTGGCGCGGCCGATCATTGCCGAGCATCCGCCTATGCGCGGCAAGCGTAAGAGAGCTCGGGCCGGTTCATCAGCCCATGTGGCGAGAACCCGTAGTCCCAACGAGCTCCAGGGATTGAGTGCGGAGTGCTGCTGGTTCGAGCCGATGGACAGGCGGGTACGATCGAGGCCTGCCTCGCGCAGTCGCGTGGCGCGTCGCGACTCATGGACAGGCTGGCATTTCCCGGAGGCAAATTGAAAGTTGGAGCTGCTCTGCCAGCCTCGTCCTTGTTCTGCCGACCTCACATCCAACATGCGCATGATTGTCCAATACGAGCAGTCATGGGGCCGCTACGCTGACGGCGACTATGTCGCAATGCTTGGGGGCGGGCTCTAGACGCCGTATCCGGGCGCTGTGCAGGCAAATCGTCGATGGAAGAGATGGGCAAGGCTTCGGTGCGTTGACGATGAAGATTCTCGCTACGCTGCCGACGAAAGGCCGGGATCTCCGGCTGGACCTGTTCCGAGGTGTGGCAAATTGGGGAATCTTCCTCGACCATATCCCCAACAACATCGTGAACTGGGTCACAACGCGCAACTACGGTTTCAGCGATGCTGCGGATCTCTTCATATTCATTTCCGGCTACACCGTTGCCTTCGTCTTCGCGCGGATGATGCTCGAACGCGGGTTTGTCATTGGCGCGACGAGGCTTCTGAAGCGCGTCTGGCAGATCTACGTCGCCCACGTCTTCCTCTTCGTGCTCTATCTCGCCGAAATCGGATATGTCGCGCAGCGCTCCGGCAACTCTGGTTTCACCGATGACTTCAACATCCGGGGCTTCCTGGCAAATCCGGCGCAGTTCCTGTTCGAAGGGCTGATATTGCGCTTCAAGCCGGTGAACATGGATGTGCTGCCGCTTTACATCGTGCTGATGGGCGTATTCCCGCCGATACTCTGGCTGATGCTGCGCAGACCCAACATGACGCTGACTGCTTCGGCGTTGCTCTATGTCATGGCCAGGCGCTTCGGATGGAACCTCTCGGCCTATCCAACTGGCCTCTGGTATTTCAATCCATTCGCGTGGCAATTTCTGTTCACATTCGGAGCCTGGTTCGCGCTTGGCGGATCGGCACAGGCGATGCCGTTCATCCGGTCGCGTACCGCGTTGGTGCTCGGCATCAGCTATCTTCTGTTCGCTCTGGTGATGACAATGGCGGCCCGGTTTGACGAACTGCGCGAACTGATTCCGCCTGAGGTCTACGGCGCCTTCAATCCGAACGACAAGACCAATCTTGCGCCTTATCGCCTGCTGCACTTCGTCGTGTTCGCGTTCTTCGTCGTTCGTCTGCTGCCACGCGATTGGCCGGGGCTGGAATGGGCGATCTTTCGGCCCGCGATCAAATGTGGTCAGCAGTCGCTCGAAGTCTTTTGCTCCGGCATATTCCTGTCCTTTGCTGCACATGTCGCGCTGGTTGAGGTCTCCGGCGCGATCTGGATGCAGATCGTCGTCAGCATTGTCGGCATCCTGATGATGACCGTGCTGGCGTACTACCGCTCCTGGTCGAAGCGCGTCGACAAGGCGCCGAAGGCCAAGCCGGCTGTTGTAGCGGCGGGTTGAGCGTCGCGCGGGGAGGAGTTCGGAAACACGATCTGCGATGAAGCGCTCACGATTTCATGGATTGATCCAGACCGCGCTTCTCTCGCCATTTCGGGCCCGGCCCCCGTATGTAGTGAGCTTCGGGGCAGTATCTATAAGCTCACGTTGAATACACATATTCCGGTCGCGCCCAGTCAGCTCTGACGGATTTTCGTTGCGGGATCGACGGCGGCGTCTTTGGGCGACCCAAGGTTTGCCGGATGGATGAACTTTGGCACGACGCATTTGCTGTCGTCGCGAAGATAGCGCGCGACCCTGCCAGGGCGACAGCCGACCGCCCGGTGATCGGCGACCATGCGCCGCTGTTTTGGTCTAGCCATGACCGCGCCCAATTCGACCCCGATCACGTGGCTTGGACAGGCTCCGGCCCAGGCGAGCGGCTCTTATGCCGACGCCGGACGCTCGCAACCAACAACGCGCATCGGCAAGCAAGGGTAACCCTCGTCAATTTGCGATGAGTGATTTGCATAACGTCAACGGAAGTGCAGCCGACCGCAGGAAAGGTGAGACGAATAATCCAGGACAGCGTTTGCTGAAGGTAGCGCGCTGGATAGGTGAACAGCTTCGCGTAGCTGGCCTCCTCTCTAATCCTCGTCGAAATAGATATCTTCAGGAAGATTAAACGCGACGTATACGACGAAAGCGGCTGCAACGAAGACCAGTAAGGTGAGCGACAAGCCAATTAACAGCCACACGATTCTGAGGTTCTCAAATGAGCGAATGCAATTAAATGGAGTATATACGTGCCCTGCGGTTGGGGTAGCCGGACTTAAGCCTCGGCTCCCCTGCTTGGCGCAGCGTTCTTCCGGGTAGCTCTCAATTTAATGCAGCGCTTGCAAGATTTTGATTCCCGTGTTTTTACGGTAATCATCTGCTGGTACGCTAGCGTCGGCTGCTCGGCCGTTTTACGCGTCTTGAAGGGCCCCGATTTGGCTTCTGAAGAACGTTGCGCCTCAATTGAGAAGATTGCCTGAGTTTATTCGCTTCCGCTTCACCAACCCTCCTTCGCAAATCGACTAACTCTCGAAATTGTTGCGCTAAATCAATGTGTTCCATGCGATTCCAAACCGTTTTCTTTTCTTCTGATAGCTGGCTGTAAGGCCGAGCCAAATATGCAGTTGCGTGCTTTGCCAATGTTGAAGTCGAGGTGGCAATTGTCTCCCACCGACCGATAATATATTCGAGCGGCAACGCAATTAAATTCATACGTTAAGCTAATAAGTCAACCTTACCCCGAGCCGACAGCCACCTGTCGCCTGAGCAGCATGGTACCGTTCAATTGGCGCTCGCAAGATAGGCCGCCGCCCTTTGGGTCGTCGCAGATATTTGCCGAAGTTATGTCGTCTCAGCAGCGGAACGCCAACCGTTGCAGACCTGCGAGAACGGGGTACTCCAAAGAAGTGGTATCGATCCATTTAATTGTTGTCGCCGGGATACTTTAAATAGATTATTGCTGTAGCGAAAAATTCGGAAATTCGAATGCGGTTGTGCCGGCAATCCCGCGCTTCATTGGGTGCCAGCTGATTGCGCAAGGTTTAATCAGGGCGTGGGGACATTTTAGGCAGCAGAAGCATTCGCCCAAGCGATCGCATCAATTCAAGGAAGAGAATTTACCAATTTATTTCCGGACGGCAGAGTATTCCAATTCGCGCATGCGCAATATTGCCCGAATCGCCTGCTGTTTACATAAGATGGACGGGCAGTAGGAACGCTGCAACTTCTGGTGCGTTGCCGGAACAGATCGAACCACTATTACGGGATTTGGTGGAACGAAGTTTGTTTCATCAATTGTGAGCGAAAAATGCGGCCAAGCACGTTCGATTTGAAATCACTATCTATCGACGAACTCTGGAAACTTCACGAGGAAGTTTGCAGAATTTTGTCTGACCGGATCTTGCTTGAAAAGCAGGGGTTAGAAGAGCGTCTCGCGAAGCTTAGTGGCGGCGCCCAGATCGAAAAGCCTAGGATCTCAGGCAGGCCGCTGAAGGCCAACGATCGCCGGAAGTATCCGCCGGTGCTTCCCAAGTACCAAAATCCCAACGACCCATCCGAGACGTGGTCCGGTCGCGGTAAGCAACCAAAGTGGTTGGTTCCTCATCTCAAGGCAGGTCGGAAGTTGGTTGATTTTCTAATCAGCACAAACAAGCGCAATGCAACTGGGCGTCGTAAATCCGCTTGACGATTTGGATCTGCGGTTGACGCAGAGCGCTGTGCGAGTTTCGACGTAGGCCATGGGCTCTCAATGGTCAGCGCGAGTGTGCGTCTGTCGAGCTGCTGTAGCCTGTAAGTTGACCCAGGTGCTATCGCAGCCGGCTACGAGCGGTCCTTAGAAGAAGCATTGGCTTGCTGTGCATGGCGCGATCGTGGTCCCTGATCTTTCCTGACTACCATCGCCTTCTGATTATCTCGTGCGCCGCCAACACCACGAATATGGGCGCCATTACCAGGTATCTTTTCCAAAGCCTCTTTGGCTCGGTGAAAAGGCGATAGGCCCACTCCAGCCCACTCCGTTGCATCCAAGATGGCGCCCGCCGAACCAGATTGGCGTGGAAATCAAACGCTGCACCAACGCCGAGCATAGTTGCGCCACCGCATCGCCCCTTGTTTTGGCCCATCCAGATCTCTTGCTTTGGCGTTCCAAGTCCTACCCAGACGAAGTCAGGCGCAGCAGCTCGGATTTTCGCGCAAGCGATCTCATCCTCCTCAGGGGTGAGAGGCCGGAAAGGTGGACATTGCGTTCCTGCAATCTTTAGGTTGGGGTATTTCTTGACGAGTGCTTCAGCAAGGAGATCTGCGACGCCCTCGGCGCCTCCGTAGAAATAGTGACGCCAGCCTCGCGACAATCCGTGCTGGCAGACCGCGGGCAGCACATCCGGGCCGCAGACGCGATACACTGGACCATCTCCCGCCGCTCGAAGGGCCCAAACCAACGGCATTCCATCAGGTGCAACAATATCGGCGGTTTGGTGAGCAAGATCCAACTGAGCATTGTTGCGGGCTGCGATGATGCCGTGCACATCGCGAAAGACCACATATCGGTCCTGCGAGTCCAGGGTCCATGTCTCAAAAGCGGCGAGGAGTTGGTTCAGACTGATTGTCGAGACGGGAGTGCCTACCAGCAATGCCTGAGATAGTGGTACGCAATTCGCCGCTGACACATCAACATTAATATTCACGAAAACACCCAAGATATAAATCCGCAATTTATATATCTGATTTAATGCATATTTAATGAGGAAGATAAATAGACTTTAGATGCGTGGTTTGATTTGCTTAGATTTAACGCCAAAGGGGAGGGTGGCTTTACTGGACAATCTAAAATTGTGCGGGCCGCCGGTTGACCACTATTCTCGGTGTTGTTGCGGTCACATGGACTTGCGAATAAAGGACGCTTTCCGCCAGACGACGGTTAGTTTCTCGACGTAGGAGTTGATTTCGTATCGTTGAGCTTGATCTTCGCGAGCGGTGCTTCCCAATCGCAACCGTAGCTCGGGATCTTCGATCAATCGTTCGATCGCTCTGCTCAAGGCCGACACATCACCCGCCGGCACCAGGAAGCCGTTTCGTTCAGGGGCAATGACTTCCGGAATTGCGCCAACGGGGGTAGATATCACGGGCACGCCGTGGGCGAATGCTTCCAATATCACCATGGGGAGGTTTTCGGCGTACGAGGGGAGCGCCAGGATATCGGTCTTGCAAAGAAGATCGTCGGCTTGCTCAGAGCTCAACCAGCCCGGAATAAGCACCCTGCCGACGAGACCGTGTTTCGCCACAGCCCTGCGGCTTTCTTCAACGGAGCCGTCGCCTGCAATCGTTGCCGTCCAGTCCTGTCTCTGCGACAACATCTGCAATGCAGCTATCAGCTGCGGGGTACCTTTGCGCTCGCCGAGTTGCCCCAAGCACGTAATTCTTATCCGGGAATCAGGGGCTTGAAGTTGCGGTTTCGAACTTAGCTTCGTGGCATTGGGCAGAACTGTAATCTTGTCGCGAACCTGAGGCACACGCATCAGAACGGCGTGAGCCCAATACTCGCCCAGTACGACGATCTGCACACTCTTCAGAAAGAGAAGGTCAACGGCTCTCGCCAACCTGGTTGGGGCAACCGCCAGAAATTCGTCAAATCCAGATCCGTGCAAGTGGACCACGTAGGGGACCCTCAAGAGGCGAGCTGCTGCCCCCATAACCGTCTTTCGATAGCTACTTCCCCAGTTCGATAGGTGTATGTGCAGCACGTCAATTCGTCGAAAGAGGACCAGCCACGCGAATTTCAACAAAGCAATGGCGAAAACAAATTGAGCCACAATGAGTCCGCGCTGACCTCGCGTGACTAGGCGACTTGCCTCAACGTTCAAGTGGGGTTGTTGCTGCTCAATGGTCTCAAATATGCTGTCGTTTAAGCGATCGATACCACCGCGCCCATCGAGACCAAGCGGCGTGGCAACAGCGACGCGAAGTCGTCCTTCAATCAGGTGCAAACTACGTTCTTCGCCGCTGCGGAGCATTGAATCATCTTGGGTCGAGGGCGAAATCAAATTGGTCTCCGCATGTCAAATCGATCCGCGTGAGGTTCAAGGATGCCGTCGGTCGGATACGCCCGGCACAATGACTTCGGAGCCCCGATTGCGAAGTGCATCCGCGAAGATTTCGCGGTTGCGTATCGGAACTTCGGTTAGCAGTGGCAATATCTGATCGCGAACGCGCCACGCTGGACCGGTGAATATCTCAACGGCTTCCATGTAGAGACCGGTATTCAAAATCTGAATAAATTCTCTGATCGCCGTCTTCGCCAACGCGGGGTCCAACGCCTCGAAAATGGAAAATGCGATATGATTGCGCTTCAGCGCAATCCATCCTTCACTAGGACCAAGCTCGTAAGACAGACGCAGGTACTGGAGGTTTTCGGACTTGAACCCAATCTGGTTGTTGCTTAGCCAAAAGAGTGCGAGCCATGAGAATGGGTCGGCTGGCGAGCAGGACAGTGTGGTGACGAGGGCCCTCCGCAGCGCATCGAACTCCTGATCGATGGTCTCGGGCCTGCCTACCGAGAGCGTCTGCTCGGCAATCCTCAGTCGAATGATTGCTGCGCTTCTCGTGGCGGAAGCTCTGCAGAACGGCAACTGCTCGATCGCATCAAGGTCCGACTTGAGCGGTGAAAGGATTTCGGGCCGAAACGCGCGACCAGAAATTATTCCGCGCGCGACCGATTCATCGAAGCCTTGATTCCAAAACAGCGGGAGCGTCCAACATCCCCAAAGTATCGCGATCAGGGCAAAGCCGCCAACGAAGGCGCGCACAAGCAAAGACACCTGTGTTCTAGACAGTTCGAGCATTCAAATCTTTATCGTGCAGTGGAAACTGACGAGGCCGGCCTCTCGCCGTAATAGACATTCCCGTATCCCGAATAGAGTTGCAGCACTTTAGCGTCAGCCTGCGTCAACACTACTCCGAGCATGTTATCTTGAATCGTAGGCGCCGACCTGAGCGCTTGGGCGACGACATCAAATTTCGTATGCGCCCACTTAATCGCAAGAACATAGGCATCCATGAGTTGTGTGGTCGCACGTACATCGACGATCGGCGCAAGCGGCGAAAGATCGACCACAACGTAATCGTAGTTCTTGCGGAGGACGTCGAAGAATTGCCTGGCTTCACTCGAATTCAGAAGCTCATTGGGATGCACTTCATTGTCCCAGCTGACAGCGCCCGGCAGAAAAGACATATTCGTCTTCGAATCCCGCCACAGAAGCTCGGAAAGCGGCTTTCTGCCCATTATCCCATCGATGATCCCAAATTCGGCTGCCGGAGCGATGCGGTTGGAGAGCGCACTGTTTCGCAAATCGCAGTCAACCAATAAGACCTTAGCTCCGGTTTGGGCGATGAGCTGTGCGAGCGACGCCGACAACGTCGATTTGCCTTCGTTAGGAATCGCCGAGGTTATTCCGATAACCTTGGAGGATTTCGCATCCCAACTTACATCGATAGCCAGCTTAATTGCGCGGACCGCTTCCGAGAACTGCGAGAATGGATTGTTCGAAGCGGTCCAAATCAAGCCTCGATTTCTCGTGATTGTTCGGTTGGCGCGATCGCTTGTTCCCACCCGATTATTCAAAGTATCGCGAGGGGTCTTTCCGGCGCTGATCTTTGGAACGAGTGAAATACATGTGGCGTTGAGTTCCGCCTCGACTTGTTCGGCGGTTCGGAACACCCGATCCGAAAGATCGCGCAAGATCGCCAGGCCAAGTCCTAGAATCAGTCCTCCGATTCCGGAGAGGCCGAGCGCTAGCGCTGGCTTTGGATCGCTTTTCTGCGTCGGAGGAGCCGCCTGAGAGATTACGCGCGCTTCACTGATTGGAAAGGATTGCTGCTGAATTGATTCCATGTAGCGCTGCAGAAAGTTGTCATAGAGAGTTCGGTAGGTTTGGGAAGCGCTCTCTAGCTCTTTCAATGACACCTGGGCCTGGTTCGTCGCCTTCGATTGGCTGACCGCATTCTCCAACTCACGTTGAACGCCGACCTCGCGTTGCTTGGCGATTTCAAAGTCACTTTTGTAGGTTTCGGCGAGGCGCTGAAGTTCGTTGAGAATTGAGTTCTGAATCTCAGCCATTTGACTTCGAAGGTTGACGGCTGCCTCGTGACCCGTTCCGTACCGGCGTGCCCAATCCGCTTCGCGATTTGCGATGTCCAGGTACTGCGAACGCAGCTTTGTCACCACTTCGCTCTTGAGGGCGTCTGCTACCGTTGAGTTGACCGTTGAATTGGGAGAGTCGGCTCGCAATACCGCTTCGATCCGATCAAGCCGGGCCTTGGCTTCCGAGGTTTGCGCCCGCGCGACCACGACCTGACTGTTGAGTTCGGATACCTGTTGCTCTGTGACGAGCCGCCCGCCGGAGCCACCGGTGTTTACGATGTTGTTCTTTGCCTTGAAGTCGACAACCGCACGCTCCGCCAAGGTTGCCTGATTGCGTAGTTCACCGATGCGGTCCTGCAGCCAGGCACTTGCCCGTCGGGTTGCTTGGTCCTTCGCCTCCAACTGGTCGACGATATAGGCTTCGGCTACGGCGTTGGCGATCTCCGCAGCGCGATCGCGACTCAGCGACTTGAAGCTGATCTCAATCACATATGACAGGCCAATCCGCTTAATGGTGAGTTGAGACTGAAAGGTCCGGATCGCCGACCGCGTAAGCTCAAAGTTTGAGGCGGTGTCCCTTGAGCCGAGCACGGCGGACACCAAGCCAAAAGCTGAGGAAAAAAGTCCGGATCGTGATCCGGAAAATTCCGGATCCTCGATCAAATGAAGTGTTTTAATTACGGAGAGAGCTACCTTTTCCGACTTCAATATTTCGATTTGGCTCTCCACTGACGCCGAGTCGATCGGGATGTCTCCCAGAATGGACTGCTGTTGAAAGAGCTGAACCTTGCGGGTGTCTATGATCAGGGTGGTCTGGGCTGTGAAACGAGGGGGCGCAGTCACCACGTATACGAGGCCGAGAGCAAGGATCGAGAGCGCTGTGATCAATATGATCAAGTACTGGCGTTGCAAGAATCCAACAAGGCGATTGAGGCCTTCTGCCGCCGATTCGGGCGGTCGCGGCAACTCAAAATCGACCCGTGACTTATCAGAATACAACATGGGGACTTTCGGATGATCGACGTGTTGCGTCAAGGCGCGCCGTCGTTCCAATGGGAAATCTGGTCGCCGAATAACCGACGAGCGTCGCGCTTAATCGTGGAATGCTGGCCATCGGGAGTCAGTGTGGCTCTAGGGGCTTACACTGTTCGATATTCTATTTGTCGTGTTTGAACTGGGGGCTGACGCGCTGGATGCGGCCGATGAGATTGAGAAGTTTCCGATCGTCACACCACCTTGTCCGATCGATGGCGCAGACGGCGTCCCAAACCTGGAGCTCGTGGAGCCGGTCTGCCCGCCAGATCCGCCACCCGATCCGGCGCCTGTGTCGCCCGCGCCGCCACCCGCACCCGTTTCGCCAGTCGGCTGATCTCCGGATGTGGCTGCAAAAGCGAGAACGACGTCCTGATCCTTTGTCCGGATGATCGCCTGCTGAATTTCGTTGGCGTAGGTTGGATTAGAGACGATCACGATCTTGGCTGCTTGAGCGAGCCCGCCACCGATCGCCAATTTTTGATCCTTGTTGGCGGTCGACAGCAGAGTTAAAATCGATGCTAGCGTCGCCGGATCGTCGACCGCGAGATTTCGAATTAATGTCAGCAGGATGGCGCCTCCATCCTTGTTTCGCTCCAGTACGCTTCCGGGATTGCTCTGAAAATCGGCCGAGGTCAGGGACGGCTGTGCCATAGCTCCATGCGTGGAGAGCCCCACGGCAGCCAGTAACAGGATCCAGCCAGTGGCGGCAAATGCACATTTGCGATAAAGATCAAATGGCATATTAAATCTCCCATTAACTTACGAAAAAGTTTAATTAAAAATCAATATCACGGTGGGGAGGCAGACACAATTGGTCCGCGCGCCCGATCGCTCGGCGGGCGGTTGAAGTTTAAATATCGTAAATCCTGCCAGATAGGTGCTGGGCCGGGAGCGCGGGGCTCATTGAATCCGATTGCCGCTCGGGAACGATTGGCTCAGTCCCACGCCGAGAAGCCCAAATACCGTGATTGCAAATCCGGGTACCTGGATCGAGAAATCCACCAGGGAATGAGCCAAAGCGACCGCTGAAATCGACAATGCGGCAATGGGAACGATACGATCTCGCCTGCGCACCTTTATCCCTCTGATCAGGACAGCGAGCGCCAAACCCCAGGCTGCAACGATCGTCATCGTAAGCGGGAGACCTCCTTCAGAGGCAATCTCCAGCAGCGTGTTGTGAGCGCGGTCCCACGTCCCCCACATCGATCCGTGCAGGGACCGATAAGCAGGAAACATCGAAGGAAAGGTTCCAATGCCGGTACCCAGCCAGGGATGATCCGCGATACTCGCTACGGTTGACCGGTAGGTATCGAGCCGCATCGCATCAGAAAGCCCTTCGGCGCTGAATCGTCCGCTTACGCTGGCCCCCAGGATCTGGAAGAGGGCGATCACCACACCGAGGCTGATAGCGAAGGCAATGAGGGCTCCGGACCGCCCCGGTAGATCTCGATAGAAGTACAGGAGCAGCGCGAGGACGAGGCCGGCGAGGGAGAGAACAATCCCAGCCCTGGAGCCCGTCATGAACATCGCTGTTACGCAAAGTGACAACATGAAGAACGGTAGCAGGACGTCGCGAGGTGCCTCCGAGAGAATCCGAGAAAAGACCTGCCCCCAAGCGAACCCGTTGTGTTTAACGAAAGTACGAATGCTTTCGGACGTAAATAGAAGCCATACAATCGAGCAGCTGCCGAAATACACGGCTGCAGTGTTCCGGTTGGTGAACGTAGCAGTCAAGTAACTGAGATGAGCCTCTTTCTCGACCCACAGCACCTTTGTCGGATCAATCAGGAACGACGCAAGGCCGAATATCGCGTACGTAGCTCCGGACCAGGCGACAACTTTGAGTAGTTGGGTCGCCAAGCTTCGGTCGCTCCCGACGATGATGCCGCAGATGATGGTGAGAATAACGATAAAGGGAGCTCCAAGTGCATAGATCGGTTGATGGCGTGCAATAGATACCGTGGAAGCCAACGGAACACCCAGCAGCTCGCTGGTTCGCGTCCACATTGGCGAGGGACGCGAAGCACCAAACCAGGGGGATAGTGCAAGTTGTTCATGCAGAACCATTGCGTAGGCAACAACAACAATCCCGAGGACGAAAAAGATGGGGGCATGATGGCGCCGGAGGCGGTCGGGGGAGGCTGCAATTGCGGCGGCGCCGAGAACGATACACCAAAGCGCCTCGACCCAAGCATCCATCGACCCGAACGGCAGGGGTGCTAGAGCTACGACAAGGAATAGTATCCGCGCTGAAACTCGAGTCTGCGACATCAATGCAAACGTGACGATCTCCCCCTGATGCGACGTCAATAGAATTCCGCTTTAACCTCGTCGTTAGCTCATTACACGACGAAATTGGTCGTACCTCTTTTCGCCGACTTGAGAGTATATGCGTTCGTCGTTACCGATCGAGATGCGCCCGGTAGGCGAGCGCGATACCCTCAGCAAGCGGAGTGACAGCGCGCCAGCCGAGTTTGGTGATCTTTTCAATATCGAGCAGTTTGCGTGGCGTGCCGTCGGGTTTTGATGGGTCGAAGCTGATCCCGCCTATATAGCCGACCACGGTGGCGACCAGGCGGGCGAAGTCAGAGATGGTGATGTCCTCGCCGGTGCCGATATTGACCGGTTCATCGCCGGAGTAGGTCTTCATGAGGTGAATGCAGGCGTCCGCAAGATCGTCGACACAAAGGAATTCCCGGCGCGGTGCGCCCGTCCCCCAGACCACAACGTTCTTTGCACCGGAGACCTTCGCCTCGTGGAAGCGGCGGATTAGAGCGGCCACCACGTGGCTGTATTCAGGATGATAATTGTCGCCGACGCCATAGAGATTGGTTGGCATCACGCTGATGAAGTCGGCGCCGTACTGGCTACGGTAGGCCTCGACCATCTTGATGCCAGCGATCTTGGCAATCGCATAAGGCTCGTTGGTGTGCTCAAGCGGACCGGTCAGTATCGAGTCCTCGCGCAACGGCTGCGGCGCCAGCCGGGGATAGATGCACGACGAGCCGAGGAACATCAGCTTGTCGGCCCCACCGACGTATGCCGCGTGTATCACGTTGGCTGCGATCGCCAGATTGTCGTAAAGGAATTCCGCGCGCAGCTTGTCGTTGGCAGCGATACCGCCGACTTTCGCTGCCGCAAGAAACACTACGTGCGGGCGTTTGCGGGCGAACCAGGCGTTTACCGCGGTCTGATCGCGCAGGTCGACCTCGCTGCGGGGCAGGGTCAGCAGTTCCACATTTTCGCGCGCCAGCCGGCGCACTAGCGCAGATCCGACCATCCCACGGTGGCCGGCGACGAAGACGCGCCGGCCCTGGAGCTCAAACGGGATGTCTGCCATTGGCGACCTCCCGCTTGGCGATCGCCAGATCGCTTGCCATCATCTCCTTCACCAGCTGAGCGAACGGGATCTTTGGTTGCCATCCCAGCTTCTCGCGCGCCTTGCTTGCGTCTCCGATCAAGAGGTCGACTTCTGTCGGGCGAAAATACCTGGGGTCGATCCGCACGACTGTCTTGCCCGAAGTTCGGTCTACACCAGTTTCTTCGACGCCTCTGCCGCGCCATTCGATTGTACGGCCGACCTCCGCAAAGGCCAGTTCGACGAATTCGCGAACCGAGCGCGTCTCTCCGGTCGCCAGCACGAAGTCGTCAGGCGCGTCTGCCTGCAGTATCCTGTGCATGCCTTCGACGTAATCACGCGCATGGCCCCAGTCGCGCTTGGCCTCGAGGTTGCCGAGATAGAGCGTGCCTTCGAGGCCGACCTCGATACGAGCCACGCCGGTCGTGATCTTGCGCGTTACGAAGGTCTCGCCGCGTATCGGGCTCTCGTGGTTGAACAGGATGCCGTTCGCAGCATACATGCCGTACGCCTCTCGGTAGTTCACCGTGATCCAATAGCCATATAGCTTGGCGACACCATAGGGCGATCGAGGATAGAACGGCGTCGTTTCCCTTTGCGGAACTTCCTGTACCAGGCCGTAAAGCTCGGAGGTCGATGCCTGATAGAATCGCGTTTCCTTCTCCATGCCGAGAATCCGAATCGCTTCAAGCATACGCAAAACGCCGATCCCGTCGGCATTTGCCGTGTATTCTGGACTTTCAAAACTGACGCTGACATGGCTCTGGGCCGCGAGGTTGTAGATCTCGGTCGGCCTGACCTGCTGCATGAGCCGGATCAGGTTGGTCGAATCCGTCATGTCACCATAGTGCAGCAAGAACGGCACGTTGCCGTGGTGCGGATCCTTGTAGAGGTGATCGATCCGCGCGGTATTGAACGAGGACGACCGCCGCTTGATGCCGTGCACGGTGTAGCCGAGGCCTAGAAGGTAGTCGGCCAGATAGGCTCCATCCTGTCCAGTAATGCCGCTAATCAACGCAACACGTTGTTTCGAGGCCTTGGGTGTAGTTCCCGAGAGCATTCATCTCCTCGTAATTTCTTCGCAACCTCATGTCCGTAGATCAACATAGCGGGGTATAATTCTATTTTGCATCAAATCGACCAAAATACTTAATTCTCAACGGCGAATTTCAATGCGCCCTCAGCGGCGCCGCCTCAAATTAAATGCTGCCGGTATTTGAGGAAGGGTGCCGCTGGAAACGGCGGCAGCTTGAAGTGTTCAGCCTCGGTCAAGCACCTTTCGCCAGCCGCGCGCTGCACAAGGCATCTTCCTCTCGGTGTCGGCTCGCTGCATGCGGAGCGACATTCGCTGTAGCCATCGCAAGCGCGGGTGTAGCAGGCGAGGCGGTTGGTTAATAAAGTTCGCGACAGTTGAGTAAAAAGCTTCGACAAAGTAGGGCCAATTCTCAAATTGCCCATGCGCATGATGCTCTCGGTAATGCGGGGGAGCAATTCGACATGCGTGAGATTCCAAAAATTACCGCGGTGATGATTGCGCTGCTATCCGCCGCAATCTCCGATGGAGCAAATGCGGGAATTTCCAATATGTCGCGCGGCTTGCGGGCGCAATTGGAACGAATTCAGCTCAGCGTGCCGGCGTTGGCGCCGATGGCTCATGTGAGGTTCTGCATGGATTACCCTGCAGAATGCACAGTTCGAAGACTGATCTTTCGCGGCGGGCCCGTTAAGCTGACTTCGTCGCGATGGTCCGATGTCGTCCAAGTCAACAACACTGTAAATGGCACGATTGTGCCAACGGCCAACCTCGGCGGCCTTGCAACTGAAACCTGGATCGTTGGCCCCCGAACTGGCGACTGTAACGACTATGCGGTGACTAAGCGGCATGAGCTACTGGCGCGAGGTTGGCCGGCGCGCGCCTTGCTTTTGAGCGAGGTGATTACTTCCTCAGGCGAGCATCACCTTGTTCTGGTGGTGCGGACGGCGTCGGCAGACCTCGTTCTCGATAACCTAACCGCCGAAATCCGAGTTTGGTCGAAGACGCCTTATCGGTTCGCCCGCATGCAAACACCAGGAAATGCTAGGCTTTGGGCTACCATCGTGTCGTGGAGCTCAAGACCTGAGCGGACGGCAAGTCTCGAGGCCGCTAAGGTTGGCCTCGATTAATATCTCCATCTGGTGCCATGGCCGCAAGTCTCAGCGCGGAATTGATGCCCGGCTCCTTGGAACGCGGAAGTCCACCATTCCGCAGTCGCAATCGAATGCGGTCAAGCCGCGCTGGCTCAGTTGTCGCGATTACAACCCTAACGGAGAAGCGGCGACAACATCCATTTGAGGTAGAAGTCGACGTAAAGGGCGCGCTGCGGCATGTCGCGTTCAAAATTAAATCAGAATTAATCGAAAGTTAATTTAACAGTCAATCAAAAATATGCTCAAAGCACGCTTGTTTAACGGGCGAATTTTCGAATCACATATTTTTGAGTGATTTTTCATGCCAAACAGTAGCGGCGAGTTGGCGTCGAGCGAGGCGATCCTCTCTCGTGACAGCGTCGGCTCGGCAAGCAAGGAGCCACGGCTCCGATTTCCTCACGCGATGGCTGGGTACTTTTGCGCCGGGGTCGATTTTCTCGTAATTATCGTGTCGAGCATTCTAGGTTGCTCTATCTATCAAGCGTTTTCAGGCCTGGTTGTCAGTAATTTTGATGCCTTTGCACTGTCGGGAAGCGTCGCCGCAATCCTTTACTTGTGGATGGCACACGCGGCGGGATTCTACCAATTCGGCTCCATTGTCTCGTCACATGCCGTTTACCGGAAAATCATCAAACGTTGGCTTGTCGTCGGTCTTTTACTGGCCCTGCTGGCTTTCCTGCTCAAGGTTGGCGCGATCTTTTCGCGTGGTTCGATTGTCACTTTTGTCGCTCTGACAGCCACGTTATTGCTGGTCGCGCGGTGGGCCGTCACGCGCGCCATTAAAGTTGTCGTGTCCGAAGGACTGCTAGCTGGTCGTCGAGCCGTCCTCGTTGGATCGCGGGATGAGTTGGCGGCGCTGGACGGCGAGCAGTTATTGGGGGATTTCGGCCTGAGCGAAATCGACCGCTTAACTCTTCCAAGCCCAAGCCTGTCGACCATGCAGCTGACCCGCAGCGAACTGAGCGTGCTCAATCTAGCTATGGATAGCGCAAGGCAAGAAGGGGCCGAAGCGATCGTATTGGCAGTTTCCTGGAGTGAGTCGCGGAGGCTGGAACTCATACGCGAATGCATGCGGGCTTCGCCACTTCCAGTTCAATTGCTCCCGGATCGGATTGTTCGGGGTCTGACGCGAAATCTCACATTTGCTTGGCAGCCAAATTTTGCGATCGAAATCAAGCGCGGTCCGCTCTCCCGCGTCGAGCATCTTTTGAAACGTGTGTTTGACGTCGTTGGTGCCCTGGTGCTCCTCCTTCTACTCTGGCCGCCGATTCTCATTGCCGCGATTGCAATCAAGTTGGATTCCGCGGGACCGGTCCTGTTCCGTCAGCGACGAAACGGCTTCAACGCCAAGCAGTTCAGGATTCTAAAATTCCGTACCATGACCGTAACCGAAGACGCTGACAAGGTTGTCCAGGCGACGCGCTTCGATCGGAGAGTAACACGAGTAGGTCGTCACTTGCGCCGCTTGAGCGTCGATGAGCTTCCGCAACTCTTTAACGTCCTGAAGGGTGATATGTCGCTGGTTGGTCCGCGACCGCATGCATTGGTGCATGACATCCAGTATGGGGAAATAATGTCGGACTACGCATTTCGCCATCACGTCAAGCCGGGCATCACTGGCTGGGCCCAAGTGAACGGATTCCGGGGCGAGACACGTCAAGTCGAACAAATGCAGCGCCGGGTGGAGCTCGATCTCTGGTATATCAACAACTGGAGCCTGTTGTTGGATCTGAAGATCCTGTTGAGGACGTGCATTGAGGTTGCGAGCGCGCGAAACGCCTATTAAGCATCCCGACGCTCCAGGACTCGCCATTTCGTAATCAAACGTTAAATTGGCGGCACACCGCAACCGCGTTCGACGCAGTCTGTGGCTTATTGCATTTTGAAAGCCGCGAACGCTTCGTAGTTCTCCGATACGCTGAATCAGGTGAGTTTCTCGTGACCCGCGTCAGTATTATTATTAAAGCCTATAATGAGGAAGTGCATATCGCTTCGGCAATCGAGAGCGCCTTGGCCGCGCTTCCGAGCCCGGAAGGCGAGGTGGTGCTCGTAGATAGCGCTTCTGTAGACAAGACGCTTGAGTGCGCCCTCCCTTATCCAATCTCGATTTTCAGGATCGCGAACGCCAGTGAGCGATGTTGTGGAGCAGGTCCGCAGATTGGTTATGCACACGCCAAAGGCGACTTTCTCTGTCTCATGGATGGAGATATGGTTCTGGACAAGGAGTTCATAAAGACTGCTCTAGCCTTCCTCAACGACCATCCCGACGTGGCTGGGGTAGGGGGCAGGATCGACGAAATGTCGACGGAGAATATCGAATTCAAGAACCGCGCACGGAATCTTTCTCACTTGAATCCATTAGGTGAGGTTGATCGCCTTGCAGGCGGGGGGCTCTATCGACGGAGCGCGATCGATGAACTCGGCTACTTAACGGATCGAAATCTACACGGGTACGAGGAGTTCGACCTTGGAGCGCGACTTCGGTCTAGCGGTTGGAAACTTGTGCGGTTGAATGTCCCGGCCGCCAAGCACTTTGGTCATACTAGTAGCACATATCGCTTGCTCTTTCACCGTGTGAAGATGGGATACATTTTCGCACCAGGCGAAATGCTGCGTGCATCGATCAACGCTGGCTACTTCGCGCGTGTGATACGATCGCTTCGCGAATTTAAGCTCTGGGTCGCTGTGCTTGGATACTGGTCTGCCTTCGCGTTGCTTGCTTTGTTCACGTCTTACGGAGCAGCGTTTGCCGCCTTGGCTCTTCTTGGAGTTGCCGCCATCATCCTGGCCCTAACAGTTTGGAAAAAATCCTTTTCGAATGGAACCTATATGGTTATTGGCTGGCATGTTTTCACGATAGGCATGCTCTTCGGGCTCTTCAGGCCTAGAATCTCTCCCCTCAAGCCGCTCACGGTCGAAACGCTACGGTTGTCGCGATAATGAGGGAAGAAATGTTCCTTGTTAATTTGCGAAGGGAGCTGCGGAGAAATAAATCGATCCGAGTAAAGGTGTTTATTGCCGGCTTTCGTCTGACTAATTTTTTCTTTGAGTTTGACAAGACGCGTGTCCTCTACGCGGTGTCCAACTGTATTTACAAAACGGTTTGCTTCTTCTTCAAGATCGATATCTTGGCGCGAACACGGATTGGTTGGGGCTTGCGGATATTTCATCCCTTTTGCATATGCATTCACCCTGACGTTCGGATCGGCGACGATTGCACTTTGCGGCACGGAGTGACGTTGGGAAACAAGGGTGAGAGCTCAAGTGCGGTCCCTTCAGTGGGAAGCGGCGTCGAGTTTGGTTGCTATGCAGTGGTTTTCGGCGGGGTAAGCATTCCAGATGGAACCAGAGTGCGCGCTCTGTCGCTCACGACGGAGAGTGAAAGGTCGAAGGTGGCGATCGACGTGAACGCTCGCGATGCCTGTGACCTCGATCGGAAGTCTCTGTGCGGATTCGACAGGCCGTGAATACCGAAGGACCACATAAGCACATCAATATTCATCGCGCGTTCCAGATCCACTACGCGTTCAAGTTCATCAATCTGTTCCTGGGATTCTTCTTTCAGATCCTTGTGGTGAAAACGCTACCGCCGAGCGGCTACGCGACCTATGCGATCTTCCTTGCAATCCTTTTGACGATGGAGCGGCTACTTTCGTTCGGCATTGATCGTACGTTGCTGCGTTATGTTCCATCGCTTACAGCGGATGGTGACTATCAAGGCCTCGCGGCCCTGTTGAAGAGGGTGGCTCTCGTAAGGGGGGGATCTATCCTGGTGGCGCTGGGTGCAATTGGTCTGCTCGCGACGTTCGCGCGAGACACGTTGCTGATGGGCGAAGGGATGCTTACGATCTGCGCGTTCGCTGTTTGGTATGCGGGCTATGCGGTGACGACCGATTTGGAGATGTTGGCGCAAAGCTGGATTGTGCACGCGACGACCGCGATATCGGGAACGATCGATGTCCTTTTGCGAAGCGCGTGCGTACTCCTTCTTGCACTTTCCGGTCATGAAATCAGCGGCGCTACAGTGATCGCAATATCGGCTGTGACGACGTTCGTTGCGGTGATCATCATACTCTTAAAATTGATCCGGCTCAGGCCGCATATCTCAAGTCTTCTGATCGCGACCAGCGAGCAGCGATTGCCCCGCCTGAGCGCGAAGGATGCTCCGCTTTTCGCCGCATCAATCTACGCGTCCAACATTGGTTGGTTGATTACCAGTCCCTCGGTTGTCAGGATATTTGCCAAAGGCGGGCTCGATATTGTTACGTTTTCCGCATTTTCGTTTGTGCAAGGGCTTTGCGTTTCGATTCAAAGAGCGTTTCCCGGTCTGATGATCCTCCCAAGTCTGGAGCCCTTGTTCGCCAGGTTCACGATGGCGCCTGCGCGAGTGTTTTCCTCGCTTTCGTTGGTGTTCAAGCTTGAGTTGGTCTGCTTTCTGGCTTTCTCAATTCTTACCGGCCTCGCGGGACGAGAGATCATCGCGCTTGTATCACGGCCGGAATATGCTCCGTACTACTACTTGCTCCCGTTGGTCATGTTGATCCTCTTGTTTCAGACGATTTACCGGATATGCGAGATTGTTACGAGCGTTCAGCTTAAGCACACCGTCTTCCTGGCGCTCTGGCCGGTATCGCTGCTGGGGGTCGCAGCTCTCTACCTGACTGCAGATCGTTGGGGCCTTCTCGCAGTCCTGTTCATTCCGCTCACTGAAAGTGCAATCCGTATCGGAATCATCATGCTTGCCCATCGACGCGTCGAGACATGGCGGGCAATAGACCCCGTTCGCTCGCTCCAGGTCGGAACAGCGGCAGGCGGCTCCGTTCTATTTGCTTTGCTTGCTCGCTACGCCCGACCAGACTTCGGAAACCTAACCTTGGCCGTGCTGGCTACAGGTCTCTTCTTCTTGACGGTGTTTGTTGTACGCCCACTGCGTAAGGATGAGGTCGCGAGTCTCAGTCTGACCATGCCGTCGTCCCTGCAGTCCCTGAGTCGCGCGATCACGCGTTGGGCCCGATAGGGATAGATGGGCTCGCCCTCAGGCGCCGTTTGATCGAGCCATGGCTTCGGTCGCTCAAAGTCAAAGTGCTCTTCGAGAACCTACCTTCCGGGCAGCCTCAGGGCCTCCAGCATATCCGCCTCAAATGCGAACGGGGGAGCTGCAGAAGAGATCGCAAAACAATCGCCTTGCATCTGATGGATAGTGATCAGTCCTATACCGCTTGCAAATGAGTTGTCCCGTATCGCCCGGACGAAATTGAAGGCGCTTTTCGAGGGAGCCTTTCCGACGCAACCAGCTTGGTCGCGATTTACGCCAAACTCCGTATTCATGATTTGCTTGCGTGACAAGTGATGAAGGTCGGCCCAGGTGTTTACGACATTCATTCGCTTCAGCAACAACTCCGCATTGCCAAAGGTTGTCCTGTACTTCTCGAAGCTGTAGCTGTGAACCGTTCGATACAGAAAGTCGTAGATTAGTTGCGATTTTGCCGAGTGGGTCAGATTTGGATCTGCCGCCACGTTTCTTCGAAAGATATTTTCTGCGGCGAGCTTACCATCTCTGTCCATTGCAGCAGGAAACTCAAGACCGCCGACATGAGAGAAGAATCCAGCATACCCTTGATGCGTGAAGGTGGCGGACTCGTAGGGGTGGATCGCATAGCCGGTATTCGCGTCAAAGCGGTCGGGCCTTAGATTGACAACACCCGCTGACGAGTCCCCGCTGACCGATCCGTCGAGCTCCGCGAAGCCGGTTCCGGCCACGATTAATGTGTGAGTTGGCAGGATCAGGCGGATCTGCTTCCAGTAGAATTCGATTTGCTCGTTCCAGGGGCGCTGATCGTTGAATGAAGTGGGTGACGGGGGTTCGTTGAAAAGCTCGATAGCAACCAGAGCTGGCGGAAAGCGCGCCCCGATGGAAATGGCAAGCTTGCTGACGACGTGGATCAAGCGCTGAAACTTCTCCCCGGTCTCGCCATCCAGCAAATCGACATCCGCGAAGCCGGAGACCGGGTGAGCTCCTCGAGGGAAGGGATGAATATCCACTAGGACCCTCAGTCCACTGTCTACTCTCCGGGAAATGCCGATCATTATCTGCGCAACTAATGCATCAAGTAAGGTTTCGGAGCGAGCCGACATCAACGCGCCAACGTCTATCACCATTCTGAGGCAGTCAAAGCCAGACGAGTTGATCAAAGCGAGCCGCGATTTTGGCATGACTGCTTGGTCGGAGCCGCCGTTTCGAAAGGGATCCTCGTCGTAAACAGCCGATCCTGGGGGGCCGATCGACAAGCCGTATCCGAACGGCTGAAATGTGTTTAAGCAGACCAGGGTCTTGTGATTATCGGAGAAGGCAGGGCCGTCGCTCAGCTGCGGTTTCTGCATTGACGCGTGAGAGGGAAGGCCCGAGCAGCAGATGGCAAGAGCTGTAGCCATCGCCATCGTCCGTAGTTCTCGAAAGTGACAAGCGTTCAATGGAATGCCCAATCTTAGGTTATCGACGACTCCGTGGATGTCCGACCTGCCTCCGCTTTGATATCTTGCGGCCAGCGGAGAACATTTCGGCGTAGACAAATTTGATTTCTAACGGCCGCTCGACAATCTCGGCGGACCTTCCGGCGTTAGGAGTTGATTGGAGCCGGCGGCCGGCTAGGCGGGGTTGGAGCCAACTCCCAATCGTCGTTTAGGCTCTCGCCTGTACTGGCGCTTGAGCAGTCCGGGGGGACTGTTGAGCGATCTAGAACGCGCGCCCAAGCGTCTCAATGCGGAAAGCTCGGAGCTCGCGGTCACCATCGCCATCGCCGGCAAGACCGCATACCAGCTATTTGGCGCTAGAAACGCCGACTCTACAACGTTGGCCCCAATCATATAAATGAAAATCGCCAACGGAAACGCGTTGATGTGCGACTTCTCTTCATCTCCAGATATCAGAAGTCGCGCCGCAATCCAAAATTGCCAGGCGAGCAGGGCCAAGCATAGTGCGAGACCAACATACCCGAACGAAATTAGTATCTCCATAAAGCCATTATGCGCGTTGAGGAACTGACCGTATCCTATACCTTCGATCTGAGGTGATACTATCTTGGTAAAACCTGCTGCGAGACCGTAGCCAAGGAGCGGGCGCTGGTCGGCTAGCCCAATCAGGTAGCCCCACAGCGGAACGCGGCCCGTCAAATCGGGCTCCTTTCCAAGAGCATTAAGTGTGAGCGTTGCAAGATCGCCGCCGAATAATGCGATCATCAGAAGCGCAAGCGTCAGGAACGGCAATGCGGCTATTCGTATTTGAAATGAGCATCGACCCACGAGCATCAGCGTGGCCAGCAGGACGGGCATGAAACCCGCTACGGCGTAGGCGGCACCGGAGTTGGCTCCGTACAGGCACACCAGACTGATAGTGATGATGGCAACGCGAACTGCGTAACTTGTGAAGGCAACGCGGCCATAAAAGAGCACGAGTACGAACGACAGCGCGGCCAGCTGCCCCAAGGCGGTCCGATGGCCAATCACCCCGCGCCAGGAACCCGCGTGGACCGCCTCAAAAGGAAAAACATCTGTGGCCTGATGGACACCCTGATAAGGAAAAACAAAGACCCAGACAAAGCTTGCAACGATAATAGAGGACAGCGTCCAGAGGAATAAACGCAGCGAGCCTACCGTTCCAAACTTTGAGCAAATGGCAATTCCAAAAAGTACGGTCCCAGACAGGGCAACGCTCTTTCGCAGAGTCAACAGCGCGTCTGGCGACCACAACATTGATAGGAAGCCCAGCAGAGGAAGGATAAATACAGGCCAGCTATGACGAACGGTTGTCCAGAAATTGGACGAGATCAGGAGAAGAATCGCAACCAAATAGCACAAGCTCAGCACGATTTGGCTGCGAAGGGAGCCATCTGCACCGAGGTCCATCGGACGGCCAGTGTCGATGCCGGCAATCTGCAGCGCAAATCCGCCGATCATCGCGATCATGCAAATTCCGGAAATGATCGTGACCGGCAACGGAACCGAGGGCGGTCCCGAATTTTCTGTAGGTCGCTGAAGCTTGAGCCGATAGAAGTTACGTTTTTGAAAAACCGAATTTCGTTGCATGATCCAACTGGTCTTGCGCGACGAACGCTGAGAGGTCGTCAGGACGCGAATGTCTCAGTGGGCGACAAATCGTAAACGACGAGGATTCCCCGAATATTGCTACAGCACATTTTAAATACCAGGGAAATAAATAATTAAGTATTTGCGAAACAAGCTTAAAATGGCCGAGTTGCCGCGGTCGGTCTTTTGTCCCGCCGTCACCCTCGAACCGTTTTAGGCGGTCTACTCGTGGCAATCTCTGGGAGATGGTTGGCCACCGCAAGCGTGACGTAGGCAGCCCCAGCTGGCGGCCTCAGTTGAGTTTCCTGCGAAGCTTTCGAGCGCTGGCGGGCCTAGCACTCCCTGCGCTCTAATCCGCAATTGGATCGGCAGCCGGGAGCATTGGGGCTGGAATTGCCATGGCGTGCCATGTTGGCCCTCCAAGTGACAATGCGTAGAAAACCGGAGTCCGGTAGTTGTCCGGACTCCATTTTCGGAACGGGGTGTTCTACTGAAGGAACACCGGCGCGATTTGAGCACCAAGTTTTTTCGTTATTCCGGGAATGCCGCAGTGGGGGCTGGAACCACGCTGCGGCTTTTCCGATTTCGCGAGGGTTCGAGCTGCCACCTGGCGGCCGGTGGCACAGACTGCACATGCCAAGGAAGAAAGCCCCAGCTACGCTAAGGTGATGCGTGAGGAATGGGCGTTTCGGTTTTTCATTTGCTTGGTCGGGCTTTTCCCCGTCGTTCTAGTGGCAATCTTGTTGTTCAAGCTTTGAGGCCGCCAACTGAGACGGCCTCTTATTGATCCCTCTTCAGCTTTCGCCGGCCCCAATGAGGCTCTTTGCCCTTCGGGCTAAGCTCCGGGACATAGTGGCGGTTCAATGCCCGCATGACCCCGATGCGGGCAAACATCGTCGGGCCACCACCTTCCGCCACCACGATCAAGGCTTCCATCGCCGCTTGCCACTCCAGTACGGCGTGCTCTTTCTTCGGCAGCGTGGCGATGTACTCGCCGGCGTCGAGCAGCGTCACCAGTACGTGATTGTCGATCGTGACCGGATCCTTGAAACGCCGACCCCAGCCTCGTTCGGTCATTCCTTCCGCTTCAGATCATGTCCCGCGGCACCAATGGCGCGTTCAACCTCATCGGCCAGGATTGTCAGATGCTCGGCCAGCTTGGTGAACAGTTCTCGCTTCCTGGGCTCAGTTGCCAGATCACGAATCAAGGCGCACTCGGCAGCATCCGTGCGCAGCTTTTCCAACTGAGCCTGCATGTCTTTCATGGTGATCGGTTCCGTTCCCGATCTGGAACTATAACGCTTTGTGCAAAAGCAGACAGATTTGATTGCCGTTTTTTCCTATGCTCATGGCCACCTGGCGACCCCATTACCGCCAAGGTACCTCCAAACGGCCCCGGCAATTTAGTCTTTTGCTGGGGCCGCTTTTGCGCTGGTGCCGATCAGCCGGACATAGGTCCCGCTCTCATGCAGCTCGAGCCAGCCGCATTCAACTGCATACTTGATGCCGGCCCCAAACTCCGAGCCACTGGCTTTTAGCGTGTAAAGGAAGGGCGCGTTTATCTTCTCAATGTGGATGCGGCCGTCCTCGACCGCTTCAATAGACGTCGCGAGTTCTACCAGCTTGCGAGTCGCGACTTCCGGGTTGGCGAAGGATCGCTCGGTGGCGGGTTTCATCGGTACCCCATAGCTGGCACTGTCGGCGTATTCCAATCGAAGTCTGGTCGGACATCGGCGCCTCTTCTGCCGCAAGCCTGACAGACGAATTTCGACTCAATATCCGATAGCCGCACATCGTCAGACCATCGATCCGCGCTTGAGGCGCTCGAGACTCTCCGGATGCTGTTGCGCAGCCTGGCGGCAAGGCCCGCCTTTCCGTTGATCGAGATGCGCCCAGCGGCGCTTTGCTGGCTTCGACCACCCGCGCGCCGAGATCGACCCCAGCAGCTTATTAGCCCGGATTTTCAAGGCTAAAAGTCTCCGACTGCTCGTCATATGCGAACAGCTCGCCATAACGTCCCCAGGACACGACGGTCCTGAGCGTCTCGTCCGCATAGTCCTCGGACATGTAGTCCTCGAGCTCATTGCGGAACCGTGCCGCGGGGGCGGTATGGGAGGGACGTTCGTCGAGCACGCGGCGAATCAATCCCATCACCGGCACGTATGTGACGAGATGTTCGGCGAACAGCTTCTTGCGCGCGTCGGTTTCGAGATGGGCAAAACGCTTGCCCGTGTCGGTGAGCATCAGGTCACCTTCGCTCAGCTGGGCGAAGCGCAGCAGTTGCAGGGACTCACCGAGGTGGAGGATCTCGTCGGCCTCGAGCTGGAGCTGGCCTGCGAGCACGGGCAGGTCGGCGTGTCCGCGATAGGGCGGCCCCGCCAGCGTCTCGATCAGGCCCGACAGCACGTTGGATGAGACGTGATGCAGAGTCATGCCGATACCGGTCCCGGAAATGCCTTCGATCGAAGATGCCTTCGGCTCGGCGCGCTGGGTCATGCGGGCATAGATGCTGTCGACAAGCTGGCGGAAATGCGGATCAAGCCGGTTGCGTGGATGAGGCAGGTCGACTTTGATCTCGGCGGCGACACGCCCTGGATTGGATGAGAACACCAGGATGCGATCGCACATCAGGACCGCCTCCTCGATATTGTGCGTCACCATCAGGATCGATTTGATCGGCAGCCGGCCCTCGATCCAGAGATCGATCAGATCGGTCCGCAGCGTCTCGGCGGTGAGGACGTCGAGTGCCGAAAAGGGTTCGTCCATCAACAACAAGTCGGGGTGCACAACAAGAGCGCGAGCAAAGCCCACGCGTTGGCGCATGCCTCCCGACAGTTCTTTCGGGAAGGCCGACTCGAAGCCGTCGAGGCCGATCAGGTCGATCGCTGCCAGAGCACGCTTGCGGCGTTCGGCGGCATCGGCGCCTAGCGCTTCCAGTCCAAGCTCGGCATTTTGCAGAACCGTCAGCCAGGGAAACAGTGCGAATGATTGAAACACCATGGCAACGCCGTTCGGTGGACCAATGATGGTTTGGTCGCGGCACGTTGCCTCGCCTGACGAAGGGCTGACCAGTCCGGCGATGATCCGTAGAAGTGTCGATTTGCCGGACCCGGAGCGGCCGAGCAGTCCAACAATCTCTCCTGGCCGGATCGTTAGGTCGACGTTCTCAAGCACCAGCAATTCATCGCCGCTACCCTTTGGAAAGGAGCGGCAGACGCAGCGGATATCGATCAATGTGGCAGTTTGGTCGAGCATCATAGGCTCTCCTCTACTCAAGTCTCGTTAGCCAAGGCGCAGACGCCGCTCGCCGAACGCGTAGAGCGGCCGCCAGATCAGTCGATTGAACAACGTCACCTGAATACACATCGTGGCAATTCCGAGCACGACGCGCGGGAAATCGCCGGCTTCCGTTGCGGAAGCAATATAGGCGCCGAGCCCGGTGGCCTTCAGATGCGTGTCGCCCCAGCTTGCGACCTCCGCGACGATCGACGCATTCCAGGAGCCGCCGGACGCCGTGATCGCGCCGGTGATGTAATAAGGAAAGACGCCGGGCAGTATCACCTTGAACCACCATCGCCATCCCCGGAGATGGAAGCTGCCGGCGGCTTCGCGCAGATCGGTCGGAAAGGCGCTCGCGCCCGCGATCACGTTGAACAGGATGTACCACTGCGTGCCCAGGATCATCAGCGGGCTCAGCCAGATGTCTGGATTGAGCTTGAAGCTAACAATGGCGACGACAAAGACGGGGAAGGCGAGATTGGCCGGGAAGGCCGCGAGAAACTGGGCCAGCGGCTGGATTCGTTCGGCGAGCTTCGGACGTAGCCCGATCCACACGCCAACCGGCACCCAGATCAGCGTGGCGAGGGTGATCAGGATGGCGACGCGCAACAACGTGATGAGCCCGTCCCTGATGACGACGAGAACGTCGGACATTCCGAGACTGGCCGAGAGATAGCGATAGGTCAGCCAGGCGGCATAGGCCGTGCCGCCGAGGATCAATGCGATCCAGACCGTATCGACGAGGCGTGACGTCTGGTCTTTACCTGGTGCCGCGGGCGGCAGCTTCGGCAGCGGAATGCGCAAGTTCGAGATCGCGCGGTTCAGCGCCGCGAAAGGAAGGGTCAGCGCACGCAGCGCCCTAGTCCGGCGGAACAGGTCGAGCATCCAGGAGCCCGGCGCCTCGCCTGAGGCGGTCTGCTCGAAGCGGAATTTGTCGGCCCAGGCGACGATGGGGCGGAACAGCAGCTGATCATAGGCGATGATCACGAGCAGCATCGCCAGCATGGCGTAGAGGATCGCCGGCAAATCCTGCTGCTGAATTGCCATCGCGACATAGGAGCCGATGCCCGGCAGCGTCACCGTGGTGTCGCCGACCGTGATCGCCTCCGAGGCCACCACGAAGAACCAGCCGCCCGACATCGACATCATCGCGTTCCAGATCAGGCCGGGCATCGCGAAGGGGACGTCGAGGCGCCAGAAGCGCTGCCAGCCGGACAAATGGAAGCTTTGCGTGGCCTCTTCCAGATCCTTTGGAACGTTGCGGATCGACTGGTACAGGCTGAACGTCATGTTCCAGGCCTGGCTGGTGAAGATCGCGAACACCGAGGCGAGCTCGGCGCCGAGCACCTGCCCCGGAAACAAATTCATGAAGAACACGACGGTGAAGGTGAGGAAGCCCAGGATCGGCACCGACTGGAGGATATCCAGCAGCGGGATCATGACCAGCTCTGCGCGCCGGCTCTTGGCGGCGATTGCAGCGTAGGCGAAGGTGAAGACCGTCGAGCACACCATCGCAAGCAGCATCCGCAACGTGGTGCGCAAGGCGTAGAACGGCAGGTTTGCCGGATCGAGCGAGACCGGCGCGCGCTCCAGCTCAGACAGGGGCGCGACGGTCTGCTTGCCGCCATAGACGATCAGCACCATGGCGCCGATGACGAGAGTGAGCATCACTACGTCCCAGATATTGGGACGTGCTGCCAATGCGATTGTGGTTCTGCGAATATCCTGTAGCCTCAAGATGCGGTCCTCTCAGTTAGAATTCCGCGTGCAAGCGGCCCGAGAAGATCGAGACCGGGCCGCGATCGGCGTTGTAGGCGGGATTGACGACGAGCTGGTAGTCGGCGGTCATCGTCACGCCCTTGATCACCGAATAGGCGTAGTAGGCTTCGAGGATCCGTTCGGTGCGATAGTTGAGCTGGCCGTCGCCGATCAGGAGGCCGATGCCGCCGGCGGCAAGGAAGTCGCGATGCCCGGCCGACAAGCCGTTGATGGCGCCGCCGATGCCGACCGTGTCGTCCGGCCGTCCCCAGCGGCTGCCCTTGATCGACAGGCCGGCGGAGATGCTGCGGTCAATGTCGGTGAATGACAGAATCTGGTTCTGGCCGTCGTTCCAACTCGCGCGGGCGAATAGCCCGACGTCGTTGACGATCTGTTGCTCGAGATTGACATAGAAGCCGTATTTGGAGCGGATGCGCTGGGTTGCGGTGGCGATGTCGTTGATGTTGAGCGCAGGGTTGGCGGCCGCCAGTGTCAGGACTTCGCGATAGTTCGCGGTGTTGCCGCCATTGGCAAAGACGCCGACACGCAATTTGCCCGGCTGCTCGAAGATCGAATGGCGCTCTTCGAATTCGACGACCGCGCCGCCCATCTTGTAGACCAGTGTATCGCTGTTGGGCGCATCGGGGACCTGGAACAGTCCGCCGCGCACCGCCCAGTCCTTGCGATTGAGCTCGACCACGGCGCCGCGCGTATAGCCGGGCAGGTCGGCGGGGAAATCGTACGCCCCCGACGACCACATCGCCCAGTTCATGAAGTCGGCGCGCGGGTCTTTTGCGTATGAGTTGCCGTCGAAGAAATCACCGACGGCAAAGCGGCCGACGATCAGCGTGATGCGGTCGATATCGCGCTTGCCGGCAAGCTGGTTCGGAGCGTCGGCGACCGCTTCCTGCTCGCCGCCGAGACCGAAGGTCTGCTTGAAGTAGTAGCGCTGCGGACGGATTTTCGGGAACGGCGCGCCGGCCTTCTGGGCTTCGCCGTTGGAGAAGCCGGCAAGTCCGAGCGTGCCGTTGAGACCAAAGCCCTGCGCCAGCTCGGGATTGAAGTAGAATTCGCCGCCGTCCCACAGCCGCGCACCCAGAAACGCGGTCGTCGTCCACGTCGCCTGAAACTGGCCGCTGCCGGGCAGGCTCTGCGGGCTCGCATAGGGCGAGTGGATCGGCCCGTAGCCCTGCGGCAGCACGGTCGTCTGGGCGTGGACATTCCAGTCGCCGGACTCCGGCAGTTTGGTCTTGCCGTTGATAGGCGCCATCCACGGCGTATCGCCGAAATGATAGTTCAGGCCGAGCTTGAACAGGTGAACGCGCGGCTCGACGTTGACGTCAGGCAAGCCGAAGCCGCTGAGATCGTAGGTGCGGCGCGACAGTGCGACGTAGTCGTATTCGGCCTTTGCGCTCCAATTGCCGCTGACGGCGAATTCAAGGCCGAGGCCCGCCGTCCACCCGGTTTGATATTTTCCGACCGGAAACAGCTCCGAGACACCGTCGGCATCATTGATGTTGATATGCGTATGGCCCCAGGCGAAACCGCCGGTGACGAAAGGCATGAAGCGGTCGAAGGCATAACCGATGCGGCCGCGCACCGTGCCGACATAGTCGATTGTGGTGTTGAAGGGGGGCGGTGACCGTTCATGCGCGACGACGTCGCGCGGACCGGTGAAGGTGGAGTCCGCCTCGATCCCGAACACGATGCGGTTTGCAAGTTGGCGATTGTAGCCAAGCTGGTAGCCGCCGGAGAGGCCGGTCGCGCTGGACGGCAGGATCATTCCCTGCTCGGGCAGCGGGTTGGTGCCGGGTCCAAAGCTCGCATCGCCGTAGCCGAAATGGCCGCCGACATAGAAGCCGGTCCAGCCGTAGAGGGTCTTCGCCGTTCGTGCCTTCAGCGGCAGATCGGCGGCATGCGGCTGGGGGCATCCCAAGCCCGTGAGTACGCTTCCAATGGCAAGAAATCGCTTCATTCCAAACCTCCGTGCATCGGCAGCCGCCGATCACTGCTTGCGCCGCTGTCCCAAAGCGAGCCAGGCGCCTAGTCGTCCCAGCCAGCGTGTTCCGGACAGGACCGCTCGAAGACCTTGATGGGAAATCCGTCGCTGACCGTGGAGGATCATGGCGCAATGCAGAGTTCGGCTGGCCATCCGAAGGATGGCCGCCGCCACTAGGCGTCGCAGTCGTGCGAAAAGTGCCTTGATCATCGGGCTCACCATCTGCGACGGCTTACGCGCCAGATCCAATCCAGGATGTCTGAAGCGGCTCAGACGCCGACCATTGGCGCGGCAATCCTGGTGCCACGGTCATCTCCTCGGACCAATGGCAGACCAGTCCATCGTCGTCCGTCGACCAGCGGCAGAAAAGCCGCGGGCGGATCGATCGGCCAACGTTGTGGACGCGTAGATTGTCGTTGGCGGGAAAGGGACCGCTCGCTCTGCGCGCAAAGCGGCAAAGTCCGCGCAACTGAATTCGTGCGATTACCTTCAACATCGCTCACCTCCACCTCCGCATGACGCGGCAGGTCAGTGAGCGGAACGAGACCGCCTATTTGCGGCCGTAATTCCTATCGCTGCCGCCGCTTTCGCGGACGCTTATGTTCTGCGGCTGCGTTGCTCCTTCGGGGAGCGCGGCGCCATAGGTGGTACTGCCCATAGCTCTTCGTCTGGTTGTGATCCGTCGGGAACGGAATGTTCCAGACGGTGACTGGCCCCAATATGCCTGCGATCGCGTGGAGTCAAGCACATCATTCTATCCTCCTGGGAGGATATGACGTATCCTCCCTGGGAGGATAGGAGACGCCATGAAAGATCATGCTCACAGCTCGATTGCCCGCCGCCTGAAACGCGCACACGGCCATCTCGAAACGATCATAGAGATGATCGAACAGGAGCGCCCTTGCGCCCAGATCGCCCAACAATTGCAGGCGGTGGAAGGAGCGATCGAGAACGCCAAAAAGATGCTGGTCCACGATCATCTCAGTCATAGTCTTGAACGATCCTTCCCCGCCGCGGGGTCGAAGGGCAGGGCGACGCTCAAGGAGTTCAAGCTGCTGGCGAAATACCTCTGAGGCCGTTGACCGATCCTTCGCAACGTGAACTCCCCATGCGGGCCTCATCGGCTATTTGAGCGCGACAACGAAGAGAGCACTCGCTATTTCGCTGCCGGTTTTCCCAAGGTTAGGAGCGGCGACGTCTGGATCCCAAGGATGGGTGACCAGCAACAGGGCGCACGCGAACGCTACGTTTGAGAACGGCCCCGCGATTAGAATGGCTGCACGCCGCGGAATCGAGAGGCGACCGATTGAGGGTCGAGTGTTCGGCTTTGTTGGCTTCAGAGACTCGGGTCGCTCATAGAAGTCGCACGTTGACCGAACAGGCAGAACCCTGAAGGCCCAAATCGTGCCTGATCCATCGGAAAGTCGACCGATCGTTGGACCCAGTCCAATGGTCACGACCGCTGCATTGATGCCGAAGGCGCGCGCAGCAAGCAGATGGCCAAGCTCATGGACGACCAAGGCGCAGTAGCCGCCAATAGCAAGCAAAGGGATCTGCCACATGCCGATCGCCTTCTACGCGCATTGGTCTTTTTGAAGTGACCAATAACGGCCTCTCTGAAAGACCAGGGGGTGTCGGGACGTTCTCGGGCTTTCGTGAATGGCGAGCACCCGAGAGATGAAGAGTTCGTGGTCCCCGCCGTCGTGTCGGGCATATTGTTCGCACTCCAGCGCGACCAGCACGTCGGGAAGGAGTGGGGTACCGAACTGTCCGTCGATCGCGGATATGTCGTCCCATTTGCCGGATTTTGCGCGCGCAAAGCGATCGGACAGATGGCCCTGCTCTTCGCCGAGTACGTTTATGGCGTACCGACGGCATAACCGCCATTTCACCAGGCTCGCAGCTTCGAGGTGAATGCTGAAGGCTACGAGAGGAGGAGTTAGCGATACCGAGTTAAACGAACTCATGGTCATGCCCAGTCGCTCGCCCTCGTCGGTCGTTGCGGTTACAACGATGACTCCGGTCGGGAAGTAGCCAAGCGCATCACGGAACTGTCGATTGTTGAAAGTCATGGCTATGTGCTCTCTCAGGTCGGCTGCAGGTGTCTGCGCTTGGCAAGCGTGACTCGTATCTTGCTTCGAATCGCCTTGAGGACGTGGCAGATCAGGCTCCTGCTATTCAGCAGGGATCGCGGCTTCGATTTGCTGGGTGTGGTGAAATGACGCGCTGTTCGCGGGCAGATCGTAGCTAGCCATCAGCTTGTCGACGGTCTGATCAAGTGATGCCCAGGGTGCGAGCCTCATGCTATGGGCCCGAACGAGGAATGGCGGCCCCGCATAGAAGTTCTCATATTGAACGTGTCGGGCCCCGAACTCCGAGGCCAATAGATCCCAGGCCAGCTTGTAGAGCTTCATCCGATCCAGCGCGCTCTCATGCTCAGTCGACCAATAGGTCTCAAAAAGAGCGTTCATTTGATCGTTTCCGACGATTGAGATGTCGGCTGGCATCTGGAAGATGGCGCCGCCCATCAACTCTCTTACGGTCGCGCAGATCAGCCCATAATTGTCCTGGCACCAGCTGAGAGCGGCGTACATGTAACGCTGATTGACCACGACATACCCGTCGCCAACGGGCTGATGATCGGCGACCTGGCCAGCGATCAAGCCGGCGATCGTCGCCTCCATGGCCGCAAGTTTTCCGAGTGTCTCCTGAACGGCGGGAATTCCGCGGACGCCGGCAGATTTTGCAATCTTGTTCGCAAGCCCGACGATCAATTGAAGTTTTGCCCAGAAGCGTACGTTCGATTGATGGTTTCCGAAGTAGTGCCCACCCGTTTCCATGTAGATCGCGCGACTGAGGTCGACGTTTCCGATCGTGAAGACGCGTGACCATGGGACTTTCACGTTGTCGCAGACGAGCATGCAATCGCTCTCGTCAAAGCGAGAGGAGAGGGGGTAGTCGAATGTGTTCGGTGCGGCCTGCTCCATCGATCGTCGTGACCAGAGCGATAGTCCCGGCGCATTGGCCGGTACCGCACAGGTCACGGCTTCCTTGATCCGGTCAGGGGCTAGTGGCGTCAGGTTACCGATCCAGATCTCGTCGCAAAACGCGCCTCCGGTCGCGAGTGTCTTCATGCCGTGGAGAGTGATCCCCTCGTCGTCCGTGGCCGAAACATGAAGTGCCGGCGACTTGAAGAACGACGAGCCGGCGTCAGATGAGTAGTTGCGCGCGCCCTGAGGAGGGTGGGTCGCATAGCTGACATAGAGATCGTTGTCGCGGATGTAGGTGTAATAGTCGAGGAGGTATTGTTTGAAGCCATGGTTCGGAACGTCGAACACTTCGGGCCGACAGGTCATCCCGGTAATGAAAGATCCAACGTGATCTGGGGATCGACCGAACAGTCCGTAGCTGGCATCGGCCCACGCTTTGTGCCCGGCCGTGCGGAATTCGAGGTCTTGGCGGCTACGCGGCTGCTTAAAATAGAAACTGTGACGCTGACCGTCTTCCGAGAAGGAAAGTCGATCGAAATGATCCGGATTGCATTTCAGATCGAACAGGCGCGCGAAGCTTTGAGCCGAATTGCGGAAGGCAGGATGGGTGGTCACGTCATCAACGAGGTGGCCACCGAGGTAGATCTTGCGGCCGTCTCTCAGCGATCGAAGATAATTGGCGCCGGTCCGAAGCATTTTCATCTCTCCAAAGTTAGTTAGGTAAACTAAATAAATAGATGGGGCCTTGGAGTCAAGCAGGCTTCCTTGGGGTTATCGCGCTGCTGTCCGTCGCCGACGCTTGGTCGGCTGGCGCAGCGCAGCCTCACGTTGGTCTGCGGCGACATCGTTCAGGACCGAAATCGCGCTCTCGGCACGAGAGATCAAGACGCTTAGCTCGTTGGAATAGGTGAGGGCGCTATTGCTATCGAGGTGCCCGTAGAGCGCGTCATTGACCATTTGCTGTATGGGCGCAATCGCCGAAAGCGAGGACACGCCCTTATCGGTAAGTTCGAGAAAGCTGACCCGCCTATCCTCTGGATTGACGACCTTGGCCAGATAACCCTGCTCGACGAGGTCGGCGATCTCAACGCTTGCATAGGCGTCCGTCACATGCATCTCGCGCGCTGTCGATCTGACGGTCCATTGCTGCTTATCAGTCAGACGTCCCACGGCCTGCATGAGCACATACTGAAAAGTGGAAAGGCCGACCAGAGAGGCAAATCCGCTACGAACGGTCTCAAGCAGGCTGGAAAGCACGAAATGCTGATGGGTGATCCTCCGCACCAGCATGTCAGTCCCATCGACCATGAGCGTGGCGCGGGAAATCGTCGGCGGTAGTTTGGGGGCGCGAGGCCGGGTGACTGCCGCACCTGGCTTGGCCTTCGATACGCGCTCCCTCGACTTTGTCATCTCAACTGTTCCTCAGAAGGCCGTAGCGTACGAATCGCTATCGTGCCGCCCGCGCGGGCCAATCGTCGATTAGCATGCTTTGGCCCATGCCAACAGGGAGAGCGGCCTTGTGGCCAATCGCCTTGAGGACCGCCCAGCCGAGGCAAAGATTGGAGGAAAGCACCGGCTTGCCTGTGGCGCGGACGATGTCTGGTATGGCCCGCAAGGTCGGGGCGCCAGTGCCGGTCAGGACAATCGCGTCGGCCGAGTGCCAGTCCAGGCGCAGGACCGCTTCGACAACCTTGGAGGCGCGTAGCTTATATATGTTAAGCGTGTCACTGGAGCCGAGGTCAATTCCCCCTTTCGCCGTCAGATCAAAGCCGGCCTGTGACCAGAACGAGAATGATGCCTCCTGCAGCCAGCCCGGGTAGGGTCCAAAGAGGGCAATGCGCCGCGCCCCGAGCTCGGCGAGAGCAAGCTCAATGGCTTCGGCCGAAGAGAGAATAGGGTAGCCATATAGCCGGGAGAGCTGCTCGAACTTCCGGCGCACCTCGTCATGACCCAGCAGGTAGGTCGTTGCGGTGCAGGCGAAGCCAAAGGCTCCGAGCCTGATTGCGCCAAACCCCTCGAGGCTCTCCCCCAGATTGAACAAATAGTCTGAAAACCTCTTCCGGGCGTCGACGGGATCACCGCGGAGCCGTGTGGTGAGGCTCAGCACGTCCGGTGGCATAAGTGCGGCCATTTCAGGCTCTACGGTCGGATTGGACTGTGGCGGGGCGAAGCCAACAATGCCGCCGGATCCGTACTCAAAATCATTGGACATCGTCGCGCTCCGTCAGCTTCTCAAGGGATTTAAGCAGGTCGCTGGTTGGAAGTACGTCAGCGTATTTCTGGGCCATGTCGAACAGGTTCACACCATGAGCGATCGAGCTGCGGTCGTAGACACACTCCTGCGGCACGGCGACGTGAAAATTGTAGGAGAAGGCGTCGACCACGCTGGCGCGGACGCAGCCTGACGTCGTGCAACCCGTCATGATGAGGCTGTCGACCTTGAGGTCCACGAGATGGCTCACCAGAGTGGTGCCAAAGAAGGCGCTGGGGTGTTTCTTCGGTATCAGTATATCGCCGTCGATCGGCGCGACTTCCCGGACAAAGCGGTAGCCGACGGGCGGAATCGTCATGATCGAGGGGACTTTTGCCGCAAGCCGGCCGCCGTCCTGCAGGACCTTCGGCGCGACATGTGGAAAGAGGACGGGCCAACGTTTCCTTCTAAATAGTTCCAGCACTGTGCTGATGTGCTTAACGGCCTGCCATGCGACCTCGCCGCATGACGTCGGATATTCCTCGACCGCTTGCCAAAACGGCAACGGCAACGAGCCGGTCGTTCGATACTGCACGTCGATAATGAGAAGCGCAGGCCTGCGCCCCATGCCCGCCGAGCGGCCGAATCCGGCTGCATCGTAAGCTCGTCGATCTTCGTCAGTGATGATGCCGTCCCACGGTCGCACGTCAGATCTCCTCTATAAAATTAGTTTGCAAAATTAAATATCGTCGGATAGCGTGGCGGTCAATAGAGGAAGCGAGGAGGGCCCATGGCCAAGTTTGATACAAAGATGGATCGTTATCCGTTCGTGCCAATCACGCAGCGGCCGACCTACGATTGGCCCGATGGCAAGAGGCTCGCTGTTTATTTTGCGATCAATATCGAAGCCTTCGAGTTCGGCCGAAACCCTGGACCGGACTTCACGACCATGCCGGCTCCGCCGTTTCATCGCGGCTATGCTTACCGGGACTTTGGTAATCGGGTTGGGATCTGGCGCCTGATCGATCTCTTCAAGGAGTTCGACATTCCGCTCTCGGTGCTCGCCAATACCGCCGTCTACGATGCCTATCCCGAGCTCATGGCTGCGTTTCGACGGCGGGGCGACGAGTTCGTCGGTCACGGTCGCACCAATTCGGAGCGGCAGATCGACATGACCGAGGCCGAGGAACGCGACATGCTGAGAGAGGTTCGGCTCCGCTTCGAAAAGGAAGAGGGGGCGGCGCCGCAGGGGTGGCTCGGACCCTTCATCTCGCAGAGCACGAAAACTCCAGAGCTGCTGGTCGAGCAAGGCTTCGGCTACATGCTCGATTGGTTCTACGACGAGCAGCCGCAGCTGTTCAGAACGGATCTCGGCCCCATTCTCAGCGTGCCGTATCCATCCATGGAGCTGAATGATCTGCCGGCCGTCTTCAATAGAAGGGTCAGCGACGCCGAGTTTGCCGATCTTCTGGTCGATGCTTTCGATCAGCAATTGCAGGACTCCGAGAAATATCCGCTCGTCTTCTCGGCCGCACTCCACACCTTTGTCATGGGCCAGCCGCACCGAACCCGAAAGTTGCGGCGCGCGCTCGCGCACATCGCCTCCCACCGCGACAAGGTCTGGATCACGACGGCCGGCAAGATAGCCGCTCATGCGCTCTCGCTGCCCAAGGGGACGCTTCTCAGCCCCGAGATCGCAGGGACGGACATTTCGCCTGAGCATTCATCGCATCGCGCAAGCGGCGTCTGATCTCCCGGGAGATGCTCGATATGGTGAAGCGATATCTCGATAAGTCTGCCTCGATCGAAATAGCGGAGCGGCCATGATTGCTCAGCAAATTGTTAATGGCCTCATGCTCGGGGGCGTGTACGTGATGGTCGCCGTCGCCTTTACGCTGGCGATCGGTGTTCTCAACTTCCTCAATTTTTCTATTCCTGGCATCTTCATGGTTGCAGGAATGGTTTCGTGGGCCGCGCTTAAGAGCGGCCAGCACTGGCTGCTCGCGTTCGGCTTCGCGCTAATGGCGAGCGCCGTCGTGGGAGTCGCCGTCTATTTCCTGACTTATCGACCGAGCAGCGACAGCGACCCGGAGGTTCCTCTCGTCAGCTCATTGGGATTCCTGGTTCTCCTCGAGAACCTGATCGTCTTGTGGTTGGGATCTGATCAACAATCCTATCCCGCGATCATTGCGGATTTTAATTTCAGAGCGGGCTCAATCATCGTCGGCGGAGCTCAGTTTCTAAGTCTGGCACTTTCGCTCGCGTTTGTGATCGCACTGTCCCTGTCGTTGCGGTTCACGAACCTCGGGCGTCAGGTCAGGGCGATCGCCGAAAGCCGCCGCACGGCATCGATCCTCGGTGTGAATGTCGGCTCCGTCGTCCCTAGAGTGTTCGTGCTGAGTGCGCTGTTTACAGGCGCCGGTGGCATCCTCTTCGCGATTAGCTACCTGCAGGTGTCCTCGTCCATGGGGGAGAGCATCGGGTTCAAGGGTATCAGCGCAATGATCATCGGCGGCATGGGCAACATCTGGGGAGCGGTCGCTGGCGGCCTGCTGATCGGGCTCGTCGAGATATTGTCGACGCAGTTCCTTGGTGCCGACTTCGTCAATATCGGTGTCTACGGCTTGCTCCTGGCTTTGCTGATCATAAAGCCTGAAGGGCTTTTTGGCATGGCTGTCGCCAGGGAGAAGCTCTGATGTCGGGCTATCTGACCGGGCTCATCGTGCTTCTTGCCCTCAACGCAATCGCCGCTTACGGCGTCTACCTGCCGATGGCCGCGGGACAGCTCAATCTCGGAATCGCGGGATTCATGGCGATCGGGGCCTACGCCTCTGCATATCTCACCAACGTGTGCGGATGGCCGGCCCTTGCCGCTATAGCGGCTGGCGGGGGGACAGCGGCAATTCTGGCGTTCGTGGTTGCGATGCCAATCCTAAGGACCCAGGGCATTTATCTGTCCCTTGCGACCTTTGCTTTGGGACAGGTCATCTGCGCGATATTGCTTAATCTGGAAGTTGTCGGCGGTGCCGCCGGCTATCCCGTCTCGACCCACATCGAGGCCTCTACGGTCGTCGCCGTGACGGTGGTAGTCGTCTCGCTCGTATATCTGATGTCGACGACACGAGTGCCGATCTATCTCGCGGCCGTGAAGAATGATCCATTGGTCGCCGACCTCCTGGGCCTGAATGTCAAGGCCCTTGGTGTCGCCGCACTGACTGCTGGCGCGACCATCGCCGGCGTAGGTGGGGCACTATATGCGCACTACTTCAATTACGTCGAGGCGCAGTACTTCGGCGTGATGCTGAGCACCTACACCGTGCTCTACGTACTGCTCGGTGGGACCCAATCGGTTTTGGGGCCTCTCGTCGGTGCCGCGATCTTCACGATTGTACCGGAAGCACTGAGGTCCAGCTCGCAGTGGCGATATGAGATCTTTGCACTTTTCATCATCCTCTTCATGGCCCTGCGCCCGCAAGGGCTGATCACTCGTGGACTGACGCGTCGGCGCGCGCAGGCAGCAGTACAGGGCGGAACAACCGCGTCATGACCATGCTCCTTTCGATGCAAAATCTATCAAAAGCATTCGGCGGTCTCGAAGTCGTTCGCGAACTCTCCTTCGACGTGCCGGAGCGAACAGCAACCGCACTGATCGGTCCCAATGGTGCCGGGAAGACGACCGTCTTCAACCTCATCAGTGGTGTGTACCCGGTCACTTCGGGAAGCATTCGGTTTCGCGGCTCGGATATCGTGAATCTTCCGTCACGCTATCGGATCAAGCGCGGAATCGCCCGCAGCTTTCAGAATATCCGCCTGATCCCCCGTCTGTCAGTGATCGATAATCTGCTCATCGGCCAGCACGTCACACTGACGCGGCCTTTCGATGTGATGCGGCCATTTCGATTGGTTCGGGATCACGAGTGGATCTGCGCGGCCAAGGCCGAGCTTTCGGCGTTCGGTCTAGGTCAGTATGCCGATGAACCCGTAGGTCTGCTCCCTTACGGGATCCGCAAGCGCGTGGATCTCATCCGGGCAACCCTGTCGTCGCCCTCGGTTTTGATGCTCGACGAGCCGGCTGCGGGTCTCAATGCATCGGAAACACGCGAATTGCATAGCCATCTCGATACTCTGAAGGAGCGGGGAGTAACCCTTCTCGTGATCGAGCACGACATGCAGTTCATCCGATCGGTCTGCGAGAAAATTGTCGTGCTGAACTTTGGCTGCAAAATCGCAGAAGGATCATTCGACCAGGTGAGGACGGATGAGCAAGTTCGTGAAGCTTATCTTGGGGCGGAGCAGGCGGCATGAGCGGATTGATCCTCGACATTGAGCAAATGTCGGCGTGTTACGGGCGGGTCGAGGCGCTCATCGGTGTTTCGCTGCAAGTCGCGCATGGTGAGATCGTGACCGTTGTCGGTGCAAATGGGGCCGGCAAGAGCACTCTGCTCCATTCAATTCTCGGAATGGTCTCGCCAGCGAATGGCAGGATTACTTTCGCCGGCGCGGACATCACCCGCTGGCCGATTCACCGTCGCATCGACACCGGGCTCGTTCTCGTGCCGGAGGGCCGGCGGATCCTGGTGTCCATGACGATCGAAGAAAACCTGCTTCTTGGCGCCCATATGCGGCAGGACAAGACTGCCGTACGGCGTGAGATCGATGGCATCTATGATCGGTTTCCAAATCTCGCGCAGCGCCGAAATCATGATGCATCATGCTTATCTGGTGGGGAACAGCAGATGCTTGCGCTCGGCCGCGCAATGCTGGCGAAACCACAACTCCTGATGATGGATGAACCATCCCTCGGCCTGTCACCCTTGTTTGTCTCGAAGCTGTTCGAGCTCATCCGGGAATACAATCGCGAGGGGCTCAGCGTGCTGCTGATTGAGCAGAACACCGCAAATGCTCTGAGGATCGCTCACCGCGCGACAGTGCTGGAATTGGGCCGAGTGGCCCTCGAGGGGAATGCTGCCGCCATCGCTGGCAGCGCTCGCCTTCAGGAAGCCTATCTCGGGGGCGCGGCTCGCGAGGTTACGGAGATTGATCACAAGAGGAAGTCAGCAGGGAGGCGTTCATGAAATGCAGAAGAATTCTGGCGGGAATCGCAATTGCAAGCGCGCTTGCGTCGGCGGCGTATGGGCACGAAAGGGAGTTGGTCATCGGGTTGTCGATGGCCAGGACCGGTACGTTCGTAAGTGTGGCGAACGCAAACGAAATTGCCGTCGATATGGCCGTTGACGAGATTAATCGCGCCGGCGGCGTCAACGGATCCGCAATCCGGCTCGTGAAATTCGATACGGCCGGTGACCCCAAGCAATCGGTGCTCGCGGTGGAGCAGTTCGCTCGTGACAACGGGGCCCTTGCCATCGTCGGCCCATTCTCGTCGAGCGAGGCGCGCGTGGCATTTTCGGCCGGAGAACGGCTCGGGATCGTCCAGATGTCGATGTCATCTTCCGCACCTGGAGTAGCGGCCCCATTCAAGTATGCTTTCCGGAATACTGTCGATGAAGGCCTGGTCATCGAGATGGTTCTCAAGGCCATGCGCGCCAAGAATCTCAGCATGGGGACTGCGGCGATTGCTTACGCGACCGACGACGCCGTATCCAAGGCGGTCGGCACCACGGTGCTGCCGGAGGCGCTGATTAAAGTCGAAGTCCCCGTCGGCGGATTCGTCGATTTTCCGTACAAGGCGTTCGACATGTCGGCTCAGGTCTCGAAGCTCGCCCAGCTGAAGCCCGATATCGTCGGCGTTGGGGCTCCCCCCGAGGCCATGATCAATCTGGCCAAGGAGATGAAACGGCAGGGCGTTAGCGCTCGCCTGTTCGCGGGCACGACGGTCGGCGATCCCGACTTGCCGGTCCGGTTTGGAGATGCGGGCGAGGGGACGATCATTGGCTCACCCTTCTATAGCGATCTCAACGATGCCGTCCGGGCCTTTGCAAGGTCGTTTGCGACCCGGGCAGAAGCCGCCAAAATTGGCCGGACGGTGCCAAATCAGACTGATATATCCAGCTACGATATCGTCTACCTCTATGCGGAGGCCATGAAGCGCGCTGGCGTGACGGGCGAGCCGTCCAAAATCGCTGCTGAGCGCACCGCTGTCAGGGACGAATTGCGGAAAATGAAGGATTACCCGGCTCTTGGTGGGAAAATCACATTTCGGGAGAATGGTGACGCGATCAAGCCCATTTACGTACTTGAGGCCAAAGGCGGACACTGGACTCTGTTTGATCAGCGTACCGGAGATTGAACACGGCTGGACGGTGCCGGATCATCGGCACCGTCCAGCCACTGCCATTACGACGGATGATCCGGCACCAGGACAGCTCGTCCGACAACGCGGCCCTCCCTGAGATCGGACAGTGTCTCATGAGCCCGATCAAGCGGCCTGGTCACAATCGGCATCTGGTCCACGCCTGTCCGCACCAGACTCATCAGCTCGATCAGATCTCGTCGGCTACCAACGAATGAGCCGGACACCGTAATGGCCCTTAAGGGCATTGTTGCCAGCGATAGCGTGCGCTCGCCGCCAAAGAGACCGACGATTACATAGATTGCGCCCTTGGCGAGGGTCGCCATGGCGAGATCCCATGAAGCCGGCGATCCGACGAAGTCGATGATCGCATGAATGCCTCCCTGGGCGCTCTCGGCAAGGAGTTTGGCAAAGTCATCTTTCGTAGGATCAAGAGCTGCAATGGCACCTGCTGCCAGCGCCGCACTGCGCTTATCGGGATCAATGTCCGCAACGATCGCGCCGGACCGCCCCATCGCCTTCAACAGAGAAAGGCACATCAGGCCGAGCCCGCCGGCCCCGACAATCAGGATTGGCTTTCCCAGGCGGTCGGGGCCGAGCTTCTTCAGGGCGGAATACGCCGTCAGCCCCGAGCACGCATAGGGCGCAGCCTGCTCCGGCGGGATCGCAGGAATATCGATGAGGTATCGGGGGTGGGGGACCAGGACGTGGTCGGCATAGCCGCCTGGGCGCAATACGCCTAGATATTGTGGAGTCGGACACAGATGCTCGTCGGAGCTCTTGCAGACCTGGCACTCTCCACATCCAAACCAAGGATAGACCAAATAGGTTCTCCCCATTTCAGCGAGACGCATGGCGTCTTCGCCCGCCGCAACCACCGTGCCAACGACCTCGTGGCCCATGGTGTGCGGCAGCTTTTGTCCCCGGTCGGACATCTTCATCATCTTGCCCCCGCCCAGGTCATAGCCGCCTTCCCAGATATGAAGGTCGGTATGGCAAACGCCACAGGCGTTGACCCTGAGAAGGACTTCGTTGCCCTTCGGGACGGGCGTAGATGTTTCGACGCATTCGAGGGGAGCCCGGTATTGGGTGAGCGCGAGACTTTTCAAATGTTCCTCCGTTGTGAGTGAGCCTGAACGACGCCTTGCCCTTTTGCCTTCAGCCGCCGCGCGTCGATCTTCGTGCTTTCGATTTCACCTTTGACGTCGTGATGCGAGTCGCGGTCCGATTGACATCCAGGTGACGCATCTATAGCAATATAGTTAGGTTGGTTAAATAACTAAATGAGGCTGAGATGTTTGAGAGGGCACTGAAGAATTTCGATATCGGCTTTCTGAATTCCGGGACGTACGCGCATGGCGACGGATGGAGCCCGACCGATGGCAGGATCCCGTTCGATGCGGTCGACCCGGCTCAAGACAAGGTCGTAGCCCAAATCGCTGGCGCCAACGAGCGCGACTACGAGCGCGTCATTCGCTGCGCTCAGGCCGCGCAAACCGAGTGGGCAACCGTTCCTGCTCCGAGGCGAGGAGAACTGGTCGGGCGGATAGGTTCACTTGCTGCAGAGTACCTTGACGACCTTGCTGCGCTCATCGTCCTCGACACAGGCAAGGCGATTGGCGAGGCCAAGGCCGAAATCCGCGAAGTCATCGACATGGCTGCGATGGCGGCGGGTCAATCGCGCATGATGTATGGTTTCGTTCAGCAATCGCAGCGCAGCAAGCACCGAATGTACGATCAATGGCTGCCGCTGGGCGTCGTCGGCGTCATCACAGCCTACAACTTCCCGGCATCGGTCTGGGCCCAGAATGCCTTCCTTGCTGCTATCGGAGGCAATACGGTCATCTGGAAACCTAGTCCAAAAGTGCCACTCACCGCGCTTGGCCTGCAGCAGATCTGCAATATGGCGATGAACGAGCTCGAGCTCGACGGTGTCTTCTCGCTTTTCATGCCCGGCGATAACAGTGTAGCGGAGCTGCTCATCCACGATAAGCGCATCGCTTTGGTATCGTTCACCGGATCAAGTGCCGTTGGCCGGAGGGTTGCAGACGTCGTGGGCAGCACATTGGGCCGCCGCTACCTGCTCGAATGCTCAGGCAATAACGGATGTATCGTTGACCAGACCGCTGACCTCGCGCTGGCCGCGCGGAGCATCGCCTTCGGTGCCGTCGGCACGACCGGCCAACGCTGCACCAGCACAAGACGCGTCATTGTCCAACGTTCGGTCGCGAAACCTCTGATCGAGCTCTTGAAGCAGGCCTTTGGTCAGATCACGGTCGGCGATCCCAGGGAGGAGGGAACGATTGTCGGCCCCCTGGTGGACCGCGACGCAGTGATGCTATTTGAAAGGGCCGTTCGAAACGCAAGGGATGCTGGAGGAAAGGTCATCTTTGGTGGAAAGCGTATCGATCGTCCCGGCTACTATGTCGAGCCAACGCTGATTACAGACCTGCCTCACGACTTGCCCTCCGTTCAGAAGGAGACCTTTGCTCCGATCGTCTATGTCTTTATCTACGATACGCTTGAGGAGGCCATTCATATCAACAACAGCGTACCTCAGGGGCTCTCGTCAGGCATTCACAGCACGGATCTATCCAATATCGAGCTGTTCCTGTCTGCCGCGGGAAGCGACTGCGGTATCGCAAGGGTCAATATGGGGACGACCGGCGCCGACATCGGCGCTGCGTTTGGCGGCGAGAAGGAGACAGGCGGCGGACGCACTGCTGGCTCGGATGCCTGGAAGGGCTACATGCGAAGACAGAGCGTGTGTGTCAATTGGGGAGGGCTGTCTCCCTGGGATGCCTGCATCCGTCTCTAGATTAGCAAGCCGACTCGGGCTGCATGGACGTCAAGAATTGGCCTCAAGCCGTCGCGGCTTGAGGCCGTGGCTCGTATGCGCGCAGACCGAGTTTTCGGGCTCAAAGACGATCCCTGAGGGATCAACCGGTCGCGTCAGCGCAACAGTCGGATCCAGCCCATCATGAACTGGACGGAGAACATCTTTCAGGAGTTTATTGACGCCCTTCAGACGGCCATGGACGAGGACGAATTCGAGCGGATTGCCACGCGAGCATCCCATGGTCTCGGCTTTCGCTGGTTTGCCTATCTCAGCATTGTCGACAGCTCGCTGAAACTGATCTCGTCCTACCCGAAATCCTGGACGAGCCGATATCTGCGCCACCGCTATCATCGGTTCGATCCGGTCGTGCTCCGCGCAAGAGCCGAACACGCGATGTTCACCTGGGGAGCATCGTCCGGATCAATTCGTCCAAGAAACCGTGAGCAATCCCGCTTCTTTGAGGAAGCAACGGGATTCGGGATCAAGTCCGGAATAACGGTGCCGATCAGGGCAGGGTTCGGCCGCATGGCGGCCTTTACGGTCGCAACCGATGATGCCTTGATGGAGCCGGACCTCCTGCTTGCGACGTCGAATGACATCGTGCAACTGCTCGGGCTCTATTTCCATACGCATCTGCGTGGGCGAGCCCCCGCGAACCAGACACGGCGGGAGGGCCAGATCCTCAGCCAGCGCGAGCGCCAATGCCTTGCGTGGGCCGCTCTCGGCAAGACAGTGTCCGAGACAGCCGTGCTTGTCGGCGTCACCGCGCGCACAGTGGCATTTCATCTCGAAAACGCACGCCGCAAGCTCGACGCGGTTTCGATCACCCATTGCGTTGCGCTGGCGATCCGGCGACGGCTGTTGCCCTGACGCAACGAGGCATCTTCAGATCCCTATATTGACGCGCCAGCGCGTATCGCAATCCGCTATCTTGTGGAAAAATTGACGCTGAGTTGGCTCTCGCTGGCGTAAGCTTCTGTTTGGTTGTGAACCTGTCAAATAACACAGGCGCTGCTTGCGCCGCTCTCTGGTCTGGTGGGCTTTCCCTCAACGGAGCTTGCCATGCACGCTGTTACTCTCGATCATCGTCAAACCGGATCCCAACTCGACCTCTAGATGTTCCGCCTGCGCCGTCGTGTTTTCAGGGATCGTCTGGATTGGACGGTCTCGGTCTCCGGAGATCTGGAGATCGACATCTACGATGCGCTGGCACCGACCTATGTCTTGGTCGTCTCCGACGACTATGACGTCCTGGGGTGTGTGAGGCTGCTTTCGACCACCGGTCCCACCATGCTCGCGGACACGTTTCCAATATTGCTTGGCGACAAAGAGGCGCCGAGGAGCGAGCTCATCCTGGAGAGCTCGCGGTTTTGTGTGGATACCGATCAAGCCATTGAGCTTGGCCCACACGGATTCAATCGTGCGACGTTCGTACTGTTCGCGGCAATGCTCGAAACGATGCGGGCGAAAGGTGCAAACGCAATCGTGACCGTTACGGATGTGCGGATGGAGCGCATCTTGAGACGCGCCGGCTGGCCGCTGGAAAGGCTGACGGAGCCGCGCAAGCTCGGCCAGACAAGCGCGCTTGCGGGATATCTCCGGGACTCCGATTTGGCGCTTGAGGCGATGTACCGCCAAGCAGGGCTCGAAGGGCCCGTCGTGCGCAATCAGCCCGAAGGCCGCAAAGCCGCGTGATCGGGCGCGGCACCGCGCGTCAAGGAGCCCGCTTGTGCTGGCAGACCCCCGCCAGAGTCGCGTTGTCTTGCTAAACCTCGCGCGCGGCAGTACGGCGGGAGTAGCAGAGCGTTTCCCTGTCCGCTGCGGTGGAAGCCTGACGCTGCTCCCGGTCTGTCACGAAATTCTTGGCGCAAAGTCGATCGCAGTCGGCGAATATCTGACAGACCTGCTGCCGGTGGAGGTCGCGGCTTCGATCGAACACTTCAAGTCCGACGCTCTGTCGCCGTGGCGCGACCCAGGATTTTCCGCTCACTTTGCGGGGGCAGACGTCGGTATCATTTTTCTCGGTGGCGGGTTTCTGGAGGAAGAGGTGCTGATCGCAGCGCTTGAGGGTGCTAAACGGGGTTACGAAATGCGACTACTCTCGGATCTCGCGTTTGCGCGAAGGGAGACGGACCGCCAGTTTGTCGCAGATCGCTTGGCGCACCACGGCATCGTTACCACCACAATTCGCCAAGCCTTGTTCGAATGGGCGGTGGTTCTCGATGATCCGGCGATGACACACAGGATCCGGCAGTTGCTGCCTTGATTGGGCGCCCTCGCAAGCGTTCGCTTGCTGGCCGGGCTCTCGTCTCGTGTTGGGGTGGACGGCCCCCTTCCGCCGGTCTGCGTGGCAGGATGGGGTCGTCGATGACCTCAAACGAAGGAGCCGCCCGTGGAAACGATTGTTCGTATCGGTTTGGACACGTCAAAGAGCGTATTTCAGTTGCATGGCGTTGACGGGATGGAGCAGCCGGTCTTGCGACGCAAGTTGAGACGCGGCCAGGTTCTGGCGTTCTTCGGCCGTCTGCCGCCTACGCTTGTCGCGATGGAGGCTTGCGGAGCGTCGCACTATTGGGCGAGGGAGCTGCGTTCGCTGGGGCATGAGGTGGCGATGATCCCGCCGCAATATGTCAAACCGTACGTGCAACGTGGGAAATCCGATGCGGCGGACGCCGAGGCGATTTGCGAAGCCGCGAGTCGACCGAAATTGCAGAAGAACTTCGTGCCAATCAAAAGTCCCGAGCAGCAGGGCGCACAGATGCTGACTCGTGTACGCAACCAGTTCATTGGCAGGCGCACCCAGCTCGCCAATTCGATCCGCGGCTACGCCGCAGAGTTCGGCTTTACCGCGCCCAAGGGGCTTTCAAGGCTTCCGCAATTGCTGATCGATATTAGGGCTGATGCGACAGTCCCGGACTTGGCGATGGAGTTGATAGAGGCGTTGGCTGCAGAAATGGCGCGCGTCGATGATCAAATCGTTACGCTCGACAAGAAGCTCATGCAACTCCATCGGAGCAGCGAGATGAGCCGAAGACTTGCGACCATTCCAGGAATTGGTCCGATCGGCGCGACGCTGCTGTCAATCAAGGTCGTGGATGCGCGCGGATTCAAGTCGGCAAGAAACTTTGCCGCGTGGCTTGGCCTGACGCCAAAGAATCACTCGACGGCCGGCAAGAATCGGCTCGGGGTCATCACCCGCGCCGGCGACGGCATGTTGCGAACCGTTTTGGTAGCTGGCGCGACGGCAGTGATCGCGGATATGCGACGACGCGGGAGTCGCCCTTGGTCCTGGCTGAAAGACATGATCGCTCGCAAGCCGCCAAAGCTGGTGGCGATAGCGTTAGCAAACAAGCTGGCGCGGATTGCTTGGAAACTGATGGTCAGCGGCGAACGGTACCGGCCTGCGAGCGCCGTACCGATGCCAACGCCGACATAGACTTGAACGACAAAAAGAGCTTGGCGTCAGACGGGCAGATCTGACGCTGGGGCCGGAACTTGCAGGAAAGGAAGAGGTGGTACGTTCGGCGCGAGCCGGTCATGTGAGACACTCCGCTCGGTTTACCGGCAGCAAATGCCGCTCTCGTGTTTGGAGCTCACTGTCCGCGAAGCCCATCTTGGCCAGTGGTCGCAAGACCCGATAATAGGCCGGACATATGAGCGCAAGCGATCCGAGCATGCTGCCCGAGCCAATCCTTGCAAGTCGGGGGCCGTCCACATATGAACCGAGCCCTGTCCGGTCTCGGCCTTCCGGCTTCGATCCCTGACGCCAAGGTCCGCGCCAACCTACGCGTGCGACGTTTGTGCTAAAGAGCATTGTCGAACGATGTGTACCTCGTTCGAAGGAGAAACGTGTCGGAGGCAAAATCTGAGCTCACGACCAAGCCGCATTAGTCTGTGAGCCGGAAACGACGTGTGAAACACCTTCTGGCAGGGCCGGCCGCAAACAGCCATTAAGTTGCTCCTAAAGGCGGGGGCGGCGCCCGTATTGTCCCGAACCGGAAGGCAGCAACCGCGCCCCTGTCAGCTCCTTGTGAACACCGTGTCCTTGGCGCGATCCTCCACTTTCGCTCCGGCCGCGCCGGTACAGCCTGCCTCTGGCGCTCGGGGCTGTCCGGTCGCTCTTCGACGCACGCGCTATACGATCTGTCTGCTGTCTTAACGCGACCTGAGCGATCAGGGGGCGGGCTGTATACAAGCCATGGCGCCTTCTTATGCGCGTTGCCAAAAGCTGATGCAGCAGACAAATCCATTAGCCGCGTTTATGCGGCGAATTTTTACTTCCAATTTTACTTCGCGAAATCCCGTCAATAGCTTTGAGCGCAATTGATCACATCGCAGCCGGTCAATGGCGATCGGTGCGGGCGTTCATCGTAACCAATGAGGGTTGCCATGCTTGACAGGGATAAGCGGACATCGACTTCCGATCCGGCGGGAACGGAAGTGACGTCTTCGAAAAAGCTGAGCCGGCGCACGATGTTGAAGGGTGCTGCGGCAGTTGCGAGCGCAGCTGTGGGTTCGGATGCGATCCGCGGATTCCCGACCATCTGGGCGCAGGAGATCAAGGACATTGAGCTCCGCCATGTCGGCGTCTCCTATTCGGTGGTGAAGGCGATCGGCGACCAGGCGGCCAAGGATCTCGGCTTCAAGGTGACGATGCAGAACCTTGATACCTCCGCTGCCATCAACCGCTTCATAAGCCAGCCTAATACGGTCGATATCGCCGATCTTGAAGGCTGGCAGGCCAAACTCGCCGCCAAGCGCAGCGTGATCCAGGGCATCGAGGTCAAGAAAATCAAGGAGTTCGACAACATCCTGCCGATCTTCACCAAGGGCGAGATCGACGGTCACAAGATCCCGCGTCAGGGCATTTCGCCCTACGAGGCGATGTATGTCTCCAAGCCCGACTCCACTGATCTGCATGACGGCGTCACGGAATGGGCGACCTTCCTGCCGCAGGTCTACAACGCCGATTCCATCGGTTATCGGCCCGACCTTGTCGGCCATGAAGTAACCGAGTGGAAGGACCTGATCGATCCGAAGTTCAAGGGCAAGGCTGCGATTCTCGACGTTCCCGCGATCGGGATCATGGATGCCGCGCTCTGCTTCGAAAGCGCCGGGCTGATCAAGTACGGCAACAAGGGCAACATGACCAAGGAGGAGATAGACTTTACCTGCAACAAGCTGATCGAGCTGAAGAAGCAGGGCCAGTTCCGAGCGACCTGGACCACCTTCGACCAGTCGGTGCAGTTGATGGCGGCGGGTGAGGTGGTCATCCAGTCCATGTGGTCGCCGGCGGTCGCCGCCGTGCGCGTCAAGGAAATCCCCTGCGTCTACGCGCCGGTCAACGTCAAGAACGGCAAGGAAGGCTATCGCGGCTGGTGTAACGGCATGGGCCTGATGAAGCACTTGTCCGGCAAGAAGCTCGACGCGGCCTACGAATATCTCAACTGGTATCTCTCGGGTTGGCAGGGCGGCTTCGTTGCGCGTTACGGCTATTACAGCCCGGTGCCGTCGACCGCGAAAAAGTTCCTCACACCGGCGGAATGGGCGTTCTGGTACGAGGGCCAGCCAGCGCCCGAGGTGGTCAACGATCCCTATGGCGTGCCGATGGAGAAGACCGGTACCAAGCGTGACGGCGGCTCGTTCCTGGACCGCGTCAAGAACATCTCGTGCTGGAATACGCTGATGGACGAGGCCGCGTACATGAACAAGCGCTGGAACGATTTCAAGGTGGCCTGAAACCTGCTTTCCCGACCTGACGACAGCATCGGCGCGGTCGCGCGCCGGTGCGAGAAGACCGAGTTCGAGGCCGATATGCAGCCGAGTCCAATTTCAACTCAAGCTCCGCCACGCGACAATCTCGCCGGCTGGCTCTATGTGTCGCCGCTGGTCCTGGTGCTCGTGCCGTTCTTCGTGGCGCCGATCTTGGTCGTACTGGCGGCGAGCTTCTTCGCCACTGACGGTTTTGGCGGCCTCACGCCCGACTTCACGCTGGCGAGCTACGTCGATGTGCTGCATTCGGCGCTGACGCTGAAGCTGTATCTGGCGACTATTAAGTTCACGGTGCTGACCTGGATCTTCACGCTGATCATCGGCTTTTTTGTCGCCTATTTTCTGGTTTTCCACGTCCGTAACCAGCTGCTTGCTATCGGCCTGTTCCTGCTGTGCACGGTGCCGTTCTGGACCTCGAACATCATCCGGATGATTTCCTGGATTCCTCTGCTCGGCAAGGAAGGCCTGATCAACCAGGCGCTGTTGACGCTAGGCGTAATCCGCCAGCCGCTTGAGGTGTTGCTGTTCTCCGACCTTGCGGTGGTCATCGCCTATGTCCACCAGCTCACGATCTTCATGATCGTGCCGATCTTCAACTCCATGGCGCGGATCGACAAGAGGCTGATCGAGGCCGCGATCGACGCCGGCGCCAGCCGTTTCGACATCATGCGTCTGATCGTGGTGCCGATGTCCAAGAGTGGCATCGCGCTCGGCACCATCTTCGTGGTCTCGATCGTAATGGGCGACTTCTTCGTGGTGAAAGTGATGTCCGGCGGCGGTTCGGCCTCGGTGGTCAGCGCGTTCTACGAGGACGTGGGCGTGCTGCAATATCCGACCGCGGCGGCGAGCGCCGTACTTCTGACTCTCGTGCTGGTTGCGATCGTCGCGATGATCCTACGCACGGTTGATATCCGGCAGGAGATCGCGCGATGAGCGCCGCTCTCGCCGACATGCCCGAAACGGCCGCGCCCGCGACGAGGAAGGCGATCGCACCGAGCAAGGGCGGCCGGCCCTGGACCTTCTACGTTCTTGCGACGCTATTCGGGTTCTACGTGATCGCGCTCTACGGGCCGATGTTCTGCATTTATGTCCTGTCGTTTCAGGATATCCGCGGCGGCCTCGTGTTCCCGATGAAGGGCCACTCGCTGCATTGGTTCGTCGATCTCTTCACGCAGGTGCGGACCGGCGACGTCAAGGGCTCATTCGACCGCTCGATCAAGCTTGCGGTCATCGTCACCGTGATCACAGTGGTGGTGTCCTTCCTGGCAGGGCTCGGCTTCCGCAAGCGCTTTCGAGGCGACACCGTCGTGTTCTACATGATGATTGGTAGCCTTGTTGCGCCCGGGCTGGTGCTCGGTCTTGGCACCGGCCTGCTGTTTCAGGCGCTCGGACTGAACGCCAGCTGGTACACCTCGGCGCTCGGCGCGCAGCTGTCCTGGACGCTGCCGTTCGGCGTGCTCGTGATGTTCGCGGTGATGTCGCGCTTCAATCACGTCTGGGAGGAAGCGGCCTACGATCTCGGCGCCAGTCGCTGGCAGTCGATCTGGCTGGTGATGATCCCGGTGCTGGTGCCCGGCATCGTCGCGGTGGCGCTGTTCGGCTTTACGCTCTCCTACGACGAGTTCGCGCGCAGCCTCCAGACGGCGGGCTCGCTGAACACGCTGCCGCTGGAAATCTGGAGCATGACGCTGAATGTCACCTCGCCCTCGCTCTACGCGCTCGGCACGGTGACGACCATCGTCTCATTCATCGTCATTGGCGCGAGCCTGGGCAGCATCGTGCTGATCCAGAAGAGGCGCGGCAGCAGCGCAAAGGGCTGAGCTGGAATATGAAGAGCGATCGCGGTGATATCGAACTGGCTGGCGTCGGCAAGAGTTTTGACGGAGCGACCTACGTGGTCGACGGCGTCAACCTCAAGATCGCCGACGGAGCCTATTGCTGCTTCATCGGCCCCTCAGGCTGCGGCAAGACCACGATTCTGCGCATGATTGCGGGCCATGAGGACCCGACCGCGGGCGAGATCGTGATCGGTGGCCAGAACGTCGTGGGGCTTGCGCCGGCCCAGCGGCGCACGGCGATGATGTTCCAGTCCTACGCGCTGTTCCCGCATCTCACCGTGCGCGACAACATAGCCTTTGCGTTGCGCGTGCGCGGGATGTCGAAGACCGATCGCCTGCGCGCCGCCGACGTCATGATCGAGAAGGTCCGGCTGACGCAATTCGCTGACCGCCTGCCGGCGCAACTTTCTGGCGGTCAGCAGCAGCGTGTGGCGCTGGCGCGCGCGGCGATCACAGAGCCGCGCGTGCTGCTGCTCGACGAGCCGCTCTCCGCGCTCGACGAGCAGCTACGCGTACAGATGCGCCAAGAGCTCAGGCGGATGCAGCGAGAGCTCGGCATCACCTTCATCCATGTCACCCACACCCAGCTCGAAGCGATTGCGCTCGCCGATCTCGTGGTGGTGATGGAGCAGGGCAAGATCAAGCAGGCGGGGGCCGCGCGCGACGTATACGCCCACCCGCACGACCGTTATGTCGCCGAATTCATGGGCGGTCAGAATGTGCTGTCGGGGCGGGTGGAGAAGGTCAACGGTGCAAGCTTTACACTCGCACAGGCCGCGCCTTCAGGAATCGAAGTGCCACTCCAGGCGCGCTCGACTGTCTCCGTGGGCGACAAGGTTGATATCGCTGTGCGCCGTGACGACGTCGCGCTGGTCAGGCCGGGCCGGGAGTTGCCGCCCGGCTGCAGCACGTCGCTGCCAAGCCGCGTGCTCGCGATCGAATATCAGGGCTATTTCGTCAAGGTCATGCTCGACACCGTGCCGGACGACGAGTTCGTGGCTTATGTGCCGGAAAAGACCTTCTTCGCAGATCCGTTCACCGTCGGCGATGTCGTCATGGCCACATGGGCCACCGGCAGCGCACTTCCACTAGCCTGAAGACCCCATCGCGCACAGGAGTATGACCGTGCAGATATCCTTCACTCTCAACGACCGGCCAACCACCGTTGACGTCGAACCGGCGACGCTCGTCGCCGAGCTGCTGCGCGAGCAGCTCAATCTGACCGGCACGCATATCGGTTGTGACACCAGCCAGTGCGGGGCCTGCGTGGTGCATCTCGACGGCCTCCCGGTGAAGAGTTGCACGCTGCTCGCGCCTGCGCTCGACGGCGCGACGCTGCTGACGATCGAAGGGCTGAGGAGTGAACCCGGCTCGAATCGGATGCATCCGATGCAGGAGGCGTTTCGCGAACATCACGGCCTCCAGTGCGGATTCTGCACGCCCGGTATGCTGATGACGGCGGTGGCGCTCGCCACTGAGAAGCCAACGCTGACGGAGGCGGACGTCCGCCACGGCCTCGAGGGCAATATCTGCCGTTGCACCGGATACCAGAACATCGTCGTCTCAGTGATGGCCGGCGCTGCCGCCATGAACGCTGCCAAGGGAGAGTGACCATGGGCAATGTGATTGGCATTGGCGCCTCACCGAAGCGCAAGGAGGACCAGCGGTTCCTGACCGGCCGCGGCAATTACGTCTCCGACATCAAGCGTCCCGGCATGACCGCGGGCGTGTTCGTGCGCTCTCCGCATGGCCACGCGATTCTGCGCGGCGTCGATAAGAGTGCGGCGCTGGCTTCGCCCGGGGTCATTGCTGTCCTGACCGGCGACGACGTCAAGACTGACGGACTGGGTTCGTTGCCCTGCGGTTGGGGCATCTCGGACGCCAAGGGCGTGCCGATGAAGGAGCCGCCGTTCCCGATGCTGGCTCAGGGCAAGGTGCGCTTCGTCGGCGACATGGTCGCCTTCGTTATCGCCGATACGCCGGAGCAGGCCAATGCGGCAGCGGAACTATTGACCGTCGACTACGAGGTCCTGCCGTCCGTAGTGGGCGTGCTCGAGGCGGTCCGGCCGGGCGCACCCCAACTGTTTGATGATGTGCCGAACAACATCTGCTGCGACTGGGAGCTCGGCGACAAGGCCGCGGTCGAGACCGCCTTCCGCAAGGCCGCGCATGTTGCAAAGCTGAGCCTGGTCAACAACCGCCTGATCGGCAACCCGATGGAGCCGCGTGCCGCGATAGCCGAGTATGAGCCGGGCACCGACCGCTTCACGTTGTGGACCACCAGCCAGTTCCCCCATGTCGTGCGCTTCCTGATGGGCGCTCTGGTCCTGAACATTCCCCAGCACAAGCTGCGCGTGGTCGCTCCGGATGTTGGCGGCGGTTTTGGTGTCAAGCAGTTCCACTACGGCGAAGAGGCCGTCATCACCTGGGCCGCCAAGCGGGTGATGCGGCCGATCAAATGGGTCGCGAGCCGCTCGGAGGGCTACGTTTCCGATCGTCACGGCCGCGATCACGTCACCGAGGCCGAACTCGCGCTCGACGAGACCGGCAAATTCCTGGCGTTCCGCGTCAACACGCTTGCCAATATGGGCGGCTATCTCTCGACGTTCGGGCCGAACATCCCGACCAATCTTTATGGGCCCTTGCTCGGCGGTGTCTACACCACGCCCGCGATCTACTGCAATGTGAAGGTGGTGTTCACCAACACCGTGCCGGTCGACGCCTATCGCGGCGCGGGCCGACCCGAGGCGACGTTCGTGCTGGAACGCATCGTAGATGTCGCAGCCAGCGAGATGGGCATCGACCGCGTTGAGATCCGCCGCCGTAACATGATTCCGAAAGAGGCCTATCCGTACCAGACGCCGGTGCTGGTGCAGTACGATTCCGGCGATCCGATGGGGTGCCTCGACGGCGCGCTGATCGCGGCCGACGCGAAGAATTTCGGCATCCGTAAGGCGGCCTCGGCCAGCAAGGGAAAATTCCGCGGGCTCGGCTACTCGACCTATGTTGAGGCCTGCGGCCTCGCGCCGTCGCGTTTTGCGGGACGGCTCGGCGCGCGCGGTGGCCTCTATGAGAGCGCCACGGTGCGCGTGCATCCAACGGGCCAGGTGACGGTCATGATCGGCACGCACAATCACGGCCAGGGCCATGAGACGACGTTCGCGCAGATCGTCTCGGAAAAGCTCGGCGTGTCCTTTGAGAATGTCGATATCGTGTTCGGGGATACCGATCGCGTGCAGTTCGGCATGGGCACCTACGGTTCGCGTTCGCTGGTGGTCGGCGGCGCCGCGCTGTCAAAGGCAACCGACAAGGTGGTCGCGAAAGGCAAGAAGATCGCGGCGCATCTGCTCGAGGCTTCCGAAGTCGATATCCAGTTCGAGGCCGGAAACTTCTCAGTCGCGGGTACGGACCGCATCAAGTCGTTCGAGGAGATCGCGGGCGCTGCCTATGTGCCGCATAATTATCCGCTGGAAGTGCTGGAACCAGGGCTAGAGGAGCAGGCCTACTACGATCCCGTCAACTTCACCTATCCCGGCGGCTGCCACATCGCCGAGGTCGAGGTCGATCCGGAAACTGGCACGGTGACACTGGTCAACTACACGGCCGTGGATGACGTCGGCACGGTGATCAATCCGATGATCGTCGAAGGCCAGTTGCACGGCGGCATCGTCCAGGGTGTCGGTCAGGCGCTGTTCGAGAGCGCGGTCTATGACGAGGGCTCAGGCCAGCTCCTGTCTGGTTCGCTAATGGATTATTGCATGCCACGGGCCGACCACATGCCGATGATGAAGGTTGCGACCCACTCCACGCTCTGCACGCACACGCCGATGGGTGTGAAGGGCTGCGGCGAAGTCGGGACCATCGGCTCGCCGGCAGCCGTCATCAACGCGGTGGTCGATGCGCTGTCGCATCTGGGTGTGACCCATGTCGACATGCCGGCGACGCCGAACCGGATCTGGCGCCTGCTGCAAAATGCGTCGCTGCCGGTCGCGGCGGAATAGGGAGAACAACAATGAAATCGTTTGCCTATCACCAGCCGGCCGAGATTCCCGACGCGGCACGATTGCTGACCTCGATTGAGGACAGCAAGCTCGTAGCTGGCGGGATGACACTGATTCCGACCCTGAAACAGCGGCTGGCCAGTCCCGTCGCGCTGGTCGACCTGTCGAAGCTCGGATCTCTCAAGGGCATCAACGATGACGGCGCCACCGTCACGATCGGCGCGATGACGCCGCACGCCGTTGTGGCTGCCTCGAGACTGGTGCAGGCAAAGATCCCCGGGCTTGCGGCGCTGGCCGCGATGATCGGCGATCCTGCGGTACGCAGCCGCGGCACCATCGGCGGTTCGGTCGCGAACAACGATCCGGCTGCCGATTATCCCGCCGGCGTGCTCGGCCTCGGCGCGACCATCGTCACCAGCACGCGCGACATCGCGGCTGACGATTTCTTCCTCGGCCTGTTCGAGACCGCGCTCGAACCGGGCGAGATCATCACTGCGATCCGCCTTCCAGTGCCGCTCAAGGCAGGTTATGCAAAATTCAAGGCGCCGGCGTCGCGCTATGCGCTGGTTGGCGTGTTCGTCGCTAAATTTTCCGACGGCGTTCGCGTGGCTGTGACTGGAGCAGGGTCGGGTGTGTTCCGCGTGCCGCCGATGGAGGAAGCGCTGTCGCAAAAGTTCGATCCGTCCGCGATCGCGGCGATCAAGGTCGACACCGACGGCCTCACCTCCGACATCCATGCCGAAGCCGACTACCGTGCGCATCTCGTCACGGTCATGGCCAAACGTGCCGTCGACGCGGCGCTCAGCTAGCTTTTTAGGGTTGATGATGACTGATGGTTCCGGCCGAACGGCCTTCCCGCCAGCGCCGACTGGCCTTGGCGCGCTTTCTGCAACCGAGATCATGGCCGGCTATCGGCGCAAGACGTTTACTCCGCGTGATGTCGTGGACGATACGATAGCTGCGCTCGAAGCGACGCATGAGGCTTGCAATGCGGTGGTGACGCCGATGTACGGGCAGGCGAGGGCGGAAGCCGACCGCGTCACCAAGGAGATGCGCGCGGGCGAGGCCAAGGGGCCACTCGCCGGCGTACCGGTCACCATTAAAGACCTCGTCTTTGTTGCGGGCGTGCCAGCCTATGCCGGCTCGCCGATGAACAAGACGTTCGTGCCCGACGTGGATGCCGCGGTGGTGTCGGCGCTGAAGGCATCGGGCGCGATCATCACCTGCAAGACTACGACTTGCGAGTCCGGCTACAAGCTGACGGCCGACAGTCCGGTCACGGGTACCACGCGAAATCCCTGGAATCCCGGTCGCACCAGCGGCGGCTCGAGCGGCGGCGCGGCCGCGGGCGTTGCCGCGGGCTGCGGCCCGATCGCGATCGGCACCGACGGCGTCGGATCGATCCGTGTTCCATCATCCTTCTGCGGCGTGTTCGGGCTGAAGCCGACCTTTGGCCTCGTGCCGCGCTCGCCCGGTTTCTCGCCGCCATCCTGGGCCTCGCTCGCGCACACCGGACCGATCACGCGGACGGTCGCGGATGCCGCGCTCACGCTGGAAATTATCGCCGGCTACGACATGCGCGATGCCGCAAGTCTGCCCGTGCCATCCCGTCGCTTCGACACCAACGCTGTTCCGTTGAATGGCGTTCGTATCGGCGCCAGCGCCGATCTCGGCTACGCCGCGGTCAGCACCGATGTGCGCGCAGCGTTCAACAAGGCGATCGCCGTTCTCGATGCCTGCGGTGCACAGGTCACTATCGATGGTCCGGGCCTCGATGCCGGCATTTTGGAACACACGCTGAAGCCGATCGCCTTCACCGAGCAGGCGGCGGCGGTTGCGACGAAGACCACGGCTGATTTGGCCAGCTCGGAAGCCGATTATCGCGACGTCGTTACCGCCGGCCGCCACTACAGTGGCACGGACTATATCGAAGCTAGCTATCGGCGCGGCCAGGCGCGCAATGCATTCCTAAAGCTGTTTGAGCGGGTCGATGCGCTAGTGACGCCAACGGTTGCGGTGACCGCGTTCGAAGCCGGCAAGATCGGCGTCGGCAAGATCGACGGTAACCAGGTTGATCCGCATCTCGGCTGGTCGCCCTTCACCTGGCCAATCAACCTCGCTGGCCTTCCGGCCGCGACTTTGCCTTGCGGTTTTGACCGGGATGGCCTGCCGATTGGTCTTCAAATCGTCGCGCCCTGGCTCGACGAGCCCACGATCTTCCGCATCGCTGCGGCGTTCGAGCAGGCGCAGCCCTGGGCAAAGTTTTGGCCGTCGCTGGCGCTCAACGAGATAGGGCGAACGCGCGCGAAGGCGTAGTGCTAGGACAACTCGATCGGTACCCCGCGGCCGTTGAGCTCTTCGTCGAGGCGCAGATAGTGCGCCAGGTAGTCGTGCAGTGCGGTCGCGGCTTTCGAAGTCGCGCCGCTCGATTTGTAGAGCAGCAGCTCGATCTTCGGCAGCGGCGGCAGGCCCTCGTTGGGACCGATCTGGCGCATCGTCGGCACCAGCGCGCTGCGGCCGAGCACGGTGACGGCCATGCCGGCGAACGCGGCGGCCTGCAGGCCGCCGACGCTTTCGCTGACGCAGGCGATGCGCCAGCGCAGATTCGCGCGCTCTAGCGTATCGATGGCATAGTCGCGATAGATGTTGCCAGGCGGCAAGAGCGCGAGCGGAATCGGGCGCTCCTGGTGCGCGGCGGATTGATCACCGGTCATCCAAACCAACTGCTCGCGCCGCACCACCTGGCCCCCGGTGAAATCATTCATCCGTGTGACCAGCGCGATGTCGACATCGCCGCGCTTGACGAGACCGACCAGTGGCGTCGAGAGCGCGCAGTTGAGCTGGACCTGCACGCGAGGAAAGGATTTTCGGAACACGCTGAGGATCGAGGGGAGCATGAAGGCGGCGTAGAGATCCGGCGTGCCAAGCACGACATGGCCCTCGATTTCCTGTGACGCAAGTTGCGAAATCAGTTCGTCATGCAGCCTCAGGATGGATCTGGCGTAAGTGAGAACCGTGCTGCCGTCATCGGTCAACGTCAGCCTGCGGCCGCCATGCTCGAACAACTGCTTGCCGGTGAGCTCCTCCAGCCGCTGCAATTGCAGGGTGATCGCCGGTTGGGTGCGGCCCAGCCGTCGCGCGGTCTCAGTGATGCTGCCGGTCTCGACCACCGAGATCAGCGACCGGAGCATGCGGATGTCGAGACTGATGAGGTTCATGCGGCGTCCATGTCGCCCAGAATTTATGCAATTTCCATGCAAGCGTAGCTACAGGCAATTGCGATCAGCCGAACCAGAGAAAACGAACAGCCGGGCAGGGTGGAATACCCCTGTGCTTTTGAAAAAATGCTGTAAGATGTTGTTAACATGTAGGTTTTTTCTCACTAAGCGAGCGGGGCACTCTGCTAAGGTGCCTCTGAAATCCGGAGTGCGGCTTGGCAAAATGGACCCCAGAGTGGGGATGCGCCACGAAGAAATTTCCGGAAAGACCAACGATGCTCGCCACAACCTTCGGAAACTGAAGAACCGGTTATGGGGCGCCGCTGTCGCGCTGGTTCTGTGTAAGAATGCCGCACCGATCAAATCCGGAGCAAACTCATTTCTCAATTCTTATTCGGCCTGGTCTATCTCCTTATCCTGACCCGCTTCATCTGGCCGCTGCAGTTGCCGCTCTCGATCAAGTTCGCAATGGCAGCGCTTGCATTGGTCGCATTGCAGTTTCACCGGTGGAGCAAGCTCTCGTCAGGCTCTGTGTTCTCTCCGGAATTCCCGCGACCGGTTGTCGCTATCTTCAACTGGGCTTTCGGCACGCTCGTTCTGCTGGCGCTGCTTCAAGTGATGCTCGATGCCGGACTTCTATTAGGGTTGCTGATCCACGGCGGCCCCCTGAGTGCCCCCGACGTTGTCCGCTACGGGTTGGCCGGGTTAGCATCGATTGCGGCTGCGACCGGCGTCCATCAGGCAATGAGGATTCCGCCGCTGAAGGACGTCGAAGTCCGCGTCTCCGGACTTCCGCGGCAATTCGACGGTTACACCATTCTGCAACTCACTGATCTTCACATCAGCCGCCTCTTTCCAGCATCATGGGCGCGCGCTGTTGTCGAGCGATCAAACAAGCTCGGCGTGGACTTAATCGCCATCACGGGAGATCTGATCGATGGCACGCTCGAAGCGCGACGCGCCGACATCGAGCCGTTGCGGGACTTGAGGGCGCCCGACGGCGTCTACGTGATCTCCGGGAATCACGAATACATTTTCGGCTACAGCACATGGATGGCGCACTTCGCCGCGTTGGGACTGCTCTCGCTCGAGAACAGGCACATCGTTCTCGAGCGCAATGGCGGTAAGTTGGTCCTCGCTGGCATCACCGACCGGGCGTCGCGCCATAGAGGACATCCCGACCGCGATCTCGCTGCGGTCCTTGAAGGCGCTCCAGAAGGTGCTCCTCTCATTCTGCTCGACCACCAGCCAGGTGACGCACGAAACGCCGCGGCGCTTGGCGTGGCTCTGCAACTGTCCGGACATACGCACGGAGGACTGATTCTAGGGCTCGACAGGTTGGCCGCGCGCGCCAACGCGGGTTACGTCTCGGGTCAATACGACGTGGACGGGATGACGCTCTACGTGAATAACGGCACGGCCCTATGGCCAGGCTTCGCGTTACGGCTCGGTCGACCATCCGAATTGACGCGGATCACGCTCCGCCGGGTAAGGTGCAAGTCAGGCAATGCTGACTGATCTGCTCGTAGCCTGTGCCGCAGCTGGCTATCTTGGTTCGCTGGTTATGCGTTGATCGCTAGGTGGAGGCAGATGTCAGTCGGCGTATTGGCGTGTCGTCCGCTTCGGGTCAACGGGCGCTGTCCTAATCGCCGCCGGTCCCGTCCGATCTGCCGCGACCACCGGGCGATTTCAGAGCCCGTCCGGGCTTCGCGTTCGGGCCACAAGTCGACCCAGCAAGTTACCGCTCGCTCACCCGGCCTGTTTAACTTGGCTCGCGGGCCCTTGTCTTGACGGGCAGTCCCTTGAGGCCAAGCGGTTGAAATTGGCGAGACCCAAGGTCGCCTGGACGGTAGAAGCCAACGGCTCTCGCTTGTCAGGTCGGGGGCGGGCCTCGCCCGTAGGCGGGCGAAGAGTTCGGTTCGCCCAACTTCGCCCCAGCATGCTGGTAAATCATGTGATTATGATGCATACACTTCCCGTCCAACTGGCTGGAAAATGTTGCGTGAGCTCTGAAAACAACACCTTGAATATTGGTCCGCGTATCCGGCGTGCCCGCTTGTCCAAGGGGCTGCGAATGCGAGACCTGGCGCAGGTCGTCGGATGCGACGAGAGCATGATCTCCAAGATCGAGGCCGGGAAGGTCATGCCGTCGCTGCCGATGCTCGCTAAGATGGTCGACGCGCTCGACCGCGACATGGCCTCGTTCTTTGGCCTGCGGATCGACGACTACAAGCTGGTGCAGAAGCCCGAGGATCGGCTCAAGGTGCCTGTTGATGCGCTGCGCGGTGGCACGGGCGTCGTGTATGAGCGCCTGGTGCCGGTAGCCGCCGGAAATCTGCTCGAAGCCAATGTTCACGTGGTGGCCTCGGGAGGCGAGAAGATCGATCTGATTACCCATCAGGGCGAAGCCGTCGGCTATCTCGTGTCCGGAACCATCGAGCTCACCATCGACGACACCACCTATCTGATGACTTCAGGCGATTCCTTTTTCTTCAAGGCGTATCTGACCAACAGCTATCGCAACGTCGGGCCGGACGAAGCGCGGATCGTCTGGGTCAATACCCCCCAGGTTCACTGAGCCGAGCGATCAGGCTCACGGTGCATGAATTTCATGCATGTGGCGAAAACTGTAGCAGGGTGCTTCAAAGCCACTTCATTTCCTGCGCCCGCGCGAGCCTGCTTCACAGTAAAACGCGCTGATCCGCTGGCTCTCGCACCCAAAGGTTCCGAAAGACGAGCTGGCATAACGCTTGCTTAAACCCAGACATGACTGTGATGCATGCCAACTGCCCCTGGCTGTATCCGATGTCGATGGGGCCCGACCACGTTGATGCGCTCCGGCATGGCCGTCGCACCGGCGAATAACGGCAGGCGAACCGCTGATGGCTTTCGTTTGGAAACGTTTGCTAGGCACCATCCCGAGTCTGATCGGCGTCGTCGTCCTGACCTTTTTCATCTCCCACGCCCTGCCGGGTGACCCGGCGGCGTATTTCGCCGGCCCCGCCGCGAACGCCGCATCGATCGAGAACATCCGCGCCACGCTGGGCCTCGATCGCCCGCTTCCAGTGCAGTTCGTGCACTATGTCGGTGACCTCGCGCAGGGCAACCTCGGCCGTTCGCTCACCACGGGACAGCCGGTGTTGACCGATCTGCTCGAGCGGCTGCCTGCATCGCTGGAATTGTCGTCCTTTGCGCTTTTGTTCGCGATCAGCATCGCCATCCCGATGGGGGTGTGGGCCGCGACCCGCATCAACGGAAGCGTCGATCACGCCTGCCGTGCGCTGGTCACCGTGAGCGCCGCTTTCCCAACGTTCTTCGTCGGGCTGCTGTTCGTCTACATCTTCTATTTCCTGCTCGGCTGGGCGCCGCAGCCGCTCGGCCGCCTGAACGAGATCGCCTTCTCGCCGCCACCGCACGTCACCGGGGCCTACACCATCGACGCACTCATCGCGGGCGATTGGCCGGTGCTCCGCGCGTCGTTGTCTCAGCTGATCCTGCCCGCGATATCGCTCGGCCTGTTCGCGCTGGCGCCGATCGCGCGCATCACGCGCGCGGCCATGCTGGAGGCGCTCGGCAGCGACTTCATCCGTACTGCGCGCGCCAGCGGCTTGCCGGTGCGCAAGATCCTGATGACCTACGCATTCCGCAACGTGCTGCTGCCGGTCAGCAGCGTGCTCGGTATGGTGTTCTCCTTCCTGCTCGGGTCCAACGTCCTGATCGAACAGGTGTTCGGCTGGCAGGGTGTCGGCGCCTACGCGGTCTCGGCCGTCATCGCGTCCGATTACGCAGCGGTTCAGGGCTTCGTCTTGATGATGGCGGTGCTTTACGTGCTGCTTAATCTCGCCGTCGACATTTTCGCGACGCTGGTCGATCCCCGCGTTCGGTTCGAGGGCTGAGCGATGAGTATAGTCACGCTCGCCCGCAACACAGGTTATGCCTTTGGCGAAAACCGCCTGACGCTGATGGCTGTGATCATCCTGGTGCTGCTGGCGCTGTGCGCGATTTTCGGACCTTACATCGCGCCGTACGATCCGCTGGTCACCTCCGCCACCACCAAACTGGCGCGGCCCAGCACCCTGCATCCGTTCGGGACCGACGCGCTCGGACGCGACATCCTCAGCCGTGTCATCGTCGCGACGCGCCTCGACCTCGGGATGGCAGTCTCGGCGGTGGCGCTGTCGTTCGTGGTTGGCCTGGCGCTCGGCTCGCTCGCCGGCTATTTCGGCGGCTGGACTGACCGCATCATCGGCCGCGCCATGGACACCATCATGGCGTTCCCGCTGTTTGTGCTCGCCATGGGCATCGTGGTGGCGCTCGGGAACAGCGTCGCCAACATCATCATCGCCACAATGATCATCAATCTGCCGTTCTATTGCCGCTTCGCGCGCGCCGAGGTGAACGTGCGGCGCGAGCTCGGCTATGTCGAGGCGGCGCGCATGGGCGGCAACGGCTCGCTGCGCGTCCTGCTCAACCATATCGTCCCGAACGTTCTACCGCCGATGATGGTGCAGGCTTCGCTCAACATGGGATGGGCGATCCTCAATGCCGCCGGCCTGTCCTTCATCGGGCTCGGAGTCCGACCACCGACGCCGGAATGGGGCATCATGGTCTCGGAAGGCGCCAGCTACATCATTTCCGGCGAGTGGTGGGCCTTCATGTTCCCGGGCGCCGCTCTCGTGCTCGCGGTGTTCTCCTTCAACATGCTGGGCGACGGACTGCGCGATCTGCTCGATCCGAGGAAACGCGTGTAATGGCGCAGCTCGAGATCGACAATCTGTCAGTGGAGTTTCGCACCCGTTACGGCGTGGTGCGGGCGCTGGACGACGTGAGCTTGTCGGTCGGCCGCGGTGAGATCGTCGGCGTGGTCGGTGAAAGTGGATCCGGAAAGTCGGTCACGGCCTACACCGTCATGGGCCTCAACGATGAGGCGGCGCAGATCACCAAAGGCAACATCACGATGGGCGGCATCGATCTTCTGGCGGCGCGCCCGGAAGCGATGCGCGAATTGCGCGGACGCGAGATGGCGATGATCTTCCAGAGCCCCCGCACAGCGCTCAATCCGATCCGTAAGGTCGGCAAGCAGATCGAGGACGTGCTGCAGGAGCATGCCGGGTTGCCGAGTCGTGATCTCAGGAAAGCGGCAATCGCAGCACTGGCGCGAGTTCGCATTCCCGATCCCGAACGCCGGGCGGAAGCCTATCCGTTCGAGCTCTCGGGCGGCATGTGCCAGCGCGTGATGATCGCCATGGCGCTGGCCTGCACACCGTCGGTCCTGATCGCGGACGAGCCCACGACGGGGCTCGATGTGACAACTCAGGCGGTGATCATGGACCTGATCAGGGACATGAGCCGCTCGACGCGGATGTCGACGTTGCTGATCACTCACGATCTCGGGCTCGCCGGCGAATATTGCGACCGGATCGCCGTCATGCATGCCGGGCACATCGTCGAGATCGCGTCGACCGAGGCGCTGCTCGATCATCCGGCCCATCCCTATACACGCCAGTTGCTCGCCGCCACGCCCGTCCCGGAATCGCGTCTCGACGACCTCAACTCCATTCCCGGCCATTTGCCCGATCTGCGCGGCGCGTTGCCGCCGTGCCGCTTCAGCGGACGCTGCGAGCGGCGGCAGCTAATCTGCGACGAGGCGGAGCTGCCCTGGACCGAATTGTCGCCCGCGCATGTCGTGCGCTGCCGGTTTCCCCTGTCATGACGCCGCTGCTCGAAGTCAGGTCGCTGTCCAAATTATACCCGATCAAGCGGGCGTCGCGCGGCGCCCGGCTCCACGCGGTCGACGATGTGGATCTGACGATCGGCACCGGTGAAAGCGTCGGCCTGGTCGGCGAATCCGGCTGCGGCAAATCCACCATGGTTCGCCTGCTTGGCCGGCTGATCGATCCCACGGCGGGCCAGATCCTGCTCGGCGGTGAGGATCTCACCGCGATTGCGCAGGCGAAGTTCGCGTCCTCGGCAAGCCGGCGGCGTGTTCAGGTGGTGTTCCAGGACGCGACCGAAAGCCTGAATCCATCGTTCCGCGCTTTCCAGGCGATCGCCGATCCCTTGAAACGGCTACTCGGCATGAATAACGGTGCCGAGCTGGACAGCCGCGTTCGCGCCACCGCCGCGCTGGTTGGACTGCCAGAAGAACTGCTGCAGCGCTACCCGCATCAATTGTCGGGCGGCCAGCGCGCACGGGTGGGCATCGCGCGCGCCGTTGCGGTCGAGCCGTCGCTGCTGATCCTCGACGAGCCGACCTCGGCGCTCGACGTGTCGGTGCAAGCCGTGATCTTGCGGCTGCTCGCCGACCTGCGCGCGCGACTGGCGATGAGCTACTTGTTCGTGTCGCACGATCTCAACGTGGTGCGGCTTCTCTGTTCGCGCGTGGTCGTGATGTATCTCGGCAAGATCGTCGAGATCGCACCGGCCGAGACGCTCTTCACTTCACCCCGTCACCCCTATGCGCAGGCGCTGGTCGCCGCGATCCCGGATCCGGCACGGCGCGGTGAAGCGCGGCCCCGACTCGACGGCAGTCCGAGCAGCCCGATCGATCCGGACCCCAACGTCTGCCGCTTCTACGGCCGCTGTCCCAAAGGGGCCGACATCTGCACCAAGGCCATGCCGCCGCTTCGCGCGGTTGGCCCGGACCATTTCGCCGCCTGCCACTTCGCTCTTTCACCCGATGGAGGAACCGATGAGCGCTGACAATCAGATCTGCCGCATGGACGCCGCGACCGTCGCGGCTAAGGTCAGGAACAAAGAGCTATCCGCCGCCGAGGTCACCGAAGCCGTTCTGCGCCGCATGGAGAAGCTCGAACCGCACATCCATGCCTTCTGCACACCGACGCCCGATGTGGCGCGCGCCGCGGCCGCGGCAGTCGACGCCAAGATCGCAGCCGGCAAGGATCCCGGCCTGCTGGCGGGCGTACCGATCGGAATCAAGGATCTCGTCGCCACCAAGGACATCCTGACGGTGATGGGTTCTCCGCTCTACCGGGACTTCGTGCCGGATGAGGACGACATTGTCGTCGAGCGGCTGAAGGACGCCGGCGCAGTCATCATCGGCAAGACCAACGTGCCGGAATTCGGCTACAGCGGCGTCGGCCACAACCCGGTGTTTCCGGCGACGCGCAATCCCTGGAATCTCGACATGACATCCGGCGGATCGAGCGCCGGCTCTGGAGCTTCGGTCGCGGCGGGCGTTGCGCCTTTCGCAATTGGCTCCGATGGCGGCGGATCGATCCGCATTCCGTCCGCGCTTTGCGGCCTGTACGGAATCAAAGCCTCGATGGGGCGGGTGCCGCTCTACCCGGGTTGCCGGGATGAACGCTATCCCGGCGTCTCGAGCTGGGAATCGCTCGAGCACGTCGGCCCGATGAGCCGCACCGTGACCGACTCGGCGCTGATGCTGAAGGTGATCACCGGACCCGATCCGCGCGATCGCTATTCCATCCCGGCCGCCGACTTCGACTATGTCGGCGCCGTGAAGGAGAGCATCAAGGGCCTTCGCATCGCCTATAGCGAAGACTGGGGCTATGCGCCGGTCGACCCGGAAGTCCGCCGCGTCGTGTCTGAAGCGGTGCGCGTGTTCGAGACCGATCTCGGCTGCACGGTCGAGCGCGCCAATCCGGGATGGGAAGATCCGTTTCCGCATTTCTGGACCATCGTCGCCGGTGACACCGACCTCGCCGGCATGCGCCGCATGATGAAGGGGCATGAAAAGGAAATGTCGCCGCACCTTGTCGGCTTGTTGCAGCGGCAATGGACGGCCGAAGAATTCACTGACGCCAAGATGATCCGGCAGATGGTCTGCAACCGCATGTGGCGGTTCATGGCCAACTACGACCTCCTGATCACGCCGACGCTCGCGGTACCGGCATTCCCGCTCTACATGCAGGGGCCCGAGATCATCGAAGAGAAGATGGTCTCTACCGGCGATTGGCTCTGCTTCACCTTCATCTGCAATTTGACCGGCCAGCCAGCAGCGACCATTCCCGCCGGCTTCACCAAAACCGGTTTGCCTGTCGGCATGCAAATCATCGGTCGCCATCTGGCGGATCGTACCGTGCTCGCCGCCTCCGGCGCCTTCGAACAAGCGCGTCCGTGGGCTCACAAATGGCCGAAACTGCTGGGCGATCTCGGCCTCTGACGCTGCCTCGACTTTTCAACCGAAATCCAGAAAGGACGCGCGATATGAAGTTCGATCGTAGTCTCGCTACAGCGGCGCTGCTCACAGCGTCCGTTGTCTGGCCCGGCGCTTCCGCGCGCGCGGCCGAAATTGCCAAGGACACGATGGTGATCGTGTCCGAAATGGGCCCCAACGGTCTCGACACGATGGTGCCGACCGCCAACGATCACAGCCGCATGGTGGTGTGGCAGGCCTACGACCGGCTCGTCAGCCACGGCGAGAAAAAGCTGGCCGACGGCACGGTATCTTACGACGCCAAGGTCATGACGCCAGAGCTGGCCGAGAGCTGGGAAGCCAGCGAGGACGGCAAGACCTACATTTTCCATCTGCGGAAGGGCGCGACGTTCCACGATGGCAGCCCGGTCACCGCCAAGGACGTCAAATGGTCGTTCGATCGCGCCATCGCCGCCGGCGGCTTTCCGGCGGTGCAAATGGCGGCGGGATCCCTGGTCAAGCCCGAACAGTTCACGGTGGTCGACGATCACACCTTCAAGGCGACGTTCGATCAGTTCAACAAGCTGACGATGCCTGACCTCGTCGTGCCGGTGCCCGTCATCGTCAATTCCGAGCTGGCCAAGAAGCACGCGACAGCGCAAGACCCGTGGGCGTTCGAGTGGGTGTCACGCAACGATTGCGGCGGCGGTGCCTACAAGGTGGAGTCCTGGTCGCCCGGCCAGCAGACTGTTTTTACCCGCTTCGACGCCTGGAAGTCCGGCCCGCTGCCCCAACTCAAGCGCGTCGTCTATCGGCAGATCGCCTCGGCCGGTACGCGTCGCGCGCTGCTGGAGAAGGGCGACGTCGATATGTCGGTCGGCCTTCCGCCGAAGGACTATGCCGAACTGGCAGAGCAGGGGAAGGTGACGATCATCGGCGTGCCGGTGCAGAACGACCTCGTGTTCGTCGATATGAATGTGAAGATCGCACCGTTCGACAATCCCAAGGTGCGCGAAGCGATCTCCTACGCCATCCCCTACAAGGAGATCGTCAGCTCCGCGCTCTATAACCGCGCCAAGCCGATGTTCGGTGGTGACCCTGACAAACCCTATCCCGACGCGACGTGGCCCGTTCCGATCAAGCATGGCCAGGATCTTGCGAAGGCCAAGCAGCTGTTGACCGAGGCCGGGTTCCCCCACGGCTTCAAGACCACGCTGTCGATCGATCTCAGCGAATCCACCGTGCGCGAGCCGACTGCCATCTTGATCCAGGAGGCGCTCAAGACGATCGGCATCGAACTCACGATCGAGAAGGTCCCGGGCTCGAACTGGTTTGCCCAGATGGCCAGCAAGACGATGCCGATGGTCATCGCCGAATTCTATGGCTGGCTCGATTACCCCGACTATTTCTTCTTCTGGACCTTCCACGGCGGCAACAACTCCGTGTTCAACACTGCCAACTACGTCAATCCCGACCTCGACAAGGTGATTGACCAGGCGCGCTTCACCCGCGATCCCGAGATCTACAAGACAAGCCTGAACAAGATGGTCGACATCGTCATGACCGACTTGCCTCGCATCCCGCTCTACACGCGGTTTGCCGACTATGCGGTGCAGAAGAACGTCAAGGGTTTTGAGTACTGGTTTCACACGCATCCGGATTTCCGCAAACTCTACAAGGAATGAGAGGACGGCAAGCGCGCTCGAACGGGGGCGCTTGCCATTCATCGGGGAAACACCGTGCAAGACACGCTCGGCGCTTTCGTTCCAGGCCCCATCATCCAACGGGCGCCGCACGGCTCAGGGCCACTTTCGGGCTTGAGCTTCGCGGTCAAGGACCTGTTCGATGTTGCAGGCGGCGTGACCGGCTGCGGCAATCCGGACTGGGCTGCCACCCACGAGATCGCAAAGGCCGACGCCTGGGCCGTCGACGCTCTGCTGGGCGCCGGCGCCTCGCTGACGGGCAAGACCATCACCGACGAGATCTCGCTCGGGCTGCTTGGCATCAACAAGTTTTACGGCACGCCGCTGAACCCGCGCGCGCCGGACCGTGTACCGGGCGGCTCGTCGAGCGGCTCCGCGTCCGCTGTTGCCGGCGGCCTGGCTGATTTTGCCTTGGGTACCGACTCCGGCGGCTCAGTGCGCATCCCCGCGAGTTTCTGCGGAATTTACGGCCTGCGTCCGACTCATGGTCGTATCTCCATCGCCGGCATGATGCCCCAGGCGCCATCATTCGATACCGTTGGCTATTTCACTCGCGATGCCCTGACTTTCGGCCGGGTCGGCGCGGTGCTACTCGGAGAGCAGGCGCCCGATGTCTTGCCCAGCGAGATCGTCGTTGCGGCCGACTGTTTTGCCATCGCCGACGAGCCGGTAAGGCGCGCCTTGCAGCCGGTTGTTGATCGGATGCGCGATGCAGTGGCGATCACCGCGTCGCCATTGGCCGAAGGCGCGCTCCTCGACTGGGCGCGCCACCAGCGCATCCTGCAGAAGTGTGAATTCCACGCCACGTTTCGGGATTGGATCGATCGCGTGAACCCGCGCTTCTCGTCGGAGGTAGCCGGCGCGTTTGCCGACGAAGGCCGCATTGAATCGAGTGACCTCTCGGCCGCCAAGGCTTTCCGCGAGTGCGTATCGAAGCGGCTCAACGATTTGCTCGAGGGGCGCCGCATGCTGTGCCTGCCGACCTCGCCCATTCTGCCGATAGGCCGCGACGCGCGCCTGTCGGACATTCGCGCGGCGGTACAGCGGATTGTCGACCTGACCGGTATCGCGGGCTTGACGGGCCTTCCACAGGTCAGCCTGCCCGTCGCTACATCCGGCTCTATTCCGGTCGGGCTGTCCCTCATTGGCTGGCGCGGCGGCGATGCGGCATTGGTCGCAGCAGCGCGCACCCTGGCGCGGGAATTCTCGATTGGACTGGCATGACCGACATCAAGGAAGCACGGACGCTGACCCTCGAAGGCGCGCTTAAGGTGCTCAACGCGGCAATCGGCGAGGCGACCCGCATTGGACAGCCGATGTGCATCGCAGTGGTCGATACCGGCGGCAATCTGCTGGCGTTCGGGCGCATGGACGGCTCGAAGGGACTTAGCGTGACCTCGTCCATCAACAAGGCACGGACGTCGGCACTGTCTGGCTCGCCGACCGGCAGCGCTCACGCGGACGTGGAAATCCAGGTCACTCTCGCGCATGAAAATCGCTGGACCAATCTGATCGGTGGTCTCCCGATCCGCGTCGATGGGTTCATCCTTGGCGCAGTGGCGGCGGGCTCCGGATCAGGCACACAGGATCTCGCTGTCGCCCGGGCCGGTGCGGCCGCGATCCCGGGAGCAGACATGTGCGTCGATTTCACGCCGATGGGCGCGGAAGACACCGGGATCATCAGGGGGGCGACGCTTCAGCCGAGGATTTGAAGCCAGCGGTCGGTCTGCGCACGACGACATAGGCCAAGGGGCGGAAGAGAGCCAAAAGTGATTGCTAGGCTCGGTGGAGCAATGTCTGCACTGGGTCAAGAGCGGGCCGGGATGGATCGCTAAACTTGCCCCTTGGTTGAGGGGCGTGAGTGAGGTGTGCTCCCGCTCGCATGGGGTAGTTGTCGGTCTGTAGCCAAGTGCGCCAAAAGGGACGTTGGCTAAACGTCGAAAAGCGTTTCTTCATTCTTCAAAGTTGCGATAGCGAATCCGTGCGGGCCGAGATCTCGAAAGAACTCACGGATAACGTCGATGAGGACTCGCACGTATTCGGGCTTATTCGATCCGTAAACGTCGGCGATGACGAGCGTGGGTGCGGGCAGATCGTCAGTTATCGGCAGCCGGATAAGCTCAGTGCCGTCCGGGGAAGCGTGGCCCAGTGGGGGCATGTTGAGCACAGAAACTCCAAACCCGCACGCAACAGAGGTCCTGATAGTCTCGTAGTTGCGCGTGCGGAAGCCGATCGTTGGTTGAGTTGCCAGCACATCGAACAATGTAAGGAGATACAGCGCGGTCTGTGGCAAATCCAACAGAACCAAAGGCCGAGTTGCCAATTCTGCGATAGATACGGCCGGCTGACGCGCGAGTTGGTCGGATCGCGAAATTAGCGCATGCGCAGGTACTTTACAGACGCGTGTTGTGTTCTCTTTGAAGTGCGGTCCGATATCATAAGTTACGACCAGGTCGACCGCTCCGTTTGCGAACCATTCTCGCAACTGCAACTGGTCTCCCTCGAGCACAGAAATCTCAACCGGCCCAACGCGCTCGATGTAGCGCTTCAGTGTGTCGGGAATGAAAAGTGCGCCGAAAGGATTGAAGCAGCCAATACGGATTGCCGGCGTGCTCAGTCCTCCCAAGCGAGCTATCGTTCTTTTGAATTCTGCATCGGCGGTCAGCATCGAGCGGGCTGCGCAGATAAAGCGTTCTCCCGCCGGGGTTACTCTGACCCCGCGTGAGGGACGCCTCTCAAAGATTCGAGCGCCCATTTCGGTTTCAGCAAGTTCAATCGCCGCAAGGATCGACGATTGCGAGATCCGCAAACTCACCGATGCTGCGTGCATGCTGCCAAGCCTGGCGACTTCGCTTACGTATCGAATTTGCCGAATCGTAAGATCCACAAGGCGTTCCCTACAGTTGATCGATGGTCTTTCTACAAATTATGCATTTTATGACCAGCTCGTAAATTCCTAATGCTCGCCGGACGGAGCCGAGTTTGACCGCTCCTGACTGTGAGAGAGGGAAAAGCAGTGTCTATGGACGTCTTCAGTCCGCCTGATGGGACCGACATATGTGGGCTGAATGCAGCCCAGGTGCTTTCCGCCTATAAGAAGGGGACATTGTCACCGATTGAGGTGACCGAAGCCGCTTTGGAGAGAGCTGAGGCAGTCAACGGGGAGCTGAACGCGTTCACGTTTATCGACCGGGATCGGGCTAGGAATGAGGCGCGTCGGTCCGAAGCTCGCTGGAGGTCCGGCGCACCCTTGTCAGACCTCGATGGCGTCCCGACAACGATTAAGGACATCGTCTGGGTCGAGGGGTGGTCGGTTCGGTGCGGCAGCCGCACGACGACAGCTTCGCCGTGTGAAAGGGATGCGCCGTCGGTCGAGAGGCTGCGCCGCTCAGGCGCGATCTTCATCGGGCAGACAACAACGCCGGAATTCGGCTGGAAGGCGGTTACCGACTCTCCTCTCTTTGGCGTGACGCGCAACGCCTGGGATCCTTCGATGACGGCAGGAGGATCCTCCGGAGGAGCAGCGGTAGCCGCAGCTGTCGGAGCGGGCAGCCTTCATTTGGGTAGCGATGGCGGTGGCTCGATACGCATTCCGGCGTCGTTCAACGGCATAGTCGGACATAAGCCGTCATTCGGACGTGTGCCCGCTCATCCTCCCAGCGCTTTTGGAACAGTGGCGCACATCGGTCCGATGGCACGAAGCGTTGGCGATGCTGAAGCCATGCTTGAGGCGATGTCTGGGCGCGACTTGCGCGACTGGGCGCAGGGCGCAGGCAAATTACCAAGATTGGGGAAGCGGCAGGCGGACTTTACGGGGATGCGGATCGGATACTGGTCAACTCCCCCTGTAGGACACGTCGACAGGGAAGTGGAATTGAGTGTGGCGGCTGCGGTTCGGCGAATGGAGGAGTGGGGAGCGATCGTCGAGCCGGTCGAATTGCCTTCCATTGATCTTCTTGAGCTGTTCCATATCCACTGGTTTTCGGGGGCCGCCAATCGGCTCGTCTCAGCGGGCGAAGTTGCCTCCGAAGTATACGATGCCGGCTTCCTGTTGGCCGCCGCGAAAGGCCGGGAGTACAACGCTGCTACCCTGGTGGCTGCCCAAGTGCTTCGCGCCGAATTCGGCGCCTTCATGGACGAGTTGCTCGAGAGTTACAATGTGTTGGTCTCTCCAGCCGCCGCCATTCCTCCGTTCGCAGCCGGGCGAGATGTGCCAGAAGGTAGTGGCCTTAGCCATTGGACCGAGTGGGCATCCTTCAGCTTTCCCATCAATCTGAGCCAGCAGCCTGCGTGCGTAGTTCCTTGCGGAATGACGGCTTCTGGAGCTCCAATTGGACTGCAATTTGTTGGCGCACGAGGAAATGACTCAGGCGTACTCGCCACGGCGCGGGCTTACGAACTGGTGTCACCCGAGCACTTCAGGATGGTCGATCTGACTAAGCGATCACGAAAGAGGATGGACGGCGTCGGAGCGACGCGCAGCGAATAGCGACCGGAACGAGAACGTACTGACGTTCATCAGGGGGCGCTCGGATGTGCGACCATCTATTGTTCTTTGGCGAAGTCGGAAGTCTCGCTTGAATGGATCGAGCGACCGGGGCCAGACGATGAGCGTGACTTGCGACGTCGCTGGTACAGTTCTTGGCTCATGGTTTTCGTTGCCCGCTGAGGTCGATGGAAGCTCTCGGAGTGTTCTTCGGCAGGCCGAACAATCTGATGTAACGGTAGGGAGAAGTGGGTATGGCGAAATACACTGGCCATTACATCGATGGGCGGCGGTGCGTAGGTCAGGGTCGACGGACCTCAACGGTCTTCAATCCGGCGACAGGCGAGCACACGGGATTGGTACCTCTTGCATCCGGCTCGGACGTTCATCGCGCGGTTGCGAGTGCGACTGCGGCTTTCGCGATCTGGTCGGAGATTACTCCCCTGCGCCGAGCACGAATTCTCAACAAGTTCTTGCGGCTTCTGGAGGAAAGGGCGGAACGCCTGGCAGCTCTGATTAGCGCGGAGCATGGCAAGGTGCTCGCTGATGCGATGGGCGAAGTGCAAAGAGGCATTGAAGTTGTTGAGTTCGCGACCGGTGCCCCGCAGCTTCTGAAAGGGGAGTTTACCGAAAGCGTCGGAACACGGGTTGACAGTCATTCGGTCCGACAGCCGATTGGGGTCGTGGCAGGGATTACGCCGTTCAACTTCCCCGCGATGGTCCCCATGTGGATGTTTCCAGTCGCTCTTGCCTGCGGCAACTGCTTCATATTGAAACCTTCGGAGCGCGTTCCTTCTGCCGCGATCCTGCTCGCCGAGTGGCTAACCGAGGCCGGCCTTCCGCCAGGAGTTTTCAATGTCGTTCAGGGCGATAAACAAGCGGTCGATGCACTCTTAGTCCATCCGGATGTTGCGGCAGTGAGTTTCGTCGGGTCGACGCCGATCGCTCGATACGTCTACGAGACGGCAGCCCGCTTCGGAAAGCGCTGTCAAGCGCTAGGTGGTGCAAAGAACCATATGATCGTGATGCCTGATGCGGATTTGGATCAAGTTGCAGATGCCTTGATGGGAGCGGCCTATGGAGCGGCAGGCGAGCGTTGCATGGCGGCCTCCGTGGTGGTGCCAATCGGCGAACATACGGCTAACGAATTGATCGCGCGGATGGCCCCCAGGGTGCATGCGCTCAGGATCGGACCGGCGACCGATCCTGACGCTGAGATGGGGCCATTGATAACAAAACAGCATCTAGAGAGGGTCTGCGCTTACATCGAATCGGGCGTGACCCAGGGAGCAAACCTGCTGGTCGACGGTCGTGGTTTCAAGATGCAGGGTCACGAAGGGGGGTATTTTATTGGGGGCTCTCTCTTCGACCAAGTTGAGCCGAATATGACGATCTACAGAGAAGAGATCTTCGGACCGGTGCTTTGCGTCGTGCGTGCGGAAAGCTTCGAAGCTGCCGCCAGCCTGATCAATCGAAGCGAATTTGGAAACGGTACTGCGATCTTTACCCGTGATGGGAAAGCAGCGCGTGAATTCGCGCATCGGATACGCGTCGGCATGGTGGGGGTCAATGTTGCTATCCCCGTTCCCATGGCTTTCCATTCCTTTGGAGGTTGGAAGGCCTCTCTGTTCGGTGGTCATCATATCCACGGTCCAGAGGGAGTGCGCTTCTACACGCAATTGAAGACGATTACGACACGATGGCCCACAGACATTCGCCTGGACGTCAATTTTGCCATGCCGACCTTCCATTAGTGGGGCCGAGCACCGGCAGTGCGTGTCGGTAGCGACCGGTGTACTTTCTCCCCGTCACGACGTTCTCTCAGCAAAGGCCCCGCTGACAGCGCCACCCCACGAGGCGCGCAGCAATTCGGTGTCATCATCGCCAATGACGCCACATAGTGGTTCTCGACTGGCTGGAGTGGTGTTTGCGCGTAGACGCGTGCGGCCAAGGGCCCGCAGCGGTCTCTCGTGTTGGGGGGACGGCCCCCTTCCGCCACACTGCGTGGCAAGATGAGGTCGTCGCTGACCTCAAACGAAGGAGCCGCCCGTGGAAACGATTGTTCGCACCGGCCTGGATACGTCGAAGATTGTATTTCAACTGCATGGCGTTGACGGGACAGAGCAGCTGGTTTTTACGGCGTAAGTTGAGGCGCGGGCAGGTTTGTTGCGAACCGTTTTGGTCGCTGGCGCGACGGCTGTGATCGCGGATATTCGCCGACGGAAACTCGCTCCTGGCCCTGGCTGAAAGATATCAGCGCACGCAAGCCGCCGAAGCTAGTGCCCATAGCGTTGGCAAACAAGCTGGCGCGGATTGCCTGGAAACTGATGGTCAGCGGCGAGCGGTTTCGACCTGCAAGCAGCGTCATGACGATGCCGACATAGACTTGAACGAAATGCAGAGCTTGGCGCCAGACCGGCAGGTTTGACGCTAAGGGCGGAACTTGCAGGATAGTAAGAGGTGGTACGTTCGGCGCGAGCCGCTCAGTGAAATGCTCCGCTCGGTTTACCGGCAGAAAATGCCGCTCTCGTGTTTGGATCTCACTGTCCGCGGAGCCCATCTTGGCCGGTGGTCGCAAGACCCGAAAACAGGCCGGACATACGAGCGCAAGCGATCCGCGCAAGCTGCTAGAGCCGTCCTTGCAAGTCGGGGGCCGTCCACATATGAACCCGAGCCCTTTCGGTCTCGGCCTGCCGGCTTCGATCCCTGGCGTAGGACCATGATGGAGTCGTCGTTCGATATCTCCAAATCTGACGAGTGACTTGACGCGATAATCCACACAGCAGAATTGTCGCCGGAGGCGCTCTTTGATGAAGCCGGCCGTAAGCGGCCGGCGCTTGTTTTTACCCCCGGAAGGCGGGGTAGGCGGCGCTCCCGCATAGCCCCGAACCGGTGAGCCGCAACCGCGCCCCTCTCTGCTCCTCCAGGACGATCATGATGATGGCGCGGTCCTCCGCTCGCGCTCCGGCCGTTCCGGTGCGGCCCACCTCAAGTGTTCGGGGCTTTCCGGTCGCTCTTCGCCGCCCACCCCGCCTTCCGGGGGCAGGTTGCGGAAGAAGAGTTGACGGAGATCATCATGACCAAGGGCCGCAAGCGTGATTGCACGACGATGACAAAACCGAGCCTTTACGAAGAAATCACCTCGCACATCATCGCCGACCTGGAGGCCGGCACCTTCCCATGGGCGCGACCCTGGGGCGCGAGTGGTGAGAGCAAGGCGTTTGCGTTGCCCAGCAATGCCGCGACCGGCAATCCCTATTCCGGGATCAATATCCTGATCCTGTGGGGCAAGATGTTTGAATCCGGCTTCACCTCTCAAAGGTGGCTCACCTTCAATCAGGCATCAGCCCTCGGCGGCACCGTACGCAAAGGAGAGCATGGCACGACGGTCTGTTATGCCGACCGCTTCGTCCCCAAGCGCGCAAGATTCTGCGCGCCGAGGCACAGAGGGGCAGGCGGAGGAGGGGGAGGCAAGTATTCCCTTCCTGCGCCGCTACACGGTTTTCAATCTGGATCAATGCGACCAATTGCCGGCCGATCTCAGCCTCGCGTCACCCGAACTGCCCGAGCGGCAGCTCGTGCCGCAGGCCGAGGCGCTCGCCAAGGCAACGCTTGCCGATATCCGCATCGGCGGCGCGGACGCATTCTATCTGCCGCTGGCAGATACCGTTCACATCCCGCCACAGCCGGCATTCTTCGAGCAGATCAACTTCTATCGGACGCTCTTTCATGAGCTCGGACACTGGACCGGCCATCCCAACCGGTTGAACCGCGACCTCACGGGTACCTTCGGCTCGAAACCTTACGCCCATGAGGAATTGGTCGCCGAGTTGACCGCCGCTTTTGTCTGCGCCGCGCTCTCCATCAAGCCGACGGTCCGGCATGCCGACTATCTCGGTTCATGGCTGGACGTGCTCCGCAGCGACAGCCGCACAATTTTTCGGGCCGCAAGCAAAGCCTCCAAGGCCGCCGATTTTCTGCTCGCGTTCAGCGAAGACAACCGAGCGGCCGCAGCGAAGGCGAGGGCGCCCTGAGCCGCGCCCTCGATGAGCCGCGTGCGGCCGCCGCCTGTGTGCCGCGCTACATGGCGTTTCCAATCGGTCATTAGGACGCCAAATAATCGCTATCTCGGCCCGCGCCTGCGAGATGATTAACCCTTTGTTTACCAGCCCTTGACGCTCTCGATTCGGGCGCAAGGACGCAATTTGCGCCCGAATTCTGCGGTGTCCGAGTCGCCTTGGAGTCAATCGGGCGAGGTGGAAATTTAGCCGGAAGCGATTCTGACGACTCAGCCTATTGGAGGGTCCAAGCAGAGCGCGTGCAGCGCATCATGGAGCCGACCATGGTTGATCCCTTCAAGGCGTTTCCCGAACCGCATGCAGTGAAGCTCAGGCGTATTTGCGTTGCTCAGGTCGTGGTGAGCGTCTCGGCACTGACGTCAACGGCCGTACTGCTGTCGTGCCTCACGATCGTCGTGAACAAGCTCTGATTGGCTGGAAAGAGCGACGCCGTCCTGACGCAGCCTGCAATGCTCTATTGCCAAAACGCCAAAGCCGGATCGTATCGCGCCCGGCGCGTCTACGATCCGGCTTAACGACGAGCTATCGTTCCAGCCATCGCCGTGAGATCAATCAGGTGGCAAGTCCACAAAGGCCAAATGCCTCAGGGGCGTGCCTCTGGCGGGAGCGAAAGCGGGTCTCGATGCCCGAAGACCTACTACTTTTTCTTGGCGGCCTTCTTCGCCTTCTTCGCGACGGTCTTCTTTGCCTTCTTCGCTTTCTTAGCCATATGCCCTCCGTCAATCCTCAATGGATGCAAACCGGGAATCGGTATGCACAGAAAAAAGTGTAACACTGTTTTGAAAGATTGACAGTGAGGCGGCTTGATCGCGCTTTTCATACCTTGAAAGAGGGTGACAGAGGCTCGCATTCGTCGGGTCCAAAGCTGGAGGAGGAATAGACCATGGCAGCTCACCCCTTTCAGCGCGCATCCGTGCGATATGGCGAGACGCCTGAACCAGTCACCACCTACCAGAAGGCAGCCCAGGTCTGGGACGAGCGCTTAGGCTCGGCTCGCGTGCAGGCTAGCAACTGGCGGCTAGCTGCGTTGGCGGCCATCGGTCTCTCCGGCATGCTCGGTTTGACGATCTTTGCTCAAATTGCTCGATCCGGCGTCGTCCCTTACGTGGTCGAGGTCGATCGGCTCGGCGAAGTCCGCGCGGTCGGTCCTGCGCTCGAGGCGTATCAGCCGTCGGACGCACAGATCGCGCACTTCCTGGCGCGATTTATCGAGAACGTTCGCTCGTTGTCGATTGACCCTGTCATCGTCCGGGCGAACTGGCTGCGAGCTTATGACTTTGTCACCGATCGCGGCGCGCAGGCTCTCAACGATTATGCGCGAGAAGCTGATCCCTTCACGAAGATCGGGTCCAAGACCGTGACCGCTGAAGTCATGTCAGTCGTTCGTGCCTCCGGCGACAGCTTCGAGATCCGCTGGAAGGAGAACACCTACGAGAACGGCGCGATCTCAAAGACAGAGCGCTTCACCGGGCTCGTTACGACGGTCCTCAAGTCACCCTCGGATGCCGAAACGCTGCGGAAGAACCCGCTCGGCCTTTACGTCCATTCCCTCAACTGGTCGCGTGACCTCATCGGAGACGCAAAATGAAATCTGTTGTCATGACCAAGCTCGCGTCGGCCAGCGTCCTGACGTTGTCACTCCTACTCGGCGGTTGTGCCACCAAGCTCAACCTCGAGGCGCCATATGACGAGATGACATTCGAACGGGGCTTTCCGGAAGCGGATCCGCCGAAGCCAGTTGCGGTTGTTGAAACGCCCAAGGTCTTGCCGCTACCCGGTCAGTTGAAGCCCTATCCGAGCAAAGGAACCAAGGACGAGAAGCTGCCTCCTGAGCAGGCGATCGCGAAGGCGAACAAAGAAGCCAGGATGGAGCCCACCAAGGCCGGATATATCAACGCGATCCAAGTCTATCCCTGGACGGAAGGCGCGCTCTACCGGCTCTACGCCAGTCCTGAGAAAGTCTCGACGATCGCGCTTCAAGCCGGCGAAGAGCTGATCGACGTCTCGACCGGCGATACCGTTCGCTGGGTCGTTGGCGATACCGCGAGTGGGCAGGGAACCGCCCGACGGGTGCATATTCTGGTGAAGCCGACGCTTCCGGATATTCAGACCAACCTGGTCGTTCTGACCGACCGGCGCGCCTATCACCTTGAGCTTGTCTCCACCAAGCAGACCTATATGGCTTCGATCTCGTGGACCTATCCAACAGATACCCTCGTTGCGCTTCATAAGCAGAATGCCGTCGCCCAGGAGAATGAGGAGCGGGTCGCGGATCGAGGTGTGCGGCTTGATAGCCTTAACTTCCGCTATCGCGTCGAGGGGGATGATCCGCCATGGCGTCCGTTGCGGGCGTTTGACGATGGCCGCAAGGTCTACATCCAGATGCCGCCTGGTCTGTCCCAGGGAGAAGCGCCGCCCCTGTTCGTTGCCGGCGCCGATGGTCGGCCGAACCTTGTCAATTACCGAGTTCGCGGCTCCTACTACATCGTCGATCGGATGTTTGGCGCCGCGGAGCTTCGCCTCGGCGAAAATCCGCAGCGGACCGTGCGGATCATCCGCATCGACGCGCGGCCCGTGTCGCAGACCTTCAGCGCCGGGAGCGCCTCATGACGAACGGCCCAATTCAGGATCCGCGAGAGCCCCTCGAACTACGCGCGCGGCCGCGGCCTATTCGGCGCCTGAACAGGCGTGCGTTGATCATCGGCTGCGCCGTTGCCGCGCTATTCGTCGCCGGAGCGGTCATCGTCGCGCTCCGTCCATTGCGAGTGTTCAAGTCGGCCGATCGAGCGGAGCTCTACAACACCGACCGCAAGCAGACAGCCGAGGGCCTCAGCAAGCTGCCGAAGTCGTATGAAAACCTCACCCCAACGACACCTCGGCTTGGGCCACCGTCTCCTGGGGACATAGGCCGCGCCTTTGCCGAAAACGAAAAGAAGGCGGGCGTGGGTCTGGATGGAGGCTTCCGGACTAATCCGGAGGAGGACGCCGAGAGAACCGAGCGGATCCGGCAGACGCGCATTGCCCAGCAAGCCAAGGAGTCCGGTCTGTTTGTCAGGCTGTCGGAGAAGCAGGAGAAGCGAAAGCAGATCAATACGTCCGACGTGCCGGCAGCTACCCCTTCCGCCTTCAGACCGGCGACAGCTGACGCCGGGCCTTCGGCCGCTGATCTAGCCAAGACGGCTCAGGCCATGGTCGATCGGTCCAGCGAGATTATTCCGTCTTCGCAGGCGCGAAAGCTGGCCTTCGTGGCGGCAAAAGCCGACACAGAAACCACCAATCCCCATGCGCTTCAACCAGCTCCATCAACCTATGCCGTCATGGCGGGATCGATCATCCCGGCCAGCCTTATGACTGGCCTGAATTCTGATCTGCCGGGCGCCACGATCGGCCAGGTGACCGAGAACGTCTATGACACCGTGTCGGGTGAGCATCTTCTTATCCCCCAGGGAACTAGGCTCGTGGGCAAGTACGATAGCGTCGTCGCCTTCGGCCAGAAGAGGGCGCTGGTCGTGTGGGCACGTCTCATTCTGCCGAACGGCAATTCGATTGTGATCGAGAACTTACCGGCCACGGACGTCGCGGGCTATGCCGGGCTCGAAGATGAGGTGGACTTTCATACCTGGCAATTGCTGAAGGGGGTGGCGCTCGCGACTTTGATCGGTGTCGGGACGCAGCTGTCGCTCGGCAATGACGAGAGCGATCTCGTGAAGACGCTGCGGGAAAGTGCGCAGCAGACGACCAATCGCGCTGGTCAGCGCTTGGTGGAGCGCGAGCTCGATGTGCAGCCAACGATCACAGTCCGGCCAGGCTGGCCGCTGCGGGTGATTGTTTCGAAGGATCTGGTGCTGAAGCCGTACTCGGACCTTCAGGCGATGACGAAGGGCAAATGAGGAATGAAGCTCGGAAAACTGCCCGATCGGACGCCGGTGAAGATGAGCGTTGTACTGACGCCGGGCCTTGCGCAACGGCTGAGAGAGTATGCTGACTTCTATGCCGAGACCCGCTACGATCAATATTGCACTCCATATCGAGCGCCCATTCCTCACCGTCCTTGCGCCGACGAAAGGTCTCTGCCACGTAGCGGTTCTTGCGGCGTACCTGGACGCGCCAGTTCCCGGACGGCAACTGAGTGAAGCTGGCCACGGTCGTGTGCACTCCCCAAATCGTGTGCGCTACGTGTGCACTGAGAGGTCAAAGCGGGTACAAACGTGTGCAATTTCGGCTAGTTTGGAGTGCACATGTTCATGTTTCATCCTGTTGAAGCATAAGGTAAATCATTGAAATCGCAATACTATCGCTTTTCTGTGGCTCCGATGATGGACTGGACCGATAGCCGCTGTCGGGTGTTCCATCGCCATCTGACGCGGCGGGCGCTGCTCTATACCGAGATGTTGACGACCGGCGCCATCATTCATGGCGACCGGGAGCGGCTGCTTGGGTTCGATGCGGTCGAGCACAAGGTGGCGCTTCAGCTTGGCGGGGCGGATCCGCGCGAGCTCGCACAGGCCGCGCGGATCGGCGAAGAGTTCGGCTATGACGAGATCAACCTCAATGTCGGCTGCCCGTCGGATCGTGTGAAGGATGGCCGCTTTGGAGCCTGCCTCATGGCGGAGCCGGAGCTTGTGGCGCGATGTGTCGACGCGATGAAGGGCGCGGTTTCCATTCCCGTCACCGTCAAATGCCGCATCGGCATCGACGATCAGGATCCGGAGGTCGCGCTCGATACGCTTGCGCGCGGAGTGGTCGCCTCAGGCTGCGATGCGCTGATCGTGCATGCCCGCAAGGCCTGGCTCAACGGTCTGTCGCCGAAGGAGAACCGCGACATCCCGCCGCTCGACTATGACCGCGTCTATCGCCTCAAGCGCGCGATGCCTGATGTGCCCATCATCATCAACGGCGGCATCCCCGGTATCGACGAGGCGAAAGCGCATCTCGAGCACGTCGACGGCGTGATGCTCGGCCGCGCCGCATATCAGGAGCCATGGCGGCTGCTCTCCGTCGATCAAGACATCTTCGGCGAAGCGGCGCCGCATGCGACGATGCAGGACGCGCTCGAAGCGATGATGCCCTATATCGAGCAGCAGCTCGCGCGGGGCACGCGGCTGCATGCGATCACGCGGCATTTCGTCGGGGCGTTCCACGCCGTGCCCGGTGCGCGCGCCTTCCGCCGCCATCTTGCCGAGCAGGGGGTGAAGCCGGGCGCCGGTGTGGACGTGCTGCGCGATGCGATCGCGCGTGTCGGTGCGCGCGCTCCGGCGGAGGCCGCGGCCTAGCCCAAACGGGTGAAGAGCCGGATCGCAAAATCCGGCTCCTCGTCGATCCGCCTCAGCGGAGCAGATCGAAATGATAGTTCACGCCGACGCGGAAGGTGTGGAATTTCACGGCGTTCCAGTCCGGCAGATCGTCGTGCTTGAACTCGGTGTAGAGATATTCGGCCTTGGCCGACCATTTCGGCAGGAACGCCCATTCGACGCCGCCGCCCGCGGTCCAACCCATCTTCATCTTGTTGATCGGCCCGTCCTTCAACTCGCCGGTGGCAAGACCCGCGGTCCCGAAGAACAGCAGCCGTGAATCCATCGTCGCGATGCCGGCGCGGGCGCGGCCGGTCATGTACCAGGGGATGCTCACCGCGGCGCTGTTGAGCGCGTCGTGGTTCTTGATGTCGCCGCCCTCGAAGTCATTCTCGATGCCGACCACGAACATCGGCGAGAGCTGGTAGTTGTAGCCAATCTGCACGCCGCCGACGGCGCCCTTGACCTTGCCGCCGCTGATGCCGACGAGATTATTGAACGCGTCGTCGCCGCTCTCTGCGTAGCCGGCGTTGAAGCCCGCATAGAGACCCGTCCACGAATACACCGGCTGCGGTGCCGTGTAGGCCGAGGAGGGCGCGGCGTAGCGCGGCGACAGGTCGGCAGCGCAGGCGCTGCTCGCGGCGAACACCGCGGCAAAGGGCAGGGCGCGCATCGTGCGGCGTAAGGCGGCTCTGGCAGTCATGATTCTCAATCTCCCACTTGGCCGCACCTCACGGAGCAGCCTTGTCCAACCCCGATCCGGGAATGGGGTCGTTATAAACCGACTAGACGGTTTGTAAATAGAGGAAATGCCACATCGATGGATTGTTCGCGGGGCTCGGGGTTAGGCGGTTGGCCGGCAGGCGCGCCGATGTTGCGCAGCGCGCTGGCGCAAAGGTGGCCTCGCGGACTGGATCAAGCGGGGCTGCCTGAATGGAGCGGCTCCGTCAGTTTGACTGGCGCCAGAGCGGCCAAGGAGCGATTTGACAAGCGCCGATCGCGTTGTGCGGCTCAGGCAGTCCCGGCTGATTGGGCCTTGATCGTGCGCATGAGGCGCGCAGCGAAGCGAATTATCGGAGCGCGCGGCGATCGGGCAATTCCGGGTAGCCTGTGAGCATCAGCTTGTCGGCGCGCACACCCCAGCTCTCCAGGCGGTCGAGGAAGCTCATGCCGAGCAGATTGGTCTTCATCTGCCCGCGCGGCACGACGAGGGCCGGCACCGACTTTTCGACGAGGTGGCCGACGGAGAGACGGTCGAGCGTAAGGCGGGCTGCCTTGGTGTGGCCACCCGCGGTTTCGAGATCGACGTCGTATTCGAGCATCTCGAGCGGCAGTCCGATCGCTTTCGCGGTTTCCCAGGTCAGGACCACGGAGGTCGCACCGGTATCGATCACCATCGGTGCGGCGACGCCGTTGATCTTCGCACGTAGCGCGAATTCGCCGCCCTGGCCGCGCTGGATCTGCACGGCCGGGGCCGGGGAGGCGATCTGCGCGCGAAACATGTGCGAGACCTTGTTGCTCGCGCGCGCGATCCGGTCGGGATCGCCATAGGCGACGACGGCACCGGCCGTGCCGGCGAGCATGACGAGAACGAGCAGGAAGCGGATCATTGCGCGCCTCCGAGGCGACGCAGGGCGGTCAGGCGCGTTTCGGCGATCCCGCGATCGGCTGCAAACCCGCGTCCGCCATGCGTGCCGGCAACAGCGCCATCACCGCGAGCCGTTCCGTGCTCTCCATGGCGTGCCAGCGCGCGATCTCCGGCAAGGTCCGGCCGCAGCCGAAGCACAGCCTGGTCTTGGGATCGATCATGCAGACGGCGACGCACGGCGTTTCTTTGCTCATGTGGCCATAGTGGGGGATCGTCGGGCATGTCTGCAAGCATCTCGTTAAGAGCCCGTACCTGCGCTCATGATCGGCTTGTGGCGCGGCCGGCGCTTCTCGTCGGGCACCGCGGAACTGTCCGGCTGGAGCGGCGGAGAATCGTCCGACATCGGCGCCAGCGCACTCATCACGCGCTCCGGCGGGAAGGTGACGATCACTTCGGTGCCGATGCGCAGCTTCGATTTCAGCGTGAATGTGCCGCCATGCAGGTCGATCAGGTTCTTGGCGATGGGCAGGCCGAGCCCTGCGCCCTGTTCCGCCGACTTGATCGAGTTGGAGCCCTGGCCGAACGAGGCGAGCACGATCGGGATCTCGTCCTCGGGGATGCCGGAGCCGGAATCCTTCACCGAGAGATATTGCCCGCCCGAAGCGGTCCAGCCGGCCTTGAGCCAGATCTCGCCGCCTTGCGGGGTGAACTTGATCGAGTTGGAGAGCAGGTTGAGCACGACCTGGCGGATCGCCCGCTCGTCGGCCCAGAGCCGCGGCATGGCCTGCTCGAACACCTCGTGGATGGTGATGCCGCGGCTCGAGGCGCGCAGCTTCATCAAATGATGGCAGTCGGCGACGATGCCGACCAGCGACACCGCTTCCTCGTTGAGCTCGTAGCGGCCAGCCTCGATCCGCGACAGATCGAGGATCTCGTTGATGAGGTTGAGCAGGTGCACGCCGGAATTATGGATGTCGGCGGAATATTCCTTGTAGACCGGCACCGCGTGCGCACCAAAAATTTCACTCTTCATCACCTCGGAGAAGCCGAGGATCGCGTTCAGCGGCGTGCGCAGCTCGTGACTCATCTGCGCGAGGAAGCGCGATTTTGCGACGTTGGCGGATTCGGCACGGTGGCGCGCTTCGTCCGAGATCGCCTTGGCCTGTTCGAGCTCGCCGATCAGCGCGTCCTTCTCGGCGCGTGCCTCGAGCGTGGCGAAGGTCGAGGAGTGCAGGCGATGCGCCAGCAGCACGAAATAGCCTTCGGCTGCGAGCGCGAGCGCCGCCAGGATGTAATTGTCGAGCGCGCCGGTGATTGCAAAGCTCAGCGCCATCGCGACCGCGACCGGCGCCGTGGCGGCAAGGGCGGCGATCGGCAGATTGGCGGCCAGCATGCTCGACACTGCGATCACCAGCAGCATCAGGAACATCATCAGCGTTTCCGTGACCATGTCGAGCACGGGATGGATCAGGATCGCCATCCAGCACAGGCCATAGAGCAGGTCGAGCACGACGAAGTGCGTGCGCCATGTGCGCGTCGCCGCGGGCGAGGAGGCCTCAGCCAGGAAACGGTGGCAGCTGCGGATCATCGCGGCGTGGATGCAGAGCATGCCGGCGGTCCAGGCCGCGGCCGGGATCGGCTGCATCCACAGCCCGAACAGCACGCCGGTGGCGACCACCAGCAGCATCACGACATAGGAAGCCGACAGCCGTGTCTGGGCATATTGGCGCAGCATCTCGGCGTCGAAAGCCGGCCGGGTTCCGCTGGTCGACGTTAACTTGTCGCGCGCCTCGCGTACCCGCTGCGACGCAGCCCGGCGGCTGCTCGCCGATGGCGCGCTCACCGGCTCGGCCGGAAGCTGCACGACCTCTGGCTTTTCAGCGGGTTTACTCATCGAACAACAACATTCCTGCCCGCGCAAAGGCGGGCCTTCTGCATTGTCTATCTCTGGCAAGAAATCCTTAAGAGGTGACTTAAGGAGCTAAAGAATTACGTTAACCCGGCGTTAATTTTGAACGCGCGCAGTGCCGGTCAGTGCAGTGCCGCATGCTGGGCGACGTAGACCACCGCGCCCGCCAGATAGCCCGCGAGCGCGGGGATGGCGATGCGGCGAGCGTACCAGAGGAACTCGATCCGTTCGAGCCCCATGGCGGCGACGCCCGCGGCCGAGCCGATGATCAGGATCGAGCCGCCGGTGCCGGCGCAATAGGCGATGAACTCCCAGAGGAAGCTGTCGGTCGGGTAGTGGCCGAGGTCGTACATGCCCATGGTCGCCGCCACCAGCGGCACGTTGTCGATGACGGCGCTGAGCAGGCCGAGCACGACGACGATGACGTCCTGGCGGCCAATCGTCGCCTCCAGCCAGAGCGCCAGCATCGACAGGAGGCCCGCATGTTCGAGGCAGGCGACCGCCAGCAGAATGCCGAGGAAGAACACGATCGAGCTCATGTCGATCCGCGTCAGCGCATGCGCGAGCGTCAGCGGCCGGCGAACATGCTCGTCCTTGTCGCGGTGAACGACCTCGCCGACCAGCCAGACGATGCCGAGCCCGAGCAGCACGCCCATGAAGGGCGGCAGATGCGTGACCGCCTTGAAGGCCGGCACGGCGATCAATACGCCGAGCCCCAGATAGAACATCAGATTGCGCTCGAACGACCCGACGAGCTGAACTCCGTCGTCCTTGGGTGGTGGCGCGATGGTCTTGCCTTTCACCAGAAGGCTGATGAAGGCGAGCGGCACGAGCAGATTGACCAGCGAGGGCAGGAACACCGAACCCATGATCTTCAACGGCGTGATCTGCCCGCCGATCCACAGCATGGTCGTGGTGACGTCGCCGATCACGGTCCAGGCGCCGCCGGCATTGGCGGCGATGACGATGAGGGAGGCGAACAGCAGGCGGTCGTCGCGCCTGGCGATCAGCCGCTGGATCAGCGAGACCATCACGATGGTGGTGGTCAGATTGTCCAGGATCGCGCTGAGGAAGAAGGTCACGAAGCCGATCAGCCACATCAGGCGGACCTGACTGGTCGTGCTGATGCGAGAGGTGATGACCTCGAAACCGTCGTGGGCGTCGATCACCTCGACGATGGTCATCGCGCCGATCAGGAAGAACACGATCTGCGCGGTGGAAACGACGGATTCGTCGATCTGCCGGCCGACCATGGCGTAGTCGCCGATCGTGGCCGCGTAGATCGCCCAAAGCAGCCCGGCGCCGATCAGCGCCGTGGCACTCTTGCTGATCCGGAGCGGGTGTTCGAGCGCGATCGCCGCATAGGCCAGAACGAAGATGACGGCGATCGCGATCAGCAAGGTGGGATCAGTTCGACAGGTGTCAGCGGTTAAGGCGCGCGAGCAGGCTCGACGTATCCCAGCGCTTGCCGCCCATCTTCTCGACCTCGGCGTAGAACTGGTCGACCAGCGCGGTCACCGGCAGATTGGCGCCGTTGCGGCGGGCTTCGGCCAGCGAGATCGAGAGGTCCTTGCGCATCCATTCGACCGCGAAGCCGAAATCATACTTGTCCTCGTTCATGGTCTTGTAGCGGTTCTCCATCTGCCAGGACTGCGCGGCTCCTTTCGAGATGGTCTCGATCACGGCGGCGACGTCGAGGCCACTCTTCTTGGCGAAGTGGATACCCTCGGAGAGGCCCTGCACCAGGCCCGCGATGCAGATCTGGTTGACCATCTTGGTCAACTGGCCGGAGCCGGCGGGCCCAAGCAGCTTGCACATCCGTGCATAGGCGCCTGTGATGACCGGCTCGGCGCCGGAATAGGCGTCCTGCGCGCCGCCGCACATCACCGTCAGCACGCCGTTCTCGGCGCCGGCCTGGCCGCCCGAGACGGGAGCGTCGATGAATTTGAAGCCGGCCTTGGTGGCGGCAGCGTCGAGCTCGCGTGCGACCTCGGCGGAGGCGGTGGTGTGGTCGACGAAGGTCGCGCCCTTCTTCATGCCGGCGAACGCGCCGTCGGGGCCGATCGTGACCGCGCGCAGATCGTTGTCGTTGCCGACGCAGCACATCACGAAGTCCTGGCCTTCGGCTGCCGCCTTCGGGGTTGCAGCGGTCTTGCCGCCGAACTTGTCCGCCCATTCCTTCGCCTTGGCCGCGGTGCGGTTATAGACGGTGACCTCATGGCCCCCTTTTTTCACGAGGTGTCCGGCCATGGGGAAGCCCATCACGCCGAGACCGAGGAAAGCGACTTTAGCCATGTGTGGTACCTTGTCCGTAGTTTGGGTTTTACGGTTTTTGCCGGGCGAGGGGGCGCCTGGTTCCGCTATGAGGGCGGATTAGGAGCGCACCATAAACCCTTGAGGCCAGAGGGCAACGGCTTCGTTTGGCAGCCGCCTGTGCTAGGATGGCGGGACTTAAGGTCCTACATAAAAAAAGGGAGCGAAAGCATGGGCGGCGTGAGCGTTGGTGTCCTCGATCATTTCAACATCCGGACCCGGAATCTGGCCGAGACGGTCCGCTTCTATGAGGACGTGCTGGGCCTGGAAAAAGGCGCCCGGCCCGATTTCGCCTTCCCGGGGGCCTGGATGTACAGCGAAGGCAAGGCGGTGGTGCACCTCGTCGATATTTCCCCGACCTCGGAGCCACAAAAGCCGGATTCCGGCGTTGTCCATCATGTCGCCTTCGTCAGCCGCGGGTTCGACGGCATGAAGCAGCGGTTGACGTCCAAGGGCATGAAATTCGACTCCCGCCAGGTGCCGGGCGGCGACCTCTGGCAGATCTTCGTCCACGACCCCAACGGGGTCATGATCGAGCTCAATTACGAGGCCGCTGCGGAGCAGGGGGCTGCCCCCGCGGAGATGGCAGACGATATCGGCAAGCAGTAGCCTTTTGGCCGTTTCCGCTCTAATGGGGCATCCTCAAGCCTTGAGCGTGATCTGATCGGAAAGCCGCTCCACACTTTTCCGGATCATGCTCTGTTCAGGAGATGCGCTTTGAGCGTGACGCAGCAACAGGTTCTCGACAGCCTCGCCAGGATCAAGTCGCCCCGCGGGGTCGCGCTCACCAATGCCAATGTGCTGAGCGCGATCAGCGCGGCCGACGGCAAGGTGTTCTTCTCGATCAACGTCGATGCCGCCGAGGCGCGGGCCTGGGAATCCGTCCGGGCCGAAGCCGAAGCCGCCGTGCGCGCCATTCCCGGCGCCACCACCGTGATGGTGGCGCTGACCGCCGAGCGCAAGCCGGGCGCCGCACCGCCTCCGCCGCCAACGCCGAGCCGGGGCACGCCGGGCGTGCAGCCGGTCCACGCCCACAAGCCACCGCCGCAGGGCGGCGCCCAATCGCCGATGGCTCGCCAGTCCGAGATTCCGGGTGTCGCTGCCGTGATCGCGGTTGCCTCGGGCAAGGGCGGCGTCGGCAAGTCGACCACCGCGCTCAACCTGGCGCTGGGCCTGCGCGACCTCGGCCTCAGGGTCGGGCTACTCGATGCCGACATCTACGGCCCCTCGGTGCCGCGGTTGACGGGCCTCCACGAGAAGCCGGCGCTGGACGGCGAGCGCAAGATGATTCCGCTCAAGCGTTTTGGCCTCGCCATCATGTCGATCGGCTTCCTGGTGGAGGAAGAGACCGCGATGATCTGGCGCGGTCCCATGGTGATGTCGGCGGTGACGCAGATGCTGCGCGACGTCGCATGGGGGAGCCTCGACGTGCTCGTGGTCGACATGCCGCCGGGCACCGGCGATGCCCAGCTCACGCTGGCGCAGAATGTACCGCTCAAGGGCGCCGTGATCGTCTCGACCCCGCAGGACCTGTCCCTGATCGATGCACGGCGGGGGCTTGCGATGTTCAGGAAGGTCAACGTGCCCGTGCTCGGCATCGTCGAGAACATGAGCTACTTCCAGTGCCCGCATTGCGGCACGAAATCGGATATTTTCGGCCATGGCGGCGCGCGCCACGAGGCCGAGAAGCTCGGGGTACCGTTCCTGGGCGAGATCCCCCTGCACATGGCGATTCGCGCCACCTCGGATGCCGGTAATCCCGTGGTCGACAGCGAGCCGGACGGTCCTCATGCGGCGATCTATCGCGCCATTGCGGGGCAGGTCCGGGACCAGCTCAAAGGCGTTATCGCCGCGGCCTGAGCCGGTCTTTTGGGGACATGCGACTTTCGTAGAGCCCCGTCATGCCATTGTCGCGTTCCGAAAGCGGGGCTTCCGTGTTAAAGGCCACGGCAGTCAAGCCCCTTCGGTTCGACGCGACAAAAACGCGTCGCCGGAACGAGCGGCGACAACGAGGAAGTTTAGGGGAAACGCCCCAACAAGGAGAGACCTGAAGATGAAGCGTCGTGATTTCCTGAAAGTGTCGGCAGCAGGCGCGGCGGCGACCGCCGCGGTGGCCTCGCCGGCGATCGCGCAGTCCATGCCCGAGATCAAGTGGCGCCTGACGTCGAGCTTCCCGAAGTCGCTCGACACCATCTATGGCGGTGGCGAGCAGCTGGCGAAGTACGTCGCCGAGATGACCGACAACAAATTCCAGATCCAGGTGTTCGCCGCCGGCGAAATCGTCCCCGGCCTCCAGGCGCTCGACGCGACCTCGAACGGCACGGTCGAGATGTGCCACACCGTCTCCTACTACTATGTCGGCAAGGACCCAACCTGGGCGATCTACGCCTCGGTGCCGTTCGGCCTCAACGCGCGCCAGCAGAACTCCTGGTGGTACCAGGGCGGCGGCGAGCAACTCGGCAACGAATTCTTCAAGAAGTCGAACGTGATTGGTCAGCCCTGCGGCAACACCGGCACCCAGATGGGCGGCTGGTTCCGCAAGGAGATCAAGACCGTTGCGGACCTCTCCGGCCTCAAGATGCGCATCGGCGGCATCGCCGGCCAGGTGCTCCAGAAGGTCGGCGTCGTGCCGCAGCAGCTCGCCGGCGGCGACATCTATCCGGCACTGGAGAAGGGCACCATCGACGCCGCCGAGTGGGTCGGCCCCTACGATGACGAGAAGCTCGGCTTCGCCAAGGTCGCCAAGTACTACTACTATCCCGGCTTCTGGGAAGGCGGTCCGACCGTCCACGCCTTCACCAATTTGGACAAGTGGAATTCGCTGCCGAAGAACTACCAGGCGATCCTCACCAACGCGATGGCCAACGCCAACAGCTGGATGGCCGCGCGCTACGACATGCAGAACCCGGCGGCGCTGAAGCGTCTGGTCGCCGGCGGCACCCAGCTTCGTCCCTTCACCAACGAAGTGCTCGAGGCCTGCCTCAAGTCGACCAACGAGCTGTGGGGCGAGATCTCGGCCAAGAACCCCGACTTCAAGAAGTCGATCGACGCCATGCAGGCCTACCGCTCCGACGAATATCTGTGGTGGCAGGTCGCCGAATACACCTACGACAGCTTCATGATCCGCTCGCGCACCCGCGGCTGATCTTTCGAAACGTCGCAAGACGACAGAGCCCGGCCTCGTTCGCGAGGCCGGGCTTTTTCTTTGCCGGCAGCGGCCGCCCAAACAAAAATATGAAAAACAACCCCATGCACAGTAGAAGCGGGGTGAGGACAGGTTGCCCTCTGGATGCTGCCAACAGCTTGACGCGTCGGGGCAAATCAGCAGGAAGGAGCAATCGTCGGCGCAGCCGGGGTCAACGCGGCGATTTTGCCTGATCGCTGCATCTGGAATGACATCGTCATTTGCCGCGCGTCCGTTCCCGCACCGTCATTGGGAGGAGCCCTGGATTGCTTCCGCCTTCGCCGAGGCTTCGGCGGACAAGTCGCTACGCTCGCAATGACGGGGGGATGGAGTTGGGGCTCAACCCAGCAGCGAAGCCGTTTGACACGTCGGGCAAAACAGTGGCAAAAAGCCAACATCGCATAATCCGAAATTGGCGCTTCGGTGCCGATCCCGTGAGGTGACGATGAGCTTCGATCCCGATGAGGTTCAACGCGCGCTGCGCAAAGCATGGTCGCTGTCGACTTCCAGCCAATGGACGGCGAGCAATCCAGCGGCAGGACAGTGCAACGTCACGGCGCTGCTCGTTCACGAACTCTTCGGCGGCGAGCTGCTGAAGACGCCTCTGCCGGCGGGCGATCATTTCTACAATCGGATCGAAGGACGGCGGTACGACTTCACGGCGAGCCAGTTCGATCAGCCGATTGCCTACGTCGACTTGCTCACAGATCGAGCCGACGCAGAGCTGGGAGCAACGAGTGAGCAACTGGCTGAGCTCAGGGCCGCTTTTCTGCGGCACTGTACTAGTACTATCCCGGCTGGTGGGACGGCGGGCTTGCCCGGCGTCCATCAGTCGGCCTCCGGGTCCGACTTCCCGACCAATCGTATCTGCCCCGGATAATCGATCGGCTGCGGATCGCGTATTCCCGCGACGTCTCGGCGAAACTGCTTACCCGCATCCGTCCATCGGCCGAACCGCGTGTTGACGACCTCCATCAGGCCATAATCCGCCAACGCTTCAATCGCATGTTCGCCAGCAGACACCGAAATGGAGTCCACTTCGTCGCCGTACTCGTCCAGATGCTGGTTGACCATCAGAACAAGCGCGATCAGGAGCTTCTGTTCGCCGTCGGTCATCGGCTGTTACCCCCGCACTGCTCCTTGATGCGCTCGAAGGCATCGATGTATTTGGTGTAGAATTTCTTTGCTCGCGCACCGAGCGCGTAAGGCTGGCAGGCTTCATCGGGAAACGGCATCTTGCTCACGTCGGAGTCCAACTGTGGACGCCGCGAATTACAGAATGCCCGCTTCTGCGAACTGAAATGAAGAGAATAGGTGCACCTGTTGTCAGGCGGAGCATCGGCCGGCCCGCGGCAAGCTTCCCACAGCTGATAAGTCCCGTCGAACTTCGTAAAATCCAATTGCACGACGTTGAACCCATCCTTCTCCTGACTTGTGGAAAGAAAGACGCATTTCTTGTCTGGAATCTGACGTATCTCAAGACGCATGCGCCGGTCGCCAAACTCTTCGAGTGTGACGGAATCATCCGCTGTACTGGTCAGCTTGTACGAGTCCTCACCGAACGGTCCATGAATCAGCATCGCGACATCCGGCAAAATCGCACCGGTACTCTTCGATTGTCCGGACTGCGCATGGCTCTCCGATGCGATGAAAATCGTTGCGGCGAGAGCAAAAACGATCCGGCTCAGCGCGCTGCTCCAAACAAGCTTTCGCTTCATGTGACTGGATCCCCGGTGCCGCAGCGGACTTCCGCGCGGCGCGCCCGTCGATGATGAACCGCTCAAGCGTGACTAGGTTGTAAATGGAATTTAAACAACCGATAATGCGCGGAATGCTCAATTTTGAATGAAGCGGGCGCAGGATGGTAGGGCGCCGCGTCATCCTGCGAGCTCTTGCCATGCTGTCGCCCTCCCTGAACATGAGGTTTTGACGATGCGTACTGTAATCGCGAGGCCATGGCCGACGCGGGCCCGCCAGATGTTTTCGGCGGAAGGCCAAGGCGGTGAACGCCGATCTACAGCTGCGGACCAGACAGTCTAACCTCTCGCTCGGCGCGGAAGACATTGCCATACAGGTTGCTGATCCATTGCCTTCCGCTCGACGTTACGTTCAGATAACGGATCGCCGTCGGGACTTGCGGTGCGACCTTGGTCCAGTAGAACTGCGGATATTTGTGCACCACGTCCGCGGGTGTGGCGTATCCGAGCGATTTGTTGAGCCCTATCTCTTCGAATTCATAGAAGAGCGCATTTGATTTCTTCATGTAGTTCGGATCGCCGAGCTGGCCGATCAGATCAGCGGCGCGCAGCAACAAACCTTCTTCCTCGTCCAGATCATCCTTGAGTTCGCTCGTTGGTGCGTCTGTATAGGGAAAGCGGGTATATTCGATGGCTTGGGCAACGCGCGCGGCGTCGATCTGGTCGACTGCGTCGAGGCGCTCCACCGCGAACAATTTTGAGCGATCGACGTGATAGGGCGCAAGCGCTGCATCGGAGGAGCCGACCGGCAACTCAACCGTTCGGCCGGTACCATCAACGACATAGGCGCCCTCCTGGTCTCCGTAGATGACGCCCCGAACGTAGCCGATGTCGTGGATCAGACAGGCCAGGATAAAGTGAGCGTAATCGCTGGCCGTGGTTTGCCTCAGAAGTGAGCGGCCGATCAGGATGTCGTGCCCCACCAGCGTGACCAACAGGGTGTGCTCCACGTTGTGATACAATGCATCGCTGTTGCCGATACATTCCAGGGCCAGCTTCGCCGCGTAAGGGAGCAATTCCGGCAAGCTGGCATGCGATGAGCCGAAGCGGCCTTTTGTCTCCGAGATGAGGAACGCACCGAGCGCCTGGGACGTCAGTTCTGGAATTGTTATCATGAGCAAGGTCCTCGTCGACGAACCCCCAATAAGCCTGCTGCAGGATCAGGAGGGAGAGGAGGCCACTGGAAGAATGCGACGCCGAGCTGGAAATTGCCGGGCGCCAGCGAACTGAAAGGCGACGTCGCCGCCTGAAATGGGCTGAACATGACGTGAGGCCAAAGGCAGGGGTGATGCTTGACCTAGATCAACGTGGCTGCGGCGCATGCTACGTCTGCCCGGCAGCAACGCCCGTTCAGGGCGGTCAAAAGCCGGCGTGCGGCGCGAAGGCCAGTCAGCCGGAGGCTGACATCGGCCGACAATTCAGCCATGGCGCCAATTTGTCGCCAGACCGCGTGGCTGGTCCGCCCTAGAAAGCGCGAAGGGTGCACCGGTACGCTCGGGTTCGAATGAACCCCACCCGACGGCGGAGCGACATGTTATTCTGGGTCATTGTATTTATGTGATTATCAGGAGACCGGATCATGATTCCTCAGGATCGGTTTCGCGGCCTTTTTCATAAATATCTGTTCGCGCTTTTCGTGGCTGTCGCGATCCCACTTGCATTCAACGGCGTCATTGAGGCGTGGTTCGGCTATCGCGATCAGCGCGCGAGGCTCGACCAGTGGCTTAGCCTCCAGTCCGCATCCGCGGCCGCCGAAATTCACGATTTCATCCACGGCATCACGAGTCAGCTTGGCTGGCTGGTTCAGCTTCCATGGAGTGACGAGTTCGACGAACGCCGGCGGACCGACGCGTTGCGCCTGCTTCGACAAGCGCCCGCCATCGTCAGTCTCACACTCCTCGACGGCAATGGCCTGGAGCGTCTCTACATCTCGCGGATCGGCCTCAATCGTATCGAGAGCCGCACGGACCGATCAGCCGATCCCGCCTTGGTTGGTGCCCGCGCAGCTCAGATCTGGTTCAGCGACGTCAGCTACAATCGAGGCTCCGAACCGTACTTGACGGTCGGGATTGCCGGCAACCGGCCGGCTGTCGGCGCAGTCATAGCCGAAGTGAACCTCAAGCTGATTTGGGACGTGATCTCGGCGATCAAGGTCGGAAAGACCGGCTCCGCCTTCGTCCTGGACCGATCGGGTCGCCTGATCGCCCATCCCGACATCAGCCTCGTGCTCCGCGGGGCGGAGGAAGCAACCTCCAAGCCATTTCGGGCTGTGCGGGACGCGATAGGGTCGAAAGCGGGCTTCGCCACGAGCCGGGATGCGCAAGGACACTATGTTGCCGCCAGCGCTGCTCCCGTACAGGGCCCCGACTGGACAGTCGTGGTCGTGCAGCCGCTATCCGAAGCTTACGCGCCGATTTATTCCGCCCTGTGGCGGACGGCAATGCTTCTCGCAATAAGCACCATGCTCGCAGGCATTCTTGCCTATGCATTGGCGCACCGGATGACGGAGCCGATCAAGCTGCTCGAGGAGGGCACGGAGAGGATTGGTGCCGGGTCCTTTGACCACCGCATCTCGATCCACACCGGGGACGAGTTCCAGCGTCTTGCAAACAGTTTCAACAGAATGGCGTCCGAGCTGGCGCTGGCGCAGCAGCACCAGGAGCGCATCGCCAAGCTGAAGCGGTTCCTTGCCCCCCAGGTCGCCGATCTCGTCGATCGAGCCGGCGATGACAGCGTGCTGGACGGCCGCCGTACGGAAGTCGTCGTTGTCTTCTGCGATTTGAGGGGGTTCACCGCGTTTTCAGCAGGCGCCGCGCCCGAGGACGTCATGAGCGTACTGTCGGAATATTATGAAAGCCTTGGCAGGGTCATCACGAAATTCGAAGCGACGCTGATCAATTTCTCCGGAGACGGACTGATGGTGCTGGTGAACGCACCTGTCCCGGTCGAAGAGCCTGCACTGAGAGCCATCGATCTCGCCATCGACATGCAGACGAACGTGCAAGCCCTCATCGCCGGCTGGCGATCGCGTGGCTACCACATTGGTTTCGGAATCGGCCTTGCCAGCGGGCCGGCGACTGTCGGCCGGATCGGATACGAGGACCGGCTCGACTACACCGCCATTGGGAGCGTCGTGAATCTTGCGGCCCGGCTGTGCGGATCTGCCGCAGACAAGGAAATCCTGATCGACGCCAAAGTCGCCGCCGACGTCAAGGGCAGGCGGCCCGTTGAGGATCTCGGGGGCCGCGAGATCAAAGGATTTGACGAAGCCATTCCAGTCTTCGGAATATCCTTCGAGGCTCTCGAGCCGAGTGGCCGCGGGATGCCCGGCACAATCCGCTAGAGACTGTCCGCGTATCCGGGGCTATGCTCCGGCAAACGGCTGACGGCAGCGGGTCCGTGGGCATGAGGTGCGCCAACTCTGAAGCAGCAACGCTACGCAGACGCGCCAGACGGCGTGATTTTCTTCTTTGGATGGCAGGCGCCGCGACGTGGACGACCGTCTCGTATGGGCAGAAGCCCTCCATGCCGGTCATCGGATATCTTTGCCCGGAGTCACCCGAGCTCTTTGGCAGTCGACTTGAGGCTTTCCGACAGGGACTGGAGGAAGCCGGCTTCGTCGAGGGGCGCAATGTGGCGATCGACTTTCAGTGGGCCGCCGGACAATATTCTCGATTGCCAGCCCTGGCTGCCGAATTGGTCGCCAGAAATGTAGACCTGATCGTGGCTCCTGGCGGGGCTCCCGTGGCACTTGCCGCGAAGGGTACGGGTACGACCAAGACCATCGTGTTCGAGATGGGCGGCGACCCCGTTCAGCTACGCGTGGTGGACAGCCTGTCGCGGCCGGGCGGAAATATCACGGGGGTATCGAGCCTGAGCGTCGATGTGTCGCCAAAGCGGCTTGAGCTGATGCGCGACCTGTTGCCCACGGCGACCAGATTGGCGGTGGTCGCCAACCCGACAAGTCCGACCGCACCATCACAATTGCAGAAGCTTCAGGCGGCCGCAGAAACCCTGCGGGTTCAACTGCAGATCTATAGCGCAAGCAAGGAGGATGAATTTGAATCCGTGTTCGCGGCCGTTGCCAGGGACGGGCTAGGCGGAGTTGTGTTTACCTCCGACCCCTATTTCGCATTTCGCAGCGCCCGGCTGGCGGCTCTCGCGATGAAATATCAATTACCCGCAATCACGCAGACCCGAGACTTTCCCGTGGCTGGAGGCTTGATGAGCTATGGGGGAGATTTCACGCAGTCGCACCGTCGCGCGGGTATCTATGCCGGACGCATTCTGTCGGGCGAGAAGCCTTCTGATCTTCCGGTTCAGCTCGTCACGAAGGTGGAGCTCGTTGTCAATTTGAAGGCAGCGAAACTGCTCGGCCATCCGTTCTCCGCAGCAGTCATTGCCGGCGCGGATGAGGTGATCGAGTAAACCATTATGGGAACGCGCCCAGATCGGCTTACACGAACCTGACAGGGGGCGCGGGCCGGCCTGCCACGTGCTTTTTCGCTGGCCGAGGCGGCCGGAATGGTGGAAGAGAGCGAAGATGCGGCGCTAGCCGTGATTGCACCGGAACATCCGGCGGGACTGCGATGCGCCTTCTGATCGTCGAGGACAATGTCGAGCTGTCGCGGCTCGTTGCCGCCGGGCTGTCGGCCGCCGGCTACCAGAGCGACATCGTGAGCACCGCGGCCGAGGCGCGCGAGGCGGTCAGCAGCGTCAGCTACGCTGCGATGATCCTCGACCTCGGCCTTCCCGACGGCGACGGCCTGTCGGTGCTGCGCGAGCTGCGGCGGCAGATGGAGCCGCTGCCGGTGCTGGTGCTGACCGCGCGCGGCGGCTTGCAGGACCGCGTCAGCGGCCTGCGCAGCGGCGCCGACGACTATCTGGCAAAGCCGTTCGCCATGGAGGAGCTGGTGGCGCGGCTGGAGGCGATCCTGCGCCGGCCCGGCCAGCTGCTCGGCCGTTCGCTGCGCCTCGCCAATCTCGTCTACGACACCGAAAGCCGCCAGATCTTCGTCGACGACCAGCCGCGGATCATCTCCGCGCGCGAGACCTCGGTGCTGGAGATTTTGCTGCGCCGGCAGGGGCGGGTGGTGCCGAAGAAGAACGTCGAGGACCATATCTTCGGGCTCGAAGGCGAGGTCGCCTCCAACGCGGTCGAGGTCTACGTCTCGCGACTGCGCAAGCAGCTCACCGAGCACGGCGCCAAGGTCGTGATCCACACCATCCGCGGCGTCGGCTATCTCATGTCCGAGGAGAAATAGCGTGGCGGCCGCCGGGGCCTATGGCAGATCGCCGACATTCAAATCGTTGATCTGGCGCATCGTGTTCATGCACATCGTGGCGGTCGCGGTCGTCGCGATCTTCCTGCCGCTGGTGCTGTTCTGGCTGCTCAATTCCGAAGTCGACCAGCTGCACCGCGAAGCCATGCGGGCGCAGGCCGAGGTGCTGGCCGAGCGCATTGTCGCGGCGCCGGACGGCCTGCTGACGTTCAACCTGCCGGACAGCCTGCGGGGCCTCTATTCGGAAGCCTACGGCCGCTATCTCTACGACATCCGCGATGCCGACGGCCGTTTGCTGTTTTCGTCCCGCCGCAAGACGGGAGCGGCAGCGTCGGCGCCGCCGACACTTTCCGAGACGATTTCCGGCGCCGGCGTCACCCGCATCATCGACGGCAAGATCGTGCGCATCCGCGTGGCCGAGGATCTGGCGCATCGCGACGTCATCATCGACGACATCATCTCGAACTTCTTCCGCCGGGTCGGGTGGATCACCATTCCGATCCTGCTGATCCTGCTCGCCGCCGACATCATCATCTTCCGCCGCGCCATCGCGCCATTGTGGAAGGCCTCGGAGGAGGCCAGCAATATCGGGCCGGCGCGCACCGACATCCGCCTGCCGACGGAACAGATCCCGCGCGAGATCATGCCGCTCGTCACCGCCGTGAACCAGGCGCTCGACCGGCTCGAGGACGGCTTTCGCGTGCAGCGGCAGTTCACGGCGGATGCCGCGCATCAGTTGCGCACGCCGCTCACGATCCTGCGCACGCGGATCGAGACGCTGGGCGATGGCGCCGCAAGGAAGGCGCTGCACGATGACATCGAAGGCATGAGCCGCATCGTCGCCCAGCTGCTGGAGATCGCCGAGCTCGACACCCTGGTGCTCGATCCCGGCGAGACCGCGGACCTGCGCGCCGTCTGTGCCGAGGTGGTCGGCTCCATCGCGCCGTTCGCGATCGCGCAGCACAAGGACATCGCGCTGAAGGGCGCCGACGCGCCGGTGCTGATCCATGGCAATGCGGAGATGCTCCAGCGCGCGATCTTCAACCTCGCCGAAAACGCCATCAAGTTCACGGCGAAGGATACCGCCGTCGACGTCGAGGTGCGCGAGGACGGTTCGGTGCGCGTGCGCGATTGCGGCCCCGGCATCGCGGAGAACGAGCGCGAGCTGATCTTCCAGCGCTTCTGGCGCGCCGACCGCCAGCGCAGCGACGGCGCGGGCCTCGGGCTCTCGATCGTGCGCGGGGTCGCGGACGATCATGCCGCGACGGTGGCGGTGGAGAATCTTCCGGGCGGCGGCGCGGAGTTCACGCTGCGGTTTCGGCTGGCGGAGAAGACGGCTTCTTCACCCTCTCCCCTTGTGGGAGAGGGTGGCTCGCCGCGATAAGCGGCGAGACGCGGCGCGCTATTTCAGCTTGCCCGTGGACAGGTCCATGACCATGCGCGTGGCCAGATAGAGCCGCGGCACGATGCTGTTGATCTGCACATATTCGGCATCGTTGGAGTGCGCGCCGAAGCCTGACAGGCCCATGCCTTCCACCACGGCGCCGCTGGTCTTGAGCGCGGCAAACGCGGCGTCGGTGCCGCCGCCGGTGGCCTTCTCGTCGACCTTGAGGGACAGTCCGATCTCCCCATAGATCGTCTTGCCGTAGGCCGCGACGCGGCGTGAGGCATCGTTGGCCTCCAGCGGCGGACGACGTACCTCGAATTTCAGCTCGACCCTGGAGTCGGGCAGCAGGCGGTTCTTGATCTTCTCCTGCAACGCCTTCTGCAACTCGTCGAAATCGGCGACCTTGAGCGCACGTGCGTCGGCCTGGGCCGAGGCGTCGGCCGGGATGACGTTGCGGTTGGTGCCGGCCTTCGAGACCGTCCAGTTCAGCTTCAGGCCCTGCTCGGGCTTGGACAGGTCCTTCATCTGCAGCACCTGGTGCGAGAGCTCGTACAGCGCGTTGACGCCGCCCTCGGGCCGCGCGCCCGCGTGCGAGGACTTGCCGTGCACCGTGAGATAGGCCGAGCCGATGCCGCTGGTGGCAAGGCGCAGCGTGCCGTCGGTGCCGCCGCCCTCGAACGAGAACACCACGTCCTGATCCGCGGCGAATTTGGTGATGGTGCTGCGCCAGCCGGGCGAGGAGATCTCCTCGTCGCCATTGGTGAGCACCGTGAGCGTGCCGTAATCCCTAAAATTGAGTTTCTGGAGCATCGCCACGGTATGGAGAATGAGCGCGACGCCCTGCTTGTCGTCGGCAATGCCGAGGCCGTAGGCCTTGTCGCCGTCGACGCGGAACGGTTGGTCCTTCAGCATGCCCTTCAGGTACACCGTGTCCATGTGGGCGATCAGCATGATCTTCTTGCTGCCGGTGCCCTTGAACACGGCGTGCACGGCCGGGCCGATTGTCTCGGGCGTGTCGTCGAGGCGATAGACGTCGGTGGGGTGCAAAATCTCCACCGTGCCGCCGAGCTGCTTGAGCTGGCCGGCAACGCGCTCGGCGATCTGGTTCAGGCCGTCGATGTCCTTGCTGCCGGATTCGATACTGACGAGATCGCGCAGCGTGTCGAGCAGCGGCTGCTGCTCCTTTTGCGCCAGCGCATGGACATCGGTCATCGGTTCCGCATGCGCAAACGTTGCGGCACATGCCACCCAGAGCGATGCGATCAAGGGAGCGAGCGACGGAGCAGGGAGCGATCGGGACATGCGCGGCGGTCCATCAGTTGGAGGATGGCCCGGTATGCCCGTGTTTGCGTTGCTTGTCACGCGCGCGGGCGCGCGCGTCATGAACCGCCGAGGCGGAACATGACGGCGATGGTTATGGCCGCTACTTCTGCGGCGGTCCGAGATCCAGCGGCGGCAGGTCGATCTGCGGCACTTCGATCTTGACCTTGTCGAGGTCGACGTTGAGCGGCTTGTCGAGCAGGCCCGTCACCGTGATCGGGAAGATGATCACGAGCAGCACCATGATCAGCTGCAGGCCGATCCAGGGGATCGCGCCCCAATAGATGTCGGAGCTCTTCACTTCCTTCGGCGCCACGCCGCGCAGATAGAACAGCGCGAAGCCGAACGGGGGATGCAGGAACGAGGTCTGCATGTTCACGCACAGCATCACGCCGAACCAGATCAGCGCCGCGTCCGGTCCCACCACCGGGGCGAGGACCTTCTGCGCGATCGGCGCGATCATCGGCAGGATGATGAAGGCGATCTCGAAGAAGTCGAGGAAGAACGCCAGGAAGAAGATGAAGAGGTTGATGAAGATCAGGAAACCCCACACGCCGCCGGGCAGCGAGGTCAGCAGATGCTCGAGCCAGACGCCGCCGGAGACGCCAAGGAACACCACCGAGAAGCAGGTCGAGCCGATCAGGATGAAGGTGACCATGCAGGTGAGGCGCATGGTGGACTCGTAGCCCTGCTTGATCAGGTCGCGCAGCTCGGGGATGCGTGCGGCCTGGATGCAGATCCACGCCACGGCGAGATAGGTGACGGCGAACGAGAGCCTGAAGACCAGGTTCTCGGTGAACAGCATCGCGACGATGGTGCCGACGCCGGCGGCGATCACGCCGCCGATCAGGATCATGCGATCCTTCGAGGTGAAGTCCTTGTGATGGATCGCGGCGAGCACGATGGCGCCGACCGCGCCCATCGCGCCGGCTTCCGTCGGGGTCGCAAGACCCATCATCATGGTGCCGAGCACGACGAAGATCAGCACGGCCGAGGGGATGATGCCCATCAGGCACTTCTTCCACAGCGCCCAGCCGGTGAGCGTGCGCGCTTCCTTCGGCACCGGCGGCACGTGGCTCGGCTTGATCAGGCCGAGGATGAAGGTGTAGCCGGCGAACAGCATGATCTGGAACACCGACGGACCCCAGGCGCCGAGATACATGTCGCCGACCGACTTGCCGAGCTGGTCGGCGAGCACGATCAGCACCAGCGAGGGCGGCACCAGCTGCGTGATGGTGCCGGAGGCCGCGAGCACGCCGGTGATGTAGCGCATGTTGTAGCCGTAGCGGATCATCACGGGCATCGAGATCAGCGCCATGGCGATGACCTGGGCCGCCACCGTGCCGGTGATGGCGCCGAGGATGAAACCGACGATGATGACGGAATAGCCGAGGCCGCCGCGGACCGGGCCGAACAGCTGGCCCATCGAGTCCAGCATATCTTCGGCTAGTCCACATCTCTCTAATATGGCGCCCATGAAGGTGAAGAACGGGATCGCGAGCAGCAGCTCGTTGGAAAGCACGCTGCCGAACACGCGGCCGGGAATCGCCTGGAGGAAGTTGAGGTCGAAGAATCCGAGATGGATGGCGAGGAAGCCGAAGGAGAGGCCGACCGCCGCGAGCGTGAACGCGACGGGGAAGCCGATCAGCATCGCCAGAACCAGGCCGCCGAACATCAGCGGCGGCATCATTTCCAGCGTAATCATTGGGTCGGCCTCTCGTACTTGGCGTCGATCGTCACATAGCCCTGGAGAGCCGCGATTCGCTTGATGACTTCGGAAACACCCTGGAGCGCCAGCAACACGAAGCCGGCGGGGATCACGAACTTGATGGGCCAGCGGATCAGGCCGCCGGCATTGCCCGACATCTCGCCGACGTTATAGGCCTGCATGAAGAACGGCCAGGACAGATAGGCGAGCAGGAGGCAGGAGGGGATCAGGAAGCAGAGCGTGCCGATCATGTCGAGCCAGAGCTGGCCGCGTTCCGAGAGCGTGAGGTAGAAGATCTCGACGCGGACATGCTCGTTGCGCTTGAAGGTGTAGGACGCGCCGAACATCACCAGGATGGCGAACATGTACCATTGCAGCTCCAGCCAGCCGTTCGAGGAGTTGCTGAAGGCATAGCGGATCATGGCATTGGCCGCGCTGACCAGGCACGCCAGCAGCACCAGGATATTACAGACGTACCCAATCTTTTCATTGAGGGCGTCGATGGCGTTGCTCACCGCCAGCAATGGACGCATCTTACTTTCTCTCCGTCGCCGTCGCGGCCTAACACTTTACGGGAGGCTTCAGCACGCATCGCCTGGCCGGCGTGCGAAAAGCACGCGACCGCACGGACAATATTCCGGAGCGATTGCGGCGTCAGTCCTCCCCTCGTGCCTTGCCGTCTTGACCGCGACCGCCAAAGGGGCGCGGCCGGCTTATTGCTGCCGGGCAAGCAAAGGCGGCTGCACCAAACCAGCGGGCTTGTGCGCCGTCAATCGGAAAATGGGCAAATTGACGCCGAGTCAAAAGCTTATGGCGGGGAGGGCGCGAATCCCTCAGCCGCCCGTGACGCTCATGTGCCTGGAGACGCTGGGGCGGTCGTGGCGGCGGTCGATGATGAAATCGTGGCCCTTGGGCTTCAGCCCGATGGCGAGGTCGATCGCATCCGCAAGCAGCATGTCGTCGTCAGATGCACGCAGGGGTTTGCGCAAATCTGAAGCATCCTCGTGGCCGAGGCAGGTGTGCAGCGTGCCCGTGCAGGTGATGCGCACCCGGTTGCAGGATTCGCAGAAATTATGGGTCATCGGCGTGATGAAGCCGAGCTTGCCGCCGGTCTCGGCAATGCTGACATAGCGCGCCGGCCCGCCGGTGCTCTCGGCCAGATCGGTCAACGTGAATTGCTGGGCGAGCCGCGCGCGCACCAGCGACAGCGGCAGGTACTGGTCGATACGGCCCGAGCCGATCTCGCCCATCGGCATGACTTCGATCAGCGTCAGGCCCATGCCCTTGCCGTGCGCCCAGCGCATCAGGTCGGGAAGCTCGTCCTCGTTGAGGTTCTTCAGCGCCACCGCGTTGATCTTCACGCCAAGCCCAGCGGCGCGCGCGGCTTCGATGCCCTCCAGCACCTTGTCGATCTCGCCCCAGCGGGTGATCTCGCGAAATTTCTTGGGATCGAGCGTGTCGAGCGAGACGTTGATGCGGCGGACGCCGCAATCGGCGAGCTCCCGGGCGTGTTTCGCAAGCTGGGTGCCGTTGGTGGTCAGGGTCAGCTCGCTCAGGGCGCCGCTCGAAAGGTGGCGGGACAGCGAGCGCACCAGCGTCATCACGTTGCGGCGGACCAGCGGCTCGCCACCGGTGAGCCGCAGCTTCTTCACGCCCTTGGCGATGAAGGCCGTGCAGAGCCGGTCGAGCTCTTCCAGCGTCAGCAGGTCCGCCTTGGGCAGGAACGTCATGTCTTCCGACATGCAATAGAAGCAGCGCAGATCGCAGCGGTCGGTGACGGATACGCGCAAATACGAGATGGTCCGCCCGAACGGATCGGTCATCGCGCTCGACAGCGCGTCGCGGGGGCTCGCTGCTGCGAGAGGGCTCGCGGAAGGTCCGTTCATACCAGATGCCTTGCCAAATGCCTTGTCACTTACGGCGACGGGCGCACCTTTGCTTCAGTGGTGCTCTGGAAGCAATCTAAGCATCGGACGCGGTTAGGACAATCGGGTGGTATACGTAATCAGCGCCTGGATCAGCGCTTTCCTGCGTTCGGATCGGGAAACGGCGAGGCCGCCACCGCAGCAGGTGCAGCATCCGCAGGGGCCGCAGCGGGTGCGGCATCCGCAGGTGCCGCGGCGGCTGCGGCCGGCTTCGGCTTCTTCGGCCGGTGCGGCTTCTTCACAGGCTTGGGCGGCACTGCCGGCTGGAGTTCCGCGAACACCGGATTCGGGTCGGTGGTGACCGAGGCGGGCGTGGTGAAATCCCCGGGATTCTTGATCACGTTCACCGGCACGCTGGCCGGCTGATATTTCGGCAGCGCGAAAGCGACGGCGAACGGCGCGTCGGGGGCGGGAACCGAGACGGAGCAGGGGGTCTTGCAACCCGCACCCAGCGAGGTCGTGGCGTCAGCTCCTGGAGGATTGGATTCCAGCCGGACCTGGACGGTCGGCGGCGCCGATTTGAACATGTCCCAAGACATCGAGGAGCAGCCACCAAGGCTCGCTCCCGCTAGCGCAATCGCGATGACACGACGCATGACCACCCACTTCTAACTGCGACGAACCGCCACATCCCCGGGCGAACCTACGAGCGTCGTTCCAAGCAAGCAACCGGCGCGCTGCGCATAGTTAATAGATGGTTAACGCAGGGTTCCGTAGAATATGGCAGTTATCTCAGAGGCTTGTGGTTCCTAGGCAGTCATCAGGCTGTGGGCCGCGGCCGGCAGGTCGCGCATGTGATGGATCAGCCGGTCCGGCTTCAGCTCGGCGATCGGCACGTCCGTATAGCCGAAGCTGACCCCGATCACGGGCACCCCGGCGCGCCGGGCCACGCCGACGTCGGTTCCGGCATCGCCGACCATGATGCTGGCTTTGACCGCCCCGCCGGCGCGCGCCACGGTCTCGCGGAAAATGGTCGGATCGGGCTTCTGGACGCCAAAGGTGTCCGCGCCGCAGATCGCGGCAAAGCGGCGGGTGAGGTCGAGCTGGTCCAAAAGCCGCTTCGACAGCCATTCCAGCTTGTTGGTGCAGACCGCCAGCCGGTGGCCCTGGGCGGCAAACTGGTCGAGCGCGGCCTCGAGCCCTTCGAACGGGCGGGATTCGACCGCGATATGGTCGGCGTAATAGGCGATGAAATCCGCCGTCATCCGGTCCATGTCCGCCGGCGTGACCATGCGGCCTTCGGCCTCCAGCCCCCGTTCGATCAGCTTGCGGGCGCCGGCGCCGATCATGTTGCGGGCCGAGGCCATCGGCACGGGCGGCAGCCCTTCGCGGTCGAGCACGAAATTCAGCGCGGTGATCAGGTCGGGCGCCGTATCCACAAGCGTGCCGTCGAGATCGAAGACGAGGGTGTAAGGGGAGGTCATGGTTCCAGCGCTATCGGGCCGGCCGGATCGGCGCAAGGGCCGAAGCCATAAGTTCACCTTATAAGATCGGCCCGGAGGCCTGTTCCGGCGGGAAAAACGAGGCTACATAGGCCGCCGCAAGCAACCTATCGGCGGCACACTCTAAAATTCAGGGGCGGGCGCATCGTGAACATGGACCAGTTGAAGCGGCAGGCTGCGGCGCGCGCCCTCGAGGAGGTGCGTGACGGCATGCAGCTCGGGCTCGGCACCGGCTCGACCGCCAAGCATTTCGTCGAGCTGCTCGGCGAGCGCGTGCAGGCCGGGTTGAAAGTGATCGGCGTACCGACCTCGGAGGCGACGCGCCTCGATGCCGAGCGCTGCGGTGTGAAGCTGACGACGCTGGACGAGATCGATCATCTCGACCTCACCGTCGACGGCGCCGACGAGATCGATCCCGACTTCAACCTGATCAAGGGCGGCGGCGGCGCGCTGCTGCGCGAGAAGATCGTGGCGGCCGCCTCGGATCGCATGATCGTGATTGCCGACGACAGCAAATGGGTGCCGACGCTCGGCCGCTTTCCGCTGCCGATCGAGGTCATCCCGTTCGGGCTCGGCGCGACGCGCCGCGCGATCGAGAAGGCATTTGCCGAATGCGGCGTTTCCGGGCAAATGGCGGTCCGCAAAGCCAAAGGCGGCGACAAGGATGGCCACGTTTTCGTCACCGATGGCGGCCACTGGATTCTCGATGCTCAGCTCGGACGCATCGTGGATCCGCCTGGCCTCGCCAAGGCGTTGAGCTCGATCCCCGGCGTGGTCGAGCATGGCTTGTTTATCGGCTTGGCCAGCTCGGCCGTTTTGGCGGGCGGCGAGGGAATTCGCGTGATTGAACGGCGTAAGCCGAAAGGAGACTAGGAATGAAGAGCGTATTGAGATTCTTGCCGGCCGCGACGCTTGCTGCTGGACTGGCCGTCTTGGCGGTCCCGGCGATCGCGCAGCAGGCCGCGCCGGCCCAGAAGGCTGCTCCCGCGCCGGCCCCGCCGAAAGCCTCGCCTGCGGCGATCGCGGCGGCCAAGGAAATCCTGCAGATCAAGAACGCCACCGCGATGTATCAGGGCGCCGTGCCTGGCATGGTCGAGAAGACCAAGATCACGCTGATCCAGCAGAATCTCAACTACCAGAAGGAGCTCAGCGAGGTCGCGCCGATCGTGGCCCAGCAGCTCAACGGCCGCCAGAACGAGATCGGCGAAGGCATGGCGCAGATCTATGCCAGCGAGTTCACCGAGCAGGAACTGAAGGACCTCGTCACCTTCTACAAGTCGCCGCTGGGCAAGAAGCTGATCGACGCCGAGCCGCGCGCCATCGGCCTCAGCATGGCCTTCATGAACTCCTGGGCCCAGAACTTCTCCGAGACCGTGATGGGTGCCTTCCGTGCCGAGATGCGCAAGCGTGGCAAGGAAATCTGACAGTACCTATCTGATCAGAAACCCCTGAAGCGCGTCATCGCGCTTTAGGCTGTTATTTGCGCATGATCCTATCGGAGAACCGCTGCACACTTCTCCGGATCATGCGCTGAAAGAAGAGGTCGGAGTGGACAATGGCTGAATTCGACGTCGACCTCTTTGTCATCGGCGGCGGCTCGGGCGGCGTGCGTGCCGCCCGCATCGCGGCCGGCCACGGTGCGCGTGTGATGATCGCGGAAGAGTACCGCATGGGCGGGACCTGCGTGATCCGCGGCTGCGTGCCGAAGAAGCTGTTCGTGATCGGCTCGCATGTCCGTCACGAGCTGGAAGATGCCGCCGGTTTCGGCTGGACCGTTCCGCCCGCGACCTTCGACTGGCCGACGCTGATCGCCAACAAGGACAAGGAGATCGCGCGGCTGGAAGCGGCCTACACGACGAATGTCGAGAAGTCGGGCGCGCAGGTCGTCAAGAGTCGCGCGGTGATCGAGGACAAGCACACCGTCCGCCTGCTCGAGAACGACCGGAAGATCACCGCAAAATACATCCTGATCGCCACCGGCGGCGCGCCCAACCACGGCGCCTCGATCCCCGGCATCGAGCACGTGATCTCCTCCAACGAGGCGTTCCATCTGAAGAAGCTGCCGAAGCGGATCGTGATCCAGGGCGGCGGCTATATCGCGCTGGAATTCGCCGGCATCTTCGCCGGCTACGGCTCCGACGTCACCGTGATCTATCGCGGTGACAACATCCTGCGCGGTTTCGACGAGGACGTTCGCGCCCACGTCCGCAGCGAGATGGAAAAACAGGGCATCACCATTCTCACCGGCTGCACGGTGGCGAAGGTCGATCGGCACGGCGAGGAATTTACCACGCATCTGTCGAACGGCTCGAGCCTCGCTTCCGACCAGGTGATGTTCGCGATCGGCCGCCATCCGTCGGTCGCCAATCTCGGCCTGGAGAAGGCCGGCGTCGCCATCAACCCCGAGAATGGCGGCATCGCGGTGGACCATTTCTCGAAGAGCTCGGTCGACAACATCTATGCGATCGGCGACGTCACCCACCGGCACAATCTGACGCCGGTTGCGATCCGCGAGGGGCATGCGTTTGCCGACACCGTGTTCGGCAAGCGCGAGGTGCAGGTCGATCATTCCTACATTCCGACCGCGGTGTTCTCGCAGCCGGAGGTCGGCACGGTCGGTCTGACGGAGACCGAGGCGCGTGCGCAATTCAGCCACGTCGACATCTACAAGACGACGTTCCGCCCGATCAAGGCGACGATGTCCGGCCGTGACACCCGCGTGCTGATGAAGCTCGTCGTCGATGGCTCGACCGACCGCGTGCTCGGCTGCCACATCGTCGGCGATTGCGCCGCCGAGGTCACCCAGGTGGTCGCGATCGCGGTGAAGATGAAGGCGACCAAAGCCGACTTCGACGCGACGATCGCGCTGCATCCGACCGCGGCCGAAGAGCTGGTCACCATGCGCACGCCGACGGCGCGGCATGTACGGCAGGCGGCGGAGTAGGACCGGCCTTTAGCGCGACCTCAAAGCACTGAGATCACGTCACGTCATCTCCGATATCTTGCCCTTGCCTTGGCAGGACTCGCATTTGACTGGATAGATCTTGCGACCCGGGTGCGTTGGCTCCTTGGATTTGGGAAAGCCGGTTCCATTGCACAGCGGGCAGGTATGTTCTTTGATCTTCGGGGGCATGCTAGATCCTTTCCGGCTGTGGTGGCGCAGCGGCCCCTGCAGGGGCCGCGTTGCCTTGTGGTCAATGGTTCAAGGCCGACCTAGCCTCCGGCGGGCTCATCCTCGGCGAAGGTCTGCTCGATGGCGGCGGGCATCTTCGCAACCGACATCAACGAACGTGCGACCTGATTGAGCAACTGGTCCGCGTTCTCTTCCTCCGCCAGATTCTTGGAAAGCAGCGCGACGACGGCGGTGTGACGCAACTGCTGCGCCAGGTTGCGGGCGGTCGCGTAGCCGGCAATCTCGTAGTGCTCGACACGCTGTGCCGCACCGATCAACGCGAGATCCGCAGCGGCATCGTCCTTCCTGGCGCCCTCCTTGATCACTTCGTCGCCTTCCTCGACAAGCCCCTGCATGCCCTTGCAAGCCTTGGCGCGCGGCTTCTTCCCAAGAAGTTCGAAGCACTCGTCGAGACGCTCGATCTGCGCTTCGGTTTCGGCCAGGTGAACGGTGAACAGCTCGGAGAGCTGGTCGTAGCGGGCAGCCTCGATCATCTGAGGCAATGCCTTGGTCAACTGCTTCTCCGCGTGCAGGAGATCCCGCAGCTGATCGATCAGCAGGTCGTCAAGGCCAACGGACGGTTCCGATGGCGAGCTTTCGGCAACGATGGAAGGCGCTGCGCCGGGATCGCCGCTCTGGAGTGCCGGTGATTCCATGAACACCCAGTCCTCGCCTTCATTCCAGGGACCTCTTGTGTCGATTTCTCCATTGTCGCCGGACCCTGTCGAATCGTTGAAGAACTGGTCCACGAGACCGGGCGTCGGAGCGATGCGGCCGATGCTGAACGTGGGCTTGTTCATGCTTTCCAGCGCGCGTGAGAACGCCTTCATGTGGGTGATTTCCCGTGTCATCAGGAATTGCAAGGCGTCCTTGGTGCCGGCGTCATCACAGAAATTGATCAGGCGCTCATAGACGATCTTGGCCCGAGCTTCTGCGGCGATGTTGCTGCGCAGATCGACGTCGAGTTCTCCGGTGATCTTGAGATAGTCCGCCGTCCAGGCACTGCCTTGCGAGTTGAACAGATTGACACCGCCGCCTCCGGCAATCGCGATCAAGGGATCGGCTTCCGCCGCTTCGCGATCGAACTTCATGGGTTTCAAGTGCAGCCGCGCGAGCGATCCGACGACCTCAAGGTGGCTCAACTCCTCGGTTCCAATATCCATGAGGAGATCCTTACGGTCGGGATCCTCGCAGTTGAGACCCTGAATGGAATACTGCATGGCGGCCGCAAGCTCGCCGTTGGCGCCACCGAATTGCTCCAGCAGCATATTGCCGAACCGGGGATCGGGCTCGTCGACCCGGACTGTGAACATGAGCTTTTTGACGTGATGATACATGGAAAGACCTTTGACTACAGGAGATACCGGGGCCAACTGAGCGCTGTGTTGGACGTTCCTAATTCGGATCGTGCCGCGACCAGATGCTTCTCGGGAGAATCAGGTGGCTCAATGCAGCGTTTCCGCCGCGGCTTCGTCGACAGCGGCCATCAGGTCAGCCGTATCCGATTGCTGGATCATGTGACCCGCATTCGGGACGCGACGCATCTTGCTGTGCTTGATCTCGTCATGCAGCCTGCCGGACTGTTCGTCGATGTCGATGAGGCGGTCGTCCTCGCCGGCCAGGATGGTGACCGGCATGGCCAATTCGCCGTAAGTCTTCGCCGACAGCATCGCAGAAGGGACCATCAACGCCGCTTCCGCGGCACCCGCACGAAGCTGCGACGGACGCACCGCCAGTGATTTGGGGAAGCCGTCGAATTTTTCCGGGACGGATTTGGGCCCGAACAGCTGCCGCAGCATCGTCGGCCACATCAGGCGGCTGAGGATCGGCGAGATCGTGTGACTGAGGATGTCGCCAAACCCTGGTATCGCCGGCCCGGCCATCGCCATCATCGCGTCGGTGCGGGCCGTCGGGAAATAATAGCCCGACGCCAGTATCAAGGCTTCGACCAATGAGGGGTGCCTGCTTGCCAGGGCGATCGCAACCGATGCGCCCCAGGAATGTCCGAGCACGATCGCCTTGTCGACGCCAAGGTGCGCAAGCGCGTCTTTGAAAAGGTCGGCTTGGGCGGCCGGCGTCCACACCACGTTGCGCGGCCTCAGACTGTGCCCGAAGCCGGGACGGTCGAACACGATGACCCGATAGTCCTTGGCTGCAAGATCGATCAGGCCACTCGACTCGAAATCCTGGATCATGCTGCCATTGCCATGGAGCAGAACCAGCGGGCGTCCGGACCCGCGCTCGACATAGTGCAGCCGAACACCGTCGATGTCGATGAACCGCCCTTGGGGCGGATTATCACGCTGCGCCTTGTCGGCAAGGCGCCGATTGACGAACGCGGCCGCTGCGAGCAGGCCGGCCGTCGCGGCAATCGTGGAGGCCAAGGGATGTTCTGCGAGAGCATGAAGGGCCGTGGCCGCCAAAGATGGCGAACGTTTTTTCAGTATGCGCATGTGACACTTTCGCTGACTGCGGCCAGCTGTTGGAGAGTGGGGAAGGGACGCTTCCGCATTGACGCCCTTGGTCGCATCACGACCGCGATGGCGCCGGATTCTTGCTGGAGGAGATTTCCGTGCGTCGCGGGTGCGGTTCGGAGACCGGATCAGCACCATCGAGCAGGGATCGATTTCGCCTTCTTGGGACCCGGAACAGTGCTGGTCCGGACCTCCCGGCATGCGCATTCACGGATCATGTCGTGCAGACGCAACAGGAGGGACGGAGAGATGTTCCTAATCCAATCGATGCAGCCAGCAGTCGGAAAATGCCGTAGATCGGAGGTAAAGGCGTGGTTCCTCGGGGCCGCGCACTGGTGAATGTCATTTGCGACACCATATCCAGGATATCACCCGCACAGACATGACAGGCGCCGGTGACAGAGAGACGCTGCCGCGCTCCCGCCACAACCGGAGGCGCGCATTGAACGTTATCTCCTATCCCCTGCATCTCTGCCGCAAGTTCGATCGCCGCTGGAGCGCGAAAGCGGTTCAGGACGAGACACAGCAATCCCCGTCACAACGGCCCAACGGCTGTACCGCCTGCGGGCGAATAGTGGCGGCTCCCTTGCATGCGACCTACTTGCCCACCGGGAACTTCGTCAATCAGTGGCGGTGCCCTGTGTGCAAGAACTCCTGGCAGACCTCTGCCGATGCCACGAGCAGCACTGATATCCAATTGAGCCAGTCCGAGCATCTTCGGCAGAATGCCGGGCACTGCCTGACGCTGGAAGACACCGCTGCCAACGACGCGGCGCGCAAGCAGTTCAGGAGCATGGGCGATGCCTGGCTCGCTCTCGCGGAGACGCAGGAGTGGCTCGATGGCGCGACGCCGCCGGTCTCGCGACCGCAGCCGCAAAGCGCTGATTTGATTCCGATGCCAACGCAGGGGCGTTCGTCATGAATGAGAAGCGCAACCGCGTGCGTCAGGCGGATTCACTTGCCGAGCGTCTCGCAGCTGATGCACTGAGGCTGCGTGAAGAGGCCTCGCACCTTGAACCCGGCCCAGAGCGGGATGCGCTGCTGAGCAAGGCACACCGGAACAAGATGGCTGCCGATATCAACTCCTGTCTGACCGCTCCGGGACGCCGCTTGCCTGGATAGCCAGCGCAGATCTCGAGCCCGAGCTTTCACCGTTTGCCAATAGTAACGAACCACCAAGGGTCCGATTGAGACCCATGGACGATTTGGCGTGGGCAGCACTGCCGGGTCTGACGCAGGCAAACGGTCACCTTTCCCCGGAATGCAAGGACCAGATGACATGGATCGAGACAAGAGCGGCCGCATCGTTGAGACTGCGCTCGAAGCGCGCCAAGGCGAGCTCGGTCCCAGCGTGTTGATGCTGCTGGGTGTGAGTGTGGGACTTGCAGTCATCCTCATGGTGATGACGTGGATGATATTCTTCAGAACCTGAGCGTGAAGGAGATGTCAAAGCGCGAGACGTAGGAACTAAAGCTCTGATGGGGGCTTGGATCACTCCTTAGACACTGGAGACCATCATGAAGCGCCCATCGTTTATCGTTTGCATTTCTTTATTCGCGGCGGCCACCGCCTTCGCAGCTGCTCCGGCCTCGGCACAAAATCCACCGGCGCAGTCCGGACCGAACAACAGCGCGGTCAACAGCGCGGGGCAAAACAACTCCGACGCTCCTGTCGCAGGTCGCAACAGTTTCACCGAAGGACAAGCCAAGTCGAAGATCGAGGATGCCGGCTACGCCAACGTCACCGAACTGAAGAAGGACGACAACGGTGTTTGGCGCGGCCATGCCAGCAAGGGTGGATCTGCCACCGCGGTCAGCGTCGACTTTCAAGGCAACGTCAATTCGGCCAAGTAAGCCATTAAGCAAATAAGAAGGACACACAATGACCGTTACAATTTCTCGTCTTTACGACAACTACAGCACTGGGCAGCAGGCGGTTCAGCGTCTCGAAGCTGCCGGCGTGCCGCATTCGGACATCAGCATCGTCGCCAATAATTCGGACAGCTGGTTCAACACCGACAAGAAGGTAGACCGTGACCGCGATGGCGTCGACGACCGCGCCGAAGGTGCCGGCAAGGGCGCCGGCATCGGTGCGGGCGTGGGTGGCACTGCCGGCCTTCTCGCCGGTCTCGGCCTTCTCGCAATCCCCGGCCTCGGACCCGTCGTTGCAGCCGGTTGGCTCGCCGCCACCGCGGTCGGCGCGGCCGCCGGAGCCGCCACCGGCGGTGTCGTCGGAGCGATGACTGAGGCCGGCATTTCGCGGGAAGATGCGGACTCCTACGCCGAGGGCGTGCGTCGGGGAGGCACGCTGGTGTCGGCGCGGGTCGCAGATGCCGATCGATCCCGCCTTGACGCGGTCCTGAACGAGTCGTCCGTCAATTTGCGTGACCGCAGCGCGGCCTGGCAGAAGACCGGATGGAAGTCGTTCGATCCCGCCAGCAAGCCCTACGGCGCGGACGAAGTTCGCAAGGAGCGGCAGCTCTATAGTGGATCAGTGCGCTAAAGTTCATGCGCCAAATGAGATCGCGACGGCCCGCTTCGGCGGGTCGTCTTTTTTGCGCGGCTACGCGTACAGATACCCGACCGGCTTGCCCTCGGTGCGCAGGGGACGGATGTCCTTCTGCGTGATGATCTGGCCGGCGAGGCCGTCGATCTCGTCGCGCTGCGTCGGCGTCCAGCCGCGAAGCTCGTTCATGCCCTTCAGCAGGCCGAGCCTGAGGACCTGGGTGTTTTCGCCGAGGCCGACAAGGCTGATCGAGCCCTTGCCTGCCGTCACCACATCGCCGGCGGAGAGTTCAAATGCCTCGCCGGACCTTTTCTTGAACTCGGCTGTGCCGCGAATGACGCGATAGATCACGACCTCGCTCTTGGCGAAACAGGTCGGGTCCGCGGCGATCGACGTGCTCTTGGGCAGCAGCGACTGGCCGGGTGGGTCGGTTGCGATGATGTGGCCGGTGACGAGATGGCCGCTCGGCACTTCGATGCCGATGTCGCGCACGTACACCGGCAAGGCCGATTTGATCGGACCGTCGACGAGTGGCTTGAACAGCGCGTCCAGCGCGAGGGGATCCTGAAGCCAGAAGCCCGCGTCGGCCGGCCGGTTGTGCAGCGGGTGGCTCCAGGCCACGCGCGGCGTCTCGGCCTCGTTGATCTGGTCCGGACCGACGATCGTCGGGTTCGGAAAGGTCGTCGGATCGGTCACGAAGGCTTCGAGGAATTTGCCAGAGTAGCCCATCGAGATCGGATCGGGTACCACGGTCTGCGGCGTCTTCAGGTTTTCTTCGGTCGACAGTCCCGACCAAGTGTAGAACAGCTGGCGGTGGACGATCGCGCTTTGCAACATCACCGCACCGGGGCCGACATTGTAGAAGCGCCCGTCGTAGTCGAAGGTGAAGGCGCCCGAGGTGACCAGCACGAGCTGAAAGCCGCCTGGCGGAAGATGAAGATGGAAATCGGTGGGGCCGGTGTCCGGGCGGTAGATCGGGAGGTTCGTCGCGACTTCGTGCAGGAGGAAGGTTTCGTTGTTGGCGTGGAAGCCCTCGTTCGCGCGGTTGTAGAGGGCTTGCGGCCGGTACGTCGCTTCGAACCTGGCGTTCCTGTCGCGATCGATCGCCACGAAATCCTGAGCGTTGAGGCGCAGTGGCGCGCCGTTCGGATGGGTGAGGCCGGTAAATTTGAGATCGCCGGCGGCATGCACGTTCATGGCACTCTCCGATCTTTGCCGCTCATCCGGTCTCCGGGCGCACGCATCTTGCTGCGCCAATTCGTGGGAGCAGGGAATCAGGCCTGACGCTGCCTTGCGAATTCTGGGCCAGTCGGGATGCAGCACGATGCGCGGGCTCGGCGGCTCCGCACGGCGCGATGAAAAATCGAGATTGCACCTGAGGTTAGACGGCAGGTCAGGCTGCCTTGCCTGGGCCACATCGCCGAGCCCGCAACCCCGGCGACGGGGTGCGTCTTGTCTAATTTGTCGGCAAGCCCTGGTGCGATCGTGCAGCCGCGCAGGTCGCGTCGATCAGCAAAGGCCGGCGGCCGGGCATGCGCAACCGCTCATTCGAACGGCTGACGTGTGATCCGCTCGGGCTTGCCGATGGGGCTGTCCGCCCACTTCGCCATGTCCACCGTTCGCGCGTCGATGCCTTCGCACCAGAGGCAGCTGAGCTCCGCGCGGCCCTTGGCCGAAAGCAGCGGTACAAGTCCGTGGCCGCAGCCAGCGCAAGACGTGACGCGATTCACGCGTTCCTCCACGATCACCGAATTCAGGAGCGACATTGTCGTTCGCCAAGCTTGCGCGGGCGCTATGACGGCGCACGAACGCTTCCGATCGGAGCGCTCGCGCCCGAGATCGTCGAGGCTGCGATCCAGCGCGAGACCGCCCCGATGTCCTCCGCATTCTCGCGATAGGCGCGAAGCTGGAATTCCGCCGAGCTGCCGCGCTCCACGATGGTCCGGCAGTGCTCGACCTCGGCGGCGCAGTTTAGCGCGGCTGCGTCCCCGGCGACGTCGTCGATGATCCGGGCCAGCAGCTCCGAGATGGTGACCGGCCCGTCTTTCGAGGCAAAGATGCAATCGGTGCCGTAGCGCTGGGCCCGCCATTTGTTCTCGACCGCAATCGCGCGTTCGACCACCGTGACCTCCTTCGACCGATGCGGCCGCAGATAAAGATGGCGCGTCAGGCAGCGATAGAGCGAGGCGATGGCAACGGCGTCGTCGATGAAAGTGCAGGTGTCGGGCGCGCGAAGCTCGAGGGTCGGATGCCTCATGGACGGCCGCATCGCCCACCAGATATGGCTCTCGTCGGGAATCACGCCGGAGCGTTGCAGCGCGCCGACATATTCGTCGTAGTCGTGCCTGGTTTCGAACAGTTCGGGCAAGCCAGTGCGCGGCAGCTCGGAATAGGCGGCAAGCCGGTAGCCCTTCAGCCCGGTCTTGTGGGAATTCCAGAACGGGGAGGAGGCCGACAGCGCGATGAACAGCGGCAGATGCGGCAGCATCGCCCGCATCACCGCCATCCGCTTCTCGGGATCGGGCAGCTGGACGTGCACATGCATGCCGCACATCATGTTGCGGTGGCCGATGCTGCGCAGATCCTCGATCATCTCCTCGTAGCGCGGCTTCGGACTCGGCTGCGACATCCGCCAGACCGCGGTCGGATGCGTGCCGCAGGCCATGATGACGAAGCCGTATTGCGCGGCGACGTTGGCGACCTCGCGGCGGAGGAACCGCAGCTCTTCCCGGGCGTCATTGACATCGACGTGAACGTTGGTGGCAACCTCGAGCTGGGATTGCAGCATCTCCCGCATCGCCTGGCCGCCGGTGGACCAGTTCACCGACTCGAACAGGGCGTTGGGCGTTTCGATCGCGACCTCGAAGCTGCGGCGATCGGCGAGGAAGTATTCCTCCTCGATGCCGAAGGAATATTCAGCCGCCTTGCCGCGTCCGCCGGCAGAGCGGATGACGAGGTGCTGCTTGTCATCGGAGGAATCGAGGCGCAGCAGTTTCAAAACGTCTGAAGCAAATGTCATAGGGCCACCCGGCAGTGGTATTACCTGCGGGCAATAATCCGCATGACGCGGGCCGGTTCCGCGTCGGACCCACCGGAAATTGCAACGTCGAACGGAACAATTTTCACGTTTTCGGACGCGCGCGCGACCAGCGCGTGATTCGGCGGAACTTCCGTCCAGTCCGTTTCCTTGTCGAACGGCTCGGACACGACGACGACCTGGCCGCCGCCGGCCTCGCGATAATAGAGCGTGTTGGCGGCATCGTTGACCGCGACGCGAAACGCATAGAGATCCCGGCCGTTTGCGATCGCGCTGGTGAAGCGCAGGCGCTCACGAAGCTCGCCCTCGTTGACCAGGCCGACCAGCGATTGCAGCACGGCTTGCGTTGCGCCAAGTGGATCGCTGTCGAGTCCCGCGCCCATCATGGCGAGGAACACGGCTTCCGAATCGGTCGTGCCCAGCCGCGAGGGGTAGTAGGCATCGGGGATCAGCGCCTCGACCTTGCGCCGCAGGCGATTCCAGCTGCCGACGAAGCCGTTGTGCATGAACATCCACTGGCCGCAGGCGAACGGATGGCAATTCTGCCGCGTCACCGCCGTGCCGGTGGCGGCGCGCACATGGGCGAAGAACAGATGCGAGCGCAGATGGCGACAGAGGTAGCGCAGGTTTTCGTCCGACCAGGCCGGACGGGTCTCGCGGTAAAGGCCGGGCTCCGGATGCTCGCCATACCAGCCGAGACCAAAGCCGTCGCCGTTCGAGCCCGCGGTGGATTGCAGCGAGCGGATGCTCTGCGCGATCAGCGAATGCTCGGGCTCGGTGACGTAAGGCTCGAACGAGGTGGTCTCGCCCCGGTATGCGATCCAGCGGCACATGCGGCCTTCCTGTCAGGATGTGGCGTAAGGTTCACCAACAAGATCGCCTGTGTTGGGTTCCCCGGCGATGTGTTCTGCAAAGTCCGGATCATTTCTGCGGCGTGTTTTAGACGTTCATTTACCCTGCATTGCGGGAACCCGCGCATTAATACGTCTCTTAACGCCGACACGGTTAGGTTGCGCGCGAATTTTGAGTGCGCATCATGAGCCGATTTGTTCTTTTCACCTGCATGGCGTTCGTCTCCACGTTCGTGGGCGTCTCCTGGGCGATTCGCGGATTTCCGGTGTCGCACGTTTCGCTGGTCGGTGAATTGAGGCCGACGCTCAGTTCCTCGTTCGGCGATGAGCATTCAAAGGCCAAGCAGCGGAAGGATTGGGAAGCGGAGCACACCCTGCAAAGCGACAAGGACCCGAAGCAAGACGCACTGCGGATGGACGCATTGCAGGCAAGCACCGCTTACGCGATGTCGCCGTGCGACGACACCATGAAGGCGAACCTGAGGGCGGCTACGGAGGCCTATGCGCGGGGCTGGGTGAAGATCTACGACTGCCCAAATCCGAGAATGGGCATGTTCTGCAGTGAAGAGAAGCGCGATCGGGCGAACGCCGCGTATTCCACGCCGCTGGACGTTCGCGTCAAGGCGCAGCTGGCCGAGGCGTTCAAACAAAAGGGCATCGTCAAGGAAGACTTCCCGGAGGATATCCGCGACGTCGTTCTCTGGTTCACCGGGCCTGGTATGTTGTTTGATCCGTCTCCGGTATGCCTGCCACGGCAGCAGGCGTCGGCGAGCTTCAAATGAGCCGCGCCTGGTTCATCGTCTGGGCGCTTGTCATCTGGCAGGTCGCCGCCTGGGCATTCGCTCCGCAGAAGACAGCCCAGCGACCAGCAGCACCGGTCGATGGTCCGGGTTATGGTTCCAACGAAGAGATCTTCGTGGACGGTCGCGCAGGCTTGCGCCGCGAGACCGCTCTGGCGTTCGAGCGCCCTTATGGATCGCGTTGCGCGGGAGAGGGGCGGAAGCAATTCGTCGCCCATATCGACTACTACTATTATCGTCGTCAGAACGACATGGAACACTACCCCAAGATTTTCGGGAAAGCCGGGGCAGACTACATCGCCAAGCAATGGTCGACCGGAGACGACAAGCGCTTCGAACGCCTGACGCAGGAAGCCTACGCGCAAGGCTATCTTGCCCTATCGGATTTCGGTGACGTCGGGCGCAAACTGGCGGAAGCCGTTGTGAGGGGCGAGCGCGTCGTCGCGCATTCCTGCGCAAGCTGATGGTCCACGGAGACTCTCGGTGAAGCCTCTCAGCACCGAGAATCCCGCTCTCTCAGACCGGAAGCGGGATCAGGGCGGCAGCTTCGCGATCATGCGCGTCCTCGCTTGCCGCAAGACCTTGCGCGACGCCGACACGATCGGCCTCGGGGCGGTTCTGGCTCATCTTGCGCTTGCCCTCGAACCGCACGACGGGAATGCGGACGCCAACGATCCCGCGCAGTTGCGCGGCGATGAAATCGGCGGGGGCATCACTGACGGCCCACGGCTTTGCGCGCGCGCCCTCGTGCCTGTTCGTCAGCCGCGTCACGGCCTCGAGCAGGCGCTCCGGCTCCTGGAAGAATTCCACCGGACCATAGGCGTGCACGGCGACGTAATTCCAGGTCGGCACCACCTTTTCCGTCTCTTGCTTGGTCGCATACCAGGACGGCGTCACATAGGCGTCGGGGCCGTTGAAGATGGCGAGCGCATCGCCGATCGGCGGGAGCTTCCATTGCGGGTTGGCCTTGGCGACATGCCCATAGAGCACGCCGTGCTCGCCTTCACTCTCGTCGAGGAACAGCGGCAGGGGCGTGGCGACCGGACCTTCGCTGGTCGCCGTCACGAGGCTGGCGAGCCGGGCGCCGCGGATGGTCGCGCGGATGCTCTCGATGTCGTCGTCCTTGAAGGCGGGCGGGATGTACATGGCGTGTCTCCGTTCTTGATGCGGAGATAGCCGAAATCTGGCCTATATGAAACGGCCAGTTTTACATGATTTAATCAGTCCAGTTCGGCGGCGGCCTGCGCGAGAATCTTGCAGCCTCTCTCGATCTGCGCAATCTCCAGCGCCGAATAGCCCATGACGAGACCGACGGTCTTCCGCGCCCTGCGTGGGCCGACCAACAACGCGGAGACGGGATAGACGCCGACGCCTTTCGTGCGAGCCGCCTGGATCAATGCATCTTCGCGCTTCTGCGGCAGATCGTCGAGCCACGCCACCACGTGCAGGCCCGCCGCCGTGCCCTCGATCCGGACGCGATCTCCGAACCGGCGGCGCAACGCGGCGAGCAGCGCCTGCTGACGCTCGGCGTTGCGCCGGCGCACGCGCCTGACGTGGCTGTCATAGGCGCCGCTTTCGAGCATCGAAGCGAGAGCGTGCTGTTCGATCAGCGGCGTGTGCCGGTCCATGATCTGCTTGGCGGCGGCGAACAGGGATCGCAGCCCGGCGGGCACGACCAGGTAGCCGATCCGCAAGGTCGGGGAGAGTGTCTTGGAGACGGTGCCGAGATAGATCACGTTGTCGCTGCCCTCCAGCGCATGCAGCGGCGGGATCGGCCTGGTGTCGTAGCGATACTCGCTGTCGTAGTCGTCCTCGATCACGTAGGCGTCGGCTTTCCGCGCCCAGGCGAGCAATTGGTGCCGGCGCCCGATCGGCATGACGCCGCCGAGTGGATATTGATGCGACGGCGTCACATAGGCGAGCCGGGCCTCGATGCCGTCGAGCCGCGCTGTCTCCAGTCCGTCCGCGTCAACGGGGATCGGCACCGTCTCGGCGCCCATCGCCGCGAGCGTGTGCCGCGCCATCTGGTAGCCGGGATCCTCCATCACGAAGCGGTCACCGGCGTCGAGCAGGAGGCGCGCGCAGATGTCGAGGCCCTGCTGCGAGCCGTTCACGACAACGATCTGATCGACCTCGCAGCGGACGCTTCGCGATCGCCACAGATAGCCCTGAAGCGCGGTCCGCAGCCGCAGCGCGCCGCAGGGGTCGTCATAGGCCAGCCGCTCGGGCTTGCGCGCCATCGCAGCCGTCACGGCCTTCTTCCATGCCAGCACCGGGAAATCCGACGGCGAGAGCTCGCCGTAGCGGAAGTTGGCGATGAGCCCGCGCGGCGGCTCAATCCAGCGCGGCGGGTCCGACCGAAGCCGCTCGCCGAAGGCCGACAGCCGTACCTTGCGCGCCGAGGGCCGCGATGCGGCGCGCCCGCGTCCGCGTTCGACGACGGCGCGGGCAACGCGCGGCCGCGCGCCATGGCGTGTCTCGATAAAACCTTCGGCGGCGAGCTGTTCATAGGCGACGGTCACGGTCGAGCGCGCCACGCCCATCTCGCCGGCAAGCGCCCGCGACGACGGCAGCAGGCCGTCGATCCCGTAGACCTGCGTCAGAATCTGATCCCTCAGGGCTTCGTAGATCTGGCGCGCGCCCATGCGGCCGGCGCGATCGCCGGGAGTCGTCTTCATCTGGACCATCCACATTCCTGGCTCGGCATTCGTCCGAACGGACGATGCCGGAATGTGGTTCTAATCCCGTTCGCCGAGAGTTTCGACGTAAGCCTTGCCGTAGGGATAAAAATGCTCCTTGTGGCCCTGATCCCAGAGGGCCTTCAGCCCGGGCGCGGTGATGTCCCAGTCCGGACGGCAATTCATGCTGACGGCTCGGAGATCCTGGCGCAGCTCTTCGATGGTCGGGCGTCCGAAGAACCAGTAGCCGTTATAGATCTTGTGAACGCGCAGGCCGGGCTCCAGCACGATGACATGCGGGATCATCGGATTGTGGACGGGATCGGTGTATTCGGCGATGTCGAGATCCTTCTGAACGATCCGCCGCGAATCCGACAGGAAAGGCCAGTGCGCCCCGACGCCGCTGCGATATTCGTTGGTCTGGGTGATGTTGTCGGTGGTGATCGTGACCAGCCGGCAGTAGCCGACCTCCATCTCGCGATGGAGTTGCAGCAGGCCTTCGGCCTGGCGGCGGTCCTTCGGACAGAAGCCGCCGCGGCCGAGAACGAGCACCATCGGATCGCCGCCCTGCAGCTCGGAGAGCTTTCGGTGCTTGCCGGTGTGGTCGCTGAGCTCGTAGTCGGGGAAGGTTACTCCCGGCATCATGTCAGGTCGCATTGAACTCTCCCATGTCTTCGAACTCTCGCATGTCTTCTCGCATGTCTGGCGTGAGCGCCAACACTCACAGATCGATCACGACGTCGCCCTGGGGCCTTGAACAGCAGATCAGGACATTGCCGTCCGCCGGTGCGTCAAGTGGGTCCGGCGCGTAGCTGACGGATCCGGCCACGAGCCCGCTCTCGCAGTTGTGGCAGACCCCGGTGCGGCACGACCAGCGCACGGGAACGTCGCACGCTTCGGCCAGTTCGAGCAGGCTGGCATATGACGGTCCCCAGCAAACATTGAGGCCGCTGCGGGCGAACGAGACCATCGGACCCGGGCCGGTTGCGCCGGCCGGCAAGTGCGCTCGCGTCTGCGGGGTGGCCGCTATGCCGGGTGTCAGGGATGGTCCGGCGCCGAACATCTCCGTGTGAACGCGATCCGCTGCGATGCCGAGTCCGGCAAGCCCGCGCGAGAGATCGGTCATGAACGGTGCCGGCCCGCACAGATAGAAATCGCCGTCTGAGGGGACGCCGAGGGTTTGAAGCACCCGGAGGTCCAGACGTCCGATCGAGTCGAAATCCACATCGAGACGATCGCCCGGATCGGGCGCGCTGTAGCAGACATGGCTGTGATGGTGGGCCAGCTCAGCCAACAGCCCGCGCACCTCGGCGGCGAACGCATGTTCGCGACCGTTGCGGGCGCCGTGCAGCCACCAGACCTCTCGCGTCGATGCTTCCGCGGCGAGGGCGTGCAGCATCGCAAGCACCGGTGTTACGCCGATGCCGGCGCTCAGCAAGACGACGGGCCGCGCATCTTGCCGTAGCGTGAAACTTCCGCGCGGCGCGCCGATCTGCACAGCGTCGCCAATCTTGACCTCGTCGGCGACATATTGGCTTGCCGCGCCGTGGGCTTCGCGCTTGATGCTGATGCGCCAGGACGCGGCATCGGAACGGCTCGACAGCGAATAGCTGCGCGTCATCGCCGGTGCAGTGGAGGTGCCGAGCCGCACGACGACGAATTGCCCGGGCAGGGCGGCGGCGACGGGATGTCCGTCCGTGGGTTCGAGGATCAGCGACGTCACGTTGCCGCTTTCGGCGATCTTGCGCGCGACGCGAAACGGCCGGAAGCCACGCCAGGCCGGAGGCGGGCTCGACGCCGGGCCGAGCCCGGCGTTTCCCGCTGTCGTGTCCTTGCGCTGCTGCTCGAGCAGCGCCTCGAAGGAATGACGCCAGCCGCCGCTCAGCGCCGGAATGTTCAGCGCGCGCTCCAGGCGGTCGCGCGGGTGAGGGGGCAGATAGAGCAGCGCATTGATCTCGGACACGCTCATGTGTTCGGGGCCATCAGCGATCTGCGTGATCTCGTCGCCGGCCTCGACGTCGCCTTCCTCGATCACACGAAAATAGAAGCCGGGCCGGCCGTGCCTGACAAGCAGCGCGGCCATGTCCGGCTCCTCCATGCGAATCCCCAGCCGGTAGCAGGTGACGCGTGGCTGCGTCACCTCGAGCAGGGCAGAGCCGATCCTGTAACGGTCTCCGATGCAGACGTCCCTGTCGGCCAGGCCCTCGACGGTAAAATTCTCGCCGAATTGACCGTGGACGAGGTTCGCTCGACCGAGGTGCTCCTGCCAATATTGATAGGACTCCTGCTGGTAGACGTAGACGGCGCGCTGCTCGCCGCCATGACCGGCGGTATCGCCCTGTCCATCGCCGTCGATGTTGAGCCGGCGCACCCTGCGCGGACCACTGACGGGCGTCTTCCAGACGCCGGTATAAACGGTCTTGCCTTGCCACGCGATGTCGCGCGGCAGGCCGACGTTGACGGAGAGCAGACGGGTCATGGGGTTCCCCGGTGTGACGGGCGCGGCTCTGGCGGTTTCCAGGTCGCTCCAATGCCAATCTGCATCCATGTCGGAATTTTGGCCCGTTAGTCGTTGTTAGACGTTGCTAGACAGTCTTGTCGCCGGCTGTCCGCGCCCCGATCTGGGGAACAGACACCGCAAGACGGGAGAGCGCGATGGATGATCAGGCGATACTGGCGGCCCTTCAGCGCCATTGGGATGCGTCGGACGCGAATGATTTCGAGGCCGAGCATGACATCTATCGTGAGGACGCCGTGCTCGACTATCCGCAGTCCGGCGAGCGCATCCGCGGCCGCAGGACGATACAGGAAAGCCGGTTCGTGCAGCCCAACAAGAAGCGCTTCACGGTCCGCCGGATCGTCGGCGGCGGCGATCTCTGGGTGAGCGAGTTCGTGCTGACCTACGACGGCGTGCCGTCCTATGTCGTCAGCATCATGGAATTTCGCGAAGGACTGGTGGCGCACGAGACGCAATATTTCGGCGAGAAGTTCGATCCAGCACCGTCGCGCGCACATCTTGTCGAGGTCGTGAGGTGAGACGCGCGTCAAACGGCGGTCTCGTGCCCCGGACGCAGCGCAGCGCCTCTTCGGCGGTGCGCTGCTGAGCCGGGGCCCATATTGCGGCGGAATGCATGGCCTTCTGGGTCCCGGCTCTGCGCAGCAACGCGAAGGGCGTTGCAGCGCGTTCGGGACACGGAGAGACGCGCACCATTGATTAACCAGATCCACTGACACGGAACCCGATGCGGCGGCTGGTCGCACTCCGCTCGCCTTGATTCCGGCCCACCCATCTTTATGTCTGGAGCGAACAAGAATCCGGGCCCCTCTGGCGAGGACGCTGACCATGTCGGCAAAACCTCGCGATGTCGGATGACCTGTCCCGCGCGAATGCGATGGATCGGCCGATCGTCGGGCCTTCTCGAGTTCTCTCCGACTCAATCGTCCCCATCTCAGCCCCGCGCGGTCATTTCGCAACGTAAGGGAGCTACGATGTCCGACGCCGCCACTTCAAATCCGACCGAGATCGAGATCACGGAACCGTCCAGGCTGAACGAGCAGGCTGCGGTCGCATTGGTGATCGCCGGCGCGCTCGTCGCCGTCGCAGACCGGCGCGTTTCGCCGGTCGAGCGCGACGAGGTGATCCGCTTCATCAGGGATCGCGGACTGGCACCGCACATGAGTGACGAGCGGCTGTTTGCGATATTCGACGAACTGGCGGAACGGCTCGAGGAGCCCGACTTTGCCAATGTGGTGATCGACACGTTGCGTCCGGTCTCGGACCTGCCGCTGTCGGCCCATTTGATGGAACTGTCGGAGCGCGTCGCGGCTGCGGACGAGGACGTGCATCCCCATGAGGTGCAGGCGATCAAGCTGTTGCGCCTGCTGACGCTGGTGCTGCCGCGCGCAAAACCGGTGGCGCCAGGCAGCGCAGGCGTTGAACGGCGCGCCGCCACGCAGGAGTGAGCATGAGTGCAGCATCGGACGAGCGTACGGCAGGAAATGGGGGCACCACCGGCCAGATGGCCGGTGGCGACCCGCGTCTCGACAAGCTCGTCCGCCGCCTGCCGCCGCGCATGGGCGACACCGTCACCTATCTGCTGAAACCGTCCAGCCGCTGGGTGAGGATCCCGTCGGGCGCGCTGCTCATTGTTGGCGGCGTGCTCTCCTTCCTGCCGGTGCTCGGAGTCTGGATGCTGCCGCTCGGCCTCGCATTGCTCGCCGAAGACGTCCCCGCGTTGCGCGCCTCGCGCTCCAAGGTCCTTGACTGGGTCGAGCGGAAGAAGCCGCAATGGCTCGATCCGTCCGCATCGAAAAATGATCAATCATGACTGAATTCATCACCGCCGACGCGCTGACCGCGCTGCTCCAGGTCATCCTGATCGACCTCGTGCTGGCCGGCGACAACGCCGTCGTCATCGGCCTTGCCGCCGCCGGCCTGCCGGCCGAGCAGCGCCGCCGCGCCATTATCGTCGGCATCGTCGCCGCCACAGCCTTGCGCATCGTCTTCGCCGGCGTCGCGACCCAGCTCCTGCAGGTGATCGGCCTGCTGCTCGCCGGCGGCGTGCTGCTGCTGTGGGTGTGCTGGAAGATGTGGCGCGAGCTGCGCGAGCAGTCCGCGCACACCGAGCTCGCGTTGAGCCATGGCGGCAGCGCGGGCAGCGCACCGGCGTCGCGCAAGACCTTCGGGCAGGCGGCGTTGCAGATCGTCGCCGCCGACGTCTCGATGTCGCTCGACAACGTGCTCGCGGTCGCAGGCGCCGCGCGCGAGCATCCCTACATCCTCGCGTTCGGACTGTTGCTGTCGGTCGCGATGATGGGCGTCGCCGCCGATCTGCTGGGCCGGGTGTTGCAGAAGCAGCGCTGGATCGCCTATGTCGGTCTCGCCATCATCGTTTACGTCGCCTTCGAGATGATCTATCGCGGTTCGCTCGAGCTCGCGCCTGTCATCGCGAGTCTCTGAGGCGACAATTCCAGCCTGCAATCCGGAGTGATCCATGACGCCTGAACCCAAAGCACCTTCGGCGGACGCCGGGCCGCGACCGAAAATCGGCCTGTTCGCCCAACTCATCTTTGGCTCGCGCTGGCTGCAAGTGCCGCTCTATGTCGGCCTCATCGTCGCGCAGGGCGTCTATGTGCTGCTGTTCCTGAAAGAGCTCTGGCACCTGGTTGCGCACTCGTTCGACGCCAGCGAGCAGCAGATCATGCTGGTCGTGCTCGGACTGATCGACGTCGTCATGATCTCGAACCTGCTGGTCATGGTAATCGTCGGCGGCTACGAGACCTTCGTCTCGCGCCTGAACCTGAACGGCCATCCGGACGAGCCGGAATGGCTGAGCCACGTCAATGCCAGCGTGCTGAAGATCAAGCTCGCGATGGCGATCATCGGCATTTCCTCGATCTCGCTGCTCAGGACCTTCATCGAGGCCGGCAATCTCGGCACCACGCGCAGCAATTTCACCGAGTCCGGCGTGATGTGGCAGGTGCTGATCCACCTGACCTTCATCATTTCCGCAATCGGTATCGCCTGGGTCGACCGCATCAGCGAGAGCGGGCACCGCAAGGAGAACGGTCACGCCTGAGGGGCGATCCGCACTCTCAGGCGCCGATGGCCAGATGCAACGGACGCCGTCCGCGTGCCAGCGTCTCGGACGGCGCTTCGCCGAAGGCCAGTCTGTAGCTCCTTGAGAAGTCGCCCAGGTGCCAGAAGCCGTTGCCGAGTGCGGCGGCCTTGACGGTCAAGCCATCGCCCCCGGTCATGAGCTGGACGCGAACGGCCCACAACCGTTTGAGGCGCAGATAGTGATGCAGGCTCACGCCATGCACCGCGTGCGTCGCGACCTGGAGCGTGCGCACGGACACGCCGAGCGCGGCGGCGAGGTCGTCGCTGTAGAGCGGCTTGCTGCCGAACAGCGCAACGACGTCGTCGAGATGCGCGATCAGCTTGCGGTGCTTGTCGAATGAACCGGGGCGGGCGCTGCGTGCGCCTGCCGGCAGCAGGGTGGCGTCGAGGCCGGCGAGCAGCGTTTCCTGGATCGGGCGGTAGAGCGCCTCGAATTGCCGGGGATCGTTGCATGCCGACGCCAGCGAGAACATCTCCACGATAGCCGCGCGCAGGCGCGTCATCGGATCGTCCTGCGTGCGGACATAGGCGAGGCCGGTGTCGAAATCCGCCCAGCCGCGATGGCGCATGTCCGAGTTGAAGCGCAGCATCAGGTAAGTGTTGGGGTGATGCTCGATCGCCTTGACGGGGGCTTTGCCGCGCATGACGGCGATCATCGAACTATCGACCTCGCGGCCATTGGCGATGGAGTGAAAGGTGAGGGGAACAACGAGGCCGACGCCGTTGTCCGTGCCGATCTCGGCCTCAAACCGCCGTGCAAAGGAGCGCTGGAGCACGAAGAGCCCGTCGCGGAGCGGCAGGATGGCGCGAGACAGCGAGAATTCCCGCGGATGGAGCGGCGTGCTGGTGCCGAGACCGAGCACCTCGTTGGCGCGGAATTCGTCGAAGTCCGAGAAGCGCTCGACGCCGAGGACGCGCGATGGCTTTAGCCGACGGACCGGCATTTCGGGATCCCAGGGCATGTCGGGGGGAGCGGGTTGAATCCGCACAAGCGTATCAGAGGCCCGACCGTCGGCCATATTCCGGGAAACTACTGCCTGCGCGGCAGCGACAGGGAAGTCGGCGCGCCGCTGTGAGGACTTCACGGACAAGTACGCGAGTCCGGCAGGCTCAGATCGTTCACTTCAGAATTTCGCACACCGTAGGATGTGATCCGACGTCAAGCCGCGTGTTGCTTGTGGAGATGCTCCGCCACCACGCCTCCAACGCGTCGGGCTCGCAGCCGAGCCTGACGCTCATGCCGCCGGCGAACTTGATCCAGTCGGCGAAATGGTCTCTGCCAACCGCGATCACCACGGGAATGTCGGCGTCGAGCGCGCGTCCGATCAGATGGGACAGGCCCTTGCCGTCGCGCTCGCGCTTGCCGAAGCGGTTGATGATGACGAGATCGGCGCCATGCGAGAGGGCGTCCGCGATCCGCATCCCCGCATTTTGCAGCCGCGCGAGATCGAGACGGCAGCCGCGGGCGGCCGGATCGAAATCCTGCGCGAGCAGAAGCGTCTCGCCGCTGTGAAGCAGCACGGCCGACAGGCTCGAATCCGCGCATTGGCCGGCCTGAACCATGCCGACGACGCGACAGCCACGCGCATTCAGATCCGCCGCGAAGCTGCGCAGGACCGCGTCGGGGTCCTGATGCGCCTCGTAGACGAGGGCGGCGAGGTCGCATTGCGCATCGAACATGGTCGGCCTCTGCTTCGTCGCAAAGAGAACGGGGCCGCGGCGGTTTTGCCGCGGCCCCGGATGTCGGATCAGGCCGCCGGCGGGCCGTTGATGATCTGCAGCTGGGTGAATTCGGCGAGGCCTTCCTCGGCGAACTCTGTACCGATGCCCGACTGCTTGGCGCCGCCGAACGGGATGTGCGGGGCCATGTCGAGGTGCTTGTTGATCCAGACCGTGCCGGACGTTGCGACCTCGTGCGCGCGCTTGATGTCGGACGACCAGACCGAAGCGCCGAGGCCGTAGGTGGTGGCGTTGGCGCGGCGGATGGCATCGTTCTTGTCGGAATACTTGATCAGCGGCAGCACCGGGCCGAACTGCTCCTCGTCGACCAGTTTCGAGCCTTCTTGGATGTCGCGCACGATGGTCGGCTCGATGAAATAGCCGGGACGGTCCATCGCCGAACCGCCGGCGACCACCTTGCCATTCTTGCGCGCGTCCTCGAGGAACGTCTTCACCTTCTCGTACTGCATCTTGTTCTGCAGCGGCCCGAGCTTGGTGCCCTGTTTGGCGCCGTCGTCGACCACCGTGCTCTTGGCGATCGCGACCAGCTCGTTGCAGAGCTCGTCATAGACGGACTCGTGGACGTAGAGACGCTTGATGGCGAGGCAGACCTGGCCGGAGTTCTGGAACGCGCCCTCGAAGATGCCGGGAGCGACCTTCTTCGGGTCGACATCGTCGAGCACGATGCCGGCGTCGTTGCCGCCGAGCTCGAGCGTGATGCGCTTGAGCGTCTGCGCCGCGCTCGCCATCACCTTCTGCCCCGTGGCGGAAGAGCCGGTGAACGAGATCTTGCGGATATCAGGATGCTTGGTCATCTCGCCGCCGAGATCGTTGGCGTCGGTGATGAAGTTGAGCACGCCCTTCGGCAGGACGTCCTTGATCAGCTCGGCGAAGCGCAGGGTCGCGAGCGGCGTGGTCGGCGCCGGCTTCACCACCAGCGTGTTGCCGGCGAGCAGCGCCGACGGCAGCTTGAAGCTGAGGATCAGCAGCGGATAGTTCCAAGGAATGATGGCGCCGACGACGCCGAGCGGGCGGCGATAGGCTTCTACCTTGCGGTCACCGGAATCCTCGATCACCTTCATCGGCAATTCGAGCGAGCTGAGGTAGCGGAAGAACGCGGCCATCCCCAAAACTTCGCCGGTGGCGTCGCCAAGCGGCTTGCCTTGCTCGCTGGTGAGGATGTGGGCGAGCTCGCCCGAATTGGCCTCGATCACGTCGGCCATCTCGTTCACGAGCTTGCGGCGTTCCGCCATCGGGGTCGCGGCCCAGGCCGGGAAGGCGGCCTTCGCCGCGGCGACGGCGGCATCAAGCTGCGCCTTCGAGGCACGCGGACACTGCGCCAGCACCTCTTCGGTCGCGGGATTGAGAACCGGCATGGTCTGGTCGCCGGGCACCATCTTGCCGTCGATGAGAAGATTGTAGTCACTCATTGGCTTTGCGCTCCCTTGCAGAAACGGGCCGTTCGGGGCCTCGTTATATCGAACTATATATCACGACTTCGCCGGGCCGACTATGGCGGCCGGTTCGATCAATTCCAGAAAAGCAGGGCTGGACGCGGGTGGACATATCGATATATCGTGATGGATATAGCGAACCGCGTTCCGGGACTGACGATGGAAATCAAGGTGAGGCAGCTCACGACCTGCGAGGTGGCGTCCGACGGCGGCGCGATCTCGCTGGGCTTCGAGGATCTGGCGGGCAACCCCGCCGCGGTCAGCGTCTCGCTCAACCAGGTCGGCGCCCTCATCATGACGCTGCCCGGGCTGCTCGAGGCGGCGCTGAAGGCCCGCTACGGCGACCAGAGCCTGCGCTACGCCTATCCGCTGGCGTCTTGGGCGATCGAGCAGGCGACCGACACGACCCAGCGCATCATCACGCTTCAGACCGAGGACGGCTTCAAGGTGCGCTTCTCGATCCCGAAAGCCGAGCAGAGCCTACTCGGCGAAGCGCTGACCCAGCCGACGCCGGAAATGTCGGTGCGGCCGAACTAGCGGCTTGGGCCAAAGGCGCAAACAAAACACCGCCTAAGAATGGAATTGCCGATTGGGCCGGTCGAACGCCGGAAATGTTGCACGCGTCGCCTGAACTAGAGAATCGCTTTGCCTGTTCGCCAGCCTAAAGTTGCGGGCGGGCAGAGGTGGCAAGCGATGAGAGATGTTCGAACGGGTTTCCTGGACGCTATCGGCAACACGCCATTGATCAGGCTGCGAATGCCGTCGGAGGCCACGGGTTGCGAGATCTATGGCAAGGCCGAATTTCTCAATCCCGGCGGCTCGATCAAGGATCGCGCGGCGCTGGCCATGATCAACGATGCCGAACGATGCGGCAAGCTTGAGCCGGGAGGTGTCATCGTCGAAGGAACAGCCGGCAATGTCGGAATCGGCATAGCACTCGTGGCGAATGCACGCGGCTATCGAAGCGTGATCGTGATGCCTGACACGCAAAGTCAGGAGAAGAAGGACATGTTGCGGTTGTGCGGTGCCGACCTGCGCCTGGTGCCTGCCGTACCCTATTCCAATCCGGGTCATTACGCGCGCTATTCCGGCCAGCTCGCCGAGGAGCTCGGTGCCTTCTGGGCCAATCAGTTCGATAATGTCGCCAATCGGGAGGGGCACTATCGCACGACCGGTCCCGAGATTTGGCAGCAGACGGATGGAAGAATCGACGGCTTCACATGTGCCGTTGGGAGCGGCGGTACCTTGGGTGGGATCGCGCGAGCCCTCAAGGAGCGAAATCCCGGCATCAAGATTGCGCTCAGCGATCCCATGGGGGCCGCTCTCTACAATTGGTTCACCAAAGGCGAGCTGACGACAGAAGGAGACTCCATCACCGAAGGGATCGGGCAAGTCCGTGTCACCCGGAACCTCGAAGGCACGTCCATCGATACGGCATATCAGATTACGGACGAGGAAGCCTTGCCCGTTCTGTTCGACCTGATCGAGCATGAAGGACTGGTGTTGGGGGGCTCAAGCGCGATCAATATCGTTGGAGCCATGCGACTTGCGCGCGACCTCGGTCCAGGCAAAACCATCGTGACCATCCTCGCGGATGGCGGACAGCGCTATCAATCCAAGCTGTTCAACCCGGAATTCCTGCGCAAGAAAAATCTGCCACTGCCACGCTGGATGCGATAGCGAGCCGTCAGCGGCCGGGTTGCTCCCCGCCCATGCGCGCCCGTCCGTTCACGATTTCCGCGAACGGCCGATGTCGCTCTTGAGCGCTTCCAACTCCTTGTGCACGGCGCGCGCGGCGTCGCGTTCGATCTTGCGGTAGCGCGCGACAAGCTTTTCGCCGAACGGCGTCAGCATCGCGCCGCCGCCGTTCTTGCCGCCGGCCTGCGGCTCGACCACCGGATGTCCGCAGATACGGTTGATCTCGTCGACGAGGTCCCAGGCGCGCTTGTAGGACATGTCCATGGCGCGGCCGGCCGCCGAGATCGAGCCTTGCTCGCGGATCTGCTCCAAAAGCTCGATCTTGCCGGGCCCGATCCGATCCTCGCCGTCGAGGTCGATGCGAAGGCTCAGCTGGGGGAGGGATTTGGCGCTCACGCGCGGCATGACGGGGTCTCTTGGGCTCTGCCTCGCGAGATTGCCACTCTTGCCCGTCGCGGACAAGGTGAGGGCGCCCGATTTCCCAGAAGATGGACCTTTGTCGAGGTCCGCAGAGCACGGGCTTTAGCCCGTGCCCTGATCGCTGCATCTTATTCCGCGGGGCTTCCGACCACCGCGCCCTGACTGACGTCCTCGCGGGCGAGGATCATCAAAAGGCCGACGATGATGAGCTCGACCACCGCGAAAGCAATGAAGGCGCCGGTGAACGAGCCGGCCGAGGCGTTGATGATGGCGCCCATCATCCAGGGCGCCACGAAGGCCGAGAAGATGCCAAATACCTCGGCGTATCCAATCGCGGCCGGTGCGAGCGCGTCGGAGTATTTTTCGCTGAGCAGGGCGAAGATAGCGCCGCCGCCGAGCAGCGCGATACCGCTGAGTGCTGCAAACAGCACCAGCATCGAGAACGACATCGGTGTGACCACGCTCCACAGGAACATCAGCGCGGTCAGGAAAGCGAGACATGCGGTGAGTTTGATCATGAAGGGCTTGCCGAGCCGATCGGACATGTAGCCGCCAATCACCAGGAATAGCACCTGCGACAACCCCATGACGGTGCCGATGACAGCGCCGGCTTCCGGCGGCATGTGCTGTACTGTGATGAAGGCCGGCACCACCCAGGTGGCGGTGCCGGCGATCGCGAAGGTGCAGGCTACGATGCCGAAGCCGCCGACCGCGATCCATTTCGAGCGGAAGATCTCGCCGAGCGGCAGGTGCTCCTGCGGTGTTTCATTGCCCCAGGTAAAACCGTCGATGCCGAGCTCGCGCGGATCGTTGCGGACGACGAGTGCGTCGACGGCTGCAACGAGCAGCGTGCCGATTGCCAGCACGGCGAAGAAGGTCCGCCAACCGGTCGCAATCGTCAGGGGAATGCCGAGCGCGAAATCCATGGTGATGGCGAGGCTGTAGGCGGCGAGGATGATGCCTACCACCGAGCCACGCCGACTTTGCGGAAACCAGCCGAAGATCAGCTTCATGTTGCCGATGAAGATGCCGGCGTCGAAGAAGCCGATCACGAGCCGGAGCATCACGAGCTGTGTGTAGCTTTGTACGAACACCTGGAGCACCATGCCGATGCCAGTGCCGGCAAGCCCGATCAGCAGCATGTTGCGCGCCGTCATCGACCGGCTGACCGGAGACCACACCACCATGCCGATACCGTAGGTCAGCGCAAAGATGCCTTGCGCAAGCCCAGCCTCGGCGGGATTGAGCTTGAGGCTCTCGGAGACGAAGGGCAGTACGGCCGCGAAGGCATACCAGTCGGCGGCGAGAAAGATCTCGCAGAGGATGGCGAGGGCCAGCATGCCTTTTTGCCACCGGGCTATCCGACGGCGGTCGTTCTCGGAGATGGACGTCCAAGTTGTTGTCAGCATGGTCATCATCGGTTCTCGCGGTTGCGTGTCGACGGAATCGGCGTGGCCTCAGGCGGGCGGCGGCAGGAAGTTGACCTCGTGTTCGGCGGCACGTCGCACGACCTCCTGCGGATCGGGGAGATTGTGGATGCGCTCGAACAGCTCTTTCAGCGACCGCGTCGGTGCGACCCAGAACAGGCTGGTGGCGGTTTCACCCGACTTGTTGAAGATGCCGTGGGGGATGCCTTTGGGCATGCGGACGAGGTCGCCGGCCTTGGCGACAAAGTCCTTGCCGTCGAGCCAGAGGTCGTAGCGGCCGCTCAGCACATAGACGAATTCATCCTGGGTCGGATGCACGTGCGGCGGCACGAAGGTGCCATCCGGAAACACGGCATGCCAGGCCATCGACGCCTCGGAATGCTGCTTCAGCGTGTAGGTCTGGCCCAGAATGTTCCAGATGACGTTGCCAAAGCCTTCTTTGGCAGGGGTCACGCCCGGAGGCATCTCGATCATGGTGGTGTCCTCTGTTGTGTGCGGATCAATCGGCGAGAAAATCGGTGACGTAGTGTGCGGAAGACGGCGTTTCCTCGAACACGAGATGACCGGTCGCCGGCACCAGCGTCACGCGTGCGTCGGGGAGCCCTGCTTTCCAGGCATCTGCCTGGGCGGTCGGGCGCAAGCGATCTGCGGCCCCCCACAGCACCAGCGTCGGCATCGTGATTCGATGCAGCCAGTGCGCGAGCTTGGGATTGCCCTGCGGTTCGCTGCGGATCAGCTTGGCAAAGCCCGTGACCTCGCGTCCAAGCCGGGCGTCGAAGGCCGGATCGGGCGCCTTGGGAAAGTAACGGAGTGCCGCGGCCGGATCGTGCGCGAGATAGGTTGGCAGTTCTTGCGGTGCGATCTCGAACAATCCGGGCGCAGGCGCGCTTCCGACCACAAGACCGGCGGGCGCAACCAGCACCAGCTTGCGGACCCGATGCGGCTGACGGATCGCGAACTCCGCGGCAAGCCATCCGCCGAGGGAGAACCCGGCGAGGTCGAACTGCTCAAGGCCAAGCTTGTCGAACAGATCCATGTAGTGAAGGACGTGATCCTCGACGGTGTCGATCGCCTCGGCGTCGCCGGAATCGCCAAAGCCCGCATGATAGGGGATGATGACCGTGTGCCGCTTCGCCCAATCGCGCGCCATCTCGAAGCCGGTGAAGGTGCCGGTGCCGTGCAGGAACACCAGCACCGGGCCGCTTCCGATGCTGTGAACGACGGTCCGCACGCCGTTGATCGTATGTTCCGCGCGGGAGAAGCCGGTGAGATCGGGCGAGGGTTTGACGGTATCAAGCATGGTCGTCTCCGGTTGAAGGCGGCAGAGCCGGGCGTTGGTGAGTCATGCGGCGGCTTCCTGGCGACCGCTGAGAAGTGAGGCGAATTGTTCGACGGCGTTGGCGAGCCGCGCGGCCGTCATTGGTGCGAGCGGCTCGCCTGGTACGATCTCGCCGCTGCTGGCGTAGATCGCCGTCGAGACGGTGCAGGCTTCGAAGAAGCCGAACAGCGGGCGGAGCTGGTGCTCGACCACCAGCGAGTGGCGCAGGCCGCCGCCGACCGCGGTCAGCAGCACCGGACGGTTGCGCAGCACGCTGGGTTCGATCAAGTCGAATACGTGCTTGAACAATCCGGGATAAGAGCCCTGGAACACCGGGCATCCGATCACGAGACCGTCGGCCTGTTCGATGGCCTCGACGACGGTGCGCGCGTTGTCATCGAGTGCAGTCCGGGTGAAGCCGGCGATGCCGCAACCGGCATCGACAAGATCGATGACGGTGGTCTTCAGTCCATGCTGCGCCTGAAGATCGGCGGCGACGGCTTCCACCAGCATGCGCGACTTCGCCGGGCGCCAACTATTGCCGCAGAAGCCAACGATGCGGGATGTCCTCACGTCGACGCCCTCGTGTCTGGTCGCTTGCTCAGCCCGTCACCCCGAAGACCGTCCATTGCGCACCAGGGCCGGGGAGGCCGAGCAGCGCACGGCCGCACTCTTCGACGATCTGGTCGGCCATCAGGATGTGCTGCGTGCCCGAATGGATGTCGCGATAGAACCGCTGCATCGGCGTGTTGTGCAGCGAGGCGCCGCGCGCGGCGCGATGCGCGAAGGTGGCGACATCCGACAGAACGTCGTGGACGTGGCGCAGTGACAGCTTGATCATCGTCATCTGCTCCAGCGACGGACTTTCACCGCCGGCGCAAGTCTCCGAGACGTCCTTCCAGGTTTCGTGGACCAACGCACGTGCTGCGCGGAAACGAGCTTCGGCCTGCGCGAACTGGAACTTGAAGCTCGCGCTGTCGCGCGACTTGCCGAATGGATCCTGGCGCTGGACGATCACCTTGACGAGTTCGTCGAGCATGCGGCGGCCGACACCGACGGCCCAGGCGGAATGCGCCCAGGCGCTGTAGCCTGCCAGCCCCAGTGCACCCTGCACACCACCTCGGCGCGGCGCACCAATGTCAAAATCGTAGGTCATGTGCGTGGGCACGAACAACTCGTCGCCCTCGCTCAAAGTGTAGTCGAAACTTCCCGTCGCGCGCAGGCCGAGCACGTCCCAATTGCCCATCAACTTGATGGTCGCGCGCGGATGGTGGGTGACGACGATCTTGGGCTGGCCGTTCGGGCCGAACACCATGTCCTTGCCGGATGCGTCGGTGACGAAGCAGCCTGAATGGACCCACTCGGCGTGCTGAATGCCGCTGCCATAGGCCCAGTTGCCACGGATCATGTAACCGCCATCGACCGGTCGGGCGAAGCCGCGCGGCACGCCGTTGCCGGCAATCGTGATGTCGGGCCCGCCCGCGAAGACTTTCTTGATGCCTTCGTCCTCGATGTAGATGGCGAGCGTCGTGCCTTCCATGTTGTTGCCGATGACGCACCAGCCGGCGGAGGCGTGTGCGTAAGCGAGCCGCTCGATCACGGTCATGGCGTCGTAAGGCAGGAGCTCGGCGCCGCCGACCTCCTTCGGGAACAGCATGGTGTAGATGCCGGCCTTGCGCAGCGCCGCCACCACGTCGTCAGTCATATAGCCCTGTGTCTCAGCCTCCGCGGCCCTGGATTCGACCAGCGGTAGCAGCGCGTCGAGGCGCGCATGGAACTCGGCCACCGTCGGGGTCGCGGAAGGCTTTACGGCGAGTTGCACGGAAGGGCTCATGGTCGGTGTCTCCACGTCGGGCTGTTGGTTCTTCGCGCAACGCTGCTGCACGCGAAGATCTGGGTCGGGCGGAACAGACGCCGGTCGCGGGCAAGACTCCGCCCACACGCGCCAAAGACTGTTGGTGCGCGCGACGAACGGCTCGCGTTGGTGTCGAGATGTCCCCGTCGGAACCGCGCGAACGTCGTTACGCGATCCCGAAGGCCAGGATGCTAGAGATGAGGCGGCTAAAGCAGCAATCCCCCATCATGGGGGGTGTTGGCCATGCTGCTCTGCCGCAAAGCTGGGCCGGGAGAGCCGTGTTTTGCCGCTTCTTTTCGCTTGACCAAAGGTCAGGCGAGGCAGAAATTTTAAGCCTATAACAATCGGCAATGACGCGCGTGTGTCCGAGGGCACCGCGCGTTCGCGCGAGGAGTGGCGGTGAGAGCCGAGCAGGAGCATTTGGATGGTCTGCCCGAGCGCCAGCTCGCAGATCGGCTGATGTCCATCGCCGAGAGCCGCTCGGTGCGCGCCCTTGGCATTGCCTGCTGCTCGGCGATCACGGAATTGACGGGATCGCCGACCGTCGGCCTCTATTTGCTCGACGGGCTCGAACCGGAACTGGTCTACAGCCGGCACGTCGCAGAAGGCCTGCTCGACAATTACAGGGCCGGCTTCTGGAAGCGCGACCCCGTGCTCGACTGCATCATGACCCAAGGCCGCGCGGTCGACGGCGAAACGGTGATCGGTCCGCAGCAATGGCGGCACAGTCCGTCCTTCGAGATGCTGCACGAGTGGGGCTTTGCATACAACATGGGCGGCCCGTTGTGGTGCGGGCAGAAGATCGTCGGCGTGCTGTTTACGGCGACGACCGATACGGACGCGCCCTACACGATGCGGTCGCGGCAGCGCATGGAGATGCTGTGTCGGGCGGGCTCGCTCGCTTTGACCAACATGACGAACGCGGGCGCGATCGACGCCCATCCTGCCGCAATCCGCGTCCCCGAGCCGGCAGCGACGCCGGTGGCGACGCTCTCGGCATCGCTTCCGCCACGGTCCGCGGACGTCGCCATCCGGGTCTGCCGCGGCCAGACCAACAAGGAAATCGCCCGCGAGATGGGGATTTCCGATCAGACCGTGAAGGAGCACGTCGCGAACCTGTGCCGACGCTTCGGCGTGCACAACCGCACCGAGCTTGCGGCCTGCCTGCTGAGTCCGAGCGCTCGGCAATAAGGTGCCGCGCCGGGTCAGATGTGGTTGACGATCAGCTTGAGCGAGCCGACGAAGGTCGGATGCTGCCGATAGTGCCCGTACCGCGCGTCCCAGCGGCCGGACGTGAGATCGTTGCCGAGCCGAGCATCATCGCACGGCGTGCAGCTCCAGAAACGCCTTCACGCCGGTTACGTTGCCGGTATCCGACGGCACGTAGCCGGGCAGGGTGGCGACGGCGGCGCGGAAATCGGCGCTACGCATGATCTCCAGGATGCGCTGCATCGGCCCGGTATCGAGGAAGGCGCGCTTGCAGACGAAGAAATAATCCTCGGTGAGGATGCGGATGAAATCGAGGCCAAAGTGGCGGGCGGCCGCCTCGACACCAAAACTCGCATCCGCCATGCCGCTCGCGACATAGGCCGCGACGGCGGCGTGGGTGAACTCGATCTGCTGCGCGCCGTTGATCTTGCTCTCGTCGATGCCGTTCGCGGCAAGCAGCTGGTCGAACAACAGCCGCGTGCCGGAATCATGGTCGCGGTTGACGAAGCGGACTTTTGGCCCGGTGAGGTCACGAAGCGAAGCGATGCGCAGCGGATTGCCGCGCGCGACCATCAGCCCCATCTCGCGCGTGACGAAACTGATGATGCGATCCTCGCGCGGATCCAGCCATTCGCGCGCCGCCTTGATGCCCTGGGCCCGCAACGCGCCGTGCGGCAGATGCAGGCCCGAGAGATCGCAGGCGCCCTGCGCCAGTGCGACCAGCGAATGCTGGTTGCTGACATAGCGCAAATCGACGCCGATGCCGGGCTCGCGATCGAGGAATTCTCGCAGTTTTGCCACGGCAAAGCCGTGGCTGGCATGAACGCGGATCACCGAAGGGCGCTGTTCGAGGAACGGCTTGATCTCGCTCGCCAGCTCCTGCGCCAGGTTTTCGAGCTGCGGCCCGAGCCGGGCCTGCATGCGTTCGCCGGCCCATACCAGCCGCTCGCCGAACGGCGTGAGCTTCGAGCCCTTGCCGCGCTGGGTTTCGACCAGTGGGGTTCCGAAGAACTCCGACCATTGCTCGATCAGATTCCAGACGTGCCGGTAGGACAGGTGCACATCGCTGGCCGCGCTCGTGATCTTTCCGGTCTTCCGGATCTCGTTGAGCACGCCGAGCATGATCACGGCGGTGCGCGGGCTGCCCTCGTGGCGAAATCGCCAGACGGCCTCGATCTCGATCTGAAGCATCTGAAATCCTTATGAACTGCGCTTCATATGTGAGGCGTCCATTTGCAAACTATATCATATTTACTCCAGGAAATAGGCGCCTAGTCTGGTATACCAGAACAGGAGGAAATATGATGTCTGTTGCATATGACTTTGCGCATTCGCCGGCCACCGAATTCATGGCCCGGCCGCAGCATCTGCTCATCGACGGCCGCCGCGTCCCCGCGAGCTCCGGCCGCACCTTCAAATCCCTCAATCCCGCCACCGGGCAGGTCATCGCCGTCGTCGCCGAAGGCGGCGAGGCCGATGTCGAACACGCCGTCGCCGCCGCGCGCCGGGCCTTCGAAGGTCCGTGGCGTACGATGCGTGCCTCCGAGCGCGGCCAGATACTGCTGCGCTGGGCGGACCTGCTCAAGCAGCACGCCGAAGAAATCATCGAGCTCGAGTCGATCGATGCCGGCAAGCCGATCTCCGCGACGACGCGCCAGGATTTTCCGGCTGCCGTCGACACGCTGATCTATTACGCCGGCTGGGCCGACAAGATCAGCGGCGATGTCGTGCCGGTGCGCGACGATGCCCTGACCTACACCGTGCGCGAGCCGGTCGGCGTGGTCGCGGCGATCGTGCCGTGGAATTTCCCGCTGATGATCGGCATGTGGAAGCTCGCGCCGGCGCTGGCCTGCGGCTGCACCATCGTGATGAAGCCGGCCGAGCTGACCTCGCTGTCGGCGCTGCGCATCGCCGAGCTCGCACTTGAAGCGGGCCTGCCGGCGGGCGTCTTCAACGTCGTCACCGGTCCGGGCCGGGTCGTCGGCGACGCGCTGGTCAATCACCCCGATGTCGACAAGGTCACCTTCACCGGCTCGCCCGGCGTGGGCCGTGGAATCATGAAGGGCGCGGCCAGCAACTTCAAGCGCGTCTCGCTCGAGCTCGGCGGCAAGTCGGCCAACGTCATCTTTGACGATGCCGATCTCGAAGCGGCGTCCAAGGCTGCGGCCTCAGGCATCTTCTTCAATGCCGGCCAGGTGTGCTCGGCAGGCTCCCGCGTGCTGGTGCAGGAGAAGGCGTACGACGAAGTCGTCGAGCGTCTCGCGGCGCGCGCAAAGTCGCTCAGGATCGGCGATCCGCTCGATCGCAAGACGGTGCTCGGCCCCGTCATCTCCGAGAAGCAGATGAAGTCGATCCTCGACTATGTCGACATCGGCCAGAAGGAGGGCGCGACCCTCGTCACCGGCGGCGAGAAAGTCGGCGATCGCGGCTATTTCATCAGCCCCGCGGTGTTCGCAGGCGTCGCACACGAGATGCGTATCTCGCAGGAGGAGATTTTTGGCCCCGTTGTCAGCGTCATCAAGTTCAAGGACGAGGCCGATGCGCTCAGGATCGCCAACGGCACCGCCTACAGCCTCGCCGCCGGCGTGTGGAGCCGCGATATCGGCAAGCTCCAGCGCTTCGCCAAGCGGGCGCGTGCGGGCACGGTCTGGATGAACACCTATGGCTACACCGACGTGCGCCTGCCCTGGGGCGGCGAGCGCGACTCCGGCCTCGGCCGTGAGCACGGCACCGCCGCGCTCGACAATTTCACCGAGCCCAAGGCTGTCTGGATGAATCTGGCCGTCTGATAACCTCCCGATCGGCCAATCCTGGGCCCGCCTGATCGTCCGGTCAGGCGGGCTCTCTTTTCGACATCGATAAAATTGTCTGCATTCCGCTCAGCGGCGGCAAACCCTGCGGACAAGAAGGCCGCTGCCTTAAACCTCGGCTTTGGAACCGGCGTGCTTCCTGCCTGCAAAAGGTTGGGGCATCGGCATGTCTGTTCTAAGGGAGATCGTTGCGGCGGTTGCGGGAGTCTACGCGCTCCTGTTCGTCTGCGACGCATTGTTCGGCGTCGGCGAGGCGCGTTTCGACGACGCCTATTACAGCGCCAGCTTCTACGCGCCGCGGCCGAAGGAATTCCGCTTCGCCAGCGACACGCCGCCGGCGGTCCGCGTCAGCGAGGCCTTCGCGCAGTTTGCGCCGGGCGAGGCCAAGCCGAACCGGCGCTACTCGTCTCTGACGACGATCATTCGCTAACGTTCGGCTATTCAGGCTTGCTCCGGCGCCGGGGCGTCACCGGGATGCTGCCCCGCGCGTTGCGGAATCAGCAGCAGGCACACCAGCATAAAGGCTGCGATCACGACCGAGGCCAGCGGCCGGCTCAGCGCCAGCCCGCCGTGGTCGAGCGGCTTGTCGAGAAAGTCGCCGACGGTCGCACCCAGCGGACGCGTCAAGATGAAGGCGGCCCAGAACAGCGTGACGCGTGAGACGCGGGTCCAGAAGTAAAGTGCTGCGATAACGGCGAGTCCGGCCGCGAAGATCAATGCGCCGCCGCGATAGCCCATATCGCCGGTATCCGCGATCCAGTCGCCGAGCGCAGTACCCAGTGTTTGCGAAAAGGTGATCGCGCCCCAATAGAAGGCCTCAACGCGCGGTGTCCTGACGCTGTTGACCGAGATCGTTCCCTCGGCGCGATACCAGAGGCCGAGCACCAGCACGAGACAAGTGAGGAGCAGCGTCGAGCCGCCGGTATAGCCGATGCCAAGCGACCGGTCGGCGAAGTCAGCCATCGTGGTGCCGAAGGTGGTCGATGCGACGATGGTGCCCCAATACAGTGCTGGATGGAATTTGCGCGCGCGGACCTGCGCCGCGACCAGGACGATCATGGCCGCGAGGAACAGGCAGGTCCCGGCCAGATAGCCCCAGTTCAGCGTCATGGTGACGGTGTCACCGCCGGTCTCGCCGAGCGTGGTGGCGGCGATCTTGATGATCCAGAAACCGAGCGTGACCTCGGGGACCTTGCTCTCGCTGATGATATTGCTTTTGGTCTGATCTTCCATGGTGTCCTCGTTGATGCGTCAGCCGCGGACCGGGATCCGCGGCTGACGGGATGATGGCGCGCAGAGGCGTCAGGACTTCGTGGCGGTATTCATGGTCGCGAGCAGATCAGCGACTGCCTGTTTGCACTTCGCCGCATCCGGCGCGCTCGCGCGCAGCGCCTCCAGCGCGCGGTCGATCGCCTTGTCGACGGTGTGCCAATCGGCTGCCGCGCGCGGCTTCAATCCGGCTTCGGCCTCGTCCCATTTGGTCTCGAGGTCCTTGATCCTTGTCTTGGCAGCGGGGAGGTCGCCCTTGTCGATCAGCGCGGCGACGTCGACCACGATGCTCCGGAACTGCGTGAGATCGCCGAGCTTTGCGGTCGCGGCTTCCGCGAGGGGCACGAAGGTGAAGTGCTGGCTCGCGTGCATGTGCGGTTCGCCCGTGAAGGTCGTCAGCAGACAGACGGCGACGGCGGAAATCAGTTTCATCATGTGGTTTCTCCTGGTGGAGCTCCTGCTTCATGCAGAGAGCGGGATTTCGCGGTTGAAGCTATTGCGCCGGATCGGCACGGCGCCTGCCGTCGCCCTCGAAGGTCACCCAGGCGACGAGGCCGACGATCACGGTCAGGAAGGCGATGCTGGTCTGGCTCGTGCCGAGGCCGATGCCGCCGTACTCGCGCGATTGCGAGAGCAGATCGCCGAGCGAGGCGCCAAGCGGGCGGGTCAGGATGTAGGCAAGCCAGAAGGTGAGGACGGGATTGGCGCCGAAGTAATAGGCCATCATCACCGCCGCGATCAGCACGCCGAAGGCGGCGACGCCGAGCTGGAAACCGAGACCAAGTGCTTCGGTGGCAAGATCGCCTGCGGCCGTGCCGAGCGCGAAGGTGAACAGGATTGCCGTCCAATAAAACAGCTCGCGCCGCGTCGTCACGATGCTGTGGATCGATAGCGTGCGCTCGACGCCGTACCAGACCGCAAAGGTCGCGGCGAGCGCGCAAGCGAACGCCGCTGTGCTGATGTAGAGGCTGATCTCGAGCTTGTCGGTCAGGAGATCCGTAAGCTGCGTGCCGACGATACTGACGAGAACGACGGTCAGCCAGTAGATCCAGGGCACGTAGACGCGGCGGTTCAGTTGCAGCAACAGTGCTGCGACCAGCAGGCCGCTCATGCAGATCGCGGTCAGGCTGGCGCCGAGGCCGACATGCACCGCGAGATAGTCGGCGCCGGTCTCGCCAACCGTGGTCGAGAGAATCTTGATGGCCCAGAAGATCGCCGTGACTTCCGGAACCTTGTTCAGCATCCGTCTTGCGCCAAAACCTGAATATTGCGACACGCCCAAATCTCCCAAAGCCGAAGCGATGCGGGACCGTCGCGCAGGCGACTTAGGCCGGGCTTAGGGACGAGAATCTTCAATGCGGGGCGGCCTTCGCCGCATTTTGGGCCTGCTGGCGCTCCCTAACTCTGCGCTAAGTCGGAACGGTCATGATTTTGACGGCCGGATGGCCCGGCGGTTTCGAGGATCGAGCTTTGCGGGTTTTGCTGATCGAAGACGACAGGATGGTTGGAGCCGCCGTCGAACAAGCGCTCAAGGATGCTGCCTACGCCGTCGACTGGGTGAGGGATGGCGAGTCCGCGCTGCTTGCCGCCTCAGCCGAGTCTTACGAGGTGCTGCTGCTCGATCTCGGACTGCCGAATGCGGACGGTCGGGATATCCTGCGGCAGTTGCGCGCGAATGGCTGCAGGTGCCCGGTCATTATCGTCACCGCGCGGGATGGCGTCGATCACAGGATCGAAGGCCTCGATCTCGGCGCCGACGATTATCTGGTCAAGCCGTTCGAGATACGCGAATTGCTGGCACGGATGCGGGCGGTGCTTCGCCGCGAAGGCAGCGGTGCGCCCGCTGTGCTTGGCAACGGCAGGCTCAGTCTCGATCCTGCGACCCGCGAGGCGTCGCTGTGTGGCCAAACGGCCCTCCTGACCGCGCGCGAGTTCGCGCTGCTGCAGGCCTTGTTGACGCGCCCCGGCACCATCCTGTCGCGGAGCGAGCTCGAGCGGCAGCTTTACGGCTGGAACGAGGAGGTCGAAAGCAACGCGGTCGAATTCCTGATCCACACCATCCGAAAGAAGCTCGGTACGGAGGCGATCCGCAACGTGCGCGGGATGGGATGGATGGTGGATCGCGCGCCATGATCAACTCGCTGCGCGGCCGGCTGTTCATCAGCTTGACGACGATCGTGCTGGTGACCGGCCTCATCGGAGGCGTCTTCGCACACCGGTGGGCATTCGATGAGGCGATCGAGACGCAGGACTCCGTGCTGATCCAGATCGCGGGCCTCGTTCAGAGCGGTGGCTTCACCGGAGCTCAGGACCTCCATGGGGTCGATGAGAATTCCGAAGTCTGGCTGATGGAGCTGGGCAGGGCGCCGCAAGGCACACCCGAGGAGCGCCAGTTGTGGCGGCTTCAGGATGGGATGCGCGATGCAACGCGACAGGGAAAGCCGGTCCGGGTGGTGCTGAAGACGCGATCCGACGCCAGCCGGTTTGCGGTGGCCCAGAGCACGGGGGTCAGGGATGAGATCGCAAGTGACATGGCGCTCCGCACCGTGCTTCCGATCGCCGCGCTGATCCCTTGCCTGATGCTGGTGATCGCCATTGTCATTGCCGGATCGCTTCGGCCCATGGTCCGGCTGGCGGACGAACTCAACGCACGGCGTGCGGATGACATGACGGCGTTGCCGCTTCGCGACCTCCCAAGCGAACTGAATCCGTTCGTGTCTTCCATCAACGGCCTGTTGCAGCGCATGCACGAGATGATAGGGCAGCAGCGAAGGTTTATCGCGGACGCCGCGCACGAACTGCGCACACCGCTGACGGCGTTGAGCGTACAGGCTGAGAATCTCGATCACGTCGAACTGCCACCGGCCGCGCGCGAGCGCCTTGCAGCGCTTCGGCAGGGCATGAGTCGCAGCAAGCATCTTCTGGAGCAGTTGCTTGCGCTGGCGCGACACGACGCTGCGCCCACCGATTGCGGGCAATGGGAGGTTGTGGAGCTCGATCACGCGGCGAAGAGCGTCATCGCCGATCTCTTGCGGGAGGCGATCAGCCGCGGCGTCGATCTTGGTTTCGAACGGGCCGAGTCAGCTCCGGTGCGCGGCGAGCCGGTCATGCTCGCAGCCATGATCCGCAATCTTCTCGATAACGCGCTCCGTTTCACGCCGGCGGGCGGCAGGATCGATGTGGCGATTTACCGGGACGGCACCAAGGCTGTGCTTCAGATCGAGGACAATGGACCAGGCGTGTCCCCCGAAGAGATCGGCCGGATATTCGAGCCGTTCTTCCGTGGGCAGCGGCCGGAAGGCGAGGGCGTCGGTCTGGGCCTCTCGATCGTCAAGCGGATTGTCGATCGACTTGGGGGATTGATCGACGCTGCGAACATCACGGAGGGCGAACGAAGCGGATTGCGGATCGTCATCAAACTGCCCGCGGCGGCCGCGTAATGTCACTCCCCCTGGATCCATTCCGCCACGCCGCGCCACAGCGTGTCGCGGTGCTCGGGGCGGAAGAAGCCGAAATGGCCGATCGCCTTGGCGCCGACGTCGGACGGCTTCACCGTCAGCACCTCCGGCTTGATCGCGGAGAAGCCGCTCGCGAGCAGCTCGACCGCAGGCCGCGTCGCCCAGGGATCGTCGGAGAAGCAGAGCGCGCGCAGCTCGCCCTTGAACTTTGCGAAGTTCTCCAGCGCCGGTAATTTGGAGTCGAACAGATAGCGCGGGCTGGAGACCCAGTCGGCCCATTGCAGGAAGACGCCCTTGGGCAGATCCTCGCCGATGCCGGCCCAGCCCGGCGCGTAGCCGAGCGTGTGGACGAGCGGCACGCCGACGAAATTCATGAAGGCGTAGACGCGATATTTTTCCGGCGACGCCATCAGCCGCCAGGTCGCGGCCTGCGAGGCCACGAAGGCGGCGCGTGAAATATCGCTGTTGTTGTCGATCAGCCCCAGCGCCTGGCCGCCGAAGGAGTGGCCGACATAGGCGAGCGGCAGGGTGGTGTAGCGCTCGCGCATCCAGCGCACCGCGGCGGTGACGTCCTGCGCGGCCCAGTCCGACATCGAGGCCTTGAATCCGACCAGCGATTTCGGCTGGTTGTAGCCGACCATCGCCGGCTGCCGGGAATCGCCGATGCCGCGATAATCGTAGGTCAGGACCGCGCAGCCGCGATGGGCGAGGTAGGAGGCAAAGCCGCGATAGATCTTTCGCGGGACGGCGGTGGCGGAGTTGATCAGCACGGCATGGCGTTTGGAGCCGCGCGGCAGGAACAGGGTGCCTGCCAGCGGATACCCGTCCGTCGCCGGGAAGGTGATCTCGTCGATGAAAACGTCGTCGCGCGCCGCGTCCATGGGCAGCCGATGTCCTGCCGGTTTCCTTGCCAGCCCTCAGCAAATGCGAATTCGGCTTTCCCCGCAAGGGTTTGCAGTGCGAAATGGATTTACAACTGGCGGCGGGGGACCGGGCTGTGTATAAGGCGGCCCTCGCAACCCACAGATCAGGTTGTGCTTTTTTACTTCACGGAGAGATTGCGATGTCCGAGCGGTGGACGCCCGAGTCCTGGCGCAGCAAGCCGGTGCTACAGGTGCCCGATTATCCCGACGCCAAGGCCCTGGCCGACGTCGAGGCGCAGCTTGCGACCTTTCCGCCGCTGGTGTTCGCGGGCGAGGCGCGCAATCTGAAGAAGTCGCTGGCCCGCGTTGCGGCCGGCGAGGCCTTCCTGCTCCAGGGCGGCGATTGCGCCGAGAGCTTTGCCGAGCACGGCGCCAATAACATCCGCGATTTCTTCCGCGTGCTGCTCCAGATGGCGGTGGTGCTGACCTATGCCGGCGCGGTGCCGGTGGTGAAGGTTGGCCGCATTGCCGGCCAGTTCGCAAAACCGCGGTCGTCGCCGACCGAGAAGATTGATGGCGTCGAGCTGCCGAGCTATCGCGGCGACATCGTCAACGACATCGCCTTCACCAGGGAAGCGCGCGTGCCGGACCCGCAGCGCCAGCTGATGGCTTACCGCCAGTCGGCTGCGACGCTAAACCTGCTGCGTGCGTTCGCGACTGGCGGCTTTGCCAATCTCGGCAGCGTGCATCAATGGATGCTGGGCTTCCTGAAGGACTCGCCGCAGTCCCGCCGCTACAAGGAGCTGGCTGACCGCATCTCCGACGCGCTCAACTTCATGCAGGCCTGCGGCCTCGACCTCGAGAGCCATCCGGAGCTGCGCGCGACCGATTTCTACACCAGCCATGAGGCACTGCTGCTCGGCTACGAGCAGGCCATGACCCGCGTCGATTCCACCACCGGCGACTGGTACGCGACCTCGGGCCACATGATCTGGATCGGCGACCGTACCCGCCAGCTCGATCACGGCCATGTCGAATATTTCCGCGGCATCAAGAACCCGATCGGCCTGAAGTGCGGCCCGTCGCTCAAGCCCGACGAGCTCTTGAAGCTGATCGACGTGCTCAACCCCGACAACGAGCCTGGCCGGCTGACGCTGATCAACCGGTTCGGCTCCGACAAGGTCGCCGACCATCTGCCGGGACTGATCCGCGCCGTGAAGCGCGAGGGCAGGGTTGTGGTCTGGTCGTGCGATCCCATGCACGGCAACACCATCACCTCGACGTCAGGCTACAAGACGCGCCCGTTCGACCGCGTCCTGTCGGAGGTGAAGTCGTTCTTCACCATCCACGCGGCGGAAGGCACGCACGCCGGCGGCGTGCATCTGGAGATGACCGGTCAGGACGTCACCGAGTGCATCGGCGGCGCCCGTGCGATCACCGACGAGGATCTCAACGATCGCTACCACACGGTCTGCGATCCCCGCCTCAATGCCGAGCAATCGATCGACATGGCTTTCCTGATCGCGGAGCTCCTCAAGCAGGAACGCGCCGGCAAGGCCAGGCCGATGCCGGTCGCCGCGGGGCTCTAACACCTTGCTGCGGATCTGGAAGGCGACGATCAATTCACGCAACGGTCTGGCCTTCGCGTTCCGGTCGGAGCAGGCCGTTCGCGAGGAGATTTTTGCGCTCATCCTGTCGGTGCCGCTGGCCTGGTTCGTCGCCGCGACGGCGCTGCGGGCGGTCGAGCTGGTCTGTTCGGTTGCGTTCGTGCTGACGGTCGAGCTGCTCAACACCGCGATCGAGAAGCTTGCCGACCGCCTGACCATGGATCACGACAAGCAGATCGGGCGGGTCAAGGATATGGGCTCGGCCGCGGTCGGCGTTGCGCTGCTGATGGCCGGCGCGTTCTGGATCATCGCCATCATCGAGCGATTGGGGTTCCTCTGAAGCGGAGTGCGGCGGCCATGACCGAACGTCTCAACGTATTCGCGGTCACGCTCGCCCAGCTCAATCCGACCATGGGCGACATCGAGGGCAATGCCGCGAAGGTACGTGCCGCGCGCGCGCAAGCCAGGTCCGACGGCGCCGATCTCGTGCTGTTTCCGGAATTGTTCATCGCCGGCTACCCGCCGGAAGATCTGGTGCAGAAGCCGGCGTTCCAGGACACCTGCCGCGCCGCGATCGAGGCGCTCGCGCGCGAGACCGCGGATGGCGGCCCGGCGGTGCTGGTCGGCACGCCCTGGATCGAGGACGGCAGGCTCCATAATGCCTGCGCGCTGCTCGATGGCGGAAAAATCGCCGCACTTCGCTTCAAGTGCAATCTGCCGAATTACGGCGTGTTCGACGAGAAGCGGCTGTTTTCGCGCGGCCCTGCCGCAGGTCCCGTGACCGTGCGCGGCGTGCGGATCGGCGTGCCGATCTGCGAGGACATCTGGCTGGAGGAGTCCGAGGATTACGAGAACGTGGTCGAGACGCTGGCCGAGACCGGCGCCGAGATCATCCTGGTGCCGAACGGCTCGCCCTATGCCCGCGACAAGAGCGACGTGCGCCTCTCTGTCGCCGTGGCGCGTGTCACCGAGAGCGGTCTGCCGCTGGTCTATCTCAACCAGGTTTGCGGCCAGGACGAGCTGGTGTTCGACGGCGGTTCCTTCGCGCTCAACGGCGATCTCTCGCTCGCGGCGCAATTGCCGGCGTTCGAAGAGAGCGTCACCACATTGCGCTTCACCAGGAACGGCGGGGATTGGCGCTGCGCGGGGCCGATTGCCGCGCAGCCCGAGGGCGACCACGCCGACTACGCCGCCTGCGTGCTGGGCTTGCGCGACTATGTCGCCAAGAACGGCTTTCCCGGCGTGCTGCTCGGCATTTCCGGCGGCATCGACTCTGCTCTCTGCGCGGCGATTGCGGTCGATGCGCTCGGTGTCGACCAGGTGCATGGCGTGATGCTGCCTTATCGCTACACCGCGGCGAGCTCGATCGCGGACGCGGGCGAGCTCGCCGGGCATCTCGGAATCCGCTACGAGGTGCTGCCGATCGCTGAAGCCGTGACCGGCTTCGAGACCATCCTGTCCGGCATCTTCAAGAACCTGCCGCCCGATATCACCGAGGAAAACCTGCAGGCCCGCACCCGCGGTACGTTGCTGATGGCGATCTCCAACAAGACCGGCTTGATGGTGGTGACCACAGGCAACAAGTCGGAAATGTCGGTCGGCTACGCCACGCTCTATGGCGACATGAACGGCGGCTTCAATCCGATCAAGGACATCTACAAGACGCAGGTGTTTCGGCTGGCCGCACTGCGCAACCACTGGAAGCCCGACGGCGCGCTCGGGCCTGCGGGCGAGGTCATTCCGCCCGATATCATCACGCGCCCGCCGACGGCGGAGCTGCGCGAGAACCAGACCGACCAGGACTCGCTGCCGCCTTATGACGTGCTCGACGCCATCCTGGAGCGTCTCATTGAGCGCGAGGAGCCGCTCGACAAGATCATCGCCGCCGGCTTCGACCGCGAGACGGTCACCCGCATCGATCATCTGCTCAACGTCGCCGAGTACAAGCGCCGCCAGGCCGCACCGGGCGTGAAGGTGACGGCCAGGAATTTCGGCCGCGACCGCCGCTATCCCATCACCAACCGCTTTCGCGACAAGGGCGAGCCGTTGCCTGCGGCGGACGAGACGCTGGTCTCACGCGGCAGCAAGGCGTCGATCGACGCGTTCGAGGGCTGATGCGAGCCGCGCGGCGGGGCAGGCGATGGCGCCCCACCGCTGTCATCATCCGCGAGGGCGGATGATCCAGTACTCCGTGGCGGGCATTGTAGGAACCGACTGCTGACACGGGTTACTGGATGCCCCGCCTTCGCGGGGCATGACAGTGCGAAATCAGCTTGCTGCTACGACGGGACTGCGAAAAACATCACCCGAAGCAAGTGGGTGTATTCGGATTCGAGCACCATGATGGTCACAAACACCATCACCGCGATCGGCGGCAGCAGGATGGCATAGGCGAGGGCCAGTCGCTCCCAGGCCATGTGCATGAAGACGGCGACGATCAGGCCAGCCTTCAGCACCATGAACACCAGGATCAGCGACCACCTGAGGTAGCCGTGCAGGCCAAAGTAGTCGACGAGGTAGGAGCACGTGCTGAGGACGAACAGCCAGCCCCAGACCACGAGGTAGAGCTTGATCGGGTGCTGTTGCCCCTTGGCGTGCACGGCTGCTGTTGCGACTGCGCCATGCGCCGGAGCGTGGAGCTGGCCTTCCATGTGTACCGCCGCGTTTGTCATGCGCCGACCTCACCAAAGATAGAACAATGCAAAGATGAACACCCACACGAGATCGACGAAGTGCCAGTACAGGCCCGTGATCTCGACGATCTCGTAATAGCCCTTGCGGCTTGTGAAGAAGCCGCGCCTCTCGACGTCGAAGTCTCCACGCCAGACCTTTCGCGCGATCGCGATCAGGAAGATCACGCCGATCGTCACGTGGGTGCCGTGGAAACCGGTGATCATGAAAAAGCTTGAGCCAAACTGCGCCGCGCCCCATGGATTGCCCCAGGGTCGAACGCCCTCCATGATCAGCTTGGTCCATTCGAACGCCTGCATTCCGACGAAGGTTGCGCCGAATGCCGCCGTGACCAGCATCAGGATTGCGGTTCTCACGCGATCCCGGCGGTAGCCGAAATTGACGGCCATCGCCATTGTTCCGCTGCTGCTGATCAGGACGAAGGTCATGATGGCGATCAGGATCAGGGGGATGTGGTTGCCCCCGATATTGAGGGCGAAGACTTCGCTGGGATTCGGCCACGGCACGGTCGTGGACATGCGCGCCGTCATGTAGGAGAGCAGGAAGCAACTGAAGATGAAGGTGTCGCTGAGGAGGAAGATCCACATCATGGCCTTGCCCCAGGACACGTTCTTGAAGGCGCGCTGATCGGACGCCCAGTCGGCGGCGATGCCGCGCCAGCCTTCAAGCCGCGCAGGCGATTGGCCCGAATGTGTCAGCACGGTTTCAGCCATCTGGTCTCGCCTCCCTAGCTCAGCAATTGACGGCAGATGTTGACGAAATCGTCGGTCCAGCCCGTGAGAAGACCGAGCAGGACAAGCCAGACCAACAGCAGGAAGTGCCAGTAGATGGCGCACAGCTCCACGCTCAAGCGCATGTCGGCGATCTCGGTGCCGCGCCACACCTTGGCCGAGGTTCGCCCGAGGGCCACCAGGCCGCCCGTCAGATGCAGCCCGTGCACCGCAGTCAACAGGTAGAAGAAGGAATTGGCCGGATTGGACGCCATGAAATATCCGGCAGCCCCGAGCCGTTGCCAGGCCAGGAGCTGTCCGGCGAGGAAGATCACGGCAGATGCTCCGCCGGCGAGCAGACCGATCTTGACGCTCTCGGTATCGTCTCGCCCGGCAGCCACGTACGACCATTGCAGCGCGACACTGCTCAGGACCAGGACGCCCGTGTTGACCCACAGCAGCCGCGGGACCGGCAGCGGCCGCCAGTCCACCACGCTCATGCGCATCGAGTAGGCGCTGATGAAGAGGACGAACAGTGTGCTCGCGACAGCGAGAAACACGCCAAGTCCGACCTTCGCTGCCGGCCAGGTCATGCTATCGCCGCCGGGGAAGTCACCGACCGAGCCTTCCTCCAGCCAGGGCTTGGCCATCAGCCGCTGCTGCGACAGCCACCATCCGGCGATCACCGCAAGCACAGCCAGGAACAGGATGATGGCGCTCACGAAGCAGCTCCCTGAACGAGCTGCGTCGCGCGTGGCGGCTGGTTCTGCGGAATGAAGTCCTCCGCAGCACCGGGCACACTGTAGTCATAGGCCCAGCGGTACACGACCGGGAGCTCCTTGCCCCAGTTGCCGTGCCCTGGGGGCGTCTCCGGCGTCTGCCACTCCAGCGTCGTCGCCCGCCACGGATTGCCGCCTGAGGCCTCACCCTTGAACAGGCTCCAGGCAAGATTGAACAGGAACACCATCTGGCTGAAGCCGACGGTCAAAGCCACCACGGAGATGAAGGCGTTCAGTGTATGGGCCGAGGACGGGATGAACGCCGTGTCGCCGAGTTCGAAATACCGGCGCGGAACCCCGAGCAGTCCAAGATAGTGCATGGGGAAGAAGATCAGGTAGGCGCCGAGGAAGGTGACCCAGAAGTGAAACTTGCCCAGGAGGTCGTTCAGCATCCGTCCCGTGACCTTGGGGTACCAATGATAGATCGCGCCGAGCACGACCATGATCGGTGCCACGCCCATCACCATGTGGAAATGCGCGACCACGAACATGGTGTCCGAGAGGGGCACGTCCACGACGACGTTGCCGAGGAAGAGGCCGGTGAGGCCGCCATTCACGAAGGTGATGATGAAGCCGAGGGCGAACAGCATCGGCACCCTGAGATGAATGTCGCCGCGCCACAGGGTCAGCACCCAGTTATAGACCTTGATCGCAGTGGGGATTGCGATGATGAGCGTCGTGGTGGCGAAGAAGTACCCGAATTGCGGGAACATGCCGCTCACATACATGTGGTGCGCCCACACGACGAAGCTGAGCGCACCAATCCCCACGATCGCCCAGACCATCATGCGATAACCGAAGATGTTCTTGCGCGCATGCGTGCTGATCAGATCCGAGACGATGCCGAAGGCGGGCAGGGCGACGATGTAGACCTCGGGGTGGCCGAAGAACCAGAACAGATGCTGGAAGAGCAGCGGGCTGCCGCCGCCATATTTCGACAGCTGGCCCATCTCGACGAGGGAGGGCATGAAGAAGCTGGTTCCCAGGAGACGGTCGAGCAGCAGCATGACCGAGGCAACGAACAGTGCAGGGAATGCCAGCAACGCCATGACGGTCGCCGTGAAAATGCCCCACACCGTCAGGGGCAGGCGCATCAACGTCATGCCGCGGGTGCGCGCCTGCAGCACCGTGACCACGTAATTCAGCCCGCCCATGGTGAAGCCGATGATGAACAGGATCAGGGACGACATCATGAGAATGATGCCCCAATCCTGCCCGGGCGTTCCGGAGAGGATGGCTTGCGGCGGGTATAGCGTCCAGCCGGCGCCGGTGGGGCCGCCGGGCACGAAGAATGTCGAGGCCAGCACCAGGACTGCGAGCAGGTAGACCCAGTAGCTCAGCATGTTCACATAAGGGAAGACCATGTCCCGGGCGCCGACCATCAGCGGGATCAGGTAGTTGCCGAAGCCGCCGAGGAACAATGCGGTGAGCAGATAGATCACCATGATCATGCCGTGCATGGTGATGAACTGGAGGTACTGGTTGGCATCGATGAAAGAGAAGGTGCCGGGGAATCCCAGTTGCAGGCGCATCAGCCACGACAGCACCAGGGCCACCAGCCCGATGGCCGAGGCCGTCAGCGAATACTGAATGGCGATCACCTTGGCGTCCTGCGAGAAGACATACCGTGTCCACCAGCTCCTTGGATGATAGAGCTCGACTTCAGGTACTTCGGCAGGCGGGATGCCTGCGATCCCTTCATATGGAATATCGACCATAGAAACCTCCTCGGTCGCTTCCATCGGGGTGAGGCGTTGGCCTCGTGCACCCGATCTATCTTCGCGGCGGCAGTTTTGCTACTTGCCACCGGATTGGTACGTCGCCTTCACGACAGCCCTTGCCGGCGACAATTCGGCAAACGTCTTTTGTTGCTCCAGCCAAGCGTGATATTCACGCTCTTCGTCGACGATGACCTTGGCCCGCATCTGATAATGAGCCGCGCCACAAAGCTCCGCACATAGAACGTCGAACGTTCCGGTTCGGATCGGCGTTATCCAGAAATAGGTCACCATGCCAGGGACCATGTCCATCTTGGCGCGGAATTCGGGCACGTAGAAATCGTGCAGGACATCAACCGAGCGGAGGAGAACCTTGACCGGTTTTCCCATTTGAAGGTGCAGGTCGCCGTTCTCGATTACGACGTCGTCTTGCGCATGCGGGTCGTCACGATTGAGTCCCATCGGATTGTCGGAAGCGATGTTGCGGACATCGGATGTGCCCAGCCGCCCATCCTTGCCCGGAAGGCGGAAGCTCCATTGCCATTGCTGGCCCATGACTTCGACCTCGGTGGCATCCGCTGGCACCGTCACGAACTGGTGCCAGACCACAAGGCCAGGCGCCAGCATGGCCGCGACGCCGACGCCGGTCCCGACGCTCAGCCACCATTCGAGCTTTTTGTTTTCCGGATTGTAGTCAGCCCGTCGTCCCTCTTTGTGGTGAAAGCGGAAGACGCAATAGGCCATGAAGGCGATGACCGCGACGAAAACGAAGCCCGTGATCCAGAACGTGATGCTGATGGTGTGGTCGATATAGGCCCAGTTCGTGGCGATCGGCGTCCACCACCACGGGCTGTAGAGGTGAAACAGCACCGAGCCGATCGCGACCAGAAGCAGTATCAGTGCGACAGCCATCCTGATCCATCCTTGCCATCGAAGGCTACGGATACGAATCCAGGGCGGAGCTCACGTCTGTCGCGATGGCGGACTTTCTCTACGCGGACATCTATGCTGACATATGCGCCATCACCGCGCCTCTTGCCTCGCCCATTCAACCAGTCGCGATATTCAAGAGGAAGACCGCGACCGCTGGGGGCGTCCAGGCATTTAAAATGATCCCCCGCGAACCCGGCGTCAATAGCATGTCAACACGCTTACGCGGCGTGGGCGATCGATGTTGCCGTGCGAGCTGGCGAGCCTCGGTCGCATTCTCGATGTGATGCATCGCACAAAATATGCGACGCACAATTCACCCAGCCGGGAGCGCTGGTCATTCCAGATCGCGCGCGCTAAGCTCGGGGCGCAGGTCGCGACGGGTTTCGTCCGGCTAAGCTCCTTCCTCGTTGAGCCTGGAACTGCCGTACTCGGCTCGATCGCGTCTCCCGCACATAAGGGCGGATACGCGCGGCCGGAAAGCGCGCCGTTTGCCGCCGCGACTTTCAGCAGAGGAGGGTGTGTCCATGGCCACTCTTTATCCCGACAACATCATAAAGCGGCACCTGTTCGGCGAAGCGGCCTCCTACCCCATTCGCAAGATCAGCTTGTCCGACCTGACCGAGGCCCTTCGCCTGGGTTGGGAGGATTTCCAGGCGATGCCGAGCCACGCGATCGTCGTGTGCGTGATTTATCCCGTTCTCGGTCTCGTCCTGTTCAGGATGGTTCTCGGCTATTCGGTGCTGCCGCTCCTGTTTCCGCTGGCTGCCGGCTTTGCCTTGATCGGCCCTTTTGCCGCGATCGGTCTCTATGAACTCAGCCGGCGTCGCGAGCGCGGCGAGGAGGTCGATGCATGGGATGCGATCAAGGTGCTGCGCGCACCGTCGTTCGGCGCCATGGTCGAGCTCGGCGTGCTCCTGCTGGTCCTGTTCGGGGCCTGGATCGGTGTCGCGAACGCAATCTATGTCACGATCTTCGGTCACGCGGCGGCCGCAAGCATTCCCGACTTCGCAACGCGCGTGCTGACGACACCGGAGGGCTGGTCGCTCATCATCGTCGGTTGCGGTTGTGGCTTCCTGTTTGCGGTTGTGGCCTTGTGCGTCAGCGTCGTGTCGTTTCCGTTGATGCTCGACCGGCATGCGACTGCGATCGACGCGATCCGCACGTCGCTCCGAGCGGTGGCCGCGAATCCGGTTGCGATGGCCGGATGGGGCCTCATCGTCGCGGCACTGCTCGTGATCGGCTCGCTGCCGTTCTTCGTCGGTCTCGCTGTCGTCCTGCCGGTGCTCGGTCATGCCACCTGGCACCTCTATCGGCGGGTGGTCGAGCCGAATCCGAATCCACCGGACGAGCCGCCGCCGCCCCCGAAGGGAAAGCGCTACGCAGCGGACTTTCCGGCCAATCTCTTCCCGTGGAGCCGCGAGGGTAAGCAGTAACAGCGAAACGGCCGCACCTGGCGGCCGCCTTCGCGGGGCATGACGGGTTAGAGCCTACTTCTGCTGCTGCGGCAGGAACGTCGGACCGACCGAGCGGATCGGCTTGTTCTCCGACGACGGGGTGGCCGTGCCGGTATCCGCAGGCGCGGCCGCAGCCGGTGCGCTGGCCGTCGTCGGCGCGGGAGCCGCGCTCTTCTTGGCAGTCGCAGGCGTGCCCTTGTTGAGCCGCTGCTGCTGCATCTTCTTGGCGCTCTCCTCGGTGACGATGATGTCACCCTGCTGCTCGGCCGCCGCCTTGTCGTCGGCGGATTTCAGCGCGTCGGCCCAGGTCTGGCCTGCGGCCTTGCAGGAGCAGGACGGGTTGAACTCGCTGCGGAATTTGAACGCGGTCGGCAGCGCCGTGTAGGGCTGGCCGCTGGTGGAGACCGCGGAGTTCATGTCCTCGCCGGGATTGCGATGGGTGTAGAGCACGGCTTCCGCGGCCGGGCACAGCGCCTTGCAGGTCTTCTCGTCGTCGGGGAAGCGCGCCGGCACGGTGGCAAACGAGACCGGGAAATAGGCGCCGTCGCAGGTGCGCACGCACACGGTGCGGTAGGTGCCGGATTGCGGTCCGAGATCGGAGGGCGGCACGCCTTGCGGATTGTTGGGGTTGTTGCCGCCGCCGCCGAACAGATTGTTCAGGAAGTTGCCGCCTTGCGATTGCGCGGCGTTGGCATATTGCGGGCCGCAATTGTTCTGCGCCAGCGCCGCCAGCACCGAGCGGCGCTGGTTGTCGCGCTCCGGGCTGAAGCCGCCGGGGCCGCCGCCGCGCAGGCGTTCGAGATTGCCGGTGATCTGGTCCAGATTGGCGCGCATCTGCTGGATCTGGGTGTTGACCGGACCGCATTGCGCCGACTGGCCGTTGAACAGCGAGAAGAAGCCGGAGGAATCGCAGCCCATGCGCTTGGCCTGCATGGTGACGCGGTCGAGCTCGGCCTGCTGCTTGGCCTGGGAATCCTGGTAGCGGCGGATCTGGTCTTCGCGCGCGGGGTCGCCACCGCCGCCGCCACGATCAAGCCCGGCGAGCTGGCCTTCCAGCCGCACGCACATCGGATTGGGGCCGAGCCCGTTCTGGCCGGGCTGAGGCGGCGGGCCGGGCGGGCCGGCTTGCGCGAAAGCACCGTTGGCGAGCACGACCGTGCTCAGAAGCACGGTGCAGGCAAGGATGGAGCGAGCACGGGAGAGAGACAAAAATTCAGGCATATCCGCCATTCTAGCGAGGTCACGGCCCAGCGTGATTTTGGGGGCCGACGCGCGCCCTCCAATAGCCGCTTCCTGCGGTATCGTCACGTCGTTTCAGGGGCCGAAAACTGGTCCTAAGGTCCGCCAGCTCCGAGGGAATTCAGCGCTGGCAGGTGATTGCGACATATTCGTCGCAATGGCCATGGGAGCAGTTTGCGCCAGTTTTGGGGACAGAGCCGGTAATTTCGTCGGGATCGACCCGGCGATAGGCCGAGGCCTGGGCAAAATCGCGTGACTGGCAATAGGTGCGCGCGACCTGTGCGCCGCATTTCTCACCCTTGGCGAGGCACTGGTCGACACCGTAGCCGTCCGCCTGGTTGGCGATGATGAAGACGCGGGTCTCGGCGAGCGCGCTGGATGCCGCGATGATGGAGGCACAAGAGACGAGCGCGAGCAGGGATCGCATGGGTGCACCGGGGCTTTAGGGAACCGCCGGGTTCCAAGTAAACTCAAAAGGTTAAGGATGATGAACCATCAAGGCGGGGCGGCCGCGCTTTGCGGAGATAAAACGGCGTTTTCGCGGCTCTCTTGACGCGGGGGCGCCTGATAGCCCATATGTGGCCGCATGTACGGTCTCCTCGCCATTTGTGGCATTTGCCGCGAGATTACGAGCTAGCGATTCGCTGGCTGGAGCCGTCTTTTCTCAAAAACATTGAGAGCCTCGGACGCCCGGCCAACAGCCGACGGGTATCCATATGGAATTGCGCCTTTACGATACGCTGAGCCGGGACAAGCGCACCTTCGTGCCGCTCGATGCGAAGAACGTCCGCATGTATGTCTGCGGACCGACCGTCTACGACTTCGCCCATATCGGCAATGCGCGGCCGGTGATCGTGTTCGACGTGCTGTTTCGGCTGCTGCGCCATCTCTATGGCGAGGCGCACGTGACGTATGTCCGCAACATCACCGACGTCGACGACAAGATCAACGACCGCGCCGCGCGCGATTTTCCGGGGCTCCCGCTCAACGAGGCGATCCGCAAGGTCACCGAGCAGACCGGCAAGCAGTTTCACGCCGACGTCGACGCGCTCGGGGCGCTTCGGCCGAGCGTCGAGCCGCGCGCGACCGAGCATATCGGCGAGATGCGCGAGATCATCGAAAGGCTCATCAAGGGCGGCTTTGCCTATGCTGCCGAGGACCATGTGCTGTTCTCGCCGCAGGCGATGAACGCGGCCAATTCCGGCCTGCCGCGCTATGGCGCGCTGTCCAATCGCTCGCTGGACGAGATGGTCGCCGGCGCCCGCGTCGACGTCGCGCCCTACAAGAAGGGCAATACCGACTTCGTGCTGTGGAAGCCGTCCAAGCCGGGCGAGCCGTCATGGCCGTCGCCGGCCGGCATCGCTGCGCAGGGTCGCCCGGGCTGGCATATCGAATGCTCGGCCATGGCCTGGAAGCATCTCGGCGAATATTTCGACATCCACGGTGGCGGTATCGACCTCGTGTTTCCGCATCACGAGAACGAGGTCGCGCAGACCTGCTGCGCCTTCCACCAGGAGCGCATGGCGAACTACTGGATGCACAACGGCTTCCTCCAGGTCGAGAGTGAGAAGATGTCGAAGTCGCTCGGCAACTTCGTCACCATCCACGAATTGCTCGCAGACTGGCCGGGCGAGGTGCTGCGCCTGAACATGCTGAAGACGCATTACCGCTCGCCGATCGACTGGACCCTGAAGTCGCTGGAGGAGAGCGCCAGGACGCTCGACGACTGGTATCGGGTCGCGGCCGACGCCGAGCCCGGCCAGCCGGCCGCGTCCGTGGTCGAGCCGCTGCTCGATGACCTCAACACGCCGCTGGCGATCGCGGCGCTGCACGGCCTGCGTGGCAGCGACGTGATCGCGTTGGCGGGCTCGTTGCGCCTGCTCGGCTTCCTCTCCGAAAGCGCTGCGCAGTGGGAAGGGCGCAAGCAGCAGGCCAGCGGGGTCGATGCCAGGGAAGTCGAGCGCCTGATCTCGGAGCGGACGGCCGCCCGTAGCCGCAAGGACTTCAAAGAGTCCGACCGCATTCGCGATCTGCTTGCCGCGATGGGCGTTGCGATCAAGGACTCCAAGGACGGGACGACCTGGGAGGTCGCGCGATGAAGCGGCCCGACACGCCTTTTCCGCGGCACTGGCTCTATTACATCGCGCTGAAGATCCTGCTGCTCGTGGCCGCCGTGGCGCTGGCGCTGAAACTCTATGGGATGTGGTGAAGACGATGGGACAGACTTTGCCAAAGCCCGGCTTGCGACCGTTCCTGCCTGATGACGTGCCGGTTCTCGCCGCGATCTTCACGGCAAGCATCGAGGAGCTGACCGGCGAAGACTACAACGAGGCGCAGCAGCAGGCCTGGATGGAGGCGGCGGAAAGCGAAGAGTTCGGCAAGCGGCTCGCGGCCGATCTCACGCTGGTCGCCACGCTGGAGGGCTCGCCCGTCGGCTTCGCCTCGCTGCGCGGGGCCGATCACATCCATATGCTCTATGTGCATCCCGCCGTGACCGGTCAGGGCATCGCGACCATGCTGGTGGACGCGCTGGAAAAGCTCGCCGGCGGCCGTGGCGCGACTAGCCTGTCCGTCGATGCCAGCGACACCGCGCAAAACTTCTTCGCCAAGCGCGGCTATGTCGCCATGCAGCGTAACAGCATCACCATCAACGACGAGTGGCTCGCCAACACCACGATGAAGAAGACGCTCGGAGCGGCGCAATGAGCAAGGAGCGTCTCTATCTGTTCGACACCACGCTGCGCGACGGGGCGCAGACCAACGGCGTCGATTTCACCCTGACCGACAAGCAGGTCATCGCGGCGATGCTCGACGATCTCGGCATCGACTATGTCGAAGGCGGCTATCCCGGCGCCAATCCGACCGACACCGAGTTCTTCGGCACCAAGCCCAAGCTCAAGCATGCGCGCTTCACCGCCTTCGGCATGACACGCCGGGCAGGGCGCTCGGTCTCCAACGATCCCGGCGTGGCCGGGCTCCTCGAAGCGAAGGCCGACGCGATCTGCTTCGTGGCGAAGTCCTCGGCCTATCAGGTGCGCGTCGCGCTGGAGACGACGAAGGAAGAAAATCTGGCGTCGATCCGCGACAGCGTCGCGGCGGCGAAGGCAGCGGGCCGCGAGGTCATGCTCGACTGCGAGCATTTCTTCGACGGCTACAAGGAGGATTCAACCTTCGCGCTCGCCTGCGCCAAGGCCGCCTATGAGGCCGGCGCGCGCTGGGTGGTGCTGTGCGACACTAATGGCGGCACCATGCCGAACGAGATCGAGGCCATCGTCACCGAGGTGACGAAGCACATCCCGGGCGACCATGTCGGCATCCACGCCCATAACGACACCGAGCAGGCCGTGGCCAATTCGCTGGCCGCGGTGCGCGCCGGGGCGCGGCAGATCCAGGGCACCTTGAACGGCCTTGGCGAGCGCTGCGGCAACGCCAATCTGTGCTCGCTGATCCCGACGCTGAAGCTCAAGAAGGAGTTTTCCGACGCCTTCGAGATCGGTGTCACGCCCGAAAAGCTCGCAACTCTCGTCAAGGTCTCGCGCACCCTCGACGACATGCTCAACCGCGTGCCGAACCGGCATGCGGCCTATGTCGGCGAGAGCGCCTTCGTCACCAAGACCGGCATTCATGCTTCCGCCGTGCTGAAGGACCCGCAGACCTACGAGCATGTGCTGCCGGAATTGGTCGGCAATCATCGCAAGGTGCTGGTGTCAGACCAGGCCGGACGCTCCAACGTCATCGCCGAGCTGGACCGGGCCGGCATTGCCTACGAGAAGAGCGATCCCAAGCTGACGCGGCTGGTTGAGGAATTGAAGGAACGTGAGGCTGCCGGCTACGCATATGAATCCGCCAACGCCTCGTTCGATCTGCTGGCGCGCCGGACGCTCGGCAAGGTGCCGCATTATTTCGAGGTCGAGCAGTTCGACGTCAATGTCGAGCAGCGCTACAATTCGCACGGCGAGCGCGTCACCGTCGCCCTTGCAGTGGTCAAGGTCGACGTTGCCGGCGAGCGCTTGATCTCGGCCGCCGAAGGCAACGGCCCCGTCAACGCGCTCGACGTCGCGCTGCGCAAGGACCTCGGCAAGTACCAGAAGTACATCGAGGGCCTGACGCTGATCGACTACCGCGTCCGTATCCTCAACGGCGGCACCGGCGCGGTCACGCGCGTGCTGATCGAGAGCGAGGACGAGAACGGCGATCGCTGGACCACGGTCGGCGTGTCCCCGAACATCATCGACGCCTCGTTCCAGGCACTGATGGATTCGGTGATCTACAAGCTGGTGAAGTCGGGGGCGCCGGCGTAGGGGACGGCAACGTAAGGGACGGCGCGGCCACAAACGCCGTCATTGCGAGGAGCGAAGCGACGAAGCAATCCAGAATCGTTCCGCGGAGGGACTCTGGATTGCTTCGCTGCTCGCAATGACGAGGGGAGGGAGCACGGCATATGATCGACCACATCTCCGTCGGCGTCACCGATCTCGATCGCTCTGCAAAATTCTACGAGACGACGCTCGCGGCCCTCGGGCTCGCGCGCCTCGTCGTGCGGCCGCGGACGGTCGGCTTCGGCAAGGCCTATCCGGAGTTCTGGATCAATCTGCGCGAGGGTATGCCGCACGTGGCAGCGGAGAGCGGCGTGCACATCTGCCTGCGGGCGAAGACGACGGCCGAGGTCGATGCGTTTCACGCCGCGGCGCTGTCCGCCGGCGGTGCGTCCGACGGCGCGCCAGGCATCCGTCCGCATGACCGCGTTCGCTACTACGCGGCCTTCGTGACCGATCCCGATGGCAACCGGATCGAGGCGGTGACGTTTCCGGCGGAGTAAGGCGCTAGAGCTTGCGCGCCACTTCCGGGGCGAGCTGCGTTTCAGATTCGGCGATCTGTGCCGCTGCCGCTTTCAGCTTCGGCAGAATATCCTCGACGCGATCGGCCTTGAGGATGTCGACCGAAAGGCCGGCGCGGATGAACTCAGTCTGGCGCATGTGCGACAGCAGCGAAAACAGCGGCTCCCAGAAATTGTCGATGTTGGCTAGCAGCACCGGCTTGGCGTGACGGCCGAGCTGTTTCCAGGTCAGCTGCTCCACCAGCTCTTCGAGCGTGCCAACGCCGCCCGGCAGCGCCACGAAGGCGTCGGAGCGCTCGAACATCAGCCGCTTGCGCTCGTGCATGTCGGGGGTGACGATCATCTCCTGCACGCGGGTCAGCGCGTTCTCGCGCTTCCGGAGGAATTCAGGAATGATGCCGGTGACGGTGCCGCCGTGATCGAGCACGGAGGTCGCGACCGAGCCCATCAGGCCGAGCGAGCCGCCGCCATAGACCAGGCGGACGTTGTTCTCGGCGAGAGCCTTGCCGAACGCCTTGGCGCCTTCGGTGAAGCTGGGATTGGTTCCTGGGCCGGAGCCGCAATAGACGCAGACAGTTTTGATCGTGCTCATTGGTGCCATGATGCATTGCAGCGCAGGGGCGTCAAGCCCAATCGGTGATTCGGATCACCCGGAAATCTACCGGTAAATGGCGACAAACAATCAAAGATTCGCCATCTGGCGGGGTGCACTGGCATCGGGAAGGCTCTATATGACGGGCGAAAACCGCAAATCGTAACGCTGCCCGCACCCGGCGGGCTTTCAGGCTTCTTGATGGACCAACCTCAATCGTTCGACGGCGCAGACGTTCCCGATCCTCCCGCAGGGGGATCGCTGGAGCGAGCCACGCTGATGGGCACGCTGGCGCATCTGTGGCCCTATATCTGGCCGGGCGACCGTTTCGACCTGAAGATGCGGGTGGTCTGGTCGATGGTGCTGCTGCTCGCCGCCAAGCTGATCACGTTGACCGTGCCGTTCAGCTTCAAATGGGCGACGGATGCGTTGACCGGCGCCAACACCGCACCGGTGCAGCCCGACAACTGGCACCTCTGGGTGATCGCCTCGCCATTGCTGCTGACCGCAAGCTATGGCGTGACGCGCATCCTGATGGCGGTGCTGACGCAATGGCGCGACGGCATCTTCGCTCGCGTCGCCATGCATGCGGTGCGCAAGCTCGCCACCATCACCTTCATCCACATGCACGAGCTGTCGCTGCGCTTTCACCTCGAGCGCAAGACCGGCGGCCTGACGCGCGTGCTCGAGCGCGGCCGCGAGGGTATCGAGGTCATCGTGCGCATGGTGATCCTGCAGCTGATCCCGACCATCGTCGAGGTCACGCTGCTATTGGCGGTGCTGCTGTGGCAGTTCGACTGGCGCTACGTCGTGGCGACGCTGATCACGGTCGCGGTCTACATGTACTACACCTACATCGCGACCGAGTGGCGGATCGGCATCCGCCGCAAGATGAACGATTCCGACACCGAGGCGAACACCAAGGCGATCGACTCGCTGCTCAACTACGAGACCGTGAAATATTTCAGCGCGGAGACGCGCGAGGCGCAGCGTTACGACAAGTCGGTCGCGCGCTACGAGGAGTCGAGCGTTCAGGCCTATACCTCGCTCGCGGTGCTCAACACCGGCCAGGCCGTGATCTTCACGCTCGGGCTGACCGCGACCATGCTGATGTGCGCGATCGGCGTGCGCAACGGCACCAACACGGTCGGCGATTTCGTGCTGATCAATGCCATGATGATCCAGCTCTACCAGCCGCTGAATTTCATGGGCATGGTCTATCGCGAGATCAAGCAGGCCATCATCGACATCGAGAAGATGTTCAACGTGCTGGGCCGCGAGGCCGAGATCAAGGACGTGCCCGACGCGCAGCCGCTGGTGGTCTCGGCCGGCAATCTGCGTTTCGAGGACGTGCGCTTCGCCTATGAGCCGACGCGGCCGATCCTCAAAGGCATCAGCTTCGAGGTGCCGGCCGGCAAGACGGTCGCGATCGTCGGCCCGTCGGGGGCGGGCAAGTCGACCATCTCGCGTCTGTTGTTCCGCCTCTACGACATCTCCGGCGGCAAGATCCTGATCGACGGCCAGGACATCCGCGAGGTCACGCAGGCCAGCTTGCGCGCCTCGATCGGCATGGTGCCGCAGGATACGGTGCTGTTCAACGATACCATCCGCTACAACATCCGCTACGGCCGCTGGGATGCCGATGATGCCGAGGTCGAAGAGGCGGCGCGGCTGGCGCAGATCGATCATTTCATCCGCATGGCGCCGATGGGTTACGAGACCCAGGTCGGCGAGCGCGGCCTGAAGCTCTCGGGCGGCGAGAAGCAGCGCGTCGCCATCGCGCGCACCGTGCTCAAGGCGCCGCCGATCCTGGTGCTGGACGAGGCGACCTCGGCGCTCGACACCCACACCGAGCACGAGATCCAGGGCGCGCTCGACCGCGTGTCGAAGAACCGCACCTCGCTGGTGATCGCGCACCGGCTGTCCACCATCGTCGGCGCCGACGAGATCATCGTGCTGGACCAGGGCCGGATCGCCGAGCGGGGCACCCACGCCAAGCTGCTCGTGCAGGGCGGCCTTTACGCCAGCATGTGGAACAGGCAGCGCGAAGCCGAGGCGGCACGGGAGAAACTGGCCAAGATGGCGGATTCCAGCGAGGCGCCCAACCGGGAGCCGCCGCCGGTCGACGACGCCCTCGCGACATCAGCGGCCGCGGAGTGACCTTGTCTCGGGTCCCAACTCTGGCCTAAACAACTCCACCGCGCGGGGGTGACCCGGCGCCATCAACTTCCAGGCGGCAGATAGCGATGTCCATCCTCGATTCGATCCAGCGTCAGATCCCGCCGATCCACAAGGAGGGCTATCCCTTCATTGGCGGCTTTGCGCTGGCAAGCCTGATCCTGTTCTGGCTGTGGTCGCCGCTCGGGTGGATCGGCACGATCCTGACCGTGTGGTGCGCGCTGTTCTTCCGCGACCCCGTGCGCGTGACGCCGGTGCGCGAGGGGCTCGTGGTGTCGCCGGCCGACGGCCGCGTCTCGATGATCACCATGGCGCTGCCGCCGGCCGAGCTCGGGCTCGGCGACCGGCCGCTGCCGCGCATCTCGGTGTTCATGAGCGTGTTCAACTGCCATGTGAACCGCAGCCCGATCGCGGGCAGGGTGGACCGTATCGCCTACCGGCCGGGCCTGTTCATCAACGCCGAGCTCGACAAGGCGAGCGAGGACAATGAGCGCAACTCGCTCGTGATCACGACGCCGACGGCCAAGATCGGCGTGATCCAGATCGCGGGGCTCGTCGCCAAGCGCATCGTCTGCTTCGTCAGGGAAGGGCAGGCGATCGGGGCGGGCGAGCGGTTTGGCCTGATCCGCTTCGGCTCGCGCCTCGACGTCTACCTGCCCCTGGGTACCAAGGCGCTGGTGTCGGAAGGGCAGACGGCGATCGCCGGAGAGACGATTTTGGCCGATCTTGCCGGGGACGACCCAAGCCGCGCCTACCGCGCCAATTAACCATTGGTAGGTGCATCAGGGCCTTCCGCCGCAATGGCGGAGGGGGACGGGGCTTGCTATATCTCGCCTTGAGGTAATCCATGACCCCCTACGACTTCAAAGATCCCGACGTGCGCCGCCGGCGGTTCCGCCCGATCCCGGTGCGGATGCTGGTGCCCAACGTCATCACGCTGCTGGCGATCTGCGCCGGCCTGACCTCGATCCGGCTGTCGATCGAGGGGCGGATGACGCTTGCGGTCTACGCCATCGTGTTCGCGGCCGCGCTCGACGGCATCGACGGCCGCGTCGCGCGCATGATCAAGGGCCAGTCCAAGTTCGGCGCCGAGCTCGACAGCCTCGCCGACTTCGTCAATTTCGGCGTCGCGCCCGGCTTGATGCTGTACTTCTGGCAGCTGCACGAGCTCGGCAATGCCGGCTGGATCGCCGCCATGGTGTTCGCGATCTCCGGGGGCTTGAGGCTCGCGCGCTTCAACGCCACCATGGACGATCCGAACAAGCCGGCCTTCGCCGCCAATTTCTTCACCGGTGTGCCGGCGCCGGCCGGCGCGATCACCGTGCTGCTGCCGATCTACGTCGCGTTTCTCGATCTCGGCCGGCTGCCCGCGGCGGTGACGGCGGCCTACACGCTCTTGATCGCCTTCCTGATGGTGTCGCGCCTGCCGGTATTCTCCGGCAAGACCAAGCGCATGCGCGTGCCGCCCGAGCTGGTGCTGCCGGCGTTCGTCGCGGTGATCGTGTTCATCGCTATCCTGATCGCCTATCCCTGGCACGTGCTGTCGATCGGCACGGTGCTGTATCTGCTCGGTTTGCCGCTCGGCTACAAATCCTACCGCGACCAGGCGCGCGCGATGGCGGCCACCGCGCCGTCCGGAGGCGAGGTCCCGTCGCCGCCTTCGGCGCCGACGCTGGCCAATTTGTCGGAGCCGCCGCTCGACGATGACCGGCCCGGACGGCTGCACTAAAGCGCGATGAGATTTGGCTGAATCGTCATCGCGCTTTAGGTCGTTGTTTGAGCATGATCTTTTCGGAAAACCGCTGCGCACTTTTCCGGATCATGCACTGAGCGGTTTTCGCGGATATCTGCCATGAAGGCGGCCGAGTTGGGTTGACGCCCGATCTCGGCTATATCGCCCTGTGCCGGCGGCACCGCGCCAACAGCGGCCGCCAATCTGGGAGAGAACGCCGTGACTGATACCGCGACCGGGCCGCTGCCCGCTGCCGTCCTCGAAGCGCTGGGCCGCTATGACACCCCGACGATCTGCAATGCCATGGAGATCGTGGCGCCGGAGCGCCGGTTGATCGGCTACACCACCAAGCAACTGGTCTGCCCATTTCCCGACCTGCCGCCGATCGTCGGCTATGCCCGCACGGTTGCGATCCGCTCGGTGCTGAAGTCCTCGCTGCCGGCCGAAGAGCAGTCCAAGCGGCGCATCGAATATTACGAATATGTTGGCACCGGCCACGGTCCGCGCATCTCGGTGATCCAGGACATCGACGGTCCCGACGTCGGCTACGGTGCGTTCTGGGGCGAGGTGCAGAGCAACGTGCACAAGGCGCTCGGCTGCCTCGGCGTCATCACCGACGGCTCGATCCGCGACATCCCGCAATGGGCCCCGGGCTTCCAGGCGCTGGCCGGCTCGATCGGCCCGTCGCATGCCTGGGTGCATGCGGAAAGTTTTGGTGGCGAGGTGCGCGTCGCCGGCATGACCGTGAAGTCCGACGATCTGATCCATGCTGACCAGCACGGCGCCATCGTGATCCCGCTCGACATCGCCGCAAAGCTGCCCGAGGCCGCCGAACTCTGCGGCCGCCGCGAGACGCCGATCCTGGAGATCGCGCGCAGCCCCGACTTCTCGCTGGAGAAGCTGAAGGCCGCGCTGAAGCGCTCGACGGAGATTCACTAACGGGCGACCGAACGACTTAGGGCCGCGTTGCCGGCCGTGGGCCGCCCTGTTCCGTCAGAAACAGGGCGGCCTGATCCGGCTCGCCGAAGACTGCGGCGGCGCATCCGATCAGGGTGAAGCCGCCGGCGAGATCCCAGAGGGTGATGTCGTCGCCACCATCAGGGACGTGAATCAAGCGCGCTGCGATCACGGCAAAGCCGGCCTCGACAAACAGCAAGACGCTGAACGCCGGCAGGACGAGCCCTGGCTCGAGCAGGTGGAGCGCCAGTACCGCGGGCAGCGCGGTGAGAAGACCGAACAGCGTCAACATGGCAAAACGGCTCCTGCGATGGAGCATGCCGCCCGGCGATACAATACTGCATGATCTCTCGTCGCGGATGTGGCGCAGGGCCGCAGTCGGAGGACGCACAATGAAGATGACTGGCAAAACCGTCCTGATCACCGGTTCGACGGACGGCGTCGGCCGCTACGTCGCGCGTCGGCTGGCCGAAGCAGGTGCGAGGGTCCTGCTCCACGGCCGCGATGCCGTGCGCGCGAAGGCGCTGATCGACCAGATCGTGCAGGCCGGCCACGCTGCGCCGACATTCTACCAGGCCGACTTGTCGTCGATGTCAGGCACGCGAGAGCTCGCTGCGGCCGTTCTCCGCGATCACCGGCGTCTCGATGTGTTCGTCAGCAACGCCGGCATCGGCTCGCAGAACGACGGACCGCAACGGCAGGAGAGTCCGGACGGCTACGAACTGCGCTTTGCCGTGAATTACCTCTCGGGCTTCCTGCTTGCGCACTTGCTGCTGCCGCTGTTGACGTCCGCAGCACCTTCGCGCGTCGTCAATGTTGCCTCCCTCGGTCAGCATCCGATCGATTTCGACGACGTCATGATCGGCAGGGGCTACAGCGGCTCGCGCGCCTACGCGCAGAGCAAGCTCGCGCAGATCATGTTCACCATCGATTTCGCGGAGGAATTGAAGCGCATGGGCATCACCGTCAACGCGCTGCATCCGGCCACCTACATGAACACCACGATGGTGCGCGCCGGCGGCATCACGCCGATCTCGACCGTGGAGCAGGGCGGTGCGGCGATCCTGCACCTCGTCGAAGGCGACGATGTCGCCGGCAAGAGCGGGATGTTCTTCAACGGCATGAACGAGACGCGCGCCAATCCGCAGGCCTACGATGCCGGCGCGCGCAGGCGCCTGCGGGCACTCAGCCTCGAGCTGACCGGGCTTTCGTCCTGAGCTGCCGTCCTGGCGCCCCGCGATCATGGTTAGCGAAGTGTTGAGATTCCCGTCGGTCGCGGGCAAAGCCGGCGTCCTGTCAGCGCGCTGCGCCGGTCTGGCGCCCCGGCTCAACTTAACCTTTACGCGGCTTTAAGGGGGGCACTCTAGGGTTTCCGATGCGGTTCGGGGTTGGGCCGCGCCAGCGGCCAGGACGGCCGTTGTTGCGTTCGCGTTGGAGTGTCCCATGGATATCATGACGAGCGTCGGGCTCATTGCGGGCATCATCGTCATTACGGCGATGATCTTCATGGGCGGCGACCTCCACATGTTCATCTCCGAACATGCCATGATCATCATCTTCGGCGGCTCGGTCTCGGCCACCATGATCCGCTTTCCGCTCAGCGCGCTCCTGCACGGCCTTCCGCTCGGCGCCAAGTTCGCTTTCACCATGAGCCGCCTGTCGGCGCACGACCTCGTCGACGAGCTCGCCCGCATCGCCGAGATCGCCCGCAAGCAGGGCCCGGTCGGCCTCGAAAAGGTCGAGACCGACGAGCCGTTCCTGGCCAAGGGGATCCGCTACGTCGCCGACGGCTACGACCTCGACTTCATCCGCGACAATCTCGAGCGCGACCGCGACAACTTCCTCATGCACCTCGACGAAGGCAGCAAGATCTACCGCGCCATCGGCGACTGCGCTCCGGCCTTCGGCATGATCGGCACCCTGATCGGCATGGTGCAGATGTTCGCCAACATGACCGATCCCTCCAAGCTCGGCCCGTTCATGGCGACCGCGCTGCTCGCAACCCTGTACGGTGCGCTCGTCGCGAACCTGTTCTGTCTGCCGATCGCCGACAAGCTGCACGGCAAGCTGCTCGACGAGGAAACCAACCGCACGCTGATCATCGACGGCATCCTGATGATCCGTGACTCCAAGAGCCCGACGCTCGTGCGCGAAATGCTGCTGGCTTATTTGCCGGAGAAGCATCGTCACGCCGAGGGCGAGCCGGTGCCGGCGTAAAGCCGCCGCCCGGGATCTCGAGAGATGGCCAAGAAGAAGCGCGGCGATGCTCACGGTGGCGGTCACGGCTGGTTCGTGACCTTCGCCGACCTGATGGGCCTGATGATGAGCTTCTTCGTGATGCTCGTCGCGTTCTCGACGCAGGACGCCAACAAGCTGAAGATCGTTGCCGGCTCCATGCGCGACGCATTCGGCGTGCAGAGCGAGGCGCGCTACGCCGGTATCGTCGAGTCCGACGGCCTGCCGACCCGCCCGCGGCTGAAGAACGTCGACCACATCCAGCCCGAGGACGCCTCCAACACGCCGACGCCGGATCAGGAGGACCGCGACCGCACGTCGGGCGCGAAGATCAAGGTCGACCGCAATTTCGCGCTCGCCGCCGCCTCGCTGCGCCAGGCGCTGCAGGACATGCCGGAACTGACCGAGATGTCCAAGCACATCATGTTCGAGGAGACCAAGCAGGGCCTCAACCTGGAGATCGTCGATCAGGATGGCCGCTCGATGTTCGCCGACGGCTCCAAGGTGCCGTATGACCGCACCCGCCGCCTGATCGAGAAGCTCGCGATCCCGCTGAAGGCCACGCCGCTCCGTGTCTCCATCGCCGGCCACACCGCGGCCGGATTCGTGCCGACCCGCAGCGACTATGGCGCCTTCGACCTGTCGGCCGATCGCGCCAATGCCGTGCGTCAGATCCTCGAACGCGAGGGCCTGCCGCCGTCCCACGTCTTCGCCGTCGCCGGCAAGGCCGACACCCAGCCGTTGTTTCCAGACGATCCTTCGCTCGCGGCCAACCGGCGGGTGACGATCACGCTGATGCGCGAGGATCCGCCGCTGCCGCCGAATTTGAAGCCGTAGAGCGTTTCGCGCGAAGCGGCCGCCGGTTTCGCGTGAAGAAAACCCGTCAAACCCAGAATCTCGAGCCCCGTCGTTCCGCTTCCCTAGGAGCGGACGGCTCTAGACACTTGCGCTACCATCTTACCTGAGGCATGTCGTCGCGCTAATAACGATCGTTGCTGCGCCGTCACAGCATCCGCCCCGGCGGCTGCTATGGTGGTGTGCCGATTGACAGGCGCGCCGGAACGGTCAAAAGGCGCCGGATCAATTCTCGGGAAGAAGCGTTTCTCATCTCACATGACGGCGAGCATCACATCGACCGACGCTCAGGACGGGCCGGTCACCTCGGGTTTCTGGGGCCTGACGCTCGGAAGCATCGGTGTTGTCTTCGGCGATATCGGCACCTCGCCGCTGTACGCATTCCACGAGGCGGTCAGGGGCGCGGCCCATGGCGAGCCGGTCTCGCGGGTCATGGTCCTCGGCGTGCTCTCGCTGATTCTCTGGGCGCTCTTTATCGTCGTCACCGCCAAATACGTCCTGCTGCTGCTGCGCGCCGACAATAACGGGGAGGGCGGCACGCTCTCGCTGATGGCACTCGGCCAGCGCGCGCTCGGGCGGCGAAGCTGGTTTCTGATGGCGCTCGGCGTGGTCGGCGCCTCCATGTTCATCGGCGATTCCATGATCACGCCGGCCATCTCGGTGCTGTCGGCGGTCGAGGGTCTGAAGCTCGTGACCCCCGCCTTCGACCACTATGTCGTACCGCTCACCGTCATCATCCTGGTGTTGCTGTTCGCGGTCCAGAGCAAGGGGACCGCGCTGGTGGCCTCGGCCTTCGGGCCGGTGATGGTGGTCTGGTTCACGGTTCTTGCGGTGATGGGCGCCGTGCACATCGCCGACGATCCGTCGGTGCTGGCGGCCATCAATCCCTATTACGCGCTGCAATTCCTGCTGTCGCACGGCACGATCGGCCTGGTCACGCTGGGCGCCGTGTTCCTGGCGGTGACGGGCGGCGAGGCGCTCTACGCCGATCTCGGCCATTTCGGCCGCAAGCCGATCCAGTCGGCCTGGATGTTCTTCGTGCTGCCCGCGCTCCTGATCAACTATTTCGGGCAGGGCGCGCTGGTGCTGTCCGATCCCAGCGCGATCGAGCACTCGTTCTATCGCATGGTGCCCGAGAGTCTGGTGCTGCCGCTGGTTGGACTTGCGACCGCGGCGACCGTGATCGCGAGCCAAGCCGTGATCACCGGCGCCTATTCGCTGGTCTATCAGGCGGTGCAGCTTGGCCTCCTGCCGCGCTTCGAGGTGCGCTACACCTCCGAGACCCATGCTGGCCAGATCTATCTGCCGCGTGTGAACCGGCTGCTGCTGATCGGCGTGATGCTGCTGGTGCTGTTGTTCCACACCCCCAGCAATCTGGCTTCGGCCTACGGCATCGCGGTCTCCACCACCATGGTCGCCGACGGCGTCATGGGCTTCGTCGTGATCTGGAAACTGTGGAACTGGCGCGCCGCGACGGCTGCGGCGGTGATCGTGCCCTTCGTCGTCGTCGACATCAGCTTCTTCAGTGCCAATCTGCTCAAGCTGCTCGAGGGCGCCTGGGTGCCGCTGCTGTTCGGCGCGGTCATGGCCGGGACCATCTGGACCTGGCGCAAAGGGACTGGGATCCTGCTCCAGAAGACGCGCCGGATCGAGGTGCCGCTCGACGACCTGATCCGCAGCCTCGAGAAGCGCCCGCCGCACATCGTCAAGGGCACCGCGGTGTTCCTGACCAGCGATCCCGCCTTCGTGCCGACCGCGCTGCTGCACAATCTCAAGCACAACAAGGTGCTGCACGAGCACAACGTGGTCCTGACCATCGAGACCGCGCACACGCCGCGGGTCGAGCTGTCCGAGCGGTTCCGCATGGAGAAGATCAGCGACAAGTTCTCCAAGGTCAGACTGCGCTTCGGCTACATGGAGCAGCCGAACGTCCCGAAAGCGCTGGCGATCGCCCGCAAGCAGGGCTGGCAGTTCGACATCATGTCGACGTCGTTCTTCGTGTCGCGAAGGTCGCTCAAGGCCTCGGCGCAGTCGGGCATGCCGCTGTGGCAGGACCACCTCTTCATCGCGCTGAGCCGGTCCGCCAACGACGCCACCGACTATTTCCAGATTCCGACCGGACGGGTGGTTGAAGTCGGCACCCAAGTCACCATCTGAACGCAATTGGTCAAGTCATGCAAATTTCGCATGGCAAGGGCCCAAAATCGGGCTAGGCTATGCCGGCAGCGCAGGACTATAAGCCGCGCGCTCTTCCGCCGTTGTGCAGTGAAGCATTCTAGAGGCCACTGGGCTCTCCCATGACAAGTGACGTAGCGATTTCCGCCCCGGAAACGGCGGCGGCCAATGGGCATGGCGAAGCCCACACCACCGCCCGTTTCGGTGCGCTGACGCTCGGCAGCATCGGCGTCGTCTACGGCGATATCGGCACCAGCCCGCTCTACGCGTTCCGCGAGGCGGTGATGGCCGCCTCGGGCGCGGAGGGGGTGCCGACGCCGGCGGCCGTGCTCGGCGTGCTCTCGCTGATCCTGTGGGCGCTCATCGTCGTGGTGACGCTCAAATACGTCGTGATCCTGCTCCGCGCCGACAACAATGGCGAGGGCGGCACGCTGGCGCTGATGGCGCTGGCCCAGCGCGCGGTCGGCACCGGCGGGGCGACCATCGTCCTGCTCGGCATCATTTCCGGCGCCCTGTTCTACGGCGACGCCGTGATCACGCCGGCGCTTTCGGTGCTGTCGGCCATCGAAGGCATGAAGGACGTCACCCTGCACTTCGAGCCCTACATCGTTCCGTTGACCGTGATCATCCTGGTCGGCCTGTTCGCCGTGCAGTCGCGTGGCACCGCCCGCGTCGCCGCGTTCTTCGGTCCCGTGATGTGCGTCTGGTTCGCGGTGATCGCGATCGCGGCAATCCACCCGATCATCGAGCAGCCGCAGGTGCTGTTCGCGCTGAACCCGCTCTACGCCGTGTCCTTCATGTTCCACCACGGCATCATTGGTTTCGTGACGCTGGGCGCCGTGTTCCTGGCGGTCACCGGTGCGGAGGCGCTCTATGCCGACCTCGGCCATTTCGGCAAGCGGCCGATCCAGACCGCCTGGCTGTTCATCGTGCTGCCGTCGCTGGCGCTGAACTATCTGGGGCAGGGCGCTCTCGTCCTCGGCGATCCCGGCGCGATCGTGAGCCCGTTCTTCCAGCTGTTCCCGCAAGGCTTTTTCCGTGGTTGCATGGTCGTTCTCGCCACCGCCGCGACGGTGATCGCGAGCCAGGCCGTCATCACCGGCGCCTATTCGCTGACGCGCCAGGCGATTCAGCTCGGGTTGCTGCCGCGCTTCGAGATTCGCCATACCTCTGAAGCCCATTCGGGCCAGATCTTCATCCCGCGCATCAACCAGCTTCTGCTGGTCGCGGTGGTGCTGCTGGTGCTGCTGTTCCGTTCCTCCAGCGCGCTGGCATCGGCCTATGGCATCTCCGTTACCGGGACCATGGTGGTCACGGCGATGATGGGATTCGTCGTGATCTGGAAGGTCTGGAAGTGGTCGCCGTTCGCTGCCGCCGCCCTGATCGTGCCGTTCCTGTTCCTCGATCTGACCTTCCTCGCCGCCAACCTGCTCAAGGTGTTCGAGGGCGGCTGGGTGCCGCTCGCGCTCGGCGCGCTCATGATCATCCTGATGTACACGTGGCGGCGCGGCAGCAGGCTGCTGTTCGAGAAGTCGCGCAAGCTCGAATTCCCGCTCGCCGACCTCGTGGCGATGCTGGAGAAGCGGCCGCCGCAGCGCGTGCCCGGCACCGCGGTGTTCCTGACCTCAGACCCGCTCAGCGCCCCGACCGCGCTGATGCATAGTCTGAAACACTATAAAGTGCTGCATGAGAAGAACGTCATTCTCACCATCGAGACCGCGCAGACACCGCGGATCGATCCGGCCGAGCGCGTGAGGCTGGAGCAGATCTCACCGACCTTCTCCAAGGTGACGCTGAAGTTCGGCTTCATGGAATCGCCCAATGTGCCGAAGGCGCTGGCGATCGCCCGCAAGCTCGGCTGGCAGTTCGACATCATGTCGACCTCGTTCTTCCTGTCGCGCAGGGCGCTCAAGCCCGCCGCCCATTCCGGCATGCCGCGCTGGCAGGACCGGCTGTTCATCTCGCTCAGCCGCTCCGCCAACGACGCCACCGACTATTTCCAGATCCCCTCCGGCCGCGTGGTCGAGGTCGGTACCCAGGTCACGATCTAGCCCCACCGCCGTCGTCGGCCGGCTTGACCGGGCGACCCAGTACTCCGAGACAGTTGTGGTTGAATTGATAGGCCGCGGCGTACTGGATTCCCCGCCTTCGCGGGGAATGACACCGAGCGCGTGGTGGGATGCGAAGCAGGAGTTTCAGGCATCCTGAAAGCCGCACTTCAAGTCGCTGCGATTTAGCTTTAACTTGCGGCATGCAGCTCAAGCCTTTGTAGCGCTTGATTTTCGGCTGCCGAGAGGCGAGGTTGCCGCCCGCCGGGATCGCCCCGGCAGGCGGCTCGTGACGTTGGAGGATGATGTGGCAAACCAGGTACAGGATCTGACCCCGGACGAGGTCTCCAAGGGTGTCGCGGAAGGGCGCTATCTCCTTGTCGACGTGCGCGAGCCGAACGAGGTCGACGCCGAGGCCTATCCTTACGGCGTTGTCGTGCCGCTCTCGACCTTCGATCCCAAGGCGATCCCCGATCCCCAGGGCAAGGAGGTCGTGTTCGCCTGCCGCTCCGGAAAACGCTCGGTGACGGCCTCGCTCGCGGCGCAGGCGGCGGGGCTGCCTTACGACAAGCATCTGGCCGGCGGCATGCTGGGGTGGAAGGCGGCGGGTCTTCCCAGCAAGGTCGGTGGCTGACCTCGCGATGACGACCAAGAGCTCCTCGCTGAACAAGGTCTTTGCCGACCTTCCCGTCACCATCTTCGAGGCGATGTCGCAGGCCGCGCGCGACAACAACGCCATCAATCTCGGCCAGGGCTTTCCTGATGATCCCGGGCCTGAGGACATCCGCCGCGCCGCGGCCGATGCCTCGCTGAACGGCTACAACCAGTACCCCTCGATGATGGGCCTGCCGGAGCTGCGCCAGGCGATCGCGACCCATTACGGTCACTGGCACGGCCTCAAGCTCGATCCGATGAGCGAGGTGATGGTGACCTCCGGCGGCACCGAGGCGCTGACCTCGGCGATCCTCGCGGTGGTCCAGCCCGGCGACGAGGTGGTCTGCTTCCAGCCGGTCTATGATTCCTACCTGCCGATCATCCGCCAGGCCGGCGGCATTCCGCGCCTGGTCCGCCTCGAGCCGCCGCACTGGCGGCTGAATGAGGACATGCTGAAAAGCGTCTTCAATTCAAAGACCAAGGCGGTGCTCTTCAACAATCCCCTGAATCCCTCCGCAGTGGTCTATCCGCGCGAGGACCTCGAGCTGCTCGCCCGCTACTGCCAGGAGTTCGACGTCATCGCGATCTGCGACGAGGTCTGGGAGCACGTCACCTTCGACGAGCACAAGCACGTCCCGCTGATCACCATCCCCGGCATGCGCGACCGCACCATCAAGGTCGGCTCGGCCGGAAAGATCTTCTCGCTGACCGGCTGGAAGATCGGCTTCGTCTGCGCCGCGCCGCCGCTGCTGCGGGTGGCCGCCAAGGTGCACCAGTTCCTGACCTTCACCACCGCGCCGAACCTCCAGGCCGCCGTCGCCTATGGGCTCGGCAAGTCCGACGACTACTTCCTGTCGATGCGGAAGGACCTGACGCGGAGCAGGGACCGCCTGACCAGGGGACTGGAGAGCCTCGGCTTCCCCGTGCTGAAGTCGCAGGGCACCTACTTCCTCACCGTCGACCTGTCGCCGCTCGGGCTGAACGAGAGCGACACCGAGTTCTGCTGGCGGATCGTGAAAGACTACAAGGTCGCGGCGATCCCGGTGTCGGCCTTCTACGAGCAGGACGCGGTGACCTCCGTGGTCCGCTTCTGCTTTGCCAAGAAGGACGAGACGCTCGACACCGCGCTGGAGCGGTTGTCGGACGCGGTGCGCGGACGCAAGAGGTAGGAAAGATGACGAACGTCGGCCGCTCCAGGCTTTGCCTTGGTTTTGCAATCGCCGCGGCGCTGACGTTGCTTTCTGGCCCCGCAGGGGCCGAGGAGCGGGTCGTCAACTTCTACAACTGGTCCAACTACATGGCGCCTGACGTCCTTGATGCCTTCACCAAGGAGACCGGCATCAAGGTGGTCTACGACACGTTCGATGCCAACGAGACGCTGGAGACGCGCCTGATGGCCGGCAAGTCCGGCTATGACGTCGTGGTGCCGACCGCCTATTTCCTCCAGCGCCAGATCAAGGCCAACATCCTCCAGAAGCTCGACAAGTCGAAGCTGCCGAACCTCTCCAATGCCTGGCCGGTGGTGACCGAGCGCCTTGGCATTTACGATCCTGGCAATGTCTACGCCGCCAACTACATGTGGGGCACGACGGGCATCGGCTACAACGTCGCCAAGGTGAAGCAGATCCTCGGGCCCGACGCGAAGATCGACAGCTGGGACATCGTCTTCAAGCCGGAGAATTTGGCGAGGTTCAAGGACTGCGGCGTCCACATGCTCGACTCCGCCGACGACATCTTCCCCGCGGCGCTGAACTATCTCGGGCTCGATCCGAACTCGACCAAGCAGGCCGACCTCGAGAAGGCCGCCGAAATCGTCGCGAAGGTCCGCCCTTCCGTGCGCAAGTTTCATTCGTCCGAATATCTCAGCGCGCTCGCCACCGGCGAGATCTGCTTCGTGGTCGGCTGGTCCGGCGACATCATGCAGGCTCGCGCACGCGCCGCCGAAGCGAAGGGTGGCATCGAGATCGGCTACGCCATCCCGAAGGAGGGCGCGCAGATGTTCTTCGACAATCTCGCGATCCCCGCGGATGCCAAGAACGTCAAGGAAGCCTACGAGCTGATCAACTATCTCTACCGTCCTGATGTCGCCGCCAAGAATTCGGACTTCCTGTCCTACGCCAACGGCAACCTCGCCAGCCAGAAGCTGGTCGATCCGAAAATCCTGAACGACAAGAACATCTATCCGGACGAGGCGACGCTCGCAAAACTGTTCGTCATCACGGCGCGTGAGCCTGCGACCCAGCGGGTGATCAATCGGCTGTGGACCAAGGTGAAGACAGGGCGGTAGTCGCTCTGGGGACCGCCCGGAAGCCAAAATCTGCAAAACAACCCCATGCACAGTAGAAGCGTCACCTGCGGGTCGCCGGCGGTGGCGGTGCTTAAGTCGCGATGACGCCTGGGCTTCATCGACGCGCGGACGCAATGACCTGAAGCAGCGCGCGCGGTGCCGATCTGCGGCCGGTCTTCTCAGATTGCGCATACAACCTGACGTCGTTGCGATGGTATCCGGATGTGTCCGTGGGGTGACAGCGTCCGGCGCTGTTCCGGTGTATGGAACCGGAATACATTCGTTCATAGGAATTGCCCCGATGAAGAAATTTGTTCTGGCTGCGGCCGGCTCGTTGCTGTTCGTCACCGCGGCGTCGGCGGCTGACATGGCCCCGCGTTACACCAAGGCTCCTGTCGTGGCGCCGGTCTACAATTGGGGCGGTCTCTATCTCGGTATCAACGGTGGCGGCGGTTCTGCGCACACCTGCTGGGACATCTTCAACGATTCCGGCTTCCCGATCGTGCCGTCAGTTCCCGAGGGGTGCCACAACGCGACAGGCGCCACCGTCGGTGGACAGATCGGCTATCGCTGGCAGGCGACCAACTGGGTGTTCGGCCTGGAGGCGCAGGGCAACTGGGCCGATTTTAGGGGCAGCAACGCGAGCCAGTATGCTGTCTTTGGCACCACCTCTCTCCTCAACGACGTCACCAAGGTCGACGCCTTCGGCCTGTTCACGGGGCAGGTCGGATACGCCTTCAACAATGTGCTGCTCTATGCCAAGGGCGGTGCGGCCGTCGTTCACGACAAATACTCGCTCACGGTGACGCCGGCCGGCGCGGCCGCTCTCGCGCCGTTCTTCGCCGTCGTCGCAGGTCAGACCGGCGCCGTCGGCTCCGAGACGCGCTGGGGAGGGACCGTGGGAGCGGGAATCGAGTTCGGCTTCGCGCCGGGCTGGTCCGTCGCCGTCGAATACGATCATCTGTTCATGGGCAGCCGGGACGTGACCACGAACACCATTGCCCCCTTCGCCGCGCCGCCAAGCACCCACCGCATCAGCCAGGACATCGACATCGGCACGGTGCGTGTGAACTACACGTTCGGTGGACCGGTGGTCGCGAAGTACTGAACGGTTCGAGAGCTTGAACGCGAAGGCCCCGGTCATGCGCCGGGGCCTTTTTGTTTGGGACGAAGTCTTTCGGTAGAGAGAAGGCCAGACCCTCACCCTGAGGAGCGCGCTCTTCGCGCGCGTCTCGAAGGGCGAGGCCACCGGCCGGGCCTGCATCCTTCGAGACGCGCGTTCCGCGCTCCTCAGGATGAGGAATAGGTAGCCACGTTAGCCGTTTGACGGCTCGCTACCGCCACCTGCGGTGCAGCCACAACCATTGCTCGGGATGCTCGCGCACCCAGCCTTCCACCACGCTCGTGATCGCCTGCGTCGTGCCCTGGATGTCGATCTTGCCGTCGGCGTCGCGCACCGGCTTGATCTCCTCGGTCAGCTCGCCGCGGAAACGGTTGCCGGGCAGGCGGACGATGCGGACGCCATGGATCGGGCATTCGACCTGGCGCAGCAGGCGCGCCAGCATCGGGTTGGCGCGGGTCTTGCGGCCGAAGAAGGTGACCTCGACGCCGCCGGTCAGATACTGGTCGATCAGCATGGCGACGTGCTTGCCGTCCTTCAGCGCCTGCGCGAGGCGCAAAGGCGCGTCGCGCCCCGCAGCGATCAGCGTGCCCATGTTGACCTGGCGCATCTCCTGGATGATGCGGTCCGCTGAGGCGATGTTCGGCCGGCGATAGAGGATCGCAGTGTCCAGCCCATGCGCGACGGCGGCGAGCGCCGGCAGTTCCCAGTTGGCGAGATGGGCTGCAAAGATCAGCGCCGGCTTGCCGTCGTCGCGGATCTGGTCGAACAGCTCGATGCTGCGCTGGGGCAGTTCGATCCGGCTCTTTTCCGGATGATCGCGGTCGTAATCCCAGACTTGGTCCATATGGGCGAATTCGGCACCGACGCGGCCGAGATTGTCCCACACGCCCATCAGGATGGTTTCGATTTCTTCCGGCGACTTCTCCGGAAATGCCGCGGTGAGGTTGGCGCGGCCGATGCGGTGCTCGCGCAGGCGCGGGCCGATCGTCTTCACCACGCGGGAGAAGAAGTCCGAGGTCTTGGCCGGATCGAAATAGCGCGTGGTGCGCAGCATGCCGACGGTGGTGGCCCCGATCAGGCTTCCGCCGAGCGACTTGGCAGCCTCCCGCGCGCGGGCCTTGATGCTCGCAGGTAACAGCGCCATGCGTCCGGTCAGGCCGGTTCGCGGGTCAGGATCAGCGAGGCGTTCTGGCCGCCGAAGCCGAACGAGTTCGACATGACCGCGGTGACGCGGGCATCGCGCGCCTTGTTGCCGACGACGTCGAACAGGATCGTGGGATCCGGATTGTCGTAGTTGATCGTCGGCGGAATGCGCTGATGCTCGAGGGTGAGCAGCGAGAAGATCGCTTCGACCGCGCCCGCGGCCGAGATGGTGTGGCCGACCATCGACTTGTTGGAGGTCACCGGGATCTTCTGCGCGAGATCGCCGAACACGGCCGATGTCGTGTTGAACTCCATCTTGTCGTTCTCGGGCGTCGCGGTGCCGTGCGCGTTGATGTGGTCGATCTGGTCCGGCGTCATGCCGGCATCGGCCAGCGTCTTGTTCATGCAGCCGATGATCGGCTTGCCATCAGGCGAAGAGCGGGTGCGGTGGAAGGAATCGGTGAGCTCGCCGCAGCCGGCGATCACGCCGAGGATTTTTGCGCCGCGCGCGGTCGCTGCTTCGTAGCTTTCCAGCACGAGGGCGCCGGCGCCTTCGGCCATGACAAAACCGTCGCGGTTCTTGGAGAAGGGGCGGGAGGCCGCCTGCGGCGGATCGTTCTGGGTCGACAGCGCCGAGAGCAGCGAGAACCGCACGAGAGCTTCGGGGTTCACGGTGCCGTCGGTTGCCACGCACAGCGCGGCATCGGTCTCGCCGCGGCGGATCGCCTCGACGCCGAGCTGGATCGAGGTCGCGCCCGAGGCGCAGGCCGTCGACAGCGAGATCGGCGAGCCCTTGGTGCCGAAGGTCTCGGCGAGATAAGCTGCTACCGAGCCGAACATGAAGCGGTGGTGATAGGCGCTGTACTTGCCGCCGCCGGAGATGCGCAGCAGATCGTCATAGGTGATATCCTGCGCGCCGACGGCACGGCCGAGCTCACGGCGCTGCGGCCACTCGACTTCGACCGGTGCAACCGCAAGGAAGAGCGGACCGGGGAAATCGGCCTTGGCGCCGATGCCGGCCTGCGCGAGCGCTTCCTGCGTGACGAGCTCAGCCATCCGCTCGGACAGGCCGGTGGAGGAGAACGGATCGACGCTGACGAAATCGACCGTGCCGGCCATCGTCGTCCTCAGGCCGTCGACCGGAAAGCGCGTGATGGTGCGGATGCCGGATTCGCCGGCCACGAGCTTCGCCCAATTGTCGGCCTTGCCGTTGCCGAGCGAGGTCATGATGCCCATGCCGGTGACGACGACGACGGGACGCCCGAGTTTGTCGCGTGGTGCAGTCATGTCGATCCCCCGATTGAGCTAGAGCATCCGCCAAAGCGCGACGCGCTTCAGCTTACGGCCTCGACCAGAGCCATGCCCTCGCCGCGCCAGTGTCCGGCCCCCACCACCACAATCTGGGTGGGCGCGCCCTGCATTTCAATCTCGGTCCCGGTGGAATCGTTCGGCGGGAACAGCGCACCGCGCGAGATCGACAGCGCCGCGAGCGCGATGCCAAGCGGGAATTGCGTTTCCATGGCGTGGCCGAACATCGTGCCGGTCGAACGCACCGGGAAGTCAGCATGGCCCTTCAGGAAGCCGCGCTCCTCTGACGTCGCGGGCTCCGCGCCGGTCGCGCCCGATATGATCGCGCCCTTGCCCTCGCGCCTGGGCAGCTTTTCCCAAAGCTTCTCCAGCGTCGCGGCCGTGTCGCCGGGTTGCTTGCGCCGGGCGAGGTCGGCAACGACGCTCGACAGCTTTGCGAACGGCTTTGCGCCGCGCGCTTCCGCGTGCGCCTTCGATTCCAGCACCAGGAACGCGCCGGCAGATCCCAACGCGAAACCGGGGTGATCCTTGCGCGCCCACACCGGAGCAAACTTGTCTTTCAGGTTGAAGTCGCCGAATTCGTAGAGGACCATCAGGTCTTTGCGCTCGCCATTGTGGGAGCCGCCGATCAGCGCGATGTCGCTCTCGCCCGAGGCGATGCGCGCGAGCGCAATGCGCGCCGCATCGGCACCCGCGACCTCTTCGCCCATGAAAGTGCGCGAGGTGCCGCCGAGACCGTGCACGATGGCGATGTTGCCGGCGAGCAGGTTCGAGAGCTGGGCCAGGAACAGCGTCGGCCTGAGATCGCTCATCAGCCGTTCGTTGAGGAAGCCGGGCGCATTGGCGCCCTTGACCTCGGCCGTGAGCACGCCGGAGTCGACATTGAGGTCGCGCTCGCCGCCGCCGGCGGCCACCACCATGTCGATCTTCGACAGGATGTCCTTGTTGCCCTTGATCCCGGCGGAATCGAGCGCAAGGCCCGCGGCATAGGTGCCGATGCGCTGCCAGGCTTCCATCTGGCGCTGGTCGCCCTTCTTCGGGATCTGGCTGTCGAAGGTCACAGGCATCAGGGGATGCACGATGCAGGGCGCAAAGCCCTTCTCGTCGACATTGATGCGCTTGTCCTGAAGCGCGGCCCAGTTGGCGTCCAGGCCTTCGCCGAGCGAGGTGGCAAGGCCAATGCCGGTGATCCAGACTTCCGTCTGGCCGGGCTTCGAAGCAGTGTCAGTCATGGCGATCCGGCCTGTTGCGGGAAGCCGACGCGTTTGGCGACCGCGTCCATGAAGCCGCGCATATCCGCATTGGGGAAGGGGATCTGCGTGAAGGTGAGCGTCGAATTCGCGCGCAGCTTGCCGCCGACCTTGATCTTGGCCTCGGTCACCGCATAGCCCGAGCCCTGATGCGACAGGGTCGCCTCGATGGTCATGAGATCGCCGGGGAAGACCGAGCCGCGGACCTTGGCCTCCTTGACGGCGGCCAGGATCGGCATGCGCTCGAACTTGAGCACGCCGAGCTGAAGCCAGCCCGAGGCCTGGGCCATCGATTCGATCAGGAGCACGCCGGGCATCAGGGGATAGCCCGGGAAGTGCCCCTCGAAGATCGTGCTCTCCTTGGGGACCAGGGCTTCGACGACAATCGTCTTCGCGTCGACGTTGAGGTCGACGACGCGATCGATCATGTGGAAGTATTCGAGTTGCATGACCGCGCGCTTAGGCGCTCGCGCCCTTGGCCGCAACCAGTTCGTCGATGCGGGCGCACAGATTTTTCAGCACGAAATACTGCTCGGTGGTCGCCTTGCCGTCGTTGACCTCCTGGGTCCATTTTTCCAGCGGCAGCTTGATGCCGAACTGCTTGTCGATCGCGAACGCGATGTCCAGGAAATCGAGGCTGTCGATGCCGAGGTCATCGATGGCGTGGCTATCCGGCGTGATCGTGTCGCGCGGGATGTCGCAGGTTTCAGCGATGATCGTAGCGACCTGATCGAATGTGGAGGACATCACTAAGCCTTTGATATATTGCTGATATTTGTCGGAAGTTCCAGAGTGGAACGGTGGGTGGGCATCGCGCCCCGATGACGCCCTCAACCCCCCCTCTGGCCGGGTCGAAAGCCCGTATATCGGAGCGCCGCCCTGAGTTCAATGGAGCCGGGCGGCCCCGGCGACAGGGCTGGGGATGCCGTCGGCGGGCCTTTTCACCCGGGGGGTGCCTAGATATGGGGCGTCGTGACCTTGGCGCAGTCGCGGCGGCCCATCAGCACGCAATCCTGGGTGCGGCGCAGGTCGGCAATGCTCACCGCGAGCCAGATCCCGATCGCGGTCAGCGCGATGGTGAAGGCGAGCGCCGCAATATTGGCGAGCATGCGGTGGCGGAAATTGTCCGGTTCCGGGCGGGGCTTCTCGTAGCGCGACAGGTCGAGCGGCTCGGGCGCGACGCGCAGCGGCTGCACGGTACCGCTGCCCCGTTGGACCGGCGGGGGAGACGCGTTGCGCGGCCTGAACTGGAGCACCCGGTGCTCGTCATCCGAGCTGATGGGCCGCTGTGTTTTCATGGTGAGGGGATCACTCCGAAGCAGCGGGTTTTAGATAGCATACGTCGTGAATGCCTTGCAGAAAATCTTCTCAACGCACACGTGCATTGCGCTTTCGCACTATCTTGCATGGCATATTTCCGGAACGGCGCGCGCGAACGCGGTGCCGGCTGTCAGGTCGGTGACAGGAAGCGGAGGTTGCGTCGCAGCAACGACACCGAAGCACGCACCGTCGGCTCTCGTGAACATCTGCTTGTGATATCCGCGGCCGGATCGAACGCATTTTGCCGCCGCGGGGCCCATGGCATAATCAAGGGAACCGGACCACCGGTTGCAACCATGTGAGGGGCCTTCATCATGACCACCACCAACGCACGCGAACCGAGAGTGCATCCGGTGCCGATCCTGTCGCTCCGGCCGACGCAGATGACGGTCGGCATGCGCGAGGTCAAGGAGAAGCGCAAGCGCTGGCGCGAGCACGGCAAGAAGAAGCAGGCCGACCTGCTCGGCAATCACATGATCCCCGTCGTCTACGGACCGGACCAGCGCTACTACGTGATCGACCATCATCATCTCGGCCGCGCATTGCACGACGAGGGCGTCAAGGAAGTGCTGGTGACCGTGGTCGGCGACCTCAGAATGGTCGAGCGCGAAGCTTTCTGGGGCGTGATGGACAACAAGCGCTGGGTCTATCCTTACGATTCCAAGGGCGAGCGGCGTCCGTTCCGCGATCTGCCGAAATCGGTCGTCGATCTCAAGGACGATCCGTTCCGGAGCCTTGCCGGCGAGCTCCGCCGCATGGGCGGCTTCGCCAAGGATACCACGCCGTTCTCGGAATTCCTGTGGGCCGACTTTCTGCGCCGGAAACTGACGCGCAAGGCGGTCGATGCCAATTTCGACAAGGCGCTCGAGAAGGCCCTGTCCGCGGCCAAGAGCAAGGACGCTATCTATCTGCCCGGCTGGTGCGGGCCGGCGGATGACGATTAGGCGCAACCGCTCGCATCAGTCGCGCTGAAAGATCTTGGCGCCGGGGTAGACGCGCCGGGCGTAGCTCACGACCAGCGCGCGGTCCTGGGTTGCCAGGAAGGGCGTTCGGATTTGGCACGAGCCGACGACGAGGTGCCACAGACCATTGAGCCTCCGGATGACGACGTTCATTTGAGCAATCCTCGATGACTCCGCGTTCCCGCGAATACTGCTTATCGCGGCAGTCTTGCGATTCATGATCGTGGTCGCTGGCGCGAAATTCCCGTTGCCGCTCGCGACCGTCGCAAGACAACGACGATGATTATTAGTTGGTTACGGCGCGGCGGCCCGAGAAGCCGGATCTCATCACAGCCGCTTGAGCGAAGTCATTTTCTGCAGGGATGAAACCGTCCTGAAACAGAGCCACCCCATCTCTGGTGGGTAGTCGAGCTCACACAGGAGGCCGAAATGCGCCGTCTGGTTTTCGTAATCGCCTTGCTCGCAGTCGCCACAGCAGGAATCTCGGCATCGTTTGCTGCAGTTCGCCACGCCAAGACGCTGACATTCTCTGAGCGCTTTGCTCCGGCGCTCGAGTTGATGGCGCAGCGCTAGCGGTGTAGCGCCTCGCAGTCGCCGCTACGCAACGGTGGGACGATCACTTCTGGTGCTGCGGGCCGGGTGAGGACAGAAGGCGTTCGATCTCGGCGGCTGCCTCGCCGTTGCGCGCCTTCTGCAAGAGTGTGTGGCGTTCGGTGCCGGCGGGCAGCTTCTTGGCCGCGGCGCGGGCGTCCTGCGTGAACCTGTTCAGGCGCTCCTGGAGTGACAGGGCCGGTCGCGTGCGGTTGCGCTTCTTGGTCATGGCTGCACCTTTCCGGCGCAAAGCCAACCATGGGGAGGCGAGTGGCGTCCTTAACTTTTGTTGGAACCGGGGGCGTGGATCGCGGGTTTTTCATTGCAGCGGCGCTTCGGCGCCAGGGATTGCAATACAGATCCCACCTCATACCAACCGGAGCTAGCTCGCGTGCCTAGCGATACGATCCGTGCTGCGCTTGTCAGGCGTTTGCGTACATCTTCAGGCATCTCGGACGACGACGTGAAGGAGATCGAGGCGCTCCCAATCGCGGTTCGTCAATATCCGGCGGAGGCGCCCGTGGTGCACGACGGCGAGCGCGCAACCGATTGCTGCCTGATCGCAGATGGCTTCTGTGCGCGTTCCAAGACGATAGCAAGCGGCAAGCGTCAGATCCTCTCTATCCACATCCCCGGCGAGATCCCCGACCTGATGAGCCTGTTCCTGCATGTGATGGATCACGATCTGTCGACGCTGACGCCATGCACGCTCGGCTTCATCAGTCACGAAACGCTGCGAAAATTGCACCAGCGCAGTCCAAGCGTCGCCGAGTTGTTCTGGCGAGACACGCTGATCGACGCTGCCATGTTTCGCGAATGGATCGTCAATGTCGGCCAGCGTCCCGCGCCCGCAAGGCTTGCCCATGTCATGATCGAGCTGCGCGAACGCCTCCGGGTCATCGGGCGTCTTGACGGCAACAGCTTCGAGATGCCGCTGACCCAGGAGCAGATCGGCGAAGCCCTGGGAATCACCGGGGTGCACGCCAACCGCGTGATCAAGCAGTTGCGGCAGGAGGGCATCGTCGAGCTGCACCGCGGCCGCGTCACGGTGCTGGACGAGCGGAAATTCTTGGAACTTGCCGATTTCGACGGCCGTTACCTGCATCAGTCGCCAACGCTTTGAGGCGCGCAGGCGACTTGACCTACCGCAAATTCGTATCGGTGCAGGGCGCTATGGTCCGTCGGCATGATTGCCGAACCGGTGTTGCCTGAATGTCGAGGGCGCAGGTGGCTCCGAGTCATGCTGACCCGGAGGCATCACCGTGAGCGCAATCTTTCGCATTCTGTTCATCGTTGCCGGTGCCATCACCGCGCTGTTCGTCGCGCGCGATGCCCTGAATTTCACGATCATCCAGACCTTCGTTGCCGTTCTGCTCGTCACCGCCATCGTCGGTGTCGGAAGCTTCTGGAGCCAGCGACGGAAAACGTGACGGATGTGAGAGCCGCGTGCTGGCGCAGCCGGCTAGGTCCGCGGCGGCGCGTCCGGAGACGTCTCCGCGGTGTGCGCATCCCCCTTGCCGCCGAGCATGCGGTGCAGCCGTCGCTCGATGTGGCGGCCCACCGTCAGCAGCACGAAGGCGAGCGCCAGCGCGACGGCGACGATCTTCCACTGTCCGGCGCCGCAGACGATGCCGATGCAGGCCGCGAGAAAGGTGCAGGCGGCGCTGGTCAGCCCGCGGACGCGAAATCCCATGCTCTGATGCACGATGACGCCGGCGCCGAGAAAGCCGATGCCGGTGAGGATGCCCTGGATGACGCGGCTGGTGGCATCGGCGACCCTGGTTGGCTCGGCGAGCTGCAGGGCGAGCAGAACCACGGTCGCCGTGGAGAGCCCGACGATGCCGAGCGTCTTCAGCCCGATCGGTTTGCCGTGCAGGTCGCGGTCGAGGCCGATCGCGCCGGCGGCGACGGTCGCGGCACCGAGACGAGCAAGGATTTCGGACCAGTCGAGCTCCGTCATTTTTTCGGCAAGCGCCCCATCAGGTAAAACTCCTCGTTCGGCCTCATGCCGGTGAAGTTTGCCAGCCGATTGGACAGCGCGAAGAAGGCGGAGATCGCGGCGATGTCCCAGATGTCGTCGTCGCTGAAGCCGTGCGGTGCAAGCGCCCCGAAGTCCTCCTCGGAGACGCGCTGTGCGTCGGCCGAGACCTTCATCGCGAAATCGAGCATCGCCTTTTGCCGCGGCGTGATGTCGGCCTTGCGATAGTTCACCGCGACCTGGTCGGCGATCAGCGGGTTCTTGGCGCGGATGCGCAGGATCGCGCCGTGCGCGATCACGCAATACTGGCACTGGTTGGCCGCCGAGGTCGCGACCACGATCATCTCGCGTTCGGCCTTGGTGAGGCCGCCGTCCTTCTCCATCAGCGCGTCGTGATAGGCGAAGAACGCGCGGAACTCGTCGGGCCGGTACGCCAGCGTCAGGAACACGTTCGGCACGAAGCCGCTCTTCTCCTGCACGGCGAGCAGGCGCGTGCGGATGTCGTCGGGGAGCGTGTCGAGGGCGGGTGCGGGGAAGCGTTGTGAAGGAGGAAGGGGCATGACGATGTTCCGGATGGGGCTCTCGGGGAAGCGCGGAACATAGTCGATCGCAGTCCTTAGCGCAAAGCGCATGCGCGGACTACATCCTGGCTAGCGCAGACAGAGCCGAGGCTCTCAAAGAGTCTTCAAATATTCGAGGAGTGCCTTCTTTTCGTCGTCGCTCAAGCGCGTGCCATAGTCATGCCCGCACCGGCTGTTTCCTGAATTGAGGTCATTGCAATCGGTGACTGGACGAGTTGGCCCCTCTTGTGTGACGTCAAGACCAACATTCTTGATGTCGTATCTCGCGCCAACTTTGAATTGTGACATGCGCTTCGCAGGCGGTACGAGCAATTCCGCCAATGTCGGCACCGAGCCGTTGTGCAAATAAGGCGCCGCGGCCCAAATTCCCTCCAGCACGCGAGCTTCATACTCGCCTCGGTTGAGGGTCCGCTCAAGAAGCGTCCCAGGTTCGATCGTCAGGCTTTCTGGCTGGTTCGGAGGTTGCGCGCTGCTGGGCGGCGCGATGGACGCCTTGACCGGAGCCGGTGACAGAGAGAGGGATGTGGAGGGCGCCTTTTGGGCGTTGGGAGGCAACGAGGAGCCAAAGCCGTCACCGGGGCCGACGTCGCTCCCCAGATACAGCTTATTGTCGAGGATCGCTCCGGCGACTGCACTGAACATCATGTGGACGGCATAATCCTCCTCCTCGAGGTGCCTGGCGATCAACGGGATACCTGCTCCCTTCAGCGCGCCGGTCTTCACCCTCCAACCAAGCTCGTCGAATTGACGTGTGTCGGTGCCGACGTTCTGAACCGGCGTCACCCACGTCGTAACAAACAGGTCGCGCAGGGCACGGACTTCCTTCTTCTCGTGACACCCCTTGCTGCACTGCCTCTCGAAGATTTTTTGACCGTCTTTAGCCAGCTTCGAGTCGATAGGCCAATCTGATGGCCATTTTGGCGGGCCCATCTTCTGGAGCAATTCCTCAAGTCGTTTCAGTCCATCGAAGTTGATGGAGTTGGCATAGTTGAAGAACGGGCCGAACGAGCGCCTTGGTTCGAAGTTGCCGAATGCGAGAGCCTGTCCCGCGTTCCGGGCTAGTGCGAAGACGCGGTTTCCATTCAACACAAAACCGGCCCAGTCGGTCTGGTTCTGCATCGGTGAATTCCACAGGAAAGGATAGCGCACCGGAGCATCGCCAATCTTCATGTTCTCCGGGATCAAAAAATCGGGCGGCGGCCCAACGTCGGTGCCGGATATGCGGTTGAAGATGATCCCGATCGCGTCCAGACGTCCGGGGCCCCAACCAACTGGCGGCAATGTACCGGTCACGAATGCATGAACGCGCCGGTGCCATGCATCAACCCTCTGACGTAGTGCGGCAACATCGGCAGCAGAAGGTGTCGCAGGTTGGGAGACGGCCGCAGCAAATGCAGCGAATGCCGTGTCGCTTGCGGTTACGTCTCCTACCGCCTTGTCCAGGTCGCTCAGGAACTCCTGGAAATCCATAAACGCCGGACCGCCGTCGATGCGGTACGTCTTGCCCCCAACTTCAACCTGCCGCGTGTGACACGCGGAGCATGTTATCCCGACCATCTGGGACTCTGCGGGACCCGTGGTGTGGAGGCCGACGGGGAGGTTGGTATTATTGCCCGGATTTGGGAGAAAGCCGTATCGGGTAAGACCATCCGAGAGGAACGGTTGTCCGTCCTTCGCTTTCAATGCCCGTAACCAGGTGAGGTTGATTAAGCGGGAGCCTTGGTCGCGCGTGTAGTAGTCAGCCCTGTCTTCCGCTGTCCATGTCGGGCCTTGGTCGACATATATCGGATCGCCGAGAGCGGTCTCAATTCCCGAACTTGCAGCGACGACCAGCGCAAAGCGAATGAGGAAAGCGACACGACGCATCGCATGAGCCTCCGTGAACTACAATTGAACCACCCGTTTTCTCGAAATCAGAATTTGTGGAGATATGCGCAGCTCGGCGAGACGCAGCTCGCCCGGTAGCGACGAGAGCTGTCAGAAATAGCCGTCCGATGCTCGAGATTGTACTTCTTGGCAAAGTCCCGTCAAGGTCGTTGCTCCGGGTCGGAGCCCCGGATTGCATGCCGCGCCCGTTGAAGCGCGGCGAGCCCACGAAACGGGCCCGGTGAACTGGTGTGTCTCGACACGAGCGGCCTTGCTAAACCGCGAGCCGGGATCCGTCCCAGGCAACAATGCCAAACTGATCGCAAATCGCGTGCATCTCGGCGAGATCCTCAGCGACGCGGGCGGTGCCAGGCTTCGCCTCGGCGAGCAGTCGCACCCTCAAACCAAGACATTCGACAATCAGCCATGGGTTCCTGATGGTCCTGGCGATGGAAAGAGCGTCATCCAAGGCGCTCAGGCCACGTTCGGATTTCCCGTCCCGAACGAGAGCCTCAGCGTAACCCGCATAGAGAAGGCAGAGCTCGATCTGGCCTGTCCGCAGATGCGTGCCGCTCTCCATACAGGCGTCTATCAGGTCGACGGCCTGATGTGCCTGGCCTGTTCGTGCCAGAGCGGTCGCCATTGCTCCGGTCAGGTTGGCCTTGCTGGCATCGTAGCCGTTACGTTCGACGATCTCCCTTGCAATCGACAAGCATTCCACAGCCTGGTCATTTCGATGGAGCATGAGGAGATTTCGTCCCATCGTAATGCGGGCGAGCACTTGCCCATATGAATCCTGTTCGCGAACTGCGATCTCCAATGCACGCAATGCGAATCCGAGCGCCTCCGCATATTGACCTGTTGCATTCATGAACCAGCTCCTGAATGCCAAAACCGTGCATTTTGGACCGGCCGGTGTCCCGAGACGGGCAGTCTCGAGTTCTCCTGTGAGCATTTCATTCAGTTCGTCCATCGCCGCAATCGCGCGATGGACGTGGCCCATGCTGTGCAACACATTTGCCATGATGGTCTGATTTGAAAATATGAGTGCAGTCGATTTCAGCGCTCGAGCCGTCCTCAGTCCCTCGCTCGTTATTTGCAGCCCTTCTTCATACCGGCCCTCAAACCAGTAGACCATCCCGAGTTGCGACTGGACGCTGCACACGTGAGCAATCCTGCCTTGGCGCCGCGCCAGCTCCAACGTCCGTGGCAAATGCATATTTACTTTTTTGAATTCGCCGAGTTGCAGCATCGAAGCGAAGCTCATTCGACCGAAGTCGACATATTTTTCTTCGGCGGCTTCCCCAAGACGCTCGATGAGCTTGAGCGCCCGGTCGTATATCAAACTGAGCGATGAGGCTGCGGCGTTCCGGCGCGCTTCGACGGCGGCGTCCCAGAGGTAGCCAAGTGCAGCATCAGCATCTCCGGCTTCCTCTGCATGAAAGGCCAACTGTTCGTAACGACCATCCAGATTCGGGTAACGCCGAATGATCGCCTGGACAGCGGCCTGGTGGATTTCCAGACGCCGGCCACGCGGTATCGTGTTTGCACAGGCCTCGGCGATGATCTGATGCCGGAAACGCACGGAGTTACCCGCAAGCGGATGGACAAAAGCAAATCGGGCAAGCTCGAACAACGCAGTCAGCAGCTCGCCTACGTCCACGCCGAGCACCGTCGTAGCCAATTGGATTTCGACCTCCTCTCCCAGCAGGCTGAGCGTCTGCACGAATGCCTTCAACTTCGGAGAAAGCCGTTGCAGGCGCGCATGAATCACGGACTCGACGCTCTGAGGCAGCGAATGTTCGCTCGTTGCGTTCGTCGCGTCCGCCGAACGCAAGAACTCTTCCAATACGAAGGGGACGCCGTCGGCGCGATCGATTGCTCTCGCAAACACGGTCGGGGATCGAGTTTTCGGCCACAATTGGCGTCCCAAAGCCTCCATGCAGGCCCGCGACAGCGGTTGTAGATGAATGAGCGAGTCCGCAATCTCCATGGACTGGTCTGATGATTCCGGACGTCCGGTCAGCAATATGCAAAGCGGCTTTGGGGTACTTGCGCGCGCGAGCAATTTCAGGAAATGGCGGCTTTCCGGATCGATCCACTGGAGGTCTTCGATCAGCAAGAGAGTTGGTCTATCAAGCGCCAATGCGAGGAAGGCATTGACAAGTGCACGTGCAATTTGCGTTTGCGTATTGTCGGTCAATCGTTGGCGAGAGGACGCTTTTCCGGCGATGAATAGGGCTTCGAGCTTTCTGCGATCGGCTGCCTCGATGTGCAGTTCCGCGAGAGCCTCACGAATATGTGCATCCGAAGATGAGCTGTTTGCAGCGAGCATGTCGCCCACCAAGGTGCGGGCGGCGGCGAATGCGGTGGCACGTTTCTGTACGCCGCCATAAAAGACGCAGCATCGCACGTCGGATGTCAGTGCCTCGGTCATTACGGCTGTCGCAAGGCGGCTCTTACCGATACCTGGTTCGCCCAGCAGCGTGACGGAGCAGCTTTTGGCGCCCGGGCGCGGGAGGAGCTCCCGAAGCGCCGCAAGTTCGTCGACCCGATTCACGATCGGATTTTGATAGCGGCTGGCGATTTCGTTGTGATCGACATCGTCCGGCCGGGCATTTAGCGTGTAGGCCTCGATGACCCGATCGGCGATTCCCGAAGTCGTCTTGTGCGCCGTAAGGCCGAGTGGCGATCGGCACAGCTTTGCGGTTTCGGCGCTAACCCTGATCTCGCCTGCCGCTGCTTCCTGCTGCAGCTTGGCAGCAACGTGCACGGTCGCTCCGGCAACGTCGAAGCGGGCGATGGCATTTTTGCCGCCTATGCGTAAGCCGACCAGGCCGGAGTGAAGTCCGACGCGAAAATTGACCGGATCTCCCCTGGGGCCGGACGACTGGCTATGACTCTGAATGTCCCAGGCTGCGATGCACGCACGATCCGCATGATCCTCATATGCGGTTGGCCAGCCGAATATGGCAATGCCACCGTCTCCCGCATAGTGGACAATCTGTCCCCCGAGACGCTCCACGGAGTTGCGGATGTGATCCAGCCACTGGTCCAAAAACGCTTGAGCTTCATCGGGATCGCAAGCCGCGATGTGGCGAGTTGAACCCACCATGTCGACGGCGAGCACCGTTATGATGTTACGATCCGCAATATTGGCACCGCCCACGGACATCTTCGCGCCCCGCGTGCTCAAACCGGCTCTAAAAGGCAAAGGTAGCACGAAGGACAAGCCTTGGGCTATCCGCGAGACGCGGCCTTGAGCCGCGATATCCGGGGGCATTCCCCGTCTTTCACGACTGTCCGCTGTTCGGGAAATTCCAGAGGCGATCGTGATTGAATCGAGGGGCCGCGGCGTACTGGATGCTCCGGTCAAGCCGGGGCATGACAGCGGAATTTGCCGAAGCGGTGTCCGTTCCTTACCGCAGTGGCTTCTTCAGCAGCGAGAAGCGATCCGGGTCCAGCCCCATCGAGGGCTGCAGCATCGGCGCTTCGGCGGTCGCGAGCGTCTTTGCGGGCGGCTGCGAGAACACCGGGTCGTTCGGCACGTCGCGTTGCGAGGTGGCGCCGCGCCAGCGCTCGAGCACGGCGCCGACGAAATGCATGTCGTGACCGGAGGTGACCGACGGCACGCTTGAGATGGTGGCTTCGCCGCGCGGCAATTGGTGCGGCGGCACCTCCTTGAAGCGCAGGCGGGTCGGCAGCGCGACGCCTTCGCCGAACGCCAGGACTTCGCGGGTGCCGAGTGATGGCACGAAGGACAGCAGGTTCGCGGCGGCATCCGACACCGCGGCGCGCAGCAGCGCCTGGTCGCGCTCGTTGGCCAGACGCATCGTGAACAGCGTGTTGCACTGGGAGATGATGGTGGCGTCGAGCTCGGCTGGACGTTGGGTGATGAGGCCAAGATAGACGCCGTATTTGCGGCCTTCCTTGGCGATGCGCGACACCGCCTTGCGGGTCGGGCCGAAGCCGACATTGCGGTCGGCGGAGGCATATCGGTGCGCCTCTTCGCAGACGAACAGCATCGGCGACACGCCGTCGCTCCACAGGCCGAAGTCGAAGGCCATGCGGCACAGCACCGAGACGACGGAATCGATGACCTCGGCCGGGAAGCCGGCGAGCTGCATCACCGTCATCGGCTTGCCGTTGGCGGGCAGGCGGAACAGATGGCTGATCACCTCGGCCATGGTGTCGCCGCCGACATTGGCGTTGTCGAACATGAAGGCGTAGCGCGGGTCGTTGCGGACGGCCTCGATGCGCGAGATCAGCTTGTGATAGATGATGCGAGAGGAGCGGTTTTCCAGCTTGCCCATGCGCTCGTCGATCAGCGAGATCAGATCGACCAGGCGGTATGGCACCGGCGTGTCGACGGTGAAGCCGACCTGCTTGGGATCGATGCGCTTCAGGCCGAGCCGATCGGTGTTCTGATACTGGGTGTAGATGCCCTTGGCGATCGGGATCACCTCGGCGAGGACGTCGAGCTCCTCGGGCACGCCGGCGCGGCCGCCGAACAGCACGTCGACGATTTCCTCGAAGTTGAACAGCCAGAACGGCAGCTTCAGGTTCCGCGGGTTGAGCACCAGCGCGCGATCGCCGAAGCAGCGGCCATATTCGTTGTGCACGTCGAGCAGGAAGATGCGCAGGTTCGGGCGTGATTTCAGGATCTCGTTGAGCAGCAGCGACACGCCGGTGGATTTGCCGACGCCGGTCGATCCCAGCACCGCGAAATGCTTGGAGAGCATTTCCTCGACGTCGACATAGGCGACGACGGAGCGGTCCTGCTGGAGGAAGCCGACATTGATCTGGTCCGATCCGGTCGGCGCGTAGATCGTGCGCAGCTCCTGGCTCGTGATCAGGTCGACGGAATCGCCGATGGTCGGATAGTTGGTGACGCCGCGCTGGAACTTGGCCTTGTCGGCGGCATTGTGGATTTCGCCGAGCAGGTCGACCGACGCGATGGCGATGTAGTCGGAGCTCGAGAGGTTCTCGCAGGACACCTCGGTGATCATGGCGACGATCACCGAGCTGGCGCAGCGGATGCTGACGAAACGGCCGACGGTGGCCCGAATTTCTGAGACCGGCATCTGGCTTGCCGCCAGCAGCCCGACCCGGGCGAGCGACCCGCGTACCGAAATCACGCGTCCAAAGGATGTCACGATGAATGAACCTGGCATGAGCAAGGGGTTTAACCCTGACTATGCGTGCCGCGGCTGGACAAACGGTTAAACGGCAGGCGCGGGGGCTTTGTTAAATCTGCGACAATTCGGTTGAGAGATTTGCTCCTAATGCATACTTGCGGGCGGAATCGGTAGGGGGATGCCGCTTTTCTAGGCCGATAGGCCCGACAGCGCTTAAGGAAGATTTTACCATTCGGCCAGTCGGTCCGCCGTTCGGGGATGGAGGTCATCCCGGCTGGCGCGTCACTCGATCCGGACGGCCATGTTTTGATTTGTTGACGGGACCTAATCATTTGTACATTAGTACAAATGAACCTGCGGCCTGGATGCCGCCCCGTACGCTCGAGCGCGTTTGCAGCCTTGCGTCCGGTTGCGCGATCCGGTCCGGCGGATCGCAGTCACGCCTGGAGGAAAGCATGCAGCCCGAACCGATCCTTGATCTTGCTCATCTCGGCCACATGGAGCTGCTGACGCCGAAGCCCGACGAGAGCCTGAAATTCTTCGTCGACGTCATGGGCATGACCGTCAGCGGGCAGAAGGGCGAGTCGGTTTACCTGCGCGGCTGGGACGATTATGAGCGCTATTCGCTCAAGCTGACGGCGTCGAAGACATCAGGCATGGAGCATATGGCGCTGCGCGCGCGCAGCCAGCAGGCGCTGGAGCGCCGCGTCGCCGCGCTGAAAGGCTCCGGCTTCGACATCGGCTGGATCGACGGCGACATGGGGCAGGGGCCGACCTTCCGCTGCCGCGACCCTGACGGCCATATCGTCGAGCTCTATTACGAGACCGAATGGTACCAGGCGCCGCCGGAGCTTAGACCCGCGCTGAAGAACCAGGCGCAACGCTTTCCCGCGCGCGGCGTCAATGTCCGCCGCCTCGATCACCTCAACTGCCTCGCCGTCGACATCAAGGCCAACCGCGAGTTCTTCGAAAACTATCTCGGCTGCCGCCTCACCGAGCAGATCGTGCTCAACGACGGGCGGGAAGCGGCGATGTGGCTGACGATGTCGAACAAGAGCTACGACTTCGCCTACTCGCTCGACCACTCCGGCACACCCGGCCGCTTCCACCATGTCACCTACGCGCTCGACAGCCGCGAGGAGATTTTGCGCGCCGCCGATATCTTCCTGGAGAACGGCGTGCACATCGAGACCGGCCCGCACAAGCACGCGATCCAGCAGACCTTCTTCCTTTATGTCTACGAGCCCGGCGGCAACCGCGTCGAGGTCGCCAATGCCGGGGCGCGCCTCATCCTCGCCCCCGACTGGAAGCCGATCGTGTGGACCGAGGAGGAGCGCAAGAAGGGCCAGGCGTGGGGATTGAAGACGATCGAGTCGTTCCACACCCACGGCACACCGCCGGTGGAGGCGAAGAAGCACGGCTAGAGCATGACCCGGACCCGAAGGGCCGCGTTAGCGCAAAGTGTGAAGCGGCTTTCCGATTAGGTCGTGCTCCATCAATGCGTTGAGGTGCGCACGCGCGCGATCGTCTCGCGGACGCCGGTCCAGGCCGGCTTGTCCGGCGCGAACTGCCGGCGCAGGAAGGTGACGAGCTCTTCGACTTGTGCGTCGCTCATGCTGTTCTTGAAGGCGGGCATGTAGCCGAGGTCGCTGGAGACGGGCTCGGTGACGCCGTGCAGGATCACCTGGACAAGATTGTCCGGCATTCTGCTGTGCAGATTGCTGTTGAGCGCGAGCGAGGGCCGGCTGCCGAACAGCGGCAGGCCGCCGACCTCGTGGCAGACGGCGCAGGCGCCCTGATAGAGCCGCGCTCCGGTGGAAGCGGCGGTCGCGACTTGCGTTGCGCCTTCGAGCTTCGCGGCGAGCGCATCCTGCGTCTGCGTATCGGTTGCGGGGTCGTTGAACGAGTTGAGGTAGATCGCCATCGCGCGGATGTCCTGGTCGGGTAGCGCCGTGAGATCCCTGACGATCGGCGCCATCGGACCGGCCGCCACGCCGTGATAACGCGACTGGCCGGTGCGCAAATAGGCGAAGAGTTCGTCTTCACTCCATGGAATCGGCGCATGCGAGAGCGAGGTCAGGGCCGGCGCTTCCCAGCCCTCGGCAAATCCACCCGCGAGATACGCATTGCGCTGCTCCGCGCCGAGCGCGTTGCGCGGCGAATGACACCCGGTGCAATGGCCGAGGCTCTCGACGAGATAGGCGCCGCGGTTCCACTGCTCGGATTTGGCGGGATCGGGCTTGAATTCGCTCGTCCTGTGGAACAGGGCATTCCAGCCCGCAAGCAGCGGGCGGAGGTTGAACGGGAAGGCGAGCGCATTCGCCGGCGCTGTGGCGCGAACCGAAGGCTGGGTCATCAGGTAGGCGTAGAGCGCCTGCATGTCGGCGTCGCTGGTCTTGGCGAAATGGGTGTAGGGGAAGGCGGGGTAGAGCTGCCGTCCGTCGCGGTGCAGCCCGTCGCGCATCGCGCGCTCGAAGGCGGGATAGGACCAGGCGCCGATGCCGGTCTCGACGTCAGGCGTGATGTTGGTTGAGTAGATCGTGCCGAACGGCGTCTGAAGTGCGCGGCCGCCGGCGTTGAGCACGCCATTGAGGCTGGTGTGGCACTCCGCGCAATTGCCGAGTGCTGCGAGTTGCTCTCCGCGCGCGATCGTCGCCGCGGAATAGACCGAGGCATCAGGCCGCGCGATCGGCGCGATGGCGCGTCCGGGCAAGAGGGCCGCGCCGACGCCGATCGCGGCGGTGCAGACGGCCGCGATCGTCGCGAAGATGCCGGCGCGCTTGGCGAACGGATTCTGCCAGATGCGTGACGGCGGCGGCGCAGCGGGCGCGGGCAGGGCTTGCGGCACGGGCGATGTTTCAGCGTGCAACCCCCTCAGGATACGCTCGGGCGTGAACGGCGGCTCGCGGAAGCGCACGCCGGTGGCATCGAAGATCGCGTTGGCGATCGCGGCTGCGCTCGGCACCGAGGCGGACTCGCCGACGCCGAGCGGCGGCTGGTCCTGACGCGGCAACATCAGCACGTCGATCTTGGGCACGTCGGGGAACGGGATGATCGGATAAGCGCCCCATTCGCGCGCCGCCACCGCGCCGCGCTCGAACGAAACCTCCTCCATCAGCGCGCGGCTGGTGGACTGGATGACGTTGCCGTGGATCTGGTGGCGCACGCCGTCCGGATTGATCATCAGGCCGGAGTCCTGCCCGGCGACGACGCGCGTGACGCTGACATCGCCGGTGGACTTGTTCACCGCAACGTCGGCAACCCAGGCCGACCACGCCGCACCATAGCCGGGAAACTTGCTGTGGACATAGAGCGCATAGGCAAAGCCGCGCCCGTGCACGATGTCGCCGTTTTTCTCTTCGCGGACAGGCCGGGGCGTCCAGCCCGCGCGCTCGGCCACCGCATTGACGAGATCGACGGCGCGCTGGTCCTTCAGGTAACGCAGGCGGTATTCGATCGGATCGACGCCGGCCTCGGTCGCGGCCTCGTCGATATAGGATTCATGCGCGAACGTGTTCGGCAGCGCCGAGACACCGCGAAACCAGGACGCGCGCACGATCGGCGCCATGTCGTGGGCGACGACGCGCATGTGGTCGTAGTCGTAAGGCGGAATCGCGGTGCGGTCGCCCATGTGGAGCACATCGGCCACCGGCGAGATTCGCCCCGTCAACAGCAGCGCCAATGTCGGCGCAGCGTTGGAAGGGTAGCGCGTGGCGAGGTCGTAGCCGGCGACGCCGCCGTCCGCGTCGAGCCCGCCATTGACGTCGATGAGCTGCGCCGTGCCCTTGGGCTCCCAGGCGTGCTCCTGCTCGCGCGTCAGCTGCACGCGCACGGGCCGGCCGACGGCGCGCGACAGCAGCAGCGCGTCCGCGGTGACGTCATCGGCGCAGTTGCGGCCGTAGCAGCCGGCGGCCTCCAGGCGGATCACCTCGATCTCGCTCTCGGGACGCTCGATCAGGAGCGCCAGATCGCTGCGCAGGACATGCGGGTTCTGCGTGCCGGACCAGACGCGGATGTCGCCGTCCTGGACATCGGCGACTGCGCAGGACGGCCCGATCGAGGCGTGCATCTGGTACGGCCACACATAAGTGCGCTGCATCGGCTTGGCCGCGCCCGATATCGCAGCATCGACATCGCCCTTGTCGATCAGCGTGCGCGGCGTCGATGGATGGGCGCGCAGCGCGGTCTCGACGTCGGCGAGATCGGTTAGATGAGGTGTCGGCTTCCAGCTCACCGCGAGCTGCTCCGCCGCGCGGATCGCGTTCTCCTCGCGCTCGGCGACCACGCCGACGAAATCGCCGATGCGCACGACGGCAATGATGCCGGGAATGTCGCGTACCGAGGCCTCATCCACCGCGATCAGGCTGGTGCCGACGAACGGCCCGGCATCGACGCCGGCATAGGGCGGACGCACCACCCGGCCGTGCAGCATACCGGGCACCCTAATGTCGTGCACGAAGGTCAACTCGCCCGTCGCCTTGGCGGGCAGGTCGACGCGGGGCGTCGACTGGCCCACGATGGCGTAGTCGCCAACGGACTTGAGTGCGACGTCGTCGGCAAGCTCGAGGCGAATGGTCTCGCCGCCGATCAGTTCGCCATAGCTGACGCTGCGGTTGTGCCCGCGCACGAGGCCGTCTTCGATCTTGAGGTCGCTGGCCGGCAGCTCCAGCCGCTCGGCTGCGCGCGCGATCAGAAAGTGCCGCGCTTGCGCGGCGGCCTTGCGCAGGGGGACGGCGGTGATCTGGATGGTCTCGCTCGCGATCGTCGCGCCCTGGTTTGGAACCACGGCGGTATCGCCGAGCACCACGACGACGCGCGCAAAGGACACATCCAGCTCTTCGGCGACGATCTGGCCGAGTGCGGTGCGGATCCCGGTGCCGAGATCGACATGGCCGTTATAGGCCGAGACCGATCCATCCGCGGTGATGCGGACGAAGGTTTCGGACGTGACTTCGTCCACGGTGCGGACGACGACGAGCGAACCGGATTGCCGCTCAGCTCCGTTCGAAAGAGGGGAGGCCATCAATCAACGGCCTCAGTGATCTGGCCGGATGCGCGCATCACCGCGCGCAGGATCTCGACATGGGTGCCGCAGCGGCAGAGATTGTAGCGCAGCGCCGCCAGCGCCTCCTGTTCGGTCGGCTGCGGGTTGATCGCGAGCAACGCCTTGGTGGTCATGATCATGCCGTTAAGGCAATAGCCGCATTGCGCGGCTTGCTCGTCGATGAAGGCCTGCTGCACCACATCCGGCTTGTCGTGCGTGCCGAGCCCTTCGAGCGTCAGGATGTCGCGGCCTGCACAGCCGCTCACGGGAATCACGCAGGAGCGCGCGGCGGCGCCGTCGATCAGGACAGTGCAGGTGCCGCATTCGCCCAAGCCGCAGCCATATTTCGGACCGTTGAGCGCGAGGTCGTTGCGCAGCACATAGAGCAGCGGTGTCTGCGGCGCTGCCGTGATCTCGTGGATCCTGCCGTTCACGGTGAGGCGGATCGGTGTCTGCGTCATCCTCGTTCCCAAGCCCGTGGCCAAGTGCTCATCAAAACCTACGTCGCGACGATACCGTTTGTACACAAACGTGCAAGCCGCGCATGCCGCACTGCAGCGCGACTGCCTTCTTTGTGGACAGAGCGGATAGGCAAATGGGGTTTTATGCGGCAGCCGCATCTTTTGCGCCGCACCGCCGCTTGACAGCCTTCGGGAGGGCGCGCAACATCGTTCGTATACGAATGATACCCGCAGTCGACTGGCTTTGGACATGGTGACTGAAACGACGAGCGCCGCCATCGACAAGATCCGTTGCGATGCCTGTCCGGTGATGTGCTACATCAAGCCGGGCGCGGCGGGCGCCTGCGACCGCTATGCCAACCACGACGGCAAGCTCGTCCGCGTCGACCCGCACGTGATCCTGGAACGCACCGTCTCGCATGGCGGGAAGCTCGTTCCGTTCAGCCGCACCGAAGACTGGGACGGCAAGATCGTCCACGAGCCCTCTACCTTTGTCACCGCGATCGGTGCGGGCACGACCTATCCCGACTACAAGCCGGCGCCCTTCATCGTCTCGTCCGAGATCGATGGCGTCGACATGGTGACTGTCGTCACCGAGGGCATCTTCTCCTATTGCGGCATCAAGGTGAAGATCGACACCGACCGCTATCTCGGCCCGGAAACCGCGACCGTTCGCGCGCAGGGCGAGGCGGTCGGCCACGTCACCACCAGCGAATACGGTTCGCAGATGCTGTCGCTCGGCGGCGTGCATCATCTCACCGGCGGCTCCAAGAAAGAGGGCCGCGTCACCTGCGATACGCTGATGGATCTCGCCAATTGCAAGGCGGTCGAGCTCACCATCGACGGCGGCGCAAGCGTGGTGGTGCAGGCCGGCCAGGCGCCGATCGTCAACGGCATGAAGGAAGAGCGCATGCGCGTCGGCTGCGGCTCGGCGACGATTGGCATGTTCGCCAAGCAATGGCACGGCAAGGTCGACGAGGTCGTCGTCGTCGACGACCACATCACCGGCGTGCTCTCGGAGCACCAGGCCGGCAAGCTGCTCGACATCGCCGACACCGGCATCAAGATGAAGGGCCGCCGCTCGACGCCGGGCCGCTATTTCCAGGTCGCCGATCCCGGCACGGGGTGGGGCGGCACCAACATTTCCGATCCGCTGGCGATTCTCGGGCCGTTCGACGCCAAGGAAGCCAAGCCTGGTCTCTCCATGCTGATGGTCTCCACGACCGGCGAGCACTCGTCTTACTATGTGCTCGACGAGGCCCTGAAGCCGGTCGAAACCGAGATGCCTGATGACCTGAAGTTCTCGGTCGAGCGCATCCAGGAGAATTGCGAGCCGGCGCTGTGCACGGTGTTGTTCATGGCGGGGGCCGGCGGCTCCTTGCGCGCCGGCGTCACCGACAATCCGGTGCGGCTGACGCGTTCGGTGAAGGACGCGCTGACGCGCGTCACCAGCGGCGGCGCGCCTGTTTATGTCTGGCCGGGCGGCGGCATCACCTACATGGTCGACGTGACACAGATGCCTTCAGGCGCGTTCGGCTATGTGCCGACCCCGGCGCTGGTCGCGCCGATCGAGTTCACGATGAAGCTGTCCGACTATGCCGCGCTCGGCGGGCACATGGATTATGTGAAGCCGCTGTCCGAGGTGCAGAGCGGTGACGACGTCCGCCAATTGCCCTGGCAGAATCCGATTCCAGGGCGCTGGGCATGACCAGGCTCCCGCAAATCGCATTGCTGTCTGGTGGCCGGCGGCTGCATTTGCAGGATGGACCGATTGATCTGATCGTGGAGGCGAGGGGGCGCGCTGACGCAGTGCGTGCGGCCTATGAGGCAGCGGCGCAGCATTTCACCGGACTGCTCGACGAACTCTGCGCGGAATTGCCGGAACTGCGGACGGCCGCTGAAAAGCAAACTTCGCTAAAAGGCGTGGTGGCGCGTCGGATGCACGCTGCTGTCGCACCCTATGCCGCCGATTGCTTCATTACGCCGATGGCCGCGGTTGCCGGCAGCGTTGCAGAGGAGATTCTTGGCGCCATGCTGGGCGCTGCGACGCTCGATCAGGCCTATGTCAACAATGGCGGCGATATCGCGCTGCATCTCGGCGAGGGCGAGCATTTTTCGGTCGGCCTGATGGATCGGCCTGATCGTGCCGGCGTGCTGCGCAAGATGAGGGTCTACTCAGGTGATCCCGTGCGCGGCATCGCGACCAGCGGGCGTCACGGCCGCAGCTTTTCGCTCGGCATTGCCGACGCGGTCACGGTGCTGGCTGCCACCGCATCGCAGGCCGATGCGGCCGCGACGGTCATCGCCAATGCCGTCGATCTGCCCGGGCATCCCGCCATCATCAGAAAGTCTGCGAACGAGCTTCAGCCCGACAGCGACCTCGGCGCGCGTCTCGTCACCCGCGATGTCGGTGAATTGTCGCAGAGCGAGATCGCGGCCGCGCTGGAATCTGGCGCGGAATGTGCACGGCAATTGTTCGATCGTGGATTGATCGAGGGTGCCGTGTTGCAGCTTTGTGGTGATATGCTTGTCATCGGAACCAGGGATATGGAAGAGCAACGAACGCGCCCGCGCATGCTGGAGAACGCGGTCTATGCCTGAACAGGGAAGCGAAACATGAGCGCGATCATCCGCAAGATCGTCACCGTCGTCGAAGAGACGCAGATGGAAATGGGCCGCCAGGTCTCGCCGCCGACGCGGCGCGCAGCGGCGATCGCCGTGATCGAAAATCCCTTTGCCGGCAAATATGTCGAGGATCTCTCGCCCCTGATCGCGATCGGCGAGGAGCTCGGCGAGCTCCTGGCGAAGCGCGCGGTGGCGGCGCTGGGCATCGATGGCGCGAAGGCGCAAAGCTACGGCAAGGCCGCGGCTGTCGGCGAGAACGGCGAGCTGGAGCATGCGGCGGCTATCCTGCATCCGAAGATGGGCGCTCCGGTGCGCAAGGTCCTGAGCAAGGGCGCGGCGCTGATCCCATCGTCGAAGAAGCGCAGCGGCCCGGGCACGACGCTGGACATTCCGCTCGGGCACAAGGACGCAGCCTTCGTGCGCAGCCATTTCGACGGCATGGAGGTGCAGATCAACGACGCGCCGCGCGCCAACGAGATCATGGTCGCGGTCGCCGTCACCGATAGCGGCCGTCCCTTGCCGCGCGTCGGCGGGCTGACGGTTGCGGAAGTGAAGGGTGAAGACGGTTTGAAATAGAGTTTGAACCGGGGAGGCGGGCATAGCTTCTCCGACAAGATCACGCTGAAGACGTAGAGAGTTCAAAACTGGAGGTTGGGATGCGAGCGAGAAACACTTTTGTGGGCGCGGCCTTCGCGCTGCTGGCGGGCGGCATGGCTCATTCGGCCGTGGCGCAGGAGATCAAGATCGGCGAGATCAACAGCTACTCGCTGTTGCCGGCGTTCACCGAGCCCTATCGCAAGGGCTGGCAGCTCGCAGTCGAACAGGTCAACGCGGCCGGCGGCATCAACGGCAAGAAGCTCGTCGTCGTCTCCAAGGACGACGGCGGCAAGCCGGCCGATGCGCAGACCGCTGCCAACGAGCTCGTCTCCAGCGAGGGTGTTGCGATGCTGACGGGTACGTTCCTGTCGAACATCGGCCTCGCCGTCAGCGACTTCGCCAACCAGAAGAAGGTGTTCTTCCTCGCGGCCGAGCCGCTGACGGATGCCATCACCTGGTCCAAGGGCAACAAGTACACCTTCCGTCTGCGCCCCTCCAACTACATGCAGGCGGCGATGCTGGTGGAAGCAGCCAGCAAGCTGCCGGCCAAGCGCTGGGCGACCATCGCGCCGAACTATGAATACGGCCAGTCCGCGGTCGCGGTGTTCAAGAAGCTGATGTCGGAGAAGCGCCCCGACATCCAGTGGGTCGACGAGCAGTGGCCGCCCCAGGGCAAGATCGACGCGGGTCCGGTGGTGCAGGCGGTTGCCGCGGCCAATCCCGAAGCGATCCTCAACGTCACCTTCGGCGCCGACCTCGTGAAGCTCGTGCGTGAAGGCAACACCCGCGGCCTGTTCAAGGGGCGCGAGGTCGTATCGTTCCTGACTGGCGAGCCCGAATATCTCGATCCGCTCAAGGACGAGACGCCGGAGGGTTGGATCGTGACCGGCTATCCCTGGTACTCGATCAAGACGCCCGAGCATGACGCGTTCCTGAAGGCCTACCAGGCCAAGTACAACGACTATCCGCGCCTGGGCTCGATCGTCGGTTACCAGACCATCAAGGCGGCCGCTGCGATCCTTGCGAAGGCCGGCTCGACCGATCCGGAGAAACTGATCGCCGCGGCGGAGGGGCTGTCGATGCCGTCGCCGTTCGGCGAGATCACCTTCCGCAAGATCGACCACCAGTCGACGCTCGGTGCCTATGTCGGCAAGACCGCGCTGAAGGACGGCAAGGGCGTGATGGTGGATTCTTCTTACAAGAAGGGCTCGGACTATCTGCCGAGCGACGCCGAAGTCGATAAGCTGCGTCCGAAGGACTGATGTGAAGAGGAACCGGGGCCTCGTGGTTCGAGACGCGCGGCGTTGCCGCGCTCCTCACCATGAGGGTCCCGGACCTCATCCTGAGGAGGCGCGTAGCGCCGTCTCGAAGGATGAAGCCCCATACTGAGACTTATTCTTAACCCGGACCGCCGATGGCCTTTTATGTCGTACAGTTTCTGACCGGTCTCGCCAGCGCAGCGTCGCTGTTCCTGGTGGCCTCGGGCCTGTCGATCATCTTCGGCGTGACGCGGATCGTGAATTTCGCGCATGGCGCCTTCTACATGATCGGCGCCTACATCGCCTTCACGCTGACGGAGCGGCTTTCGGGTGCGTTCGGCTTCTGGGGCGGGATCGTCGTCGCCGCGTTTGCCGTGGCCTTGATCGGCGTCATCGTCGAGATGGTGCTGCTGCGCCGCATCTATCACGCGCCCGAGCTGTTCCAGCTGCTTGCGACCTTCGGCCTGACCTTGATGGTCGAGGATCTCGTCGTGCTGATCTGGGGCCCCGACGATCTCGTCGGCCGCCGCGCGCCGGGCTTCAAGGGCGCCATCGATTTCTTCGGCCAGAACATCCCGAGCTACGATTTGTTCCTGATCGTGCTCAGCCCGGTCGTACTCGGCATTCTCTGGCTGCTGTTCCAGCGCACGCGCTGGGGCGTGCTGGTGCGCGCGGCGACGCAGGACCGCGACATGGTCGCAGCGCTTGGCGTCAACCAGAAATGGCTGTTCACATCCGTGTTTGCGGTCGGCGTCTTCCTCGCCGCACTCGGCGGCGCGCTCCAGATCCCGCGCGATGCCGTGCATCACGCCATGGATTTGCGGATCATCGTCGAGGTCTTCGTCGTCGTCGTGATCGGTGGCCTCGGCAGCATCGTCGGCGCCTTCGTTGCGGCGGTGCTGGTCTCCGAGCTCAACGCCTTCGGCATCCTGATCTTCCCGAAGATCTCCATCATCCTGGTCTTCCTGGTGATGGCGGTGGTGCTGATCGTCCGGCCCTGGGGTCTGTTCGGCAAGCCCGAGGCGCCCGCGCGCAAGACACCAGGCCTCACTGTTAATCCCTGGCGGCCGCTGAAGTCGAACGAGCGGCTCGCGGCGCTTGCCGCGCTCGTCATCGCGGCGACGTTGCCGCTGTTCGCCGGCAATTATGTTCTCACAGTCGGTTCGGAGATTGCGATCTTCGTGATCTTCGCCGTCAGCCTGCATTTCCTGATGTCGGTCGGTGGGCTCGCGTCCTTCGGGCATGCCGCTTATTTCGGTCTCGGCGCCTACGGCGTCGCCTTCCTCGCCAAGATGGCAGGGCTGCCGATGGTCGTGTGCCTGCTGCTCGGGCCGCTGCTGGGCTGCATGGGCGCGGCCGTGTTCGGCTTCTTCGCGGTGCAGCTTTCCGGCGTCTATTTCGCGATGCTGACGCTTGCGTTTGCGCAGATCGTCTGGTCGATCGCGTTCCAGTGGGTGAGCGTCACGGGCGGCGACAACGGCATACTCGGCGTCTGGCCGTCAAGCTGGGCGGCGAGCCCGGGGCATTTCTATTGGTTGGCGCTCGGCGTTGCGGCAATTGTGACGGTTGCGCTTCGGGCCATGGTATTCTCGCCGTTCGGCTACGCACTCAGGGCCACGCGCGACTCGCCTCTGCGCAGCGAGGCGGTCGGCATCAATGCCAAGCGCATCCAGTGGACGGCGTTCGTGATCGCAGGCACGACCGCCGGCATCGGCGGCGCGCTGTTCGCCTACCTCAAGGGCAGCGTCTTCCCCGACAATCTCGGCATCTCGCTGTCGGTCGACGCACTGGTCATGGTGCTGCTCGGCGGCGTCGAGACGGTGTCGGGCGCGGTGATCGGCGCCATCGTCTACAAGGCGCTCAACATCTGGCTGGTCAGCCAGACCGACCTGTCGAAGCTCGTACTCGGCGGCTTCATCGTGCTGATCGTCGTCGTCTTCCCCAAGGGCATCGTCGGCACGCTGGAGATGCTGGCGCAGCGGCGCAGGAAGACATCGCCGCCGGGATCTCCCTTGCTTGCCAAGCCGATCGAGTCCGTCGAATGAGCGTCGCACCCCCACTTCTCGCGGTTGAAGGCCTGTCCAAATCCTATGGCGGCATCCACGCCGTGCGCGGCGTCTCGTTCTCGCTGCGATCAGGCGAAATTTTGGCGCTGATCGGTCCGAACGGCGCGGGCAAGAGCACCTGCTTCGACATGCTCAACGGCCAGAACAAGCCTGATACCGGCCATGTCCGCCTGCTCGGCGAGGAGACCACCGGCAAGAAGCCGCGCGAGATCTGGCGGCTCGGCGTCGGGCGCACTTTCCAGATCACCGCAACCTTCGCGACGATGACCGTGCGCGAGAACGTGCAGGTCGCGCTGATCTCGCATGGCAAGCAGCTATTCAATCTCTTCGGCTCGGCGCCGAACTTCGACCGCGGCGAGGCCGGGCGGCTGCTCGAGCTCGTCGGCATGGGCGGCTACGCCGATCGTCCCTGCGGCGAGCTTGCCTATGGCGACCTCAAGCGGCTCGAGCTTGCGGTTGCGCTTGCCAACGAGCCCAAGCTGCTGCTGATGGACGAGCCAACCGCCGGCATGGCGCCGCGCGAGCGCGTCGATCTGATGCGGCTAACGGCGCAGATCGCGCGGGAAAAATCGATCGGCGTGCTCTTCACCGAGCACGACATGGACGTGGTGTTCGAGCATGCCGACCGCATTATCGTACTCAACCGCGGCACGCTGATCGCCGAAGGATCGCCGGCCGAGGTGCGCGGCAATCCGCAGGTGCAGGCCGTCTATCTCGGCGAGGGCCTGCTTTACGATGCCGGGCATGGAGCCTCCGCATGAAGCTCACGGTGCAAGACCTCAACAGCCATTACGGCCCGGCGCATATCCTGTTCGACATCGGTTTCGAGGTCGGCGAGGGCGAGGTGGTGGCGTTGCTCGGCCGCAACGGCGCCGGCAAGTCGACGACGTTCCGCTCGATCGTCGGGCTCGTTGCCCAGCGCTCGGGGCGCATCATGTTCGAGGGCAAGGATGTCTCGGCGCGCCCGACGCATGAGATCGTGCGCGACGGGCTTGGTTACGTGCCCGAGGAGCGGCGCATCTTCACTGATTTGACGGTGGAGGAGAATCTCGAGGTCGGCCGGCAGCCGAAGCGTCCGAACGCCCCGCACTGGACCCGCGAAAAGCTGTTCGCGCTGTTTCCAAATTTGGGTGAGATGAAGAACCGACCGGGCGGCCGCATGAGCGGTGGCGAGCAGCAGATGCTCACCATCGCGCGCACGCTGATGGGCAATCCGTCGCTGGTGCTGCTCGACGAGCCCTCGGAAGGCCTGTCGCCGAAGATCGTGGAGCAGATGGTCGATGCCATCCTGACCATGAAGAAGGAAGGCGTCAGCATCGTCGTGTCCGAGCAGAATTTGCACTTTGCGCGGCTGATCTCCGATCGCGCCTATATCATCGAGCGTGGCCGCATCTGCTTCGGCGGCACCATGGCCGAGCTCGACGCGCGTCCGGATGTCCGCGACGCGCATCTGTCGTTGTGAGGGGCGGGGAGCGGATGGCAAGAAGCGTTGCGGCGAAGAAAAGCGTCAAACCGGCAAAATCGTCTTACGTGCTCGACGAGCAGGTCGGCTTCATCCTGCGTCAGGTCTGGCAGCGCCACAGTTCGATCTTCTCGCGCGACATCGGCACCAATCTCACGCCGACGCAATGGGCGGCATTGTCGAAACTGGCCGAGACTGGGCCATGCTCGCAGAACCAGCTCGGGCGGCTGACGGCGATGGATGTCGCGACCATCAAGGGCGTGATCGACCGCCTGACCGCACGAGGCCTGACCGAGACCAGCCAGGATCCCGAGGACGGACGGCGGCTTCTGGTCAGCCTGACGCGCGCCGGTCAGCAGCTTGCGGAGAAGGTCGCGCCGAGTGCGCTCGCGATCACCCGGGAAACGCTGGCGCCGCTCGATGCCAGGGAGCGCGAGATGCTGATGGCGCTGTTGAACAAGCTGCGGTGAGGACGGTGCCGTAGGGTGGCAAAGCGAAGCGTGCCCACCGTTCTTCCTCAAGTCGCAAAGATGGTGGGCACGGCGCTTCGCGCCTTTTGCCCACCCTACGGCAGTTGAACAAGGGGCGGGAACTGGCGACTAACCTCGATGAAGGGTTTATCGAGGTTGTCGTCATGCGAGCAGTCACGCGATTTGCGATGGTTCTGAGTCTTACTGCCGCGTTGGCGAGCAGCTGCACTGCCGCCTTTGCCGCGCAGCCCTACGAGGGCTTCTGGGCGTCGACCAAGAAGGATTGCCGCGATCAGGACAGCGCCAGCCGGATGAGCATCGAAGGCGGCAACCGCCTCTATTGGTACGAGACGCGCTGCCGCGCCGGCGAGATCACCGCAGACGGCAAGCAAAGCTGGAAGATGCGGCTTGCCTGCGAAGGCGAGGGCGAAAAGTTTCGTTCCAATCCTCGGGTTTCGGTCGCGACGGATGGCCGGCTGGTGATCGAGAATGGCCCGGTCGGCCAGGCCAAGCGCCAGACCTACGTGCGCTGTGAGGTCGCAAAGAAGCGCTGATCCCTCACGTCTTCCCCGGCCATTTGGCGCGGTAGCGGATCTCGCTGCCGTCGGCGAGCCGCCGCCACGTGCCGAACTCCGGCGTATGCGGCGCCCGGGCCGTCAAGTCGATCGGATAGATCCGGCTCGGCTGGCCCTGGATGTTGATGGTGAGCTGCCGGTGCGAGGTTCTAAAGGCAAGCTCGACTTCGCCTGAGATGACAGGCTGCTCACCATCACGATAGAAGGCCGCGGGGGTCACTTCGCCCGGCATGGTGTTGAGGTCGGTCTGCAATTCGATTGCAATGCCCTGCGGCGACGTCGGCACCGTGGCGCCGGCCGGAAAGCGAACCTCGAACACGAGCAGTGGATTGCTGGCGTTCGGATTGAGCCAGGGCGTTGCGGTCGCATACGCGTAGACGGCGTAAGTGACACCGGCGGCGAGGCAGAGCAGGACGACGACGCCGAATGACTTCAGGCTGTTGCGTGCGAGGCCGCCGCTATTGTCGTCCTTGCGTGTCGCCAGCTTGGTGGCGAGCACCAGGCCGATAACTGCGCCGATGGGGGCGATGACGAACAGGGCGACCAGCCCCGTCGTGATCGGGTCTGCACGATTGCCGAAGCCGGTCAGATCGAGCAGCCCGATCGTGGCGATGAAGCCTGCCACCGCACCGGCGATGCCGGCGGCAATCCGCAGCGAACTTTTCATGTCTCCCTCGATGGTCCAGCAATGAACTGCCGCCGCCGAGGGCTGCCTGCGTTAGACGCAGCAGGCAGCAGACTTGTTCAATGCCTTCGAGGGGCGATGCCGAGCGGCGAGCCGCTCCGGCCGCGTCACTTCGCCACCACTTCCGGCACCCGGCCGGCCGGCGGCGTGTTGCGGCTGCGCTGGGTGCGCACGATGCCGTCGATGATGGTCATGCCGATGCCGGGGAGGTCGCCGAGCTGGACGCTCTCCAGGATGGTCTTGCCGGGCGAGTGCTGGGCCTTGTCCATGATGACGAAATCGGCGGAGCGGCCGACCTCGATCAGGCCGCAATCGAGCGCGCGCATCCGCGCGGTGTTGCCGGTCGCAAGGCAGAACGCGATCTCGGCCGGGAGGTCACCGAGCGAAGACAGCATCGAGACCATGCGCAGAATGCCGAGCGGCTGCACGCCGGAGCCGGCGGGCGCGTCGGTGCCGAGGATGACGCGGTGCAGGTCGCCCATCTCGCGCGCGATGCGCAGCGTGAACAGGGCCGAGCGCTCATTGCCGTTGTGAACGAGCTCGAGGCCGCGCTTGCAGCCCTCGCAGATGCAGCGGATCTGGTCGTCGGGGAGCGCCGTGTGGCCGCCATTGATGTGGCCGACCACGTCGGTGTCGGCCTCCAGCACCACGTCCTTGTCGATCAGGCCGGAGCCGGGGATCGAGGGGCCGCCGGTGTGGATCGTGCTCTGGATACCGTATTTGCGAGCCCAGCCGACCATCTTGCGCGCCGTCGGGCCGTCCTTGACGCCGCCGAGGCCGACCTCGCCGAGCAGCTTGACGCCGGCCGCGGCCAACTCCTTGAAATCCTCCTCGACCATCTCGCATTCGATCACCGGTGCGCCGGCGTGAACCTTCACGCCGCCCGGGCGCAGATTCCAGAATGCGCGCTGTGCGAAGATCGCCATCGCCTTCAGCCCGACGACGTCGCGCGGGCGGCCGGGCATGTGTACCTCGCCGGCGGAGATCATCGTGGTGACGCCGCCATGCAAATTGCTGTCGATCCAGCCGATCTGGTTCTGGCGCGGCGTCCAGTCGCCCGCGACGGGGTGGACATGGCTGTCGATCAGGCCGGGCGCGACCGTGGTGCCGTTGGCCTCGACGATGGTGGTCGCGCCTTCGGTGTTGAGGTCCTTGAAGCGGCCGATCGCAGTGATCTTGCCGTTCTCGGCGACGATGGTGTCGCCGTCCAGGATCGGCTTTTCCAGGGCGCCGGACAGGATCAGGCCAATATTCCGGATCACGAGCTTCGAGGGTCCGGTGGCCTGGGGGGCGTCATGCGCCATGGAAGGGGCTCCTTGTTCCTAACTGCAACGCTCGCGATCTTGGGCAGCCTTGACCCCGGGAGCAAGCAGGATTATTCATTAGTACACGAATGATCGTGTACAAACGACGCATAGCTGCCCGCCTCGGAACCGCATTGGAAGCGACAGGGAAGGTGAGATGAGCAATTTCAATCAGGAAAGCGTTTTGAGCGTCCACCACTGGACCGACACGCTGTTCTCTTTCAAGACCACCCGCAGCCCGACCTTCCGTTTCCGCAACGGCGAATTCACCATGATCGGGCTCAAGGTCGGCGAGAAGCCGCTGCTGCGGGCCTACAGCGTCGCCAGCGCCAATTACGAGGAAACGCTGGAGTTCTTCTCGATCAAGGTGCCGGACGGTCCGCTGACCTCGCGCCTCCAGCATCTGAAGGAAGGCGACGAGATCATCGTCAGCCGCAAGGCCACCGGCACGCTGGTGATCGACAATCTCGAAGAGGGCCGCAACCTCTACCTCATCGGCACCGGCACCGGCCTCGCACCGTTCCTGAGCGTGATCAAGGACCCCGAGACCTATGAGCGGTTCGAGAAGGTCGTGCTGCTGCACGGTTGCCGGCATGTGAAGGAGCTCGCCTATGGCGAGATGATCACCGAGACGCTGCCGAAGGACGAATTGATCGGCGAGTACATCCGCGATCAGCTGATCTACTATCCGACCGTGACCCGCGATCCCTTCCGCAACCGCGGCCGCATCACCGACCTCATCACCACGGGCAAGCTGTTCGCCGATATCGGCCTGCCGCCGCTGGAAGCCGCCCATGACCGGGTCATGATTTGCGGCAGCCCGGCATTGGTCGCTGACACCCGCGTGCTGCTGGGCGAGCGTGGCCTCATTGAGGGCAATCACGGCGAGCCGGCCCAATTCGTGGTCGAAAAGGCCTTTGCCGAGCGCTGATCGCGGATTTTTCGCGCAATAAGACCGTATTTCCGCCGTTCGGCGGGCGTTGCGGCGCCGATTCCGTGCGCGATACACTGTGGGAACGAATCAGCGGAGTTCCCACATGGTTGCGGACAGCGACAGCAACATCGCCTGGCACCGGGTCCAGTTGAAGAAGAACCGCGCCGAGTTGAAGGCGCTCGAGACCGCGCGCTTCACGATGGGCGAGATCGCGTCTTCGAAGCGGAATGGGGAGACCCAGAAGACGATCGCGGAACTCAAGCGCAAGATCGCGCAGTCCGAGCGCGTGATCGCCGATCACGACAAGCGCACGCGCCGCCCCCTCGGCACCGATCTGCAAAGCCTCGCCAACGGTAGCTGGAGCCATTGGGACGCCTACACCAATCAGCAGCGCAAGACCGGTCAGCGCTCGCCGGGACGCGGATAGGCTCTCTTCTCTTCGCGCGGTTCCCGCCCTTGCGCGTCGCCGCGTACACACCATCTGGTTGAGGCGCCACCAACCAATACGGTGATCCCATGACACCGCGCCTCGATTTCACCAGCGAGGCCTTCTTCCGCGATCCGCCCAAGGCGATCGCGGCACTGCGCGCGTCCGGCCCCGTGATCGCGACGCGATTTCCTCTGGTCGGCGATGTCTGGGTCACCACGACCCATGACGCCACGGCGCAAGTCCTGAAGGACGGCACCACCTTCACGCTGCGCAAGGGGGACGGCAAAGTCGCCGGCCTGCGCTGGTGGATGCCAAAACTGGTCACCACCATCGCCAATAACATGCTGACGATGGACGAGCCTGATCACACGAGGCTGCGCAGCATCGTCGACGAGGCTTTTCGCCGCCGCGCGATCGTGGCGATGGAGCCACGTATTCGCGCCATCGCCGACGGCCTGGCGAACGACCTGTTTGCCGATGGCAGCCCCGCCGACCTCGTCCAGCGTTACGCCCGCATCCTGCCGGTGTCGGTGATCTGCGAATTGCTGGGCCTGCCTGCGGCCGATCGTCCGCGATTCATCGCCTGGGCCAACAAGATGTCGTCGCTGACGAATGTCGTCAGCTTCTTCCGCCTGCTGCTCGCGTTTCGCAAGATGCGCGCCTATCTCGAACACCAGTTGCAGGTCGCACGCGTGCAGGGCGGCGAGGGCCTGATTGCCGAGCTGGTTCAGGTCGAGCGAGAGGGCGGCCAGATCACGCCGGACGAAATGGTGTCGATGGTGTTCCTGCTGCTCGCGGCAGGATCGGAGACCACGACGCATCTGATCAGCGGCTCGGTCTACGAGCTCCTCAGAAATCCGGGCTTGCGCGATTGGCTGGAGCAAGACCGGAGCCGCGTCGGGCTCGCTGTCGAGGAGTTTTTGCGCTTCGTGTCACCGGTGCAGTTTTCCAAGCCGCGCTATGTGCGGCGGGATATCGAGCTTGCGGGCGTGCCGCTGAAAAAGGGCGATCGCGTCATGGTCATGCTCGCCGCGGCGAACGTGGATCCGGCGGTGCATGACCAGCCCGAGCGGCCCGACCTCGCGCGCAAGCCGAACCGCCACATCTCGTTCGGAACGGGAATTCACTTCTGTCTCGGCCATCAGCTCGCACGCATCGAGGCGGCCTGTGCGCTGGAGGCGCTGTTTGCGCGATGGCCGAAGCTCGGTCTCGCCGTCGATCCCGCGCAAATCCACTGGCGCAAGCGGCCGGGCATGCGTGCCATCGCGGAGTTGCCGGTCGTTGCGGTGGACAGTCAGCCCGTCGATTTCCGTGACGCCACGACATCGCGCTCCCAGCCGAACACGGATCGGCCGTCGAGATCGGGCGAGGCTTCACGCTCTCCGGCGATGTAGGCCTCGACCGACGGACCGCTGGCAGTCCGCTCCAGCCGCCGCGCCTGGTCGTCAAGGCGCCTGATCGCCTGCATCTCCTCCTCGCGTCCGAGCTTGGCGTTCTGGATCGCGCCCTTCAGCACGCGGATGGTCTCGTCATAGACTTTGATCGGGACGGGGTAGGGATGCCGGTCCTTGCCGCCGTGGGCGAGCGAGAAGCGCGCGGGATCGTGGAAGCGATAGGGCGCGCCATGCACGACCTCGGCGACCATCGCCAGCGAGCGCACGGTGCGCGCGCCGACGCCGGGCGTCAGCAGCAATTCCGGAAAATCGACCGGGCCGCGTTCGGCCGCTGCGGCGAGAGTGCCATGGAGCCGGCGCGCGAACACGTCCTTGGGCCTGATATCATGATGCGCGGGCATGATCAGATGCGGCAGCATCGCCTGCGCCGGCTCGGGCGCAGTGCCGGTGAGCCGCTCGAATTCAGTGAGGATGCGATCGGGGCCGAGACCGCTCAACAGCTCGAGCTGCGCGGCGCGCGAGACATCGGCGCGGTGATCGGTGAGATTGACGATCTCGCCCTGCTGCGGGCCGTCGATCGCGCTGTGCGGCGTGTCGACAAAACTCTTCAATGCTTCCGAATGCCAGTGATAGCGGCGGGCCTGCCGTTTGTCGCCGTTCATGCCTTGCTGCACCACGGTCCACTTGGCGTCTGCAGTGACGAAGAAGCCGTGCAGGTAAAGGTCAAAACCGTCCTGGACCGCGGCGCTGTCGACCTTTGCGACCAGGCGACTGGCCCGCGTGAGGCTCGCACCGTCGAAGCCGACGCGATCGCCGAGCTGCAACAGCTCGTCAGGCGTCTTGCGCGAATGCTGGCCGCGGCCGCCGCAGACATAGATGCCGAGCTCGTCCTGGAGCGGGCCTAGCCCGCGCTTCAGGGCGCCGATCACGGAGGTCGTGATGCCCGAGGAATGCCAGTCCATCCCCATCACGGCGCCGAATGACTGGAACCAGAACGGATGCGACAGCCGCTGGAGGAAGGCGTCGCGTCCATAATGATGCACGATCGCCTGTGTGACGATCGCGCCCAGTGACGACATGCGGCTCGCAAGCCATGGCGGAACCCGCCCGGTGTGGAGAGGAAGATCGGCGCCGCCGGTACGTCGAGTCATGATCGACGCAAATTAGCGCAGTTCGGCGACGGTTGCATCGAGGGAATACTGTATTGGGCCGGGCGGGAGGACACGTCACCCAAGTCGGCACCCAAGTCCGCGAGCTACTCGCGCGCCGCCTTGGTTGCGCCGCGCAGGCCCGCTTGCTGCTGGATCGTGTCCAGCGCGCCGGACGACTGCTCGTCCGTCACGAAGCGGTTGAGCAGGGGAAGGGCATCCTCACGCCCCTTGGGGATCGCAATGGCCATATGCTCGGCGCCCCAATTGCCGTCGAGGATTCTCGCGCCCGGCATCTGGTCGGACATCTCGAACAACGTCGGCTTGTTGGTGGCGTAAAGGTCGATCTCGCCGCGGCCGAACATGGCGATGGCGACCTTGACGCTTTCCGCGGGAACGATGGTCGCGCTCCTGAACTTCGCCGGCAATGTCCGTTCTGAGGTCGACCCTTTGGTGACGCCGATCTTCACACCCGGTCTGTCGATGTCCTCGATCTTGCCGATCGGCGAGTTCGCCGGGACGAGATAGCCGAGCTCGATCGCCAGCACGGGCTGGCTGAAGCTGACCTCGTTGGCGCGGGCCGGCGTGGCGTTGGTCACGGTGAAATCGACCTGGCCGTCGTGGATCGCGGTGACGATGTCGGCGACGCGCTGAAACCTGACATAGTCGACGCCAACGCCGAGCCTTTTGGCCAGTTCGCCGCCGAGATCGTAGGCGAGGCCATGCGGCTTGCCGGCCGCATCCGTCACCATCGAGGTCGGGCTGCCCGGATAGATGCCGACACGCAAGCTGCCGCTCGGCGCCAGCAGTTTTGCTACGCCATCGGCGCGCGCGGGCGCGCCGAGCAGGCCGGTCATTGCAAATGCGAGCAGGGCGGTGGGGACAAGTCGCCGGGAAGAGGTCCTCATGTGGCGAGCCTCACTGCGCACGGATGTCGGCGGCCTTCAGCACCGGCTCCCATTTGGTCGCCTCGGCGTGCATGTAGGCTTCAAAGTCCTTGGCAGAGGAGCCGACCGGCGCCGCGCCGATCTTGCCCAGCGTCGACAGCACGTTCGCATCCTGCAGCGCCGCCTTCAGATCGGTCTCTAGCTTCGCCACGATCTCCGGCGGCATCTTGGCAGGTCCAAGAACGCCCCACCAGACCGAGACGTCGTAGCCGGGGACGCCGGATTCCGCGATAGTTGGCACATTCGGCAGCGCCTTGGAGCGTTCGGCCGAGGTCACCGCCAGCGCCCGCACCGGGCCGCCTTCTAGCTGGCCAATCGCTTCCGCGAGCGGATTGATGCTGAGCGGAATCTCGCCAGCGATGACGGCGGTCAGCGCCGGTGCGCCGCCTTTGTAGGGGATCGCGACGATCTTGCTGCCGGACATGTATTTGAGCAGCTCGCCGGCGAGATGCGCCGAGGTGCCGTTGCCGGACATGCCGTAGGAGAGCTTGTCCGGCTCCTTCTTTGCGGCGGCGAGGAGATCGCCGAGCGTCTTGTAGGGGCTGTCCTTGGCGACGACGATTGCGAGCGGCGACGAGGCGACCTCGGTGATCGCGGTGAAGTCCCGGAACGTGTCGTAGGGCACGCTCGGATAGATGAACTGGTTGAGCGGATGGCCGCTCGCGACCAGAATCAGCGTGTAGCCGTCGGGGGCGGCCTGCGTCAGCGCCTGCGAGGCGACGATGCCGCCGGCGCCGGGACGGTTGTCGATCACCGGCTGCTGGCCCCAGGTCTTCGCCAGCGCCTGGCCGAGCGTACGCGCAAGCACGTCGACGGCGCCGCCTGCCGCGTAGGGCACAAGGATATGGACCGGCTTGCTCGGGTAATTGTCGGCGGCCTGCGCGGCGCCGCCGAGCAGCAGGCCGGCACCCAGCATCAAACCGCCGATTGTCTTGTTCAAACCCAGCATTTTCCAGCACTCCTTGCGGGCTTTCGCATCCTGCCTCGGTGTTCCGAGCCGTCCGGACGCCGCCCATGGTTCTTGTTGACGAGACCTGATCTTTTGTACGATAGTACAAATCACATGGTACGCAAGCCCACCAGCAAGGAAACGGCCCGCAAGCCGAACATGCGCGAGGCGATCCTCGCCGCGGCCGAGGAGCTGTTCGCCACCAACGGCTTCAATGCCGTCTCGGTGCGCGACATCGCGCAGGCCGCCGGCGCCAATCCCGGCAGCGTCACCTATCATTTCAAGACCAAGGACGGCCTGCTGCTGGAGATCTACCAGCGCCATTGCGGGCCGATGAATTTGCGCCGTTCCGAGCTGCTCGCCGCAGCCAAGCGCGTGCGCGACCTCCAGGACCGGCTGGAGGCGATCGTGCGCGCCTATGTGGTGCCGGCCTTCACCTCGGGCAGCGATCTCGCCGGGGGCGGGGCGCGCTTCACGCGGCTGCGCGCCGTGATGTCCGCCGAAGGCAACGAGGTCGTGCGAAAAATCATCGCGCAGACCTTTGACGACACCAGCCATGCCTTCATCGACGCGATCCACGAGAGCCTGCCGCATATTCCGCGCACCGACATCGTCTGGCGCAGCCACTTCCTGCTCGGCGCACTCTATTACTCGCTGGTGACGCCGGATCGCGTCTCGCGCCTGTCGCGCGGCGAGGCCGACGGCAGCGATGCCGCCAGCGCCATCGAGCAGTTGGTGCAGGCCACCGTCGCCGCCTTCCAGGCGCCGGCGCTCGATCAGGCCGCGCCGGTACGGCGGCGGCCGGTCGTCAGCAGCAAGACTTGAAAGAAGCGATCTCGCTCGGCGGTTCACCTGATGACAACGATTTACACGCCGACCATTCCGCCGCCAGATCCGAACACGCGCACGCCGAAGTTCAAGCTGCCAAAGCTGTCCTGCGACGCGCATTGCCACATCTTCGGGCCCGGCGCGAAATACCCTTACGCGCCTGACCGTTCCTACACGCCGCCGGATGCGCCGCTCGAGGACTTTCGTGCGCTGCATGCCAAGCTCGGCGTCGAGCGGGCCGTCATCGTCAATGCCAGCGTGCACGGCACCGACAACACGGTCGCGCTCGATGCGATCGCGCAGAGCAATGGCGCCTATCGCGCGGTCGCCAATATCGACGACAGTATCACCGAGCGTGGCCTCCAGGTGCTGCACGAGGGCGGCTTCCGCGGCTGCCGCTTCAATTTCGTGCGCCATCTCGGCGGCGTCCCAGACAAGGGCGTATTCAACCGCGTCATCGCGATGGTCGCGCCGCTCGGCTGGCACATCGATCTGCATTTCGATGCGATCGATCTGCCCGAATATGCCGACATGCTGGCCAAGCTGCCGCTGAGCTACACCATCGACCATATGGGACGGGTGAAGGCGTCCGAGGGGCTCGACCAGCTTCCGTTCAAGATCCTGATCGAGATGATGCAGCGCGACGAGAAATGCTGGGTGAAGATCTGCGGCTCGGAGCGGGTGTCCTCGGCCGGACCGCCGTTCACGGACGCGGTGCCGTTCGCGCGCAAGATCGTCGAGACCGCGCCCGACCGTGTCATCTGGGGCACCGACTGGCCGCATCCCAACGTCAAGGTGATGCCGAATGACGGCGACCTCGTCGACCTGATCCCGCTGTTCGCGCCGGAGCCGGAATTCCAGCAGAAGATCCTCGTCGATAATCCCGCGCGTCTGTTCGAGTTCGACACATGACGGTGCTCGCGATCGATACGTTGCTTATCAAGGAAAGAGGGGAGTAGTCCCATGAAGACAGGTCTCGTGATCACCGCCCATCCCGGCGATTTCGTCTGGCGCGCTGGCGGTGCCATCGCGCTGCATGCGAAGAAGGGTTATCGCATGAAGATCGTCTGCATGTCCTTTGGCGAGCGCGGCGAGAGCCAGTTCGCCTGGAAGGAGAAAGGCGCGACGCTGGAGTCGGTCAAGGCCGGCCGCAAGGACGAGGCGGAGCGGGCGGCGAAGCTGCTTGGCGCCGAGATCGAGTTCTTCGACTGCGGCGACTATCCGCTGAAGCTCACCGAGGCGCATTTCGACCGCATGGTCGACATCTACCGCGAGCTCAATCCGAGCTTCGTGCTGACGCACGCGCTGGAAGACCCCTACAATTTCGACCATCCCAACGCGGCGCATTTCGCACAGGAGACCCGCGTGGTCGCGCAGGCGATGGGCCACAAGCCCGGCGCGCAGTACAAATATTCGGCGCCCCCGGTGTTCCTGTTCGAGCCGCACCAGCCCGAGCAGTGCAACTACAAGCCGGACCTGCTCCTCAAGATCGACGAGGTCTGGAAGGAGAAGTACGAGGCGTTCCAGATCCTCGCCGCGCAAAAACATCTCTGGGGCTATTACGAGCGCGTCGCGCTCAACCGCGGCATCCAGGGCAGCCGCAACACCGGCGTGCCCATGACCTATGGCGAGGCCTATCAGCGCCTGTTCCCGACGGTTGCGGAGGAACTGGCATGAAGCCCGTCGTCGTTCGCAACATCAGGCGCGCCGATCCCGCCGGAATGGCAGAGTACGGCGTCTCGACCGTGCACGAGGCCTATGGCCGCCTCGGCCTGATGAAGCCTTACTTGCGGCCTGTCTGGGCAGGTGCCTCGATTGCCGGCCCCGCCGTCACCGTGCTGGCACAGCCCGGCGACAACTGGATGATCCATGTCGCGGTCGAGCAGTGCAGGAAGGGCGACATCCTCGTCGTCGGCTGCACCACCGACAATACCGACGGCATGTTCGGCGAGCTGCTCGCGACGTCGCTTCAGGCGCGCGGCGTGCAGGGGCTGATCATCGACGCCGGCTGCCGCGACGTCAAAGCGCTGCACGAGATGAAGTTTCCGGTATGGTCGCGCGCCGTCTCGGCCAAGGGCACGGTCAAGGCGACGCTCGGCTCGGTCAACATTCCCGTGGTCTGTGCCGGGGTCAACGTCGATCCCGGCGATATCATCGTGGCCGATGACGACGGCGTCGTCGTGGTGCCCAAGCGCTATGCCTCTGAGGTCGCCGAAAAGGCGAAGAAGCGCAACGCGGACGAGGGCGGCAAGCGCAAGCGGCTGACCTCGGGTGAGCTCGGCCTTGACATGTACAACATGCGCGAGGCGCTGGCGAAAGCCGGGCTCGTCTATGTCGACAATCCCGAGGACGTCTAAGGCAATCAGCGGAGCGGGTGGATGGATCGTCTCAAGTTGAAGGCTGTGCTCGGCAGTCACCCTCACGTGCAGGCGGTGAAGAGCGGCGAGCTCCGCTCCGACCTCTTCGACCTCGACTTCATCGCGTACACGCCGACCAACACGGCTTTCAAGCCGATGGTGCGGGAGCAGGCGTTCGACGTCTGCGAGATGGCGATCGTCACCTATCTGATGGCGAAGGCGCATGGCAAGCCGCTGGTGCTGCTACCGGCGACCATGCTCGGCCGCTTTCAGCATTCCTACGCGCTCTACAACCCTGCAAGGGGAGTGCTCGGGCCATCCGATCTCGAAGGCAAGCGCGTTGGCATCCGCTCGTTCACGACGACGACCGGCGCCTGGATCAGGGGCATTCTCGCCAACGACTACGGTGTCAATCTCGACAAGATCCGCTGGATCACCTTCGAGGATCCGCACGTTGCCGAATATGTCGACAGCACCGAGCGTGCGCCGAAGGACAAGAAGATCTTGCAGATGCTGATCGATGGCGAGCTCGACGCCCTCCTCGGCGAGACCTCTGATCATCCTACGTTGAGGCCGCTATTCTCCGATCCTGCCGCAGAGGCTGCCAAATGGTACACCCGTCGTGGCGTCGTCCCGGTCAATCATCTCGTGGTCGTGACCGAGCAGCTTGCAAGATCGCGCCCCGATGTGGTTGCGGGCGTCTATGATCTCCTGAAGCGGAACAAGGCGCAGGTGGGACCCGCGGCGACGCCCGACCTCGTTCCGTTCGGGATCGAGGCGAACAGAAAACCGTTGGAGCTGATCGTCGACTACGCATTCCAGCAGGCGCTGATCCCGCGCCGCTATGCGGTCGAGGAGCTGTTCGACGAGACGACACGAGGATTGAATTGATGGCAGGTGATCCCAGGCGCTGGCAGATCGGGCTCGTCGGCTACGGCGAGGTCGGCAGGATCCTGGCTGAGGATTTGCGGCAGCAGGATATCCAGGTAGCCGCTTACGACATCAAGCTCGGAGGCGAGCACGGCGCTCCGCTGAAGGAGCATGCGGCGAAGTTCGGCGTGACGCTGGCCGTGTCTCACGCCGAGCTGACCGCGAAATCCGATTTCATCATCTCCGCGGTCACGGCGAGCCAGGCCGTGCCTGTTGCAAAAGCCTGCGCGGCTGCGATCAACCAGGGCACCTGGTTCCTCGATTTCAATTCGGCCTCGCCGGGTGCCAAGCAGCGCGCCGCCGCTCTGATCGACGCTGCAGGACGCTATGTCGAGGGCGCGGTGATGACCTCGGTGCCGCCTTATCGTATCAAGGTGCCGCTGCTGCTCGGCGGTCCCGGCGCGAGGGAGCTGGAGCCGCTGCTGAACGCGATTGGCTTTGCGGCCAAGGTTGCGAGCGACAAGCTCGGCGTGTCCTCGGCGGTGAAGATGTGCCGCAGCATCATGATCAAGGGCCTGGAGGCCATGGTCATCGAGAGCTTTACCACCGCGCGCGCCTATGGCGTCGAGGATGCGGTGCTGGCCTCGCTCGCTGAAACCTTTCCCGCGATCGACTGGGAGAAGCAGGGCGCCTATTGCTTCCAGCGCGTGATCGAGCACGGCCGTCGCCGTGCCGAGGAGGTGCGTGAAGTCGCGGAGACCGTGCGCGAGGTCGGGCTCACGCCATGGTCGGCGCAGGGCACCGCCGAGCGCCAGGCCTGGGTTGCCGATCTCGCTGACGAGGGGCTGTTCGGCATCAAGGGGACGAAGGAATTTGCCCGCAGCGCCGATTGGCGCACCGAGGCGGATCGCATTCTGGCGAAGATCAAGCGCTGAGATCCAGCGCGCATTCAGCTCAAGACTCTGCTGCCGCCGCGTAGTCCGAGAGTTCGTCGCGCGCGAGCTCGATCAGGCTCATCAGGCTCGTGGCTTCGCGGACGACTTCCGTGGTGCGCTCGGTGCGGAACTCGGTGAGAATCGTGCGAATGCATTTGTCGGCGGTATCGAGCGTCAACAGCGCGCGGGCCATGTCGTCCTGCGTGTGGATTGCCGATATGTCGATGCCCGACAGGACTTCGCCGATGCCGGTCAGTCGCTTGATGGCCATCTCGGCGGGCGTGTTGGCCCGAATGGAATGGTAATCGATGCTGCTGAATGCGCTGAACATTCGATACTTCCCCGGAGAACGCAGATGTCAGTGCGTGTCTTAGTATGATCTCCTTGGCCCGTCGTGCAATGCGCGTATTTACGGTCAGGGATTCTACCGGATTGGGGAGTGAGGAAAGCTAGCGGTATAATCGAACGGAAAAGATCCGATCATTAGCTGCGCTTCCCGACAATCTTACCGTCGCATGCGACGAGCTTGCCTTCCTTGTACACGGTGCGCCCTTGCGGCACGCCGACAACGGCTTCAGGAATATGCTCGGCATTCAGTGTCACGAAATCGGCCTTGGCGCCGACGCGCAGGCCATAGCCTTCGAGCCGCAGCGCCTTTGCGCCGGATACGGTGACGACATCGAACGCGACGCGCAGTTCTTCGTCGATATTGAAGCCCGAGCGATAGCCGAGCGTCGTGGCCCGGCGCAGCATGTCGCCGTCGCCATAGGGCCACCAGGAATCGCGGATGTTGTCGTTGCCGCTGAAGACGGTGACGCCGGCATTGCGCAGGGCCAGGATCGGCGGGAAGGGCCGGGCGCCTGGCGCATTGGTCATGATCGCGACGCCCGAGCGGGCGAGGGTGTCGGCGATCTTCTTGAGCTGATCCATGGGGATGTCGCCGAGCCCGTAAGCATGGCTGACGGCAACGCGTCCCGCCATGCCGAGCGCGCGCGTCCGCGCCGCGATCTGCTCGATTTCGAATGCGCCCAGCGTGCCCATGTCATGCAGATGGATGTCGACGTCGACGCCGTGCTTGCCGGCGACACCGAACACGACGTCGAGATGCTTCTCGATGTCGCGATCGAAGCTCGCGGGATCGAGCCCGCCGACGAGATCGGAGCCGAGCCCGATGGCCTCGTCCAGCAATTGCGGCGTGCCCGGGCTCATCAGGATGCCGCTCTGGGGGAAGGCGACGAGCTGGATGTCGATCAGGCCCTTGTATTCCTCGCGCACGCGCAAAATCGTCTCGAGCGATTTCAGGCCGACCGAGCCGTCGACCATGACGTGGCTGCGCATCTGCGTGGTGCCGTGGCCGATGCAGAGATCGAGCTGGTTGCGTGCGCGCACATCCATCGGCGCTGATACGGCCATGTTCTGGGCCTGGAAGGCGACGCGCTCATGCACGTCGAACCCGTTGGTGCATGGCTTGTGCGGACGCCAGGCGTCGCCATAGAAGCTGGTGTCGAGATGGATGTGGCCTTCGACGAAGCCGGGAACGACGAGGACGTTGCCGAGGTCGATGGTCTCGTTTGCGGCGGGACGTTCATCGACGGGCGTGATCGCGGCGATGCGGCCGTCCGCGACGGCGATGTGATGCCGGGCTCCGCCGTCGAAGCGCGCGTTCAGGAAGATCGTGTCGAAGGCCATCCGGTTGCTCCGTTGGTCGATTGCGATGATCATCGCGCAAGCCGCGGGTCGGGCGCAAGGCGCGGAAAGTCGGTCAGCCCGGCCCGAACAAGGTGGGCCGCTGCCGCTCAAACGTCTGGCGGCCGCTCTTGAAGCCCATCACGATATCCGGCAGCTCGGCGATGGCGAAGCGGCTGTCCTGGGTTTCGAGCACGACGAGATCGGCGGGGTTGCCGACCTTGATGCCGTAATCGCCAAGGTTCATCAGCCGCGCCGGCAGTTCGGTCACGAGATCGAGGCAGGTATCGAAGTCGCTGACCGAAGCGTGCGCGACGTTGGCGTAGAAATTTGCCATCCGCAGCAGCGAGGCGTCGCCGAACGGCGTGAACGGGTTGAGCACATTGTTGGTCGCGACCGAACACAGCACGCCGTCGCCGGCGAGCTTGTGCGCAAGCGTCAGCCCGCGCGGCACGTTGTGGGTGGCTTCGCGGCCCATCAGATAAAGATCGGTTGCGGGCAGCACGGTGACGGCAACGCCTGATTTCGCCAGCTGCGCGGTGGCCGCCTTCATCCGCTCCGGCGGCAGTGCCGAGAGTTTTGTCGCATGGCCGATCGCCACGCGTCCTCCGTAGTTGCGCCGCTCGGTCTGGCGGCAGACCTCGTCGAGGTGCCACCAGGAGGGGTCGAGGTCGAAATCGAGATGGAGGTCGACGTCGACGTCGAATTCCTGCGCGAGATCGAAGATGCGTTCGAGATGCGCGTTCGGGTCGGTGTCCATATAGGGACAGCCGCCGATTGCTTCGCCGCCATCGCGCAGCGCCTGCACCAGCAGCTCATCGCTGCCGGGGTCGTTGGTCAGGCCTTCCTGCGGGAAGACACAGAGCGACAGGTCGATGGCCCAGGCATAGTCGCGCTTCAGCGCCTTGACCGCCTCGAAGCCGCGCAAGGCAATGCGGGGGTCGATCTCGACATGGGTCCGCATGCGCGTCGTGCCGTGCACGATGGCGCGCTCGAGCACTTTTGCGCCGCGCGCGTAGACGTCCTCGACCGTGAAATCCTTTTTCATCCCGGCCACGGCGCGGATCGCGTCCGAGACGCTGCCGTGATTGTGCCCGCAGCGGCCGAGCAGGCAGGCCTTGTCGAGATGGATGTGGGTGTCGACGAACCCGGGCAGGGCGAGGCGCCCGCCGACATCGACCTCGACGGCCTCGCAGGCAAGCTGCGGCTCGATCGCGGCGATGCGGCCGCCCTTCACGCCGATATCGACGGGTGCGGCGGATGATCGCAACAGCGTGTTGCGGAAGATCAGGTCAAGGGCGGGTTGGGCGGTCATGGCGTCGGATTCAGCTGTGGTAGCCTAGCGGAAGCTGGGGAAGCGGGCAGCTCCAGATTGTGTGCAGTTATGCCACCAAATTGTTCAAAAAATGTGCATACACTTTGGGGCGTGAATTGTAGAATGCCGCCACCTCGGAGAGCCCACCATGTCTGTCCCCGCAAAAGCCGAACGCCCGATGACCGACGCCGAGATCGTGGAGGCCTATCTCACGGCCTCGATGATACCCGATCCCGATGCCGCCGCGGCCTATATGAAGCCGGGTACGGTGATCACGTTTACCGGCGGGCGCGAGTTCGATCATCCGCGCGGCCCGACCGGCTTCAATGCGAACCGCTATCGCTGGGTCAAGAAGAAGATGGACCGGTTCGACGTCTGTCCGGGCACGGACGAGACCATCGTCTACAGCGTCGGCATGCTCTATGGCGAGTGGATGGACGGCACGCCGTTCGAGGGCAATCGCTATGTCGACCGCTTCGTCGTGCGGGGCGGACAGATCGTGAAGATGGACGTCTGGAACGATAGCGCAGAGCGGATTTTGGTCCAGCGCGGGATCGAGGCTTAACACGCGCATGATCCGGAAAAGTGTGCAGCGGTTTTCCGATAAGATCATGCGCAAACGAAAAGCTAAAGCGCAATTCGCTGCGCTTTAGCGACGAGCCACTTTCGGCAGCTTGACGACGCGGTCGCTCGTCACCTCGTCCGCATAGGGCGCGAGGATATCGAGCAGATCGCGGCCACGCTGCGGGGTGGGGGCCACCAATGCACGATTGGCCACGGAATCCAGATGATGGTGCATCAGTTCCATCACCTTGGCTTCGTCGCCCTTGGCGAGCGATGCGATGATGGCGCGGTGCTCGTTGATCGCGCATTCGGTGGAATGCGGTCGGCTGTAGAGTGACAGCGTCAGGCAGCAGCGATAGGCGACCTCGCTGACATAGCGCACCAGGATCGGGCTGTTCGTCATGTGCGCGAGCAGGATGTGGAATTCGGTGGCGAGCCGGATCGAAACTGCATCCGTGCCGCCGCGTGCGCGGTCCTCGGCATCGACATGGGCATTCAGCTCGGCGATCTGGCTCTTGCTTAGCTTGCCCGCGAGCTGGCGGACGACAAGGCCCTCGAGTTGGATGCGGATGTCGAAGGCATCGCGCGCCTCCTGCCAGCTCGGCGTTGCCACCACCGCGATCCGGTTGCGGCGGAGCTCGACGAGGCCTTCGGCAGCAAGCTGTCCCAGCGCATGGCGCGCAATGGTGCGGCTGACGCCGAAACGTTCGCCCAGCGCATCCTCGGGCAGCTTTGCACCGGGCTCCAGCGCCTGCTCGATGATCGCGCGCCTGAGTGCGCGGCAGATCACGCCGACCTTGTCCGATGATTCAGACGTCTTGCTGGTGGTGCGCGCCGCCATCGGCGAATCCTTGCGGGGAGGGTCGAAACCTCTCTTTAGCACAGGCTTTGTCCAATCCAGCGCTCCAATTGCATGCAGTTTGGCAGCCGAATTGCCTAAATCGAATCCGGCCATCCGGCGGGGAGTTTGGCCAAATCATTGATTTTGCGAGGACGACCGACTGGCACCCAGCTTGCATGCACTTTGCCTGTGATGCGCATGCAACCCAACGCCCAATTTGACGGCCAGCCCGTTCCCGAAGGCTCCGGCCCGACCGCCATTGAGCTGTCCGAGGCCACCGTGACCTTCGGGCGCGGCGACCGCGCCGTGCCCGCTCTGTCGAAGACGACGTTGCGGATCGCCGACGGCGAGTTTGTCGCACTGGTCGGCCCGTCCGGATGCGGCAAATCGACCATTTTGCGTCTCGTCAGCGGCCTGGTGCAGCCGACCAGCGGCGTCGTCATCGTCGGCGGCCGCGAGGTCGCGGCGCGGGCGCTGCGGGTCGGCATGGCCTTTCAGAACCCGACCATGCTGCCGTGGATGACGATCGAGCGGAACATCATGTTGCCGCTGAAGATCGTCGAGCCGTTCCGCTCGAACTTCCGCAAGCTGCGTAAGACCGAGTTTCGCGACAAGGCCAATGCGCTGCTGGAGCAGGTCGGCCTTAGGGGATTTGGCAGTCGCTATCCCTGGCAGCTATCCGGCGGCATGCTCCAGCGCGCCAATCTCTGCCGCGCGCTGATCCACGAGCCGCGCATGTTGCTGCTGGATGAGCCGTTCGGCGCGCTGGACCAGTTTACCCGCGAGGAGCTGTGGGCGATCCTCCAGAACCTCTGGATGACGCACAAGCCGACCGTGCTGCTGGTGACGCACGATTTGCGCGAGGCCGGTTTCCTCGCCAGCCGCATCTGCGTGATGAGCGCGCGTCCCGGCCGCATCCTCGATGACAGCCGTGTGGAGTTCGCGCGGCCGCGCACCGTCGCCATGACCTTCGAGCCGGATTTCGTCGCGCTGAACCAGAAGCTGCGCGCCTTTATCGAGGACGCGCGCAGCGCGGCCCAACAGGGGACAGGCTGATGTTCGGGATCGATGTCAGGCAGAAGGCGTGGTCGGCCGGGCTGATAGTGCTGTTCTTTGTCGCCTGGGAGCTGTTCTGCCTGATGACCGGCATGTCCGACCTGGTGCTGCCACGGCCGTCGCAGGTTTTTGTCACGCTGTTCCAGCGCTTCCCGGTGCTGTGGCCGCACATCGTGCAGACGCTCGCGACCACCATGTTCGGCTTCGTCCTCGGCGTTGCGCTTGGGGTCGCCCTCGGCGCCATCATCGGCGTCTCCAAGACAGCCTATGACACCTGCTATCCGCTGCTGATCGGCTTCTCTTCGATCCCCAAGGTCGCGGTGGTGCCGATCTTTGTGCTGTGGTTCGGCTCCGGCACGGTGCCGGCGGTGCTGACCGCGTTGTCGATCTGCTTCTTCCCGATTGTCGTCAATATCGCCACGGGCCTTGCGACCACCGAGCCCGAGCTCGAGGACGTATTGAAGGCGCTCGGCGCCAGCAAGTTCGACATCCTCTGGAACGTCGGTCTGCCCAGGACCATGCCGTTCTTCTTCGCCTCGCTGAAGGTCGCGATCTCCTACGCCTTCGTCGGTGCGGTGCTGTCGGAGACGGTCGCCTCCAACCGAGGCATCGGCAACGTCATGATGACCGCGTCCTCGAATTTCAACGTGCCGCTGGTGTTCGCCGGCCTGTTCGTGCTCGCCGGCCTCGGTGTCGCGCTCTACGCGGTGTTCTCGCTGATCGAAGGGCGCGTCACCGGCTGGGCCACGCGCAAGAACGACGTGATCGCCACCTGAAATCTTGAACCGTCATGCAACGAAGCTTGAGGAGATCTCGATGTTGAGAAAAGTAACTGTCGCGCTGCTGGGATTGGCCCTGTCCGCGGGCGCTGCCACGGCCGAGGACACCACGATCAAGTTCACGCTGGGCTGGAAGACGCAAGGCAGCGATGCGGCATTCTTCTACGCCAAGGACAACGGCTATTTCAAAGAGGAAGGCCTCAACGTCGTCATCGACCAGGGCGAAGGCTCCGGCGCCACCGTCACGCGCGTGATGTCGGGGGCCTATGACGCCGGCTTCGGCGACGTCAACGCCATCATCCAGAACGCCTCGACCAAGCCGCAGGAGGCGCCCGTCATGGTCTATATGATGTGGAACCAGCCGCCGTTCGCGATCGTCGCCAAGAAGACCAGCGGCATCAACACCATCAAGGATTTTGAGGGCCACACGCTGGGCGGCGCGCAGGGCACGCCGACGACGCGCCTGTTGCCGGTGTTCACCCGCAAGAACGGGCTCGACGGCGAGAAGATCAAGATCTCCAACATGGCCCCGAACCTCCAGGAGCCGATGCTGATCAAGGGCGACATCGACGCCGCGCTCGTGTTCAACATCACCAGCTATTTCAACCTGGTGCTGAACCGCCAGGACCCGGACAAGGATTTCAAATGGTTCTCGTTCGGCGAGTACGGCCTCGACCTCTACTCCAACGGCGTGATGGTCTCGAAGAAGCTGATCGCGTCGAACCCGAAGGCCGTGGCCGGGCTCGTGCGCGCCATCAACAAGGGCGCGATCGCGGTGGCCAAGGACCAGAACGCCGGCATGAAGGCGGCGCTGAACTACGACAATCTGATCGACGTCGCCGTCGAGAAACGCCGGCTGCAATATTCCTTCGACAAGCTGATCGTCTCGCCCGAGATGAAGGAGATCGGCATCGGCGACATCAAGGACGACCGCATGACGCGCGCGATCGGCATTGTGGTGGAGGGCTATCAGCTCGCCCGCGCGCCGACACCCGCAGAGGTGTTCTCTCGCGAATTCCTGCCGCCGCGTGCGGAGCGGGAGCTGGTGTATACTGCCAACTGATCTTCACAGATCTTTGGAGAGACCGTCATGGCCACGGAGATTGCGGCAACCAGCCTGTTCCGTGGCCCTGATCTCGGTGTGACCGACAATGTCGTGCTGCGGTACGATAACGGTATCATCACCGACATTCTTGAAGGAGCGGGGCCTGCTGGCGGGCCTCGCTCCTTCGTCATTCCTGCCTTCGTCAACGCCCATGATCATGCCCGCGCGACCGCATCATCTTTCGGCGCGGTCGGCATGCCGCTCGAAAGCTGGATCCTGCGGACCGCGCTCGGCACGCCGGTCGATCCATATCTGACCGCGGCCTCTGCACTGGCCCGTTCCGCCAAGGCTGGTTGCGCGGCGATGATGGTGCACTACACCCGCCCAAGCGGGACGATGCCGTTGCTCGATGAAGCCAAGGCGATTGCGAGGGCGGCATCCGATGTCGGCATCCACGTGGCATTTGCCCTCGCGGTGCGAGACCAGAATCCGATCGTTTATGGCGATGCCGAGCCGATTCTCTCCGACCTCCCCAGTGACGACCGCAAGACCATCGAAGACCTCTTTGTCCGCGCGCCGATGTCTCCGAAGGCCTATATCGAGCTGACCGATGCGATTGCCGCCGCCATCTTCGGCCCGATGGTCGACGTGCAGCTTGGACCCGCCGGCGTGCAATGGTGCTCGAAGCCGCTGCTGGAGGCGGTCGCCGAGAACTCGGCGCAGACGGGCCGCCGCATTCACATGCATCTGCTGGAGACCGTCTATCAGCGCGCCTGGGCCGACCAAAACTTTCCGGACATGGTGCGTTGGCTGCGCGATATCGGCTTCCTCTCGGAGCGGCTGACGCTGGCGCACTGCATCCACGCCCGTCCCGATGAGCTGGAGATGATCGCGGCCTCCGGCGCGCGCATCGTCACCAATTTCAGCTCGAACATGCATCTGCGCTCGGGGCTCGCCCCGATCGCCGCCGCACACAAATGTGGCTGCGCCATCGCGGTCGGCGTCGACGGGTTGGCGCTGGACGAGGACGACGACATCCTGCGCGAGATGCGGCTGGTGCAGATGGCCCATGGCGGCCTCGGCTTCAGGGCGACCTGGACGCCGGCCGAGATGTTCGCGCTTGCTGTCCGCAACGGGCGTCGTGCCACCGGCGCGCCCGGGAGCGGCGGGCTCGTCGCAGGCAATCCCGCCGATTTCGTCGTGATCGACCTCGACCGGCTGGACCGAGATCAGATCATGCCCGTCGACCCCATGGCGCTTCTGTTCGCGCGGGGCAATGCGTCGCTGGTGAAGGAGGTCGTCGTCGCCGGCAAGACGATCGCGAAGGACGGGGCCTGCATGGGCGTTGACCTGCCGGCCATCGAGCAGGAGTTGCGGGCGATGTACCGCGTCAATGTCGGCAAGCTCGGAAGTTTTCAGCGCATGTGGCCGTCCCTATCGGAGCGCGTCTCCGGTTGGTTCGAGCAGCAGCTCACTTGCGAGTAGGAGGCGACCAGGGAAACGCCCGCCTGACGATCGGGCGAGCGCTTCCAATGGCACGAATGCCGTCGTTACTGCAATGCCTTGAGCTTGGTGTTCTTGCCGTCGACCACCTCGAAAACGACATAGCGAGGCTGCATCTGGCCGTTCGGCAGGAATTGGACGTCGCCGAACACGGTGCCCTTGACGGGCTTGCCGCGGATCGCCTCTGCCACGGTCTTGCGATCGAGCGACTTGGTCTGTTCGACCGCCTGCGCCCACACCTGCACGGCGGCGGCGCCGAGCGCGGCGCTCTTGTCCGGATCAACGCCGTAGGCCTTCTTGTAGGCCGCGACGAACGCTACGCTCTCCGGCTGCGTCGTGAACGGCGGCAGATCGGGGAAAAAGATGTCGGCCGATATCACGCCGTTGTTGGCGTCGCCGGCGACCTTGTACACGGTGCTCAGCATGATGCCGACGGCGCCGACGAAGGTGGATTTTATGCCGGCCTGGCGATACTGGTCGACCAGCGCGGGAAGGCCTGAGGAATTCGACGAACTAGTGACGATGACGGCGTCTGGATTGGCGCCCTTGATATTGGTCAGCTGGACGCGGAAGTCGGTGTCCTTGAACGCGAACTTTTCGGTCATGATGACTTCGCCCGAAAAGTTCATCTTCTTGAACTCGGCCTCGACGGCGGTCTGAAAGCCGTTGCCATAGACGTCGTTCTGGGTGAGGAACGCGATTTTCTTCGCCTTCATCGTCTGGGCGACGTATTTTGCGATGACTTCCGCGTCGAAGCCGTTCGAGCTGTTGATGCGCATCGCGTAAGGGTTCGTCTCGCCGCTGAGGATCAGATCCGACTTCGAGACCGCGGTGAAGTCGAGAATGTTGCCGCGGGCAAGAATCGGCTGCATCGCCAATGTGACCGGTGAGTTCCAGCCTTCGATGACGATGTCCGCCTTCTCGGCAACCATCTCGTTGGCGCGGCTGACGCCGACCGCGGGCGTGCTCTCGTCGTCCTTGGAGATCACCGTCAGCTTGCGGCCGAGCAGGCCGCCCTTGTCGTTGATCTGTTGGACCATCAGCTTGACGGCGTTGGTCACGGTCTGGCCATCAGGGCCGGCGCCGCCGCTGAGCGGAAAGATGGTGCCGACCTTGATGTCCTGCGCCACGGCTGGCACAGATGCGAGACCCAACAATAGCGCGAGAGCCAGTTTCGTCTTGTGCATGCGCTTCCTCCCAATGCGTTCTACGTCTTCTTGGTGATACGGCGGTAGAGGCCCACGAGCCCGGCGGGCCAGAAGATCAGGACGAGCGCCAGCACCGATCCCAACACGATCTTGTTCCAGTCGCCGCCGAGCGACAGCAAGTTCTGCTGGGCAATCAGGAGGGCGGTGCCGATCAAGGGGCCGAGCAGGATACGGCGCCCGACCAGCACGATCGCGGTGAGCATCATGACGAGGAAGTAGGACTCGAACATGTCGGGGCCGACATAGGCGCGCTGATAGGCGTAAAGCCAGCCGGCAAGCCCGGTGATCGGTGCCGAGATCACGAACACGGCGAGCCTGATCCGGCGCGGATCGACGCCGAGGCTTGCGGCCAGCGCGGGGTTCATCTGCACCATCAGCGCGGTGGTGCCCAGCCGCGAGCGGCGGAAGCGCGCGATGAAGGCGAGGGTGAGCAGCAGCAGCGCGAAGGCGATCGGCCAGAGATCTTCCTGCATCGCGCCGGAGAAGTTGGTCACGAGCAATGGGAGTTTCAGCGGCGGAATGCCGACGATGCCGTCGGACCCACCGACGGCGTCCCAGTTGAACGCGATCTCGTAGGCGACCACGGCGGCCGCATAGGTCACGAGGGAGAACACGAACTCGCGGGTCCGCAAGGTGACGGCGCCGAGGAAGGCCGCGGCCGCGAGGCACAGCGCGATCGTCGCGGCCGCCGTCGCCCAGCCGTTCAGGCCGTATTTGACCGAGAGGTTCGCGGCCGCATAGCCGCCGATGGCCCAGAACACGGTGTGGCCGAGGCTGACCTCGCCGAGATAGGACAGCACGATGTCGGCGCCGTAGCACATCACCGCGAAGATCGCGATCGTGGTCAGCGTGGAATAGGCGACCGAGGTACCGCCCAGCAGGCGCGGCAGGAAGAAGCCGATCACGACGAAGGCCGCAACTACGGTGAGGCGCAGGAACGGGATCGAGGCGGGCTGCGGGGATTCGATCGCGGTCATTTGGTTGCAAGCCCCGCGGGACGGATCACGAGCAGCGCCAGCAACAGCGCAAAGGCCGCCGCCGTCGTATAGGCCGGCGCGACGAACGCGCCGAAGAAGGCGGTGAATAGGCCGAGCCCGAGCCCGGCTGCGAGCGCGCCGCCGATCGAGCCGATGCCGCCGAGCACGACCACGACAAAGGTCATGATGACCTCGTTGAAACCCATGCTGGTCAGGATCGGCGAGCGGGGCGCCACCAGCGCCGCCCCCAGCGCGACCGCGGAACATTCGAACACGAAGACGCCGAGATAGACGAACTTTGCGTTGATCCCGAACAGCTCTGCGAGCTTCGGGTCCTCGGCGACGGCGCGGATGACCGAGCCGAAGCGGGTTCGCTGGGTGAACAGCCAGACTGCGCCGTAAAGAAGAAGGGTTACGACCAGCACCAGCACGTCCTGCCAGGTGAACCAGAGCGGACCGATGTCGATCTTGGCGCGCGCCAATGTTCCGGGCAGCGTCTGCGGATTGCCGCCGAAGATCAGCGCGCTGCTGCCCTGCAGGACGTAGCCGAGACCGAGCGTCACGATCATCAGGCTGGTCAGGTTCTGCGTCATGACCAGGCGCATCATCGCGTTCTGCATCAGGAGGCCGATCACGCCGAGCACGATGATCGCCACCAGAATGGCGAGCGGGTAGGGCAGGCCCAGTTTGGTGATGGCGTACCAGGTGACGAAGGCGCCGAGCATGTAGAGCTGGCCATGGGCGAAATTCACCAGTCGTGCGACGCCGAGCAAAATGGTCCAGCCCAGCGCGATGCAGGCATAACCGGAGCCAAGCACGATGCCGTTGATGACCTGCTGCGCGATATTCATGCCGGCGTTCCATCGGCGATGGTGCCGAGATAGGCCTCGATGATGCGATGGTCCGCGGCCATGACGTCGGCAGGACCTTCGCCGACGATCTTGCCGCGTTCGAGCAGGTAGAGGTGGTCGACCACCTTCAGCGCCGCCTTGATGTTCTGCTCGACCAGCAGCACCGGCAGGCCGCGATCGACCAGCAGGCGGATGCGGGAGAGCAGGTCGGTGATCAGCCGGGGCGCGAGGCCCGCGGAAGGCTCGTCCAGCATCAGCACGCGCGGGCCGGCGAGCAAGGCGCGCCCGACCGCGAGCATCTGCCGTTCGCCGCCGGAGAGTGCTGCGCCCTTGTGCGAACGGCGCTCGGCGAGGCGCGGGAAGAACTCGAAAACCTCGGGGATGGTGAAGAGATGCCGGCCGGTCGTGTCCGCGGGCGGCCGCACCAGTGCCAGGTTCTCGTCGACGGTCAGCTCCGCAAAGATGTTCTTGCCTTCCGGCACCAGCGTAAGGCCGCGCGCCACCCGCTCGTGCGCGGCGAGTTTCTCGATGCTGCGTCCTTCGAGCTGGACGCTGCCGGTGACCACGGCGCGGCCACGGGACCAGCCGGCGAGCGCATTGACCAGCGTGGTCTTGCCGGCGCCGTTGGCGCCGACGAGGCCAACCATTCGCCCCGCGGGCACGCCGATATTGACGCCTGACACCGCGACATTGCCTGCGTAGCGGACTGAGAGACCGTCGCTCTGGAGTACGCCGCTCATTCGTCGCGTCCCAGATAGGCTTCGCGCACGCGCGGATCGCGCTGGATGTCAACAGGCGTTCCCGTCGCCAGCATGGCACCCTGGTCGATCATGACGATGCGATCGGCAATCGACATGATGAGGTCCATGTGGTGCTCGATGACGACGAGGGCGAGGTTACGCTTGCGGAGGCCAATCAGGACGTCGGCGAGCTTCTTCATGTCGCCGCCGCTGAGGCCGGCCGCGGGTTCATCGAGCAGGAGCACCTTTGCGCCGGTGCCATAGGCGAGTGCGACCGAGAGCAGGCGCTGCACGCCGTAGGGAATGTCGCCGGGAAGGTGGTCGTGGTACTGTCGGGCGATGCCGAAGAAGTCGAGCAGTTGTGCGGCCGCCAGTTCGGCTGCGCGGCGCGTGGTGGCCTCGCGCCAGGGCGCGAACAGGGATGTGGCGAGATCGGTCGAGAAATCGCGGAAGATGGCCGAGACCGCGTTCTGCAGGACGGTCAGCTCGCCGAAGAACGAGTTCTGCTGAAAGGTGCGGCGCAGGCCGCGGCCGGCGAGGTCGAACGTCCGGAGCGCCGAGACGTCGGCCTTGTCGAGGAATGTGTGGCCGCGATGGGTGACGGCATTGGTGACGGCGGCAAAGCAGCTGCTTTTTCCCGCGCCGTTCGGGCCGATGATGCCGAGGATCTCGTCGTTATGGACTGACCAGCTCACGTCGCGCAGGGCGACGAGCGCGCCATACTGCACGGTCAGCCCTTCGACGCGCAGCACCTCGCTCGCGCCGCGACGCGTTTCCCCGGAACTTGCCACCCGGCCGTCCATCCCTTGTTGTCCCGGCCGCGCTTACGGCAACCGGTTTTGGCGAGGCAGCGCACGGCAATCGATGTGGGATCAAACCGCAGGAGAGAGGCAGCCTCGCGAGAGGCAAGGTATTGCGCGCCAACTCTGAAAACTTGTGCTGACTGGTTGTCAGACCAGAGACGCCTGCGCTGCAGCGCGCTCAACCCTGACGGCGCGGCACGGTATTTTCTCCCGCAGTGGTACATACAAAACCGCAATAGCTGATAGACGGAACCTCGTCTGGCGATCATCCGGGCTGTGGGCTATGAACCCTGGAGTTGCGCTGCGGCGCAGCCCATGACCCCCTTGAGGAGCCCTGCGATGCGTCTTCCCACAATTATCCTGGCCGTCACATGTCTTGCGGGCGCAGCTTCGGCCGAGGACCTGTCCGGCACGCTCCAGAAGGTCAAGGAGACCAAGAAGATCACGCTGGGCTATCAGGAGGCCTCGGTTCCGTTCAGCTATCTCGACGGCAACCAGAAGCCGATCGGCTTTGCGATGGATATCTGCCTCAAGATCGTGGATGCCGTGAAGAAGCAGCTCGGCATGCCCGACATCGCCGTCGACACGCTCGCCGTGACGTCGTCAAACCGGATTCCGCTGATGGTCAACGGCACCCTCGATCTGCACTGCTCGGCGACAACAAACAACGCCGACCGCCAGAAGCAGGTCGCCTTCACCAACACGCATTTCCTCAGCGCGACCCGGTTTGCAGCCAAGAAAGCCGCGAAGATCAACACCATCGACGATCTCAAGGGCAAGGCCGTCACGGCGGTGGCAGGCTCGGTCAATCTGAATCAGCTCGCCAAGGTCAACACCGAGCGAAATCTCGGCATCAGAATCATGCCGGCCGTGGATCAGGCCGAAGCGTTCCTGCTGCTGGAAACCGACCGCGCTCAGGCTTACGCACTCGACGACGTCCAGCTTGCGGTCGCGATTGCGCGCTCGAAGGAGCCGGCGCTGTTCATGATCAGCGAAGAGACGTTCTCGAAGGCCGAGCCCTTCGGGATCATGCTGCGGCGGGAAGACGCGCCGTTCAAGGCGCTCGCCGACCGCGCCACCGCCGAGCTCTACGCGAGCCCGGAGATCGAGGTGCTCTACAAGCGCTGGCTGGAATCGCCGACGCCGCCGAACGGCCTCAACTACAATGTCCCGATGTCGGCGGCCCTGCGCAACGCCTTCAAGAAGCCGAGCTCGAGCTTCGATCCCGACGTCTACGTGGTGAACTGAGGCGAGGGCGCTAGCGCGCCCGCGGCGTGTCCAGCAACTGGCCCGCCAGTGCGACGCCGATCGCCGCGATCGCGGCCATGGCAAGCGCCCACGGAACGAACAGCCGATGACCGATCAGCGCGCCGCTCAGGAGCGGCGCGCTGATATTCGCGCCCGACATCAGCGACTGGTTCAGGCCCATAATCATGCCCTGACGGTTGATCGCGGTCGAGCGCGACAGCTCGGCCGTCAGCGTGCTGCGCGCGAACATGGTGCCGACGATGATCAGTGTCAGGTTGATCGCGAGCAGGCCGACATTGTCGCGGGCCGCAAGTCCGGAAAATCCGAGACCCATGCAAGCGAACGCGGCCATCACGATGCTGCGGTCTGACGCGATGATGCTCACACGCGTGATGAGCAGTCCCTGAACCACCATGTTGATGAAACCAGCATAGGCGAACATCCAGCCCAGTTCGCGCGCCCCGAAGGGATGTCCGTCCCAGGAGAACCGCGCCGACAGGAACAGGCCGATCTGCGACAGGAACATCGAGTTGACGAAGAAGAACACGATGAGCAGGCCGAGCAGCCGCCAGGCATAGCGCATGCCGAGCAGGCTGCGGGTCAGCGTCGGCTCAGGCACGCGATGCTGGTAGAGCGGCTCGGACGCCGGGTGATCAGGCGGGAGCAGGGCGATCGTCGCAACGATGCTGATCAGCGAGAGCGCGGCCGCGGCCCACACCGGCGCGGTCTGGCCGTAGTGCACGAGGAAGCTCGAGAGAGCAGGGCCGAGCAGCAGCCCGGTCCCGATCGCACCGCTGGTCATGCCGAGTGCCTGCTTGCGTGTTGCCGGCGCGCTGTGCTCGGCGGCATAGGCGTGAGCGACCGAGATGTTGCCTGATGTCAGGCCGTCGATGATGCGCGCCAGGAACACCAGCGTCAGGTTGCCCGCCAATGCGAGCAGGATGAAGCCGATGAAAGTCCCGATCTGGCTGACGACCAGAACCTTCCGCCGGCCGTAACGATCCGAGAGCATGCCGACCACGGGGCCGGCAACGAGCTGACAGACGGCATAGGCCGAGATCAGTGCGCCGAGCAGGAACGGCGTTGCGCCGAGTCGCTGCGAGTAGAACGGCAGCAGCGGCAGGATGATTCCCATGCCCGTGGCGTCCACAGCGACGACCACGAAGGTCGGGACCAGCGTCAGCGTGCTCTCGCCCGCCATCGTCTCCCTTGCCTCGGTCGCGGAACCCGGTCCCATCCAGCGCTGTCCTCGTTCGCATTTGCGTGATCGATTGCCACACGCCGGATTATATAGTTGCAGCCTAATAGTTCGCGTCCTATCAAATTGCATGGCTCCCTCGCAGGCGCATATCCACGGCGAGATCGGCCGGCTCATCGCACGTCTGGCCCGCATCTGGCGCCGCGAGTCGGATCAGGCGCTGTCCGATCACGGCCTGTCCTATGCGACCGCGATTCCGCTGCTGGTGCTGTCGCGGCAGGGCGAGAACGTGCGCCAGGGCGTGCTCGCCGACGAACTCGGCATCGAGGGGCCGTCGCTGGTCCGGTTGATCGATCTGCTCGAGGCCGAGGGGCTGGTTGAACGTCGCGAGGATCCGAGCGACCGCCGTGCCAAAACGCTACATCTGACCAAAGCGGGCGAGGTCAAGGTCGAAGAGACCAACCGGGTGCTGCGCCGGGTCCGGGCGAGCCTGCTCAAGGATATCGGCGCGGACGAACTTGCGATAACCTTCGAAACTCTTCAGCGCATCGAGCAGCGGGCCAGTCGCCTGCAGGACACCAAGACCGGTCCAGAGACGAAATAGCATGCGCGCAGACGAGCCGTTCCTGGTCCGCCACGCGGACGTCATTTTTGCGTTGAAGACGTTTGCCGCGTCGATGCTGGCGCTCGTCATCGCCTTCGCCATGGACCTGCCGCGGCCGTATTGGGCGATGGCGACGGTCTACATCACCTCGCAGCCGCTGGCGGGCGCGACCAGCTCAAAAGCGTTCTTCCGCGTGATGGGCACGCTGGTCGGCGCCGCCATGACGGTGGCGCTGGTGCCGAACCTGATCGATGCGCCGGAATTGCTTTGCCTCGCGATCGCGCTCTGGGTCGGACTCTGCCTCTATCTGTCGCTGCTCGATGGCACGCCGCGCAGCTACGTCTTCATGCTGGCGGGATACACGGTCGCATTGATCGGGTTTCCCTCCGTCTCCGAGCCCGGCGCCATCTTCGATACCGCCATTGCGCGGGTGGAGGAGATTTCCCTCGGCATCATCTGCGCGAGCCTCGTCTCCACCATCGTCTTTCCCCGCAGCGTCGCGCCAGCCGTTGCCAATCGCGTCGACGCCTGGCTGTCGGATGCGCAGCGCGTGAGCCAGGCGGTGCTGCTTCGTCAGGGAACGAGTGAAACGCGCCGCGGCAGGCGATTCAAGCTTGCGACCGACATCGTCGAGATCGACACGCTTTCCACTCATCTTGCGTATGACCGGCTGACCGATCGCAATGCGGTGACTGGCCTCGGCGAGATCCGGCTGCGCATGCTGATGCAGTTGCCGGTGATCGCCTCGCTGGAGGATCGGCTGGCTGCGCTGGGGGAGGAGGCGTTGCGCCGGCAGCCCGAGCTGAAGCGGCTGCTGGAGGATCTTGCGCAATGGATTGCGAGCGATGTCGGCGCGCGGCAACCGGCCGAGCCGATCCGCGCCATGATTGCAGAGCGACAGGCGGTGCTCGATGACAGCGCCTCATGGGAGCGGATCATCACCACGAGCCTGCTGTTGCGGCTGCGCGAGCTGGTCGACCTCTCGCGCGACTGCCACGTGCTCAGCGAGGCCATCGCCGAGAGCCGCAATGTTTCGACGGTCGATCTGGCCTTCCGTTCCGAGGCCGGTGCCGCGCCGGTGCGCCATCGCGACCGCGGCCTTGCCTTGTGGTCGGCGGCCGGCGCGGCCACGGCCATCCTGATCTGCTGCGCGTTCTGGATCGGGACCGGCTGGCCGGACGGCGCCTCGGCGCCGATGATGGCGGCGGTCGCGTGCTCCTTCTTTGCCGCGCAGGACGAGCCCGCACGTTTCATCCGCAGTTTCGGCCTGTGGTCGCTGGTCGCCATCGTGGTCGTCGCGATCTATCTGTTCGCGCTGGTGCCCGCGATCTCCCATATCGAGGTTCTGATCGTCGCGCTGGCGCCGACCTTCCTGCTCTACGGCTTCCTGATCGGACGGCCTGCAACGGCGGGAACAGGCATGGCGCTCGCGGCCAACACCGCAACGCTATTGGCGTTGCAATCGACCTACAGCGCGGACTTCGCAACCTATGCCAATTCCGCGGTCGCCTTCTTCGTCGGCGTCGTGATCGCCGAGCTCGTGACGCGGATCGCGCGCGGCGTGGGCGCGGAATGGGTCGCCAATCGCCTGGTGCTGTCGAGCTGGAAGACGCTCGCGGTCGCTGCCGAGCGCCGTGGCAAGCATGATCGGGCGGAGTTTGCGGGCCTCATGCTGCATCGTCTGGGCCTTCTGGTGCAGCGGACCGCCTTCCTCTCCGAGAGCGATCGCCACGATGCCGACAGCCTCGTGCAGCTTCGAATCGGGATCAATATCATCGACCTGCGCCGCGCCCGCTATGGGCTTGCCGCGACCACCATTGCCGTCATCGACGACATGCTTGATCAGCTCGCGATCGCTTGCCGCAGCCATGCCGGTGGAGGAATGCCGACCGAGCTGTTGACCAGCGTCGATCGGGCGCTTGCCAAGGCGGTGACGGATTCCAATGACCGCGCGCGCGAAGACGCTCTGATCGGCCTCGTCGGCATCCGCCGCGGCCTGTTCCCGGACGCACCGGCCTACCGGCCGCGTACAGGCGCGAGTGTTGCAGCATGAGATACGTGATCGACATCTATGGCGTGCTCGTACCGGCGCTGCTGCTGTGGATCATCGTCGCCTATGTCCTGAGCGCGATCCTGCGCCGGCTCATGCAGCGCTTCGACCTCTACCGGCTGGTCTGGCACCGTGCGCTGTTCGATTTCGCGATTTTCGTCTGTCTTCTCGGCGGCGTCGTCTATCTCTCGGAGTTTTTGCCATGAAGGGGAATTTCGCCTGGTTTGGCCGCCTTGCGCTGACCGTTCTCGCCGTCGTCGCCGCGCTCGCGGTCGGCCGTGAACTTTGGGTCTATTACATGGAGCAGCCCTGGACCCGCGACGGTCGCGTCCGCGCCGATGTGGTGCAGGTCGCGCCTGACGTCTCCGGGTTCGTCACGGAGGTGCTGGTCAAGGACAACCAGAAAGTCCATCGCGGCGATGTGCTGTTCCGGATTGATCGCGAACGTTTCGCGCTGGCCTTGCGGCAAGCCGATGCATCCGTGGCGGGTCATCAGGCCACGCTCGACCAGGCCAATTCCGATTTGAAGCGCTACAGCGCGCTGACCACCGATGCGGTATCGCAGCAGAAGCAGGAGCAGGTGTTGGCCACCCAGCTCCAGGCCAAGGCGGCGTTCGATCAGGCCGTCGCCGACCGCGCGGTCGCCCAGCTCAACCTCGATCGCAGCGAGGTCCACGCCTCCGTGAACGGTGTCATCACCAATATGGATCTGCGTCCCGGCGCTTACGTCACGGCCGGCAAGGGCGTGATGGCGCTGGTCGACACGGATACGTTGCACGTGGAGGGTTATTTCGAAGAGACAAAGCTCGCGCGCATCCGCACCGGCGACAAGGTGCGGGTCCGCCTGATGGGCGAAACGGTCACGCTGTCGGGCCATGTCGAGAGCATCGCCGCCGGCATTGAGGACCGCGACCGCGCTGAGGGCGCGAACCTGCTTGCCAATGTCAACCCTACCTTCAGCTGGGTGCGGCTCGCCCAGCGCGTCCCCGTGCGCATCGCGTTGGACAATGTCCCCGACACCATCTCGCTCGTCGCCGGCCGCTCCGCGACGGTAGAGGTATTGGACTAACGCAACGAGCCCATGGATCGCGCCTGGCTTGGGGAAAACCGCCAACAGGCGTTTCAATGCCAAATCGCAGGGCTAATCCTGACGCGCTTGTGTGAGTCGGGGGACCGTATGGGCGTTTGGTTTTTAGTCCTGGCAGCTTGCGTCGTCGGCGCGTTGCTCCTTTTGGCATTCTGCCGATAGAGCCGACAGCGGACGCAAATGTTGCTGCGAAGCATCAGCCAGCCGTTGAATAGCGGTTCCAGACCGATGGTTTTTGACTGTGCATGGATGACCGCGTTCACTTCCGGGATCGGAGGCGGACATGAGCTGGTTGTTTGTGTTTCTCATTGCCGCGAGCGCAGTCGTTCTGATCGCCCATGCGATTGACGCGATGCGTTCCTGATACCGCCTGCGACTCGGTTCGTCGGTAGCTCGGTAAGCGACGAAATTGTTCCGAGGCGGGCGAGTGTCAATTTGAGGAACCTGGTCCTGCGGGCCAAGGTTGTCACAGCAGGAGGAATACGATCATGCTTGCGTTCTATCTGCCGATCATCATTTTCGGAGCGATGCTCGAAGCGATTTCGAAGCAAACTGTCTCTGCACCCATCCAGGAGCCGCCAAGCATCGATTAGACTCCGACGCTCACGCGTTCCGCTCGGGACTGACGAACCAGCGTCTGCTCAGGCATTCGAGTATTTCTTCAGCTCGAACCGCGCGATCTGGTTTCGATGCACCTCATCCGGCCCATCGGCAAGCCGGAGCAGGCGCGCGGACGCGTAGGCCTGGGTCAAGCCAAAATCGTTCGAGGTGCCGCCGCCGCCATGGGCCTGGATGGCCCAGTCGATGATCTGGCAGGCCATGTTGGGCACGGCGACCTTGATCATCGCGATCTCGGCCTTCGCGACCTTGTTGCCGACCGTGTCCATCGCATAGGCGGCGTTGAGCGTCAGCAGCCGGGCCTGCTCGATCATGATGCGGGCTTCCGCGATGCGCTCCTGCGTCACGGTCTGCTCCGAGACCGGCTTGCCGAAGGCGACGCGGCTGCGCACGCGGCGGCACATCTTTTCCAGCGTACGCTCGGCAAGGCCGATCAGCCGCATGCAGTGATGGATGCGGCCGGGGCCGAGGCGGCCCTGTGCGATCTCGAAGCCACGGCCTTCGCCCAGCAGCATGTTCTCCTTGGGCACGCGCACATTGGTGAAGACGACCTCGGAAGCGCGGTCGGGCACGCCGTAGAAACCGAACACGGGCAGGGGACGCTTGACCTCGATGCCCGGCGTGTCCATCGGCACGAGGATCATGGATTGCTGCTTGTGCCGGTCGGGATTGTCCGGATCGGTCTTGCCCATGAAGATGCAGATCTTGCAGCGCGGATCGGTCGCGTTGGTCGTGTACCATTTCCGCCCGTTGATGACGTAATGGTCGCCGTCGCGCACGATGGAGCTTTCGATGTTCGTCGCATCGGATGATGCGACGGCGGGCTCGGTCATGGCGAAGCAGGAGCGGATTTCGCCGGCGAGCAGCGGCTTCAGCCAGCGCTCCTTGTCCTGCTCCGTGCCATAGCGCTCCAGCACCTCCATGTTGCCTGTGTCGGGCGCCGAGCAGTTGAACACTTCGGGCGCCAGATGCGTGCGCCCCATCACCTCGCAGAGCGGGGCATATTCGAGATTGGTGAGACCCGCGCCGTGGCCGGACTCCGGCAGGAACAAATTCCAGAGACCTTCGGCGCGCGCCAGTGGCTTCAGCTCCTCGACGACGGGATAGACCTTCCACGGTCCGAGCTCTTCCGCTTCGCGATAGAAGCGCTCCTCGTTCGGATAGATGTGCCGGTCCATGAAACTTTCGAGCTTGCGCTTGAGCTCGACGACTTTGGGCGACATCGGGTAGAGCATCTGGACCTCCTGTAGATCAAGCAGCGCCTGCACGGGGGGGCCGGCCTGCATCAGAATCGAGTCGGCGATAGCGGCGCTTGCCTCATCGCATTTTCATCGGCGCGGCTCTGCGCAAATCGCGTCAGAGCTCACCTGTTGCGTAGCGATATTAACGTCCATTCATGCGTTGTCTTGCGTTTGTGCACCGAATGAGAAGCGCGTGGGAAACAATCAGCAACTGTGACTTTGAGGCGACTGGCAATCCGAAAGGTCGTGCCTAAGATCGGCCTCAATCAAAAGTGGGGGCAGCAGTCATGACAACACAAGGGCACTACGGAAGCACATCCTTACGGATCGCGCGCCCCTAGTTCGCCAGTCGATAGGACGCGGAGCGCATTGTCCTAGACTGCGCGCGGGTTCTTCCAACAACCGATAGTTCGTCCCGTCGATCCGCAAGCTGCGCGGTCGCCGGTTTCGTTCGTTCAAAAGCAAGCAAGGGCTTGATCCAAACGTTGCGTCTCAAGACACAATCTAAAATAGAGAAATATAATAACATCAATCTTGAATTCGAAAAGGAAATGGACATCGACATGCACACGCAATCAGGACGTTCCGTAACTCACCGCATCAGACTCGCCGCCACCGTTGCAGCGGTGAGCGCGATTATCACTTCACCTGCTTTCGCCGGCGGTCCGCTGCCTGCACCCGTCGTCTCCTGGTCCGGATTCTACGCCGGTGTCCATGGCGGCTGGGGATGGGGGAAGTCGGAGTTTCGCGATCCCCTCAACAGCCCCGCCAACAATCCGTTCTTTGCCTACTACAACGGACCGCTCGCGGGCGGGCAGCTCGGCTACAATTGGCAGCTGGGCAACTATGTCCTTGGTGCCGAGGTCGACGGCTCCTGGTCCTTCGTGAAGGGCAACACCAGCACCTCGCCCCTTCTCACGTCGAGCACCACCAACGGGGTCGGCTACACCGCCCTCGCGACCGCGACGGGCCGTGTCGGCTACGCATCGGGCCAATGGCTCGCCTATGCCAAGGGCGGTGCCGCCTATGCCCGCATGGAGCTTTCGTCGCGGTTCACCCCGGAGATCACCAACTACAACCGCGAGCTGTTCGGTGCCGTCGGCGGCGTCGGCCTGGAAGTGGCCTTCCTGCGCAACGTCTCCGCCAAGGTCGAATACAACGCGATCTTTCTCCCCACCGAAACGCTGCATTGGGTGAGCCAGGACACGACCTCCGAGATCAAGCATTTCGTCCAGGTGGTGAAGGCCGGCATCAACATCCGTTTCAACGGCGACGGCGGCCTCCCGCGTTAATTCCCCGGCACATCGAAACAACATTCAACAGAAATCCTCGGAGACAACATCATGTCCACCATGTCTAAGATCGCCGCAGTCGTCACCGCCGGCCTCGGCGCCATGATCGCCGCACCAAGCCACGCCGCCGCTCCAGTCGAGTACGTCAAGGTCTGCTCCTTGTACGGCGCCGGCTTCTTCTACATTCCGGGCACCGACACCTGCACCAACGCCAACCAGATCGCGACGAACCAGTTCGATCTCGCGCGTGCGCAGACCCGCGCTTCGACCGGCACCGCGATGGCTGCGTCGCTCGTCGCGCCGTGGCTTCCGACCGGCACCAACTACGCGGTCTCGACCCACTGGGCGACCTATGACGGCCAGCACGCCGCGGGCTTCTCGGGCCTGGTGCGGGTCTCCGGCAATTTCGTGTTCTCGGGCGGGTTCTCGCTGGGCCTCGACAAGGGAAGCCTCACGTCCAACACCAACCGGACGCAGACGGAATTCGGCACGGCGATCCCGGCGCAATCGTGGAGTGACGTCCGTGGCCTCGGCCGCGCGGGCTTCATGTACGCCTGGTGAAGCACGCGACGCTCGCTCCGAAAATTCATTCTGACATTTTGAAAGATCATCTCATGACAATCTCTCTCTCGCGATCGGCGCGCCGCTTCCTCTCCTGCGTTGCTGCCGCTACGCCGCTTCTCGCGGCCATGCCGCTCACTGCCACATCCGCGAACGCCGCCGACATGACCGTGAAGGCTCCGGTCGTGGCTCCGGTGCCGCTCTGGAACGGCTTCTACATTGGTGCTCATGGCGGTTATGGCATGGGCAGCAGCCGGCTCGTCGACCCGAGCTTCGCATTCGCGCAAGATCGCTTCACGATGGACACAAAGGGCGCGCTCGCAGGTGCGCAGGTTGGCGCCAACTGGCAGTTCGACAACATCGTGGTCGGTGCCGAGCTCGATCTTTCCTGGGCGTCGATCAAGGGCAATCGTCCGTTCGATCCCGCGAACCCCATCTTGTCCGGGCTTTCAGTGTCGTACCAGGCACTGGCGACGGGTACCGGTCGCATCGGCTACGCGTTTGATAATGTGCTGGCTTACGCCAAAGGCGGCGTTGCATGGGCCAACGTCGCCTACCAGGCCTATGTCGGCACATTTGCTCCGCTCGACGTGAACCACCAGCGGACCGGTTTGACCGGCGGCGTTGGCCTTGAATACGCGCTGACGAGCAATCTCTCGGCGCGACTGGAGTACGACTATCTGTACTTCGGTCCGGCCGCGATCGCGCTGAGCACACGGATCAGTACCCAAAACGTCGACCATGACCTGCACCTCGTGAAGCTCGGCGTGAACTACCGCTTCAACGGCGATGCCATCGTTGCTCGTTACTGAGCCGCGTCAACGTCACTGATTGGAGACAAACATGTGGAAGCAAATCAACGCAGCACGAGACGTCTTCCGACGTCACCTGCGCGCTATCCTTGCGACTGCCGCTCTGGTTCTGGCGATCCCGACGCCCGGTCATGCTGCGGTCGAGTACGAAAAGATCTGCTCGGTCTACGGTGCCAACTTCTTCTACATACCGGGTACTGACACCTGCGTGAACGCGGGGCAGACGGTGCAGAGCCAGTTCGATCTTGCACGCCAGATTACCCGTGCAGCGACGGGAACGGCCATGGCGACCTCGCTCGTCAATCCGTTCCTGCCCGACGGGACCAACTATGCGATCTCGACGCACTGGGCCGTCTTCGACGGGCAGCATGCCGCCGGTGTGGTCGGAATGATCAGGATCCAGGGAAACCTGTCACTGACCATGGGCATCGCATTCGGTCTCGATCGCGGCAGCTTGACGTCCACGTCCAACCGGACCGCGACGGAGTTTGGCGTGGCGCTTCCGGCGCAGTCGTGGAGCGACGTGCGCGCCCTTGGACGGGTGGGGCTCCAGTATTCCTGGTAGCCGGCGCCGAACACGAAGGCGCTGCCCGGACGATCTTCACGACGTCCGGGCGGCGCAAATGCTGTGAGCGCAGGGAAGGGCGGCTAGCCGATTTCGAGATAATCCGGGCCGGGCAATGTCGGGAAGGGCGCGGTCGGCAGCGTCTGGTACCAGAACGCGACCGAGGCGATGTCGTCCTGCAATGGAAGATACTTCGCCTCCTTGACGCCCGGCAGCCAGCCCAGCGCCTGGATCGTCACGCGCAGATCGGATCGGAAGCGCACGGGATCGGGGATGTGCCAGCGGTATAGGCCGAAGCGTTGCTGCGACTTGTAGGCGCCATCGGGACGGATCACCTGCGGCAGGCCGGCATAGGGCGTGGTGAATTCCTGGTAGCGGGATTGCCCCTGACCGGCATGCGCGACATAGGGATCGAAATTATAGGCGCCGCAGAAATAATCCTCGGTGCCGGTGCCGCAGATGGTCGGGAATGCACCGTCGCCGTCGATGAAGAACTTGATCTCGCCTTCGCCCCACCAGCCGTTGTTGTTGACGCCCCAGGCCATATAGGTGCCGACGTAGTGGCCCGCACCGCTGACGCCATCGAGGATGGTGTAGACCTCTTTGTACGGCAGCGGGTTGGTACGCCGGAACTGCGCATGGAAATAGGCGCAGTCCTCGGGCACCTCAGTGAGAGTGTAGTTGATCTGGTAGTAGACGGTGAGCTGCTCCTCGCTGCGGTTCTCCAGCGTGAAGCGCGCGCGCGTGCGGAACGGCATTTCCCAGTAGCAGTTGAACGCGCGGCCGGGATTGACGCAGACCGCGAGCGAGGACACCTGCGCGAACTCCTCCCATCCGCAGGCGAAGAAATCGCCGGCCGGGCATTCCACGCTTGGCAGCATTTGGTCGTCCCAGTAAATGCGCAGGATCGAATGGCGCAGGCGCCCGCGCGCCAGCGTCATCCAGATCTGCTGGATCGCGCCCTGGCCCTGAATGTCGGCGAGCGTAAAGGTCGCGCCGGGCTCGATGACGACATAGGGCGAGATCTTCCAGCCCTGGCCGAGATCGCGGGCCTGGCGTGCGGCGGGTCCGTCGACGGACATGCCGCCCTTGCCCTTCTCGCCGGTGAAATTCTCGGGGCTGATCGAGCGCGTCTGCGCATTCGACAGGCGCGACAGATTGCCGAGATGCAGGCCCAATCCGGAAAACGCCATGCTGTCCTCTATCCCTGGAGTTAGCGACACCTCGATATATCGCCGTCGAATCTACCAAAAGATGAAGACCGCGCACGCAGGGTGCGCGTACTTCAGACGACGCGGTACTCCCTGAACTTCTCGCGCAGCGCGGATTTGAGCACCTTGCCGGTGCCGGTCATCGGAAATTCGTCCAGGAATTCGACGGCGTCGGGCATCCACCAACTCGCAATCTTCGGGCGCATGTGGTCGAGCAAGGTCTTGCCGTCCACGGTCGCGCCCTTCTTGCGGACGACGAGGAGCAGCGGACGCTCCTGCCATTTCTCATGGTTGATCGCGACTACCGCGGCTTGCAGCACGTCGGGGTGGGACAAGGCGACGTCCTCGAGCTGGATCGAGGAGATCCATTCGCCGCCGGACTTGATCACGTCCTTGGAGCGATCGGTCAGCGTGACGTGGCCTTGGCTGTCGATCACCGCCATGTCGCCGGTGATCAGCCAACCATCACGGTCGAGGCCTTCGTCGAGCTTCATGTAGCCCGAGGCGACCCACGGCCCGCGTGCTCGCAGATGTCCGACGGTCTTGCCGTCGCGCGGCAGCTCGTTGCCGCCGTCGTCGACGATGCGCAAGGATGTGCCGAAGCAGGCGCGGCCCGACACCTGGCGCCGGTCAAATTTCTCCTTGTCGCCGAGATGCTCGGAGCCGGGCCGCAAGCCCGGCATCGAGCAGCCCAGGGCTTCGGTCATACCCCAGGCCTGGACGTAGTCGATGTCATAGTCGCGCTTGAGCTTCTCGACCATCGCGCGCGGCGGCGCCGAGCCGGACGACAGCGTCGCGCGCAGGGTCGAGAATTTATTGCCGGTGCGCCCCAGCCAGTCGAGCAGGATCAGCCAGAAGCTCGGCACGCCGGCGGAGAGCGTCACCTTCTCGCCTTCGAGCAGCTCATAGAGCTTGTCGGGCTCATAGTTGCGGCCGGGCAGCACCAGCTTTGATCCCTTGTAAGGCGCGGTGAACGGCATGTTCCAGCCGTTGCCGTGGAAGAGCGGCGCCATCGGCATCATGACTTCGCGTACGCCTTCGAGATGTCCCGGCAGGAAGTCGAAATTGCAGCAGGTCATGGTCTGCAGGATGGCGGCGCGGTGCGAGTAGATCACGCCCTTGGGGTTGCCCGTCGTGCCCGACGTGTAGCAGATGGTGGAGGCGGATTTTTCGTCGAACTCCGGCCAGGCGAAGCCGGCGTCGTTCTCGCTGGCGAGGAGATCCTCATAGCAATGCACGTTCGCAAGCCTGGTCTCCGGCATCCGCTCGCGCGAGGACATCACGACATAGGCCTCGATCGTCTTCAGTTGCGGCGCGATCGCCTCGACCAGCGGCAGCGTGGCGCGGTCGATGAACAGCAGCCGGTCCTCGGCGTGGTTGATGATGTAGACGAGCTGCTCGGGGAACAGCCGCGGATTGATGGTGTGCAGCACATAGCCCATGCCGGGCGCGGCATAGAACATCTCGAAATGCCGGTGCGTATTCCAGGCCAGGGTGCCGACGCGGTCGCCTTGCTTCATGCCGAGCCGCTTCAGAGCCAGCGCCATGCGCTTGATGCGTGGATGGGCGTCGGCGTAGGTGTAGCGATGGATGTCGCCCTCGATCTCGCGCGCGACGATCTCGGCTTCGCCGTGATAGTCCGCGGCATACTGGATCAGGCCGCTGATCAGGAGCGGCATATCCATCATCAATCCCTGCATGGTCTCCTCCGCGGCCACGTCGTTGCGTGGCATATGTTGTGATTTGCGCGTGAGGTTAGCGGAACGTCACGGGACGTTCACGCAAAAAGCGATGGACGCGATTGCATGCGTCACTTTTTCGGGGCTAACTGATCCGAAGCAGCGTCCGCCGTGGAGGAAATCGATGTCAGCGGAAAGACACAAGACCGGTGCAGCCGGCGAATCTACGGTCGATATTTCCGCACTCCGCGCGCGCTATCGCGACGAGCGCGACCGGCGTTTGCGCGCCGAGGGCAAGGCGCAATATGTCGAGGTCGCAGGCGATTTCGGCCGCTATCTCGACGATCCCTGGGCCGATCCCGGATTTGCGCGCGCAGCTGTCAGCGAACAGACCGAAGTTCTCATAGTCGGCGGCGGCTTCGGCGGTCTGCTCTGCGGCGCGCGCCTGCGCGAGGCCGGCATCGAGGATTTTCGTATCGTGGAAAAGGCCGCCGATTTCGGCGGCACCTGGTACTGGAATCGTTATCCCGGTGCGGCCTGCGATACCGAGAGCTACATCTATCTGCCGCTGCTGGAAGAGACCGGCTACATGCCGGTGCGCAAATATGCGCGCGCGCCCGAGATCTACGAGCATTCCCGCCGCATCGGCCGTCACTTCGGCCTCTACGAGCGCGCGCTGTTTCAGACGATCATCTCGCGGATGGAATGGCAGGAGCAGGAGGGTTGCTGGCTGGTCGAGACCGATCGTGGCGATCGCATCCGCGCACGCTTCGTCATTCTCGCCGGGGGCCCGCTGAGCCGTCCGAAGCTGCCGGGTATTCCCGGCATCGAGACCTTCAAGGGCCACAGCTTCCACACCAGCCGCTGGGACTATGGCTACACCGGCGGCACGGCTGAAGGCGGTCTCACCGGTCTGGCCGACAAGCGCGTCGGCATCATCGGGACCGGCGCGACCGCCGTGCAATGCGTGCCGCATCTCGGCCGATCGGCGAAAGAGCTCTATGTCTTCCAGCGCACGCCATCGGCGATCGGCGTGCGCGACGACCGTCCGACGGACGCAAGCTGGGCGCAGAGCCTCGAGCCCGGCTGGCAGCGCGAGCGCATGGACAATTTCACTGCGGTCATCTCCGGCGAGCCGTTCGAACGGGATCTGGTGCAGGACGGTTGGACCGGCCTGCTTGGCGAGATCCTGCTGGCGCCGCGCCGCCAGCCGCAGCCGGTGACCTCGCTCGAAGAGGCGCTGAAGGTCATCGAGCAGGCCGACTACCGCAAGATGGAAGAGATCCGCGCGCGCGTCGATACCGTCGTGAAGGACGAAGCCGCCGCGGCGGCGCTCAAGCCCTGGTACAAGGCGTTCTGCAAACGCCCATGCTTCCACGACGAATATCTCGACACTTTCAATCGTCCCAACGTGCATCTGGTCGACACCAAAGGGCAGGGCGTCGAGCGGATCACCGAGAACGCCGTCGTGGTTGACGGCAAGGCCTATGAGCTCGACTGCCTGATCTATGCCAGCGGCTTCGAGGTCGGCACCGATTACGCCCGCCGCATGGGCTTCGAGGTTTACGGCCGTGACGGCGTGAGCCTGTCCGAGCGATGGCGCGATGGCGTCAAGACGCTGCATGGCTTCTACAGCCGTGGCTTCCCGAATTGCTTCCTGATCGTCACGGTGCAGGCCGGTCAGAGCGCCAATTTTCCGCACATCATCGACGAGCAGTCGCAGCACATCGCCTATGTGATCGCGGAGGCGCGCAAGCGCAAGGCGCGGACGCTGGAGCCGACGCTCGCCGCCGAGGACGCCTGGGTCGAGGAGGTCGTCAAGGCCGCGCTCGGCCGCCAGACCTATCTGGCCGAGTGCACGCCGGGCTACTACAACAACGAGGGCGTGTTCGATCCGATCGCGGCACGAAACAGCCAGTACTGGCGCGGGCCGGTGGCGTTCCTGCGGCTGCTCGACAAATGGCGCAAGGAAGGCAATCTGGATGGCCTGGAATTGACTGAGGGGACCGAGGCGGGCGGCTCTCAGGGTCCGGCTTCACCGGCATGATCCCGGGTCTATCAGGCGCGACGCGGCTCTACGTCATTGTCGGCGATCCCATCGCGCAGGTGCGCTCGCCGGCAGGCGTGACGGCCGCCTTCGCTGCGCGCGGCCATGACGGCATTCTCGTGCCGGTTCAGGTCGCGCCAGCGGATTTGCCGGATTTCCTCTCGGTGGCAACGCGGCTGAAGAACCTCGACGGCATCGTCGTGACCATCCCGCACAAATTTGCCTGCTATCAGGCCTGCGCCAGTGCGACCGAGCGCGCACATTTCCTGCGCACCGCGAACCTGATGCGCCGGCGCGCGGACGGTTCATGGCATGGCGACATGGTGGACGGCCTCGGCTTCGTCGGTGCGGCGCGGGCGAAGGGGATCGATCCCCGGGGCATGCGGGCGCTGCTCGTCGGCGCCGGCGGCGCAGGATCGGCGATCGCGCTTGCGCTGGTCGAGGCCGGCGTGAGCGATCTCGCGATTCACGACAGCGAGCCCGAGCGCCGCGACGCACTGATCGGCCGGCTCAACGGGCTCGGCAGAACGCCCGTGCAGGTCGGCACCGGGGATCCCGCGGGCTTCGATTTCGTCGCCAATGCGACACCCGCCGGGATGAAGGAGGGCGATCCGCTGCCGGTCGATGTCGCGCGGCTTGCGCCGACGGCCTATTGCGGCTGCGTCATCACAAAGCCCGAAGTCTCGCCCTTCGTCGCTGCCGCCCGCAGGATCGGCTGCGTGACCGGGACCGGTACGGACATGTACGAGCAGCACCAGGGCATCATGGTGGATTTCCTGCTCGGCCGCGACGGGGAAGGCTAGGCAGTCGTCCCGGTGTCAAGGCACAGGTTGCGCCGGATGGGGCTTGAGCGATCGGGGCCGACGTAGGATCATGGGCGCGCGCGAGCCGGTCGCGCACGTTTATGTGAGAGGACCAGGGAATGACCAAGGGCAGGACCGTTGCGACGGCCATGATCGGCGCTGCAGCGCTGCTTCTCTCGCTGGCGCCCATGTCCCTGATATCCATGGCCGAGGCCGCGCAATGCGGCAGCTCGCCGGCGGGCTTTGAGGCCTGGAAGCGCGAGTTCAGCGCGGAGGCGCAGGGCAAGGGCGTCGGCCAGACCGCGCTCGCGGCGCTGATGCAGACCAATTACGCCGGTGCCACGATTGCGGCCGACCGCGGCCAGCGCAGCTTCTCGCTGACGCTCGACCAGTTCCTCGCCAAGCGCGGCGCCACCACCATCGTCGCCAAGGGGCGGCAGCTCAAGCAATCGCAGGCCGCCTTGTTCGCCTCGATCCAGCAGCGCTACGGCGTCCCGCCCGGGCCGCTGATCGCGATCTGGGGCATGGAGACCGGTTTCGGCAGTCAGCGCGGCAACCAGAACATGCTGTCGTCGATCGCGACCCTTGCCTATGACTGCCGCCGTCCCGAATTCTTCACCGACCAGCTCTATGCCGCCCTCAAGCTGATCGACCGCGGCACGCTGTCCGGGGCGACCCGCGGCTCTATGCACGGCGAGGTCGGCCAGACCCAGTTCATGCCCAAGAACATCCTGGCCTATGGCACCGGTAATCTCGAGGTTGCCGCCAATGCGCTGAACTCGACGGCGAATTTCCTGAAAGCTCATGGCTGGCGCGCAGGAGCCGGTTACCAGCCGGGCGAACCGAATTTTGCCGCTATCGAGGCTTGGAATGCTGCCGGCGTCTATCAGAAGGCAATCGCCCTGATGGGACGGCAGATCGACGAGGGAGGAGGGGCGGCCGCGTTGCGTTGAGGCCGCATGAAGGCGCGGCCGCGCACGAGAAAGTTCTTGCGTTGAGGAACTGACGGCACGAGGTTTGCTTTGATCGGGGGCAGGGCTGGCATGAGGAGACTCAATATGGCTACCCAGATCGTGATGGACCAGACGGGCGACACGCGCCACGAGTTTGATCCTGACAATGCCGAAGCGCTGGCGCGAGCCGAACGGCGCTTTCGTGAGCTGACCGGAGCGGGCTTCACCGCCGCCTATCGTACTGGACCCGGTGAAGTCACCCGCATCAAGTCATTCGATCCGACCGCGCACGAAACGCTGTTCTATCCCCGCCTGGTCGGCGGTTGATCTGAGCTGCTCATGATCGCGGCAATTTGGCTCCGTGCGCCGGCGCGTGCGCGTCTGCATGCGCTGCGCGAGCTCTATCGGCGCTTCTTCGGCGAGAACACGCCGGATGCCCGCGGCCGCCGGCTTTTGGCCGAATGGCTGTCGCCGGCGCAGCGCGCGCAATTCGAGCAGCATCGGTATTTCGATGTCATCGGCTGCGATACCGGCAAAAGGTACCGCATCCACTACGGCACGGCCGCCAATGTCCATGAGATCGACGATGAGGGGCGTGCGGCGATGGGATGGTGCTTCGTCCCGTCAGGCTTTCTCGTGCCCGGCGACGTGATGCTGGCGCAGAAGGTCGCGCTCGAGACTGACGAGAACGCGGCAATCGCGCTCGCAAACCGGTTTCCGCCGGCCACGCACTCAGAGCACTTTTACCGGCGCCCGTTCTAGCGGCCGGAGGGCGTACAGATCAGGAGTGCTTGGTGCGGTAGGCATCCAAAGCATGTGCCGCGAAGACAGCTACGCTGCAAAGCGCGAGCACGGCTGAGATCAGCTCGATCATAGCTCATCCTCCCGTAGCGGCTGGGAGACGAGATTTTGGCAGCAGGCATAATCCAGGATGAGGTCGAGGAAGAATTGCATGGTGGCCGTCCCTGTATGATTTTGACAACCAGATAACCGGCAATCTGTTTCAGGCGTGTTTCGTCGTTTTGGGAAACGGGTTTCGCGGGGAACCCGGGGCTGGTTTGTGCACCGCAGACCCGCTACATCCCGCTCTGCTCAGTCCTTCAGCCGGGCCTTTCGGGTGGGCGGCAAGTCATATTGCGAGGCAAAATCATGGCGCAGGTCGAGTGGTTCGACGATCTCACCATCGGAATGCGGTTCAAATCCCCCGAGGTGCAAGTCACCGAAGCCGACATCAAGCGCTTTGCAGCCGAGTTCGATCCGCAGCCGATGCATCTCGACCACGAGGCCGCCAAGCAGACCTTGTTCAACGGCCTGGCTGCATCAGGATGGCACACCGCCGCGATCGCCATGAACCTCGCGATCCAGGCCCGCCCGTTCGGCCCGCATCCGCTGATCGGCGCGGGCGTCGACGGTCTGCGCTGGACCATCCCGGTACGGCCCAATGACCGCCTGCATCTGGTCGGCGAGGTCATGAGCCTGACGCCGTCGAAGTCGAAGCCGCAGGGCATCGCGCTGGTGAAATGGACCATGTTCAACCAGAACGGCGAGGAGGTTTACACCTTCACCCCGATCGCCATCATCCCCAGGCGGGTGTAGGGTCGGCGACGTCAGCATCGGCCGGGATCAGCCTCCTCGAGCCCTTGCGGGCCGCAGGCTGAGGTGGTCATCTCCGCGTGGGGAACGCTGGAGGCTGACATGAGACGATTCCTTCTTGCCGCTTTGCTGAGCGCGGGCGCCTTGGGCGCAGCCGTATCGAGCGCAGGGCCGGCGTTCGCGCAGCAATCCAGGGTCGGCGACTGGACCATCGAGAAGCGCGCGCAGGACACGCATTGCAATGCGAGCCGCGGCTACAAGGACAAGGAAGACGAGAACCGCAACTACGTCATCGTGATCACCTATTCCGAGAAGGCCATCGTGATCGTGATGATCTATGACGGTTGGGAGTGGGACAAGGTCGGCGAGATCCTCCGGGCCGACGTCGGCACCGATGACGCCGACATCATGAAGAAGGCGAAGTGGGAGGTCATGGACAAGACCACCGTGCGCGGCATCTTCGAATACGACCAGACGATCATGGATCGGCTGTCGAAGGCCAGGCGTCTCTCGCTCGATTTCGAGGACGATGACGAGGACAGCATCGAGATGCAGATCCCGCGCGCCGGCGAGGCGCTGGCCGCGCTGAAGTTCTGCGAGGAGAACCGGAAGTAAAGTGCTGCGCCGCGCACAGTGCGCGCGATCGAGCAAGCAGCGCGAGGGCGCGTGACCCACAGCACACAGCCCGCGCGCTGTTCGCTTTTATCCTAGTCTTTGGCGAAAACGTCCAAGCCGCACCCTGCGGTTGACGTTACGCAAGGACGATGTTCGATATTTTAGCATCTCGCTGCACTGCCTTTTCCACGCCGAAGGCGACGATTGACCGCTCCGTCGCCTCTGCCAATGTCCAATGCGCAAGCTCCCTTCGTCACCGGGGCCGCACGCCGATCGCATCGTCCTTCCGATGACGATCCTCCAGGCAAACCGGTTCTCGTCTCTCGTCGGCGAGATCTACGATGCTGCGGTCGATCCTGCGCTGCGCAGCGGCGCGCTGGAACAGGTTTCCCATTTCGTCGGCGGGTATGCCGCGACCATCCTGTCCCGCGATGCGGCAAGGCTCTCGATCGAGATTCACCAGCATTTTGGCACCGAATCCCGCTTTCGCCAGCTCTATCGCGACAGATATGTCGAGCAGGATCCTCTGCTCGATCGTCATCTCGCTTTTGCGGCCGGGCACGCCATCGGCGTGACCGATATCATGCCGCACGCGGACTTCGTGGCGACGAGCTTCTATCGCGAGTGGGTCGAGCCGCAGGGCGCGATCGACCTCGCGACCGTCGCGCTCGAGAGATCGGAAGCGCGTACCACGGTCTTGCAGGTGTTACGCCATCGATCCCGCGGAACCGTCGACGAGGCGATGCGCGAACGCATGCGGCTGCTCGCACCCCACATCCAGCGTTCCAGGATCATGGGCCGGCAGATCAGGGCGCGCTCGCACACCGTGGACGACCTTGCCGATGTGCTAGACGGCCTGAGCACGGCGATCTGCCTGCTCGACGCCGATGGCCGGGTCGTCCACTCCAACGCGGCGTGCCGGCAGCTGTTCGTCGATGCAAACCTGCTCGCGATGGTTGGCGACCGGATCGTGGCGCGTAACACTCAGACCGACAAATTATTCCGCGGCCTGTTCGAAGTTGTTGCGGATAGCGAAGCTCAGCCGGCTGGTCGCCGCCGCATCGAGCTCGCGACGTCGGCGGACGGTCAGCACTATCTCGTTCATGTCCTTCCGTTGAAGCGGGAGTGCAGCCTGCCGCGAGACGTCGCGGCCAGGGTGCTCCTCGTACAGAAGGCCGCGATGGTGCCATCGCTCGTGCCCGACGCCATTGCTGCGGCCTTCAGGCTGACGCGGTCCGAATTGCGCGTGCTGATGGCCATCGTCGAGGTCGGCGGCGTTCCCGATATCGCGGCAAAGCTCGGCATTGCCGAGACGACGGTGAAGACGCATCTCGGTCGCCTGTTCGAGAAGACCGGTGCCGGCAGGCAGGCAGATCTCGTGAAGATCGCCGCCGGCTTCACCGCGCCGTTTGTACAGCGAACGCGCCGCGACGATGACACCATGTGATTCATTTCACGGCGCGAGCCGCGCGGCGATGCAATCTCAATCCATTGTGATGAGCAGGATCGTCAGGTCCTCCGAACGTACGACGCGCGTCATTTGATACTTTCGTATATGACGCCACTTGAATGAGAAGGGCAGCGTGCGCCACGGAACAATGCGCGCCGGCACCGGACGCGGGAGACGACAGCGCGTGAGCGAGCTTGCCTGTCGGTTGGAGAAATTGCAGTGAGCGGCAAGGACGAATTTTCCATTCTCAATGTTTCGACGGACCACATTCCCGAAGACGAGCGTGTGCCGCTGCTGCGCGAATTCTATTGCCGCGGCGTGCTCAAGGCGGAGGTCGAGCCGACGGACGAAAAACCGTTCGCGGCGAGCCTCACATCCCATGGCTTGCCGGACGTCCAGCTGGTGATCGGCGGGCTGGTCGGAGCTCGGGTCATCCGTACCAAGCAACTGGTCGTCGACGGCAACGACAGCCTTGGCCTGATGATCAACCGATCCGGCATCGTCGAAGTATCTGCGCGAGGACGAGATCTGAGGCTTCATCCCGGTGACGCGGTTCTGACGAGCGCGGAGGACGCGACGATCTACGAACGCCTCTCGCTTGGAAATTGTCTGTCGCTGCGCGTGCCGCGGCGGGTGCTGGCGCCCATGATCGTGGACATCGACGACACCGTGATGCGAATCATTCCGGAGCGCGCCACCGGACTTCGCCTGCTGGTCGACTACGCGACGTCTCTGGTGCGCGAGCGCGCGTTCGCGGTGCCCGCATTGCGCCAGCTCGCCGTAGCACATCTCCATGATCTGATGGCGCGTGTTCTCGGCGCGACGGATGAGGTTCACGAGCTGGCCGGGCGCCGAGGCGTCCGGGCCGCGCGGCTGCGGAAGGTGAAGTCCTTCATCGTCAACAATTGCTGGCATCAGGACCTCTCGGTCGCGACCGTGGCGCAGGAATTCGGCGTGACCACACGTTATCTCCAGCGGCTGTTCGAAGCCGACGGCAAGACGTTCTCGTCCTTCCTGACCGGGCAGCGCCTCAAACGCGCCCATCGCATGCTGCGCGAGCCTGACTTCGCCGGGCGGCCGGTGAGCTCGATCGCCTACGACGTGGGCTTCGGCGATCTCTCTTATTTCAATCGTTGTTTCCGCCGGGCCTATGGCGCGACGCCCAGCGGCGTCAGGAGCGGCGAAGCGCTGTGACCGCGCGGTGCGCGGTTCGTGTGACCAGGCGGGTGCCTGTCGCAGTGCGCGTATTCGGCCGATTACGTCTTCTAAGCGCGCGGAGTAGAACGATGACGCTGCGTTTCGGACGGCGCCTGTAGTTGGAGTTGTGAATGCGCCGCTTCTTCTTTGATCTCCTGGTCGACAATGTCGTGAAGATCGATCCGGGCGGCATGGTCTTCGAGCAGGCCAGGGCCACGTTCGTCGTGGCCGACGAGATGGCGAGACATCTGTTCGTCTGGCGTGACGATCTGCGCGATCGCGACGCCTGGATCCGCGTCAGGGATGCCGGCGGACGAGAGGTCTATCGCGCCGCGGTCTGGTCAGAAAATTCTGAGAAGGTTGGCTGGGACCAGGCATGACTGTTCCGGCTTCACCTTCCGGGGCGGCAACGCCGACAACCGGTCGCGGCGCCAAGTGCTCAACAATGCTGCGGGGGCCGGCTTTGGCTTCGACTACCGCACCACCCAAAACGTGTCCGTGTTCGGCGCGGTCGAGGGCATGATGATGTCCGACCGGAGCCGCACCGGCACGGCGAAAGGGGGCGTTCGCGTCGCGTTCTGAGCCGGCATCAGCCCTGGCGGCTTGAACGCGATGCCCGCCGGCCGGGCCCCATCCGCCCGGCCGGCGCCTCCTCCGATCGGAGGACGTCGCATGCCGTGGTTATGGTATTCTTGGTGATATTGATCACTCAGGCCATTTATAGCCATGCATCGACCACCGAAGCTGCCCGAACTGGTCGAGTCCATCTATGACGCGGGGCTCGATCCTTCGCTGTGGAACCACGTTGTCGCCGGCGTTCGCGATTTCGTCGGCGGGCAGGCCTGCGGGCTGTTTTCCAAGGATTCGATCAGCAAATTCGGCGTCACTCATTATTATTGCGGGGCCGATCCGCGCTACATCCAACTCTATTCAGAGACTTATTCGAAGTTCGATCCGCTGACGGTGCTGCCGCCGCTTGGCGAGATCGTCAGCATCCCTGATCTCGTCAATTTCGATGAATACCGGAAAGGGCGCTTTTACCAGGAGTGGATGCAGCCGCAGGGTTGCAGCGACGCGGCCAACGTCGTGCTCGAGACATCGCATGCGAGCTGCCCCGTGATGATGACGGTGCTATCGGGCCGGCGCATGGTGGACCCAGCGATGAAGCATCGGCTTTCGCTGATTGTGCCGCACGCCAGCCGCGCGCTGCTGATCAACCGCGCCATCACCTCGCAACTGACACTGGCGACGGCGCTGGTGGATGTTCTGGACAATCTGGCGTCCGGCATCTTCCTGCTCGATGCCTTTTGCCGGGTGGTGCATGCGAATTCGGCCGGCCACGCCTTGTTTGCCGCCGCCGACGTGGTTCGGTCCGTTGCCGGGCAGCTCGTAACCAGCAGCGCGGAGGCCAACCAGACGCTACGCGAAGCGCTTGCGACCCGAACCGAAATCGGCCTGCTTGCCACAGGGGGCCATGCGATCCCGCTGCTTTCGCCGAGCGGCGAGCGTTATGTCGCGCACATCCTGCCGCTGTCGTCCGTGCTGCGAAATGGCAGCGAGGGGGTGGTCGATGCCGCCGGTGCGCTGCTCCTGCGCAAGGTGTCGCTTGGCGGGCAGTCCTATGGCGAGCTGATCGCACGGACCTTCGACCTCACGCCGGCCGAGCTGCGCGTGTTCCTGTCGATTGTCGAGGTCGGTGGCGTCCCGGAAACGGCGGCAGCGCTCGGTATCGCAGAAACCACGGCGAAGACGCATCTGCATCGGGTGTTCGCCAAGACCGGCGTTTCGCGTCAGGCCGATCTCGTCAAGCTCGCGGCCGGATTCTCCAATCCGCTCGTCAACTGATCGGTCAATCGCGGTCGGGGTTGAACCTTTTGCTCCCACGATAGACTCAATTGTGCCGCCGGGCATGACGAACATTTCGCGATCTCCAAGTCACCATTGGCTGTTCTGATGTCCCGACCTCCCAAACAGTCCGAGTTGATCGAGAATATATATGACGCGGGTCTCGACCCTGAGTTGTGGAGCGATGTTGTCGTCAAGCTCAATGTGTTCATCGGCAGCAAGGCTTGCGGGCTGATTTCGAAGGATCCGGTCAGCAAGTCCGGCGCGACGCATTATTACTGCGGTGTCGATCCGCACTACATCCAGCTCTATGCCGAGACCTACGCCCAGTACGATCCGCTGGCACGGCTGCCTCGCTATGGCGAGGTTCGTAACATCCCCGATCTCGTGAATTTCGACGAATATCGCCGCGGGCGGTTCTATCAGGAATGGCTGCGGCCCCAGGGCTGCGTCGATGTTGCCAGCGTGGTTCTGGAACAGTCGAAGTCGCCGTGTCCGATGCTGATCACCGTGATCCCCGGCAAGGGGATGCTCGATGCTGAGCAACGGGCGCGGATGCAATTCCTGGTTCCGCATGCGAGCCGGGCGCTGCTGATCAACCGGGCGATCGAGCGGAAGCAGCAGCGGGCGATCGCGCTCGCCGATGTCGTGGATCGGCTGAATGCCGGCGTCATCCTGCTCGATACGGCCTGCAACATCGTCCACAGCAATCCCGCCGCGGACATGTTGCTCGCCGCCGATGATGTCCTGCGGTCTGTCGCGGGCCGGCTGGCGGCACGATCTTCCGCGGCAAATTCGGCGCTGCGCGATATCTTCCGTGACGCAGGCGAGGTTGCCGTCGCGGCGGCCGCCGGGCGAAAGATTCCGCTGATGTCGCATGACGGCTCCTACTACGTCGCGCACGTCATCGCGCTGCCGTCGTTGTTGCGTGAGGGCGCGGCGGAGCGCACGTCGGCGGTCGGCGCCTTGTTCATCTGGAAGGCGGAACTCGACGGCCGCTCATGTGCCGGCCTCATCGACCGCGCGTTCGAGTTGACCCCTGCGGAGCTGAGGGTCATGCAATCGATCGTCGAGGTCGGCGGTGTGCCGGAGACGGCCGTGGCGCTCGGCATCGCGGAGACGACGGTGAAGACGCATCTGCATCGAGTGTTCGCGAAGACCGGCGTCTCGCGTCAGGCCGATCTCGTCAAGCTCGCGGCTGGATTCTCCAATCCGGTTCTGCACTGACGCGCTTTCCGAAGGCGCAGGCGAGTCGCTCCGGCTCGCGATAGGTTCAAACAGCAGCATCATTAGAAAGTTATCGCGGGTCGTTCGATCGAATGACGCGATTCTCCGCGCTCTCTTCTACGAGAACTCACGCGTTTTCTTGTTCGACGCGTTCGATCTTCGTGTGAAGCAACTCACAGCAAGCGGAAGTGAACCTCATCAATCTCTCGCACAAGTTGAGAGGAGATTGTCATGCGAAAGGCGTCACCAGCTCCGGCCGGCAAGTTCCGCGACATCGTCGCGCGCATCGGCGCGGCATTCCGCGCGCAGCGCGAGATTGACGCGAAGCGCGCGTTGCGGCGCTACAGCCATTTACTGGAGCAGTCGCATGAAACGTCGCGTTTGAATGAAATGATTCCGGTCTGCAATGAAGAGGATACTTTTGAAAATGCCAACAGAGTTGATCCGCGCGAGTGCGCGGCCGGCCGCACCACGTTCGAACGCGCGTAACGTCAATATTGTCGCCGCCGCGCTGACGGTGGCGCTTGTCACGCTTCAACTGGTCGGGCTGGCAATGCTGGAGCGTTCGCACGCGCAGCCGGTCTCTCGGCCTCTCCTGAATTCGCACGATGCGGAGCTCTGCACCGGGACTGCCGATGTCCCGGCGACGCAGACACCCTACGACTGAGCCGGAGAACGCATCGTGCCTGATATCACGACCAGCCTTCTCGTGAGCGTCGCCGTGTTCGCCGGCGCCTTCGTTTCGGGGCTCTCGGGCTTCGCGTTCTCGGCCGTGGCGGGCGCGATTCTGCTCCGCGTGTTTCAGCCGCTGGAGGCCGTGCCGCTGATGATGGCGTGCAGCATCGGCGTGCAGGCCACCAATCTGTGGGCGCTTCGGCGCAGCATCCGGTGGGAGGGCAGTCTGCTGCTGATCGTCGGCGGATTGATCGGCGTTCCCATTGCGGTGTCGCTGTTGCAATCCACCGACACGCATCTGCTCCGCCGTGGCTTCGGTATCATCGTCGCGCTCTATGCGGCCTACATGCTGCTGCGGCCGACGCTTGTGACGGCCGGTGAGGCGGTCGGCCGGCCCTGGGTTGCACTGATCGGGTTCGGGGGAGGGCTGGTCGGCGGCCTCACCGCGATGCCCGGCGCGATCCCCACGATCTGGTGCGACATGCGCGGCATGCCCAAGAGCGAGCAACGCGGCCTGGTGCAGCCCTTCATCGCCGCGATGCAGGTCTTCGCGATCGCGCTGCTGGTCGGGCACCAGGACCTGTCGTCCAAGGTGTTCGTCGACCTCGCGATCAGCCTGCCTGCGCTGTTCGCAGGCTCAGCGCTCGGTGTGATCGCCTTTCACCGGGTCAACGAGACGGTCTTTCGCAAGACCGTGCTCGTTCTGTTGTTGCTCTCAGGGATTTCCCTGATCTAGTGGCCTGCGCCTTCGTGCTTGAGACCCTGGGCCGGCGCCGCGCTGGTGTCGCTGCTGTGATGCACCAGCGGCTTGTTGCCGGTGACGGTCCGCAGCAGCACATAGAACACCGGCGTCAGGAACAGGCCGAACACGGTGACGCCGATCATGCCGGAGAACACCGCGACGCCCATCGCGCGCCGCATCTCCGAGCCGGCGCCGGTCGAGAGCACGAGCGGCAAGACGCCCATGATGAACGCCATCGACGTCATCAGGATCGGACGCAGCCGCAAGCGGCTCGCCTCGATCGCGGCCCGGATCGGCGTGCGTCCCGCGAATTCGAGCTCGCGCGCGAATTCGACGATCAGGATGGCGTTCTTGGCGGAGAGGCCGACGAGAACGATAAGCCCGATCTGGGTGAAGACGTTGTTGTCACCCTTCGAGATCCAGACGCCGAACATCGCCGCCAACAGGCCCATCGGCACGATCATGATGATCGAGAGCGGCAAGGTCAGGCTCTCGTAGAGCGCGGCCAGCACCAGGAACACCAGCAGGATCGCCAGCGGAAACACCCAGAGACCGGAATTGCCGGCGATGAACTCCTGATAGGTCAGGTCGGTCCATTCGAAGGCAAAGCCCGGCGGCAATGTCTCCGCCGCGATCCGCGTCGCGACCTCCTGCGCCTGGCCCGATGAAAAACCGGGCGCAGCGGCTGCGTTGATGTCGGATGACAAAAAGCCGTTGTAGCGGATCGCGCGCTCAGGCCCCGCGCTCTGGCGGATCGTGAGCAGCGCCGACAGCGGCACCATGTCGCCGGAGGACGAGCGCACCTTCAACTGCCTGATGTCGTCGGCGCGGGCGCGGAACGGCGCGTCGGCCTGGACATAGACGGAGTAGGTGCGACCAAACTTGTTGAAGTCGTTGACGTAGTAGGAGCCGAGGTAGATCTGCAGCGTGTTGAACACCTCGGTCACGGGCACGCCGAGCTGGAGCGCCTTGGTGCGGTCGATGTCGGCGAAGAGCTGGGGCACGTTGACCTGGAAGCTCGAGAACACGCCGGCGATCTCCGGCGCCTTCTGCATCGCCGCCATGAACGCCTTGGTCGCCTCGTTCAGCGCTTCATAGCCGAGACCGGCACGGTCCTCGATCTGGAGCTTGAAGCCGCCGATGGTGCCGAGGCCGTTGACCGGCGGCGGCGGGAACATGGCGATGAAAGCTTCCTGGATCCCGGAATATTTCTTGTTGAGGTCGGCCGCGATCGCATTCCCGCTCAGGGCCGGACCCTTGCGCTCGTCGAACGGTTTCAGCGTCGAGAACACGATGCCGGCATTGGAGGAGTTGGTGAAGCCGGCAATCGACAGGCCCGGAAACGCGACCGAGCTCTCGACACCGGGCTGGGTCAGCGCGATGTCGCTCATCTTGCGGATCACCTCTTCGGTGCGATCGAGCGCGGCACCGTCGGGCAGTCTTGAGAAGCCGACCAGATATTGCTTGTCCTGGCCCGGCACGAAGCCGCTCGGCACCTGCTGGAACAGGAAGGCGGTGAGGCCGACCAGCACCACATAGAGGCCCATCACCGCAGCCTTGCCCGAGATCACCTTGGTGACGGTGCCGCTGTAATTGTCCGAAGAGCGCGTGAAGGCCTTGTTGAAGCCGCGGAAGAACCAGCCAAGGCCCTTTTCCATGATGATCGTCAGCTTGTCCTTCGGCTCGTTGTGTCCCTTCAGCAGAAGGGCCGATAGGGCCGGCGACAGCGTCAGCGAGTTGACGGCCGAGATCACGGTCGAGATCGCGATGGTCAGCGCGAACTGCTTGTAGAACTGCCCGGTGAGGCCGGAGATGAAGGCCAGCGGCACGAACACCGCGATCAGCACCATCGCGATCGCGATGATCGGGCCGGAGACCTCGCGCATCGCCTGGTAGGTGGCGTCGCGCGGCGAGAGGCCACCCTCGATGTTGCGCTCGACGTTCTCGACCACGACGATGGCGTCGTCGACGACGATGCCGATCGCAAGTACGAGGCCGAACAGGCTGAGCGCGTTGATGGAGAAGCCGAACAGATGCATCACCGCAAAGGTGCCGACGATGGACACCGGCACTGCCAGCAGTGGAATGATGGAAGCGCGCCAGGTCTGCAGGAACAGGATCACCACCAGCACGACCAGTGCGATCGCTTCCAGCAGCGTGTGGATGACAGCTTCGATCGAGGAGCGCACGAACTGGGTGGGGTCGTAGACGATCTGGTAGGACACGCCCTCCGGCATGTTCTTCTTGATCTCGGCCATGGTGGCGCGGACGTGGTCGGAAATCTCCAGCGCGTTGGAGCCCGGCGCCTGGAAGATCGGGATCGCCACGGCCTGCTTGTTGTCGAGCAGCGAGCGCAGGCCGTATTCGGAGGCGCCAAGCTCGATGCGGGCGACGTCGCGCAGCCGCACGACTTCGCCGCGCGTGCCGGTCTTGACCACGATGTCGCCGAACTGCTCCTCGTTCGCAAGCCGTCCTTCCGCATTGACGGACATTTGCAGGTCGATACCCCTGACGTTCGGCGACGAGCCGACGACGCCGGCGGCGGCTTCGACGTTCTGTGCCTGGATCGACTTGACGATGTCGCTTGCGGTCAGGCCGTGCTCGGCCGCCTTCTGCGGATCGACCCAGACCCGCATCGAATAGTCGCCGGCGCCGTAAAGCTGGACGTCGCCGACGCCGTCGATCCGCGCGAGGCGGTCCTTGACGTTGAGCACCGCGTAGTTGCGCAAATACGTCATGTCGTAGCGGCCGTTGGGCGACAGCAAATGCACGACCATGGTGAGGTCGGGCGACGACTTTTTGGTGATGATGCCGAGCTGGCGCACCACGGCTGGCAGGCGCGGCTCGGCCTGCTGCACGCGGTTCTGCACCAGCTGCGTCGCCTTGTCGGGGTCGGTGCCGAGCCGGAACGTTACCGTCAGCGTCATGGCGCCGTCGGTGGTCGCCTGGCTCGACATGTAGAGCATGCCTTCGACGCCGTTGATCTGCTCCTCGATCGGGGTTGCCACCGTCTCGGCGATCACCTTGGGGTTGGCACCGGGATAGGTCGCGCGCACCAGCACCGAGGGCGGCACCACGTCCGGATATTCGGAGATCGGCATCGCGAACAGCGAGATCAGGCCTGCGAGGAAGATCAGCACGGACAGCACGCCGGCGAAGATCGGACGGTCGATAAAGAACTTTGAGAGATTCATGGCCTTGCCCCTGCAAGAGAGACAGCTCTCCCGTTACCGGGACGCGGGAAATACCCGCGAACCCGGAATCGAGATGCGATGTCTTGGTAGCTCTATGACGTCGTTATTCCGGGCACGCGGCCCGGAATGATGTAACTAGCGTTGCACCACGTCCTGGTTGCTGTGGTTGGAGGCCTGCTGCGGTCCCCGCGCACCCATCACCGCGACCTCCGTCTTGAGGAGAGCACCCGGACGCACGCGTTGCAGGCCATTGACGATGATGCGATCACCGGGCTTCAGCCCCGCCGTCACGATGCGCAGGCCGTCAACCGAACCGCCGAGCGTGATCGGCCGATAGACCGCGCGGCTGTCGTCGCCGACCCCCATCACGAACTTCTTGTCCTGGTCCGTGCCGATCGCGCGCTCGTCGATCATCACCAGCGTCTGCTGCTTCGGCTGGCCCATGCGTACGCGGGCGAACTGGCCGGGGATGAGACGCCCGTCCTCGTTCCGAAACACCGCGCGGACCCGGATGGTGCCGCTCTGGCCGTTGACTTGGTTGTCGATGAGCTGGATATGACCTCTCGCCGAGAGACCGCCGGATGTCGTCATTTCCACCGGGATCTGGTCGAGATTGCCGCGCTTGCCGGAGGCATCCGCGATCGAGTTCAGCGCGCGCAGCACGACCTCTTCATCCGCATCGAACGAGGCGTAGATCGGATTGACCGACACCAGCGAGGTCAGCACCGGGGAGGCGGTGCCGGCGGCGACGAGATTGCCGACGGTGATCTCGAACTTGCCGACGCGGCCGTCCACTGGCGCACGCACCTCGGTGTAGTCGAGATTGAGCTTTGCGGTCTGGAGCGTCGCTTCTGCCGCCTTCACATTGGCGATGGCTTCGCGATTGGCATTGTCGCGCTGGTCGTAGTCGCGCCGTGTGACCACGGCATTGCCGACCAGCTGCGCGCCGCGCTCGAGCTCGCTCTGGGTGAACACGACGCGCGCTTTGGCAGCCTCGAGCTGGGCGTTGGCCTTGTCGACCTCTGCTGCGTAAGGCGCCGGATCGATCTTGAACAGCACGTCGCCGGCCTTCACCAGCGCGCCTTCGGTGAAGTTGGTCGCAAGGATCGCACCCGCAACGCGGGGACGAAGCTCGACACGGTTGATGGCCTCGAGCCGGCCGGAGAAATCGTCCCACAGCACGGTCTGCTTCGGTTCGATCAGCGCGACCGTGACAGGGACGGCCTGCTCGGCAGCGGCGGCCGTTGCGGTGGCCTGGGCTGCACGGAAGTAGTGGCCGGTCGCGATCGAGCCGGCCACGGCGAGGGCGCCCACGATGGCGACGCCGCCGAGGAGGCGGCGGAAACGGCCGGTGCGAGGGGAGTTTTGCGAGGGATGCATTTGCGCGCTCCAGATATGTAGTGTTCACTACAGATGTGGAGCTGGATGTCGCAGTGCAAGATACTTATGTATCATTCACTAAGAAAATTGTAGCGGCATACCGCAAGAATTGGAAGACGGCAGAGAAAATAAAGCTAGAACAAATAGATAGGATTCGGCGTTAAGCTTCAGGCAGAACGTGAATTCCGAGGAGACAGGCACATGGGCATGGGACGCCCCCGCGAATTCGACGCCGAAACGGCGTTGGACCAGGCGATGGAAGTGTTTTGGCGCCATGGCTATGAGGGCGCCACCATCGCCCAGCTCACCGAGGCCATGGGCATCAATCCCCCGAGCCTTTACGCCTGCTTCGGCAACAAGGAAGGCCTGCTCAAGGCCGCGCTCGACCGTTACACCAAATTGCGGGGCGTCTGGATGGACGAGGTGGTCGCCGCGCCGACTGCCCGCGACGTTGCCGAGCGGATGCTGATGGGCATCGCCGACAAGCAGACCGATCCCGCCAACCCGCCCGGCTGCCTGCTCGTGCAAGGCGGCATCGCCTGCGGCAGCGGCTCCGAGAACGTCCCGTTCGAGCTCGCCGCCCGCCGCGCCCAAAATGAAGACCAGCTCCGCGACCGCTTTGTTCGCGCCAAGGCCGAAGGCGATCTCAAGCCGAGCTCTGATCCCGCCGCGCTCGCGCGCTACGTCTCGGCCGTCTCGGTCGGCATGGGCGTGATGGCGTCCTCAGGCTCCGACCGCGAGGCGCTGCGTCAGGTCGCGAGCGTTGCCGTGCAGGCGGTCGAGGCGCAGTCGGCGCGGGAGTAGAGAGCGACCAAGCTCACCTGAGAAGTGACTGTGCGACAGCGGGCGAATCCAGCACCGGCGCAGCATCATTCGGATTCGGGAAGCAGCCAAGCCCGGGAGACAGTGCCATCCGTTCGAATGATCTGCGCGGTATACGCTGGTTTCTCCCCCGGCAAAGCGAATGCCGATTTGGCGGTCACCATTCGCACGGCCTCGCCCACGCTGACTTCATAGGAACAAGAATCCTCGACTACCTGGGACGCATAGAACTTGGCGCCTTCCTTGACGAATAGGTGGTCTCGAGAATGACCGCTGGCGTCGCGAAGAATGCCATCTGAAGAGGTGTAGGACCCTCCATTGGCGGCGCCGTAAACCATGATGCGGAGCGCGGCCTTTTGCATGAAGTAGACGTTGACGCCGGCCTCGGCTTTGGTGACGCGGTCTATCCAGCAAATTGGAGAGGCGATTGACGGTGAAGGCATCGCAAACGTGCTCGATGCGGCCAAGAGGGCGGCAACTGCTGTGTTGTTGTTGCGCATTCATCTTCCTACGGTGCTGATGCTCGAACGAGTCTAGCCGGTCAAGTGACGGCCGTGTGACCCGTCTGCCCCCGTCATCTCGCGCTATTGTGTCGAGAGCGCCAGCGGCGCGACGAAGCCACCGAACTCGCGCTCAATCAACCCGGCGAGCGCAATCGTCGTGCGGTCCTCGAGATAAGGCCCGATGATCTGGACCCCGACCGGCAGGCCCGACGCCGTGCGCTCGACCGGTACGGCGGTCGCCGGCAGTCCGCACGTCGAGGCCGGGTCCGCCCAGATGAAGCACGCATCGGCGTAAGGGTGCAGCTTTCCGTCGATGTCCAGTTGCCGCGCGTCGAACGGTTCGGACTGGTCGTGCGGAAAGGCCGGCACGGCGGCGGCCGGGTAGATCACGGCGTCGAACTCGCGGAAGAACTGCTGCCACCGCTGCTGCAACTGCAAGCGCGCCGCGTCGGTCGCCAGCCATTCGCGATGGATCATGCCCCAGCCGCGGGCGCGCTCGGCCTGCAGGCTGCGGTCGTCGGGCGAGAGTGCCGCGGCAACTCCTTGCGCCTCTGCGAGAGCGGCCGGTGTCAGGCGCGGACTTCGCGCTGCGTTCAACAGCTTCATGTAGAGCCGCGCGGAGTCGGCGAGATCAGGCAGCGAGGTGCTCGCGCGCGCGACCCGCGCGCCAGATTTGTCGAGCCGGTCGGCCAATCGCCCGATGGCTGAACGCACGGCATCACCCGTCGGCATCAGCGGATGGGTATCGATCACGAGGATCTTGAAATCCTTGAGATCGTTGTGCCGCGGGGCCGGTAGCGCAAGGCGATAGCCGATCCCGTCGCGCGTCTCGTCGGGGCCGGCAATCACGTCGAGCGCCAGCGCGAGGTCTGAGGCGGTGCGCGCCATCGGCCCGACGACAGCCAGATCGCCCTGGCCGGGGACGGGTAGTGCCGGCGGCAGGCTGTAGCCGCGCAGCGGCACCAGGCCGAGGCTCGGCTTGTGTCCGAACACACCGCAGAAATGCGCAGGCACCCGGATCGAGCCGCCGATGTCCGAGCCGATCGAGAGCGGACCGAAACCCGCGGCCAGCGCCGCGCCCGATCCGCCCGAGGAGCCGCCGGGCGACCGGCCGAGGTCCCACGGGTTGTTCGTCGTCCCGTGGATGTCGTTGTAGCTCTGGAAGTCCCGGAGCCCGATCGGGATATTGGTCTTGCCGATGATGATGGCGCCTGCCGCCTTCAACCGCGAGACGACAAGGGCATCTTCCGCCGGTTGGAAATCCCTGAAATGCGGAAAGCCCCATGTCGTCCGCAGGCCGGCGACGTTGAACGGTTCCTTGAGGGTCACGGGGATGCCGAGCAGCGGCAGCCGCTCGCCGCGACCAAGCGCGGCATCGGCGGCGCGTGCGGCCTCTCTCGCACGATCGAAATCGCGAACGATAATCGCGTTGATGCGCCCGTCCAGCGCCTCGATGCGCGCGATCGTATGCGCGAGCAACTCCGACGCGGACACTTTGCGCGCGTGCAGCGCGCTCAGAAGTGTGCTGATCGAGCCGTAGTCCAGGTCAGCGGCATCTGCGGTCATCACGAGCTCCATTGTATCCCGGCTGAGACCTTGTAGCCCGGATGGAGCGCAGCGCAATCCGGGAGATATCCCGACGCGGATGCATGACCCGGATTACGCTATCGCTTCATCCGGGCTACGACGCTATCGCATCTGGTCGTCATGCCCGGGCTTGTCCCGGGCATCCACGTTCTCAGTGCGGCGTTGGCCGGGACAAGCCCGGCCATGACGCGGTGGAGAGCCTCAGGAGGCTTCCTTCAGCACCGGCGCGGCAGATTCCTCCGCCTTGAGCTCCTCGAGGCTGCGATGCCGGGGTTCGATGCCCAGCGCCCAGACCGTGATGATCTGCACCACCAGCAGCCCGATCATCAGCGCCATCACGCCGGCCACGCCGCGCGTCTCGAACAGCGAGACAACGAGGAACGGTGTGACGATCGTGGCGCCGCGCCCCAGCGTGTTGACGATGCCGGAGGCGCGCAGGCGAACCTCGGTCGGAAACAGCTCGGGGATATAGATGCCGAACAGAAGGGCGACCAGGACGTAGATCGGTACCGTCAGCGCGAAGCCGACAGCCGGCAGCAGGATCGGGTCGGAGATCATGGGGTAGAGGATTCCAAGCGCCACCGTGATCAGGGATGCGCCGATGATGGTCGGCTTGCGGCCCCAGCGGTCGGCGGTCAGCGCGCCGATGGCCGAGCCGACGGGCGCGCCGAGCGCCATCAGCAGCGAATAGCCGAACGAGGTCGCGATCGAGAGGCCCTGCTTGACGAAGAACACGGGCAGCCAGGTCACGAAGCCATAGAGCAGGGTGTTGATGGTGATCAGGCAGACGGCGCCGACGATCATCCGCGACAGCAAGGGCGCGGTGAACAGCGTGCCGAGATCCGCAGATGCCGGGACCGGTGTCGTGGCCGCGGGAGGAGGCAGAGGCTGACCCTGCGCAGCTTCCTTCTCGATGGCTTGCATCAGCGCTTCCGCCTCGGCGGTGCGTCCCACCGCTTCCAGCCAGCGCGGCGATTCCGGCAGCGACTTGCGCATGTACCACACCACGAGCGCGCCGACGCCGCCGAGCACGAACATGGAGCGCCAGCCGAATTGCGGCACCACCACGGACGCGACCAATAGCGCCACGGGCAGACCGGTGACGACGCACACGGTCGTGAAGCCGAGCCATTTGCCACGGGTGCGCGCGGGCACGAATTCCGTCATCGTCGAATAGCCGACGACGTTCTCCGCCCCGAGCCCAACGCCCATCACGAAGCGGCAGGCGATCAGGAAGGCCATGTTCGGTGAGAACGCCGCGGCCAGGGAGGCAACGCCGAAAAGGAGCAAATTGAATTGATAGGTGAAGCGGCGTCCGTAGCGGTCGCCGAGGAAGCCGGTGCCGAATGATCCCAGCATCATGCCGACGAAGGTCGCGGAGATGAAAACCGCATTCTGCGCGAGGGTCGAAAAGCCTGTCTTCAGCGTGACGCTGAGCACGGTCCCGGCGATATAGATGTCGAAACCGTCGAAAAACATTCCGATGCCGATCAGCAGCATGATGCGGCGGTGGAATGGCCCGATCGGCAGCCGATCCAGACGGCTGCCTGCGTTCACCAATGTCGACATATACGCTCTCCCCTGACTGTTGTTCTGGTCGATGCGGCCCGCCTTCTATGGGCGGTCGGCCGCTTGTCGTTTTTTGCTAGTTCAGGCGCTGCTGGTTGGCCGTATCGCGATACCAGTCGAACGGTTGCTCGTGGGTGGCGACCATCACGCTCTTGGTGTTGAAGTGGTCGTTGAAGCTTTCGGTGCCGCATTCGCGGCCGATGCCGGAATCGTCGACGCCACCCCAGGGCGAAGCCGGGTCGAGACGGTGGTGATCGTTGATCCAGACGATGCCGGCCTTGACGGAGGCGGCGACGCGGTGCGCGCGGGCGACGTCACGGGTTCGGATGGCCGCAGCGAGGCCGAAGGGCGAGTTGTTGGCAAGCCGCAGCGCATCGGCCTCGTCCTTGAACGGCGTCACCGAGGTGAAGGGACCAAACACTTCCTCCTGGAAGATGCGCATGTCGGATGTGACGTCGGCGAACACCGTCGGCTCGACGAAATAGCCGTTGTCGTGACCCGGCACCTTCGCGGCAACACCGCCGGTGACAAGACGCGCGCCATCCTCGTGGCCGTAGCCTACGTAGGTGAGAACGCGGTCGCGCTGCCTGGCGGAGATCACGGGGCCCATTTGGGTGTTCGCGTCGAAGGGATCGCCGACGCGGATCGTGCGGGTCTTGGCCTGCAGCTTCTCGACGAATTCGTCATAGATCGAAGCCTGGACGATGTGGCGCGAGGCACAGACGCAGGTCTGTCCGGCGCCGATGAAGGCGCCGAACGCGGCGTAGTTGACGGCGCGGTCGACGTCGAAATCGTCGAACACCATCACCGGCGTCTTGCCGCCGAGCTCCATGGTTTGATGCGCGAACACTTTTGCGGCCGCGCTGCCGGCGATGCGGCCTGCCTCGGTGCCGCCGGTCAGGACCAGCTTGTTGATGTCGCCATGCTCGGCCAGCATCTTGCCGGCGTTCTGGCCGAGGCCGAGAACGATGTTGAAGACGCCGGGCGGAAGGCCGGCTTCGGTGAAGATCTGCGCGAGCTTCAACGTCGTCAGCGGCGTGTATTCGGACGGCTTGACCACGGTGACGCATCCGGTCGCCAGCACCACGGCCAGCGACTTGCACAGGATCATCAAGGGATGATTGAACGGCGTGCAATTGGCGACGATGCCGATGGGGGTGCGGAGCGTGTAGTTCAGATAGGCGCCTTCGACCGGGATGACGGAGTCGCGGCGCGCCAGCGCAACGCCGGCAAAGTAGCGGAAGAAGTCGGGCAGGCGGGAGAGCTGGGCGCGGGTCTCGTTGACCGGCCGGCCGTTGTTGAGGGTTTCCAGCCGGTACAGGCTGTCGAGATTGGCCTCGAAAGCATCGGCGAGCTTATTGACCAGTCTGGCACGCGCGCGTGTGTCCATGCCGCCCCAGGCCTTGCCTTCGAACGCCGCGCGCGCGCTTTTCATGGCGCGGTCGATATCCTCGGCGGTCGAATTGGGGATGCGGGCGATCACGTCGCCCGTCGCGGGGTTGCGGACGTCGAGCATCACGCCGTTGCCGGCTTCGACTTCACGTCCGTCGATGAAATTGCCATGGGTTTCGACGTCGATCGACGCGGGTTTCGATGGAATGTTCATGATGACCTCTCCTCGACGATAACGGCGTTGCGCTTGAGCGCCGGCAGAACGCGTTTTTCGGTGGCCCCGATATGGGCCTTGATGATGCGCGCCGCGGTTCGCGTTTCGCGGCTCTGCATGGCGTCGATCAGGGCGACGTGCTCGGCGACGAGCTTTGCCGGATCGTGACCCTTCAGGTTGGACACGCTGACGCGGACCAACCGGTCGGCCTGGCCGATCAGGTCGCACAGCGCCGTCGCCATGCGGCGATTGCCGGACGCGTGAGCCAGCGCGGAGTGGAAGCCGCGATTGTAGGCGATGAAGTCTTCGTGGTTGCCGGAGAAGCGGCGAAATTCATCGAGCGATTTCAGAACGCTGTCGGGAGCGCTCTCGATCGCCTCGGCGACGCAGGCCGGCTCCAGCGCAAGACGGAAGCGGAGAAGGTCGCGGGCGTCCGACAGCGAGATCGGCGTGACCCGGTAGCCCTGGCGCGGCTGCACCGTCACCAGGTGCTCGCGCTGCAGCCTCAAAAGCGCATCCCGAACCGGTTGGCGGCTCACCGAATAGCGCTCGGCCAGGTCCTGCTCCCGCATTTCATCGCCCGGAGCAAACCGGCACGCTAAAATATCAGACCTCAGAAGATCGTAGATGTTTTCGCGCAAAAGCATGATTCTAGGGACCTCGTTGGCTTCAATTTGGCAATCCTGATATTTCACGTCAAGAGCCAAATGCTTGAATTCCCTGACAGTTGATTTATCAATCGGGGGCCTCCACGGCACGCAAACGGGTGTGATCCCGCCGACGAAGTTAAGGAAAGACCGGATATGGACAGGCTTCTTGCCAACGGGACCGTCAACGCCGCGCAATCGGGCGATGGGCCGGCGCTGTTTCTCTTCCACTCGCTGTTGTCGGACCGTGCGAGCTTCGATGCGATCGTGCCCGAGCTCGAGGGATCGTTTCGCACCATCGTGCCGGAGTTGCCGGGGTTCGGCCGTTCACGCGCGGTCGAGGGCGGCCTCGTCGTTGTCGCAGACAGGATGGCGGAGGCCGTGAAGGAGGCTGCGGGCGGTGCGCCGGCGATCGTGCTCGGCAATGGCTATGGCGGCTTCGTCGCCTTGCAGATGGCGATCCGGCACCCGGAGATCGCCAGCAAGCTCGTCCTCGCCGATTGCGGCGCGGCGTTCTCGGAGCCCGGCCGTGAGGCGTTTCGCAACATGGCGAAAGCATCGCGCGAGAAAGGGCTGGAGGCCATCACTGACGTCGCGATGCGTCGCCTGTTCGCGCCCGAGTTTCAGGAGCAGCATCCGGAGCTGATGCTGGACCGTCGTGAAGCGTTTCTGCGGACGGATCCCGACGTGTTTCGTGCCGCATGCGACGCATTGGCAAGCCTCGATCTCCGCTCTGAACTTGCCGCGGTGAAAATTCCTGTCCTCGTTCTGGTCGGTGAGCACGACGAAGCGACGCCTCCGCCAATGTCGCGTGAGTTGGCCGCCGGATTGCCGCACGGCGAACTCAAGGTCATTCCAGGCTGCGCGCACGTGCCGCAGCTTCAGTCGCCGCGGCAGTTTCTCGGAGCTCTCAAGGGCTTCCTGCTTTGATCTGCGCCTGGCCGATGCCGATCCTGCGCTCGAAACGGCGATGCCTTCCGAACGGTTAATGGCTTCTGTGCGGCGGGAATTCACAAGCGGGGATGGTGCAATCCTGCGCCTGTGTTGCCCGACGCGTCAAACGTCCTCTGGGCTAGAGAGGGCGCCATGCCGGAGCGAAATTCTTCAATGATTTGTACTGCGCATGGGGTTGTTTTCGCATTTTTTATTGGAGCAGCCCCAGGCAGCGAGGACCAGGGCATGAGCCGCCCGCATTGAAGCGGGCCTCCTAAGAGTTTTTATACACAGTTCTGGCACGCTCCGCGCGTCAATATCCGCAACCTGCATCGTCGCCTCTCATTGCGCGCGCGAAAAGACGGGACCCGCGGGCATCGAGGGGGCGTGAGCCATGACTGCAGTTGCTTCGGACGCTGGTCGCGCGAAGGGCGGGATCGTGCCGATCCTGCTATGCGTGGTGCCGTTCAGTCAGATTCCGCTCGATGCCTATACGCCGGGCCTGCCGCAGATGGTGGTGGACCTCGCAACCGATTCCGCGTCGATGCAGAACACCGTCACTGCCTACATGCTCGGCATGAGTCTGGCGCTGGTGCCTGTCGGCATCGCCTCCGACACGCTCGGCCGCCGTAACGTCCTGCTCGCGGGGCTATCGGTTCTCATCGCGATGAGCATCGCCTGTGCGCTCGCCACCAGCGCGTCGCTGCTGCTCGCGCTGCGCTTCCTGCAGGGCGTCGGCGGCTGCACCTGCCTCGTCGTCGCCTATGCGGTTGCGGCCGACTGCTTTCGCGGCCGCGAGCTCACGGCGATCTCTGGATTGCTTGGTGCTGCCTGGGGGCTTGCACCCGTGCTCGCACCGGCGGCCGGCGGCTTCATCGTCGAGCTGACGTCCTGGCGCGGGGTCTTCGTCATTATCGCCATCGCCGCGGCCATCGTCGCTGCGATTGTCGTGTTGCTTCTGCCCGAGACGTTGCCGGCAGAGCGACGCGCGCCGTTCGATCCGCGCCGCACGGCGAGCATTCTCCGCGAGGCGCTCGTCCGTCCGGGCTTCCTGGCCTTCGTGCTGGTGTTCGCCGCCGCGGCGAGCGCGCAACTGGCGTTCGGCGTCGTCGCGCCGTTCTTCTATCAGACCGGCCTCGGTTATTCCGCGGCCATCTACGGTCTCGTCGCGCTCGGCCTTGGCGGCGTGAATCTCGCCGGCGAGCTCGGTTGCGCGCATTTCGCGCGCTTCATGCCGGCCCGCGTGATGGGCTTTTGCGCCTTCGCGCTGTTTCTCGCCGGCGCTGTGGTCTTGACCGCGACCGGCTTGGCCGTCGGTCTCGATTTTATGTCGATCACGATCGGCGGTGCGCTGGTGCTCGGCGGTTGCGGCGTGCTGTGCCCGATGATGTACGGCATGGCGCTCGGCCTGTTCGAGCGCGACCACGGCCTGATCGGCGGCCTCATCAGCGCGCTCTGCTATCTCGCGGTGAGCGGCGCCATGGCGATCGCGGCGGTGTTGCCTGAAGCGACCCAGGCGCCGATCGGCTGGCTCTATCTCGGCCTCTGCGCCGTCGCAGGGACGCTGCTTGCGATCTCGCTGCCTTCGGCGCGCCACGCCATACAGACCTAAGGAAGGAACCCATTCATGACCACCGTTGGTATTCGCGGCACGTTCTTCGACTTCGTCGACGATCCCTGGAAGCACATCGGCAACGAGCAGGCGGCCGCGCGTTTCCATCAGGACGGTCTGATGGTCGTCACGGATGGCGTCATCAGGGCGTTCGGTCCCCATGACAAGATTGCCGCCGCGCATCCGGGCGTCGAGATCACCCATATCAAGGACCGCATCATCGTCCCGGGCTTCATCGACGGCCACATCCATCTGCCGCAGACCCGCGTGCTCGGCGCCTATGGCGAACAGCTGCTGCCGTGGCTCCAGAAGTCGATCTACCCCGAGGAGATCAAGTACAAGGATCGCAACTACGCGCGCGACGGCGTGAAGCGTTTTCTCGACGCACTGCTCGCCGCCGGCACCACCACCTGCCAGGCCTTCACCAGCTCCTCGCCGGTCGCGACCGAAGAGCTGTTCGAGGAAGCGGCCCGCCGCAACATGCGCGTGATCGCGGGCCTCACCGGGATCGACCGCAACGCGCCGGCCGAGTTCATCGACACGCCCGAAAACTTCTACCGCGACAGCAAGCGTCTGATCGCGCAGTACCACAACAAGGGCCGCAACCTCTACGCCATCACGCCGCGCTTCGCCTTTGGCGCTTCGCCGGAGCTGCTCAAGGCATGTCAGCGCCTCAAGCACGAGCATCCGGACTGCTGGGTCAACACCCACATCTCCGAGAACCCGGCCGAGTGCAGTGGCGTGCTGGTCGAGCATCCGGACTGCCAGGACTATCTCGGCGTCTACGAGAAGTTCGACCTGGTCGGGCCAAAGTTCTCCGGCGGCCACGGTGTCTATTTCTCGAACAACGAGTTCCGCCGCATGTCGAAGAAGGGCGCCGCGGTGGTGTTCTGCCCGTGCTCGAACCTGTTCCTCGGCAGCGGTCTGTTCCGCCTCGGCCGTGCCACCGATCCCGAGCATCGCGTAAAGATGTCGTTCGGCACCGACGTCGGCGGTGGCAACCGCTTCTCGATGATCTCCGTGCTCGACGACGCCTACAAGGTCGGCATGTGCAACAACACGATGCTCGACGGCAGCATCGATCCGGCGCGCAAGGATCTCGCCGAGGCCGAGCGCAACAAGCTCTCGCCCTATCGCGGCTTCTGGTCGGTCACGCTCGGCGGTGCCGAGGGCCTCTACATCGACGACAAGCTCGGCAATTTCGAGCCCGGCAAGGAAGCCGATTTCGTCGCACTCGATCCGAATGGCGGCCAGCTGGCGCAGCCCTGGCACCAGTCGCTGATCGCCGACGGTGCTGGTCCGCGCACGGTCGACGACGCCGCTAACATGCTGTTCGCCGTCATGATGGTCGGCGACGACCGCTGCGTCGACGAGACCTGGGTGATGGGCAAGCGTCTCTACAAGCAGAGCTGAAGCGGACGGTCGCGATGAGCGCATCTCCGGATCCGGCGGCCCAGCCGGTCGCCCTCGTCATCCAGCGTCGCATCGCCGACGACGGCTTTGCCGCGTTCGCGCGGTGGAACGGCGAGGTCGGCGAGGTGCTGAAGGCGTGGCCCGGCTTCCTCAGCCAGGAGGTCGTGCCGCCGCAGCCGCCGGCGCATGTGGACTGGGTGACCATCCTGCGTTTCGCGAACCCGGCCGCTGCCCGCGCCTGGCTTCAGAGCGATGTGCGGGCGCGGCTGATCGCGGACGTGCAGCGCTTCTTCGTCGGGTCGGAGGACGTCCATATCCTTCCCGACACCGGCGTTCAGCGCGACAGCGCGGTCTCCGCCGTCATCTCCTTCAAGGTGCCGGATGGACTCGAGGATGCGTTCCTCAAATGGCAACAGCGCATCCAGGCCGCGGAGGCCGAGTTCAAGGGGTTCCTGCGCCACAAGATCGAGCGGCCTATCCCGGGCCTGCACGACGAGTGGATCGTCATCCTGTCGTTCGACAGCGATGCCAACCTCAATGCATGGCTGGACTCGCCCTTGCGGCAGACGCTGCTTGAGGAAGGCGCGCGCTTCAACGCCGGCATGAACGTGAAGCGGGCAAGCTACGGCTTCAATTTCTGGTTCCCGGCCGGCAAGACGCGGGCTCCGGAGCAAGGATCTGGCTTGATCTGGAAGAGCAACCTCATCGTCCTGCTGGTGCTCTATCCCGTAGTCTATCTCTGGGGCTATTTCATCAGCGGGCCGCTGATCGACAGCCACGGCGTGCCGGTCTGGCTGTCGCTGTTCGTCGGCAATCTCGTGAGCACCCAGTTGCTCGGCTGGTTTCTCGTGCCGGCCGCCTTCAGGGCGCTCGACTGGTGGATCAAGCCGAAGGCAGCGCTCGGCCGCCAGATCGCGGGATATGCACTGCTCGCCGTGCTCTATGCGGGCTCGATGGGCCTGTACGCGCTGCTGCTCGCATGGCATTGGGGACGGTGAGGCCATCCTCCGTGCGGACCGTTGCGGTGCCGTCGGGAAGAGGTCGGTCTCTGGACGCTGACGACCATGTTCGCCCTGACATTCCTCGGCACCTCGGCAAGCGTTCCCTCAGTGGAGCGCAACCATCCGGCCCTCCTGGTGGAGGCCGCGGGCAAGCGTATCCTGGTTGATTGCGGCGAGGGCACGCAGCGCCAGTTGCTGCGCAGCGGCGCCGGCTTTCGCCGGCTCGACCGCATCCTGCTGACGCACGGGCATCTCGATCACGTACTCGGCATCCCCGGTCTCTTCTCGACGCTGGGGCTGCGGCAGACCTCCGACGTGATGACCATTCATGCGGGCCCGGGCACGCTCGACATCGTCGTTCGCATGCTCGCGGGCTTGTGGGGCGCGGGCAGGGCGCCGATCCCCGTGGCGTTCGCGCCGCTGAGCGAGGGGCAGGTCATCGATGCCGGCGACTTCACCATCGACTGCTTTCCGGTTCGCCACCGCGACACCGACAGCTTTGGCTTCTCTTTCCAAAGCCCCGCGCACCGCCACCTTCTGCCCGAGCGGCTTGCGTCGCTCAGTGTCCCGGACGGGCCGATGCGCGGAGAGCTGGCCGCCGGACGGCCGGTCGTGATCGCCGGTCGAACCATCGATCCGGAGGACGTCCTGGGCCCGCCGGGCGGCGGCAGGAAGCTCGTCGTGGTCGGCGACACCGAAACCACGGATGGTCTATCTCGACATGTCGCCGACGCCGACATGCTGGTGATCGAGGCGACCTTCCTCGACCGTGACGCCGCGACCGCGCGGGACTACGGCCATCTCACAGCGACCGAAGCCGCTTCGTTTGCCGCCGCCAGCAACGTCAAGCAGCTCGTGCTGGTCCACATGTCGGGACGATACGAGGATGAAGAGATCTTGGCGGAGGCGACAAAGGTGTTTCCGAATACGCGGATCGCCGCCGACTTCGATCACATCGTGATCTAATCGCCATCACCGCACTCAGCTCGTCAATCCCGACTTGATCGCGAGATCCTGGACTTGGGCCGTCGCCTGCATGAGCCGCGGCAGCGCCTGATCGCGGAAGGCCGCCATGTCCATGCGCATCGCATCGACCGTGACGCTCAAGCCGCCGATCACAAAACCCTGAGCGTCGAAGATCGGCGTTGCCAGCGTGCGCAGGCCATAGGCATTCTCGCCGTCGGAGACCGCATGGCCTTTCTTCTTCACCTGATCGAGCCGGGCGAGCAGTGCATCGAGATCGGTCAGCGTTCGCTCCGACAGCTTTACTCGAGGACGCAACTCGAGCCGCTCGATCTGCTGGTCGCGTGGCAGATGCGCCAGCATGACATGACCGAGCGCGGCGCTGTAGGCGGGGATGCGCGTGCCCGGCCGGCGGTCCATCTTGTGACGGTCGAGGCCGGCACCGACGCGCGCGAGATAGACCACGTCGCCGCCATCGAGAATGCCGAGCGATGCCGCATCGCCGACCGCTGGGACGAGGTCGCGCAGCAGCGGCTCGACGATCGGCCGCAACGAGCCGTGCGACAGCACGGTGTAGCCGAGGTCGAGACAGGCGATGCCGAGACGGAACCGGCGACTTTGCGGAACGGCCTGGAGATAGCCGAGTTCGGTCAGGGTCTGGATCAGGCGGAACGCCGTCCCGCGATCGAGATCAGCCCGTGCGGCAATCTCACTCAGGGTCAGCTCGAAGGTTTCGCTGGTGAAACTCTTGAGCACGGCAAAGGCCTTGCCGACGGAGGCGACATAATTCTTGGGATTTTTGGCGCTAGTTTCCGATACGCGCTTCGCGGCCTTCCCTGCAGCCTTGGTCATGCTCGAATGCCCCGCCATGACAGCCATGCCCTTGACGTCGGGCCGAGCTGATTTTACGACTGCACCAGCAAATAACAAATGTTCGCATTCCGAACAACATCGTTCTGACGATCGGAGGAAGTTTTGTCGACATCATCGCTGCACCCTCATGGCGTGTTCTCCGCCGCGTTGACGCCGCTCGACGCCGAGCTTGCTCCCGATCATGCGCGCTTCGTGGACCATTGTCGCTATCTGCTCGACGAAGGCTGCGACGGCATCGCGATGCTGGGCACGACGGGTGAGGCGAACTCCTTTTCGGTGGCCGAACGCACGGCGCTGCTCGAGGCGGTGGTGGCCGCCGGCATCGCGCCGCGGCGGCTTTTGCCCGGCACCGGCGTTGCCGCGCTCAGCGACACCATCGCGCTGACGCGTCACGCGCTCTCGGTCGGCGTCAACACCGTGGTGATGCTGCCGCCGTTCTACTACAAGAACGTCACTGATGACGGAATCTATGCCTCCTACAGCGAAGTGGTGCAGCGCATCGGTGATGCGCGCCTGAAAGTCGTCCTCTATCACTACCCGCAGATGTCGGCGCAACCGATCTCGCATGCGCTGATCGAGCGGCTGCGCAAGGCCTATCCGGCCACGTTCACGGGCATCAAGGATTCGTCCGGCGACTTCGCCAACATGACGGCGATGGTCGAACGGTTTCCGGGCTTCGCGGTCCTCGGCGGCGCCGATCCGTTGATGCTGCCGCTGTTGCGCAAGGGGGGCGCGGGCTGCATCACCGCGACCTCCAATGTCGTCGCGCGCAGTCTTGCCTATGTCTTCAAGCACTTTGGCGACAGCGACGACGATCCGGCGCTCAAGGCGGCGCAGGCGCGCATCGTGAAGGCGCGCGAGCTGGTCTCGCAATTTCCGCAGATGGCCTCGCTGAAGGCGCTTGCGGCTGATCGCACGAAGCACGCCGGTTGGCAGCGCCTGCGGCCGCCGCTGGAATCCTTGCCGCCGGACCAGCTGAAAGAGCTGCTTGCGAATGCTGCGGCATTCGCAGCTTCCGCCTAAGCTCGGTACGGACGACGAGGCGACCTGATGTCCGACTCATTCCAGGATGCATTGGCCGGGCTCGCCGCGATCGTCGGCGAGAAGCACGTCATCGCGTCCGGAGCCGACCAGGAGCCTTATGTGGTGGACTGGCGCGGGCGCTATCGCGGCCGCGCGGTCGCAGTGGTGAAGCCCGGCTCGACCGCCGAGGTCGCCTCTGTCGTCAAATACTGCGCCGACAGGCGCCTTACGATCGTGCCGCAAGGCGGCAACACCGGCATGTGCGGAGCCGCGACGCCGGACGATCACGCGGGCAATGTCGTGATCCGGCTCGACCGCATGCGAGCTGTGCGCGACGTCAGTCCGCTCGCCAACACGATCACGGTCGAGGCTGGCTGCATTCTCGCCGAGGTCCAGAATGCGGCGCGTAGCGTCGATCGCTACTTTCCCTTGAGCCTGGGTGCCGAGGGTTCCTGCCAGATCGGCGGCAACATCTCGACCAATGCCGGCGGCACGGCCGTGCTGCGCTACGGCCCGACGCGCGATCTCGTGCTCGGGCTCGAAGCCGTGCTGCCCGACGGGCGTATCTTCAACGGCCTGCGCGCGCTGCGCAAGGACAACACGGGTTACGCGCTCAAGCAGCTCTTCATCGGGGCGGAAGGCACGCTCGGCATCGTCACCGCGGCGGTGCTGAAACTGTTCTCGCCGCCGCGCAGCTCGGCGCTGGCGCTGGTGAAATTGCAGGGTGTCGCGCAGGCACTCGAGATCATGGCGCGCCTGCGCGGTGTGGTCGGCGACCGGCTCGGCAGCCTCGAAATCATGTCGCGCTCGCAGATCGAGGCGATCGCGGAGACCGTGCCGCATGTCACCATCCCGTTCGAGCTGACGACACCGTGGTATCTGATCGTCGAGTTGACGGACACGCTCGCGGGCGTCGATCTCGACGAGCCGCTCGCCACGGCTCTGGCGGATGCGATGGAGGCCCGCATCGCCGAAGACGTCATCCTGGCCTCGAACCTCGCACAGGCGAAGGCGATCTGGGCCGTCAGGCACAGCGTGTCCGAAGGCAACAAGCGCAGCGGCTATGTCGTCTCGCACGACAGCGTTGTGCCGCTGGATCGCCAGGCGGACTTCGTCACCAATGTCGAGGCGCGAATTATGGCCGCTGTGCCGCATGCCCGCGTGGTGATGCATGGTCATATCGGCGACGGCAACATCCACGTGATCGCCCTGATCGACCGTGCGCATTGTCAGGAGCCGGCGACGACGGCCGCCCTGGTGGCGCAAATCAATGAGATCGTCGATGACGAGACCGCAGCGCGGGGCGGGGCGATCAGTGCCGAGCATGGCATCGGGATCACCAATCGCGTGCGGCTGGCCCGTGTCGCCGATCCGCTCGATATCGAGCTGATGCGCGGCATCAAGCACTTGCTCGATCCGAACGGCCTGATGAACCCCGGCAAGATCTTGGGCGCGGGAGCAGCATGACGATGACGGTCGTGCGCCTGCTTGCCGACGATCTCACCGGCGCACTCGACACCGCGGCGGAGTTCGTCGGCCTGTGCGGACCGTTCGACGTCACCTGGGCGGATTCGCCCGCGACTCCAGGCGCGCAAAGCCTCGCGATCGACAGCGGCACCCGCGAGCGGTCGAAAGCCGACAGCGTCGAGATCGTCGGACGGCTGGCGCCGCAGCTTCAGGGTGGGACGATCGCCTACAAGAAGGTCGACAGCCTGCTCCGCGGTGCCTGGGCGGCCGAGCTCGGTGCCTGCCTGCGCGGCGGCCCTTGGGCGTCATGCGTGGTCGCACCAGCCTTCGACTATCAGGGACGCCGTACCGTCGAGGGCCAGCAATTCGCGCGCACTGTACAGGGTGACTGGCATCGCGTCGGCGACAACCTGCTGGACCAATTGAAACTGGAAGGTATCGATGCACGGCAGGGCGGCCCTGACACGCTCGCTCAAGGTGGCGTTCAGGTGTTCGATGCCGAGAGCGACATCGACCTCGATCGCGTCGTCGAAATGGCGGGGCAGATGCCGGGGCCCGTGCTCTGGTGCGGAAGCGGCGGGCTGGCCGGTGCGCTCGCCCGCGGCCATCGCGCCGATGCGCCGAGCCGGCTGAAGCGGCCGGTGCTTGGGCTGTTCGGTTCCGACCAAGCCGCCACCGCCTCCCAGCTCGCAGCATGTGGCGAAGCCACCATCGCGTTGGCCGAAGGTGAGGGGGGCGCGGGCGTTCAACGCAAGCTGGCTGACGATGGCGTGGCGCTGGTGAAATTCGCGCTCGCGGATGGCCTTTCGCGCGCCGAGGCCGCCCAGCGGATCGCGCGCGAGCTGACAACGCTGATTGCGGTGCTCAATCCGCCCGGAACCCTGATCGTTGCTGGCGGCGAGACCTTGAAGGCCGTATGCGTTGCGCTCGGCGAGCATGCGCTCCAGGTGACGGGGCGTATCGTGCCGGGATTGCCGCGCTCGGTGCTGCAAGGCGGCCGCTGGGCCGGCGTCGACGTCATCTCGAAATCCGGCGCGTTCGGCACCAGCGAGCTGTGGCGCGATCTGCTCCGGGACAATCATTTGCTCAATACGGGGAGCCCGACATGACCTCTCGTCATCTTGCCATTACCATGGGCGATCCGGCCGGGATCGGCCCGGAGATCATCGTCAAGGCCTGCGTCGGGCTGAAGGACCGGATCGCGAAAGGCGATCTGCGCATCCTGATCATCGGCAGCGGCGCCGCGCTCGAGGATGCCAAGGTCGCGCTCGGCGCTGCCGTTGCGATTCCGGAGGTGAGTGCCGACGATGCTGACTGGCCGAACCTCTGCTTCCTCCAGGCGGATGTCGAGGGCACCCCGATCAAGCCCGGCGTCTTGAGCGCCGACGGCGGCCGCTTTGCCTACAAGGCGATCGAGCAGGGCGTGCGCCTGACGCAGGCCGGGCGGACCTCCGCGATTGTCACCGCGCCGCTCAACAAGGAAGCACTCAACAAGGCCGGCTATCATTTCCCTGGACATACCGAGATGCTGGCGCACCTCACTGGTGTGCGCGGATCGGTGATGCTGCTCGCCCACGGCAACATGCGCGTCAGCCATGTCTCGACCCACGTGGCGCTGGAAGACGTGCCGAAGCGTCTGACGCCGGAGCGTCTGCGCATGGTGATCGATCTCACCAACGAGGCCTTGCTGCGGCTCGGTATCGCCAAGCCGAAGATTGCAATCGCCGCGCTCAATCCGCATGCGGGCGAGGGCGGTCTGTTCGGCCGGCAGGATATCGACGTTTCGGCACCGACGATTGCCAAGGCCGTCGCCGATGGCCTCGACGTCGTCGGCCCGGTGCCCGGTGACACCATCTTCGTCAAGCTGCGCGCCGGCCAGTACGATGCTGCGGTCGCGATGTATCACGACCAGGGGCACATCCCCGTCAAGCTGCTGGGCTTCCAGGTCGATCCCGCGACCGGCCGCTGGCAGGAGCTCTCCGGCGTCAACATCACGCTGGGCCTGCCGATCATCCGCACCTCCGTCGATCATGGCACCGCCTTCGACATTGCCGGCAAGGGCATTGCCAACGAGCACAGCCTGATCGAGGCCATCGACTATGCCGAGCGGCTCTCCGCTGGCGTCTCCGCCTCCAAGTCATGAGATCTAGCGCACGATGACCAACGCCTTCACGCCCATCGAAATCCAACGTCCCACCATCCTGGAATTCGGCAACGGCACCATCACGGCTGCTGCGCGCTTCGCCGAGCGGATCGGCGCCAGGCGGCCGCTGGTGATTTCCGATCCGTTCAATGCGCGCCGCGTCGATGCGCTGGCGCTGCCGGGGGCAGTGAAAGTGTTTGGCGACGTCAAGCCTGAACCGGACCTGCCTAATCTGGAGAAGGCGGTGGCGATGGCGAAAGAGGTCGCGCCTGATCTCGTCGTCGGCTTCGGCGGCGGCAGCGCGATGGATCTCGCCAAGCTGGTCGCGGTGCTCTGCACCAGCGACGTGGCCTTTGCCGATATCGTTGGGCCGGAAAAAGTCGCCGGCCGCAGCGTGCCGCTGATGCAGATCCCGACCACGTCGGGCACCGGCAGCGAGGCCGGCACTCGCGCGCTCGTCACCGATCCCGTCAGCCAGAACAAGCAGGCGGTGCAGAGCCGCTTCATGCTTGCTGATATCGCCATCGTCGATCCTGATCTCACGATGACCGTGCCGAAGGAGGTCACTGCGGCCACCGGCGTCGATGCGCTGGCGCATTGCGTCGAGGCCTATACCAGCCGCAAGGCGCATCCGATGATCGACCTTTATGCGCTCGAGGGCGCGCGGCTGGTCGGGCAATATCTCAAGCGGGCGGTTGCCGACGGCGGCGATCGCGAGGCACGCGCGGGTCTCTCCCTGGCTTCACTCTATGGCGGCTATTGCCTCGGGCCGGTGAACACCACCGCCGGCCATGCCGTGGCCTATCCGCTCGGCACGCGCCATCATGTCGCGCATGGGCTCGCCTGTGCCTTGATCTTCCCGCACACGCTGGCCTTCAACATGCCGGCAGTCGAGGCGAAGACGGTCGCGGTGCTGGCGGCGCTCGGCCTGCCGGCGCAGAACGATGCGAAGCTCGCATTCGACGCCACTTACGATTTCTGCAAGAACCTCGGCATCGAGATGCGTCTGTCCGCGCTCGGCGTGCCCAAGGGCGATCTCGGCGTGATGGCCGACGAGGCACACGCCATTCGCCGCCTGCTTGACAACAATCCGCGCGACCTCGGCCGGGATGCGATCCTGAACATGTACGAGGTCGCGTTCTAGTCACCTCCGCCGCGCGCGGCACCCAATCAACAAAACAGTAACAGTAGAGGAAACTTCGATGAGATCGATGTGGCTTGGTCTTGTGTCAGCCGTGCTGCTGGCGACGTTGCCGGCAAAGGCGCAGGACGGCTATCCGGCCAAGCAGGTGACGGTGATCGTGCCCTTCGCCGCCGGCGGCACCGCCGACATCTTCGCGCGCATGGTGTCGAACCATCTGCAAGTGAAGCTGGGCAAGCCGTTCGTGGTCGAGAATGTCGGCGGTGCCGGCTCGATCCTCGGCGTGACGCGGCTGGCGAAGTCGGCGCCTGACGGCATCACGCTCGGCCTTGCCAGCACCTCCGCGCTCGCGATCAACCCCACGCTCTACGGGCCCAAGCTCAGCTACCAGCCGGATAGGGACCTGGTGGCGGTCGCCCAGATCAGTGTCGTGCCGAACGTGCTCGTGGTGAATCCGAACAAGATCAAGGCGCGCACCGTGCCGGAGCTGATCGCCTATCTGAAGGCGAACCCGGACAAGGTCTCGTTCGGCTCGGCCGGCGTCGGCACCTCGCAGCATCTTGCCGCTGAACTGTTTCAACAGATGACCGGCACCAAGATGGTGCATGTGCCCTACAAGGGCTCCAGCCAGATGCTGACGGATCTGTTGAGCGGCCAGATCGATCTTGCCTTCGACAACGTGCCACTGCTGCTGCCACAGGTGAAGACCGGCCAGCTCGCGATGCTCGCCACTGCAACGCCCAAGCGCGCCGCCTTCGATCCGGAAGTCCCGGCCGTCGCCGAATTCCTGCCGGGCTTCGAAGCGGTGGCCTGGCACGGCTTCTTCGTTCCCGCGGCCACGCCGAAGCCCATCGTCGAAAAGCTGTCGGGCGAGATCCGCGCCTTCATGCAGCAGCCGGAGACGGTGCAGAAGATGGCCGAGCTCGGTGCGGCCGCGGTGGCGGTGGATTCGGAGCCGTTCAAGGCCTACATCGCCTCCGAGACCGAGCGGTGGAAGAAGGTGATCGAAGCGGCGAATATCAAGCTGGAGTAGGCGACGGTCGCTTATCTGGCGGACGGGTCGCTGTCGGCTCGGCTTCCTCACGAGCCCCCGCTGAGCGCGGGGCTCGCCCCTCATTCGAAGAATTCGCCAACCCAGTTGTGCCTGACAGCCTCGACGTGCCAGCCTATTGCGCGTTGCGCGTTCGGCAGGGGATCCGGCACGTCGCTGCGGACGTGACTGCCGAGGCCTCGCGCACGGTGCGCGTGGCGTCCTTCGCTCCGCAGGCGAAACCTGCCTTGTGACTCGAAAATCCGGCTGTAGCCGTCGGTCGGAAAGAAAGTTCCTGCGATCGGAAAGTGGGTCGGCTGCTGCCGAAGCATCAGGAACGTGATGTCCTCCGCGGTTTCCGAGAGACGTGTCATGACTGTCCTGCTGAGAAACACCTTCAAGGCCTGGATCGACCGGGCGCCGGGCGCGCCGCCCAAGCTGGTCATGGTCGGCGACGTGAGGGTACCGACCGATGGCTGGCAGGCCCGGCTGACCAGGCGCTCGCCGCAAGGTATCAATCCGAAGATCCTGATCCTCGACGTGAACACGCAGCAGCCGGGCGGCGAAGCGCAGGAAGCGATCACCACGATCCCGCTCCGTTACGAGGAGAGCCCGCCGCAGGACGAATACGGCCAGGTGATGATCGCGAACGGCAAGGCTGAGATCGTGGTCCGCGTCTGCGGCTCGAACTAGCCTTTCGATTGTTTGCCCGCGGAACCTTGTGATCTTCTGTGCCGCGTTGCATAACGAGGGTTGCATTCGGGGCTGTTCGCTCTCTCGTTGCTGCCGCTTTGTTCAGTCGATTTTGGGGGATTTCCTGTGCGCCTCGGAAGCCGCATGCCGGACGTGATGCCTATCGTGGCCGCTTCTGTCGCTCTCTTCATCCTGCTCTGGCTCGCACCCATCGCGCTCTATGCGATGCCTGAATCCGACGATTATTGCGTGACGAACCGCGTCAACAGCATGGGTCTCGTCGGAATGGTCAAATCCTATTATTTGCACCAGATGGGCCGACTGACCTCGCTTGTGGCGATCGCCGCCCCCGCCGTTGTCAGCAAGGTGACAGGCGTCGATTATTTGGTCGTCTATCCGGTCATACTCATTTGCGGCATGGCCATCTTCTTGGCAGTCAGCGTTTATTGGGCTGGTCGAATGTGGACCGGCCTGTCGTGGCCAGAGAGATTTTTGGCGGGTGCAATGCTCTGCGCGGCGAGCTTCGTTCTGGCGATCAGTCTGCGGGAGATGCTTTACTGGATCTCGGGCAGTGCGTCCTACATGGTTCCCGCCCTCTTCGTGATCATCATCCTCGTTGAGCTGGTGCGGTCCGCAGCGAACGAAACCGTGCTCTCGACCGGCCAAATCGTCGTTCTCTCCGCAATCGGCTTCCTGGGTGCTCTGGCCAACGAGTTCACGCCATTTTGGATCGTGGCCCTCGTCGCCGGTTCTGCCGTTTATCGAGCGTTCTACCATCCTCGCCCGCAACTGGCGGGCCATGCAGTGATGCTGACGGCGACCTTCATCGGACTTGCGATCCTGCTTTTGTCACCGGGGAATGCGGTCCGGATGGCGGCATATCCGGAGGGGGGGAAGATCGCCGCTTCTTTCTCGATGGGGTTGTACTATCTGTGGCTCGAGCTGGTTCGGCATTACACCGAATCTGCGACGTGGGCCTGGCTCGGTTTCGTGGCGTTGTTTTCGGTCTTCGTGGTGCCTTCGCAACCGAGGCCGACGGCGCGGCTGCTGGTCTTGATCGTCGGGTTCGTGGCGGCAGTGCTCGCTGGTCTCTACACCGCTTATGTCATTGCCTATTTTGCGACGGCGGAGGATCTCGCGACGCGAGGGCGGAATGAGGTGGTGGTTTTTCTTCTTGCCGGAGGGGGCTGCGTCGTCGCCCTGGCTGCCCGCTTCCTTCCCTCCCTGGGCCATCATGCCCATATTCGCATGACGGCCCTGGTGGCCTGCGGGCTCCTTTCTTTTTTGCTCCTCGATAGCGTCGCGCTGGGATACGTCCGCGCCGAGGAGTCGCAATTCGCGACCTTCTGGAGCGAGAGTTGTCCAGAGGCATCAATTTCTTCGGACGACCAAGGACCTGGATGTTGTCGTCCCCAAGAGATCGGTCAAGCCGTCCATGCTGATGGACGGTGAGCTAACCAAAAATTCGGGCCAGCTGCCGAATGATTGCGTCGGTGAATTCTATGGCAAGCGATCCGTGGTCTTGGGCGATTAAGTCAGCGGATCAGGCTGTAAACCCGCTCGCGCTTCGTGCGGGCGATCGCCGGCTGCGGCGTGCCGGCGTCGAGCGCGCGCATCATGCCTGGGTAAAGCCGACAGACCATCCCCATTGATCGACGTGAAGCGGCACGCCGGCGCGCCCGTTGATCGTGGCATGTGGACGTCGTCGAGGCAGGCGTGCCAGGTCTCCTGGTGCTGATTGCCGGAGCCGGCCGCGGGTGAGGGCGGACATGCCGCTACGGCGCGAACGCAGCGAGAACAAGCTGCGATGCTTACAGAGGGGCTAGACCGCGAACGCCGGCGCGGCTATATGAGCGCCAGCGCGCCGCTGATTTGCAAAACTTTTGCTGCGGCTTGCAAAGCTTCCGAAGAAAGTCTTGTGATATCAAGCACTTCGGTGGGGAATGGTGTAACGGTAGCACAACAGACTCTGACTCTGTTTGTCTTGGTTCGAATCCAGGTTCCCCAGCCAGTTCCGGGCGATTTACCCAGATCATAACCTGCTCTGAATCAGGCCCGCGCCGCGAGCCTGACGTGCCGTCGGCAGGCCTCCCCGTCGTCGGTGCGGCCTCGGCGCGTTGGCCCGACTTATCGCGTCCGCGATGCGCCGCGCGGCGATGCAAGGCGAAATGACTAGCGGCGCCTCTTCCGGCCCGTCTTGGCGGCACGCTTTTTCGTCGCCCGTCGCTGGCCGCGACCTGCATCTGCCGCGCCCCATGGAATTTTCGCGCTGACGCGCGTCTTGGCGCCAACGAGATTGGGCGTCTGGTTGTATTTGAGGCGACGGAGTTTGGCCGTGACGAGCTCGCTCAGCTCCTGGAACGACGGATTGGCGCTGCGGTCTCGTTGTTCGCGCAGCACCTTCGCCATGCAGAACGTGTAGGCGCCATACGACGTGACGCCGTCACGATATTCATAGGACAGCTCCTGCTCCTGGCAGGCCTCGAGGAGAATCGGCAGATAAGGACCGTGATGCCCGAGCTCGGCGCGCGTCTTGTTGTATGTCTTGTCGGGCTGGGTGCGGAGCGCCATGCTGCGCCCGAGCCGCTGCGTGGCGCCGTTGTCGCCGAGATAGTCGGCGCCGTTCTTGCTCTTGCTCAGACTTTCGTTCAGGGGAGGGAACTCACGCGGCACCCACATGCCTTCGCTTGCCTCCCACCGCAGCGCCCGGTGGCGGATATCGTCGGGCGGCGTCAGGCCGCGGATACGCGGACCACCGTCACGTGTCATGCCGCCGGAATGGCAGCAGTCGAGCATGGCGACGAAATAGCAGTCGTACGGAAGCTGTGAGTAGAGCTGGCTGAACTGGCGGTCGAGAATGGCGTGCTCGGGCGTCCAGTCGAAATCATAGGGAACGAGGCACTCGTCGACGCTATCCGGTGCGCCGCTCGGGCTGTATCTGGGAATCTGGGCGCCATGGCCCGAGTAGAACAGCATGCGCTCGTCGCCGTCGCGGACGCCCTCGAGCAGCCAGTGAAGCCTTTCCATGATGCCCTGCGCCGTCGCCCGCTCATTGAGCACGACGCGTATTTCGTCCGGCTTGAAGCCGCTCTCCTGTAGCACCGAGCTCATGAGGAATACGTCGTTGACGCATCCTTCGAGCCTGTCCGCGGGTTTGGGATAGTCGTTGATGCCGATCAGCAGGGCGCGGCGGGTCGGCCGGGCGTCAATGCGGGCAATCCCCCGCGCGGCGCTGACGATGGAGCGGGACGTCGGCACCGGGACCACGTCGTGCCAGACGGTGGCGACGGTCTCGGGGCGCGACAGGTACCAGGTCGCGTTGTGATTCAGGAGATCGTTGGGGACATCGAACGGTGTCAGCACCTGTTGAAAATTGTCTGCGGCGATCTCGAGCGGATAGGTGAGAACGCGATCTTCCCGGTTGAACAGATGGTACCATTTCCGGCAGGGAAGGTCCTGAATGCGGCCTGCGAAGATGTCGCGCACCGCGGGATTGCCGATCTGCGAACCGAACGTGACGAAGACCTTGTCCCTGATCGCACCGGGATTACGCACGAACGTGTCGTAGCAGATCAGCGAGCCGAGGCTGTGAGCCAGGACAACGTCGTAGTTGCCGCTCTTCAGCTTGTCGAGGACTGCGCCGCGCAGCGCGGCCTGCAGCTGTTCATCCACCGACCACTGGGCGACCATGCCCGCGGTCCATCTGATCAGGGTTGGTACATCTTCGAGGCTGCGTGTGCCCGCGAGCAGATCACCGACCCCGTGGACGGTCGCGCTCGCGAGCAGTTTTGCCAGCGCGATGCCATAGGTGATGAGGTTCGGCGGGCTCTTGTCGAACAGGTCGTCATACGAGAGGAAGTCGATGGCCGGGTTGAGGCTCTGATCGACGGACTGGACCGCGCGTATGATCGCCTCGGACCATGACTTTCGAAACTCGGCGTCGATCTCCGCGTGACCGACGCCGTGGACGCAAAGCAATGACAGGCGGGTGCTCATGAAAGCTGCCTTCTGCTCAATGCAATCTGAAGTAGCCGATGTTCGAGCGCAAACGTCCGGGATGATGTCACGGCGCCACGAGCTTCAAATATGAAGTAGCGCACGAAATCCTCGCGACAGTTTGCCTCACCTTGCGGGAGGCATGACGTGTCGGATCGTCCCGCGCCGCTTCGTCCTCGGGGCAGGCAACCCAAGGAGATCCGTGATGCCTTATGTCGATGGTTTCGTGCTGGCCGTGCCGAAGGACAAGATCGAGGCCTACAAGGTGCTGGCGCGTAAGGCCTGCGCCGTGTGGATGGAACATGGCGCGCTCGATTACGTCGAGTGCATCGGCGACGACGTGCCTTATGGCGAATTGACCTCGTTTCCGCGCGCGGTGATCGCGAAGGAGGACGAGGTCGTGGTGTTCTCCTGGATCGTCTACCGTGACCGGGAGACCCGCGATGCCGTCAACAAGAAGGTGATGGCTGATGAGCGGTTCAAGGGCGCCGACATGCCCTTCGACGGCAAGCGCATGATCTATGGCGGCTTCACGACGCTGTTGCGGGCGAGCGACGTCGTCGGCTGACGGCGTTTTGCAGGGTGGGTTGGCGGCAGCCACCGCCTCTGCGTTCGCGGAAACAGACGGGGGCCGGGTTACGCCAGCGGACCGCGCTTGGCGCAGTCGCAGCGTTAACCCACCCCTGCAGATGGCAATGACGTCCGCCGTTCGGGTTACCGCGTTCGCGCCGGACGACGCCGGATTTGAACGCTGCCCGCGCCGGCGCATTCGCTGCCTCTCCCATGCAGCATTGCGCAAGTCCGTTTCGTCTTGCCGGTGTCCGGCTGGCATGCCATCCTAGATCCACCAGGCATAAACAAACGGAAGCGGGCGCTTAGCCTGCAGCTTCCAAAATAGCTTGGTCGGGGAAACCCTTTGGGAGGTCTGATTTGATGAATTTCAAGCACGTCACCGGGCTGTTTTGCGCAGCCGCGATGTTCCTTACGCTGGGCTCCGGCGCGCAGGCCCAGGACAAGGTCATCAAGATCGGCGTCATCATGCCGATGTCCGGCGGCACCGCCTCGATCGGTGCGCACGCCAAGGCGGCGCTCGAAGTCGCCATGGACATCATCAACAACGCTCATCCTGAGCTTGGCAATCTGCCGCTGGCGAAGAACGCCGGCCTTGCCGGCCTCGGCGGCGCCAAGATCGAGGCTGTGTTCGCCGACAACCAGGGCAACCCGGCGACGGGCCAGAACCAGGCGCTACGCCTGATCACGGAAGAGAAGGTGGCGGCCGTGTTCGGCTCCTACCAGTCCGGCGTCACGCTGACTTCGAGCGCGATCGCCGAGAAATACGGCGTTCCCTTCCTGAACTCGGAATCGGTCGCCGCCAATCTCACCGAGCGCGGCTTCAAATGGTTCTTCCGCACCACGCCGATCGCGACCGATTTCGCCAAGATCTATGTCGACTTCCTCGCCGACATCAAGGCGCAGGGTGCCAAGACCGACGCCGTCGCGGTGGTCCATGACAACACCGAATACGGCACCTCGGTCGCCAACACGATCGCCGGCGCCTTCAAGGAAAAGGGCCAGCCGATCGCGCTCGACATCGCCTATCCCGTCAATGCGACCGATTTGCAGGGCCAGGTGCTGCAGCTCAAGGACAAGAAGCCCGACGTCGTCATCATGATCAGCTACACGTCGGATGCGATCCTGTTCGCCAAGACCATGCAGTCGCTCGACTACAAGCCGGCCGTGCTGCTGGCCGACGATGCCGGCTACTCCGATCCGTCCTTCACCAAGGCGGTAGGCAAGATCTCGCAAGGCGTCTTCAACCGCTCGTCCTGGGTCGTGGGACCGCCGGGCTCGGCGTCCGCCATCATCGCCGACATGTACAAGAAGAAGAGCGGCGAGGAGATGGACGACACGGTCGCCCGGCAGATGCAGGGCTTCTTCGTGCTGGCCGATGCCATCGACCGCGCCGGCTCGACCGAGCCTGCCAAGATCCAGGCCGCGCTGAAGGCGACGGACCTGAAGCCCGAGCAGCTCATGATCGGCTACAAGGGCGTGAAGTTCGACGACAAGGGCCAGAACATCCTGGCTTCCGGCGCCATCATCCAGCTCCAGGATGGCGAGAACTACGTCGCGGTATGGCCGAAGGCCAATGCCGAGAAGGCGCCGGTACTGCCCTACAAGGGCTGGTGAGATTGCCTGAAGGCGGGACCGCGCGTCCCGCCTTTCCCAGAATGTTTTGATCAGAGCAACGCAGCTCATGTCCTTCGTACTCGTGCAGGTGATTGCCGGCGGGCTTCTGCTCGGTGCCGTCTACGCCCTGTTTTCCTCTGGCCTCACGCTGGTGTGGGGCATGATGAACATCGTCAATTTCGCGCATGGCGACTTCGTCATGCTCGGCATGTACGTCGCCTATGTCGTCTATACCCTGATGGGGGGAGGGCCCATCCTCGGCGCCCCACTGGCGACACTGGTGCTCGCGACCGTCGGGGTCGTCGTCTATTTCGCCCTGATCCGCGACATCATGAAGGGGCCGATGCTGGCGCAGATCCTCGGCACGTTCGGGCTCGCGCTGCTGCTGCGCTATTCCGTGTTCTGGTGGTTCGGCGCCAACTTCCTGTCGATGCCGTCGAATATCGTCGGCGGCACCTATGCGTTTGCGGGCCTGCGCATCGAAGCCTCGCGGCTGCTTGCCGGTGTCGTCGCGCTGCTGGTGACATTCGGTCTTCACCTGCTCCTGACGCGCACATCGCTTGGTTCAAAAATGCTGGCGGTGGCGGAGGATCAGACCGCGGCTCAGCTCATGGGCATCAGGCCCGATACGATGCAGGCGATCGCCTGGGCCATCGCGGCCGGCGCCACCGGCCTTGCCGGCGCGCTAATCGCGAACTTCTTCTACATCGTGCCGACGGTCGGCGAGACGCTCGGCATCGTCGCCTTCGTCACGGTATCCCTTGGCGGCTTCGGCAGCGTGCCAGGCGCGCTCGTCGCGGGCCTGTTGATCGGCGTGATCGAGTCGCTCTCCGGCTATCTGATCGGTGCGGTCTACAAGGACATCGTCGTCTATGTCCTGTTCCTGTCCTTCCTCTGGTTCCGGCCGCAAGGCCTGATGGGCAAGCTCTGATGAGAAAGCTGCAATGCGGCGCTTGATCTGGCTCTCGATCGTCGCAGCACTGGCGATTGCCTATCCGTTGCTGCTGTCCTCGCCGTTCCAGCAGCGCCTGGGCGCACTGGTGCTGCTCTATGCCATCGCCGCGTCGGCCTGGAACATCGTCGGCGGCTATGCCGGCCAGGTCTCGGTCGGCCACGTCGTGTTCTTCGGCTGCGGCGCTTATGCCGCGATGGGGAGCTACGCCAAGTTCGGGCTGTCGCCGCTGTTCGGCATCCCCGGCGGGATCGTGCTGGCGGTGGGGCTCGCTGCGATCATCGGCGTGCCGACGCTACGGCTGTCGGGTCACTATTTCAGCATGGCGACGATCGCGGTCGCCGAGACCGTGCGGCTGATCGTCACCAACACCGACTGGCTCGGCGCGGCCGTGGGTCTTTCCGGTCCAACGGTCCCCCGCAACATCTTCGATCTCTCGTTCCTGTCGTCGCTGCCGTACTACTACCTCTTCCTGGTCGTCCTCGTGATCACGCTGTTCATCACCTGGTGGATGACCAACAGCCGCATGGGATTCTATCTGCGCGCGATCAAGGATTCCGAGAGGGCCGCACGTTCCCTGGGCGCACCCGCGAGCCGGACCAAGCTCTACGCCTACATGCTGAGCGCGGCGCTGACGAGCGTTGCCGGCGCGCTCTATGCGATGATGTTCGGCTTCGTCGATCCCGAGTCCGGGCTCGGCATCCTGATCTCGGTCAAAATCCTGATCATGGCGGCGCTGGGCGGGGCGGGGTTGCTGTTCGGTCCGCTGGTGGGAGCCGCGATCCTCGTGCCGCTGGAGGAGATCTCCAACAGCTGGCTTGGCGGCAAGGGGGCCGGCCTCACCTTCGTCCTGTATGGCGCGATCATCGTGCTGATCGCGCGCTTCCAGCCCGGCGGCCTGCTCAGCCTGTTCATGGGACGACGTAAGCCCGGCGCAGATAAGGGAGCCGGCCATGCTCCTTGAGGCGCGCGGGATCACAAAGGCGTTCGGCAGCTTCAAGGCGGTGGACGATGCGTCCGTCACGCTGGAGCAGGGCGATATTCTCGGCCTGATCGGCCCGAACGGCGCCGGCAAATCCACCTTCTTCAATTGCCTCACCGGCGACCTCAAGACCACCTCGGGCCGCGTGCTGTTCGAGGGGACCGACATCACCGACTTCGCGCCGGAGCAGCGCGCCGGGCTCGGGCTTGCGCGCACCTTCCAGGTGCCGCAGACCTTTGAAGGCATGACGGTGCTCGAGAACGTCATGATCGGCGCCTTCCTGCGCACCTCGCATCGCCACGGGGCCGAGACCAGGGCGCGAGCGGTGCTGGAGCGCGTCGGCATGAGCAGGCTTGCGGATGCGCCGGCGCGCTCGCTGGGCACACCCGGCCGCAAGCGGCTGGAGATCGCCCGCGCACTGGCGACCGAGCCGAAGGTGCTGCTGCTCGACGAGGCCATGGCCGGGCTCAACGCCCACGAGGTGAGGCTCGCCATCGATCTCGTGCGCGACATCCACCGTTCCGGCATCACGCTCGTCATCGTCGAGCACATCATGGAAGTGATCATGTCGCTCGCGAGCCGCGTGATGGTGTTTCACCAGGGCAAGGAGATCGCCCGCGGCTCGCCGCGCGAGGTCACCTCGAACCCGGCGGTGATCGAAGCCTATCTCGGCAAACGCGCGGCGAAGGCCGCGGCCCGCCATACGCCGGTCGAGCTGATGGGCGGGCGGGACCTATGAGCGGCGCGCTTCTTCGGATCGAGCACCTCGAGGTGCGCTATGGCGACCTCATAGGTGTCTCCGACGTCTCGCTGGAGGTGCCGGAGGGCAGCGTCGTCGCGCTGCTCGGCTCCAATGGCGGCGGCAAGACCACGACGCTGAACGCGATCGCGGGTCTCATTCCCGTGCATTCCGGATCGATCAGCTTTCGCGGCGAGGACATCGCCGGCCAGAAGGCCTTTGCGATCGTGCGCAAGGGGCTGGCGCTGTCGCCGGAAGGCTGGCGCCTGTTCGTGCAGCAGAGCGTCGAGAACAACCTCATGCTCGGCGCGACGCCGCTGCACGACAAGTCGCGCCAGACCAATTTGCTTGAGCGCGTCTACGAGATCTTCCCGCGGCTGAAGGAACGCCGCAACCAGCGCGCCGGCACCATGTCCGGCGGCGAGCGGCAGATGCTCGCGGTCGGCCGCGCGCTGATGAGCGATCCTAAGCTATTGATGCTGGATGAACCGTCGCTCGGCCTCGCGCCGGCGGTGGTCGAATCCATGTACGAAACCTTCGGCCGCCTGCATCGCGAGGGCCTGACCATCCTGCTCGCCGAGCAGTCGATCGAGCTCGCGCTGGAAGTCTCGGACTTCGCGACCGTGCTCCAGGTCGGCAAGAGCGTGCTGTCCGGCACGGCCGCTGCGCTCGCACAGGACCCGCAGGTGCAGAAGGCCTATCTCGGGGTCGACTGATTGATCTCCGCCTGGAGCAACAGCAACAGGCAACCGGCCAGCCGCGTCTCCATCTCTTTTGATCTAAGCGACAGCGGCCCGGGATCGTTGAGGATCGCGTTCACCAGCGTGCCCAGCACGACCTGAAAGCCGAAGGCGATCGTGCGGGTCTTGGCGGCCTTGCGTCCCTTGTCCATGGCCGGGAGCAGGAGAGGGGTCGCGCGTCCAGTCGTTGCCTTCGCGAGGGCCTTGAACGGCGTCCATTTGTCCGGACGGGTGTCGTCATGCTGAAGCGCGGCGCGCAGCACGCCCTCGTGGTTGCGCATCCAGGCGATGATGCCGCTGACGATGATGTGGCAGAGCTTGTCGAGGTCCGTATCCGGTGACGGCCGCCTGATTTCGCCCAGCCGCTGTTCGCCGTCGCGCGCAGCCAGCGCCATCAGTGCGTTGAAATAGGCCTCCTTGCTCTCGAAGCGGCTGTAGAAGGCGCCGACGGTGGCGCCGACCTCGGTGCAGAGCGCCTCGATGGACAGCTCCGCAAGGCTGCGCGTGCGCAGCATGCCGGCGCCGGCGCGCAGCAGCGCCAGCGTCGTCTCGCGGCTGCGCTTCTGGCGCGACGGGGCAACGCCGGGAAGGTCGAAATCGGGTTCGTCCGAGCTTGGCCGCATCCGTGCTTGCATCCGGCTAAAATCATAATCATAATTCGGATTATAATTTAGACGTGGCCGAGCCGCGGGTCAACCGCAGCCGCCGGGCAACCAGCAGGGAGAAGCAGATGAGCGCAAACAGCGGCACGCCGTTCCGCGGCACCGTCGGCAAGACGGTCGCGGAGTCGAAACCCTGGTGGCCGGAGGCGCCAAGGCCGCCCGAGGGCGCGCCGAACATCCTGGTCGTGCTGTTCGACGACGTCGGCTTCTCCGATTTCGGCTGCTATGGCTCGACAATCAAGACGCCGACCATCGACCGGCTCGCCGCGGAGGGGCTGCGCTACTCCGGATTCCACACCACGGCAATGTGCTCGACGACGCGCGCCGCGCTGCTGACAGGACGCAATCATCACTCGGTCGGCGTCGGCTGCCTTGCCAATTTCGATTCCGGTTATCCCGGCTACCGCGGCAAGATTGCGCGTGAGGCGGGGACGCTGGCCGAGATGCTGCGCATACATGGCTATCGCAACTACATGGTCGGCAAATGGCACGTCACGCCGCTGACCGAGAGCGGCGCCACCGGCCCGTTCGACGGCTGGCCGCTCGGCCGCGGCTTCGACCGCTTCTACGGCTTCCTTGATGCCGAGACCGACCAGTACGCGCCGGAGCTCGTCTCCGACAACACGCATATCGATCCACCGGGCACGTATGCGGACGGCTATCATCTGACCGAGGATCTGATCGACCAATCGATCCGCTTCATCGGCGACCATGTCGCCGACCGTCCTGACGTTCCCTGGCTCACCTGGGTCGCACTTGGCGCCTGCCACGCGCCGCATCAGGCGCCGGCCGATATCATCATGAGCTATGACGCCGAATTCGCGCACGGCTGGGACGTCGAGCGCGAACGGCGTCTGGCACGCCAGAAGGCGTTGGGGCTGGTGCCTGAGGGAACGCGGATGCCGGCGCGCAACGATGGCGTGAAGGCCTGGGAGGAGCACTCGGCCGATGAGCGCCGCGTCTTCACCCGCCTGCAGGCGGCTTTCGCCGGCATGCTTGATCATTCCGATCGGCATCTTGCACGGCTTGTCTCGTTCCTGGAAACGGCCGGCATTCGCGACAACACCGTGATCATCGTGATGTCCGACAACGGCGCGAGCCAGGAGGGCGGGCCGCTCGGCTTCGTCAACGCGATGGGGCCGTTCAACTTCAAGCCGGAGCCGATCGCGGAAAAGCTCGGCCGTATCGACGACATCGGCGGGCCCGACACCCACAGCAATTTCCCGCATGGCTGGGCGATGGCGTCGAACACGCCGCTGCGGCGCTACAAGCAGAACACCCATGGCGGCGGCATCCGCGATCCCTTCGTCATCAACTGGCCTAAGCGGATCGCAGGCAAAGGCGAGCTGCGGCACCAGTTCGTCCACGCCTGCGACCTCACCCCGACGCTGCTGGAGCTGATCGGCGTTGAGGCGCCGAACGAGATCGGTGGCTGCCCGCAGATGCCGCTGGAAGGCGAGAGCTTCGCGCGCTCGATCACGGATGCGTCCGCGTCCTCAAAAAGCTCGCCGCAATATTTCGAGATGTTCGGCCATCGCGGCCTCTGGCAGGGCGGCTGGAAGGCGGTCGCCTTCCATCCCTCGGGCACGCCGTTCGAGAACGACAAATGGGAGCTGTTTCATCTCGACCAGGATTTCTCCGAGACCGACGATCTCGCCGCAAAGGAGCCGGAACGTCTGGCAGCAATGATGGCGACCTGGTGGGCGGAGGCCGCGAGGCACAAGGTGCTGCCGCTCGACGATCGCTTCGGGCCGCGCTTTGCGGAGAACGCCGCACGCTTCCACGGTGCGCGCCACCATTTCGTCTTCCACGCCGGCATGGGCCACGTGCCGACCGATGTCGCGCCTGACGTGCGCAGCCGCAGCTACACGATCGAGGCGCATGTCGAGATCGACGAGGCGGGTGCAAACGGCGTGCTGATCTCGCATGGCGACGCGACGTCGGGCTACAGCCTCTACGTCAGGGACGGTCACCTCGTGCACGACCTCAACATCGGCGGCAGCCACCAGATCGCGCGGTCGGACCGCAAGGTGCCGTCAGGCGCGCGGCGGCTCGGCGTGTATGTCGAGCGGCTCGTGCGCAAGGAGCCGCCGGCCAAGGGGGCGCGCACCGGCGTCACCGAATATACGCTGCTGATCGACGGCGAGCCGGCGGGGTCGCTCCAGACCCAGCTCGGCTTCCACACGCTGATCTCGTGGTCCGGTCTCGACATCGGCCGTGACCGCGGCAGCCCCGTGTCGCATTACGAGGCGCCGTTCGAGTTCGAGGGGCGATTGCTGCGCGTCACCGTCACCATGCACAACGACCAGAAGCTCGACGGCGATGCCGTCGGCAACGCGCAGATGGCGCGACAGTGATAGGGAAGAGGCGGCGCAGCATCCGCGCCGTCATTGCGAGCGCAGCGAAGCAATCCAGACTGCCTCCGCGGAAAGATTGCTGGATTGCTTCGCTACGCTCGCAATGACGAGGTGAGAGAGCGTCCACTCCAACAGGAAACGGGAGCGGTCCTTACTTGATCTTGTCGTAGGCCGCCGCGAAATCGCCCAGCGGCATCGGGATCGCGATCGCCTCCTTGGCCATGTTCTGGAAGGAGACCTTCAGCTGCTTGCCCGACCGCAAGGCGGCGAGCAGGTCCGCCGCGATCGGCGTCGAGGCGTAGCAGCCGCGGTTCTCGCAGGTCTGGATCTGGAGGTCGAATGTCTTGCCCTCGTCGACCTGGAGCTTGGCCCCGACGGGCAGGTTGAGTCCGAGCGGTAATTGCAGCAGCGCCACCGGCGTGCGGGTGTCGGGCGCGATGCGGATGTTGATCAGCACGATGGTCTGGCCGGTTTTGGTCAGCACCGCGTTCTGCTCCATTGCGCATTCGAGCGGCGCGTCGCGGCTGACGCTGGTGCAGCGCACGACCCATCCGGCTTGCTGCGCACCGTCAGCCTGCGGCTGGGTCGGAGCTGGCGCGGGCTGTGCGGCCGGTGCAGGGGAAGCGGCGTTCTTTTTGGCGCTCTGCTGGGCATACGCGCCGCCTGTCGACAGCAGAAGGGCGGCGGCGAGGGCGACAAGTCTGGATTGCATGGACATGGCGAAACCGCGTTGGCGTGAACCGAGGGCCTCGCTGTAGCGTCGCGGAAGCCGCGGTGCAAGCTTACTCGGCGGCCTGCTTGACGGTGCTGTGCTCGGGCGCCTCGTGACCTTTGCCGTCACCCGAACGGCCCCAGCCCGAGAACCAGTTGTTGAGCTCGTCGAGATAGAGATAGACCACCGGGGTGGTGAACAGCGTCAGCGCCTGGCTGACGATCAGGCCGCCGACCATGGCGTAGCCGAGCGGCTGGCGGATCTCGGCGCCGGTGCCGTGGCCGAGCATCAGCGGCACGCCGCCGAGCAGGGCGGCCATCGTCGTCATCATGATCGGCCGGAAGCGCAGCAGCGCGGCCTGACGGATCGATTGCTCCGGCGTCTTGTGCTCGTCGCGCTCGGCCGCGATGGCGAAGTCGACCATCATGATGCCGTTCTTCTTCACGATGCCGATCAGGAGAATGATTCCGATCAATGCAATGAGGCTGAAGTCGAAGCCGGCCGCCATCAGGATCAGGAGCGCGCCGACGCCGGCCGAGGGCAGGGTCGACAGAATCGTAATCGGGTGGATGTAGCTCTCGTAGAGAATGCCGAGGATCAGATAGACCACGACGAGGGCTGCGAGGATCAGCAGCGGCACGGTGCCGAGCGACTGCTGGAACGCCTGCGCGGTGCCCTGGAAGCTCGAATTCAGGGTTGGGGGTGCGCCGAGATCGGCCATCGCCTTCTGCACGGCCTCGGTGGCCTGGCCGAGCGCGACGCCCTGGGCGAGGTTGAAGCTGATCGTGATCGCCGGGAATTGGCCCTGGTGGCTGATCGAGAGCGGGCGGACCGGATCGGTGGTCCAGGTCGCAAAGGTCGACAGCGGCACCTGGTCGCCGGTCAGCGGCGATTTCAGGTAGAGCTTGTTCAGGCTGTCGAGACTGCCCTGCATCTCCGGCAGGATCTCGAGGATCACCTTGTAGGTGTTGAGCTGGGTGAAATACTGCGTGACCTGCCGCTGTCCGAAGGCGTCGTACAGCGTGTCGTCGATCAGCTGCGGCTGGATGCCGTAGCGCGATGCGGTGTCGCGGTTGATCTTGAGCTGGACCGTGGTGCCCTGCGTCTGCTGGTCGGTCGCGACGTCGCGCAGTTGCGGCAGCGTCTGCATCTTGGCGAGGATTTTCGGCGCCCAGTCGTTGAGCTCGGTGAGATCGGCATCCTGTAGCGTGAATTCAAACTGCGTGCGCGTCGGCCGGCCGCCGAGCCGGACGTCCTGGGCCGCTTGCATGTAGAGGCGGGCGCCCGACACCTTCTCGAGCTTAGGACGCAGCCGGGCAATGATCTCCTGCGCCGACGCGTTGCGCTCGTTGCGCGGCTTCAGCGTGATGAACAAATTGCCGTTGTTGCCGGCGCGGCCGCTGCCGCCGATGTTCATCGCGATCGTGGCGACGTCGGGATCGTCCATCACGATCTTGCCGAGCTCGACCTGGCGGCGCTGCATCTCGGCGAAGGAGATGTCCTGGGACGCTTCCGAGGTCGCGGTGATCAGGCCGACGTCCTGCTGCGGGAAGAAGCCCTTCGGGATCAGGATGAACAAATAGATCGACAGGCCGAGCGTGGCGAAGAAGATCAGGAGCGTGGTGCGGCGCCAGGCCAGAGCATGATCGAGAACGTACTCGTAGCCGCGCAGCATGCCGTCGAAGGCGCGTTCGCTCCACTGGTAGAACTTGCCGTGGGTCACCTCGCCATGAGCGCGCAGGAAGCGTGAGGCCATCATCGGCGTCAGCGTCAGCGACACGAACATCGAGACGAAGATGGTCATCGCCAGCACGACGGCGAACTCGCGGAACAGGCGTCCGATGATGCCGCCCATCAGCAGCAGCGGGATCAGCACCGCGACCAGCGAGATGCTGATCGAGACGATGGTGAAGCCGATTTCCTTGGAGCCCTTGAAGGCGGCCGCCATCGGCGATTCGCCTTCCTCGATGTAGCGCGTGATGTTCTCGAGCATCACGATGGCGTCGTCGACGACGAATCCGACCGCGATGGTGAGCGCCATCAGCGATAGATTGTCGAGCGAATAGCCAACCACCCACATCAGGGCGCACGCGCCCAGTAGCGCCAGCGGAACCGTGATGGTGGGAATGACCGTCGCCCAGAAGCTGCGCAGGAAGACGAAGATGACCATGACCACGAGGGCAATGGTCAGCAGCAGCGTGAACTGGACGTCCTCGACCGCGGCGCGGATGGTCGTGGTGCGGTCGCTGATCAACTCGATCTTGATCGCGGGCGGAATCGCCGCGACGAGGCGGGGCAGGGTGGCCTTGATCCGGTCGACGGTCTCGATGACGTTGGCGCCCGGCTGCTTGAACACCACCAGGAACACGCCACGCTTGCCGTTGGCCCAGGCTGCCTGCTTGGCGTCCTCGGCGCCGCTCACCGCCTGTCCGATGTCGCGGATTCGAAGCGGACCGCCATTGCGATAGGCGATGACGACGTCGTTCCAGTCCTTGGACTGGGTGAGCTGGTCGTTGGCGTAGATCGTGTAGGCGCGCTTCGGCCCGTCGATATTGCCCTTGGGGCTGTCGACTGTGGTGATCGCGATCTGGCTGCGCACGTCCTCCAGCGACAGGCCCTTGGCGACGAGTTTCGCCGGGTCGATCTGAATGCGGATGGAGGGCTTCTGCTGGCCGCCGATGAAGACCTGCGCGACGCCCGAGAGCTGGCTGATCTGCTGGGCAAGCTGGGCGTCGACGGCATCGCTGACGGTGGTCAGCGGCAGTGTATCGGATGTTGCCGAGAGCAGCAGGATCGGCGCGTCGGCCGGGTTGACCTTGCGGTAGGTCGGCGGCGAGGGCAGATTCTTCGGCAATTGACCGCTTGCGGCGTTGATGGCGCCCTGCACGTCGTTGGCGGCGCCGTCGATGCTGCGGTTGAGGTCGAACTGGATGGTGATCGAGGCGGTTCCCAGATAGCTCGTCGAGGTCATCTGGGCGATGCCGGGAATCTGGGCGAATTGCCGCTCGAGCGGCTGGGCCACCGACGAGGCCATCGTCTCGGGGCTGCCGCCCGGCAAATTGGCTGTGATCTGGATGGTCGGGAAGTCCACCTGCGGCAGCGGCGCGACCGGCAGCAGGGGATAGGCGACGAGACCGACGAAGAGGATGCCGGCCATCAGCAGCGAGGTGCCGATGGGATAACGGATGAAAGGTGCCGAAATCCCGCCCTCGGTCATTCCTGTCGTACCTTATTCTGGCTCGGATCCGAGCTTGCTACGGCCGTCGAGACGAGGCTTCCGGGCTGGACCTTGAACTGGCCGCCGGTGATCACCTGTTGACCCGGGCTCAAGCCTTCGTCGACCACCGAACGGCCGTCGATGGCGTAGCTGACCTTGATCTTGTGCACTTCCGCCTTGTTGTCCTGATTGACGGTATAGGCGTAGAGGCCGTTGGTCGAATGCTGAACCGCGTCATCCGGAACCACGGTCGCGTCCTTCAGGGTGCGTACCAGAAGGCGCGTCGAAACCGACTGGCCCGGCCACAGCGTGTGTTCCTTGTTGTCGAACACCGCCTTGAGCCGAATAGTCCCGCTGGTCGTGTCGACCTGATTGTTGATGACCGCGAGCTTGCCCTCGGCCAACGTTTTCTTGCCGTCGGTGGTGAACGCGATCACCTTGAGCGCGCCGGCCTTCTGGCCTTCGCTGATATAAGGCAGCTGGTCTTCCGGCGCGGTGAAGATCACCGAGATCGGCTCGACCTGCGAGATCGTCACGATTCCCGTCTGCGTGGAGGCGTTGACGATGTTGCCAACGTCGACCAGGCGCAGCCCGGCCACGCCGGTGAACGGCGCCTTGATCTGGGTGTAGTCGAGCTGGGTCTGGGCGTTGGAGATGGCGGCTTCGTCGGCGGCGATCTGGGCGGTCAGCTGCGCGACGGTGGAACGCTGGGTGTCGACCCGCTGCGCAGTCGCGAACTCGCCAAGCTTCATGGCACGCTGGAGCTCGAGATTGGCGTTGGCCAGATTCGCCTCGTCCTGCGCCTTCTTGGCCTTGGCCTGGTCGAGCGTGGCTTGATAGGGCCGGGGATCGATCGAGACCAGAAGCTCGTCCTGCTTGACCATCTGGCCTTCGCTGAAGGCGATCTTGTCGATCTGGCCGTCAACCCGGCTCCGGACCTGTACGGTGTTGAAGCCCTGAACCGTGCCGAGACCGGTCAGATATACCGGAAAGTCGGCCTTCTGGACCGGCGAAACGCTGACGGGGATGGCGGGCGGACGCGCCGGACCCTTCTGAGCCGTCTGGGTTTTTCCGGCCTCGGGCGAGCCGAATTTCTGCCAGCCATAGTAACCCGCGGAGGCCACGGCCGCGATGATCAGAATCCAGAGGATCGGCCGTGTTTTTTTCATGTCGGCTCGTTGGCTTTTACGCCCAAAACTACGAATTGTGGAGCAATCATAGGGTTCCAGCGCGCTTGTATAATACACGCCAAGTTCCAGTGTAAACAGCACTATCGGTTCGGAATCCTAAACAATTGGAAAGCTTTGTACTGTCTAGGCAGCTCCGTGACACTACGGTGTGCAGTGCTGCATTTTCCCGGCGCGAGCGATCCGCGCGCAAATCTTGGGCAATGCCCGGAGCCGGTGTGGGCGGCTTGCAGAGCTGTCCGCAAGGGCGCCCCGGCTGTGCTGCGAAGTGAGCCGGGATCAACCCCCGTGAGAACGGTTCTAATTCGCCTGCACGGCGTTTCGGTTGTCAGGAAATCCGGCATCGGTCATATCGGCCCCGCCACAACGGGAGCGCAGGATGGACGAACTGAACGGCAAGCTGATCGCGTGCCAGATTCTGATCACGGGACTGATCGCGCGCGTCGCCAACGAGCAGCGCGATCCCTTGCGATTCCTGACCGACTTCCGGGACGAGATCAAAGCCGTCGTTGGCGGCGTCAACATCGCCGGCATGGACAACTCCGATCGCGTGCGCGCCGTCGCGCAGAAAACCGTCGACGAATTGTTCTCGCTGATGAAGCCGCCGAGCAGCGATTGAGAGCGGCGCCGCTGCTCGCGCCTGCGCAGCTCTCGCATGCGCCCATGTTTCCAGATTGAAATCTGCACCGAGTCCGATCTGGATGAATTCAAATGTGCTGGCAGATCAATCGCATTGACCTGCTTTTCTCCGACCGATAGCACCGCCCCATCGTTCGCGTTTCTGCATCGACGAAGCGCATCAGCTCGAAGGTTGATGCGGCACGACGAGATCGCAGCGCTCAATGTCCAGATTAGAACGGTTCAAGTTTAGAACCATTTAAAACTGCGGCGCACTCAACCGAGTTTAGAATTGCTTTGAAATGGTCGGATTCAAACGGAGTGTTGCAGAGATCGCGTTGACCCCCATGAACACGCCCGATAGCACCAATGCGTCGCGTTGTCGCAACGCGACCAATGGAAGCATAAGCACTGTGGGGCGTGTGATGGGCATGATGAAAACACCGCGATCGTTGCGTTCGGATGCGGATCGGAAATCCTTCGGCAACAATTTCGACACTGCGACCGGCAAGACTGTGTCCACGGTCGCCAGTTTGATTGCGGTCGCGACGGTCTCGACCGGCGCACAGGCGCAGCAGACCAATCTGCCCCCCGTGAACGTCGATGCGCCTCAGCAGCGTCCGCGTCCGACCGCTTCGAAGCCCACCGCCGATCAGATTCGTGCGCGCAACGCGCTGCGGCGCGCGGCGCAGCGGCAGCAGGCCGCACAAGCGCCTGTCGCCAATCCGAGCCCTGGTCCTGCCGATCGTGATCCGTACGCAAATCCCGCCGCGCCTTACATGGCCACCCGAGTGCAAGCGTCAGGTAAATTCCCTGAGCCAATCCTCAACACGCCAAAATCGATCACCGTGCTTACAAAGGATGTGCTGGAGGACAAGAACGCCACGACGCTGAAGCAGGCGATCCTGAGCACGGCCGGCGTGACGCTCGGAACGGGTGAGGGCGGCAATGCCTTCGGTGACCGCTTCTTCATTCGCGGCTTCGATGCCCGCAACGACGTCTTCATCGACGGCGTGCGCGACGCGGGCGTCAGCGTCCGTGAAAACTTCTTCACCGAGCAGGTCGAAATTCTGCGTGGTCCGGGCTCAACTTTCGCGGGCCGCGGTGTCGCCGGTGGTGCGATCAACATCGTCACCAAGCAGGCGACGACCGAGAAGAGCTTCTACAACATGGACACCACGTTTGGCACCGACATGACCAAGCGCGTGGTGCTCGACGTCAACCAGGTGATCAACCCGACCTGGTCGGTGCGCGCGGGCGGACTGTTTCAGGACGCCAATGTCGCTGGGCGAAGCTATGTGACCGACAATCGCGACGGCGCATTCGTCGCGACGATATGGAAGCCTCTGGATGCAGTCAAAATCACTGCCAACTACATCCATACCGAACTGACCGGACTCCCGGACTTCGGCGTGCCTTACTATCGGCCGAGCACGGCGACGACCGCCGGCGGCCCGTTCACCGATTTCGGGGTTAATCGTAAGAATTGGTACGGCTTCCTCAACCGAGACTTCTACCGGACCGGCCAGGACATTGGTTCGCTCAACGCCGAGGTTTACGTCACGCCAGATCTCTTGATCACCAATAGGTTCAGGGATTCTCACTCCACGCAGAACTACATTGGAACGCTGCCTGAAGCGCCGACACTCGCCCCAGGGGCTCCGTTTACGGCCTACACCCTCAGTGCGAATCCGCAGAGCCGCTACCAGGTCACGGACGTCATCGCCAATCAGACGGAGGCGACTTACAAGTTCAGTGATAGCGCAGGCTTCAAACACACTGCGCTTGCCGGGTTTGAATACGACCACGAGACCTCGTCTATCAACAGCTATACCGGCCTTGCTTCGGAGGCGCTGCCTGGCGGCTTTACCGGCAACTCGCTGACAGGCGTGAGCGTGTTCAGTCCGCAATACACAAACCTTCCCTTCGGGATTCCCGGAGGTTTGACGCAGAAGCCGACCAACATCGCGATCGATACCAAGAGCGTATACGTGCTGGATACGGCCAACTACAACGACGTCCTGATCCTGAATGGTGGCGTTCGGTTTGATGACTACAATATCAAGGTGAACGGCTGGGGTTCGGTCAACGGGGGAACGCTGAACGCCTTTGGCCAGCAGCAGCAAGACTACGGGATGCCGAATTTCAATCTCGGCCTCACCCTCAAGCCATTGCCGAACGGAAGCGTTTACGCGGCCTACGCAACCTCGTCGAACCCGGTCGGCGCGGAATTTGACGGAACCAGCGTTCAGTATGGTGGTCTTGCGCCCGTGCTCAACGGCGCCGCTCCTCAGATCTTCGGTCCTGAGAAGAACAAGGCGATCGAGCTTGGAACGAAGTGGGAGCTGTTCGACAGGCACCTGTTGCTGACCGCTGCGCTCTTCCAGACCGAAAAGGAAAATGCGCGAGAGTCGCGCAATGTCACTGCTGCAACTGCGACTGCGGCATGTCCCTATACTGCTACGGCGGGGAACGTATCCTGTATCACGGCCGGCGCGGCCTATCGTATTCGCGGTATCGACCTCGGCGTCAGCGGCAAGATCACCGACAAATGGAGCATTTTCGGCGGTCTCGTTCTGATGCAGTCGGAAGTGACGAAGTCGCTGATTCCGCCGGCCAACACGACGCTCTACACCACCAACGTGGGCCTGCCCCTCTCCAACGTCGCGCACCAATCCTTCAGTTTGCTCAGCAAATATCAGTTGACGGATGTGTGGGAGCTGGGCGGTCAGGCGGTCTACCGCTCGAAGATTTATGGCGGTACGTTCCTCGCGGCGAACCAGGGCACTTCGATCCCGAGCTACTGGCGGTTCGATGCCTTCGTCGAAGCCAAGCTCAACCAGAACTGGCAGCTGAAGCTGTTCGTGAACAACATCTTCGACAAACGCTACTATGACGCGCTGTACCAGAGCGCCGCGCCCTTCGTGCTGGAAGCACCGGGACGCGCCGCCTATCTGGTGATCTCGGCGCGCTACTGATGGAGTAACGACGAGGTGCCATGCTGACATGCATAGACGGCGTCCTGAGCAAGGATGATGTGGCGGAATTCCGCCGCATCATGGACGCCAGCGAATGGGAAGACGGCCGTTCCACCGCGGGCGCGCAGTCAGCAATGGTCAAGCGCAATGAGCAGTTGCCGCCTGACAGCGAGGTCGCGCGCAAGCTCGGCAACCGCATCATCTCGGCGCTGACGTCGAACCCGCGGTTCCTGGCAGCGGCGATCCCGCTGCAGATCTTCCCGCCGCTGTTCAACCGCTATGCGGCCAACAGCGGCCATCATTTCGGGCTGCATGTCGACAATGCGATCCGCGGCGACCGCCTGACCGGCCTTCGCATCCGCACAGACCTGTCTGTCACGCTGTTCCTGGCCGAGCCGGAAGAGTATGACGGTGGCGAACTTGTGATCGAGGACACCTACGGTTCGCACGAAGTGAAGTTGCAAGCCGGGGACTGCGTGCTCTATCCCTCGACCAGCCTCCATCTCGTCACGCCGGTGAAGAGGGGGACGCGGGTTGCGTCTTTCTTCTGGCTTCAGAGCATGATACGGGACGATCAAGCCCGGAGCATGATCTTTGACCTCGACACCGCGATACAGGCGCTGGTGGAACGGCTCGGGCGTGACGATCCCGAAACGGTCAAATTGACGGGTATCTATCACAACCTCATTCGCTACTGGGCCGAAGTATGAAGATCATGTCCTTCCAAGCAAGCCTTGCCGCCGCCTTGATGCTGGCGGCCGCCTGGCTCGTATCCCCTGTTTCTGCCCAGACACAGACCCCGCCGGCGGCACCTGCACCGGCACAGGCGACGGCTCAGCCGGCCACCGCCAGCCCGGCTCCGGCTGCCGCTCCGGCGGTGGTGGCGCCCGTGGCGAAGCCCGACGCGGCCGCTATCGCGCCCGCCATGAAGGAGCTGTCCCCCTGGGTGATGTTTATGTCGGCGGACGTCATCGTGAAGGCGGTGATGATCGGGCTTGCCTTCGCATCGCTGATGACCTGGACCGTCCTGATCGCCAAGTCGATCGAGCTGTCGGTCGCGTCCGGCAAGCTTCGTTCGGCACTGAAGAAGATCTCGGAGGCGCGCTCGCTCGCGGAAGCGCAAATGGCGCTCGGCGCCAAGCAGGGCATTCTGCCGTCCTTCCTGGCGGCGGCACTGCGTGAGGCGCGGATGTCGGCCGGCCTGTCCAGCGATGCCGGCATCAAGGAGCGTGCGGCCTCGAGCTTTTCCGAAATCGTGCGCGCGGAGGCACGGCGCATCCGCATCGGCATGGGCGTGCTGGCGACCATCGGCTCGACATCGCCCTTCGTCGGCCTGTTCGGCACGGTCTGGGGCATCATGAACAGCTTCATCGGCATCTCGAAGTCGCAGACCACGAACCTCGCCGTGGTCGCGCCCGGCATCGCCGAGGCGCTGCTCGCGACCGCGATCGGCCTCGTCGCCGCCATTCCCGCCGTCATCATCTACAACCACTTCTCGCGCGTGACGAAAAGCTATCTCGAGCTCGTCAGCCGTGCCTCGGGCGCGGCGGGGCGGCTGCTCTCGCGCGATCTCGACCGCAGCCACGGCAGCGCGCATTCGCGCGCGGCGGAGTGAACCATGGGCGTTTCGCTCGCAGACAATGATGACGACGACGATTTCGGCGAGACGCATGACATCAACGTCACGCCGTTCATCGACGTCATCCTGGTGCTGCTGATCATCTTCATGGTCGCAGCTCCGCTCTCCACGGTCGACCTGCCGATCGATCTGCCGACCTCGAGCGCGACCCCGCAGAAGAAGCCGGACAAGCCGACCTATCTCAGCATCAAGCCCGATCTGACGCTTGCGATCGGCGAAAACCCGGTCCACCGCGCCGAGTTGATCGGGACCCTCGACGGCCTGTCCGACATGAGCAAGGACAAGTATGTCTTCCTGCGCGCCGATCGCTCGGTGCCGTATGGCGAGTTAATGAGTGTCATGGAGCTCTTGCGCTCAGGCGGCTATTCCCGGGTGAAGCTGGTCGCGCTGGAGGGCGCTCCCGGAGCGCCTGCGGCAGGCGCCGGTCAGCCTTAGAGGCGCACGATGTCGGACGAAGCCAGACCATCCCGGAAGCTCTGGATTTTGGCGGCGGTGGCGGCGCTCGCGCTCCATCTGGGCGGTGCCGCGCTCGCCCTGGCCCATCTGCGGACCGATGACGACGACGATGGCCTGGGTGCGGCCGGCGCGGAGTTCGCCGTCGAGATGGCCTCGCCCAAGGCGCCCGAGACCGACCTTCCGCCGGGACCGGACAGCGAAGCGATGCAGGAGCAGCAGGCGCTTCCAGAGCAAAAGGCCGAGACCAAGGAAACCGAGCTTCCAAAGGACCAGTCGCAACAGGTCGACGATCCCGATCGGGTCGTCACCGAAAACATCTCGAAGAAGCCGCAGGACGAGGATCCCAAGATCGCGGCGGTCGAGACACCCGCTGCCGAGGCTTCGCCGCAGTCGGTTGCAACGGCGCGGCAGACACTCGACGAGGACGCGCGCGAGGCCGAGAAGGCCCTGGCGCCGGTGCTTGGCCTCGGCAAGGACATCCTCAGGATCACGACCGACTGGAATCGCAAGATCAGTGCGCACCTCACGGCCCACAAGGTCAACCCGGAGGGCAAGCAGCCCAATAATCAGAAGGTGAAGGTCAGCTTCGCGATCAACCGCAGGGGCAATGTGCTGTCCGTCGACGTCGTGGAGTCATCGGGGGATGTGGCCTACGATGCGGCCGCGCTCTCGATTGTCCGCAAGTCCGATCCCATCCCGCAGCCCCCGGCCGGACTGACCGAAGACCGGTTCGAGCGGACCGTCGACATCATCTTCACGCCGCCGGACGAGAAGAAAAAGAAGAAATCGGCTCAGCGCCAGTAGAGCCGGATCCCGACATAGACCACGACCAGGCAGACGAAGATCAGCGCCACCGGGAGGGGCCGTTTCTGGGCTCCGCTAAACGCCGCCGTGAAGGAGGCCGTCTTCGTCGGTTTCGGGGGAGGTCGGCGGAAAGCGGTAACATTGTCCGCCGCCGGCTCGGGCGGACGGGTGCGGACGTCGGGCGGAGTTCCCGCGCCGCCCATCTCGGCATAGTAGGCCTTGTAGATCGCGCCGATCGTGGCCTCGGTGGCCTCGCCCTCGCTCATCCGCGCCAGCAGGTTCTTGTAGCTGACCAGGAACTCCTGCGCCTCGGCAGGCAGCGCGGAGGCCCCGTTGAGCTTGGCCATCATCTTCCAGGTGGCAAAATCGGCGCGGGCGCGGGTGTCCGCGCGTCGCGCGATCAGCATATCGGCAGCTTTGACCAAGTCGGCCTCGAGCCCTTCGGCTTATGTTCGGGTGTTCTGTTGAACTACGCGTTGCCGGTCAGGAAGAGAACAGCCTGAATCACATAACCGGTCAACGTTCGCAGTATTCCTGAAATAACATCAAGATTTAGACCGAACTGCGAGCCCGCGAGCGGCAGCAGGATCAGAAGACCAATCAGGATCAGCATCCCGAATGGCTCGAGCCGGGCCAGCGGCATGGCGAGGGCCCGAGGCAACAGCCCGACCGCGACGCGCCCGCCGTCGAGCGGCGGGATCGGCATCATGTTGAACACCGCCAGCACCGCGTTGATCACCAGCGCATTCTTGAGGTTGTCGAAGATCCACTGGGCCGAGGCCGCCGGTGCTAGGGGCAGGGCATGCAGGGCAAGAGCCGCCGCGAGCGCCAGCAGGATGTTGGTGGCGGGTCCGGCAAGGGCCACCCAGACCATGTCGAGCCTGGGATGGTTGAGCTTGCGGAAATTGACGGGAACCGGCTTGGCATAGCCGAATAGGAACGGCGAGTGCGCGAACAGCAGCATCGCCGGCAGGATCAGGGTGCCGAACGGATCGATATGCTTGATAGGGTTGAAGCTGACGCGGCCGAGCTGCCAGGCCGTGTTGTCACCGAGACGGTACGCGACGAAAGCGTGCGCGGCCTCGTGGAAGGTGATGGCGAGCAGCAGCGGTAGCACCCATACAGAAAGCTCATAGAGGGAAATGTTCACGGCTCGTCCGTCCCGGTTTGTGCCTCGTGGCCTTGCAGCCAACCCGGCCGATCCGGTGATGGGGCAACGCGTCAGGTCAGGATATGGGACGCGGGTTCCGAAATCCCAAGCCGTAAATGATCCGCCAGCAGCGCCGCCGGCTGCGACAGGTTGCGCGCGCGGTGCAGGTGGATGTCGGCAGCCGGCAGCGGCGGCAGGCCGTTCGACAGGGCGCGCAGGCGGGAGGGCAGGGTGCCGGCCTTCACGACCGTGATCGCAAGGCCCTCCGCCGCGATCGCTTCCACCGCCGCAAGGGTGCGACTGACGAAGGCAAGGCGCCAGGGCCGGCCGGCGGCATCGAGGGCGTCCGCGGCCCATTGCCGGAACAGGCAGCCCGGCGGGTAGAGCGCGACGGGCAGCGTGTCCTGTGCTTCGGCTCGATACGTCCTGGCCGCAGCCCAGACCGCCTGCTCGCGTCGGAGCAGTTCGCCATCGCCGCGTCCTTCCGGATGCATGGCGATGACGAGGTCATAGGCCTCGCCGAGCCGGGCCGGCATCGTCGCGGTCAGGCCGGTCTCGATCTCGACCCGGATCTCCGGATGGTTTTGGGCAAAGCGCGCCAGCAAGGGCGGAATGACGATCGTGCCGTAATCGTCCATCACGCCGAGGCGGACCACGGCGTCGCGCTTGCGTGCGCGGAGCACATCGATCGCCTCTGCATTGAGGTCGAGAAGCCGCCTCGCATAAACGAGGAGCTCATCGCCCGCCGCGGTCAGCGCGACGCCGGCCCTGGTGCGCTGAAACAGCTTGGTGCCGATCCGCTCTTCCAGGCGCCTGATCTGGACGCTGACCGCCGACTGGGTCCGGTTGAGCAATTGGGCTGCGCGCGTGAACGAGCGATGCTCGGCGACGGCGAGAAATGCCTTCAGCAGATCGGGGTCGAGAACAGGCGTGGTCATGACGAAAACTTATCCCAGCATGACGGAAACTCCATTCCCTGTTTCGGCGCGCCTCGTATGCTGCGTTCAGGGCTCGTCAAGGGAGGGCGTGTGGGCGAAATCTCCGGCGTTCTGGCCGCGGTGCTGTCGAGCGGCCTCGGCGGCACCTCGATCGGTGCCACGCGCTATCTGGTGGGCAGCCTCGATCCGCTCGCGATCGGCTCGTTCCGGTTCGGCATCGGCTTCCTGCTGCTGTTACCCCTGACGCTGCTCCGCGGTGACCGTTGGCCGGGGCGAGGGGACTGGGCCGCCGCGACCGGGCTCGGCATTCTGTTCTTCGCGCTGTTTCCGATCCTGTTCAATGCATCGCTGATCTTTACGACCGCCGCGCGCGGCGCGCTCGCTTTGTCGACACTTCCGCTGTTGTCGCTCGTGATCGGCGCCGCGCTCGGCGCCGAGGCCCTGAGCTGGCGCAAATCGATCGGTGTCGTGATCGCGACGTTTGGCGTTGCCGTCGCGCTGCTCTCCGACCTGACCTCGGCACCATCCGGCGCCTGGCGCGGCGATCTCCTGATGATGGCGGCCGCGCTGTGCATGGCGCTGTACGGCATCTGGTCAAAACCGCTGATCCGGCGCTCCGGCCCGATCGCCTTCACCACGATGAGCATGGCGGCCGGCGCGGCCTGCCTCATCCTGCTCTCTTATATCCGGAGCAGTTTTGCGCCGGTCGCCGGCTTCGGCGCGCCGCAATGGCTGGCGGCTTTCTATCTCGGCGCCTTCGGTGCTGCGCTGACCTTCTATCTCTGGGCCTTCGCGCTGGAGCGGACCACGCCGACGCGCGTCGCGATCTCGGTGACGGTCAATCCGATCACGGCCTCGCTGGTCGGCGCCTGGCTGCTGAACGAACCGCTGCGCTGGAATCTGGCGGCCGGCATCGTCGCGGTGTTTGCCGGGATCTGGATCGCGACGACGACGGGACGGCGCGCTCAGGCGGCGAGAGTGCCTGCGTCAGGGCAAGCCTGACGTCACGCCGGGATGGTGCCCTGATATTGCGTCAGGCCGTCGTCGAGCTTCAGCCAGGCGACCTTCTCCGAGACCCAGATATGCTCGGTCGGCGCAAAGGCGTTGCGATCGTCGAAGGTCGTGAGCGAAACGCCCGCCAGCGTGCCGTTGCGCCGCCAGGAGAACAGGCGCGTGCCGCAGCGCTTGCAGAACACGCGGTCGATGTTCTCGGACGAGGCATAGCGCTCGATGTCACCCTCGACGGTCAGCGCGCGCTGGTCGAATTGCGCGCGGGCGAAGTAGGGCGAGCCCATCGCCTTCTGGCACAGGCGGCAATGGCAGATGCGGACGTTGAGCGGCTCACCCTCCGCCTTGAACCGCACCGCGCCGCACAGGCATCCACCTTCCCGGATCATGGCTCAGGCCACCCGCCATTCGCCGACCTGGCGCGCCATGCTCCAGTTGAGATTGTCGAGATCGCCATCCATGTTGGAATTCCCGCGTCTGGTGTTGGTGAAGGCGGCCCAGCAGAAGCCGCCATGGGTGCGCACGGCAATCGTGCTCGTGCCCGGCAGGCTGCCATTGTGCCACCAATTGTCGAATTTGTTGACACAGAAGCCCTTGGCGTAGTTCGGGCTGTAACTGGGCGCGGTGGTCATGACCTCGATGGTGCGCGGCCGCAGGATGTTCGCCGGTCTGGTGTAGCCGTCGACATGCATCAGGAACTGGACGAGATCCGCCGGCGTCGCGATCCAGCCACCATGGGAATCCATCCGCCGTACATTCATGCTGTAGGGATTTTCGGCCTGACCGTAATAGACGACTTCGCCGGCCTGGCGCTGCTCGCGCGTGTTGCCGGCGACGCTCATGTCGGTGACGCCGCAGCGCGCCAGCACCTCGGTGCGGACGTGCTCGGCATAGGCCTGGCCGGTGAGCTTCTCGATCACGCGGCCCAGAACGCAATAGCCGAAATTGGAATAGGCGTAGTGCTGGCCCGGCGGCCGGTCCAGCGGCCGGTTGGCGAGCGTCCAGGCGATCAGCTCGGCATGATCCATCCGCGGATGCGTGAACATGGGATCGCGGTTGTCGTTGCTCCAGCCGCCGGCAGCGTGCGTCAGCAGATGCTCGAGCGTGATCTGGTCGATGCCGGCGGAGTAGGGCGGTGACCCGTAATCGGTGCCGAGCAGTGCACCGGGGCCGAACACGCGATCCGTGAGCTTGAGGCGGTTCTCCTCGATCAGGCGGAAGATCGTGACCGAGGTGATCATCTTGCTGACGCTGGCGATCCGGAACAGATGCCGCGGCGTCACGGTCTCGTTCCGCTCGCGATCCGCAAGACCGAAGGCGTCCTCGTGGACAACAGTGCCGGCATAGCCGATCGCAAAGGACAGCGCCGGCACGTCGTATTTGTCCATGAAGCTGCGCGCGAGCCGCGCCATGGCGCCGCGTTCGGCCGGCGAGGGCGGACGGATGCTCGGCGGGCTGGGCGCCAGTTGCGCGGGCGCAACACGCGACAGCAACGGAAGCGCGCCTGCGCCCGCTGCGAGCTTCACGAAATCCCGACGCCCAAAATCCCGACGTCCAAGCCGCATGGTCCGCCCCTTCCAGGGGCGGCCAAAGCTTCAGTAGGTCGCCCGTCCGCCGGAAATATCAAACACCGCGCCGGTGGAGAAGGCACAATCTTGGGATGCGAGCCAGCTCACCATCGCGGCGAGCTCTTCCACCAGCACGAAGCGCGCCTTCGGGATTTTCGACAGCATGAAGTCGATATGCTGCTGCGTCATCTGGTCGAAGATCGCGGTCTTCGCCGCGGCCGGCGTCACCGCATTCACGAGGATGTCATGTGCCGCCAATTCCTTGCCGAGCGATTTCGTCAGCGCGATCAGTCCGGCCTTGGAGGCCGAATAATGCGAGGCGTTGGGATTGCCTTCCTTGCCGGCGATCGAGGCGATGTTCACGATCCGCCCGTACTTCTGCTTGAGCATCGTCGGCACGATCGCCTTGCAGACGATGAAAGGGCCGTCGAGATTGATGCGCAGGACCTTGCGCCACTCCTCGAGATCGGTCTCCCAGACCGGCTTGTTGACGCCGGCGATGCCGGCATTGTTGACGAGGATGTCGATCTTGCCGAAGGCGGCAAGCGTCGCATCGCGCGCCTGCTCGACGGCGGCGGGGTCGGTGACGTCGACCTTGAAGACTTTTGTCTCGCCGCCGACTTCATTCGCGGTCTTCTCGGCGAGAGCCGAGTCAAAATCCCAGATCGCGACCTTGGCGCCGGAGTCGATGAAACGCCGGGTGATGGCACGGCCAAAGCCCTGCGCGCCGCCGGTGACGACGGCAATGCGGCCGTTGAGATCGATCTTGTTCATCGAGAACTCCCTTGTCTATCCCTCATGGTGAGGAGCGCGCACTTGCGCGCGTCTCGAACCATAAGCCCGTGGCCCATCCCTCGAGACGGCGCTGTCGCGCCTCCTCGGGATGAGGAGCGATCAGAGCATGTAGCCGCCGTCGACGACAAGGTCGACGCCGGTGGTGAATGCGCTTTCGTCGCTGCCGAGATAGACCGCCATGGATGCGATTTCGTCGGCGGTGCCGAGCCGGCCCATCTTCTGGCGGGAGACGAACATCTCCTTGCCTTGCGGACCCTGCGCGGCGGCGCGGTCGAGCATCGAGGGCGTCTCGACGGTGCCGGGGCAGATGCTGTTGCAGCGGATGCCCTTGGTGATGAAGTCGAGCGCGACCGCGCGCGTCAGCAGCGACACCGCCGCCTTCGACGCGCTGTAGACGTAGCGGTTGGCCGGTGGCCGCAGCGCCGCGCAGGACGAGATGTTGACGATGCTGCCGCCGCCGCCCGCCAGCATCTCGGGCAGGAACGCCCTGATGGTCCGGTGCATCGACTTGACGTTGAGGTCGAACGAGAAGTCAAAATCCTCTTCCGAGCACTCCAGGATGGTGCCGTGATGCACGAAACCGGCCGCGTTGAGCAGGATGTCGACCTTGCCGATGCGCTTGGCGAAGGCGTTGACGTCGGCGGTGTTGCGGACGTCGAGCTTGGCGACCTCGGCGATGCCTTCCTTGGTCAGGCCCGCGATGCCGGCCTCGTTGATGTCGGTGGCGATGACGGTTGCGCCTTCACGCGCGAATGCGATGGCGCATGCGCGCCCGATGCCTGCCGCTGCAGCCGTGACGACGGCGCGCTTTCCCTTGAGGCGGTCTGCCATGTTGTTTTTCTCCTTGGCTTGAATTTGTCTATCGGCTCGTCATTGCGAGGAGCTCGTGACAAAATTGCGCAGCAATTTTGCACTGTTGCGACGAAGCAATCCAGACTGTCTCCTTGGAGATATCTCTGGATTGCTTCGCTTCGCTCGCAATGACGACGTGGCTGTTAGTGGTTGTCTCTGGCGACACCAAATGTGCCGGCGACGTTCTGGTAGCGTGTGGCGAGCTCCATGCATGCGCCGGTCGATTGCTGGCCCACCGTGTTGCGGTAGATCTCCTGCCACGGCGTCTGGTTCGCCGGATGCTTGAAGCCGCCATTGGCCATCAGCTCGGCGTGGCGCTTCTTCACTTCGTCGTCCGAAATGAGAATATTGGCGCTGCCCTTGTTGAGGTCGATGCGTACCTTGTCGCCGGTCTTGAGGATCGCGAGCCCGCCATTGGCGGCAGCTTCCGGCGAGGCGTTCAGGATCGACGGCGAGCCCGAGGTGCCGGACTGGCGGCCGTCGCCGATGCAGGGCAGGGCGAGAATGCCGCGTTTGATCAGCGCGGCCGGCGGCTGCATGTTCACGACCTCGGCGCCACCGGGGTAGCCGATCGGGCCGGTGCCGCGGACGAACAGCATGCAATTCTCGTCGATGTCGAGTGAGGCATCGTCGATCCGCTCGTGATAATCCTCCGGGCCCTCGAACACGATGGCGCGGCCCTCGAAGGCGTTGAGGTCCTTCGGGTTGCTGAGATAGCGGTCGCGGAATTCCTTGGAGATCACGCTGGTCTTCATGATCGCGGAATCGAACAGATTGCCCTTCAGGACCAGGAAGCCGGCGTCCTTCACCAGCGGCTTGTCGTAGGCCCGGATCACGTCATTGTCGGGCGCGGGCGCATTGGCGCAGTTCTCGCCGATGCCGCGGCCGTTCACGGTAACCGCGTCCTCGTGGATGCGCTTGTGCTTCATCAGCTCGCGCACCACGGCCGGCACGCCGCCGGCGCGGTGGAATTCCTCGCCGAGATAGAAGCCGGCCGGCTGCATGTTGACCAGCAGCGGCACGTCGTGGCCGAATTTCTGCCAGTCGTCGATCGACAGCTCGACGCCGATGTGGCGGGCCAGCGCGTTGATGTGGATCGGCGCGTTGGTCGAGCCGCCGATCGCCGAGTTGATCACGATGCAGTTCTCGAACGCCTTGCGGGTCAGGATGTCCGACGGCTTGAGGTCTTCCCAGACCATCTCGACGGCGCGCTTGCCGGTCTCGTAGGCGATCTGGCCGCGCTCCCGATAGGGGGCGGGGATCGCCGCGCAGCCCGGCAGCGAGAAGCCGAGCGCTTCGGCAAGCCCGTTCATGGTCGAGGCGGTGCCCATGGTGTTGCAATGGCCGACCGACGGCGCCGAGGACGCCACGATCTCCATGAATTCCTCATAGTCGATCTCGCCGGCGGCGAGCCGTTCGCGCGACTTCCAGACGATGGTGCCGGAGCCGGTGCGCTCGCCGGCATGCCAGCCGTTCAGCATCGGGCCGCCCGACAGCACGATCGCGGGCAGGTTCACGGTCGCCGCCGCCATCATGCAGGCAGGCGTGGTCTTGTCGCAGCCGGTCGTCAGCACGACGCCGTCGAGCGGATAGCCGTAGAGGATCTCGACGAGGCCGAGATAGGCGAGGTTGCGGTCGAGCGCCGCGGTCGGGCGCTTGCCGGTCTCCTGGATCGGATGGGTCGGGAATTCCATCGCAATGCCGCCGGCCTCGCGGATGCCTTCGCGGACGCGGTGCGCCAGCTCGATATGGTGGCGGTTGCAGGGGGAAAGGTCGTTGCCGGTCTGGGCGATGCCGATGATCGGCTTGCCGGACTGAAGCTCGGCCCGGGTGAGGCCGTAATTCAGGTAGCGCTCCATATAGAGCGCCGTCATGCCCGGATTATGCGGATTGTTGAACCATTCCTGCGAGCGGAGGTGGCGGCGAGCGCCGTTGCTGGCGGGCGCATGCCCATTGGTTGGTTTTTTTGTCATTGGTTTCTCCTGCAATGCAAACGCACTGGCGTCGGGAGCTCAGCTTCGGCTGGTGCGATGCCCAACGGCGCGATCCATGGTTCAAAGGCCCGTTGGCGGGTCATTCCCTCACAAGCGCGATACTAGTCTTGGCCACTTGGTAACGCTATCATTTTGTTCGCGACGCCCGCGCCTGATGCGGCAGGCCTGTCGTCCGACCGCCGCGACGACGAGCTTTGCCGCTCGATCACCTTGAAGCCGAGATCGAGCACCGGCTGCTCGGGGCGCCGTCCGTCGATCGCTTCGATCAGCATGGTGGCGGCCGTGTTGCCCATCTCGTAGCGGTTGGTGCGCACGCTGGTGAGGGTGGGCACTGCGGAGGCCATGAATTCGAGGTCGTTGAATCCGACGATCGCGATCTGCTCGGGGACCGCGATCTCCCGGCGCCGGCATTCGAACAGCACGCCGAGCGCGAGGTCGTCATTGGCGCAGAACACCGAGTCGATATCGGGCTCGCGCGCCAGCAGATCGGTGAACAGGGTGCCGCCGAGCGTCACCGAGGTCGGTGTCGCCGTCGTGACGACGAGGCGCTGCTCGAACAGCGCGGCGTCCTTCATGGCCGAGACATATCCGTCCAGCCGCCGCTGCACCCGCGGATCCATGCGCGCGCCGACGAAGCCGATCTTGCGATGGCCTTGCGCGAACAGGTGGGCGATCGCCGCGCGGGCCGCATCATAGTGCGAAAAGCCGATCATCATGTCGACCGGATTGGGTCCGATCTCCATGATCTGCACGATCGGGCAGTCGGCCGCCTCCAGCATCGCGCGCGATTCCGCGGTCTGGTCGATGCCGGTGACGATCAGTCCGGCCGGCTTCTGCGCGAGAAACAGGCGCAGCAGCTTCTCCTCCTGGAGAATACTGTAGCGTGTGTTGGATAACTGGATCGAGTACCGGCTGCCTTCGGAGGCGTCATAGATGCCGCGCAGCACGTCGGAAAACACGTTGTTGGTCAGTGACGGGATCAAGACGCCGATCACTTCGGTGCGCTGCGAGGCCAGCGCTCGCGCCGCCAGGTTCGGTACATAGCCGAGCTCGTTGGCCGCGCTCTCGACCCGCGTCCGCTTGGCGACCGACAGGGCCTCCGGATTGCGGAAGAACCGGGACGCCGTGATCGGGCTGACGCCGGCAAGCTCGGCAACTTCCGCCAGCCGGATTTTACCTGACTTGGTGCGTTTTCGACCCATTAGTTGCTCTTATCACAGTCGGTCCGGCAAACAAAGGAACGTTGACAGCGCTACCAGCAACGACTAACCAAAGACAAATTGCCAAAACCGCACAAACTGCCGACAATGTCGCTCGCTAAGATCGGGCTTCGTTCGGTGAAGTCTGAAAAACAAGACGGTCGCGGCGCGTGAGGCGTCGTGGACTTTCGAGGAGGGAGCTAGATGTCGTCTGTGCAAATCCGCGACGTGCGGAAATCGTTCGGCAATTTTGAAGTCCTGCACGGCGTTTCGATTCCGATCGAGGACGGCCAGTTTGTCGTCCTAGTTGGCCCCTCCGGCTGCGGCAAGTCGACGCTTCTGCGCATGCTTGCAGGCCTCGAGAACATCACCTCCGGCACGATCTCGATCGGCGACCGCGTCGTCAACAATATCCAGCCCAAGGAGCGGGATATTGCGATGGTGTTCCAGAACTACGCGCTCTATCCGCACATGACCGTCGGCGAGAACATGGGCTTCTCGCTGAAGCTGCGGAACGCGAGCTCCGACGAGATCAACAAGCGTGTCAAGCGCGCTGCCGAAATTCTCGCGCTGTCGCCGCTGCTCGAGCGCTATCCGCGCCAGCTCTCCGGCGGCCAGCGCCAGCGCGTCGCGATGGGCCGCGCCATCGTGCGCGATCCGCAGGTGTTCCTGTTCGACGAGCCCTTGTCGAACCTCGACGCCAAGCTGCGCGTCGCCATGCGCACCGAGATCAAGGAGCTGCACCAGCGGCTGAAGACGACGACCGTCTACGTCACGCACGACCAGATCGAGGCCATGACCATGGCCGACAAGATCGTCGTCATGCATGACGGCATCGTCGAGCAGATGGGCACCCCGCTCGAGCTCTACGACAAGCCCGACAACCAGTTCGTCGCCGGCTTCATCGGCTCGCCGGCCATGAACTTCCTGAAAGGCCATGTGCGCGTCAACGGCGTTGCGACCTTCGAGGGGCCGAACGGCGTCAAGCTGCCGCTCAAGAACGCGCCGGCGGCGTCTGACGGTCGCCCTGTCGTCTATGGTGTGCGACCCGAGCATTTCACCATCGCGGACGACGGCGCCGATGCCGAGATCATCGTGGTCGAGCCGACCGGCTCGGAGACGCAGGTGTTCGCGAAGGTGGGTGGCGAGCAGGTCGTCGCGGTGTTCCGCGAGCGTCACCAGTTCAATCCGGGCGACAAGGTCAAGCTGAAGCCTGACCCGTCACTGGTTCATCTGTTCGACGAGGCGACGGGCAAACGCATGTAGCCGCGCCGAAGGATTGCCCAACGACTGTTCAAGAACGACCCAAATACAAATATAAAATTCAGGGAGAGAACGATGAGCAATTTCGACAGGCGAAGTGTGCTTAAGGCCGGCCTGGGCGGCGCAGCGCTGCTGGCCGGCCCGGGCATCGTGCCGGTCCGCGCCGCGGAGTGGACCAACACGCCCGAACCGAACGCGTCCATCCGCGTCTTGCGCTGGAAGCAGTTCATCCAGGCCGAGTTCGACAAGTTTGCCGAGCAGACCAAGAAGTTCTCCGAGAAGACCGGCGTCAAGATCAAGCTCGAGGCCGAGAGCTGGGAAGACATCCGCCCCAAGGCCGCGGTGGCCGCCAATGTCGGCGCCGGCCCCGACCTCATCATCGGCACGCTCGACGATCCCCACAAATTCCCGGAAAAGCTGATCGATATGACTGATGTCGCCGACTATCTCGGCGCGCAGTATGGCGGCTGGTATCCGGTTGCCGAACGTTACGGCAAGAAGGGCAACAGCTGGATCGCCATTCCGCAGGGCGCGACCGGCGGCTGCCTGAACTACCGCATCAGCCACGTGAAGGCTGCGGGCTTCGAGGAATTCCCCAAGGACACCGCCGGCTTCCTCAAGCTCTGCCAGGCGTTGAAGAAGAACAACACGCCGGCCGGCTTCGCGCTTGGCCATGCCACGGGCGATGCCAATGGCTGGTGCCAGTGGGCGCTCTGGGCGTTCGGCGGCAAGGTCGTCAACGACAAGAACGAGGTCGTGATCGACTCCCCGGAGACGATCGCCGCGCTCGAATACGTCAAGCAGCTCTACGAGACCTTCATCCCGGGCGTGCTGTCGTGGAATGACTCGAACAACAACAAGGCGTTCCTGAACGGCGAACTCAGCCTGACGCTGAACGGCATCTCGATCTGGACCGTCGGCAAGAACTCCACCGATGCGAAGCAGCAGGAGATCGCCAAGGACATGAACCACGCGCCGATGCCGATCGGCCCCGTGGGCGTGTCGACCGAGCAGCAGAACGTGCTGGTCTACTACGGCTACAAGCACTCGAAGTATCCCAAGGCGGTCAAGGAATTCATCAAGTTCATGATGGACAAGGAGAATTACGACGCCTGGGAGGTCGCTTCCAACGGCTACGTGTCGCCGCCGCTGCCGGCCTACAACGACAACCCGGTGTGGACGTCGGATCCGAAGATCACCCCGTATCGCGACTGCCTGAAGCGCTGCCGCGACAACGGCTTTGCCGGCGATCTCGGCTATGCCTCCGCCGCGGTGATGGGCGACTTCGTCGTCGTCGACATGTTCGCGGAAGCAGCCTCCGGCTCGGCGACGCCGAAGCAGGCGGCGGCGCGCGCCGCCGAGCGCGCCAAGCGCTACTACCAGGTCTGATCAAAGCCAATCCGCGCGGCGTCCGGTTCGCCGGACGCCGTGACTTTTCTCCCGAGGGGAATCCGACATGGCAGTCATGGCCGAGTCCGCTGTCGCGCAGGTCAAGCGCGCCAGCCTCTGGACCAGAGCATTCGAGAGCCGGAATTGGCTCGGCGCGATGTTCATGGTGCCGGCGATCGCGATCCTCATCCTGTTTCTGGCTTATCCGCTGGCGCTGGGCTTCTGGCTCGGCATGACCGACACCAAGATCGGCGGGGCCGGGCGCTATATCGGCTTTGCGAACTTCGTCTCGCTCTCCAAGGATTCGGTGTTCTGGCTCTCGGTCTTCAACACCATCTTCTATACGTTCACCGCGAGCATCGTGAAATTCGCCATCGGCCTTTACCTCGCGCTGCTGCTCAACGAGCGGCTGCCGTTCAAGTCGATGATCCGCGCCATCGTGCTGCTGCCCTTCGTGGTACCGACGGTGCTGTCCGCGATCGCGTTCTGGTGGATCTATGACAGCCAGTTCTCGATCATCTCCTGGGTACTGATCAAGGCCGGCCTGATCACGCGCTACATCGACTTCCTCGGCGATCCCTGGAATGCGCGCTTGTCGGTCGTCGCCGCCAACATCTGGCGCGGCGTGCCTTTCGTGGCGATCACGCTGCTGGCGGGATTGCAGACGATTTCGCCCTCGCTCTACGAGGCGGCCAATCTCGATGGCGCCACCAACATGCAGCGCTTCCGCCACATCACGCTGCCGATGCTGTCGCCGATCATCGCGGTCGTGATGACATTCTCGGTGCTGATGACGTTCACCGACTTCCAGCTGATCTACACCATCACGCGGGGCGGGCCGATCAATGCCACGCATCTGATGGCGACGCTGTCGTTCCAGCGCGCCATCACCGGCGGCAATCTCGGGGAGGGCGCGGCGATCTCGAACGCGATGATCCCGTTCCTGGTCGCGGCGATCCTGCTCAGCTTCTTCGGGCTTCAGCGCTCCCGCTGGCAGCAGGGCGGGAGGGACTGACCATGAGCACCGCAGACGACCAAAGCGTCGGAATGGATTATCTCGAGAGCTTCCCGCGGAAGTTCTTGCGGGTCTACTTTCCGCTCGGCCTGATCATCTTCTTCCTGCTGTTCCCGTTCTATTGGATGGCGGTCGCGACGTTCAAGCCGGACGCGGAGATGTACGATTACGAGAAGTACAATCCGTTCTGGATCGTGAATCCGACCATCGAGCACATCAAGAAGCTGTTGGTCGAAACCGACTATCCGCTCTGGATGTGGAACACCGTGATCGTCTCGGTGTCCTCCACCTTCATCTCGCTGTTCGCCAGCGTCTGCGCCGCCTACGCGATCGAACGTCTCCGCTACAAGGGCTCGCGCTATGTGGGGCTAGCGATCTTCCTCGGCTATCTCGTGCCGCCCTCGATCCTGTTCATTCCGCTGGCGGCGATCGTGTTCCAGCTCGGCCTGTTCGATGGCAATCTGGCGCTGATCCTGACCTATCCGACCTTCCTGATCCCGTTCTGCACCTGGCTCCTGATGGGCTATTTCCGCACCATTCCGTACGAGCTGGAGGAATGCGCCCTGATCGACGGGGCGACGCGGCTCCAGATCCTGGTCAAGATCACGCTGCCGCTGTCGCTCCCGGGGGTCATCTCGGCCGGCATCTTCGCCTTCACGTTGTCCTGGAATGAGTTCATCTACGCGCTGACCTTCATCTCCTCGTCGGAGAACAAGACCATCCCCGTCGGCGCCATCACCGAGCTCGTCAGCGGCGACGTCTACCATTGGGGCGCGCTGATGGCGGCGGCCCTGATCGGCTCGGTCCCCGTAGTTATCCTTTATTCCTTCTTCGTGGAGTACTATGTGTCGGCGATGACCGGCGCCGTGAAGGAATGATCGCGGGGCCTGCCTTGAGAGCGTGCCAGGAGAACGTGTCAGGAGCGGCGCGCTCCGGCCAATAAGAAGGAGTAGGCTCTTGCACATTCTGGTTCTGGGCGCCGCCGGCATGGTCGGCCGTAAATTGTGTGAACGGCTGTTGCGCGACGGCCGGCTCGGCAAGAGCGACATCACCAAGCTGACCATGCACGACGTGGTCGAGCCCAAGAAGCCGGAAAAGGCCGGTTTCCCCGTCGAGACCGTGTCAGGCGATTTCGCCGTGCCGGGCGCAGCCGAAAAGCTGATCGCCGGCCGACCCGACGTGATCTTCCATCTCGCCGCGATCGTCTCCGGCGAAGCCGAGCTCGATTTCGACAAGGGCTACCGCATCAATCTCGACGGCACGCGGATGCTGCTCGATGCCGTCAGGCTCGTCGGCGGCGGCTACAAGCCGCGCGTGGTCTTCACCTCGTCAATCGCGGTGTTCGGCGCCCCGTTCCCGGATGCGATCGGCGATGAGTTCTTCCACACCCCGCTGCTCAGCTACGGCACCCAGAAGGCGATCGGTGAGTTACTGCTCGCCGACTATTCGCGCCGCGGCTTCCTCGACGGCATCGGCATCCGCCTGCCGACCATCTGCATCCGGCCCGGCCTGCCCAACAAGGCGGCATCGGGCTTCTTCTCCAACATCCTGCGCGAGCCGCTGGCCGGCAAGGAAGCGGTGCTCCCGGTCTCCGAGGATGTCCGCCACTGGCACGCCACGCCGCGTTCCGCCGTCGGCTTCCTGCTCCATGCCGGCACCATGGATCTCGCCAAGGTCGGCCCGCGCCGCAACCTGACGATGCCCGGCTTCTCGGCCACCGTCGGCGAACAGATCGCTGCGCTCAAGCGGGTGGCCGGCGACAAGGTCGCCGCGCGCATCAAGCACGAGCTGGATCCGTTCATCGTCGGCATCGTCGGCGGCTGGCCGCGCAATTTCGAGGCGAAGCGGGCGCGCGAGCTCGGCTTCACCACCGAAGAAAAGACTTTTGACGACATCATCCGCATTCACATCGAAGACGAGCTCGGCGGCAACTTCGTCGCCTGATCGAACTGATGAACAGCGTGGATATGACGATGGCGAGCGTTGCTTGCATCGGTGAATGCATGGTCGAGCTCCGGCAGGCCCAGGGTGGACAGTCCGCTGGACAGTCCAGCGGGCATGGCCAGGGCGGCGGCCTGTATTCGCGCGGCTTCGGTGGCGACACCCTCAACACGGCGGTGTATCTGGCGCGGCTCGAGGTCAAGGTCGACTATCTCACCGCGCTCGGCGATGATGCCCTGAGCGACGAGATGATCGCGGCCTGGAATGCGGAGGGCGTCGGGACCCGCCGCGTCTCCCGGCTGCCGGGCAAGCTGCCTGGCCTCTACATGATCCAGACGGATGCGAAGGGCGAGCGCCAGTTCTTCCACTGGCGCGACAGCGCGGCGGCGCGCCAATTGATGAGCCTGCCCGAGACGGACGAGCTGCTCAACTCGCTGATGAGCTACGACATCGTCTATCTCTCGGCGATCACGCTCTCGATCTACGATGCGGCCGGGCGCGAGCGCCTGTTCGCGGCGATCAAGCGGGCGCGCCTGCTCGGCACCCGCTTCGTGTTCGACACCAATTTTCGCGCGCGGGGATGGCCGGACCGCGATGTCGCCCGCGAGGTCTTTGCCGCGGCATTTGCAACCGCCGACATCGTGCTGACCTCGACCGAGGATCTGCTCGCGCTCTATCCCGGCGAGAGCCATGACCAGCTGATGGCACGCATCCCGAGCCCCGAGCTGGTGTTCCGGCTGGCCGAGCCGGTCAGCCTGCTGCGCTTTCCCGGCGGCACCAGCGAGGTCCGCGCCGAACCGATGACTAAGCCGGTCGTTGACACCACAGCGGCGGGCGACAGCTTTGCCGCGGCCTATATCGCGGCCCGGCTCGGCGGCTCCGATCCGGTCGAGGCGGCCCAGGCCGGGCACCGCCTCGCCAGCCTCGTGATCTGCTATGCCGGCGCCATCATTCCGGGCTATGCCATGCCGCCGAAGAAGCGGCACCGGCCGGCGACCACGCGTCAAGCGACCAAGTGAAACGAAAGCCAAGATGACCACGACTGCCCAACAGAACCACCTCGTCGCGCTGTTCAAGGCCGCGACCGTCATTCCTGTCCTCACCATCGAGCGGATCCAGGATGCCGTGCCGCTGGCGAAAGCGCTGGTGGCCGGCGGCGTCCGCACGCTGGAGGTGACCATGCGCACCCCCGTTGCGATCGAGGCGGCGAGGGCGATGATGGCCGAGGTGCCCGAGGCGGTCGTCGGCATCGGCACGATCCTCAATCCGGCCGATTTCGTCCGCGTCGAGAAGCTCGGCGTCGCGTTCGGCATCAGCCCGGGCCTGACCCCCGATCTCCTGAAGGTCGCCGCCGACAGCTCCTTGCCGTTCGCGCCGGGCATTGCCACGGCGTCCGAACTGATGCTGGCGCTGTCGTACGGCCTCGACGTCGCAAAATTCTTCCCGGCCGAGCAGGCCGGCGGCATCAAGGGCCTGCGCGCGCTGGGCGGCCCGTTCCCGAACGTGCGGTTTTGCCCGACCGGCGGTGTGGGCGAGGCCAATGCGGCAACCTGGCTTGCCGAGCCCAACGTGGTCGCGGTCGGCGGTTCCTGGCTATGCCCGTCGGCGGAGATCAAGGCCGGGAACTGGGCCGGCATAACTGCCATCTGCCAGCGCACCCTCAAGGCCCTGAAAGCCACGTGAAGTCTTGCGGTTGGTGGGCTAAGACTTAGGTCAGTAAGAGACCCCAGGGAGATGACCATGACCGCCAGCATCGTCGGATGGGCGCATACGCCGTTCGGCAAGTTCGACACCGAGACCGTCGAAAGCCTCGTCACCCGCGTGGCCAACGAGGCGATGGCCGATGCCGGCATTTCCGCGTCCGACGTCGACGAGATCGTGCTCGGCCATTTCAACGCCGGCTTCTCGCCGCAGGATTTTACCGCCTCGCTGGTGCTCCAGGCCGACCCGAAGCTGCGCTTCAAGCCGACGACCCGCGTCGAGAACGCCTGCGCCACCGGCTCCGCCGCGGTCCATCAGGGCCTGCGTGCGATCGACGCAGGCGCGGCCAGGATCGTGCTCGTCGTCGGGGTCGAGCAGATGACCCGCACCCCCGGGCCTGAGATCGGCAAGAACCTGCTCAAGGCATCCTATCTGCCGGAGGACGGCGACACCGTCGGCGGCTTCGCCGGCGTGTTCGGCAAGATCGCCAGCTCCTATTTCCAGAAATACGGTGACCAGTCCGATGCTCTGGCGCTGATCGCGGCCAAGAACCACAAGAACGGCGTCGCCAATCCCTTCGCCCAGATGCGCAAGGATTTTGGCTTCGAGTTCTGCCGCGCCGAGAGCGAGAAGAACCCCTATGTCGCGGGTCCCCTGAAGCGTACCGACTGCTCGCTGGTCTCCGACGGCGCCGCGGCGCTGGTGCTGGCCGATGCCGAGACCGCCAAGGGCATGAGCAAGTCGATCGGCTTCCGCGCCACCGCGCACGCCCAGGACTTCCTGCCGATGTCCAAGCGCGACATCCTCCAGTTCGAGGGCTGCACGGTCGCCTGGCAGCGCGCGCTGGAGAAGGCGGGCGTTGCGCTCACCGATCTCTCCTTCGTCGAGACCCATGACTGCTTCACCGTCGCCGAGCTGATCGAGTACGAAGCGATGGGCCTGACGCCGAAGGGGCAGGGTGCCCGCGCCATCAAGGAAGGCTGGACCCTCAAGGATGGCAAGCTGCCGGTCAATCCGTCCGGCGGCCTGAAGGCCAAGGGCCACCCGATCGGCGCCACCGGCGTCTCCATGCACGTGATGACCGCGATGCAGCTCGCTGGCCAGGCGCCCGAGGGCATGCAGCTCAAGAACGCCAAGCTTGGCGGCATCTTCAACATGGGCGGCGCAGCGGTCGCGAATTACGTTTCCGTGCTGGAGCCGCTGAAGTAAGTTCTCGTAGGGTGGGCAAAGGCGCGTTTGCGCCGTGCCCACCTTTTTGTTGCGCTAGATCATGGTGGGCACGCTACGCTTTGCCCATCCTGCGGCTCTTCATTGATTGGCAGGGAATGCATCATGGGCAATGACTACGAAGACTCGCTGTCGATAGACGCACTCAACGATCGCATCGCGATCCTCGAGGACAATATCCGGCAGCTCATCGAGCAGGCCGCGGCCGCCTCCGGCGAGCAGAACGAGTCGCGGATCGCCGACCGGATCAACCAGCAGAACGATGAGCTCGACCGTCTCATCAAGATCCGCGAATCCCGCCAGAAGAAATAGCGGCCGCGGCACCGCGCATGCGGCCATACCCCGGCCGCCCTTGCGCGCGCGGCGTCGCTGCCCTTAGCTGGACCGAAATCGCAGGGCCAGGTTGAGCCCGCGCAATCGGGAGCGAACGGATGGGGCCGCTGAAGGGCATCAAGGTCGTGGATATGACCACCGTGCTGATGGGTCCCTATGCGACCCAGATGCTCGGCGACTACGGTGCCGACGTGATCAAGGTGGAATCGCTCGACGGCGACGTCACTCGCCTGATCGGCCCGATGCGCCATGCCGGCATGGGCCCGGTGTTCCTCAATACCAACCGCAGCAAGCGCTCGATCTGCCTCGACCTGAAGAAGCCCGCTGGCCGCGATGCCGTGCTGCGGCTGCTGAAGGACGCCGACGTTCTCGTCTACAATGTCCGCCCGCAGGCGATGGCGCGGCTTCAGCTCGGCTACGACGTCGTCTCCGCAATCAATCCGCGCCTCGTCTATGCCGGGGTGTTCGGCTTCGGCCAGGACGGGCCATATGCCGCCAAGCCCGCCTACGACGATTTGATCCAGGGCGCGACCGCGCTCCCCGCCTTGATGGCGCAGACCGGTGACGGCGTGCCGCGCTATGTGCCCAATGCGCTGGTCGACCGCATCGTCGGTCTCACTGCGGTCGGCGCGATCTGTGCCAGCCTCGTGCATCGGGATCGCACCGGCCGCGGCCAGCGCGTCGACATCCCGATGTTCGAGACCATGGCCGGCTTCGTCATGGGCGACCACATGGGCGGGCTCACCTACGAGCCGCCGCTCGACAAGGGCGGCTACGCCCGCCACCTCTCGCGCGACCGCCGGCCCTACAAGACCTCGGACGGCTATCTCAGCGTCATCGTCTACAACGACAAGCAGTGGGAGAACTTCTTCAAGGCAACGAGCCGCGACGATCTGCGTGCCGACCCCAAATTCGCGACCTTCGCCGGCCGTGCCGCCAATATCGACGTCGTCTATGCCGAGCTCGCGCGCATCTTCGAGACGCGCACCACGGCCGAATGGATCGATTTGCTGACCAAGGCCGACGTGCCCGTGATGCCGATGCACGACCTCGCGTCGATCCTGCACGATGAGCATCTGGAAGCCACCGGCTTCTTCCCGGTCGTGAACCATCCGACCGAAGGCCCGATCCGCAGCATGAAGGTGACGGCCAGTTGGTCGGAGACCGAGGCCGAGCCGGCAAGGCTGGCGCCGCGGCTCAACGAGCATGGCGCGGAGATCCTGCGTGAGATCGGCTATTCCGCGGACGAGATCGACGCGATGGTCCGCGATGGCGTCACGCGTTCGCCGCCGGAGCAGGGAGGGGCATCATGAGCTTCATCACCGGCGTCGGCCTCACACCTTTCGGCAAGCACGAAGGCTCGTCCTCGCTCGACCTGATGAGCAAGGCGGCGCAAGCCGCACTCGACGATGCCGGTTTCAAGCGCGCCGACATCGACGGCATCCTCTGCGGCTACTCGACCGTCTCGCCCCACATCATGCTGGCCACCGTCTTCGCCGAGCATTTTGGCATCCGTCCGTCTTACGCGCACGCCGTGCAGGTCGGCGGCGCGACGGGCCTTGCTATGACCATGCTGGCCCATCACCTCGTCGAGGCGGGCGTCGCGCGCAACGTCCTCGTCGTTGCTGGCGAGAACCGCCTCACTGGCCAAAGCCGCGACGCTTCGATCCAGGCTTTGGCGCAGGTCGGGCATCCCGACTACGAGGTGCCGCTCGGCCCGACCATTCCCGCCTATTACGGCCTGGTCGCCACCCGCTACATGCACGAATACGGCGTGACGGAAGAGGATCTCGCCGAATTCGCGGTGCTGATGCGCGCGCACGCCTGCACCCATCCCGGCGCGCAATTCCACGATCCCATCACGGTCGCCGATGTCATCGCCTCGAAGCCGGTGGCAATGCCGCTCAAGCTGCTGGACTGCTGCCCGGTGTCGGACGGCGGCGCGGCTTTCGTCATCAGCCGTGAGCGGACCGGCGAGGCCGGCGTGCGCATCCGCGGCTGCGCCCAGGCGCATACCCATCAGCACGTGACGGCCGCGCCCGCGCTCAGCGAGCTCGGTGCTGAAATCTCCATCGCCCGCGCCAAGGAGGCCACCGGCCTTGCGATCTCCGACGTGCGCTACGCCGCGATCTACGACAGCTTTACGATCACGCTCGCCATGCTGCTGGAAGACCTCGGCCTCGCCGGCCGCGGCGAGGCGGCTGCGCGCGTGCGATCAGGCCATTTCAGCCGCGACGGCGCGATGCCGCTCAACACCCATGGCGGCCTGCTCAGCTATGGCCATTGCGGCGTCGGCGGCGCGATGGCGCATCTGGTCGAGGCGCATTTGCAGATGACGGGGCGGGCGGCTAGCCGCCAGGTGCGCGACGCATCGATCGCGCTGCTGCACGGCGACGGCGGCGTGCTGTCGTCCCACGTGAGCATGTTTCTGGAGCGCGTGCGATGAGCGAACGAATCGCGGACTGGACCAAGGGTGAGCAGGCCATCACCTTTCAGACCTGCGGCGCATGCGGCCATGCGCAGTATTTCCATCGCGCCTTCTGCGCGGCCTGCGGCGCGCCCGATCCGCGCGATGCGCGCGCCTGCGGCAAGGGCAGCGTCTATGCGACTTCGCTGGTCTGCCGCGCCGCCACGCCCGAGACCCGGGCGCACTTGCCCTACAACATCCTGCTGGTCGATTGCGCAGAGGGATTTCGCATGATGGCGCACGGCGAGACGAATCTAGCTATCGGCGATGAGGTCACTGCGAGCTTCCCGACGTTTGCCGGCAAGCTCGTGCCGTTTTTCAGCAAAAGGAAATAGTAGGATCCGTCATTCGGGGGCGGTCCGAGGGACCGAGCCTGGAACGGGATTCTGAGCCTGGCTTGTGCGAGAGCCACCCCGGAATGACGAAAACACTCTACGCAACTCTTGCTAACGCCCGTAGAACAATATGCTGGCGATGACGAGCATCGCCGTCACCGCCAGCATATGCGCGAGCGCTCCCGAGGCCGCCCCCTTGGTGGCTTCCTTCATGCCTTTTTCTCCCTAGACTTGGGCGTGACTCATCGTTGCGCGGCTAGCGCACCCGACGGTCAATTGTTTTTTACTCGGAACACCCCTTGCGAGTATTCACCGTGATTTGTCCCCACACGGCGAATATCGACTGTCCCAAGGTCGATCAGCAATGCGGCGGCATTTTGACTCGATGATGTTGCTGTTGCGGTCACGCCAGAATACAGTTTCGTGGGACTCTCGCCGCTAACGACAAAAAGCATCAAAGGCCCAAGGAAATCGTCAAGGAAATCTTCAGGTAAATCATGGCCCGCATCAACTACAGCGACCCGTTCAAGGCGTCCGACCGCACCCGCGAAATTCTCGACAAGAACCGCAACGCCAACATCTTCCGCATGATGGCGCACTCGCCGAGCTACTTTGAGCAGTACTGCCGGCTCGGCGGAGCCATCCGCCACAAGGGCGAGCTCGATCCCATCGTGCGCGAGCTCGCGATCACCCGCACCGGGATTTTGTGCGAGGCGCCGTATGAGATCGTCGCGCACAAGCGCATCGGCAAGAATGTCGGCGTCACCGACGAGCAGAACGAGGCGCTGGAGAACTGGCAGGCCGCGACCTGCTTCAACGAGGTGCAGCGCGCCGCACTCGCCTTCACCGACGAGATCGTGAAGCTGAAGAAGCCGACGGATGCGACGTTCAAGGCGATCGCGTCGAAGCTGACACCGGCCGCGCTGGTCGAGCTCCAGCTCTCGGTCGGCTTCTACATCATGACCTCGAAATTTCTGGAGACTTTTGAAATCGACCTCCAGCCCGTCACGGAAGTGGTGGGCTGATCCAAAAACTGTGGCGAGGTTTGCCGATGACGATCGATGAATACGCGGTCTGGGCCGCGAGCATTGCGAAAGTCGATGAGCATCCGTCCAACGAGCGGCTGTCCTATCTCGGGCTCGGCCTCGCCGGCGAATCCGGCGAGGTCGCCGACCACATCAAGAAGCTGCTGCGCGATGACTGGCTCGACAAGGCGGGCCTCGTCGATGAGCTCGGCGATGTCATCTATTACTGGGCCTGCCTGTGCGCCGCGACCGGCCAGCAGCCGTCCGAATTGCTCAAGGCGAGCGCTGCCAAGATCAAGCGGCGACTGAGCGAAGCCGCGAGCCGCTGACCCGGATCAGCGCGCTCACGTCGACGTCAGAATGTCGACCTTGGCATTGGCGACGATCAGGCGGTCGGCGAGCAGCTGCGCCAGATTGCGCATGATGCGCTCGGAAGCGCGCGGGTGCTGCTTGCGGAAGCGCTCGAAATCCTTCAGCGGCACCTCGAATGCGGTCGCCGCCATGTCCGCGAAAACATCGGCCGAACGCGTCGGCTCCAGCAGCGCCATCTCGCCGAAGGCCATGCCGGCGGTCAGCGTCGCCAGCCGCACGCCGTCGGGCAGGGTGACATGTACGGCGCCGCTGCGCAGGAAGAACAGGAAATCGGCGGGGTCGCCGGTCGTGATGATCTTTGCCCCGGATGGAAAGGTCCGGATCGTGCAGATCGAGGCGAGGTCGGTCAGCTCTTCCTCGCTCATGCCTGATAGCAGCGGCTGCTCGGCAAGCTCGGTGGTCTCGTGGAAATCGATCGAGCCGCCGTAGCGGTAGACGATCTGGTCTTCCGCCCATTCGATCGCGGTGTCGAGCAAATAGAAGTCGCGGACGTTCTTCAGCTCCGCCGTCCATTCCCGCAGGCTGTCCCATTCCTTCGACGCACGCCTGACCCCCGACAGTACGACGGTCACGTTCAGCGCTGCCAGCTCCTCGAACGCCTCGGCCACGAGCCGCGCCCCGGCGCGGGTGGTGGAGGTGACGCGGTGGAGATCGAAGATCACGATTTGCGGCCGCGGCTGTCCGGCCAGCCTGCGCGAGACATAGTCGACCGCCGACAGCGACAGCGTGCCGACCAGCTCGATGACCCGCACCTCCTGCTCATGCCCGGCCAGAATCTCGCGCTCCTGCGGCCGGCGCACGCGCCGCGACGGGCTCTTGCCGATGTCGTAGTCGGCGATGACGGCGTTGCGGGCGTCGTCGCTGCGGTTGAGCATGTGCAGGTCGTAATGCGAGGACAGCGCCTCGCAGACCTTGATGCCGCGCACGCTGTTGCCGTGCTTGTCGAGCTTCGGCGAATAGCTGCCGAGGCCGAGGCGGGCAGGGAGTGCGGCCAGGATGCCGCCGCCGACGCCGCTCTTGGCGGGGATGCCGATCCGGTAGATCCATTCGCCGGCGTAGTCGTACATGCCCGACGACGTCATCACCGAGAGCGTCCGCGAGATCGCGTAGGGCGTCAGCACCTGCTCGCCCGTCACGGGATTGACGCCGCGATTGGCGAGCGTCGCCGCCATCACCGCGATGTCGCGCGCCGTGACCAGCACCGCGCATTGCCGGAAATAGACGTCGAGCACGCCGGCGACATTGTCCGAGATCACCGCATTGGTCTTGAGGAGGTAGCCGATGGCGCGGTTGCGGTCGCCGGTCTGGCTCTCCGAGCTGTAAACGGCCTCGTCCACCGCGAGATCGCGCCCCGCAAAGCGGCTGAGCGCAAGCCGGATCTGCTCGAAGGCTTCCGTGCCCTTGTTGTCATAGATCAGCCCGGTGCAGGCGATCGCGCCGGCATTGACCATCGGGTTGAACGGATGGTTGTCGGAATTGAGCCGGATCGAGTTGAAGGGATCGCCCGAGGGCTCGACGCCGATCGCGCTCTCGACGCGGCCGGCGCCCAGGAGGTCCAGGGCCAGCGCGAACACGAAGGGCTTCGACATCGACTGGATGGTGAAGGGCACCCGGCTGTCGCCGACCTCGTAGACATGGCCGTCCAGCGTCGCGAGGCTGATGCCAAAATGGGCAGGGTCGGCCTTGCTCAGCTCGGGGATGTAGTCGGCGACGGCGCCGGAGGTCTCGGCCGAGAATTCGTTGAGACAATTGCCCAGAAACCGCAGCAAGGGCGGCTTCGAGCGGGTCCAGGCGGAGGCGGCAGGCGAGTGCGTTGTCATCGCCTGTCTTTGTGCAACGCAATCAGGGCACGCGCAACCCGTCCGGCACCACGGCCTGCCGCCGGACCAGCAGCAGGGCGATCAAAACCGTGGGCACGAGGATCGCGAGGCCCAGCAGCGTGACCTGCATCTGCGACAGCGGCATGATCCCGCCGCCCGGGGTGGCCACGACAAAACCGCCGATCACCAGCAGCACCCGCAAAGGCCACTCCATCAGGCCCGCGCCGCGAAGGTCGCCGACAAAAGCCTGGTAGCCCTGGATGCCGCCGCAGATGAAGACGATGCCGAAGCAGGCAAGTCCGGTCAGCCCGAATGCCTCCAGATACGGGTTGCTGCCCTGAAGCAGCAGCGCCGGATTGAGCACGAAGAAGAACGGGATGAAATAGATGATGCTGCCCACCCACATGCTCTCCCAGCCCGTCTTCATCGCGGGAGCGCCGGCAATGCCGGCCGCCGCGAAGGAGGCGATCGCCACCGGCGGCGTGATCGAGGACAGCATGCCCCAGTAGAAGATGAACATGTGCACCGCCATCTTGTTGAGCCCGAGCTTCTCCAGCGCCGGCGCCACCAGAATGGCCAGGAAGATGTAGCAGGAGGTCGTGGTCAGCCCGAGCCCGAGGATCAGGCTGGTGATGGCGCACATGATCAGCAGCAGGAAGGCATCGCCCCCGGCGATACTGAGCAGGTCGTTGGCGAGGCTCGAGATCACGCCGGTGAGCGAGAAGGCGCCGATCAGCAGGCCACAGCCGGCGAGGATCGCGATCAGCTCGACGAAGGTCTTGCCGTTGAGTTCGAGGAAATGCAGCCAGCGCGCGCCGCCCCAGTTCTTGCCGGGGAAGAATTCGTTCAGTGCTGCCAGCAGGCACATGCCCCACAGCGCGGCGTTGAGCACGCCGAACCAGAACATCGCAGCCGTTGCCGCGATCGAACCGGCGAGCACCAGCGTATTGCCGAGCCTCCAGCGCGCCGGCCCGGACCATTGATGCAGGATCACGAGCAGCACGGAGGCGTAGAACGGCGCGTGGCTCTCGCGCTTGAAATACAGCAGCATGACCACGAGCACGACAATCACGAAGAGATAATACCAGCCCTCCTTGAAAGCGTCCCAGAAGCGCGGCAGCTCGGCGCGTGGCAGGCCCTTCAGCTTGTGGCGGGCGGCATAGGCGTCGACCTGCGCGAACAGGCCGACATAATAGAGGATCGAGGGGATGGTCGCGGCGAGCGCGACGTCGGCATAGCCCGTGTTCATGAACTGCGCCATGACGAAGGCGGTGGCGCCCAGCACGGGCGGGGCCAGCACGGCGCCGGTCGAGGCGCAGGCCTCGATCGCGCCGGAATAGGACGGCGTGAACCCCGTCTTCTTCATCGCAGGGATCGTCATCGTGCCCGCCGTCAGCACGTTGGAGACGATGCTGCCGCCGACGGTGCCGAGCAGGCCGGAGGCAAACACGCAGACCTTTGCCGCGCCGCCGCGGAAGGTGCCGCACATCGCGAAGGCGATGTTGATGAAGAATTTGCCCGCGCCCGTCATCATCAGCGCGGTGCCGAAGACGAGGAAGCCGATCACGGTGTCGGCAAAGGCCTGGATGGGAATGCCGAGCAGGCTCTCACCGGAGAGCATGTGATAGGACGTGGTCTGCTGCAGCGTCGACTGCGTGCCGCGGAACGGCCCGAGCCAGGAAGAGTCCGCAAACAGCGGATAGAGCGTGAAGGGCAGCACGCTGAGCAGCAGGCTCCAGCCGCCGGTGCGCCGCAGCGCCTCCATCAGCACGAACCACATCACGAGCCCGGCGGCGATGACGTTGCCAGGCGCGCCATCGAACTCCCAGCCGAATTGCGCGGCCTTGCGGATGTTGAGCATCAGCCAGATCGCCGAGCCGAAGGTCGCGGCGAACAGCAGCAGGTCATACCAGGGGATGCGGTCGAGCGGCGCCTTCTCCGATCCCGGAAAGATCAGGAAGGTGAACGGGAGCATCAACGCGATCAGCAGGTAGAAATATTCGGTGTTGAGCTGGGTGTAGTCGATGAAGAACCGCAGCGAGAATTGCTGGTTCACACACAACAGAATAGTGGCTGCGGTGGCCGCCATCAGCACCCAGCGCCACGCGCCCTTCAATGTGCGGACGCGCGTGACCTCGGCTTCCTGCAAGTCGGCGGCGGCGCCGAGATGCGGATCTGCGAACTCAACCTTCGTCGCCGGCGCTGCCGCAGTCTCTGACATCGGCGCTCTCCTAAAACAGTTCTGCGGCAGGCAGCTTGACGGTCAGTCAAACCCGTTCGGCATGTCGGCCTTGGCCAGCGCCGTGGCGCGCGCCTTCATCCAGCCCTCGAGGAAGGCCTTTTCGTCCGACGGCGGATTGGACTTGCCGTAATCCGCCCACGCCGCGCCAAGCACTTCCTGTCGCTTGAACAGCTTGTTGTTGTGGGCGTCCTGCGCGTCAGACCATTGCCCGGCTTCTTTCAAGGCCTTCACCGCGCCGGGATGCACGGGCACCACCCAGTTCTTGGTCTGCCGGTCGGCGGCGAGCCCGCCGGCGCCGGGCGCGGAGTCCTTGTAGGCGTCGTAGCTGACGATCATCGCCTTGGTCATCGCATAGACCTGGTCTGCCGGTTGCGAGGCATAGGCGACGAAGATCGGATAGGGGTAGTTGCCGAGCTCGATCGGCTTGTCCAGCGTGATGCCGGCGCCGCAGGTTGCCGTCTGCGGGAAGAAGAACGAGCCGACCTTCTGCATCCGCGCCCAGCCTTCCTTGTCCTTGGCGGGCAGCGGCGGCCAGACCAGACCGCGCGGCGAGGTCTCGGCTTCCTTGGCGGGGCCGGTGATGGTGGTGCCGAAGGCGGCGTCGGTGTCGTTGTTGATCAGGCCCTTCCACATCGCGCCGTAGCTCGCGAACTCGACGACCTTGACATCCTTCTGCGTCAGGCCTGCGAAGGCGAGCACCGCGAGCGAGTTCTGGTTCAGCGCGGGCGAGCCGACGACGAAGCCGACGCGCTTGCCTTTCAGGTCTTTCAGATCTTTCACGCCGCTATCGGCTGCGACCCCAAGCGAACCGCAATTGCAATCGACGCTCGAGAGCATGATCTGGAGCGGCTGCGGGCCCCATTCCTTCGAGCCGAACTCGAACACGCCTTCCTGCGCGAAATAGGTACCCGATCCCATCGCCGATGACGCCGCGCGCTTGGCGCGCAATGGTGCAAGCCGCGCGACGTCGTTGCCTGCGGGCAGCACGCGCACATCGGTGCCGTATTTGTCCTTCATCATCTTGCCGACGCCGACCGCGATGTTGAAGCCGGCGGTGCCGGTGTCATAGGCGGTGAACGTCAATGTCGCCGGCAGCTTGATGTCTTCGGCGATTGCATAGCTTGTAGACGCAAAAGAAATGCCCGCAACCAAGGCAGGCGCGAGCATGGTCAGCTCACGAAGCATTTTTCCCTCCAATGATCCTCGCGTTTGCCGCGAAGAGTTTCATTCTTTGTTTGAAACAGTTTTTTGTTTGAAACGGATCATGTCATCGCGATCAGGCGATGGCAACGCCGTACCGCGAACGCGGCGATGAGGCAGACAGATTGTCGCGGAAGCCACGGATAATGCAGTCAGTTCGCGACGATCGCGATCGCCTGTCCTTCGGCGACGACATCGTCGAGCTTGACGAGCAGCGATTTGATCGTGCCGCTCGCGGGCGAGGGCACAGGTATCTCCATCTTCATGGCTTCGACGACTACAACGTCATCGCCATCCGCAACGGTTCCTCCAACTTGCACGGGAGTTGCGCAGATGCGACCCGCGACCTCCGTGACGATCTTAATTTCTGGCATGCCATCGCCTTTTTGTTGTCGTTGCAAAATGCCTGAGGTAGCGTCGTCTGCAAGTGGAATTTAATTCCGCAGAGCGGAACGAACGGTAGGGAACATGGGACGACGATCGGAGCGGTTAAGCAGGCAAGGTGCGCTCGCTGGCGATGCCGGCGAGGGTGATGTCATCCAGGTGGTGTCGCGCGCGTTCGACGTGTTGCGATGCTTCGAGGGCCATGAGGCCCGACTCGGCAATCTCGAGATTTCAAATCGCTGCGGCCTGCCGCGCTCGACGGTGTCGCGGCTCACGCACACGCTGACGCGGATGGGGCAACTCGTGTACCTGCCGCGCGACCAGAAATATCGCATCGGCCCGAGCGCGGTGGCGATGAGCGCCTCGATGATGAAGGGCGCGCAGCTGCGCAGCATGATCCGGCAGCGGCTGCAGGAAGTCGCCGAGCAATTGCCAGGCACTGTCGGCTTCGTCGTCCCCGATCGCTTCCATCTGGTCTATCTCCAGTTCGCGCGCTCGGCGACTGCGCTCGGTCTGCATGAGGGCACCGGCAGCCGCATCTCGATGGCCTCGACGGCCGCGGGCGCGGCCTACACCGCGGCGCTTTCGCCTGAAGTCGGCGATGCCTTCATTACGGACATGGAACGGGAAGCGCCCGAAGCTGCAAAGATCCTGCGGCCCCGCATCGAGGCCAACAGGCAGTCGTTGCTCGAGCGCGGTTATGTCACGGCCTGCGGCCTGTGGAGCCCGCACATCAACGGCCTCGCGGTGCCGATCTGGTCGCCGCAATACCAGACCTTCGTCGTCATCACGATCGGGCTGTTGTCGTCGATGTATGACGAGCAGCGTCTGCATGCGGAAGTCGCGCCGTTGATGGTCGCGCTCGGCCGCTCGCTCGGAAGCCTGATGGAGGGCGCCGAAGGTGATGTCTTCAACAACCGCCTCTCGCGCAAACCGGTCGCAATGGCCGTGCATAACAATAACAAGCCGATCAATTCGGAGGGAGTGAATGAACTGGAAGCCGGAACTCGACGAGCTCGCCCGGCGCGAAGCCTTCGCGCGGGAGATGGGCGGCGTTGACAAGGTCAAGCGTCAGCATGACCAGGGCCGACTGACTGTTCGGGAGCGTATCGACAGACTGATCGACAGCGGCACCTTTCACGAGATCGGTGCCGTCTCCGGCATCGGTGAGTACGATTCCAGCGGCGAGTTGCAGAAATTGACGCCGGCGAACTGCGTGTTCGGCCGCGCGCGCGTCGAAGGCCGCACGGTCGTCGTGGTCGGCGACGATTTCACCGTCCGCGGCGGCTCGGCCGATGCGTCGATCTCGGCCAAGCCGTTGATGGCGGAGGAGATGGCGCACGACTTCCGTCTGCCCATCGTCCGCATCATTGAGGGCTCCGGCGGCGGCGGCTCGGTCAAGACCATCGAGACCAAGGGCGCGGCCAATCTGCCGGGCGGCATCGGCGGCACGCGCTGGTATCGCTTCACGACGGAGAATTTGTCGCGCGTGCCGGTCGTCGCGCTCGGTCTCGGCTCGGTCGCGGGCCTTGGCGCGGCGCGCCTTGCCGCCAGCCACTATTCCATCATGACCAGGAAGTCCGCGATGTTCGTCGCGGGGCCGCCGGTGGTGAAGGCGCTCGGGCAGGACCTCTCGAAGGAGGAGCTTGGCGGCGCCGACATCCAGACTCGCGCCGGCGCGGTCGATCACGCCGTCGATACGGAAGAAGAGGCGTTCGCCTGCGCGCGACGTTTCCTCTCTTATCTGCCGTCATCGGTCTACGAACTGCCGCCGACCTTGCCCTGCACCGACAATCCGGAGCGCACCGAAGAAGCCCTGATGAATGCGGTGCCGCGCAACCGCAAGCAGGTCTACAAGATGCGGCCGATCGTCGAGCAGGTCGTCGACAAGGGCTCGTTCTTCGAGGTCGCCAAGAATTTCGGCAAGCCAATCATCGTCGGTCTCGCCCGGCTCGAGGGCAGGGCGGTGATGGTGCTTGCGAGCGACAGCTTTCACTATGGCGGCTCGTGGACTGCGGATGCGTGCCAGAAGGTGGTGCGCTGGGTCGACTTCGCGGAAACGTTTCATCTGCCGATCGTCTATCTCATGGACTGCCCGGGCTTCATGATCGGCCTCGATGCCGAGAAGGCCGCCACCATCCGCCACGGCGTCCGCGCCATGGCCGCGGTCAACCAGACCACCGTGCCCTGGTGCACCGTGATCCTGCGCAACGCCTTCGGTGTCGCCGGCGTGGTGCATCAGCCCGCCGACCGCTTCTCGATCCGCTACGCCTGGCCGTCAGCCTATTGGGGCTCGCTGCCGCTCGAAGGCGGCATCGAAGCCGCCTACCGTGCCGACATCGATGCGGCCGAGGACAAGGCGGGCAAGCTCAAGGAGATCCAGGAACGTCTCAACAAGCTGCGTTCGCCGTTCCGCTCCGCCGAAAAATTCTGGGTCGAGGAGATCATCGATCCCCGGAAGACGCGGTCGCTGCTGTGCGAGTTCGCGAGGCTGGCCGAGCCGCTGCGGAAGGCGGGGCCGCCGGAGAACATGACGATCAGGCCTTAGGTTGCGGTCATGGCGAGCAACCGGGGGCGCGCGAAGCGAAGTCCCGATGACGGGCTCCGCGAAGCAATCCTGACTTTACCCGCGGAGGCCGTCTGGATTGCTTCGTCGCTTCGCTCCTCGTGGAGCGGCGCGGTGCAAGTCGTGATGCGTGGAACCATTTCCGGCGCTGTGCATTCAAACGCGCATGAGGAACCTGTATTTCGGCATCGGGGCTCTCGCCGCCGCGCTGGTTCTCTTTACGGTTTGGCTGGGCCAGCATGAACGGGAGGCATCAATCGATCGCCTCGAGCAATGGGTGATTCCACGCCCGCCACCTGAGCGCTAAAGGAATCGCGGCCGTCACTGACGGCCCTATCGAAATACCCGCAAACACATTCGTTGTAAGCCGCCACGGAAACGGCCACGCCTTCGGCCGGACAGATCGACATTTTAGACCTGCCGGGGATGTCACTGCCGCCGGTCTTCAGCGGCAGCGACATGAGGATTGACGATTAGCGCTTGGGCAGCGAGGCCATCACTTCGCCCGCGTCGCCATCCTCCAGACAGGGTGTGACGGTCAATGGGAGCAGGTCAGCCCACTGTGCGAGCCACCGATACATCGCCTTTGGATCGCTCGATTCAGAGATCGCAAATCCCTGTCCGTTCATGCCATGCCACCGGCCCAGCATCTTGACGCCTTCGGGTGGCGCTCCGCCGGTTTCCAGAAAACGGCTGACGGCCGCATTGAAGGTGCCTTGAGGTACACTCCAGGTTGTAATGAATTTCATGCGATTCTCCCATAATCTGAATTATTGGATGAATGCCGCGGCTGCGCCGCCCGCGCACAATAGCGCTGGCGTGTCGAATAACAACGGCGAATGAAGCCGCGGGTTAGTGCGATGGAGGCGCCGTAGCGGACTTGGTCGTGTGTCACCGGCGTCCGCCGGAGAACATGACGATACGGCCGTAGCGGCGCGAACGGGGAACTCATTGGGGCTGCCGACCTATCCCGTCTCTGATAAGATCATCTCGGGAATGAGACCGGGAGGGCTCGCTCATGTCGGCTGTCGATGCGAAGATCGTCCGCACCATGTGTCCGATGAACTGCCACCCGACGTTTTGCGGAATGCAGGTTGAGGTCGAGAGCGGTCGGCTCAAGACGCTGAGCGGAGACAAGGATAATCCGGACAGTGCCGGGTTTCTTTGCGTTCGCGGGCGCGCGACCAGCGAGATCTTCGGCAATCCGAAGCGACTGCTCTACCCCCAGATTCGCGACGATCGCCGCACCGACATCTGGCGCCGGGTAAGCTGGGACGAGGCGCTGGATTTCATGGCGAAGCGGATGCGGTCGGCTGGACCCGAGGCGGTGGGTCTATGGGCGGGGCATGGCGGCTTCACCGTGGGCAGTGCCGTGACGGTGCAGTTGATGCAGCGTTTCGCGCATATGTATGGATGCCAGAACTGGCATCCTGCAATGGTCTGTTGGGGGCTTGGCGGTTTTGGAGTGGGTCTGACGGGCGCGCTCAAGGTCAATACCAAGGAGGATATGGCTGAGAACTCGAACATGATCGTGCTTTGGGGCGCGAACATTTCGAGTCAGCCCAATACCGCCCGTCATATCGTCGCGGCTCGGCGTCGCGGGGCAAAAGTCATCACGATCGATGTAAGGAGAACGGAAGCGGCGGCTCAATCGGATGAAGTTTTCCTGATCCGCCCTGGATCGGACGCTGCGTTCGCTTTGGCCGTCATGCACGTCATCGTCACTGAAAAGCTCTACGACTCTGAGTTTATCGAAGCGCATACCGTCGGCTTCGCGGAATTGTCGTCTCACGTTCTGCCCTTCACGCCGGCCTGGGCAGCAGCCGAGACCGGTCTTGAGGAAGGCCAGATTGCGTCGTTCGCCAGAGCGTACGCGTCCACGCGACCAGCCATGATCCTTCTCGGCGGCAGCTCCATGCACAAGAGTGCCAACGGCTGGCGCGCGGCGCGTGCGATCAGCTGTCTGCCGGCGTTGACCGGCAATTTTGGGGTTGCAGGCGGCGGTCTCGGCCCACGTCATGGCGCCCACAGTGCGGCCATGTGCAATCTGAATACGGGTGTGGCACGCGCGTCGGGCAATTATGTTGCCAATCAAATGCCCGACATCGCAAAGGCCTTGTCCGACGGGCAGCTCAAGGTTTTGCTCCTGCTGGGGACCAACATGCTGTCGTCCTTCGCGGACGCCGGTGAAATCTCCCATGGTCTCGACAAGACGGGTCTGGTCGTTTGCGTCGATCTGTTCATGAATGAAACGGCGCGGCGTTTCGCCGATGTGTTGTTGCCTGGAACCGCCTGGCTCGAGGAATTGGGATTTAAGGTGACGAACACGCACCTCTATCTGATGGAGCGTGCACTAGAGCGGGAGGGAGAGACGCGCCCGATCCATGAAATCCTGAGTTCTTTGGCAGACTCCCTCGGGCTTGCTGACTTCTTTCCGTGGGCGTCGATCGAAGAGGTGATCGATGTCATCTTGAATGACACGACAACCGGCCATGCGACTGTTGCGTCGCTGCGCGCTGCCGGCGGCTTTTTGCCTCTTAACGTGCCCGCGGTCGCCTATGCGGATCGGAAATTCGATTCACCGTCCGGGAAGATCGAATTCTGCTCGCCGCAGGCGGCAAGGCTCGGGCTTCCGCCACTTCCGGTGCATGGCGGCGACCAGGCTTCGCCCTATCCGTTGTCGCTGAGCTTCGGAAGGACGCTGACACATTTTCATTCGTTCTATGACGAGGGTCAGGCTCTCCCGGCATTGGCAAAGCACAATGTCGCCCCGCAACTCTGGATATCGCCGGTGGATGCAGAGGCGCGTCAGCTCAGCAACGGGGATGCGATCAGGATTTACAATCAACGGGGCGAGTTCGCGGCAAAGGCCTGCGTCACCGACGACGTGAAGCCCGGGGTGGTCTGGATGCGCGATGGCTGGGTTGGCCTCAATCATCTCACGTCCGGCGACGCGGTCCTGACCGGAGACGCTCTCAGTCTTTTTCACTTCTCCGTTGGCCAGTCCGACTACGGCGCCCGCGTGGAGGTCGCGCGAAGGCAGGCATCGTTGTAGACGAGGCTATCCGGCGTCGATCAGAGCCGCAGCATCTTGCCCGGATTCATGATGTTCTGCGGATCGAGCGCGCGCTTGATGGTGCGCATGATGTCGAGCTCGGTCTTCGAGCGGTAGTGACTGAGCTCGTCGAGCTTGTCGATGCCGATGCCGTGCTCCGCCGAGATCGAGCCGCCCATCGAGGTGATGAGATCGTTCACGGCCCGCGTGATGGCGGACGAATATTGGGTCAGCGTCTGCTGATCCATGCCTTTGGGGCCCATGAACGAGAAATGCAGATTGCCGTCGCCGATGTGCCCCAAAGGATAGGGGCGAATGGTCGGGAGAATGTCGAGCACGGCCTTGAGCCCCTGGTCGATGAAGCCGGGAATCCTGGAGATGGCCACCGACACGTCGTAGCTCAGTCCCGGCCCCTCGGCACGGGAGGCCTCGGCGACGCTTTCCCGGATGCGCCACATGTTGCGCGATTGATTTCCGGTGTGCGCGATCGCCGCGTCGAGCACGCGGCCGGCCTCGAGCTGATCGGCGAGAAACTGCTCCAGCTTCTCGGTCATGCCCTCGGTCCCGTCCTGTCGGGCCCGCGAGGACGACCATTCAAGCAGGAGGTACCATGGCGTGTCCGCCTTGAGAGGATCCTGGGTGCCGGGGATATGGCGCAGCACCATGTCGATGGCGCTGCGGCTCATCAGCTCGCAGGAGCCGACATTGTCCCCTGATGCCGCATGCGCTTCCGACAGGATCTCCAGCGCCGCGCGCGGATCGCGGATCGCCAGCCACGCCGTGCAGACGTCCTTTGGCGCGGGCCATAGCTTGAGGACGGCCTTCGTGATGATGCCCAGCGTTCCCTCGGCACCCATGAAAAGGTGCTTGAGGTCGTAGCCCGTGTTGTCCTTCTTGAGCGCACGCAGTCCGTCCCAGACATCCCCGTTGGCCAGCACGACTTCGAGCCCCAAGACGAGATTGCGGGCATTGCCATAGCGGAGCACCTGCACGCCGCCGGCGTTGGTCGACAGGTTGCCGCCGATCATGCATGAGCCCTGGGCGCCAAGGCTGAGCGGCAGGAACCTGTCGTGACGGCTTGCGGTCTCCTGAAGCGTCTGGAGAACGCAGCCGGCCTCGACCGTCATCGCGTAGCCGACGGCATCGACGTCCAGCACGCGGTTCATGCGGCCGAGCGACAACACGATGCCGGTGTGCGCCGGCCAGGGCGTGGCCCCGCCCATCAGACCGGTGTTGCCACCCTGCGGCACGATCGCGACGCCGTGCTCGTGGCAAAGCCGGACCACTTTCGAGACTTCCTCGGTGCTGCCAGGACGAACGACGGCGCCCGCGCCGCCAACCAGCAATCCGCGCCAATCCGTCACGAACGGCTGCTTGCCGTGCTCGTCCTCGATCAGGCCCTTCTCGCCGACGATCGCGCGCAACGCATCGCGCATCCGGGCGGTCAAAGGAGCGGTCGGGATGGTGGGTAGGGAGGACGGGAAGGCAGCCGGCATTTTGTTTCCCCTGGCGCATCTTGGTGTGCACTGCGCACGTAACGTGCGGGGGCATTCTCCACGTTTGCGGCGCGGAGTCTAATGGCAATATGTCTCGAAGCGGGGACCGTGGACGAACGCGTCGAGCAGCTGCCGTCACCGACGGCGCTTGGTCTCGGCCGAGCGGGATTCTAGTGGATGATCTGGTTCAGGAAACCCTTCGCCCGTTCCGTGCGCGGAGCCCGGAAGAATGTCTCCGGATCGGCCTCCTCCACGATGCTTCCGCGATCCATGAAGACGACCCGATCGGCGACCTCGCGGGCGAATCCCATCTCGTGCGTCACGCAGACCATCGTCATTCCATCTCGCGCCAGCTCGACCATGGTGTCCAGCACTTCCTTGACCATCTCGGGGTCGAGAGCGGACGTCGGTTCGTCGAACAGCATGATCTTGGGCTGCATGCACAGCGCCCGCGCGATGGCGACGCGTTGCTGCTGACCACCCGACAATTGCGCGGGATACTTGTCCGCCTGATCCTGGATGCGGACCTTCCGCAGCAAGCCGAGTGCGCGATCGCGCGCTTCCGCTTGCGAGATGCCGCGAACCTTCATCGGAGCCAGCATGCAGTTCTCGGCGACCGTGAGGTGCGGAAAGAGGTTGAAGCTCTGAAAGACCATCCCGACCTCGCAGCGCACGCTGTTGATGTCGGCCATGCGGTTGCTCAATTCGAAACCGTCGACGACGATCCTGCCGCCGTCGTGTTTCTCGATATGGTTGATGCACCGGATGAGCGTCGACTTGCCGGAGCCCGAGGGGCCGCACAGCACGATCTTCTCGCCCTTGCCGACCCTGAGATTGACGTCGTTCAGCGCATTGAATGCGCCGAATCGCTTCATCACATTCTCGACGAGGACGATTGCACTGGGCTGCGTGGCATTGCTGACAGTCGCTTGAGGCATGTTCGTCTCCCGAATACGAGGCCGTTGGGTATCCCGAGGATCACCGTGCTGTGGCAAGGCCATATCGCTTGCGAAGGGTGGCGACGCACTGGGAGGCCACCGAGCTGATGGCGAGGTAGGCCACCGCGACGACGAGGTACATCTCGACGAGACGTCCATTGAGCTGTGCGAGCTTGGAAGCCGCGCCCAGAAGATCCGTCAACGACAGCACGTAGACGAGAGACGTGTCCTGAAACAGGATGATCGTCTGGCTCAGGATGATCGGGCTCGCCACGCGAAGGACTTGCGGCAGAACGACATGACGGTAGGTGTCGTAGGTCGACAGCGCGAGCGCCTGGCAGGCCTCGAACTGACCCTTGTTCACGGCCCGCAGTCCGACGCGGATGATCTCGGAGTAGTAGGCGGCTTCAAACAAGCCAAAGGTGATGAACGCCGTGTAGGTCGCCCCGATCGGAATCGGGCGGCCGTTGCCGCTCAGGTGCCCAAGCACGATCGGCACCAGGAAGAAGAACCAGAAGAGAACGAGGATCAACGGGATCGACCGGATGATCGCGACGTAGCCGCGGACGATCTGCGCGAACACCGGGACCTCGAAGTGCTGTACCAGCGCAAGACAGGTTCCGAGCACCATGCCGATGGCGAATGCGGCCGCCGTGAGCGAAAGCGAGAAGAGCAGGCCCGACCAGAGATAAGGCCACGACTGCGCGACGATCGAGAAATCGAGGGTGTTCATTTCACGGTCTCCATGGTGCCAGGCAGAGCGCTGCCTTGCTGCATGTCGGCGGCGAGATCCTGTTCAGCAGTGAGCTTCACCGGGGCGCTACCCGGAATCCTGAAGGCCTTGTCGATGAGCGTCATGATCTGATACGCAACCAGCGCCAGGCAAAGATAGATGATCGTCGCCGCGCCGAATGCCGAGAATGTCTGGAACGTTGCCTCGCTGATCTGGCGCGCCTGTGCGGTCAGCTCCATCAAGCCGATCGTGAGTGCGACGGAGGTGTTCTTGTATATTCCCATCACCTCGCTGGTGAGGCTCGGCACGATCAGGCGCAGAGCCTGCGGCACGACGATGTACCGATAGGTGAGGTAGCCACTGAGGCCGAGAGCGTTGGCGGCCTCAATCTGCCCCTTCGGAAGCGCTTCGATGCCGGCCCGGACCTGCTCGGCTATTCGAGACGCTGTGTAGAGTCCGAGGCAAAGGAGAGCCGGGAAGAACGATGCCCAAGGCGGCGGCATCTGCTTGATGGCATTTCCGAGCGCGGTCGGCACCACCTCCGGGAAAACGAAGTACCAGAGGAACATCTGCACCAGGACAGGGATGTTCCGGAATATCTCGACGTAGAGCCGGGCCGGAATCGAGACGAAACGATTCTGGACTGTGCGGCCCACGCCGACGAATACGCCGATGCCGAAGGCGATCCACCAGCCGAAGAAGGCCAGAGCCAGGGTCCAACCGAGACCCGACAGAAGCCAGTCGATATAGCGCTGGCCGTCTGCCGCCTGTTCAAAAAGCACTCCGAACATCGCGAGCCTCCGGGTTGCAGGTGCGGACGAGGATGACTTTCCGAGACGATCAGCTCCGTCAATCAGTCGACGGCATCGCTGGGATGTGCGATCCGCTCCATCAACTCGTCGGTGAGCGGGAATGCGAGGTTCTCACCCTTGGGCGGGATCGGCATGGTGAACCATTTTGCGTAGGTCTTCTCGAACTGGCCGGATGCCATCTGCTTGGAGAGAACGTCGTCGACGAGCCTCTTGAAGCCGGCATCGCCCTTGGTGAACATCAGTCCATAGTAGATCTTCGCGTAACCCTCGGAAAGGAACAGGAGCGCGTCCGGATTCGGCGCCGCAGCCTTGAGCCCGGCGAGAAGGATATCGTCCTCCATGAAGGCGACGGCACGGCCGGTGTTCAGCATGAGGAAAGATTCCGCATGGTCCTTGGCCTGGACGATGTTGAGGCCGAGCTGCTCCTTGGCGTTGACGCTCTGCGCGAAACCGACCGCGTTGGAGCCTTGCGTAGCGACAACCGTCTTGCCTTTCAGATCGCCGGCGGTCTTCACGCCACTGGCGGCCTTGACGAGCCAGCGCGGCTGGCTGACGAACGTTGCGACCGAGAACGAGACCTGTTCCTGCCGCTTCTTGTCGTTGGCGGTGCCGCCGCATTCGATGTCGACAGTCCCGCTCTGGATCAGGGGAATCCGGTTCGAGGAGTTCACCGGCGTGTAGTTGACCTTCAGACTGGGCAACTTCAGCTCATCCTTGATGCGATCGACGATCGCCGCGCAGAGCTCGAGCGAGAATCCGATCGGCTTCTGATCCGGCCCGAGGTATGAGAACGGTATCGAAGCCTCACGGTAGCCGATCGTGATCGCGCCGCTGGATTTGATCTTGTCGAGCGTCGCGCTGTCGGCTGCCGCGGACGGGCTTGCGTTGACAGCCAGGAGCGCCGGGAGAAGTCCCAATACCTGAACGAGCTTCTTCATGGTCTTTGCCTTCCCATCGTTTGTCAAACTCAAGCTGCGACGGACGGGCGTCCGAGCCCTCGCCGACGGATGACGTCGATCAGGCGATCGATGTCGGTGGCGGTGTTGAACATGCCGAGCGAGACGCGAATGCCATCTCGTTCGGGCGACACGCGCACGCCGTTCTCCTCGAAATGGCCGAGCCAGTCTGCTGCGGGCAGGGCGATGACGTAGATGTGCGGAGCGCGATGCTTGCGCTCGCGCGGACCAACGAGGCGGACGCCCAGCTCGTCCAGGCGTGCAATCAGGTGATCGCCGAGATCGAAGCAATGGTTCTGGATGTTCTGCACCCCAATCTGCTCGATCATGTCGAGCGAAGCACCGAGGGCGTGGACTGCGGGCAGGTTGAAGTTGCCGAGCTCGAAGCGCTTGGCGGCCGGCGAGGGCGCCATCCCGTCGGCACGCGCGATGAGGTCGCTCGGGATCTCGGCGAGGCTCGCAGCCGCCAGATAGGTCGGCTCGAGCTCTTTGAGCGTCTGGTCCCAATAGAGCAGCCCGAGCCCTTGCGGAACCAGTAATCCCTTGTGGCTGCCGGAGCCGATGAAGCTTGCGCCGATCGCCTTGGCGTTAACAGGCACGACTCCGATGGCCTGCATCACGTCCACCACGAAGTGGAGTTTGTTCCTGACGCACATCGCGCCGACGCTCTCGATGTCAAAGCGGTGACCGGCGTGAAAAGTCACATGCGACATCGAGATCGCACGCGTCCTTTCGTCAATGAAGGGAGCAAAGCTGTCGGCGTCGACGACGTCCGTCATCGGGATGAAGCGGATCTCGACGCCTTTCCGTTGCAGATTGAGGAACGCGTAGGCGTTGTTCGGGTGATCGCCGTGGATCATCAGGACGTTGTCGCCGGCCTGTAGCGGCAGTGCGTTTGCCGCAATGTTCATGCTTTCCGACGTGTTTTTCGTGAAGGCAATCTCATCCGCCGTCACGCCGAGAAAGCGGGCGACCTTGGCACGGGTCTGCTCGACCCGATCGAGCCAGATGCTCTTCGGACCGGCTGTCTCGAAGCCCTCGCGAAGGAAAAGCTCGATCGCGGCCTTCACGGGACGCGCGAGCGGCGTTTGAAACCCGGAATCCAGATAGACCATCCGTTCGACGGCGGGGAATTCCTTCCTCACGGCTTCCACGTCGTAATGACGAGACATGCACATCTCCTGTTGAGCGCGCCGGCAGAACTTGGCTCCCGGCCAAGCGGCGGAGCGCGATTTTCGGAACGGCGAGACCGCACTGCACAATTTCTGGTCAATCGCCGGTGACGCCAAGAATATGAGCTTTCAGGATTTCGACAATTGATTTTGTCGAATTTCAATATATTTTATTCCGAAAAATGATAATACTCGGCGTTGATCTTGATTTCACTTCCAGTTTTGGCCGGGTGGGAAATGACGAAGCGAATTGGGAAGGAAGGACCGTTGGATCGTGCTTTCGCGATCGTTCGGCATGTTGCCGACCAACGCAAAGCCGTCTCGGCCGCAGAGATCGCAAAGGCTCTTTCGCTGCCGCTTCCAACGGCACACAGGTTGATCGGAAACCTCGAAGACCGCGGACTGCTTCAGAAGGCGTTGGGTACCAAGCGGTACGTTGTGGGAAACCAGCTCGTCACACTGTCCGCGACTGTCATCGGCGCTGCATTTCGCACTGCGCGGCGGCACGCGGTGCTTCGGGCGGTCGCGGAAGAAATCGGCGAACAGTGTGAGATCGGCGTCGTACGCGACAACGTCGTTGCCTATGTCGACAGCGTTCGCGTTTCGGAGCCGCAAGGTCTTCAGTTCAATCCGGGGGAAGCGGCGCCGTTACACTGCACGTCGACCGGAAAGATCTATATGAGCAGACTGCCCGAGCGGATCCGGGCGAAGCTGTGCCGCGCGCTACCCCTCACCAAATTCACCAAAACGACGATCGTCGATGTCCAGGCGCTGATGAAGGTTCTCGAGGAGACGCGACAACGCGGCTGGGCCAAGACAAACGAAGAGTACGTCAAGGGGGTGGTGGGGTGCGCTGTCCCCATTCTGTCACCGGATCGGGAGTTGATCGCTTGCCTCGGCGTCTCTGTACCGGTGGCCCGCGTGAGCTTCGCCGAACTGGACCGGTTCATAGCGCCGCTTCAAAAGGCCGCCGCTCTGCTATCCGACACCATTCTGCAAGTTGAAGACGACGATGGCGCAGATGCCCGATGACGGCATGATGCCTTGGCCTCTGTGCCATAGCCGTCCTTAACCAGACCGACGTGCCTGCTGCGCGGTGATGCTGCGCAGCCCACCGGACGCACCCGCCAGCGCCGGCGTTGAGGCCGTATCGACCGCACCTGAGGCCGCTTACCCCTCAATCTCTGCGATCGCGTTTAACCGACGTTAATGATGTCTTCTCGATATGGAACATCCCACTCCGTTGCACTCCCTGTTTGTGGATTGCCCGTAAGTGTTGATTAAGAAGGCCATATCCATATTCCAGCCTGCGATTGGCGGGCTGACCGGCAGCGGTAATCCCACCGGTTGCCCCGATCAAAAGACTTTAGGAATTGCTCTCTGCCGCCACGACGGCAATCAGGATGAAGGTCATGCTCCGCCGGGTAGTGCTCCGTTTCGCAAGAGACCGGAAGGCCAACATCGCCGTTATCTTCGCCCTCACGATGGTGCCGATCGTCTTTCTCCTGGGCATGACGCTCGACTACACGCAGGCCGTCCGCAAGCGGGAGCAATTGAACGCAGCCGCCGACGCGGCCGCGATCGCAGCCGTGCGGCCGGCGATGCTGACCCAGACCGACAAGACGGTCGTCCAGGCGACCGCCGCAGCCGTCTTTGCAGCGAAGGCGAATCTTCCCGGTCTGACGGCGACGCCGACGCCGACCATCACCGTCACGGATTCCGGCCTCGCACGAAGCATCACGGTTTCGTACACCGCGCAGTCCGTCAATAATTTCCCCAGCGTTCTCGGCAAGCAGACCTGGGACGTCTCTGGCTCCTCAACGGCGAAGGCGTCGAGTGCGCCCAACATGAATTTCTACCTGCTGCTGGACGACTCGCCGTCGATGGCGCTTGCCGCGACGCAGGCCGACATCACCAACATGATCGCGGCCACGAAGAACCAGCCCAGCTACGCGAAGAATTGCTCGTTCGCCTGCCATGAGGCGCGTCCCAACAACGCAACTGCCAGCTCGACGAACAAGGACAATCTCACCGTCGCACGCGCAAACAACATCACGCTGCGCATCGATCTCGTGACCAACGCCGTTACGCAATTGCTGAAGGGACCCTGGACGTGCCCGCAGGCGGGTGTGACGGGCGGCGTCATGCAGTGCATGTCGGCGCTCAACAACACGACCTACAAGGCCGCCATCTACACCTTCGACTACGCCCTCAACACGATTCAGGTGCTGACCACGCCGGACACCGCCGCCACGAAGATCAACAACATTCAGCTCCTGACGGTCGACCACCAGAACTGCCCCATTGTCGATAGCAAGGGCAACTGCACCTACACCACCGACTACGGCACGGATATCTCGGGCGGGCTCACGGGCGTCAACACCGTGATGCCTGCGCCAGGCACCGGCACCAATCAGGCGGGCGATACGCCGCAGGAAGTGGTCTTCCTCGTCACCGACGGCGTCGAGGACAAGCTCATCCCGAAGACGGGGGGCTCCTGCGACCCCAATGCCACCTATGCGCTTCCGACAGCCAACTCGACGACCTTGCGGTGCCAGCAACCGCTCGACACGACGGTCTGCACGACGATCAAGAACCGCGGCATTCGCATCGCGGTCCTCTACACCGAGTATCTGCAGCTGAGCGACAGCTGGTACACGAGCCGCATCTCGCAGTTCAACAATCCATCCTCGTCAACCGGCACGATCGCGACACGGCTGCAATCGTGCGCATCGCCCGGTCTGTATGCGAGCGTGCAGACAGGTGGCGACATTTCCGCTGCGCTGACCAACCTCTTCATCAAGGTTGCGTCCAGCACGGCCAGCCTCGTGCAGTAGGGAAGGCGCCATGACCCGACAGGTCACGACAACGAAAAGACGCCGCAACCGCTGCGCCGCCTTCGCCGGCGATAGCCGCGGAGCCACGGCCGTCGAATTCGCGCTCGTTGCCGCGCCGTTTCTCGCCCTCATCATCGCGCTCATCCAGACGTTTCTGGTTTTCTTTGCCCAGCAGATGCTTGAAACCGTGGTGCGCCAGTCGGCGCGTCTCGTCATGACGGGGCAGGTTCAGTCGGCGCAGATGAACCAGGCGGTTTTCAAGCAGAAGGTCTGCGATCAGATCGTGATCCTGTTCAATTGCAGCGGTCTGATGGTCGACATGCAGGTCGCAACGTCCTGGTCTTCCGCGAACACGGCGACGCCCACGCTGACCTTCGACGGCTCGGGCAATGTGACCAACAGCTGGCAATACAATCCGGGCGATTCCGGCGATATCGTCGTTCTCCGCGTCATGTATGTCTGGCCGGTCGTGCTCGGGCCGCTCGGCTTCAATCTCTCGAACCTTAGCAATGGCAACCGGCTGCTCATGTCGTCCGCCGCGTTCCAGAACGAGCCAGGAGCTACCTGATGATCTCCGCCCTGTCGTCTCGCGCTCGGCAGATGTTGACCGATGTACGCGCTGTTGCAGCGACGGAGTTCGCCATCGTGACGCCGTTCATGCTGGTGCTCTATGTCGGCGGCGTCGAGCTCGGGAACGGGCTCGCCATGAACGTCAAGGTCAGCGCGACTGCGCACAGCGTTGCCGACATGATCTCGCAGAACACGGCCGTCACGTCGACCCAGATGGACGGCATTCTCGCTGCGGCGAGCTCCATCATGGCTCCCTATCCCATCAAGAACGGCAGCACCTCGCTGATGACGATCACGGTCTCCGAGGTCTCGACCGACAGCAATGGCAACGCGACGGTGCAATGGAGCAAGTCGACCAGTACGTCGGGGGCGAGGGCCGCCGGTCAGCAGATGACCTTGTCGTCCTTTACCGCGCCGGGCGGCACCAGCAATGCCAACATCTCGCTCATTCTGAGCGAGGTGTCCTACGACTACGCGCCCAACCTCGGCTTCACGATCGCCGGCACGGTGAAGCTGTCCGACAGCTATTACCTGTTCCCCCGCTGCTCGACGAACACCCCCGCCACGTCGAGTTTTCCCTATTACGACGTGAAATATCCGGCGGCGAAGACCTGCACCTGCGTGCAGCACTTGCAGCAGAAGACCTGTTAGTTTCACGGAACGCGGTCCGAAAGAAGCCGGATGCCGCTGAGGCACGCTTCCGTCCCGATTTCCTCCCGGCCCCTGTGCGCAATTGCGCACCGGGCCGGATGACATTGGAGTAAACGCTTACGCCGCCACAGTGGCGCGGTCGAGCGCTGCGATCAGCTTTGCCGCGATGGGATGGTCGGACCGCGGATTCTGGCCGGTGATCAGCTCGCGGTCCTCGACGACGTAAGGCTCGAAGTCGACGGCGCTTCGGCTGACCTCGGCACCCGCAGCTCCCAGCGCGTCCGGCATGGTGAAGTAGATCTTGCCGTGCAGGAACTGCTCCTCGATCGGTATCTCTTCCGAGGCGGTGAACACCGTCATCTTATATCCCGCATATTGCCAGCCCTTGCCCAGCTCCGCGACCTTGGCCTTGTCGCCGGCGATCAGGGCGGCGCGATAGGCCTTGGCGTCGGGCAGGGCGGCCAGAGTTGCGATCGGTCCGTGGCAGAGCAGCGCCGTGATCTTCTTCCGTTCGTGGAAATATCGCAGAATCTTGCCGAGCTCGGGATCCTGCATGAGGTCGACGACCGGGCCCTGCCCGCCGGGGACAAAAACGGCGGCGTATTGATCCAGTCCTCCGTCCACGATCGCGCGCAACGTATGGACGTTGGTCATCGCCGGGTCCTTGTCGAAGAAGTCGCGTCCCCGCCGGTAGGCCTTCTCGTCGCCGTCAAAATGGGCCGCATGATCGGAGGCCGGATCGATGTACGGTTGCTTGCCGTTCGGCGTCGCCAGCACCACCTCGTAGCCGGCATCGATCACGGCCATCGCCGGCACGACGGTTTCATTGAGGTATTGGCCGGTCGGTCCGGTGCCGCCGCCCTGGATCTCGATACGGGTGGCATTGGAGCCGACAACGAGCACTTTTCCTTTGGACATGGTGTCTCCTGCGATTTGCTTGATCGTCTTGCGGTTAGAACTTCATAACAATCCGGCCGACGCGAACGGCAACCTGACGCGACGACCGTTCTGGCGTTTCAAGCAACGACTGGAGCAGATCGGGCGGAGCACGCCGCTTCGCTCCGCAAGCTCGCCCCGAAGGCTCCTGCGGAGGGAATAATCTGTCGCTGCCGAAGAAGTAAGCGGCTTCGCTGATGGCGCGCAAGCCAGCCTCCCAACGTCATTCCGCGCGCAATTTAGGGGATGCGGCGTAGTCTGACCATGTGGCGCGATCGGCCTGGAGCGGATGCATCGTGCGATTTTGCAATGATGCCATCATGCTCCTGTTTTGCCCGACGAGTCAAGTTTACTTCGGTAAAACGTAAGTCATTGATCCGCCGCGCGCCGGCTACTGTGCATGGGGTTGTTTTCGCAGTTTTTGTTTGGAGCAGCCCGCGCGGGGTGCTTTACGCGCTCTCCGTCTCCCGGTGCACGTCGTGCACCACGAGGCCCATGCCTTCGTCCGGCATCTTGATCCAGTCGCGGCGCTTCAGCGTGCGCTTGGTGTCCTCGTAGCCGCTCGTCCAGTGCTCGCGCATCGAGGTGCCCGAGAACTCATGGTCCTTGGCGTCGCCCTCATAGGCCTTCTGCTGGTAGATCAGGTGCAGGATCGCGATCTCCGGCATGCGGCGCAGGCTCGACTTGAGCTGGCGATCCTCGTCGGAGAGTTGCTCGTCCGGGACTTTCGCCAGGGCCTTGTAGAGCAGAACCTTGAGGTTGTGCGTGCGGCGGTAGACGTCGGTGTTGTGGCGCGTGCGCGAGGAATACATGATGTCCTTGTGGCGGGCCATCACGTCCTGGATCGAGCGCGGCAGCACACCCCGTGCGCTGAACAGGTCGACCTGGAACACCAGCGAGTTGAGCGCATCCTCCTGGTCGAGCAGATGCTGGAGCGGCGTGTTGGAGACGATGCCGCCGTCCCAGAAATGATCGGTGCCGATCCGCACCATCGGCAGCGCCGGGGGCAGGGCGCCGGAGGCCATGATGTGCTCCGGCTCGATCTCGTCATGGGAGTTGTCGAAATAGATGAAGTTGCCCGAGAGCACGTTGACCGCGCCGACCGCGAAACGGACCTTCTTCTCGTTGATGAGGTCGAAGTCGACGAGCTCCAGCAGGCTCTCCTTCAGCGGCATCGTGTCGTAATAGCTGGTGGCGGTGCGCGCGCCGACCGGGCTGAACCAGGGATTGACCTGGTGCGGGGTGAAGAAGCCGGGCTGGCCCATCGCCGACGTCATCCACGCACTGGTGAGATTGCGCCACTGGCGGAAGATGTCGCCGTCGGGCGTGTAATGCCAGATCTTGCGATTGGTGATGCGCTCCCAGAAGATGCGCAGCGCCTCCAGCCGCTTCTCCGGCTTGTTGCCGGCGATGATGGCGGAGTTGATTGCACCGATCGAGACACCGCAGACCCAGTCGGGCTCGATGCCGGCTTCGTGCAGCGCCTGGTAGACGCCGGCCTGGTAGGCGCCGAGCGCGCCGCCACCTTGCAGCACCAGCGCGACGCGGTCGCAGCGTTCGGGGCGCCAGCCCCGTGCGGGAGGCTGATGCGTCTGATGAGCCGGTTGCGACGTGCGGGCGTCCATGGGTGCCTCCTAGCGTGGACCAAACGATTGCGTCCGGCAGTGACGGCGTGATGACAATTTCAGCGCCGATGCGTCGTCTGCATGCAGGCCGACCGCAGCGGAAATGGCGGGAGGTCGTGCGCCTGACGGAAATCCTTCACATCGCAGTCAATGACGGCGGCTAGCAATTTGCGGTCCAGGCCTGACGCCGCCGGGCGGGCACCACACACAGGAGATCAGGATGCGCAGGGAAGACGTGCTGAGACTTCCGTCCATGCCGGCGGCGGGGCCGAGCTATCCGGCCGGGCCCTATCGCTTCGTCAACCGCGAATTCCTCGTCATCACCTACGAGACCGATCCGGAGCTGATCCGCGCCGGCCTGCCTGAGCCGCTGGAGCCGATCGACCAGCCGATCGTGCACTACGAATGGATCAAGATGCCGGACTCCTCCGGCTTCGGCAGCTACACCGAATCCGGCCTCGTCATCCCCGCGCGCCTCAACGGCGAGGAGGTCAATTTCGTCTCGCAGATGTATCTGGATGATGATCCGCCGATCGCGGCGGGCCGCGAGATCTGGGGCTTTCCCAAGAAATATGCCCATCCGAAACTCGAGATCGTCAAGGACACGCTGACTGGCACGCTGGAATATGCCGGTCAGCTCGTCGCCATGGGCACGATGGGCTACAAGCACGAGAGCATGGCCGGCAACGGCGATCACACCCGTGCGACGCTGTCGAAGACGCAGATCAATCTGAAGATGATCCCGGGCGTCGACGGCCGTCTCGAAGTTTGCCAACTCGTCGCGATCAACCTCATCGACATCGTGCCGAAGGGCTCCTGGATGGGGCCCGGCCGGCTGCATCTGGTGCCGCATGTCAACGCGCCGGTCGCGGATTTCCCGGTCCGCCGCTGCCTGGGCGCGCACCACTACATCGCCGATCTCACGCTGCCGTTCGGCCGCGTCGTGCACGACTACGTCAAGGAGGCCGAGGCGATGGCCGCGACGGGGCTCGCTGCAGAGTAGGGCGGCACCATCATCAAACTGTAACAAAGCCGTAATTGAGTACCCGCGAGAAGTCCGGAAGATGCCGTCAGCCATCTTCCGGAAGCGGGGCATTTGTTGACGGTTGGGGTTGGCCATGGCTGAGCCGGCGAAGCTTGTCAGCACGATATCGGACACCGTGCCCGTCATTCCCGGCCTGGTCTGGGCGTTCCGGCTGCACGGCGACGGCAGTGCCGAGGCGCTGCCGATCGACCAGCCGATCGAGTTCAGCCATGACGGCCGGCTCTGGCTGCATTTCAACCTGACCGATACGCGCGCACGGCCCTGGATCGCGGCGTCACAGCTGCCGCCGCTCGCGCGTGACCTCCTGCTGTCCAACGACACTTTCCAGCAGCTTCACGTCATCGACCATTGCGTCTACGGCGTCTTCTCCGATCTCGTGCGCGACATCGACAGCGCGACGGAGGAGACCGCGTTCCTGCGTTTCGCCATGACCGAGCATCTTCTCGTCAGCGGCCGGCATCAGGCGCTGTGCTCGGCCGATGCGACGCGCCGCGTGCTCGAAGGCGGCTACCGCGTCGACAACGTCGCCCATCTCCTGGAAAAGATCGTCGACGAGGTCGCCGATACGCTGGACCGGATGGCGGACAAGCTCGGCCAGGAGATCGACGACATCGAGGAACGGATTTTGGCCGACGACGCCAAGCCGGAGATGCGCCGCAATCTCGGCCGGCTGCGCCGGACCTGCGTCAGGTTGCATCGCCAGCTCACCGGCCTGCGCGTGCTGTTCCACCGCCTCGATCAGAAGAACACCGATCATCTCGCGCCGGCCTTGCGCATTCACGCCGGCAAGCTGGCGCAGCGGCTGGACGGGCTCGATCACGACATCGTCGAGCTCCGCGAACGCAGCCGCCTGCTCGAGGAGGAGCTGCGCTTCAAGAACGAGGAGGAGAGCAACCACCACCTCCACACGCTCTCCATCGTGACCTCGCTGCTGCTGCCGCCGACCCTGATCACCGGCATCTTCGGCATGAACACCAAGGGCCTGCCGCTCACCGACGTCGAGAGCGGATTTCTCTGGGCGGCGCTCCTGATGGCCTCGTCGGTCGGCGCGGCCTATCTGTTCATGCGGCGCACGGGTATCTTCAGGTAGCGTACGCAGCCGGTATCAGCCGTGATCGGGACGTCCCACAGATTTCCGCTGCGAAATGCGGCCGCGATCGTGCTGGCCTCGACGGTGGCGAGCACCGGCGCGCTCGCCGGCGCCAAGGACGAAAGCGCGGCCGAATGGCTGGCGCCGAAATGGTTCAACGAATGGCATGACGGGCTTGCCAACAAGGGCCTGAACTTCGGCGCCACCTATATCGCCGACAACATCGCCAACGTCTCCGGCGGCGTGAAGCGCGGCGCCATCCATTTCGGGCGCCTCGATCTCTCGGTCGATGCCGATCTCGACAAGCTCGTCGGCTGGGCCGGCGGCCGCTTCTACGCCAATGCGTTCGTGATCTACGGCCAGGGGCTGAGCCGCAACTACGTGATGAACCTCGCCACCATCAGCGAGATCGAGGCATTGCCGGACCAGCGGCTCTACAACGCCTATTTCGAGCAGAGCTTCTTTGGCGACCGCCTGAACATCAGGGCCGGCCAGCAGGCCGCCGACGTCGAGTTCTTCGACAGCCAGACCGACGACCTCTTCATCAACGGCACCTTCGGCTGGCCCGCGATCAAGGCCAGCAACCTTCCGGCCGGCGGCCCGGCACCCGATCGCTGTGCCCGGTATCCGCATCAAGGCGGCGCTGACGGACAACATCACCGCGTTCGGTGCGGTGTTCAACGGCGATCCGTCGGGTCCGGGCGATCAGGATCCGCAGCTGCGCGACCATCATGGCCTGGCGTTCCGGGTCAACGATCCGCCGTGGGTGATCGGGCAGGTCCGCTTCAACTACGACATCGATATCGGCGGCCGGCCGCTCGCCGGCAATTTCACGCCGGGCGCCTGGAAGCATTACGGCTCGTTCGACAGCCAGCGTTTTACGGCCGAGGGGCTCTCGATCGCCGATCCCGGCGGAAGCGGTGTGCCTGCAAGACTTCGCGGCAATTACGGTATCTTCGCTGTCATCGAGCAGGTGCTCTATCGCCCGCCGGAGGTGAAGGACAACACCACGTCAGCCTCGCTTCCGGGCGTCACCGCGTTCGGCCGCATTGCCTACAGCCCGCCGGACCGCAATCTGATCGACCTTTATGTGGACGGCGGCATCGGTTTCGTGGGCTTCACGCCAGGCCGTCCGCTCGATCGCTTCGGCGTGGCGATGGCCTATATGCGGATTTCGAACACCGCGCGCAATCTTGACATTGATACGCAGGCTTTCACCGGCATCCAGAGTCCGGTGCGCAGCAACGAGACGCTGATCGAGATGATCTACGAGGCGCATATCAAGCCGGGCTGGCTGATCGCGCCTTACTTCCAATACGTGTTCCGGCCCTCCGGCGGCATCCCCAATCCGAACGATCCGACCGGCGTTTCGCGGATCGGTGACGCCGCAGTGTTCGGCGTCACCACCACGATCAGGTACTAGGCCATCGCCGGCTTCGGCTCGGCCTTCGGTTGCCGCGACAGCGCCAGAACGATCAGCGAGGCGAACACGCAGAGCGCGCCGGCGATGAAGAACGCGGGCAGGTAGCTCTCATAGACCGTCCGCGAGAAGCCGGCACCGAACGCCGCAGTGCCTGCGCCGAGCTGATGGCCGGCAAAGATCCAGCCGAACACCAGATTGGCGCGCTCGGGCCCGAACTTCTGCGCGGTGAGCCGCACGGTCGGCGGCACCGTGGCGATCCAGTCGAGGCCGTAGAACATCGCGAAGATCGACAGCCCGTAGAACGAGAAGTCGCTGAACGGCAGGAAGATCAGCGAGAGCCCGCGCAGGCCGTAGTACCAGAACAGGAGGTAGCGGTTGTCGTAGCGGTCCGACAGCCAGCCCGACATGATCGTGCCGAAGAAATCGAAGATGCCCATCGCGGCGAGCAGGCCTGCGGCCTGCACCTGCGGAATCCCGAAATCGAGGCACATCGGGATCAGGTGCACCTGGACGAGGCCGTTGGTCGACGCGCCGCAGACGAAGAAGGTCGCAAACAGGATCCAGAACGCGCGCGACTTCGAGGCGTCGCGCAGCGTGCCGAGTGCCACGCCGGTGATCGAACCATGGCTGACCGGAGGGGCCGGCAGGGGCTCGGTGCCTTCGTCGCCGAATGGGCGCAGGCCCACATCGCTCGGCCGGTCGCGCATCGCAAGGAGAACCGCCACGGCGGAGACGCCGAGCGCGATGCAGACGAAGCCGAGCGCGAGCCGCCAGCCGTAACGTTCGGTCAGGCTTGCGAGCAGCGGCAGGAATACGAGCTGGCCGGTGGCGACGCTCGCGGTCATGATGCCGACGACGAGGCCGCGCCGCGCGGCGAACCAGCGCGTCGCTATGGTGGCGCCCAGCACCAGCGCGGTCATGCCGGTGCCGATGCCGATCACGACGCCCCACAGCAACACGAGCTGCCAGACTTGCGTCATGCCGAGCGAAGCCACAAGCGCGGAAACGACGATGAGCTGGGCGGCCAGCGTGACGTTGCGCAGGCCGTAGCGGTTGAGCAGGGCGGCCGCGAACGGCGCCATCAGCCCGAACAGGATGAAGCGGATCGACAGCGCGGAGGAAATCTGCGCCGTGCTCCAGCCGAACTCCTGCTGAAGCGGGACGATGAACACGCCGGGCGCGCCGACCGTGCCGGCGCTGATCAGCGCGGTGAGGAAGGTCACGCCGACCATCACCCAGCCGTAGTGGATATTGCGGCGGCCGAGTGTCGCCGCGAGCCAGTTCGAGATCATTGGGCCTCAATGTTTGATGGGCAGGCTTTGAGACACCTGCACGAGCTTGTAGAATGGCACGGGACGCGTCTGTCGAAAATGACAGAGTTCCCTCATTTTCGGACGTATCTAGGTCAGTGCGTCAGACGCTCCACGGCGATGGCCGTGGCTTCACCGCCGCCAATGCAGAGTGCCGCAACGCCGCGCTTGAGGTTTTGCGCCTCGAGCGCGTGCAGCAGCGTCACAATCAGCCGCGCGCCGGTGGCACCGATGGGATGGCCAAGCGCGCAGGCGCCGCCGTTGATGTTCAGCTTCTCGCGCGGGATGCCGAGGTCGCGCTGCGCCGCCATCGCCACCACGGCGAAGGCCTCGTTGATCTCGAACAGGTCGACATCGCCGGCGCTCCAGCCGACCTTGTCGAGCAGCTTGCGGATCGCCGGGATCGGAGCCGTCGTGAACCATTGCGGCTCCTGGCTGTGGGTGGCGTGGCCCTTGATCTCGGCGATTGCCGGCAGGCCGTTGCGATCAGCCAGCGAGCGCTTCGTCAGCACCAGCGCCGCGGCGCCGTCGGCATTGGCGGAGGAGGCGGCCGGCGTGATGGTGCCGTTGGCGCGGAACGCCGGCTTCAATCCGGGGATTTTCGCAGGATCGACCTTCAGCGGATGCTCGTCATTGGCGACGATGCGAGGGCCTGCTTTCTCGGTCAGCGTGATCGGCGCGATCTCGGCCTTGAACGCGCCGCTCTCGACCGCCTTGCGCGCACGGCTCAGCGTCTCCATCGCATAGGCATCCTGGTCCTTGCGGGTGAACTGATAGGCTTCCGCGGTGGCCTCGCCGAAATCGCCCATGGAACGGCCGGTCTCGTAGGCATCCTCCAGCCCGTCCATCATCATGTGGTCGATGATGCGGTCGTGCCCGGCGCGGTAGCCACCGCGGGCCTTGGCGAGCAGATAGGGCGCGTTGCTCATGCTCTCCATGCCGCCGGAAACGACGATCTCGGCCGAGCCGGCGCGGATGATGTCGTGCGCCAGCATGGTCGCCTTCATGCCGGAGCCGCAGACCTTGTTGACCGTGGTCGCGCCCGTGGCGTCGGGCAGGCCGGCGCTACGTGCCGCCTGTCGCGCCGGCGCCTGGCCTTGTCCGGCCGGCAGCACACAGCCCATGAAAACTTCGTCCACCTTCTCGGGCGCGAGCTTGGCGCGCTCCAGCGCGGCGTTGATCACATGCGATCCGAGCTTGTGTGCCGCCAGCGGCGACAGCTCGCCCATGAAGCGGCCGAGCGGGGTGCGGGCGGCGGAGACGATGACGACGGGATCGGCGGCTTCGGCCATGATGAAACTCCCAGCGATGACGGAAAACATTATGGTCATCATATGATGCGGCGCAAAAAATGCAACCGCGGCCGGCATGAGAAATTGTCGTGGTTCGGATGAGATTTGGTCGTTCGATTGGAGGGGGTGACGTGACTGTCGCGGACTTTGGCGTGGCGGTCGCTCCGCACGGCACTGTCATCGCCCGACTTGATCGGGCGATCTAGTATTCCAGAGGCGGTGGTGATCGAACCGATGAGCCGCGGCGTACTGGATGCCCCGGTCAAGCCGGGGCATGACACCGTCAGTGTGGAGGCAGCCTACCGCTTCCTGTTTACGAAAGCCTGCATCAGCCGCGTCGGCTCGTCCGTCAGGAACGACTCGCCGAACACCTTGACGCTGAGATTTACCGACTCCGTCAGCGGCAGTTCCTCCCATTGCCGCAGCAGCGCCTTTTGCGAGCGCAGCGCCTCGGGGCCGCATTCGAGCAGCGCCTTCACGACGTGTTCGACCTCGGCATCCAATCCGCCCTCCGGCGCAACCTTGTCCACCAGTCCCCAGGCCAGCGCCGTCGGCGCGTCGATGTTCTCCGCGGTCATCACCAGCCAGCGCGCGCGGGCCCAGCCGATCAGGCGCGGAAGCAGGGCGGCGTGGATCACCGAGGGGATGCCGACGCGGACCTCGGGCATGCCGAAATGCGCATCATGCGCCGCGATCCGGAAGTCGCAGGCGGCGGCGACTTCGAGGCCGCCGCCGAGGCACCAGCCCGGCATCCGCGCGATCACGGGGGCCGGGAATTGGCGCACGGCCTCGCAGAGATCGCGCAGGCGGCTGATAAAAGCTTCGGCTGACTTCTGGTCGAGCTTGGCCATCTCCTTGATGTCGGCGCCGCCGATCATGCTCTTCTCGCTCTGGCCGCGCAGCACCACGACGCGGATGCTGCGGTCAGTCGCGAGGGTCTGCAGGCCTTCGCGCACGGCATCAGTGACGGGCGAGCCCAGAATGTTGAGCGGGCCGGCGTTGCAGATCGCGACATGGACGACGCCGCGCGCATCGCGCGTCATGCTGCAGTGATTGTTGAGCATTTCCATCGGAGCATCTCAGAGTTTCGTGGACATGCGCGAGGCGCGCGGGTCGGGATCACTTCGGTGCCGAAACGCTCTGCTTGTCAAGCGGGTGGGGGGCGGAGTTGCCATGGCGAAGTTCGTGACATAGTATGACATACATCATACAAAGAGGCCGCCATGACCTGTAACGATCAACTCGACCTGTTTTCGCCCGCGCAGCGGCGTGAGCGCGTGGTGGACTGGCAGGTGCCTGCGCCGGTTGCAAAAGCAGCGATGGGGCTTTCAGGCATGGACGCGATGCTGGGAATCCGCGACGGCCGGTTGCCGCCGCCGCCCTTCGCAAAATTGATCGGTTTCACTATGGCCGTGGTCGAGCCGGGCCGGATCGTGATGGAACTTGAGCCGCGCGAGGATCTCGAAAATACCATCGGCCTCCTGCACGGCGCGACCGCCGCGGCGCTGATTGATACCGCCATGGGCTGCGCCATCTCGACGCGGCTGGAGGCCGGGCAATCGTCCGTGACCCTCGACCTGAAAATGACGTTCCTGCGCCCGCTGTCGGTCCGTTCCGGGCTGATCTCGGCCGAAGGCAAGATCATCAAGCTGGGACGCCAGACCAGCTACACGGAAGGTTTCGTGCGCGACGGCAAGGGTGCGCTCGCAGTCCATGCAACTGCAACCTTTTCCATGATCGGCGCGACAACTTAACATGAATTAATGCGCCGCCTGGTCCATTTCTGTGTTATGAGATGATCTCCGACATTCAATGAGACCCGCATGCGCTATTCCCGGGAACACAAGCAGGAAACCCACGACCGAATCGTGAAGAAGGCCTCCGTGCGGCTGCGCGAAAAAGGCGCTCACGGCATCGGCGTCGCCGACCTCATGAAGGAGGCGGGCCTGACCCATGGCGGCTTCTACGCGCATTTCGACTCGCGCGAGGCGCTGGTGATCGAGGCCTTTGCCTATGCCATGGACCGCTCGATGGAGCACTGGCGCAAGCAGTCCGATCAGGTCGCGCCCGAAAAGCAACTGACCCAGATCGTCGAGACCTATCTTTCGGCGCTGCATCGGGATAATCCCGGCCACGGCTGCTCGATTCCCGCGCTCGGCGCCGAGATCGCCCGCGAGAGTCCGAAGACGCGCAAGGCCTTTGCCGGAAAGCTCGACGAGATGGTCGAGATGATGACCGATTTCATCCCCAACCTGCCGCGCAAGGCCGCGCGCAAGCAGGCAATCGCGACGCTGGCCACGATGGCCGGCACCATGCTGCTGGCGCGCATTGCAGGATCCAGCGAACTGTCGGACGAGGTGCTGAAGGCCGGCAAGGACAGCGCGCTCGATGGCGCGAAGCGCGAGCCGAAGGTGACGGCGGCGAAGAAGGCGAAGCAGAACTGAGCTGCGGTAGGGTGGGCAAAGGCGCTCCAGCGCCGTGCCCACCATCTCTCCACGCCTGCAAGAGACATGGTGGGCACGCTTTCGCTTTGCCCACCCTACGAAGTTCGCCCCGCAAACAACGCCCGCTCGCGCTCCACGATCTCGCCGATGTAATCGGCCACCGCGCGGATCCGCGCGAGATCCTTGCTGTCCGCGTGCATCAGCATCCAGAACGTCCGCGTGATCGATATCTCCTCCGGCAGCACCGCGACAAGCTGCGGATAATCGCTCGCCATGAAATGCGGGAGCACGGCGATGCCGAAGCCCGCGAGTGTCGAATTGAGCTGCGCGATCAGATTGGCGCTGCGGAAGCGCGCCGAAATCCGCGGCGATACCTGCGGGAGGTAATCGAGCTCGGGCGTGAACAGGAGCTCCTCGATATAGCCGACGAAGCGATGCTGCGGCAGGTCCTGCCGCGAGGTGATTTTCGGGAAACGGTCGAGATAGGCTGGCGCCGCATAAAGCCCGAGGCGGTAGTCCAGGAGCTTGCGGCCGACGATGCGGCCTTCCTTCGGCATGGTCAGGCTGATCGCGATATCCGCTTCGCGCTTGGAGAGACTGAACAGCCGCGCGGTGGCCACAAGTTGCAGATCGAGGTCGGGATAGCGGTCGGCGAACGGCGCCAGCCGCGGCGCCAGGAAGGCGGTGCCGAACCCGTCGGGCGCGCCGATCCGCACCGTTCCGGTCAGCCGTGCCACCGAGCCGCCGACCTGCTCCTGGTTGGCGACGATGGTCGATTCCATGGCTTCCGCGCTGTCGGCGACGCGCTGGCCGGCCTCGGTGAGGAGATAGCCGGTCTTGCGCCGGTCAAACAGCTTTGCCGAGAGGTGTCTCTCCAGCCGGTCGACACGGCGGATCACGGTGGCGTGGTCCACTCCGAGCTGTTTAGCCGCAGCCGAAACCGAGCCGCCCCGCACGATGGCCAGCACGAAGCGGAAGTCGTCCCAGTCGATGCTACCTTGATCCAGCATTTTCGCACATCTATGGTGCATTATCTCAGACTTGAATCCTATAAAATGCAGGTCGATAGGATTTGTCAAAGCGTTCACGCTCGACCTTAGGAGATCATTCCATGCGTTCAATCGGACATTTCATCGGTGGCAAGGAGGTCAAGGGCACCTCAGGCCGGACGGCGGACGTATTCGAGCCGATGACCGGTGACGTCCAGGCCAAGGTGGCGCTGGCGTCCAAGGCCGAGGTCCGCGCTGCCGTCGAGAACGCCCGCGCCGCGCAGCCGGAATGGGCCGCGACCAACCCGCAGCGCCGGGCCCGCGTCATGATGAAGTTCGTGGAACTGGTGCAGCGCGACTACGATAAGCTCGCCGAGCTACTCGCGCGTGAGCATGGCAAGACCGTGCCGGACGCCAAGGGCGACATTCAGCGTGGCCTCGAAGTCGCCGAGTTCGCCTGCGGCATCCCGCATCTGATGAAGGGCGAATACACCGAAGGCGCCGGCCCCGGCATCGACATCTATTCCATGCGCCAGCCGCTCGGCGTGGTCGCCGGTATCACGCCGTTCAACTTCCCGGCGATGATTCCGATGTGGAAGTTCGCCCCCGCGATCGCCTGCGGCAATGCTTTCATCCTGAAGCCGTCCGAGCGCGACCCCGGCGTGCCGATGATGCTCGCTGAGCTGATGATCGAGGCGGGCCTGCCGGCTGGCATCCTCAACGTCGTCAACGGCGACAAGGAAGCTGTCGACGCCATTCTCGACGATCCCGATATCAAGGCCATCGGCTTCGTCGGCTCCACGCCGATCGCGCAATACATCTATGAGCGCGCAGCCCAGACCGGCAAGCGCTGCCAGTGTTTTGGCGGCGCCAAGAACCACGCCATCATCATGCCCGACGCGGACATGGACCAGGCAGTCGACGCGCTGATCGGTGCGGGCTACGGCTCTGCCGGCGAGCGTTGCATGGCCGTGTCGGTCGCGGTGCCCGTCGGCAAGTCCACCGCCGACCGGCTGATGGAAAAACTGATTCCGCGCGTCGAGTCGCTCAAGATCGGCACCTCGATCGATCCGTCGGCGGACTACGGTCCGCTGGTCACGCGCGAGGCGGTCGAGAAGGTCAAGAGCTACATCGACATCGGCATCAAGGAAGGCGCGACGCTCGCCGTCGACGGCCGCGGCTTCAAGATGCAGGGCTACGAGAAGGGGTTCTATCTCGGCGGTTCGCTGTTCGACAACGTCACCAAGGACATGCGGATCTACAAGGAAGAAATCTTTGGGCCCGTGCTCTCGGTCGTGCGCGCGCACGACTACAAGGAAGCGCTGGCGCTGCCGTCGGATCATGACTACGGCAACGGCGTCGCCATCTTCACCCGCGACGGCGACGCTGCACGCGACTTCGCGGCCAAGGTCAATGTCGGCATGGTCGGCGTCAACGTGCCGATCCCGGTGCCGATCGCCTATTACACCTTCGGCGGCTGGAAGAAGTCGGGCTTCGGCGATCTCAACCAGCACGGCCCGGACTCTGTCCGCTTCTACACCAAGACCAAGACGGTGACCTCGCGCTGGCCGTCCGGCGTCAAGGAAGGTGCGGAGTTCTCGATCCCGCTGATGAAGTAACCCTCTCAAGAGCGAGGCCGGGGATGCAGTTCGCTCTGAACGAGGATCAGGTCGCAGTTCGCGACATGGCGTTGGCGTTTGCGGCCGAGAAGATCGCGCCGCACGCGTTGCGCTGGGACGAGGAAAAGCATTTCCCCGTCGACGTGATGCGCGAGGCGGCGACCCTCGGCATGGGCGGCATCTACATCCGCGAGGATGTCGGTGGTTCCGCCATGACGCGGTTCGACGCGGCGCTGATCTTCGAGGCGCTGGCGACGGGCTGTCCGACCACCTCGGCCTTCATCTCCATCCACAACATGGCGTCCTGGATGATCGATGGCTTCGGCAGCGACACCCAGCGCCACAAATGGTTGCCGAAACTCTGCTCGATGGAGCTGATTGCGAGCTACTGCCTGACCGAGCCGGGTGCCGGCTCGGACGCCGCGGCGCTGCGCACGCGCGCGGTGCGCGACGGCGATCATTACGTCCTCAACGGCCAGAAGCAGTTCATCTCCGGCGCCGGCGGCACGGATCTCCTTGTCGCCATGGTCCGAACTGGCGGTGACGGCCCCGGCGGCATCTCGACCGTCGTGATCGACGGCAACACGCCCGGCGTCTCCTACGGCGCCAATGAGCGCAAGATGGGCTGGAATGCGCAGCCGACCCGCGCCGTGATGTTCGAGAACGCCCGCGTGCCGGTTGCCAACCGGCTGGGCGAGGAGGGCATCGGCTTCAAGATCGCGATGGCCGGCCTCGACGGCGGCCGCCTCAACATCACCGCATGCTCGCTCGGCGGCGCGCAGACCGCGCTCGACAAGGCGCGCACCTACATGAAGGAGCGCAAGGCTTTTGGAAAACGTCTCGACGAATTCCAGGCATTGCAATTCCGGCTCGCCGATATGGCGATCGAGCTCGAGGCCGCGCGCACCTTCCTGTGGCGCGCAGCGGCTGCGCTCGACCGCAAGGACCCCGATGCCACCATGCTGTGCGCGATGGCAAAGCGCTTCGGCACCGATGTCGGTTTCGAGGTCGCCAACCAGGCGCTCCAGCTCCATGGCGGCTACGGTTATCTCAGCGAATACGGCATCGAGAAGATCGTGCGCGATCTGCGCGTGCACCAGATCCTCGAAGGCACCAATGAAATCATGCGGCTCATCGTGGCGCGCAAATTGATCGAGGGCGCGCGATGAGTTCAGTGGAGGAGGGCGATCTGGTCGCCCGTGTCGAGGGCGCAGCCGGCGTGATCCGGCTCAATCGCCCCAAGGCCATCAACGCCGTGACGCTGGAGATGTTTCGCGACATCGAAAAGGCGCTCGACCGCTTCGAGGCCGATTCCGCCGTCGCCGTGATCCTGCTGGAGGGGGCCGGCGAGCGCGGCCTGTGCGCCGGCGGCGACATCCGCACGCTCTGGGAAAGCTCGAAGGTCAACGGTGACCTCGGCAAGATCCTGTGGCGTGAGGAATACATCCTCAACGCCCGGATCAAGAAGTTTCCGAAACCGTATGTCGCGTTCATGGACGGCATCGTGATGGGCGGCGGCGTCGGGCTCTCCGCCCATGCTAGCCACCGCGTCGTCACCGACCGCACCAGGCTCGCGATGCCCGAGGTCGGGCTCGGCTTCTTCCCGGATGTCGGCGGCACTTTTCTGTTGTCGCGCTCGCCGGGGGAGATCGGCACGTATTTCGGCCTGACCGGCCAGACCATGAACGGGCCCGATGCGATCCACGCGAAGTTCGCCGATGCTGTCGTGCCGGCCGCCAGATGGCCGGAGCTGCGCAACGCGCTGACGAAGGTTGGTCAGGGGGCGACTGCGGCCGACGTGAGCAAGCTGATCAACGGTTTTGCGACCGGTGAGACCGCGGGGCCGGTCGCCGCGAAAGAGCCTGTTATCGACGCGTTGTTCGGCTTCGACCGCATGGAGGACATCGTCGCTGCGTTGAAGCGCGACGGCTCCGAGTTCGCGCAGGCGACGCTGAAGACGCTCAACGAGAAATCGCCGCGCGGCATGGTGGTGACGCTGAAGCTGCTGCGGCTCGCGCGCACTGCATCGAACCTGGAAGAGTGCCTGGTGCGCGAATATCGCGCTGCGCTGGAGGTCTTCCGCAGCGACGATTTCCGCGAAGGCGTACGCGCGGCCGTGATCGACAAGGACCGCAATCCGACCTGGTCGCCGCCGCGCATCGAGGACGTGACGCCGGCGATGATTGCGCCGTATTTCGCCGAGATCGGCGCCGACGAACTGAAGTTCAACTAATCAACGAAACGTCTAGCGGAGGATATCGATATGGCCACGATCGCATTCATCGGTCTCGGCAACATGGGCGGCCCGATGGCGGCCAATCTGGTCAAGGCCGGCCACAAGGTGACGGCGTTCGATCTCGCCGAGGCCTCCCGCAACCAGGCCAAGGCCGATGGCGCCGGCATTGCCGACAGCGCTGCGGGTGCGGTGAAGGGCGCCGATGTCGTCGTCACCATGCTGCCGGCCGGCAAGCACGTGCTCGGCGTCTGGAGCGAGGTTGTTCCGGCCATGGCCAAGGGCGCGCTGATCATCGACAGCTCCACCATCGACGTCGAGAGCGCGCGTCAGGCGCATGCGCTGGCCGCCAAGCATGGCGTGCTCTCGGTCGACGCGCCGGTGTCCGGCGGCACGGGTGGTGCCAAGGGTGCGACCCTCACCTTCATGTGCGGCGGCGAGGAGGGCGCGTTCGCGGCGGCAAAGCCGGTGCTGGAGAAGATGGGCAAGAAGATCGTGCATTGCGGCGGTGCCGGCGCCGGGCAGGCGGCAAAGATCTGCAACAACATGATCCTCGGCATCTCCATGATCGCGGTGAGCGAGGCCTTTGCGCTCGGTGAGAAGCTCGGGCTCTCGCATCAGGCGCTGTTCGACGTTGCCTCGACCTCGTCGGGCCAATGCTGGTCGCTGACGACCTATTGCCCGGTGCCGGGCCCGGTGCCGACCTCGCCCGCCAACAACGATTACAAGCCGGGCTTTGCCTCGGCGCTGATGGTGAAGGATCTGACGCTGGCGCAGGACGCCGCCAAGGCCGCGGGCGCGGCCACGCCGCTCGGCAAGCATGCGCAGGAGATCTATCAGTCCTTCGATGCCGCCGGGCAGGGCGGGGTGGATTTTTCCGGAATTATCAAGCACGTTAGGGGGCTAGCCGGGAAAGCCTAATGACGACATTTCAGGACGCGCGCGCGTTTCTGCTTAAACACCGCACGGATTACGAGACAGCGGTCAAAGAGTTCCGCTGGCCCGATCCGGTTCCCTTCAATTGGGCGCTCGACTGGTTCGACGAACTCGCGAAGGATGCGGACGCCAAGGACCGTCCCGCGCTCTGGATCGTCGATGCCGCACAGGACAAGCAAACCAAGCTGTCTTTCGCGGCGCTCTCGCAGCGCTCCAACCAAGTCGCCAACTTCCTGCGCGCGCAGGGTCTGAAGCGCGGCGACCACCTGCTGCTGCTGCTCGGCAATGTGGTGCCGTTGTGGGAGACGATGCTGGCGGCGATGAAGCTCGGCGTCGTCGTGATTCCCGCCACCACGCTGCTCACCGCGGACGAGCTGCGCGATCGACTCGATCGCGGCAAGGCGAAGGCGGTGGTGGCAGCGCAAGACCAGGTCGCGAAATTCGCAAGCCTTGGTGCCGAGAATGTTGTCCGCATCGTCGTCGGCGCGGCCTCCGATGGCTGGCTTGCCTACGACGAGGCAGCGAAGGCTTCGGAGAGCTTTACGGCTGACGGTCCGACCAACGCCGAAGACCCGATGCTGCTCTATTTCACCTCGGGCACCACGGCAAAACCAAAGCTCGTGCTGCACAGCCAGCGGAGCTATCCGGTCGGCCATCTCTCGACCATGTACTGGATCGGGCTGAAGCCGGGCGATGTCCACCTCAACATCTCATCGCCCGGCTGGGCCAAGCACGCCTGGAGCTGCTTCTTCGCGCCGTGGAATGCCGGTGCGACCGTGTTCGTGGTCAACCAGCCGCGCTTCGATGCCAAGGGGCTGCTCGCCACCATCGGCCGCTGCGGCGTCACCACGCTGTGCGCGCCGCCGACGGTGTGGCGGCTGTTCATCCAGGAGAACCTTGCGGCGTTCAAGGTGAGCTTGCGCGAGGTCTGCGGCGCCGGCGAGCCGCTCAATCCGGAAGTGATCGACCAGGTGCAGGCCGCCTGGGGTCTCACCATCCGCGACGGCTACGGCCAGACCGAGACCACCGCGCTGGCCGGCAACTCGCCGGGGCAAAAGATCAAGGTCGGCTCGATGGGCCGGCCGCTGCCGGGCTATCGCGTGCAGGTCAGCGACGCCGACGGCAACCCGGCGAAGGAAGGCGAGGTGGCCCTGGTGCTCGGCACTGAGCGCGCCGCCGGCCTGATGCAGGGTTATCAGGGCGACGACGGCGAGCTCTCGGGCGCGGAAGGCGCGCTCTACCGCAGCGGTGACGTCGTGTTCGCGGACGAGGATGGCTATCTCACCTTCGTTGGCCGTTCCGACGACGTGTTCAAATCCTCCGATTATCGCATCAGCCCGTTCGAGCTCGAGAGCGTGTTGCTCGAGCATGAGCTCGTCGCAGAAGCTGCGGTGGTGCCGAGCCCGGACCCGATCCGGCTCGCGATCCCCAAGGCCTTTGTGCTGCTGACATCAGGTGCGGAGCGCTCGCCCGAGACAGCGCTGTCCATCTTCAGGCATCTGCACACGCGCCTTGCACCGTTCAAGCGCATCCGCCGCCTTGAAATCGTCACCGAGCTGCCGAAGACGATTTCGGGCAAGATCCGCCGCGTGCAGCTCAGACGGCTGGAGCGCGACGACGACCGCAACGATCCCCTGCGCGGTCGCGAATTCCGGGAAGAGGATTTTCCGGAGCTGCCGAAAACACGGAGTGAGACCTAAGTGAACGAAGTCTGGAAGAAGCCGCCGATTTCTCTCGAAGCCTATCAGGCCATGGTCGGCAAGGAGATCGGCGTGTCGTCGTGGCATCTGGTCGATCAGCCCCGCATCGACACCTATGCCGACGTGATCGAGGATCACCAGTTCATCCACGTCGATCCGGAGCGTGCGAAGAAGGAGACCGCCTTCGGCACCACCATCGCCCACGGCTTCCTGACGATGTCGCTGCTGTCGATCATGTCGTACGAGGTGATGCCGGTCATCGCCGGCACGACGATGGGCGTCAATTACGGCTTCGACAAGCTGCGCTTCATCTCGCCGGTGCGCTCGGGCAAGCGCGTCCGCGGCCGCTTCGTGCTGGCGGAAGCCAAGCTGCGCAAGCCCAACGAGTTGCAGTCCCGCACGAACGTCACGGTGGAGATCGAGGGCGAGGACAAGCCGGCGCTGGTCGCCGACTGGCTGGGGTTGATCTATTTCGCGTAGGCCCAAGCCGCCATGGCCGGGCTTGACCCGGCCATCCATCGCTGCTCAAAAGCTGACAAATTTTCGCGGGTCTGACCCTCTCCCCTTGTGGGAGAGGGTGCCTCGCGGAACGCGAGGCGGGTGAGGGGTCTCTCTCCGCGAGCGCCTGTCGAGAGAGACCCCTCATCCGGCGCTTCGCGCCACCTTCTCCCACAAGGGGAGAAGGAAGAAGAGGCAGGAACTGCACATGGCAATCAGGTTCGACGGACGTGTCGCCATCGTCACCGGCGCGGGCAATGGCCTCGGACGCGCGCATGCGCTGGGGCTGGCCAGCCGCGGCGCGAAGGTCGTCGTCAACGATTTCGGCGGCGCGCGTGACGGCAGCGGTGGCTCGTTGTCGCCGGCCGAAGCCGTCGTCGAGGAGATCCGCAAAGCCGGCGGCACCGCGATGGCCGACGGCGCCGACGTCTCCAATTTCGAACAGGTCACCGCCATGGTGGAGCGCGCCACCAAGGAGTGGGGCAGCGTCGACCTGATGTGCGCCAATGCCGGCATCCTGCGCGACAAGTCGTTCGGCAAGATGGAGGCCGCCGATTTCCAGAAGGTGCTCGACGTGCATCTCGTCGGCACCTTCTATTGCTGCAAGGCGGCCTGGGCCGGCATGCGCGACCGCAATTACGGCCGCATCGTGCTGACGACGTCGTCCTCCGGCCTCTACGGCAATTTCGGCCAGGCCAATTACGGCGCGGCCAAGTCTGGCATGGTCGGCCTGATGAACGTGCTGGCGGAAGAGGGCCGCAAGACCGACATCCGCGTCAACATCATCTCGCCGACCGCGGCGACCCGCATGACGGAAGAGCTGCTGCCGCCGCAGGCGCTGCAACTGATGAAGCCGAACGCGATCACGCCCGCTGTCGAGTACATGTTGAGCGAGGACGCACCGACCCGCACCATCATGGGCGCCGGTGCCGGCTCCTTCGCCGTGATCAAGATTGTGGAGAGCGAAGGCATCAACCTGCCGGAATCCGAATGGACGCCGGATGCGGTCGCCGCGCATTTCGCCGAGATCAGCGACATGTCGAAAGCGAAGGCGCTGCAGGGCGCGTTCGAGCAGACGCAGAAATACGTGGCGCAGGCCGCGGCACGGGCGGGGATCAAGCTCTGACTGACATCGTCGTCATCGGCGCCGGTCCCGCCGGGCTGATGGCGGCGGAGGTGCTGGCGCAGGGCGGCGCCCGCGTCAGTGTCTACGACGCCATGCCGTCCGCGGGCCGCAAATTCCTGATGGCCGGTCGGGGCGGGCTCAATCTCACCCACAGCGAGCCGCTGCCGCAGTTCATGGCGCGCTATCGCGAGGCGGCGCCGATGCTGCGAGCGGCGATCGCAGCGTTTTCGCCGGATGCGTTGCGCGTCTGGAGCGATGCGCTGGGGGAGCCGACCTTCGTCGGCAGCAGCGGGCGCGTGTTTCCAAAGGCGTTCAAGGCCTCGCCCTTGCTGCGCGCCTGGCTGCGGCGCCTCGATGCCGCCGGCGTGCGGTTCGCGTTTCGTCATCGCTGGACCGGCTGGGACGGTGAGGGGCGGTTGCTATTTCGCACCACCGATGGGCAACGGCCGATTGAAGCCAAGGCCACAGTCCTCGCGCTCGGCGGCGCAAGCTGGCCGCGGCTGGGCTCCGACGGCGGCTGGGCCGATATCCTTGCATCCAAAGGCGTTGCGATCTCGAAGCTGCGGCCGGCTAATTCCGGCTTCACCGTCGCATGGTCCGACGTGTTCCGCGACCGCTTTGAGGGCCAGCCGCTCAAGGGCGTGGCGCTGACGATCGGGGCGCATACGGTCCGCGGCGAAGCCATGATCACGCGCAGCGGCATCGAAGGTGGCGCCATCTACGCGTTGTCGGCCGAGCTGCGCGAGGCGGTGCTGGGTCTCGGGCAGGCGACGCTGACGATCGCATTGCGGCCCGACCTCGACGTGGCCGCGCTGACCACGCGCCTGTCGGGCACGCGCGGCAAGCAATCGCTCGCAAATTTCCTGCGCAAGGCGGCGCAGCTGTCGCCGGTCGGCATCGGCCTGATGCAGGAGGCCGCCATCGCATCCGGCCGGCCGCTGGCGTCGTTCTCGCCGGCGGAGCTTGCGAAGCTGATCAACGCCATTCCGGTTCAGCTTACCGGCGTTGCCCCGATCGAGCGCGCGATCTCGACGGCGGGCGGGGTGACCTTCGACGAGCTCGATGACCACTTCATGCTGCGAAAGCTGCCCGGCGTGTTCGCCGCCGGCGAGATGCTGGACTGGGAGGCGCCGACCGGCGGCTATCTGTTGCAGGCGTCGTTTGCGACGGGGGCGGCGGCCGGAAGGGGCGTGTTGCGATGGCTCGCGTCGTCCTGATCACGACGTGCCGGTCCTGGTCAGAAGATCGGTGAGAAGACCTAGCACACCAAAGCTCGCCGCGACCACGCAGACAGCGGTCCAGCCGCCAAAACTCCAGGCCAGCGAGGCCGCTGCGGAGCCGACGCCGCCGCCGATGAAGAACAGCGCAACGAACAGGCCGTTGATGCGGCCGCGCGCCTCGGGGTGCAGCAGATTGACGGCGCGGCGGCCGAGCGTCTGGTCGGCGGTGATGCCGACGTCGAGCAGGATCGTGCCGAGGCTCAATACCAGCAGTGCCGCCATGCGGGACTCCATCGCACCGGCCACGGCGCAGAGCGCGAGCGAGCCGATGATGAGCAGATGCGCCACAAGAAACAGCGGGCGCGCCCAGCCCTTATCGCCCCAGCGGCCAGCGAGCGGTGTCGCCGCGGCGCCTGCGACGCCGATCAGCGCGAAGGCCGCGATGCCCTTGGAGTCGAGGCCGAATGGCGCCTCCGGCAGGCGGAGCGCGACCGCCGACCAGAAGGCGGTGAAGGAGGCCATGACCAGCGATGCGGTCCAGGCCCGCACGCGCAGCACAGGTTCTTCCCGCAGCAGCTTTGGGAACGAGCGGAGCAATTCGCCGTAGCCGACGCGGGCTGCCGGTCGCAGCGTCGGCAGATAACGGCCGAGCGCACCCGCGAGGAACGTCATCAGGATGGCTGAGGCGAGATAATAGGCACGCCAGCTCCAGAGATCTGCGATCAGGCTCGCTGCTGGCCGCGACAGCAGGATGCCGATCATCAATCCACTCATGACTTCACCGATGGCCTGGCCGCGACGCTCGGGCGCCACCATCGAAGCCACGAGCGGAACCATCATCTGGATCGCGGCGCAGGAGGCGCCGAGAACGAACGTGGCGAGCAATAAAAGCGACGGCGTCGGCGCCAGCGCCGTTGCCAGCGCCGCGAAGATCGCGCAGCCGAGCGTGCGCAGGATCAGGCGCCGGTTCTCGATAAGATCGACCAGCGGCACCAGCAACAACAGGCCGAGCGCATAGCCGAGCAGCGTTAGCGTGCTGACGAGGCCAGCCTGCCAGGCGGTCATGGCCAGCGACCGGCCGATCAGTCCAACCAGGATCTGCGGCGCGAACAAATTGGTGACGACGACGCCGGTGGTGATGGCGCCGAGCCAGATCAGGGATCGCTCGGCAAGTTGCTTCGGGGATGCGTGCTTGGTGGTTTCGGAGATGGTCATGGGACCTCGCGGGCAGGGTACGGGGTCCCCTTTAAGCGGGGTGACTAATATGCTACAATTCAATTAAGCCTATAAAGAATATGCGAGTTCGTTATGAATACCCATGACCTTGTCGCCTTCGTCGCTGTGGTCGAGACCGGATCAATCGTTGCCGCCTCGACGCGCCTCAATCTCACGCAGCCTGGCGTAACCCGGCGCATCCAGAATCTCGAGGAGATGCTGGGCGCGCAGTTGTTGGACCGCCTGTCGAAACCGTTGAAGCCCACGGCCGCAGGTCGTGAGGCCTATGAGCAGGGCCGGCGCCTTCTTCGGATGCTGGACGACCTCAAGTCAGGCGTCGCCAATGACGGCGTTGTACGCGGCGAGTTCAGGCTCGGCCTCACGCCGTTTCTCTCCGAAGCCGGACTCAGCGCGCCGCTCGACGCGGTGCGTGCCGAATTTCCGGCACTGAGCGTGCGCGTCGTCTCGGGCTGGTCGCCCAACCAAGTCGAGCGGGTCAGCCGCAACGAGCTGGATGCCGCCGCGATCTGCCTGCCTGACGGGGCAACGCCGCCTGCCGATCTCGTCGCCGACGATCTCGGGTCGCAGCCGGTGGTGTTCGTCGTCGCGCGCGACATGAAGATTCCGCGCACCGTCGACCTGGAGCGCCTGTCGCAGCTCTCGTGGGTGATCAATCAGGACGGTTGCGGATTTCGCGACACACTCAAGCGTCGCTTCGATGCAGAGCATTTACCGTTCACCGTCGCTGTGGAGGCGCTGGACAGCGAGCTTCGGCTGTCGCTGGTGTCACGCGGTCTGGGCGTCGGCCTGGTCACGCCGATCGGGCTGAAGCGCAGCGCATTTCGCGACAAGCTCAAGCCGGTCGCTGCGCGGGAGTTCAATCCCGCCGTCCGCGCATGGCTGGTGCATCGCCCGCCGGCCGGGCGACTGACTCGCCCGATTAACCTGTTCCGCGACGGACTGGATCGGGAGCTGCAAACTCTAATTCGCGCCTAGCGCAGCTTCCCGCGCGCGGCCACCGGCAGCGTGCCGATGATCTCATCGCCGCGCACCATCACGACCTCGTCCATCATGTTGACGACGACGCAGACGTGATTGGGCACGATGCGGACGACGTCGCCGACATTGGGGCGCGTGTTGCTGCGGGAGAGGTCGAGGAAGCCGTGTTCTTCCGCGAAGCGCGCAATTTTGGCCTCGGGGTGCTCCAGGATCAGGCCGTGGCCGTCGAGGCCGCCGGTGTCCGTCGTCAGCGTCTTCGAGCCGGCGTCCAGAATGCCGCGCTTGGGTGCGGCGCGGCTGACGACGGTCGAATAGATGTGCAGCGCGCAATCGTCCCAGGTGGCGGAGCCGGCCGCGACCTGCATGCGGTCGTTGTAGATATAGGTGCCGAAGCGATGTTCGGTGCCGCCCTTGAGCTTGCCGAGATTCTTCAGGTTCGGCGTGCCGCCAGTCGAGACGATTTTGGCGTCCAGTCCGTGCGCGCGCACGCCGGCCAGCGCCTCGTCGTAGAATTTCTGCGCGTCGGCCCAACCGGTCTCGGTCGGGTACAGCATGAAGCCGGCGAATTCGAGCCCCTTGGACCCGGCGATCTCGCGGGCCAGCGCAATCGCCTCAGCCGGGGTCTCGACGCCCGCGCGCTTGCGCCCCGTATCGCATTCGACCACGACCGAGAGCGGACGACCCGAGGCTGCGGCTGCCTTGGGCAGGCCGGCGACGACCGTCGAGTTATCGGCAGCGACCGTCATGTTCGCCTTCGCCTGCAGCGCGCCGAGGCGCGCCATCTTCTCTTCGCCGAGCAGATTGTAGCTGATCAGGATGTCGTCGATGCCGGCATTGGCCATGATCTCGGCCTCGCCGAGCTTCTGGCAGGTGATGCCCTTCGCGCCGGCCGCAACCTGCAGCTTGGCGATCGTCGGGTTCTTGTGCGTCTTGATGTGCGGCCGGTTGGCGACACCCGCATCGTCGCAGGCCTTCTGGATCCGTGCGATGTTGCGCTCGACCCGGTCCATGTCGATGACGGCGCAGGGCGTGCCATATTCACGGGCGATTTTGGCGGCGAGGGGAGTGGTCATGAGTTAAGCCTGTTCAATCTCTTCGCGGAGCATTTCCAGTTCGAGCCAGCGCTCTTCGGCGGCGGACAATTCGTCGTGCGCCTTGGCGATGGAGGCGGAGGTGTCGTCGAATTTCTTGCGGTCTTTGGTGTAGAGATTGGGATCATCAAGGAAGCGCTGCAGCTTGGCAATGTCGGCGTGCAGGGTCTCGATCTTCTTCGGCAGCGTTTCCAGCGCGTGCTTCTCGTTGAAGCTCAACCGACGTTTTGCCGTGGCGGGCGGAGCAGCCAGCCGCTCCTCTTTCTTCTCCGCGGGGGCTTGCGCCTTCGTCGTCTCGCGCTTGAGATCGGCACCGCGCTGCGCCAGCATGTCGCTGTAGCCGCCGGCATATTCGGTCCACTTGCCGTTGCCTTCGGGTGCGATCACGGACGTGACGACGCGGTCGAGGAAGTCGCGGTCGTGGCTGATCAGGATCACGGTGCCCTCGTAGTCGCCGAGCATGTCCTCGAGCACGTCGAGCGTCTCGAGGTCGAGATCGTTGGTCGGTTCGTCCAGCACCAGCAGGTTCGAGGGCTTTGCCAGCGCGCGCGCCAGCATCAGCCTGCCGCGCTCACCGCCCGAGAGCACCTCGACAGGCGTGCCGCGCTGCTCCTGGGCGAACAGGAAGTCCTTCATGTAGCCGACCACATGCTTCGGTTTGCCGCCGACCATGATCTGGTCGCCGCGGCCGCCGGTTAGCGCCTCGGCCAGCGTCGACTTGGGATCGAGGCTTTCGCGGTGCTGATCGAGCGTGGCCGTCTCAAGATTGGCGCCGAGCCGCAAGATGCCGGAATCAGGCTCCGCGCCGCCGGTCAGCAGGTTGACCAGCGTGGTCTTGCCGGCGCCGTTCGGTCCGACGATGCCGAGCCGGTCGCCGCGCTGGATGCGGGTGGAAAAATTGTCGACGATCACGCGGTCGCCGAAGGCCTTGGTGATGCCCTTGGCCTCGATCACCAGCTTGCCGGATTGCTCCGCTTCGGACGCAGCGAGACTGGCGGTGCCGGCCGTGCCGCGATAGTTGCGGCGCTGGTCGCGCAGTGCATGCAGATTGCCGAGCCGCTTGACGTTGCGCTTGCGGCGGCCGGAGACGCCGTGGCGCAGCCAGTGCTCCTCGTCGACGATCTTGCGGTCGAGCTTGTGTTGGTCGCGCTCTTCCTCGGCGAGCACCTCGTCGCGCCAGCTCTCGAACGAGGCGAAGCCACGATCGATCTGCTTGATCTTGCCGCGGTCGAGCCATGCGGTCGAGCGCGAGAGATTGGTGAGGAAACGGCGGTCATGGCTGATGATCACCAGCGCGCCGCGGCGGCTGTCGAGCTCCTTTTCCAGCCATTCGATGGTGGAGAGGTCCAGATGGTTGGTCGGCTCGTCCAGCAGCAATATGTCGGGCGAGGGCGCCAGCACGCGTGCCAGCGCGGCACGGCGGGCCTCGCCGCCGGAGACGTTGGCCGGGTTCTCGTTGCCGGTAAGCCCGAGCTGCTCCACGAGGTAGCGTGCCTGGTACGGGTCGTCGCCGGGCGCGAGGCCCGCCTCGACATAGGCGAGCGTGGTCTTGTGGTCGCCGAAGTCAGGCTCCTGCGGCAGATAGCGAACGGTGGCGCCCGGCTGCACGAAGCGCGTGCCGCCGTCGGGCTCGACGAGGCCGGCTGCGATCTTCAGCAGCGTCGACTTGCCGGAGCCGTTGCGGCCGATCAAGCAGACGCGCTCGCTCGGCGCGACGTTGAGCTCGACGCCGCTCAGCAGCGGCGTGCCGCCAAAGGTGAGCTTGATGTCTTTGAGTTGGATCAGGGGCGGCGCCATGACTAGCCTTGATTCAAATTCTGGCTCGTCGCGGCCTGGTCGGCACGGCGGCGCTGGATCCGGCGCAGCGTCTGGTCGAGCGCGGAGAGGAACGCGGAGCGGTCGCGCGGCGCGAACGAGCGTGGGCCGCCGGTGACCTCGCCGGCCGAACGCAGATCCGTCATCAGATTGCGCACCGCCAGCGTCATTCCGATCGACTCTTCCGTGAACGGCTTGCCGTTCGGTGCGATCACGTCGGCGCCCGCTTTCACGCAACGGCTCGCCAGCGGAATGTCCGATGTCACGACGACGTCGCCCGGCTTGGCCCGCTCCGCGATCCAGTCGTCGGCGGCATCCATGCCGGCGCCGGCCGCGATCCGCTCGATCATCGGGTCTTGCGGAACGCGGATGAAGTTGCCGGCGACCACGCTCACGGGCACTCCGTGCCGGAGCGCGACGCGGTAGATCTCGTCCTTCACCGGGCAGGCGTCGGCGTCGACATAGATGCGGGTGGGGGTATCAGTCATTCGCCGCGTGGTACCCCATTCGGGCCGCAAAGGCGAGGGGATTGACCGGTGTTCCCGGGGGCCTACGATCAACCCTGAAACAACAAGAATTCAGGGAAAGGCCCGCCATGCCGAACCGGCTCGAAACCTACCGCGTCGAGGCCTACAACACCGCCAAACAGTCCGAAAACAAGATGCATGACGACACGGTGGCGCGCCGCTTCGGCTTTTCCGGCGGGCTGGTCCCCGGCGTCGATGTCTTCGCCTACATGATGCACGTGCCGGTGGCGCGCTGGGGCCGCGATTTCCTGTCGCGCGGGCTGGTCGAGGCCCGCTTCATCAAGCCGGTCTATGACGGCGAGACCGCCGATGTCGATGCGACCGAGCACAACGGCCTGCTCACGATCGAGGTGTTCAGCCGCACCGAACTCTGTGCCACGGGCACGGCCTCCCTGCCGGTGGCCGCGCCTGTGGTGTCGCTGAACGACTATGTGGCGGTGCCGGTCGTAGCCGAACGCAAGCCGGTCAGCCCAGCGACTTTCGAGACCGGCAAGTGGCTCGGCACGATGCCGCGCCGCTGGGCCGGGCAGGACGCGACCGATTATCTCGCCGACGTCAGGGAAACCGATCCGATTTTTGCGCGCGAGGGGCTCGGCCATCCCGGCTTGATCCAGCGCGTGATGAATCGCGTCCTCGTCGACAACACGATTTTGGGCCCGTGGATCCATGTCGGCAGCCGCATGCAGCTGCTGTCGGCCGCGCGCGCCGGCGACGAGATCACCGCGCGGGCAAAAGTCATCGCGAATTACGAGAAGAAGGGCCACCGCTTCGTCGAGCTCGACGCGCTGGTCGTCGCCAACGGCACGACGCCGCTGGCGCACTGCCAGCATACTGCGATCTACCAGCCGCGCGAGCAGGCGGCGGCCTGAAAGCCAGTTGAGGTCTCCTTGCGCGCCCTCGTTTGTTTTGGAATAGCACTCCTTTTGTCACTCCAGGCGCTTTGCGTCGTGCATGCCGCCGGACCGGTGTCCGATAGTGTGTCGCTCAGCGAGCAGACGACGACGTGGAGCACCGTCAAATTCGCCGTCGATGCGGAGAATGGCTTTGTCAGCGGGTCGCTCGACAAGAGCGTGATCGTCGAACGCAGTTTCAAGTCCTACGTGCTTGAGAATCGATATCTGAGGGTAACGCTCGTGCCCGAATTCGGAGGGCGTATTCTTTCCATGGTCTACAAGCCGACCGGCCACGAGCAGCTCTATCGAACGGAAGTCGGAGTGCCCTACGGCATGAAGGCCGGAAATTTCTACTACGACTGGCTGATGGTGTACGGCGGAATCTTTTCAACGTTCCCGGATGCCGAGCACGGCAAGACGTGGCTGAAGCCGTGGGCTTTCCGGGTGGTGAAGCAGGGCGCCGACGAAGTCACGGTCGTGATGTCGTTCCGGGATGACTTCGACTATTCCGCGCGGCCGAGCAAGTTCAGGGGCGCGACCGGCATCGAGGCGAGCTACTACGTCACGCTGAAGGCCGATCGTGCCGCACTCGATGCGCGCGTGGTGCTGAAGAATCCGAACGACGAGGCTGTCCAATACGAATACTGGACGTGCACGACGCTCGCTCCGGGATCGGAGCCGAAAAATCCCAAGGCAACGGGCGGCGCCGAAATCATCGCGCCGATCCGAACTTTCACGACGCCTGCCTGGTCGGCCAATCTGGCCGACGGCGACGAGAGCGCGGGTATGGGCAGGCGGCGCTTCGGAAACCTGCGCTACTTCAAGAACTGGCCAACGATGGGCATCGCCTATGCTGCACCAGATATGCAGGGCGGGAATTTCTGGGGCGTCATCAACCATGACAATGCAGAAGGAATTATTCGCATTGCGGACAATACCCTCACGCGGGGCCTGAAAATGTGGACGTGGGGGTTTCCGTCGTTCACCGGCGAAACCGATGCCCGGAAGGATCCGAACGAGTGGCGGCCGTATGTCGAATTATGGGCGGGCGTGTCAGACCAGTTCTTCCACAGCACAGATTTTCCCGCACGCAGTGAGGTGTCGATTCCGGAAACCTACAGCCCGACCGTCGGCATGAGCAACGTGACGCATGCGAACGAGAAAATCCTGATCAATTTCTCGGCCGAGGCGTCTCGCGCTGTTCTCGAGTTCTTCAGCGTCGAACCGGCCATCCCGTTGCTTGTCACGTTGAAACAGGGTGACACGGCTCTGTTCAGCGGGGTCGTGAGCGCCGATCCGAACAACGGAAATCGCATTTCGGCAGCGATTGCCGACGGCCGCAGCGGGGAAAAGATACGGCTAACGATCACGACCACGGAGGGAAAGGAGTTGATCGCCGCCGAAACAGCGATCAAGTGATCTCTTTCGGAATGCCGGTCGAACCCCCGGCGTTGTCACGATCGCGGAACTCCCCCTACGCCGCGTTGCCCTTCGCATCCTGGATGGCGCGCCACACCCGCTCCGGGGTCAGCGGCATGTCGATGTGCTTGATGCCGTAGTCGGAGAGGGCGTCGAGCACCGCGTTCACCACCGTCGACAGGCTGCCGGCGCAGCCGGCTTCGCCGCAACCCTTGCTGCCGAGCGGATTGGTCGTGGCCGGCACCGGATGATCGCCGACCGTCATGTTCGGAACGTCCTCGGCGCGCGGCAGCGCGTAGTCCATCAGCGAGCCCGTGATCGGCTGGCCGCTCTCGTCGTAGCGGACGTGCTCCATCAGCGCCTGGCCAATGCCCTGGACGACGCCGCCATGAAGCTGGCCCGCGACCAGCAGCGGGTTGATCACCGTGCCGAAATCGTTGACCGCGCTGTAGCGCACGATCTGCACCACGCCGGTATCAGGGTCGATCTCGACCTCGGCGACGTGGCAGCCGTTCGGGAACGCCGAGGGCACCGGTTCGCTGGTATGGTCGACGTCGAGGCTGTCAGGCACGCCGTCCGGCACCTTGCCGTCATGCAGCTTCCTGGCGAGCTCCATGATGTCGATGCTGCGGTCGGTGCCGGCGATGGTGAAGCTGCCGTCGGCGAACTCGATGTCGGCCTCGGAGGCTTCCAGCATATGCGCCGCGGCGCGCTTGCCCTTCTCGATCACGAGCTTGGCGGCGCCCACGATGGCCATGCCGCTCGCCGTGATGGAGCGCGAACCGCCGGTGCCGTTGCCGGTGTGGACGATGTCGCTGTCGCCTTGCTCCAGCTTCACGCTGTCGAACGGCACCCCTAATTGCGCGCACAGCACCTGCGCGAATGCGGACGCGTGGCCCTGGCCGTAATCGAGTGTGCCGGTGATGAGCTGTACCGAGCCATCGGGATCGAACACGATCTTGCCGAGTTCGGGGCTCGGCGGCGCGGTGACCTCGAGATAGGAGCCGACGGCGATGCCGCGCAGCTTGCCGATCTTCTTGCTCTCTTTCTTGCGCTTGGCGAAGTTCTCGTGGTCGGAGATTTCGAGCGCCTTGTTGAACACCGCCTGGAAGTCGCCGCTGTCATAGGTGACGCCGGAGGAGGCCGGGAACGGCATCTGGTTCGGCTTGATGAAGTTGCGCTTGCGCAAGGTCAGCCGGTTGATGCCCATCTCGTCGGCGGCTCGGTCGATCAGCCGCTCCATGTAGTAGTTCGCCTCGGGCCGGCCGGCGCCGCGATAGGCGCCCATCAGCGTGGTGTTGGTGAGCACCGTCTTGATGTCGACGGCCATCAGCGGCGTGCGGTAGACGCTGGAAAAGTTCTTTCCGGTGTTGAGCGAGAGCGGCCCCGGCGCGACGCCGGTGATGTAGGCACCGAGATTGCCATAGCCTTCAAGCTTTGCCGCGAGGAAGTGCCCTTCGGCGTCGAGCGCCAGCTCGGCATGGATTTTCTGCGCACGGCCGTGGCTGTCGGAGAGGAAGCTGGTGGAGCGTTCGTCCAGCCATTTCACCGGGCGGCCAAGCTCCTTGGCCGCGTACAGGATGCACATGTATTCGGGGTAATTGACGTTCTTCATGCCGAAGGAGCCGCCGACATTGGCGGTGAGGACCCGCACCTTCTCGTTCGGCACCTTCAGGTTCTTGGCGAGGTTGGCGCGGTTGCCCGCAACGCCCTGCGTCGGCATCTGGATGGTGTAGCGCTCGGTCTTCTTGTCGTAGGAGGCGAGCCCCACGCGCGGCTCCATCGAGACGACGGCGACGCGGGTGTTCTCGATGTCGACCTTGGTGACGTGGGCGGCACTGGCGAAGGCCGCGTTCACCTTGTCCATGTCGCCATAGTGGTAGTCGAGTGCGACATTGTTCGGGATGTGGTCATAGAGCAGCGGCGCACCGGGCCTGGCGGCTTCCTCGGGATCGGTCACCGCCGGCAGCGGCTCGATATCGAGCTCGACGGCTTCGGCGGCGTCGCGCGCCTGCGCCAGCGTGTCGGCGACCACGAAGGCGACGGGATCGCCGACGAAACGGACCTTGTCGGTCGCCAGCGGTTGCCGGTTGGTCTGGAGCAGGGGGGAGCCGTCGCGGCTCTTCAGCGGCAGGCCGCAGGTGAAGGGGCCGTATCCGGCGGCATCGAGGTCCTTGCCGGTCCACACCCCCAGCACGCCGGGCATCGCCCTGGCGGCGTCGGTGCCGATGCCGCGAATGAGCCCATGGGCATGGGTGGAGCGGACGACCACGGCATGGGCCTGGCCGGGCAGGTTGAAATCGTCGGTGTAGCGGCCCTTGCCGCGCACCAGCGTATCGTCTTCCTTGCGGCGGACCGGCTGCCCGACGCCGTATTTTTGCAGTGCAATAGCGTTTTCGAGCGTGGACGATTTGGTGTGTTCTTGCATGGAATTGACCTGAAAAGCCGGCAATCGCGCGTTTTGGGGGGCGCCTGGAGGACCGGACCCTCCAAAAATAACCCACGGTCCCGTTCACGACAACGCACGAATGGGCATGGTCCCATGTGATGCGTTGTTGCGCAGGCTTGCCGCGCTGCTAATGTTTCAGGCGAAAAAGCAATTCCAGATCGGCCCCATCGGGCCGCGGAAAGACAATTTGTATGAATGACCACACGCGGCTCCGCGACGGCCATGCGCCGCACGGTGGGCTGGATGGGTCGATGGCGGCGGTGGCGTTGGCCCCCGAACCGGCCGTCGTCGCGCAAGCGCCGGGAACCGGCGTCTATGCGGCGCTGGACCTCGGCACCAACAATTGCAGGCTCCTGATCGCTTGTCCGACCAGCGACGGCTTTCGCGTGGTCGATTCCTTCTCGCGCATCATCCGGCTCGGAGAGGGCGTCTCGGCGACCGGCTGCATCAGCGAGGCCGCGATCGAGCGCGCCGTCGCCGCGCTCAGCATCTGCCGCGACAAGATCAATTTGCGCAAAGCCAAGCGGCTGCGGCTGATCGCGACCGAAGCCTGCCGGGCCGCCTCGAATGCGGAAGGTTTCCGCAGCCGCGTCGCGGCCGAGACCGGCATCGACCTCGAGGTGATCGACCGCGAGACCGAGGCCTCGCTCGCCGTGCTCGGCTGCGCGCCGCTGGTCGACCCCAGGGGCCGGGGCGCGATCCTGTTCGACATCGGCGGCGGCTCGACCGAGCTGGTGCGGATCGAACGCGATCCGCAAAATCCGGAGCCGCGCATCAAAGCCTGGATGTCGATCCCGCTGGGCGTCGTGACGCTGGCCGAGCAGTTCGGCGGCCGCGACGTCACGCCGGAAATCTATGCCGCGATGGAGCAAGAGGTCGCCAACCACGTCGCACCGTTCGCCGAAGCGCACGGCGGCGATCTCGCCGACATGCACCTGCTCGGCACCTCGGGCACGGTGACGACGCTCGCCGGCATCCATCTCAACCTCGCGCGCTACGACCGCCGCCGCATCGACAGCATCTGGATGAACGATTCCGACATCACCGCGACCATCAGCAAGCTGCTCGGCATGAGCTACGAGGAACGCGCCAACAACAGCTGCATCAGCGTCGAGCGCGCCGATCTCGTGCTGGCCGGCTGCGCCATCCTCGATGCTATCAGGCGCGCCTTTCCGCTGCCGCGCCTGCGCGTCGCCGACCGGGGCCTGCGCGAAGGCATGCTGGTCGAGATGATGCGCGAGGACGGCGCACTCAGGAGCTGGTGAGATGGCCAAGGACACCACCGGCCGCTTGCACGTCCAGGTCAAGACCGGCGGCAAGCGCAAATTGTCGTCGAAGCTGTGGCTGGAGCGGCAGCTCAACGATCCCTATGTCGTCAAGGCGAAGGCGCTCGGCTATCGTTCGCGTGCCGCGTTCAAGCTGCTCGAGATCGACGACAAATACCGCCTGCTCAAGCACGGCATGGCCGTGGTCGATCTCGGCGCTGCGCCGGGCGGCTGGAGCCAGATCGCCGCCAAGCGTGTCGGCTCGGTCGACGGCAAGGGCAAGGTCGTCGCGATCGATCTGTTGGACATGCCCGAGATTGCCGGCGTCGACTTCGCGCAGCTCGACTTCATGGACAACGACGCACCCGCGAAGCTCACTGCGATGCTCGGGGGCGGCGCCGACATCGTGATGTCCGACATGGCCGCCAACACCACCGGCCACCGCAAGACCGACCAGCTCCGCATCGTCGGCCTGATCGAAACGGCGGCCGCGTTCGCCTGCGACGTGCTGAAACCGGGCGGGGCATTCCTGGCCAAGACGTTCCAGAGCGGCGCCGACGCCGATCTGCTGGCCCAGCTCAAGCGCGATTTTGCGACAGTGCGGCATGTGAAGCCCGCGGCCAGCAGGCAGGATTCCTCCGAGCGCTATGTGCTGGCGACGGGGTTTCGCGGCGGGCAGCCGGACTCGGGCTGACGTGTCACGCTCACATCAGCATGACATTCACATCGATAACATCTTGAGCTGATAGATACATCATCTGCAATTTCAGCGGGTGAGATCAATCCATGCCGTGCCTTCATCGACAACGCTTGCGCGTTTGCAAGCATCGCCTGTCCCTTGCCTCGGTCTCCTTGCTGGCGTTGGCGTCGCTCGGCTTTGCTTCGGCGACGACGTCGCGTGCAGGGACGTCGATCACGGTCAGCACCCAGAGGCCTTACAATATCGGCCTCAGCGGCAACGACGATCTCGGTGATCTCAAGAAGATCTACCAGAGCGCGAACAGCCCGTCCGAGCAGGCTCTCGACCAGTTCAACCAGATCATCACCGATACCGGCATGAAGCGGACGCGCCTGCTGCTCAGCGATGTCTATTGCGATGTCGATCAGACCGGCGATGTGTTCGGGTACACGCAGGACGGCGTTTTCCATCCGGGCGACTGCCAGCCTCTGGCCTGGCATCTTGAGTGGGCCCTGGGTCGCGGGCTCTCGCCTCACGTGGCGGTCGCGGCCTTCATGCCGCCGCGCCTGGTGCAATACGGACCTGGCGAGAGTTGGAATCGGAACGGGCCGGCTCCGGCACTTTTCCAGAAATACGCCAACGCTCTCGTGCGATATATCGCGAAGAAATCGTTCGACGGCGGGGCGTCATCCGTCATCTTCGAGGTCAGCAACGAGGCCGATATCGCCGATTCAGCCCCGGAGAACTGGAGCGACACCAATCCATCCGCCTACAGGCTCAAGCCATTGGGGTCATGGGGCCGTTGGCTGTGGTGGATGGATCCGGCCAAGTATGTCCTCAACCAGTGGACCCCGCTGCAGACCCACGTGATGTCCAACGCCGAAGATCCGACCTTGTCGTACCCCTACGGGCTCGATGCGCGCCGTCTGCCCAGGCAGCTCTTGCCGGTTCAGAAGGTCTTCTCGAAGGCGATCGTGAACATCAGAAACGAACTCGCCGCCAACCACAGTTATAACGGCAAGACGCTGGAAATAGCCGGGTCGGCCCTGGTCGGACTGAGCTTCAACTATTATCCGGCGGAGAATCTTCCGACGCTGGAGGAAGTCTTCCTCGACCAGACCTTCAATCCGCTGGCCGACACTTACTTGGCAAAATTCAACGCGCGGCTCGATCGTTTTTCGTTCCACTATTACGGCTCGACAGACGGCACCGGCGGTTTCGCGTTCTTCGACAATCTGGTCGACAAGGCCAAGGCCAAGCTGGACGCCTTGAAGAAGAACAATGCCAACATGCCCGACGTTAAACTGTTCCTGTCGGAATGGGGCCCTACGGCCTATGAGGCGACTGACGTCAATTATTCGCACAAGGGGGCGGCCTGGACGGCGGCGTTCCTGTCCGAAGCCGTGAAAAAGAAGATATCGATGGGGTCGTACCTCATTATCGGCGACGGCCAGGGGGATCCGAACATCACACCTTTCCTCGGCCAGGCCAGCCTGCTCCACAAGGTGCCGCACGGCGACAAGCCGGCCGACTACTACCCGAAGCCGGTCGCGAACCTCTTCAAGATGTACAACAAGATGTCCGGCCAGCGCGTGCAGGCCGCTCTCACCGGCGGGTCGGGCTCCCACCTCAATGCGTTCGCGACCTGGGACGGCGCTAACTCGACCGCGAACATCATGGTCTACAACTATGATCCGACACGTGTCTTCGGCAACAACATTTCGACCGAGACGCCGGAGGGGATTTCGCTTGAGGTCGACAACCTGCCGTTCAGCAATGGCTCGACCGTGACGATTGAGCGCTACCTGATCGATGCGAATACCAGCAACCTGGCGAAGTTCTATTCCGATCCGACCCACCCCGATCCCAACCTGCAGAGGATATTGCTGCAGCGAACGATCAATAGCGGAAAGCTCGTCCTGACGGGCGACGCGCTCGGGCTGGGTGTCGTGCTCTACCGAATATTGCCGCCGACGGTGGTTCCCTAAATTAGTTGAACGCAAACCAGACCTTGGCGACGAATGTCGCGCCGCACCAGTTCGAGACCAGGCCGTCCGGGTTGGTGATCGGATTGACACGGCCGCCCGGCCGCGCATTTGGATCGCCTGTAAAGACGAAGCAGTTTTCCTTCGACAGATTGGTGTCGTAGTAGCGCAGATCGAGGTTGAGCGCCTTGTGCGTGAACGTCACGCCAGCCTGCCAGTTGAGATAGGCAGGCAGCGGGAAGCCGCCGAGTTGCGGGGTCTGGTTGCCAAACCAGGAATAGCCGGCGGCGGTGGTGAACGACACGGTCAGGTTCTGCAGCAGAAGCCGCTCCGGCACGTCGAAGCCGACTCCGGCCGCCACATATTGGCTCCAGGCGCCGGTGTTCGAGACGTTCGGAGAATAGGCGTAACCGCCGGCGACGCGGAACTGATCGCCGATGCGTCGATCGCCGCGGACCACGATCTCCCAATAATTGATGCCGTTGGTCTCGCCAGGAAGTCTTTCACCGGGATAGGCGAAATAGGTCGCCCCAAGATCAAAATCGATCGTGGCAATCTGCGGGCGCATGCCGGCGGCAAAGGTGAGTTCGGCGGCCGGTTGGGTCGGCAGCTTGACGGTGGCGACCGTTGTGCCGGCGTAGAGCGGGCCCCATCTCGTCTCGAAGGCGGCGCCAGCCGCGGGGCCATGATCGGACAACGTGGTCCCGCGATAGATGTAGTCGGATGCAAGCCCCGCGCGAGCGCTGAACTCGAACTCGTCGGCAGGCGTTGCGTGGGTGGTGTCGGCCGCCGACCAACCGCGGTTGCCGAGGCCGAGCGCCCCGGCCGAGGATTGGGCCAGCGCCAAACCGCCGGTCATGGGTGCAAGCCACAATCCGGCCAGCGCGGCAAGTAAGGCGCCGCTTGCACCCCGAAACGATGCTTCGTGTCGCCGCAAGTCGATCATCCTCCCAGAGCGACCGCGATGCCAACCAGCGTACTACCGACAGCCACCATCGCAAGTCCCGCCACTGAAGGCCGCAGCCCGCTACGAACCCCGAACACGTAACCGCAACAGAAGAGCATCACGATGGCGACGGCATAGGAGACGCGCAGCGCCAGTCTGGCATCGCTCAGGAACAGGAACGGGATGACCACCGGGAAGGTCGACAGGAAGCTCAGCAGGCAAAGGCCGAGCGCTCCGATCCAGTCACGCTTCGTCAGCCCTGGACCGGGAGCCGGCTCAGGCAATTGTTGCAACCGTTGCCGCAGCGATTCCAACTGCTCTACGGGCAGCATGGCCGACAATTCCGGCGGCAGTGCGTCGGCAATGACGCGGCGCGCTGCTTCGGGATCCGGCGCCTTGCGGATCGCGCGGAGGGTCAGAATCTTGTCTCCCCGGTCATTGATGCGCGCCAGCAGATAAAGACCGCCGTCAACGATGCCCCAGGCGAGGTTGCAGCCGAGCGCACCAACCAGCATCGTCTGAACATTGATATTGGTCCCGGTCGCGACACCAAGCGAGCAGATGAAGGTAAGGGCCATGATCAGCCCGAACAAAGTCTCCGAGATCCGTTCCATCGGATCAAGTACGTCCCCGAACGGAGTATCCCGTCCCAATAGAGCCATGGCCTGGTCTTCGATCACCGTTTGCAGGTGTCATCGAGGCTCATGTCCGGCTTTCGCTCCTTGAGCTAGGTCAAGGCGGCTGGGCACGAGTGCTGGGCCGACCGGCCGGCGGACGCCGCCCGTGCCCGCCACATCGTGGACGATTTTGCGACGTCGGGTTCTGACCGACGTCACTCGGGCCTGATAGCGCCTTAGCCGAGCCTTTGGTCCCGCACGTCCTGCGTATCCTCCGTCGCCGTCTTGACGGCGGCGGTCGCGGCGCTCTTTGCGGCCCCCTTGCGGCTGGCGATCTCCACCGCCTTGCGGCCGGAGATCTCGTGGCCGGCGTCGGCGGGCATCTGCCAGAAGAACCAGCTCGACGCCGCCGAGGTCAGCGCGATCACGACGAAGGCCGGCGCGAACACGGTGGCGTCGATCTCGCTGACATGGTTGAACCACATCGTCGTTTCCACGCAGGCCGCGCCGACCGCGACGCCGGCGGAGACCGCGAGCTGCTGGTTGACGCTGACCAGCGTGGTGGCGCGGCTCATCTGCGCGGTCTCGACGTCGGCATAGGCCACCGTGTTGATCGCGGTGAACTCCAGCGAGCGGAAGAAGCCGCCGACCACCAGGATCACCATGATGATGAGCAGCGGCGTCGTCACCGTGAACAGTGCGCAGACGCCGAGGAAGAACGCGCTGACGATCGCGTTCACCGTCATCAAATTGCGGAAGCCGAAGGTGCGGATGATGCGCGCGGCCAGCGTCTTCATGCCCATGGCGCCGAGCGAGGAGCCGAAGGTGACGAGGCCGGAACGGAAGGGCGACAGCCCGAATCCGATCTGCATCAGCAGCGGAAGCAGGAACGGTAGCGCGCCGATGCCGAGCCGGAACATGAAGCCGCCGAAAACGGCCGCGCGCAGCGTCGGCAGCTTCAGCAGCGAAAAATCCAGCACCGGCGAACCCGTCCGCCGCGCGTGCAGGACGTACAGTGTCATCGAGATCGCTCCGCCCACGACCAGCGCCGCGACCGTGCTCCAGGGCAGAAGGTTGAGCCCGGCGACGGAGAGACCGAACGCGATGCCGGCGAGGCCAACGCCCGCGAGCACCATGCCGTAAAGATCGAACGGTTCCCGCGTCTCGCTCTTGATGGGATCGATGAAACGCAAGGCCATGAAGATGCCGAGCAGCCCGATCGGAATGTTGATCAGGAAGATCCAGTGCCATGACGCATAGGTCGTGATGAAGCCGCCGAGCGGCGGGCCGATCACGGGGCCGATGAGGGCAGGGACCGTCACCCAGGCCATTGCGTTGACCAGCGCGCTCTTGTCGACCGAGCGCAGCAGCACCAGGCGCCCGACCGGCGTCATCATCGCCCCGCCCATGCCCTGAAGGATGCGCGCGAATACGAAATCGGTGACAGAGGTCGAGAGTGCGCAGCCGATCGAGCCGACCATGAACACGCCGACCGCGATCGCGAACACCATGCGCGCGCCGAACCGGTCCGCAGTCCAGCCGCTCGCCGGGATGAACACCGCGAGCGACAGCAGATAGGAGGTGATGGCAAGCTTGAGCGTCAGCGGGCTCGTGCCGATGTCGGCCGCGATCGCGGGCAGCGAGGTGGCGATCACCGTCGAATCCATGTTCTCCATGAAGAGAGCGGTGGCCACGATCAGCGGAATGACGCGTTGCTTTTCGACCATGACGGATTGGTAATGAAAATCAGAAGGAAAGGTGGACTTGCGGCTTATCACCGCCGCTCCGCCGGGACCATCGCGGATCAACGCATAGCACCTAAATCCTGCGTAACAACGGTGTGACCCTCGACGGCGGGTGCGCGCGCTCCCTCGTCATTCCGCGGCGCGCCCCTTGGCGGGCCCGGAATCCATCGGGCCCCAGAGACCGCTGCGGGATGGATTCCGGGCTCGCGACTTCGTCGCGCCGGGGAATGACGAGGGGGGCCGCCACCCGGCCATCCACGCCGAATTTACTTAAAAAGCCTGTGCATGGCTGGCCGGCGGTCCGATTTGCTTTGATTCGTCGCGTGGCCGTGCTATCGACCCGCGTCAACCCCACCGATGGGCTCCGATTCTCCGGCGATGCCGCAAGGCACGCTGAGGGCGGCGCTCATCCATAGCTATTTGCGGCAGGGCCGCAGGAAGGAGTTGGCAGATGGCCACGGTGCAACTTCAAGGCATTCGCGAAGCCTTTACGTTCGACGACGTGCTGTTGAAGCCGGGCCTGTCGGACGTCATGCCGGGCGAGGTCGACATCCGCTCCCGCGTCACCCGCGCCATTCCGCTCAACATCCCGATCATGGCCTCCGCCATGGACACGGTCACCGAAGCCCGCATGGCGATCGCCATGGCGCAGGCCGGCGGCCTCGGCGTCATCCACCGCAATTTCGACCCCGAGGGGCAGGCCGCCCAGGTCCGGCAGGTCAAGCGCTACGAGTCGGGCATGGTGGTGAACCCGCTCACCATAAGCCCCGAGGCCACGCTCGACGATGCGCTCAAGCTGATGAGCGACCACGGCATCTCCGGCATTCCCGTCGTCACCGGCGCGAGCAAGAATACGCCCGGCAAGCTGGTCGGCATCCTCACCAACCGCGACGTGCGGTTTGCCACCGACCGCCGGCAAAAAGTCTCCGAGCTGATGACGCATGACGGCCTCGTCACAGTCCGCGAGAATGTCAGCCAGGACGAGGCGCGGCGAATGCTGCACCAGCATCGCATCGAGAAGCTGCTCGTGGTCGACGAGCAATATCGCTGCGTCGGCCTGATCACCGTGAAGGACATGGAGAAGGCGGTCGCTCATCCGCTCGCCTGCAAGGACGCACAGGGCCGCCTGCGCGTCGCCGCCGCCACCACCGTCGGCGACACCGGCTTCGAGCGCACCGAGCGCCTGATCGATGCGGGCGTCGATCTCGTCGTCGTCGACACCGCACACGGCCATTCCCGCCACGTGCTGCATGCGGTCAATCGCATCAAGCGTTTGTCCAACTCCGTCCAGGTCGTTGCCGGCAACGTCGCCACCACCGAGGGCGCGCAGGCGCTGATCGATGCGGGCGCGGACTGCATCAAGGTCGGCATCGGCCCGGGCTCGATCTGCACCACGCGCATCGTTGCCGGCGTCGGCGTTCCCCAGCTCACCGCGATCATGGATGCGGTCGAGGCCGCAAAGAAGTCCGACATTCCCGTCATTGCCGACGGCGGCATCAAGTTCTCCGGCGACCTTGCGAAGGCGCTCGCCGCCGGCGCCGACATCGCCATGGTCGGTTCGCTGCTCGCTGGTACCGACGAGACCCCCGGCGAAGTGTTCTTGTGGCAGGGCCGTTCCTACAAGGCCTATCGCGGCATGGGCTCGGTCGGCGCGATGGCGCGCGGCTCGGCCGATCGCTACTTCCAGCAGGACATCAAGGACACGCTCAAGCTCGTGCCTGAAGGCATCGAGGGCCAGGTGCCCTACAAGGGGCCGGTCGGCAACGTCATGCACCAGCTCGCCGGCGGCTTGCGCGCCGCGATGGGCTATGTCGGCGCAAAGGACATGAAGGACCTGCACGACAAGGCCCAGTTCGTCCGCATCACCGGCGCGGGCCTGCGCGAAAGCCACGTCCACGACGTGACGATCACGCGCGAGAGCCCGAACTATCCGGGCGCGGGTTAGGTACTCCACACACCACTGTCATGCCCCGGCTTGATGTTTAGTCCGGAGACATGGCTGACACCTGTTCGGACACATCACTGACAGGTTGGCCATTGGTCAAGTCGATCGATGCGACCTGCCAGCTGGCGAAGAAGATTCCGTAGTGGCCGTCACGATCCAGCGGCCGGATGGCAAGGCGTTCGCGGGCGAAGGCCTGGGGAACTTTCCAGAAGTGTCCCTTGAAGGAGATGTAGGGTCTTGTCGATGAGACCCTGCGCACGATCTCGCCGCTGTCGTATTCGATGTTCGGAACGCGGGCCGGCATGGGGCGAGCACTTGGCCGGAAGCGATCGGCAGGGACCTGCATATCGAGGCCTTGGTGAGGCCGCTCCAGATTGTAGACCGGCCGCCAGGCGTCGAAGGCGCGCTGGACTTCCGGCAGAGTGCGGAAACGGCGCATTGCAAACACCTCGGCCTTCAGGGTGCGATGGAAGCGTTCGTTCTTGCCGCGGGCCTGTGGGTGGCATGGCCTGGCGTGCACCACCCTGACGCCAAGCTTGAGCAGCCACACCTTCAGTCCGGTCCAACGAATGCCGGACGTATCGCCCCAGGGTGAGCCATTGTCGGTGTAGAACGCCTCCGGCAGGCCATAGCAGCGGAACGTCGTCGACAAGTGATTCTGCACGGTGAGGCGCTGCTCGTCGGCACATGCCTTCAGGCACAGCACGTAGCGCGAGTGATCGTCGACGATCGTTAGCGGATGGCACCGCGTCCCATTGGCGAGCGGCAGGTGACCCTTGAAGTCCATCTGCCACAGCAGGTTGGGAGCTTCCTTCTCGAACCGGTGGCCCGGATTGGGCGGCGCATTCTCACTCGGTTTGATCCGGCCGTTCCGACACAGGATCTGGTGCACCGTTGATGGCACAGGCACCGTCTGCCCGCCCCGCTTCAGGCAATGGGCAATCTTCCGTGCTCCCCAAGCCGGATGCTTGTCGCGTACAGCCAGGACTTCTGCTTCGACCGCAGCCTCACTCCGCTTGGGCATCGCATGCGGGCGCCGGGAACAGTCGGCCAGCTCCCGATCGCCGGCCTGCCAGCGCGCCAGCCACTTGTAGCCGACGTCAGGACTGATGTTGAACCGACGGCACAGTTCGCGCCGGTTGGCGCCCTCCTGCAAAGCCAGCCGCACAAACTCGTGGCGCTGATCCATCACTGACACCTCGCTCCAAGGCATGGACGGCCTCCCGAATCGGACCAATCCAGCCAATGTTGATGTGTCAGCTATGTCTCCGAACACCCGTCAGTGATCTGTCCGGGCTAAACACTTGACCGGGGCATCCAGTACGCCGCGGCTTCTCGGCTCAATCACAGGCGTCTCGGAATACTGGATCGCCCGCCTTCGCGGGCGATGACAGCGAGAGTGTGCTTTTGTATTGACGCGCTCCTTTCCCTCCGCTTCCGTCCGGTCGAAACAAAATCCGGAGGAAGCCATGTCCCAAGCCAAGCGCATCGTTCTCGCCGCGCGTCCCGTCGGCGAGCCCAAGCCATCCGATTTTCGTCTGGAGGAATTCGCAGTCCCGGCGCCCGGTGCAGGTGAAGTCCTGCTGCGCACGATCTGGCTCTCGCTCGATCCGTATATGCGCGGGCGCATGAGTGACGGTCCGTCCTACGCAGCACCTGTGCCGGTCGGCGGCGTGATGGAGGGCGAGGCGGTCAGCGAGGTCGCGGCCTCCAACAATCCTGATTTCGCCAAGGGCGACATCGTGCGAGCCCGTACCGGATGGCAATCGCACGCAATCTCCAACGGCAAGGGCCTGATCAAGGTCGATCCGAAGCTCGGTCCGATCTCGACCTCCATCGGCGTGCTCGGCATGCCCGGCATGACCGCCTATACGGGCCTGCTCGACATCGGCAAGCCGCAGGAAGGCGAGACCGTCGTCGTCGCCGGTGCCTCCGGTGCGGTCGGCTCGGCCGTCGGCCAGATCGCGAAGATCAAGGGCGCGCGCGCGGTCGGCATCGCCGGCGGCAAGGACAAGTGCGACTACGTGGTGAAGGAGCTCGGCTTTGATGCCTGCCTCGATCACCGCGAAACCGATTTCGCCGCGAAGCTGAAGTTTGCCTGCCCGAAAGGCATCGACGTCTATTTCGAGAATGTCGGCGGCGCTGTGTTCGAGGCGGTGTTCCCGCTGCTCAATCCGTTCGCGCGTGTGCCGGTCTGCGGCCTGATCGCCCATTACAACGACACCGAGGCCAAGCCGCCGAAATGGGCTGCCAGCATGATGCGCGCGACCCTGACCAAGCGGCTCACCTTCCGCGGCTTCATCGTCTCCGACTTCGCCAACCGCCATGGCGACTTCCTGCGCGACATGTCCGGCTGGGTCCGTGACGGCAAGGTGAAGTACAAGGAGTTCGTCACCGAGGGCCTGGACAGCGCGCCCGGCGCCTTCATGGGGCTTCTGAAGGGCGCCAATTTCGGCAAGCAGCTGGTGCGGGTTGGGCAAGACAAAGCTTAACTGCAAGGCCTAGTTGCAAAGGCGTCACACCCCGGACATCGATGGTTAACAAAGAGTGACCGATCGGCCACACCTGCCCGCAAAAGCCGCAGGTGTGACCGTCGGTTCATTGACGGCTGAGCGAAGGCATTGAATCATCGCGCATATTTTAGGTGCTGCGATGTTAGAGATTGGTATTTTCAGCGTAATCCTTCTGGCTGCCGGCTATTGGGCGACCCTGTTCGTCATGGGCCGTCGCGACGACGTCATCCATGGCAAGTTCGTCCACGTCGACGAGGAGGGCGATTTCACGCCAGCCGCGATGCCGGCGCCACCACCGCCATTCCCGAAACGTCCGGGCAAAGCTGCGCAGCCCGACAAGATCCAGCCTGCGAAGGCGGAGGCGAGGCCGGTGAACAGCGATGCGCTGCAATCGCTGCTGGCTGCGATCCAGCAGGATCTCAAGACCATCGCCTGATCCGCAACCTCAGACGCTGCCGCGCTCGACCAGGAACAGCTCGACGGCGAGCCGCTGCTCGGCGCGCGGCGTGCCTGATAGCCGCGCCAGTAGCAGTTCGCCCGCGATCCGTCCCACGGCCGCCGCATCGAACGAGATGGTGGTGAGACCGGGCGTGATCTGATCGGCGACGTCGTTGTCGCCGAAGCCGAGCAGCGCCAGATCGCGCGGCACCGAGAGGCCGCGGGCGCGGGCCTCGATCAGCGCGCCGGTCGCGAGCAGATCGTTGGCGCAGAACACCGCATCGACGTCGCCGCCGCGATCGAGCAGGGCGGTGAAGGCGGCGCGGCCGTCGACGAGGCCCGTGATCTCACCGACGCCGATCTCGTGGACGATCTCGAGGCCGAGCTTTGCCGCTGCGCTCCGAAAACCGTCGCGGCGCAGCGCGCCACGGCCGCTGCTGCGTCCGATGAAGGCGACGCGGCGATGTCCGGCTTCAGCCAGCCTGCGCGCCGCCATCGCGCCGGCATCCGCATTGGGCAGGCCGACCAGCATGTCGATGGGGTCGCGCGGAAACGCCCAGGTCTCGATCACGGGAATGCCGAGCTCGAGCAGCGCGGCGCGATTCTCCTCGAGCTCGATCACGCCGGTGAACATCACCGCTGCGGGGCGGATGCCGCGCAGCGACTGGATCATCGCGACTTCCTTGGCATAGGAGTAGGAGGTCTGGCCGACCAGCACCTCGAAGCCTTCCGGCTCCAGCGTGGCGGCGAAGCTGCGCACCGCAAGGCCGAACTGCTGGCTGAGAATGTTGGAGACGAAGGCCATGACGACGTTCGAGCGCCCCGAGCGCAGCGCGCGCGCATGCGGGTTGGAGGCGTAACCGGTCGCCTCGATCACTTCGAGGATGCGCTCGCGGGTCTCGCGATTGACCTTCTCGGGGTGGCGCAGCACCCGCGACACCGTGATCGGCGCAACGCCCGCGCGCTCCGCGACCTCCTCGATGCGCGGCGGCCGCCCGCTCGCGCTGGCGCGGCCGGGCGGCGCTGGAATGCGCACCACGTCGTCATAGGTCGGCTTTGCCGGATCGGTCATCGAATCCCGAGTGTAATCGCAGTCGGTATCGTCTCCAAAACTCAGCGCGCCGGCAGCTCGTCGCGCGACAGCGCGCGGCCGACCTGGACCAGGCAGTCGCCGCTCTGGCTGTCGGTGTGCAGGCGCTGCGAGATCACGATGCCGTCGGCGGGGAAGCGCAGCACCTCTTCCGACAACTCCGGGCGCTCGAAATCATGATACCAGCCGGCGACGTCGCCGGCCGCAACGCGCGCGCCGACCATGACGGCGGGCTCGAACCAGCCGCGCCGCGTCGCGAACACCGCCTGCGCATGGCTTTGCAGCGCCAGCAATTCGGTGGCGCGCTCGACCGGCGCATGTGGCCCCAGCACCGGCGCCTGGACGATGCCGAGCGCGAGCAGCAGGCGATCGACGGCGCGCGCGGTGAGCGCCATTGTCTGCGGCGTGACGGTGCCGCCGCCGCCGAATTCACCGGAGAGCCCGATCGCGCCGGCGCGTGCAGCCGCGGCCATCGAGGTCGGAGCGGTCGCGCCGTTTTCCGCGACGAAGGCGAAGGGCATCCCCAACCCCTCCATCAGGCGCAGCGCGTGGCCGAACATCTCGGGCGTGCCCTGCCGCTCGATCAGCGCGCAAGGCACATGCGCCATTGAGGTGCCGCCGGAATGGATGTCGAAGACGACGTCGTGCCGCGGAAACAGCTCGTGCTCGAGGAAGTGCGCAAGCCGGAACGTCGGCGTGCCCGCGGCATCGCCGGGGAAGGCGCGGTTGAGATTGCCCTCGTCGAGCGGCGAGCGGCGGCGCGCCGCCATCACGGCTGGCCAATTGGCGAAGGGCAGGATGGTGATCTCGCCTTTAACGTCCTTTGCATCGAGCCGGCGATACAGCCGCGTCAGCGCGATCTCGCCCTCATATTCGTCGCCGTGATTGCCGGCCATCAAAAGCAGTTTTGGCCCGGTGCCGTTCTTGATCCGGAAGATCGGGATCTTGAGCTGGTAGTAGGGGGAGCGATCGATCGAGAAGGGAATGCCGAGATGGCCCGACCATTTCTGGTCCTTCTCGAAATCGATCTCGTGGAAAAGTCCGGTATGCATGGCTTGCCTCGCGGCCGCGCCGTCGCCGGCGCCGGCCAAAGGTTGAAAGGGGGGCGGCGCCCTAGAGCAAGGCGACCGCGGTCATCTCGACGCGCAGGTCGGGATCGGCGAGACGGGCTTCGACGCAGGCGCGTGCCGGCGGATTGGCCGGATCGATCCAGGAATCGTAGACCGAGTTCATGGTGTCGAAGTCGGTGATATGAGGCAGGAAGACGTTGACCGCGATCAGCTTCGACCGGTCGGAGCCCGCTTCATTCAGCAACGCGTCGATCTTGGCGAGCACCTGCTGGGTCTGCGACACGATGCCGGCCTTGCGGTCATCGGCAACCTGGCCGGCGATGTGCACCATGCCGCCGGCGGCGACGGCCTGGCTCATGCGCGAGCCGACGACGTAACGTTTGATCATCTCGAAATTCTCCTCGTGAAGCTTGGCTCCCGCATCGGTGCGGGAGCCGTGTGCTAGCTCACAGCGTCGGCAGCGTCTGCTCTTCCTTGAACCATTTCAGCTGAAGTGCGCCGAGCTTGCCGTTGAGCTTGTTGAAGAAGATGTCGGTGTTGATCCAGTTGAGCAGGTTCTGCTCGCCCTGGCGCACGCCGACATGAGCCGGCGACTGGCGGATCAGGAACTTCAGCTCGACCTCCTTGGTCGGGTTCTGATCCTGCACCTTCAGCGCGATGGCGCTGTTCTCGGCAAAGGTGTCGGCCTGTCCCGCGAGAAACGCGGCGAGCGCGGCCGGCGTGTCCTCGAAGCGCACCAGCTTCACCTTTGGCGCGTTGTCGGTGAGCCAGACGTCGAGCGTCGAGCCCTTGGCCACCGCAACGCTGCGGCCGTCGAGATTGTCGGGCCTCTTGCCGGTCGCGGCCGGAATTGCCTTGGCGCCATAGACGCCGAGATTCACCACCGCATAGGGCTGCGAGAACATCACCTGCTGGGCGCGCTCGGGCGTCGCGCCGAGGCCCGCGATCAGGATGTCGATCTTGTCGGAGAGCAGGCTCGGGATGCGCGCTGCGCCCGTCACCGGCACGAGCTCGAGCTTGACGCCCATGTCGGCGGCGATCAGCCGGGCGAGGTCGGCATCGAGACCTGCGATTTCGCCCTTGTCGTCCTTGAAGCCCCACGGCGCGGCATCGGTCAGCAGGCCGACGCGCAGCTTGCCCGCGCCGAGCACGTCCTGGAGCTTGTCGGCTTGCGCGAGAGTGGGGGCAGCGAGCACGGCGAGCGCCGTGGCTGCGATCGCAAAGAGGGATTTCAGTGGTCTCATGGCTCTCTCCTGATCGGGGATTGGTGGATGGTTATCTGGCGGACGCGATGAAGCTTGCGAGCTCGGGAGTTTCAGGATTGGCGAACAGTTTTGCCGGCGGTCCCTGTTCCCAGACGCGGCCCTGATGCATGAAGACGATGCGATTGGCGACGTTGCGGGCAAACCCCATCTCGTGGGTGACGAGGATCATGGTCATGCCCTGCTTCGCCATCGCCTCCATCACCTTCAACACTTCGCCGACGAGCTCGGGGTCGAGCGCGGAGGTCACCTCGTCGAACAGCATGAGGTGAGGGGCCATGGCGAGGCAGCGCGCGATGGCGACGCGCTGCTGCTGGCCGCCAGAGAGCTGCTCCGGCCAGGCGTCGATCTTGTCGGCGAGGCCGACTCTGGTCAGCACGTCCTCGGCGAGGGCCCGCGCGCGGGCCTTGTCGATACGGCCGGTCAGGAGCGGAGCGAGCGTGATGTTGCGCTCGACCCTCAGGTGCGGAAACAAGTTGAAAGCCTGGAACACGATGCCGACGCGCTGACGGAATGCCTTCAGGTCAGGCATCCTGGCGTGGACCTTCTCGCCCTCGACGCGGATCTCGCCGGAATCGACGCTCTCCAGTGCATTGATGCAGCGGAGCAGGGTCGACTTGCCCGAGCCGGAGCGGCCGATGATCGTGACGATCTCGCCTTCCTCGACGTCGAGCGAGACGCCCTTGAGCACCTCGACCTTGCCGAATGTCTTGTGCACGTCGCGGATTTCAACGAGAGCCATCGAGGCGGGCCTCCAGAGAGCGGGACCAGAGCGTGAGCGGCAGGCACAGCGCGAAATAGATCGCGGCGACGAGCGCGTAGGTGAGCAGCGGCTGGAACGTTGCCGCGCTCACCACTTGGCCGGCGCGGGCGAGTTCGACGAAGCCGAGGATCGAGGCGAGCGAGGTGCCCTTGATGAGCTGCACCAGGAAGCCGACGGTCGGCGGCAGCGACAGCCGCAGTGCTTGCGGCGCGATGATGTGGCGGAATTGCTGCCAGGCGGAGAGGCCGAGACAGCTGCCTGCCTCCCATTGCGCCTGCTTCACGGCTTCCAGCCCGCCGCGCCAGATCTCGCCGAGGAAGGCGGCGGTGTAGAGCGTGTAGGCGACGGTGACGGCAACGAGGGCCGGCACCTGGATGCCCAGGAACATCGGCATGCCGAAATAGAAGAAGAACAGCAGCCCGAGCAGCGGCACGCTTTGGACGATCTGGATGCACGCCGCCATCGTCCAGCGCAGCCCGGCGAAGCGGCTGATGCGGCCCGTGGCGAGCGCCAGCGCCAGCGGCGCACCGAAGGCGAGCGCGAGCACGACGAGCGCAACGGTCCAGCGTAGCGCCGCGAACAGCGAGACGAAGTCGATGAGGGTGAAGGATCGCATCGCCTTGTCCTCAGCGCCGCCGCGGCCAGCGGAAGGCCGCCAGACCGATGATGGCGAACAGCGCCTTGAACGACATCGCCATCGCGAAATAGACCACGCAGATCACCGCATAGACCTCGAAGCTGCGATAGGTACGACTCTCGATGAAGCCCGCGACATGAAACAGCTCGTCGGCCGCGACCTGCGAGGCGAGCGAGGTGCCGAGCAACAGCAGGACGAACTGGCTGGTCACGGCCGGATAGGCGTTGCGCAGCGCCGGCGGCAGCAGGATGTGACGGAACACCTGCCAGCCTGACAGCCCAAGGCACTGGCCGGCCTCGATCTGGTTCTTCGGCACGGAATCGAGACCTGCGCGGATGATCTCGACCGAATAGGCCCCGAAATAAAGCGAGAGCGCGACGGCGGCGGCTTCGAACGCCGGCAGCTTCAGGCCGAAGTTCGGCAGCACGAAGAACACGATGAAGATCTGGATCAACGACGGCGTGTTGCGGAACAGCTCGATGTAGCCGCGCACCAGCCAGCGCAACGGCGTGATGCGGCCGTTCAGCGCGACCGCGCCGGCAACGCCGATCAAAAGCCCGGCCAGCGCCGCGATCACCGTCAGCTCGAGCGTGACGATGGCGCCGTCGATGAGCTGGTTCTGATAGCGCCACAGCGGCAGGAAATTCATCGGGCCCGCTCTCAGCCGAACTGGGTGGGCAGGGCGCGCGTCACCACGCCGTCGGCATCGAGGCCGAGGATGACGCGCCAGCGGTCGAGGCAGGTGCAGGGATGCGAGATGCCGAAGGCGATGACGTCGCCGACCGCAAGCGTGTCATCGGGCGCGACGGACAGGAACGCATGCTGGTCATTGAGACGGGTGACCGACAAGGTCTCGGCAAGCCCTTGTTGTTCGACGCCGTCGCGGAAGACGCGTAGCGGCACCGGCAATCCCTGATCGAAGGAAGCATCGCGCATGCCGAAGCCAGCGATCGCGAGGCTTGCCTCCGGCCGCGACAACACCTCGGCCCAAAGTTTGAGCGCAGGCTGGAAACCCTCGGCCGCCGAGTGCCGCGCGCCGTCGATGACGAGACCGCCGCGACGGTCGAGCTCGGCGAAAGCGCGCGCGTAAATGCCGTGATCGGCGAAGAACAGGGCGCCTGAACGCAAAAGGACGCCGGCGTTGCCGTCGGCCTGCGCGCTCGGTGCGAGCGCGCGGGCGACGACGTCGAAATAGGCCGAGCCGCCGGCGCTGATGATCAACGGCCGGCCCGGGGCCGCATGACGTACCAGCGCGAAGGCCGCGATGGTGCGCTCCATCAGCGCCGCGATCGCGCGCATCGTCTCGTCGGCATCGGGCGTTGCGACCGCGCCTTCGTAAGTGGCGACGCCGCCGAGCACGAGGCCGTCGGCCGCAAGCACCGCGGCCATCGTCGCTTCGACCGCGGCGCGATCGCGCGCGCCGGCCCGGCCCGCGCCGAGTTCGACCAGCACGGACAATTCGCGGCCGCCCGCAATCCGGGCCGCTTCAGCGAGCGCTGCGACCGCCGCCGGTGAATCCGCGAAGGCGTGAAATTCGACGTCGGGATAGGCGCCGAGCAACGCGCCGAGGCGCCGGCCGGCCGCGAGGCCGCCGATTTCGTTGGCCAGCAGCAGGCGCCGCTCGCCGCTCGCGAGCAGCACGGCGGCCTGCTGGATGTTGGCAACCGTCGTGCCCCAGGCGCCGGCCTCGCGCAGCGAGCGTGCGAGCTCCGGCGACATCGGCGTCTTGGCGTGGGGCGCAACGGCAACGCCGGCGCTCTTGCACCAGCGCAGGAAGAGGTCGCGATTGGCCGCGAAGGCGGCTTCATCGAGGGTGAGGGCGGGCAAAGCGAGATCGCCGCGGGAGGGCTTCCAATCCTGGCCGGCGATCTCCTCGATCGGCAGGCCATCGACCAGGGGAATGCCCCGCGTGGTCGTTGAAAGACGTTGGCTCTCCCACCGGGACAAGAACTGCATCGTCGCTCCCTCAGCGGCCCCTCGACCGCTAGGGAACGATAGATCGGAATGACAACGTTGTCATTAGGGGATTCTAGCCAATCTCGGCGCGAATTCGATGCAATGAGGTAATTAGGTAAGGTATTGTGCTCGTGAATTGGGCTAGTGCTCGCCGCCCATCTGGGCGAGCAGCTCCTCGATATCGACATCGACCTGGCCCGCGGCCCTGACGTGGCGGACTTCAAGACTGTTCGGCCGGAAGCGATATTCGACGAGCCCGACTTCCTTGATCGCGATCCGGTCCTGGCGCGCGTCGTTGATCCTGAAGCCGACCGACGGCGCCCAGACATGGCGGGTGTGGCGGTAGGTGAAGTCGCGCCGCTGGTGCACGTGCCCGCTTGCGATGAGGCGCAGGTCCACAGTCGAGAACATCTCGATCAGGCGCGCGCGTGCCGGCTGCGGCACGTAGCGGATCGAGGTCTCCGGCGTCTCGGGGTCGTCGGGCAGGTTGAGAAACATCGGCTTGTGGACGAACAGCGCGATCGGCCTGCCGTTAATGCGCGCCATTTCCCGGGACAACCAGTCGAACTGCTCGGCCTCGAAGGCGAGCCCGGAATTCATCACCAGCGAGTTCAGGCCGATGAAGTGCCAGCCGGCCGCTTCGAACGTCCAATGGTCCTCGCCGATGATGTCGCGGAATTGTTGGCGGTGCTTTTCCTCGACCGGCGGCTTGGGCGCAGGCCCGATCGCGGTCGGATTGTCGCCGATGTCGTGATTGCCGGGGAGGTAGCGGCAGGCGACGGGCAGGGCGTCGTGCAGGCTCTTGGCGAATTCGACATCGTCGCGACTTGTCGGCCCGTCGAAGGAGACGTCGCCGGTGTTGACGACGAGGTCGGGCCTATCAGCGTCGATGTGTTCGCTGACGCGATCGAAGTTGGCGATCAGGCCGGGGAAGCGCCGGCCGAGATGGGTGTCGGAAATCTGCGTGAGGCGAAATTCGGACATGGCATGAGCATACGCGTTGTCGCACGTCGGAACGATGACGGCAGGCGCATGCATCGCGATGAAACAAAGTTTAAAGCACGCGATAGCGGATCGTGTAGGCGTCCTGCGGGGCGACGCTGCCGGTTGCCGGCGAGGCGATGCGGTCAGCGAGGTGCCAGGGCCCGAACTGCTCGGAGCGATGCGGCTCGGCGGGCAGGCGGAGGCGGAATTCGAAGGTGCCCTTGCCGGGCAGGTTCACGACCAGCACGCGGTCGGCGGTGCGGTGGTTGAGCGCCACGACGCCGCGCAGCACGGAGCGGCCATCATCGAGTTCGCGCACGCCGTCGATCAGCGCCAGCGTCTGGTTGCGGTCGGTGTGCAGCTCGATCTGGCTGTCGGGCGCCGCCGTGAGCGTTTCCCTGGGCATCCGGATCTCGAACTCGACCGCCGGCTTGGAGGGGTTGAGACCGAGATAGGCCAGCGCGGCGTGGCGCATGTCGTAGGCGGCAAAGGCGAACAGGGCGAGGGCGGCCAGAGTGGCGAGGCCATGCCTGACGACGTCGCGCCAGCTCCGGTAGCTCAGGCGGAGGTACACCGTCATCGCCAGCGCGACCGCGAGCGCCGCCGCGATGCCTGCCAGCGCCGACATCAGGACGCCGAGCCGGCCGTCCGCGGATTCGGTCAAAAGGCTGGGGAGGGGGTTCATGTCAGTCTCTTGGCGCTCGCTCGCCTTGCGGCCCCAGGGGCCGAAATCGCTTTAACTATCGGGCTTTGGTCGCGGGACCGGGAACACCGGTTCAACTCGTTGATTGTCAGCGCCAGCAGTCGCGGCTAATGACGGTCCGCGGTGTTCCGCCTGACGGGAAAGTTCCGATGTCCATCCAAATGGTTTTGCTGCCTGTCTTCGTGCAGGTCGGTCTCACCTTCGCACTCCTGATCGGAATGGTACTGGCGCGCCGGCGCTCGCTGGTCTCCGGCGAGACCAAGAGCCGCGACATTGCGCTGGGCGAGCAGTTCGAATTGCCGGTGCTGTTCTACGCGCTGATTGCCCTGGCGCTGCCCTTGCGCCATGCCGATCTCTTCATCGTGCTGATGTCCTGGGTGTTCGTGGTGACGCGGTTCGCCCATGCCGGCGTGTTCGTCTCCTCCAACGATCCCGGCCGGCGCTCCACGATCTGGCTCGCGGGCGTGCTTGTGCTGCTCGCGATGTGGATCTACTTCGCGCTGAAGATGCTGTTGCTGATCTAGGCGCGCGCATGATCCGGACCCGGAGGGCCGCGTTAGCGCAAAGTGGATACCGGTTTTCCGACAAGATCATGCGCAAAACAAAAATAGCCATTCCTGACCTGAAAGATTCATATGACTCCCGCTGCCCGGCTGTCCGCAGCCATCGAACTGATCGACACCATCGAGAAGGACCGCGTGCCCGCGGCCAAGGCGCTCAAGGAGTGGGGCACGGCGCACCGCTTCGCCGGCTCCGGCGACCGCGCCGCCATCGCCGGCCTCGTCTGGGACGTGCTGCGCCGCTATGCCTCGAGCGCCTTCCTGATGGATGCCGATACCGCGCGCGCCCGGCTGATCGGCATGCTCCGCCTCGAGCGCAACATGGATGCGGCCACCATGGGCGCGCTGTTCGACGGCAGCCGGTTTGCACCGGCGCCGTTGACCGAGGCCGAGCAGGCCGCGCTGGCCTCGCGTTCTCTCAAGGACGCGCCGGCTGCGGTCGCCGGCGATTATCCGGATTGGCTCGACCCGTACTTTGCGAAAGTGTTCGGCGAGGAGCGCGCCGCGGAGGCGGCCGCGATGGCGAGCCGTGCGCCGCTCGATTTGCGCGTCAACACGCTAAAATCCAATCGCGACAAGGTGCTGCGCGGGCTTGCTCATCTTCATGCGGAACCGACGCCATGGTCCGCAAACGGCCTGCGCATCGAGCTTTCGGCCGATGCGCGCAATCCCGGCCTCCAGGCGGAGGAGGATTTCATCAAGGGCGCCGTTGAAGTGCAGGATGAGGGATCGCAGCTTGCGGCCAGCTTCACCGCGGCAAAACCCGGCGAGCAGGTGATCGATCTCTGCGCCGGCGCCGGCGGCAAGACGCTGGCGCTCGCGGCCATGATGCAGGGCAAGGGCCGGCTGATCGCCACCGACAGCGACAAGCGCCAGCTTGCCCCGATCCACGAGCGCCTGTCGCGCGCCGGCGTCCATAATGCCGATGTCCGCACGCCCAAGGGCGAGGCCGATCCGCTGGCCGACATCAGCGGCACCGCCGACCTCGTCGTGATCGATGCGCCCTGCACGGGAACCGGCACCTGGCGCCGCAATCCGGACGCCAAATGGCGCATGCGCCCCGGCGCGCTGGAGATCCGCCTGCGTGACCAGGCCGAGGTGCTGGAGCGCGCCGTGCCGCTGGTCAAGGCCGGCGGGCGCATCGCCTACATCACCTGTTCGGTGCTGGCGGAAGAGAACGGCGAGCAGGTGAGGGCGTTCACCGCCCGCCATCCCGAGTTCGCCGTCGTGCCGCCCGAGCAGACCGCAAGCGTGCTCTGGGACAAGGCGGAGGATTTCGCAAAGGCCGCGCTGCCGTCGGATGAAGGCTGGCTGATGACGCCGCGCCGGACGGGGACGGACGGGTTCTTCGTCTCGGTGCTGAAGAAGACGTAGCTCTCGTAGGGTGGGCAAAGCGAAAGCGTGCCCACCATTCGCAGTGTGAAAGATGGTGGGCACGGCGCGCGAAGAGCGCGCCTTTGCCCACCCTACGGCACCGCGTGTGCCGTGCCGCAGTTCCCTAAAACAAAAACCCCGCGAACCGAAGCTCGCGGGGCTTTCTAACTCGACGTTCTGCCGGTACGTCCGTGGTCAGAACGGTGCGTGGGCGTTAGCCGACGCGGAGATTGTCAGCCGACGACTTGCCGCTGCGGCGGTCGGCGACGATGTCGAACGAGACCTTCTGACCCTCGTTGAGGGAGGAGAGGCCAGCGCGCTCGACGGCGCTGATGTGAACGAACACGTCCTTCTGGCCGTCATCCGGCTGGATGAAACCATAACCCTTTTGGGTGTTGAACCACTTCACGGTGCCCATAGCCATGGGAATTTCCTTTAGTTAGTTAGAGAGGATACGCACGTGGACCGGTACGCGAAATTGCGCCCATGATCCTGTTCAGTCGATGTTTGGGGAAGTCATCTGAAGCGTGCGCGCCCGTCTGCAACGAAGCGAAGCGGCCCAGTCGTTCGGCCAAGTATCGATGATCACAATATAGCGAGAATTTGGGGCTACTTCAAGGCACCACCCGTGGGCCGGCATGTGGCGCGGCTTTGCTATTTTGCGGTGCAAATGAGCCGCCCGACAGCCCTCAATCCACGATGAAAAGCGTCGCCCCCGTGGCGGTCGAGGACCGGTGCGCGGCGTCGCCGAAGTCCGAGACCTGGTAGCTCATCCCGGCGGTGAGCTTGAATTTCCGCCCGTCGCGCAGCTCGCTGTCGAGCTCGCCCTCGAGCACGTAGAGCACGTGGCCGCGGTCGCACCAATGGTCGGCGAGATAGCCCGGCGAATACTCGACCATCCGCACCCGGAGATCGCCGATGTTGAGCGTCCGCCACTTGGCCTGCCCGGTCTCGCCGGGATGCGTGGTGGCCTCGACCTTGCTCCAGTCGGTGACGGTGAAGGGGGAGGCGGGGAGTTTCATGGGGAATCCTATGTCAGAGCCGGCAGCGCTGTTGTTAGCGCACGCGCGTCCGGCAGTCTCCGTCATTGCGGGCGATACTCGGTGTCATCGCCCGACTTGATCGGGCGATCCAGTATTCCAGAGGCCGCGCCGTGATGCGGAGAAGCCGCGGCGTACTGGATTCCCCGCCTTCGCGGGGAATGACAGCGGTGGTTAAGGCGACACCGTCGAATGTAGCAAGCCTTCACTACACCAAATGGTTCGCCGACCCCTGCACGATCAGCCCCGCATCATTCACCCGCAGATACTCGCAGATCCGCTTCCCCCGCTCGTTCTCGTAAAACACCACGACGCTATCCGGGCTGACGAACAGGTCGATCAGCGCAAAATGCAGCTCCGGCAGCAGGGCGAGCGCCTTGCCCCAATACCCCCGCAGCGCGTCCTTGCCGCGCACGGTGCCGCTGGCATCGAACCCCATCGCGGGGATGCGGTCGGAGGTCATCACGGTGTCCTCGTCGTAGAGCGTCAGCACGCGCTCGAGATCGCGCGCGTTCCAGGCCTCGACCCAGGTCCGGCCGAGCGCGGCGAGCGTTGATGGCTGATGGTGCTGTGACATCGCGTTCTCCCTGATTGGCCCCTGTTTGACGCGTGGGGCAAATTAGGTCAATGATACTTACCTATATTGATTTGTCCATGCCCAAAGAAGAATGTGGGCGCGCGCATCGCGCGGTTGCGGGCAGGGGCACGGTCGCGTATTTGCTGGCCATGACAGCAGCACAGAACGACCGCTCCGCGTCGACGCCCTCGGTGGCCTCGGCGCACGACAAGATTCTCATCGTCGACTTCGGCAGCCAGGTGACGCAGCTGATCGCGCGTCGCGTGCGCGAGGACGGCGTCTATTGCGAGATCGTCCCGTTCAACAAGGCCGAAGAAGCCTTCAAGGAGATGAAACCCAAAGCGGTGATCCTCTCCGGCGGCCCTGAGTCGGTGCACGAAGCCGGCTCGCCCCGCGCCCCGCAGCTGATCTTCGCCTCGGGCGTGCCGGTGCTCGGCATCTGCTATGGCCAGATGACCATGGCGGAGCAGCTCGGCGGCACCGTCGAGGGCGGCCATCACCGCGAGTTCGGCCGCGCCGACGTCGAGGTGAAGGCGCCGAGCAAGCTGTTCGAGGACGTCTGGTCATCAGGCGGCAAGAACCAGGTCTGGATGAGCCATGGCGACCGCATCACAAAAATGCCGCCGGGCTTCTCCGTGGCCGGCACCTCGCCGAACGCGCCGTTCGCGATCATCCAGGACGAGACGCGCAAGTATTACGGCCTGATGTTCCACCCCGAAGTGGTACACACGCCCGACGGCGCCAAGCTGATCCGCAATTTCGTCCGCAAGATCGCGGGCCTCTCCGGCGACTGGACCATGCGCGCCTTCCGCGAGGAAGAGATCGCAAAGATCCGCGCGCAGGTCGGCAAGGGCAAGGTGCTCTGCGGCCTCTCCGGCGGCGTCGATTCCGCCGTCGCGGCCGTCTTGATCCACGAAGCCATCGGCGACCAGCTCACCTGCGTCTTCGTCGACCACGGCATGCTGCGCCTCGACGAAGCCAAGACCGTGGTCGATTTGTTCCGCCACCACTACAACATCCCGCTCGTGCACGTGGATGCCTCGAAGCAATTCTTGGGCGAGCTCGAAGGCGTCACCGACCCCGAGACCAAGCGCAAGACCATCGGCCGCCTCTTCATCGAGGTGTTCGAGGCGGAGGCCAAGAAGATCGGCGGCGCCGACTTCCTGGCGCAGGGCACGCTCTATCCTGATGTGATCGAGAGCGTCTCCTTCACCGGCGGCCCCTCGGTGACGATCAAGTCGCACCACAATGTCGGCGGTCTGCCCGAGCGCATGAACATGAAGCTCGTCGAGCCCTTGCGCGAGCTGTTCAAGGACGAGGTGCGCAAGCTCGGCCGCGAGCTCGGCCTCCCCGAAATCTTCGTCGGCCGCCACCCGTTCCCGGGCCCGGGCCTCGCCATCCGCTGCCCCGGCGACATCACCAGAGACAAGCTCGACATCCTGCGCAAGGCCGACGCCGTCTACATCGACCAGATCCGCAAGCACGGCCTCTACGACGACATCTGGCAGGCCTTCGCCGTGCTGCTCCCGGTCAAGACCGTCGGCGTCATGGGCGACGGCCGCACCTACGACTACGTCGTGGGCCTCCGCGCCGTCACCTCAACCGACGGCATGACCGCGGACTTCTACCAGTTCGACATGAACTTCCTCGGCGAGACCGCCACGCGCATCATCAACGAGGTGAAGGGCGTGAACCGGGTGGTGTACGACGTGACGAGCAAGCCGCCCGGGACGATTGAGTGGGAGTAGGGGGCTCCAAGTTCAACAGCACTGAATTCGGTGGTTACTTCCCGGAGAGGCGTCGCAGCATAGATCATGGGGTTTGGGGTATTCATCCATCGATTGGACTCGATCTACGATGACAGCCCGGCTGAACGGTATCAGTTCCCCAGTCAGTATTTGCGTCGCGTTCAAGCCTGCGTCGGTGACTGGATCATCTATTACGAACCGAGCAAGGTTACCGAGACGCGCGGCTACTTTGCGATTGCTCGGGTTCAGCAGGTTATTCCTGACCCCGGTACTTCGGGGATGTATCTCGCTCTGATTGAACCCGGAAGTTATCTCGATTTTGCCAATCCAGTCGCTTTCAACGGGCCTGATGGTCCGGTGGAGCGCGGCGTGTTGAACGAGCGGGGACGAATTTCGGGACGTGCTCAGGCGGCGGTTCGGCCAATCTCACCCGACGATTTCAATCGAATATTCGAGCTCGGTTTCACAGAAGGCGCACCGGTGTTGCCCCGGGTTGATGCCGATGTTCGGTTGTCTCAAATTGACGAAAAAGAGCAGGCGCCGTTCATCTTTGAGCAGCAGCGAGATCGCGTCAGCCTTACGGTATCCAGAGTTTTGCGCGATCGAGTTTTTCGCCGGATTGTACTGCGTGCCTACGACGAGCGCTGTGCCATTACCGGGTTGAAACTAATTAACGGGATGGGGCGCGCAGAAGTTGCAGCTGCGCACATTCGGCCTGTGGAGGCGAGCGGGCCGGACATCGTGAGCAACGGGATCGCACTGTCCGGTACCGCTCATTGGATGTTCGATCGCGGTCTGATCAGCTTGGCCGATGATTTGGAAATATTGATCTCGCGCCAGACAAACGACCTAGAAGGCGTTCGATCGGTCATCAACAAGACCGGTCGTGCGCTTGAGCCGAGGAGGCCATCGGACCGGCCTCATCCGCATTTTTTAAAGTGGCATCGCGAGCATTGTTTCAAGCAATGAGCATTTGGGGGTGGTGCTTCGCCACATCCACCCACCTGCCAGATTGATTTCCTTGGTTGCCCGCGATTTCATTTCCTTCCGAGCACCGGTGCTCAATTGTCGCACCTTCGGTGTGAGCGGCTCACAAACACGCCTGCCAAGAGCCAGATTCCATCGCCCGCCGTTGACGCCGGTGCAGGCGGCCCTTCAGAATCTTGGAAGCGACCTCCCAATTGTCCTCTGCATAAACACAGGCTGCTCCCGACACCGACAGCGCCGGGAGCAGGTTCGTCACTTGGCGAGCCCTGCCTTTTCGATGACTTCAGCGAGCTCCTTCGCATGGACGACGAGCGAGGCATGGCTGCCGGCGACTTCCGTCGTCTGAGCCTTCATCCTAGCCGCGAACAACTTCTGGGCCACGGGCGCGATGTTTGGTCGCGACGGCTGCTTGTGACTCAAAGCTCGTTCCGCGACTGCTATGAGGTACGCACTTCCATCGGCCGAAGACGTCGAGGGCGTTTAGCTTGCACATTCGCGTAGCAAGGTTGTGATTTTCGTATCAAGATTTCGGGCGACGGAGAGTGCGTCCGAATTGCCATAAGGCAGCAGAAAACTCTCCATTTTGTCGTAAGAGACATGCACGCCATCGGAACGCTCATCAATGAGCACCGTGACTGGAGCGTAAGATCCAGCATCGGGCACGTGCTTGACCATTTCTTTCATGATGAGTGGATTGCCGATCACAAGCCGTACGATTTTAGGCGTCTTGGATCCGGCTTCGCGACGCAGAATGTCGCCCAAGTCAAATTCTGCGAAGAGCATAAGGTCCGTTCGGCCGAGGCCGCTTCGTACAACGCGCTCCAAATCCGGGAAGGAATTTGTCGCCCTCGTTTCCTTGAAAAATTCGACCATGTTGGGCTGCCCGACCGCCGACTTGAGCGCCGCCACAATAGTGTCGAATGATTTTAAGCTCGTGAGGCTGAAGCGCTCTACTTCGATTTTAGCGATTGTCATTTTGTCCTCTGTAACAATTCTCATGGATAAAGTGCGCCTGATCCCGTCAGAACGCGCCTTGTGTCATGCGGCCGCGGGCGGGTTGGGCATCCAGGAAAGTCCGGACGTGGCTGACGAAGATGTCGTGGTGCTGAAACAGCGCGCCGTGCCCTGAATCGGGATAGAGGACCAGCTGAGCGTTACTCAGTTCCCTAGACATTGCGTAAGCGTTGTTCGCAGGCAGCATGGTGTCGTGGCTGCCGCTGACCACAAGAACGGGCTGGCGGATAGCGCGCAGAATGGCGTGCCCGGGATCAGGTGTGGCGCACCAGGTGATCAGCGCCTTGGCCTGTGGATCGGTTACCGCGTTGCCGTTATCGGTGTCCCGATCATCCTTGCGCACCTTGGTCCTCTTCAGGAAGGCCAAGCCGGACGACCGGCTGGCGGATGAATTCGTGAAGAACAGCGGCAGGCGGGGGTCCGGCGCATCGGTTTGGGAAAACGCTTCCTGCAGAACCGCTAACAGGTGTTCCTCTCCGCCTTTCGGCGCGGTACCGACGAGTATGAGCTTGCGGACCAGCTGTCCGTGTTCGGCGGCGATCTGCTGAGCGACGCAGCCGCCGAGGGAGAAGCCAAGCAGGTCCACTTCGGAGAGGCCGAGCAAGTCGATGAAATCCACGGCGTCTCGTGCCATCGTCGCGACGTTGTCGGGCGTTTGACCGGTCGACCGGCCGACCCCTGCGTTGTCAAAGGCGATCACGGGGCGATCAGCGGCCAGAGCGTTGACGACGGCGGGATCCCATCCGTCGATGTTTCCCGAGAAGTGCTGCAGAAGAACCAGCGGAGTTCCAGTCGTGGGGCCGAGACGGCGATAGGCGAAGCGGATTCCGTGGCCTTCGATGTAATGGGTTGGCGCCGTTTCGAGTGTGAGGGCGTCCTGGTTCGCGATGTCGAGTTGAGTCATATCGTACTCCGGATGCTTGGCATGAAATGATCGAGCGGGTGACGCACGCAGCGCGGCGACCGAAACCTTCCTCTAGGATGTCGCTGGCGCTTCGCGCCATCGCGGTCCGAGGCGTTCCGCATTCCTCCGAGCGAGCGTGCGCGCTCCCGGCGCGACAGCGCCGGGAGCAGGTTCGTCACTTCGCGAGCGCCGCCTTTTCGATGACCTCAGCGACTTCCTTCGCATGGACCACGAGCGAGGCATGGCTGCCGGCGACTTCCGTCGTCTGAGCCTTCATCCTGGCTGCGAACAACTTCTGGACCTCGGGCGCGATGACTTTGTCCTTCGTGGTGATGACGTAGAACGTCGGCTTGTCGCGCCAGGCCGCAATGCTGACAGGCGCCTCGAACGCAGCGAGGCTCAGCGGAAGCTGCGAGTTGGCCAGGTGCTCGGCGATCTCAGGAGGAAGGTCAGCCGCGACGGCTGACGGAAACAACTTAGGATCGATATACAGATTGCCCTTCGCGTCGGGATGGATCGCCTTGACGCCTTCGGTCTGCGGGCCGTCTTTGGCCAGCAACGCCAGGGATTGACCGACCTCCGGTGCGAAGGCGGAGACATAGACCAGCGCCGAGACCTTGGGATCGTTGCCGGCTTGCGTGATCACCACGCCGCCCCATGAATGGCCGACCAGAACGGTCCTGCCGTCCTGTTTCGCGAGCGCCTGTTTGGTGGCATCGACGTCAGCGGCGAGCGAAGTGAGCGGATTTTCCACGAGCGTGACGTTGTAGCCCTTCTTCGACAGAATATCGGCAACGGGCTGCCAGCTCGTCTGGTCCACGAAAGCGCCGTGCACGAGCACGATGTTGTGGGCTGCTCCCTTGGGCAGCTCAGCGGAATGGGCGGGGCCGACCCATGCCGTTCCGGCCAGGAGTACGGTGGCGGCTGAGAGAAGGATATTTAGCATTGATTGTTCCTGTTGATATGTCGGACGGAATAAGGTCCGGGGGAATGGACAGGCGTTTCCTGCCTGGTCGCGGTTTCTTCCATCCGCCGTTGGCGAGATGGTTGCCGCACATGACGTCGGCCCGCCGCGACATGACCTAGTTCGCAGGCTTTTCGGACGGTAGGGATCAATCGTCCGGATGTTGTGTCCGACCGTCCACCGGACTAACTTCGGCGGCATGGACATCCTCGCCCAAGTGCTCGATCGCGTTCGTCTCGGTGGGACGCTGCTGTTCCACTTCGAGCTCGGCCATCCCTGGAATTTGGCGCTGCCGGCGCGCCCCTACGCGCTGTTTCACTATCTCAGTCGGGGCTCCGCGACCCTCGCGCTCGAACTCGGACAAGAAATCCAGATGACCGAGGGCGATTTTGTCGTCATCACACGCGGCGAGCCCCATGTGTTTTATTCGGATCGCCGGGCCAAGCCTTTGCAGATTGTGGACCTCGATCGATCGTCGGCACGTCTTGGCGTCGTTCGTCACGGCGGCCGTGCCAAGCCGCTCTCGACCATGATCTGCGGCAATTTCACCGTGTCGCGGCCCTCGTTCAGCAGCGTGCTGGAAATGCTTCCGCCCGTGCTTCTGTTGAAGCCGACGGCGGACGGTGGCTGGCTCGAAGCGATCCTGCGGCGCATGGTGAGTGAGTCCGCGCACGAGCGTCCCGGCCAGCGCGTCGCGCTCTCACGACTGACGGAAGTGCTGTTTGTCGAGGTGCTCCGAAGCTGGATCGCGTCTCTCAGTCCCGGACAAGGCGGCTGGCTCGGGGCCATATCGGACCCGCATATCGGACCGGCGCTCAAGTTGATCCACGAAAACCCGGAGCGGCCCTGGACCCTGAGCGACCTCGGCCATCGCGTGGGGCTCGGCCGCTCGGTATTTTCGGCCCGCTTCACCAAGCTCGTCGGCCAGTCGATGCATCGTTATGTGATCGAACGCCGGATGGCGGAAGCGGCGTTCCTGCTCGAAACCAGCGATGAGCCCATCGCACGGATCGCGAGCCAGGTCGGTTACGAGACAGCGGCGGCGTTTTCAAAACTCTTTCATCGACATCATGGCATGTCGCCCGGCCGCTACCGGACCTCTCAGCGCCTTGATGGACACCAAGGTCAACCGCACGGTTCGGAAGTGAACGTCTCCGATTGAATTTGCGTCAGTTGGTGCCGACAGGGAATGTCAGGCGTGCTGCGAACCTGCAACACGACCACGCCTCTGCGAACCGCGCCGTCCAAATGTCCGGTTCACGAACGCCGGCTGTGACTTGAGCCCGCTGTCGCAAGATGCGGACTGAGCTGCTTCTCCGCCGCGCTTTCATCTCGCTCTCATCGCCGGTGCTCAATTGTCGCACCTTCGGTGTGAAGCATCTCACACGCACGCTTGCGTCAATGCTGCGATAGAGTACCTGTTGTGATTGAGCGAGGTGAATTTAGTCGATTTGACACACCTGCCATCACATCAGCCTCAAATGAGCTGCACACGCCAGAACGGCATGTTGAAATAGCCTCCAATCGGCCGCTCGGCCGATGAGAGCTATGGAGACACTATGGCTGACAAACACGAACAGAGCATGGTTGGTACGTGGACCAAATCCACGTCGGCTGCGTGTGCGGACAAATATCCCGCCACTCTCACATTCTCGACCGGCACCTACCGCGGCATGCGCGGACCAGGGCAGGGCATGGTGTGGTGGGACGCGGGAATCTACCGTCTCGAAGATTCCAACACACTCGTCGTCGGGACGGCGACTGATGAACTTGTGACCTATCGCATTTCACTCAAGGCCGACCGATTTGAGTTTACGGATTCAGAGGGCTGTGTCGTGACCTATCGGCGCGCGTAGGACTGCGCACGCCACAGCTGACCGAAATAACGCGGCTGTACCCGCGAACGAGCCCGATGCTCACGTCGATCGTCTCACCCTTTCAACGAGGAGAAGACGACATGTGCAATTGCTCAGAGCATGAATCGAGTGGCAGCCTTTCCAAGATGACCGCGGCATCGGTCGAGCCCGCGATGAAGCCGCAAGTCCCCCTGTCGCGCCAAATCAGCTTCAGCGACGAGGAGTCCGGCGATCAGCCGGCCTCGACCGATCTGCAGCCGTTTCCGCCGTTCAGGCTGTGCAGGCTCGACTTCCGCGAAGGCTGCTACCAGATCAACTTCAGGCCGACCGCGGGCTTCGTGACCTTTGAAGGCACGCTGCGCGTCGATCGCTCGGCACCCGACGGCGGCGCCGACCATCTGATCGTCAGCGGCGATCTCTACTCGCGCCGGCCGGTGATCGGTCCGATCCCGCCGGTGGGGCCCGTGGTGCCGGTGGGCGACGCGGACGAAGATGAAGCGGCGGCGGGCTCGGGATTGACGAGCCTGGCCGGTTCGCTCAGTGCGCTCGATGACCCCCTGATTCCGTTTCCGATCCGCAGGCCGCGGATCCCCATCTTCCCCCGCGCGCGCTATCATTCCTATCTCAGGGTGACCAGCGCGTCCGCGCCTGTCGCGGTCCCGCCGCCGAAGAAGTGCGAGCTGACGATCACAGCCGAGCAGTTCAATTACACGCAGCCGCCGGCCGGCCAGTTCAAAGGCACGTTCCCGGCTTCGCCGTCGCGCACCGTGACGATGAAGCTTTCAAAGGTGCCGGCGCCGTTTCCGTTCTCCCTGACCGGCGGCCCGTTCTACCAGGGCCGGCTGTTCGAGGGCGGCGTGGACAAGGGCAGCATCACGCTCGCCTGGGTGTCGAAGTTCTTCCGCCGCGCCACGCTGGAGATCGACACGCTGGTCGGAGCCGTCCGGCCCGCGCCGGTGCCTGACGGTGCCGGTGGCACCGAGTTCTTCGACACGGTCTTTGCGAAGACCGGCTGGCAGCTGTCGGTGGTGCAGGACCAGCTCAACGTTCCGGTGCCATCAGGCGTGGTGGCGACCAATTGCTGGAGCTCAGCGGATCTGCATGCGCTGATGACGACCGTACGCAATCCCGCGACGAATCTGGACACCGAATGGCGCGTGCACATGATCGTGGTGCCCGCAAAACTCGGGTGCTCGCGCGGCATCATGTACGACCAGATCGGCGTACCCCGCGAAGGCTGCGCCAGCTTCTCCGATGACGGCTATCCCGTCTCGGACTCCTCGAACTTCGGTCTCGCCGCCAACAAGAAGCAGCGCGACGTGCCGCGTGCGTTCCTGCGCAGCGCGACCCACGAGCTGACGCATACGCTGAACCAGATCCACCAGGAGCAGGAGACGGCGGCCGACAACTCGATCATGACCACGACGCCGAGCGTGGCGGACGTGCTCGGCGGTCCCGCGACCGGCGCACCCGGCGTGTTCCCGGACCAGATCGCGCTCGCGCACAACACCAACGTCCGTCATCACCTCAACCACATGCCGGATCCGGTCATTCGTCCGGGCGGATGGCCGTTCGCAAGCTGGTTCCCGACCGGTGCGCCGCAAGCCGCCGACCGGCACGATTTCGAACCTTCCGAGCTGGCGCTGACGGTGACGGCCACGACCGACCGCGTCGCGCTCGGCCAGCCGCTGGATCTGACCTGGACGATGACGAACACGAGCGGCGTGTCGCTGCGCGCGCCGAACGACGTCAGCACCGAGGCCCTGTTCGCATCGATCACCGTCACCGACGGCGAGGGGCACGAGCGTCCGGTCAGGCCCTTCGTGATCCTGTGCGAGCACGCGAAGCTGAGCGAGCTCGAGCCCGGCAAGAGCGTCACGGCTTCGGCGAAAGTGTTCTGGAGCACGGCGGGCTTCGCCTTCGAGAAGCCGGGTCGCTACCGCGTCGACGTCGCGGTGTCGTGGTCGGCGCAGGGCGTGATGGTGGGCGTGCAGTCGGGGATCGACGTGTTCGTCGACTATCCGACCAGCGCGAGCGACAACCATTCGGCCAATCTCGTGCTGCATCCCGAGGTCGGCAAATGGGTGGCGCTCGGCGGCGATGCCTATCACCTCGGTGAAGCGTGCCGGCGATTGCAGGCGCTCAGCCAGACCGCAGGGCCGTCAGGTGCGCGCGCTGCAACGGCTGCGGCCGGCGACGATACGACCGCGCCGCGCGCGATCGACGGTTTTGCCGACATGCTGCCCGATCGCGCCAAGCTCGCCAGGTTACGTCCCGAACTGTCCACTGAGACCGGCGGCCGTACGCCACGCGGACCGGCGCGAGCAGCCGCCCCAGGCCGCAAACGCGCGGCGAAGGCAAAGGGGCGCGCTGGGCGAAAGCGGTAACGGTTTCGCCAGAGTCCGGTGAAGACCATCGGTGTCATGGGCGAGCGCACCTGCGACCGTGTCGTCGCAGGTGCGCCGTCACCTTCGCCGACCGCGACGCGAAAGCGCGACTCTTTGGCCACGGGAAAGGAAAACGAAAACGTGGAAAGGGTATCGCTGCAACGAAACGGTGGCGGCCGGCCGCATGATTGATCAAGTCCCGGCAGACAGAGCGCCGGACATGATCCCAGGTGATGACCCCATGGACTCGCATCCCCATATTCCAGCGCCAGTCGCAATTTGGCTTGAGCGATGGCGTCTGGTTCCGGACGGGGCACTGCTGACCACCCATTCCAGCTGGGTCCTGCCGGTCCGGCATGAGGGCCGGCCTGCAATGCTCAAGGTTGCCCGTATTCCCGATGAGGGGGCGGGCTATCGTCTTCTGACCTGGTGGGACGGTCAGGGCGCGGCCAGGGTCTTTGCCTCGAGTGCGGACGCTCTGCTGATGGAACGGGCCTCGGGAGCCGGTGATCTCGCGCAGATGGCCTGGTCGGGCCGGGACGACGAGGCATGCCGGATCCTCTGCGACACGGCGGCTCGGCTGCACGCAACGCGGTCCGGCCCGCTTCCCGACCTGCATCCGCTGGAGGACTGGTTTCAGCCGCTCTTCCAGCTCGCCCCGGACCACGCGGCACTCGCGCCCGCCGCCGACATCGCCCGCCAACTCCTGGCCGCGCCACACGCCATCGGTCCGCTGCACGGCGACCTGCACCACGAGAATGTGCTCGACTTCGGTGAGCGCGGATGGCTGGCGATCGACCCGCATGGGCTGATCGGCGAACGAACATTCGACTATGCCAACATCTTCACGAACCCTGACCTCAGCGATCCGAGCCGGCCGCTTGCGATCCTGCCGGGTCGACTGGAGGCCCGGCTGGATACCGTGGTCGCCGTGACGGGCCTTCAGCCCGAGCGGCTGCTTCGCTGGATCGTTGCGTGGACGGGGTTGTCGGCAGCCTGGTTCATTGGCGACGGCGACGAGCAGGGCGCTGCCATCGACCTGACCATCAATACAATAGCTCGCCGCCTGCTCGCTTAGCCTCGGCGCGCGAGTGCTCGCTCATGACGCGGACCCGCGCGAGCGGCCGCGCCAGGGCGCAAGCTTCACAGACGAATGACAGCAGTGTGAAATTCTCCATCGCTGCCGCGCTGTTTCGTCCGCGCTCAGTTTCAGCATGATGTGATCTCGCTTTAAGCGTGTATTGTTGTAGACTATCGCGCAGGGGCTGGCTCGCGTCCAATATCGGTTGTTCGAAGCTCCCGACCGTCGATCTACGACCAGCAGGGAGCAAATCATGGCCTGGCCTACGCTTGCCGAACTCGTCTCGAACTTCGCGCCGATCCTTCATCTCGACAAGGACGAGGTCAATCTGCCCTCGTCGACCGACTGGTACATCGGCCAGGTCGGCTACCAGGCCGCCGGCGGCATCTATTCCGGTCCCGGTCAGTGGAATTGGGGGACGGTCGAGCAGAGCAGCCCCGACGACTATCTGGTCGCGCCGCAGGCCATCTGGGCCTCGCTCATGAAGGGCTATCTCCCCAGCGCCACCAGCTATGTTCACGTCCTGCCGGTCGACGACCGCACCGACATGGTCGATCTCCAGTACTGGCTGTTCTATCCCTATAACGGGCAGGAGACCTTCGAGGTCACCGGCTGGACCGGCACCACCGGTCAGGCGCTGATGCCGCTCTCGATCCATTGGGGCGACTGGGAATGCGTCACGGTGCGCGTCAATATCGACCAGCAGGTCGTCGGCGTGTTCTTCTCGCAGCATTCGGGCGGACAATGGTGCTCGCCGAACGACGGCTTCCTGTCGCTGAGCGGCACGCACCCGAACGTCTATGTCGCGAGCGGGTCGCATGCCAACTATCCGGCCGCCAGCAACAGCACCTACGAGATCGGCGGCGTCGATGTGTGGGATGTGCGCTTCGCGGTGGCCGACTACGCGCGCGGCGGCGGTCCGACCGTCAATCTGTTCGCGCCCAATCCGCCGGTCGTGATCCAGAACGATGCGCAGGCGATCCTTCCCACGCCCGTCACCTCGCCACCCTGGCTCGCCTTCAGGGGACGCTGGGGACAGCCGATCGAGCCCACGCTGACCGACGCGGAGATAGGCTCATTGGTCGCCGCCGCCGCCAGCGGCATGCAACTGAACGTGCTGGTCGAGGACGCCGTGCAGTACGTGGCAGGCTCGACCACGCTGCAGGCCTGGCTCTCGGAAGTGATCCTGCCGATCGCGAAGGGCGACCTGACCGGCCCAACGGGACCATCGCAGAAGGGCTCCTGGGCCGTCACGCCGACCTTCCTGCCGTTCGGCACCGACGCGCCGATCGCTTCGAGCGTCAGTCTCGTTCCGGTGGCGCTCGCGACGATGCCGGGATCGCAAATCCTCTGCATCGGAATGGGGAGTCCCTTGCCGCCGGCGATGCGTGCGTGGAGCCTCAATCAGGGTAAATGGTCCAGTGCGAAGTCGCCTACCATGAGCCCGTTCGGCGGACTGGCCGCCTGCGCGACGCCCTCGGGCGGACTGGCGCTGCTCGGTCTGGGCAAGACCAGCCTTCTCGCCTTCATCTCGTCCTCTGGGGCGTCCGGAGGGCCGTGGAGCGCAGCGGGGCTCTGGCCCGCACCGCCGGCCACGACCGGGGCCAGCATCGGCCAGCTCAACGGCGTCTGGTATATTGCCTGGGGCGGCGCCGACGGCAGCATCCAGTATCTCAGCACGACCGACTGGGTGCATTTCGGGTCTCCGCAAAGCGTGATGATTCCCAGCGTCGACGGCCCGGTGCCTGCGACGATCGCGGGCGGTGCGCTGGTGGCGCCTGCGGTGGAGAGCTGCGGGGGCGCGCTGGTGATCGTGGCGCCGATCGCCGGGCTCGAAAAGGGGATGCCGACGGTGCTCGGCGCCTATGTGTCGTCCGACGGTTCGAACTGGACCGGCCCCAATCTGCTGCCGAGCATGTCGCTCTGTTCGAACACCAGCGGCGCGCTCGCCGGAGGGCCGAACGGGACGCTCTATTGCTTCTATGCCGACGGCAACAAGAAGGTGCGTTACTCGGTCACCAGCGACGGCGCGGACTGGAGCGATTCAGGCACGATCGCTGGCGCGTTCACCCAGCGGACGCCTAGCGTGGTCCCCTGGCAGGGCGGCTTTCTCGTCGTGCATCCCGGCAAGTCGTCACCGACGGTGTACTGGAACAGCGCGACCTTCGAGTAAGGCGCGATGCGCTGTCGGATGCAGGCGTCGATGTTGACGACGTCGATCGGCGTGTGATTGACCAAGCAGGGGCAGGCGGCGAAGGGGCGCCGCCGCCCCGATCACTGCACGGCACCTCGGCGCAAACGCCGGATGTGGATCATGCCATCCCATGATACGCCATCCGCACCGCTGCTTCCGGAGTTCGTGTTCATGTCCGCCGCAACTGCCCCGAACCAACAGCCCGCAACTTCCACCGAGACCGATGCCGAAGCGCTCGGCTGGATGAAGGGCTTCCCGCCAGCGCCCGACCGCACGATCACCTTCCAGAACGGCTCGTTCCGCAATTTCCCCGAATTGCGCTGGGCCTGGAGCAACGTCCGCCAGCTGGTGCCGACCGTGAATGTCTGGCGCGGGGCAGGGCCCGCGTCCGTGTTGCCGCGGGAAGACCACGACATCGGCGCGGTCGCCTCGACCACCATGGACGGCCGGCCCATGACGTTCGCGAAGATGCTGGAGGAGACTTATACCGACGGCATCGCCGTGCTGCATCGGGGCAAGCTGATCTATGAGCGCTATTTCGGCGCGCTGAAGCCGCACAAGCCGCATATCGCGATGTCGGTGACGAAGTCGTTCACGGGAGTGCTGGCCGGCATTCTCGTCACCGAGGGCAAGGTCGATCCGCAGGCACAGGTCACGGATTATGTGCCGGAGCTGAAAGCCAGCGCGTTCGGCGATGCGCGCGTGCACGAGGTCATGGATATGACCACGGGGCTCGAATACACCGAAGTCTATACCGACAAGAACTCCCACGTGTGGGGCTTGCGGCGTGCCAACGGCATGGCGCCGATTCCGCCTGACTATAGCGGCCCGACCAATATCTTCGATTTCCTCGTCGCGCAGAAGAAGCAGGGTGAGCACGGCAAGGCCTTTGCCTACAAGACCGTCAACACCGATGTGCTCGCCTGGATCTGCCGGCGTGCCAGCGGCATGACATTGTCCGACCTTCTCTCCGAGCGCATCTGGACGCCGATGGGGGCGGAGGAGGACGCGCATTATCACGTCGATCGCATCGGCACCGAGAGCGGCGGTGGCGGCCTCTCGACCACGTTGCGCGATCTCGCCCGCTTCGGCGAGACCATGCGCAATCACGGCCGCTTCAACGGCCGCCAGATCGTGCCGTCGTCCGTCGTCGAGGACATCGCGCACGGCGGCGATCCCGAGAAGTTCAAGCCGGCCGGCTACACCACGCTGCCCGGCGCGTCCTATCGCAATCAATGGTGGGTCACACACAACGCCCACGGCGCCTATATGGCGCGCGGCGTTCACGGCCAGGGCATCTATGTCGATCCCAAGGCCGAGATGGTGATCGCGCGCTACGCGTCGCACCCCGTAGCGGGCAACGCCGCCAACGACCCCGTGACGCTGCCGGCCTATATGGCGCTGGCAAAGGAGCTGATGGCCGGCGGGTAGGGCGAGGCGGGGGCTGATGGCGTAGGGTGGATTAGCCGAAGGCGTAATCCACCATCTGTCATCGAGCCGCGTTGAAGATGGCGGATTACGCTTCGCTAATCCGCCCTACGGGGCCGACGAATTCGCGACAACTTCCAAACCGCAAGATCGGTCGAGCAAATGATCGCCGTCAGCGGCTATCTGGAGCCGCCACGGAGGAGGGACGATGAAGGCGGCGCTGCAAAACTATCAGAACCGGATGCGGCGGGTGCTGGACCATATCGACCGGCATCTCGACAGCGATCTGGACCTGGAAACGCTGAGCAGCGTTGCGGCCTTCTCGAAATTTCATTTCCACCGGCAGTTTACGGCGACCTTCGGGTTGTCAGTGCATCGCTATGTCCAGCTGGCCCGTATGAAGCGCGCTTCCTACATGCTGGCCTACAGTGACGCCCTTGGTGTCACTGACATCGCGATGGACGCCGGTTACGATGCACCGGACGCCTTTGCCCGCGCCTTTCGGCAACGGTTCGGGCAATCACCGTCGTCGTTCCGCAATTCTCCCGACTGGGAGCCGTGGCTTGTGGCCTTCGGGCCTCTCGACAACGCGAGGAGCAAGCTCATGAAGACTTTTACCACCGACGACGTGACGATACGCGATGTGCCCTCCACGAGGGTGGCGATCATGGAGCATCGGGGCGACCCGGCGACGCTCGGCGACACCATCCGGCGGTTCATCGCGTGGCGCAAGGCAGCCGGCCTGCACCCCAGGACAAGTCCGACCTTCAATGTCTGGCGGTCCGAACGGCGTCCTTCCTCGCCCGCCACTTACAGCACGGACCTCTGTGTCGGGACCGACCAGCCGATCGAGGCGAATGGCGAAGAGATCAAGGCCGGCGAGATCCCCGGCGGACGCTGCGCGGTGCTGCGGGTCGTCGGCTACACCGACAATCTGGAGCCCGCCGCGCTCTACCTTTATCGCGACTGGCTTCCGGCCAGCGGCGAGGAAGCACGCGACTTCCCGATCTATTGCCAGCGGCTGAGTTTCTTCCCGGAGGTGCCGGAGCACGAGACGGTTGCGGACGTGTTCCTGCCGCTGAAATAGCGCCCTCCGACGGCGGACGAACTGGCATCAATCAATATCGCGCGCTCCATGCGTCGTACGGTCTGCCCGGAGCGCCAGCCACAGCGGCACGGTCTCACTAATATAAGAGTTGACTTATATTAGTGAAGGCCGATATTCGCCATTGCGCGAAACGATACGGAGGGATGCAATGGAAATCGACGTCGCCAGGGTCTTGGGGCTTGTCACGCGTTCGGTGAAGAATTTCGAGAAGGATGGAAAAGCAGCCAGCACGGTGACGCTGACGCGGCTTTACGAGACCAGTGTCGACGATCTCTGGGACGCAGTGACCAGCCGGCAACGCATTCCGCGCTGGTTCCTGCCGGTCGAGGGAGACCTCCAGCTGGGCGGAAGGTACCAGCTGAAGGGGAACGCGGGCGGCACCATTACGGCATGTGCGCCGCCGACGCATTTTGCAGCGACGTGGGAATTCGGCGGCGGGATAAGCTGGATCGACGTCAAGCTGGCGGCAGAACGAGATCAGGCGCGTCTGACGCTGGAGCACACCGCAATTATCGAGGACCATTGGAATCAGTTCGGTCCTGGTGCGGTGGGTATCGGCTGGGATCTCGCCATCGCGGGATTGGAGCGATATGTTGCGACCGGCGCATCGGTCGACCACGAGACGGCCGAGGCCTGGATGGGCTCTCCTGCCGGCAAGGAATTCATGACGACGAGCGGTGAATATTGGTGCAAGGCGCATGTCGCAAGCGGGGTCGATCCTGATACGGCGAAGCAGCGCTCCGACCGCACCATCGCCTTCTACCGCGGCGAGATGCCGCCTGACGTTGCACATCCGGGCACAGGAAGCTGATGCACGTCTTCGAGGTCCTCGCCGATCCCGTGCGCCGTCGTATCCTCGAGCTGCTCGCCCCGGGGGAGATGGCGTCCGGTGAGGTCGTTGAAGCGATCGGGGCCGAGTTCGGGATCACGCAGGCGGCCGTGTCGCAGCATCTCAAGGTGCTGCGCGAGAGCGGCTTTGCGACGGTTCGGGCGGAGGCGCAAAGACGACTCTATTCGGTCGACGGCGCGGGGCTTCGGTCGGTGGATGCCTGGATCGGTCAGTTCAGGAATTTCTGGGAGCCGAAGCTGGACGCGCTGGCGACGGAGATCGCGCGCGGCAAACGGGAGCGCCGTCACGCGCCGATGACCAAACGGAGCGGGAAGAGGGCGTGAGCTCCATTGGTAGGATGGGTAGAGCGCAGCGAATCCCATCAATACCGCGCGTTGAACCCGATGGGTTTCGCTGCGCTCTACCCATTCCACACGCTCATCTTCCCAGCGCCATCGCGATGCGCGAGGCCAGAAGCTTGACCATGAGACCGGGCGGATAGCTTCGATAGCTCGGCACATCGTCCGACAGCACGACGCCCTCCGGTTTGAACTTCGTGCAGATCCGGGCCTGCAGGGGAGGGAGTTCGCCGTGAAATCGCGCCCGGTAGGCCGAGACCCAGTGCGGACCGCGATCGAAATTGACGAACATTGCCGAATTGCAGCAGGTCGCGACAACCCTGTTGGTCGGCGAAATGTCCTTGAGCTTATGAGGCTTCAGGAGCTCGGCCCCCTTGGAGCATGCGAAGCGGTCCTTGCGATAAAGCACATAGGCCGTGCCGCCGCCGGGATCGCGGACGGCAGGCGCGTTCGGCAGCGCCTCGAGCTGCGCCGCACCCTTCTGGCAGTCGTCGCAATAGCAGGCGGCGCTGACAATCGGCTTGCCGAGCGCTTTGACTTCGACGCTGCCGCAGGCGCACGACGCGATCATGACGGGGGAGTGGGTCATCTGCCTGCAATCACCATGGGTTGTTCTCGCCGTTGCGGAACTCTGGCGTTACGCGGAAGCCGGTACGCGCAGGTTCCTCGCATCATACGGCAAAGCACGCAAGCGAAAGCGGTGACTTCGCTTTGCTGCGGTGTCTCCCTCACCCCCGCGACATCTTCTCGAACTGCTCGATCAACCGTTCCGCGCTTTCGATATCAGCGCGTTTTCGTCCCGCGCGCTCGCTTGTCATCAACGTGAACGCGCGTTTTGCCGGCAGCAACCTGACGGCCCTTCACGTGGTCGATGAAGGCTCTCAGCTTCGGCATCGTTTGATGGCGGCTCGGATAATAGAGAAACACGCCCGGCGCCATTGGCGCGAAGGACTTCAGGACCTGTACGAGCCTTCCCGTCTTCACCTGGCTGGCGGCGATCGGCGCGGGCACTTGCGCAAGTCCCATGCCTTCCACGGCGGCGCCAAGCATGGTGGGAAAGTCGTGGGCAATCAGCGGCCCCGAGACGATCGCTTCGACTGTCTTGTTGCCATCGACAAGAGACCAGGGCGCGATCGATCCGTTGCTGCGGCGAATGCGCAGGCATGCGTGCCGACGCAGGTCGTCGATACGCTCGGGTCGCCTGTGCCGGCTTAGATAGTCGGGGCTGCCGACGACCACGAACGGGAAGGGGGGCGTCAGCCGGACCGCGACCATGTCGGTGGCGATGAACTGGCCCATCCGGACGCCGGCATCAAACCCCTTGGCCGCGAGGTCGACCAATTCCTCGCCGGCGGCGATCTCCACTTCGACCTCGGGATAGGCCTGGCAGAAGGATGCGATCAGCGGCTCCAGCAGGATCGGTACCACGGCGCGCGGCACGGTGAGGCGCAACAGTCCAGTCGGCCGCTGCCCAAGATCGCGCGCAACCTCGCTTGCGGCGACGAGCTCCTCGAAAGCGGGCTTTGCGCGCGAGAGGAACCGCGCGCCGGCCTCGGTCAGGCCGACACTGCGTGTCGTGCGTATGAACAAGGCTGCGCCGACACGCCCCTCGAGCGCACGGACCGCCTGGCTGATGGCCGATGGCGTGACGCCGAGCTCCGCGGCTGCGCGGCGGAAACTGCGATACTGGGCGACACGCAGGAACGCTTCCACGCCATCGAGCGCGCCTTGTCTGACTGTGAAGTTCTGCTTCATAGCCCATCAACATTATCCCGAATAGTCGCTCGCGCCAATCGATCGTATGTCTCGCTCGCAGATCGGAACCATCGCTGATGGCGGACATCTGCGACGTCAGCGCGATCTCAGAGAACAAAGGGGACCGCCGTGCTCCGGGAAACGAGACCGATGAAAGTCATCCGTAAATTTGTCGTCATGCTCACCCTAACCCTGATGGGAGCGACTTCCATGACCGATCCATCCGTTGCCCAAACACAAGCCATCTCGCAAGCCATGTCGCCCGCGACCACCGGGGTGATGGTCATCCTGACCGTGAAGGCGGGCGTCACGCGCGAGCAGGTCATGGCCGTCATGCCCGCTGAAATCCAGCAGACGGTGCAGCTCTATCTCAATGGGAAAATTCGCGAGTGGTATTCGCGTGGCGATGGGCGCGGAGCGATCTTCCTCGTCGATGCCGGGGATGTCGCCGGGGCGCAGGCGATCATGGAGGATCTCCCATTGGCCAGGCAAGATCTGATGGACCACGAGTATATCGCAATCGGTCCGCTTTTGCCGCTCCGCCTGCTCATGGCCAATCCCGAGCGCCGGCAATAAGGGCGAGATCCGGATGGAGGACTGCCGATGACCACCGACGCTGCTCCCTCTGCGATCGTCCCGCCGCTTCGAGCCTGGCATAGCCTGCTTTGGACCGTCCCATTCACGGCACTGTGGACCTGTTGATCCATGCGCTAGTCGCGATCTGATCGGAGACCAAAATGACGACAGAAACGCTCTTCCAGATACATCTTGTCCTCGGTTATGTCGCGTGGCTGCTCTGCTTCGGCACGTATGTCTGGCCCTGGCTCAGGTCGATGGACGGGCGCGACGCGCACCGTGCCATCGCCACTCTGCACAGCTTCCGCTTCTTCGGGCTCGTCTTCATCCTTCCCGGCATCGTGAGCCCGGACCTGCCGGCTGGCTTCGCGGTGTTCGCCGCCTGGGGCGACTTCGCGACCGGGGTGCTGGCCATGCTGGCGCTTCTCACGGTGAGGATACGCACGCTCTTCTGGCTGTTCGTCGTCGCCTTCAATCTCGCGGGCACGGTCGATCTCGTCGTCGACTACTATGATGCCATCCAGGTCGGCCTTCCCGCGCATGCGGAGTGGCTTGGCTCAACCTACGCGATCCCGATCATCTACGTGCCGCTGCTGATGATCACGCACGTCTCCGCATTCTATTTTCTGGTACGCCCGCGAGTCGGCGCCGATGCGGTGGCACTGGCCGGCGCGGGCTGAGACGAACCGCTAAAGTAGTAGTTCCCTCCGACAGAGGCCTCGCCCTCCCTACCAATCGGCGGCTGCCTCGAGCAGCCGTTGGCGCATGAAGGCAACGCGCGGCCGTTTGCGTTCCGGTCGGCGTATGAACGGTGAGGATTGAGCCGATCAGGTCACGCAACGGCCGGGCTGCAGAAGCCTTGCGACTTCCGTGAGCGCGCTGACCACGGGCTCGCAGGCAAGTGTCGGCTTACGGCTCTGATTTCGCAGCAGCGTCGGCGGCTTGGTGGTGCGGGCCTGCGCAGACGGAATACGCAGCAAGACCGAGGTATCGGCGAGATCGTTCAAGCGCAGCGAAACCGTTTTCGTCGGCACTGCGAAAGGCTTGCGGTCGGCAAGACGATCTGCCTTGCCGGCGCGATTGACGATGTGGCTTGACTGTTCGGAGACCGCCTGCCAGCGGTTTACGAGGTCGTGACCTGAAGCGTACTGCACTGCACCGAGCGTCAACGCGGTCGCGACAGCGCCTAGAAGAGCTTTGCGAATCTGTGACATGGCTTCGCTCCTCGCCCCATGGCGATTGTCGATCCTTACGCAGCGCCCCCCGGCCCATCGCTTCCCATGGTTGCTTTCTAATGGCCGGCGGTTTCACCATGCCTTCGTGAACGCCGGAAAATGGTTTCATCCCGACAGGTTTTGTTTCGTCGCATTGAAGGAGGTCTTGGTTTCCGCCTGCGCACAGCGGCTACGTCCGCGTTGGGTCACAAGCCGACATCTGAGCAAAGACCACAAAGCGTCCGCCAGGGGCCCACAAGCGGAAATGAACGCTGCTCAAGAACAGAATTTCCGATGGGGAAGTCGAAGGCTCAAAACGTTGCAACGCATCGGCGTCGTTGGGGTGGGTGACACCGATCTCATCTCTGTCTGATTTGCCGCTCCAAGCGCAGCGTATGCTCACGCAGGGAATCGTAAATCGGCGCATTACCCAGCAGCATGGGCAGCAGCATCGCCATGAAGCAAGCTCCCAGCATCGGCAGCAGCATCGTCACGTTACCGGTCATTTCAGCGACGAGAACGATGCCGGTCACCGGCGCGCGCACAACGCCGGTGAAGAGAGCGGCCATGCCCACCAAAGCAAATGCTTCCGGCTGGATAGAGAGCGCCGGGAATGCAAGACGGCAAGCCGCCCCGAACAGCAACCCAGACTGGGCTCCCAGCACGAGCAAGGGTGCGAACAGGCCGCCGGGCGTGCCGGCAGCGTATGAGAGAGCGCCGAGTCCGAATCGGATCAGGAACGCGCCCCCCAGGATCCCCACACTCTCGTGGCCGATCAGCGCCCGCTGCGTGATCTGATCTCCGCCACCGACCAGTTCGGGCGCGAACCAGGCCAACATGCCGACGCTTGCGCCAATCAATCCGGCGCGGAGCTCGATCGGTAGTCCTCCAAATCGGTCGCGAAACGCGATGGTCGCGAGCAGGGTACGATTGTATGCGACGGCCAGCAGGCCCGCGATACCACCGAGAGCAAGGAAGAGCGGGGCGGACTCAGCGCTGGGATAGCTCAGCGGCGCGACCTGGAAGTCGGGCGCGTCGCCGAGAAGCAGCCTTGCGACCGGGATCGCCGTCGCCAGCGCTGCAAGGGCGGCGACGGCAACACGGTGTTCGAACCTCTGCACCAGTTCCTCCAGCACGAACACGAGCCCGGCAATCGGCGCATTGAAGGCCGTTGCAAGGCCGGCGCCGGCGCCGGCCGCCAGAAGCACTCGCGAGTCCGCCCAACACAACCGGCAGACGCGCGCAGCGAAAACCGCGATACCGGCGCCCATCTGGACGGTCGGCCCCTCACGGCCCAGCGCCAGCCCGGAGCCGATCGCCAGTATTCCGCCGAAGAATTTCACTGGCACCAGGCGAAACGGAGCCGGCGGGATCTCTTCGCGCAGAACAGCTTCGACATGCGGAATGCCGCTGCCCGAAGCGTGTGGCGAGAATTGCCGTACCATCCACGCGGCAACCAGGGTCGCGACACCGCACGCGCCGACGACAGTCAAGAACCCCCAGATTGCGTGGCCATGGGCCCAGGCGATCATCGCATCGCGCAGACGATCGGCATGCGCGAGCAAAAGCCGGAAGATCGCCCCAACACATCCAGTCGCCGCTCCTATGATGAGAGCCATCGCCGCGAGCCCCAACAGGCTGCGACGTTCGTCTGCGACTTGCCGGTCGTCGTCAGGGTTATGGTCCACGGCTGGTCGATGATCCCGAGGCCTTCGCAAGGGCTAATCTTTGCCAAAATCACTGGCGAATGTCCCGGAAAAGAATGCTTCCAACTTGACCGAACAACTGCCTCTCCGAGGGACCTCACCGCACGTCCCAACGAAAAGGTGCGCCGAACCAAGGCCCCGCTTTGGGTCACAGGCTGACTTCGACAACCTGCTTGACCTGGTTCGCTTATCTCCTGAAAGCAGACATTGCAGCCCTCTGAGCAGAGGTCAGCCACGGGCCAAAAACAGACAACTGAAACAGCCGCGACCTGATCAGCCGCAGATGCGCACGCGGCGCTCGCGCCAGCCATGCCCGTCCCAGAAGCGCTGGGTTATCCAGTGGCAGGGCGGGATCGGCTCTCCAACCGGGGCATCGACATAGCCCGACCAGTACGGATAGCCGCCGGGTCCGGGATAAGTGCGCGGATACGGATTGCCGCCGGGGCCGTAATCATAGCGCGGACCAGCATAAGCGGGCGAGGCTGCTGAAACGACCAAAGTCGCGACGGCAGCGAGAGCCAACAACGTCTTCCTCATGGTGATACCTTTCCAACGCTGCGAAGGCTGCAAGACGATCGCCGAGCAATGCAGCGTCAGCGTCGACAAGCTGAAATGTCAAGGAGAGTGATCTCAGCAAGGCTATTGTCTGGCGACCTCCTCGGATGTCGCCTTCGGGTCAAAATGCGAAGAACACAGAGTGAGCAAAGTCAGTCCGCTCTACCCCACCAAGCGGACCTCAATGAAAGGTGTCGTCACTTCGCTGATGGGCCAAAAGGCGACGTTGGCTCCCGCCGGGCAAGCACTCGATGCGCGACGGCGAGCCGCTCGTGAAAGCCGACCCGCCGTATGCCGCTTGATGCAGCCCGTCAGCCAATGGCTTCACGGGACGTCGCGATATTACCCACCGCTCCCCTTGATATTCGGCAGGTTTTTCATGTCGAGCATCGGGACCGGGTTTTCCGGGCGCTGCAGATCCGGTCTCCAATCGTTCGAGGCTCCGCCCGGCTTACGCTTGATGCTTGGATAGTCGGCAATCGATTTGTTGAACTCCATCACGACGGGGAAGATTAGTGCCAAGACCCAGCCGTTGTCCTGTCCGGTGTACTTGCCCGGCGACTGCAATGGCATACGTGCCGACATCGCGCCGTTGAAAACCATGTCGTATTTCTCGAATGGGTCCATCGTCAGATTGTAGACCGAGCCAATCGCGCCGAGATTTTGCTCCGGACCGAGCCAAGTGTCCTTGGCCGTCCAGAGATACTTCCACGCGATGCTGAGATCGGGGTTGGTTGGATCACCGCCGACATCCGCCCGCGCTCCCATGAAGCTTTCGCCGTCGATGTAAATCCACGACCTTCGTGCCGAGTGCTTCGCGCGGCCGAGGATGTACTCGCTGTTGTCGATGCTGTCGAAGTAGATTGGCCTGCCATTATCGTCGGTCCATGCGCCGTGCGGCGGCGGGCTCAGGCCGACCATCTTGGCGAGCGTTGCCCAGCAGTCGATATGGGACATCATTTCATGGTAATTTGCACCGGCGGGAATGTGTTCGGGCCACCACATTAACCCGGGTACGCGCCAGCCTCCTTCAAATGCTGAACCCTTTTCGCCGCGGAAAGGCGTGGTGCCCGCATCAGGATAAGCATCCTGCCACGCCCCGTTGTCTGCCGTTACGATCACAATCGTATTCGGCGCTTCGGCACGGATCGCGTCCATGACCCGGCCGATGTCGTCATCGAGTTCTATCACCGAGTCCGAGTAATCGCCCAACCGCGACTTCCCGGCGAATTTTGATGATGCGTTGGTCGGGTTGTGCATCTTCATGAAATTGACGTCCATGAAGAATGGCTTGGCGTCCTTGGCGTGCTTCTTGATGTAATCGATTGCGTAATCAGCCTGCCGGACGTCAAAGTTGGCGAGGTAATCGTACGTAATGTACTCGCCTCTCTTCGCCGGTTGTCCAGCAACTCCCTCCCACTCGTACATGTTTACGACATCAAAATAGGCTTTCGCGATCTCTGGGTTGTACGAGGGAAACCATGGATGAAACCACTTGGACGTATCGGCATAGGTGTAGACGCCCGGATAGTATGCGGCGAACGCCTTCATCTCGTCGAACCCGTGCTCGATCGGATAGGACTCCGGCTTATCACCGAGATGCCATTTGCCAGAAAAGTAGGTGGAGTAGCCGTTCTTTTGAAAAAATTCGGCTATGGTCGGCGTCTCCTTTTTGAGCGCATTCTCATCGCCGGGAGCGACCACGATGGAGAGAGCCGAACGGATCGGAATACGTCCGGTTATAAACGAGGCGCGGCCTGCCGTGCAGCTTGCTTGCCCGTACCAGTTCGTGAACGTCGCGCCTTCCTTAGCGATCCGGTCGATGTTTGGTGTTGGATGGCCGAGCGCGGCGCCACCCCCGCTATAGGCGCCGAAATCGTTCCATCCAGTGTCATCCGTCATTAGCATGACGACATTTGGCCGCTTCTGCTGCTGTGCGGTCGCTTGAGGTACCGCAACCAACATCGCGCCGAACAGTGCGAACATGCCGTGCGCAACACTCTTTCGGATACTCATGACTGCTTCCTCCGATTTCAAAGGTCGGTCACTTGTGCCAAACGAATGGATATGTCGCAGTCGTGCTTTTTAGCTCTGCGCCACAGCGTGTTCAATGTGCGATTGTTTGATTTAGATCAAGACACCGATTGTGACGGGTCTATGCCGCTTGCTAGGCGTCGCTCCACGATGTCCGCTGCGGGTCAAAAAGCGACGGTTTGGCGATGTCCGCGCTACTTCCGCTTTACCCCCGAAAACCGACATTCATCGTGAGGGGCGGCATGTCTCAAAGGGGCCAATCGCAGACATTCTGCCTGCTCATTCGAACACTTCGTCGGCGGTCAGGAGAGAGTCTCGACCAGCCGCCAAACCAAGCGCCTTGGCCGCTTTAAGGTTTACAACCAGCTCGAACTTGGTTGGCTGCTGTATCGGCAACTCGGCCGGCGTTGCGCCTTTGAGTATTCGGTCCAGATAGATAGCGGTCGCGCGTGACAGGTCAGGCAGGTTGACTCCGTAAGAGACAAGGCCACCGAGCTCCACGCCCTCTCTGGCGGCGTAGATCGTCGGGAGGCGGTTCTTCTCGGCAAAGGGTACAATCCGAGAGTACTGGCTGTACAGCATCGGACTAGGAAACACGACGAGACCATCCGCTCGCGCTTTGGCCAACTCCGCAAACGCGCTTTCGAGATCGGCGGGGCTATCCGCCGGCACAAGTTGAAGGCTTGCTCCGAGAGATCGGGCGGCGCTCTCAATCTCGTTCAGCATCCCCTTCATTGTGCGCTCACCGTATGCGCGAGGGTGCCACAAAACGACAACGTGAGAGAGACCGGGAACGATCTCCTTAAGCAGTTGAAGCCGTTTGGACACCAACTCCGGGCCGAGAAATGCCGTCCCGGTGACATTGCCGCCCGGCCGCGCCAGGCTGGAAGCGAGTTCGTCGTCGACGGGATCTGCCATGCCTATGCCGACAATCGGAATGGTGGAAGTCGCTTTCTTGGCTGCGCGGACGGCCGGGGTAGCCAAAGCAACAATTGCGTCGACGCGGTGCGTCACGAATTCCTGCGCGTACTCGTTGAGCTTGTCCTCATCGCCGTCTGCGAATTTACGGTAAAACGCGACATTCTTTCCTTCAGTATAGCCGAGCACACGCAATGCCGGCACAAACGCATCGAGAGTCTTTAGACTTGCGTCGGACTTGTCACCGCGGCCGAGTGAAAGCACACCGATCTGATGAAGCTTGGTCGATTGCTGAGCATGACCTGCGAACGGCCACGTTGCAGCCATACCCCCAACAACCGTGATGAACTTGCGCCGTTTCATGCGGCCCTCAGCCAAGCCGAACTATCGTACAGACAAAAGGTGGCGCCTTGGAAGTGTAATCAGGCCGGTGAAAGTCTGCTTTGGGTCACACACGGAAGAACTCGGGCTGAGCATATCAAGTCTGCTTCACCCCCAAGGAGCGGACATCTAGCGGACATGCCGGGTCGACCGCTTGGAGCCAAAAGCCGGCGTCCAAAGGTGTATCCCAAACCGGGACTTCTTACGACGGCGTGGCCGTTCAAACGCCGCGGCCAAAGGCAGGATCGACCAGCCGACCCGGTTCCGCCGATGCCGACTGCGTCGAGACCGCCAGCGGGCTTGCAGCGACGACCGCCGTTAGGCATTTCGACAACTGGATCGTCAGCGCAGCCACCGACACGCCGGCGATCACATCAACAAAATAATGCCCCCCAACCAGCGGGGTCGCAACGAGCATTCCCGCATTCAAGATCAGGAGGGCGGGACGCAGCCACCAGATGCTCCACAAACTCCAGATGCTAAGAAGCGCCGTCGCAGCGTGAAAGCTCGGGAAGGTGAGGATGCCGCCGAGTTCCGTGAGCTTGAGTGCTCGCAGCGTGCCATCGCGTAGCATCGGTATGTCGCGCGCCTGTCCTCCATATCCGTTCGCCTTGAATATCTCGGTGTCGGAGGGGAGCCCAAACTCGAAATAGGTGCCGATCGCCGGAAACAGGGTGGAGACAGCAATCACCACGCACAACGCCAAAATTGCCGCCATCACGAACTGCTGCAGACGGATATATTGCCCCGTCAGCCCCAGTATGACCGGTACGCCGAAGGCTGGCACGAGGATCATTGCGTAAAAGAACTTGGCGTAGAGCAGCAATTCCGGATTGGCCATCGCAAAATGGAAATATGCAGGCCAATCCAGGCCGAGCAATCGGTCGAGCTCGGCGAATCTTGAGTCCTGCAGCGGCATCCCGGCGCTCAAGCCGATATACGACAGCGGCGCCGCGCAGATCACGCCAGATCCCATCTGCGCAAATGCAAGCATCGTGAATGCCGGTCGCTCGCCCCAACTCCGCCGCATGAGCCACAACCCGGTAGCCGCCAGCGCTGGCGCTGTGACGACCTCCGTCGTTACCAGACCTTCCAGCGTGAAGGTTGTTACAGCCAGTCCGAGGCAAAGTGACATCGCACATCCAGCTACAAGGCTCCAATTGATCAATTGCAACCTGTTTGCAATCCGTCGCTCCATGTGACCGACCAAGTGCGACTCCTCTTTGGAAGCACAATAGCCACAACGACCTACAATCTGAGGGCGTGCCAAGGCGTGTACCCAATCTGTTACACACGCTTTTATTGTTAATGTATTAATGGTTGTAATGCTATTTGCGCTATCGCAATTCCACGGGTGACTGCAAATGGCTCTGGAGTCTTATGGGGGGGCGTCACATTCAAAGCAGGACAGCTTAACGCAAGACGAACTTGTTTCTCTGCGCCTGTTCCAGCTGAATTGGGCGCTCATCTTCCTCGTTCTGGTCAGTCTTTGTCTTGGCCTTTTGCTAACCAGTTTCCGTGTCGAGTGGAGCAGCTACCTCGCCATGCTCGGAATGGCCGGGCTCTACGGTATCATCGGTCATCTCAATGAGCGATCCGCGGCCAGAAACGCGAACATCTACGCCACGCTCATAACGCTGGCGCAGTTCATTTCAATGCTCGTGCTGCTCATTTCTCTCGGTTACGTCGCGGCTGCAGCGAATTTGCCCATGCAGGAAAAAAATCTGCTGGCGCTCGACCGTATGCTTGGATTCGATTTCAGGGCCTACCTCGGCCTCGTGAACGACCAACTGCCGCTGCGCTGGGCTTTCACGCAAACATACGGTTCCATCCATCGGCAGCTTCTTATCCTGATGTTTATCCTGCCGCTGTTCGGTCATCACCGACGTGCAGCAGAGTTCGCGTTTGGCTTCGCCATCGCGCTGATTGCGACAACCATCATCTCCACGCTGGTGCCGGCGATTGGCGCTTATCACGCGGTCGGAATCGTGCCGGCCGACCATCCCAATATCGAACCAGTCGTCTACTACGGGACCCTGAAAGAACTTCCGCTCGTGCGCGACGGCACCACCAGACTGCTCAACGCCTATTCTCTAGGTTCTATCCTGACGTTTCCGAGTTTTCATGCCGTTTGTGCGGTTCTTTACGCTTGGGCTCTTTGGCCGTTCCGGTGGCTGAGGATCGCCGGCCTTTTGTGGAATGTCGTCATGATCGCGGCTACGCCGATCGGTGGTGGGCACTTCTTCGCTGATGTCTGGGCTGGATTGGTCGTTGCCCTCGGATCAATTTACACTGTGCAACGTCTCGGAAACCATCTGGCTCAGGAAGGCCGTTGGAAAGGAGCGTCGCCTGTGTCTCAAGTGACAGAGCTTCACGTGCAATGACTGCTGTAATGGTCACCACTGGCGTGCCGGTGACAGAGTCTAACGTTGGTGACGTTTCAATAAATTTGGGGAAAGCACTAATTTTGCTGGCTGCGCTCCTACCTTCTTCGGAAGGCTCCCACAGCAGACGATGACAACAACTAGATTGGGTACGTTCGACCGCTTTGGGTCAAAATGCGAAGAACTCAGAGTGAGCAAATCCAGTCCGCTTCACCCCACTAAGCGGACCTCAACGAGGAGTGTCGTCACTTCGCTGATGGGTTATCAGCCGACGTGATTGCCTGTGAATAATCTAGGAGTCCGGGCCGCGGAGCGGCACTGGTCGAGGTATTGGGTCAATCCGGCCGCGGGAGCCGAACAACCACCCAGTCTCTGAGCGGAACGCAAACTTACCTGGCGCCGGAAACTAGATTGCCGACACAGCTTCTCGACGAAACGAATGTCGACCCAGAGGTGTGCGTGTGCGCAGTCGCAAGCTGTTCTATCTCGAGCGTTCGGCCGCCGCCGTTAGCACAGGATAGCGGGCATAGAGCGTGTCGACGCGGTCCCGCCACATCGCCACGAACGCACCCGAGGTGAGATCATCGACCGACTTCCATTCGCGTTTGACCGCAGGCAGCGTATTGCCCCAGATAGCGCGCTTGCACCATCGCTCGCCCTTTGCCGAGCCCTCCCGGGTTGCGCACATCGACTTCCAGGCAATCCGCTGCGGACGGCTGATGTGTTGGGCGGCTCCTTCCCAGCCCTGCTGGTGGATCAGGTAGAGGTCGGAAAGGGTCGGCTTTTTCTGCGTCAATATTTCGAATAGCGCAGCCTCGCTGAGAAACTTGTAGGCGGCACCTACAGCGTTGTCGCGAGGATTGAGGATGTCGCCCGATCCGTATTTGCTGAACTCAAACTTGCTCAGCTGGAACAGGCCGATATAGGAGCCGGTGCGTTGCTTGGGATTGAAATCGGATTCGATTTTGGCGACCGCCTTCATGAAGTTGACATCGACACCGAACGCTTCGGCTGCACGTTCGATCTCCTGGACGGGCGTTCCGAGCGGAACGTCGCTCAACGCCGACAAGGCGATCTTTGCGGGTTTTTCCGGCGGCGGAATTTCCGAGTAGACGTAGTATTTGAGATACGACGGTTTGCCTTCGCCCGGATTGGGCGAAGCAACGGGCGGACGGTCCTGCTGTAGCGTTGCCGAGTTCTCGGGCGACGCTGCCTCAAGGCTGGCGACCTGCACCATTGGCTCTTGCGAAGTGGTTACATCGGACGGCGGCACCGAGTCCGGCGCCGCGGCGCTGAATCCCGCCGCAACGATCGCATTAGCCGATAATCCTGTATCGAATTTCGTCTCGATGGCCGGGGCCGGAAACGCGGCGCCAGCATTTGACAGAACCGTCGTCACATTCAGCGGGATGCCGCTGAATGCATCAGCCACTCTTGCATTCGGCGTTGCGATGCTTGGGCGCGGTACCGCGATCTGACCAATCGCGACAAGCGAAGTCGCTGTCAGCGCGCCGGCAATACAGCTTGTTTGCCAAATCTTCAATGTCGCCAGCCGCGCGGCCGCGGTCCCCCCATTCACGTCCCCGACTTGGCACGCAGATTAAGGAGGTGAGGGGATGACAATGGGGCGCACCTGTGGCGCAGGTGCGGCCGGTCTCGGTCACGTCGCCAAGATTGCCTAAATTGAAAGTTGCGGTCGTGATGCGCCTCCCGCCGAGGAACAGGACGGGCGCCATATCGCGCAACCATCGCTAAACAAGGCATCTTCGTGCGTTAGCGCATCGAGACCGGCGCCCGCGCGCACACCGCTCCCAAGCATCTCGAGGCCGCGACGTCGCAAGACCCGAGGACGGTTCGCTGGGAATGGACAATCGCGATCCGCTTTATGACGCGCTAGCGTCGGTCTCAGCGGAGCTGGTCTAGCCAAGCTCAGGTCTGCCGTGACCGTTGTCTCCGCTCGGGCCGGAGCGTTGCGGCTTACCACAGCGCCTGCCGCATTCTTGCACAACAGTAAACTAGTGCGCCAATGTCTCAGTTGGGTCAATCGCGTCGGTTGGCCCGTAGCTCGAAGACTCCGGTCTACTCCCCGCTCCGGACATGTCGCAAACTGAAGCGATGGGCCATAACCGGACTCATGCGTCGCAGCAGAGTGCCGCTATTCAATCGCCTCATGGGATGGAGAGCTAATCGGGCAACCCCGCTTTCCGAAGACCCTCAATAAACAGCTTTGCGTTTGATAGTCCGGCCCGGGCGATAAGCGCCGATATTGTAAAGGCGGGATCGATCTCAAGCACACGCGCCGCCGCGTCGTGCGCCTCAGCGTCACGTCCGAGATGGGCGAAGGCGGACGCGAGCCATTGGTAAGTTGCCAAATAAAGGTTCTGACGAAGGGCTTTCTTCAATACGACGATGGCTTCGTCAAAGCGGCGAAGCTCGATAAGGGCCTGCCCAATGCCAGTAAGCGTCATGTATAGTAGCGGGTCTACTGGGCTCATGCGAACGGCACGTTCAAAGCTCCAGATCGCTTCCTCCGGCAGCCCCGCAATTCTATAGACATGGCCTCTGCAGCTCCATGTGAGCCATGAATTTGGGTTGAGCCCGACCGCCCGGTCAGCCATTTCGATCTCGGCTTCACGATCGCCGACCATGAACGCCGAGATTACGGCAGCCCTTGCTAACGTGTCCGGATCGCCATCGTCGATGCTCAATGCCAAACGAGCAAGCCGAACCGCTTCCTTGCGGTCGAACTGAGGGTCGTTGGCATAGCCCAAAAGGACGTTGAGCATGTGGCAGACACCTGCCAGAGCCGCGACAGCGCCGAACCGAGGGTCGAGCTCCAAGGCGCGGTGGAACAGTCGGATTGCCTCGGCCAACCCTTCGCGGGTCCTTAGGTAGAACTGCGGCATGGCACGGAGATAAAAATCATACGCGGTGAGGTTCTCTGGCCGCCGCCGCGTCGCCAATTCAATTTCTGTTTGAAGCATCTTTGGCTCAATGGCCGAGACAACGGCGAGCGTTACTTCGTCCTGAAGAGCAAAAACGTCGGTCAGGTCACGCTCAAACCTGTCCACCCAGATGTGCGCGCCTGTAACCGCATCGATCAACTGCCCTGTGATGCGAACTTTCCCCGACGCCTTCCGCACAGACCCCTCGAGGACATAGCGCACGCCGAGCCTTCGCCCGACCTCCTTGATATCGACCGCTCGACCCTTGAAGGTGAAGCTCGAATTGCGCGCGATCACGAACAGCGACTTGAAGCGCGACAGTGCGGTGATGATCTCCTCGACCATTCCGTCCGCAAAGTATTCCTGTTCGGGATCGCCGCTCATGTTCTCGAACGGCAGTACGGCGATGGAAGGCTTGTCCGGGTGTGGCGGGGCCGCACTCAGCCCCTCTGTCAGCGCCCCTGGCGCTCCGGCGCGGACAGCGTAGGCGCGGACCGGCTTGGAGATGTTCTTGAGCTGCTGCTCGCCACGATCCTCGAAGCCAGCGTCTAGCTTGCCCTCGACTTCGTTGTAGACCTTGTCGGAAATCAGGATACCGCCCGGATCGGCGATCCCCTCCAGCCGAACAGCAATGTTGATCCCGTCGCCGTAGAGGTCGTCGTCCTGTCCAACGATCACGTCACCAAGGTTGAGCCCGATGCGTAGCTTGAATGGACCGCTACCCTCGGCGAGATGATCCTGTATCTCAACCGCGCATCTCATGGCGGCCAGGGGACTGGCGAACTCGGCGAGTGCGCCATCACCCGTTGTCTTGATTAGACGGCCTTCGTGGCGGGAGAGGCTCGGCTCGATCAGTTCTCGCTTGAGCCGCTCGAACTCGGCATAGGTAGCTTCCTCGGCGCGTTGCATCAACGCAGAGTAGCCGACCACGTCGGCAGCCAAAATCGCCGCTAATCGCCTTTGAACCCGCTGCTCCGTCACAGCTCTCTCCGAACGGCCAGCCAAAAATTCGCTGGGGCCAGGAGGAGCCTAGCACTTTGTTGCGGACCTGTGAGCGGTAATCGCGGGAGGGCCCTGTTGCCCCGAGGTGGCATTTGCTGTTGCGGCAACTCGGAAGGTCCGAGTTGGGTCACGACCGGTAAGGCTTGGATCGAGCACGTGAGTTCTGCTTCGCATCCGAAAGCGGACATCTCGCCTCAATGAGTACACGCCCTCTGGAAGTACAACGCCAATCGGCTTGAATTTCGTGCAAACCTGGAGCTGCAGTGGCGGGAGTTCTCTCTGAAATCTCGCTCTGTATGCCGAGACCCAGTGCCGACCTCTACCGAAATCCATGAACATCTCAGAGCTGCAACACGCATCGACACAACCAGGTCTGTCGGCGAGCCTGCACTGGCTGTGCGACGCGCTCAATCCCGCGACATCTTCTCGAACTTCTTCACCAGCCGTTCCCGCTTCAGCCGCGACAGCCGCTGGATCCAGAACATGCCGTCGAGCTGGTCGATCTCGTGCTGGTGACAAACGGCGCGTAAGCCATCCGACTCCTCGCTGTGCATGTTGCCGTCGAGATCCCAGTAGCTGATCCGCACCCTTGCGTGGCGCTGGACCTCGTCGTTGACGCCGGGCATCGAGACGCTGCCTTCCTTGTGCAGGATCATCTCGGGCGAAGCCCACTCGATCTCCGGATTGACGTAGGTTTGCGGACCCGCCTTGGCGTCGAGCTCGAGCACGACGACGCGCAAGGGCACGCCGATATGCGGCGCCGTGATGCCGATGCCGGGCGCGGCGCGCATGGTGTCGAGCAGGTCGGCTGCAAGCTCGCGCAACGCGCCGTCGAATGCGGTGACGGGATGGGCCGGCGTCGCGAGCCGGCGATCGGGATAGCGGAGGAGGGGACGAATGGTCATGCAGGCTCCCTACCACTCACGGATGGTTGAAGCATCCCGTTCTTGACTGCCTACCAACTGGAAGGTAGTCAATCCGCCATGACCAACGTTTCGTCGACGGCCGACGACATCCTGGCCTGCGCGCGTACCCTGATCATCGCGGGCGGCTATAACGGCTTCAGCTATGCCGACGTGGCCGAAATCGTCGGTATCCGCAAGCCGAGCATCCACCACCATTTCGCCAGCAAGGTCGATCTGGTCCGAACCCTCGTGTCGCGCTATCGCGCGGAAGCCGAGGCGGGACTGTCCGCGCTCGAACGCAATGTCGCGGACCCCCGCGACCAGCTCAAAAGCTATGTCCGGTATTGGGAGGCGTGCATCAATGATGCGACGGCGCCTTTCTGCGTGTGTGCGCTGCTTGCCTGCGAGCTACCGATCCTGCCGGAGCAGGTGGCGCTTGAGGTCCGCGCGCATTTCCGTTCGCTGGCGTCGTGGCTGACCTCGGTGATGGAGCGCGGCAAGCGGAAGGGGCAGCTGCATCTCTCCAGCGCAGCGAAGATCGAGGCTGAAGGCTTCATGGCGACCGTTCACGGCGCGATGCTGTCGGCGCGTGCCTATGGCGATCCAAAGATGTTCGGTGTGATCACCGGGCCGCTGCTGGATCGGTTGTCCGCCAGGCACTGAAACATATCGACGAGACGACAACGACACGCCCGCAGGTGAGCTTGCGGGCGAGGGTGACTTGTTGTGCGGGAAAACTACCAACTAGTAGGTAAAGGAGAGAGTGCAGTGACGCATCATCAATTGGATCTCGTTCGGGCCGACCGCGAGCAATGGCTGAAGCTCTACTACTTCATCCGGGCGGCGTTCTCCGTCGCCTGGGTCGTTGCCGCCTTTGCCGTCGGGCCGTCATCCGCGGCGATTGCCGGAGCCTTGCTCGTGCTCTATCCGGCATGGGATGCGGCGGCGAACTTGGTCGACGCGTTGCGCAGTGGCGGGCTCGCTCAAAATCGCACGCAGGCGCTGAACGTTCTGGTCAGCCTGGTGACCACTGTCGCGGTCCTCGTCGCCTTGCAGATGAGCATGAACGGGGTGCTCGGCGTCTTCGGGGCCTGGGCGATCCTGTCCGGATTGCTCCAGCTGGGGACCGCGATTCGCCGCTGGAGAAGTTTTGGCGCGCAGTGGGCCATGGTGCTCAGCGGCGGCCAGTCGGCTCTGGCCGGTGGCTTCTTCATCTTTCAGGCCACGACGCCGATGTCTCCAACGATCGCAAATGTCGCGGGCTACGCTGCGGTCGGCGCGATCTACTTCCTGGTCTCGGCGGTATGGCTGACCGTGACCGAGTGGCGGCATGGCGCAGCCATGTGAGGCGTCGCTGTTGCCGTTCATTCGTGCGGATAGGGCGTGCCGTCCTTGTGCAGGAACCGGCCGCTGGAAGCCGGGCTCATCATGTCGACGTCGGAGCAGGTGATGAGGTCATCGGGCGAGCGCGAGCCGACTTCGAGGTAGACGGCCGTCGCATCAGACCGGTTGATCATGTGATGGCCGTTGCCGCTTCCCTTCGGGAAGGCGGCGCAGTCGCCGGCGCTCAGCACGGTTTCGCCCTCGTCCTCGACAAGCGTCAGCTCGCCTTCGAGCACATAGACGAACTCGTCCTCATGCGAATGCCAGTGGCGCTGGCTCGACCAGCTGCCTGGCGGCAGACGCATCAGGTTGACGCCGAAATCCTTAAGCTTTCCGGCATTGCCCAGCCGTTGGCGGATGCGCTCGGCGCAGGGCGCGTCGAGCGGCGCGGGATAACCCGAGCCTTTTCGGCCCGGCACGGTGGCGAGATCAATCTTTGGCATGCAGCTATTCCCTCCGAAGTCGGAGCATTGACCGCGCACCGGATCGGTGGCGTGCGCCAGATCGGCGGCGTCCGGAGTGTGATGAGATCGCGTTGGCGGGATGATGACATTGTGCCGGTGTTTTGCCCGACGTGTCAAACGCGCCCCTCGCGTTGCAGGGCGTTGGTAAGTCTTTGATCCGGCAGCGGCCGGCTACTGTGCATGGGGTTGTTTTCGGGGGTTTGTTTGGCGGCGCCAAAAAAATCTGGTGTCCTCGATGCCGTTGTCGGCAAGCGCAGTTCCCATTCGTCTTCCACCCAGACAGATCTGACGGGAGACCCAAATGAACGCTTCCTCCTATCGCTGGGTGATCGTCGCCGCCGGCGGCTTGCTCGGCTGCGTCGCGATCGGCGGCATGTTTTCGCTGCCGGTGTTCCTCCAGCCGATCGCCAAGGACACCGGCTGGTCGGTGACCGGCATTTCCAGCGCGATGACGATCGGCTTCCTGGCGATGGCCTTCACCAGCATGGCCTGGGGCACGGCGACCGACAGATTCGGGCCGCTGCCGGTGGTGCTGACGGGATCGACGGTGCTGTCGCTCAGCCTGTTCGCCGCAAGTCATGCGACTTCGCTGCTGGCGTTCCAGGTCATGTTCGGCCTTCTGGTCGGCGCCTCCTGCGCGGCGATCTTCGCGCCGATGATGGCGACCGTCACCGGCTGGTTCGACACCCATCGCAGCCTGGCTGTGTCGCTGGTATCGGCCGGCATGGGCATGGCGCCGATGACGATGGCGCCGCTCGCGGCCTGGCTCGTCTCCGGCCACGACTGGCGCACCTCGATGCAGATCGTGGCGCTGGTGGTCGGCGCCATCATGATCCCGGTCTCGTTCCTGGTGCGACGCCCGCCCGCGCTGGCGCATGCCGTGGCCGCGCCTGCGGGCGAGAGCGCGCCGCAAGGGGAGATGTCGCTGGGCGAGGCGCTGCGCTCGCCGCAATTCATGATCCTGCTTGCCACCAACTTCTTCTGCTGCGCCACCCATTCCGGCCCGATCATCCACACCGTCAGCTATGCCGTGAGCTGCGGCATCCCGCTGATCGCGGCGGTGACGATCTACAGCATCGAGGGTTTTGCCGGCATGGGCGGCCGTATCGCCTTCGGGCTGCTCGGCGATCGTTTCGGCGCCAAGCGCGTGCTGGTGACGGGGCTGCTGTTGCAGGCGTTCGGCGCGCTCGCCTATGTCTTCGCGCAGCAGCTCGCGACGTTCTACGCGGTCGGCGCCGTCTTCGGCTTCATCTATGCCGGCACCATGCCGCTCTATGCCGTGCTGGTGCGCGAGAACTTTCCGCTGCGCATGATGGGCACGGTGATCGGCGGCACGGCGATGGCCGGCAGCCTCGGCATGGCGACCGGCCCGCTCGCCGGCGGCCTGATCTACGACGCCTTCTCCAGCTACGCCTGGCTCTATATCGCCTCCTGGGCAATGGGCCTCGGCGCCTTCCTGATGGCGATGAATTTCAGGCCATTCGCGAAGCCGCAAGGCGAGACCGCGGTGGCGGCGGCGTGACGAGGTCTATGACTGGATGTGCTTTTCGAAAAAGAGATCCGGGTAGGGATCATCGTTGAAGCGGGGGATCTCGCGCCAGCCCGTGGTGCGGTAGAGCTGGCCGGCTTCGGCGAGCGCGCTGTTGGTGTCGAGCCGCAGCAGCGTGACGCCGAGGTCGCGTGCGGCATTCTCGGCCGCGTCCATCAGGCGCCGGCCGAGCCGCAATCCGCGCGCTGCGGGGGCAACCCAGAGACGCTTGATCTCGGCATAGCCGTGATCCGTTCCCTTCAATCCGACGCAGCCGATCGGCAGCGTGTCGGACATCGCCACGATGAAGGTGCCGCGCGGACGGCGCATGTCCTTGGCGTCAGGATCGCGCGACAGCGAGACGTCAAAACCCTGCTTGAAGCGGCGGCCGAGCTCGGAATAGTACTCGCGCAGGCAATAACGTGCTGCTTCGCTCCGTGGATCCATCTCGTCCAACGCGACGCGCTCGCGCGTCAGCGCGGAGGCGATCAGGTCCATCGCCGCCAGCAGCGCCTCGCGCTGCGAATGTTGCGCCAGGAAGCCTTCGGCCTGCGTATTGGACAGCGCCTCGTAGGCTGCGAACTCGCGCCGTCCCGCACGCGTCAACGTCGCGACACGGCGGCGCGCATCGTCCTCATGTGTCGTGGTCTCGACCAGCCCTTCGTCCTCGAGGCTGCGGAGCAGCCGACTCATCAATCCGGAATCGAGGCCGAGATAGTCGCGAATCTCCGCGACGTCCGAGCGCCCATGTCCGATCGCATTGAGCACGCGCGCCGCCCCGAGCGGTCGGCCGCGCCCGAGGAACGAGGTGTCGAGCGCGCCGACGGCGGAGGTCACGGCGCGATTGAAGCGGCGGACGCGGGAGACGGGATCGAGCATGATATCTGACTTTAGTCAGATATTGTGTGCGGGTCAATCGAGACGGCCGGTCTCACTTCACCAGCGTCAGCAGCGGCTTGTCCTTGGCGACGACATAGGTTGCAAGCTCGCTCGCGGTGTCCGGGCCGACGTTCTTCGCCGCATGAACCGCTCCCGCTGGAATGAACAGCACGTCGCCTGCCTTCAGCGTCACTGGCGGCTTGCCCTCGACGTCGTATTCGATGGCGCCTATCAGCACATAGATAATCTCCTCGCCTGGATGAGTGTGCCGGCCGAACGCAACTCCGGGCGCGAGGTCGACGCGGACCTGGACCGCCTCGCGACCGGGCGCGCTGAGATCATGGTGCTGGAGGTCGGTGCGCGTGACGCCGGCCGGCTGGGCTGCCGCCGGCAGGGTGAGAAGGTTGGTGGCGAGCACGGCGGCGCTCGCAAGCATGCGCAGGGTTCGTAATGGATAGGGGCTCATGGTCGACTCCTGATGTTCGCTTGATGGCGGGTCAAACGAGGGTGGTGGTCACCTCGATGTTGCCGTGGACAGCCTTGGAGTAGGGGCAGATGCCGTGCGCCGTCTCGATCAGCTCCTGGGCGACCGAGCGATCGACGCCGGGAACGCTGACGTCGAGACGGGCCCGCAGAAAGAAGGCGTCATTGGCGTTGCTCAGGTCGATCGTTGTGTCGACCGACGGCTCGCTCGGCAACTTGACCTTGCGTTGGGCGGCGGCGAGGCCGAGCGCGCCGAGGTAGCAGGCCGACCAGGCGGCAGCGAACAGGTTCTCGGCGGCCGGGTGCGGCTGGGCCAGCTTGATATCGAGAGAGCCGTCGTTCGCGTGCGCGGCGCCGTCGGGGCCGGAGGTGACGTGGGTCTTGCCGGTGAAGAGAAGCTTTGCAGCGGTGGTCATGGCGCATCCTTTCGGGTTCGATGTAGATCGTGTCCGATCTAATCGGATGCGCGTTGAAATAAACCCGTCGCTCTGTCCGGTCAAGCTCTTCCGATTTAATCGGATGCGATTTATATTGACGCGGAGATCACGAATTGCGGAGGTTCACGTGTCCCGTCCCGCCAAAGCTGCCGGCAAAGGCCGAAAACTGTCGAATTTCCTGTGCTTCGCCGTCTATTCGGCCAATCTGGCCTTCGGCCGCGCCTACAAGCCACTGCTCGACAAGGTGGGACTGACCTACACCCAGTACATCGCCATGGTGGCGCTGTTGGACGAAGACGAGCAGACCGTCAGCGCGCTCGGCGACAAGCTGTTCCTGGAATCCAACACGCTGACGCCGATCCTGAAGAAGCTCGAGCAGATCGGTTACATCAAGCGCCACCGCGATCCCGCCGACGAGCGGCAGGTGCGCGTGAGCCTGACGCCGGCCGGCCGAAAGCTGATCGAACAGGATCTCGGCAACTCCGTGATCGAGGCGACCGGCCTCGGCGACGATTTTCCGGTGGTGCAGAAGACGGTGAGCCGGCTGCGCGACAACCTGCTGCGCGCGACCCAGGCGGCCGGAGAGAAGAAACGCTGAGCGGGCAGCGCCTTCCCGCTGGGAAAGTCGGAGGCGGCGTCCGCCTCCGATACAAGTACGAGGAAAAGCGCGCGGCTCTAGTTGCAGACCGTGCGCGGAATCATCCAGGTCGCAAAAGTCTGCCAGAACCCGTCTTCGCGACGGCGCTGGTAAGCGACGAAATCGGCGTCATCATCATCATGCACGAGTTCATAGCGATAAGTGTTGGCTGCAGTGGTGTTGGGCTTACTCATGGAGCACTCCATCTCGAATGGGCTTTGCTTCGAGCTAGGTGCGGTGCAACAAAAGTCCAATGGGAGTACGATGATCAGCGCATCACGTTGTGGAGAGTGCTTAGTCCAGCCCGAGCGCCTTGCGCGATTTGCGCGTGAGCTTTGCGACGATCAGGGCATGGGCCTGCGCCAGATAGGCGGTGAGTTCCGCATCGGGAAGTGCGTTGTTGCTGGTGAGCTGCACCCATTTGGCGCGCGCCAGATAAGGCGCCGGTCGTGCCACGCCATGCTCGATCAGCATCGCATAGGCCATGTCCGAGACCTTGAACATGTAGCCGCCGGAGCCCGCGGCAAAGCCGCCGCCGAGCGCGAACATCTTCCCGCCGACCTTGAACACGGAGGTGCCTTCCCACTGCACCACCTTGGTGGCCGCGGCCAGGCGCAGGCAGCGGGCTTCGAATGTCTTGGGTGTCATGCGCTCGCACTTGAGACGAAGGCCCGCCGTTATGGCAACATGCGTCTTCCAACCAGGGATGAATTGCCATGTCGCGCGTTTCGATCAAGACCAGGGACGATCTGCCGGAGGCGCTGAGGCCGTTGTGGGACAAGATGACGACCTACGGCGCGTTCGAGAACCAGGCCGGTGTCATGGCCCACCGCCTGCCGATCTTCAAGCATATGTGGTCGCTGCTGGTCGATCTTGCTGAAGAAGGCAATGTCTCGAAGCGCCATCTGGAGCTCGCGCTGGTCACGGTCTCGCTGCTGAACAAATGCGACTATTGCGTCTCGCACCACGCACCAAAGCTGGCGGTGCAGGGCGTGTCTGAGGAGGGCGCCGCGCGCCTCGTCGATTACAAAGACCATCCCGAGCTCGATGAGCTCGACAAGCTCGTCGTCGAATATTCCATCGCCGTCACCAACAACTGGAACAAGACCCGCGACGAGATATTCGCCCGCCTGCGCGCGCATTTCTCGGAAGCCCAGATCGTCGAGCTGACCTGGCGCATCGCGCTCTGCGGTGCCTTCAACCGCTTCAACGACATCTTTCAGCTCGAGGTCGAGCAGGGCGTTCCCCACAGCGAAGCCGCGGAGTAATCGGCCCCCGGCGGTGCCGGTCCCCCGAGCCGGGACCGGCGCCAAGGCGCCCGATCACAGATTCGTGGGTTGTGGACTGTCTATCGCAAACTATATCGTAAGATATGTTTTACAAAAGGGCGTACGATATGCACCACGGACGAGACCACAAAGACTTCCATTTTGGGCATTTCGCTCATTTCGTCATGGGCCGGCACGGCGGCGGACGGCGCTTCGGCCGCGGCGGGCATGGCTTCTTCGGGCGCGGCCCGGGGGGCGATTTCCCCGGCGCAAGGCGGCTGTCCTCGCAGGACCTCCAACTCGTGATCCTGGCGTTGCTCGCCGAAAAGCCGGCTCATGGATACGAGCTGATCAAGATTATCGAGGAGCGGTCCGACGGCTTCTACACGCCGAGCCCGGGCGTGATTTATCCGGCGCTGACTTATCTGGAAGAGGTCGGCCACAGCAGCGTCGAGCAGGATGGCGGTCGAAAGCTCTACAGCATCACGCCGCAGGGCGAGGCGCATCTCGCCGAGAACCGCGCCACTGCGGATGCAATCCTGCAAGCGTTGTCGCGGATCGGTCGCCGCATGGACGAGGTGCGCGAGGCCTTTGCTGGCGTCAGCGATCTCGATGCCGACGCCTCCGACGAATTGCACCGTGCCCGCCACAACCTCAAGCGCGCGCTGCGTTCCAGGCTTGGCAGCGACCCCGCCGAGGCGCGCCGCATCGCGGCGATCCTGGATCGTGCCGCCGCGGAAATCCTCGGCAAATAACTGAGAGGCGAAGCAACACATGAATGATCGGCCCTACAGCCCGATTCAAGACCCACGCGTCAACGCCGTCCTCGCGCGCCTCCAAGGCGCGCGGCAGCGGCCGGCCGGCGGCGGGCCGCGCGGTTCCTTCAACAGCCGTGATCCCCACGCCTATGCCGAGCAGGGCTTTTCGATTCATTCCGAGCAGGGCGAACTGATCTATCTGCTGTGCCGTGGCTTGCGTGCTACGCGCATGGCCGAGTTCGCCACCTCGGTCGGCATGTCCACGCTCTATTTCGCGGCCGCTATCCGCGACAATGGCGGCGGCACCGTGATCGGCTCGGAGATCGTGCCGGCCAAGGTCGAGACCGCCAAACGCAATCTCGCCGAGGCCGGCCTTGCCGACTACGCCGAGATCCGCGAGGGCGATGCGCGAAAAACCTTGCGCGATCTCGGCGGTCCCGTCGACTTCGTTCTGATCGACGGCTGGCCGGGTGAGAGCGGTCCCTCGCTGGCGCGCGAGGTGATCGGGATCGTCGCGCCGCAGCTGCGCGTCGGCGGCTACGTCATGAACGACAATGCCGAGCCCGACTATCTCGATTTCATCCGCGATCCCGACAACGGCTTCGTATCGATGACGCTGCCGCTCAAGGGCGGCACCGAGCTCAGCCTCAAGGTGAGGTAGCGGCGTCGCTTGCGCGATAGGCGTCGGGAACCACGAACACCTCGTCGGCGCGGCCATAACCGCCATCAGGCACTTCCTCGATCAGCACCATGGTGTGCGTCCGCGCCGCTTCGCCGAAATAGTGCGCGAACAGCGCGGTGAGGTTGTGCACGATCTCCGCCTTCTGCGCCCGCGATAAGGCGGCCTGGGGGATCTTGATATTGGCGAAAGGCATGATGGGTCTCTCCGTGTGATGGGGTGTGGTTGCTCCTGTTCGAGAATGCCCGATCGCCGCGACCGGATAATCGCGAAAAACTTGTCATCACTTGTCGGCTGTGGTGAACAATCGGCTATGGACCGGTTTGACGCCATGCGCCTGTTCGTCCGCCTCGTCGAACGGCAGAGCTTTACGGCTGCGGCTGCCGACCTCGGCATTCCCCGCTCGACGGCGAGCGAGGTTTTGCGCGGGCTCGAGGCGCGGCTGGGCGCGCGCCTGCTCGAACGGACGACACGGCATGTCACGCCGACGCTCGACGGCGAGGACTATTACCGCCGCTGCGTCGCCATCCTCGCGGAGGTCGAGGAAGCCGAAACCACGATGCGCGATGCGCGACCGCGTGGCTTGCTGCGCATCGACGCACATCCTTTGCTGACCCGCACCTTCATCTTGCCGCACCTGCCGGAATTCCTGGCGCGCCATCCGCAACTCGACTTGCAGATCGGGCAGGGCGATCGGCTGGTCGATCTCGTGCGCGAGGGCATCGATTGCGCGATCCGGTCGGGAGAGCCCGAGGACAGCGGGATGATTTTGCGCCGTCTCGGGACGGTCGAGGAAATCACGGTGGCGAGCCCGGGCTATCTCGCCAGCCACGGCTTGCCCGCGACGCCTGATACGCTCGACGGCCATCAGATGGTCGCGTTCATCTCATCGCGCACCGGCGATGTTTTGCCGCTGGAGTTTTCTATCGCCGGCGGGCTGCGCAATGTCGTGCTGCCAAGCAGGGTTCGCGTCAACAATTCCGACACCATGGCCGATCTCGCGCGGCTCGGCTTCGGCCTCACGCAGGCGCCCCGCTATCGCTTCGCAGCGGATCTCGCCAGCGGTGCGCTGGTCGAGGTGCTGGCAGGCTATCCACCGTCGCCGACGCCGCTCTCCGCGCTCTATCCGCAAAACCGCCAGCTCGCGCTCCGCCTGCGCGTCTTCCTCGACTGGATATCAGGCATCTTTGCCGAGGCGAAGCTGTAGAGCTTCGTAGCCCGACAGGCAAAATGTCCGAACAGTCGGTCAATCCGCTCTACCGGAATTCGGAAACGGCGTCGTTGCGAGCGCGGCGGAGCAATTCCAGAAATTCCGCGGAAAGATTCTGGATTGCTTCGCTGCGATCGTATTGACGATGTTGGAACAATCGCCCGCCTCTTTGTGAGTTGTGCCTGCGCCACGAGCCGCTACCATGTGACCGCTCCCGACCACGGGACGCACAGCGAGCGGAGGCGACATGAGCGGGCAGGAACGCAAGGCAAAAGGATCGGACCTGTTTGTGGCGGCGCTGGAGAACGAGGGCGTCGATCGCATCTTCGGTATCCCCGGGGAGGAAAATCTCGACCTGGTCGAATCGCTGCGCACCTCCAAGATCGAGCTGGTCCTGACCCGTCACGAGCAGGCCGCGGCCTTCATGGCCGCCACGCACGGTCGGCTGACCGGCAGGCCGGGAGTGTGTCTCTCAACGCTCGGCCCGGGCGCGCTCAACCTGTCCACGGGCGCCGCCTATGCCCATCTCGGCGCGATGCCGATGATCTTGATCACCGGCCAGAAGCCGATCATGAGCAGCCGGCAGGCGCGCTTTCAGATCGTGGACGTGGTTGCGACCATGAAGCCGCTGACGAAGCTCTCTCGGCAGATCATCAGCGCCTCCAGCATTCCGACCGTGGTGCGCGATGCCTTTCGCGTGGCGATGGAGGAACGGCCGGGGCCGGTGCATCTCGAGCTGCCCGAGGACATCGCGGGCGACGAAGTGCCCGCCGTCCCCGTGATCCCGGTCCATCCGATTGAAATTCCGGTGGCCCATCGCGCCGCGCTCGACCGTGCGGCCGAGATGATCCTGGCCGCAAGACGTCCATTGGTGATGATGGGAGCTGCGACCAGCCGGCCGCGCTCGACCCACGGCATCGCCAGCTTCGTGCGGCGAACCGGCATTCCGTTTTTCACGACACAGATGGGAAAGGGCACGGTGCCCGGCGGCACCAATCTCTACATGGGCACGGCGGCGCTATCAGAGCGCGACTATGTCCACGACGCGATCGACGCAGCCGATCTGATCGTGGCGATCGGCCATGACCCGATCGAGAAGCCGCCCTTCATCATGGGGCCGTCGGGACCGAAGGTCATTCACGTCAGCTACACGCCGGCCAGCGTCGAGCTGGTCTATTTCCCCGATGCCGAGGTCGTCGGCGACGTCGGCCCGAGCCTGGAGCTGCTCGCCGACCGGCTCGAAGGCAAGCTGCCGCAGGCGGCGGCGCTGTTGCCGTTGCGCGAGGGGATCCTCACGCACATCGCCGACCGCGCCACCGAGGCCCGCTGGCCGCCGACACCGCAGCGCATCGTGCACGACATCCGCCAGGTGATCCCGGAGAATGGCATCGTCGCGCTCGACAACGGCATGTACAAGATCTGGTTCGCGCGCAACTACCGAACCCGCGTCGCCAACACGCTGCTGCTCGACAATGCGCTGGCGACGATGGGCGCCGGTCTGCCGTCGGCCATGATGGCCGCGATGCTCTATCCCGAGCGCCGCGTGCTCGCGGTTGCCGGCGACGGCGGCTTCATGATGAACAGCCAGGAGATGGAGACCGCCGTCCGCCTCAAGCTCAATTTGGTCGTGCTGGTGCTCGAGGACAACGCCTACGGCATGATCCGCTGGAAGCAGGCCGTCGATCACTTCGCCGATTACGGCATGACCTTTGGCAATCCCGATTTCGTCCTTTACGCGAAGGCCTACGGTGCCAAAGGACATCGCATCGAGAGCATCGACAGCTTCGGCCCGACGCTCGATGCGGCCTTCAAGGAGGGCGGCGTGCATCTGGTCGTGATCCCGATCGACTATTCGGAGAATGTGCGCGTGCTGGTCGACGAGCTGCGGGCGCATGAGAAGGCGAAAGCGTGATGTGGTCGATGCTCTCGATTGCGGTTGCGATTGCCGCATTCGTTTTTCTCACCGGCGTCGCGGCGTGGCTGGTGGCGCTCGGTGGCGCAGGCTTCGCACTGACGGGGCTCGTCGGCTATTGCCCGATGTGCGCGATGGCCGGGATCGGACGAGGAGGCGTGTCGTGAGTGCGGCGGCGATCTCGTCAAGCCTGTTCGAGGCGGCCCGGCTCGGCGATCCCCAGGCGATCGCGTCTCTGCTCGAGACGGCGCAGCCGGATATCCGCCGCTACGCACGCGCCACCTGCCGCAGCTCGGCGGATGCCGAGGATGCAACCCAGGAGGCGATGTGGATCCTGTTCCGCCATGTCGGCACGATCCGCTCGCTCGTCGCCTTTTCCGCGTGGCTGTTCAGCGTGGTCCGCCGCGAATGTCTGCGGCTCGCGCGCAAGGCGGGGCTTGCGCCATCGATCGACGACGGCGAGGCGGAGGCCCTGCTGCTGTCGCGCTCCGAAGCGGATTTGCGTCTTGACGTGGCGGCTGCGTTCGAAGCGTTGCCGGCGCATTATCGCGATGTCGCGCTGATGCGGGACGTCAAGGAAATGACCATCGACGAAATCGCCGCCGCGCTCGGAGCGTCCAGGCAGACTGTGAAGGCGCGCCTGCATCGCGCCCGCGCCTTGATGCGCGAATATCTGACGAGGTGAGACATGACCGATTATCAAACGCCTGACGATCTGAAGTCTGTCCCGGCTTTCGTGGCGCTCGCGCCGGTCGAGGCCAACGCGTTCCTTGCGTTCAACCACGCGGTCGAGCGCAAGGACGGATTGATCCCGCCGAAATATCGCGAGCTGATCTCGCTCGCGGTCGCGCTCACCACGCAATGTGCCTATTGCCTGGACGTGCATACGGCGCAGGCAGCGAAAGCCGGCGCGACGCGGGAGGAAGTCGCCGAAGCGGCATTGATCGCCGCGGCCGTGCGCGCCGGGGGTACGCTCGGCCATGCGCTGCTGGCGCAGCGCTTGTTCGAGCGCCATCGAGACGAGGGAGAAGCATAGATGTCTTGTCGACGTCGGGACGCATGATTTGCCAAACTATCTCGGTCTCGATGGATTTCGCTTCGGCTGGGTCGCAGCCTGGATCGACGAGCGCGGCGATCATGGCTTTGATTATTCGCCGGGCCTGACGCGCTTGCTTGCGATGCCGCATGCGCGTGCGATGATCGACATGCCGATCGGATTGAAGCCAAGCGGCTATCGAGCCTGCGACTTGCGTGCACGCGAGCTGGTCGGCCCTGCCGTGTTTCTTGGCGCGCGCCGCGATCTCTGGACATTTCCCGACATGGCGACGGCCAATCGCCACTATTGGGAGCGGGAAGGCAAGGGCAGGGGCGTGTCGGCGCAGCTCTGGAACATCAGGGAGAAGATCAGGGACGTCGACGAGATCATGACGCCGGTGCGCCAGGCGACAATTGGCGAAGCGCATCCGGAATTGATTTTCTGGAATCTGGCAGGGTGCGTCCTTCTTCCGAAGAAGACGTCGGCGCAAGGTCGTGAGCAGCGCATCGCGCTGCTGGCGCAACGCGGCTTCACGCGCCTGGAGACATGGCTGACGCAGCGTCATGGCACCGGCATCGGCCGCGACGATCTCATCGATGCCTGTGCCTGCGCGGTCGCGGCCCGCGACAGCACACAGCGTGTCGGCGGCGAAGAGGTCGATCCGCGCGGACTGCGGATGGAGATCAATTATTGAGGTCGCGGCCTCGCGCGCCTCGATTCGGGATAAAGTGGCAATTTGTTTGAGGCGTGCAGGAACTGTCGACGGTCGGCCCGCGTTCCCCGTGCGAACCGATGACGGAGAAGCTCGTGCGATGAAGGATGCCAGTCAGTTCGCGACCGCGATGCTCGCGCTCATTTTCACCGGAACGCTGCTCGTCACCGGGCAGCTCTTCATCGAGCAACGCGCGCAGCGCGATATCGCGTACGCCGCCAGGCATCTGCTGCGGCCCCTGTAGTCCGGCTTCGATGCATGATCACTGCTCGGCCTTGCGCCGTTCGACGGCTCGCCTAGATTAGGCGGCATCTCACGAACGAAGCCGGGGTCCCGATGCCTGATCTGTCCGCCTTTCCCATCACCAAGCGCTGGCCTGCCAGGCATCCGGAGTTGCTTCAGCTTTATTCGCTGCCGACGCCGAACGGCGTCAAGGTGTCGATCATGCTGGAAGAGATCGGTCTGCCTTACGAGGTCCACCTCGTCGACTTCGGCAAGGACGACCAGAAGACGGCGGAATTCCTCTCACTCAATCCGAACGGCAAGATTCCGGCGATCCTCGATCCCAACGGTCCGGGCGGCCGGCCGCTGCCGCTGTTCGAGTCCGGGGCGATCCTGCAATACCTCGCCGAGAAGACCGGCAAGCTTCTGCCGGAGGACGCCGCGCGCCGCTACCAGGCCATCCAGTGGGTGCATTTCCAGATGGGCGGCATCGGGCCGATGTTCGGCCAGGTCGGCTTCTTCCACAAATTCGCCGGCAAGGATTTCGAGGACAAGCGGCCGCTCGACCGCTATGTCAGCGAGGCCAAGCGTCTGCTCGGCGTGATGGAGACGCATCTTTCCGGCCGGCAGTGGTTCATGGATGACGACTACACCATCGCCGATATCTCCATGCTCGGCTGGGTGCGCAATCTCATCGGTTTCTACGGCGCCGGCGATCTCGTCGAATTCAGCCAGTTCAAGTCGGTCGGTGCCTGGCTCGAACGGGGGCTGGCGCGTCCTGCCGTGCAGCGCGGGCTGAACATTCCGAAGCGGCCGTAGAATCAGGTCAGCGCCTTATGCGTCATGTAGAGCGCCATCACCGAGATGAGGGCGATCATGCCCCTGTGCAGCACCGCTTTGCTGACGCCGTTGGCCGCGCGTGCGCCGAGATCGGTGCCGATCCAGAGGCCGGCGAGAATCCCGACGATCGCCGGCCAGCCGACCATGAGCCCCTTGCTCCAGTAGATCCAGGCCGCCGGAATGTTGGTCGGGATGACCGAGAAGATGAGGCTGACGAGTTGCGCCTGGTGCTGCGGGACGCGTAGGCCCGCGGCGAGGCCGACGGTGATCGCGAGCCCGCCGCCGATGCCCATGAAGCCGGAGGAAAACCCGGCAAGCGCGCCGATGAGGAGCAGGGGGAGCCAAGGCAGTACGTCTCGGTCAACGGCCGCGTGGCTCCCGTCCTTGCGGTCGCGGCGCAGGATCAGAAGGGCGATCAGCGCGACGAGATAGACGACGTAGGTCCATTGCAGCACCGAGTCGGAGACCGCCGCCGCGGCGTAACCGCCGCCCGCACCGCCGACGAGAAATCCGAGGCCGATCCAGGCGATCCATTGCAGCGGGCTGCGATTGCCGCTCTGCCAGTAGCGGCGCACGCCGGCGAGGCCAGTGGGCGGGACCTGCGTGATCAGCGACGTCCCCTGGGCGACATGCTGCTCCGCGCCGAGCAGCAGCACGGTGAAGACGACAAGCCCGCCGCCCGGGCTCGTACCCATGAAGCCCGATGTCAGTCCGCCGACGAGACCGACGCCAATGCCTGCGAGGAGATCGTGAATCCAGGACATCGCTTACGTCCTGGTCCGTCGCTTGATGTCAGGCTTGGTCGTGCGAAATCCCTCGATCACGCCGCCGACGGCCGCCATGCAGGCCTCGACGTCAAAATCCTCGCCCCAGCATTTCTGCAGCACGAAGCCCTGGAAGATCGCGATGAGCACGCGTGCGACCGCGTCGGCGCCGAGGTCGCGCTTGATCAGGCCGTCATGCTGCCCGCGCTCGACCAGCGCCACGATCAGCGCGCGCGGCATGTCGATGCCTTCGACGACGCTGGTGCGGACGCGGCGATTGCGCAGGGCCTCCGCCCAGCCGTGAATGCCGACGCGACGCCGCGCTTCGCCGGCGGGATCGGTGAGCCATTGCGCGTAGACGCGGATCAGCGCGTGGAGTCCTTCGATCGGATCACCCGATCCCTGCGCCACCGAGTTGAGCACGGCCTCGCGACGATGCCGGTCGTCGGCGAGCGCCTCGATCAAATCGTCCTTGCTCTGGAAGTAGAGATAGACCGCGCCGTGGCTCAAGCCCGACCGTTTGACGATGTCGGCCATGCCGGTCTGATGAAAGCCTTGCTCGGCGAAGCAGGCAAGGGCCGCTTCGAGGATCTGCTGCCGCCTACCTTCGCGTTGCTTGTCGCTGATCTTGGGCATTTTGGCCGTCCATAAATAACTGACAGATCGGTCGTTTTGAGCGTTTGCCTGATGCGGCACCTATGAAGCCGGGTATTAATAAAAAACGATCAGTCAGTCATTTTTATTATCAAAGGCGATCTTGGTCAAGTCCAGACGGTCCGGAAACAGGAGGATCAAACCGTTGCCGGGGCCGTGGCTGAGGTGCGGCGGCCCGGCCGGCGATCGCGCGGCTAGAACAGCCGTCCGCCGTTCGGCACAGGCTTGCTCGGCTGCACCAGCACGACCTTGCCCTCGGCATCGGGGAAGCCGAGCGTCAACACCTCGGAGACGACCGGGCCGATCTGTCGCGGCGGGAAGTTCACGACGGCCGCGACCTGCTGCCCCACCAGCGTCTCGAGCGGATGATTTTCGGTGATCCGGGCCGAGCTCTTGCGCACGCCGATCGCGGGACCGAAGTCGATCCACAGCCGCCAGGCCGGCTTGCGTGCCTCCGGGAACGGTTTTGCATCGACGATGGTGCCGACGCGGATATCGACCGCGAGGAAGCTGTTGAAGTCGATGGTTGGCGACACGGCCGCGGCGGGATCGTGAGTGACGTGCATTGATGTATCCGTTCGGAGAGCGAGGTTCGTTCGCGATGTTGTCGCGCGAACCGGAGTTTCGTACAACGCTGCAGTCATCCAACGACGCATGCGCGAGGAAGGTCTTGCCCAACATCATCTACGGCATCAAGAACTGCGACACCATGAAGAAGGCGCGCGCCTGGCTCGACACCCATGGCGTCGCCTACGAGTTCCACGACTACAAGGCGGCGGGCGTCGAGAAGGACAAGCTCAAGCAGTGGAGCGACAAGGCTGGCTGGGAGACGCTGCTCAATCGCGCCGGCACGACCTTCAAGAAGCTGCCGGATTCCGACAAGGAAGGCCTCACCGAGAAGAAGGCGCTGGCGCTGATGCTAGCGCAACCATCGATGATCAAGCGGCCGGTGCTCGAAGTCGGCGGCAAGCTTCTGGTCGGCTTCAAGCCGGATATCTATGCCAAGGAAGTCAAGGCCAAGTAAGTCGGCGCGAAATCGCGCTGACCCTAGTTCAGCTCGACGATTTCGGTGGTGACGCCCGGCTGATCGGCGAACTCGACGACGTCGGCGGCGGCGATCCGGCCGGGGGCGCGATGGAAGAGATCGCGGTCGATCACCGCGCGCAGTTTCGGGCGCGGCAGCGCGTCATTTCCGCGCATCAGATTCTTGATCTCGAAGCCGCCGTCCTCGCAGAACGTCTTGAGCGAGGCGATGACGTGGCAGACCTTGCCGTCGGTCTGGAACGGCAGCAGCAGCCGTTCATAGGCAACCACGCGGCCATAGATGTCGTCGACGTCGGCCACGCTGTAGACCGGAAGGCCGCGCGCCACACATTCATAATAGATCGGCATCACGAAGGGTGCGAGGCGCGGCCCGATATAGTCGTCGAGCAGAACGCCTTTGCCGGTCTGTCCATAGGCGCGCGAGATGCGCGTGCCCTCGCTCTGGATGATGAGGCGCGGCGTCGGCGCCGAGATGTCGACGGTATAATAGATGAGATCGGACAGCTCTTCCTCGAGCCGCGCGGGCTGATACTCCCAGATCGCCGGCACCATCTGCCCGCGCGCATAAAGTCGCAGCCACGTGTTCAGGAGATCACGCTGCCTGATCGACTTGACGACAGAAGGAGCGGCGCTTGCAAAATCCAAGGCAATTTCCAAGACAATATTCCCGACGCATAAAACCCGCGCATGATCCATGCGGCGGGAAAATTTTCTATGAAGGCTGGCGCGCGGGATGAAAGACCGTTAACGACGGCTTGATGACCGGTGCCTTGCGAACCGGGAGGCCGGGCAGGCGACATCAAAACGCGTCCGACTAAGGGAGCATAAGCCTCCCGGCCGGAGACCTGATCTGCTCAGCTTTCCGCCTTGCCTAACCCCCGTCACCTCCGGCATATTCCGCGCCCGGAGGCGACGTTCCGGGACAGGCTCCAAGGCCCCCGGAAAGCCGAAGTAACTAAGGACAGCCACGCGTATTGTGCGGGCAGGGGGAAATCTGTTTGGCCGATGAGTTCATTCTCGAAACGGAAGGCTTGACCAAGGAGTTCGCGGGCTTCTTCGCCGTCCGCGACGTTGCGCTCAAGGTTCGCCGTGGGAGCATTCACGCGTTGATCGGCCCGAACGGGGCGGGCAAGACGACGTGCTTCAATCTTTTGACCAAGTTCCTCAAACCGTCCGCCGGCAAAATTCTGTACAAGGGGCAGGACATCACGGCGATGGCGCCAGCCGACGTGGCGCGCCTTGGACTGGTCCGTTCATTCCAGATCTCGGCGGTATTTCCGCATCTCACCGCGCTGGAAAACGTTCGCGTCGCGCTCCAGCGCCAGCACGGCAGTTCCTTCGATTTCTGGCGCTCCAAGTCCGTGCTCAACCGCTTCAACGATCGCGCGCGTGAACTGTTGAACGATGTCGGCCTCAGCGAGTTTGCCAATACGCCCGCGGTCGAGATGGCCTACGGCCGCAAGCGCGCGCTCGAGATCGCAACGACGCTCGCGCTCGACCCCGAGATGATGTTGCTGGACGAGCCGATGGCCGGCATGGGCCACGAGGACATCGACAAGATCGCGGCGCTGATCAAGCGCATCTCCGCGAAGTACACCATCCTGATGGTCGAGCATAATCTGAGCGTCGTGGCCAATCTCTCCGACATCATCACCGTGCTGACGCGCGGGCAGGTGCTGGCGCAAGGCCATTACAGCGAGCTCACCAAGGACGAGCGCGTCAAGGAAGCCTATCTGGGAGCCGGTCATGCGTGAGACTGCAACCGCGGACGCTCCCGCAAAAGCCGCAACCGGCGGCAACATCCTCCAGGTCCGCAACCTGGAAGCGTGGTACGGCGAGTCCCACATCCTGCACGGGATCAATTTCGACGTGAACGCGGGCGAGGTGGTTACGCTGCTCGGCCGCAACGGCGCCGGCAAGACGACCACGCTGAAGTCGATCATGGGCATCATCGGCAAGCGGACCGGCTCGGTGAAGTTCAACAACCAGGACATCATCCGCGCGACCTCCGACAAGATCGCGCGGATGGGCATCGCGTTCTGCCCGGAGGAACGCGGCATTTTCTCCAGTCTCGATGTGCGGGAGAATTTGTTGCTGCCGCCGGTGGTTCGCCCGGGTGGATTGCCGCTCGAGCAGATCTTCGATCTGTTTCCGAATCTGAAGGAACGTCTCAACAGCCAGGGCACCAAGCTCTCCGGCGGTGAGCAGCAGATGCTCGCGATCGCGCGCATCCTGCGCACCGGCGCGAGCTTCCTGATGCTGGACGAGCCGACCGAAGGTCTTGCGCCTGTCATTATCCAGCAGATCGGCCACACCATTGCACGGCTCAAGAAGGAGGGTTTTACCATCCTCCTGGTCGAGCAGAACTTCCGGTTCGCATCCACCGTCGCCGACCGCTACTACGTGGTCGAGCACGGCAAGATCATTGACGGATTTTCCAATTCGGAGCTTGCCGCCAACATGGACAAGCTCCACACCTATCTCGGCGTCTAAGACGGCCAAGCGTCAAACGGCCACGAGAAAATTCACGAGGGAAGTAGCATGAAAAAGTCGATTGCGTCGTTTCTGCTCGGCACGGCGTTGGCCGTCACCACGGCTGGCGTAGCCTTTGCGCAGGACAAGACCGTCAAGATCGGCGCGCTGTCCGATCAGTCCGGCCTCTACGCCGACCTCGGCGGTCCCGGCTCGACGCTCGCCGCCCAGATGGCCGTCGAAGATTCCGGCCTTGCGGCGAAGGGCTGGAAGATCGACATCATCTCCGGCGATCACCAGAACAAGCCCGACATCGGCACCGCGATCGCGCGGCAATGGTTCGACGTCGACAAGGTCGACATCATCGTCGACGTGCCGAATTCCGGCGTGGCGCTCGCCGTCAACAACGTCATCAAGGAAAAGAATGGCGTCTACATCAACTCGGGCGCCGCGACCTCGGACCTCACCAACGCGCAGTGCTCGCCCAACACGGTGCACTGGACCTACGACACCTACATGCTGGCCCATACCACGGGGCAGGCGCTGGTGAAGGCCGGTGGCGACAGCTGGTTCTTCCTGACCGCGGACTACGCCTTCGGTGCGGCGCTCGAGCGCGACACCACGGCCGTGGTCACCGCCAACGGCGGCAAGGTGGTCGGCGGCGTCAAGCATCCGCTCAACACGCCGGACTTCTCCTCGTTCCTGCTGCAGGCACAGGCTTCCAAGGCCAAGATCATCGGCCTTGCCAATGCCGGCGGCGACACCACCAACTCGATCAAGCAGGCGGCCGAGTTCGGCATCGTCAAGGGTGGCCAGAAGCTCGCGGCGTTGCTGCTGTTCCTCACCGACGTCAAGGCGATCGGTCTCGAGACCGCGCAGGGCCTCAACTTCACCGAGACCTTCTACTGGGACATGAACGACCAGACCCGGGCGTTCTCCAAGCGCTTCTCCGAGAAGATGAAGAACAACGCGCCGCCCACCATGGTGCAGGCCGGCGTCTATGCGGGCGTGCGTCACTATCTCAAGACGCTGGAAGCGCTCGGCGGCAATCCCCATGACGGCGTCAAGGTCGTCGAGAAGATGAAGTCGTTGCCGACGGAGGACGACCTGTTCGGCAAGGGCGAGATCCAGCCGAACGGCCGCACCATCCACAGCGCCTACCTGTTCGAGGTGAAGAAGCCCTCGGAGTCCAAGGGGCCGTGGGACTTCTACAAGCTGGTCGGCACCGTGCCGGGCGACCAGGCTTTCACGCCGCTGTCCGAGAGCAAGTGCGCGCTCTTGAAGAAGTAAGATAACCGCCCGCAGGCCATCAGGCCTGCGGGCGATTTTCAGGCAACGCCGAAGGGACCGGGTGCGGGATCGATGCAGGCTCTTTACGCTCAGCTACTGGTGGGATTGATCAACGGCTCGTTCTACGCGCTGCTCAGTCTCGGGCTTGCCGTGATCTTCGGCATGCTCAACATCATCAATTTCGCCCACGGCGCGCTCTACATGATGGGCGCGTTCGTTGCCTATTTCCTGCTGAGCCTCGGCGGCATCAACTACTGGTGGGCGCTGCTGATCGCGCCTGTTATCGTCGGCATCTTCGGCATGATCCTGGAACGGACCATGCTGCAATGGCTGACGGGGCTCGACCACCTCTACGGCCTGCTCCTGACCTTCGGGATCGCGCTGATCGTGCAGGGCGTGTTCCAGAACTATTTCGGCTCCTCCGGTCTGCCTTATGCGATTCCGGACCAGCTCAAGGGCGGCATGAATCTCGGCTTCATGTTCCTGCCGATCTATCGCGGCTGGGTCGTCATCTTCTCGCTGGTGGTGTGTATCGCCACCTGGTTCCTGATCGAGAAGACGCGGCTCGGTGCTAACCTGCGCGCTGCCACTGAAAATCCGACGCTGGTGCGCGCTTTCGGCATCAACGTGCCGCGCATGATTACGCTGACCTACGGTCTCGGCGTCGGCCTTGCCGCGCTCGCCGGTGTGCTCTCGGCGCCGATCAACCAGGTGCGGCCGTTGATGGGCGCCGACCTCATCATCGTCGTGTTCGCGGTGGTCGTGATCGGCGGCATGGGATCAATCATGGGCTCCATCATCACCGGCTTTGCGCTCGGTGTGATCGAGGGCCTGACCAAGTATTTCTACCCCGAGGCCTCCAACACCGTCGTGTTCGTGCTGATGGTGCTGGTGCTCTTGGTGAAGCCAACGGGACTGACGGGAAGGGCGGCCTGATATGACAGCCTTGACGGACGACACGCTGCCGGTAACCCCGCGCGCGATGCGTGACGAGATGGTCGTGTTCGTGGTGATGGCGCTGCTGCTGGCGTCGGTGCCCTTCACGGGCGTCTATCCGTTCTTCGTGATGCAGGCGCTGTGCTTTGCGCTGCTTGCCTGCGCCTTCAACCTGCTGATCGGCTATGGCGGCCTGTTGTCGTTCGGCCACGCAATGTTCATGGGCACCGCCGGCTATTGCAGCGCGCACGCGCTGAAAGTGTGGGCGTTGCCGCCGGAGCTCGGCATCCTCGTTGGAATCGCCGCGGCGTTCGGGCTGTCGCTCATCACCGGCTATATCTCGATCCGCCGCCAGGGCATCTATTTCTCGATGATCACGCTGGCGCTGTCGCAGCTCCTGTACTTCATCTACCTCCAGGCGCCGTTCACCCATGGTGAGGACGGCATTCAGGGCATTCCGCAGGGGCGGATGTTCGGCTTGCTCGATCTCTCCAAGCCGACGGTGCTTTATTACGTCGTGTTGGCCGGCTTCCTCGCCGGCTTCCTGCTGATCTACCGCATCATCAACTCGCCGTTCGGTGAAGTGCTGAAGTCGATCCGCGAGAACGAGCCGCGCGCGATCTCGCTCGGCTACCGGACCGACCAATATAAATTCCTGGCTTTCGTCCTGTCCGGCACGCTGGCCGGCTTTGCCGGATCGCTGAAGGTGTTCGTGGCGCAGAATGCCTCGCTCACCGACGTGCACTGGACGATGTCGGGCGAGGTCGTGCTGATGACGCTGGTTGGCGGTCTCGGCACCATCTTCGGCCCCGTGGTTGGTGCCTTCGCGATCATCGCCATGCAGCAATATCTGGCGGGTTTTGGCCAATGGGTGACGGTGATCCAGGGCTCGATCTTCGTGGTCTGCGTGCTCACCTTCCGCCGCGGCGTCATCGGCGAAATCGCTCATTACTTCCGGCGCTCGCTATAAACCTTTGATATCGCACCAATTTCATTGGTGCGCGAATCCGGTGGATGATCCTGCTCCGCGGGCGTGAGATGACACGCGCGCGGAGCGGAAATGGTCTATGACAGTTTTGTGACGGCCTATTCGGGCCGGGCCATTTCCAACCGGTAGCCTATCCCCATGATGCGATGGTTTCGCGCTTTCCTGCCCAAGGAAGAACGGTTCTTCGACCTGTTCGACCGCCATGCACAGACGGTGATCCAGGGCTCGATCGCGCTCCAGGGCATGCTCAACGGGGGAGAGGAGACGCCGGTCTACTGTCAGCGCGTCAACCAGTTCGAGAACGACGCCGACAACATCACCCGTGAGGTGCTGACGGCGGTGCGCCGCACCTTCATCACCCCCTTCGACCGCGGCGACATCAAGAACCTGATCACCTCGATGGACGATGCCATCGACCAGATGCAGCAGACGGCCAAGGCCGTGATGCTGTTCGAGGTGCGCACCTTCGAGCCGCCGATGCGGGAGATTGGCGGACTGCTGATCGAATGCGCCAATCTCGTGGGGCGCGCGTTGCCGCTGATGCAGTCGATCGGCCCGAACGTCGCGATGCTGACCGCGATCACGGAAGAGCTAGGCAAGCTCGAGGGTCGGGTCGACGATCTCCACGACATCGGGCTGAAGGAGCTGTTTCTCAAGCACCGTGATGGTAGCGCGATGGATTTCATCGTCGGCGTCGAGATCTACGACCATCTCGAAAAGGTGGCCGACCGTTTCGACGACGTCGCGAACGAGATCAACAGCATCGTCATCGAGCAAGTTTAGGGCAGGGGTCGCGCCGTGGATGCTGCGCTCGGACTTCCTGTCCTCGTCGGCTTGATCGCCGTCGCGCTGCTGTTCGACTTCCTGAACGGCCTGCACGACGCCGCCAATTCGATCGCGACCATCGTTTCGACCCGCGTGCTGCGGCCGCAATTCGCGGTGCTCTGGGCCGCGTTCTTCAATTTCATCGCCTTCATGGTGTTCGGGCTGCATGTTGCCCAGACCATCGGCACCGGCATCATCGATCCCGCGGTCGTCGACGCCCAGGTGATCTTCGCGGCGCTCGTCGGCGCGATCGTCTGGAACCTCGTGACCTGGGGGCTCGGCATCCCATCCTCGTCGTCGCATGCGCTGATCGGCGGTCTCGTCGGCGGCGGCATGGCCAAGGCGGGGATCTCGGCTGCGGTGTGGAGCGGACTGTCCAAGGCGGTGCTGGCGATCGTGCTGTCGCCGCTGGTCGGTTTCCTGCTCGCGATGATGCTGGTCGCGATCGTGTCCTGGCTCTCGGTGCGCTCGACGCCGTTCGCGGTTGATCGCGCCTTCCGCATCCTGCAATTCGCCTCCGCCTCGCTCTATTCGCTCGGCCATGGCGGTAATGACGCCCAAAAGACCATGGGCATCATCGCCGTGCTGCTCTATTCGCAGGGGCATCTCGGCGGTGAATTCTCGGTGCCGTTCTGGGTGGTGCTGTCCTGCCAGGCCGCGATGGCGCTGGGCACGCTGATGGGCGGCTGGCGTATCGTCCGCACCATGGGCCTGCGCATCACCAAGCTGACGCCGATGCAGGGCTTTTGCGCCGAGACCGGCGGCGCCGCGACGCTGTTCATGGCGACCTTCCTCGGCGTTCCCGTCTCGACCACCCACACCATTACCGGCGCGATCGTCGGCGTCGGCGCGGCCCGCCGCGTCTCGGCGGTGCGCTGGAACGTCGCGAGCTCGATCGTCTATGCCTGGGTGATCACGATCCCGGCCTCGGCCATTGTCGCGGCGCTGACCTGGTGGGCGGTCCAGATTCTCGTCAGGTGACGAATTTCAGCCCTGCGATGCCGGCGACGATCAGCCCAATGCTGGCGAGGCGGAACGCCGTGGCCGGCTCGCCGAACAGAATGATGCCAAGCGTGGCGGTACCGACCGCGCCGATGCCGGTCCAGACCGCATAGGCGGTTCCGACGGGCAGCGATTTGAGGGCTAAACCGAGCAGGATGACGCTGCCGGCCATCGCCGCGAGCGTGATGACGGACGGAACAAGCTTGGTAAAACCCTCGGTGTATTTCAGGCCGATCGCCCAGGTAATCTCGAGAAGACCGGCGACGAACAGGATGCTCCAGGCCATGACGACCCTCCATTCAAGGCAGGGTCGTCCCCGCGGCGGATATGCTGATGAGGGGGGAGGCCGTCCTCCCCGGGAGCGGATATGGGGCTGGCCGTAGGGCTCCGCAATCACCACATGAGGCTTGATCAGGCCCATTTTCCCTGCCAAACGCTCCCGCCATGTCCGACATCGCCATATCAGCCGACTCGCCGGCCCGTTCCCCGCTTGCCACCGAGGTGGCGCGGCGGCGCACCTTCGCGATCATCTCCCACCCGGACGCGGGCAAAACCACGCTGACCGAGAAACTGCTGCTGTTCGGCGGCGCCATCAATCTCGCCGGCCAGGTCAAGGCCAAGGGCGAGCGGCGCAACACCCGTTCGGACTGGATGAAGATCGAGCGCGAGCGCGGCATCTCGGTCGTGACCTCGGTCATGACGTTCGAGTTCGAGGGTCTCGTGTTCAATCTGCTGGACACGCCGGGCCACGAGGACTTTTCGGAGGACACCTACCGTACGCTCACGGCCGTCGACTCCGCCGTCATGGTGATCGACGCTGCCAAGGGCATCGAGGCGCGCACCCGAAAGCTGTTCGAAGTCTGCCGCCTGCGCGACATTCCGATCATCACCTTCATCAACAAGATGGACCGCGAGAGCCGCGACGTGTTCGAGCTGCTCGACGAGATCGAGAAGACGCTCGCGCTCGACACCACGCCGATGACCTGGCCGGTCGGCCGCGGCCGCGATTTCCTCGGCACCTATGACGTTGCCAATGGCGGCGTGCGTCTGCTCGAAGGCGGCGGCGCCAAGACCGGCGCTGCACAGCAGATCGAGATCGCCGAGCTCGGCAAGCTCAACGCCAACCTCGATGTCGGCGCGGTCAAGGACGAGCTCGAGCTTGTCACCGAGGCCTCGAAACCGTTCGAACTCGCCGCCTTTCGCGAGGGGCATCTGACGCCGGTCTATTTCGGCAGCGCGCTGCGCAATTTCGGCGTCGGCGACCTCCTGGAAGGCCTCGGCAAGTTCGCGCCGGAGCCGCGCGCGCAGGAGAGCGACCAGCGCAAGGTCGAGGCGACCGACCCGCGCATGAGCGCCTTCGTGTTCAAGATCCAGGCGAACATGGATCCGAACCACCGCGACCGCATTGCTTTTGCGCGCCTGTGCTCCGGCAAGCTCAGCCGCGGCATGAAGGCGAAGCTGGTGCGCACCGGCAAGAGCATGCCGCTGTCGAGCCCGCAATTCTTCTTCGCACAGGACCGGTCGGTCGCGGACGAAGCCTTCGCCGGCGACGTCGTCGGCATTCCCAATCACGGCACGCTGCGCATCGGCGACACCCTGACCGAGGGCGAGGATTTCACCTTCGTCGGCGTGCCGAGCTTCGCGCCGGAAATCGTCCGCCGCGTGCGTCTCACCGACGCGATGAAGGCGAAGAAGCTGAAGGAAGCGCTTCAGCAAATGTCCGAAGAGGGCGTGGTGCAGGTGTTCCGCCCGCGCGACGGCGCACCGGCGCTGGTCGGCGTGGTCGGCGCGCTGCAGCTTGACGTGCTGAAGGCACGGCTCGAGGCGGAATATTCGCTGCCCGTCGAGTTCGAGGTCAGCGAGTTCCAGCTCGCCCGGTGGGTCTCATCCGAAGATCGCAAGAAGCTCGACACTTTCATCGCCGCCAACACCTCGAGCATCGCCGACGATGTCGACGGCGATCCCGTGTATCTGGCGAGAAACGAGTTCTATCTCGGCTACGCCAGGGAGCGCGCCGAGGGCATCGAGTTCACGAACGTCAAGGACGTCAAGAAGAAGGGGTAGGGCGTACTCCGCGCGCTGCTGCGTGGCCACACTCCGCTGTCATTCCCCGCGAAGGCGGGGAATCCAGTACGCCGCAGCCTCTCGATTCCATCACCGCCGTCTCGGAGTACTGGGTCGCCCGGTCGAGCCGGGCGACGACACCGGAGCTAAACGCGAGCATGTGAACAGCCGTAGGCTTGACGCGTTCGTTGGCAATGCCACGTTTGTGCGTGTGACATTGTGAGCTCGCATCATGTGGCGCGGCATCCTCGTTTTCCTCCTATTGGCGATATCGACGGTTGCCGCCGATGCGCAGCGCCGCCAGATCAATCCGATCCCGTTTTCGCATGAGCCGTGCAGCGTGCTCGACGGCCGGCCCTGCACGCCGTACTATTGCAGCCCGCTCGAGCCCGGCCCCTGCATTCCCGAGATCGATTATCCCTACGGTCAGAACCTCCAGCTCACGATCGAAACCGTGCCGACGGAGGCTGATCGCGCCAAATACCGGAAGCCGGATCACGATCTCGATACGATCGGCGATCTCTTCGCCGAGCTGCGCACCTGCTGGTCGCCGCCATCGGACAATGCGCGCGCGGGCATGCAGATGGCGGTGCGCTTCAGCTTCAACAAGGCAGGCGGCATGATCGGTCCGCCGCAGCTGACCTATGCGACCGCGGGCGTCCCGGCCGATACCCGAACGACCTATCTCAACGCGATCAATTCATCGCTGAAAGCCTGCCTGCCGCTCAAATTCACCAGCGGCCTCGGCGGCGCTCTGGCCGGACGCCCGATCGCGATCCGCTATGTCGATAATCGCGAGCTTGGAAAATAGCTCTATCCCCGCATCTTGCGGACTGCGCTTGCGCGGGTCTCGCAGGATGAAGGCCGCGCTGTTGCAGACCCGAGCCTTCACGCCTGACCATGAGGCGTGAGAGTTGCGACCCGCGCCCAATCGATGATACGCCATGGGCGGGGGCGCTGGTTGAGGGGAGGATGTCGTGGGTCTGCTGGTCATGATCCTGGGGCTGATGCTGTTTTTTGCGGCCCATGTTTTCACAACGAAACGAGAGGCGCGCGCGCAAGCGATCGCGAGACTGGGCGAGGGGACCTACAAGATCCTCTATGCGGCCGTCTCGCTTGCGGGATTGGCGCTGATCATCTGGGGCTTTGCCCATTATCGCGCTGCCGGAATGATCCCGGTTTGGGAGCCGCCGGTCGCATTCAAGCACATTACAGTCGCGCTGATGCTGCCCGCGGTCATCCTGGTGGTGGCGTCCTACTTGCGCGGGCGCATCTATGCGACGCTGAAGCATCCGATGCTGGCGGGCATCAAATTGTGGGCGGCCGCGCATCTGCTTGCCAATGGCGATCTCGGCTCCATCATCCTGTTTGGCTCGTTCCTGGGCTGGGCCGTGTACGACCGCATCTCGCTGAAGCATCGCACCGATGGCGGCGGCCCGCCGATTCCAGTGGGTGGGGTGACCAATGATCTGATCGCTGTTGCAGTCGGCGTCGTCGCCTATCTCGCGCTGGCTTTCGCATTCCACCCGGTTGTGATCGGCGTTCCCGTCATGGGGGGCTAACGACAGCCGATCAGCGCAAGACGGTTCCGCGCAGCCGTGCGCGGAACGTGACAAGCAACAGCCGAGGGCATCCCGATGGACTGGTCGCAATCTCAGATCCCGCCGATGCGGTTCGAGGCGCGCTTCGGCGATCGGGTGGTGCCGGCCTTCAGCGACCGGCCGGCGAGCCTGTGGGCGATGATCGCGGACGCTTGCGCCCGCAATCCTGACGGCGAAGCGCTGATCGCAGGCGATGTCCGGTTGAGCTGGCGGCAGGCCGTGGAGCAGGCCGCGCGGATCGCGGCGGGCTTTCGCAAGCTCGGCCTGCAGCGTGGCGATCGCGTCGCGATCCTGCTCGGCAATCGTATCGAATTTCCACTGCTGCTGTTTGCCGCTGCGCATGAGGGGCTGGTGACGGTGCTGCTCGGCACGCGCCAGCAGAAGCCTGAGATCGCCTATGTCCTCGCCGATTGCGGCGCCAGGATCCTGATCCATGAAGCAGGGCTCACCGAGCGGCTGCCCGATGCGCTTGATGTTCCCGACGTCATCCGCCGCATCGCCGTCGACAGCGATCAGGCCCTGTCGCGTTTCGCCGTGCTCGCCGACAACGTCCCGGCACCGGCGCCGGTCGAGATCGGCGAGGAGGACACCGCGATGATCCTGTACACCTCGGGCACGACGGGCAAGCCGAAGGGCGCGATGCTCGCCCATTGCAACATCGTCCATTCCTCGATGGTGTTCGTCTCCTGCCTGCAATTGACGGAAGCGGACCGTTCGATCGCGGCGGTGCCGCTCGGCCACGTCACCGGCGTCGTAGCCAACATCACGACCATGATCCGCTGCGGCGGCGCGCTGATCATCATGCCCGAGTTCAAGGCTGCCGATTATCTCAGGCTCGCCGCGCGCGAGCGCGTCACCTACACCGTGATGGTGCCGGCGATGTACAATCTCTGCCTGCTCCAGCCCGATTTCGACAGCTACGATCTCTCGAGCTGGCGCATCGGCGGCTTTGGCGGCGCGCCGATGCCGGTCGCGACCATCGAGAAGCTCAAGGCGACGATTCCCGGCCTGAAGCTCGCGAACTGCTACGGCTCGACCGAGACGACGTCGCCCTCGACGATCATGCCGGGCGAGCTGACCGCGAGCCACATCGACAGTGTCGGCCTGCCGTGTCCGGGTGCCCGCATCGTCGCGATGGGAGCGGACGGGCGCGAGCTGCCCGCTGGCGAGATCGGCGAGCTCTGGATCCAGAGCGCCTCCGTCATCAAGGGCTACTGGAATAATCCGAAGGCGACGGCCGAAAGCTTCACGGGTGGCTTCTGGCATTCCGGTGATCTCGGCTCGGTCGATGCGGAGGGGTTTGTCCGCGTGTTCGACCGGCAGAAGGACATGATCAATCGCGGCGGCCTGAAGATCTATTCGGCCGAGGTCGAGTCCGTGCTGGCCGGCCACCCCGCCGTGGTCGAGAGCGCGATCATTGCCAAGGCCTGCCCGGTGCTGGGCGAGCGCGTCCACGCCGTGGTGGTGACGCGCGCCCCGGTGACCGGCGAGGCCTTGCGCGCCTGGTGCGCGGAGCGGCTGTCCGACTACAAGGTCCCCGAAACCATGGCGATCACCCCCGAGCCGCTGCCGCGCAATGCCAACGGCAAGGTGCTGAAGCGGCAGCTGCGGGAGCTCCTGGGAACCTGAGCCGGACAGGCCGGTCCGGGCTGTTCCGGGTGGTTAACGCCTTGATTGGGCTCGCTTTGCCTTGCCACCGCCATATCGTTAGGGTACCCCGCCGCCACGTGGGGGACGGGGATTCCTGACGCGAACGCATTGGCGCGCGCACCCGGACGGGCATGGGATTAACATAAGTGTCTGAATTATTTGACGAAGTCGACGAGGAAGTACGTCGCGAACAGCTCAAGAAGCTGTGGGACAAGTATTCGATCGTCTTCATTGCCCTGATGGTGCTGATCGTGGCTGCTGTGGGCGGCTGGCGCGGCTACCAGTACCTGGAGGGCAAGAAGGCCGCCGAGGCCGGCGCCGCCTTCGAGAAGGCCGCTGAGCTGTCCGACCAGGACAAGCACGCGGAGGCCGAGGCCGCCTTCACCGCGCTCGCCGCCAAGGCTCCCTCGGGTTATCGCACCCTGGCGCGGCTACGTGCCGCGGCCGAGGCAGCGCCCCGCGATCCCAAGGCGGCCGCCAAGATGTTTGACGACATCGCCGCCGATCGCAGCATCGGTGGTGAGTGGCAGGACCTGGCGAAGATTCGCGCCGCCGGCTTGCTGGTCGACAGCGCGTCCTATGCCGACATGCAGCAGCGGCTGGAGTCCTCCGCCGCGCCCAAATCCACGTTCCGCCACAGCGCCCGCGAGTTGCTGGCGCTATCGGCCTGGCGCAACAACGACATGACCGCGGCCCGCAAATGGCTCGACGCGATTGCCGAGGACGGCGAAACGCCGCCCGGTTTGCGCTCACGCGCCGAGGCGCTCCAGGCCCTGCTGCCGCCCGTCGCCAAAAGCTGACCAAGAGCTGACCTTCGGGCTCTCTGACGTAGACGAGACACAAGATGCGCCGCACGCCACGCTTGATCGCAGCCGCCGTCCTGATCGCCTTCACGGGCATCCTGGGCGGCTGCTCCAGCTTCGATCCAAGCGACATGCTCGACTTCCTCGACACCAAGAAGAAGCTGCCGGGCGACCGCAAGCCGGTCTTCCCGGAGGGCGTTCCGGGCCTCGAGCAGGGCGTGCCGCGGGAGATGTACAAGGGCGCAGCACAGCAGCAGCCGGATCCGAACGCACCGGCCGTCGCGGCTCTGCCCGCCGAGCCGCCGCCCGAGGCCAAGCCGGCAAAGGGTACCAAGGCGAAGAAGACCAAACAGCCTGCCAGCACCGCGGCCGCGCCCGCTGAGGCGCCGGCGGGCGAGGTCGACGGCGAGGCCCAGCCGGAGGCCGCGCCGCCCACGGCCGCTCCGCCGCCCAAGCAGAAGATCGTGCGCAAGCGCACCACCGCCCCGCCGCCGGATCAACCCGTCCAGCAGGCGCAACCGACCCAGACCACCCAGCAGCAATCGCAGGGAGCTTTCCCGGCACCGATGCCGAGCGGCAGCTTTTCGCGCTGATCCCTTCATTACATTGACAGGCGCGGCCTTCGCAGCGCACGAATGACCGATGTCCTTCACGATTGCTATTATCGGCCGGCCCAATGTCGGCAAATCGACGCTGTTCAACCGCCTGGTTGGGCAGAAGCTCGCGCTCGTCGATGACCTGCCGGGCGTTACCCGCGACCGCCGCGAAGGCGAGGCCAGGCTCGGCGACCTCGAATTCACCATCATCGACACCGCTGGCCTCGACGAGGGCGCCAAGGGCTCGCTGACCGCGCGCATGCAGGAGCAGACCGAGGCCGCGATCGCACAGGCCGACGCGCTGTTCTTCGTCATCGACGCCCGCATCGGCCTGACGCCCACCGACCGCGCCTTCGCCGATTTCGCCCGCAAGGCCGACAAGCCGGTACTGCTGGTCGCCAACAAGAGCGAAGGCAAGCATGGCGATGCCGGCGCGATGGAGGCCTTTGCGCTCGGCCTCGGCGATCCCATCCAGGTCTCGGCCGAGCACGGCGAGGGCATGGGCGAGCTGTATGACGCGCTCCGTGAGTTGATGCCGGAGCCTGTCGACGAAGATGAAGCCGATGACGATGAGCCGCTGACCGAGGAGGAGGCCGCGACGCGTCCGATCCGCGTCGCCATCGTCGGCCGGCCCAATGCCGGCAAGTCGACGCTGATCAACCATCTGCTCGGCGAGGAGCGCCTGCTGACGAGCCCGGAGGCAGGCACCACGCGCGATTCCATCGCGGTCGAGATCAACTGGAGGGGCCGCGAATTTCGCGTGTTCGATACCGCAGGCCTGCGCCGTCGCTCGCGCATCGAGGAAAAGCTCGAGAAGCTCTCGGTCGCCGACGCGTTGCGCGCGGTCCGCTTTGCCGAAGTCGTCGTGATGATGATGGATACGCAGAACCGCTTCGAGGAGCAGGATCTGCGCATCGCCGATCTGATCGAGCGCGAAGGCCGCGCGGTCGTGCTCGCAGTCAACAAATGGGATTTGATGGAGACCAAGGGCGGCGGCGCCATCTCGGGCCTGCGCCGGGATGCCGACCATTGGCTGCCGCAGATCAAGGGCGTGCCGATCGTCGCCGTATCAGGTCTGATGGGCGAGGGCATCGATCGGCTGATGCAGGCGATCCAGGACGCCTACGCGGTCTGGAACAGGCGCGTGCCGACTTCCGCGCTCAATCGCTGGTTCGAGCAGGCCGTGCAGGCCAATCCGCCGCCGGCGGTGTCCGGCAGACGGCTCAAGCTGAATTATATCACGCAGAACAAGGCGCGTCCGCCGAGCTTCGTGCTGTTCTGCTCGCGCGCGGACGCGGTGCCGCAGTCCTATTTGCGCTACCTGACCAATTCCATGCGCGAGGCCTTTGAGCTGCCGGGTACGCCGGTGCGCATCACCTTGCGCGAAAAGGCCAACCCCTTCGCCCACAAGCGCAAGCGGCCGTCGTGAGCAACGATGCCGGCGAGGCGACGGCGCGAAGCGCTGCGCCGGTCCGGCGTGGTGCCGTCGCCTTCATCTTCGTCACCATCCTGCTCGACATGCTCGCGCTCGGCGTGATCATGCCGATCCTGCCGAAGCTGATCGAGAGCTTCGTCGACAACGACACCGCGCATGCGGCCCGCATCTTCGGCCTGTTCGGCACCGCCTGGGCGCTGATGCAGTTCGTGTTCTCGCCGGTGCTCGGCGCGCTGTCGGATCGCTTCGGACGGCGGCCGGTGGTGCTGCTGTCGAATTTCGGGCTCGCCGCCGACTATGTGCTGATGGCGCTCGCGCCGTCGCTGCTCTGGTTGTTCATCGGCCGCGTGATCTCGGGCATCACCTCGGCGAGCATTTCGACCGCCTTTGCCTATATCGCCGACATCACGCCGCCGGAGCGGCGCGCGGCCGTCTTCGGCAGGATTGGAGCTGCCTTCGGCGCCGGCTTCATCCTGGGCCCGGCGCTCGGCGGCCTGCTCGGCGATATCGATCCGCGGCTGCCGTTCTGGGCGTCGGCGGCTTTGAGCTTTGCCAATGCGCTCTATGGGCTCTTCGTCCTGCCGGAATCGCTGGCGCCGGAGCGGCGCGCGCCGTTCCGCTGGACCAGCGCCAATCCGGTCGGAGCGCTGCACTTGCTGCGTTCCAACGCGGCGTTGGCCGCGTTATCCATCGTCAACTTCATCGCACAAGTCGCGCATGTCGTGCTGCCCTCGACTTTCGTGCTCTATGCGACCTATCGCTACGGCTGGGATTCCAAGACCGTGGGTCTGACGCTCGCGATGGTCGGCATCTGCGCCATGGTGGTGCAGGGGCTCGCCATCGGCCCGATCGTGCGCGTGCTCGGCGAGCGGAATGCGCTGGTGCTCGGTCTGTGCTGTGGCGCGATTGGCTTCGTGATCTTCGGCGCGGCGCCGACCGGCCCGCTGTTCTGGATCGGCATTCCCGTGATGTCGCTGTGGGGAATCTCGGGCGCCGCCATGCAATCCTTGATGACGCGGCTGGTTGCGCCCGATCAGCAGGGCCAGTTGCAGGGCGCAACCGCGAGCGTGCAGAGCGTCTCGCAGCTCGTCGGGCCGTTCCTGTTCACGCTGACGTTTTCCTATTTCATCGGCGCCAGCGCGCCGTGGCATCTGCCCGGCGCGCCATTCCTGCTTGCGGCGGTATTGATGGTGGTATGTGTCGCCATCGCGATGCGGTCGCTATCTGCCACGAAGACGGTTTCGTAGGGTGGGTAAAGCGAAGCGTGCCCACCGCTACTTCGTCAACTCGCGGAGAGAAGGTGGGCACGGCGCTTACGCGCCTTTGCCCACCCTACGGCAGCGTCGACTCTCTTACTTCTTCACCAGCGGACACTCGCTGTCCTTGAGCGGCTTGGCCGCGTCTTCCGCCGCGATCGTGGCGATCTGCTTGTAGTAGTCCCACGGACCCTTCGACTCCTCGGGCTTCTTCACCTCGAACAGATAGGCCGGGATGAGACGGCGTCCGTCCTGGCGCAGCGGGCCATTGCCGAACAGCGGATCGTCGGTCGGCAGCTCCTTCATCTTGGCGACGACCTTGGCGCCGTCATGCGGGTTGCCGCCGAGCGCTTCCATCGCCTTGAGATAGTGCAGCACCATCGCGTAGTTGCCGGCCTGGGTCATCGACGGCATCGCGTTCTTGCTGGCCAGGGCAGCGAAGCGCTTCGACCAGGCGCGGGTCTGCTCGTTCATGTCCCAGTAGAAGGACTCGGTGAAGGTCAGGCCGTGCGCGGTCTTTAACCCCAGCGAATGCACGTCGTTGATGAACAGCAGCAGCGCCGCGAGCTTCTGGCCGCCCGATACGATGCCGAATTCGGCCGCCTGCTTGATCGAGTTCGTGGTGTCGCCGCCGGCATTGGCGAGGCCGACCACCTTGGCCTTGGACGATTGGGCCTGCAGCAGGAAGGACGAGAAGTCCGAGCTGTTGATCGGGTGCTTGACGCTGCCCAGCACCTTGCCGCCGTTTGCCGTCACGACGGCCGTGGTGTCGCGTTCCAGCGCGTGGCCGAAGGCATAATCCGCGGTAAGAAAGAACCAGGTGTCGCCGCCGGCCTTGGTCAGCGCCTTGCCGGTGCCGTTGGCGAGCATGTAGGTGTCGTAAGTGTAGGAGATCGTGTTCGGCGTGCAGGCCTTGCCGGTCAAGTCGGCAGAGGCGGCGCCGGAATTCAGCAGCACCGAATTCTTTTCCTTGACGAGGTTGCTGACCGCAAGCGCGACGCCGGAGTTCGGCGTATCAGCGATCGCATCGACCTTCTCGTTGTCGATCCACTGCCGAGCGATATTGACGCCGACGTCCGGCTTGTTCTGGTGATCGCCGCTCAGAACGTCGATCTTCCAGCCCTTCTTGAGCAGGCCGGAATCCTCGACGGCCATCTTGATCGCGACCACGGAGTTCGGGCCGCCGATATCGGCATAAAGGCTCGACATGTCATTCAAGACGCCGATCTTGACGGTCTTGTCCTGCGCGTAAGCGGATGTTGCAAAACCGAAGGCGGCACAGGCCAGAAGGGCCGCATAGCGGCGCGCGAGCGTCGTCGTCATAAAAGGTCTCCTCCATTTTCAATATGCGGACGGCTCTCTTGCGGAGCCTTGTTCCGGCTGATCGCTCTACCGTGTCCCACGGCTGGCGGCAATGCGCCTAAAGCCGGATGACGCTGCGGCGTAGCGTCATCCGTCGGTTAACCTTTGGGCAAAGTGTGTTGAGACGCTATTTGAGCGCGTCCGAGGTCAGCTTGAATTTCTGGATGCGCTTACCGGTGTCGACCTCGGCGGTATAGACGTTACCCTTGGCGTCTATCGCCATGGCATGCACCCAGTGGAACTGCCCGGCATTGCGGCCGTTGTGGCCGAAGCTGCCGGCCACGCTGCCGTCCTCGCGCTTGATCACCCGGATCTCGTTGTTCTCGCCGTCGGCGCTGAGCAAATAGGTCTGCTTCGGATCGGGCCAGATCGCGATGTCCCACACCGCGCCGTTGCCGAGGGTGTTCTTCTCGAAGAAGAACTCCTTCACGAAGGTGCCATCCTTTTTGAACACCTGGATGCGATTGTTGATGCGGTCGCAGACGTAGACGAGACCGTCATTGGCGAGCTTCACGCAATGGACGGGATTTCCGAATTGTTGGGAGACGGGCGCCTTGGGATCATACGCCGCCTGCTTATTGTCATCGGGCTTGTTGCCATAGGCGCCCCAGTGCCGCTTGTAAGCGAGCGTCGTCGCATCGAACACGATGACGCGGCGGTTGCCATAACCGTCGGCGACGTAGATTTCGTTCGCCGCCTTGTCGATCGCGGTTTCGGCGGGCTTGCCGAGCTGCGTGGTGTCGTTGCTGCCGAGGCTCGGCGCGATCTTTCCGATCTGGGCGACGAACTTGCCGTCGAGCGTGAATTTCAAAATGGCATTGTCGTTGTCGGCGTTGCCGCCGACCCAGACGAAGCCGCGCTCGTCGACCTCGATGCCGTGCTCGCGGCCGACCCATTCATAGCCTTCGCCCGGACCGCCCCACGACCGCAGCAGATTGCCGTCGGTGTCGAATTCGAGCACGGGCGGCGCCGAGACGCAGCACTTCGAGCGCGGCGGGTTGAGGCTCGCGCCTTTCTCGTCATCGGTGAGCGAACGCGGGCGATGGATCACCCAGATATGGCCCTGCCAGTCGACGGTGATGCCGCCGACCTGGCCGAGGATCCAGTTGTTCGGCAGCTGTTTTGGCCAGGAGGCATCGACCGCGAAGGTCGGGACGTCACCCGCAGTCGCCGTGCCTGGAAGCACGAACGCGATGGCTGCAATAAGGATGGAGAAGGCGTGAGAGACTCGTACGAGCGCACGGCCGAGCCTTGTACAGACAAGCCCTGCGCGATCATGCCACGGCGCCATGGCAACCTCCCTTTTTTGGCTTGCGGCTTGCTGCCGCTTGAGCGCGGGCAGTCAATCGCGGGGAGGCACGCGAGTCAATCAGGCCGGCGAGCGGAAGCTCATCAGTGTGCGGGTCTTGTAGTCGTAGAACTTGCCGGTTTCGGTCCAGTCAGGCGCGCACATCGGGACGATGAATTCGGCGACCTGCTCGGGTGTCTCCAGCGTCGCCGGATCTTCGCCCGGCATCAACGTGGCCCGCATGCGGGTGCGGATCGGGCCCGGGTTGAACAGGTTGACACGGAGCGGCGTGTTCGCGGTTTCCTGCGCCCAGGCGCGGGCCAGCGTTTCCAGCGCGGCCTTGGAGGCGGCGTAGGGGCTGACATAGGCGGTGGCCTTGTTGGCGGCGCCCGAGGTGATGAACACGGCCCGGCCGGCATCGGACTGCCTCAGCAGCGGCTCCATGCAGCGGATCAGCTGGAAGTTCGCCGAGACGTTGACGGCCATCACGTCGGTGAAGGCTTTCAGTTCGATGTGGCCGACCGGCGAGGAGGGGCCGAGCACGCCGGCATTGCCGACGAGGATGTCGAGCTTGCCGTAGCGCTCGTGCAGGCCGGCGCCGAGCCGCGCGATGCCGTCGGAATCGGTGAGATTGAGCGGCACCAGCGTGGCGCTGCCGCCGTCTTTCCGGATCTCGTCATCGAGCTCTTCGAGCCCGCCCTGCGTGCGCGCCGTCGCAACGATATGCGCGCCGGCCTTGGCCAGCGCCTTGGCCGTGGCAAAGCCGATGCCGCGCGAGGCGCCGGTGACGAGAGCGATGCGGTTGGCGAGGGGATTTGTCATGGCGGGGTTTTACAGGCGTGGATGGCCGGGACAAGCCCGGAATTTCTGCCCTCGAGCTCCCGCCGCAGCCCTACTGGATATTGGTACTATTGTTCGGGCCGTTCCCCGAGCTGTCAGGCGGCACCTTCATGCCCTGCCTGAAGGCAAGACGATGAAGCCGACCAAAAGCCCTCCGCAGAGAATGGCGATGGCCAGCTGCATCGTCGCGGTCTTTCGTCAGCTCGCTTCCGCCAGCAGCGACAATTGCCGCGGCTGCTGCTCGGTCTGGGTCTGGTCGGTGAGGTGGGTCGGATACGCCCCGGTGAAGCAATGATCCGAGAATTTCGGATTGGCGGGGTCGCGGCCGGGCTCGCCCATGGCGCGATACATGCCGTCGATCGACAGGAAGGCGAGCGAGTCGGCGCCGATGATCTCGCGCATCTCCTCCAGCGAATGCGTCGCGGCCAGGAGGCCGCCGCGATCCGGCAGGTCGATGCCGTAATAATCGGGATAGAGGATCGGCGGCGAGGCGAGGCGGAAATGGACTTCCTTGGCGCCGGCATCGCGCATCATGCGCACGATCTTCTTCGAGGTGGTGCCGCGCACCAGCGAGTCGTCGATCAGGATGATGCGCTTGCCTTCGATCGCGGCGCGGTTGGCCGAATGCTTCATGCGCACGCCGGACTCGCGGATCGCCTGGGTCGGCTGGATGAAGGTGCGGCCGACATAGTGGTTGCGGATGATGCCGAGCTCGAACGGCACGCCGGAATGCTGGCTGTAGCCGACCGCGGCGGGTACGCCGGAATCCGGCACCGGGACGACGACGTCGATCGGCACATGGCTCTCGCGCGCGAGCTGCGCACCAAAGGCCTTGCGCACTTCGTAGACCGAGCGGCCGTGAACGATGGAGTCCGGACGGGAGAAATAGATGTATTCGAAGATGCAGGGGCGTGGCGCCATCGGCGGGAACGGCTTGTGGATGTCCTGGCCGTTCTCGTCGAACACGATGACTTCGCCGGGCTCGATGTCGCGAATGAAGCGCGCGCCGATGATGTCGAGCGCGCAGGTCTCCGAGGTCAGGATCGGGCAACCGTCGAGCTCGCCGAGCACCAGCGGGCGGATGCCGCGTGGATCGCGCGCGCCGACCAGCTTCTTGTTGGTCAGCGAAACCAGCGCATAGGCGCCCTCGATCTCGCGCAGGGCGTCGATGTAGCGCTCGATGAAGCGGCTGCGCCTGGAGCGCGCGACGAGATGCAGGATCACCTCGGTGTCGGTGGTCGACTGCATCATCGCGCCGTTCTTCACGAGCTCGCGGCGCAGCGTCAGGCCGTTGGTGAGGTTGCCGTTGTGGGCGACCGCAAGGCCGCCGGCATTGAGCTCGGCGAACAGCGGCTGCACGTTGCGCAGGATGGTGGCGCCGGTGGTGGAGTAGCGGACATGACCGACGGCCATATTGCCGGGCAGGCGGTCGATCACCTCGCGGCGGGAGAAGGTGTCGCCGACGAGGCCGAGGCGGCGTTCCGAGTGAAAGCGGCTGCCGTCGTAGGAGACGATGCCGGCGGCCTCCTGGCCGCGATGCTGGAGGGCGTGGAGGCCGAGCGCCGTGATGGCCGCGGCGTCAGGGTGGCCGTAGATGCCGAAGACGCCGCATTCCTCGCGGAGCGTATCGCCCTCCAGGTCGTCCTGAAGCTCTAGCGCGGCTGGGCCGAGATCAAGTTGGGCGTCCTGGTCAGGGTGTCGCATCTCGTCCGCGCCTCTCTTTTAGGGCCTAATCAACGCGCCGCAGGTTTCTCGATCAGCTTCTTGAGGCTGTCACGAGCAGGTTTACTGTATCCGTCGCCAGTGCCCGAAGGCTGCGGTTCGGAATCAGCTTGATCATCATCTGGTTTGTTTTTCTTGAATCTCTTCAAGATGGTGTTCTCGGGGTCGTCAGGCAAGAGGGCCATCAGCCAATCCCCGGTTCCCTGGAGCACCACGCGAGATTTGGCCCCCGTGACCCAGTCCGGGCGCTGCTTGTCCGGCACCAGCCAGGTGAAGAACAGGAACGCGACCACGACGATCAAAAGCCCGCGAGCGAGGCCAAACAGGAAGCCCAGGGTGCGGTCTAGCGCGCCGATGCGCGAATCCAGGATCATGTCGGAGATCCGGACCGTGATCACGGAGACCACGACCAGGGTGCCCACGAACACGCCGGCGACCACGACGACGCTCGCCACCGTGTCGTTGTTGAAATAGGTCTTTGCGGTCGGCAGCAGCTTCGAGAACGAGTACAGCGTCACGATCGCCGCTGCGCCCCAGGCCGCGATCGACAGGATTTCGCGCATGAAGCCGCGGACCATGGCGAGCAGGCCCGAGATCAGCATCACACCGAGCAGGATCAGGTCGAGGAGTGTTACTGGCATCGGCTGGTCGGGTCCGCTCGTACTTCAAAGGTGCTCAGCGAATCGGTGCTTGGCCGTGGCCCTAAGTGAGGGCCAGACGGCGTTCCCGGCAAGGCCGCAACCACGCAATCCCATGCTGCTTTTGTGACGGCTGTATAGCGGTGGGGGCGGAGGACGTCACCTCCACCTAACCCTCTCCACGGCGGAATCTTGCCGGTGTGGCATTTTTCTCCGCCGGCGGGCTCGAGTCGCCGCGGCGGGAGCCCCGGGCCGCGATCTCGGCCACCAGTGTCGTCAGGCTGTTGATCGCGTTCAGGGACAGTCCGGCGTCGCCGCCAGCATCGCCGCCACGGGCCGATTCGGGCAGCACGGCGCGCTTGAAGCCGAGCTTGACCGCTTCCTTGAGCCGGGCCGGGGTCTGCGCCACCGGGCGGATGACGCCGGAGAGCGAAATCTCGCCGAAATAGACAGCATCGGTGGGTAACTGCGCATTAACCAGGGATGAAACCAGTGCGGCCGCGGCGGCCATATCGGCCGCCGGCTCGTGGATGCGCAGGCCGCCCGCGACGTTCAGATAGACGTCGTGGCCGGACAGCTTGACCCCGCAATGGGCCTCCAGCACCGCCAGCACCATGGAGAGCCTGCTCTGATCCCAGCCGACCACGGCCCTACGCGGGGTGCCGAGCGAGGTGGGGGCCACCAAGGCCTGCAATTCGACCAGAACGGGCCTCGTACCCTCGATGCCCGCGAAGACTGCGGTGCCCGGCGTGCCCAGATCGCGCTCGGACAGGAACAGCTCGGAGGGATTGGTGACCTCGCGCAGGCCAAGGCCGGTCATCTCGAACACGCCGATCTCGTCGGTCGGGCCGAAGCGGTTCTTCACTGCGCGCAGGATGCGGAATTGCTGTGAGCCTTCGCCCTCGAAGGACAGCACCGCATCGACCATGTGCTCGACCACGCGGGGGCCTGCGATCTGGCCGTCCTTGGTGACATGGCCGACCAGGATGATGGCAGCACCGGTCTTCTTGGCGAAGCGGATCAGCGCCTGCGCCGAGGCGCGCACCTGGGTGACCGTGCCGGGCGCGGATTCCACCGTGTCGGTCCACATGGTCTGGATCGAGTCGATCACGATCAGCCGCGGCACCGCGCCTTCCGACAGCGTCGAGACGATATCCTCGACAGAGGTCTCGGCCGCCAGCTGCACCGGCGCGTCCGACAAGCCGAGCCGCTCGGCGCGCAGGCGCACCTGGGCGACCGCCTCTTCGCCGGAGATGTAGACGATGCGGTGGCCGGCGCGCGCCATCATGCTGGTGGCCTGCGTCAGCAGCGTCGACTTGCCGATGCCGGGATCGCCGCCGACCAGCAGCACCGAGCCGCGGACGAAGCCGCCACCGGTGACGCGGTCGAGCTCGGTCATGCCTGAGGACAGGCGAGGAGCGTCCTGGGTCTTCCCCGACAGGCTCTCCAGCGCAAACGTCCGGCCCTTGCGCTTGGAGCGGATCGAGACCGGCACGCTGCCGGTCGTGTCCTCCTCGGCAAGCGTGTTCCACTCGCCGCAGGATTCGCACTTGCCCTGCCAGCGGTTATAGGCCGCGCCGCAGTTCTGGCAGACGAAGGAAAGCGTGTTCTTGGCCATGGGGACAGCGAGTCGGGGTTTTCAGGTTTGCTGATAGCACGGAATGACGGGCGAGACGGCGATCGCCGTAACCCCCATTAGCCCAATTCACCGCAGCCGATACACCCTTTGTTAGCTCTACGCCGCCGCGCCGTTCCGGACTTTGCCAAATGTTAGCGGACGCCGGTCCAGTTTCGAAACCGATACGGGATGGCGAAACGAATGACGGTAGTCTTGCGGATAATGCTCGCCGTGGGCATGGCCTGCGGCCTTCTTCTGCCGATTGGCGGCGCCGTTGCGGCCGACGCCGGGCGTCTCAATATCGTTTTCGTCAACCCTGGCAAGACCGGCGAGGTCTACTGGGACATGGTCGCGCAGACCATGCAGGCCGCGGGCCGCAAGCTCGACGCGCATGTCGAGGTGCTGACCAGCGAACGAAATTACCGCACCATGCAGGAGCTTGGCTTCGGCGTGGTGGCACGCGCCGACAAGCCGGACTTCCTCATCCTGTCGAACGAGGAATCCGCCGCCGTTCCCATCCTGGAGGCGGCCGAGGCCGCCGGGGTCAAGACGCTGCTGCTCTCGAACACGCTGATCGGCGACGACGCCGCGCGCCTCGGACCGCCCCGGCAAAAGCTCAAGACCTGGCTCGGCGACATCACGACGGATCTCCAGACCGCGGGTGCGAGGATGGCCAATGCCTTGATCAAAGTGGCGCGCGCCGAGAAATGGCAGAGCCCGGACGGCAAGATCCACATTCTCGGCATCGGCGGCGACGAGATCACGCCGGCCTCGATCGCCCGCAACGCGGGTCTCAAGCTCGCGGTGGACGCCGCGCCCGACGTGGTGGTGGACCGGATGCTGTTCGCCAACTGGACCCAGTCGGAGGCAGAGCAGGTCACCAGGAATTATCTGAGCTGGGCCGCGCGCAAGGAGATCCGGCCTGCCGGCATCTGGGCCGGAAACGATCCGATGGCGCTCGGCGCGCTTCGCGCGGTGGTCGCGGCCGGCCTCACGCCCGGCCGAAACATCCAGCTGGTCGGCCTCAACTGGTCGGAGGACGCGCTGCGCGAGATCAAGGCGGGCCGTCTGCTCATGACCGATGGCGGACATTTTCTGCTCGGCGGCTGGTCGATCGTCCTCCTGCGCGACTACGCCGACGGCTGCGATTTCGCGACCGCATCGCCCCGCGTCGAGGCCAGGACGTCCGCGATCACGCGCGACAATCTCGCTTCGGTCGGAGACCTCATCAAGACGCGCGCCTTCGATCGGATCGATTTCGCGCGCTTCAGGGCGAGGGCGGGGCGCTGCGGCCAGTACGATTTCTCCATCGATGCGCTCATCTCTTCGCTGACGCTTCCGGAAGGCGCTGCTGACTGATGCGAAACGGTGACGACATGACCGATCGGGATCGCAAGCAGCAGGCGACGGCGCCGTCGCGCTCGCGCTCGGTGGTCCGTGCGATGATCTGGGCCACCGTGCCGGTGCTGCTGGTGGTGCAGCTGCTCGCCTCCGCCGGCGTCGAGGCATCGAGCTTCTGGTCGCAGATCAGGCAGCTCGACGCGCGCATTGCCCGCACCGCAGAGAGCCGCGCCGAGCTGATCGCCGAGCCGCTCTGGAAGATGCGCTACGATCAGGTCACGAGCGTGCTCAACGAGATCATGCACGACGAGACCATTGCCGCGGCGGCCGTTTATGACGACACCGGCGTCGCGATCGCGCGGGTGGTGGCGCGGCCGGCGGACCAGGCGGTATCGGAAGTCTCGCGTCCGATCCGCTACAGCAACGGCAACATCGCCGTGCAGGCCGGTCGTATCGCGATCGCCTATTCCTATGCGACGGTCTACACGGACACGGGCAGCCGGCTGATGCTGCTGCTGGTGGTCGGCCTGCTCGCAACATTTGCCACCCTGATCGCGATGCGGATATCGGCCAACATCTTCATCGGCAAGCCGCTTACCGCGATCATGTCGGCGATCCAGCGCAGCAAGCAGGACGGGCGAGCCTATCCGGCCGACATCAAATCGACGAACGAATTCGGCCAGCTCGCGCGTGCCTTCAACGCCATGCAGCACACGACATCGGGCGCGCTCGACCGGCTCGGGCACATGGCCGCGCACGATCCGCTCACGGGCCTGCCCAATCGTCGCTCGCTGTCCGAGCATCTGGTGACCCTGAGCGGCGATGCCGGCTCGCCGGACTCGTTGATCGCCTTCTGCTTCATCGATCTCGACGACTTCAAGGGCATCAACGACACCTTCGGCCATGATGCCGGCGACAAGTTCCTGGTGCACATCTCCGAGCGCCTTCGTGATGCGGTCGAACCGCAGGATTGGGTCGCCCGGCTCGGCGGCGACGAATTCGTCGTCATCCGCCCCGAGGTCAGCAATGAAGCGACCGCCCAGGCGTTCGCGCGCCAGCTGTTAGATGCGATTTCCGAGCCGATCCGGCTGCACGACAAGCAGGTCGTGCCGCGCGCCAGCATCGGCCTTGCCGTGCGCCGCGCCGGCGATCCCGAGCTGTCGCATTTGCCGGCGCTCGCCGACATCGCGCTCTACCATGCCAAGAGCAAGGCGCCCGGCACGGTCGCCGTGCTCGACGAAGCGCTTCAGCGCGACTATCGCCGCCGCCGGGATCTCGAGCTCGCCATTCCCGCAGGCTTCGCCGACGGGCAGTTCGAGGTCTGGTATCAAAGCCAGGTCGACCTCGAGAGCCAGGCCGTTGTCGGCCTCGAGGCGCTGATCCGCTGGCGCCATCCCGAACTTGGTTTGATCGGTCCCGGCGAATTCCTGCCGCTGATTGAGCGCAGCGGCAACAATGCGCGGCTGACGCGCTACGTGCTGACCGATGCCTGTCGCGCGCTGCAGCGACTGGCATCCGCCGGCAGGCCGCAGATCCGGATCGCGATCAATCTGCCGCCGTCCGAGCTCGCCGACCATTCGCTCGCTGCCGAGCTGCGCGCGACCTGCGCGCGTTTCGATGTCGCGGCATCATTGCTGGAGCTCGAGATCACCGAGGGCTCGCTGATCAACAACATCGCCAGCGCCTCCGAGACGCTGCACCGCCTGCGGCGCCTGGGCGCAACCATCGCGCTCGACGATTTCGGCACCGGCTATAGCTCGCTCGCTCATCTCCGGCGTTTCCCGCTCGACAAGGTCAAGATCGACAAAGCCTTCATCAGCGAGATCCCTGACAGCGCGGAAGACAAGGCGATCGTCGGCGTCATCGCCTCGCTCGCCGGCACGCTGGGGCTGAAGCTTGTCGCGGAAGGCATCGAGCGGCCCGAGCAGGCTGAGGCCATGCGCGAGATGGGCGTGATGCTCGGGCAGGGTTATCACTACCATCGGCCGCAGCCGCTCGACGCCGTGCTGCAATGGCTCGAAAAGCAGGCGGTACCCACTGAGACAAGCCGCGTCGTCGCCGGCAGCCCGTCGATCGCGCCCGAATTCGCCGCCTGAGCGCGATTACGACTGCGTTGCGTTCCAGAGCATGGAGAGCCCGGCCGCGATCATGATCGCGTCCATCACCAGGCGGAACATCTCCGGCTTGAGATGCAGCACGAAGCGTTTTGCGATGAAGGCGCCCGACATCAGCGAGGAGCCTGCGACCAGGCCCTTGATGAAGACGTCCTGCGTCAGCGCGCCGAAACGTTCGAAGGTCACGGACTTCGCGAAGTAGAGGCCGAGTGAGGAGGCCGCCTCGGTTGCGAGGAAGGCGCCCTTGGACAGGCCGTAGAACAGGAACAGCGGCACGCTGAGCGGGCCGGTCGAGACCACGATGCCGGTGAGATAGCCGATGATCGCCCCGCCGATCGCGAGGTGCCAGAGATTGGCCTTGAGATCGTGCCGCGCCAGCCAGTGCCGCACCGGCACCATCGCGATCAGGAAGACGCCGATGGCGAGATCGACGGCGTGCGAGGGGAGCGCGAGCAGCGTGCGCGCGCCCAGCACGGCGGCCGGAATGCCCGTCACCGAATAGGCCGCGCAGGCCCGCCAGTCGACCTCGCGCCACCACGCCAGGATCCGCGAGAAGTTCGCCATCACGGAGGCGACCGCCATGATCGGCACGGCTTCCTTCGGCCCATAGGCATAGACCAGCACCGGCATCAGCATGATCGACGACCCCGTGCCGACGATGCCTGAGACGGTGCCGGCGATCAGGCCGACGATGAGGACGAAGAGAAAGGCCAAGGTGCTCTCCACGAATCGGGAGAGTTTAGCCGTGGCCGGCGATGCGGGCGATCCATTCCAGGCGAGGGAACCAATCGCTCAGCGCATGCCATCCCGGCCGGCCGTCAGCCTTGCTCGTCCATGATGCGCAGCTTCTCGACGCGGCGGCGAAAATCCTCGTCCGTAGAGAATTCGGCGGAGAGATAGGACGAGACCAGATCCACGGCGAGCCAGGCGCCGACGATCTGCGCGCCGATGCACATGACGTTGACGTCGTCATGCTCGACGCTCTGATGGGCGGAATGAACGTCGTGGCAGACCGCGGCGCGAATGCCCTTCATCTTGTTGGCCGCGATCGAGGCGCCGACGCCGGTGCCACACACCATGATGCCGCGTGCGGCTTCGCCTGACGTCACCTTCTGCGCAACGGCCCGCGCGATGTCGGGGAAATCCACCGGCTTGTCGTCATAGGAGCCGACATCGACGACGTCGTGGCCGAGGCTGCGGATGTGGTCGATAACGGTCTGCTTGAGCGGCCAGCCGGCGTGGTCGGATCCGATGACGAGACGCATGTGATGTCCTTCTTGATTTTATGTTGGTCGTGACAGCCGCTTCGCGGCTGCCACGATTTTCCCTGGTTTCAGCTGCGCATGTCGGGCGGCAGCTCGACCCCATGGAATTTCTTGTAGATCGCGTTGAGCTTGCCGTTCTTGACGTTCTCGGTGATCCAGGCGTTGAGCTTGTCCATCAGGCGCTGCTCACCCTTCTTCAGGCCGATCGCGAGGTCGAAGGTCGCCAGCGGAATCCGTGACTCGAACACGCGCGACGGGTTCTTCACCCCGATCTGGTTGATGATCGTCGCCGACGAGGCGACGCAGTCGACCTGGCCGGAGACGGCCGCCGTCACCATCGTGGCGTCGTCGTCGTAGCGCGAGATCTTGAGGTCCTTGTCCTTCATGTTGGACAGGGTGGTGTCCTGCGTGGTGCCGCGGGAGACGCCGATCGGCTTGTCTTTCAGGTCGGGCCAGTCCTTGACGGTCGAGGATTTGAGGCAGCCGACGTCGGACTGCAGCGTCGCATAGCGCTTCGTGAAGTCGATGACCTTGGCGCGATCGGGCGTCACCGACAGGGTCGAGATGATGATGTCGGCCTTGCCGGTCAGGACGTTGGGGATGCGCGTCGCACCGGTGGTCTGGATGAATTCGAGCTCGAGCCCCCAATCCTTGGCGAGCAGTTGCGCCACTTCGACGTCGGAGCCGGTCGGCTTCATGCTGCTGTCCATCATGCCCGAGGGCGGAATGGCGACGTCCGTCGAGATGCGGATTTTCTTGGCCTGCGTGATGTCGTCGAGCAGGTCGGCCGACGCCGGCGTGGCTGATATCATGACGAGGCCGAACAGCGCGGTGGCGGTCCCCAGCAGTGTCTTGTTTGTCATCCTTGGTTCTCCTCTCCTGTTATGATTTTAAGTTTCCAGTGCCCACGAATTGCGTGAGTTCGGGCGTCGCCGGCGACGTCAGGATCGAGGCGGGGCCGGTCTCGTGGACCTTGCCCCGATGCATGAAGACGATCCGGTCGGCGATGCCTTTGGCAAAACCCATCTCATGGGTGACCATCACCATGGTCATGCCGTCCGCCGCCAATTGCTCGATTACCTTCAGCACCTCGCCAGTAAGCTCGGGATCGAGCGCGGAGGTGACCTCGTCGAACAGCATCACTTTCGGCTGCATCGCGAGCGAGCGGGCGATCGCCGCGCGCTGCTGCTGGCCGCCCGAGAGCTGCTCGGGATAGGCGTGCAGCTTCTCCTCGAGCCCGACCTGCGCGAGCACTTTTCGGGCGAGGTCCCTGGCTTGCGAGGCGGCCATGCCCTTCACGGCGCAGGGGGCGAGCGTGATGTTCTGTTCGATCGTGAGATGTGGAAACAGATTGTAGCTCTGGAACACGATGCCGACGTCCTGGCGCAGCGCGCGCAGATCGACATCAGGGCGGTCGACGCGATGCCCGCACACGACGATCTCGCCCCCGTCGACCTTCTCGAAGCGGTCGATGCAGCGCAGCGCCGTGCTCTTGCCGGAGCCGGAGCGGCCGATCAGTGCCAGCACCTCGCCGCGTTCGACGGCAAAGGAGACGCCATCGAGCACCCGCAGCGGGCCAAAGCTCTTCTGCACGTCGCGGAGCGACACGATCGGTTCGGAGGAGGAGGGGTTTTGCTGCATGTCAGGCTGGTGCGAGGTTGGACCTGCCACGCCCCATCCGCCGTTCCAGCTTCTGGCTGAACAGGGACAGGGGATAGCACATGGTGAAATAGACGACGGCGATGATCGCGTAGATGGCGAACGGCTCGAACAGCGAGTTGTTGACGATCTGGCCCGACCGCATCAGCTCGACGAAGCCGACGACCGAGGCGAGCGAGGTATTCTTGATGATCTGCACCATGAAGCCGACGGTCGGCGGCGTCGCGATGCGGATCGCCTGCGGCAGGATCACCTTCATCATGCGCTGGGTCCGGCTCAGCGCGAGGCCTTCGGCGGCCTCCCATTGCGGCTTCGGCACCGACTGGATGCAGCCGCGCCAGATCTCGCCGAGATAGGCCGAGACATAGAGCGTGAGCGAGGCGCCGGCGGCAGCTAACGGCGAGACCTTGAGGCCGATCGCGGCGAGGCCGAAATAGCCGAGGAACAGGATGACGAGCAGCGGCGTACCCTGGATCAGCTGGACATAGACGCCGCTGGCGATCCGCACCGACTTGAGCGGCGAGATGCGCGCGAGCGCAATCACGAAGCCGACAATGCCGCCGCCGATCAGCGCGATCACGGACAGGCCAATCGTCCACAGCGCGCCCTGGCCGAGGAACATCAGATGATTGATGTTGAGATGTCCGCCCATGGTCATCTCACAACGGTGTGCCGAGCCGGCGCCGGCGCGGAAACAGCACGAGGCCTAGGCCCCAGAAGCCTGCGCGCATCACCAGCGACAGGATGACGTAGAGCACGGCGACGATGATGTAGGTCTCGAAGGCGCGATAGGTGTCCGACTGGATGTAGTTGGCGACGGCGGTGAGTTCCTCCGCCGAGATCTGCGAGCAGACCGAGGAAGCCAGCATCAGCAGTACGAACTGGCTGGTCAGCGCCGGATAGACCTTCTCGATCGCCGGCAGCAGGATGATGTGCCAGTAGATTTGCAGTCGCGACAGCGCCAGCCCTTCGGCGGCCTCGATCTGTCCGCGCGGGATCGCTTCGAAACCGGCGCGCATGATCTCGGCGGTGTAGGCGCCGACATTGATCGTCAACGCGGCCACCGCCACGGTGAAGGCGGAGAATTTCAGGCCGAGGCTGGCGAGGCCGAAATAGACCAGAAAGATCTGTACCAGCAGTGGCGTGTTGCGGATGGTCTCGACATAGCCTTTGCAGGCGCCCGCGATCAGCGGGCTTCGTGAGCCGCGGCCGACGGCTGCGAGCGTGCCGAACAGGGCGCCGAGCACCGTCGCGAAGGCCGCCAACTCCAGCGTCAGCGCCGCGCCGGCCAGAAAATTCGGCCAACGCTCCAGCACCGCGGGAAAGTCGAGTTGGAGGCTCATCGTATCAGGTTCAGCCGGTGGTCTGGTTGGTCATGCGGTCATAGACGCGGAACAGCGCCTGGTTGCCGTTGCTGCCTTCGCCATGCGCGCGTGCGTCCACGTACTGGCTGGTGACGAGCGCGGTGCCGGGCAACGGCACGCTCAGCGCCTGTGCGTGCTCTTGCACCAGGCGGAGATCCTTGAGCTGGAGATCGATCCGGAAGCCGGCGGAGACGTCGCCCGCGATCATCGCGGGGCCGAGCTTGTCGAGCATCCAGGAGGCGGCGGAGCCGCCGAGCAGAACGCGACGCAGCAGATTGAGATCGATGCCGGAAGCGCGCCCGAGCGCCAGCGCCTCGCAGATCGCCTGGATGTTGATGCCACAGATCAACTGATTGCAGAGTTTCACGGTCTGGCCCGCGCCGGACGCGCCGACATGCGTGATGGTCGTCCCCATTGCGCGGAAGAACGGCTCGGCCCGCGCGAAGGCCGCCGCATCGCCGCCGGCCATGATCGAGAGCGCAGCGTTCTTGGCGCCCACGGGCCCGCCCGAGACCGGCGCGTCGATGAAGCTGACGCCGGCCTTTTGCAGGTCGGCATGGATGCGGCGGACGGCGACTGGCGAGATCGTGCTCATGTCGACGATCAGCTTGCCGGGCGGGGGAGACTTCAGGAGACCATGTTCGCCGTAGACGGTCGCCTCGACATGAGGCGTGTCGGGCAACATGGTGATGACGATGTCAGCGCCTTGCGCGGCGTCAGCGGGGCTGTTGGCGCCGGCCGCGCCTTCCTTGACGCTGTCGGCCAAGGCGGCTTCGTTGAGATCGAAGACGCGAACCGCATGCCCGGCCACCAGGAGGTTGCGCACCATCTCGCGGCCCATCGTGCCGATACCGATGAAGCCGACATTGCCCTTGTCGTTCCGTCCCATGTCAGTCGTCCGTTTCTTGGTTGAGTGGTTTCTTGCTTGTTGGCCTGCCGCGATCAGCCTGAGGCGCTGGTCTTGTCGATGTCGCCGACGACGGCGCGCCTGCGGTATTCGTCGCCAATGGCAAAATGCTTGCGCAGCGTCGCATCCGCTCGCTCGGGGTCGCGCGCGATGATCGCGTCGAAGATGCGCCGATGGTCGTCGATCAGGTACGTCTTCATCGACGGGAAGGCCTGCACCAGCTCGCGGCGGCTGCGATGCGAATGCGTCAGCAGCCCCGCCAGCGAACCGTGCAAGACCGTCAGCGTTTCCGAATGCGATGCCACGACGATGGCGCGATGGAATTCGAAGTCGGCCATGCCGCCGGCATCGGCCTCGTCGATCGTATCTCCGATCTTCGCGAGCGCACGCTGCAGGCGTTCGAAATCGGCAATGTTGGCGCGCTCGCAGGCGAGCCGGATCGCCTGACACTCGATCGCGACACGCGCCTGCATGACGTCATCGAGCATGTCCGCCTGCTGGGCGAGCGCGAAGGTGAAGAAGTCGTTCAGCACCGAGACGTCCGGCTGCGTCACCACGGTGCCGATGCGGTCGCGGATCTCGACGATGCCGAGCACGGTGAGGGCGCGTAGCGCCTCGCGGACGATCGGCCGGCTGACGCCGAGGAGGGTCGCCAGCTCGCGCTCGGAAATCAGGCGGTCGCCGGGCTTGAGCGAGCCCGCAAGCAGGCGTTCGCGCAGGAAGGCGAACACCTTCTCGAACCCTTTTTCGCCCTCAGTGGCCCGCTTCACTTCCATCCCGGTCTCTTCTTGGTCTGATCTTGGTCAGACCAGTAGGCTAACCAGAGCGTCGGCGTCAAGAGCCTTGGTTAATTGCGGGTGTCGCAGGCGCGGCTAATCCGATCAGTTCCCCGGCCGGATCCTTCAAATTTGAGGCGTATTGATCGGAGCGCTCACTCAAAGAATTTGAGGTCCGCGATGCCCGATCATCATTCTTTCTCCGCCCTCGACCGTCATGCGGCGCTCAGCGGATCCGACAACGGCTTTCCCTGGTATGCGGGCGCGATGCTCGCGGTCGAAGCGAGCGAGGTGGTGCGGCTGCGCTGCGAGAAGCTCAGCCACGGCGACGAGGGCGCTCGGCAGGAGGCCGTGCTGATGGTCAGCGAGAAGATCGCCGCGGCTTTCGAGGCGGCCGCGAGCCTGCTTGCGGGAGCAACGCCGGCCGCGATCGTCCAGCGCTACCGCGAGCACGTGGCCGCGAACGCCAGGCGGCTGTCCGCGAACGAGGCTCCATGACCGAGTTGCGCTGCTGACAGCATGTTGGCAGCAGGGGCAAGCTACGACCATCTCCTGACAAAACGGAGAGCGGGTCCATGCCGATCGAGGCAAGCTGTCATTGCGGTGAGACGGTGTTCGAGGTGACGGAGGCGCCGGCGAGCGTGACGCGCTGCACCTGCTCACTCTGCGCCAAGCGGGGCGCGTTGTGGGCCTATTACACGCCGGCGCAATTTCGCCTGCTGTCGCCGCCGGAAAGTGTGGCGACCTATCTCTGGGGCAGCCGCACGGTCAAGCATCATTTCTGCGCGAGCTGCGGCTGCGGTACTTATTCGGAGTCGCCGGACTGGTCGACCGGCAAGGCCGATTTCGACAATCCCAAGGTTGCGGTGAACGCGCGCCTGTTCGACGATTTCGATCTCGATGCCGTGCCGGTGAACATGATCGACGGCAGGAATTTGTGGTGAGCATGCAGGGCGCGCGCATGTCCGCTGCGCATCTGTGACCTTGAGGCGATTTTGAAAAGCTGATTTGGTCCGGCCCCAGAGAAAAAGGGGGGGAAGCCATGATGCGTCGTTTTGCGCGAGTGATGCTCGCAATGTGTCTGGCCGTTGCAGCCGGCTTCAACGCGCAGGCGCAGACCAAACCGAAGGTCACGACATCAGGACCTGACTTCCCCAAGGCCGCGCTGTTCGTCGGCAACAGCTTCTTCTACTACAACAACGGCATGCCCGGGCATCTCTCCTTCATGGAGCGCGCGGCTGATGCTGACAACAAGGCGGCGTACCGCAACACCATGGCTACGATCGGCGGCTCCGGCCTCGATTGGCACGACATGGACAATCTGCTGCGGCCGGGCGGCATCGGCGCCTATTCCTTCGACGAGCAGAACAACGTCGTCTTCAACAAGCCGGGCAGGCAGTTCGACGCCGTCGTCATGATGGATTGCAGCCAGTGCCCGATCCATCCGCAATTGAAGGACGCGTTCGCGACCTTCGCCAAGAAGGACAGCGAGATCGTCCGTGCCCACGGCATGCGGCCGGTGTTCTTTATGTCCTGGGCCTATGCCGACAAGCCGGAGATGACGGAAGCCTTGGCCGAGGCCTATACGCTCGCCGGCAATGCCAATGATGCGCTCGTGATTCCCGCAGGCCTCGCCTTCGCGCGCGTGCGCAAGCTCCAGCCGGAGCTCAATCTGTATGCGCCGGACAAGCGACACCCGAGTCCGGCGGGCACGTATCTGGCAACCTGTGTGACGCTCGCCGCGCTGACCGGGCGCTCGCCGGTCGGCAATTCCTATGCGACGGGCTTGGATGCGGAGACCACCCAACTGCTGCAAAAGGCGGCGTGGGATACGGTGCAGGAGTATTACGGGCGTTGATCTGGCGCGATCTCGTAGGGTGGGCAAAGCGACTTGTCCGCCGTAGCTAGAAGAGCGAAGGCGGAAGCGTGCCCACCACCTTACTCGCGATAGAAGATGGTGGGCACGGCGCAAGAGCGCCTTTGCCCACCCTACGGCACCGTCAACGCTCCTTCAGAACCACCCACGCCGGCGCGTGATCGCTCGCCCCTTCCTCGCCGCGCACCTTCTTGTCGACACCCGCCTTGGCCAGACGCGAGACCAGGGCGGGGCTCAGCAGGAGATGATCGAGTCTGAGGCCCGCATCGCGCGGCCAGCGGTTTCGCTTGTAGTCCCAGAACGTGTAGATGCGTTTCTCCGGATTCAGTTCGCGGATCGCATCACACCAACCCTGTTCAATGAGCGAGGCAAACGCAGCGCGGCTCTTCGGCTGAATCAAGGCATCCTTGTCCCATGACCGCGTCGGATAGATGTCGATCTCATTAGGCGCGACGTTGTAGTCGCCGGCGAGCACCACGGGCAGATCCTGCTTGATGAAGGTCTTGGCGTGGCGCTTGAGGCGCGCGAACCAGTCGAGCTTGTAGTCGAATTTCGGCCCCGGCTGCGGATTGCCGTTCGGCAGGTAAATGCTGGTGACGATGATTCCGCGCACGGCGGCCTCGATGTAGCGGGCTTCGCGATCATCAGGCTTTCCCGGCAAGCGGTCGCGCGTGAGAATGGGCTCGGCATTGCGGGCGAGGATGGCGACGCCGTTCCACGTCTTCTGTCCACGCCACACCGCGCCGTAACCGGCCTGTTCGATGGCCGCTGCCGGAAATTCGCCGTCGGCTGCCTTCAGTTCCTGGAGCGCGACGACATCAGGCTTCGCCGCGCTCAGCCAACGCAACAGGTTGGGCAGGCGGCGGTTGACATTGTTGATGTTGAACGTCGCGATCCTCATGGGCCCAACGACTGGAAATCTTCAGAAATGACTCGCTACCGTTGTCATCGGCGTTCCACGATGTATGCTTACAACCCAAAATTGCCGATCAACACGACGGAGGTTTGACGATGACCAAGCTTTGCCTTGCCGTAGTCGTGGCCGCAACCGCATTTTCCGGAGTGGCTCTTGCTGCCGAGAAAATGGAAATCGCCTGTAGGGTGGAATATTTCAAATACTGCCCCAGTGTCGTGCCGGGGGGCGGGCGCATTGTTGCTTGCCTGAACAGGTACAGGAGCCATATCGGCAACGCGTGCAAAGAGAGCATGGATGCGTGGGTTATCGATAACAAGGTGCGCGGATAATAGAGCGCGATGAGATCGATGAAGCATCATCGCCCCTAGGACCACGGGCGAGGCAGCGACATCAGGCTTCGCCGCGCGGTCGTAGGACAGATTCGGTTGACGTTGAGTGCCGCAATCTTCATGTAGAGATTGCGGCCGCGGTCGTTTGCGCCGCCACCGGAGATCCAAATCCATGTTGAAGTCCAGTCTGAGCCTCGCCATCGTCGCATTCGTCGTCGCGTTCTCCGGTGTCTCGTCGGCACAATCGTCCGATCCACGCGGCGCGTGCAAGGCGGACTATGACAAATTCTGCGCCGGCATCGCGCCCGGTGGCGGCAAGATCATCGCCTGCCTCAACGCCAAGCGCGATCAGCTCAGCGCGTCCTGCAAGACGGCGCTCGACAGCCGGAAGAAGTAAGTCTCGTGTCCCGGACGCGGCGCAGCGTGTGACGCTGCTCCGCAGAGCCGGGACCCAGAAAGCGACAGAGTACGGTGCGAGAAGATGGCCCCGGCTCTGCAGCGCATTGCTGAAGGAGCGCTGCGCCGCGCCCGAAGAACGGGCGCGTCCCTAACTCGGCAGCGGCGGCGGGCTCGCGGGCTGCTCGATCGGCGGCGGGGAGGGCGGCTGCTCGGCCGCCTGCACCAGCGCGGGCTCCGGCTTGACCAGCGGCTCCACCTCATTGCCGCCCTTGTAGACGCGGGCGTAGCGGTGGCCGAGGCTGGTCAGCACCTCGTAGCCGATCGTGCCGAAATGATGCGCGAGCTCGTCGACGGTGATGCCCTCGCCGAGCAGCGTCACCATGTGGCCGCGCCGCGCCGCGTTCGGGGCCAAGTCGGTGATGTCGATCGCGATCAGGTCCATCGAAACGCGGCCCGCGACCGGGCAGCGCTTGCCGGCGACAACGACCTCGGCGCCGCGGGTGCCGTCATTGGAGCTGGCGGCGCGGAAATAGCCGTCGGCATAGCCGACTGCGATGATTGCGAGTTTTGTCGGCCGCCGCGCGGTCCAGGTGCCGCCATAGCCGACGCTCTCGCCGCGTTCGACATTGCGGGTCTGCACGATGCGCGCCTTGAGGTCGACCACCGGCTGCATCGGGTTGTCGGCCTCAGGCGTCGGGTTGACGCCGTAGAGCGCTGCGCCCGGCCGCACCAGGTCGAACTGGAAGGGCGCGCCGAGGAAGATTCCGGAGGAATTGGCAAGCGCAGCCGGCACGCCGGAAAATTCGCTGGCGATACTGCGGAAGGTTGCCAGCTGTTTTGCATTCACGGGACTGTTGAGCTGCTCGGCCGAGACCAGATGGCTCATCACCAGCGTGATGCCGGGATCGCCGGCGTTGATGCGGGGGATGATGGCCTGCGCGTCCGCAAGCGTCAGCCCGAGCCGGTTCATGCCGGTGTCGATGTGAACAGCGGCGCCTCCGGTCCAGCCGGTGCGGCGGCAGAACACGTCCCATTCGGCAAGCTCGTTGAGATCGCCGATCACCGGCCGGCAATTGATCCTGGCGTAGTGCTCGCCGGTGTTCTGGAAATAGCCGCCGAGCACGTAGATCGCGGCTTCCGGCACGGCTTCGCGCACAGTGCGCGCTTCCTCGATGGTGGCGACGAAGAAGGTCTTGCAACCGGCCTTGCTCAGGGCCCGCGAGACCTGCGCGGCGCCGCAGCCATAGGCATCGGCCTTGATCACGGCCGAGCATTCGGCCGGCACGGCCGTCTTCTCGAGCTTGCGCCAATTGGCGATGATGGCGTCGAGATCGACGGTGAGCACGCCGCCATAGGCTGCGAGCGCGGCAGCCTGATTGGCCTCCGCGGAGAGGAGGCCGGATTGCGGGATCATTTTCGGGTCGGACGCCATTGTCATGGCGCCGTTTTACGCAAGAGGCCGGTCTGGTTCAAGGAACTCAGTAGTCGTTGCCGCTGCGAACCGGCAACTGACTGTCAGGCGCGAGGTCGCCGAACCTGGTGACCGAGGCTTCGAACGCCAAATCGACGGTGCCGGTCGGGCCGTGGCGCTGCTTGCCGATGATGACCTCGGCTTTTCCGTGCGCAAGACTCATGTCAAGCTGCCACTTCTCGTGTTCAGGCGTGCCTGGGCGGGGCTCCTTCATCGCGAGGTAATATTCCTCGCGGTAAACGAACAGGACGACGTCGGCGTCCTGCTCGATTGATCCGGATTCACGCAAGTCGGAGAGCTGCGGCCGTTTGTCGTCGCGGGATTCGACTTGGCGTGAGAGCTGGGACAGCGCGATCACGGGAACGTTGAGCTCCTTGGCCAGCGCCTTCAGGCTGGTCGTGATCTCCGTGATTTCCTGTACTCGGTTGTCACTCCGCTTGCCGGATCCGGAGAGCAACTGGATGTAGTCGATCACGAGGAGATCGAGGCCCTTCTGCCGCTTCAGCCGGCGCGCGCGTGCCATCAGCTGCGCGATCGACAGGCCGCCGGTCGCGTCGACATAGAACGGCAGCGACTGCAGCTCGATCGAGACTTCCCGGATCTTGTCGAAATCGGCTTCCGAGATGCCGCCGCGGCGGATGTGGGAGGAGGGAATGCCGGTGCGCTCGGCGACGATACGCGTGGCGAGCTGGTCGGCCGACATTTCGCAGGAGAAGAAGCCGATCACGCCGCCATTGGCGGCCTTCATGGTGCCGTCAGCCTGGACCTCGCCGACATAGGCCTTGGCGACGTTGTAGGCGACGTTGGTCGCCAGCGAAGTCTTGCCCATGCCCGGGCGTCCGGCCACAATGATGAGGTCGGAGTGCTGGAGGCCGCCCATCTTGGTGTCGAGGTCGCGCATGCCGGTCGAGATGCCGGACAGCTTTCCATCGCGCTGGAACGCTTTGGCCGCGAGATCGACCGCGACCGCCAACGCCTGCGAGAATTTCTGGAAGCCGCCGTCATAACGGCCGGATTCGGCGAGTTCGTACAGGCGGCGCTCGGCGTCCTCGATCTGCGCCCGCGGCGCGAAGTCGACCGGCGCGTCATAGGCGACATTGACCATGTCCTCGCCGATGCCGATCAGGTCGCGTCGCAGCGCCAGATCATAGATGGTGCGGCCGTAGTCCTGGGCGTTGATGATGGTGGTTGCTTCCGCCGCGAGCCGCGCCAGATATTGCCCGATGGTCATGCCGCCGACATCGGTGTCGGCCGGGAGGAACGTCTTCAGCGTGACGGGCGTGGCGATCTTGCCCATCCGGATCAGGCTGCTGGCCGTCTCGTAGATGGTCTGATGCAGCGGCTCGAAATAATGCTTCGGCTCGAGGAAGTCGGAGACGCGGTAGAAGGCGTCGTTGTTGACCAGGATCGCGCCGAGAAGGCTCTGTTCCGCCTCGATATTATGCGGCGCGCTCCGATACGCCGGAGTTCCGGGCTCGGGCGCGAGTTTGAGGACGTTCGAATCAGTCAGGGCCATGGTCGAGCGTTAGCAATTTTCTGGGGCGGATACGGGGCCGGGATAAAGCGCCGCCTCAGGCCAAAGCGGAAGCAAAAGCTGACCGCTATCAACCGCTCAGTTAAAATGGTGGATGATTGGCAGCCGCGGCACGCGCCGCGCTTGACGGTTTTTGCGGAACTCGCCCGTCCCGGAAGCGGCCGTGACCGCGCCACGGAAAACTCCGGGTGACATGAACCTAATGGATTGGCGCGCAGACGTATCAAGAAGCGCGCGAAATGACGCACGCCGGGAGCTTTGGGCTCGGATTCAGACCAGCAGGAGGTAGACCAGCGCAACCAAGGCCGCTCCGACGCCGGTGGCGATCAGAGCGTAATCGGTGCGGAGGTCGTCCTGCACGTCGAATGAGGTTTGGGTCCGCTTGCTCATGGCGACGGTCTAAGCCGGGCCCGACGAGACTTATGTGAAACAGATCACATCTCCCCGGATTCTTTCGGGGTACGACCCGGAACAGGAAGGCGGTCGGGGGGTTGTCTCCCGCCACCAGGGAACGAGGCGAGCGATGCGGCCAGAACGGCAGCACCAGAATTGGCGAAGCGAGGCGGCCAGCCGGCTTTGGTTGTCGGGGCTGATCGCGGCCATGCAGCACGCCGAGCGGCCCGAAGTGCGGCGCGAGCCGGTCTCGCCCGAGACCCTCGCGGACCTGCGGGCGCAACTGGCGTTAACAGCCTCTTTCCGATCGTCCCAGATCTCGACCCTGCGTCATTAGGATTCATTCACCAACCAGCGTCAGGTCCGGGTTCGGCGCCGCCTTCGCGCGCACGATGACGGGTGTCTGCGGCGTCGTGACTTTGCGACGATGTGCCGCTTCCGACAGGCGACGCGTCGTCTCACGAGGCCACCGGCACTCGAACAAGCTGCAGCGCTATTGCGCTGTGATCACAGCCGATATTCCAAAAGCGCTTAATCACATCCTTGCGTGTGGAGGCTGCTTCCATTCGCGGCTCAATCCGCTAAAAGGTGACCCGCCGCCGCGCCTTATGCCGGCTGCATTCGCGTAAATTCAATGGAGATGATGGGAATGTCGAGCCGAGCGCTCAGCCTCGCGACGGTATTTCTTCTGATCGGCTTCGGCGTGACCGATACCGTCCTTGCGCAGGCGACGAACCTCGAGGCCGGCAAGGCCCCATCCCAGCTTTTCGCGCAGACCTGCAGTGCCTGCCACAAGAGCCCGCGCGGTCTGTTGAAGACGGTGGCGCCGGGCTCGCTGCCGGGCTTCCTGCGCCAGCACTACACGACCAGCTCCGACATGGCCGGCGTGCTCGCGTCCTACCTCGTCTCCAACGGTGCCACCGACACCCGCTACCAGGCCAAGGACGGCAAGGACAAAAAGGACGGCGCCAAGGAGAAGGAAGCCAATACCGCGCCCGGCCAGGCGCCGGACCATCAGGGGCGCCGCCAGCGCTCCCAGGACGCCGCCAAGCCGGACGGCGAGGCTGCCGCGCCCGAGGGCGCCCGTCAGAAGCGCGCGGCACGGCCACCCGAGGAGGGATCGAAGGAAGGTGCGAAGCCCGAGGGCCAGGCCGCGCCCGAGGGACGCAAAGCTAAGCGTCGCGCCAAGCCCGGGACCGAGGAAGCACCGAAGGTCGACGCCGCCGCGCCGGCCATTGAAGACAAGAAGAGCGAGCCGAAGGCCGAGACCAAGCCTGACACGACCAGGCCCGACTCGGCCAAGGTCGAGCCCGGCCGTGACGAGGCGAAGCCCGAGAACAAGCCGGCAGAGAAGCCCGCTGAGGCCAGGCCGGATAGTGCCAAGGTCGAGCCGCGCGGCAGCGATACTCCGGCGCTGCGGCCCGATCCGGTACCGCAGGTCACGCCGGCTGCACCGTCTGCCGCCGCGAAGCCCGCCGAGGCCAAGCCGGCGGAGGAGGCTGCTAAGCCGGCCGCGCCTGCCGTGAGCTCCGAGCCGGCAGCCAAGCCGCAGGAGCCTGCACCGCCCGCGACCGCTGCGGCCCCGCCCGCGGCGCCAGCCGACTCGTCCGGTCCGCCCACACCGCCGATTTCGCGCTAAGCGAGCCAGATTTTCCGTCGATTTGCGAAGGCCGCACGCATCGCGGCCTTCGCATCGTCTTGACTGCAATTAGAGCGTTACTCTAGAGTGATGCTCTAGGAGGCGTCGATGACGACGAGCGTGCGTGACGACCTGTTGGCGGCCGGGCTTTTCGTATTCGACCGCGTCGGCTTCGAAGCCGCGACGGTGGCAGCGATCCGCGCCCGGGCACGCGCCTCCAACGGCAGCTTCTTTCATGTCTTCGGATCGAAGAAGGAACTGGCGGGCGCGCTTTTCCTGGAGGTGCTGCGGCACTATCACGCCGCGGTGCTGGCCGCGCTCGATCCGATGCCGAGGGCCGGGCAGGGCATCGATCGGTTGATCCGGGCCCATCTCGACTGGGTGGTGTCGAGCCGGCGCGAGGCCCGCTATCTCTTCGAGATATCGCGCAGCGAATGGAGCGAGGACGTCCGCGACGCTCAGCGCGCGCAGAATGCGCGCCTTGCCGAAGGCATCGAGCGCTGGCGCGCGCCGTTGGTTGCCGGCGGCGAGCTCTTGCCGATGACGCCGGTGATGTTCGTCAGCCAGCTCATCGGCCCTGCCCAGATCTTCTGCCGCGCCTTTCTCTCGGGACGTGACCGCGCCGATCCGCGCAGCGAAGCCGACACGCTTGTCGCCTGTGCCATCCGTGCGCTGCGGCCGCCCGATCGCATCCACAAGCAATAGGAGAAGCCGCATGCGAGCCGAAGCAGATCCCGAATTCGCAGCTGTAGCCGAGCGCATCCACGCCAATGTCGGCCGTCAGGGGTTTATGAACCTGGTGGGCGCCGAGCTCTCGGAATTGTCGCGCGGCACTTGCACGATTGCGGTCGCGCGCCGGCCCGAGCTGCTCCAGCAGCACGGCTTCTTCCACGGCGGCGTCACCGCCTTCCTGGTCGACAACGCCACGACGATCGCGGCGGCGACCTCGCGCGGCCAGCCGGCGTTGACGGCGGAATACAAGCTCAATCTGTTGTCGCCGGCGGTCGGCGAGAAACTGATCTGCCGGGCCAGGGTGATCAAGCCGGGCCGCCAGGTCTCGGTGGTCGCGGCCGACGTGTTTTGCGTCAACGACGGTGTCGAGAAGCACACGGCAACTGCGCTCGCTTCGATCGCGATGCTGAGCGAGGACGTCGCCGCGAAAACGAAAAGCCCGGCCGCCTGAGGCGGCCGGGCGTCGCAACCTGCGCGAACGCGGGTCTTACTTCTCGGTCTCGTCCGCAGCCGGCGCCGGCTCGTCGTCCTGCTGGGCTTCCGGATCGAAGAACTCGCCGGCGGCGGCGATCGCTTCGGCGGCCGCATCGCGGTCCTCGTTGCGGGTCGAGATGTCCTCGCCGCGGTTGATGCGCTCGGCCTCGTCCTGGCTGCGCGCAACCGTGACGGAAACCTCGACCTCGACCTCGGGGTGAACGGCGACGGTGATGGTGTGCTTGCCGATGGTCTTGATCGGCGCGTCGAGCTGCACTTGCGGGCGCTCAAGCGAGACACCGTCGGCTTCGAACGCAATGACGACGTCGCGCACCGTGACCGAGCCGAACAGCTGGCCGGCTTCGGAAGCCTGACGGATCACGATGATGTTCTTGCCTTGGATCTTCTCGGCGACCTTGGACGCCTCGCCCTTGGACTGGAGGTTGCGAGCCTCGAGATCGGCCTTCATGCCGTCGTACTTGGCGCGGTTGTCGGCGGTGGCGCGCAGCGCCTTGCCGCGCTTGAGCAGGAAATTGCGGGCATAGCCGTCGCGAACCTTCACGACTTCGCCCATCTGGCCGAGCTTGCTCACGCGTTCCAGCAAAATGACTTCCATATTCGTTCTCCTTTGAAGTGTTGAGTGAGTTGGGTTTTGGGGTTGAACTTAAGAGGTTGGCAGCGGCGGTGGCTGGCGGCTGCGCAGGAAGCGCTCGCGGAAGCCGAACACGGCATCCGCGAGGCCGAGGATCACCATCGCGATGACGGGCCAGCCGAACACCACGACGACGGCATAGGTCGAACCGAGCCAGAAGGTGCGGCTCTTCAGCGCCAGCGTCAGCGTATGCAGCACGGCAAATCCGGTCAGCGCATAGCCCATCATCAGCGCCGCCGTCGTGATCTGCGCGACCATCGCGAGCAACCCGCCGGTGAAGCAGAACGCGAGCGCAATGCAGAGCGCCACCAGCGTCATCGGCGGCAGCTCGGCCGTCATCATGTCCGGCCACGGACGCAGCAGGCGGCCCGATGTCGCCGTTATCTTGCCGCTGAGCCAGAGATTGAGGGTGAGCGTCATCATCGCGACGATGGTGGCGGCGGCCGGAGCGATCAGCACCAGCGCGTCGACGAACTGACCGGCTTCGCCTGACGTCTGCGGGTCGGCGGTGCGGAGCAGGCGCATCAAGCCGCGCCGCAGCGTGCCGGTGATGGTCTCGGCGTCGGTGCCGAGGGTGAGCAGGGCGGCGATCGTGGTCAGCGCGGCGAAGCCCGCGATCCACAGCAGGATGCGACCGACCGGATACCATTCGAGCTCGGGCTCGGCCGGCGGCTCGGTGGTGGCTTCCGGCGCGACGGGTCCAACCCGCCGGCTGAGCAGGACGAGATGGCCGAGCCACCACGCGGGCAGCGCGACGGTCACGGCAAAGGCGATGCAGTAGGGCAGGCCGAACAGGGCCCCGAGGCCGATCGCAGCTGCGATGCCGCCGAGGCTCGCGCAAAGCGGGCCCCAGCCGATCGAGGCGACCATCAGCGGCAGCGGTGCGAGATAGAACAGGACGAGCGAGATCAGCGCGCCCGATACGATCGAGGCGAACATCAGGGCCGACGCAGCGCCGGCGATCAGAGCTATCAGTCCAAGAGTCATCATCAGCTGTCCCGCTCCCTTCGAGCGGTTAGAGGCATCTTGCCCCAACCATCGGCGACCGGACGACCCGGAAGCCTTATGAAACCAAAAAAGCGCGGCCGGCGGCGATGTCGCCGCCGGCCGAATTCGTCTTAGCGAATGACGTAGGGCAGCAGGCCCAGGAAGCGCGCGCGCTTGATGGCGCGGGCGAGCTCACGCTGCTTCTTGGCCGACACCGCGGTGATGCGGCTCGGCACGATCTTGCCGCGCTCGGAAACGTAGCGCATCAAGAGCTTGGAGTCCTTGTAGTCGATCTTCGGAGCATTTGCGCCCGTGAACGGGCAGCTCTTGCGACGACGGAAAAACGGACGGCGTGCACCAGCTTCAGCCATTGATCTTACTCCGCATCCGGCGTTGTCGTTTCAGCTTCGTCGCGCGGACGGCGCGGACCGCGGTCACCGCGGAAGCCACCACCGTCGCGATCGCCGCCACGGAAACCACCCTCGCGGTCGCCACGGAAGCCACCGCCTTCACGATCGCCGCGGAAGCCGCCGCCACGGTCGTCACGCTCGCGGTCACGGTCAGCCTTGCGCATCATCGCCGACGGGCCTTCCTCGAGCTCCTCGACGCGGACGCTGAGATAGCGGATCACGTCTTCGCTGATGCGCTCCTGGCGCTCGATCTCGGCGATCGCCGCGGACGGCGCGTCGATGTTGAGCAGCACGAAGTGCGCCTTGCGGTTCTTGTTCATGCGGTAGGTGAGGGAGCGAACGCCCCAATTCTCGGTCTTGGTCACCTTGCCGCCGAGACCCTCGACGATGCCGGTCATCTGCGCAGTCAGCTCTTCGACCTGCTGCGTGCTCGCGTCTTGGCGCGCGAGAAAAACATGCTCATAGAGAGCCATAATGGTCCTTTCCTCATGTTGGCGCATCGCCCGGCGTCAAGCCCTTAAGAGGCCTTCGGAAAGGACTCTGGGATTAAGCTCAGAAGGCGGAAACACGGGACGACGGGCCGACTGGCCCTGCCACACCAAAATCACGAATGATTTGCTGAGACCGTCCGTTCAGCTCCCGGCCGGGTCTGCGGATGGCGCGCTTATACGGATTTTGGCCGGCTTTGCAAGGTTGGAGGCCGTGCTTTCGGCCCCGGATGGTTCCGGTGCGGGCAGCGGGACCGGTCCTCGCGGACCATACCAGCTTGATTTATTTGTTTGTATAGCATACAAATAAAGCAACGCAGAGGACCCCAATGGCGGAAAAGTCGGTCCATGAGCCGTTAGAGGCGGCTGGCGACCCCAAGCATGCTGCCCGGGCTACACGTTCGGCCGGCCGCAAGATGCGGTCGCTGCTGCTGGATGCGGCGAGCCCGCTGTTCAGGGAGCGGGGGCTGTCCGGCACGGCCATCACCGACATCGCCGCCGCCGCGGACGCGTTCCCGAGCCAGATCACCTATTACTTCCGCACCAAGGAGGCGCTGTTCGTCGAATGCGCCTGCCGCGAGCTGCTGTATCTGGCGCGGGCGACGGAGCAGGCGGCGCTGAAAGCGCGCACGCCGCGCGACTACACCCGTGCGCTGGCCGAGACCGTGACTGCGAGCGATTCGGTCGCCTTCTTCGCCGAGGCGCTGACGTTGACCCGGCGGCGCCAGGATCTTGCGCCGCTGGTCGAGCGCACCATCGAGCGCCTGCACGGTGAAGGCGCACGCGCCTATGCGAGCCAGGTCGCGCGGCACGGCTGGCGCTCCCTGCGTGCGCCCGACGAAAGCTCGCGGCGGTTCTGGGCCGTCGCCGTCGGCGTCATTCTCGAGGGATACGCGATGGGCCGGTCGCCGGATGAATTATGCGCCGAGATGCTGCGTGTGCTCGGCGAGCAGGCGAAATCAGCCAGCGACACGGCGCGCCTCCGTCTGGTCGACGAGCGCGACGCATCTGGCAATTCGAATGAGGAGGGTTAGGCCATGACTGCACTTCGCATGCGTGCCCGCGATTTCCTGACCGACGACCAGCTCGCCGACGTGCGCCAGCGCGTGACCTGGAAAGGCGTCGCGCTGATCGCCCACGCCTGGGCACTCATTGTCGCCGCGATCGCTTTGGTCGCGTGGTGGCCCAACCCGATCACCTACATTCTCGCCGTTGCCATCATCGGTTCGCGCCAGCTCGGGCTCGCGATCCTGATGCACGACGGCGCGCATGGCTGCCTGTCCGCTGACGAGAAGACCAATCTGACCCTGAGCCAATGGTTCTGCGCCTATCCTCTCTTCGCGGAGACGCGCAGCTATCGGCGCTATCACCTTCAGCATCACGCGCGCACCCAGCAGGAGGACGACCCCGATCTCGTGCTGTCGGCGCCGTTTCCGATCACCAAGCTGAGCTATCGCCGCAAGTTCATTCGCGACATCACCGGGCAGACCGGCTACCAGCAGCGCAAGGCGCAACTGCTCAATGCGCTCGGGCCGAAGGACTGGACGTTGCGGCAGCGTGCTGCGCATTTCTGGGAGAAACTCGGCCCGCAATGCCTCGCCAATGCCGCGATGTTCGCAGCGCTCGCGGCAGCCGGCGTGTGGTGGGCCTATCCGCTGCTATGGCTGGTGCCGCTGTTGACCTGGATGATGGTCATCACCCGCATCCGCAACATCGCCGAGCACGCCGTCGTGCCCGACAGTAGCGATCCCTTGCGCAACACCCGCACCACGCATGCGAATTTCCTCGAGCGGCTGTTCATCGCGCCGTACTACGTGAACTATCACCTCGAGCATCATCTCCTGTTCTACGTGCCCTGCTACAATCTGCCGAAGGTGCATCGCCTGCTGAGTGCGAGCCGGCACGCCGGCCGCATGGAGGTGCAGCCGGGCTACGCCGCGGTGCTGCGGCTCGCGACCGCGAAGCCGGACCGGGATGACCGGCCGGGGCAACTCGTGAACAGCGCGCGCCGCGCGCAGGCAGGGGCGGCGGTCGACGCCAATCAGACCAATGGTGGATTCTAGGGCCAGCGTTCCCCGTTGAATCCCGGGCGAAGTTCCTATCTTGGCTTGACATTCCGGCCCCGGACAGTGTCTACGGCCCCCTTTGTAGCATGATCCGGAACCATGGCCTAAGGCCGTGCGTCATCGGCTGCCGGTTCTCGCAGGGATCACGCCCGACAAGCAGGGAGCGCCGATGACGGCAGCATTCACATTTCCAGGGCAGGGGTCCCAGGCGGTTGGCATGGGCAAGGCCCTGGCCGACGCCTTTCCGTTGGCGCGCGCCGTGTTCGACGAGGTCGATGCCGCGCTTGGGGAGAAGCTGACGGCGATCATCTGGGATGGTCCTGCAGAAACGCTCCAGCTTACAGAGAACGCCCAGCCGGCGCTGATGGCGGTATCTGTCGCCACCCTGCGCGTGCTGGAGGCCGAAGCCGGGTTTTCCGTGGGACGGGACGCGGCCTTCGTCGCCGGCCACTCGCTCGGTGAATATTCGGCGCTGGCTGCGGCCGGCAGCCTGACGATCTCGGATACCGCGCGGTTGCTTCGCACCCGCGGTCTCGCAATGCAAAAAGCCGTTCCGGTCGGCGCCGGTGCGATGGCCGCTCTCCTAGGTCTCGACTACGAGGCCGCCATGGAGGTCGCAGGCGAGGCGGCACAGGGCCAGGTCTGCCAGGCCGCCAACGACAATGGCGGCGGGCAGGTTGTCGTCTCCGGCGACAAGGCTGCGGTCGATCGCGCCGTCGAGATTGCCAAGACCAAGGGTGCCAAGCGCGCAATGCTGCTGCCGGTGTCCGCACCGTTCCATTGCAAGTTGATGCAGCCCGCCGCCGACGCCATGGCGGAGGCGCTGGCGAAGGTCACGATCAAGGCGCCGGCGGCGCCGCTGGTGTCGAACGTGCTGGCCAGCGCCATCAGCGATCCCGACGAGATCCGTCGCCGCCTGGTCGAGCAAGTCACCGGCACGGTGCGCTGGCGCGAGTCGGTTGCCTATATGGCAGGCCAGGGCGTCAACCGCTTCTTCGAGATCGGCGCCGGCAAGGTGCTGTCTGGTCTCGTCAAGCGCATTGCGGACGGCGCCGTCGGCGTGTCGGTCGGTGGTCCCAACGACATTGCCGCTGCCAAGGATGCATTGGCCGCTGCGAAGCAGGCCTAGAGGAGTTTTTCAATGTTCGACCTGACTGGCAAAAAGGCGCTCGTCACCGGCGCGACCGGCGGCATCGGCGGCGCGATCGCGCAGGCGCTGCACGCGCAGGGTGCTACCGTTGCGATTTCCGGAACGCGCAAGGAAGTGCTGGATGAGCTTGCCGGCAAGCTCGGCGAGCGTACCCACGTGCTGCCCTGCAATCTCTCCAAGGCCGACGAGGTCGAGGCGCTGGTGCCCGCTGCGGAAGCCGCGATGGGGCAGGTCGACATTCTCGTCGCCAATGCCGGCATCACCCGCGACAATCTCTTCGTCCAGCTCCGTGACGAGGACTGGGAGGAGGTCATCAACATCAATCTGACCTCGACCTTCCGCCTGGCGCGCGCCGCGACCAAGCTGATGATGCGCAAGCGCTTCGGCCGTATCATTGCCATCACGTCGATCGTCGGCGTCACCGGCAATCCCGGGCAGGGCAACTACACGGCATCGAAGGCCGGCCTGATCGGCATGATCAAGACGCTCGGTGCCGAATACGCCAAGCGCGGCGTGACCGCGAACTGCATCGCTCCGGGCTTCATCAAGACGCCGATGACCGATGCGCTCAACGACAAGCAGCGCGAGACGATTCTGGCCAAGGTTCCGGCTGCCCGCCTGGGGACGCCGGAGGACATCGCAGCCGCCGCCGTCTACCTGAGTTCGAACGAAGCGGCCTACGTCACGGGACAAACCATCCACGTCAACGGCGGCATGGCCATGATCTGACGTCTCCTTCCGCACTGCCCACAAGGGCGGTGCGGAGTGCGGCAAACGGCCGTTTCCGGTGCGAAATGAGGCTTGTAGTCAAGGCAGTTGAAGTATGATAACCGGACGCTCAACGGATGGGCAAAGAACGCCATTGCAGGTTTTTGAAACCCTGTATATTGGCGATGCGGAGCCTTGGCCGTCTCGCCGGGCCTGCATCGGTTAAGATGGGGCCAATCAAAGTACGTAAGCGAAGGCAGTCAACGACCACGACGGCTCGTATCGTCCCGGGGGGTCGGGTCTACAGGGAACAACACGAGGTTATGCAATGAGTGACATTGGCGAGCGGGTTAAGAAGATCGTGGTCGAACACCTTGGTGTTGAACCCGAGAAGGTTGTCGACGCTGCGAGCTTCATCGACGACCTCGGCGCCGACAGTCTGGACACCGTCGAACTGGTGATGGCGTTCGAAGAAGAATTCGGTTGCGAGATTCCGGACGACGCCGCGGAAACGATTCTCACCGTCGGCGACGCCACGAAGTTTCTCGAGAAGAACGCGAAGAGCTAAGGCTCTTCATTTTCGCGGGGACAACATTGAAACCGGACGGGCCGCTGACCAGCGGTCAGCCGGTTTCTTGTTATTGGCCGTGAATCTTTCGATGCGGAGTTTTCGAATATGAGGCGGGTTGTCGTCACTGGTCTCGGCATGGTGTCGCCGCTCGGCTGCGGCGTCGAACCGACCTGGAAACGCATCCTCAACGGCGAAAGCGGCGCACGCAGGATCGAGAGCTTCGATGTCTCCGATCTTCAGACCAAATACGCCTGCACCGTCGTGCGCGGCGACGGCACGAACGATACTTTCAATCCCGATACCTGGATGGAGCCGAAGGACCAGCGCAAGGTCGACGACTTCATCATCTTCGGCATGGCCGCAGCCGGCCAGGCGCTCGATGATGCCAACTGGCATCCCGAGACCGAAGAGGACAAGTGTGCGACCGGCACCATGATCGGTTCCGGCATCGGCGGCCTCACCGGCATTGCCGAAACCGCGATCCTCCTGAAGGAGCGCGGACCGCGCCGGGTGTCGCCGTTCTTCATTCCGGGCCGCCTCATCAATCTTGCTTCCGGCTACGTCTCGATCGCGCACGGCCTGAAGGGGCCGAACCATTCGGTGGTCACGGCCTGCTCGACCGGTGCACATGCGGTGGGCGACGCCGCCCGTCTGATTGCGCTGGCCGATGCCGACGTCATGGTTGCCGGTGGCGCCGAGTCGCCGATCAGCCGGATCGGCATTGCCGGCTTCAACGCCGCGCGCGCGCTCTCGACCGGCTTCAACGAAACGCCCGAGAAGGCATCGCGTCCCTACGATAAGGACCGCGACGGCTTCGTGATGGGCGAGGGCGCCGGCGTCCTCGTCCTGGAAGAACTCGAGCACGCTCAGCGCCGCGGCGCCAAGATCTACGCCGAGGTGATCGGCTACGGTCTTTCGGGCGATGCCTATCACATCACCTCGCCGTCGCCCGATGGCGATGGCGGCTTCCGCAGCATGTCGGCAGCACTCAAGCGCGCCGGCCTCACGGCATCCGATCTCGACTACATCAACGCCCACGGCACCTCGACACCGCTCGGCGACGAGATCGAGCTCGGTGCGGTCGAGCGGCTGCTCGGCAACGCCGCTTCCAAGGTCGCGATGTCCTCGACCAAATCCTCGACCGGCCATCTCCTCGGTGCCGCCGGCGCGATCGAGGCGATCTTCGCCATTCTCGCGATTCGCGATAATGTCGTGCCGCCGACCATCAATCTGGACAATCCGTCGGTCGAGACTGCGATCGATCTCGTGCCGCACATTGCGAAGCAGCGCGAGGTCAACGTCGCGTTGTCGAATTCTTTCGGTTTTGGCGGTACCAACGCGTCGGTGATCTTCCGCCGCCTGGTTCATTAGTTTGCGTTTGAAACGAATCCACCGTTTTGCCGTATTCAGCGATAGTCATACCCCGTGGGCGCGTGCATTGGCTCGACAAGCGATTGTCTGGCCGCGATTGAACCGGCAGGATTCAGGTTGCTTCGATGAGTGAAAGGCCGCCCATTTCGCCCCGGAGTCCGCGGGCAGCGCTGGAGCCCGAGCAGGTTCCGCCGCCGCCGAGGCGATCGGACCGGGCGCGCAATCCCTTCGTGATCGTCGGCAACGCCATCATCACCCTTCTGCTGATCGCCATGCTGGGCGCCGGCGGCGTCTACTACTACGGCCGGCAATTGCTCGAGGCGCCGGGGCCGCTGAAGGAAGACAAGATCGTCAACATCCCGCAGCGGGCCGGCAAGCGCGACATCGCCGAGACGCTGAACCGGGAAGGCGTGGCCGACGTCAATCCGTGGGTGTTCATCGCCAGCGTCGCCGCGCTGAAGGCGAGCTCGGACCTCAAGCCGGGTGAATATTCGTTCCAGAAGAACGCCTCCTTGCGCGACGTCATCGCCACCATCGTCGAGGGCAAGGTGGTGCAGCATTCCGTCACGATCCCGGAAGGCCTGACCTCCGAGCAGATCGTGGCGCGCCTGTCCGACAACGACATCTTCACCGGCAGCGTCCGCGAATTGCCGCGTGAGGGCACGCTGCTGCCAGAGACCTACAAGTTCCCGCGCGGGACCCCGCGCGATCAGGTGATCCAGCGCATGCAACAGGCGCACAAGCGTGTGCTGGCCGAGATCTGGGAGCGTCGCAGCCAGGACATTCCGGTGAAGTCGCCGGAGCAACTGGTGACGCTGGCCTCGATCGTCGAGAAGGAGACCGGCAAGCCGGACGAGCGCAGCCGTGTCGCTGCCGTATTCGCCAACCGGCTGAAGCAGAAAATCAAGCTGCAGTCCGATCCGACCATCATCTATGGGCTTGTCGGCGGCAAGGGTACGCTCGGCCGACCGATCAAGCGCAGCGAGATCACGCAGCCTTCGCCCTACAACACCTATGTGATCGAGGGACTGCCGCCCGGCCCGATCTCCAACCCCGGCCGCGCCTCGCTGGAAGCCACCGCCAACCCGGCCCGCACCCGCGACTTCTATTTCGTCGCCGACGGCACCGGCGGGCATGCCTTCACCGAAACCTACGACGCGCACCAGAAGAACGTCGCCAAGCTGCGCGCGATGGAGAAGCAGATCCAGAACGACACGGTCGAGCCGGTCGAGGATGCGCAGCCGCCGGCAGCCGCCGCGCCCGGCGCTGCCGCGGATCCGCCGACCGCGACCACGCCGACGCGGCCCAATCAGCAGAAAAAGCCGCCAGCCGCTCGCCCCGCTGGTCCCGCGCCCGCCCGCCAGGGCGCGGTGCAGCCGTCGCCGCCGGTGGTCCAGCGCTAGGTTCGCGCAGACCTGCCTGCGGGACTTTGCGGATTCCACTTTCCTGCAAAATAGTCTTAAGATTCGCGTGGCCTGATGGGCCTCGCGAATCCTGAGTTTCCGGAGAAATTGACCTGATGGCGCTGTCGTCCATGACCGGCTTTGCCCGAAGCCACGGCGCTAGCGGGCCGTATACGTTCGAATGGGAATTGAAGTCGGTCAACGCCAAGGGCTTTGACCTCAGGGTGCGGTTGCCGCAGGGGTTCGACGAGCTTGAGGCCCACGCCAAGAAGCGCGCCGGCGAGCTTTTGTCGCGCGGCACCGTCTACGCCAATCTCAACGTCAAGCGCGCCAACGCCGCAGCTTCCGTCCGCGTCAACGAGGACGTGCTCAATGCCGTCCTGAAGGCGGCCGCGATGATCGCCGGCAAGGTCGATGCGGTCGCGCCGAGCGTCGACGGCCTGCTCGCCATCAAGGGCGTCGTCGAGGTCGCCGAGCCCGAGGGTGACGAGGAGGAGGACAAGGCCGCGCGTGCCGCGGCTGCGGAGGCCTTCGACAAGGCGCTCGCCGATCTCGTCGAGATGCGCAAGCGCGAGGGCACATCGCTCGGGCAGATCCTGACCCAGCGGGTCGACGAGGTCGAGGTGCTGGCGAGGAAGGCGGAAGCCGCGCCCGGCCGCAAGCCCGAGGCGATCAAGGCGAGACTCGCCGAGCAGATCGCAACCCTGCTCGACACTTCCGACCGTTTCGATTCCGACCGCCTGATGCAGGAGGCGATCCTGATCGCCACCAGGGCCGACATCCGCGAGGAGCTCGACCGCATCGCCTCCCACATCGCACAGGCGCGCGAGCTGATCGGCAAGGGCGGCCCGATCGGCCGCAAGCTCGACTTCCTGGCGCAGGAGTTTCACCGCGAGGTCAACACCTGCTGCTCGAAGTCGAACGATATCGAGCTGACCAATACGGGCCTGGCCATGAAGAACGTGGTCGAGCAATTCCGCGAACAGGTCCAGAATCTGGAGTGATCGATGACGGCGGGCGGGCACGGAACTGACGGTGTCGAGCGGCGTGGATTGATGTTCGTGCTGTCCTCGCCGTCGGGCGCGGGCAAGACGACGCTGTCGCGTCTACTGATCGACCGCATGCCCGGCCTTCGCATGTCGGTCTCCGCGACCACGCGGGCGATGCGGCCCGGCGAGGTCGACGGCCGCGACTACCTGTTCGTCGACAAGGCCAGGTTCGACGCGATGGTGAAGGGCGACGAGCTGCTGGAATGGGCGACGGTGTTCGACAACAGCTACGGCACGCCGCGTGCGCCGGTCGAGGCGGCGCTGTCGGCCGGGCAAGACGTGCTGTTCGACATCGATTGGCAGGGCACGCAGCAGCTCCGCGAGAAGGCGCGCGCGGACGTTGTCAGCGTGTTCATCTTGCCGCCCTCGGCCGCCGATCTCGAGAAGCGGCTGCATTCGCGCGCGCAGGATTCCGACGAGGTGATCCGCAAGCGCATGAGCCGCGCCAGCCACGAGATGAGCCACTGGGCCGAGTACGACTACATCGTCATCAACCACGCGGTCGACGAGGCGTTTGCCGAGGTGCAGTCGATCCTGAAGGCCGAGCGCCTCAAGCGCGAGCGGCGGACTGGCCTCGTTGGTTTCGTACGAGGTTTGCAAGGCCAGCTTCAAGGTTAGGCTTCGCGAGACGCGGTCCTTCCTGCGCCAGCCGTTCCAGCATCGCCGTGATCACGTCGACGTCGACGGCGTCCTCGATCTGCAGATCGTCATCGCGATTGGCCGACTCTTTGCCATTAATGTCGTTGGCCGCGAGCCGGGGGGCCGATGCCTCGATCTCGAACTCTCCGTTGAACATGTTGGCCTCGTCGAGCTCTGCGACCTCGTTGCTGGCTTGGGGCGCCCGCTGATCGACGGCATCGATCGCGTGATCGATCGCCTTGAGCTGCGCGGCCTTGGGCTGTGCGGCTTCGCGCTGGGCAGCTTGGGGACGCGCGGCCGCCTGGGGACGGGCGGCATCGAAATCCACCGGGCGCGGCTGCTGCGCGCGCGGCGCGGCAGTCGGCATCGCCTCGAGCCAGGGTGCGCGGCCGTCGTCGTGCGGCTCCCGATTGTCCCAATTAACGCGACGATCCTGGACGCGGACGCGTCGTCCGCCTGCGAAGCGATAGATGATGCTGGCGAGGAGGCCGGCGAGCGCCAGCGCGCCACCGATCACGAGCAGCAGCGTCTGGAGCGAGCCGGTCGCTTTATCGGTGGTGGCATCTGCCGCGGCAAGCGTGACCGGGGCAGGGGATTTTGACGGCTTCGCGCTCGGCGGCGCAGGCGAGGCGACAGGAGCGGGCGCAGCCTGCGGTGCGGGCGACGGAGCCGCGGCGGAGGCATCGGGCCAGCGCGTGGCGACCGGGGGCTGCTGCGCGTTGCTGTCAGCGGAGGGAGTGGCAGCTTGTTGCATCGGCGCCGGTTTCGCTGGTGCGGGCGCATTCGGCGTCGTCGGCGCGGTATTGCCCTGCGGCGTCAGATATTCGGCGCGTGCGTCCTGCACTGGGTGCTGCTGCGGCGGCGCTGCTGAATCTGCCGTCGGTGCATCGGGCGCAGCCTGCGCGGCCTGCACGGCCTTGGCGCTGTCCTTGCTGCCTTCGGCGCGCAAATACCAGCATTGCCGCTTGCTCCCGCGCTCCAGGCGATAGTACCAATGCTGCCCCTGCGGCGCGACGCCCTTTGGCGAGGCGAGGCAGTCGCTGGCGGCATTTGCCGAGCTCGTTGCCTCCGGCGCATTCTGCGACACGGCGGCCAGTGGTGCGCCGGCGATGATGCTGCCGACAAGCGCAGATATGAACTTCGCGGTGCGGTTGCCCATCCTGGTCTCCCGATTACGCATAACGCAACTCTTTACCTTCCCTTTGTCATCAAAGACTTGGGTGGCAATGAGCCGCAAATCCGGAGAGGATGTGGCTTGAATCGGGCCTGCGCGGCGTTCGTTCCGCCGCGAATTCAGGCGTTTTCGAGGGCTATTGCTTCGCCGAACTCCAGGTTCCGCCGCAGCCGTCGGAGCGGCGCCACGTTCCGGAACCACTGCGGCCCGAGAGCCGGCCCGTGCTGGTAAAGGTCACGCCTTGGCCCTGGCCGAACGTGCTGACCGAGCCGCCCGTGCTGACGGTTCCGCGAACGCCTTCGCCGATGATCTTGCCCGAGCTCACGACGACAGCGCCGCTCGTGCTGCCGCCGCAACCAACGCTGACGACCGCCCAGGCACCGTCGAAACCACCGCCGCCACCTCCACCGCCACCTCCGCTTCGCCGAGGCGACGAGCGTTCCTCGGTCGCCGGCTTGCTCCGGCGTGAGGGCGCGGCCGGTTCGGCCGAGCGGCCTGAAGAAGTATCCTGGCGCGAGCCGGACAGCGACTTTTCGTCGTTGCCGATCGAGCCGCCGGCGCTGCCGGACTGCGCGAAGGCGGACGACGAGGCGAGGGCGAGGTTGAGGAGGGACGCAAGGGCGATCGTACGGACGACGGCATTGGGCATGAGGAAACAATCCGAAATGAAAAAGGTATCAGCGGCCGGAGCCGTCGGCGCAGACGGATCCGATAATGCGGCAAGCTTTGCCAGCCTTGCCGCATTCGTCAAGCGCGGCATCCCTGGCGTGCTGGATGCTGTCGCGCTGGACCAGCGACCAGGACTTGTCTGATATCGCGAACGCGCCGCAGCGGTTGCCGTAGAAGGAGAGCTCGATCGGACATTTGGCGCCGGCGCAATTGCCGCGCGCATCCGCCACCGCCGCGCGCCGCGAGGCGTGGTTCCACGATATGCCCCATTTGCTGCTGTCGGGACCGTACACGATCGAGCCCCACGGCTTCAGATCCTCCATCTTGCGCATCCGCAGCAGCAGGCCTTCGGTTGCCTCGCCCGTCGGCGCCATCGAGATCCGCTGCTGGAGCTTGGTGATCGCACGGGTCAGTCCATCGGGCGTGTCAGGATCGAAATTGAGCTCGTAGAGCCGCTCGCTCAATTCGCTCAGCAGCGCGGCATCGCGCAGCGGCACGCGATCGGGATCGGCGCGCAGCCGATCCGCCGGCAGCGGATCGGGCTGCATCGCGGCGACCTGCGGCGGCGGGCTTTGCGTCGGCGGCACGAAATAGAAGGTGCCGTCGATCGGCGAGGATGACACCCAGGGCTGCTGCGCGCCTGACGTGGCGCGCTTCACGGCGAGGCCGACCTGGTTGAAGGTCTGGAACACGTCGAGGCCCGCGGTCCGGACCGTCGCCGCCAGCGCCTTGGTGTAGGGGCTGTGGCCGTCGCTGCCGTCCTGCGCGACGTTGCCGGGCTGCGTCGCGTAGGAGATCAGCGTGCCCTCCGGCGCGCGCATCTGCGCAAGGCCGCCGTCGGAGGATCGCAGGCCGCGCGAGCCAAACGGGTTGTTGCGGCAGGCGTCGAGGATCACGAGGTTGAGGCGCGTGCCCGATCCCTGCATCTGCCGCAGCACGAGGTTGACGTCGGTCATCTGGAAATCGACATCGGCCTCGCGCGTCGGATTGGCGCCGACAGGCACGAGATAGTTGGAGCCGGCGACCTGCACGCCGTGACCGGCATAATAGAACAGCGCGACGTCGGCGCCCTGGACCTGCCGGCCAAAGCTCTGCACCGCGATGTCCATTGCGCCCTTGTCGAGATCGAGCTGGGCGCGCCCGCCGACCAGCGTGAAGCCGAGTGCGGCAAGCGTCTCCGCCATCAGGCTCGCGTCCTTGGACGGATTGTCGAGCGGCGTGATGTTCTTGTAGGCGGAGTTGCCGACGACCAGCGCAATGCGCTTCTCGGCCGAGGCCGGCGCCGCCCCGGCGATAAGCAGGGCTGCGGCCAGCGCCGCCAGCCCCACGACGCGATTGAAAATCCTCGCGCGCATGAAAACCCCCAAAGCGAAAATTCTTCACGGCAATGACGCCAATCTACCAGCCCGGCGCGCCGGCGAAAAGCGGTGCGACATTCTGTGCAGGGCAATCGCATGGGAGCGTTACAGGCCGTCATGCCCGGGCTTATCCCGGGCCACGCACGCCGGAATGATGAGGGATGGATCGGTGTTTACTTCCAGACCCGCGCCAGCGTCAGCGCCAGACATCCCAGCGCAGTGCCGATCAGCCCCACCATCGCGTAGGACTGCGCGAACACGCCGGTCTGGATGAAGACCTGACAGGCGATGGCGATGCAGATTGCGGCCAGCAGCAGGCAGGCGCAGCCAACGATGATAGACAGATAGCATATCGCGGTTGCGACGGGCCCTGCGGGTGATGCGGGATCGTTCATGCAGGGTTACAACGGCGCGGCCGGCGGCGGTTACTCCGCCGCGGCGTGCACGCAAGAGCATCAGTCGCGGGCGCAGCAATCGACAAGTGCGCGCCAGATGCGCTGAACTTCGATGGTCCGCTGCAGCTCAAGGACGTGGTTCTCGCTTGCATGAGAGGACTTTTCCTCCAGTCGTGATTCACGTGGTGCGATCCAGCGCTCGGATATCGGATCGTACCACTTGCCGAGATTGACCAAGTTCGTGTCTCCTCTCTTCGTTCCCCCTGGTCCTGACTATCCCATGCGCCTGTTCGTGGTGTTCTGGGTGATGTTGCCGTGCTCGGCCTGCTCGCGAATGTTCTGCTTCTCGTCGTCGCGATGGCCCTTGGTGGTGTCGAGCGGAATTGACGGCGTGCTGCCGGAACCCTTGTGGCTCTGGTTCTCCGCGGGAACAGGCTTGACCGTTTTCGTCAGCGGCTTCGTCATGGGCTTTGACTCCGTCGTTGCCTCACGAGATGCCAACGCATGGGACATTCGCGGCGTTCCAATTGGTGGTCTGATGTGATCGGTGCGGAGGCGACGGGAAGGGCTGTCAGCGAAACCGCCGTGTCACCATTGCGAGCACGAAGACCGGCTCGCTTCCGTCAAACACGCTGAGCGTCCAGCTGTCGCCGGGGCGCAGCGCATGCTCGACGTCGCGGGAGAGGCGGACGGCTTCGCGCCAGGCGGCATCGTCGTCGAGGAGCGTTTCACCGGTCGTGTCGGTGTGAGGTTGCTGGCCCTCGAAATGAAAGAAGTAGCGCGCCATGTCGGGCAATGCGGGCCACGCGAATATGTTCCGGCTGCGCGGATCGTTCTAGCCCGCCGCGCGTCCCAGCACTTCGCGAAAGTGCTTCTTCACCGCACCGTTGCAGGTGCAGGCGCTTGTCTCGAGTGCCGGCGCATCGAGAATCAGGATGGCACCGCGGCGGGGCGCGAGGATGCGCCTGGCCTTGAAGGTCTGGATGACGCGGCTGGCATAGCTGCGGGAGACGCCGAGCATGCCGGCGAGCTGCTCATGGGTGAGGCGGATTTCGTCGCTGCCGATATGCTCTCGGGCCGCGATGATCCATTTGGCCGCGCGTTGCTCGATCGAATGCGCCGCGTTGCAGGCCGCTGTCTGGAGCAGCTGTGCGAACTGGCAGGCCGCGTAGCGCGAAAAAATCTCCTGCATGCTGGGCGATCGCTGCTGCGCCTGCTCGAGCGCGCGCAGCGGCAGGCGGACCAGCGTGCCGCCGACCTTCACGACGACGCGGGAAAAGGCCGGCGATGGGCTGCGGCCTGCGGAAAGACCGACCCCGCCCTCGCGGCCCACCAGGAGACTTTCGACCTCGCGGTCATCCTCAACCGGCACCGCGAACGACACGAACGCAGGGCCGCAGGGGAAGTGGACGACGGAGATGCCGTCGCCGGCGTGATGCAGAACGTGGTTCGCGGCGACCTCGACCGATTGCAGGTGCGGCGCGAGCAGCTCGAAATCCTGGGCGCTGAGCCTTCGCAGCAGATCGTTCCTGGGCCGGCCGGTCACTCTTCTTGTCTCTGGGCTCTTCGTTGGCCGGGAATCGGCGTCTCCAGGAAAAACCCTACGTTTCCGCGCAGGAACCGACAGTTCCAAAGTGAACACAAGTGTTTGCGGGAAACCGAAAAGTTCGCAGCAGCGAGGCGTCGCGCCGTCCGGCGTTGCCCGCAGGACACGCTGCGAACTTTGTTCTCATCCGGAGAACTACGGAATCTCCAAATGAGCCAGCGCTTGTGGGGCGCCGCGGGCTCTTATCCGAGACGGATCTGGCGTTCGGCCAGGAGGCGGCTTTGGGCCACCTGCTTGCGGTAGGCACCGATCGCGTTGTTGGCGAGCATCAACTGCCGGCGCTCACCGGTCCTGAGCTGCGCTTCGATGGCATCCAGAATGGTGTTGGCGGTCTCGTCCGGAGGCCCGAGCTCGCCGCTCTGCTCCAGGAAACTCCAGGCGATGAAGAATGCGCTTTCGACGGTGCAACGAATGGACATGCGCTGCCAACGCGGTGTGGCCGCAGCCGTTCCGCGCGGCGACGTGCCTTCAGCGCGCGGGCTGGATTCTCGCTACTTCAGCGAGGTGCTGATCGAGCCGAACTTCAACTTCAACGACGAGCCGAGATTGTTGACCACGGCGATGATCGCGAGCGCGATGCCGGCTGCGATCAGGCCGTATTCGATCGCAGTGGCTGCGATTTCATCGGCCAGGAAGCGGCGGATGGTCTGCATGGCCTCACCAGAATTCCAAAGAGAAAGCTGGCGAGGACTTTAGTTCGCGATGTGCCGGTTCCCCTATTTGGAACCGGGGCTTGGATCAATTCCGGGCTAATTCGGCGGAGGAAAAAACGGCGGCGAGACCTCATCCCGCCGCCAAGCCTGTCCAGATGTTCCGGCGCGTCAGTTCTTCAGCACGATGCGGCCGACGACCTTGCCGGCGCGCAATTCGTCGATCCATTTCTGGACGTCGCCCATCGGCTCCTCGCGCATCGGCGTCGGCTTGATCTTGCCGGCGCGGGCGAGCGCCATCAGCTCCTGGGCTTCCGCGAGCGTGCCGACCATGAAGCCTTCGACGGTCAGGCGCTTGTAGACCCATTGCACCATCGGCAGGGTGAACTGGCCGCCCATCAGGCCGGAGACGACGACCTTGCCGCCGCGCGCGGCGACCGCCACGGCAAAGGCCATCGACTTCTCATTGCCGGCGAAATCTACCACCTCGTCGAAGCCGCCCTCGGTTTCCTTCAGGATGCGCTTGATCACGTCGGGCTCGGACGGATCGTAGGCGACGGCTGCGCCGTTCTTCAGCGCGGTCTCGCGTGCGGCCGGCGAGAGATCGGCCACCGTGATCGGCTGCTTGAACATCGCCTGCGCGAACGACAGGCCCATCATGCCGACGCCACCGAGACCGATCAGCAGCAGATTGCGCTGGCGCGGGCGGTCGACCAGGCGCTTGAGCGCGCCGTAGGCGGTCACGCCGGAGCACATCAGGGTCGCGGCCTGGTTGACGGGCAGGGGATCGTAGTCGAGCAGGTACTTTGCGTCGGGCACCAGCACGTGGGTGGCGAAGCCGCCGTCGATGGAGACGCCGAGGAAGCGCTGTTTCGCGCAAAGGTTCTCGTCGCCATTGGCGCAGTCGCGGCACTGGCCGCAGCCGATCCACGGGAACACCGCCTTCTTGGCTCCGACAAGGTTCGCCGGCACGTCCGAGCCGACTTCGTCGACCACGCCCGCGATCTCGTGGCCGAGCGTGAAGGGCAGCGTCATGCCGCGCGTGGTGTCGAGCTTCTTGCCGCCGCCGAGATCGGCATAGCCGTCCTGGATGTGCAGGTCGGAATGGCAGAGGCCGCAGCGCTCGATGCGCACCAGCACTTCGGCGCCTTTCGGCTTCGGCGTGTCGACGATGGTCTCGCACAACGGCGCATCGAACTTGACCAGGGACTGCCGACGCATCAACGCCATATTCCTTCCTCCGAAATTCCTGTTATCCAGCTTGCTTTCGTATATCCGCCAATTCACGCGCCATGGCAACAAAGCCTGATATCGGGATGGTCTCGGCACGCCGCGTCGCATCGACACCTGCGGCCGCGGCAAGGCGAGCGGGATCCGCTTGAAGCGATTTCAGGCTTTGTCGCAGCATTTTTCGGCGCTGCCCGAAAGCGGCGGCTGCGACCTGTTCGAGCAGCTTGCGATCGCAAGGCAGGGGCTCTGCGCGCGGCACCAGCCGCACGACGGAGGAGGTGACCTTCGGCGGCGGCACGAAGGCCGACGGCGAAATGTCGAACAGGATCTTCGTCTCGCAGCGCCAGTTGGCGAGCACGCCGAGGCGGCCATAGGCCTCCTCGTCCTCGCGCGCCACGATCCGTTCACCGACCTCGCGCTGGAACATCAGGACCATCATGTCGTACCAGGGCGGCCAGGGGTCGGTCGTGAGCCAGCCGATCAGGAGCTGGGTCGCGATGTTGTAAGGCAGGTTCGCGACGATCTTGGTTCTTTCGCCATTGAGCAGCGGACGCGGGTCGAAGGTCATGGCATCGCCATGCACGATCTCGAGCCTATCAGGGTAGCGCGCGGAAATATCCTGCAAGGCAGGGATCGCGCGCTCGTCATGCTCGATGGCGATGACGCGTTTGGCGCCGAGCGCGAGCAACGCGCGCGTCAACCCGCCCGGGCCGGGACCGATCTCGACGATGGTGGAGTCCTCGAGCGGCGCGGCGGCACGCGCGATGCGCGCGGTGAGATTGAGGTCGAGCAGGAAGTTCTGCCCCAGCGATTTGCGTGCCGACAGTGCGTGCTGGCGAATGATCTCGCGAAGCGGCGGGAGGTCGTCGATCGCGCTCATCAGCTTTGCGCAGCCGCCATGCGGCTTGCGAGCTTGAGCGCGGCGATCAGGCTTGCCGGATTGGCCTTGGCCGTGCCGGCAATGTCGAACGCGGTGCCGTGATCGGGCGAGGTGCGGATGAAGGGCAGGCCGAGGGTGACATTGACCGCGTCGTCGAAGGCGACCGTCTTGATCGGGATCAGCGCCTGGTCGTGGTACATGCAGACGGCGCAGTCATAGGTGCTGCGTGCGGCCTCGTGGAACATGGTGTCGGCAGGGAGCGGTCCCTTCGCCTCGATGCCGTCGCTACGCAACGCTTTGAGCGCTGGTGCAATCACGGTCTGCTCCTCGTGGCCGAGCGAGCCGTCCTCTCCGGCATGCGGGTTGAGGCCGGAGATCGCGATGCGCGGCCCTTCGATGCCGAAGCGGGATTTCAGCTCGGTCGCGACGATGCGCACGGTCGAGACAATGAGCTCGCTGGTGAGCTGGGCCAGCGCATCGCGCAAGGAGACGTGGATGGTCACGGGCACCACGGCGAGCCGCGGCGACCACAGCATCATCACCGGCTGCGGCACGCGGCCGTTCTTTGCGGCGAGCTCGGCGAGGTATTCGGTGTGGCCGGGATGGCGGAAGCCTGAGCGGTAGAGCACGCTCTTGGCGATCGGGTTGGTGACGACGGCGCCGGCGCGGCCTTCACGGACGTCGGCGACCGCCTGCCGGATCGAAGCGAGCGCGGCCGGCGCGCTCGCTTCATCGGGCTTGCCGGGCTCGGCTGTCGCACTCTCACCCGTTGCGACCACGGGCAGGGCCTCGGTGAAGACGGCTGCGGCCTCGCCGGCGCTTACCGAGGCAATCCGGATATCGGCGCCGAGGGCCTTGGCGCGGCGAGCGACGAAGGCCTCGTCGCCGAGCAGATAGAAGGCGGGCAGGTTCAGTTCGCGGCGTCTGAGCCAGGCTGCGATCGTGATGTCGGGGCCGATGCCGGCGGGCTCTCCCAGGGTCAGGGCGAGGGGCTTCGAAGGCTTGATGGAAGGTTCTAAGGCGAAGTTGGCCATCAGCGGTTGCGATATTCGATCATCGCCGCTTTCCGGAGATCATCGAGATAGGCCTTCTGGGTCTTCTCGTATTTCTCCGAATACATCTTCTCGCGGACCTCGCGCTTTTTCGGCGTGTCGATCATGGTCGGCTTGCGCGAGCACAGCACGACCATCTCGATGCCCGCCTTGGTGACCTCCGGCGCGGTCAGGTGGCCGATCTGGGTGTCGTCGAGCACCTTGCGAAGCGCCTCGGGCAGTTCCGCGGTGGTCTTGGTGACGGTGTCGCGGATGGTGGCGTTCGGCGTTGAGCGGAACAGCGAATTGGCTTCCTCGCAGCTTCCGACACGCGAGCGATAGGTCTCGGCTTCCTTCTGCCGCGTCTCCAGGAACGCCGGGGACGAGCCGCGCGGCACGATCAGCACGATCGGCTGCATTTTGTACTCGGTGCCCTCGATCTGGAGCTTGTCGCCGGTCTGGGCCTGCACGGCCTGCGCGACGTCGCGCTCGCCGACCATCAGCTTCTCCTTGAAGCGGCCGCGTACGAGGCTGGTCCAGACCATCTCGGCCTTCATGCGGCCCTTCAGCGTCTCGGGGCGGACGCCCTTGACCTCGAGCGACTTGGTGAGCTGATCCGGCGTGATGCGCATGCGCTGCGCCATGCCCTCGTAGGACTGGTTGATGTCGGAGATGCCGGGGTCGACGCCGTATTTCTTGCCTTCCTTGAGCTTCACCTTGTCGTCGATCAGCTCGTTGATGACGTCCTGGCGGCTCGGGGTCTTCTGCGTGGTCAGCTGGTCGAGCTTGGAGCGCTGCTCGATGTCGAAATCGGTGATCGGGTCGCCGTTGACCATCACGACGATGTTCTGCGCGCGCGACGGCGCGGGCAGGCCGGTGAGGATCAGCCCGGCACCGATGGCGAGGAGGAGGCGAAAAACAGGCAATTGGGTCGTCATGATTATCGCTCGCATGTCAGCCGGGATGAGCTCGCTCTCGGGAGAGCCCGGCCGTCATTTCAGACGGTTCATTGGTAGCCGGCGGACGAGCTGGACCCCGTCGAGGTCGCCAGCGTGCGCAGGCCGATCTGGAACATGAACGCGTGGTTCAGCACGGGCGGCGCCGTGCCCGCAGAGTAACTATACGAAGTTACATAGTTCACGCCGAGCACGAAGCAATCGTCGACATAGCCCGCTCCGAGCACATACTGGTTGATCTTGTTGGCCTCGAGGTCCCAGCGCGCCGAGCCGGTCACCACCCAATTGGCCGCGACCTTGATCGAGCCCGAGGTCAGGATGCCCTCGCGCCGCGTCAGATAGCCGAGCTCCGGCTGCTCGGCGTAATTGCCGTACATCATGCTGACCGACCAGCGATTGAAGTTGGCGCGGCCTTCCGCCTCGAAGCGCTGCACGTTCCAGGTCTGCTCGTCCATGCGGGAGCGGACGCTGAACGTGTAGGTGCTGTTGGGCGAGTAGCTGGCGCTCGCCACGTAATCCGAGCGCGGCTTGTCGAGGCCGGAATCAAGGCCCGTGTTGATGGTGTCCTGGACCGTGTAGGAGTTCAGGCCGAACAGCTGGTAGGACTGGCCGAACAGCACCTTGACGGCGCCGCCCTTGTCGAACTGCGTGGTGGACTGCACGCCGACATTGGCGCGGCCGCCGCCCTCGACGCGGTCGTAACCGGAGAACTTGTCGACGCTGAACAGGTTCGAGGTGTCGAACACCATACTCTGGGCGTCCTCGTTCGGGAACTTGCCGGCATAGGGCTCGTTCGGCCGGATGATGACCTGCGCGATCGGCTCGATGGTGGTCGAGCCCCAGGGCTGAACGTTGATGAAGGGATAGCGGTATTCGAGGCCGACGGTCGGCATCAGGCGGAACGCCTGGGTGTCGCCGACCGGCAGGTAGTTCGACACGCCCGGCTGGTTGGAGATCGAGGCGTTGATCGCGTCGGCGCGGAGGCTGGCGAACGGTGTCCAGATCTCGCCGAACGGGTCGGTGTAGGACTTGCGCCACTGCGCTTCCGCCGTGAGGCGGGTGTAGGTGCCGGGGACGCCGCGCAGCAAGCACTGCGACGGCGTGCGCGCGAGCGGATCGGCCGACGTCGTCGTGCACAGGCTGGCGGTATTGGCGAGCGTGGTGATCGGATCGAACACCGCCGTGTCACGCGACAGGTTGGTGAAGTTGGTCTTGTAGCTGAACTCGCCGCCGAACACCGGATAGTTGAGCACGTTCGAATAGTCGATCACGGGATAGACGATCGGCACCTGGCTCTGGTTGCCCGAGTAGCTCAGCCAGTACATCGTGCGCGCATCGAAGAAGCTGCGATTGCCGACGCCGGTCAGATAGAGCTGCGACAATGCGTCAGTCGGCAGATACAGGAACGAGCCCAGCGGATCGCGGTATTGCGACAGGCGGTAGTCCGAGAAGAAGTAGTAGTCGGACATGACGACGCCGTCCCAGCCCCAGACCCACTTGTCGTTCAGCGCGAACTGACCCTTGGTGTCGACGGCGCCGCGGAACTGGCGGTCGCCGGGCTGGCCGGCGAGTGCGCCGGGGTCGAGTTGGTCGATGCCGTAGACTCGGATCTGGTAGGCGCCGTCCATCAGGCGCTGGCGGTACTCGGCCTGGAACAGCACGCCCTGCCTGGAGGTGATGCGCGGGCTGAAGGTCATGTCCATATCGGGCGCGATCGCCCAGTAGAACGGAACTTCGACGCCGTAGCCGAACGGCGTGTTCGACGTGAAGCCCGGCATCAGGAAGCCGGTCTTGCGCTTCACGGTCGGGTCGGGCGTCGAGAAATAGGGCATGTAGGCGATCGGCACGCCGAAGAATTCGAGCTGTGCCGTCTCGAAATACAGCATCTTCTCCTGCTGGTCGTGGATGATGCGCGCACCCTTGACCTGCCACAGCGGCGGCTTCTTCGGATCGTCCTTACACGGCGCGCAGGCCGTGTAGACGCCGTTCTCGAACACCGTGTAGTTGCCGCTGGAGCGGTCGGCGCGGCTCGCCGCCATGCGGGTCTGGTCGGCGGTGTCCACGCGCAGCGAATCGACGAAACCGTCGCGGTAGTCGTCGGAGAGATCCAGGATCTCGGCATAGGTGATCTTGCCGTCGGCATCCGTCATGCGGACGTTGCCTTCGGCATGCAGCCGCTTGGTCTTCTGGTCGTAGATGACCTTGTCGGCCTCGACGCTCGTGCCGTTGTAGAACAGCTGGACGTTACCGACCGCGGAGACGCGCGAATTGTTGTAGTCGTAGTCGACCTCGGTCGCCTGAACCAGCATCTGGTTGTCGTTGGCGACCTTCGGCGGCTTCGCACGCGGCGGCAGCGGATTGTAGGTGAAGCTCTGAGCGGAGGCCGGCGTCACGGCCGCAACGTCCATCAGCCCGCCGAGCGACGCCACGGCGGCGACGGCCAGCAGGAGCCTGCGAATGGACAAGCCGTATCCGTTCGCGCGCACCACAGTACGCTGCGTCAAACAAGACACGAGCCCTCGATGGACGGCAGTCACTAACCGTCCTCCTGATACAACAAGGCCAAAAAGCCGGTGAGGCCGCCCACCACCGCGGGCAACCACGCCGCAGCGATCGGATGCATCAACTCAGCCTTGCTCAAGTCTTCAGTCACTTTCGACAAAACGTAGAGCAGAAAGCCTGCGCCCACGCCACTCAAAACCATCTTCTGCACGCCGCCCATCCGGAAGAAACGCAACGACACGGAAGCCGCCAGCATCACCATGGCGGCCAGCAAAAACGGCTGTGCCAGGAGCTTGTGATACTGGAGTCGATAGCCGGCTGTCGCGAAGCCCGAGCTCTCCGAGGAGCGGATGTAGCTCGGTAGTTGCCAAAAGGACACAGTCTCGGGTGTGGAAAAGCTGTTGCGGATCTGGGCTTCGGTCAGCGTCGTCGGAATCTCCAACGTCGCCTGGTCGATCGGCGGCGAATCCAGCGAGAAGCGGCGCACCGATTTGAACAGCCAGTGACCGGACTCCAGCGCCGCCTCGCGCGCCTCGATCCGCTCCTTGAAATGCCAGTCCGTATCGAATCGGAACAGGGTCAGGCCGGTCAACCGGACGCCCTGCTGCTCGCTGCGCGCCGCGTTGATGATGACCTGGCCGTCATTGGTGACCTGGTTGAGCCAGAAGCCGGAGGCGTCCTGGATGCCGCCGCCGGGGGCCGAGCCGAACAGCTCGGCTTCCATGCGCTTGGACAGCTCGCGCAGGTTCGCCGACATCGGATTGTAGGCGACGGTGGCGATCACCCCGATCAGGAGCGCGCTGCCGAGAGCCGGCGAGATGAATTGCCACGCGGAGATTCCGGCGGCGCGCGCGACCACGAGCTCGAGCCGGCGGGAGAGGGCGAGATAGCAGGTCATGGCGCCGATCAGCATGCAGAACGGCGTCAGCTTCTCCAGCAATTGCGGGACCCGGAACAGCGAGGTCTCGGCCACCATGATCGCGGAGGCGGATGCGAGCCCTGAGGTCTTGCGCACCATCTCGATGTAGTCGACCAGCACCAGCAGCAGGAAGATGCCCGCGAACACGCCGAGCGCCGCGACGACGAAGCGTCCGGCGAAATAGCGCCCGAGGGTGTTGGTGAGCATGCTCATGCGGCGGCCGGCCGCCCGAACAGCCGCGCGATGCGCGCGTTCGACCTGTTGATGGCCTCCATGAGGCGGGGCGGCGGCTCGACCACGATGCCGCCGATGATCAACCACAGCCCGACACCGATGGCGCCCAGGACCATCGCGTATTGGAACAGCACTGGGCCAGGCGACTTCACCGCCATCACCGAGCAGGCGAATCCCGCCATGCGCAGGCCGAACACGGCGATCACGGAGCCGCCGATCGAGAAGTTGCGGCTTTGGCGCGTGGTGCGCGGCGCGCCGAGGAAGGCGAAGGTCAGCACGGCAAAGGCGAAGGGATAGATCGGCGCCAGCAGGCTGTCGTGCAGAGCCGAGCGGAACTGGCCGGGAATCTGCTTGTAGACCGGATCGTCCTCGGACGGGGAGAACAGCTCCCAGAGATAGCGCTCGCGGATGCCGAGGGTGACGTCGTGACCTTGGCCCGAGAATTTCGACATGTCGAAGCCGTAGCGGCCGAACGCCACCAGCGCGGGATCGCGCTTGCCGGCCTCGAAGCGCTGGAGATTGCCGTCCTTGAGCACCAGGAACGAGCCGTTGTCGTTCTTCACGACCTCGCCATGCTCGGCGACGATCGAGACGCGCTCGTTAGGATCACGGCGATCGTCGATGAAGATCCCGGCGAGGATGCCGCCGGGCTGGCGTTCGCGGATCCGGATCGTGAGGTTCTTGTCGAGTTGGGCGAAGCGGCCGGGCTGGAGGATGTTGGTGAGCACGTCGGCGGTGATCTCGGCGTCCCACTGCTTGATCCGCCGCATGCCGTCGGGGGCGAGATAGGCCGCGATGAAGGCGACCAGCAGCGCCACGACACAGGTGGCGTAGAAGAACGGATAGAACAGCCGGAACGGCGAGAAGCCGGCGGCATTCATCACGATGATCTCCGAATCGGTCGCGAGCTTGTTCAGCGTGTGCGAGATCGCGATCATCAGCGCGATCGGCGAGATGATCAGGACCAGTGCCGGCACGACGAGGCTGGTGATGCCGAGGAAGGTCAGGATGGTCTGACCCTGGCTCGTCATCAGGTCGATGCCGCGCAACGCCTGCGTAATCCAGATCACGCCGGTGAGGCTGACCAGGACCAGCGCAAACGACGCCAGCGTCGTGCGGAAGATATACCTATCGATTGACCCCATGCGCTACCGCACGAATCCCCACCAGCGCCCCAATGCAGGCCGGAAGTTCGGCTGCCCAACCAATCCCCGATCAGGAGATCCCCAAGGTCGGCCAACCACCTCTTCCACCGGCTTACTCTCTCACTACCATCCCTTTGATCCATCAACAAAATGGCTGCCCCGTGGCGCCGTCAATATATGGTTAATATTTCCCTCGTTGTGGCCCGGCGGCCACGGGGGTGCTTGGCAGCCACCGCGCCGGTGGCCCATAGTGGGGAAAGTCCAGTGAATCGTCGTTCAGCTCCGGCCCGTGGCCGGGTCCGCCCAGCGACGAAAAGCCCGATGTTTTGAAGGAGTTACCCATGTCCGATGCCATCAAGGTCGGCTTTGTCCCGCTGTCTGCTGCCGCCCGTGGCATTCTGGTCGTGTTCTGCGACGACACTCTGAAGCTCGGTCCGGCGACGGCCAAGGCACTCGGTGGCGCCACTGAGCTGGTCAAGCGGGCGGCCTCCGCCGCCGGCTTCAAGGGCAAAAGCGGCGCCGCGCTGGACATCCTGGCGCCGGAGGGGGTGAAGGCCACCCGCCTGGTCGTGATCGGCGCCGGCAAGGCGGCGAGCCTGAAGGCGAACGACTTCCTCAAATTCGGCGGCGTGGCGGCGAGCAAGCTTTCGGCCGCGGCCGCTGCCATGACCATCATCGCGGAACTTCCTGATGGCGCCATGACCAGCGAGCAGGCGGTTGCGATCGCCTCGGGCCTGCGGCTGCGCGCCTACAAGTTCGATCGCTACAAGACGAAAAAGAAAGACGGCGAGGAGGGCGGCTTGCGCGCCGACGTCTCGCTTGCGGTCGGCGATGCCACCGCGGCGAAGAAGGCGTTTGCCTCGGCCGGCCATGTCGTCGACGGCGTGATCATCGCGCGCGACCTCGTCAACGAGCCGCCGAACGTGCTTTTCCCCGAGGAGTTCGCGCGCCGCGCAGGCCTGCTCCGCAAGCTCGGCGTCAAGGTCGAGGTGCTCGACGTCAGGGCGATGGACAAGCTCGGCATGGGCGCGCTGCTCGGTGTCGGCCAGGGTTCGTCGCGGCCGAGCCGCACCGTGATCATGCGCTGGGACGGCGGCAAGAAGGGCGAGGCACCGGTCGCCTTCGTCGGCAAGGGTGTCTGCTTCGACACCGGCGGCATCTCGATCAAGCCGGCCGGCAGCATGGAGGACATGAAGGGCGACATGGGCGGTGCCGCCTGCGTCGTCGGCCTGATGCACGCGCTCGCCGCGCGCAAGGCCAAGGCCAACGTGGTCGGCGCCATTGGCCTCGTCGAGAACATGCCCGACGGCAATGCGCAGCGGCCGGGTGACATCGTCACTTCGATGTCGGGCCAGACCATCGAGATCATCAACACCGACGCCGAAGGCCGCCTCGTGCTCGCCGACGTGCTCTGGTACGTCGCGAAAAAGACCAAGCCGAAATTCATGGTGGATCTGGCGACGCTGACCGGCGCGATCATGGTCGCGCTCGGCACCGAGCATGCCGGCATGTTCTCCAACAATGACGAGCTCGCCGACCGTCTGCTCGCGGCCGGCATCGAGAGCGGAGAGAAAGTCTGGCGCATGCCGCTCGGCCCCGAATACGACAAGCTGATCGATTCCCAGTTCGCCGACATGAAGAACACCGGCGGCCGCCACGGCGGCTCGATCACCGCGGCGCAGTTCCTCCAGCGCTTCGTCGACGGCACGCCCTGGGCGCATCTCGACATCGCCGGCACCGCGATGGGCGCGCCGAAGACCGATATCAACCAGAGCTGGGGAAGCGGTTACGGTGTGCGTTTGCTCGACCGTCTGGTCGCCGACCACTACGAGCGCAAATGATCTGAGATGACCGAAGTCCTTTTCTACCATCTGCAAAACATGACGGTGGAGAACGTGTTGCCGCCGCTTCTCGAGAAATCGCTCGAGCGCGGCTGGCGCGTCGTGGTGCAGTCGACCTCGCCGGAGCGCGCCGACGCGCTCGACGCGCACCTATGGACCTACCGCGACGATTCCTTCTTGCCGCACGCGACATGGCGCGTGAACGATGCCGCCGATCAGCCGATCGTGCTGGCGATCGAGGAGGACAATCCCAACGGCGCCAATGTCCGCTTCCTGGTCGACAACGCCGCGCTGCCGCAGGACGCGCAGGGCTATGAACGCATGGTGCTGCTGTTCAACGGCGACGATCCGGATGCGCTGGCGTTTGCCCGGAGCGCCTGGACGGATTGCAAGGCGCGGGGATTTGATGTCACCTATTGGCAGGCCGACGAACGGGGCCGTTGGCAGCGCCGGAATTAGCGGTCGTCTGCAATTAATGATAATTTGCACTTTTCGGGCGATGCTGGCTTTTGTCACCTTCGTGCCGCAAAGTGATGTTGGGACAATCGCTTAGGGCCGGTCCTTCATGCGGGGAATTTAGTTTATCGTGCGACATCAAAAGCTTCCCAGCTCGCTCATAGTTGCGTTGGCTGCCGTAGCACCGCTGCTCGCGGGCTGCTCGGGGACCGACCTGTTGTCCAAGGATGCCCAGTGGTTCAACACGCCGAGCCGCCTGTTCATCAAGAGCATCTCAATCGAATCGCCACCACTGACCCCCGACAAGCCCGTGACGGCCGAGGATCTGGTCAGCGCCGACGGCGCCTGTCCCGGCATGACGCCGCCCCCTGGGCCGGCTGACGCCAATGCTTCGACGACGGCGCCGGCGCCCATGGGCGGCACGGTCGCGCTCGGTCACACCGAATGCGATGTGGTGCGCGGCATCGGGGCGCCCTCGACCGTCAATCTCTCCAGTGATGCCGCCGGTCGGCGCGTTGCCGTGGTCACCTGGAGCACCGGTCCGCGCGCAGGCATCTACACCTTCACGTCCGGCCGTCTGTCCTCGATCGAGGGCACGCCGGAAGCGCCTGTCATGCCGAAGGCGACCAAGCCGAAGCCGAAGAAGAAGTCGGCGTAAGGCGAACTCTCGCGTCCCGGACGCGCTGCAGCGCCATCAGCGCGTTCACGCGCGTCTTCGACGCGCTATGGGCTGCTGCGCAGAGCCGGGACCAGGTCTCTCTCGATCAAGTCTCTCTCGATCCAGTCTCTCTCGATCATGAGCCCCGGCTCAGCAGCGCACCACTATCGTGCTGCGCTGTGTCCGGCGCACGAGAGCACCGATCGAATTCGCCATCTCATCAAAACGAATGCGTCGTCGCTTCGAGCTGTGGCTTCTGCGCGCGCATCAATGTGTTGGTGGGACTCGCGCGCGCCTTCGAAAGTCACGCTGCCGTTATAAGTGATCGGCAATTCGTGATGTGAGAGCGTTTGCATCCGCTGTCGAAACCAGCCCGGAGGAAAACTGGAGGAAATCTCCAGAATAATCACGCGTGTCTAAAGCAGTGCTTCAAGTAAGACATCCGCACCACTGCTACGCATCGAGGGGAGGGGCTAGATCGATCGAAGGAATATTTGGATGTCTACTACCTCTGTTTTCTCCCCGGTTACGGGCCAGCTCACCATTTTCGGCGACAGCGCCAATAACGGCGTCGTGATCAGCCGCGACAAGTCGGGCCGCATTCTCATCAATAACGGGCAGGTGAAGACGATCGGTGGCGATCCCACCGTGGCCAACACCAATGAGATCGACATCTTCGGTCAGGGCGGCGACGACACGATCACCGTTAACGAATCCAACGGCCCAATGCCCGCGGTGCACATTTTCGGCGGCGACGGCAATGACAGGATCACGGGCGGCTCAGGTGCCGATTTGCTGTTTGGGCAGGCCGGCGACGATACGATCAAGGGCGGCGGCGGCAACGATCTGCTGTTCGGCGGCGCGGGCAACGACACGCTGGACGGCGGCAGCGGCGACAACCAGTTGTTCGGCGAAGCGGGCAACGACCTCATGATCTGGAATCCGGGGGGCGGCACCAACCTGTTCGAGGGCGGTGACGGCAACGACACCGCGCAGGTCAACGGAAGCAATGACCCGGAGACGTTCACGATCACGGCGAACGGCACGCGCGTGCGATTCGATGGGACAGGCGCCGCGCCATTTTCGCTCGACATCGGCACGACGGAGAATCTCGTGCTGCACGCCGGCGGCGGCGACGACGTCATCACCGCAAGCAATGGACTCGCCAGCCTGATCTCGCTGACGCTCGACGGCGGCGCCGGCAACGACAGGATCACCGGCGGCGACGGCAATGACCTCCTGATCGGCGGCAGCGGCGACGACATCGTCAATGGCGGGCGCGGCAACGACGTCGCGCAACTAGGGACGGGCGACGACACCTTCATCTGGAATCCCGGCGACGGCAGCGACACGGTCGAAGGCGGATCGGGCAACGACAAGCTGCTGTTCAACGGCGCCAACATCAACGAGACCATCAACATCTCGGCCAATGGCGGCCGGGTGCGCTTCACCCGCGACGTCGCCAACATCACGATGGACCTCAACAGCATCGAGCAGATCGAATTCGATGCACGCGGCGGCGCCGACAACATCACCGTCGGCGATCTCTCCGGGACCGGCGTCAAGCAGGTGCTGGTCGATCTCGGAGCCGTTCCCGGCGGCACGCAAGGCGACGGCGCGGCCGACACGGTGACCGTCAACGGCACTAACGGCGGCCAGCACATCGAGGTCACGTCCAACGGGACGACCGTGACGGTGACGGGCCTGCCCGAAGTCGTGACGATCGCGAATGCGGAAGCTGCCAACGACCGGCTGGTGATCCAGGCGCTCGGCGGCAACGACGTCATCGATGCATCGCTACTTGCTGCGGCGATTGGGCTGACCATCGACGGCGGCGCGGGCAACGATACCATCACCGGCAGTCAGGGCGCCGACACCCTGATCGGCGGCGACGGAAACGATAAGGTCACCGGTGGCAGCGGCAACGACGTCGCTCTTCTCGGCGCAGGCGACGACCTCTTCACGTGGAATCCCGGTGACGGTAGCGACACCGTCGAAGGTGGCGCGGGAACGGATACGCTGGTGTTCAACGGCTCCAATGTCGCGGAGAACATGTCGATCTCGGCGAATGGCGGCCGCGCGCTTCTCACCCGCGACGTCGGTGCCATCACCATGGATCTCAACGACGTAGAGCATGTGCAGATCGCTGCCGCCGGCGGCGCCGACAACATCACCGTCAACGATCTCTCCGGCACCGGCGTCACGCAGGTGGCGATCGACCTCAGTGCCGGCCCCGGCAGCCAGAGTGGTGACGGTGCGGCAGATCGTGTGACCGTGAACGGCACCGCAGGCGATGACAACATCTCGGTCACGACCGCTGGCGGATCGATCGTTGTCAACGGCCTTGCGGCGCAGGTGACCATCGCTCACGCCGATGCCGGTGACGTCCTGACCGTCAACGGCGGAGGCGGTAACGACGTCATCAATGCCTCGTCCATCAAGGCGGGGCAGCCGTTCAGCCTCAACATCAACGGCGGTGACGGCAACGACACCATCACCGGCAGTGCCGGCAATGACATTGTGAACGGCGGCCGCGGCAACGACGTCGCTCTTCTCGGCGCTGGCGATGATACCTTCGTCTGGAATCCCGGCGACGGCAGCGACATTGTCGAAGGCGGCAAGGGTACCGATACGCTGCTGTTCAACGGCGCCAACATCAACGAGAACATCAACATCTCGGCCAATGGCGGCCGGGTGCTGTTCACCCGCGATGTTGCTGCCATCGCGATGGACCTCAACGGCGTCGAGCATATCAACTTCAACGCCCTCGGTGGTGCCGACAACATCACGGTCGGCGACCTCTCCGGGACCGGCGTGAATCAGGTCAACCTCGACCTCGGCGCCAATGACGGCGCCGCGGATACGGTGACGATCAACGGAACCAGCGGCAGCGACGTCATCACGGTGACCGAGCACGACGGCATCATTACGGTGTCGGGGCTTGGCCAGGACATCAACATCACCGATGCCGGCACAGGTGACAGGATCGTGATCAACGGCCTCGATGGCGACGACGTCATCACGGCCTCCGGTCTGCACGGCGGCATCCAGCTCGTCGCCAATGGCGGCAATGGCGATGACGTCCTGATCGGCAGCCCCGGCAACGACACGCTCGCGGGCGGGGCGGGTGACGACGTGCTGATCGGTGGCGGCGGACAGGACGTCCTCGACGGTGGCCCCGGCAACAACGTCGTCATCAACGGGGGCGGGGCGATGGCGGCCGCGATGCTGCTCAACCAGGCCATGGCGGCAAACCTCGTTCCGGCAGGTGACGGTCACGGCGAGATGCCGTTGCCCGATCCACACGCGGCGCAGAGCCAGACCCTCGCACCGCCGCAGCACGCCTGACACTAGGCTCCGGCCCGGAGAACGCCCATGACCACGAACGCGGTCTCGACCGATACGGGGTTGGACGCGCTGCTCACCCTGCTGCATTTGCAGGGTGTTGCGGCCGACCGCGACCAGCTCAGGCACCGGACCGGAACGGCTATCTTTGGCGCAGCGGAGATCATCCGCTGCGCCAAATCTCTCGGCCTCAAGGCACGAACCTATCGAACGCAGTGGAGTCGTCTGTCGGGCAGCCCGCTGCCGGCGATCGCAGTGCTGCGCGACGGCAGCTTCATGGTCATCGCAAAGGCCTCCGCTGACAAGGTGCTGGTGCAATCGCCGCAGGCCCAGCGCCCGGTGCTGATGGAGCGCGACGAGCTGTGCGCGATCTGGGACGGCGGACTGATTCTGATGGCCCGGCGCGCCGGGCTCTCCGACCTCGGGCGCCATTTCGATATCACCTGGTTCATCGGCGCGATCGGCAAATACCGGCGGCTGTTCGGCGAGGTGCTGGCCGCCTCGTTCTTTCTGCAGTTCTTCGCGCTGGTCTCACCGCTGTTCTTCCAGGTCGTGATCGACAAGGTGCTGGTGCATCGCTCGCTGTCCACGCTCGACGTGCTCGTCATCGGTCTCGTCGTCGTCTCGCTGTTCGACACGGTGCTGGGTATCCTGCGTAATTATCTGTTTGCGCATACGACCAACCGCATCGACGTGGAGCTGGGGGCGCGGTTGTTCCATCACCTTCTGGCATTGCCGATGGCATGGTTTCAGGCGCGGCGTGTCGGCGATTCCGTGGCGCGGGTTCGCGAGCTCGAGAACATCCGCAACTTCATCACCAGCTCGTCGCTGACGCTGCTCATCGACCTGTTCTTCACCTCGGTATTCCTGGCGGTGATGTTCGCCTATTCGCCGTTGATGAGCTGCATCGTGCTGGCATCGTTCCCGTTCTACATCGCGATCTCGGCGGTGGCGACGCCGCTGTTTCGCCGCAGGCTGGACGAGAAATTCCGCCGCGGCGCCGAGAACCAGGCTTTTCTGGTCGAGAGCGTCAGCGGCATCGAGACGCTGAAGGCGATGGCGGTCGAGCCGCAGATGCAACGCCGCTGGGAAGAGCAGCTCGCCGGCTATGTCTCGGCGAGCTTCGGCGTCACCAGCCTCGGCAACACCGCAAGCCAACTCGTCCAGTTCGTCAGCAAGGTCGTGACCGCCGCCATTCTCTATGTCGGCGCGCGCCTCGTGATCGGCGATGCATTGACCGTCGGCGAGCTCGTAGCCTTCAACATTTTTGCGGGGCGCGTTTCGGCGCCCGTGCTGCGGCTGGCACAGGTCTGGCAGGATTTTCATCAGGCGCGGCTCTCGATCGCGCGGCTTGGCGACATCCTCAACAGCGCGGCAGAGCCGGCTTATTCGGCGGCGCGTGCGGGGCTGCCGCCGATCCGGGGCAATATCCGGTTCGAGCACGTGTCGTTCCGCTACCGGCTCGATGGGCCGGAAATCCTGCATGACGTCTCGTTCGATGTTCCGGCCGGGCAAACCGTCGGCATCGTCGGATCGTCGGGCTCGGGCAAGAGCACGTTCGCCAAGCTGGTGCAGCGGCTCTACGTTCCGCAAGGCGGCCGCGTGCTGATCGACGGAATGGATCTGGTGATGACCGATCCGGCCTGGCTCCGCCGCCAGATCGGCGTGGTGCTCCAGGACAACATGCTGTTCAACCGCTCGGTGCGCGACAACATCGCGCTGGCCGATCCGACCCTGCCAATGGACCGCGTCATGGACGCAGCAAAACTTGCTGGCGCGCATGAGTTTATTCTGGAGCTTCCCGAAGGCTACGACACTGTCGTCGGCGAGCGCGGCTCGACGCTCTCGGGCGGGCAGCGCCAGCGCATCGCGATCGCCCGCGCATTGGTGACCAATCCCCGCATCCTGATCTTCGATGAAGCGACCAGCGCGCTCGACTATGAAAGCGAGCGGATCATCCATGAGAACATGAAGGAGATCGCCAGGGGCCGCACCGTTCTGATCATCGCGCATCGGCTGTCCACCGTCCGCGGCGCCGATCGCATCTTCACGCTCGAGCGCGGCCGTCTGGTCGAGGACGGCACGCATGACGCGTTGATCAAGACCGGCGGCCGATACGCGGCCCTGCATCGTCTCCAGGGAGGGATCTATGAGGTTGGCTAGCGCGGCGCCGGCCCCGCGGCCGGAGCAGACCGTCGTTCCCTTCCGGAAAGCGAAGGGGCGGCGCACTGAAGAGATCGCCTTCCTGCCCGCGGTGCTGGAGATTGCCGAGGCACCACCGTCACCGATCGGCCGGGCCATCGCGATCGCCCTGATGCTCCTTGTCTGCGCGGCACTCGCGTGGTCGGCATGGGGCACGATCGACATCGTGGCGTCCGCAACCGGGAAGGTGGTGTCGAGCGGGCGAAGCAAGGTGGTCCAGCCGTTCGAGACCGGGGTGGTGCGCGCCATCCACGTACAGGACGGGCAGGCGGTCAAATCGGGCGACGTGCTGATCGAGCTCGATCCGACCGTGAATGCCGCGGAGCGCGATCACCTGCATGACGATCTCATGGCCGAACGGCTCAATATGGCGCGTCTCCGCGCCGCATTGGCAAGCGGCGAAGATGCCTCCACCGATCTCGTCCCGCCTGCGGATGCCGATCCCTCGCTGGTCGCGACACAGCGGCAGCTTCTTGCCAATCAGGTCAGCGAGCATCGCGCCAAATTGGCGTCGCTTGCGCGCCAGCAGGCGCAGAAGGAGGCCGAGCATCAGACCATTGCGGCGACGATCCACAAGCTGGATGCGTTGCTCCCCGTCACCCAGCAGCGCGTCGATATCCGCAAGATTCTGATGGAGAAGGAAATCGGCTCGAAGCTGACCTATTACGAGACCCTTCAGCTTCTGATCGAGCAGCAGGAGGAGCTTCGCGTCCAGAGCAGCCATCTGAAGGAAGCCGAGGCGGCCGTCGCCGCGATCCGGGAGACCCGCACCCAGGCCGTGGCTGAGTATCGCAAGAGCCTGTCCGACGAACTCGCCAAGAGCGAGCAGAAAGCCAATGGCGTCGCGCGCGATCTGATCAAGGCGCAGCAGCGGACCCGGCTGCAGCAGCTGACCTCGCCGGTCGACGGCGTCGTGCAGCAGCTTGCGGTCCACACCGTGGGCGGCGTGGTCACGCCCGCGCAATCGCTGCTGGTGATCGTGCCATCGGATACGCGGCTCGAGGTCGAGGCGATGATCTCCAACCGCGACATCGGCTTCGTCGAGGCCGGGCAGGATGCCGCCGTCAAGATCGACACCTTCAACTTCACCCGCTACGGCCTGCTGGAGGGACGGGTGCTGAGCGTCTCGCAGGACGCCATCATCCGCGACCGTCCGCCGGGAAGCGACCGCGCGCTCGGGACGCCGCGCGACAGCAGCGAGCCTAACGGGCAGGAGCTGAGCTACAGCGCACGCATCTCGCTCGATCGTACGCAAATGCAGGTGGACGATCGCCTCGTCAGCCTGTCACCGGGAATGGCCGTGACGGTGGAGATCAGGACCGGCTCGCGCACCATTTTGAGCTACCTGTTGTCTCCGCTTCAGCGCTACCGACAGGAGATCATGCGGGAGCGGTAGATCCCATTTTGCTCCAGAGGAGCTGTATCACGCCTGCCCACCATTCGTCTCGCCGGCGACGTCGCCATTCTCGGCGCGGATCATCGTGATTGCGACACTTTTGCAGAGGTCGCTTTCCTGATGGCCGTGCGGCCGGGGATGCGCTTTTATGGCGCGATAAAGAATCTTGGAGGGAACATGCGTTTCATCACGATCGTGTCGGCTCTGCTTCTGTCGCTCGGCGCGGCGGTCGCCCAGGACTATCCGTCCAGGCCCATCACCGTGCTGGTGCCGTACGCCGCGGGTGGACCGACGGACACCATCGCGCGTCTGACCGCAGCAAGCATGGCGAAATCCCTCGGGCAGCAGATCATCGTCGAGAACGCGACGGGCGCCGGCGGCACGATCGGCACGACGCGCGCCGCGCGCGCCCAGCCGGACGGCTACACGCTGCTGGTCCATCATGTCGGCATTTCGACCGCGGCCACGCTGTATCGCAACCTGAGCTACGACACGAAGACGGCCTTTGCGCCGATCGGGCTCGTGACCAATGCGCCGATGACCATCATCGCGCGTCCGGACTTCCCGGCCGACACGCTCAAGGAACTGGTCGTCTACGCCCAGCAGCAGGGCGACAAGCTGACTTACGCCAATGCCGGGTTAGGTGCGGCATCGCATCTGTGCGGCATGCTGTTCATGACGGCGATCCAGAAGCAGCTCACCACGGTGCCCTACAAGGGCAATGGGCCGATCATGAACGATCTGCTCGGCAAGCAGATCGATCTCACCTGCGACCAGGCGACGAACACGACCGGGCCGATCACGGCCAAGCAGGTCAAGGCCTACGCTGTCACCACAAAAGAGCGGCTGAAGAGCCTGCCCGATCTGCCGACCGCCGACGAGGCCGGCCTCAAGGGGTTCGAGCTCGGCGTCTGGCATGGCCTCTATGCCCCTAAGGGCACGCCGCCCGCGGTCGTTCAGAAGCTGACGGCGGTGCTCCAGGCCGCGCTCAGGGATCCCGCGTTGATCGCCCGGTTCAACGACATCAACACCGAGCCGGTCCCTCAGGACAAGGCGACGCCGGAGGCGCTCGGGGCGATGCTGACCAGCGAAGTCGACCGCTGGGCGCCGATCATCAAGGCAGCGGGGCAGTATGCCGATTGAGTAAAGGGCCAACTGCTCAGCGGCTTGCATGCAGGTAATTTATTACCCGTACTGTGCATGGGGTTGTTTTTCAGATTTTGAGTCTAGCCCGCCGCCTCGTCGAACTGCGTGCTCGCCTCCAGCCACAGTTCCTCCGCGCGCGCCAGCGCGTCGGCGGCGTTGGCGCGCGCCTTCGACAGTTGCGCGGCCTGCTTGGGATCCCGGGTGAAGATGTCGGGCAGGGCGAGCGCGGTGTCGATCTTGGTGATGATCTCGCTGACGCGGGCGATCTCGCTCTCGGCTTCCGCGATGCGCTTCTTCAGCGAGCCACGATTGTCCGATCTCGGGCGCTGCGGCTTCTCGCTCGCGGCGCTACGCTCGCGCGGGACGGGCTCGCCATTGCGCGCCGACAGCACCAGGCGGCGATACTCGTCGAGGTCGCCGTCGTAATTGGTCACGGTCCGGTCGGCGACGATCCAGAGTTGGTCGGCGCAGGACTCAATCAGATAGCGGTCGTGCGAAACCATGATGACGGCGCCGGGGAATTCGTTGATCGCCTCCGCAAGCGCAGCGCGGCTGTCGATGTCGAGATGGTTGGTCGGCTCGTCCAGAATGATCATGTTGGGGCCGAAGAAGGTCGCCAGCCCCAGCAGCAAGCGCGCCTTCTCGCCGCCAGACAATTTCCCGACCTTGGTATCGGCCGCCTTGCCGGAGAATCCGATGGCGCCGGCGCGTGCGCGCACCTTGGCCTCGGGCGCTTCACCCATAAGCTTGCGGACGTGGTCGTAGGTCGAGGCATCCTCGTTCAATTCGTCGAGCTGGTGCTGGGCGAAATAGGCAATCGAGAGCTTGTCGGCACGCGTCACCTTGCCCGAGAACGGTGCGAGGCGGCCCGCGAGCAGTTTCACCAGCGTCGACTTGCCGTTGCCGTTGGAACCAAGGAGCGCGATGCGGTCGTCATTGTCGACGCGCAAGGTGACGCGGTTAAGCACGGGCGTGTTCGGATCGTAGCCGACCACGACGTTGTCGGCGGCGATGATCGGCGGCGACAGGATTTTCTCCGGCGCGGGAAAGCTGATTTCGCGCACGTCCTGGGTGACCAGCGCCGTGATCGGCTTCAGCCGCTCCAGCATTTTTACGCGAGATTGCGCCTGGCGCGCTTTCGAGGCCTTGGCCTTGAAGCGGTCGACGAAGGCCTGCAGCCGCGCGCGCTCGGCCTCCTGGCGCTTCACCGCCTTGGCATCGAGCAGCTCGCGCATGGCCCGTTGCTCCTCGAAGGAGGAATAGGTGCCTTTGTAGAGCGTGAGCTTGCCGCGCTCCAGATGCAGGATCTGGTCGACCGAGCTTTCCAGCAGGTCGCGGTCATGGCTGATCACGATCACCGTGCGCGGATAATGCGCAAGGTGATCCTCGAGCCACAGCGTGCCTTCGAGGTCGAGATAGTTGGTGGGCTCGTCGAGCAGCAGGAGGTCAGGGGCGGCGAACAGCGTGGCGGCGAGCGCGACGCGCATGCGCCAGCCGCCGGAGAATTCGGCGCAGGGGCGGAGCTGGTCGGTGGCGGAGAAGCCGAGGCCGGAGAGGATCGCGGCCGCGCGGCTCGGCGCCGAATGGGCGTCGATGTCGACGAGGCGGGTCTGGATCTCGGCGATCCGGTGCGGGGCGGTCGCGCTCTCCGCTTCGTGAAGCAGCGCGTCGCGTTCGAGGTCGGCCTTGAGCACGACGGAGATCAGGCTTTCGGGGCCGTTCGGGGCCTCCTGCGCGAGGCTGCCGACGCGCCAGCGTGGCGGCAGGGTGACCGTGCCGTGCTCGGCCGCCAGCTCGCCGCGGATCACCTTGAACAGGGTCGACTTGCCGGTGCCGTTGCGCCCGACCATGCCGACGCGCGCGCCGGGCGTGATCTGCACGGAACTCTGGTCAATCAGAAGGCGTCCGGCAAGGCGGATGGAGAGGTCGGTGATAGCAAGCATGCGGCCTTGTCACCGCAAGGCGCGTCGAACGCAACCCGTTTTTGCGTGAGCCTCACGTCAGTGCGAATCGCGGTCGCGCTGCTTCAACTCGTCGAGGAGCTGTTCGAGATGCGTCGGGAGCCGTGGTTCGGGGCGCAGGCTCTGCTGAAGCCGTTCGCCCACCGCATCGCAGATCGAGCGGCTGGTGCGCCGGTCGATCTGTTCGCTGTCATTGGCAAAAAGGCCAGCCATTGTGGGGTTCCGTCTTCTCAAGGTGATGACACGTTACCAAGTCCTTGGCCCCCCAAATGGTTTCGCCGCTCGCGGACATTGCCCGGCACTCTAGTAAAAATTGCATGAAGCCGGGCAATATCCGCCGAAATACAAAGCCCCGGCGCAGGGGAACGCCGGGGCTTCGCTTGGAAGGTACCTGGGGGGCCTAGGTACCTCAGGAAGGTGCTGTCGGGCTCAGTAGCAGCGGTTGATCAGCCGCCAGCGGGGTCCCCAGGGGGTCGGGACCAGCCGGCGCGCGTAGCAGCCGCCATAACCGTAGGAGACGGGGCCGCCGGCATAGAAGCGCGGTCCACCCCAGCCGTGATGCCAGCCACCGCCGCCGCCGTGCCAGCCCCAGCCGCCATGCCAGTGAGCGGAGGCGGAGGTCGGCGCCAGCGCGGCACCCAGCGCAACCGCGGCGACAGCGGCAAGCGAAAGTTTCCTCAACATGGTGATCTCCTAAAGACTGCCGGCGCGGGGCTATCGCGTCGATGGAAAGGCCGCCGAAACGGTCTGCCTGATGATCGGGCCTTCGGTTTCGATAGGCCCGACCTTACGCCGGCGAAGCTGAACCGAACCCTGACGGGGGTTTCAGATTGGGTTCATCTGGATGAAATCGTTGTAATCCATGCTGGAATCCGGGGCGGGCCCTGCGGCGAAGCGCCTGTGAGGCCGTTTTTGCGGTCGCTTGCCGTCCGGCGATGGCGCCGATATAAGCCCGGCAACTCCGAACCACCGCTTTCTTCTCAAGGACAAGATTATGGCCATCGAACGCACTTTCTCGATCATCAAGCCCGATGCGACCGCGCGTAACCTGACCGGTGCGGTCAATGCCGTGATCGAGAAGGCGGGCCTGCGCATCGTCGCGCAGAAGCGCATCCGCATGACCAAGGAACAGGCCGAGACCTTCTATGCCGTGCACAAGGCGCGCCCGTTCTTCGGCGAGCTCGTCGAGTTCATGACCTCGGGCCCCGTGGTGGTCCAGGTGCTGGAAGCCGAGGGCGCCATTGCCAAGTACCGCGACGCGATGGGTGCGACCGATCCGTCCAAGGCCGCCGACGGCACCATCCGCAAGCTCTACGCAAAGTCGATCGGCGAGAATTCCGCTCACGGCTCGGATGCGCCGGAGACCGCTGCGATCGAAATCGCGCAGTTCTTCTCGGGCAACGAGATCGTCGGCTGATCAGCCGATAGGTTAATATCGACGGGGCGAAAGGACGTATTGTGAACTGGCTCTGGCAGATCTTCGATCCCGCAACGATCGGGGCATTCTTCACCCAGTTTCGCAACGAGATGGCCGAACCGACCTTCTGGGTTGCGGTCGCCAAGATCATCTGGATCAACATCCTGCTCTCCGGCGACAACGCGCTGGTGATCGCGCTCGCCTGCCGCGGCCTCAAGCCGCGGCACCGGCTGTGGGGCATGATCTTCGGCGCCGGCGCAGCCGTGCTGCTGCGGATCATCTTCACCGGCATCGTCGCGAGCCTGATGGAGCTACCGTATCTCAAGCTCGTCGGCGGTCTCGCGCTGATCGTGATCGCGGCGAAGCTCCTGGTGCCGGAGAACGAGGACGAGGACGGCGTCGAGTCCGCCTCGCATCTGTGGCAAGCGGTGCAGATCGTCGTCGTCGCCGACATCGTCATGAGTCTCGACAACGTCATTGCGGTGGCCGCCGCCGCCAATGGCAGCGTGCCGCTGCTGATCCTCGGTCTCGCCATCAGCGTGCCGCTGATCGTCGCCGGTGCGGCGCTGATCATGGCGCTGCTCGCAAAGCTGCCGGTCCTGGTCTGGGCGGGTGCAGCGCTGCTCGGCTGGATCTCGGGCGAGGTGATCGCGACCGATCCCGGCATCGCGCCGAAGCTGCACACGCTGTTCGACGGCCCGCTCGGTGCCTCGCTGGACAGCATGCTCGGCGCACTTCGCATCCCGCCCCAATTCGCCCATGGCGGCGGAGGCGGCGAATATCTCTGCGCAGCTCTCGGCGTCGTCGTCGTGCTGGTCGTCGGCAGCATCTGGCGCCGGCGCAGCCTGAGCGCGGCCGCGCTGGAATCCTCCGAGCGCCACGCCAAGGCTTCGGCAGAGTAATCTCTGCGGCATGATCTGGTTTTGCTTGCCTCTTCCCGGCGGGGAGAGGTGTTGCGCGCGATCATTCCGGCAGTCGCCGTCCCCACTGAACCGGTCATCATAGCTCCGCACGCCGGCGAGCATTGCCGCCTCATGGCGGACTCGCGCGTCAAGCGGTCACGCACAGTGCGGTCCGGCACTTCGTGGGTGACCCACAGCGCTCTCAACCTCTGCGCGATTTAGACTTTGACTTATTATAAACTACTGAAAATAAAGGCGTTTTTATTGACTTGGCGGCTCGTGCCGCGGCACGTCGCTCCGGTATTTATTCCTGTCAAACCGGAAGCTGTTGAGAAATGTCTTCGAGTGCCACCTGCCGCCCTGTTGCTATTCTTGCCGCTACCGTCAAATCCCATCCGAAGTTCTCCAGACCGACGGCTTTCGCGGCCTCTCTGGTCTCCATCGCCTTGTTCGGCGACGGCTTCCTTCACCGCACCAGCGCGCAAAGCGCTGCGCCGGAGACGGCGACAGCCTTGCCGGCGGTGACCGTCACTGCCGACGTGCCGAAGCAGCGTGCACGCCCGCGTTTGAACCCAAGTCGAAGGGCGGGCCGTCAAAGCGCGCCCGCGAATGAGCGGGCCAGGATGCAGGCGGAAGCGAAGCTCGCTGCCGCAAGGCCCGGCGCACTCCCGCCCTCCTACTCAGGCGGGCAGGTCGCCCGCGGAGGCCAGATCGGCTTGCTGGGCAACAGGGATTTCATGGACACGCCGTTCAACATCACCAGTTACACGGCGAAGAAAATCGAAGATCAACAGGCCAGCACGATAGCCGACGTCGTCAGCAACGACCCTTCGGTCCGTTTCACCGGTCAGACCGGCGGCATTCTCGACTCCTTCTTCATCCGCGGCTTTCCGATCGGCGAGGGGAATGTCGGAGAAATTGCCTTCAACGGTGTCTACGGTGTTGCGCCGAACTACCGTGTCTTCACCGACTACGTCGAACGGATCGAGATCATCAAGGGCCCGACCGCGCTGCTTTACGGGATGGCCCCGAACAGCAGCGTCGGGGGCACCATCAATATCGTCCCGAAGCGTGCCTCTGATGTCGATCTCACACGGGTTACGACCGACTACGCGACGAACAGCCAGTTCGGCACGCATCTCGACGTCAGCCGACGGTTCGGCGAGAACCGCGAATTCGGAATTCGCGTCAATGGCAGCTATCACAATGGTGATACGCCGCTGGACAACCAGAACCGGGAGGCGCATGTCGGCGCCGCCGCATTCGATTATCGCGGTGAGAAATTCAGAGCATCGCTCGACTTCATCGATCAGGAAGAAAAGTTCGACGCGCCCACGAGACCGTTTCTGGTCGCAACAGGCGTAGCTGTCCCGACCGCGCCGGTCGGGAGGCGCAATGTCACGCAGGCCTGGGAATGGGCTAAGGTTCATGACAACTCGCTGCTGGCGCGCGCCGAATACGATGTGACGGATTCCGTGACGGTGTTCGCCGACGGCGGTGGCGGCAGGACCCAGGTCGATCGCTTGTTCGGCACGCCGACGATCCTGAACGCGGCCGGCAACACCACGTCGACACCGGGACGCTTCAAATTCGATATCGACAGGAATGTCGCTGACGCCGGTGTGCGCGCCCGGTTTGAAACCGGCGCGATCAGTCACGCCGTGAGTTTCCAGGGCAGCTACTACACGGATCAGATCTCACGGGGCTCTGTGTCCGGGACGCCGGTTCTGTCCAACATCTATGCGCCGATCGCCCGTCCTGAGCAGCTCGTTGCTGCTCCCGCGACTGTTCCGAAGCTTTCGGATACCGAATTGACCGGCCTTGCGCTGGCTGACACTTTGTCGGTTTTTCAGGAGCGCCTTCAGCTGACCGTCGGCGTGCGCCAGCAGGGGGTGAAGTCCAACAACTTCAATACCAACACGGGAGCGGTCACGTCCTCCTATGACCAGACGGCGCTCACGCCGATGGTCGGCCTCGTCGTCAAGCCCTGGAGCAACGTTTCGCTCTACACCAACTACATCGAAGGGCTCAGCAAGGGCGACGTCGCACCGACGACCGCGAGCAATCAGGGGGAAGTTCTTGCGCCTTACTTCAGCAAGCAGCACGAGGCAGGCGTCAAGGTCGACTTCGGAATGCTGGCCACCACGATCAGCGTGTTCCAGATCACCAAGCCGTCGGGACAATTGGGCGTCGACAAGATCTTCCGGGCGGACGCCGAACAGCGCAATCGCGGCCTGGAGTTCACCGTATTCGGAGAGGTGCAGCCGGGCATACGGGTCCTTGGCGGCGTGACGTTGATCGATGCGGAGCTGACAAAGACAAGCACGCCAACCAATCTCGGCAAGACGCCGATCGGTGTGCCTCAGGTGCAGGCAAACCTGTCCGCTGAATGGGACACCCCGTTCGCGCCCGGACTGACGCTGGTCGCAAACACCATCTATACGGGACACCAATATCTGGATGCGGCGAACATGCAGGTCGTTCCGGCCTGGACGAGGCTCGACCTGGGTGCCCGCTACAACACGCGGATCAACAACCGGCCGGTGACGCTTCGGGCCCTGGTTCAGAACGTGTTCGATACCAATTACTGGGCTGGCGTGGCGAGCTTCTCCGCATTGTCGCAAGGTGTACCGCGAACCCTGCTATTGTCGATGTCGACGGATTTCTGAGGCGGGTCGGCTTTGACGCGTGCAACGGCGATGTTGCCGGCCCCGAACCTCACCGGACGCGCACGGCGTGGGCTTCTGTGGGCTCATCGATGGCTCGGATTGCTCGGCGGCATCGTCGTGGTGCTGATCGGCCTCACGGGTAGCTTCATCGTCTTCTATCGGGAAATCGACGCCGCCCTGAACCCGGCGCTTTACACTCCCGCAGGTCGGGAACGAGAGGCTACGTTGAGCGAGGTGATGCGCGCGGCCGCGGCAGCGGATCCCGCGCCGATTGCCACGATCCTCGCGCCGGATCGGACCTGGCCGGTCTGGGTCGTGATACATGCGCATGAAACTGCGAAAGGCCGCTACCCGAATCGCTGGACGACCATGGTCGATCCTTCGAACGGGAAGGTGCTCGGGCGGCGTGACTACGTCAACGCGTTCTCCCTCAAGGTTTATCGTCTGCACTACACGCTGCTGCTCTACGAGTGGTGGGGCAAAGAGCTGGTCGGCGTTGTCGGGTTCATGCTGCTCGGCCTGGCCATGTCAGGCGTCATCTTGTGGTGGCCGAGGCCGGGTCGATTCTGGCGATCAGTGTCGGTCCGGAAGGACGTTTCGCTGCTTCGATTTGTTTTCGACGTCCACGGCACGGCCGGCTTTTGGGCGCTGCTCGCGCTCACGGTGATCTCGATGACCGGCGTCGGGATTATTTTTCCCGACGTCGTGCGTCCCATCGTTGGCCTTGTGTCGCAACCGACAGCCGATCCGTCGCCGCGGATCGAAGCGCCGCCCCCCACGGGGACACCGCCGCTATCACCCGATGCGATCATGCGGAGCGCGCAAGCGGCCAAGCCGGGCATGGCGGTTGCCATGCTGAGCCCGCCCACCGAAACGCGCAACACGTGGCGGGTGCAGTTCCGGGCCGCGGGTGCTGATCCCGCGGTACGTGCCCGGGGGGCGATCTGGCTCGATCCATGGAGTGGCGCAGTGGTGCACGATCGCACTTCGGCCGCGATGTCGATGGGGGATCGCTATCTGGCCGAACAGCTCTGGATCCATAACGGCGCGACGTTCGGGCTGATCGGGCGCCTGTTCGTGTTCGCAACCGGCTTCGCACCTCTCGCCCTGTTCATCAGCGGCGCGATCATGTGGCTCAAGAAGCGTCCAGGGAGGATTAGGACCGGCTGGCGAGTCTAGCGCCGCACGATCGAGCCGGAGCGGCCGATCAGGCGGGCGAGGGCGCGGAAGCGGCTGCCGACGCGGTCGGCGACGAGGTCGACGAGCCGGTGCTCGAACACCAGCATCAGATTGCGGCCCTGGCTGCGGAAATGCGTGGCCGGCAGCACACCCGGACGTGCCGCCGAGATCAGATGGGCGACGCGGAACGCCGCGCCCAGCAGACGGGCGCGTTCGAGCTGGGCAGGTGTCAGCAGCTCCTGCATGGTCACCGGCGGCTGGTTCTCCTCGCTCAGGCCCGCATAGCGGTAGAACACGGACAGGCCGACGAAGGCGCGCTCGGTGTGGGTGATTGCGCCGAAATTGCCGTTGACGACCAAGCTCAGCGTCTGCTCGCCGCGATGGTCGGGATGCACGCGCCAGCCGATGTCGGAGAGCAGGCACGCGGTGTGGCGCAAGCGGCGGTCCTCTTCGGTCTCGCGCAGCTTCACCACGCGCGCGAGGCGGTCGGTCCAGGCGATCAGCTCGCGGGCGTGCTTTGCCGAACGCGACAGCAGCTGATTGAGCTCTTCCGCGGCGCAGATCAGCCCGTCCTTGTTGCGCTCGGATTCCGACAGCTTCTCGTGCAAGAGGCCCTCGCGCACGCCGAAGGTCGAGAACACGATGGACTTGGGTTTCGCCACGCGGATGATGTGCTCGAGCACCAGCGCCGCATAGGTAAGGAGCGGGCGCCTGGCATCCGCGACGATCTCGATGTCGGCCAGCATGTCGGCGGCCGCAAGCCGGCGGAGACGACGCGAAAAGTCGAGCGCTTCAGCTGCGGAAATGGAGTAGCCGTGCATCACCTGGAGCGGATAGCCGCTCTGGATGATGTGGATGCGCGCGAGCGCGCGCCAGGTGCCGCCGACGGCGTAGAAGGTGCGGCCGCGGCCGGCGGTGAGCTGCGGCACCTCGTCGAGCTCCTCGCGCACGATACGGTCGGCGCGCTTGAGCGATTTGTGCGCGAGGTCCTGGAGCGCGAGGCCGCCGAGCGGCAGCGTCACGCCGCTGCGCACGCTGTTCTTGCGCACGTCGATCAGCTCGAGCGAGCCGCCGCCGAGATCGCCGACGATGCCGTCGGGATGATGGATGCCGGAGATCACGCCGAGCGCCGACAGCCGCGCCTCGCGCGGGCCCGACAGGATCTCGATCTTCACGGCGCAGATGCGCTCGGCTTTCGCGATGAAGTCGGGGCCGTTGGAGGCATCGCGGCAGGCTGCGGTCGCAATCGCAAACACGCGACCGACCTGCATGACGCGGCACAGCGCCCGGAACCGCTTCAGCGAGGTCAGCGCCTTGTCGACGGCATCGGGAGCAAGCAGGCCCGTGCTCTGCACCTCGCGCCCGAGGCCGCACAGCGTCTTCTCGTTGAAGATCGGAATGAGGCTCCGCGTCAGTCCCTCGTAGACGACGAGACGGACAGAGTTGGAACCGATATCGATGACCGCGACGCTCGAGCCGCGCTTACGCGGCCGCTTCACGTCCTCGATCCCGGATCAAGATTGATGACGTTCATTACGGCGCGTGAGACGGCGCGGCGAGGATTCCTTGAGCGACTTTCCACGGCCAGATAGACTCGGATTTGTCATGAAGTAGTTGTGGACGTTGAAAGGCTCCTCGCCCTTCGCGGTCTTCATACGCGTCGAGGACCCGTCCGGCAACAATTGCCAGCTCTGCTCATTGTCCTTCAGATTCGCGACCATGATCTGTTCGAGAACCTGCTGATGCACCGTGGGATTTTGCAGCGGACACAGCACCTCGACGCGGCGGTCGAGGTTGCGTGGCATCATGTCGGCCGAGGAGATATACACAGCCGCTTTCGCGCTCGGCAGGCCCTGGCCCATGCCGAAACAGTAGATTCGGCCGTGTTCCAGGAAGCGCCCGATGATCGACTTGACGCGGATGTTCTCCGACAGGCCTGGAATGCCGGGCCTGAGGCAGCAGATGCCGCGCACGACGAGCTCGACCTGGACGCCGGCTTGTGAGGCCTCGTAGAGCGCGTCGATGATGTCGGGGTCGACCAGCGCATTCATCTTCATCCAGACCGCGCCGGGGCGGCCATGCCGCGCATGCGCGGTCTCGCCTTGGATGTGCTCGATGATGCGCTTGCGCAACGTCAGCGGCGACACCGCCATCTTTTCCAGATCGCTCGGCGCGGCATAACCGGTGATGAAATTGAACACGCGCGCGGCGTCGCGGCCGATGGTCGGATCCGAGGTGAAGTAGGAGAGGTCGGTGTAGATACGTGCGGTGACGGGGTGATAATTGCCGGTGCCGGTGTGGACGTAGGTGGTGAGGCCGCCGCCCTCGCGGCGCACCACCATCGAGAGCTTCGCGTGCGTCTTCAGTTCGAGGAAGCCGTAGACGACCTGCACGCCGGCGCGTTCGAGGTCGCGGGCCCAGCGGATGTTGGCCTCCTCGTCGAAGCGCGCCTTCAATTCGATCAGCGCGGTGACGGACTTGCCGGCTTCGGCGGCTTCCGCCAGCGTGCGCACAATCGGGGAGTTGTTGGAGGTGCGGTAGAGCGTCTGCTTGATCGCGACGACATCGGGATCGCGGGCGGCCTGCTGCAGGAACTGCACCACCACGTCGAAGGATTCGTAGGGATGATGGACGACGAGGTCCTTCTGCCGGATCGCGGCAAAGATGTCGCCGCCATGCTCGCGCACGCGCTCGGGATGGCGCGGTACGTAAGGGGTGAATTCGAGATCGGGCCGGTCGAGGCGGGTGAGCTGCGAGAGCTCGTTCATGGCGAGCACGCCGTCGACCAGGAAGACCTCGTCGTCGGCGGCCGACAGCGCATGCTGCACGAAGCTGCGCAGCTCCTCCGGCATCTTGCCGTCGATCTCGAGCCGGATCACCGACCCGCGGCGGCGGCGCTTCAGAGCGGTCTCGAACAGGCGGACGAGGTCTTCGGCCTCTTCCTCGATTTCGAGCTCGGAGTCGCGGATGATGCGGAAGGCGCCCTGGCCGTGGAGATTGTAGCCGGGGAACAGGCGGTTGATGAACAGCCCGGTCGCCTGCTCGAGCGAGATCAGCCGCACGACCTTGCCCTCGGCCGGCAACCGGATGAAGCGGTCGATCTTGCCGGGCATACGAATCAGCGCGTTCATCTGCTTGCCGTCGGCGGCGCGCGTCAGCTGGAGCGCGATGGTGAAGCCGAGGCTCGGAATGAACGGGAAGGGGTGAGCCGGGTCGATCGCGAGCGGGGTCAGCAGCGGAAACACGTTGTTGAGGAAGTAGTCCTCGATCCAGGTCCGTTCCGCCTTGGTGACGTCCTTGCCGTCGACCAGCACGATGCCGACGTCGGCCAGCGTGCCGCGCAGGTCGCGCCAGATCGCCTGCTGGTCGGAGGCAAGCTGCGAGACGGTGCGGTTGATCAGCGCGAGCTGCTCGGACGGCGTCAGGCCGTCGGGGCTGCGCTCGGCGATGCCCTCGCGGATCTGGGCCTTGATGCCGGCGACGCGGACCATGAAGAACTCGTCGAGGTTATTCGCTGAAATCGACAGGAATCGCACCCGCTCCAGCATGGGGTGGCTGGGATTGACCGCTTCCTCGAGGACGCGGCGGTTGAAGTGCAGCCAGGAGAGCTCGCGATTGATGAAGCGCTCGGGACTTGAGGCAATCGCCGGCAGGCCCTCGGTCTCCGGGGCTTTTTCTTTAATTTCAACAGCTTGCGCAGAGTCCATCAGAAGTCGATCCATCCAGTTCGCCCCAATTTGCGACTTATGCGCAAAACCGGCGGGAGCATGTGTTAGTCCGATGACGTTTCGATGACATTGATGTTCCGCCGCTGCGCCGCGTCAAGCGGCCTTGGAGCCAGGGCGGAAGGGTCAGGCGTCCCGAAGCAGCTCGGCGGCCAGCGCCCGCGTGACGGGGCGACCGAGGCGCAGGGCCTCGCTGTCGAGCAGCTCAACGGCCTCCCGTGCGGCCGCCGAAGAGCGCTCCAGGCGGGTAGCGAGGTAGCTGACCACGCTCTCATCCACGGCGAGCTGGCGGTCGGCGCAGAACTTGACGATCAGGCCGCGGAAGAGCTGGTCGTCGGGCGGCAGCAGCGAGATCACAGGCACCGCGCGCAGCCGCGAGCGCAGGTCGCGCAGCTCGATCTCGAGCGACGCCGGTACCTCGCGGCCGGTGAAGAGCAGGTAGGCCCCATCCTCGCGGGCGAGGTTCATCAGATGAAACAGGGCCCGCTCGTCGAGCTCTTTTGCCCTGAGATCCTCGACCACCAGCGCGCCGGTGGCGAGCGCGCCCGGGACGTTTTCGGCGGTCAGCCCATTGGCTGTGGTCGAGCGGGCGCCGGAAGCCTCGGCCCAGATCGCGGCGAGATGGCTCTTGCCGCTTCCTTCCGGGCCGGCCAGCCACATGATCCGGTTCGGCCATTCAGGCCAGGCGTCGATGAGGGCAAGACCGGCTTCGTTGGCGGGGCCTTCGAGGAAATTATCCCGGCTGAGGCTTTCCGCGTGCGGAAGCGAGAATGCCAATTGTCGGGGATGAACGCGGCCTGCCACGCTTGCTGTGCTCCGTGCCGGCACGCCGGCTTCGTTTGAAGAGATTCGACGTCATCGAGCGGGAGTTGGCCTTTTGCGGGGCCGCATCCCGGCTCATTTGGCCTCGATCGTGCTACTTGGCTTCGATCGTACTCATGTGCCGCAGCCACTCGACGAGATAGAGCGACACGGAAGAGAGCGTGAAGACCGTGACGAGGCCCATCAGGATCATATCATAAGGCGCCGGTTTGAAGCCGAAGGCCAGGGAGGCCAGCACCAGCGCCGCATAGGCCACCTGGGCGGCGGTGTTGAGCTTCGACACCTTCGACGGCTTCATCTCGACCGGCTTGTCGAACAGCCAGGACACGATCACGGCGGCGACGATCATGATGTCGCGCGACACCACCAGGATCACGATCCAGCGCGGGATGTCGCCCCAGATCCCCAGTGCCAGATAGATCGAGACCAGCAGCGCCTTGTCCGCGAGCGGATCGAGCAGGGCGCCGAGCTCGCTCGTCATGTTGAAGCGCTTGGCGAGGAAGCCGTCGACCGCGTCGCTGACGCCGGCAATGAGGAAGACGGCGAACGCAACCTCCATTTGGCTCGACACGATGGCCCAGACGATGATTGGGACCAGCATGATGCGGCCCAGGGTAATGATATTCGGAATACTCACGCGGCGCTTCCTGGCACCCGGCCTGACCTCGAATCCGGCCCGTTTGAAGGCTGAACCGGTTGATATCTACATAGTATAGGGCGGGGCGCCACGCTTGCCATTGCGCGTCCCCGGAATTCGACGTAACCAGCCGCAAACCCACTGGAAATCGGGCATGACCGACCGCAAAAACGGCCTCACTTACGCCGATTCAGGCGTCGATATCGACGCGGGCAACCGCCTGGTCGATCTGATCAAGCCGTTGGTGCGCGCCACCGCGCGGCCCGGCGCCGACGCCGAGATTGGCGGATTCGGCGGCCTGTTCGACCTAAAGGCGGCCGGTTTCAAGGACCCCGTCCTGGTCGCCGCCACCGACGGGGTCGGCACCAAGGTCAAGATCGCGATCGAGACCGGCCTGCATGGCGGGATCGGCATCGACCTCGTCGCCATGAGCGTCAACGACCTCGTGGTACAGGGCGCCGAGCCGTTGTTCTTCCTCGACTATTTCGCCTGCGGCAAGCTCGACCCGGAGGCGACCGCCTCGATCGTCGCCGGTGTCGCCGAAGGCTGCCGCGAATCCGGCTGCGCCCTGATCGGGGGCGAAACCGCCGAGATGCCCGACCTCTACAAGGACGGCGACTACGACCTCGGCGGCTTTGCCGTCGGCGCCGCCGAGCGCGGTACCTTGTTGCCGCGCAAGGACATCGCCGCAGGGGATGCCGTGATTGGCCTTGCCTCGTCCGGCGTGCACTCCAACGGCTTCTCGCTGGTGCGCAAGATCGTCGAGCAGTCCGGCCTCAGCTTCGAGGCGCCGGCCCCGTTCGCGCCGGTCATGACGCTCGGCGGCGCGCTGCTGACGCCGACACGGCTCTACGTCAAATCCTGCCTGCGTGCGATCCGCGAGACCGGCGCGGTGAAGGGGCTTGCCCACATCACCGGCGGCGGTTTCACCGACAACATCCCACGCGTGCTGCCGAGCCATCTTGGCGTCGGCATCGATCTGGCGCGCCTGCCGGTGCTGCCGGTGTTCAAATGGCTGGCTGCCCAAGCCGGCATCGCCGAGCTCGAGATGCTGCGCACCTTCAACTGCGGCATCGGCATGATCGCGATCGTCGAGCCCGACAAGGTCGATCAGGTCGTGCAGGTCTTCAGCGATGCCGGTGAGACGGTGGCGCAGCTCGGTACCGTGATTCCGGCCGAGGGCGAGCACCGCGTCGTCTACAACGGCCACCTCGACCTGGCACTGTGATGACTGGCGCTGTGATGAAGCGCCGCGTCGCCATCCTGATCTCCGGCCGCGGCTCCAACATGTCCGCGCTGATCAGGGCCGCTGCCGCAGCGGAGTTTCCGGCGGAAATCTCGCTCGTCATCTCGAACAAGGCCGACGCGCTCGGCCTCGAACGGGCCAAGGCGAGCGGCGTCAAAACGCTGGTGATTGAGAGCAAGCCGTTCGGCAAGGACCGCGCCGGCTTCGAAAAGCTGCTGCAGGCCGCGCTCGACCAGCACGGCATCGAGCTGATCTGTCTCGGCGGCTTCATGCGCCTGTTCACGGCCGAGTTCACCAAGGCCTGGTACGGGCGGATGCTCAACATCCATCCCTCGCTGCTGCCGTCGTTCCCAGGTTTGGACCCGCATGGTCAAGCTTTGCGCGCCGGCGTCAAACTGTCAGGCGCGACAGTGCACTTCGTGATCCCCGAGACCGATGCCGGTCCGATCGTGATGCAGGGTGCGGTCCCCGTCAGCGACCACGACACGGGCGCTACGCTGTCGGAGCGCATTCTCGAGGTGGAGCATCGCATCTATCCGGAAGCGTTGCGGCTGCTTGCGACCGGCAAGGTTCGGATCGAGGGCGATGTGTGCAGGACGGACGGAAGCGGGCCCTCGGAGAATTTCCTGGTATCGCCGGTGGTGCGCTGAAGCGCCGTCGCACCGTGTTTCGTCTTCGCAAACAAAATCCCCCGGCAGAGCCGGGGGCATCGTCATGATCTCTCGCGCGAAGCTTTGAGAGAAATCAGGAGACCTTGAGGTTCTCCGCGGATGCTTTGCCGCGGTTCTCCACGAGGTCGTATTCAACCACCTGGTTCTCATTAAGGGTCGAGAGTCCGGCACGCTCGACGGCCGAGATATGGACGAACACGTCCTTATCGCTGCCGTTCGGCTTGATGAACCCATAGCCCTTGGTCGGGTTGAACCATTTGACGGTGCCCTTTTGCGGCATCGCTCATCTCCTCCACTAGATACAAAAAAGACGCGGCCGCAGTTTCGCGTGCCACGCCACAAACGGGCTTCCGATAGTCTGTTCGAGTCTCAATGTCGCGAAACGCACAGCCGAGCGGCCAATTCCGATTGTGTCCAATATTGCAACATGAAATTCGCGCGTTAGCAAGCGGCGCACGGCTTTCAAGATCGCGGCGGGTGTCGCTGTCTGCTATTTGCGACCTGTGGCAAGGGAACCACAATCGAGGCAATAGCCCCGCTCCAGCGCGCCAACCGGTTGACCCTGCGTGGCAGTTCGGCACAAATCGCCGCAAGCGCGCGCCGTTCGTGTTGCATTTTTGCGCTCCGCCACTTTGCTTCGGGATTAGTCGTCATGCGCTGCGCGTTGCAGCTCTCCGGGACACGGCAGACGGTCGGGCTGGGCCGTGTCCGCCGGATCGCGGCTGCGCTCGTCATGGCGCTTGGACTCGTCGTGATGATGTCTGCGACATCAGCCTTCGCGCAGAGTCCGACGCCCACGCCGACCCCGACCCCGACACCCACGGCGTCACCGACCCCCATGCCGACCGCGACCAATTACGACCAGTCGGCCGGCAACAGTGCGCTCAATCTTGGGTCCAATTTCCTGGAGCGGCTCGGCAACCAGGCCTCTGGCGGCGTCAACCGCGCATCGCGCACCAATCCCGGTGGGGGCGGTGCCTCGGCGAGCACGGAGGATCCGCTCTACCGCACCTGGTTCGAAGGCTATGGCATCTCGGTCCGGACCGACGCGCAAGGCGACTTCGTCGGCGACAAGCGCAAGACCTTTGGCGGCGTCGCCGGCTTCGGCGCGCGGGTCGCGCCGGGCGTCAATCTCGGCTTCTCCGTCGACCAGAGCCATACCGACATCGACGTGCCGCTGGCGCTCCAGTCGGCGACGCTCGACCTGACGCAAATCGGTTTCAACGGCTCGGTCGACAAGGGACCGTGGACCTGGGCGTTCGCGGTGGTGCACGGTTTCGGCAAGGTCCGTTCCAGCAGGGACACCGGCGTTGGTCTTGCGACCGCGGGTTATCGTGCTGCGATCGACGGTGGCCTGACCGAGATCAGCTACTACTGGACCAAGGACCAGATGCGCATCGTGCCCAAGGGCGCGCTCGAATATGTGCGCGCCACCAGCGCTGCGTTCCAGGAGGCCGGAGGGCTCGATCCATTGAACGTCGGCTCCTCGGCACTCTCACGCGCACGCGTAATGATCGGCGCGGAGATCGGGCGCTACTTCATCTACGACCAGAAGATCCTGGACCTGTCGGCCTACGGCAAGTTCGTCGACAATTTCTACCAGAACCTGGGATCGGTGCAGGTCAGCCTGGGCACCCAGAGCATCGTCGTTCCCGGCATCGGGGAGAGCCGTTACGGCATGGATGCCGGCGCCTCGGCCTCGCTCAGCCTCACCAGCGTCGCGCGGCTCTACATCAACTATGATGGTAAGTTCCGCAACGAGCTGACGTCGCACCAAGGCACGGTCGGCTTCGAATACAGATGGTGAGGGCGAAGTGCCCCCTTCGCCTAAGTTGGCGTTGCCGCGACATAACCCGTTAGCCCAAAGCCCTCGCGCGCGGCCGTCATCATTGGCACCAGCGCATTCGGATGGATGAACTCGTCGCGGAAGCAGGGATAGGTCTTGGCATCGAAGATCTTCTTCAGCCAGTCGACCACGATCTTGTGGCGCTCGGAGTTGCGGAATTCCTTGTGATAGGTGAGCCAGAGATCGGCGTGGTGGCTGACACCGAGATCGACGGCAACGAGCGGTGCGCCGAGCGCGATCGACACGGTCGGCAGGAAGCCGATGCCGGCGCCGCGCTCCACCGCATAGAGCACGCCGACCGAGGAGTTGGTCTTGATTCCGACGATGCCTTCGAGCGACTTCAGTCCAAGCACGCGGGCGTAGGCGCCGTCGTCGACCTGCGGCGCGCTCTGCTTGATGATGCGATGGTTCTTCAACTCGGCGAGGGACGCCGGCACGCCGTAGAGGTTCTCGTATTCCCTGGAGACGAAGGGATAGATGTGCAGGCGGCCGAGCTTGGCGACGATCAGGTCGGGATTGGTCGGCGGCTCGAGCTGGATCGCGATGTCGGATTCAAGCCGGGCGACGTCGGCCTGCTCCATCGCGCAGCGCAGATCGACGGTGATCTTGCGATAGGTCTTCTGGAAATCGATCAGCCGCGGCAGGATCCAGAAATTGCCGGGGCCTTCCGTCACCGCGACGCGCACGGTGCCTGACGTGTCGTTCGACGATCGCGAGGCACGCCGGAAGACGTTGAAGGCATGACGCTCCATATGCGCGACGTCGGCGATCATCGCGGCGCCTTCATCGCTGAGCGTCAGTCCGCTCTGGTCGCGCAGGAACAGCTTGCAGTCGATGCTCTCTTCGAGCCGGTCGATCCTGCGCATCAGCGTGGTGGAGGTGAGGCCGAGTTCTTCGGCCGCGTTGCGGAAACTTTTATATTTTGCGCACGCTAAAAAGAGTTTCAAATCGTCCCAGGACGCGTCCAGGGCTTCTTCACGGTGCTGCATCAAAGCAGCACCCCGGTGCAATAACTGCTGCATACGCCAGATCCCCAACCGCTAAGGTCATCGTCATAGCGGGGCACTAAATCCTCGGACGATAGAGGGGTGACATGAGTATGGAAAGGGGCTCCTTTGCCGCAAGGCATGATTTCGATGCATTGCCGCTCAGTCCGGACGTCGATGTCCGATGTGCGCAATCTTCCGAAATTGCTGCGCTTTCCGACATGGCGCACCGGCTGGTGCCGGGTGTGCAGATCGGAACGGCAGAGCTTGCACGATATTTCACGTTCGATCCTCAGAGCATCCTGACGTTCAGTCGCAAGGGCAATCTGGTCGGCGGCATGGCCTTCTTGTTCCTCAACGACCGCGGACATGATGCGCTGCTGCTCGACGAGATCTGCCTGACCGCACCCGAGACGCGCTATCTCGCTTCCGCGAAGGAAGACGTTGCAGCGATCTACATCTGGGCGATCGCGGCGACGGGCCGCGGTATCGCCGGTCTCGGCAAGGCCGCGGCTCATCTACGTCAGGTAAGGTTTCGCGGCGCGGATTGCTATGCGCAGCCGTCAACCGTGGCCGGACGCGACATCATGAAGGCGACGGGATTCGACCCCGTCCCGAGCTTCCAGCCCGATCTCTGGTGTTACGAGCGGCCCTGGCATCGGCAGCCGATGCGGATGCCGGGCGCGATCATCCAAACAAGGAGTTTTGCAGATGCACGGCACTAGGATTCCCCTCGCCAAGCCCGACTCCCGCGCCATCACCATTCGCCTCGCGCGCGATCCCAACGACCTCATGCTGGTCACCGCCATTCGCGCGGCGGTCTATCTCGCCGAGCAGGATTGTCCGTTCGACGAGGAGTTCGACGGCAACGACATGGTCGCAGCGCACTTCATCGGTTACGTCGGCAACGAGCCTGCGGGTTGCCTGCGGGTACGCTTCTTCGGGGATTTCGCCAAGGTGGAGCGGCTCGCGGTGCGTCATCAATATCGGCGCTCGCGCGTCTCGTTCAAGCTGGTCCAGGCGAGCGTCGACTATGTGAAGCGCAAGGGCTTTCGCAAGATCTACGGCCAGGCGCAGGACCGGCTGGTCGATTTCTGGGCTCATTTCGGCGCCAAGCCGCTCGGTCACAACCGCAAGATCACCTTCTCGGATTTCTCCTACACGGAGATGCTGCTGGAGATCGAGCCGGGGCCGGACGCCATCACGCTGGACAGCGATCCCTATGTGATCATTCGCCCCGAGGGCGATTGGGACCGGCCCGGCGTGCTCGACGCATCCGCGGGGCGGGCGGTGACCTCGCCGCTACGGGACCTCGCACTCGCCGATCACTGAAATTGGTGCAGCTCTGCGCAAGACAATGCTGGCTTCCATTACCGATGATCCGTCGATCCTGGTCTGTGCGGATCTCCAGGTCGAATATCTGACCCCCGGGCGTCGCCATGTCATCCTCGACGGCGAAGCCGCCACCGTGCGCTGCCTGGAGCTCCTGACACTGTGGCGCACCAATCTCTGGCCGGTGATGCATCTGAAGCGCATCGCCCAGGCGGCGTGGTTCAATCCGGCATCCAGGCTGACCGATTGGATCGCGGAGGCGAAGCCGCGACCCGGCGAAATGACTTTCGAGCACCCGTTGCCGTCGGCCTACAGCTCTTCGCGGTTCGTGGACTACATGTCCAATATCCGCAATGTGCGCTGCATTCTGGTCGGCTTTTCCCTGGACGAAACCATCCTGGCCACCGCCGTCGACGGGTTTCACCGCAGCCATCGCTACCAGATCGTCGCTGACGCCGTGGCCTGCCGGCAGCCGGGCACGGGCGATGCCGCCGTCTACAAACAGTCGGTGGTGAATGTGATCGGGAATTTTGCTACAGTCCATGCCAGCGCCGAACTGATCAGAACCAGCGGCGCCATCGCGGTCTAGGCGGCCGTGGTCGGCGGATGGATGGGGTGGGACATTGTCACGGGGGGACGAGCTCAAGGAGCTGGCAAGCGATTTGTCGCGTGCTGTGGAGACGGCGCGCAGCGTCGGCTTGCCCACGACGGTCTATCTGCTCTCGATGGCGCTGGTGGAGGTGAGGGAAGCCGCTCGCGCTGCCGACGAAGAGGATGACGACGGCGCGGCGTAGGGTTTCGGGCCTGCGGCGAAAGCGTTTCTCTCAGGATCGGCCGATGGCGCGCATCAGGATATCGGATGCGTCATCAGCGTTGTCGCCCGCGTAGGCGACGAATTGATCGGGCCGCACCAGGATCAGCCGCGCCTCGTATTTCTCGCGTCCGCCTGATGCGGTGTCCCTGATCACCGTCAGCGGGATGCCAAGCCGCGCGGCGGCTTGCTCGAGAGCTGTTGCCGCGGCGCCGTCCGTCAGATCGATCAAGGTGAAGCCGTCGCCCAATTCCTCGAACACGTTTTTGCCTGACGACAGAGGTTGCGGGGTGAGATGATGACCTGCGCGCGCCGGATAGGCGTGCGAGCCGATCGCGCTGCAGACAGCGCCGGCCGGACCAAAGACGATTGGTGACCCCTCGTAATTCGGCTCGAAGGCGTTGACCTCGGCGCGCGCGCCGGAGTGCCGCTCGTGCCAGGCGGCCTCGAAATCCGCCCGATCGCGCGCTGGATCGTGCCGGCGAAGAAAATCGCGGTCGCGGAAGATCGGCGTCTCGATGAAATCGCGCGCGGTGGACGCAAACACCGGACGCCGCTCGGCATCGTAGCTGTCGAGCAGACCGGCTGGCGCCCAGCCTTGCAGCGTCGCGGCGAGCTTCCACGCCAGATTTGCGGCGTCCTCGAAGCCGGTGTTGATGCCATAGCCGCCGTAGGGCGGATGGCTGTGCGCGGCATCTCCGGCGACGAAGACGCGGCCGGCGCGGTAGCTGTCCGCGACCGTGAAGCGAAGATCCCAGAATCCGATGTGCTCGAACTCGATGTCGAATTGTGCGCCGGCGGCATCGTGCAGCAAGCGTCGGAAATCGAAATTGTCGGCGGTGGTGTCCGCGGGAACGGGGGCATGGAAGAACCAGGTGCTGCCGAGATCGACCCGGCCGAAGAACTTCCAATAGCCCTCGAGGTCCGGATGCAACACGCTGTAGAACGACTTGCCTGGAAAGGCCTCGAGCAGTCGATGCAATTCGACGGAGCGAAACACCAGCAGCACCATCAGCCGATCGTGGTCGGAGCGGGTCTGGGTGATGCCGGCGCGTTCGCGCACGATCGATCGGCTGCCATCGCAGCCGATCACGTAGTCGGCGCGAAGGCTCTGTATCATCCCGTCGCGATTTTCGATGTCGAGGCCCACGCCCTCGGCGTCAGGCCGGACATCCCGGCAGGTCCAGCCGTATTGCAGGTCAATGGAGGGAAGCTGTGCCGCCCGTTGCCGCAACACGGCTTCGGTCGCGTATTGCGGCAGGCGTTCGTTGTCGGTGAAATAGAAGGGGCGGACGAGCTCGCGCTGCAGCCAGTTGTAATTGTGGCCGCTGAGCAGCGTCCCGTAGCTGGTCATTCCGCCGATGCCGTAGTCGGGAGGAATGGTGCGGGCCGCGCGCAGCGCTGCCTCCGCGCCCCAGAAATGGAAATGCTCCATCGTCCGCTGCGTGAGGTTCTGTCCCTTGGGGATCGGCTGCGGCTGTTCGTGGCGTTCCACGACGATGGTCTTGATGCCGCGCTGGCCAAGGCCGATCGCCAGACCCATCCCGACCGGTCCGCCGCCGACGATCACGACGGGCGCGTCGCTATCCGCTGAAGCCTGCCTCACATCGCTTCCCCACGATTGTCATCGCGCGAGGCGCGATCGCTCGTCCTCATGAGATGTCGTACAGATCTCGTCAAGTAAAATCTCAAATAATGAGATTATTATGTCGCAGCCTCGGAGATCTGCCGGGCCGCTTCGCGGACCTCCGCGCTGATGCGATCGATCAACTCGCCCTTGGCATGTGGTCCGGCGATCGTGATGCAGAGGCTCGCGATCGGGTAGCCCGCATCGAGGATCGGCGCGGCGATCCCGACCGCGCCCGGTGTCACTTCGCCAAAGGCAACGGCGACGCCGGCGCGCCGCACGCGCTTCAGCGCTGCCAGGATTTCGTCGGACGTGTCGCCGACGCCGACGCTGCGCAGATCGGCGGCATAGCGCGTCACCAGTGGCATCACGCGTTGCTTGGGCAGAAAAGACATGATCGAGCGCGCGATTGCGCCGCGTCCCATCGCCATCGGTCGGCCGCGCGGATAGCTGCTCACGGGATTCACGACGGAGGCGATTGAAGCCACGCACAGCATCTTTTCCCCATACCAGCGCACGACCAGGGCCGTACAGGGGTGCGCGGCCGACAGCCGCTCCAGATGCGGGGTGGCTGCTGCGATCAGCGGATCGGAGCGGCGGCTGAGATAGTCCATCTCCACCACGCGCGGGCCAAGCGCGAACCGGCCACCGCGCGTCGGCATCACGAAGCCGCTGTCCTTCAAGCTCTTCAGATAGCGATACAGCGTCGGCCTCGTGTAGCCGAGCTCCTTCATGAGCTCTTCGGGCGACCATTGCGGCCGTGCCTCGGTGAAGAGATCGAGCACGGCAAGGACTCGATCCTGACTGTTTGCTTTGACCAAGTGAGATTCGATCCAGCTTCGCGTATTGGCCGTGATACCCGCATTCGCGCCGACCGCAAACGGTGGCACGGTAGTGGCTTGCCTTCGTTATAATCTCACTATAAGAGATTTTAAGAAGAATAATAGTGCATGAGCTGCCGGGGGAGGGGTTGGGCATGGCCGTCACAGCTACGGATGAGATCGTGTCGGGCACGGTCGACGTTCCCGCCTATGTCGATCGTCAGCCGGTTGGCGCCTTTCAGATCCGGGTTCTGCTCGTCTGCGCCGCGGTGCTGTTCATCGACGGCTTCGACACCCAGGCCATCGGTTATGTCGCGCCTGCAGTCGCGCAGGAATGGAAGCTGGCACGCGGGAGCCTCGGACCGGTGTTCAGCGCGGGGCTTCTGGGTCTCATGATCGGCGCCCTGATCTTCGGTCCGATGGCCGACAGGATCGGTCGCCGCCGCATCATCCTCGCAAGCGTGCTGGTGTTCGGCATCGGGACGCTGCTCACCGTGTTCGCGGTGGACACGACCTGGCTGATCGCGTTGCGCGTTCTGACCGGTCTTGGTCTCGGCGGTGCAATGCCCAATGCGATTGCGCTGACCTCCGAGTTCAGCCCGCATCGCCGCCGCGCCACCATGGTCATGATCATGTTCGCAGGCTTTTCGATCGGTGCGGCCCTGGGCGGGCTGCTGGCGGCCGCCATGATCCCCGCTTTCGGCTGGCGCTCGGTGTTCCTCGTCGGCGGCCTCGTGCCGCTGCTGCTTCTGCCTTTCCTCTTCAAGGCGTTGCCCGAGTCGATCCGGTTCCTGGCGATGATGGGCGGCCGCGACCGCGAGGTGGCGAACCTCCTGCAAAAGATAGCCCCGGGGGTATCCTTCGCCGGCAATGCCAAATTCGTGGTCCAGGAGCCCAAATTGTCGGGATTGCGCGTCGCGCATTTGTTTGCAGAGGGCCGCGCATCGGTGACGGTTCTGCTCTGGGTCGTGTTCTTCATGAGCCTGCTCGACCTGTATTTGCTGTCGAACTGGCTGCCCACCGTGCTGAACGATCTCGGCGTGTCGGTTTCGGGGGCGGCCGCGATTGGTGCGATGCTCCAGGTCGGCGGCGTGGTCGGCACGTTCACGCTCGGCCAATTCATCGACCGCTTCTCGTTTCGCGCGCTGTCGCTGACCTATCTCGCGGCGGCGGTCGCGGTTGCGGCCGTCGGCATGGCCAGCCATTCGATCGTGCTGGTCACGATCGCGATCTTCGCGTCGGGATTTTGCATCGTCGGGGGACAGATCGCCTCGAACGCGCTGACGGCGACCTTCTATCCGACGGCGATCAGATCGACCGGCGTGGGCTGGGCGCTGGGCATCGGCCGCATCGGCTCGATCGTGGGGCCTCTGATCGGCGGCGTGATGCTGGCCCGCGACATGGGACCGCAGCCGCTGTTTGGCGCTGCGGCCGTCCCGGCATTGATCGCCGCGGCGGCGGCCTTCGTGCTGGCACGGCGAGGCTAGCCGAGGCGATATATCCTGCCGAAGTGCCAGCGCTGCTTTCCTGCAACGCTCGTGTGCGCTTGTTGCCAACGAAATGACGTTGCAAGTTGCGGCCTGCCGCAATAGCCAAGATGTCGACGTTTTCTTTGGACAAGCTCGTCGTTTGGACAGGTCTGCGTCGTGACCTCCAATGACGCACCGTTGAGGAATCCCGCAATGTCCATGCTGCCCAATTCGCAAGAGGCCCGGGATGTGGCCTACCAGCTCCATTCCTATACCAACGCGCGCGCGCATCAGCAGGCCGGTCCGCTGGTGATCGAGCGCGGCGAGGGTCCTTACGTGTTCGACGCGTCGGGCAAGCGCTATTTCGAGGCCATGGCCGGCTTGTGGAGCGTCGGGCTCGGCTTCAACGAGAAGCGGCTGGTCGAGGCGGCGCACAAGCAGATGCTGGCGCTGCCGTTCTACCATACGTTCTCCGCCAAATCGCACGGGCCCTCGATCGACCTCGCCGAGAAGCTGGTGGCGCTCGCGCCGGTGCCGATGAGCAAGGTGTTCTTCACCAATTCCGGGTCGGAGGCTAACGACACCGTTCTCAAGCTGATCGCCTATCGCTCCAACGCGCTCGGCCAGCCCCAGCGCAAGAAGATCATCAGCCGGATGCGCGCCTATCACGGCGTCACCATTGCCTCGGCAAGCCTCACCGGCCTGCCGAACAACCACCGCTCGTTCGACCTGCCGCTGCCCAACATCCTGCACACGGGCTCGCCGCATTTCTACAAGGACGGCGCGCCCGGTGAGAGCGAGGAGGCGTTCGCGACGCGCCGGGCCGAGGAGCTCGACGCGCTGATCCAGAAGGAGGGCCCGGATACGATCGCGGCCTTCTTCGGCGAGCCGGTGATGGGCGCGGGCGGCGTCGTCGTGCCGCCGGCGACCTATTGGGACAAGATCCAGGCCGTCCTGAAGAAGTACGACATTCTGCTGGTCGCAGATGAGGTCATCTGCGGCTTCGGCCGTACCGGCAAGATGTTCGGCTGCGAGACCTATGGCATCAAGCCGGACGTGATGGTGGTCTCCAAGCAGATCACCTCGAGCTATTTCCCGCTGTCGGCGATCATCCTGAACGATCGCATGTTCGAGCCGATCGCGGACGAGAGCAACAAGATCGGCGTGCTCGGCCACGGTTTCACCGCGGGCGGCCATCCCGTCGGCTCGGCCATCGCGCTGGAGAACCTCAAGATCATCGAGGAGCGCGGCCTGGTCGCGCACGCCGCCGAGCTCGGCGGCTACATGCAGGGCAAGCTGCGCGAGCTCACCAGCGATCCGCTGGTCGGCGAGGTCCGCGGCGTCGGCATGATCGCGGCGATCGAGCTCGTGCTAGACAAGGGACGCAAGACCGCCGCCAGCACGCCCGGCGCCGTCGGCGGCATCGCCAGCCGCATGCTCCAGGAGCGCGGCGTGATCTCGCGCAACATGCTGGATGCCATCGCCATCTGCCCGCCGCTGATCGTCACCAAGGCCCAGATCGACGAGCTGATCGCGGCCATTACGGGCGTGCTGAACGACATGAAGCCGGAAGTGGCGAAGCTGACGCCGGCGTAGGCTCTCTCCTCGTCATTGCGAGGAGCCCGCAACAAAATTGCGAAGCAATTTTGCGCGGGCGACGAAGCAATCCAGACCGTCTCCGCGGAAAGATTCTGGATTGCTTCGCTTCGCTCGCAATGACGGCGTTGATGCAGTGAGCCTCGATTTATCACCGTCACCCTGAGGTGCTCGCCTCTTCGGCGAGCCTCGAAGGGCGACGGCCGACTGGCCGCAGCGGGGGCCGCTCATCCTTCGAGGCTCACGCCTCGCGACTCAGGATGACGGTTTAACCGGCTCCACCCGTTGGACCCCGATCACGCGGCCTTTCTCGATCGCGAGCGCCAGCTCGCCGCGCTTGAGCTTCAAGGCGGCGTCGCCGAACAACTCGCGGCGCCAGCCGCGCAAGGCCGGCACGTCGGCCTCGTCGTCCGCTGCGATCTCTTCGAGATCGTCGACAGTGGCGATCACCTTGCTGGCGACCGCGTGGCGCTCCGCGGTCATGCGCAGCAGCACCTTCAACAGCTCGACGATGGCGGCGCCATTGTTGTTGTTGCGCGGCTTCTCCAGCTTCGGCAGCGTCGCAAAGTCCCGCGCCAGCCCGCGCTCGACCGCGGCGACGATGTCCGCGCCCCATTTGGATTTCTCGAACCCCTTCGGCACCGAGCGCAGATGGGCGAGCTTCTCCAGCGTGTTCGGCGCGTGGGTCGCGATGTCGCTGATGGCTTCATCACGCAGCACGCGGCCGCGCGGCACGTCGCGGCTCTGCGCTTCCTGCTCGCGCCAGGCCGCGACCTCCATCAGGACCGCGAGGTCCTTCGGCTTGCGGACCCGCGTCTTCAGCCGTTCCCAGGCGCGCTCGGGGTGGAAGTCGTAAGTGCGGGGCGAGGTCAAAACCTCCATCTCGATGGAGACCCACTCGCTGCGGCGCCGCTTCTTGAGGTCGGCATCGAGCGCGGCGAACACGTCGCGCAGGTGCGTGACGTCGGACACCGCGTAGTGCATCTGCTCTTTCGTCAGCGGCCGGCGCGACCAGTCGGTGAAGCGGTGGGTCTTGTCCGGGCGGTGGCCCGCGACCTTCTCGACCAGCGCGTCATAGGCGATGCTGTCGCCGTAGCCGAGCACCATGGCCGCGACCTGGGTGTCGAACACCGGGTGCGGGATGATGTTGGCCTGGTGCCAGATGATCTCGATGTCCTGGCGGGCGGCATGGAATACCTTCAGCACGCCCTCGTTGCCCATCAGGTCGAAGAACGGCTTGAGGTCGATGCCCTCGGCCAGGGTGTCGATGACGATCGCTTCCTCGGGGCTGGCCATCTGCACCACGCACAGCAGCGGGTAGTAGGTGGTTTCGCGCAGGAACTCGGTATCGACTGTAATAACGGGGTGCTTGGCCAGCCGGCTGCAGGCAGCCGCGAGGTCAGCGGTGGTGGTAATCAAATCCATGAACGGCCCATGACACTTGGTATCAGCCGTTCTGCCGAAAGCGCTGTGATGTCAAGGGGCTCTAAGCGAATTCGAGCCTTGCATCGGGCCGGAATCGTCTCTTTCCGACGAAATTCCTATTCGTAACGGATCCGGTGCGAGGATTTGCGCGCGCAGGGCAGCGCCACCACGACCACGCACATGGCGACCAGCGCCAGCCCCAGGAACTCGAAAACCAACAGATCCACGGCGAAATCTCCAGAAACATTGATAGATTTGTCGGGGGTACGTTGAGGGTCTGTTAATGCTCGTGGTTACCGGCCGCCCGGCAAGCCGGATGGTGGACGGGGAGTTAACGGGGGCGGGCTCGACCATCACCCCATGAGCTTCGGCAAGACGGCGGCGAGCGCGTCCACGGCGGCACGGACTTTTGGCGGAATCCGGGGCGAACGGGGCCACAGCGCGTGGCAGTCGTAGAGGAATTCGGGCTGGCCTTCGAAGAGGCCGACCAGCGCGCCGGTATTGAGACGCTCGCGGACCAGCCAATAAGGCAGCCAGGAGAGACCCATGCCTTGCGCGGCGGCGTCCGCGATCGCCTCCATATCGTCGAGCCTCAGCCGGCCTGAAGGCATGATCTCGCGTGCCGGCTGGTCGGCTTGCGGAAACAGCCACGGCCGGACGCGTCCAGAGCGGCGATAGATGATCGCCTGATGCGCGGCGAGATCGTCGAGCGATTTCGGCTTGCCGTTGGCGCGCAAATAGGACCGCGCGCCGCACACCACCATGCGCTGGCTTGCGATGCGCCGCGTGATCAGACCGGACTGGTCGTCGAGATCGCCGGTCCGGATCGCAAGATCGTAGCCGGCCTCGATGATGTCAGCGATCGGATCGCCGAAGGAGAGGTCGAGCTCGAGATGCGGATATTTTCGCGCGAGCTTCATCAGCAAGGGCGCGATGCAGTGTCGGCCCAGCAGGGCAGGCATGGTCACGCGCAGCCTGCCGCGCGGCGCGGAGAGTTCATCGGCCACGACGGCGTCGGCGGCTTCGGCCTCGCTGAGTACCGTGCGGCAGCGCTCGTAATAGACTTGGCCAGCTTCGGTCAGGCTCTGGCGCCGCGTGGTGCGGTTGAGGAGGCGGACGCCGAGGCGTTCTTCGAGGAAGCGCACATGCTTGCCGACCATCGGCCCCGACATCTCCAGGGCGTCGGCCGCTGCTGCGAACGAGCCGAGATCGACGGCCCGGACGAATACGGCCATGCTGGTCAGGCGGTCCATGATTGAAAACTCCTGGTTTCGACTGTTCGCGCATTCGGGCCATTTATCCACTTCGGTGGGATCGGCATAGCTCCATTCAGTTCAACTGTTTTGGAGTGTATCCATGACCCGCGTCGTTCGCTTTCACCGGTATGGCGGTCCCGAAGTGCTTTGCATCGAGACCGTCGACGTTCCACCGCCGGGAAAGGGCGAGGTGCAGATCCGGGTCAGGGCACTCGGTCTCAACCGTGCAGAGGCCCTGTTGCGGACGGGCACCTATATCGAGACCGCGACATTTCCGTCCGGCCTTGGTCTGGAGGCGGCAGGTATCGTCGAGGCCATCGGCGAAGGCGTGGCCGGCTTTGCGCCGGGCGATGCGGTCAGCATCGTGCCGCCGCTGTCGATGGTGCGATGGCCGGCCTATGCCGAGCTTACCACCTTTCCGGCCGAGCTCGTCGTGAAGCATCCGCCCGAGCTTGGCTTCGAGGCGGCGGCCGCGGTGTGGATGCAGTATCTGACGGCCTACGGCGCGCTGGTCGACATCGCCGGACTTGGGCGAGGGGATGTCGTCGCCATCACGGCGGCATCGAGCAGCGTCGGGCTTGCGGCCATCCAGATCGCGAACCGGATCGGCGCGGTCCCGGTCGGCCTGACGCGGACCTCGACCAAGCGGCGCGCCTTGCGCGATGCCGGCGCCGCGCACGTGATCGCCTCGGACGAGGAGGACATCGGAGCGCGGCTCGCGGAGATCGCCGGTTCAAACGGCGTCCGCGTGGTGTTTGACGCCGTCGGCGGTCCCGCATTCGAGCCGCTGACCGCGGCGATGTCACCGGGCGGTATCCTGATCGAGTATGGCGGGCTAAGCCCCGCGCCGACGCCGTTCCCACTCTTCAACGTGTTGACCAAGAGTCTGGTCCTGCGCGGCTACCTCGTGCACGAGATCATCCGCGATCCCGTGCGCCTTGCGCGGGCAAAGGCGTTCATCCTCGATGGGTTGGCGGACGGCAGCTTGAAGCCGGTGATCGCCAGAACGTTCCCGTTCGATGAGATCGTCGAGGCGCATCGTTTCCTGGAGTCGAACAATCAGTTCGGCAAGATCGTTGTGACGATCTAAACGCGCGCGGCGCGTGGCTCACGTCGCGGCGATCAGCCCCCCTCGAATATTCTCTTGCGGGCATTTTCGACATGCGTGCGCATGGCGCGGCGGGCGCCGTCCTCGTCTTGTGCCTCGATGGCCTCGAACACGCGGCGATGCTCCTGCTGCCCCCTGAGAATGCGGCCGCGCGGCTGAATGAGCGACAGGTTGCGGTTGAGATTGACGCCAATGGCGATCTGCTCCCTCAACGACGTCAGCGTCTCGACAAAGAACCGGTTGCCGCTCGCCTCCGCAATCGTGCGGTGGAAGAGGAGATCTTCCTCGACACCAAGGCCGCCCTCGCGCCCTTGGGCGACCATCGTATCCAGCCTGGTCAGCACCTGCTGAATGCGGCGCAGGCTTTGCCTGTCCCGATTACGGGCGGCGAGGGCCGCGGCATCACCCTCGACGGCCATCCGGAACACGAAGCAGCGCTGGATGTCGGGGATGCTACTGACAGGCGCGAAGTCGAAGGCATTGGCGGCCGGGCGCCGCGTCACGAACCAGCCCGCACCCTGGCGTGATGCGATCAGCCCGTCGTCGCGCAATCGCGTCAGCGCCTCGCGAACGACGGGCCGCGACACGCCAAGGAGTTCGGCAAGGCCATTCTCGGGCGGTAGCCGGCAGTTCACGGGAAGGATGCCGATCGCGATCTGACCGAGCACATGGTCGTAGATCCGGTCGCTCAATCGTCCCGTCGAGGACGACAGCGGCAACTCCACGGATTTCATCGCAGGCTTTTTCAAGTCCGGCTCCGCCCGGTTTTGCGTTCGGCTTCCAAACAAGTTTTTGACATTTCAGTCCGTGCACAAGGCGCTCGGCCGCCAGTTTAAAACAGCTACAGAACAGACCGCTTGACAACCAGCGAAGATTTCGTCGATGCTTGCCTTACAAATAAATAACAAGTTGCGCAAAAAATAAAGCGCGTGGGAGGCGAGAATGAAACCGAGGTCAGCAACCCCAATGGTCGCCGCCCTGTTGGGGGCGTGTCTTTGCAGCGGAGCCCTGGCCGCTCCGGTCAGTCTTTCGATCATTGATACCGGCGGTGACCTGGCCTCGGTGCAGACCATCATCGAGAACTACAAGAAGGCGAATCCGGACAAGGTCAGCGAGATCAGAATCCAGCGCGCGCCCGCGCCGGAGCTTCCGGCCAAGATCAAGGCGCAGCAGGACGCCGGACGCCTCGATATCAATCTGGTGCTGACCGGGCAGGATGGCGGCGCACTGCTGGCCCAGAACGGCCAGCTCATCGCCATCCCCGATTATCAGAAGACCTTTCCGCGCGACGGCCTCACCGATGCGGGCAAGGCGCTTTACGACGAGGGCAAGGGCGTCCTGATTCCGTCAGTCGGCAATGCCGGTGGACCGGTGCTGATCTACAATCCGGCGAAGGTGCCGAGCCCGCCGAAGACCGCGCAGGAATTGCTGACTTGGGTGAAGGCGAACCCGGGCAAATTCATGTATGCGCGTCCGGCGAACAGCGGGCCGGGCCGCGCGATCCTCCAGGGCTTTGCCTTCATTCTTGGGGACTCCAAGCCGCTCGACCCCGAAAAGGGCTGGGACAAGAGCTGGGATTTCCTGAAAGAGCTCGGCAAGTCCGTCGAATATTATCCGACCGGTACCGCGATCACGTTGAAGGAATTCGCCCAGGGGCAACGCTGGATGATCGCCGGGATCATGGAATGGGACATGAAGCCGCGCGCGCAGAGCGTGATCCCGCCGGACTCGAAGATCGCAATTTTGGAGAACACGACGTTCGTGGTGGACGGCCATTATTGGTGCATCCCGAAGGGCGTACCGCAGGAACAGGTCGATGTCATCGTCGACCTCATGAAGTTCATGTGGAAGCCGGAGCAGCAGGCGCTCACCTGGAAGGCCTTCATCGGGCCGGTCGTGAAGGCCGCGGCCCTCGCATCGGCGCCCAAGGATATCCAGGACGAGGTGAAGGAGTTCTGGCGTCCTGAATATGATCAGATCGGGACCAAATGGAAAGTATCGCCTCCGCTGGGCGTGACCGAGCTGAGCTACGCGATGGAACGGTGGGACCGTGAGGTCGGCGCCGATCAGGTCAAGAAATAACAATAACCGGGACCAAGACGCGAGGGCGCGCAGGTGCGGCCCTCGCGTGCGTATGCGGGGCGGGGAATGGCCGACTCTATCGATAAGCTGCAGATGTCGATCACCAAGCGTTATGGCGGCAAGGTGGTGCTCGACCACTTTCCGCTGGAGGTCGGCGGCCGCGAGTTCGTTACCTTCCTGGGGCCGAGCGGGTGCGGAAAGTCCACGGCGCTCGGCATCATCGCAGGCCTGGTGCCGCCGAGCGACGGCGAGATCCATCTCAACGGACGACGGATTGACGATGTCTCGCCCGAAAAGCGCGGGTTCGGCATGGTGTTCCAGAACTACGCGCTGTTTCCGCATCTGACTGTGTTCGGCAACGTCGCCTTCGGCCTCTCTCTCCAGAAGCGGCCGTCTGCGGAAATCGAGCAGCGCGTGCGGGACATGCTCGGTCTGGTGCGTCTTGCCGGTTATGAAGACCGCTATCCCGGTCAGCTCTCGGGCGGACAGCAGCAGCGTGTCGCCATCGCGCGCGCTCTTGTGCTGCACCCTCGGTTGATGCTGTTCGACGAGCCGTTGTCCAACCTCGACGCGAAGCTCCGCGTCGAGATGCGCGCCGAGATCAAGCAGCTGCACGCACAGCTCGGCCTGACCTCCATCTACGTCACCCACGACCAGGCCGAAGCTCTCTCGCTCTCCGACCGCATCGTCGTGCTGCGCGAAGGTGTGCTCATGCAGGTCGGGACGCCGCAGGAAATCCACGACCGTCCCAAGAACGTCTTCGTGGCGGATTTCATGGGCTTCCGAAATTTCCTCGATGTGACGCTCGGCAAGGAAGCGGGCGGTATGATCGATGCCGGTTTCAAGGGGCAAATCCTGCAGGCCAGGGCCAGGGATAGCTTCCGCCCGGGCGAGCACGCCGTTCTGGCGATCCGGCCGGAAGATGTGCGTCTCGGCAAATTTGGCGATGGCGTCAACGTGCTGCGCGGCAAGGTCGAGCTGGTCGAATATCTCGGACGCGAGCAGGAGGCCGAGATCGCGCTCGATGGCGGCACAAGGCTCTGGGTGCGCTCGCACGAGAAGCTCGTACTGGGCGAGATGCTGGATCTGACCTTGCCGGCGGACAAGTTCGTTCTGCTGCGTCGCGAGTGAGGGGACAGATCGTGGCCCGCATCCGCTCTGATTCTCGCAGCGAACTGGACCTCGTCGCGATCCTCTGTCTTGCGCCGTCGCTGCTCTACGTGCTCGCGATGTTCGTCTACCCGTTCCTCTACGGGATCTACATCAGCTTGCAGCCGAAGAAGCGCGACGCCGGGATATTCTCGAACTATGTCGCGTTCTTCAACGACGCCTACCAGTACAATACGATCAAGACGACCTTCATGTTGGCGTTGCCGACGACGGTCGCGGTCGTGTTGGTTGCGCTGTTCCTCGCATACGGCATGCGGCGTGGCATCTGGTTCGAGCGCACCATCACGACCATTCTCGTGCTTCCGATCTCGCTCGGTGTCGTCTTCCTGTCGGAAGGGATCCTCGGCTTCTACGGCCACAATGGCTGGCTGAACCAGTTGCTGCTTGCGGTCGGATTGATCCAGAACCCGCTCGAGCTGACCCACAATTCGATCGGCGTCATCTTCTCGCTGTTCATGCAGAACTTTCCGTTCTGCTTCCTGATGTTGCTCGGTTACATCTCCGGCATCGACCCGAGCCTGGAAAGCTCCGCACGCATGCTGGGCGCCGGGCCCTGGACCATCTTCCGGCGCGTCATGTTCCCGTTGATCGCACCGGGCCTGATCATCGCGTTTGCCCTCGTCTTCGTGATGAGCTTTGCGGTGTTTCCATCCGCGGTGATGGTTGGCCAGCCGGCCGGTTCGACGCGGACGATCTCGATCGCGGCCTACCAGCAGGCCTTCGAGCAATATGACATGTCCTACGCATCCGCGATCGCGGTCATCATGGGGCTCTGCCAGCTCGCGGCGCTGGTGGTCATCGTGCTGGTGCGCCGCCGGATGACGATTGCAACAACCATGGGCGTCGGCAAACGCTGAGGGGGCGCCAATGCGCGGACGGATGTGGAAATTGGCGATCTACCTGTTCCTGCTGGGATTCATCCTGAACCTGGTCGGCATCGTGACGCATGTCGTGGTGAGCTCGTTCGCCAAACGCTGGTTCGGCAAGCCGTTGCCGCCGGCGTTCACGACGGATTGGTTTACCTACGCCTGGCGGGAGTTCGAGCTGTCCCATGTTCTCTTCATCACGCTGTTCATCGCGCTGGCCGTGGTCTTCATCGCGCTCGCGATCGGATTTCCAGCGGCCTACGTGCTGGCGCGGCGGAATTTCAACGCCAAGCCGGTCCTGCTGCTGCTCTACTTCCTGCCGCTGCTGATCCCTCAGATGACCTACGGCATTCCGCTTGCCACGACGCTTTATGGGTTCGGTGTCGGCGGGACGGTCATTGGCGTCATTCTCGCCGTGCTCGTCCCGATGGTTCCTCTTGCCGTCTTCATCCTGTTGCCGTTCTTCGAGCAGATCAGCTTGAACCTTGAATGGTCGGCGCAGATGCTCGGCGCGAGCCGGCTGCAGATATTCCGCCGCATCCTGTTGCCGCTGATGCTGCCCGGCATTTTGACGGCGGGCCTGCTGGTTCTCGTGAATACGATCTCGAACTTCGAGCTGGCGTTTCTGCTCGCGGGCGGGGGATCGCAGACCCTGGTCGTCGCGCTGTATTACAACGTCTTCGCTGGCGGTGTGCGGCCGGTCTATTCGATTGATGCGATGGCTGTCATCTACATGTGCACCGTCATGGCTGTGCTGCTGGTCGCATTGCGGTTCGTGCGTCCGACGCAGATGGTGTTCAGGCTCGACGGCAGGCGCAACTGACGCGATCACGGCCCCTGAAATGATTTCGGCGCCCCACACCGTGGAGCGCCGAGGTTGTTTGGCTGATCGCTGGCCTCACGGCAGCTTCAGCGAGGTCTCCGCGTTGTACGGCCTCAGCGTCTCGTCGGCAGCCTTCTGGGCGGCGACCAGCGCCTCCTTCGGCTGCTTCTTGCCGTTGAGGACCAGCATGACCTCGTCCTCGAGCGTCTTGCGGACCGGCACGGTCTTGTAGGTCGCGAACCAGGGTTTTGCGACGTCGAGCTGCTCGACGGCGGTCTTGGCGTCCGGGTTCTTGTTGAGGAAGTCGACCATGTCAGGCGTCTTGTAGGCGGCCATGTTGGGCGCGAAATAGCCGGTGGCGCGGCTCCACCAGGCGCTCTTCTCGGGCGAGGTCATCCACTTGATCAGCGTCCAGGCGGCCTTCTGCTTGTCGGCTTCGAGGCCGGCCGGAACGATCAGCGAGGCGCCACCGATCGGCACGGCGTTGCGGACGTTGCGCGGGATGAACGCGACCTTGTAGTTGAACTTGGCGTTGTCGCGCACATAGGTCAGCGAGCCCGTCGAGAGCATCATCATCGCGGCATTGCCGGAGATGAAGGAGGTGCTGACGGCCGGGCCGGGCGTCGCGCCGGGGGCGTGGACCTTGTGCTTGTAGACGAGGTCGTTCCACCAGGTCAGCGCGCCCAGCATCGAGGGCGTGTCGTAATAGACTTCGCCGCCGAATTCCTCGTTGTAGTAGCGCCCGCCATTGGTCATGGTGAGCGTTTCCATCATCCAGCCGCAATAGTCATAGGCGCAGGGGATCGCGATGCCCCATTGGGTCACCTTGTCGCCTTCGCGCTTGGTGAGCTTCTTGGCCCAGTCGGTGAGCTCGGCCCAGGTCTGCGGCGGCTTGCTCGGATCGAGGCCGGCTTCCTTGGCCTTGTCGGCGTTGATGTAGAGCAGCGGCGTCGAATTGTGGAAGGGCACGCCGTAGACCGAGCGGTCGATCACCGCGTTGCCCTGCAGCGCCGGGAAGAACTGGCCCAAGAACTTTTCCTTGGTGGAGCCGTCGGCGGCGATCAGGCTGTCGAGATTGGTGAGCTCGTTCTCGATCTGCATGTCGAGCAGGAAGTTCGCGGACATGATCACGGCGGCCGGCGGCTTGCCGGCCTTGATGGCCGCGCGCGTCTTGATCAGCGTGTCGTCATAGGAGCCGGTGTAGACCGCGGTCGCCTTGATGGCGGGATGGGTCTCGTTGAACTCCTTGATCAAGGTGCCCATGTCGCGGGCGAGCTTGCCGTCGACGGGAACGGGGAAGAACAGGTCGATCTCGGTCGGACCTTCGGCCATTGCCGGGAAGGCGAGGGCGCCTGCCATAGAGCCTGCCATGGCGAGGCCAAGCATGAGCCTGCGGGTAAACAGCATCGAAAAATCTCCTATTTGATGCCTGAGGTGACGAAAGAGCTGATGAAGCGTTTCTGGAAGATCAGGAATGTGATGAGCAGCGGCGCGATCACCATCAGCGTGCCGGCGGCAATCGTGCCCCAGGCCTGCGTGCCTTCGGCGGTCGCGGTGAAGACGGACAGACCGACCGTGAGCGGCCGCTTGTCCGGCGAATTGATCACCATCAGCGGCCACAGGAAGTCGTTCCAGTGGCTGGTGACGGAGATGATGGCGAAGGCCGAGAAGCTCGGCATCGACAGCGGCACGTAGATGTGGCGGATGCGCTGGAGAAGGCTGGCGCCGTCGATCAGGGCGGCGTCTTCCAGCTCGGTCGGAATGGCTTCAAAAGCCTGCCGCATCAGGAAGGTGCCGAAGGCCGAGGCGAAGAACGGCATCATCACGCCGGCGAGCGTGTCGTAGAGCCCGAGCTGCGCCACCAGGCTCAAATTCGGCACGATCAGCAGCACCGGCACCAGCATCAGCTGCATCAGGAACAAATAGAAGATCAGCGTCTTGCCGGCGAATTCGAGCCGCGCAAAGGCAAAGCCCGCCAGCGTGATCGTGACGAACTGCACCAGCAGAATGCCGGTGCAGATGATCGTGGTGTTGAGGGTGTAGCGCGGGAAATCGCCGATCTCCCAGGCATCCCTGACATTGTCGAGGGTCGGCTTCAGGCTCGGCATCAGCTCGGCCATCACGTTGATGCCGTCGGACGCCGGGCGCAGCGTCGCCACGCCCATCCACAGGAACGGGATCAGCCAGACGATGGCGAGCAAGATCGTCAACACGAAGCCGAGCTTGGGCGTGATCTCGCGGCGGGTGGCGAGCGGGGCATCCTTGAGCAGGCGGTCGATCAGCGTCATGGCCCGCCCTCGCGGTTTGCCATCGTCCGGAAGGAGAGCGCGGTGAGGCCCATCAGCGCCGCAAGCGTCAGCAGTGTCGCTGCCGAGGCCTTGCCGATGTCGTAATGCTCGACCGCCTGCTGGTAGATGTAGAACAGCACAAGATTGGTCGAGTTGGACGGCCCGCCCTTGGTCATGACGAAGACGTGGTCGACCTGCGTGACCGCGTTGAGCGTGGCGATGACAATGACGAACAGGAAGGTCGGCTTGAGCTCGGGCAGGATGATGTAGCGCAGCCGCATGAACGGGCCGGCGCCATCGAGATGCGCGGCTTCCATGACATCCTCGGGCACGGCCTGGAGGCCAGCGAGGAAGAACAGCATGTAGTAGCCGGCGTTCTTCCAGATGGTGATCACCATGATCGCATAGAGCGCGATGTCGGGGTCGCCGAGCCAGTTCGGCACCACCGGAAGCAGGCGGCCGATGTAGTAGTCGAGCAGGCCGACATTGGGCAGGAAGATGAACAGGAACAGCGCGGAGGCCGCGACCATCGGGATCAGCACCGGCAGGAACAGCGCCGCGCGCAGCGCGCTGCTCACCGCATTGGTGCGCGACAGCGCCAGCGCGAACAGCAGTGCAAGTCCGATGCTCGGGATCGCCGTGCCGATGGCGTAGACGAGATTGTTGACGACCGCGCCGGTGAAGGCGGGATCGGCAAGCACGGCACTGACATTGTCGAGGCCGACGAAGCGGACCGGTGCCTTCGGCGTCGCGCGCTGGTAGAGCGCGTCGATCAGCACGCGGCCCATCGCGCCATAGGTGAACAGTGCGAGGAAGACCAGTGATGGCAGAAGCAACAGATAGGCAGGCAGCGAGGCGTTGAAGCGGCCTACAAACCGCTTCAGGACGTGCAGACGCGGTGCCGCCGAAGTCGCGACCGGGAGAGCCGCGGGTTCAGCGAGGCTCATCTCATCGCGCCGGGAAATTGAGCGCATAGTCGCGGTCGTTCATTCCCGTCGGTGCGGCGAATGGAAAGCGCAGACTGGTGTCGAGGAAGTCGTGGCTGTGCACGACCAGGTTCTCGCTGTCGATGAGCACCACGCCATAGGCCGGCGGCTCATGGCTGGCGAGATGGTCGGTCGCGGCAGCGTCGAGCTCGAACCAGACCTGGTGGTTGGTGCCGCGGAGCGTCGAGAACGGGATCTTGCCGTAGCTGCCGAAGATCGGCCGGTGCACGTGGCCGAAGAAGAGGTGGCGGATGCGTGCGCGATAGGGCGCGATCACCTCGGCGAATTCGGCGCTCTGCGCCAGTGCGATCTCGTCCATCGCGTGGACGCCGACCGGGAAGGGCGGATGATGCATGAAGACGACGAACGGCATGTCGGCGGGCGCTGCGGCCAGCGTGCTCGCGAGCCAGCCGAGGCGCTTGGCGCACATCTCGCCGGCGTGGCTGGTCTCGTCCAGCGTGTCGAGGAAGACGAACAGGCCGTGCTCGGTGGTGCGGGTGCCCTGGACGAAGCCGTTCGGGTCGCGCGGCGCGGCCTTCAGGCCGTCGAGGCAGGCCACGCGCTTGTCGTGATTGCCGACCATGGCGATATAAGGGATTTTCAGCGCGCCCATCGCCTCGGCGAAATTGATGTAGGATTCAGGCTCGCCCCAATGGGTGAGGTCGCCGGTCACGACTGCGAAGGCAGCGTCGGACTGGTGCTTGTTGATGTTGGCAACCGCCGCGTCCAGCCGGGCGCGCGGATCGAGGCCATAGAGCTTCAGTCCGGGGTTCGCGAGATGCGTGTCGGTGATGTGGATGAATTTGAAGGGCATGGCGCGTCAGGACTGTTGGAGGATGGGCGCCTCCGGCAGGACGTCCCTGATAGGCCGTTAGAGTGCCAGTGTTTCAGTTTGATGACAGCGGTTCCTGCGGCGCGTGGAAGATGTGGACATGCTTGGGACGACCGGGCGAGCGTACTCTGGGGCCGAATGACCTCTCACGATTGAGGCGCAAGATGCGGTCTACCTTGCCGCGAAGATGCGGTCGTGGTTTGCTCATGCTGCTCACCGAATTTGCATCACGAGACCTCCGAATGTTGCCGCCGCGTGGCCTCCCCAAGCTGGGTTTGCTTGCCGTCTCCCTGCTGCTTGTCGTCCTCTCCGCCGTCCCCGATGCGGCGCGCGCCGAATTCAATTTCGCCCGTTACAAGGAGACCGATCTCGACGAGTTCCTGGCACGGCGGCGACCGGCCACCGGCCTCGACGTCTACCCGATGTCGCCGCTGAAGCTCGACGTCACGCTGGCCTCCCACGGCGAGCCGTGCGCAAGCGGCGCGCTCAAGCGATCGCTGATCATGAGCGGCATGCCCAAGACCGACGCCGACGCCTTGCAGGCGACCAACTGCATCACGGTCCGCTCCGCCAAGGGGCGCGAGCTCAAGGTCTTCATCCAGGATGTGGTCTACGGCTTCTTGCCGGCGGAGGTGCCGGTCGGGGACAAGCTCTCGCTCTATGCGATCCATGCCTTCACGTCCCCCGAAGGGCCGGGGCTGCTGGTCAATGAATTCCTCACCCCGCGCAGCTTTCCGCGCGCCGACAAGCCGGCAGACAAGACGATGACCTCCTGTGGATGCTGGACCCAGGACGAGCATCCCGGCGTCGATTTCACCTCCGACAAGGCAGGCGGTCCGGTGGCGGCGATGGCGGACGGCGTCGTCGTCAAGATCGAGACCAGCGAGCAGGCGCCGGCCGACCTGCCCGTGATCGGCGGTTGCGGCCGCTATGTCGTGCTCAAGCACACCTATCCCAACGGCGGCGTCATCTACACGCGCTACGTCCAGCTTGGCCGCATTGTCGGGCCGAAGGGAGAGGCGCTTGCGGTGGGCGCGAGCGTCAAGGCAAAGGACACGATCGGCGAGATCGACCCGAACAAGGTGCTGCATTTCGAGATCCGCCCCGTCGCGCCCGGAACGACGACGACGAACAAGGCCTGGGCCGAGCGGTATGCCAACGTGCCCGACATGGAGTGGTCCCGCTACGATCCCGTCGATCCGCAGAAGTTCGACGCGGCGTCGTTCGGCGGGATCAGGAAGGCGACGAAGTAAGAAGGTGCGTAGGGTGGATTAGCCGAAGGCGTAATCCACCACTGTGAGCCAACTTCAAGTTGTGTTATCGGTGATATGTCCGACTACCGCCGCGCATTCATCCCCGGAGGGGGCTGGTTCTTCACCGTGAACCTGCTCGATCGGCGGAAAGCTCTTTTGACCCACCACATCGAAATCTTACGGGACGCGGTCGCCGCAACGCGCCGGAGCCATCCTTTCGAGATCGATGCTTTCGTAGTTTTACCGGATCATCTCCACGCGATCTGGAAGCTGCCACCGGACGATGCCAATTTTTCGGTCCGCTGGAGGCTGATCAAGACGCGATTTGCCAAAGCACTCCCAGCGAATGAGCGGCTGAGCGTTGTCCGTGCGGCGCGGAACGAACGCGGCATCTGGCAACGCCGGTTCTGGGAGCATCTGATCCGTGACGAGGCCGACTACGCCCGCCACGTCGAATATTGCTATTACAATCCCGTCAAGCACGGTCATGTCTCGAAGGTTTGCGATTGGCGGTACTCGTCATTTCACCGCGATGTGCGGGCTGGATTATTTCCCGAGGATTCGGGCGGTGACGCCAAGATCGCGGGCGAATTCGGTGAGCGGGCGTGACGATCGCGTTAGCTCGTAGGGTGGATTAGCGAAGCGTAATCCACCTCTGTACTCTCGTCTGGTTGAGAGAAGCGGTGGATTACGCCTTCGGCTAATCCACCCTACGCACCGAGTTTGTTGCTATGTCCCGCAGAACGTCTGCAGCACTCGCTGGTCCGGCAGCGGCGGATCGGCGTAGGCGGCATAGTCCGGCTGCTCCTCGAACGGCTTGGCCAGCACCTTCACCAGCTCTTCGAACGGCGCGTAGTCGTCGTTGTTCACCGCGGCCTGGATCACGGCCTCGACGCGGTGGTTGCGCGGGATGAAGATCGGGTTGACGGCGTGCATGGCGGCCTGCCGCTCGGCTGCGGCCTGCGGCTCCAGCGCGGTGCGCTCGCGCCAGCGTCTGGCCCAGTCGTCGAGGGCTGAGGGGTCCATGAACTGCGCGCGGACGTCGGCAGCGGCGGCCTCGTCGCCTGCGGCGTCACCGAGCTTGCGGAAGGTGAGGGTGAAGTCGGCCTGGTTCTTGGCCATGGCGTCCAGCAGGTCCTGGATCAGCGCCTCGTCGCCGTCGCGTTCCGTGAACAGGCCGACCTTCTTGCGCAGGCCTGCTTGATAGGCGGTGCTGAACGTCTCGGAGAAAGCGCCGAGAATGTCCTGGGCTTCCGCGACCGCCTTCTCCTGATCGTCGGAGAACAGCGGCAGCAGGCATTCGGCGAGCCGGGTCAGATTCCACAGCGCGATGCGCGGCTGGTTGGCATAGGCATAGCGGCCCATCTCGTCGATCGACGAAAACACCTGCGCGGGGTTGTAGGCATCCATGAAGGCGCAGGGGCCGTAATCGATGGTCTCGCCCGAGATCGAAGAGTTGTCGGTGTTCATCACGCCGTGGATGAAGCCGACCAGCAACCAGCGCGCGATGAGATCGGCCTGACGCGCGACGACGCCGGCGAGCAGGGCGTGATAGGGGCGCTCTGCATGGAGCAGATCCGGATAGTGGCGGGCGATGACGTGGTCGGCGAGCCGGCGGATCGCGCCGGTGTCGCGGCGGACGGCGAAGAACTGGAAGGTGCCGACGCGGATGTGGCTCGCGGCGACGCGCGTCAGCACAGCGCCGGGCAGCGCGGTCTCGCGGATGACGTGCTCGCCGGTGACGACCGCGGCGAGCGAGCGCGTGGTCGGGATGCCGAGCGCAAACATGGCTTCGCTGACGATGTATTCACGCAGCACCGGACCCAACGCAGCACGGCCGTCGCCGCGGCGGGAGAACGGGGTGGGACCCGAGCCCTTGAGCTGGATGTCGCGGCGGATGCCGTCTCTGTCGATGACCTCGCCGAGCAGGATCGCTCGGCCGTCGCCGAGCTGGGGCACGAATTGCCCGAACTGGTGGCCGGCATAGGCCATGGCGATTGGGTCGGCGCCAGCGGGAACCGTTTTCCCGGCCAGGATTTCGGCACCCTCAGGGGTCTCTAGCAGGTCAGGGTCGAGCCCGAGCTGGACCGCCAGCGGCCGGTTCAGCTTGATCAGCCGGGGGGCGGCCACAGGGGTCGGCGCGACCCGGGCAAAGAAGCTGTCCGGCAGTGCCGAATACGAGTTCTGGAAGGGGAAATGGACGGTCATGGAGGTAAAGATAGGCGGGGAACGCCTGATGGCAAAGGCTTGAGGCCCAATCGGCCAAAAATGGGCGCTTCGGCCCCAAAACAGCCCGTTCCCTTGGTTGCCGCCTCCGGCCTCGTCGGGTAAACCCTGCCGCAACTTCGGACCGGTCGTTTCAGGCCGTCCGATTCGACCCCTCCGACATTGATTTTGGGACGACCATGCATCGCTACCGGTCACATACATGCGGCGCGCTCCGCGAGAGCAACATCGGCGAAACAGTTCGCCTCTCGGGCTGGGTCCATCGCGTTCGCGACCATGGCGGCGTGCTGTTCATCGACCTGCGCGACCATTACGGCCTGACCCAGTGCGTGGTCGATCCGGACTCGCCGGCGTTCGCGCTGGCCGAAAAGCTCCGGTCGGAATTCGTGGTCAAGATGGACGGCAAGGTCCGCCGCCGCCCCGAGGGGACCGACAATGACGATCTGCCGACCGGCAAGATCGAGATCTATGTCAGCGAGATTGAGGTGCTCGGTCCGGCCGGCGACCTGCCGCTGCCGGTGTTCGGCGATCAGGAATACCCTGAGGACATCCGCCTGAAGTACCGCTTCCTCGATTTGCGCCGCGAGAAGCTGCACCAGAACATCATGACGCGCGTCGAAATCATCAAGTCGATGCGTCGGCGCATGGAGGGGCAGGGGTTCTTCGAGTTCAACACCCCGATCCTGACTGCGTCCTCGCCGGAAGGCGCGCGCGACTTCCTGGTGCCCTCGCGCATCCATCCCGGCAAGTTCTATGCGCTGCCGCAGGCGCCGCAGCAGTACAAGCAGCTGCTGATGATGTCGGGCTTCGACCGCTATTTCCAGATCGCGCCCTGCTTCCGCGACGAGGACCCGCGCGCCGACCGTCTGCCGGGCGAGTTCTACCAGCTCGACGTCGAGATGAGCTTTGTCACGCAGGAGGACGTGTTCGCGGCGATGGAGCCCGTGATCACCGGCGTGTTCGAGGAGTTCGCCAAGGGCAAGCCGGTGAGCAAGAACTGGCGCCGTATCCCGTTCGCCGAAGCGCTACGCAAATACGGCAGCGACAAGCCGGACCTGCGCAACCCGATCGAGATGCAGGACGTCTCCGAGCATTTCCGCGGCTCCGGCTTCAAGGTCTTTGCGCGCATGCTCGAAGACCCCAAGAACCAGGTCTGGGCGATCCCGGCGCCGGGCGGTGGCAGCCGCGCGTTCTGCGACCGCATGAACTCGTGGGCGCAGGGTGAAGGCCAACCCGGTCTCGGCTACATCATGTGGCGCGAGGGCGGCGAGGGCGCGGGTCCGCTCGCGAACAACATTGGGCCAGAGCGTACGGCTGCGATCCGCGCGCAGATCGGCGTCAAGGAAGGCGATGCCGCCTTCTTCGTCGCCGGCGACCCCGACAAGTTCTGGAAATTCTCAGGTCTTGCCCGCAACAAGGTCGGCGAGGAATTGAACCTCACCGACAAGGAGCGGTTCGAGCTCGCCTGGATCGTCGACTTCCCGATGTACGAGTACAACGAGGACGACAAGAAAGTCGACTTCTCGCACAACCCGTTCTCGATGCCGCAGGGCGGTCTCGACGCGTTGAAGGGCCAGGACCCGCTGACCATCAAGGCGTTCCAGTACGACATCACCTGCAACGGCTACGAGATCGCCTCGGGCGGCATCCGCAACCACGTGCCGGAAGCGATGGTGAAGGCGTTCGAGATCGCGGGTTACGGCGAGCAGGAAGTGGTCGACCGCTTCGGCGGCATGTACCGCGCCTTCCAATACGGCGCGCCGCCGCATGGCGGCATGGCCGCGGGCGTCGACCGCATCGTGATGCTTCTGTGCGGCACCAATAATCTGCGCGAGATCTCGCTTTTCCCGATGAACCAGCAGGCCATGGATCTGCTGATGGGCGCGCCGTCGGAGCCCAGCACCAAGCAGCTCCGCGAGCTGCATGTGCGGGTGAATCTGCCGCAGAAGTGATCTGAGCCGGTTTTCGGTCCCGTACCCCGGACGCAGCGCAGCGCGACTTCGGCGGTGCGCTGCGGAGCCGGGGCCCACGTCTCGGCGAGCAGCGGCGCTTCTGGGTCCCTGTGTCTTGGAAGCCTGTCATGATGGAGTGGGCGGGAAGCCGTTGGGTCCTTGGCGCTTGACGCCGTGATCCGGCCCGGTCTCCCGCCCGTTCCATCTATCAACCTGAACAGTTGCACGAGGCTGCGGCAACAGACCTCGCATCACAGGGACAGGCACCGTGATCATACCCCTTCGTTACGTCGGAATCGACGTCTCCAAACAACATCTCGATATCTTCGATGAGGGCTTGGGTGTGCCGGAGCGCATCGCCAACGCGCCGCAGGCCATCACACAGATCGTGGCGCGTTGGCGATGCGACGTGCTGGTCGTCTTCGAGGCAACGGGTGTCTATGATCTCGAACTTCGCGAGGCGCTGGGTCAGGCCGGTATCCGCTTCGCGCGGATCAACCCGGCCCGGGCTCGCGACTTTGCGCGCGCCAGCGGCCAGCTCGCCAAGACCGACCCGATCGATGCGAGGATGCTGGCGGCCTTTGCGCGGGCCCTGAAGCCAGCCACCGAGCAAATTGCCAATCCCGCCCGCAATGCCTTGGCGAGGCTCGCAAAACGGCGGGATCAGCTGGTCCTCATGCGTGCGCAGGAGAAGAACCGGCGCAGCGAGGCCGACGACCGTGCCATGGCCGATCGTATCGGCCGTCTCATCGAGGTCCTCGACGGCGAGATCGCCGAGATCGAGGCCGACATCAGCACGCTGATCAAGACCGAGCCGGAGATCTCGGGCGATGCGCAGTTGATACGTTCACTTCCTGGCGTGGGTCCCGTAACCTGCATGCAACTGATCGCGCAGATGCCGGAACTCGGAAAAGTGGGACCGAAGCAGGTGGCAGCGCTAGCCGGCCTGGCTCCCTTCAACGTCGACAGCGGGGCTTACCGTGGCAAACGTAAGATCGCCGGGGGCCGAAAGCGCGTCCGTGATGCCCTTTACATGGCTGCTCTCAACGCGGTCCGCCGGGCCGATCCGTTCAAGGTCTTTTACGTACGATTGCGACAGGCCGGCAAACCAGCCAAACTCGCCCTCATTGCCGTCGCCAGGAAGCTGCTGACGGTCCTCAACGCCATGATGCGCGACAGGAAGCCCTACCTGAACGTCAAGCCGACATAACAGTTGCCGGCTCTGCGCAGCAGCGTAAGAACGCTGCAGCGCGTCCGGAACACAAGACCACCGCCGTCGCCTACAGCCCCGTCGACGCCTCGATCCTGAACTGCGCCAGCGCGACGATCGGCTCGCTGTTCAGTGCGTCCATGAGCTGAAGCACCGGCACCTTGCCGAGCGGGGTCAGCTTGATCGTCAGCGTCTGACCTGAGGTCTCGACGAAGCCGGCGAGTGCATCGACCGCCGCTTTGGCATCGAGATTGGCGGCCGTGACCTTCTCGCCCTGCGCGCGGATCATCTCGGCGATGGTACTGCGGGCGGCGTCGCGGCTGACATTTTGCATGCGCGAGAACTGCGCCACGACGAGATCGACGACGCCGCTGTCACGCAGGGAGAGTTCGAGCGTGCCGGTCTCGACCTGCGCCATCTCACTCATAGCCTCCATCGGGTCGGTCATGGTGAACAGGCCGCGCGGCACATTGGCGAGCGCGAAGCGGGCCTGCGCCTTGGCGAGGTTGCCGAGATCAATGGTGGCGGGCGCAAGCGCAAACGCGCCCGAGGACTCCGTCCAGGCGGCGCCGAGATCGAGGTCGATCGCCAGCTTGTCCACGCCCGCCATGATCAGCGGCCGCTGCGCCGGATTGGAGGGATCGGTCGGCGTGACCATCTTCACGACCAGATTGGCCTTGCTCGGGATCGATCCGACCAGCTGGCCCCAATTCAGGCTGATCGTGTCGATGGTGACGAGCTGCCGCGTGTTCTTGAAGGGCGAGACCACGCCCTTGATCTCGGCACCTTCGAGCACCCGGAACAAGCCCAGCATCTGGTCGGGCGAGGGCGCCTGCCCGGGATTGCTGAGGCCAGCGGCCCAGCGCATCAGGTTCGTAATGCTGAACGATTTGAGCGCGAAGCGCTCCATCTTGAACTGCCCTTGCGGCGACGGCGTATCGACGCCCTCGACGGCGAACTCGCCCTCGCGGTACCTGACCGCATTGATCTTGGCTGTTCCCTGCGGCGTCCCGATCGACGTCTTGCCCATCTCGGCCTTGCCGATGCGAACACCCTCGTAGACCCCGGCGAGCTTCTCCAGCAGCTCGCGCGCCTGCGCCGGCGTCTGGGGCGCCGATTGATCCTGCGGCAGCGCGGCGAGCACGTCGGCCAGCCGGAATTTCGACGGCTGCACGGCGATGTCCTCGATGGCGAAGCCGTCGATATCGACGCGAATCGCCTGTGCCGATTTGAGCGTGTACGGGCCTGCCGAGACTTGCCGGTAGACCCGGCGATAGTTGTCGTCGCCGCTCGTCTGCGGATCGAGCGCCGCGAGGATCGCGGTGGCATCGAAATCGTTGACGATGATGTTCGACAGCTCGCCTGTCAGCTTGTCCGGCTTGCCTGGCTGCTTCACCTCGACCGAGATGACGGCGCGGTCGGCCTTCATCGCATCGATCTTGCCGTGCTTGAGGTTCTGGATCGCCAGCCCGGTATAGGTGAACTCGCCGCTGCCGGCGGCAGCGTTGCCGGAATCGAAGCTCATCGTCAGTGTCGGGGCCGTAAGCGACGAGGCCGTGACGCCCGTGTACTGGCTGAGCGCATAGCGGTACATCTCGATCAGGGAGTTGTCCGCTGGCGCAGCCGCGGCGTGAACGGGACCGGCGTAGTCGCGCATCGTCAATTGCGGGATCTTGTAGGAGACCTTCAGTTTTGCCGGGGGAGCCTGGTCCAGTGCGACCTCAACACCGGTGATGTCGATGCTGTCGGCCGAAAACCTGATATCGTCGACCAGGCGAACGCCCGTCCCTTTGATGCCGGCGATCTTGATCTGCGCCTGCGGCAGGTTGCCGGGAGTGACCGCGATATCCTCGATCGTCAGCGTCCGGGTCGCGAGCTCGAACGTGATCTTGCCGTGGCTCGCCTTGCCGCCCTGTTGGCGCATCTGCTCGAACGCCGCCTCGACCTCGCTGGTCGCGCGGTGCTGGACATAGAGGTTGAAGCCGAACCATCCGCCCGCGGCAAGCACGGCTGCCACGATCAGGCCGATCAGGATTCGCTTCATTCCCAGCTCCAGTTGCCCGTTTTGCACTGCGCAACCTGCCATATTCGGGAAATGCCGCGCGGTCTAGGGAAAGCTAGCGCTATCAGGTATTTGACCATGCGCCCTGTTGATGGGGCCGTAATCGGATGTTGCCACCGGGGCGCCCGCCGTGCTTCATCCCGTTTCCATGACCCGGAAATACCGTCCGCTTGGGCGGCGGCTCCGGATGAGGCATTTTGAAGCCGGTAACGCGAGGCGAGACACCGCATGTCGTCTTATTCTGATGATCTCCACCAGGCGGCGCTGGCCTATCACCGTCTGCCGCGCCCCGGAAAGCTCGAGATCCAGGCGAGCAAGCCGCTCGCCAACCAGCGCGACCTCGCGCTTGCCTATTCTCCGGGCGTTGCCGCCGCCTGTACCGAGATCGCCAAGAACCCGGCGGAGGCCGCCACGCTTACCACCCGCGCCAATCTGGTCGCGGTGGTCTCCAACGGCACCGCGGTGCTCGGCCTCGGCAATATCGGCCCGCTGGCCTCCAAGCCGGTGATGGAGGGCAAGGCCGTCCTGTTCAAGAAATTCGCCGGCATCGACGTGTTCGACATCGAGATCGCCGCCGACACCATCGAGCGCGTGGTCGAGACCGTGGCGGCCCTCGAGCCGACCTTCGGCGGCATCAATCTCGAGGACATCCGCGGACCGGAATGTTTTGAGATCGAGGCGCAGCTGAAGGAGCGCATGAAGATCCCGGTCTTTCATGACGACCAGCACGGCACCGCCATCATCGTCGCCGCCGCCATCACCAATGGTCTCAGGCTGAACGGCAAGAAGCTGTCCGACGTCAAGATCGTCGCGTCGGGGGCAGGCGCCGCCGCGATCGCGACGCTCAACCTTCTGGTGTCGATGGGCGCGCAGCGCAAGAACATCTGGGTCTGCGACATCGACGGTCTCGTGCATGAAGGCCGCAACACCACGATGGATCGCTGGAAGGCGGTCTACGCGCAGAAGACCGACAAGCGCACGCTGGGCGACGTCATCGGCGGCGCCGACATCTTCATCGGGCTGTCGGCACCAGGGGTGCTCAAGCCGGAGATGGCCAAGGCGATGGGCGACAAGCCCCTGATCATGGCGCTCGCCAACCCGACCCCGGAGATCATGCCGGAGGAGGCGCGGAAGGTGCGCCCCGACGCCATGATCTGCACCGGCCGCTCCGACTATCCGAACCAGGTCAACAACGTCCTGTGCTTTCCGTTCATCTTCCGCGGCGCGCTCGACGTTGGCGCCAGCGCCATCAACGAGGAGATGAAGCACGCTGCCGTCGAGGCCATCGCGCAGCTCGCGCGCGAGGCGCCGTCGGATGCGGTCGCGCAAGGCTTTGACACCGGCGAAACGCAGGGCTTCGGCCCGGGCTCGCTGATCCCGAGCCCCTTTGATCCCAGGTTGATTCTGCGCATCGCGCCCGCCGTCGCCAAGGCGGCGATGGAGTCGGGCGTCGCGACGCGCCCCATCACCAACTTTGACGAATACACCGCGCTGCTCGAGCGCTTCGCCTTCCGCTCCGGCCTCGTCATGAAGCCGATGTTCGCCAAGGCCAAGACCCAGCCGGTGCGCGTGATCTACGCCGAAGGCGAGGACGAGCGCGTGCTGCGTGCCACGCAAGTGGTGCTGGAGGAGAAGCTGGCGACGCCGATCCTGGTCGGGCGTCCGTCGGTCGTCGAGGCGCGCATCAAGCGCTTCGGCCTGTCGATCAAGGCAGGCAAGGATTTCGACCTCGTCAATCCCGAGGACGATCCGCGCTATCGCTCCTATGTGCAGTCCTATGTCGAGGTTGCCGGCCGCCGCGGCGTGACGCCGGATGCGGCGCGTACGGTGGTGCGCACCAACAACACGGTGATCGCCGCGCTCGCGGTCATGCGCGGGGAGGCGGATGCCATGCTCTGCGGCGTCGAAGGCCGCTACATGCACCACCTCCGCCATGTCCGCGAGATCATCGGCTTCTCCGCGGGGATCATCGACTATGCGGCGCTGGCGCTGCTGATCACCAGCAAGGGCGCCTTCTTCATCGCCGACACGCAGGTTCGGCCCAATCCGAGCGCCGAGGAGCTCGCCGAGATCGCCTCGCTGGCGGCGGTCCACGTCCAGCGCTTCAACATCAAGCCTAAGATCGCCTTCGTCTCGCACTCGGATTTCGGCAGCTACGACACCGAGTCCTCGCGCAAGATGCGCCGGGCGACCCAGCTGTTGAAGGAGAAGCATCCGGAGATCGAGGCCGACGGCGAGATGCAGGGCGACACGGCACTTTCAGCTGCTGCGCGGAAAATGGTGCTGCCGCACTCGAAGCTGGAGGGCGAGGCCAACATCATGATCATGCCGAGCCTCGACACCGCCAACGTCGCCTATCAGATGATCAAGTCGTTGGCGGATGCGCTCCCCGTCGGCCCGATCCTGATCGGCCCGGCACGCCCCGCCCATATCCTCACGCCGTCGGTGACGGCGCGAGGCATCCTCAACATGACGGCCGTTGCGGTCGTGGAAGCGCAGGAGCGCGCTGCACGGCAGCAGCCGACGTTGTTTACGTAAGATGCCGTCTTACCCTCTCCCCCTGTGGGAGAGGGTGGATCGCGGCGTTAGCGGCGAGACGGGTGAGGAGTCTCTATCCACGAGTCCCACCGCTATTGAGCTCGCGGATAGATACCCCTCATCCGGCGCCATAGCCGAAGCTTCGCTTCGGCGTTCTTAAGAACGGCGGCCGCAGGCCGCCTATGCCACTTTCTCCCACAGGGGGAGAAGCTGCACCGCCCGTGCCGCCAACTTTGAATTGCTCGCAGTTCGCCATTTCCCCGTTTGTAAACCGGCGCACGACTCTTCATAATCGCCCGGTACTCTCGTGAAGATGCCTTTTTCAAAAAGCCTGAGCCAAGAGGCCGATCATGCCAGCGTTCGTGACTTTCGGGCGAATCCTGTTCGCCGTGCTGTTCATCTACACGGGCGCGACCAAGTTCTTTCCCCTCCAGGCGACGGCCGATTTCATCGCCACCAAGGTGGTGGTGCCTGAGGTCATCGAGTCCTACACCAAGCAGATCGAGACGGCGACCGCCATGACCACGCCGCAACTGCTGGCGATCGCGGCCGGCGGGCTTGAGATCATTGCAGGCCTGATGATTGCGCTGAACTTCGGCGCGCGCTTTTTCGCATTGCTCATGATCATCTACATCGCGGTTTCGACCGTCCTGTTCTCCGATTTCTGGAATCAGGCCGCGCCCGACAACGCCAGGATGGTGGTCGATGCGCTGAAGAATCTCTCGATCATCGGCGCGCTGTTCATGATCATGGGCTACGGCCGCGCTACGCGCTCAGCCGAGACGGCCTACGGCGACGTGTAAAGCGAGTTGATGGCTCGTCCGACAGCATCTCCGCCCGCGCCGAATATCGCGTCACCCATCTCGGGGCGCGAGACGATCTGGCGTCTGATTTCATGACCAGCCTGAGCGCGGGCGGCACGGTGCACACGCTGCGCGGCGTGCTGGCCTATCACCTTCCGACGCCGTAGCGCAGATCGCCTGCGCTAGACTCGACGCCACGGCGTCACCGTGACGTCATGCGCCGCGTCGAGCAGATACGGCGCCCCCGGCTTCATCCCGTGTGACGCCAGCACCTCATGCGGCGTCCGCTCCGGCACGCCGACAAAGCAGCCTTCGCCGCCGGGCAACCGCACATGCGGTGCTTCCGACAGCCAGAACGTGTCGTAGCGGTCCATGAACATGTCGAACACGACGGGGCCGCCGATGATTGCGACCGTGCCGGAGGCGACATCGGCGAAAGCGCAGGCCTCCTCGAAGCTCGCATGCTCGGGATTCCACAGCGTCGCGTTCGGCATCTCCGGGTCGACGGTGAGTGCCTTGATCTTGCGGGTGAGGATCAGCCGCTTGCGCTTCGGCGAATTCGGCTGCTGCTCGTGCGAGTGTCCGCCGTGCACGACGACCGCGGCTCGATCGAGCGCTTGCTCGAAAAAGCGCTTGTCGCCTTCGAACACCAACGTTGAGGGCATGATGTGCGACGGATCGGCAAGCATGCCGTCCGCCGATATGATGACGTAACCTTCAAACCGGAAAGACAATTGCGGTCTATTCCGAGACCGTCGTCACGACGGAATTGACCGGGCGCGTGCTCACCGTCGGCAGCTTGACGTCCTTGAGCAGCTCCTGGTCGTATTCCGGCAGCGTCGAGGCCGGGAACTTGGCGCGCATCGCCACGACCTTGTAGCCGCCGGCTTTCAGCCGCTTCAGCAACTCGGGCAGGGCTTCGGCGGTGTGCTTCTGGAAATCGTGCATCAGGATGATGCCCTTGCCCTTGGTGTCGAGCTTCTTCATGACGGTCTCGATCACCTTCTCGGGCTTCGAGGCCTTGAAGTCGAAGGAGTCGATGTCGCAGGAGAAGATCGCGACGTTGCGGTTGCCGAGATAGGTGACCATCTCCGGCGGGTGCTGGAGCGCCGGGAAGCGGAAGAACGGCGAGGGCGAGATGCCGCCGAGCGCCCACTTCACTGCGGAGAATCCCTTCTCGATCTCTTCCTTGCGCTGCGCTTCCGTGAGCTTCTTGTTGTTGAGGTTGGCGTGCGACCAGGTGTGGGCGCCGACGGTGTGGCCGGCCGCATAGACCTGCTTCAAGATCTCCGGCTCATAGGTCGCGTGCTTGCCGATCGAGAAGAAGATGCCGGTGGTGCATTCGTCGGCGAGAGCCTTCAACACGGCGGGCGTGTTCTTCGGCCAGGGGCCGTCGTCGAAGGTCAGCACGACCTCCTTGTCGCGCAGGAAGTCGAGCTCCTTGAAATGCTCGAAGCCGAAGCCCGGACCACCCGTGGTGTCGATCTCAACCGTGCGGGCGACGCCGAGCGCGCCGGGCGTGTTGCAGGCCGCGCGGGCGGGCTGGGGCGCCTGTTTGGGCGGGGGCGGGAAGGCCGCTTGCGTCGGCGCAGCGGCTGCCGCCGCGGGAGCGGGCGCCGGTGCTGCGGCGGGGGCTGCAGCAGGTGCCGCCTGTGTGGCGGCTGCGGGCTTTGCGGCCGGGGTCTGCGACCACGCTGCGCCTGCCATCGCAACCGACATCGCGCTTGCCAAAATCAGTCCTGCCGCCACACGCATGGTGTTGTCCTCGAGATTGATCCCGTTGTTCCGCCGCAGCTTTTCGCCTCTGGCAAAACCATCCTGCCCCTTGATAGTCCTAGCCTAGATGGTGGGCCCTCGTCATTGCAACGGCTGTTTGGCACCCCGCCACAATTGTGCCCAACCGGATGCGGGCTTGCGGGTGTCAGCTGTCGGCCAGCGCCTTCGCAATCGCCGTCTTGACCCGTGTGTCCGTCGGATCGACCGCAGACGGATACACCTCGGCAATGTAGCCGTCGCGCCCGATCAGGTATTTGTGGAAGTTCCAGCGCGGAACGTCGCGGGGGCGCGCCTCGGCCGCCCATTTGTAGAACGGATGCGCCTTGGCGCCGAGCACCACGGCCTTGGCCGCGATCGGGAAGGTAACGCCGTATTGGTGGTGTGCAGTCTCCGTGATCTCGCTGGTGCCGCCGGGCTCCTGGCCACCGAAATCGTTGGAGGGCACGCCGATCACGGTGAGCCCGCGCTCGCGAAACTCGCTCCAGAGCTCTTGCAGGCCGGCGTATTGCGGAGTGTAGCCGCAGAGCGAAGCAGTGTTGACCACCAGCAGCGGCTTGCCCGTGAACGCGGCAAGGCGGATGTCGTCGCCTGATAATGCAGGGAAGGAGAAGGCATAGGCCGAGATTCGGCTCATGCCGCCATCGGCACGGCTGCGTCCAGCAGACGCGGTAGTCGCGACCAGCGCGGCGAGCATGGTCCTGCGGTTCAGCATGGCAACGTCCCCCGACGTGATCCGGGACGCACCTTACTGCGTCGGCGCGACGCGCCTGGTCAACACCGCGTTATCGGACGCGGGGCGGCGCCACTTCGCTCGAAAGCGCTCTAGTACAGGCGGACGATGAAGTCGGTGCCTTCGCCGGTCTCGCCCTGGTTGATGCCCTGGTCGGAGACGATGATCGAGCCGCCCGATGTCAGCATCTCGTTGATCTTCGCCATGGTGTCCGCAGGGATCGAGATACGGTCGAGTGCCTCGGCTGGGCTGTCCGGCATGACCACGGGCTTGGCTGTAACGGGCTTGGCGGCGACGGGGATCACGGCGGCGCCACGCTGGCGGAGTGTCACGCGGCTGTCATCCTCGCGCGCGGCGGCGCGGGCGGAGACCGGCAGCGATACCACCGACCAACGCAACGCGTTGGTGTCGGTCTTGTCGACCTCCGCGGTGAACACGTGCGTGCCGAGCGGCCGGTCGCTCGCAGCGATCGTGACGGGAACCTCGAACAGCGGCGCAAAGTTCTGCCGCACGTAGAGCTTGGAGTCCTTGCGGCTGATGAACACCGCGATCTGGCCGGCCCGTTTGGGCGTCTCCGGCTTCGCGGCAGGCGCAGGATCAGCGACGCGGGTCTCGTCCTTCTTGGCGTCGGGCGAGGCGGCGAGCGCCGGTGCGGCAGCGGGCGCATCGGGCTTCTTCGCGGGCTCGGCGGCTTCAGCCTTGGGCGCTTCTGCAGTCTTGGGCGCTTCCGCGGCCTCAACGGGCTTTGCGTCGGTGCTTGCGGGTTTGGCTGCTTCTTCCGACTGCGGCTTGACCGGGGCAGATGCCTCGGCGCTCTTTTCAGACTTGGCCTCAACCTTGTCGGCTGGTGCGGCTGCTTCCGCGCGCGCCGGTGCATTGCCGGTGGTGGCATCCGACATCACGGTATGGCCGAGCGACGAACGCAGCTCGAGCGCGCTCTCCGCGCTGGCGGTCTTCGTCTCGACGGGTTTTGCTTCGCTGACTTTGGTTGGTGCGGCGCCCTTGTCGGCCTTGTCGCCGACATTGGTCTGCGGCTCCAGGCTGGCGGCGGGCTGCGGCGGCACGCGCACCGAGGCGAGCAGGGGATGCGAGAAATTTTGCGGCGACATCTGGCCGGGCGAGACGATCACGCGCGCGCCCATCCTGGTCCAGTTCCACATCTTCACCGCGAACGCCATCGGCATGCGGATGCAACCGTGCGAGGCCGGATAGCCCGGCAGCACGCCGGCATGCATGGCGATGCCGGACCAGGTGATCCGCTGCATGTACGGCATCGGCGCGCCGCTATAGATGTTGGACTGGTGGAATTTGTGCTTCTGGATCACGCTGAACACGCCCATCGGCGTCGAGTGGCCCTTCATGCCTGTCGACACCGCGGATTCCGCGAACACGCCGTTGGTGTCGTAGACCGTCACCTTCTGCCGATCGATCGACACGACGATCACGAGCGGACCTTGCGGCTTCGTGCCGGCTTCCTTCTCGGCGACGACCGCTTTCTTGCCAGCCGTACTGCGCTTCTGAGGCTTCTGCCGGGGAATGTCGGGATAGCGCTCCTGCCGGGCGGCGTAGGACCCGTCGGAGTAGTCGCTCCAGTAGTAGAACGCCGCGTCCGCCTGGCTGGTCAAGCCAATCGCACCCGCCGCCGTCAAAATGGCGACCTGCCACAGCCGGGCCGGCCTGGCAGAAAAACTGGCCCCGTTCACGCTATTCATTCCTCGAATCCACAATCCAACTCAGAAATTAGTCTCGCAGAGGGGATACGCGTTCACTAGCACGGCAGTTCTGCCGTCAGCGAATTTTGTCCATGACGTAGCAAAAAAGCCTCACGGAGCGGTAAACGGCGACCGCGTTGGCTCCCGGTCGTCTTCCTGACCGGCTGTCGCATGCCTACATTGCCGGGACTTGTTACCGGAGAACTTCATGTCATCTCGTTTCCCCGGTCTTTCCGGCATCCGCTTGAAAGGCCTTGCTTTATTCCTCCTGTTGCTCGCTGTCCCAGCGAGTTCTGCAATCGCCGCCGACGAGCCGGATCTGATCTTCCGCCGCTCGACGGTATTCAAATGGATGAGCCCGAATGACAAGCTCGCGACCTACGGCCTCGACGACCCCGAAGTCGAGGGCGTGGCCTGTCATTTCACGGTGCCGGAGAAGGGCGGCTTCAAGGGCTGGCTCGGCCTTGCCGAGGAGGTCTCGGATATCTCGCTGGCCTGCCGCCAGGTCGGTCCGATCAAGTTCAAGAACAAGATGGAGCAGGGCGACGACATGTTCCGCCAGCGCCGCTCGCTGTTCTTCAAGAAGATGCAGATCGTGCGCGGCTGTGACGCCAAGCGGAATGTGCTGGTCTACATGGTCTATTCGGACCGGCTGATCGAAGGCTCGCCGAAGAACTCGACCTCGACGGTACCGGTCATGCCGTGGGGACCGGCTGACGCCAACGTCCAGAAGTGCGGCGAGTTCTTCACTCAGTGACGCGCGTGCGTTCACTCAGTGACGCTCTTGCGTTCACTCAGTGACGAGAGTGCGGCTGGCGCGCGGTTTTGCGAGATGCGAGCCGGTCAGCCGCACGAATGCTTGTGGCGCGGCCTCGTGGCCGCGGTCCGACTGCAGCGACATCGCCCCGATTGAAGCGACGCGGCTGGGTCGCTGGTCGGCGCGGTCCGTCCGCAGGTCCGCGTCGCGCGGCGTTGCGCGATCTTGCGCCGTCATGATGGCATCCCTCAACTGAACGCGCCCGGTGGTTCCGGGCTTCTCGGTTTCGATGGCTTGGGTCGCAGTCGAATCGCGCCCGGTTCGACGGAACCCAGCCCCCGTTCGGGCTTCTCTTCAGCAGAAAAACGTAAAATGCATGTGAAGTGCGGAAGGCGTGCGTGTGACGGCGCGCAGTGTGGGTCTGCTTCCAAGCAGGGACAGAGCCTGCAAGGCCACTTTCAGGCGCGGCGCGACCCATTTGAAAAGACTGGGATTTTCCGCTGAATGTTTCGTCGCCTAGCGCGTGACGAAACAATTCTCACAAAGACGAAACCATTTTCCGCTTTTGGCGCATCACGCGCGAAACGACGCATGGTTATCAGCTTCACAACGACGACGCACCGCCGGCCAAGGAATTGGGACACGAGATCATGCGCACGCTCAGCTTCATCCTTGCCTTCGTTTTCGTGCTCGCCGGCTCTTCGTTCGCGGGGGCGCCGGACGGCAATCTCCCGGGTGTCGGCACCTTCCAGTACAGCGGCTCGCCGGTCACCACCACGGCGCCGCAGCCGATCGTGGTCGCTGCGCGTTTCTGATCGACAGCCAAGAAAATCAAAAGAAAAATCACAAGAAAAACCAGCCGATAAAGGCCATCATGATTGTCCGATTCTGCGCCGCAGCGTTCGTTTCGCTTCTGACGATCAGCGCTGCCCACGCGCAGGTTCGCGCTCCTTCGAGGCTACCGGATCCCCGCAGCGAGTTCATGCGTCAGTGTGCGCCGCGGATGCTCGGGCGCTGGGAGCATCCCGAGGAGGTCTGCGGCTGCCTGCATGATCACGCCGTTGCTGCCGTCGAGGACCGCGATCTGCGCGAGGCGCTGTTGCGCGGCATCAGCGAGACCGGCGTGCCAACGATCGAGACTGATTGGGTGCCCGCGTCCAAGCAGGGCGAGATCGGCTCGACCTTCACCAAGATCGCCAAACCGACCTTGCAGTGCATGTTCGACCCGGCGAAGTCGTAACCATCACTTCGATTTCGGACCGAAGCGCGGAACGCAGGCGATGGTCCGCGCGACGCCCTTGTCGGTCATTCTCGCACCGCGCACTTCCTTGACCTGCCCGGCGGGGCAGGTTCCGTCATCCACTTGCACGCGCTGGCCGAGCTTGAGATCGGTGATGTCCTGTTCACGTCCGACAGTGACGGCATGCGCCGCCGTCGCGAGGGCGACCGAGATCAGCAGCGAGAGGCAGGTCGCGCGGCGCAGCAGCATGATGTGAGGTCCCGGCATCGATGCCGCAATGTAGGGAGCGGCAGGCGATTCTCATAGTGAACGTTCGTCACGCCCGCCGGGCCGATTTGCTCCTCGCGCGCAAGGCGCCACGCGACTCCAGCGCGAGCCGTTCGGCGGAGGCCACGAGTTGCGGAACCGCGTGGCCGGAAAATCCCAGCACGAACCCGGGCAGGGGACGCGCGCGCGAATAGGTGTCGGCCAGTAGCCAGCCTTCCGCGCCTGCCGCCTGCTTCGCTTCTGCCGCCGCCGACAGCTCGACCGATGGATCGAACCGGGCGACGAGGTGCAGCCCTTGCGACGGCACAGGCACCGACAACGCGCCGTCGGATGCTGTTTCCAGGGTCTCAGCCAGCGCGTCGCGCGCCTCGCGATAGAGCTTTCGTACCCGCTTCAGGTTGGCGGCGAACGCGCCGGAATTGAGCATGTCGGCCACCGCGCCCTCCATCAGCGTGCCGGGAAAGCGGTCGAGCGCGGCGCGCGCGGCCGTGACGTCCGCGATCAGCCGCTCGGGCAGCGCGCAATAGCCGATGCGCAGGCCCGGAAACAGCGTCTTGGCGAACGTGCCCATATAGATCACGCGCTGGAGATGATCGATGCCGGCAAGCGACATCAACGGCGCGCCGTCATAGCGGAACTCGCTGTCGTAATCGTCCTCCAGCACGAAGGCGCCGGCCTGCTTCGCCCAATCCAGCAGCTCCAGCCGTCGCGGCATCGACATCTGCACGCCCAGCGGAAACTGGTGCGACGGCGTCACATAGGCCGCGCGTGCGGACGATACGGCGGTGCGGCCCTTGGCGACACGTATCCCGTGCTCGTCGACGGGGACGGGCACGGCGCGATAACCGCAATGCCAAATGGTGTTTCGCGCGGCGGGGTAGCCCGGGTCCTCGCACCAGACCTGATCGTTGGGCCTCAGGATCGCGCTCAGCACGATGCGCAACGCGTGCAGCGTGCCCGAGGTCAGCATGATCTGATCGGGGTCACAGCGCAGGCCACGCGCTGACAGCAGATGATCGGCGATCGCGGAGCGCAGCTCGCGGCTGCCGCGGGGATCACCATAGTGCAGATGCTCAGGTCCGAACGCGCGCATGCGCCGTCCGAGGAAGGCACGGAAGCGCTGCACCGCGCGCTCGTCGATATGGGTGCAGCCGAGCGAGAACGCGCCCTGCCGCGGTGCTTCGACCACGGCCTTCGGCTTCTTCGAATCGGCCGCAGGCGCCGGAATGCGCGCGGCGACGAAAGTGCCGGAGCCAACGGTCGCGTCGGCAAAGCCGTCGGCGATCAGCCGCTCATAGGCAGTGACGACGGCGTTGCGGCGGAAGCCGGTCTGCTTGGCCAGTGTCCGCGACGGCGGCAGCGGCTCGCCGGGTTTGACGAGGCCAGAGACGATCATGTCGCACAACGCCTGGTACAGCCGGTGCGCCGACGACGCGACCGCGGTGATGTGCGGGCCGGTGAGGTCGAGGGGCAACTCCGCCTTGGCGGGCGCGGGTGAATTGGTTGGAATTTTTCGCATGGAATTGGCACTATCGCAGACCAAATCCGCGGTTACAACTCTCCTGGAATTGTTCCAAGCCCGACAGGAGCGGCCGTGAGCCAAACTGAAAGCCAGAATTCCTATCCGACGTCAGCGCGCAACCAGGTCAAGCGCCGTCACGACCGCGGCTTCTACGATCACGACACCGTTCACCGCATCCTGGATTCCTCGATGCTCTGCCACGTCTCCTATGTCATCGACGGCCAGCCCTATTGCACGCCGACCTTCTTCTGGCGCGAAGGGACAAAACTCTATTGGCACGGCTCGAGCGCGAGCCGCATGCTGCGCAATCAGACCAGGGGCGAGCGCGTCTGCCTCACCGTTGCCCATCTCGACAGCCTCGTGCTGGCGCGTTGCGGCTTCAACCATTCCGCCGACTACCGCGCCGTGATGGCGTTCGGCACTGCCTATCTCGTCACCGATTCCGAGGAGAAGGAGCGGGCGGTGATCGCCATGGTCGATCGCTTCTTCCCGGACCGCACCGCGACCCTGCGTCAGAGCAACACGCAGGAGATCAAGGCGACCTCCTTCATCGCGATGGAGATCGAGGAGGCCTCGGCCAAAGTCCGCGCCAAGGGTGTCGCCGATGACGACGAGGACTACGAGTTGCCGATCTATGCCGAGTGCATCCCCGTGCGCACCGTCTTGGGCGCGCCGGAGCCGTGCTCGCGCCTGCTGGATGGTGTAACCCGGCCTGCGACGCTGAATGGCTATTCGGAAGGCCGGCTGCTCGAAGATGCATTGCGGGATGCTTATTTTGTGGAGTACCCGAACGGCTGAAATCGGCTAGCTTGCGCGCACCATTGACCAATTGGATGCTTGGAGTTGCCTGATGAATGCCGAAACGCAGCAGAGGATTCTTGACGCCGTCGATGTCGGCTTCGAAGCCCAGCTTGCGACCACAAGCGATTTCGTTGCGATCCCTTCGACCCGCGGGGCCGAGGGGCCGTGCCAGGACATGATCGGCGACCTCCTGCGCGAACGCGGCTACGAGGTCGACGACTGGCACATCGATGTCGATGACCTCAAGGATCTGCGTGGTTTCGGTCCGATCGAGCACGATTTCTCCAAGGCGCGCACGGTGGTGGGCACCTACCGCCCGCAAACGAACGGCGGCAAATCGCTGATCCTCCAGGGGCACTGCGACGTGGTGCCCGCGGGGCCGCTGGAACTGTGGGACACGCCGCCATTCTCGCCGGTCATCAAGGACGGCAAGATGTTCGGCCGCGGCGCCTGCGACATGAAGTCGGGCACGATCGGCGCGCTCTACGCGCTGGATGCGATCAAGGCGGCGGGTTTCAAGCCGACGGCGCGGATCCACTTCCAGTCCGTGATCGAGGAGGAGAGCACCGGCGTCGGCGCGCTCTCGACATTGCAGCGCGGCTATCGCGCCGACGCCTGCTTCATCCCGGAGCCGACCGGCGGCAAGATGGTGCGCTCGCAGGTCGGCGTGATCTGGTTTCGCCTGCGCGTGAAGGGCCATCCGACCCACGTTGCCTTCGCCGGCTCCGGCGCCAACGCAATCATGGCGGCCTATCATTTGATCCAGGCGCTGCAGAAACTCGAGATCGAATGGAACGAGCGCGCGAAAGCCGATCGGTACTTCAAGACGCTGAACCATCCCATCAACTTCAACCCTGGCATCATCAAGGGCGGCGACTGGGCCTCCAGCGTGCCGGCCTGGTGCGACGTCGATTGTCGTATCGCCGTCCTGCCGGGCTGGTCGATCGCCGATCACCAGAAGGAGATCATGGCCTGCGTTGCGGCTGCCGCGCGCAACCACCGCTTCCTCGCCAACAATCCGCCGGAGGTCGAATGGTCGGGCTTTTTGTCGGAGGGGTATGAACTGACCGACGCCGCGGCGCCCGAGGCCGCGTTCGGCAAGGCCTTCAACACCGTCTATGGCGGCGAAATCCAAGACCTCGTCTTCACCGCGCTCACCGACACCCGCTTCTACGGTCTCAATCACGGTATCCCGAGCCTCTGCTTCGGCGCGAGCGGCGGCGAGATGCACGGCTTCAACGAATTCGTCGACCTGGAGTCGCTGAAGAAGTCGACCAAGGCGATGGCCCTGTTCATCGCGGATTGGTGCGGGGTGGAGAAGGCGTAGGTCTCTCCGCCGTCATTGCGAGGAGCCCTTGCGACGAAGCAATCCAGAGCGTCGCTGCGGAAGCAGACTGGATTGCTTCGCTGCGCTCGCAATGATGGGCGGACGGTCCTGTAGGGTGGGCAAAGGCGCCCTTGCGCCGTGCCCACCATCTCTCTTCGATCTTGCGCGAAAGGGTGGGCACGCTTCCGCCTTCGCTCTTCGAGCTACGGCGGACAAATCGCTTTGCCCACCCTGCGGCACCTCGGTTGGAGCGCCCACTGCCTGAAACACGGGCGCGATCAAATACTTTAAGCTTAAAAGAAAGACTAGGACGCCGTCCTGACTGGTGGCAGACTGGCGCCCGGTTCGACGGCCGAATCCTAGGGTGTCACGATGCGCGATTGGGATGATGCTTATGCCAATTCGGCCCATATCCCGGGCTCGGACAAGATGCCGGCCCAATGGGCGGAGCGGGCGGCGGCTTACCGCGCCGGCCTGAAAGACTTCCGCGCGGACGTCTCCTACGGCCCGGGCGAGCGCCAGCGTCTCGACCTGATCCTGCCCGACGGCGACAGCAAGGGCCTCGTCGTCTTCGTGCACGGCGGCTACTGGATGCGCTTCGACAAGTCGACCTGGACCGATCTGGCCGAAGGCGCGCGGCATCACGGCTGGACGGTGGCGCTGCCGAGCTACACGCTGACGCCGGCCGCCCGCATCTCCGACATCACCGCAGAGATCACCGCCGCGATCGCCAAGGCGGCTTCGCTCGTTTCCGGCCCGATCCGGCTCGCCGGCCATTCCGCGGGCGGCCATCTCGTCACGCGCATGCTGTGCAACGACAGCCGGCTCGAGCCTGCCGTCTACAACCGCATCGCCGGCACGCTCTCGATCAGCGGCTTGCATGATCTGCGACCGCTGCTCAAGACGAAGATGAACGACACGCTACGCATGACCATGGAGGAGGCGACGCTTGAAAGCGCGGCGCTGCACCTGCCGCTGGGACATTCGCCGGTCACGGCCTGGGTCGGCGGCGGTGAGCGGCCCGAATTCATGCGCCAGTCCGATCTGATCGCCAATGTTTGGACCGGTTTCGACGTGCCGACGCGCCTCGTCGTCGATCCCGGGCTCAACCATTTTACGGTGATCGACGGACTGAAGGATCCGTCGTCCCCGATCACCGCGCGCCTGATCGGCCTCGACTGACGCGGCGAGGATCGATCGATCGAAAGGGCCTGCCATGACGTCCAGCGATTACGATCCCACGAGCGAAGGCGCCGAGACCGATTTCGCCCGGCGTATGTCCTACGGCGACTATCTGGCGCTGGACGCGATCCTCGGCGCGCAGCATCCGCTCTCGGAGGCCCATGACGAGATGCTGTTCATCATCCAGCATCAGACCACGGAGCTGTGGATGCGGCTTGCCATCCACGAGCTCAGCGCTGCGCGCCGCGCCATCGCCAGGGACGAAGTGCAGCCCGCGATGAAGATGCTGGCGCGGATGTCGCGCATCTTCGAGCAGCTCAACGGCGCCTGGGACGTGCTGCGCACCATGACTCCCAGCGAGTATACGCGTTTCCGCTCGCAGCTTGGCCAGTCCTCGGGCTTCCAGTCGCGCCAGTACCGGCTGATCGAATTTCTGGTCGGCAACCGCAACCACGCCATGCTCAAGCCGCACGCGCACGACGTGGAAACGACCAGGGTGCTCGAAGGCGAGCTTGCCACGCCGAGCCTGTACGACGAGGTGCTGCGGCTCGCCGACCGCAACGGGCTCAAGATGCCCGCGTCCGTGCTGGCGCGCGACGTTCGCGAAACCCACAGCTTCAACGAGGGCGTGCTCCAGGCCTGGCGGATCGTCTACGAAGCGCCGGAGACGCATTGGATGCTCTACGAGCTTGCCGAGAAGCTGGTCGACTTCGAGGACTACTTCCGGCGCTGGCGCTTCAACCATGTCACGACGGTCGAGCGCGTCATCGGCTTCAAGCGCGGCACCGGCGGCACCGGCGGCGTCAGCTATCTCAAGCGCATGCTGGAGGTCGAGCTGTTCCCCGAGCTCTGGCGCGTCCGCACGATTCTGTAGAGATCCCATGACCAAGCTTCGCGTCTATGACGACACCAGGGCCTTGTTCCATTTGCCTGAGGGCGTGATCTATCTCGACGGCAATTCGCTCGGCGCGCTGCCGCTGGGCGTTGCCGAGCGCGTCGGCAACGTCATCACGGCCGAGTGGGGCAACGAGCTGATCCGCGCCTGGAACAGTGCGGGCTGGTATGCCCAGCCGCGCCATGTCGGCGACCGCATCGCGCGATTGGTCGGTGCGGAAGCCGGCTCCGTGATGGTCGGAGACACGCTGTCGCTCAAGGTCTACCAAGCACTCGCCGCCGCGCTCGACATGAACGCCTCGCGCAAGGTGGTGCTATCGGACACCGGAAACTTTCCGACCGATCTCTACATGGCCGAGGGCCTGATCGCGACGCTCGGCCGCGGCCATCAATTGCGCCTGGTGGCGCCGGAGGAGATCGAGGCCACGTTGTCGGAGGAGATTGCGGTCCTCTACATCACCGAGGTCGACTATCGCACCGGACGGCGCCACGACATAGCGACGCTCACCGCGAAGGCGCATGCGCTCGGCATCGTCACGGTCTGGGACCTCGCGCATTCGGCCGGCGCGCTGCCGGTCGATCTCGCTGGCTGCGGTGCCGATTTCGCCGCCGGCTGCACCTACAAATATATCAACGCCGGCCCCGGCGCGCCGGCCTTCCTCTACGTCGCGCCGCGCCACGCCGACGGCGTGCGCGCCGCGCTGTCGGGGTGGATGGGCCACGCCAAGCCGTTTGCGTTCGAGCTTGGCTACGCGGCGGCCGGCGGCGTCGAGCGCATGCGCGTCGGCACTCCGCCGGTGCTCGCAATGGCGGCGCTGGAGGCCTCGCTCGACATCTGGGACAGGGTCGACCTTCGTGAGGTCCGTGCGCGTTCGCTCGCCCTTGGCGATCTCCTGATCGCCGAGGTCGAACGCCGCTGCCCCGAGCTCAAGCTCGTCACCCCGCGCGCGCACGAGCACCGCGGCTCACAAGTCTCCTTCGCGTTCGACGGCGGCTACGCCGCCATGCAGGCCCTGATCGCCCGTGGCCTCATCGGCGATTTCCGCGCGCCTGACATCATGAGGTTCGGGATTACACCGCTCTACATTGGGGAGAGCGAGATCATGCGAGCAGCCGAGATCATCGAGGAGGTGATTGCAGGCGAGGTCTGGCGTCGGCCGGAATATCAGGTCGTGAACGCGGTGACCTGAAGAAGGTCTCGTGCCCCGGACGCGGCGCAGCGCCCCCGGCAATGCGAAGCATCGTCCGGTGCGGTGCGCTGCAGAGCCGGGGCCCACGCTGCACTGAACTCCGTATCGAGACGGGTCCCAGCTCTGCGCAGCAACGCTGGCGCGTTGCAGCGCGTCCGGGACACGAGAGCCGCGATCAAGCTATTTGAGTCTACCCCACAAGGCCGTCACGATCGCATCGAGCCCATCCGTCAGCGCCGCCGGCCCCGGCTGCAAGATGATCGGCGACTTGATCTCGACGATGCGGTCGTCGCGCACGGCGGGGATCTCGTTCCAGCAATCGCGCGCGCGGATGCGGGCAGGGACGACCTTCTTGCCGCACCAGGAGGCAAGGATCACGTCGGGCGCTGCCTCGCGCACCGCCTCCGCCGAGACGATGCGATCCTTTGCCGCCTGCCGATGTCGCAATTCCTGAAACACATCCTGACCGCCGGCGATCTCGATCAACTCGGACACCCAGCCGATGCCGGAGATCAACGGATCGTCCCATTCCTCGAAATAGACCTTTGGCCGCGCCGAGGGGCGAGGTGTTGCCGCCATCTCTGCGAGGCGCCGTTCGAGATCACGGGCAAGGCCTTCGGCGCGTTCAGCGGCGCCGACCAGCGCACCAAGTGTCCGGATCATCGCCAAAATCCCGGCGATGTCGCGCTGGTTGAAAACATGGACGTCGACGCTCGCGCGCACGAGATCGGCGACGATGCCGGCCTGGAGGTCGGAGAAGGCCAGCACCAGCTCCGGTTCCAGCGCCAGGATCTTCGGGATGTCTGCGGAGACGAAGGCCGACACCCGCGGCTTCTCCCGCCGCACCTGGGGCGGGCGGACGGCGTAGCCGGAGACACCGACGATGCGGTCCTGCTCGCCGAGCAGGTACAGCGTTTCGACCGTCTCTTCGGTCAGGCAGACGATGCGGCGGGGCGGGAAGTGGCGCATGGGAAGAGCATATGCGCAAATGCCGTCGCCGATGTCAGCAGGGCCATTACCTCGGACGTCATTGCTTTGCCGCCCGAAGCAATTCACGCTGAAACAACAATGAATTGGGAGGAGATCCGATGACGCCGCTCGAGAAACTTAAAGCGATGAAGATGCCGTTTGCCGAGCTCAAGGGCGTCGAATTCGTCGAGGCCGAGAAAGACCGCGTGGTGGCGCGGATGACGGTCAGGCCCGACCTCTGCACACTCCACCACACCATCCACGGCGGCGCGGTGATGGCGCTCGCCGATTCCGTCGGTGCCGCCGCGACCGTGATCAATCTGCCGGAGGATGCCAAGGGCACCACGACGCTCGAGAGCAAGACCAACTTCATCGGTGGGGCGAAGGAGGGAACCACGGTTATCGCCACGGCTACACCGGTCCATCGGGGACGGCGGACCCAGGTCTGGAGCACCCGGCTGGAGACCGAGGACGGCAAGCTGGTTGCCGTGGTGACCCAGACCCAGCTGGTCCTCGTATGACTACGGGGGCTTGATTTTATTAACGAATTGGTCGCTTTCGATGCCTGAAACTTGGGCAGGTTCCCGTCTTGAAAAATATGCTGCGACGCACAATATTGGGGGCCTAGGGATTCGAACGCCTCCTCGAGGGACACCAAGAGGAGTTTTGACGTGGTACTTGACGTGGTACTTGAAGACACGACCCGCACGACGCCCGTTCCGGGCTATGTGCGGACCTTGAGCCAGCAGGAAGAATTGCCGCTTCTGCGCGATCACCTCCTGAGGCTTGATTCCGCAAGCCGGCACGACCGTTTCAACGGCTTTCTCGACGACAGCTTCATCGAGCGTTACGCCGCCCGCTGCGCCGAGGACGGCACCGTGATTGTCGCCTACATCGTCGACGGCGTGGTCCGCGGTGCGGCCGAGCTGCATCCGCCGGAGGACGATTCGTTGCCGGAGGTCGCCTTCAGCGTGGAAGCCTCGGCACGGCGCCAGAATGTCGGCACCATCTTGTTCAGCCGGCTGATCGCGGAAGCGCGCTGGAAAGGCTACAAGCGCCTGCGCATCACGACCGGCGCCGAGAATCACGCCATGCGGGCGCTCGCCAGGAAGTTCGGGGCGAATCTGCAATTCCGTCATGGCGAATCGACCGGCACGATCGATCTCGCCAAGACGCCCGAGGCCGAGCTCGCTGAACTCGCGGCCTCGCCCTTCACGGCCGGCCGCGCTCTTCTCAGCTTCAACTCGACCTGCTGGAAGATCATCTCCAGCATGTACGGCAATCGCGCCGCCTAAATCTAAAAGCGGACTGGAATCAAAAAGCGGACCGGCAAAACCGGTCCGCTTTCGTATTTGAGATGGGGAATTGAGCGCTCAGGTACCGGTGCGCTTGTCGTTGCCGAAGCGGCGGACGACACGGCGTTCGACCACCACCGAGCGCTGCGCACCCTGTTCGCCTGCGATCACGCGCGTGGCGGTGATGCGGCCGTTGGTGCGGGCCTGCTTCTTCACCTCGGCCTGCACGATTTCGAGCGGCATCCCCATCAGCGCTGCCGCGATCTCCGCCTGCTGCTCGTGATCGTCGGTGATGCCGACGGCGGCGAAGATCGCCTCGTCCAGGGTCGGCGGATCGTGGCGCACGCGCCGCGTGCCATATTTGGTGTTCCAGTCTGCGCTCATAACGGCCTCGGTTTGATGCCGGGATACCTAGTGCCGGAGATGTTGCATTGCAATATGAATTTGGTGTGGCATCACAGCTATGCGCTCACAGCTTTTCGAGCCTGTCGGCCTCATAGAGGTCGAGCGTGGTCGGCCCCGTGGCCAGCGAGCGCAAGGTGCGCACGAACTCGCCGGATGCAGGTACCGCAAAGTGGGCGGCGAGCGCGGTGCGGTCGGCCCATTGCTCGAAGAACACCAGCCTGAGCGGGTTCTCGCAGTCGACATGCACTGCATGTGAGATGCAGCCGGGTTCCTGTCGCGACCGATGAACATGCTCGAGGCTCAGGCGGCGCGCCTCGTCGAACGTTTCGGTGCGGACCGTTACGCTGCCAGTCACAACGATCATGCGATGTCTCCCGACGTGATTTCCGCTAGGGCGGCGATGCCTCGCGGGGCGTCTCTTTCATCGGTGCCTGCGGCCAGCGTGTCAGCGCCGCGTGTCCGGCCTCGGTCAGCCCGTAGATTCCCCGCTCAACGCGTTCGAACCAGCCATACACATTGCTAAGCAAGATCTTGCCGGCATCGGGACAGCGTTCGCGCAGTTCGCTCACGCGCCGCGGACCTCCCGCGAGCGCCGAGGCGCAGGCCAGCGCCTGCTGGCGATAGGCCGTCATGATCGGCGCGCGGGTGCTGCCACCGAGCACGGGATCGCCCTGGCGGCGCTGATGTTCGGCGACCAAGCGCGAACGGACCTTCGGCTCGCGGCGCGGCGCTGCCGTCGGCGGCTTCACCAGCACCTCGACCTGGCCGCGGTCAGTCACCCCAAGCATACCGAAGCCGAGGCGGCGGCAGAGATTGCGATAACGCGCATCGCTCTCGCGCCCCTTGCCGCGGATCGACATTTTTGCGGCGATCCAGACCTCGTCGGCTGCCGATGCACGATCGACCGCCTGGAGGATCAGCTCGAGATTGAAGGCGAGCTTGAGCTCGCCGATCACCACCACAGGCGGATCACCGGCGCTGAGACCGACGAGGTCGCAGCCGCCGATCTCGCCCTTGACCGTGAAGCCGAGCTCTTCGAGGAAGCGTTTGACGGGTAGATAAAGCGCGGTTTCCAAGGAAAGCGTCCGGGTCTTGCGTTCCGATCCGAGAATCAGTCGCGGCCAGTCTAGCCCGGAACGCAGTTGTGGCTCTGCGCCATTTGATCGGGAACCGATGGTGCGGTTATCCTGCGACCGGGACAGTCGGGCGCTTTACGAAGATGACGATCAGGAATGGCCTCTATCACATTCGCATCGAGATGCTGGATGCCGTCCAGGGCGGCAACCAGGGCGTCATGGTCCTGCGCGACGGCACCATGCGAGGTGGCGATTCATTCTTTTTCGCTTACGGCACCTACACCTCGGCCGACGGCAAGTGGAAGGGCGAGCTGACCAACGAGGAGCATTCGCCTTCGTTCGACGAGCGCCCGGTGTGGGGCCGCAAGGTCGTGACCATCGGATTCAGCGGCACCTACGCCGACGAGACCGCCTATGGCGAAGGCATTGCGCTCGCCGGCAAGCAGAGCATCCGCTTCAAAGGCAATCTGCGGCTATTAGTGCCGGACTAGACGCGGCCGCTCACCGGGATCAGCGCGCCGGTGACGCCGCTCGCGGCCTCGCTGGCGAGGAAGAGGATCACCTCGGCGAGTTCCTGCGGTGTCACCCATTTGGAGAAATCCGCTTTCGGCATGTCGGCGCGGTTGGCCTTGGTGTCGATGATCGACGGCAGCACCGCATTCACGGTCACCTTGCCCTTCCACTCGTTGGCAAGCGCCTCGGTGAGGCGATGCACGCCGGCTTTCGACGCCGCATAGGGGCCCATGCCGGAACCTGCCTGAAGCGCGCCCATGGCGCCGATATTGACGATGCGGCCGGCCCCGGATGCGGCGAGATGCGGCAGCGCCGCGTGCGAGGTGTTGAGGGCCGTCAGCACGTTGAGCGCATGCATGCGCTGCCACGTCTTGATGTCGCCGTCGCCCACGGTCTCGATCGCGAAGCCGCCGGCGATGTTGATCAGCGCATCCAGCCTGCCGAACTGCTTTGCCGCCGCCTCGACCGCCGTCTTCGCTTGCGCTGGGTCGGACAGATCGACGCCGCCGATCTCGATGCGCTCGGGCGTTGCCGACATCTGCGAGGGTGCGTGATCGATGCCGGCCACACGCGCGCCGCGCGCCAACGCTGTCTCGGCGACAACCTTGCCAAGTGCGCCGAGCGCGCCCGTCACGATCAGAACCTTGCCTTGCATCGTCGTTCTCCCGGCACGGCCGCTTACGATTGCAGATAGCGCGCCTTCAGCGCCGTTTGCTCCGGTGTGCCGAGCTTGAGGCCGTCGCGCAAGTAGGTTTCGAGATCGCCATATTCGTTGGAGACGGCCTCGAAGGCAGCACCAAGATATGAGGCTTCGACGCTGCCGATCGCATCGAGGACGTCGGCGGGAAGATCGGAAGCGTTCGATGCGTCCCGCTTGTAGTGCTGGTTGGTCAACAGGTAGTCCTCGGCAATGACCTCGTCGGTCACGCCGAGCGCATGCAGGATCAGCGCGCTTGCAAAGCCGGTGCGGTCCTTGCCGGCGGTGCAGTGGATCACCAGCGGCGCGCGGTCTTCCAGGAGATGGCCGAACAGCGCGCGAAAACTGTGCGTGTTGTGGCGGACATAGTTGCGGTAGGACTCCCGCATGAGCTCGAGCGCGACCGGCGCGGTGAGCCTGCCCTCAGCAAGCTCGGCGCGCAGCGCGGCGACGACCGTCGGCTCGATCGGCAGCGAATGCACGGTGATCTCGTTCACGACGCAGACGCCGGCCGCGCGCTCCTCGACGCCGCGAAAATCGAAGGCGCTGCGCACGCCCAGCGCACGGACGATCTCGACGTCGGCGGGCGTGAGCTGGCCGAGATGGTTGGAGCGGAAGATGTGGCGCCAGCGCGTGGTGCGGCCATCCGAAGTCGGATAGCCGCCGAGGTCGCGAAAATTGCTGGCGCCTTGCAGGGCGAGGTGGCGGGCAGGGGAATCTGGCATGAGATCAGCTTGGGTTATGTTTCCACTGGACGCACTACGGCGTCCTTGAGTGCATTCAAGGGGGCAATCATGAGCCGGCACAAGGCCATTGTTTTGGCGATCACCATGCTGTCGGGCGGAATTATCGGTGCGGGACAGGCGGACGCGCAGACGTTCCGGACCTATCGCTGCGCCGATGGTACGCAGTTCATCGTGGGATTTTATGACGATGACAAACGCGCCTTCCTCCAGATCGACGGCGAACCTGTCACGCTGAAGAAGCGGCTGGCGCTTTCTGGCACCCGCTATTCGGGGGCAGGGATCACACTGAGGATCGGCAAGACCGGAGCGACCACGGTCCAGCATCTGAAGCGGCCGGTCACTTCCTGCACGGTGATCGAAAAGCCCGCGCTCTAACCGGAAGTCCAGCAGGAATCAAAAAGGGCCGAAACCTCGTTGTTTCGACCCTTTTTCAAACTTCCGTCGGACGCTTGCGCGCGCGCGGCGGTATCATACCAAACACAAACATTAGCGTTCCCATTTGGGCTTTGCTTCGTCGACCGCATCCTGGTGGTACCAGCTGTCGCTGCAGATCGAGACGTTCGCAGGAAGCGAAGCATGATCGGCGGGAAGACGGGTGTCGCCATAGCGGCGTCCGGCGAGAGCCGCGCGGCCCCCGACAGGGAATTGGTAGATCGTTGCAGATCCGTGATTCAGACCATTATTCATCATTGCGATTGCTCCTGGGTCGAAGCGCCTTCGCCTCCATGGTGCGCCCGACTCGTTCGATTGTGGTTACTGGATTCCCCATATCGGCCGCGCATCCCGAATTGGAAAGTGCTGAAAAGGAAATCAGTTGCTGCCCAATCTGTAGGCAGGTGACCCTCTGCACCCCCTAAGGCACCGTGTCGGTGGCTAACGCCTGGGCCATTCCAAAGGTTGCTAGGCAGAGGCGCAGGACTTTGCGAAAGTTGCTGGACGTTGATGCGCGTTTCATCGGCAACCTCCGGCAACGGTGCGTCTGCTCCAGAATCAGGCGTTTTCCGCGGGATTTTTGCAGTGCAGCTTCACGCGAAGGTGCGCGGCTATGACGCACGCCGCCGGGGACGGTTTGCCGTCGGGGGCCGATCCCGGCCGCGGTGGAAAACCTCCCGCGCTGCGGCCTTTTGGCACGCAAAATGCTTGTAGAGGGTCGGCCGATGATGGCCGGGTACAAACGTGCGGGGGCTCTCAACCCCACCTTTCGCATCATCTACAGAGAGGCTCAATGACCAAGTATAAGCTCGAGTACATTTGGCTCGACGGATATACGCCGACTCCGAACTTGCGCGGCAAAACACAGATCAAGGAATTCGCGTCGTTCCCGACGCTCGAGCAGCTTCCGCTCTGGGGCTTCGATGGCTCCTCCACGCAGCAGGCCGAAGGCCACAGCTCCGATTGCGTGCTGAAGCCGGTCGCCGTGTTCCCGGACGCCGCGCGCACCAACGGCGTGCTCGTGATGTGCGAAGTCATGATGCCCGATGGCAAGACCCCGCACGCCTCCAACAAGCGCGCCACCATCCTCGATGACGCCGGCGCATGGTTCGGCTTCGAGCAGGAATACTTCTTCTACAAGGACGGCCGTCCGCTCGGCTTCCCGGCCTCCGGCTATCCGGCGCCGCAGGGCCCGTACTACACCGGCGTCGGCTTCTCGAACGTCGGCGACGTCGCCCGCAAGATCGTCGAAGAGCATCTCGACCTCTGCCTGGCTGCCGGCATCAACCATGAAGGCATCAACGCGGAAGTCGCGAAGGGCCAGTGGGAATTCCAGATCTTCGGCAAGGGCTCCAAGAAGGCCGCTGACGAAATGTGGATGGCCCGCTACCTGATGCTGCGCCTGACCGAAAAGTACGGCATCGACATCGAGTTCCACTGCAAGCCGCTCGGCGACACCGACTGGAACGGCTCGGGCATGCACGCCAACTTCTCCACCGAGTACATGCGTACGGTCGGCGGCAAGGAGTACTTCGAGGCGCTGATGGCGGCCTTCGACAAGAACCTGATGGACCACATCGCCGTCTACGGCCCGGACAACGACAAGCGTCTGACCGGCAAGCACGAGACCGCGCCGTGGAACAAGTTCAGCTACGGCGTTGCCGATCGCGGCGCGTCGATCCGCGTTCCGCACTCCTTCGTCAACAACGGCTACAAGGGCTATCTGGAAGACCGCCGTCCGAACTCGCAGGGCGACCCATACCAGATCGCTTCGCAGATCCTGAAGACGATCGCGTCCGTGCCGGCCGACAAGAAGGCCGCGGCCTAAGATCCTCCCGGCCCGGGCCGGGGGGCTGGCCCGGGTTGGTCTTCAATCCGCCGGAGCCGAAAAGGCTCCGGCGGATTTTTGCATTCCGATGACAGCCGTTGTTGTGGGTCTGCCGGCCATGCCGGCTTGAAGTCTGTCCATCGCCGGCGAAACCGGGATAGAATGCCCCGGGATGCGCGGGGCCGGGGACACGGCTGGTGTTTGAAGGCTTCTACAAGGTGCGATTTCAGCTCGGCGACGCGGTCGGCCGGAGCGTGATGCATGTCGGCAATGGCAAGATGCTCGGCGGCAATTCGGCCTTCGCTCATATCGGCACCTATGAGAGGACCGAAGCCGGCGTCGACATCGTCATCAAGACGGTCCGCCACAACCCGGACCCGAACTACCGCGCCATGGCCGGCACCGACGATGCGACCTTGCTTGCGAAAGGCTGGGCCGACGGCGATCTCTATCGCTTCAAGGGCGAGCTGAAAGAGCTGCCCGGCGTGCCCTTCCAGTCGGTGATGACGCCGATCACCGAAGACGAGGTGCCGATCGCGGGCGGCGTCGGGGAGGCCGGCATCGCCGACGGGCTCTATTCGATCCACCTTCGCATGCTCGACGGCGTCGATGGCGGCCTGACCGGCGTGATGTTGCTCAACCAGGGCCGCATCCTCGGCGGCGATGCCTCGTTCTACTATCTCGGCAGCTACACCGCGGCCAAGGGGCGCTGGAAGGGTCAGATCCTCAACCAGGAGCACACGCCGGCCAAGGACGATCCGATCTTCGGCGGCCATGAGGTCGGCATCGGTTTCTCCGGCACCTATGACGCGGAGCAGGCAGTGCTGGAGGCAACGGCGCTCGCCGGCAAGCGCAGCCTGCGCCTGACCGCCGCGCTCAAGCTGATGCACCGCGCCTGATCGCGACAGGAATAGCCCATGGAAAACATTCGCATGCTCTCGACGCTCGGCCTGATGGGCGCGATGCGCAGCCTGTCCTCCGCCTTCGAGGCCGCTCACGGCATCCATGTCGATGCCGACTTCGCGCCAACCCTGGCACTGCTGGAACGTCTGCGCGACGGCGAGCCCGCCGATCTCGTCATCCTGACCCGTGAGGGGCTCGACGAGATGATCGGCGATGGCCGCGTGGCCGCGGGTAGCGCGGCCGATCTGGCGCGCTCCTTCGTCGGCGTGGCCGTGCGGGCAGGGCAGGCGCATCCCGACATCTCCAGCGAAGCTGCATTGCGCAAGTCGCTGCTCGCGGCGCGATCCGTCGCCTATTCGCGGCTGGGCGCGAGCGGTGTCTATTTCGCCCAGCTGATCCAGCGATGGGGCATCGCAGCCGAGATCAACGCCAAGGCCACCATCGTCGAGCAGGGCTTTACGGCGGAGCGGCTCGTCAGCGGCGAGGCTGACCTCGCCGTGCAGCAGATCAGTGAGCTGAAGCAGGTCGAGGGCATCGAGGTCGTCGGCCCGATCCCGCACGATTTGCAAACACCGGCCGTGTTTTCCGCCGGCCGCATGGCCAACGCCAGACATGCCGAAGCGGCCGATCGGCTGCTGCGCTATCTGGCATCGCCGGAGGTCGTCCCGGTGCTGCGCCAATCGGGACTCGAGCCTTGAATTTGCCGGAGCAGAGACGCAACGTGGCGCCCATGCGGACTTGTCTCCTTGCCATCCTCCTCGCGCTTGCAGCGCCGTTATCGGCGCATGCGCAGTCGGCCGATCTCGTCCTGTGCGACCGGCTGGCCGCCGATCCCAGCGACCCCGACAAGCCGGCCGATGTGAAGGGCGTGACGGAGCTTGCTGCATCCGACATTGCGACCGCCGTCAAATTCTGCAAGCAGGCCGCACCGTCGTCGCGGCGCGCGATGTTCGCGCTCGGCCGCGCCTATGCCGCCAACCGGCAGACGGCGGAGGCGATCGCTGCCTGGCGCAAGGCGGCCGACAAGGGATCGAGCGCGGCGATGGTCGAGCTCGGCGTCGCCTACGGCACCGGCTCCGGTGTTGCGAAAGACGAAGCACAAGCGCGAAAGCTGTTCGAGAAGGCTGCGCAGGCCGGCAATCCTCGCGGTGTCAGCAATCTTGCTGCGCTCGGCGGCGCTGGCGGTGCTGCGCCGGCCGATCCCGCACAGGCGCGCGCGCTGCTCGGCAGGGCGGCCGAGACCAACGCGGAGGCGCAGTACCAGCTCGGCCTGATGCTCTCCAACGGCAACGGCGGCGAGAAGGACGACGTCGCGGCGCGCGCGATGTTCGAGAAGGCGGCGGCGCAAAACCATCCCGGCGCGCTGGAGCGGATGGGCGCCTTCGCGCAGGAAGGCCGCGGCGGCGCCAAGGACAAGGACGCCGCCAAGGCCTATTACGAGCGCGCTGCCGCGCTCGGCGACGAGGACGCCAAGAAGGCGCTGGAGCGGCTGCGCTGCCCCTATGCGATCAAGGACAAGCAGGGCAAGCTCGTCACCACGCTGTGCTTCTAGCTCACTTGTAGTAGTAGGCGACGTTGTTGCGGGCGTCGCGATAAGTCGTCTCGAGAAAGTCCGGATATTGAGCGGCCGCGCGCGCGACGGCGCGCACGACGCACTCCCAGAAATCGCCGTTCCAGTTGAAGTGCTCGAAGGTGGCATCTTCGAACTTCACGGCGGTGATGATGGCCTGCCGGATTGCTGCGTCATCGGCGCGTGGATGGGCGCGCTTCACATAACCGAACATCGGTCCCTCATGGGCGTGGTCGCGGTCGTAGCGGTATTTCTCGGCCATCTGCTGCGGGGTGAGGGTGCGATAGACGCGCACCTCTTCGTCGGTCGGGCGTCCGTCGAGTGTGTTGAACCGGTAGCGCCGGCACCAGAGCTCGAAGGCCGCATCGAGCAGCGGCTGCTTTGCAGCGCTGGCGATGATCGCTGCGATCTGCGCTTCGGCTGAAGGCTCTGTCTGGTTCATGCCGCTTTGTCGTGCGCTCGCTCCGGCGGGTTCGAAGGGGCCTCAAGGATGAACCAGCTCCGGCACGGGCCGTTGAACCACAACATGAGGAGGGCCGCCCGGGATCGCACGAAACAAAAAAGTCAAAAACAATCCCATGCACAGTAGCCAAGTCGTCGAAATCACTAAGTTCGTATTTTACGAAAATCAATTGACCCGTCGGGCAAAACAGGGGCATGATGGCATCATGCGGCGAGTGGGCTCCGCTCCCGGCCCTGCGCTGAAAAGCCGGATGACCTCGGTGCGTCTGAGTTCGTAGCGCATGATTCGAGGCTCCAGTTTCGGGGCTTGAATCATGTCCGCGGTGATACCATCAAGCCGCATTGGCCCTGCGAGGCGCCGCTAACTGGTTCGACCTGGTCGCGAATGACCCGCAACGGACCTCGCCTCTTAAGCCAACTGGTGACGTTCATATCCTGTCCGCGTTCCTCCTGTGATATTAATGACGCAATCGGCCAGATACGGCGCGCACTTTGTCGGAAGACCGATATTAGTCGGACACCGCGATGTTCCCCCGCTAAACCTGATACCGCAGAGCCCCGCTTAACGGGTCCATGCGCGACGGGCGCCGCAACGGCGCAACGGAATTTCAAACGTCGCTCTCTGGGCTGCGGGGAGATTTGGGTTGTCTTATTTTGTAGCGTCTGAAGGCGCGCTGGAAGCCGGCGCGGCCGTTGTTGCGCGCAAGCGATCGATTAGCCGCTTTGCGGCGCTGACCTTGGCCGCGTTGTCCCGCCGCCTGCTGGGCACCAGCTCCATGGTGGCGCTCGGACTGGTCCTGGCGACATCGACGCCATCGCGCGCCACCGACTGGACCGGCGGAACCTCAACCGACTGGTTCACCGCCACCAACTGGTCGGCCGGCGTTCCAACCAGCGCGGGCACCGCGAAGATCGACACCGTCGCGCCCAATGCCACAGTGGTCGGAGCGACCGGCGCGCAAGCGAACACTGTCATTGTTGGCTATTCAGACACCGGCACGCTGACGATCCAGAACGGCGGCACGGTGAGCAGCGGTCTCGGCTATCTCGGCCTCTTTGCCGGCTCGACCGGCACCGCGACGGTTGATGGCGCCGGCTCGGCCTGGACCAATTCCGGCTTGTTCATTGTCGGCCAAGCCGGCACCGGCACGCTGACGATCCAGAACGGCGGCGCTGTGAGCAGCGCCACCGGCTATCTCGGCGCCTTTGCCGGCTCGACCGGCACCGCGACGGTTGATGGCGCCGGCTCGGCCTGGACCAATTCCGGCAACCTCGTTGTCGGCAATTCCGGCACCGGCACGCTGACGATCCGGAACGGCGGCACGGTGAGCAACGCCGGCACCGGCTATCTCGGCGGCGCCTCGACCGGCACCGCGACGGTTGATGGCGCCGGCTCGGCCTGGACCAGTTCCAGCCTCATTGTCGGCTTTGACGACACCGGCACGCTGACGATCCAGAACGGCGGCGCGGTGAGCAACGTCACCGGCCATCTCGGCGTCAATGGCGGCTCGACCGGCACCGTAACGGTGGATGGCGCCGGCTCGTCCTGGACCAATTCCGGCGACCTCGTTGTTGGCAGTTTCGGCACCGGCACGCTGACGATCCGGAACGGCGGCGCGGGGAGCAACGTCATCGGCATCCTTGGCGCCAATGCCGGTTCGACCGGCACCATGACGGTCGATGGCGCCGGCTCGTCCTGGAGTTCCAGCGGGCTCTATGTCGGCAATTCTGGCGCCGGCACGCTGACGATCCGGAACGGCGGCACGATGAGCAACGCCGGGTTCGGCTATCTCGGCTTCAATGCCGGCTCGACGGGCACCGCGACGGTTGACGGCGCCGGCTCGACCTGGACCAATTCCGGCGACCTCAAAGTTGGCAATTCCGGCACCGGCACGCTGACGATCCAGAACGGCGGCGCGGTGAGCAACGCCGTCGGCTTTCTCGGCTCCCTTGCCGGCTCGACCGGCACCGCGACGGTTGATGGTGCCGGCTCGGCCTGGACCAATTCCGGCAACCTCGTTGTCGGCAATTCCGGCGCCGGCACGCTGACGATCCGGAACGGCGGCACGGTGAGCAACGTCATCGGCGATCTCGGCAACAATGCCGGCTCGACCGGTACCGTAACGGTGGACGGAGCCGGCTCGTCCTGGAGTTCCGGCGCGCTCTATGTCGGCGATTCCGGCGCCGGCACGCTGACGATCCGGAACGGCGGCGCGGTGAGCAACGCCACCATCGGCCATCTCGGCTTCAATGCCGGCTCGACCGGCACCGTGACGGTTGATGGCGCCGGGTCGTCGTGGACCAATTCCGGCCTCGTTGTCGGCTTTCGCGGCACCGGCACGCTGACGATCCAGAACGGCGGCGCGGTGAGCAACGTCGGCAACGGCTTCCTCGGCTACAATGGCGGCTCGACCGGCACCGCGACGGTTGATGGCGCCGGCTCGACCTGGACCAATTCCTTCAACCTCTTTGTCGGCTATTTAGGCACCGGCATGCTGACGATCGCCAATGGCGGCACCGTCTCGACGGCTTCGGGCATGCAGATCGCCGCTTTTGCCGGCTCGACCGGCACGCTCAATATCGGCGCCGCCTCCGGCCAGGCCGCGACCGCGCCGGGCACGCTGACCACGCCCTCGGTCGCGTTCGGGGCAGGCACCGGCAGCATCGTCTTCAACCACACCGCCTCGAACTACAACTTCGCCCCGGTCATTTCCGGCGCGGGGTCGGTGACGGTGGAGAACGGCACCACCATCCTGACCGCGACCAACACCTATAGCGGGGCGACCACGGTCAATGGCGGCACGCTGGCGGTCAACGGCTCCATCGCCAATTCGGCGGTGACGGTCAATGCCGGTGGCACGCTCGGCGGCAACGGCACCGTCGGCAATACCACCATCAACGGCGGCGGCGTGCTCGCGCCCGGCAATTCGATCGGCACGCTGACGGTCGGCGGCAATCTGGCGTTCAGCACCGGCGGCCTCTACCGCGTCGAGGTCTCGGCATCGGCCGACCGCACCAATGTCACAGGCGCCGCAACGCTCACTGGCGCCACCGTGCAAACGGTCTTCCAGCCGGGCAGCTATGTCAGCAAGAACTACACCATCCTGTCGGCGGCCGGCGGCCTCGGCGGCACCAGTTTCGGTGGCGTGAGCGGGCTGCCGAATTTTAATGCCGGCCTGAGCTACACGCTGTCCGATGTGTTGCTGAACCTCACGGCCTCGCTCGGCGCCGGCACCTCGCTGCCGGGCAATCCGCAGACCGTCGCATCCACGCTCAACAACTTCTTCAACAATGGCGGCGCGCTGCCGCCGGGCTTTGTCGCGCTGTTTGGTCTCACCGGCAGCAATCTTTCAGCCGCGCTGTCGCAAACCTCCGGCGAGACCGCGACCGGCTCGCAGCAGACGACCTTCAACGCGATGAACCAGTTTATGGGATTGCTGACCGATCCCTTCATCGACGGTCGCGGCGATGGCGTTTCAGCGGGATCATCGGCGGGCGCATCGGCCTATGCCTCGCCGGACAGGTCGCGCTCCGGTGCGGCGCGGGACGCCAATGCGATGTTCACCAAGGCGCCCGTCATGGCCGATCCGTTCGCGCAGCGCTGGAGCGTGTGGGCGGCGGGCTATGGCGGCTCGCAGACCACGGACGGCAACACGACACTCGGCTCCAACAACACGACCAGCCGCATCGCAGGCATCGCGGTCGGCGCCGATTACCGTATCTCGCCGAATACGCTGGCAGGCTTTGCGCTGGCGGGCGGTGGTACGACCTTCAGCACCGTCAATGGCGGCTCTGGCCGATCCGATATGTTCCAGGCCGGCGCCTTCGTCCGGCACAATGCGGGTGCGGCGTATCTCTCCGGCGCGCTGGCCTATGGCTGGCAGGACATCACCACCAACCGCACCGTGACGGTGGCCGGCATCGACCAATTGCGCGCGCAGTTCAACGCCAATGCCTTCTCGGGTCGCGTCGAAGGCGGCTATCGCTTTGTCAGCCCGTGGATGGGCGGCATCGGCATCACGCCCTACGCAGCAGGCCAGTTCACCACCTTCGACCTGCCGGCCTATGCCGAGCAGGCGGTATCCGGCGTCAACACCTTTGCGCTGGCCTACGCATCAAAGAGTGTCACCGATACGCGCAGCGAACTCGGCCTTCGCAGCGACAAATCATATGCGATGCCGGACGGAATCTTCACGCTGCGCGGTCGCCTGGCATGGGCGCATGATTTCAACCCCGGCCGCAATATCGGCGCGACGTTCCAGACGCTGCCGGGCGCATCCTTTGTCGTTGGCGGCGCCGCGCAAGCCAGCGACTCCGCGCTCGTCACCGCTTCTGCCGAAAAGAAATGGCTGAACGGCTGGTCCGCCGCCGCCACTTTCGAAGGCGAGTTCTCTCAGCTCACCAAGAGCTACGCCGGCAAGGGCGTCGTGCGGTATGCGTGGTGAGGTGGCGGCTTCCCGAACGACGCCTCTCCAAAGCCATCTGGTGATGTCGATATCCGCGTTCCTCCTGTGATATTAGTGACGCAGTCGGCCAAATACGGCGGCGCGCTTTGTTGGATGCCGATATTGGTCGGACTCCGCGATGTTCCCCCGCTAAACCTGATTCCACAGAGCCCCGCTTAACGGGTCCATGCGCGACCGGCGCCGCAACGGCGCAATGGAATTTCAACGGTCGCTATTTGGGCTGCGGGGAGGTTTGGGTTGTCTTATTTTGTAGCGTCTGAAGGCGCGCTGGAAACCGGCGCGGCCGTTGTTGGGCGCAAGCGATCGATTAGCCGCTTTGCGGCGACCATGCGCGCGGCGATGACGCGCGCGGCGCTGTTCGCCGGCGTCTTGCTCGGCGCGCTCGCGACCGGAGCGCAGGCCCAGACGGTGATCAACGTCACGGTCGCCAACGACACCGGCACCACCTCGGGGGGCTCGACTGGCGGCGCCGGCACGCTTAGCGCCGCGCTCGCGCAGATCAATGCTTCCACGCCCCCCGGCGGCTTCATCATCAACCTGCAGACCAATGTCACGCTGTCAGGGCCGCTGTCGCCGATCTTCAACTCGGTGACCATCAACGGCAACGGGTTCACCATCAGCGGCAACAATTCGCAGCGCATCTTTATGGTCGGCGTTGACACCGCGACGCAGACCAGCGCGGGGGTGGCGGGCTCGATCATCGCGGACCGCCCTCAGGTGGCGATCAGCAACGTCATCCTGTCCGCGGGCCTCGCCCAGGGCGGCGGCAACGGCGCCGGCGGCGGCATGGGGGCGGGCGGCGCGCTGTTCGTCAACCAGTCGGCCGACGTGACGCTGAGCAATGTCAGCTTCGCCAACAACAACGCGAAGGGCGGCAACGCAACAACCAACACGTTTCGCGGCGGCGGCGGCCTCGGTGGCAGCGGCGGCGGCAGCGGCGGCGGCGGCATCTTCGGCGGCGGCGGCCCCGGCGGCGGCGGCATTTTCGGCGGTTCCGTTGCCGCTGCCGGCGGCGGCGGCTATAGCGGCGCCGGCGGAAACGGCACGAACGGCACCGCGGGCCTCCTGTCGATAGCCGGCCTCAACGGCGCCGGCGGCGCCGGATTTGGTGGTGGCACCACCGGTGGTGCCAATGGCGGCGGCGGCGGCGGTATCGGAAATGCGGGCGGGGGTGGCGGCTTCGGCGGCGCAAGCAGTTCCGGCTCGACCGGCGGGGCGGGTGGTTTCGGCGGCGGCGGCGGCACCGGCTTGAACGGCGGCGGCGGCGGTGGTTTCGGCGGCGGCGGCGGTGGTTTCAGCGGCCCTGGCGGCGCCGGTGGCTTCGGTGGCGGCGGCGGCGGTGGCGGCGGTGCGGGCGGCTTTGGCGGCGGCGGCGGTGGCGGCGGCGGCGCGGGTGGGTTTGGCGGTGGCGGCGGAGGCGGCGGGACCGTTGGGGCGGGTGGCTTTGGTGGCGGCGACGGCGCCAGTGGCGGGAACGGCGGCGGCGGCGGCATGGGCGGGGCGGTGTTCGTGGTCAAGGGCGGCTCGCTCACCATCAACGGCAACGGCTCGACCTCGGGCGGCAGCGTAGCCGGCGGCACCGGCTCCAATGGCGGCGGTGCGGGCTCGGCCTTAGGCACGGGCCTCTTCGTGCAGGGCTCGACGCTGACCTTCGGTGGCAGCGGCAGCTACACGGTGTCGGACGCCATCGCCGATCAGAACGGTTCCGGCGGCGCCGCGGCCTCGGACGGCCTCGGCGGCACCGGTGGATCGAGCGCCATTACCAAGAGCGGCATCGGCACGCTCAGCTTTTCTGGCGCCAACACTTATACTGGAGCTACGACGATCAATGCCGGCACGCTAAGGGGCGCTGCGGCGAACACATTCAGCGCTACGAGCGCGACGACAATCAACACCGGCGGCACGCTCGATCTCGGTTTGCTGGCACAAACGATCAATATCGTTTCGCTATCGGGCGGCACGTTGGCCAACGGCGCGTTGACCGGCGCAGTGACCTCAAGCGGCGGCACGCTGAACAGCCTCGGCGGCGGCATGACGCTGACGGTGAATAGCGGCGCGACCAATGTGACGGGCACCAACACCTTCACAGGCGCGACCACGGTCAACAGCGGCCTGCTCTCGGTCAACGGCACGAGCACGGCCAGCGCGGTGACGGTGAATGCCGGCGGTACGCTCGGCGGCAACGGCACGGTCGGCAACACGACCATCAATGGCGGCACGCTGGCGCCCGGCAATTCGATCGGTACGTTGACCGTGCAGGGCAATCTCGTGTTGACGGCCGCATCGAGCTACATGGTCGAGGTGTCGCCTTCGGCGGCCGACCGCACCAACGTCACCGGCGTGGCGACGTTCGGCGGCGCCACCGTCAAGGCATCTTTCGCAGCCGGGGCCTATGTCGCAAAGCAATACACCATTCTCAACGCCGCCGGCGGTATCGGCACCAGCACGTTCGGCTCGATCGTCAACACCAACTTGCCGGGTGGCTTCGCGTCGAGCCTGAGCTATGACGCCAACAATGCGTATCTCAATCTCGTTCTCAGTTTCGTGCCGCCGCCCGGGACGGGTCTCAACAACAACCAACGGAACATCGCCGACCCGATCGTCAATTTCTTCAACTCCAACGGCAGTATTCCGCTGGCGTTCGGCGGGCTGACGCCGGCGGGACTGACCCAGATCTCCGGCGAGACCGCGACCGGCTCGCAGCAGACGACCTTCAACGCGATGAACCAGTTCATGGGATTGCTGACCGATCCCTTCATCGACGGCCGCGGCGATGGCGTTTCAGCGGGGTCATCGGCGGGCGCATCGGCCTACGCCTCACCGGACATGCCACGCTCCGGTGCGGCGCGGGACGCCAATGCGATGTTCACTAAGGCGGTCGTCATGGCCGATCCGTTCGCGCAGCGCTGGAGCGTGTGGGCGGCGGGCTATGGCGGCGCGCAGACCACCGACGGCAACACGACACTCGGCTCCAACAACACGACCAGCCGCATCGCAGGCACCGCGGTCGGCGCCGATTACCGTATCTCGCCGAATACGCTGGCAGGCTTTGCGCTGGCCGGCGGTGGTACGAACTTCAGCGTCGTCAATAGCGGCTCTGGCCGATCTGATCTGTTCCAGGCCGGCGCCTTCATCCGGCACAATGCCGGTGCGGCGTATCTCTCCGGCGCACTGGCCTATGGCTGGCAGGACATCACCACCAACCGCACCGTGACGGTGACCGGCATCGACCAGTTGCGCGCGCAGTTCAACGCCAATGCCTTCTCGGGTCGCGTCGAAGGCGGCTATCGCTTTGTCAGCCCGTGGATGGGCGGCATCGGCATCACGCCCTACGTAGCAGGACAGTTCACCACCTTCGATCTGCCGGCCTATGCCGAGCAGGCGGTAACCGGCGTCAACACGTTCGCGCTCGCCTACGCTTCGAAGAGTGTCACCGATACGCGCAGCGAACTCGGCCTTCGCAGCGACAAATCATATGCGATGCCGGACGGCATCCTCACTTTGCGCGGTCGCCTGGCATGGGCGCACGATTTTAACCCCGGCCGCACTATCGGTGCGACGTTCCAGACGCTGCCGGGCGCATCCTTTGTCGTTGGCGGCGCCGCGCAAGCCAGCGACTCCGCGCTCGTCACTGCTTCCGTCGAGAAGAAATGGCTGAACGGCTGGTCCGCCGCCGGCACTTTCGAAGGCGAGTTCTCTCAACTCACCACCAGCTACGCCGGCAAGGGCGTGGTGCGGTATTCCTGGTAAGTTGACGATTTCCGGTTTTGGCCCTTCGCATCATTTCGCTGTGCTGCGGAATTTGGTAGCTATCGGGGGCATAGCGGACTCTGGCAAGCCGACCGATCGGCCGATTTATGGGATCACGGCCTAGGTAGCCCGCGATTCTTTTTTTGATTTTGTGGGCTCAAGACGTTGCTGGATGGACTCTACAAGGTTGAATACGGCGTCAACGATGCGTTCGGCCGCAGCATCATGTGCCTGCATGACGGTAAGATGCTGGGCGGCAATTCGGCCTTCGCGCACCTTGGAACCTATGACGAGCGCGACGGCGAGATCGTCGCCGAGGTGATCACCGAACGGCACAACGAGGATCCCAATTACAAGCCGCTGATGGGAGCCGATATCGCCTCGATCGGTGCGCGCGGGCGGCTGCACGGCAACCAGATCCGTCTCGAGGGTGGCGCGGACACCATGCCGGGCGCAAAATTCTGGGCCAATCTCACCCGGCTCGACGACGAGGGGCTGCCTCCGAGTGGTGCGGTCGGTCCGGGCGGCATCGCCAACGGACTCTATGGGATGAGCCTGCGCGCGCTTGACGGTGTCGATGCCGGATTATCGGGCGTGATGCTTCTGATCGACGGCCGCATCCTCGGCGGCGATGCGTTCTTCTACTATCTCGGCTCCTATTCCTCGGCGGACGGCCGCTGGAAGGGCGAGATGCTGAACCAGGAGCACACGCCGGCGAAGGGCGAAAATCCCGTGTTTGGCGGCTATGAAGTCGGGATCGGCTTCTCCGGAACCTGCATGGCGGATAGCGGCGAGCTCGAAGGCATCGCGCTCGCCGGCAAGCGCAGCCTGCGCCTTGCAGCCTCGCTCAAGCTGATGCGGCGGGCCTAGGACGTGCACTCATAGTAGCCGCGTCGGCTCGCGCCAAAAGTGACATCGAAGTGGTCTGGACGAATGTCGTCCTTGGGCAGAGGCGCGAAGGCCAGTTCTTACCACTCCCGCTTCATTTCATCGCAACATCGCGGTCGATGTCTTGCAGGTGCACGAAAGTTGCCCAGGCTTTTCGATATTCGCTATCTGTCGGATCGATCGCAAGCAAGGCGCGACACGCCTCTTTGATTTCGTCCGACGAGGGACGCATCGCGACGTTGCCGGACGACTTGGCTTGGTTCCAGCGTTCCTCGACGCCTTTCGCCAAGGCGAGTGCTTCGGAGGGGCTCCGTTTCCGGGTTGACCTCGCCAAAGGGTGATCCGGAGGGAATTTGGGCCATGCGACGGGAGGCTGATCGGCTCGCCACTCACTCTCCTTGCCGGTCCCACGCTCTCCCGGCAAGTTTGCCTGGGCTCCATTGGCCGATTGAGGCGGGACAGTCCGTGCGCCCAGCTCGCGGAGCTGCTGCTCCATGGTCCCGCCGGACGCCGTTGCGCCTGCCGCAGGTGCACGCGTCGTCAGACCTGACACAGTTGAGGTGCCGGCCTGCGGAGCAACCTTCTGAACGGTTTGCGCAACGGACAGCATGCCAGGCGAAAGAGCAGGCTTCTGCTGCGCGACCTTGTCATTTTCAGTGGGGCAAGGCCGAAATCCCGAGCGCAGCTGCGTGATCCGGCCGTCGTCGTCGATGCGGGCAAAGTCAACGGCCACAGTGTAGACGAAAGCGGCATCGATGGATTGGCCGGATTTGTCTCTGGCGTTGACGGCGCCGCAAACATATCGCGCCGCGTCGGCCTCGACTGAACGCAATGCGCTGAATTTGGCCGAGTCCGGATCGATCAGCACGCGCCGAACTGCTGCGCGAGCTTTCATGTGCTCGTTAGAGAAGATGCTGAGCACGACATCCGGATTGAACATGTCGGGCTGGTAGTACCACTTGTACTCCACAGCAAGGAATGCTGCGGCCAAAGGCCGTCGCGATCAGGAAAGCAGATGCATTCATGGATTTGGTCGGGCAATGGAACCCGGTATGGTTGTTGTTATCTTCTTGAACCATTTATGATGGAATCTACTAACAATCCGTAAATTGGTTGCTCCCGCGATTTTCAACAACCGGTGGAAGAGCCACAGCTGGTTTTGCTCAAGGGGGCAGTTGCCGGTGCGGGAAACACACTGACCAAAGTCAACCAAGGGGGCACAGGCTGACGCCTGACGGGTGGCAGCGGCAGGTCCGCTGTGGGCCATAACCGGACATCAACCAGCGAAGGACCGTGGGTCTCACAGCACTGGCGTACACTGCATGTCTGCTCCGACGATGAGCGGCCCGTTGTAGGCAGTTCGCAAATCAGCGATGGCGGCATCGAGTTCAAACAGACCGAAATGACTGACGATGAGCTGCTTGACCGCAGCCTCTTGGGCAACGCGTCCGACGACTGCCGGTGTTGCGTGCAAGGGAACATTCGCACCGGGCGGGATTGCAAGATGCATGATCAGGAGGTTCGCGCCCTTTGCGAATTCGACGAAGCCTGGATCGGTGCCGTTTTGGTCGGAGCTAAACACGATCGACACATTTCCGGTCTGCACGCGATAGGCCAAGGTTGGCATATTTCCATGCGGGATTTTCCGTGCCGTGACTGTCGTTCCCTCGCGCTGCAAAACCACGGATGGATCGCTTTTGACAGCGTCAATCACTCCGACATCAAGTCGAACGCCACCCGCCACAACGCGCCCCATATCGGGCCGCACGCCGCTGCCCCCGTATGAGCCGCCTAACGCCGATCCGAGCACTGGAAATGCGCCAGTCTTCTCGTCAAAAAGCCTGTTGAGGAAAATCGCAAAGTCAGGGGCCGCATCGTTGCCTGTAGGACCGAAAACCTTGAGAGGTTCCTTGCGGACCTCGTGGCTCAGCCAAAGGAACGCTGGCAAGTCGGAAACGTGATCTGGATGAAGATGGCTTATTCCGACCATCCACAAGTCTTCGAGTTTGGCTTGCGATTCACCAAAGCGGTGTTGAGCACCACCGCCCATGTCGATGAGTATTCTTGCGCGCCCCTCGATCCAGACCAGATAACTCGTCGATGCCCGAGTGGGATTCATTCTGGGGCCACCAGAACCGAGGATTTGCACGTCGAGCGGCGTTGTACCGCAACTCTGTCCGAAAGCGCTCAAACTGCTCAGTGACGCACAGAAAATTCCCAGCAAGAAAATAACCGGAAGCCGAACCATGAAGACACCCATGTTGTTCAAACAGAGTCTATCAAATCGGTCTTGCAAATTTCACGACAGGGCCGAGATGGTCATTCGGGCAGCCCTGCTTGCCGCAATCCTTCCTCATATCGCGCGACGTCCTCAGCACGTCGATAAGGGCCAAGCACATCTTTGAGATTGGAAACGCGCAGCGTGGGGCTGAGTTCTCGCAGCCGAGCCACGGCCTTGTGTGCTTGCTCCGGCCGACCGGCCATTGCGTTGCTTGCGGCGGTGATCCGTAATCCAGGCCGATAGTCCGGGCTGCACTGCAATGCCATTGCCGCCCATGATGCCGCTTCGTCATAGCGGTCCAAAAAGAAATGTGCATACGCGGTCCCGGCTCGCATGCCCATCAGCCACGGATCAAGTGGGCTCAGGCGAATGGCTCGTGCGAAGCGCTCGATCGCCGATTCCGGCTCGCCGAGCCAGAGTTTTACCCAGCCGCCGAAATTCCATGCCTCAGCCAAATTGGAATTAAGCGCGATCGCGCGATCAACTAAGCCGGCACCTACCCCGAGATCCCCAACAACAAACGCTAACGCATTCCCGCCAGCGGAGAGCGCGTTCGCGTCATCCTTGCCCAACTCAACTGCCCGTTGGGTGAGCTTCTTCACTTCGGCAATCGCGTTCGCCGTGTCCGGAATCCAGCCATTGATCCTGGCAATGAGGTAGCAAAAGGCTGCGCGACCGTAGGCGGTGGCAAATTCCGGGTCGAGCTCTATCGCGCGGTTGAACAGACGCAATGCCTCGTCGTTCGCTTGCCGGTTACCAAACTGATGAAGCCGGGCCAGACCGCGCAAATAGTGGGCATAGGCGTCGAGACTAGCGGTCGGCTTGCGTTTGGCGCGCTCGATCTCAGCTTTCTCCACCGCAGGCGCGATCGCCCCGACAACGCTTTCAGTCACCTGGTCCTGCAAATCGAAGATGTCGCCGAGCTCGCCATCAAACCGATCGGCCCAAATATGTGCTCCAGTAGCGGTATCGACGAGTTGTCCCGTAATGCGCACTCGGTTTGCCGCCTTGCGAACGCTCCCTTCCAACACGTAGCGCACCCCAAGCTCGCGCCCCACCTGCTTCACGTCGACAGCGCGCGCCTTGTAGGTGAAGCTGGAGTTTCGGGCGATGACAAATGGCGCCTTGAAACGGGACAGCGCCGTGATGATGTCCTCGGCCATTCCATCGGCAAAGTATTCCTGTTCGACATCGCCAGACATATTCTGAAACGGAAGCACCGCAATGGAAGGCCTGTCGGGCAGCGGAGGCGGACTCCCGGCCTCGGCAGCAAAAACTGGCGCAGCCTCTCGCGTTTCCGTCGGCGCATCGACCTCAAAGGCCCTGATTGGCTCCTGAATGTTCTTTACATGTTGAACGCCAAGATCCGTACCTGGGTCTGTGACCGAGGCTCGCGCGGGCAATTCTTCCTCGGTGATCTCGCCAACAAACCGGAAGCCTCTGCGAGAAACCGTCCGGATCAGGCGTTGCTCCTTGCCGGTATCCCCGATTGCCTTGCGCACGGCATTGACGTGGCTGGTCAGCGTGGATTCGGACACGATCCGTCCTTCCCACACCGCCTTCAGAAGATCGTCCCTTGTCACGACCTGTTCCCGGTTTCGGACCAGGAAGAGCAGCAGGTCGAACACCTTCGGTCCGATGGGGATGAGCTCGGAGCCTCGCTTGAGCTCGCGCCGGTTGGCATCGAGACAATAATCTTCGAATAGAAACGACACTTGTGATCCTTCCTGGACAAGAAGCCAAGGAAAACTCGATCGCAATTCAGGCCGGCTGCAAGGTCTTTTCCGTTCGAAACAGTACACATTTTCTCACCCTTCGGGAACGAGGGTTCGAGAAATGGTTGGCCCGCCTGCACTCGACGCGCACTGACGTTCGCAAACAACGCAACAAACCTGGCCGAGCCGAGGCAGGCTTACCACCTGCATCGCCTCCCGAGTGCGAGGATACGTTCATGAACAAGCATATCTTGCGCGCTTCCCTGGAGGACGCGTCACTTGCGCCTGAGGCGTGCCAAGTCACTCCGGCTCATGCCGAGCGCCCTCCCGCCGGTGCAGAAATGGCGCGGGTGCTCGGGACCACGCCATTTCAAATGGCTTTGGATTCCTCCGGCGCCGGAATCGCCCACTGGAAGCATGACCCGCTGCACGACGTCGTCGCGCCCATGAGCCATCACGTCATCATGGCTTACAACGGCACGGTGCAGCGCATGGAGCGGCGGATGGGAAGCGCGGTTGCGATCGGTACGTTTCGTCCCGGAGTCGTGATCATCATCCCCGAAGGATCGAGCTCCCGGTGGGATATTCCGAAACCTGTCGATGTCATCCAACTCTATCTTCCGCACGCCACGCTCGAGCGGGTTGCAGGCGAGGTCGACAGCGCCACCTCGACCGATCTGCTGGAGCGAACGGCGCATCCCGACCCCATTACATCCCGATTGCTCCTGACCGCGACCGACGCCGTGGTGGGCAATGTCGTCGTGGATACACTGTTCAGGCATCAGCTGATGGACCTCTTGGCCACGCGCCTGCTGGCGGCGCATGTCGGCGCGCCGTCCACGTTCCAGCCGACGCGGGGCGGCCTCTCACCGGTCGTATTGCGCCGCGCCATCGAGCGCCTGCACTCGGACATCGACGCTGACGTATCGCTCGCGGCGCTCGCTTCTGATGCCGGTCTTTCGCGATTCCACTTCTGCCGCGCCTTCAAGGAAAGCACCGGGCTTTCCCCACATGCCTGGCGGCGCCAGCAACGGCTCGAGGAGGCCAAAAACATGCTGCGCGGCACCGACGCGTCGGTCATCTCGATCGCGGTCGCGCTCGGCTATTCTTCCCAGACCGCGTTCGCCGCCGCCTTCAGGAAGCTGACTGGGGACACCCCGAGCAATTGGCGACGGCGTGCACGTTGACAGCATCGCCTATGCTGGGAACAGCATCATTGCGAGAAAGGCTCCCGGATGCAGGCGGGCAAAAGAAGGTCCCATGACCGCTATGGGTCACAAGCCGACGCCTGACGGGCGGTAGCGGCAAGTCCGCTATATGGGACATTGGCGGACGTCACGCCTTGCCGCTCGCACAGCGCGCTTCGGCTGGAAGCGGACAGCGAGACGGCAGGCAGCGGGCGCGAAGCGTCGCGTCGGGATGAATTACAGGAAGCTGGCGTCTGGCGGGGTGGAATCCGGGCCCGGCCGGGCTTCCCCTGGCGGCCGGCATGGCCTATGACGCTGCAACGCAAAAAATCCTCCCAAAAAGACCCCATGATCCGCCTCGACAACGTCAGCAAGCAAGCCGGCCACCAGATCCTGTTCATCGAAGCCTCCGCCGCCCTTAACAAGGGCGAGAAGATCGGGCTCGTCGGCCCGAATGGGGCCGGAAAGACCACTTTGTTCCGGATGATTGCCGGTGAGGAACTGCCCGACGAGGGGCAGGTCTCGACTGATCGCGGCATCACGATCGGCTATTTCAACCAGGACGTCGGCGAGATGAGCGGCCGCAGCGCCGTGGCCGAGGTGATGGATGGCGCAGGTCCCGTCAGCGAGGTCGCAGCCGAGTTGCGCGAGCTCGAGGCCGCGATGGCCGACCCCGACAAGGCCGACCAGATGGACGAGATCATCGCGCGCTATGGCGAGGTGCAGCACGCGTTCGAGGAACTCGACGGCTATGCGCTCGACGGCCGCGCGCGCGAGGCGCTGTCCGGCCTCGGCTTCAGCCAGGAGATGATGGACGGCGATGTCGGCAAGCTTTCCGGCGGCTGGAAGATGCGCGTGGCGCTGGCGCGTATTCTTTTGATGCGCCCCGACGTCATGCTGCTCGACGAGCCGAGCAACCATCTCGATCTCGAAAGCCTGATCTGGCTGGAAAAATTCCTGCACGATTTCGAAGGCACGCTGCTGATGACCTCGCATGATCGCGAGTTCATCAACCGCGTGATCTCCAAGGTGATCGAGATCGATTCCGGCTCGCTCACGACCTATACCGGCGACTACGAGTTCTACGAGCAGCAGCGGGCGCAGAACGAGAAGCAGCAGCAGGCGCAGTTCGAGCGCCAGCAGGCCATGCTCGCCAAGGAGATCAAGTTCATCGAGCGTTTCAAGGCGCGCGCGTCTCATGCCGCCCAGGTGCAGAGCCGGGTGAAGAAGCTCGACAAGATCGAGCGGGTCGAGCCGCCGCGCCGCCGCCAGACCGTGGCATTCGATTTTCCGCCGGCGCCGCGCTCGGGCGAGGACGTCGTGGCGCTCAAGAACGTCTACAAGGGTTACGGCAGCAAGCGCATCTATGACGGCCTCGATTTCATGATCCGCCGCAGGGAGCGCTGGTGCGTGATGGGCGTCAACGGCGCCGGCAAGTCGACGCTGCTCAAGCTGATCGCCGGTGCGAGCGAGCCGGACGAGGGCACGGTGGCAGTCGGCGGCAGCGTCAAGATGGGCTATTTCGCTCAGCACGCGATGGATCTGCTCGACGGTGAGCGCACCGTGTTTCAGTCGCTCGAAGACCAGTTTCCGACCGCGGGGCAGGGGTCGTTGCGCGCGCTCGCCGGCTGTTTCGGCTTCTCCGGCGACGATGTCGAGAAGCGCTGCCGCGTACTGTCGGGCGGCGAGAAGGCGCGCCTCGTGATGGCCAAGATGCTGTTCGACCCGCCGAACTTCCTGGTGCTGGACGAGCCGACCAACCATCTCGACCTCGCCACCAAGGAGATGCTGATCACGGCGCTGGCGGATTTCGAGGGCACCATGCTGTTCGTCTCGCATGACCGCCACTTCCTGGCGACGCTGTCGAACCGCGTGCTGGAACTGACGCCGGAAGGCATCCACCAGTTCGGCGGCGGCTACACCGAATATGTCGCGCGCACCGGGCAGGAAGCGCCGGGGTTGCGGTCTTAATTGGAAGCCGTAGCCCGGATGGAGCGAAGGGCCATCCGGGATTCGTTCCACGCGAGCGGTCGCGTGATGCAGTTGCTCCGGCCCCGGATTGCGCTTCGCTCCATCCGGGCTGCAACCAAATCGAGAGACTCGCAATGAACTAGCGGGATGGGCGGCGGTACAGCACCCATCCGTTGTGGCCCTCAATCGCTATCGCAAAATCTCGCGCAGCACCTCGCCATCGACCTGGTGCGGTCTGACGCCCAGGATCTGCATGATGGTCGGCGCGACGTCGAGATTGTGCATGCGTCGGATCGTGGTGTTGTTGCGGATCTGCGGGCCGGCGGCGATGAAGGTCGCGCTCATCACCGGCAGCTTGGGATCGTGGCCGTGGGCACCGTAGAAGTTTGGCATCGACAGCGTGGTCGTCGCCGCATTGAACGGAGCATCGCCGAGCCGGGCGACGCCGGGGCTCTGGATGCCGTCGAAATTGTACCCCGGGGCCATCAGCGCGAATACGTCGCCAAAGTCCTGACCGATGGTCTTGCTGGTGCACTGTCCGAGCCCGGCCTCGCATTGTAGCGGGCGGGTCTCGACCACCGTGAACAGCCGCCCGTCCTCGAGCGAAGCGTTGAATTTGGGGTTGGGATCGACGGCATTCCTCACGGCCTCGGTGATCTGCGTCACCAGCGACTTGTAGGTGGCAGGATCGACGGTGCCACCCTGTTCGCGCTGTTGCAGGTTGACGTAGATGTTGGCCGCCGGACCGGAGGTGCGGATCGCCACCTTGGTGGTGTCGATGCCGGCGTTCTTCAGGATATTGGCCATGCTGACCGAGGTGTGGAACGGCGCAAAGCCGTGGTCCGACACGACGATGACGTTGCTGTCCGGCCCTGCGGCATCGGCGATCCGCTTCACCGCCTTGTCCGCGGTCTGATAGGCGAAGCGAATGTAGGACTTGTAGCGGGCGACCTTGGCTGCGTCCTGGTTGGCCCCGATCGAGTTCGGGTCCTTCGGGTTGGTGCCCTGGCGCGGGTCGGTGAGCAGGAACTGATGCTCGGAGCCGTCGGGCTGCTCGATATAGACCATCACGAGATCGGCGTCGGGATTGTTCAGGATGGCGCGCTCGCCGATATCCGCCTGATAGCGCACGAAGGTCTTGACCATGTCCTCGAACATCGCCTCGATCTCGATGTCCGGGAAATTGGTGAAGCCCGGGCTCAGCCGCTCCGGAATGCGGAAGTCGGCCTGCGGACGCCAGAAGCCGATAGTGTTGTTGATGTCGTCGACGTCGGTCAGGACCGGTGCGTTGCGCGGAATGAAGTTGGCGCCGTAACGGGCGAAGCGCACCACCGAGAGATCGGGCGCGAGCTGCGAGACGAAGTAGGCCGCACCGACCTTGGCGCCGCTGCCGTCGAAGAAGAACGGCGCGTTCTCGCCACCGAACTTCGCATAGGCCGGTCCGGTCGCCGGGGGCTTGAACGGTCCAGCCGTAATGCCGCGCGTGGCGTCGAAGAACACAAGCGTGTCGTAGTTCACCCTGCTGTCATTGGTGGTGTCGAGCGCCGCTACCCGGATCGCATATTTGATGTCCTGGGTAGCCGCGTTGGTGCAGGTTGCGGTCGGAGCGGATGCGCATGAGAACGTCTCGATCGGCGCGGAGGTTGCCAGCACCGGGCTGAACGAGAAGCGGCCAGCCGCCTGGAGGGCCGTGGCCACGGCCGGATCGGCGGCGAAGTCCGCCGATGTGAGCGAAAAGCCCTGGGCGCCGATACCGCCGAATGCGCCGAACGGCACGGTGTAGTCGGTGATGCGGATCGGCTGGGCCGGTTGCACCACCGTGCCGTTGATCGAGATGTCGGCGCCGTCGCCGCCCGGCCACGTCGCAGTGACGACTTTCCTGCCCTGCTGGCGCAGTTGCACCCACAGCGGCAATGCCGTCGGACGCGGCGAGGGCCCGAGCGGGCTCTCGCGATAGCCGCCGATCGGCGCGGCGAAACCGCTGAGGCTCGACGTAACCGGCCCGACGATCGCCTGATAGGTGTTCGAGGGAATGTCGTTGTGGACGGCGGTCGAGCCGGTGGCGATCTCGATATGCGAGACGGCGGTAAGTGACGGCGACGCCGTGATGTTTTGCTGCGCCACCGCGCCATGGCGGCTCAGCCGCGCCAGAGCGCCGTCGCGCGGCAGTACGCCTTCGTCGATAAATTGCTGGATGAAATCGGGCTTTGCACCGTCGAGCGAGATGACGACTACCGGCGGCGAGCGGTGTCCGTGATGATGGTCGCGATCGTGGTCGCGATCCCTGGAATTGTCGAAGCCGCGGTCGCGGCCGTTGTCGTCCTGATCGGCGTGCGCCGGAATTGCGGTGCCAGCCAGCGATGCGGCGAGCGATATCGACGAGATCAGGGAGAAGAGCGCCTTCATGTCCACGTGGTGCCCCATGTTTCTTGCTGCGCAACCTGCGCGGGTTTGACCTGGAATGACGCGGGGATTATCGAGCGTGGCCCACGACGCGCGTGTGACGCCTCGGCGACGTGTGTGCGTCGTTGAGATAACGCGGCGTGGCTGTGGTCACGTCACACCGAAATCAAGGTCCCGGCCGCACAGACATGCGCATATGAGCCTTGAGCACTGCGAACTCGCTCGTTACGCTGAAGAAAAAGCGGGAGGAGACGCGTGAAGCAACTGCGGATCGGCGACATCACCATCGATGCGGTGATCGAGCGGGAAGGGCCGTGGCGGCGGCCGCAGGATTTCTTCCCGGCCTATGACGAGGGCGTGTTCGCCCGTCATCTGCCGACGATGGAGCCGGAGGTGTTCGATGCCGCGCGCGGCATGATGGTGATCACCTATCAGACCTTCGTGGTGCGCACGCCGCGCTACACCATCCTCGTCGACACCTGCACCGGCGAGGACAAGGGCCATCCGCCGCCGTTCGACTTTCCCGGCAAGGTGCGCTGGCGCAACGAATTGTTCGCGCTCGGCATCTCTTTCGAGCAGATCGACTACGTCTTCTGCACGCATCTGCACATCGATCACACCGGCTGGAATACGACCTTGCGCGACGGGCGCTGGGTGCCGACGTTTCCGAATGCAAAGTACGTCTTTCACAAGGGCGAGTACGCGGCCTGGGAGGCGGAGAATGCCAAAGGCAACAACCCGCCCGGCACCGTCTTCCGCGACAACTGCCTGCCGATCGTCGAGGCCGGGCAGGCGCTGCTGGTGGACGACGACTACGCGCTCGATGACACCGTCACGCTGACGCCGACGCCGGGGCACTCACCTTGTCATTGCTGCGTGAATATCTTTTCGAAGGGGCGCCGCGCGGTGGTCGCGGGCGATCTCATGCATCACCAGATCCAGTGCCGCGAGCCGGACTGGTCGGCGAAGCCGGATTGGGATGCCAGGCAGTCGGCGGTGTCGCGACGAAAGTTATTCGCCTCCGTTGCGGACACCGACACGCTGATCCTGCCGATCCATTTTCCGGCTCCGACGGTCGGGCTGATCAAGCCGCTGGATGGGGCGTTCGACTATCGGTTCAAGCGGGACTAGGCCGTGTACGCCCAAATCAGTCCTTTCCCGCCGTATTGATCACGGCCCGGCCGCCGTCGATATATGAAATTGGCGGCCATTATCGAACGATTTCAAGCGTGACATTGACCACGCCGATCTTGATCATTCCAAGGGCTGCGGCCGCACCCGATGTAACGTCGATGATGCGTCCATGAACAAATGGACCGCGGTCGTTGACTCTCACGATCACGGACTTTTTGTTCAAGACATTAGTCACGCGCAGGCGCGTTCCGAAAGGCAAGGACGGATGCGCCGCATGCAGCGCATGCTTGTTGAACCTCTCGCCGCTCGCGGTCATCTGGTCTTCCGAGTAGAAACTCGCAAGCCCAAACAGTGGGGTTTCCCTTCTGGGATGCTTTTTATGAAATGCATGCTGATGGTTGCTCTTCCGATGCGTTGCTCGCCGAATGTCGCCGTGAGCTTTCGGGCCTTGCCCTGCTGCGCGCTGACGCCGTCGCGGTGATTTCGTGGCAAGCGAGGGGAGGTCGTTGGCGTTTGGCGAACCGTTTGCGTCGCGGGTATGGTCATGCACTTCCAGTGGCGTTGCGCCAGGGACAATCGCCGACTTCGTTATTCGACCGAACTTCGCATGCGCAGAGTCAATTCCACCATCGAATGCGATGCATGATGCAGCAATCGCGGTAGCAGCGAGCAGTGCAGGTTGACCGCTCCATCGTTTCATGATGGCCCCCCCAGCGCCTCAGCTGGTTGGAGTAGTTCGGTTCCAGGAATTGCCGGCTTTGACATATGTCAACGTTGCCGTGGAAGGCAGCGGAGTTGCCATTTCGGTCAGCGCCCAGCCGACGCGCAACGAGAATTTGCCCAACTGCCCGCACATCGCCGCAAAGAACAGCCGCTGGCCTTGGGGAAGCCAGCGGCTCTGGCATCCCGCAAACCAATGGTGCAGGGCGCGTAGAGGTGGGCCGTGCGGCCCACCGAGATCAGATGCCAAGCGCGCTGGAGATTTCGCCGAGGGTTGCTTTCTCGGCGTCGCTGACCTGAACGCCCCCACCGAACCACCCTCCGCCTTCCGATGCAGCCTCAGCCGTCTTTTGACTAATCTGACGCAGCCAGCCCTTGAAAGCCGCGGCATCATCCGGAGCTTTCGCAGCAAGCAGCGCCGTGACTTCATGCAACGATGCGATTGTCTTGGTCTTGATCTCGGCCGGCGTGCTCTTGCCGAGCTCCGCCTTCAACCCGTCATGAGCCGCGGCCCGGCCGTCGCTCGTCTGGAAGTCGGCGACCACAGCCTTTACCAAGGGGTTGGCATTGGGATCGGTGGCCGCCTGGGCGAGCGCGGTGCCGCCAGCAAATGATTCCTTCAGAAGGCCAAACAATCCGCTCGGTTCGGCAGCCGTAATGGCCATTCCAGCATTCATCGGGCTTCTCAGGAGGAGCGCCCATTCATCCTTGGTGAAACTGGTCTTGTCGGCCATGGAGTCTTCTCCTTTCATCTTGCAGGACGGGAGGGTGGGAAACACGTCCCGTCCTGAAGTGTGGCGAGTTTATTGCGTGTGACGTCTCTGGCTTTCAGGCTTTCGCCAACTGGTCGAGCTTGGCACGAAGATTGTCGATCACTGGCTTTGCGATCGTGCCGGCCGGTGTCGCCGAGACCTTGTCGCACATCTGATTGATGGCCGGCGCCGCCGCGACGATCAGCTTGGCAAGCGCGCGTCGCGCTTCCGGAGAAAGCTTGGCAGCTCGTGCCGTGACGCCATCCAGCTGTGAGATGGCGTCGTTGATCTTCGGCAGGGCCGCCTGCGCGCTAGCTTCATCGGTGATGGTCGGCAGTTGAGCCTGCAGCGTACCAAGGGACGAATTGACCTGGTTCGCCAGATTCACGCCGTCAACGGTCAGATCCGCGGGCGCCATGCCCACAGTTCCGGTTGAGGGCCGCGTAATGTTTGTACTCTGAGCGACCGTCGGCTCGGTCGGACGCTGAAGCGCATATATGGCAAGCCCGGCAACGATAACGAGCGCGGCGAGCCAATATGGCCATTGCGACCGGCCGGCGGCCATGGCGGCCTGGCTCGCGCCAGTGGCGCCGGAAACGCCGGCGATCCGGCTCCCTGTGGCGGCGGCCGAGGCCATTCCACTGCGTGCCTTGTCGATCAGGCCCGCGGCGCCGAGTTGATCACTGAGGCCCGATGGAATCGCCGCCATGATCTGATCTTTCTGCGAGCGCAGAAGCGATGCCAGTCCGTTTGCATCCATCCCGGCGTCATGCTGCTGCTTGCCGAGCATACCCAGGACCAGCGGCCCGACCACGGCGAGTAACGACTTGCCGCCGCCATCGCCCATTCCCGCGAAACTCCCGATCGCCTGGGCCATGGTATCCATGGTTCGGCCTCCAAGCAGTCCGGACAACATGCTCGAACCCGTCTGAGCCAGGTCCGGGGCGCCGGCGTTGCGCAACATATCCATGGGATTGCTGCCTTGCTGTTGTGACAGCAGTTTTGACAGTTGATTGGCGCCGGCCGGGGTTCCGACCAGATCCGACAGGCTGGCCAGTATTGTCGGGATGGCCGCTATTGCGGCCTTCTGCGTCGCGCTTCGGTCCATCCCAAGAAAGGAGGAAATCTGCGCAATGACTTCAGGGGTCAGGAGCTGTTGTGCAGCTGAAATGAGATTGACGGCCATGGCGGTCTCTCCACTACGTTGCAGGTCTGTTGGTTGCCCCCTAATTCGCGAATTTGATGTGACAGGCGTCGATGGTTCCGAACGTCGCCTATCGCCCAAGTTGAGATTGCATCGATAGTTCGACTCCTTGATCCAGATCAAAGGTCTTCGGTACAGGGCAAATGCGAAGAGTTCGGCGCGAGATATCCAGTGCGCTGCGGCCCATCAGGCGGACCTGGTTGAGAGGCATCGATATTTCGCTGACGGGCCAGGATTGGCTATCGGCTCCGAGCACCGCAATGCCCGCTAGCGGGCATGATGACGCGCAGTGGGATTGTACCAGAAGACAATTGTTCGTCGCGCGGACATCCACGTTACTGGCAGTGCGCGGGTGGGCTGCGGTCCGCGCCTCGATGACGGTCCCGGAACCTCACACTCAACCCAAGTCCGGGGCCGTCGTTTGGATAATCCAAATTGATCAGAAGGATCGTCGACCGCGTATCGAACTTCGCCAGTTTCTTGCTCGCAAGCCCTGGATGCGGGCGCGCGGCGCTAGCTTGCCCGCGCTGCGGATGTGAAGCCTCCCGCGAGAACGTTCAGCGGGGACGAGCTAGGGGATGCTCTCACCTGAATTGCGAGCAATGCGGAAAGACCAGTGATATTGCAGGATGGCGGCTGCAGGGTCTTTCCGAGCAAGGCTCAGGGCCACTTATCGGATGAGTTATGTCCGCCGGCCCGGGGCGAGCGCAGAGGTGCCGATGTGGGCACGAGGGACTCGTTCGCCGCTTTCGTCGAGCGACGACGCAGGAGCTATGAAGCGTCGCAAGCGTCTCCCGTCTCCACATGAGCGGCGGTCGAACCGGAAAGCTTGGATGATCCATTTGGAGGAGGCGGCGATGCGGATGCTCCGTTGGCTAATCCTGGGCAGTGCGGCGATCCTGGCGATCGCCTCGGCTACAGCCCAAACCTACGATCCCAGCCACCCCGTCTGCCTTCAGAGATGGGAGTGGGGTGGCAGCACCTATTTCGAGTGCGCTTATACGTCATGGGATCAATGCCGAGCGTCTGCGATCGGACTTTCCGCGATGTGCGTGGACAACCCGTATTGGCAGCGACCGCAGGCGAGGCTATCAGGCGGCCGCTTGCGTTCATCAACCCCGTACTGATGCGCCCGGCGACAGTCTCCCAAGCGCAATTTTCGCGCGCAGCATTTCCGTTGCTATTCGATCACCTCGTCGGCTCGGGCGGACAGCGTCATGGGAATGTCGAGACCAAGAGCCTTGGCGGTCTTGAGGTTGATATTCAGGATCACATCCGTCGTCTGCTGGACGGGAAGCTCCGCCGGACGGGCCCCTTTCAGAATGCGATCAACATAGCTTGCAGCACGTTGCCATAGTTTGAAAAGGTTGGCCGAGTACGACATCAGTCCTCCTCTCTGAGCCGAGTCGCGGAATGGATAGATCGCCGGCAAGCGCCGCTCTGCAGTGAACTCGATCAGGCGGGGAACGAGGGGTATCAGCGATGGATCGTCGGTGACGACGAGACCATCGAAGCCTCTCTCCCCAAGCGCGGCGAAGCTGTTGTCGATGTCCGCGCGCCGTATCGAGAGAGCCGTCAGCTCGATACCGAGACCGGGCGCCGCTTTCTGCATGAGTTCGACTTGGTTGGCGGTCGTCGGATTGTCAGGATTCCACAACACTGCGACACGGCGCACTTTCGGTGCCGCCTCCTTCAGCAGTTCCACCCACTTGACACCGTATTCGCCCGAGAGCTGCGACAGCCCGGTGATATTGCCGCCTGGTCGGGCAAGGCTTGCCACAAGACCGGCTCTGACCGGATCTCCGCTCATGCAGACGATCGGCACCGTGGACGTTGCACGTTGCGCAGCCTGCGAAATTGGTGTGCCTGGAGTCACGAGAACATCGACGTTGAGCGTGAGGAGTTCAGCGATCAATGCGGGAACGCGCTCCGGCTCTCCGTCGGCGTAGCGTTCTTCGAGCAGCAGGTTGCGCCCCACGACATATCCCAGGTCCGCAAGTCCCTGACGGAAGCCGGTCTGGTAGTACAAGTCCGTCCCGCGAACGCCACCCCAGACATAGCCAACCCGCGGCACCGCGGGTTGCTGCGCGTGGGCCGCGAGGGGCATGACGGTCACCGCAGCGCCGAGAAGCGCGACAAAATTGCGGCGTTTCATTCGGTCACCTCGCGACGCCCTACCGCTGCAATATGCACCCGCGCGGGCGAGGAGTCAGGTCGATACTTCCGGGCTAAAGACCCCGCCGCGGCACACGAGCCGGCGATCAAGTCGCACCACATTTGCGGGCGCGCCGGAATCGTTCGCTGCTTTTGGCGAGCGACGACGCAGGAGGAATAAAACGCCGCAGAGCGTCTCCTTTTTCCATACGACGCGGCAGTAGAAAATTCCGGAATGGCCGTCGAACGACAACACAAACTCGTCGGCAAATATGTAGTACGGCGTGGAAATGCGGGCACCCAAGGCGTTGATATCGCGCACCAAGCACGGATGAGTCCCGTGAATTTCACCAAACGATAGCCGCGCGGCCCGGTTGATCGGTATGCGCTTCATTGCACGACGTTCGATCATGGCGAGATGCTCCCAATGAAAGACGATCGCACTCGACGAAGTCACTTTCCCGGTCCCGCCGATATCCGGAAAACGGCAATTCCCGCACGTTGATCTGTGCGGCTCACGCTAACAAGCAGCGTTGTTGTCTTATTAAAATTGGATCGAATTGGTGGTTAATTCGAACGGCTTGACGACGATGTTACCAGAGGACGTTCGTGCTTTCGACTTGGCCCGGCCATCTGATCTGTGCCGCACGGACACACATATGTGGATGCCCGGGACAGGCCCGGGCACGACGGAGTTGCAGAGTGTCCGTGCAGCAGTGGCGAACCAGCAGCGATCAGGCGCCGACTTCGCACTTCTTCATGAAGCTGTTCTTGGCGGCACCGGCAAGCGGCTTGCCGTCGGCGCTGACGGCCTTGGGCGTGCAAGCGTCGGCCTTGCACTTCTTCATGAACGAGGTCTTGGCGGCGCCGGCGAGTGCCTTGCCGTCCTTGCCGACCGCCTTGCTCTCGCAGGTGTCCTCCGCGAAGGCCGAGCCCGCTGCAAAGGTGGCGACGATCGCTGCGAGAAAAATCCGCTTCATCATGGGTGTCTCCCTAGGACAAAATTACCGAGCGGATTGGAGCCGCGAATCGTGGCGCAATCAAGCAGGATCGATGCGCGCCACGACCGATGTCGCGGATTTTTCCATTCATCTGCGGTTCAGATTCCGCGCGCGAGCAGTGTCTTGAAATCGGCCCGTGCGCGTTGCGCCTCGGCCTTCGCGGCCGCGGAAGCATCGCCAAGGCCGAAATAGCCGTGGATCAGGCCGGGGCCCTCATGGTGCTTGACGCGGACGCCGGCGGCCTCCAGCGCCCGTGCATAGGCCGTGCCTTCGTCGCGCAACGGATCGAACCATGCGGTGGTCACGATCGCGGGCGCGAGCCCTTTGAGCGAAGCGGCGCGGAGCGGCGAGACCCGCCAGTCGGCGGCACCCTTGGGATCGGCGAGATAGTGGCCACAAAACCATTCCATCGTCGCGCGTGTCAGAAAATAGCCGTCGGCATTCTCGGTACGTGACGGATAGGGCGCGTTCTCGCGCGCATCCGCGTAGCCCCCGACGACGTCGGTCACGGGATAGACCAGCAGTTGCGCCGCGAGCGTGATGCCGGCGTCGCGGCAGGCGATCGCGGTGGCGGCTGCGAGATTGCCGCCGGCGCTGTCGCCGGCAACGCCGAGACGCTTTGCATCGCCGCCAAATTCCGCGACGCGGTTGAAGATGTCACTCGCAGCGGCGAACGCGTCCTCGAAGGCGCCGGGAAAGCGCGTTTCCGGCGGGCGCCGATAATCGACGGAGACGACGACCGCGCCGGTTTCGATCGCGAGATTGCGCGCCTGCCGGTCGTGGGTTTCGAGATCGCCCGCGACCCAGCCGCCGCCGTGGAAGAAGACTACGGTTGGCGCAGGATTGGGGCCGACGCGATAGACACGTGCATCGAGCGGCCCGGCGCCGCCTTTCACCTTGATATCCTGCACCGTGTCGACGGGGGGCGGCGGCACATCCGCACGCGAGGCAGCCAGTGCGCGCAAGGCATCGCGCGCGCTCTGTGGCGTCATCGTGGTGGGATCGCGCAGCGGCAGCAGCGGAATGATCTGGGCGATGACGGGATCGAGCGGTGCGGGCATTTGCAGGTCCTCGCTGGGTTCTTGGTCTTGCTTGCGGGGTAGCATAGATTTGGCGTACCGCATCGGCAACCGGTTACGCGTTACAATTGCAATGCCGCGGAATGAACGGTCAGGGAGGTCAAGAGTTGGAATTCGAAACGCTGGTCCAGTCGCGCCGCAGCGTGCGCGGTTTCAAGCAGCAGCCGGTGCCGCGCGCGGTGATCGAGGCGATCATCGAGAGCGCCAAGCGCGCGCCGTCGTCGATGAACACCCAGCCCTGGCATGTGCATGTGCTCACAGGCCCTCCGCTTGAAGAGTTGCGCCGCCGCAACATGGAGGAGATGGTCGGCGGCGCCAAGGTCAAGCGCGATATCATCAGCCATGGCGAATACCAGGGCATTCATCGCACCCGGCAGGTCGACATCGCCAAGAAGCTGTTCGGCGCGATGGGGATCGAGCGCGACGACAAGCCGATGCGGCAGGACTGGGTGCTGCGCGGCTTCCGCCAGTTCGACGCGCCGGTCTCGCTGGTGCTGACCTATGACCGCGTGCTGGATCCCGGCGCGGTCTGCCATTTCGATCTCGGTGCGCTCTGCTACGGCATCGTGCTCGCGGCCTGGGACCGCGGTCTCGGTTCGGTGATCAACGGGCAGGGCATCATGCGCTCCGACATCGTGCGCGAGGTCGCGAAGATTCCGGAAGACGAAGTCATCATGACATGTGTGGCGATGGGGTATCCCGACGACAGCTTCGCCGCGAACGCCGTGCGCTCCGATCGCGAGGGCAACGACGATTTCGTGCGTTATGTCGGCTTTGCCGACTAGTGCGGGAAGTCACTGATGCGCACAGCCGGCTGACGCTGCGAGCCGACTAACGCGGAGAGCCGGCTGAGGTGGAGGAGAGGAGATTATTCTCTCGTCGATTTTTTTGATGCTGAGCCGTTGGTGGCCTCTTGCAATCTCGATCGCGCGGGAGGAACAATACGCGGAGTGAAAGGTTTGTTGCTGGCGCGAGGGAATCGACATGCGGCGGCTGGCTAGCCTGGTTCGACGGTTCTTCGGTCCGCGACAGCGGTATCCGATTGATGATGATCCAAATCTGCCCTTCACACCCGATGAGCTCGGCAAGCTGATCCGGAGTGGCAGACGCGAGGACATGAAGCTGCTTGCGGAAGGACTGGCCTCCCGGTCGATTCCGCACCGCGCCAAATACCGGGCCACGCACTAAGCGCGGTTCGTGACGAGGTCCTCGCTGCGGGATCGCCCAGCCTGCGCGGTCATCGCGTGAGCGCAACCTCCTTGAACGAGGTTACGAGCGCCTTCTCGAGTTTTCCGGTCATCCCGCAAAGAATGTTGTAGGCCTCGGTGCGCGGCATTGTCGGCTTGTAGTGCCGGTGTTCGATCAGCGCGGCGAAGATGTCCGAGATCGTCAGAATGCGGACGATGTCATTGATGCTCTCGCCGCACAGCGCGTCGGGATAACCGCTCCCGTCTAGATATTCGTGATGATGCCGCACGGCGTCGAGAATCTCGGGCGAGATTTTCTCGTGATCCTTCAGAAACTCGTAACCCGCTGCCGGATGCTTCTCGATCATGGCGCGTTCGTCGGTGTCGAGGCGGCCGGGCTTGTCGAGGATCGCAAGCGGAATCTGCGCCTTGCCGATGTCGTGGAACATGGCTGCGGAATACAGCCGCTCGAGATCGGTTCGTCCGACGCCGAGGCTCAGTCCGAAGTCGATCGCCACGCCGGTCACGAGCAGGCAATGCTGGTAGGTTCCCTCATGGTGACGCCGCACCGTGGCAAGCCATTCGGACAGGCTGTGCTCGGTGATGCGGTCGGCGATCCTGCGGCCCGCTTCCTTCGTGCCGTCGACGTCGAGGGGCTCGCCGAGCGTGACGGCCGTGAACATCGACGCGATGGCGGTCGCCGCGGCTTCGACGGCGTTGTCCGGTTGCGCTGCGTCACTTGAGCCAGCAGAGGCCGGTTCGGCCGGGTCAGCCAGCGCTGCCAGCAGCTTGCTCTTGTTGAGAGCCCCAGGAAGAACGAGGGTGGCGCCGAGTGCGTAGGCCTGCGAGATGCCGACGTGAGACGAGTGCTCGACGAGGAAGATGCGCTTCGTGGCTTTCGCCAGCTTGCCGGCGCGCTTCTTGATGGCCGCGATGGTGCCGACGTCACGCAGCTCCGCGCGAACGACGACCGCGAATGGCACTTGTGACAGCTTGGCTTCCGCATCGAGTCGTTCGCCGGCGACGGTAAATTGCCGTTCGAGGGCCGAGCAGACGCCCGCCAGTTTGTCGGACGAATCGGCCAGCACATGCACAAACGGGCGAATCGCTTCCGTCATTCGGACGCCGCCGTCGTTTTTGGCGGGGCTGGATATGGTTCGGGCACTCTGCACGGCGGACCGGACTATGATGACGTTGAATGAGCTCGATGAATTCTGGAGCCTATTTGCTCGGCGTGGAGTTTGGCGCGGCGGCCGCCTTTGCGCTCGCCGGCTTCTTCTTGCCGTCAGCGGTGATGAAGTGCACGCCGGCCATGGTGCCGTCGATCCACACCAATTCGCACCGCCGGTAGGCAAGCCCCGTCGATGACAGCAGCATGAAGAATTCCTTGGCCTGGAGCACGTCGAGCGTCCCTTCGACCTCGATCTTGGCGCCACTTTGCGACACGTCGAGCAGGAAGCAACTACGTCGCCAGGTGCCGTCGGAGCCCATCAGATTGACGGCCTGCTTGTGATCCATCCGTACGCGAAGCGCCTTTCGACCGTCGAACCTCATCGGTTAACCCCCATTTTTGTGCCGCGATGTCCCGCATCGCTTGGGTTGGCACTCGCTGCAATTTCCCCCCAGCGCACTGTCCATTGGCTGGTCGACAAGAGAAGCGTTTCGAAAATCTGCTGCGCCCGTTCGCGCTCGACGAAGGAGAGCCGTGAGCCGCTGCGGTTGCTCAGGATCGCAAGCGTAGTGGCCCAGTTCAGCCGTGCGGCCCGGCAGGCCATGACGAGGCCCTCGCAATCGTCATCGGTCATGACATGCTCGACGATCTCGATCGGAGCGCCCGAGAGCACCGAGAGCGCCGTGAACAGATTGGCCGTCTCGCCGCGGATCGTGAAGCGGTTGACGGTGGAATCGTTGAGCTTGCCGACGCGGCTGAGGGCGACGATCTCCGGCCTCGCGCTCGCATAGTCGGCCGGGCAGGGCAGCTTGGGCGGAACCGGCGCGGCGTGTTGTGCGGGCGGAATGGTGGATGCGTTGGCCTTGGCCGGCGCCTTCGGGGCCGGCGCCTTCTGGGAGAGCAGCTTCCGGACGACCAGGTCGGGCGTGTCGGGCCGCAGCACCAGCGCCTTGGCAATCTCGCCGTCCGGATCGGCCCTGGCGATCAGCGCGGCGTAAGCTGCCTCGGAGAATTGGGTTCCCGGGTTCTTGATCAGCGCAAGGCAGATCGGGCCGCCGCGCTTGATCAGCGCCTCGGCCACTTCAGGCTCGATCGAGTTGCGCGCGGCGATCGCGCGTTGATGCCGCTCGTCGCACGAGGCCGCGATCGTCGCGAGATCGGTGGCGGAGAATGCCTGCGATTTGACGAGGACAGGACAGGCCACGTCCGGATCGGCGTGTGAGGCAAGGCGCAGCAATGTCTCGGGCGGGGCGACCTTGAGCTCGGCAAGCGCCGTGCTGAGTTGAACGAGCGCCTTGGCCTCGACGCGTTCCGTCAAGCGCAGCAGAACGCCGTCAACCACCCCAGCGAGCAATTCCTGAGGCCGGTCGGGGCTACCGGTGAGCAACTGCACAATGCCCGAGAGGATGCGAGCACAGCGGTCCGGCGGGCAACTAGCGACCGCCTGTTCCAGCTCAACCAGAATATCAGCAGGCAAATTTGCCATCATGGCAGGGGCCTGACTCAAAAAATCGCGACTATCCAATGACCTTCATTGCGCCTGACAGGCGTTAATTTGAAATTTAGAGCTTGATCGATGGGGTATCAGCGCACCGCTGGCGGCGCTGGAAACGCTATCGAAATTCGGCGAGACTCGATGCGGCGACTTGTCCTTTGAACGGGACCCTCGCCAACTGAACGAGACGAATTAGGATGATTCTTTCGGTCGAACGGGACAACCGAAAGGGGGAAACTCGGACCGGCATCGCCGCCGGACGCGCGTTGGTTACGACGCGACGTTTCACATTGCCATGAACAGTATTGCGCCCAGGGTATTTCGCTTCTCCGACGTCGACGAATTTCGGAATGCCATACGAGGCCTGAATTTCGAGTTCACGCCCTTCGTACGGAGGATTTCGGCCGAGCAGACCATCCTGTCGCTGCCCGGTTGCGACGTGAATTTCACGCGGGCGTTTCCCCGCGTCGTCGACGCGCAGCTCGTCGAGAATTGCACCGCCATCGGATTCACGATGGATGAGCTCAACGTGCCCATCCGCTTCAACGGCTCGCAGCGGGCACGACCGGTCATCGTGATCGGCAGCGGCGGCGCCGCCTACACCACCATCGAGGAGGTGGAGCGGCAAATTGCCTCGGTGGTGTTCAGGCCGGAGGTGACGGATCGCGGCTGGCCGCACGCGACATCCAGCTTCAAGATATTTGAAACGACGGCCGCGAGCCTGAACCGGCTGCGCAGCCTGGTCCGGGAGGTGCTGGCTGCCGCGTCGGAGCCGATCGGAGGCGCGGACGTGCCGCTGAAGGCTGCAGCCATGAAGGAGTCCCTGCTTGGCGCCGTCGACGACGCGTTCGAAAGCGTCGTTGCCGCGCGATGGACCCTGCGTCCCAATGACGAGCGCAACTTCAGGATCTTCCGGGAGATCCGAGCGCTTCTGTCCGACGACCTCTCGCAGCCGATCTACAGCGAGGAGATTGCGCGCAAGCTCAACCTGTCCGTCCGCACCCTGCACGACGTCGTCCGCCGCTATCGCGGCATGAGCCTGCATCGCTATTTGCGCCTGCGCCGGTTGTGGCTGGTGCGTCAGCGCCTGCTCGCCGGTGCCGACAGCGTCAAGGCCGTCGCACTGGCGTTCGGCTTCTGGCATCTCAGCGACTTCTCCAGAAGCTATCGCGACCAGTTCGGCGAGACGCCGTCGCAAACGCTGGAGCTCGGACGACAACGGTAGCGCGGCAAATCGGTTGAGGCCGTACCGCCATTTCGTGCTAGCGTCCCGGCCATGAGCAATCGCATCCTCGTCCTCTACGGCTCCTACCGTTCCGACCGCATGGGCGTCCGCCTTGCGAATTTCGTCATCGATCGCCTGCGCCAGCGCGGCGAGGAGGTCGAGTTCATCGACGCCAAGGCGATCGGCCTGCCGATGCTCGATCGCATGTACAAGGAATATCCCAAGGGGGCGGCACCCGAGGCGCTCGAGAAGCTGGCGGGGCAGATCCGCGGCGCCGACGGTTTTGTCTTCGTCACCGGCGAATACAATTGGGGCATCCAGCCCGGCCTGAAGAACCTCACCGATCACTTCCTGGAAGAGTGGTTCTGGCGCCCGGCCGCGATCGTGAGCTACTCCGCCGGCCGACTGTCCGGCGCACGCGCCTCGACCGCCTGGCATGGCACGCTGTCGGAGATGGGCATGGTCGTGGTGTCGAGCACCATCGGCGTCGGCCCGATCGCGCAGACGCTGTCGGCCGAGAGCGAGCCGATCGGCGAGGGCGGCAAGGCACTGGAGCGCTCGTTCCCGCGCTTTGCCGATGACCTGCTGTGGTGGATCGAGGCCGCCAAGGCGCAGCGGGCCCGCAAGGCGCCGCCTTATTAAGCTGACTAGGCGGCCCTGACCTCACCGAGGAAGCGGTCGAACTGGCCGGCGAGATCGCGCGACTGGGTCGAGAGCTGCTCGGCGGCGCCCAGCACTTCCCTCGCGGCCGCACCGGTGTCGTCGGCGGCGCGCTGCACGCCCGATATGTTGGTGTTGACCTCCTGGGTGCCGCGCGCGGCCTCCTGCACGCTGCGGGAGATCTCCCGGGTTGCCGAGCCCTGTTCTTCGATCGCAGCCGCAATCGCGGTGCCGATCTGGTCGATCTCGGCGATGACGTCGGCGACGTTGCGGATCGCGTTCACGGTCTCGTCGCTTGCGGACTGGATCGCGGTGATCTGCTCGGAGATTTCGGTGGTGGCCTTGGCGGTCTGGCCCGCCAGCGACTTCACCTCGGATGCGACGACCGCAAAGCCGCGGCCGGCGTCGCCGGCGCGGGCGGCTTCGATGGTCGCGTTGAGCGCCAGCAGATTGGTCTGCTCGGCGATGCTCTGGATCAGCGTGACGACGTCGCCGATCTTCTGGGCGCCCTCGGCGAGCGCGCGCGCCGTGTCGCCGGTGCGGCGGGCGTTGTCGACGGCGCGGGCCGCGATCTCGGTGCTTTGTGCCACCTGCCGGCCGATCTCGGAGATCGAGGAGGTCAGCTCTTCGGTCGCGCTAGCGACCGTCTGCACGTTGGTCGAGGTCTGCTGCGAGGCGGCGGCAACGACCGCGGCCTGGCTGTTGGTCTGGGCCGCCGTCGAGGTCATCGACTGCGCCGTGCTTTCCATGGTGGAGGAGGCGCGGGAGAGGCCGCCGACGAGCTCGGTGACCTTGGCCTCGAATGCACGGGTGAGCCCGTCGAGCGCCTGGGCGCGGCGCATCTTGCCGTCGTTCTCGGCCTGCTTCTCCGCCGCGAGCCGGTCGGCCCGGATCATGTTGTCCTTGAACACCTGGACGGCGGAAGCCATCGCCCCGATCTCGTCGGAACGCTCGGCACCGGGGATCTCGTCCGCAACGTCGCCGTCGGCAAGGCGCGACATCCGCGTCGTCAGGCTGACGATCGGAGCGCAGACGCGGCGGCGGACCATCACGATCAGGCCGGCGCTGGCGATCAGCACGGCGAGGAGGCCGGCCAGCGCGATGGTGAAGCTGGTGCGCGCGGCGGAGGAAGCGCCGGCGAGGATCTGCTCGGCGTTGTCGTAGAAGGCGTCGCGGACGCCGATAATGGACCCGAGGCCCTTCTGGGACGCTACGTAGAAGGTCTCGACATCGTGTTCGTATTTGCCGCTGACGGCGCCGTCCTTGACGAGCTTCATCTCGCGGCCGAATTCCTCGACATAGTTCGAGTTCATCGTCTCCAGCGCCGCGGCGACGTTAGCCGGAGTTGCCGCATTGCCACGCAATTCCATCAGCGACATCACGATCTGGTCGTTGCGGCCCTGCATGCGGGCCATGTCGGCCTTCTCGGCGTCGTTGGCCACTTTCTTCGCGCCGACGAGGTTCTTGTGCACGCTGGAATTGAGGCCGCCGACGTCGCGCAGCGTCATGGCGATGTTGGCGTAGTTGGACTGGCGGTAGGCGTCCCCATTCAGGATCGCCATGCGGCGGACCTGCTCGTTGAGCAGCGCGGTGACGCCGGCATTGAGCACGGCATTGTCGGCGACGACCTTTTTGGCGGCGTCCTTGCGGGCATCCGCAGGTCCTGCGATCGCCTTGTCGATGGCCTCGCGGAGCGCGGTGAATTTCGAATTGATCGCGTCGATGTTGCTGCCGATGGTGGCACCGTCGTCGAACGGGCCAGGCAGCTCCTTGCGCAGCGCGTTCATCCGGTCGCGGGCGCCGTCGGTCTGCTTGCGCAGCTTGTCGTGCTCGGTGAGCTGCGCCGGATCGACCGTCGCTGGCCCGTAGAGGATGTTGGTGGCGAAGCCGCGCTCGGGGTTGAGGTAGCGCGGGATGTCGCTGGCGGCGCGGACGATCGCGAGTCGTCCCTGCGCTTCAGCGATCCTGTCCATCGTCTGGTACTTCGTCACGGCGACGTAGACGGCGAGGCCGCCGCCGACTGTCGAGAGCGAGACGATGGCGGTGGTCAGCAGCGTACCGATTTTCATGATCTGTCCGGCAATTGGCGCGGGGAAGAAAATTATTCTGCGCAAACGATAGGCAGCCGGTGTTAATCCGGAGTTTACGCTGCCGGCCGCCATGCTCCGCCTGCATGCGTCCATTCGTCTAGGCGTAGGTCGCGCTAGCGCGCCGGCCGATCGAGCCTGGCGAGCATCTCCAGCGTGGCACCGTCGCGCTCGCCTGCGAAATATCGGGCAAGCGCCTGGTCGAAGACGGGTTCGTCGGAGACCGCGCCGAACAACGTCATCGACGAGCGGAATTTGGCGTCATCGGGCGCGCCGAGGATCGCGTTGATGGTTCGTCCCTCGACGGCAAGCACGAGCGTGGTGCATTCAATGAGTCGCGGACCGAGTACGGGGTGGGCGAGGTAGGCTCTGGCCTCGGCGCGCGAGCCGATGGCGTAGCGCTGCGACATGGTGCTGAAGCCGAGGCCGGCGATCTGCGGGAAGACGAACCACATCCAGTGAGTCTGTTTCCGGCCCCGGGCCAGCTCCCCCTGGACGTCGTGAAAAACCGGGTCCTGGGCCCCGACAAAGCGCTCTAGGTCGAAAGGATCGGTCATTGGATACCTCAAGGGGGGGCTTGCCGGCCGCGATTATGCCTAAGTTTTGGCTCCCAATGCGATAGCTGGTATAGAGTCTCCGGACGGGGGTTGGGCCCCTCCGGGGGTTGATTTGGGGATCTGATGGTTTCCGACCGCGCAAGCGCCGAAAGGCTGTTGTCGCGCCGCCGTATTGGGCGAGCGGAGACGATACTGCTGTCTTTGGCAGCCGTCGCGCTGGCACTGGGAGCGGCCGCCTGGGTCGCTGACATGGGCGATTCGACGCCGCTGGTCACCGCCTCACTGCCTCCGGCCACCGCACTGCCTCCGGCCAATGGCCCTTCGTTTGACGACCGTTTCGCTTCAGTATCCAGCAGCCCGCCGGCCCGTGACTTCGGCCTGCGGACGCTGGAGCGCTCCGCGGTGAGCGTGGTCCAGCTCAAGCTGCGCGACGCCAAGGCGATGCTGGCCCAAAAACTCCAGGGCGACGACTGGCGCTCGACCCTGACCGGCTCGACCCTGACCGATGACGACCGGCACGTGGTTGACGAGACGAGGCCGTCGCAGCGCGCCGACGCCATCCCGGTGCCGCGCTCGCGCCCGGCCCAGGCAGACCTCGCGTCCCAGATCGCCTCGAGCCAGGCCTACGCCGAGACCAATCCCAGGGTCGACAACCGCAATTTCTTCGAAAAATTCACCGACAAGATCAAGCTGGCCTCGCTGACTCCCGGCGACGGCCTGCTCAGCAGGGCGCCTGATCTCGCCGCGCTCGGCTACGATTCACGCACGGCGGTCTATGACATCAAGGCCAAGGCGCTTTACCTGCCGAGCGGCATCGCGCTGGAAGCGCATTCGGGCATGGGCGCGCTAATGGACGACCCCGACCATGTCGACCAGCGCATGGTTGGCGCGACCCCGCCGGCGACTTACGATTTGAAGCCGCGCGAAAAGCTGTTCCACGGCGTCCGTGCCCTGCGCTTGACGCCCACTGACGGCACCAGTGCGCTCGGCCGCGTCGGCCTGCTCACCCATAACTACATGCTCGGGCCACGCGGCGACTCCAATGGCTGCGTCTCGATCAAGGACTATGATCGCTTCCTGAAGTCCTGGGACAATGGCGAGTTCAACCGCCTGGTCGTCGTGCCTAGCCTGCGCGGATCGGCGACCGTCTCGCAGCGCGCGAGCACCGACTCCTGATATTTGCTGGACGGCGGGGCTGCCGTTTCCCCTTCGTTAAGCCGACCTCGTCCAGAAGCAGCCCATGAGTGATCCCCAAAGTTCCGAGACCCCGCTGCGTACGACGTTCAAGATCAAGCTGAACGGCGACACGCTGGCGATTGCGACCGTCGGCCAGGCCTATCAATTCCTCACCAACTTCAAATCGGTCGAGTGGATGGAATTCCGCTCGCTCCATGAAGAGGCGGTCGCGGCGCTCGAGGGCGCCGCCGACAACGCCATGCTCGCGGTGCAGGCGACCAACGCCGTGCGCGCGCTGTTCGTGAGCGCGAAGCTGCTCTGAGCGGCCTTTCAACGCGCTCTCGTCGCCCGGATTGCGCTGCGCTCCATCCGGGCTATGGACGCCGGCAGGCCTTCCGCTCTCAGCTTGAACTCCGCTATAGGAACGGGCAAACGGTCCGCGAAGACCGTGGCCAGACCCCGATATGTTTGAAACTTACCTGCAGGGAGAGACCCCAACATGAAACGCCGTACATTCCTCAAGGGCGGCGCGGTCGCCGGCGCGACGACGCTGGTTGCTGCACCTGCGATTGCGCAAGGCGCGCCCGAGATCAAATGGCGCCTGACCTCGAGCTTCCCCAAGTCGCTCGACACCATCTACGGCACGGCGCAGACCTTTGCGAAATACGTCGCGGAAGCCACCGACAACAAATTCCAGATCCAGACCTTTGCGGCCGGCGAGCTCGTCCCCGGCCTCCAGGCGCTCGATGCCGTCAGCGTCGCGTCCGTCGAGATGGCGCAGACGCCGCTGTATTTCTACATCGGCAAGGAGCCGGCGCTGGCCTACGCCACCGGCGCGCCGTTCGGCATGAACCATCGCCACCAGGAATCCTGGTGGTATTTCGGCGGCGGCGCCGAACTCACCAACGAGGCGCTGAAGCCGTTCAAGACGCACGCCATCCTCTGCGGCAATTCCGGCACCCAGATGGGCGGCTGGTTCCGCAAGGAGATCAAGACCGTCGACGATCTCAAGGGCCTCAAATTCCGCATCGCCGGCATGGGCGGCCACGTGCTGGCCAGACTCGGCATCGTGCCGCAGCAACTCGCCGGCGGCGACGTCTATGCGGCGCTGGAGAAGGGCTCGATCGACGCCGCTGAATTCGTCGGTCCCTATGACGACGAGAAGCTCGGTTTCCAGAAGGTCGCCAAGTACTATTACTTCCCCGGCTGGTGGGAAGGCGGCGCGATGCTGCACATGATCGTCAATGACGAGAAGTGGGCGAGCTTGCCGAAGCAGTACCAGGCGATCGTCAATCAGGCTGCCTCGGCGGCCGGTGCCTGGATGCTGGAGAAATACGACAGCGTGAATCCGGCAGCGCTGAAGCGGCTGATCGCCAACGGCGCGGAGCTGAAGGCGTTCCCGCAGCCGGTGCTGGAAGCCTGCTACAACGCGACCCAGGAGCATCTGAACGAGCTCGCCGCCAAGAGCGATTTGTTCAAGCGCACCAAGGAAAGCCACGACGCCTATATGAAGGAGCTGCTGTTCTACACGCAGATCGCGGAAAACTTCTACGACAACTATCTGCTCAGCAAGATGCGGAATAAGACTTGATGACGAGCGGGGCGCGATGACTACGCCGCGCCCCGCTCTCGTAGGGTGGGCAAAGGCGCACTTGCGCCGTGCCCACGTTCTTTGCGTCACGTGCAATGGTGGGCACGCTTCCGCCTTCGCTCTTCGAGCTACGGCGGACAAGTCGCTTTGCCCACCCTACGGCACCTGTCGTGTGGCGCCTTACGCCGCACCCAGCCCCAGCTTCGCGTAGATCCGCCTTGCATAGGCGCCGAACGCGTCGGTCGTCTTGAGCGGCAGGTCGCGCGGGAAGGGCAGGTCGATCGGGAAGTAGTCGGCCATCTTCGCAGGCCCCGCCGTCAGCACGGCGCAATGCGAGGACAGGAACACGGCTTCCTGGATCGAGTGCGTGACGAAGATGATGGTCTTGCCGCTCTCGCGCCAGATCCGCAGCATTTCCAGATTCATCTGCTCGCGCGTCAGGGCGTCCAGCGCCCCGAACGGCTCGTCCATCAGGATCAGCTTTGGATCGTGAATGAAGGCCCGCGCGATTGCGGTGCGCTGCTGCATGCCGCCCGAGAGCTCTCGCGGATATTTCTGCTCGTAGCCGGCAAGCCCGACCAGGTTGAGCAGATCGCGCGCCCGCTCGCGCGCGGCCTTGATCGGCAGGCCAACGATCTCGGCCGGCAACAGCACGTTGTCCAGGATGGTGCGCCACTTCAGCAGCAGCGCTTGCTGGAACACCATGCCGATGTCGCGGGTCGGATCGAACGGGCTTTTGGCATTGCCAATTCTGATGGTGCCGCCGTCGGAGCTGTGCAGGCCGGCCAAAATCTTCATCACCGTGGTCTTGCCGCAGCCGGAGGGGCCGACCAGCGAGACGAGCTCACCTTCCTGCACGTCCATCGTGACGTCGGACACCGCCAAGAACTCGGCGCCGCCGCTGCGATAAACCTTTCGGACGCCGCTCAGGCTGATGAAGGGCTCGGCGCTCATGCCAGCCATTTATTCAGATTGGGGGCGACGAACGCATCGTCGCCGAGGTCGGCGTGCTCGCGATAGACGCGGTCGATCTCCTCCTTCTGGCCGGGGCTGAGGCCCTCGTTCGGGTCGAGGCACCACAGGCCCTGCATCAGGCCCTGACGCCGCAGCACCTCGTGGCAACCGGCGATGCAGCCGTGAAAATTATTGGCGACGTCGAAGAAGGCGCTGTTGCAGTCGGTGACGCGGGCATCGAGGGCGAGCAGATCGGCCGGCACGGCCTCCTTGTGCCGCGCCGCCTTGCAGCGCTCGAACTGTTTGATGGCGCTCGCGGTCCACACCGACCAATGGCCGAGCAGGCCGCCTCTAAAATAGGTGCGCGTGGTGATGCCGTTGTCGCGCAGGTCGAACGGCAGCATCAGGTCGAGCAGGATGTGGTCGTCATTGCCGGTGTAGAGCGCGACGCGGTCGAGCGCACCGGCCGCCGCGACGCCGCGCAGCACGTCGAGCGTGCGATAGCGGTTGAACGGCGCGATCTTGATCGCGATCACATTGTCGATCGCGGCGAAGCGCTGCCAGAACCGGCTCGACAGGATGACGCCGCCGACGGCCGGCTGGAGATAGAAACCGACCAGCGGGATCTCGGCGGCGACCGCCGTGCAATGCGCAATGATCTCATCCTCGGAGGCGCTCTTCATCGCGGCGAGGCTGAGGAGCCCCGCGTGATAGCCGATATCGCGCGCGGTGCGGGCCTCAGCCGCTGCCTGCCGGGTCGGGCCGGCGAGGCCCGCGACCATCGCCAGCGGACGCTTGGTCCAGTTCGCAGCGGTCTCGGCGGCGAGCTCGAGCACGGGACGGTAGAGGCCGACGTCCCGGATCGCAAATTGCGTGGTGTGGACGCCGACCGCAAGGCCGCCCGAGCCGGCGTCGATGTAGTAGCGCGTCAGCGCGCGTTGATGCTTCTTGTCGAGCTGGCGCTCCGCCGTGAGCGCGAGGGGGTGCGCCGGCAGCACGGTGCCGTCGGCGATCAGCTTGCGGACGTCGCTGTTGATCTGGCTGTGGTGCATGATGTCCTATCCGAATTCAGGGCCGGCGACGGCGAATGGCGTATCCTTGGCAGCGGTGGTGGCGGGGCCGAACCGCATGCGCTGGAACGGCCGCTCGATGGTCCAGCCCGAGGCGGTCAATCCGTCCAGGAATGCGGCTTGCGACGCAACGGCATCGATCAGAATCGGGCCGGTCTCGGAGCGCACGATCGCATGAACCAGGGCCAGCGCTGGCGCGGCATTGTTGGCAAGCAACGGTCCGATATGGCGCGCGGTTCGGCCGTCGCGAACCAGCGCGATGGCGCCATGTGCGGCGACGATGCGCGAGCCGGAGCGCAGGGCGATGGCGGCGAGGAGCGCGGTGCGGTCGAAACCGGTGGCGCGCCGGTCCCGCGCTCGCAGCGCATCGATGGTCGCCGATGAAGGCGGTGGGGCTTCGGCTCGCCCGGATTTCACCAGCTTCAGCCGGCGCAATTGCAGCGTCGGCGTGAAGCCGAGCGGGCCGTAGACGGCGGCGCCGTCGGGCGTCGCGTCGAGCCAGCTCGTCAGCCCGTTCTTGCGCGCGGTTTCCAGGCAGGCATCGACGAGACGGGTGGCGAGGCCGCGGCGGCGATGCGTGCCCGATACCAGCACCATGCTGATCCAGGCGTTGTTGCCGGAATAGGGCAGCAGCGCCGCGGTCGCGACCAGCCGTAGGCCGTCGCGAATACCGAACACCACGCCCTCGTGCAGGAAGATTCGCCAGTCCTCCTCGGTCTGGTTCCAGTGCGCTTCCGTCGACAGCACCAGCCCGGCGATCGCGTCGTCGACGGCGAGCTTGAGGATGGGCGGACCGTCAGTAGCGTCCATCGCGCACCTCGTATTTGGTGGGCTTGCCGAGGCTTGGCATGGCGCGGGACACCCAGTCCGCGGTCCAGGCGATCAACTGTTCGGTGTCCACGACCGGCAGGCCGAACAGCTCGACAGCTTTCGACGTGTCGGTGAGCCAGGCCGTCGGCTCTTCCTTGCCTGTCAGCACCGGCGCGCGGCCGAAGCGCGCGCCGAATTTTGCGGCGAGATCTCGTACCGCCAAAATCTCGTGGCCGCTGACGTTGATCGGCGAGGTCGGCGCCGTGCAATGCGCAAGGCAGCGCAGCGCCTGCGAGGAAGCATCGCCCTGCCAGATGAAATTGACGTGGCCGAGACTGACATCGATCGGCGTTCCCGTGAGGACCTTTGTCGCGATATCGTGCAGCACGCCATAGCGCATGTCGATCGCGTAATTGAGCCGGAACAGCCGGCCCGGCGTCGAAAACTTGCGCGAAAAATACTCGAACATGCGCTCGCGGCCGACGCAGGACTGGGCGTATTCGCCGGGCGGATTCGGCGCCATGTCCTCGGTCGCGCCTTTGCCGTCGACGGGGACGAAGGGATAGATGCAGCCGGTCGAGAACGCCACGATGCGCGACGTCGGGAAGGCCTGTGCGACGAGGGCCGGCACATGCGCGTTCATCGCCCAGGTCAGCGACAGGTCGCCCTCGGCGCCGAACTTGCGGCCGGCCATGAAGACGATGTTGGGCGCCTTAGGCAGCGCTTGAATCGCCGTCTCGTCCATCAGGTCGCAATTGATCGTCTCGACGCCGCGCGCCTGCAGCCAGTCCTTGACGCTGGGGTCACTGAATCGCGCGACGCCGATGACGCGGCGATCGGGTGCGGCGGCTTTCGCGAGCCCCGCCAGCGTCGGTCCCATCTTGCCGGCGACGCCGAGGATCATGATGTCGCCCTCGACCTTCTTGATGTCGTCGATCAGCGCCTGGGTCGGCCGGCACAGAAGATCGTCGAGGGCTGCGATATCCGGGATCGTCTTCGGCAGCGTCTGGCGGGTGAGCAGCATGGATCGGTCCTTGTCGTTAGTTCTGCCTGGCATCGCCGACCACGAACATGCGTTCGAGCGCGAGGACCAGGCCGTAGAGAGCGACGCCGAGCAGGGTCAGCAGCACGACGGCCATCACCATCGCGGGCGTGTCGAGCGACGACTGCACCTGGATCATGAGATAGCCGAGCCCGCGCTCCGAGGCGATGAACTCGCCGACGATGGCGCCCGCCACCGCGAGGATCGCGCCGACCTTCATGCCGGAGAACACGTAAGGCAGCGATCCCGGCAACTGGATCTTGCGGAACAGCGTCCAGCGCGAACCGCGCAGCGATTTGACGAGGTCGAGCAGGTCCGGCTCGACCTCGCGCAGGCCGCGCGCGGTGGTCAGCAGGATCGGGAAGAAGCAGATGCTGAAGGCGATCAAAATGTTCGGCACGATGCCGTAGGAGAACCAGACGATGAAGAGCGGGCCGAGCGCGACCTTCGGGATCATGTTCATCGTCACGAACAGCGGCAGCAGCACGAGGCTCAGCAGCGGTGCCCAGCTGAAAATCACCGCTAGCGCGACGCCGACGAACGCGCCGAGCGCGAAGCCGCCGAGGATCTCGATCGCCGTGACCAGCGTGTTGGCGCCCCAGGCATAGCTCGCGGTGCCCAGCGTCTGCACCGTCGCGAGCGGGGAGGGCAGGATGAATTTCGGCACGTGGAAGGCATCGACCGCGACCTGCCAGAGCACGAGCACGGCGAGATGCACGATCAGGATGATCGCAAAGCTGCGCGAGGTGCTTGCCCCGTCTCCCGCCACCGGTTGCTCCCTGTCACTGCGGCGACGATGCCGCTGGAAGTTAAGCCTAGCCGGCCTTTCGGAAAGTTTCAACCAGTTGGTTGATTAGGGCCGGAGCGAATGCAGCAAGAGGTCGACGACATGCCTGCGGCGGGCGCGCCTTGCCGCCCGGCTCGAGAGGTCCTTGCCGAAGATCGCCGACAGCGTCGGCGTGTTGGAGAGATAGAAATAGCTGAGGCCCGCGATGGAGATATAGAGCTGGATCGGATCGATCCCCTTGCGGAACACGCCGGTGCGGACGCCCTCGTGGAGGATGTGGGAGACGCTCTTCACCAGCGGCGAATGCATCGCCTCCAGCCGCGTCGAGCCGCGGACGTGGCGGGCGCCGCCGCGGTTCTCGTCGTTCAGGAGCACGATGAAATCGGGGTTTGTTGCGAGGTAATCGAACGAGGCCTCGATCAGCTTCCGGATCGCCTTTTCCGACGGCAGGCCTTCGAGGTTGAGCTGGCGCTCCTGCTCGCGGATATCGGCGTAGACCCATTCGAGCACGGCGAGATAGAGCGCGTCCTTGTCGCCGAAGTAGTGGTAGACGAGCTGCTTGTTGACCCCCGCGCGCTCGGCGATCTCGTCGACGCGGGCGCCGGCAAAGCCGTGCCGGGCGAACTCCAGGCGCGCCGCGGTGAGCAGCTTCTTTCGGGTGGCGACGGGATCGCGCCGCTGCGGCACGGTGTCGCCTGAACGTTTTGCGGGCATTTCCAACCAGACAGTTGACAAGTCGAGGGCGGGCTTGTTGCATTGGTATCCTCACATGGGGAGAGCGACAAGCCGGGTCGCGGCAATGAGGAGGGATGCGATGAAGCGTTTGCAGGCTGCGGGCTCGGCTTTGGCTTTGGCCCTGATGCTCGGTGTGCCGGCGGTGCCGGCGAGCGCGGGCGAGGCGGTCAATCTGATCCTGAACTGGACGCCGACGGCCGACCATTCGCCGTTCTATTACGCCAAGGCGCAGGGCTGGTTCGAGAAGGCCGGCATCGACCTCACCATCGAGGTCGGCAAGGGCTCCGGCGTCTCCGCCGCCAAGGTCGGCTCGGGCGGCTCAGCCTTCGGCATCGCCGATCTCGCCACCATGCTGGTCGCCAAGAGCAAGGGCGCCGACGACGTCGCGCTGATGAGCATCTACGCCAACACCGGCCAGACGTTTTATTGGCTGAAGAGCTACGGCGTGAATGGCGTGAAGGAGTTTCCGAGCCACAAGATCGGCAACCCGCCCGGCGACGCCTCGCGCGTGATGTGGCCGGCCTTTGCCAAGGCCGCAGGCATCGCGCCTGATGCCGTCAGCTTCGTCAATATCGGGCCGACCGCGAAAATCGCGGCGCTGAAGAGCCACACCGTCGACATCATCAGCGACTTCTACAACGAGCACGATCTGAAGGTGACAGAGTTCGGAAGCGATCTCGGCTTCGTCAACTGGAAGGACATCGGGCTCAACCCCTACGGCAATTCGCTGATCGTCAACGGCGCTTATCTCCAGAAGAACCCCAAGCTGGTCGAGGAGTTCGTGCGCGTCTCGCAGAAGGCCTTTGCGGCCTGCGTCGCCGACGTCACGCCGTGCCTGAAGGCGCTGCTCGACCAGGTCTCCGGTCTCGACAAGGAGAACCAGGAACGCCAGTGGGAGCGCATCAAGTATTTGATGACCGACGAGTTCACGACCACCAAGGGTCTCGGCTGGATCGACGGCGAGCGGATGAAGAAGGACTATGAGCTGGTCCAGACCTATCTCGGCATGGAGAAGCCGTTCGACGTGACGACGGCGTTCACGACGAAGATGCTGGATCCCGCCGTCAAGATGGATGCGAGCAAGGTGAAGAAGTAGGGGGAGCCGTGAGCGGTCCCTGACCGCTTGCTGCGTATCGTCAGCTTTTCTTCATCTCGTAGACGTGTTCGGGCCCGGGAAAGGCGCGTGAGCGCACGTCGGTGGCATATCCTTGGATCGCCGCTTCGATGGCCGGACCAAGATTGCCGTACCGCCGGACGAATTTCGGGGTTCGCGGCGACAGCCCGAGCATGTCCTCGAGCACGAGCACCTGACCGTCGCAGGCAGCGCTCGCACCGATGCCTATGGTGGGGATCGCAATCGTCTCCGTAATCCTGCGCGCCAACGGTTCGGCCACGGCTTCGACGACGACCGAGAATGCACCGGCATCGGCGACGGCCTTCGCGTCGTCCTCGATCGGGCCCCAGTCCACCTCGTTGCGCCCCTGGGCACGAAACGAACCGAGCGTGTTGATGGATTGCGGTGTCAGACCAATGTGGCCCATCACCGGGATGCCGCGCCCGCACAGGAATGCAATCGTCTCCGCCATGCGAACGCCGCCTTCGAGCTTCACTGCGCCGCATTGCGTCTCCTTCATGATCCGCACCGCGGAGTTGAACGCCTGCTCCCTGGAAGCTTCATACGAGCCGAACGGCATGTCGACCACGACCAGCGCCTGCTTCGAGCCCCGCATCACCGCGGCGCCCTGGAGGATCATCATGTCGAGCGTAACAGGCACCGTCGTCTCGAAGCCGTGCATGACGTTGCCAAGGGAATCGCCGACCAGGATGACATCGCAATGCCGATCCACCAGCGCGGCCGTATGCGCGTGATAGGACGTCAGCATCACGATCGGCTCGCCCCGCTTGCGTGCACGGATGTCCGGCGCGGTCTTGCGCCTGATGGAAGACTGAATTGACATGATCGGGCTCCATATCCGGGGGACGCGGATCGAAGCCAGATGCCAAGGGCATGTCAATGCGGGATGATTGGGGCTGCGATCAAAATCGACGCGAGCAGAGGTGAAGAAGGAGGGGCAGGGGCGCCGTCATTGCGAGGAGCGCAGCGACGAAGCAATCCAGAGTCTTTCCGCATCGGCAGTCTGGATTGCTTCGCTGCGCTCGCAATGACGATGTGGCGAGAGCCAGCGCCAATCCATCACCTACCCACGTAACCCCTGGAGAAATTAACCCGTCGTTAACCAAATCCGCCGCATCGTTAACCATTCAATAACAGGGATCGAGTCGGCCGCTATGGAGGCTGCAGCAAAAGTCCAACGCCAAATGGTTCGCCTGCGCGGGCGCTCCTACGTGGCCTTCGTGTTCGTGCCGACGGTTCCGATCCAGGACTGGCTGCAGGAGATCGACGCCACGATTGCGCGCTCGCCGGGTTTCTTCGCCGGCCGGCCCGTGGTGATCGATCTGTCCTCGGTCGATCTCAGCCAGTCCGGCATCGCCCATCTGCTCACGAGCCTCCAGGATCGCAACATCCGGGTGCTCGGGATCGAGGGGGTGGAGGAGGGCCGGCTGACGCCGACGATGCCGCCGCTGCTCTCGGGAGGGCGCAGCTGCGTGGTCGAGCCGAGCGCGCCGAAGAAGGCCGAGGCGAAGGCCGTAACCAAGCCGACCTCGCTCCTGCTCGATAGCCCGGTGCGCTCGGGCCAGACCGTGATCTTCCCGGAGGGCGACGTCACCATTCTGGGCTCGGTCGGCTCCGGCGCCGAAGTCGTCGCCGGCGGTTCCATCCACATCTACGGCGCGCTCCGCGGCCGTGCCATGGCGGGGGTCAATGGGCACACGAGCGCCCGCATCTATTGTCAGAAGATCGAGGCTGAACTGCTTGCAATTGATGGATTTTACCAGACTGCGGACGACATCGACGCCGCTTTGCGCGGCAAGCCGGCGCAGGCCTGGCTGCAGGGGAATACCATGCGAATTACAGCACTGAACTGACCAGCAAAGGAGACATTTCAGATGAGTAAGGTACTGGTCGTGACATCAGGCAAGGGCGGGGTCGGCAAGACCACGACGACCGCCGCGTTGGGGGCTGCGCTGGCGCAGCGCGGCGACAAGGTCGTCGTCGTCGATTTCGACGTCGGCCTGCGCAACCTCGACCTCGTCATGGGCGCCGAACGCCGCGTCGTGTTCGATCTCATCAACGTGGTGCAGGGTGTCGCAAAGCTGCCGCAGGCGCTGATCCGCGACAAGCGGCTGGAGAATCTCTGGCTGCTGCCGGCCTCGCAAACCCGCGACAAGGACGCGTTGACGGAAGAGGGCGTCGGCAAGGTCATCGACGATTTGCGCGACCGCTTCGACTGGGTGATCTGCGACAGCCCGGCCGGCATCGAGCGCGGCGCCTCCATGGCGATGCGCTTTGCGGACGAGGCCGTGATCGTCACCAATCCGGAAGTCTCCTCGGTGCGCGATTCCGACCGCATCATCGGCATGCTCGATTCCAAGACGGTGCGGGCCGAGAAGGGCGAGCACGTCCAGAAGCACATTCTCATCACCCGCTACGATGCCTCGCGCGCCGCGCGCGGCGAGATGCTGACCATCGACGACATCCTCGAAATCCTCGCAACGCCCTTGCTCGGCATCATCCCCGAGAGCCAGGACGTGTTGAAGGCCTCCAATGTCGGCACGCCGGTGACGCTGTCGAACGTGGACGGCGCACCCGCACGGGCCTATATCGATGCGGCGCGGCGGCTGTGCGGCGACACCGTGGCGATGCAGGTTCCGGCCGAGCGCAGGCGCTTCATGGATCGTCTGCTGCGACGGAGGGCTGCATGAGCATGGGTCTGCTTCGGCTTCTCCGCGGCAAGAAGGCCTCTGCCCCGGTCGCTCGCGAGCGATTGCAGATCCTGCTTGCCCATGAACGCGGATTGCGCGGCCAGCCCGATCTGCTCGGCGTGCTGCGCGAGGAAATTCTTGCTGTCGTGTCCAGGCACGTCACGCTGGACCCGACCAAGGTCATCGTCCGGCTTGAGCGCGGCGACGAGGTATCGACCCTGGAGGTCGATATCGAGGTGCCGAACGATTTGGAGCGCAAGCGCGCGGCGGTCGGGTAGGGGATCCGGCCGGTACACTGCAAATTTGGGGTGGGTGAGAAGGCGGTCCGCTGGGCATAGCGGACCGCCTTTGTCTTACTTGCTCGTCACGTCAAATTCCAGGCCTGCCGATGTGATCGGTCGTGGGCGGAACGGGACCTGCGGCGAAATCGTTGTCGGAGGCCGCGGAGCGCCAAGCCAGGCGCTGCGGTTTCCTGAACAGGAGAGCGCCCATGATATCCGAGATCCAGGTCCACACCATCGCGCGCCAGATGCTGGAAAAACATGGTTTCGCTGCGATTGCGAAGGCCGCCGAGCAGGCGCAGGCCTGTGAGGGCCGCGGCGAGGCCGATGAGGCCAAGGAGTGGCGTCACATCGAGGACGCCATGAAGATCATCCGCGGCCCGCACCAGAGCTGATCCGCGGCCAGCGCGCTCAGCGCTCCCCGCGGTCGGCGCCCGGCTGCGTAGTGCGATTTTGTGTCTGCGGCTGGGGACGCTCGCCTGTCTCTTTGCAGGGCAGCGGTTCCCACGAGCCGTCGGGTGCTTGCTGGTAAGCACTGCAGGATGACGAGGTGGATTTTTCCTCGCCTTTCTGGGCATCGGAGTTCTTCGCCAGGGCGGGCGCGGTCAGCACAGCGGCGGCCGCAAATGCGCCGGCGAAAACAAAATGGATACTCCGCATGTGGGCTCTCCTGTTCGAATTCGAAGAGGCCGCATGGTGTCGAGGATTATGACGATAGTTGGCCGCCGCGACGGTTCCGCCACGGCGTGCTTAACGCCGCGAGAGAGCGCCTAGCCGCCCTTGCTGCGGATCAGGCCGGCGAGGTTGGTCTTCTGGGCCTCGCACCAGCCGGGCATGCCGAGGCGGCGCTGGTCCATGTCGGTCGCCTGCGTCGCGACCGCGACCTCGGCCATCAAATCATCGTCCTGCTTCTCGCCCATCTTGCCGCCGGTGTGCATCCAGGCGATCGCCTTGCGCACCTTCTCGGTGGTGCCGTCCGGCAGCTGCATCTGCTGCGCCTTCTGCACGAGGTCCTGATAGACGAGATCGGTGTTCGGACATTCCACCTTGGCGGCGAAGGCCTGCAAGACCATCGTCACATAGGTCGAGCGTGCACGGTCCGCCGCTTGGGCCGGCGCGGCGAGCAGTAACAGACCTGCGATCAGGAAACCGGTGCGCATCCTTGGTATCTCCTCCGTTTTTTTGGGAGGCTAGCGTCCGGCAAGCCACTCCGCAATGGTGCCGGGACGTATTTGTCGCTCCCCGGTGCGGTGCGCTATCGTCACCCCGTCCTGGCCACGGAGAGCGACATGAGCCTGTTGAGCACGCCGTTCGACCCCGCACGCGACACGGCGCTCGTCACCGGCGCAGGCAACGGCATCGGCCGCGCGATTGCGCAGGCGCTGGTCGGCGAGGGCGTTCGGACCGTGTTCGCCGATATGAGCCTGGAACGGGTGAATGCGGCGATCAGCGCGAGCGGCAGGCCTGAACTGGCGGTGCCGTGGGTCGGCGATCTCGCCAGGTCAGACGCTTGCGATGCCCTGCTGGCCGCCGCAGAGGCGCTCGGTGGGGTGACGCATTTCGTGCACAGCGCATCGCCGCCGCGGCGGGAGGCCGATCATGCGCTCGCGGTCGACCGCAAGACCTGGCACGAGATGCATGCCGTCAATCTCGATGCAGGATTCCATCTGGCGCGCGGGCTGGCAAAACGGCTGATCGCGGCGAAACGGCCCGGCTCGTTCCTGTTTCTCACCTCGCTGCACGCGGGCACGCCGCGCAACCTGCCGCATTATTCGACGGCGAAGGCGGGGATGGCAATGCTGGTGAAGGAGCTCGCGAAGACGCTCGGGCGTCACGACATCCGCGTCAACGCGCTGGTGCCCGGCGCGATCGCGGCGGGCGGGTTCGTTGCCGATGCCTCGCTGGCGAAGCACATTCCGCTCGGGCGTCTCGGCGAGGCCAAGGACCTCGCGCCGATGGCGCTTGCGGTGCTGTCGAACAAGCTCTCGGGTTACGTCACCGGCGCAGCCTTCGTCGTCGACGGCGGATTGTCGCTGACGAACTGGTTCGAGCCGCCGGAGCTGGACGACTAAGGCCCCGTTCCGATGACTCGGAAGGATGCTTTTGAGTCACAGTTCGACGCACTTCTACGCGAAGCGGTTTCCAAATCGCTCGAAACGCCGTGGCCTAGCGTCGCCAGGCCGGCACGGGATCGAGCGGCGTGCGATAGACCTCGTTGTGATCGCGATCGGTGACGCGCACCGCGCAACCCTTCCGTTGCAGCTCCGGCTTCACCTGCGACAGCTCGGTAGCCAATTGAACGGCGCGATCGGAAGCGACCTCGATGTCTTCGAGGATGATTCCACCCTGGTTCTTGAACTCTTCACCAACCACGAGATCGAAGGAATAGTAGGGCATTCGATTTCCCCGGTGTGACGACGTGAGCTTCAGTGGAAGTCTCAACACATCTCGGATGATACCACTGAGTCGATATTTTCGAATGAACGGGGCGCGCAATCTCTGTGCTTATGGCGCAGAAATCATGTGCAGCATTCGGGTGCGTTAAGATTTTATTAAATATGTCGACGTGATCATAAGGCATGGAATTGCAGCAGAACCGGGCTCCGGGAACCGGCAGCTGCAAGAGAAGGCCGGCGGCATAAATCCCGACGGCCTTTTCTCTTGACGGAAGACGATCGAAATATCGGTCTCCGTAATTGCCCGGACTCAACGCGTCGCATCGACTCAGACAGCTTGGACGACGTCGCGAAAGCGACGCCGCGCTCGCGACTGGTTTAACGCACCGGCATCGGCGGACGCACGACAGGTCCGTCGTCATCGGCAACGGCTTGCGTCGTGGCGACCGGTGCTGCCGTCGACGCCGCCGCGGCAGCCTGCGAAGGCGGCGGAGGTGCAAGCGGCGCGGGCGAATAGGCCGGCATGTAGGTTTGCGACACGACCGGCTTCGGTTTGCGAACCGGAGCCGCCGGAGATCTCGGCGGGAGCGTGGACACACGCGCGCGCGGATCGACCGGCTTGGCCTCAGCCACCGGCTTTGGCGCGGGCGGTTTCGCCATCTCGCGCGCCATCTGCTCCTGCCCGGCCTTCAGCTCGGCGATGTTGGCCTTGAGCGCTTCGATCTGCTGCGCCATCGCTGCGAGATCGCGCGTCATCGATTGGACCGACTGCGCGGGATCGGGCTGTGTTGCGACAGGTGCGGCTGCTGCAACCTGAACCGGAGGCGGCGTCGCGGGTTGAGCAGCTTGATCCGCCGCTTGATCCGTTGCGACTGGCTCCGCGGGCGGCGCGGCCTGCGCAGCGGTGACCGGCGCGGCGGTCACCGGTGCCGCCGTTTGCGATGTCGAAGGCAACAGCGAAGTCAACGCAGTCAATGCAGGTGTCCATTCGGCGAGGATCTGCCTGGCCGTGTCGCCATGTTTCTCCCAGGCGACAGTGGCGGCCGCGCTTCCGCCCGCAAACAAGATCATGACGAACGCGCCGCGCAGCCATTTGCCGGCGGAGGATCGCTTCTGCCGGCGACCATCGCTGGCGGCGACGCGCACGGCGGTGTCGACCGAGGGCGCTGCCGTCTGCGGCTCCAAGACGGGACTGAATTTCGGCTCCGGATTAATGGTGCGCTCCGGCGCGAACTTCGGATCTATTTTCGGCTCTGGACGGGTTGCGATCTCAGGCGCCAACGCGGGCGCACCACCGATGGGGCGCGAAGCCAGCACCATGTCGGGTGAAATCTCAACGGCGTCGTGCGGATCGTTGTCCTTGACCGTGTCCTTCACGATCTCATCGACGATTTGCCTAGAGTTCAGCGTCGCGAGCATCGCAGCTCCTTTGAAGTCCGAGTGTTTAATGTATGGGCGTCCGCATTGGCGCGAGCCGATCTGTCGAGGTGAACCCATCCCAAATCCGATGAGTCAGCACGATGACCCACGAGTCCAGCCGGGTTTGACCAAAGCAAGGCGAGGGGATGGAGACTGTGCGACGCTTCTCCGCCGTTTGTGGTGATGGAACCAGGCCGGTGGAACACGCGCACGTGTTCCACACTGCCTTTTTTTCAGCACGATTTGGGCAGCATCTAGTGGGGCTGGGGGCGCTGCTATCCGCTATCGGGGGGCCGGTGGTGCCAAAATCTCTAATCGTATTGTTCGTCATGGCCATGCTTCCGCTCGCCGGCTGCATGCAGACGACGCTTTCTCCATCGACGGATGCGAGCATGACGCCGCGCGACCGGCAGTTGCTTGCGCACACGCCCTACGCGCAGGCGAACGTGCCTGAGCAATATCTCCGTCATATCGTCGACTACCCGCGCAAGGAGCAGCCGGGCACGATCCTGGTCGATACCGATGCGCGCTACCTCTATTTCGTGCTGCCCGAAGGCAAGGCGATCCGCTACGGCGTCGCGGTCGGCGAGGAAGCCATGGCCTTCTCCGGCGTCGCGCGCGTTGGCCGTCTGGCGGAATGGCCCGACTGGGTTCCGACAGCGGAGATCCAGGCGCGGCTAGGACCGTATCCGGCGCGCGTCGCCGGTGGCCCCGCCAATCCGCTGGGCGCGCGGGGCATCTATCTCTACCTCGGCAACAAGGACACGCTCTACCGTATCCACGGCACCAACCAGCCGGAATATATCGGGCAGGCGATCTCGTCCGGCTGCATTCGGATGCGCAACGAGGACGTGATCGATCTGTTCGACCGGGTGAAGCTGAATGCCACGGTGGTGGTGTTGCCGCCCGGGCAGAATGCACGGGTCGACGCGGGGTCTAGCTGGCGCGGGTAGGCGCAGTGCGATCGGTCATTCCACTGCTCACGAGACTTTCGTCGTGGGCAGGGTTGAGACCTAGTTCTCAGGCCGGGCGACGCGCCATTGCAACGTCGTGGCATTGCCGTTGGCGTCGCCTGGCGCCTTGTCGGCCGGCGAGGTGTAGAGCGGACGATAGCGGTACGCCCACATCTTGCTTCCGTCGTTGCGACTGATCACGGTGAAGTCGCCGATGGGCTTGGCGTCGACCGTAGCGGATAACGGTACCCAGCTCTCGGTGCACTTGCCGTTGCAGTTCGACGTCTTGCCGGTGGTGTCGCGCTCGTAAGTGTAGAGCGTCATGCCCTTGAGGTCGACGAGCGTGGGACCCTGCTTGGTCAGGACCACCTTCGCCGGTGCGGTCGTGGCCTCGGGCTTCGGCGGAGCAGGGTCGCCGCCGCCATGGCCGTTGGCAAGCGCAGGACCGGCCGAGAGCGCGATGGCCGTCGCCGCAATGAGGAACCTGAACATCCGAAACTCCCGGGCGGCAAAGTAAATCGCGCGTTAAACGCCGAATATTGCCGACCGTAGCAGCCGAAGGTTAGTTCCTGGTTTCGCGGCACTGCGACAATTACGGATAGAAATACGGGGTTCATGCCTCCAGCTCGCGCAGCGGGGCGCGGCTGAGCTCGTTGCCGGCGGCAATGGCCTTGCGCAGCAGCCGCATTAGCTCTTCACCTTCCTTCGCGCTGAGGCCGCGCAGCATGACGCGCTGGGCGGACTCCACGGCCGGCGTGATCTTGCGCAGCGTGCGTCGGCCCTCGTCGGTGATCTCAAGCTCGCGGGCGCGGCGGTCGCGGCTGGAGGCGCGGCGCTCGGCAAGGCCTTTCTGGACGAGGCGGTCGATGACGCCGGTGATGGTGGTGCGGTCGTAGGCGATCAATCCTGCCAGCGTCACCTGGTCGAGCCCCGGATTGCCCTTGATGGTCGCAAGTGCCGCGTATTGCACCGGCGTCAGGTCGAAACCGGCTTCCCCAACCTCGGCCAGAAACACCGCCACCGCGATCTGCTGGAACCGGCGCGCCAGATGCCCGGGCATGTCGTTGTTGTCTTTCACCGAATTCTCCGTTGCGGCAGGGAAGGCGCGGATCGTTGACAAGTATACTGATAGTCAGCATACTGAGCAATATCGAAGAAGACGTTGACGGGAGAGGTGCTCATGCAATTCCATCTCAATGGATTTCAGCCGGGCGATCCTGAAATCGCCGATCCCGCCGAACGCATTCTGGCTTCGGGCGCAGCCGGGGTCGTGCCTGAAGAGGTCGATGTCCTCATCGTCGGCTGCGGCCCTGCGGGCCTGACGCTCGCGGCCCAGCTTGCGCAGTTCGGCGACATCAAGACCTGCATTGTCGAGCAGAAGCCGGGCCGTTTGCTGGTCGGGCAGGCCGACGGCATCGCCTGCCGCACCATGGAGATGTTCCACGCCTATGGGTTTAGCGCGCGCGTGCTGAAGGAAGCCTATTGGGTTAACGAGACCACGTTCTGGAAGCCGGACGAACGGAAGCCCGAGACGATCGTCCGCAGCGGGCGTGTGCAGGATGTCGAGGACGGGCTGTCTGAATTCCCGCATGTCATCCTCAACCAGGCGCGCATCCATGACGGCTTTCTCGATGTCATGCGCAATTCGCCGGCCAAGCTCGAGCCCTATTACAACCGGCGCCTGCTCGACCTCGAGGTCGATCCGGCGGCAGGTCCCGCCGACCATGCCGTGACGGTGCGGCTCGAGCGAGGCGATGCCGGCAATGAGGGGAAGGTGGAGACGATCAGGGCGCGCTACGTCGTCGGCTGCGACGGCGCGCGCAGCACGGTGCGCAAATCGATCGGCCGCGAACTGCATGGCGATTCCGCCAACCACGCCTGGGGCGTGATGGACGTGCTGGCGGTGACCGATTTTCCCGACATCCGCTTCAAGGCCCTGATCCAGTCGGCGAAGGACGGCAGCCTGCTGATCATTCCGCGCGAAGGCGGCTACATGGTCCGCCTCTATGTCGAGCTCGCAAAGCTCGATGTCGGCGAGCGCGTCGCCAATCGAAACATCACCGCCGATGACGTGATCGCGAAAGCGCGGCGGATCCTGAAGCCGCACACGTTGGATGTGAAGGAGATCGCCTGGTGGTCGGTCTACGAGATCGGCCAGCGCCTGACCGACAAGTTCGACGACGTTCCGGAGGCCGAGATCGCCTCGCGCCTCCCGCGCATCTTCATCGCCGGCGATGCCTGCCATACCCACAGCCCGAAGGCGGGGCAGGGCATGAACGTCTCGATGCAGGACGCTTTCAATCTCGGCTGGAAGCTCGCCGCCGTCCTCCGGGGGCAGTGTGCACCGGGCCTCTTGCATTCCTATTCGGCCGAGCGCCAGGCGGTGGCGAAGGAGCTGATCGATTTCGACCGCGAATGGGCGGGCATTCTCGCCTCCGCCGCCAAGGCCGGTGGTGCCGATGCGGCCAGGACGCAGGACTATTTCGTCAGGCACGGGCGCTATACCGCGGGCACGGCGACGCATTACCGGCCGTCGCCCCTCACTGGCGCGACATCACACCAGCATCTTGCCGAAGGCCTCGTCATCGGCACGCGCTTCCATTCCGCGCCGGTGATCCGGCTTGCGGACGCCAAGCCGGTGCATCTCGGCCATGCCGCGCAGGCCGATGGCCGCTTCCGCGTCTACGCGTTTTCGCCCGCGGAGGATCCCGCCGCCGCGGGATCGGCGATCCGCGCGCTGTGTGATTTTCTCGCAGAGGCCCGTGAATCGCCGGTCCGTCGCCATACGCCCGCTGGAGCCGACATCGACAGCGTGATCGACCTGCGTGCCGTCTTCCAGCAGGATCATCGCGCGCTCGCCGTGGAGGCGATGCCGGCGCTGCTGCTGCCGCGCAAGGGGCGACACGGCTTGATCGACTACGAGAAGATGTTCTGTCCGGACCTCAAGAGCGGCCAGGACGTTTTCACCATGCGCGGTATCGATCGGAGGGCTGGCTGCATCGTCGTGGTGCGCCCCGACCAATATGTCGCGCAGGTTCTTCCGATCGACGCTTTTTCTGCGCTCGCGGCGTACTTCGACGCGTTCATGCTGCAAGCGAGCTGACGCTCAAACAGCCCTGGCGTTGCCAACGAAAGCCCGGTCCTCGCGCCGGGCTTTCCGTTTGGTTCGAGTCAGGTTCCCGGCTTGTCCAATTTAAGAAAGTTCTTCGCGGGCAGATTTCATCGATCGTAATATGTGTACTCAAAGCTGTAAGCATCCACTCGGGGCAGCGGGGCAACGGGAGGATGACGATGAGACAGAGCCAGGCGGAGACGCGCCGCCAAAATGTCGCGAAGCGGTCGATGACCAAGGAGGCCAAACAACTGTCCAGCCTGATCGCCGGGCTGCGCAAATCCCTCGACGGGATTCACAAGGAGCGGACGAGCACGAAGCTCACCGGTGCCGAGATGGGCATGCTCGACGAGCGCCGCAACAACCTGTTGCTGACCATCGCAGCGTTGGACGACCGTCTCTCGGCGGTGCAAGGGCTGATCGATCTCGGCCGTCCCCATATCATTCGCGTCCACTAAGCGGATCGCGATACCTTAACGGTTCCGTCGCGGCGGCGATGGACCCGGGCCCGGTGGCCGGCTCCGCAGGGCATAAGGGTTGGCGTAGCACTGGGCGGACTGCCCGGAAGCAGTCGCGGCGCACTGCGCGATCGACGTGAAGCTGCAATCGATGCTGCTGCCGTCGATGGTGTAGATCTCGATGCAGACGGGATAGCGCGGATCGTAGGTCTGCGCCCGCGCAGGTGCGGTGGCAAGCAGCGCCACGCCAGGCAAGCCCGCGACAAGCAGAATCGCACTTCTGATGCTGCGCACGATCAATCTCCGTCGCTCAGTTGGAACCAGGGCACAATGCTGCCGTCGATGGCACCAAATTGCCACGCTCCCGGCGAATTGCCGCCAAAGCCCGCTGCCACGAGGGAGCGGGTGCAGAGCGACGCAAGGGGATGCGCATTGGCCTATAAAATGGTCGCAGAACGCGACAATGAGAAGTGCAGTTTTGCCCGCGAGAGCCGGTTGCTCATCGTGGCGAAGGCAAAAGTATGGGCGAGCGAGGGATGGAAGGTCGTCATCACCGACCCGGACGGCAAGGCCTACACTCCGCCCGAATTCGATCAGCTATCGGCGGCGTGACCGCGCGACGGGGCCGATTCTTCTTTTGACGCGTTTTCTTTACGCGAACCGGAATCCACTTCGCTCGAAAACGCTCTAGGGGACGACATTGATTTCGCTGTTTCGACCGGGGCGCGACGTGATCGCGCCCATGGTGACTCTCGCAGCCGCGGCGCTGACGGTGACGGTCGCGTCCGCGCAAAATCTCGATGCCGGCAAGCCGGCCGCAAAGCTCTTCGCGGACGGCTGCGCGACCTGCCATCGCAGCCCGCGGGGATTGGCGAAAGGGCGCTTCAGCCTGACGCTCGCCTGGTTCCTGAAGGACCATTACGCAACCAGCCCCGACTCCGCCAAGGCGCTCGCCGCCTATCTGGTGTCCGTCGACGAACCGCCGCCGCGCGCGGCGGCCAAGTCCGGTGCAAAGCCGGCCAAATCCGCGCCGCGTCCGCCCAAGGCAGTGCAGAGCCAATAGCTGTCGTTCCGGTTATCCGCGCCGATAGGTCTGTGCGATCAGGCGGTCGTGCACGGCACGCAAGTCCGCGCCCATGCGCGTCTGTCCCGTCGTGATGTAGGACAGCCAGGCGCCGTCGGCGGCGAGGCGCACAACGTGGAGTTCGGGCGCCGCGTCGGTCGTACGGTGACGCTTCAGGCGCGCCTTCATCCAGTCGTTCCAGAGCCGGCGCAGGGACGGATCGGTGACGACGACCATGCTCAGCGCCGCCCAGGGCGTCGCAAAGCCGAAGGCCTTGCCGGTGAAGACCGCATTGACATAGGCCCGCGTAAAGCTGCCGCGCGGCTTCGGGTCCGTTTCGATAGCGGCGTCGATCTCGGCATCGACGCGGCCGAGGAGATCGGCGAACAGGCCCTCGATCAGCGCCTGCTTGCTGCCGAAATGATGAAACAGCCCGCCCTTGGTGACGCCGGCCGCCGCCGCCACCGCCTGCACCGTGATCCCCGATACGCCGTGATCCATGGCGATCGCCGCGGCATGGTCGAGCAGGGCGCGCCGGACCTGCTCGGGCTGCTTGGCGCGGGTGTAGGCGCTGGCCGGCATCAATGCGCCGTCGTCTGCGAGAACAGGTTGATGACCACGACCCCTGACACGATCAGTCCGATGCCGACGAAGGCCGCGGCGTCCAGCATCTGGCGGAACAGCACGAAGGAGACGGTCGCAGTCAGAATAATGCCGACGCCGCCCCAGATCGCATAGGCGATGCTCAACGGAATGACCCGGATCGCCACCGACAGCGCGTAGAAGGAGGCGACGTAGAACAGCACCATGGCCAGCGTCGGCCATGGCCGCGTGAACTGCGCGGACTGTTGCAGGAAGGCGGACGCGGTCACCTCGAAGACGATGGCGAGGGCAAGCGCCGCGTAGGCATTGAAGGCGGAGGTCATGGCGAGCTCAGATGTGGCGCGCGAAAGATACCGCGCGGTAGGTATGTTTAGCACGCGGAACATGGCTTTTGGCGGGTGAAGGTATCACGTGTGAGTGACGAGCCTGCGACAGGCCGGAGCCTGTTGGCAGCGGTTTGCCGGAGTTTTGGCTGTTTCGCCGAAAAGACGAAGCCGCCGCGCGATAGATCGCACGACGGCTCGGAGTGTCGATTTTATGCGGCGTCAGCTGATCCGCACGGAGAGCTCGACGTCTTCGGCGAAGGGCGTGGACATGTAGCCGCTTGCGGGCCTGCGTACGCGCGCGAGATAGTCGGGGCTGTCGTCGGCATTGTCGGCGACGATGATCGCGCCCGGCTTGAGATGGCCTTCGACCAGATCCAGGATCTCCGGGTAGAGCGCCTTGGCGCCGTCGAGCAGCACGAGGTCGATCGTGTCGGGCAGATCGGCGCTGAGCGTCTTCAGCGCATCGCCCTCGCGGATTTCGACGAGATCGATCAGCCCACCAACCGAAAGATTGTCCCGTGCCCGTGCCGCCTTGGACGGCTCGAACTCGCTGGTGATGAGACGGCCGCCGCCATTGTCGCGCAAGCCTGCGGCAAGGTGCAGGGTCGAGATGCCGAACGAGGTCCCGAACTCGACAATCGCCTTGGCGCGCGAACTGCGCGCCAGCATGTAGAGCAGGTGACCCGTCTCGCGCGAGACCGCGAGCGGTGCGTCCTTCAAGCGTCCGTAGAGGTCGCGGTAATCGGTCTTGCTCCGCATCATCCGCGCCCGGTCTGCGTCGGACAAATCGGCGACGGCGGCGTGCGTTGCGCCCCTGGCTGCTTCGGCCTCGTCAAACAGGCGATCCAGCAGCGGCGCAAGCGTTGTGATGGTCGGGGTGGTCATTTGATGTCTCCGGAGTTCGCGAGGAAGCGCGCGCTTGCCCAGCGGTTGAAATACGACTAATTCGTCGCATTTCCTATTCGCATTGCCCGAGTACGCCATGGCCGACCGTCGAAGCCGTTCAATTTCCTCACGAAAACAGCCGCAACAGGCCCGATCGAGCGGGCTGGTGGCCGCCATTCTGGATGCCGCTGTTCAGGTCCTGGCCAAGGAGGGGGCGCAGCGTTTCACTACGGCACGGGTGGCGGAGCGGGCCGGTGTGAGCGTCGGATCGCTCTACCAATATTTTCCGAACAAGGCGGCGATCCTGTTCCGCCTCCAGAGCGACGAGTGGCGGCGCACGAGCGAGCTCTTGCGCGGGATCCTCGCGGATGCGGCGAAGCCGCCACCGGCGCGGCTGCGCGCGCTGGTCCACGCTTTCATTCGTTCCGAGTGCGAGGAGGCCGCGATCCGCGTCGCGCTCAGTGACGCTGCACCGCTGTATCGCGACGCGCCCGAGGCGCAGGACGCCCGGGCAGCCGGCGAGGGGATCGTCGCCGCGTTCATGCGGGAGGCGCTGCCGAAAGCCTCGGATGCGACGCGTACCCTCGCCGGCGAGCTGATCACGGCGACGCTGAGCGAGGTCGGCAAGAGTTTTTCGGAAGTGACGCGGAGCGAGACGGAGATCGCAGTCTATGCCGATGCCATGGCCGACATGTTCTGCGCCTATCTTGCGACGCTGGCGCGGCGCTGAGGCATTGCTGACATCGGCGTTTGCGGGCCGATTGTTCTTCAGATCTTGCCGGCTCGTGGGTTAACCTTCTCTCGCCGTTCCCTATTCGAGCCATCGAGCGCCGCGCCATGCATGTGCTTCGCCCCCAGTTTCGCATCGAGGAGCAGCGTGCGCTGGAATTTGCCGGGCAACGCGGCTTCGGCATGATCGTCGCGGCGGACGAGCACGGTCCGCGGGCCTCGCACGTGCCGTTCGTGCTGGGCGAGCGCGACGGGCAGGTGGTCGTGCAGATCCATTTCACCGCCAAGAATCCGCTCGTTGCGCTTGCGGACGGCACGCGGCGCTTCCTGCTGATCGTTGCCGGCGACGACGCCTACATCTCCAACGACTGGTACTCTTCGCGCGACAATGTCTCGACCTGGCTTTACGAGGCCGTGCACCTGTCGGGCGTGGCGCATCTGCGCGAACTGGACGAGAACCGCGGGCATGGCGATGCGCTGCTTGCGGTGTCCGAGGCGCGGTTGCCGAAGCAGCCCTGGGACCTCGCGCAAATGGAGCCGGGCAAGCGCGAGAGCATGCTGGCTGCGATCCGGGTCGTCGATCTCGTGGTCGACACCGTCGAGGGGCAGGCCAAGCTCAATCAGCACAAGAGCGATGCGGACCATGTCGCGATCGCTGACCGGCTGGCGCGGTCGGAGGAGACGGGGCACGGGCGGCTGGCGCGGAAGATGCAGGCGCTGCGGCCGGGGCTGGGGTATGAGATGCTCTAAACTTGTAGCCCGGATGGAGTCAACGGGTCGGCGCGAAGCGGCCGCCCGATGACAAGCTCCGCGTAATCCGGGATTCATGCCGCGATCTGAGAACCCCGGATTGCGCTTCGCTCCATCCGGGCTACACCAGCCGTTCCTGCTACGCTTGCGTCGCTCAGCATTTGATCTTACGGACCTCTGCATGCTCGTGATCTCCATTCAAAGCCAGGTGGTTCACGGCCATGTCGGCAACAGCGCGGCGGCCTATGCCATGCAGGCCGAGGGCGTGAACGTCGCGGCGGTGCCGACGACGCTGCTGTCGAACCATCCGCGTTATCCGACGTTGCGTGGGCGGGTGCTGGAGACCGAGCTCGTCGCCGATCTCCTCAAAGGCGTCGAGGAGCGCGACCTCGTCGATGAGGCCGCGGTGCTCGTCACCGGCTATCTCGGCTCGCCTGGCAACGCGGCTGTGATCGCCGACTTCGTCGAGCGGGCGCTGACGCGGAATTCGAAGCTCGTCTATCTCTGCGATCCCGTGATCGGCGATGACGGCCGCGTCTACGTCGCCGATGGCATTCTGGACGTGGTGCAGCACCGGCTGCTGCCGGCCGCCAACCTGACCACGCCGAACCAGTTCGAGCTCGAGCTGCTGTCGGGCGTCACGATCGCGGACACGCAGAGCCTGCGCACGGCCTGCGCGGCGCTGGCGGGGCAACGTCGCATCGATGTCGTCGCTACTGGCTGCACGCTCGCCGACACGGCAGAAGGGCAGGTGGAGACGATCCTGTGCGCCGACGGCCAGCTGTCGCGCTTTGCGACGCCGCGGTTGCCGATCCGCCCCTCAGGCACCGGCGATCTCCTTGCCGGCCTGATTGCGGCGCATCTGGCCAAGGGCAAGGCGATGCAGGCGGCCGTACGGCTCGCGGTCGAAACCATCTTTGCGGTGCTGGTGCGCACGCAAGACGCAGGCACCGCCGAGATGCGCCTCGTACCGCTGCCGATCCCCGGGCGGAAGCCGTAACAGGGTCAGGTCGCGCGCTTGCCGGCCGATTGCGCTGACTTCTGCGGCTTGGCCAAACTCTTCTGCTCGCGTGCGGCGTGTGTCTTTCGCAGCTTTGCGTGGGCCGCGGCCCGCATCACCTTCTTGGACCTCACGTTGGCCGCTTCCTTGCGGTCTCCCGTGCCACGCTTCGAGATGTATTCCTGGCCGTCGACCGGGCCGACATGCGGCGGATCGCGGCCGAGATAGGGCCGGCCGATGCCGAATGCCTTGCCGTTGGCGTCAACCCACTTCCACAGGATTTCGGTCGAGACCCAGCGCTGCGCGCGGTTGTTGCCCTGGGTGCTGACGATGTCGGCCGCCATGCCGTGGCCGTAGCCACCGCGCGTGCTGCCGCCATGATAGGAGCGGTCGGAGGCGGCCTTCAGGCCGCTCGCGATCGACTGGCGGTAGTCGTCGCGGAACGCGCTGGTGATGCCCGGCGACAGGCCGGCGGACTCGGCTGCGAGCAGCATGCGAAACAGCTTTCGCTTGAAGCTCTTGTCCATGCCGCCGATGACGTAGTCCATCATCGGCATGCTGGCGCGCTCGGCCGCTTTCGGATCCTTCCAGCCAAAATCCTGATCAACCAGCTTTGTGAAGCTGCGCATCACCGTGACCATCTTGCCCCTGCGCTTGATGGTGACGGGGCGGCGGTCCTCGACCTTGATCGAATCCTCCTTCGCGGTGCGCTGATAGAGCGTCCACAGATAGCGGTCGATGCAGGCGTCCATGACAAAGCATTCATCGAGCACGGCGACTGTGTCGGCCGGCGGCGAGGGCGTGCTCGCGGCAGGCGCTGGGCCGGTCGCGATCGCCGCGGGCGACAGCTCATCTGTCGTCACGATCTCGGTGGGATCGGCGGAGGCGAGCTTGACCACGGGCTCCGGCGCCGGTGCGGCTTCTGCTGGTGCAGCCTCGCTGAGGACGGGCGCGGGTTCAGGTGAAATCTGTAGCGCCGGCGGCGCTTCCGCCGGCAAGATCAGCGCCGGATCGGCCGAGGCGAGCTTGATGACGGCGGCGGGCATCTCGGCTGTTGCGGCCTCGGGGGCCGGATCCGGATTCGGTGTCGCAGCGACAGCGGCTGCGATATCGGCGGTCAGGGCGATGCCATCCTCGATGGCCGCAGCATGCGGGACGTCGGCGAGCTCGAGCCGGCCAAGATCTTTCGCGTGCGACACGGCGGAAGCATTGGCGCTGCCTTTCTCGATGAGGGCCGGAGCGTAGGCGGACAGGGAGAGCGCCAGCCAGCCGGCGAGAACGGCCGAGGGGCACGAGACCGCCACCAGAAGAGACCGCCGATCATTCATGATCCCTGCCTCCAAACGGTTCTGTTCGAACCAATCTTGCACAGCCAGGCACGTGACGCGTCAATTGTTCGGAGGATGGTGTGGCGGCGCAATGGCGCAAAGAGGCGAAATGGGGCTTTTCGGGCGGGTGTTGCCGAGGTGCAACGCGAGTTCCCTGCGGTTTGAGGGGCGGCAAGTGGCTGAAAAGCGCCAGCCATTCATTGTCATCAAATTGAAGGGGTTGAATTTACTCAATCTTGGATTGCGGCTTGGTATCTCTCCCGTGCCAGCAACGTGCGGTAGAGTTGGAAGGGATGCGAGTTGTGAAATTGAAATGCCTGTTGACCGAATTTGCCGCCGATGAATCCGGCGCCACCGCGATCGAATACGGCTTGATTGCAGCTGGTATCGCGCTGGCGATCATCGAGATCATCTATGCGCTCGGCACCAATCTCGTCGCAAAGCTGCAATCGCTGGCGACGGCGTTGAAATAGGCCGCGTGGACGCGGGGCATGTGCTCGGTACCTGACCGCCGCCCATAAAAGTGTCATGTCGCGTCTGGCAGGGCTTTGACCAAGCGCTTGTGCGCATTAAACATATTGCCATGCAGCGGGCGCGCTGTTGCAATGCAACGGAGCATGTCGCAATGCAGCAAAACGCGCTTAAATGTGCTCCGAACCTTCCACTCAGGAGCATCACCAATGAACAAGAAGACTCTGTCGATCGCCGCCGCCATCCTGACGATCGCGGGCAGCACCGCGGCTTTCGCCGCCGAGTTGCCGACCTATGAGGCCAACGGTTTTCCGGTCTCCCCCCTGCAGGTGCGCGTGCTTGGTGCCGCGCATGTCGAGCAGCAGGCAACCGTGCCGACCACGGTCGCTTCGGTCCACCAGGCCCGCGTGCTGACGCCGCGCAAGGTCAAGACCGCGGATGTCACGACGGGCACGGCCCGCTGATCTCAATCGTCTGAAGACAACACGAATCTGGCTCGTCTCCTCCCGAGCCTGCGCGGACCGTGTTCTCTTTCGGGAGCGCGGTCTTTTTTTGAGAGGCGAGCCGTGATTTGGCGCGGCCGTGCGCGGGTTGAGAAAGCTGCGGCAAGAAAAATCGCCGTCGCGCGCCGGTTGTGTACGGCCGTTCAAGACGCGTGTGATCTCTTTAATAGTTGCTTTGCAGATCGCGGCGCCTGATGCGGGCGCCGCTTAGTGGCGGCCAAAAACCGTTTTCATAATGGAGCCGTCATGCCCGTTGCGCAAAAAGCCGTTATTGCCACCACCTCGCCGCGCGCGTTTATTCTCAGACATATTGCATTGTTCGCAGCCGCCGCGCTGTTCGTGTTCGTGCTGAGCCTGACCTATGGACTCGATCTCAGCCCCGGGTTTTTCTGAGCGAACTTGCGCAGTTCGATTCGGGCTACGCATGCTTCGATGAGCGCAGGCTGGACGGCGATCTTCCATAGAGCTCGGCGAACGCGGCGTTGAATCTCCGCAGGCTACCGAAGCCGGCCTGGAACGCGATGTCGGTCATGGTGCGTTCGCCGGCATCGAGCAGGCGTTTTGCGCGCTGGACGCGCAGCGTCTTGGCAAGCTGCTGCGGCGTCGCGCCGACATGGCGCTCGAACAAGCGCGCCAGGTGACGCGAGGAGATGCCGAGCCGCATCGCGAGCGTCACCACCGAATCTTCATCGAGCGCGCCCTCGTTGATCAGCTTCACCGCGCGCGCGACCGTCGAACGCGTGCCGTTCCAGGCCGGGCAGAACGGTGCGGTTTCGGGACGGCAGCGCAGGCAGGGCCGGAAGCCAGAGGCTTCGGCCGCGGCCGCCGTCGGGTAATAGACGACGTTGCGCGTCAGCGGCTGCTTGGCCGGACAGACCGGGCGGCAATAGATGCCCGTGGTCTTCACCGCGGTGAAGAAGCGGCCGTCATAGCGGGAATCCCTGCGCAGGCGCGCGGCGTTGCAGTCGTCAAAACTCAGCATGACCGGATGATAGCGCATGCCTGCGCGGGCGGAAGGGCCGCGGGATGACCGAGTCCGATTGTGGCGAGCCGCAACGCGCATGGCGGCCTAGAAGCCAGCCCTCGATGCAAGCCCCCTCAATGCCAGTTCTGGAGCGCGCCGTGACCAGCCCGAAAGACATCGTCCTCAACGCCTGGAAGACCTTTTCGTCGCGCGATGCCGGCCGCATCGCCGCACTGTTCACCGACGATGCCGAATGGATCGCGCCGAAGGGCAACGCCACCGCCGTCGCGCTCGATCACACCGATCACATGGTGGGCGCGCAAGCGATCGCGCGCTTCATCGCGCAGGAGATGCACAGGATGTTTTCCGAGATCGATATCGCCTTCCGCAGCGTCTACGCCGACGGCGATGTCGTGATCGTGGAAGAGCGGATGCGTGCCACGCTTGCGGGCGGCAAGCCCTACGAGAACGACTATTGCTTCGTGTTCACGGTGGCCGGGGACCGCATTCGCGAGGTGCGGGAATACATGGACACGCGCAAGGGATGGCGGATGGTGTTCGGCGAGGAGGCATGACGGTTGATACGCTCCATCCGAGCTACGGAATCTCGCCGTGTGCCAGACCTGCAACGGCGTGGGTTGAGGCGGCTCACGCGCTGACATAAGGCTTCCTCATGGATCAGCGAACGAGCGGCGCTGACGCTCTCATTCAGAAGAACGATGCGGCGCCGGCGTTACTCGGCGTCGTCTGCGGCCTGTCGGCTGCGCTGTTCTGGGCGCTGGGCTTTGCCGGCACGCGGCACGGCCTCAAGGTCGGTTTCACCCCGGTCGATCTGCTCGTGCATCGCTATGTCTGGTCGGGCATCGCGTTCCTGCCGCTGGTCGCGCGCGCCGGCATCGGTGATCTCTGTGGCATCGGCTGGGGCAGGGGCCTTGTGCTGATGGTGCTCGGCGGTCCCGTGATGTCGCTGATCTCCTACACCGGATTCCTGTTCGTGCCGCTCGGCCACGGCAGCGTGATCCAGCCCTCCTGCGCGACGCTCGGCGGCCTCCTGCTCGCGGCAGTCGTGCTGAAGGAGCACATCTCCGCCTCGCGCCTTGCCGGCGCCCTGGTCATCGTCGGCGGCCTCTGCGTGATCGGCGCCGAATCGATCGGCCATATTGGGTCCGACGGCGTGCTCGGCGATCTGATCTTCGTGCTCACCGGATTCATGTTCGCCGGTTTTGGCGCGCTGCTGCGGCACTGGCGCGTCTCCGCCGTGTCGGCCGCGCTCGTCATCAACGTGCTGTCGCTGCTGCTGTTGCCGATCTATCTCGCCACCGTCGGTCTCGCCCATGTCGCGGCGATCGGCGTGACCGAGAATGCCATTCAGGCGCTGGCGCAGGGCGTGCTCGCCGGCCCCGCCGCGCTTTATCTGTTCGCTGTCTCGGTCCAACGCCTCGGCGTCGCCCGCGCCGCCGTGATCCCGGCCTGCGTGCCGGCGCTGACGCTCCTGGTCGGCTGGCTGCTGCTCGGCGAGCCGCCGACGATGTTGCAGGTGGCGGGCCTGGTCACGGTGCTGTGCGGGTTCTATCTGGCGCAGCGGCAGCGGTGATCGCATAGCGCGACCGGAGGTGCGGCAACATTCCGGATTATGCGTCCGCTCCATCCGGGCTACGCTGTCCGTCATGACCATCCTGCTCAACATCGACGTTCCCGACGCAGCGCAAGCGACCACCTTCTACACCGCCGCCTTCGGCCTGACGGTCGGCCGCCACTTCGGCACCGACTTCGTCGAGCTGCTGGGCTGGCCGGCGCCGGTGTATCTTCTGACCAAGCAGGCCGGCACACCGGGCGCGGGCAGCGACCGCCGGCGCTACGAGCGGCACTGGACGCCGCTGCATATCGACGTCGTCGTCGACGATGTCGATGCCGCCGTCGCGCGCGCACTTGCCGCCGGTGCGACCCTCGAGGCGCCCGCGTGCGATGTGCCTTATGGCCGGATCGCCATGCTGGCCGATCCGTTCGGGCACGGGTTTTGTCTGCTGGCATTCAGCGCGAAAGGGTATGACGCGCTGCTGGAGGAATAGCGCGAGCGGACGCGGGCGGCTTAAGCCTTCTTCACGAACTCCGATTTCAAATTCATCGCGCCGATGCCGTCGATCTTGCAGGCGATGTTGTGGCCGTCGGTGGCGTCCTGGAGGCGAATGTTCCTGACCTTGGTGCCGCCCTTGACGACCGACGACGACCCCTTGACCTTGAGGTCCTTCATCACGATGACGCTGTCGCCATCGGCGAGCGCATTACCATGCGCATCGCACACGCCGGCCTCCTGCGCGACCGGAGTGGCCGCATCGCCCCCAGCGCGCCATTCATGGGCGCATTCCGGACAGACCCAGAGATCGCGGTCCTGATAGGCGTGCTCGGACTGGCAGTTCGGGCATTTCATCGGTTCGGTCATTGCTTGCCTCGTCACCCCCTAGAGCCTTTGCTCCAGGTTTTTGTTTTGGCGCGTTTTCTTTACGAAAACCGGTATCCACTTCGCTCGAAAACGCTCTCACGGGCGCGCCGCACGCATTCCGCCGGAAAAGATGGATTGGGAGCAAATCCTTTACCATGGCGTCCGGTCCCGGTTGAAGTGCCGGAGCCTTAGGAGTTCGGGAAAAATTCCGCGGTATCCATGTCCTGATCATACGGATGCGTCGGCTACGCCGTTCGACGCTGCCGCAAGCTTTGGGAGTCCAGGTCATGAGCGAGCATCGTGCCGCTGCCAGACATCAGACGTTGCGAACCGGGATTGTCGAGTTCGACAACGGCACCGGCAGCCTCATCAGCGTGCCCTGCACGATCCGCGATGTCTCCGGCACCGGCGCCCGCCTGCAGCTCAACTCGTCGCTATGGGTCGCCGAGCAGTTCACGCTGGTCTTCAGCAGCGGACTGCGCAAGGACTGCCGCGTCGCCTGGCGCAAAGGCAGACTGATCGGCACCGCGTTCGCCGAGGGTTATGCGAGCCCGGACGAACAGGCCGTCATGATGACCGCGGACGAGCAGTCCCGGCATCGGCTCGGGATCGGTGCGCGCGTCAGAGCGGCGCGCGAGACCCGCGGCTACACCGAAGTCCAGCTCGCCGAGCGCATCGGCGTGACGCCCGCCTTCCTGGCGCTGGCCGAGAACGGCGAGGCCGACATTCCGCTCTACCAGCTGATGCACATTGCCGATTTGCTGATGGTCGGCCTCGACGGGCTCGTCGCAGGTCCGCCGCCTGAGGACGTCGACGCGGCGTAGGGGCACACCTCGCGGAACTGTCCGGCCAACAAAAATGTCGAAAACAACCCCATGCACCGTAGAAAACTCGCGTGATTTCAGGGGTCTGCGGGACCGAATATTGTGCTGCACCGTCGGCAATCCCGATCGTTGCTTGCCTCGGATCGATTTCGGTGATCCCGAATAAAATTTGACTCGTCGGGCAAAACAGGGGCACTATGGCATGGTGGCGCCGGTGCGAGGGAGAGGTGCTTCGCCGGGCCGCGGGGAGACATGCCGAAAGACCTGAAGAGAAAACTGAAGACCTACCAGACCTCGCTCGGCTTCTACGACCAGGCGGTCGCCGCACCCTCGATGAAGGCGGCGCTGGAGGCCTGGGGCGCGAGCTCCAACCTCTTCCATCAGGGCGCCGCGAGGGAGACCGACGACCCCGACATCGTCGCGGCGACCATGGCAAGCCCGGGCGTCGTGCTCCGGCGTCCGGTCGGCTCCGGCGGCCCGTTCACCGAGAACGCCGCGCTGCCGACCGATCTCGCCGACGATGAGGCCAAGCGAAAACCCAAACCCAACTCCAACTCCAAGTCCAAGCCCGAGTCCAAATCCGAGTCGAAGCAGCCTCCGGCCGAGGGCGTAACAAAACAGTCACGCAAGATTGACGATCAGGACGCGCGCAAAGCCGCCGCGGCGTTCGAGAAGGAAGAGCGGCGGCGGGACGCCGAGCGACGCAAGGAAGAGGTCGCCCTCGCCAAGGAGCGCGCCAAGGAGCGCGCGCGCCGCGACAAGGCGGTGGCCACGGCCCAGGCGGCGCTGGACAATGCGAGGCGGGAGCACGCCGCGAAGGCGGAGGCGATCGAAGCCGAGCGGGCTGTGCTCGACGAACGCGCCGAGGCCGAGCAGGGCCGGTGGGACAAGCAAAGGAAAAAGCTGGAGGAGGCTCTGCGCCGCGCGCGCACGTAGCGCGAGCGAATTTAGCTTGCCTTGCCTTGCGTCCTTTTGCACTCTTCCAGGGAAGGAGACCAACGCATGAAGATCATCACCGCCGCGTGTGCGCTCGGAACGGCCCTGGTGCTGTGCAACCTCGGGATATCGGGCGCTGAGGCCCGGACGCGGAAGGCCCAAGTGGTTCGCGAACCACAGCAGAGGCTTATCGTCACGGCGCCCGTGCTCAGGCCGACGCCGTGGGATTACTACATTGTTCCACGATATCGTTATCGCCCTGAAGACGACCGGGTCGATCCGAACGGTCCGCCCTATGTGTCGTCATGGGTCCGCTACGAGGGATGGCGGTGGCCGTACTGGTGGTAGAGGAATAGATGCGTATGATGGGTAGAGCGACTTGTCCGCCGTAGCTCGAAGAGCGAAGGCGGAAGCGAAACCCATCAATGGCCGTCATGGAATGATGGGTTTCGCAAGCGCTCCACCCATCCTGCGCGCTGCTCCTCGAGGCATCCCCGAGACGTGCTATGCTCCTGGGCGGGAGGAATCAGCATGAGAGTCCCTACCGCGATACTCGCCCTGCTTCTTTCAAGCCCGGCCGCCGCCCAGGAGTGCCAGACATGCTCAATGGCCGACGCCTGCATGAAGGAGTACTCTAAGGCAACGTTGGAGGCCCAAAGGGCCACGAAGCAAGCAATCCGGGACTGGAAGCAGAATCTGGACCGAAAGGCCTCCGCCGAATTGTCCAGCAGGGGCATACTCGCATTGCAGGACGCGATGGAGGCGCAGGTTCGTTCCGAGCTGGAGCGGCTGAAGGAGTGCCTGGCGAAGATCAGGTAGGGCGCAAGCGCGCGGCGGAAAGCACCCGCATATAGGGACGCGCGCCCTCGCGACCATGAATGTCTAGGCTGGTGCGCTTTGCGCAGCCGCAGGCAAACCCACCCTACGGGTCATCCGCCGATAGCCGCAGGAACTGCCGCTTCATCGCGTTGACCCTGGCGATATAGCTTGCAACCGAGTGATCGCCGCAGCGTTCGTCGGCGATCATCTGAAACTTGCGGCGCGCGTAGGCTGTGGCGGGACCGGCGCCGCAGAGATGGATGAAGGCGGCCAGATCCTGCTTCTGCTCGCGGCTTGCCTTCACATCGCCCGCGCGAGCGAGAACGTCAGCCACGTTGCGGTCCAGATACACCGATGCCAGCTCGATGGCGTGGCTCGGGATCGCGCGGCTATAGAGGCCCGTGAACCCGCAACCGGTCTCCGTGACCGCGTTGCCGCGGACACAGAACCGTGCGGCGTCGGCGTAGGCGGGATCGGTCATCTGGTAGAGGCCGACGGCGCTGGAGGCGGGCCGGTAGATCGCGAGCGGATTGAGGCTCAATCGCCAGCGCCAGTAGGTGCGCGCCACGGGATTGCCCGAGCTCTCGACCTGCGCCAGCGCGGCCAGCAATTCGGGCGTGATCGTCGCGGTGGAAAAGCTTCGGAACAGCGGCCCGTATTGCCGCCAGTTCTCGGCCGGCTCCTTGTCGAGCGCGTTGCCGACAAGGACGAACAGCTCGGTCGGCTTGCGGATGACGTGATAGACGATGTTCAGAAGCGCAGCGACCGCAAGCAGGATCGCCACGCTGCCTGCGATCCGAACCATCCGCGGTGCGCGCGCGAACCTCTTTCGCATCCACCGGGCGCCTCGCCGGACGCTGCGAAGGCGGGGGAGGAGGCGTTTGCTTTTTCGTGGCATGGGTCTGGTGGGAGCGCGTGGATGAGTTGAGGCTTTGCGAAATCCATCACCTGACGGGGTCGATGGGGATCGACTCGCTCCACCCATCCTATGGATCGTGTGGGGGTATCACTGCAACGATTCGTCCCTGTCCTCTGAGAGTTGGGTGCACCGTCACCGCAATTCGAACCGCAACTATGAGAGGTTGAGCGTTGATGACATCCATCATCGCTGCGTGCCGCGGCGGAAACTGCACAAAAATGGCAAAGCTGCGACTGTCAACGACATATCTGATTAGAAGGTCGCTTATCCACGTAATACACTCAGCGCCGTTTGGGGTACGGGGAGCGTATTGGGAGGGTCAATCATGGCAAGTGTCGAACAATTGCGCAGACGTGAAGGCGTAAACTTGGTCCAGCTCGAGGCGGACATTGCATCGGTGCGCACGGGAAGCTCGATTGCTTCAATTGCGCTGCCCGATTACGTCGAGCACACCGAGGGGGTCACGCGCGTGGGCGCGCTCAGTGCAGAGGCGGTCATTCGTGACTATGAGTCCGCTGCGAAAGAGATCGAGGCCATGGGCGCCGAGCTGATCGATGCCGCGCGAAAATGCGAGGCGCTGACAGCCCAGGTCCATGATGCGATCGCCTTCATGCGCGAGACGGCAGCGGGGTATCGCGACGAGGGGCGGAAGATCTTCAAGCGCATCGAGGAATGCGCGCTCTTCACGGAAGACGTCCGCAAGACGTGCGAGCAGGTCAAGCGCAGGATGAAGGACGTCTCGGTCGGCGAGTACTGCAGCGAGGAGCTTGCGACGGAAGAGCTCGAGCCGACCGGGATCGCAGCCACGGTGTCGGTGTGCGAGGTACGGTGAGGCGGGCGTAGAGCGTAGTTCGCAGGATGGGGTGAGCGCTCGCGCGCCCCCATCCTGCGGGCTGGGCTTCAAAGCCAATCGAGCGTCGACGGGAAACAAGCCCGTTTGCGAGAGTCCCAGACGTAATCCGAACCGCCGCAAGGCGGACGCGCACGCGACGTGGCCGGACATTGATTCCAGACCCGCGCACCCGTTGCCCAGCCATCGACCACGCACGCGCCGGAAACGGTGGCGTGGCAACCGGTGCCGCAGCCGTCTGCGGCGCTGGCCGCGCAGACTGCAAACAGAAGCATCATTGGGGTCAACAGGACGCGTGAAAGGTGCCTGGTCATGGGCTTGCTCCTTCATGCCGAGGCCCGTCGTGACGTCGCACAGATCTGGCCGAGGGCCTGCCGGCCGATCGCCGCGCAGCATAGCACCAAGGTTCTTGGCACCAAGGCTCTTGGCACCAAGCCTCTTGGCCGAGAACGCTGACGGCTTACCAATCCGGATCGTAGGGGTCGGCCATATAGGGCGGGGGCATCCAGCGTCCTCGCGGCGGCGGTGGCCTGGGCCGCCGGGGGGCGGTCGCTTGCACGTGCGGCCGTGCAGGCGCAGCCGTCTCGTTGCTCGTCGCGCTCCGCACGACCGGTTTCGCGGGTGCAGGCGCGGCTGACGTCGTCAGTTGCGTTTGCAGCGCCTGGACCTGTGCGGCGAGGCGCGCATTGTCCGCGGCATCCTTCTCCTGCGCCGCCTTGAGCTGTTGAATGGTGTCGGCCTGCTCGCGCAGCGTCTGCTCGTTGCGGCTTTTCAGTTGCTCGAGCTTTCCGTTGATGCTCGCAAGCTCGCTGGTGATGGTCTTGAGCGATTGCGCGAGATCGGACGATGACGGATCAGGCGCCGTGGCGCCGGTTCTTGGCGCGTCAGGTCTTGCAGCGTCAGGTTTTGGAGCCTCAGCTCTTGGAGCGTCAGTTCTTGGAGCGCTTTCCGTTTCCTTGCCGAGCGGCGGCGCGGGCACCGGACTGGGCCCATCCGCAGCAGCCAGTTGCACGGCCGGCGGTTGCGCCGGACTTTCGACCACGGACGCTCGCGCGGGTTCGCTCGCGGCCGGCGGAGCCCATCGCGCCATGATGGACCTGGTCATCGACTTGGCCTCATCGCGATATTGCGAAGCGAAGGCGGCGCCGAGAAGGCCGATCGCCAACACGAGGCCAACCAAGGCACGCAGCATGGTCCGATCTCCCTTCAGGCCTTGATTGCCCACCTTGCTAACCGGTGCCGGCACCTTGTCCTTGGGACCCTCGGCTGCCTTCGCACCGGCGCTGGCCTGCGAGGCCCGCGGGGCTTCGTTGCCGCGTTCCATTCCGGAAACCAGCCGGTCCAGCCGCGCAAGGTCTTGCTCTGCGCTCTTGATCTGGTCATAGGCCCGTGCCAGCCCGCCATCGGCGCGCACCTCGTCCGGCTTGGCGGCCTCAGGCTTGTCGGTATCAGGCTTGTCGGTATCAGGCTTGGGGTCGTTCGCTTCAGGCACCGATGCGCGCTCCATCCAGTCGGGCGTCAATGGGAGTGCGGCAGTCCGATCGTCGGAAGGATAGGCCTCACCGTTGTCCAACACAACGCGCGCGCGAAGGAGAAATTATGGCGGGCTACGGTTGCTGAAGCAGCCGGGCGCTGCTCCCCGGGGCATCCCTGCGACGTGCTGTGCTATCGCGGGAGGAAGCGCCATGAGGGTCTCTACCGCGACACTCGCCCTGCTTCTTTCAGGTCCGGCCGCGGCCCGGGAGTGCCAGACATGCTCAATGGCCGACGCCCACATGAAGGAGTACGTTAAGACGACGTCGGAGGCCCAAAAGGCCACCAAGCAAGCCATCCGGGATTGGAAGCAGAATCTGGACAGAAAGGCCTCCGCAGAATTGTCCAGCAGGGCATACTCGCATTGCAAGACGCCATGGAGGCGCAGGTTCGTACGGAGCTGGAGCGCCTGAAGGAGTCCTGGCGAAGATCAGGTAGGGAGGGGCGCAAAGGAGGATCCAATGAAATCGCTTCTGCTGCTCACGGCGAGCGGTCCGCTGCTCATTCTCACCTCGCACCAGTCCCTGGACGACCAGAAGCTCCTTGGGGTGCTCAGGCAAAAAGGTATCGGCAAGTTCGTCGCGTTCGAGGTTCCCTTGTCGCTCGCCAGAGAGCGCTACGGCGGGCACTTTCACGCGGTCGAAAGCAATCTGCACGAGACCGATGATTTGAGAGTGCTCGACTTCAACGGCCAGCGGGTCTTTCAGCTCTTTCATTTCGAAGAGCTCGGTTCACCGATCCTGGTAGAGCGGTCGTGATCCGGTTTTGTTCGGCGGCGAAAGGGGATGTGTCGAGTAGGGCTGTTCCGAAGGGACGCCGATTGAGGTACGGTGGAAGCTTGGACCCGTGGAGTCTGCCATGACGTCATATACTGTCGGGTTGAAGCTCGGGGTGCGTGCCAAGGTGCTCACGATCGAAGCCGAGGACGCATTGGTCGCGGCGCTGAAGATCAAGCTCGAGAACCCCGAGGCACTCGTCACCTACGTTCGCAAGTCAAATCGGCGTGGCGATCGTCGCCACCCGCACGAAGTGCAGCGGGCCAAGACAACCGGCTAAAGCGCGATGAGATTGGGATGAATCGTCATCGCGCTTTAGGTTGTTGTTTGAGCATGATCTTTTCGGAAAACCGCTTCGCACTTTTCCGGATCATGCGTTAGCCGATGCCGAGACCGCGGCAGGTAGCCCGGATTTCGCTTCCGCCTTCGCTCTTCGAGCTACGGCGGACAAGTCGCTCCATCCGGGCTACGCTCGCTCCCCCCTGCGTCGGAGTACGCAGTTGTCGTTAGTGACGTGTCGCGCGGATTTCGAGCGTCGTCTGGGTGAGCTTGGCCACGAACCCCTCAAAATGCATGACCCTTTGTCTGGTCAATTGTCCATGCAACTCGGCGATCTTCTGGGATTCGGCGATCAACGATCCGCACACCTGTTTCGCGTACTCCATCTGAAGCTGAAAGGCCTCGACGGGTGAGCGCGCCGCCGCGAGCTTTCCCAGGAAGTTCCAGGCGTGCTCAAGCGACGTCCTCGTGTAGTCGCTATAGGCATCGGCAATCGCCTGCGGGCTGGCCTGGGAGGGTTCCACCGGTGCGACGGGCGCGCTTGCAGCGATCTCCATCCCGGAAGCCTCGCCCGGCAAGGCTGCAGCCGAGGGTACCTGAGCACTGATCTCTCGGCTCGTCTCTTGCCTTATCTCTTGCTCGGCCTCTTGCCTGTTCTCTTGCTTGTTCTCTTGCTTAGTCTCTTGGCTGATCTCCGCCGAGGCATCCGGCAGTTGATGGGCTGCAGCTGCGTGTTGCTCGCCGGCCCTGGTCCGTTGCCCGGCCTTCTTCTTCGCGCCGCGCCGGCCGGATTTTCCCGTTGTCTTATTTTCGCCCGCACTCAACATTGCAAATGACTCCTGAATATCGCTGAAGCCGCAAGCCTCCGTCGTGTTTGCGCTGAAATCGCGATTGTGGGTTGTCGCTTGCGTGGCGGCCATGTGGTGAGATTTTGCCGGGCATCGGCAAGGCGCAATTCGCGGGTGACGGCCTGGACTGCTTCGCAGCGCCCGTCATCGGGCCGCGCTCCGCGCGGACCCGGTGGCTCGCAATGACGGGCGTCCTGGTCCTCGCGCGTTCGTCGTCACCCGAACAGGGCGACATAGACCACGTAGAGCCAGCCCAAGATGCCGTGGATGATCGCCCACAGGATCGAATGATTGTTGGTGTAGGAGATTGCGATGGCGAGTGCGGAGCCAAAACCCACGCCGTATTTGGCGCCCTCGACCCGAACCCCGTAGTAGCGATTGCCGTTCATGGCGGTCCTTCCTGCGGGCCACGCTTGCTCATCACGCCTTATAAAAGTCTTCCGCCAATTGTGAAATGGCACACAGACGGCAGCCCTCGGGTCTGCTTCTTTAGCACCGACACTATACCCTCGTGCGCTTGCTCGGCGATGCGCACCGGCGGGTCGGCATTTGGCAATTTCGGGATGATCGCTATGGGCGTTTTCAATCGCACGGCCATGCTTTGCAGCTCTTTCATCGTGTCCACCATGAGCGGGTGAACCGAGAGATTTTCGCGTGCGCGCAACGGCGCGTGCAGGGATTTTTCTTGAGGCCCCGCCGGTGACGGACGGGGCCTTTCCATTTTTCATGTCAGCCCACGACTGCCCGGCGGTGCCTTCGCGAAGAAGGATGCAGGGTCATGTGGGAGTATTTTGGACCCGATTTCGCTTTTGACGTGGTGAAGGGATTTGTCGCCGGCGTTGCCTCCATAGCGTTTCAGGTCGTGGCGCCGCGGGCGTTTCATGCCGCGAAGCGATTTCGCGCGCACTGGGTTGCCAGAAAAGACGCAAGACAAGCCGCAAGGCAAGCACGCCGCAACGCGCCGGCGAATGATGAGCCGTGAGGTCTCGTAGGATGGGTGGAGCGAACGCTCCACCCATTCCTACACCCTTCCCAGATATCGCTACCCTGATCCGAGCTACGAATTGCCGATATCCGCCGCCAGCCGCAGAAACTGGCGCTTCATCGCGAAAGGCCATTTTCGCTCAATTGCTCTCAGCGGTCGTATCGACGGAAATCCCGATTACCAAAGCTAGGTGCGAGTTCGAACGCCCCCGGAAGGGGCGTTCGGTCGCCCGCTTTTTGGTGCGATCGGACCCTCATATAGAAGTCGGAACTTCATGGTTAGCTCGCCCGCTGCGGGTGCGTTTGCAGCTGAATATTCGCTGGGGACCAATAGCAAAAGACCCGCTGAGTCGATCAGCGGGTCTCGCCAAGGCTGCGACTATAACGTGGTGCTCACGAACACCCGGTCGTGCTGCCGCAAGTATCGCACTTCATGCACGTGCCATTTCGCACCAGCGTGAAGTTGCCGCACTCCGAGCACATCTCGCCTTCGTAGCCCTTGGCCTTGGCTTCCGCGCGGCGCTCGGCCTTGCTGGGAACCAGGGTCTGCGCGGTGCCGGACTTGCTCCACTGGAGCTGCTCGAGCTTCTCCGTCGGCGACAGGTCGTGGGCCACTTCCTGCTTCAGCGCGACCGCGCCTTCCAGGGCATCGCCGACCCGCGCGCTTGCGCCGTGCGAGGCCAGCGCCGTGACCTTGCTGCCACCGGTCGGGGCACTGTCGTTACCCTGGGCGACCGCGGTGGAGCCGCCGCGCATCACGACGAGGTTGTCGGTGCGGGAGCGGGTGAGGCCGCGCGAGACCAGCTTGGTCGCGTGCTGGGTCTCGTCCGGCTCCTTGCCTTCCTCGACGCCCTTGCCGAGCGCGTCGAAGTTCGACTCGGTCGGATCGACATGGGCGAGATCGAAGCGCGACATGTAGCTCACCGCGAGCTCGCGGAAGACGTAGTCGAGGATCGAGGTCGCGTACTTGATGCTGTCGTTGCCCTGCACGGGGCCCGCCGGCTCGAAGCGGGTGAAGGTGAAGGCGTCGACATATTCGTCGAGCGGCACGCCGTACTGGAGGCCCAGCGACACCGCGATGGCGAAGTTGTTGATGAAGGAGCGGAGCGCTGCGCCTTCCTTGTGCATGTCGATGAAGATCTCGCCGAGACGGCCGTCGTCATATTCGCCGGTCCGCAGGTAGACCTTGTGGCCGCCGACGACCGCCTTCTGGGTGTAGCCCTTGCGGCGATCCGGCATCTTCTCGCGCTCGCGCATCACGATGATGCGCTCGACCAGCTTCTCGACGATCTTTTCCGAGACCTGGGTGGCACGCGCCGCCATCGGCTTTTCGTAGAGTGACTCGGCCGCATCCTCCTCGTCCTCATCGTCGGCGATGAGCTGCGAGTTGAGCGGCTGGGAGAGCTTCGAGCCATCGCGATAGAGCGCGTTGGCCTTCAGCGCGAGCTTCCACGACAGCATGTAGGCGGACTTGCAGTCCTCCACCGTGGCGTCGTTCGGCATGTTGATGGTCTTGGAGATCGCACCCGAGATGAAGGGCTGGGCCGCCGCCATCATGCGGATGTGGCTCTCGACCGACAGATAGCGCTTGCCGATCTTGCCGCAGGGATTGGCGCAGTCGAACACCGAATAGTGCTCGGCCTTCAGGTGCGGGGCACCTTCCACCGTCATCGCGCCGCAGATGTGGACGTTGGCCGCCTCGATCTCGCGCTTGGTGAAGCCCACGGCCTGAAGCAGGTCGAAGCCGGGGGCTGCGATCGCCTCGGCACCGATGCCGAGCTGGTCGCGGATGAAATCCTCGCCAAAGGTCCACTTGTTGAAGGCGAACTTGATGTCGAAGGCGGTCGGCAGGGCCTTTTCGACCTTGGCGATGGCTTCATCGGTGAAGCCCTTGGCCTTCAGCGTCGAGGCGTTGATGGCCGGCGCGTTGGAGAGCGAGCCGTGGCCGACGGCGTAGGCTTCGATCTCCGCGATCTCGCTCTCGCGATAGCCGAGCGCGCGCAGCGCCGCGGGGACCGCGCGGTTGATGATCTTGAAGTAGCCGCCGCCGGCGAGCTTCTTGAATTTGACCAGCGCGAAGTCGGGCTCGATGCCGGTGGTGTCGCAATCCATCACGAGGCCGATCGTGCCGGTCGGTGCGATCACCGTGGTCTGGGCGTTGCGATAGCCGTGCTTCTCGCCGAGCTCGAGCGCCGCATCCCAGGCGGCCTGCGCGTGGCTGACGAGGTCAGCCTGCGGGCAGGAGACGAGGTCCATCGGCACCGGGTTCACCGAGAGCGCCTCGTAGCCGTTGGACTGGCCGTGGGCGGCGCGGCGGTGGTTGCGGATCACGCGCAGCATGTGCGCGGCGTTCTTCTTGTAGCCCGGGAAGGTGCCGAGCTCGGCCGCCATCTCCGCCGAGGTCTTGTAGGTGATGCCGGTCATCACAGCGGTGAGGGCGCCGCAGAGCGCGCGGCCTTCCTTGCTGTCATAGGACAGGCCCATGGTCATCAGCAGGCCGCCGATGTTGGCATAGCCGAGGCCGAGCGTGCGGAACTCGTAGGAGAGCTCGGCGATCGCGCGCGACGGGAACTGCGCCATCATCACGGAGATTTCGAGCACGATGGTCCAGAGCTGGCAGAGGTGCTCGTAGCCGGCGACGTCGAACTGCTTGGTCTCGGTGTTGTAGAAGGTCAGCAGGTTGGCGGAGGCGAGGTTGCACGCCGTGTCGTCCAGGAACATATATTCCGAGCACGGATTGGACGCGCGGATGTCGCCGGACGCCTTGCAGGTGTGCCAGTCGTTCATGGTGGTGTTGAAGTGCAGGCCCGGGTCGGCCGACGCCCAGGCGGCGTAGCCGATCTTTTCCCAGAGGTCGCGCGCCTTCAGCGTCTTGGTGATCTTCTTCGTCGTGCGTCCCACGAGGTTCCAGTCGCCATCCGTTTCCACGGCGCGGAGGAAGTCGTCCTTCAGCGAGACCGAGTTGTTGGAGTTCTGGCCCGAAACGGTGAGGTAGGCTTCCGAATCCCAGTCGGTGTCATAGACGTCGAACTGGATGTCCTTGTAGCCCTGCTTGGCGAACTGCATCACGCGCTTGATGTAATTGTCAGGCACAAGGCTGCGGCGCGCGAGCTTGATCTCGCGGCGGAGCGCCGGGTTCTTCTCGGGATCGAAGCAATCGTCGCCCGAGCCTTCGCAGTTCACGCAGGCCTTCAGCACCGCCTTGAGGTGCTTCTGGTTGATCTTGGATCCGGTGACGAGAGCCGCGACCTTCTGCTCCTCCTTCACCTTCCAGTCGATATAGGTCTCGATGTCGGGGTGATCGACGTCGACGACGACCATCTTGGCCGCGCGGCGCGTGGTGCCGCCCGACTTGATCGCGCCGGCTGCCCGGTCGCCGATCTTGAGGAAGCTCATGAGGCCGCTCGAGCGGCCGCCGCCGGAGAGCTTCTCGCCTTCGCCGCGCAGGCGGGAGAAGTTGGAGCCGGTGCCGGAACCGTATTTGAACAGGCGCGCTTCGCGGACCCAGAGGTCCATGATGCCGCCCTCGTTGACGAGGTCGTCACCGACGCCCTGGATGAAGCAGGCGTGCGGCTGCGGGTGCTCGTAGGCGGACTTGGACTTGGTCAGCTTGCCGGTGAAGGGGTCGACGTAATAGTGGCCCTGGCCGGGGCCGTCGATGCCATAGGCCCAGTGCAGACCGGTGTTGAACCATTGCGGCGAGTTCGGCGCGACCATCTGCATGGCGAGCATGTAGCGGATCTCGTCATAGAAGGTCTGGGCGTCCTCGTCGGAGGAGAAGTAGTTGCCCTTCCAGCCCCAATAGGTCCAGCAGCCGGCCAGACGATCGAACACCTGCTTGGCCGAGAGCTCGCTGACGAAGCGCTCTTTCTCGGGGAGAGCGGCGAGCGCCTCGGTGTCGGGCACGGAGCGCCACAGGAAGGAGGGGACGCACTCCTCCTCGACCTTCTTCAGGCGCGCGGCGACGCCGGCTTTGCGAAAGTACTTCTGGGCGAGCACGTCGGAGGCGACCTGCGACCACTCGGTCGGCACCTCGACGTTCTCAAGCTTGAACACGACCGAGCCGTCGGGATTCCGGATCTCCGACGTGGTCAGCCGGAAATCGATCCCGGCGTAAGGTGACTGTCCCGAAGTGGTGTGGCGCCGCTCAATCCGCATGGTCTTGCCCCGTCCTTTTATCTGCCGGACTGCCTCCGCAAGGCGCCCGGGTCGCTATTTCGGTTCGCGATTCCTCCAAGGGCCTCATCGGCCCAAAGGCTTCGCAGTTCAGCCGGTGGATCCGGCCCAGTTTCTCCCGGCGCGATGGTTCTCATCCGCCGGCATGTCCACACCCATCCGCCCCCAAGGGGATGTGCGCGACATGCGTTCAACGCCCCACACGCCACTTCAACCAATGCCATCCGAGCCTGTTGCCGGCCCGTTCTGGCGCCCGAAGGTCTGCATTTCGAGGGCAGACAAGCCCTCATCCGCGGCCTTTGGCTGGCTTGGCGGAGTGACGATTTGCGAGACCCTTTGGGGGAGTGCCGGCGGGACGCAAACTCACTCGCGCCGAACGGACCGAAAGCTAGGACTCTCCGTTGCGCCCGTCAAGAACTAGTGCGAGTTCCTGAATCAAATACTAAATATGGTGGATTGCGGGGGATAACAGGGGGCAAGCCCGCGCCTGTTGTTGAGCCAAGTATCAGTGAGTCCTCAGGGATTCCCAACCAAAAAAATTTGCATCCCGTGACGATACGGACCCTTCACCCCACTGTTCACAGGGCAGGTATATTTTTCGGGACCGGGGTTGCCTCAGCGGGACTCACGTAGGGCTACGGAAGGTGAGGGCAGGCATGCCCGCCGGGGTGGTGGTGGCGCGTGCGAATCCGCGCCAAGCTGACCGCGATTTTGCCGGGTACCCCACATGCTTGATTCGACTCGCCGGGATGCGCGACCGCGCATCGCCCCGGCCGGCCTGATGTTCCTCGCCATTACCTCGATCGGCTGGGGCTTCAACTGGCCGGTGACGAAATTCCTGCTGTCTGAGCTGCCGCCGCTGACGCTGCGCGGGGTGACCGGCGTGCTGGGCGCGGTGCTGCTCGCCGCCCTCGCGCTGATCCGCCGCCAGAGCCTCAAGGTGGGGCCGGGGATCTGGCCGCGCTTACTGACCGCCGCCGTCCTCAACGTCACCGGCTGGATGGTGCTGATGGGCCTGGCGCTGCTCTGGCTGCCGGCCAGCGAGGCGGCGCTGATCGCCTACACCATGCCGGTCTGGGCCTCGCTGATCGCCTGGCCAGTGCTGGGCGAGCGGCCGACCGTGCTGCGCACGCTGGGGCTGGTGATGGCCTTCGTCGGCCTGGCCTCGATCATGGGCGGCAACGGCTTTGCCGCAAGCGTGGAGAAGCTGCCGGGCATCATCATGGCGCTGGGCGGCGCGATCGGCTTCGCCGTCGGCACGGTGTTCTCGAAGAAGTACCCGATCCATCTGCCGCCGATCACGGCCGCGGCCTGGCAGATCGGGATCGGCTGCCTGCCGATCTCGATCATCGGCCTCTTGGTCGAGACCACGCATCTTTCGCTGGTGACGCCGGTCGGCTGGTGGTTGCTGGTCTATTCCACCGTGGTGCAGTTCTGCATTGCCTATGTCAGCTGGTTCGCGGCACTGGCGCGGCTGCCGGCCTCGGTCGCCGCGATCGGCACCATGGCAGTGCCGGTGATTGGCGTAGTCGCCTCCGCGCTGGCGCTGGGCGAGCCGTTGGGACCGGGCCAGATCGCCGCGCTGACCTTCACGCTGGCGGCCGTGGTGCTGGCGACGCGCTAGCTCGAGAACCAGGCATCACCATGCGTAGCGGATCGCGCCCTTGCCGGCATAGCTTTGCGTGACATTCGAGAACTCGCCCTCGAACGTCGCGGCGGCAGACCAGCCGTTGGTCCACTGCCATTCGGCCGAGGCTGTGGTCAGCGCGGAGTCGGGCGCCAGCGCCGCACCGTTGACGACGAAGCTTGCGCCCGGCAGCGACTGGAAGGTCGGAGCAATCGAACGATCCGGATTAAAATCATGCGCCCATGCAAGGCGGCCGCGCAGCGTGATGATGCCGTTCTGCATGGCGAATGATTTGTCGGTGCGAATGCCGAGCTCGCTGCGCGTGTCGGTCACGTTCTTGGCGGCATAGGTCTGTGCAAACAACAGGGAGCCGGCGACGACACTTTCGGCATAGGCCGGCAGGTCGAATGTGGTGAATTGCCCTGCGGCGTAAGGGGTGATGCCGAGACCGCCCAGCTTCGGCATGACGAAGCGGTAGCCACTCTCCACGCGACCCGAATACGCGTTCGCATTGAACTCGGCGCGCAGGTGGTCGATGCCGGCGACCGTGACGATGCGGTTGGTCGTGATGTCCTGCCAGCCATAGGCCAGCGCAGCAATGATGTAGGCCGCACCGATGTTATGGCGAACGAAGCCGCCGGCCTGGAACAGGTCGGAGCTGCCATAGCCGAGGCCGTTGACGTTGAAGCCGGTGCGGCCGCCCGCCAGCGCAAATCCCGCGAGCGTGTCCGGCGAGACCCGATAGTCCGCACCGACCGCGATGCCGTAGATGCTGCTCGCGCTGTTGTTCGAGCCGATGATGGCGTTGCCGGCCGTGGTCTGCGACCCGCCGAAGCCGGCGGCCCACACGCTCCAGCGTTGTTCGAAGGTCGGGGCTGGCAGCGCCTTGGTGGACATCGCCGCATACGCGTCGCGCTCGCCAACAGTTCGACCGCGTGCCGCGTAAGCCGAGCTGTCCTCGGCATACGCGTTCGGCGGGCCGCCGGCGCTGACGGGACCTCTGCGACCGGAGATGAATGGATCCGTCATCACGCCGATGAACTGGTTCATCGCGTTGAACGTCGTCTGCTGGGAGCCAGTGGCGCTCTCGCCGGAGACCTGGGTCAAGCCGGTGGGATCGAGTCCGAAGAAGCCCATCGGAAGGCTGCCGTTATTGTTGAAGGCGTAGGTCAGCGCGTTGGCGACGTTCTGCTGGTTGACGTTGAGGCCGGTGTAATTGGTGAAGGCGGCCGTCAGGTTCAGATAGGCGTTGTTGGCGTCATAGCTCAGCGTATCGCTCGCGCCCGTCGGCAGTCCGACATTGGTGATGCCCGCGAACGTCGTGCCGCCACGTCCGCCGGCCGCGGTCAGGATCGTGTATGTCTTCGAGACATAGCTGCCGGGCAGGAAATTCGCGACCACGGTCGCGCCCGTCAACGTCGCCGCGCCCGTGACATTGGCGAAGCTCGACGTCGATGGATCGACCGCAACGACGTAGAGCGCGCCCGATTGGAAGGCCAGATTGCCGGCGACCGTCGTCGACGTCCCCGGCGTGTTGACGGCTCCAGGCATGAACGTGCCACCGGCATTGATCGTCGTTGCGCCGACAGTGCCCGTGCCGCCAAGCGTGCCGCCGGCGTTCACGGTCATGGTCGAATTGGCCAGCGAGCCGTTCACCAGCAGCGTGCCGGCGGCGATCGACCAGGGCAATGCAGCGGTATTGGTGCCGCTCAGCGTCCAGGTCGAAGCGCCCGTCTTCTCGAAGTTCGCGAAGCCCCGATACTGCGCAGCGGCGCCGATCAGCGAAACGTCGAAAGAAGCAGTGGGGTTGGTGCTGCCGCCGAACTGCAAGGTGCCGTTGCCCGTCTGATCGACGACGTTGCCGCTGAAGCTGTAGCCGGCCTGAAGCTGCAGCGTGTTGGTGCCGCTGGTGAAGGTGATGGCGTTGGCACGCGTGACGCCGTCGCCGGCGAGACCGCCGGAAATCGATCCGCTGTTGATGATGCTGAGATTGGTGCCGATGACGCCGGCGCCGCCTGCGCCGACCGCGCCGGAGACCCCGGCGGTGACGGTGCTGCTGCCGGAGCTACCGCTCGCGCCGGCGCTGCCGCTCACGCCGGAGAAGCCGTTCGTTCCCGTGGTGCCGTTCGTGCCGCCACTGGCGGCCAAGGCCTCGGCACCGCCGACGCCGCCGGAGCCGCCGACACCACCGCTGCCGGCGCTGCCCGCGGTGCCGCCGAGGCCACCCATGCCCGCGGCCCCGGCGATGCCGCCATTGCCGCCGGTGATCGTGCCGCGATTGATCAGCGTGCCGCCGTTGGAGAAGGCGGCGCCAACGCCGCCGGTGCCACCATAGCCGCCATCGCCGCCGCGGCTCGAGGCGCTGCCACCGTTGCCGGCATTGCCGCCGGCACCGCCAAATCCGCCGGTCCCGCCGTTGCCGCCATTGCCGCCATCGGTCGAGCCGACCACGTTGACGCCAGCGGTGCCGTTGCCGCCAGCGCCGCCAACGCCGCCGACACCGCCGTTGCCCGCATTGCCACCGGCGCCGCCGTTGCCGCCACTGCCTGCGGTGCCGCCGCGGCCGCCATCGCCGCCGGTGATGATGCCTTGATTGGTCAGCGTGCCACCGTTTGAAATGGTCGCGCCGGCGCCGCCGGCGCCGCCATGACCACCTACGCCAGCATCGCCGGCGCTTCCTCCGCTCCCGCCGTTGCCACCCATTCCGCCAGCGGCGCCGCTGCCGCCGCTGCCGCCAGCGACGGCCGGGAGAAGGGCACTCGCGCCAGCACCGCCGGTGCCCGCTGTGCCGGCGTCACTGCCGTTGCCCCCGGCGGCGCCGTTGCCGGCATTGCCGCCGGAGCCGCCAATCCCGCCGGCGCCACCAGCGATGTTGCCCGAAACTGTAACGGTCCCGCCGTTCGTGAGCTGGACACCATCGCCGCCGCTGGATCCGCTACCGCCAATGCCGCCATTTCCGCCGGCGCCACCATTCCCGCCGTTGCCGCCAGCGCCACCAACCAGACCGTTGTTGCCATTGAGAAAGCCGGAGCCGGAGGACCCGTTGGCGCCATTGTCGCCTGTGCCGCCGGCGCCGCCGATCCCGCTTGCGCCGCCATTGGCGCCGTTGCCGCCAGCGCCGCCATTGCCACCGGCGCCTCCCATGATCGTTTGGGAAATTGAGAGCGTGCCACCGCTCGTCACCTGCAGACCAACGCCACCGTCGGCACCATTGGCGCCATCGCCTGCGTGGGCGCTGGCGCTGCCGCCGGTGCCACCATTGCCACCGCGCCCGCCGGCTACGCCGAGCCCGATGCTGGATCCCGCGTTGCCGCCGTTGCCGGCCATGCCGCCGGCGCTGCCTGCACCGCCAGCGCCACCGCTGCCGCCGGTACCTGCCGTGACGCTTTGCAAAATCGTCACGGTGCCGCCACCCGTGACCTGGATGCCGTCGCCACCGCTGCCGCCGATCGCACCATTGCCGCCGGCACCAACCCCGCTATTGCCGCCGTTTCCACCGGTCCCGCCATCGAGCGCGCCGAGAACATTGGCGCCGGAAGCGCCCGCACCACCGCTCCCGCCGTGACCCGCTGTACCGCCGCGCCCGCCGCTGCCGCCATCGCCGCCGGCGACCGTTTGCTGGACCGTCGTGGTGCCTGCGCTGGTGACCTGCACGGCGGTGCCGCCATTGCCGCCGCCGCCGGCAGCGCCCCCGCTGCCGAGGACGTTGCCACCGGTCCCGCCGGTCACACCAGCGACGCCCAGGGAGAGAGCACTGGCTCCATTGCCGCCGCTCCCGCCGGCGCCGCCACTGCCACCAACCCCACCCGCGCCGCCGGTCGCCGCTATCGAAAGGGTGCTGCCTCCGACGCTGACCTGCACGCCGGCGCCACCCGCACCACCGCCGCCACCGACGCCGCCGCTGCCCGTTCCCGCGCTGGCATCAAGGCCACCAATGACAGCAGAACCATCGGCGCCGCTCGCGCTGGCGCCGCCGTGACCGCCAGCGCCACCCGCTCCACCGGAGCCGGCACCGAGCGCACCTTCGCCGCCACCGCCGCCGCCACCGCCACTACCCGCAGTCAGGGCTGAGTTGCCGTTGCCGCCATTGCCGCCGTTGCCACCGGCAACGCTGCCGCCGTCACCGCCAAGTCCGCCGTCGCCGCCCGAGGTCGCCGTGCCCCCGGAGCCTCCGGTGCCGCCTGCGGCAGCGCCGCCGCCGCCGCCCGCGCCTTGTCCGGTCGCGTTGTCACCGCCATTCCCACCGTTAGGAGAGGCGCTGGTACCGGCCGCGCCACCGCCGCCGCCCGTGCCATTGCCACCGGCTCCGCCAGCGCCGCCGTCGGCGCGCACCGACACGATCGTCAGCGCCAGTGCGACAGCCGTGCTCGCCAACAATGTAGGGAGCCTGAAACGGCGCCGGGTCGGACAAGAACCAATTCTCGATTCAATTATCAATTGTATTACCGGCAGCCTTGGCACCGACCCGCAGGCCATTCCGAGGTGAAATCCTCAGAAACAGACCGCAACATATTCGCTCGCCGAAACGGCTCAACGAGAATGGTCTTGCCTGCCAGAAATACCGCTTGATTTCGGTCGCCTGTCACCCGGAAACAACATCGACACCCGCCGCGAGACCGCGGATGACGTCAGTGAGCATTCGTAATTCAGTGCAGTTCTCAGCCGAGCGCACACACAATCCGCGCGCTTTCGAAGCCGTGAGAAAGTGCTCTAGCCCGCCGTCATCCCGCCGCCGTTCAGCGCTTTCCGGATCATCTCGGCGAGCTGGTTTCGGCGGTAGGGCTTGGTCAGCAGCAGCACGCCGTCGTCGAGCTTGCCGTGATGGACGATGGCGTTGTCGGTGTAGCCGGAGGTGTAGAGCACCCTCACGCCCGGCCGGCGCTTGGCCACCTCTTCGGCGAGCTCGCGGCCGCTCATGCCGCCGGGGATGACGACGTCGGTGAACAGGAGGTCGAAGTCCTGGCCGGCCTCGATCATGTCCAGCGCGGCCCGACTGTCGGGCGCGGCGACCGTGTCGTAGCCGAGGCTCTGCAGCTGCGCGGTGACGAAGTTGCGCACCAGCGTGTCGTCCTCGACCACGAAAATGGTCTCGGCGCCGCCTTCGGCCTGCGGCGCCACGGGGGCCGCCGCGTCCGTCATGCCGTCGCCGGGCGGCAGATAGAGCTTGATCGTGGTGCCGTGGCCTTCCTCGCTGTAGATCTTGATGTGGCCGCCGGACTGCTTGACGAAGCCGTAGACCATGGAGAGGCCGAGGCCCGAGCCCTTGCCGACCTCCTTGGTGGTGAAGAACGGCTCGAAGGCCTTCTGCTGGATGTCCGCTGACATGCCGGTGCCGGTGTCGCTGACCGCGAGCATCACGTAGGGGCCGGGCTGCACCTCGGCGTGGGCCTGCGCATAGGCCTCGTCGAGCACGACGTGGTGGGTCTCGAGCAGCAGCTTGCCGCCGTTCGGCATGGCGTCGCGGGCGTTGATCGCCATGTTGAGCACGGCGTTGGTGAGGCGGGACGGATCGATGTGCGCGGTCATCGGTCCCTGTTCCAGCACGGTCTCGATCTGGATCTGCTCGCCGAGGGTGGGGCGCAGCAGCTTGGCGATATCGGCGATCGCGCCGTTGATCTCGACATTGCGCGGCTGGAGCGGCTGCCTTCGCGCAAAGGCGAGCAGATGCTGGATCAGCTCGGCGCAGCGCTCGGCGGCATCGTCGATCAGCCGCGCCACGCGCTGGAGCTCGGGCTGCTGCTTCAGGCTCGCCACCAGCGTCTCGGTATTGCCTGATATCACCGTGAGCATGTTGTTGAAGTCGTGCGCGACGCCGCCCGTCAGCTTGCCGATCGCATCCAGCTTCTGCGACTGGTGCAGCTGTCGCTCGGTTTCGCGCGACGTGGTCGCGTCGTGATAGACCAGCACGGCGCCGGAGACGTTGCCTTGTCCGTCGCGCATCGGCCGGCCGCTGATCATCAGATGGCGGGGATCGTTGCCGTTATGCGGGCGGACGATCATCTCCAGATTCTCGAACTGCTCGCCGCGCAGCACGCGCGTCGAGGGCAGCTCGTCGGCCCTGAGCGGCGTGACGCCGTCGCCGTGAAACACGTCGGACAGGGCGCGCAGATTGCGCAGGCTCATGCCGGCGCGATGCAGCAAGATGCGCTCCGCGGCCGGATTGGACAGAAGGACGGTGCCCTCGGCGTCGATCACCAGCACAGCCTCGGCCATGCTGTGGAACGTGCTCTGGAGCACGTTCACCGACAGCCGCAGCTCGTCATGCGCGTTGACGAGATGCTCGGTGCGCTCGGCGACGGCCGCCTCGAGTTGCTCCTTCGCCGCCGTGGTCTCCAGCAGGGTGCTCTTCAGCGCGACCGTGGTGCGCTGGCTCTCGCGCATCAGCATCGCGACCAGCAGCAGGATCACCAGCGCGCCGATCACATCGATGCCGAGCAAGACGATGCCGGTGCGGCGGGAACTTAGGGCGCGGGCGGCGAGCAATCGCTCTTCCTCCGCGCTCAGCTGATCGAGATTGCCCATCACCGTGTCCATCAGGCCGCGGCCCTCGCCCTTGCCCTGGAGCGCGGCAACGCCGGCCTGGTCGTTCTCGGCGCGCAGGCGCATCACCTCTGCGGCGATCTCGACCCGGCGCAGCGCCAGCGGCTCGGTGCCCTCGATGAGCGCGACCTGATCGGGATTGTCACGCAGGCTGCGCTTGAGGTCGGCGAGCGCCGGCGCGAGCTGGGCGTGCACCGCCTGAAACTCGTCGCTGAAGCTCGGGTTGCGATAGATCTCGTAGCCGCGCGCGGCGCTCTCGGCGTGGCGCATCAGCACGCGCAGATCGGAGATCTTCTTCTGCGTCTCGATAGTGTGATTGACCCAGGCGGCATCGTACCGCGACTTGACGTCGAGTCCGATCGAGGCGGCGGTGATGATCAGGAGGATTGCAAGTCCAGCACCGAGAATGACGCGCTGCGTTGGGATCAAGGGGCTTCTTTCTTGTCCTTCGGCTGCGCGGCCTCGCCAAGGCATTCCCGGATCGTGGTCAGGAGTGCGTCCGGCGTGAACGGCTTACGCAGGCAGCGTGTCGCGCCGAGTTCCAATGCCATGCGAAGGAAATCGGGGGAGGGCGAGGCAGACGAGGCGAAGGCGTAGCCGGACATCGCGATCAGAGGGATCGCCGGGGCGCGCTCGTGAAAGATGCGGATGGATTCGAAGCCGCGCATGTGCGGCATGAAGATGTCGACCAGCATCACGTCAAACGTCTGCGCTTCGAGCGCAGCCAGTCCCGTTTCGCCGCCGTCAGCCATCGTGACATCGAAGCCCTGACGCTGGAGCAGAACCTCGATGGTCGCGCCGACCATCGGATCGTCATCTACCACGAGGATACGCGGCATGACATTTCCCAGTAGATCGAAGTCCCAACATTCATCGGTGATATAGGCGAATCGCGGGACGGGTCAATTTGGGATTGGATCATTGTAGATATGCACGGTGCGGTGAATAAAGGTCCCTCGCGTTCGCGTGCATAGTTACTCCCGCGCGATGCGCGGGCTGCGCGCGAAACAGGCGATGAGCGCGCGACAAACGAAAGAGGCGCCGCACCGATGCGACGCCTCTTCCGTCAAGCGTTGTCGACCTGCTTACGGGCAGGGATGACGCTGGCCGTCATAGCCGAGATACGTGCCCGAGGCCGGATCGTAGGATCTGTATCGCTGCGCGCAATAAGCCGACGAGTCACCACCGCTATCCGGCACCACCGCGACCGACGGTTCGTCATAATAGCTGTCGTCGCCATAGTAGTAGGGATCGTTGTAGTACCCGCCACCGTAGTAGGCGTAGGAGCCGAGCCCGCCGATCGCAGCACCGGCTGCGACGCCCGGCCAGAAACCGCCACCATGACGACGCCAGCCGCCACCGTGCCAGTTGCCACCGCCGCCGCGCCAGTTGTTACCCGCGACTGCGAGGGGACGGCCGCCGCCACCACTAAACGTGGCTCCTGCGGTCGGACGCATGGCTAGGCCGGCGCTCGGGCGCATGGCTCCGGCTGCGAAATTGCCGCCGCCGCCACCGAACCGCGCGCCGCCAAAGCTGCCGCCGCCCATGCGGGCGCCGCCACCGCCGAAATGGGCGCCGCCACCACCGCCAAAATGACCACCGCCGCCACCGCCGTGGCCGCCACGGCCCTGGGCGAAGCTCGGCGTCGCCAACGGAAGGACCAACGCCACCGCTGCCGCGGCGCTCAAAATTCTCAGACTTTTCATGTTCAAACTCCTTATTCCCTGAAGCAAACCTCTTGAAGGGCCCGCGGTTCCAGGGTTCACGCCGGTGTGCGCGTATGGCGCAGGTTTCCATGTGGCCGCTGTACCCGGCATGAACGGATCGCGTCCGATTTGCGGCAGGGCTTGCGCCGGGCACCACATTTTGCGGGGGGCACCGCCGCCCCCGCGGAACTGGACATTTCGCCGCCCGGATGGCATCAGGGCCTCACGAAGCAGGGCCCTAGCCGTATGAAACAGTTCTTCCTCAAGTTCTTCACCTGGTGGAGTGGCCAGACCTTTGGCACCCAGCTCTGGACCAAGCGGTATGGCGAGCTGGTCGGCCAGGACGAGCAGGGGAACCGCTATTATCGGACCCGCGGCGGCGCGATCGATCCGACACTCGGCTTCGAGCGGCGCTGGGTCATCTATAACGGCTACGCCGAAGCGAGCCGCATCCCGACGGGTTGGCACGGCTGGATGCATCACGTCGTCGATGTGCCGCCGACCGAAGAGAACTACCAGCCGCGCGAATGGCAAAAGCCGCACCAGCCGAACCCCACCGGCACGCCGAACGCCTATCGGCCCTCCGGCTCGACGCTTGCCAGCGGCAAGCGTCCCAAGGCGACCGGCGACTACCAGCCCTGGACGCCTGGCTAGCTTTCCGATCTCCGTCCGAATCCTTGCCGTGGGGGTGGATGCACCAGCATCCGCCTCACCTTGCTGTGGACAACGGGAACAGCGGGGACAGCGCCTGCGCCGGCGTTGCAGCTACGCGAGCGATGCGGCTCAATGGTCCCATCTTACGGAGATGGGAGACCATCGCGTTCGGTTCGGGCAACAGTTCGCGACTGTCCCGTGATGCAGCGGCCGCCGACGAGGACTCGATCGGGAGATAGGCCCCCGGTCTGGAAGTTCGAAATCGCCCGATGGAATGTGCAGCCACCGTAAGACAGGAAAGGCCGCTTGGGAAACCGAGCGGCCTTTTTCTTTTGGGGACTTGCGGGAGGTCTCGTGCCCCGGACGCTGCGGCGCAGCGTTGCATGCTGCACCGCGTCCGGGACATGAGAGCTACATCACCCGCTCAGCCGCGCTCTTGACCGCCTCGAGGCGGCGGGCCTGGTTTGCGGCGCCGCGCTCTCTCAGCAAGGCCAGCACTTCGGCCGGCGCGGTGTCGGGCGAGCCGGAAGTGAATGGCGGGGCGGGATTGTATTCGATCTGGAGCTGGATCGCTTCTGCCGTGGTGCGGTCGACCAGGATCGACACCAGCGTCAGCGCGAAATCGATCCCGGCGGTGACGCCGCCGCCGGTGACGCGGTTGCGGTCGATGCAGACGCGCGTCCTGGTCGGCGTCGCGCCGAACTGGCCGAGCATCTCCATCGCGCTCCAATGGGTGGCAGCGCGGTAGCCCTTGAGCAGGCCGGCAGCGCCGAGCGCCAGCGCCCCCGTGCAGACCGAGGTGACGTACCTGGCGCCTTCGGCCTGCCTGCGCAGGAAATCCAGCACCTCTTCGTCATTGAGCAGGTCGTTGGTGCCGCCGCCGCCGGGCACGCAGATCACGTCGAGCTGCGGACAGTCGGCGAACGTCGTGGTCGGCGTCAGCGTCAGCACGGAATCGCTCGGCACCGGCTCGATCCGTTTCCAGATCAGGTGCAGCTTCGCGCCAGGGACGGAGGAGAACACCTGCAAGGGACCGGTGAAGTCGAGCTGGGTGACGCGCGGAAACACCAAAAGACCGATCTGGAGCGGTGACGACATGGGCAGGTCCTCCAAAGATGAGCTTGACGGACGCAGCCTCTCATGATGCCATTCCGTCCAAAATGGCGTATTTCCCTCACTTTCGGACATGACCATGATCGGCATCCTGATCTTCCCGGACTTCCAGTTGCTCGATGCGGCCGGCCCGATCTCGGTGTTCGAGATCGCAGCGCGCTGCACGGGCAAGACGACCACCGGAATCCGCGTGCTGGCACTGAACGCGGGGCCCGTGTGCAGCTCGTCCGGCGTCGAAATGATGGCGCGCGACTTCAGGTCGGCGAATGCGATCACGACACTGGTCATCGCGGGTGGGGCAGGCGTAACGGACGCCGCACGCTGCGAGGTCACGCGCGCCTTCGTGCAGCGGCTGGCGCGGCGCGGTGTGCGTGTCGCCAGCGTCTGCTCGGGCGCCTATGTGCTGGCCGAGGCGGGCCTGCTCGATGGGCGCCGCGCCACCACGCATTGGGGCCGCACACGGGATTTCGTCGCGCGCTATCCCAAGGTGAAGTTCGAGCCGGACCAGATCTTCACGCATGACGGCAATGTGTGGACATCGGCGGGCATCACCGCGGGTATCGATCTCGCGCTCGCGATGGTCACGGAGGACCATGGCGAGGAGATCGCGCAACAGGCCGCGCGCCAGCTCGTGCTGTATCATCGCCGCAGCGGCGGCCAGTCGCAGTTCTCATCGCTTTTGGAGTTGAAGACGCCGAACGGCCGTTTCGGCGCGCTGCTGTCCTGGGCGCGCGAGAACCTCGACGCCCGGCTGACGGTCGAAGACCTCGCCGATCGTGCCGGCATGAGCGCGCGGCATTTTGCCCGCGCCTTTGCCGCCGAGACCGGCACGACACCCTCCAAGGCGATCGAGCGCTTACGGATCGAGGTCGCGCGCGAGCGCGTGCAGTCCTCGCGCGAGGCGATCGAGCTCGTCGCGGAGGCGACCGGATTTGGCGACCCCGAGCGCATGCGGCGCGCCTTCATCCGCGCCTTCGGCCAGCCGCCGCAGGCGCTGCGGCGCGCGGCGCGGGCGGGCTAGGCAATCTGACCTGGCACTCGAGCGTGGAGGCGAAGATGAGCGGGATGGAGTACAGCAACGAGAACGCGAAACGGCTCCAAAGACTTTATCTCACAGGGGACGTGACCGCCCAGCGCGCGGAGACCATTCGGCAGCTCAATCTGTCTGCCGGCGAGAGCGTTCTCGATATCGGATGTGGTCCCGGCTATCTCTGCGAAAGCATGGCGCAGATCGTTGGGCCTGATGGTGCTGTCCTCGGTATCGATGTGTCGACTGACCTGATCGAGGTCTGCAACCGGCAGAAGGCTTCCGCCTGGATTTCATATGCGATCGGCAACGCGACGGAATTGAGTCAATCCGATGCGTCGTTCGATGTTGTCGTATGCACACAGGTTGCCGAGTACGTGCCTGATGTTGACCGCGTCCTCGCAGAGACATTTCGCGTGCTCAAGCCGGGGGGCCGCACGATTTTTGTCGCAACGGACTGGGACGCGGTGGTGTGGCATTCCGAAAGCCCGGAACGTATGGCCGCGGTGATGAAATCATGGGAAGCGCACTGCGCTCACCCGCGTCTCCCGAGGTCGATGGCCCATAGACTGGTGAATGCACGACTTCACCTGGACGGTGCGTCGGTCTTTCCAATCCTGAATCTGCAGTACGATGACGATAGCTACAGCAAGGGGCTGGCCCAGGGCATTCGGGACTTCGTCGCCCGCAGGAACGACGTTTCAGCCGATGATCTCGAAGCATGGCATAGCGAGTTCGGGCGTCTCAGCGGGGCGGGACGATACTTCTTCAGCACCAACCGCTATCTCTTCAGGGCCTCGAAGCCGGCTGCGCCGCCGCTATGACTGCGTCCTAGGTCGCCTTGCCTGCAGCGGCCTCACCGTTGCCATCCGCGCGCGCCGTGAAGCGCCGCGCGATCGGCGTCAGCATGTAGGGCGCAAGATGGATCGGAAACTGCGTCATCGCGAAATAGAGCCAGGTGGTGGGCGGCAGCGCGCCGGCGGTCGCGGCCAGCATCAGGCCCAGATTGCGCTGTGACACCATCAGCCCGAGCGCCAGCGCGCGCTCATAGCCGATGCGGCGGAACAGCAGCGTGGTGACGGCGAGCAGCGTGAAATAGATGGCGAAGGACAGAGCCGCCAGGCTGATGGTGAACACCGGCTGCGCCACCAGATCGTTCACAACATCGCCCATGATCGCGGCGGCGAAGATCAGGAGGATGATGATGTTGAAGCCGTCGATCGGCTTCCTGTGGCGCTGGATCGCTTCTGCGCCGAACACCCAACGGATGATAGTTGCGGCCAGCAGCGACGCCGCGAGGATGCCAAGCAGCTTCAGGCCGAGCGTCGCCGGTGTGACGCTGAGCATGCCGTCGAGGAACAGGCTTGCGAACAGCGACGCTGTGAAGGGGACCAGCGCGGTGGAGGTCACCAGCGTGACCAGCACGAGCGTGGCATCGAGGCCCATCAGCGCGGCGAGCGCCGGAGACGCCATCATGGGCGAGGCCATGCTCTGGAGCATCAGGGCAACGGAAAGGCCGGGCGAGCGGTCGTTGAGCCCTGTTGCATAGATGATCAGTCCGACGATCAGCGGCACGCCCATCGTAGTCCAGGCGGTTGCGGTCGCAATCAGCGCCGGGCGGCGTAGGTGACCGTACAGCGCCGCGAGATCGACTCGCATGAAGGAGATGCAGAGCAGGACGAGGATCGCTTCGGTGATGTAGGGCCGCAGCAGCGCGCCGAGCGGCGGCACGGCGGCGGCGACGAACACGACCGCCGCGACCCCGCGGGTGCCCTGGCTGCCGAGCCATGTCAGCGCGCGCAGGAGGAGGGCGAAGACGGTTTGAAGAACGAAGGGCATGGGAGGCGTCAGCCCAGCTCCTTCAACCAGGCGCCGATCTCGCGCACCGCGACATTGGCCTGCGGCAGCAGCTTGCCCATCGTGAAGAAGCCGTGGAATTGCCCGGGATAATGTTTGTAGGCGACGGGCACGCCGGCCTGCCTGAGGCGCTCGGCATAGTCGTCGCCTTCGTCGCGCAGGGGATCGGCGCCGGCGGTCAGCACATAGGCCGGCGGCAGACCGGCAAGGCTCTTCGCGCGCGCCGGCGAGGCACGCCAGTCCTGGATGTCGGCGGCGCCATTGAGATAGTGGTCGCGGAACCAGCGGATCACCGAATGCGTCAGCAGTACGCTGGTCTCGGGCTCGCGGTGCGAGCCGTGTGTCATGGCGAAATCGGTCGCAGGGTAGATCAGGACCTGGCCCGCGATCTCTGGACCGTTGCCGTCGCGTGCGGTGAGTGCGACCACAGCGGCGAGATTGCCGCCGGCGCTGTCGCCGCCGATCGAAAGGCGCGCAGCGTCGATGCCGAGTTCGCGCGCATTCGCGGCAATCCATTTCGTGGCGGCGATCGCGTCATCGGCGGCGGCGGGAAACTTGTGCTCGGGCGCGAGGCGGTAATCGACCGCGATCACGATCAGCGCGCCTGAAACGGCGAGCTGGCGGCAGACGACGTCGTGGGAGTCGAGATCGCCGATCACCCAGCCGCCGCCATGGAAGAACACCAGCGCCGGCGACAGGCCGTTCTGAAGGCGTGGCTGCTTCGGGACGTAGATGCGGGCGGGGATTTCGCCGTGCGGCGCCGGGATCGCCAGCGCCGCGACGCGCGCCAGTTCCGGCGGCTCGGGGTTGGTGGCAAAGCGGGCCTGCGCGTAATAGGCGCGGGCTTGCGGTGCCGTCAGCGTCTCGTAGGCCGGGCGGCCGGCCTCCTGGAAGGCCTTGTAGACGGCGGCGGCATCGGGATCGAGCACGACGGGCATGGGAGCGACCTTGGGGTTTTCTGTTATCGTTGGACGTCGTTTCGGGGGCGCTGCCCGCCTTGGCCCAGGGGAGGAGCCGGTGAACTATCCCATCCGGCCGCCGGTCTGGCCAGCGGGCCGCGGGCAGGGCAGGGATGCCGCCCTTCCCCCGCCGTATTCGCCGTGTTAACCGGATGGCCTGCGAGCGGCGGTATCCCCTGTAGAATGTCCAGCAAGCCCGATTCGCTGTTGAAGCCGCGCGAGAAGATGGTTCGAACCTTTACCCTTACAAGACTTGCCCTGCCAGGTCTTGCGGCGCTTCTGGCCGCCACCGCATTGACGGTTGCGACGCCCGCGCAGGCGCAGATCGGCACGATCTTCTCCGACCCGCCGCCGCGGCCGCCGGGTTCGATTCCGCGTGGTCAGCCGCAGCCTCAGATCCCCGATGACGATGAAGAGGTCCCCGAGCTGCCGCCGCAGGGCCGCGTGCTGCCGTCGCGCCCGATGGCGCCGCCGCCGGGCCGGCAAGGTAACGTGATGCCGGGGCCGGTCGAATCCCAGCCCCTGGCGCCGCCGCCGGGCTCAACCGTCGCTCCGCCAAACCAGCCGCCGTCCGTGGCGGTCGCTCCGCCCAATCCGCAAGCCGCCCCGGGTGCGCCCGGTCAGCGCCAGCCCCAGCAGAAGGGCGGGCCGGGCGGCACTGTCCCGCAGACCCCGGCTAGCCTCCAGCCGGGCGACGAGGTCGTGACCGAGCCGCCGGCCCAGAAGATCGTGAACAAGAAGGCGACCTTCTCCGGCCTCGACAAGATCACCGGGCGCATCATCAATTTCGACGAGGACATCGGCGAGACCGTCCAGTTCGGCGCGCTGCGGGTCAAGACCGACGCCTGCTACACGCGGCCGGCGACGGAGGCCACCAATACCGACGCCTTCGTCGAGGTCGACGAGATCACCTTGCAGGGCGAGGTGAAGCGCATCTTCTCGGGCTGGATGTATGCGGCAAGCCCCGGCCTGCACGGCGTCGAGCATCCGATCTACGACATCTGGCTCACCGACTGCAAAGAGCCGCAGCAGACCATTGCAACCGCGGCGCCCGATCCGGCCGCGGCAAAGCCGCCGGCTCCGCCGCCCGCGCAGAAGAAGGCGGCGCCACCCAAGCAGGCCGTGCAGCAGCGCCCGCCGCAGCCCTTGCCGCCGATCCAGCAGCAGCAGCCGGCGCCGCCACCCCCGCCGCCGCCGGAGCAGCGGCCGGGCCTGTTCGGTATCCCGGGGTTTGGGCGTTAGACCAAATCCCCGGGTTCGGGCGCTAGGCCCCATCACCGATTATGGCCGGGAGGCGACGATGTCGAGCGCGCGCGCGCCCGGGATCGCGTCACCGGCTGACAGCCTCAGGAAATCGCCGGGGTCGCCGGCGAGGGCCTTGTCGAGCAGTGCGGTGTAGCGCCGACGCGAAATCTCGACCGCGCCAAAACTCTTCAAGTGCTCGGTGACGTATTGCGTGTCGAGCAGCTCGAAGCCGCCATGGATCAGCCGCGCGACCAGATGCACCAGCGCGACCTTCGAGGCATCGCGCGCGGTGTGAAACATGCTCTCGCCGAAGAAGGCGCGTCCGAGGCTCACGCCGTAGAGCCCGCCGACGAGGTCGTCGCCCTGCCAGGCCTCGACGCTGTGGCAATGGCCGAGCTCGTAGAGGCCGCCATAGAGGTCGCGGATCCGCTTGTTGATCCAGGTGTCCTCGCGTCCCGCTTGCGGCGCCGCGCAGCCGGCGATCGTTGCCTTGAACGCGGTGTTGACGGTGACGCGAAAGGCGTCCGTACGGACGGTGCGCGCGAGCCGCGAGGCCACGCGAAATCCCTCGAGCGGGATCACGCCGCGCAATTCCGGCTCCACCCAGAACAGCGTCGGATCGTCGGCGCTCTCGGCCATCGGAAAAATGCCGCAGGCATAGGCACGCAACAGCACGGCCGGCGTGATTTCAGACGAAGCGGAGTCGCGCGAAGTCATGGCGCAACAATAGCAGGATCGTGGAGGTGTTGCGAAGGGGGCGAGGGTCAGCCTGCGGCGGCGTTGTTGGTCTTGTCGGGGGCCGCGGGCGTGCGGCGGAACCTCAGCATGACGCGAGTTCCGGAATGGGCGGGGTCGCGCTCGACGGTGGCGTCGAGCTTGGTGGCCATCGCCGCGACGATGCGCTGGCCCATGCCGGTCGAGCGTGGATCCGCCTTGACCTTGTCGCCGACGCCGTTGTCGGTGATCGCCAGCAGCAGATCCTCGCCCTGCGAGGTCAGCTCGACATGGATGGGGCCGGCGCCGTCGGGATAGGCGTATTTCACCGCGTTCATCACCAGCTCGTTGACGATGATGCCGACGGCGACGGCGCGGTCCGGGTCGATCTCGATCGGCTCGGCCTTCACCGTCAGGCGCGACATCCGGTTGCCTTCGGCCGAGCGCCTGAGATCCTCGAGCAGCGAATCCAGATACTGGTTCAGCACCACGCTCTTCAGGTCCTGCGAAGTGTAGAGCCGGCGGTGCACCTGCGCGACCGCGGCGACGCGGCCCATCGCGTTGGTCAGCGCCGCCTTGACCTCTTCCTGGCCCGCCGAGTTCGCCTGGAGATGCAGCAGCGAAGCGATGATCTGGAGCGAGTTGCCGACGCGGTGATTGACCTCGCGCAGCAGCAGCTCACGTTCGGCGGCGAGCGCGGCGTAGCGGTCGCGCGATGCGTGGATCTCGGCCTCGGCTTCCTCGCGCGCCTTCTGCAATTCGGCCTGGCGCAGCGCGCCGTCGGCGGCGACGTGGAGCAGGGGGATGAAATCGCCCTTGACGTCCTTGACGAGATAATCGGCCGCGCCCGCCTTCAGCGCGGTGACCGCGATGCTGGAATCCTGCGACGCGGTGACGAACACCACGGGCGGCGCGCCTGGTATCGCCATGATCTGCTCGAGCGTCTCCAGCCCGTCGAGGCCGGGCATGTACTGGTCGAGCGCTACGACGTCGATGCAGCCGTCGGCGCTGTTTTGGGTCCCCGCGCGACGGATACGCTCCAGGCCTTCCTCGCCGCTCGCGGCATGAATGACCTTGTAGCCGCGTCGCGTCAGGCCGCGCTCGACCAGGCGGGCCAAGGCCGCGTCGTCGTCGATGTAGAGCAGTGTAGGCGGGTGCTGGTTCATGAGGCGGCGGGCGGGACCTGGATGACCGAGAAGAACAGGCCGAGCTGCCGGATGGCATTGGCGAAATTCTCGTAGTTCACGGGCTTGGTGATGTAGACGTTGCAGCCGAGTTCGTAGCAGCGCTTGATTTCCTGGCTGTCGTCGGTGGTGGTCAGCACCACCACGGGCGAGGCCTTCAGATATTTGTTCTCCTTGATCTGCTTCAGGATGTCGATCCCGGTCATGTCGGGGAGATTGAGATCGAGCAGGATCAGGAGCGCATTGCCCTTCTGCACGAGCCCGCTGCCGTCGGAGCCGAACAGGTGCTTCACCGCGTCCGTGCCGTTGGCGAAGGGGATGATCTCGTTGTTGACGCCGGATCGGCGGATGTTGCGCTCGATCAGCCGGGCGTGGCCCTCGTCGTCCTCGATCATGATGATGGTGACGGGTTGAGTCATTGGTCGGCGTTCCGGTTGCTTGCGTTCCAGGTGATGGGCAGCGTGATGGTGAAGGTGCTGCCCGTATTCAGTTCCGATGATACCGACATGGTACCGCCGAGGCGGCGCACAAGTGCACGCACATGCGCAAGACCGATGCCCTGACCAGGCTTGTCCTGGGTTCCCGCCCGGCGAAACAGGTCGAAAATCCGCTGGTGATCTTTCGGATCGATCCCGCGGCCGTTATCGCTGATCTCGAAGATAGCGTAGCCAAGCTTGGTGCGCCCGCGGATTCTGATCTCGCCGGGGGCGCCGGCCTTGAGATATTTGATGGCATTGTCGATCAGATTGGAGAAGATCTGCTCCAGCGCAAGGCGGTCGCTGACGAGATCCGGCAGCGGCGCGACATGGATCTCGGCCTGCGCTTCGGCGGACTGATGCGCCAGCGTCGAGACGATGGCTTCGATCAACTCGCGGGTGTCGATCTTTTCGGGCACGAATTCGCGCCGGCCCTCGCGGGTGAGGTTGAGGATCGCCGAGATCAGGCGGTCCATCTTGGCGATCGACGACTTGATGAAGCCGAGCGCTTCGGAAAAATCCGTTGAAAGCTGCTTGTCGGGGCCTTCGAGCGTGACCTCGCCGTCAGCTAGCGGCGGGCCATCGGCCGGGACATGGGTAAGGCCGCCGATACGGCGGAAAATGTCGCCGCTGAGCTCTTCGAGTTCGCTGGTGAAGCCCATGATGTTGACGAGTGGCGAACGAAGGTCGTGGCTGACGATATAGGCAAAGCGCTGAATCTCGTTGTTGGCCTCGCGCAGGTCTGCCGTGCGTTCGTCGACCACGGTCTCGAGGTTGGCGTAGGCGTCGCGCAGGCGCGTCTCGGCCTCGTCGCGGGCCAGCACCGAGCGCCGCACCAGCCAGATCGAGATCAGGGTCAGCAGCACCACGAGGCCCGAACCGATGCCGGTCATCGAGGCCGCCAGCGTCTGGCTGCGGTCGGAATTGGCCGATCGGAGCCGGAACAGACGCTCCTCCTCCTGGATCATGGAGACGGCGACTTTGCTGATCTCGGCCGTGGTGTCGGTGGAGGCGGCCTCGCGGACCTGCGCTATGGCCTTGTCCGGCCGATTCTGGCCGATGAAGTCCAACTCCTGCTTGAATTGCCCCAGCCGGATTTCGATCGCCGCGCTCAGCTTCTCGATGTTGCCGCGTTGGTCCGGATTATCGCGGGTCAGGCGCGTGAGCTTGTCGAGGGCAGGTATGATCGCTGCCACGGCTTTCTCATGGTCGGCCTTGAAATCCGCCCCTTGGGTCAGGAGATAGCCGCGGGCGGCGCTCTCGGCACGCCGGATTTCCAGCAGCAGAGCGTTGATCTGGTTCTCCGCCTCGATGGTGTGGATCACCCATTTGCTATCGTCTCTGGCCTTGTTGACCAGGTAGACGGAGCCGGCGCTGATCACGGTCAACACCAGAAGACCCGCCGAGAACAGCAGGATCTGCCACATGGAGCGCCGTCGTTGCGCTTCAGTCGTCACGACGGTCTCGCTTCGTCACGTCAACGGAACTCAAAAGGCCCCCTCGGAACTGTCCCCGTCCAGAACGCGATGGGGGCCAAAGGGTTCCACGGGAGGAGAGGGGTCACCCCGCGACCGGTTCCTTGCCCGCGAGGTACTGTTCCAGCCAGTGGATGTGATAGTCGCCGTTGATGATGTCGTCCTGGCGCACCAGGTCGCGGAACAGCGGCAGCGTCGTCTCGATACCCTCGACCACCATCTCGTCCAGTGCCCGGCGCAGCCGCATCAGGCATTCGGCGCGGGTCTTGCCGTGGACGATGAGCTTGCCGACGAGGGAGTCGTAATAGGGCGGGATGGTGTAGCCCTGATAGACCGCGGAATCGATGCGCACGCCGAGCCCGCCGGGCTGGTGATATTGCGTGATGCGGCCCGGCGAGGGACGGAAGCTCTGCGGGTTCTCGGCGTTGATACGGCACTCGATCGCGTGGCCGATGATCTGAATCTCGCTTTGCTTGGCCGGCAGATCGCCGCCGGCAGCGATGCGGATCTGCTCCAGCACGAGGTCGATGTCGGTGATGCTCTCGGTGACGGGATGCTCGACCTGGATGCGGGTATTCATCTCGATGAAGTAGAACTCGCCGTCCTCGAACAGGAATTCGATGGTGCCGACGCCGAGATATTTCATCTCGCGCATCGCCTTGGCGCAGGTTTCGCCGATCTTGGCGCGTGCAGCGGCGGCAAGGACGGGCGAGGGACCTTCCTCCCAGACCTTCTGGTGGCGGCGCTGCAGCGAGCAATCGCGCTCGCCGAGATGGATCGCGCCGCCGCGGCCGTCACCGAGGATCTGGATCTCGATGTGGCGCGGCTTCTGGAGGTATTTTTCGAGATAGACGGACGCGTCACCGAAGGCGGACTTGGCCTCGTTGGCTGCCGTCGACAGCGCCACCTGGAGGTCGGCCTCGCTCTGCGCGACCTTCATGCCGCGGCCGCCGCCGCCGGCGGCTGCCTTGACCAGCACGGGGAAGCCGATCTTCCTGGCGATCGCCATCGCGTCGTCCTCGGGGCCGACCGCGCCGTCCGAGCCGGGCACCACGGGAATGCCGAGCTTCCTGGCCGTCTTCTTGGCCTCGATCTTGTCGCCCATCAGGCGGATGTGCTCGGCCTTGGGGCCGATGAAATGCAGATTGTGCTCGCCAAGGATTTCGGCGAAGCGCGCGTTCTCGGAGAGGAAGCCGTAGCCGGGATGCACGGCATCCGCGCCGGTGATCTCGCAGGCCGCGAGCAGCGCGGGCACGTTGAGATAGCTGTCCTTGGACGGCGGCGGCCCGATGCAGACGCTCTCGTCCGACAGGCGCACATGCATGGCGTCGGCATCGGCAGTGGAGTGCACGGCGACGGTCGCGATCCCGAGCTCCTTGCAGGCGCGCAGGATGCGAAGGGCGATCTCGCCGCGATTGGCTATGAGGATCTTGTCGAACATGGTGTCCTTAAGGGACTGGCGCGCGGGAGGCGGCTAGGGCGGCTGACCGCCCACGACCATTACTCTATGATGACGAGCGGCTCGCCGTACTCGACCGGCTGGCCGTCTTCGACCAGAATCTGCGTCACCGTGCCGGCGCGCGGCGAGGGGATCTGGTTCATGGTCTTCATGGCTTCGATGATCAGCAGCGTCTGGCCGACCGAGACCTTGCTGCCGACCTCGATGAACGGCTTGGCGCCGGGCTCCGGCGCCCAATAGGCGGTGCCGACCATCGGCGAGATCACCGCGCCCGGATGCTTCGACAGGTCGGCCGCGGCTGGCGCGGCGGCAGCTGCGGCCGCCGGCAGGACGGCGGGACCGGCCGCCATCTGCATCGGCATGGTGGCGGCTACGCTGATGTTGCGGGCGACGCGCAGGCGAAGGCCGGCCCGTTCGATCTCGATCTCGGTGAGGCTGGTCTCATCGAGCAGAAGTGCGAGCTCGCGGACGAGCGCGGAATCCTCGCTGGAAAACTTTACGGCTGCTTTGTCGTCTGGCTGGCGCGCCATGTTCTGATCCGAATGTTCTGTGTGAAGAGGGAGCGTCAGGCTTTGGGCTTGATGCCGAGCTTGGCGGCAAGGCCCTGGATCGCGAGGCGGTAGCCCTCGATGCCGAAACCGCAGAGCGAGGCGAAGGCCGCGCGCGCGGTGTAGGAATGGTGACGGAAGCTCTCGCGGGCGTGGATGTTGGTCACGTGCACTTCGACGGTCGGGATCTGCACCGCGAGCAGCGCGTCGTGCAGCGCGATCGAGGTGTGCGAATAGCCGCCGGCATTGATGATGATGCCCTTCATCTTGCGGGCATGCGCCTCGTGGATGAAGTCGATCAACTCGCCTTCGCGGTTGGACTGCCGGCAGTCGGCCTTGAGGCCGTACGCCGCCGCCGCTTCGCGGCACAGCGTTTCGACGTCGGCCAGCGTCGCGTGGCCATACTTCTCGGGCTCGCGCGTCCCCAACATGTTGAGGTTCGGCCCGTTGAGAACGAGGATCGTGTCGGTTGCTGGTTCGGCCATTCCAATCCCGCAAGAGGTGCTTCGGCGTGGCGGGGGTTATAGGTAACAAAGCGCCCTAGGGGAAGCCTTGAAGGACCTCCCAGGGGGCTTCAAACAGCTCATCCGGGGTGCAAAAACCTGTGCGGAAGCTACGGAAATTGCTTGTTAACCAGTTCTAATCGTGGCTGCCGGGCGGGATAGGCAGGGGAGGCCGCCCAATAGGCCAAAAGCCCCTGCCGATCTCTCGGCAAGGGCTTATCGGGCGTCAGCCAAGCGGCTTAGCCTTCGATGATGTACACGATCTCGCGCGTCTGCGGACGGACGATGATGTACTGTCCGCGGACGTAGATCACGTCATAGCCGCGCCACTCCGGATAGATTTCCACGATCCGGGGCGGCAGCGGATGGAAGCGAACGGATGCCGGGATCGCGGCGCCGACCGAGATGTTGAAGTTGACGTTCGTGGTCTCTTCGATCTTGGTCGACTTGATCGCCGTTGAGATCTCGGTCCGCTTCTCGGCAGGCGGTGCCGCAGCGGTCGCAGGCGCGGCGCCGGTCGTGGTCTGAGACTTGGTGTCGGCAGCCTTGCTGTCCGCGCCCTTGGTCTGGGCGTTCATGTTGCCGCTCTTGGTGTCAGTCTCGGTGCTCTTGGACTTGTCCATCTGGGACTTGTCCATCGTGCTCTTGGACTTGTCCTGCGCGCCCTGGGCGTGCTCACCCTTCGTCGCGCCGGCCTTCTCGTCAGCCGCGTTCTTGTTCATCGTGCCGGATTTTTCCATCCCGCCTGACTTTTCCATCGCACCGGATTTCTCCGTCGCGCCAGACGACTTCTCCTCGGCTGCTCCGCCGGGCTTCATGGCGCCGCCAGCCTGGCCGACGGTGCCCCTCTCGGGAGCGGCTTCCTTGCCCATCGCGCCACGTTCAGCTGCGCCACCGGCGGGTTGCGAATGTTGCGTCGGCTGCGCGCCGGCCCCGCCACCGCTATCGCGGTTCATGGTGCCCTGTGCGTTCGCCAGCCCGGTGCCTGCGACGAGCGCGAGCGCGGCGACCGAGATCATAAAGCGGTTAGACATCAAATTTCTCCTCACGTGTTTCTTTGCGTCATTGCCCGCGCCACCAACGAAAGGAGATTTGAGTTGTTCCGGAACATCGGCGGTTCCGGGGTATTTGTTTCTTAAACGCGAGATGAATGCGCGCGCCGGATTCGCGCCAGAATTCGCGCAAAGCTGCGGTCAACGAAAAAGGCCGGCTGTTCAGCCGGCCTCGTCGCATGCGCAGATTGTGAAATGCGGGATCAGCAGGTCGCCTTGTTAGCAAGTCGCCTTGCCGCAACGGGCAACGCCGATCTTTTCCTTCAGGCCTTCGAGGCCGACGGCGCCGATCACGATCTGCTTGCCGATCACGTAGCTCGGCGTGCCGTTCATGCCCATCGCTTCGGCGAGCTTGAAATTCTCCTCGATGGTGGCGCGCACCTCGGGGCTGCCGATGTCCTTCTCGATCTTCGCGGTATCGAGGCCGGCTTCCTTGGCCGCCTGCAGCGCGCGCGCCTTGTCGGCGGCGCCACGGCCGCCGAGCAGCTTCTGGTGGAAGTCGAGATACTTCTTGCCGGTGGGATCCTGCATGCGCACGGCGACCGCGACCTGCGCCGCTTCGACCGAGCCCTGGCTCAGCACCGGAAACTCCTTCAGCACGACCTTCAGCTTCGGATCGGCCTTCATGAGGTCGAGCATGTCGCCCATCGCGCGCTTGCAGTAGCCGCAATTGTAATCGAAGAACTCGACGAAGGTGACATCGCCGTCCTTGTTGCCGAGCACGACCTGGCGCGGCGAGTTGAAGATCGCATCGGAGTTCTGCGCGATGCTGGCTTCATGCTTCTGCGTTTCGGCCGCGGCCTGGCGCTTGGTGAGTTCGGTCATCGCTTCCTCGAGCACCTCGGGATGGGTGACGAGATAATTCTTGATGATCGCCTCGATGTCGGTGCGCTGGGCATCCGAGAAGCTGTCGGCCGACGCGGGAACGGCTGCGCCGAACATGGCGAGCGCGAACAGCGCGGGAGCAAGCAGGCGCAGCGAAGGCATAGGCAAATCCTCTTATCGAAAGCTGGTTTCGGAAAACGTCCCGGCGGACTTAAGCTCGGTGTCGTGACGTCGTGGTGTCAGGCGTCGTCTTGGTCGCGTTAGTTGCGCGGCGGCTTGGCCGCCACGATGTCGTCGGCCTTGACCCATCCGGGCGTGCCGACGGCGAAACGGGTTTTCGCGCGCGTGGCGAGTTCGCGGGCGGTCTTGTTGTCGCCGCGCAGATAAGCGGCCTGCGCCGACGCCAGATCCGCCTCGGCATAATCGCCCTTCCGGCCATAGGCCATCGCGAGCTGCATATAGCCGAGCGCGGCCTCCGGTTCCCGTGCCACAGCGGCCCGGAGAATCCGAACAGCATCATCGGTGTAGGCCTTATTATCCGATCCAACCAGAGCCTGCCCAAGTAACATCTCGATGAGGGGGGCGTTGTTGGACAGCTGCACCGCCTTGCGCAGGGCAGGGATCGCTTCGGCCGGCTTGCCGCCCTCCAGCAGGGCCTGGCCGCGCACCTCGTAGAAATACGGGTTGTTCGGCTGGACCTGGATCAGCGCGTCGATCTGGGCCAGGGCGCTGCGTAAATCGCCGTGCAGATAGGTGCTGATGGCGCGGGCATAGCGCGCCGGCATGCTGTCGTTCGTCTGGGGATAGCGGCGGTAGACCGTCTCCGGCCGCTCCATGAACGCGGAAATCTTGGCGCGCGCCATGTCGTGGCGGAGCTGGAGCGCGGGATCGTCCTTCTTGTCCCAATAGGGGCTGGAACTGGCGAATTCCTGAAGCGATGCGACACGCTCGGCGGGCATCGGATGCGACTGGAGATAGGGATCGGCGCCGCGGGACGCGAACAGGCTCTCGCTGGTGAAGCGCTTGAAGGTCTCGTACATGCCCTTCGGCGACTGCTGGGTCGCGGTCAGGAATTTCACGCCGGCGCGGTCGGCGTTCTCCTCCTGCTGGCGCTGATAGGACAGCAGCGTGCGGCGGATCATCTCCTGCGGTCCAGCGATGGCGGCGGCACCGGCATTGGCGAGGCCGTTGTTGCCGGCGCTGTTGCTGCCTCGGGTGCTACCCACGGCAATCGCGCCGGCCCCGAGCAGCATGGCGATGATCATCTGGGTCTGTGCGTTGGCGAGCTGTTCGCGCAGCTTGGACAGATGGCCGCCGGCCAGATGCCCGGTCTCGTGCGCGAGCACGCCGATGATCTGGTTCGGCGTCTCCGACTGCATGATCGCGCCGTAATTGACAAAGATGCGGCGGCCGTCCGCGACGAACGCGTTGAACGAGCTTTCGTTGATGATCACCATCTGGATGTTCTGCTTTTCCAGACCGGCAACGCGCAGGATCGGGCGCGTGTATTCGCGCAGCAGCTGCTCGGTCTCGGTGTCGCGCAGGATCGGCGGCCCCTTGGCCTGCGCATGCGCGGCCGGCGTCGGCAACAGCGCGATCGCCGCTGCAGTGACGAGGGCGGTGAGGGTGGAGGCCTTCTTGCGCAATGCGATCTGGAGCAACATCAGGCGGTCTGGGTCAAACGGTCTTGATCAAGCAGTTTCGTGATTGGTTTTTGGCGATTGGCGGCGGACCGGATACGAGATATGCCCTTATGAGCCGTACAATGCGGCCAGTCTGGGGCGCAAGCGCCCCGTTTCCCGGACCAAACCGACCGGTTCGCCAGCGAAATAGCAGAATTCGATGCACGATGCGACATTGAGGAACCGGGTGGGGCAGTGGCTCGAGCCCTCCCGCCGCAGCGATGTTCCCCCGTTCATGGTGATGGACGTCATGGCCGCCGCGGCCCGAATCGAGGCGGCAGGCGGCCATGTCATCCACATGGAGGTCGGCCAGCCCGCAACCGGCGCCCCAAAGACCGCGATCGCGGCCGCCCATGCGGCGCTCGAGGCGGGGCGGATCGATTACACCTCCGCGCTCGGCATCCCCTCATTGCGCGAACGCATCGCGCGCCACTATCGGGATGCCTATGGCTGTGATGTCAGCCCCGAGCGGATCGTGGTGACGACAGGCTCCTCCGGCGGCTTCATCCTGGCCTTCCTGTCGATGTTCACGCCCGGCGACCGCGTCGCCGTGACGGTGCCGGGCTATCCGCCCTACCGTCACATCCTCACCGCGCTCGGTTGCGAGCCGGTGCTGATCGAGACCACCAATGACACGCGCCACGCGCTGACCGGCGAGGCGCTGCTGGCGGCGCATCGCAAGGCGCCGCTGAAGGGCGTGCTGGTCGGCAGCCCGGCCAATCCGACCGGGACGATGATGTCCCGCGAGGCGCTCGCAGGTCTGATCGCTGCGGCAGAAGACGCCGGCATCCGCTTCATCTCCGACGAGATCTATCACGGGCTCGACTACGCGTTTCCGGCGGCGACGGCGGCGGCGCTGTCGGAGCACGCACTCGTGATCAACTCGTTCTCGAAATATTTTTGCATGACGGGCTGGCGCGTCGGCTGGATGGTCGTGCCCGAGATCCTGGTGCGGCCGATCGAGCGGCTGCAGCAGAACCTGTCGATCTCGGTGCCTTCGCTGTCGCAGATCGCGGCCGAGGCCGCCTTCGACGGCGCGGCCGAGATGGAGGAGATCAAGCACGGCTATCAGGAAAACCGGCGCATCCTGATCGAGGGATTGCCCAAGGCGGGCCTCAGCAGGTTCCTGCCTGCCGACGGCGCCTTCTATCTCTACGCCGACGTCTCGGACTTCACCTCGGACAGTTTCGAGTTCGCCAAGCAGATGCTGGAGCAGGCGCACGTTGCGGCCACGCCGGGTCTCGATTTCGATCCCATCCATGGTCGTTCGTTCATACGGCTTTCCTATGCGCGTTCGGCAGCGGAGATGCGGGAGGCAGTTGACCGGATCGCTCACTGGCTTAAATAGCCGCCAGTTTTCGACAGCCGTCTCGACACCAGCCCTGCGGAGTTCAACTTTGTCTGACCGTTCCCTCCCGTCCGTCGCCACGCCGCATTCTCCTCTCGCCGCATTGATGTGGCCGGCCCGTCCGGGTGAAACCGTCGGCGCACTTCGCGCCGTCGTGCTGATTGCGCTCGGCACCGCCTTGATGGCGCTATCAGCCAAGGTGAATCTGCCGCTGCCTTACGTGCCCATGACCCTGCAGACGCTGGTCGTGCTGATGATCGGCGCCGCCTATGGCTGGCGCCTTGGCAGCGCAACCATGATCGCCTACCTCGCCGAAGGCGCGATGGGGCTGCCGGTGTTCGCCGGTCCGGTCGGTGGAATTGCACCGCTGCTCGGCCCGACTGCCGGCTATCTGTATGGCTTCGTGCTGGCTGCCTTCATCACCGGCTGGCTGGCCGAGCGCGGCTGGGATCGCAATGTCGCGCTGCTGTTTGGAGCAATGGCGCTCGCCCATGTCGTGATTTTCATCGCCGGCTTCGGCTGGCTGGCCTACGTCATCGGCCTTGGCGCAACCAAGGCCTGGGCGGTCGGCGTCGCGCCGTTCATTGCGGCATCGGTGGTCAAGAACGCGCTGGGCGCCGCGCTGATGCCGGCGGCCCGCCGGATCGTCGATCGACGCGGGTAAAGCGCACCGTTCCGAGCAGTTCCGATTGACAGAGCCGGCCAAGTTGATCTTGGCTGGCTCTGAGTTTGAGGGGGAGTGAAACAATGACGACGACAACGATGGCGGGGGCGCCGGTCGCGCCGGCCGCCGCCAAGCCTTGGTACAAGGTTCTCTACGTCCAGGTGCTGATCGCCATCGTGCTCGGCGCCTTGGTCGGCTGGCTGTGGCCGTCGCTCGCCACCAACGAGTGGATCAAGGCGATGGGCGACGGCTTCATCAAGCTGATCAAGATGGTGATTGCGCCGATCATCTTCTGCACCGTGGTCTCCGGCATCGCGCATATCCAGGACGCCAAGAAGGTCGGCCGCATCGGCGTCAAGGCGCTGGTCTATTTCGAAGTCGTCTCGACCTTCGCGCTGGTGATCGGACTCATCATCGGCAACCTGGTGAAGCCGGGTGCGGGCTTCGGCAGCGCCGCCGCCAACGCGCAGGCCGTCGCCAACTACGCCAAGCAGGCCGAGGGCCAGAGGTCGGTCGACTTCATCCTGCACATCATCCCCGACACCGTGGTCGGCGCCTTCGCGCAAGGCGAGATCCTGCAGGTGTTGCTGTTCTCGGTGCTGTTCGGCTTCGCCATCATGGGCCTCGGCGAGCGCGGCCATACCATCCGCAGCTTCATCGATGACGCCGCGCATGCGGTGTTCGGAGTCATCTCCATCGTGATGCGCGCGGCGCCGATCGGCGCCTTCGGCGCAATGGCCTACACCATCGGCAAGTTCGGCACCGGGGCGATCCTCAACCTGGTCGGCCTGATCGCGACGTTCTACGTCACCGCGGCGCTGTTCGTGTTCGTCGTGCTCGGAACCATCGCGCGCCTCGCCGGCTTCTCCATCTTCAAGTTCCTGGCCTACATCAAGGACGAGCTGCTGATCGTGCTCGGTACCTCGTCCTCGGAAAGCGCGTTGCCGTCCTTGATGGAGAAGCTCGAGCGCCTCGGCTGCTCGAAGTCGGTGGTCGGTCTCGTGGTGCCCACGGGCTATTCGTTCAATCTCGACGGCACCAACATCTACATGACGCTGGCGACGCTGTTCATCGCGCAGGCGCTTGGCTTCGATCTCTCCTTCGGCCAGCAGCTCACCATCCTGGTGGTGGCGATGCTGACCTCGAAGGGTGCCTCCGGCATCACCGGCGCGGGCTTCATCACGCTGGCCGCGACGCTCGCCGTGGTCGATCCGCGCCTCGTGCCGGGCATGGCGATCGTGCTCGGAATCGACAAGTTCATGAGCGAGTGCCGCGCGCTGACCAACCTCTGTGGCAACGGCGTGGCCTGCGTGATCGTCGCCTGGTGGGAAGGTGAGCTCGACCGCGACAAGCTCAACGCCAACCTCGCCAGGCAGATCGATCCGACCGACCTGGAAACGGCCGTCACGACGGACTGATCTGCAAGCGGAATCTGACGGCGCGGGCGGCGCCGTCAGACCTCGAAATAATGGGGCTGGTCGAGATCGTCGATCAGCCCTTTTTCTTTCGGCGCCCAGCTGAGCGAAGCGCGCGTCTTGGTGCTTGAGGTCGGAACGTCGATGCCGGCGAACTGTGCGAACCAGCCGAAATGCGCGGCCGCTTCCTCGGACGATTTGGACACGACGGGGACGCCGAGCCGTCGGCCGATCACCTCTGCAATCGCCTTGAACGGCACGCCTTCCTCGGCGATCGCATGATAGCGTCGCGCGGTCGCGCCTTGCTCCAGCGCGAGACGATAGACGCGCGCGGCGTCGAGGCGGTGCGCGGCCGGCCAGCGGTTTTGGCCTTCGCCGATATAGGCAGCGGCACCTTTCTCCCGGGCGAGCGCGATCAGGCGCGGCACGAAGCCGTGGTCGCCCTCACCGTGGGTCGTGGGCGGCAGCCGCACGATGCCGGTGCGGACGCCGCGCTCTGCGAGGTCTTCGGCAGTGGCTTCCGAGACGCGCGGAAAGTGGCGGGCCGCCGCATCGTCTTCGGTCGCGAGCCGTCCGGGCGCCAGCAGCGCTACACCGGATGTGACGATGAGAGGGCGGTCGGAGCCTTTGAGCTCCTCACCGAGCGCCAGGATCGCGCGGCGGTCGAGCTCGCAATTGTCGGCGAATTTCGAGAAGTCGTGGTTGAAGCCGAGATGCAGCACACCGTCCGAAGCGGCGGCGCCGCCGCGTAAGGAGGCATGATCCTCCAGCGACCCACGATGGACCTCGGCGCCCATCGCGGTGAGCGCTGCGGCGCCGGCATCGGAGCGGGCGAGGCCGAGTACGCTATGGCCGGCGGCCATCAGGTCTCGAACGACGGCGGAACCGACGAAGCCGGTGGCACCGGTAACGAAAACACGCATGCGAAATCTCCTGGTGTTGGTGGAGAGAACCATCTGCGCTACAGTTATCCGGGTAAAGTAGTGACCTTATCAGGTTATAATAGCTAACAGGATGAGTGAGAGCGCTGCCGCCGAGAACTTGCTTGGGGCCTATCTGAAGGACCGTCGCACCCGGCTCGATGCAGCCGCGTTCGGCTTCTCCGGCAGCCGCAGGCGCACGCCGGGTCTGCGCCGGGAGGAAGTGGCCCAGCGCGCCAATATCAGCTCGACCTGGTACACCTGGCTGGAGCAGGGCCGCGGCGGGGCGCCATCGGCCGACGTGCTCGACCGGATCGCGCGCGCGTTGATGCTGACCGATGTCGAGCGCGAGCACCTGTTCCTGATCGGCCTCGGCCGCCCGCCCGAGGTGCGCTACCAGGCGAGCGAAGGCGTCTCGCCGCGGCTGCAACGCGTGCTCGATGCGCTCTCATTCAGCCCGGCGTTGGTACGCACCGCGACCTGGGACGTCGTCGCCTGGAATCGCGCCGCAAGCGTCGTGCTGACCGACTACGGCGCGATCCCTCCGGGACAGCGCAACATCCTGCGCTTCATCTTCTGCGATCCGCGCGTGCGCGCCGCGCAATATGACTGGGACAGTGTGGCACGCTTCGTGGTGGCCGCATTCAGGGCAGACGCGGCGCGAGCAGGTGCCGTCTCGCATGTCGCCGATTTCGTCGACGAGCTCTGCCGGACAAGTCCGGAATTCGCGGCGCTCTGGCGCGACAATGACGTGCGCCATCATGGCGACGGCACCAAGCGGCTGCGGCATCCCGTTCACGGCACGATGTCGTTCGAATATTCGAGCTTCAATGTCGAGGGCCGCTCCGATCTCAGCATGATCGTCTACAATCCGGCGACGCCCGAAGATGCCGACCGCATCAGGAAGATGCTGGCCGAGCGCGCCGACAGCTAAAAGCGCTCAGGCCGGTATGGCGTCGGATCTATCGCCGGCGTCTCGCCGCTCATCATCTCGGCGAGCAGGCGGCCGGTCGCAGGTCCAAGCGTAAAGCCCTGGTGGCCGTGGCCGAAATTCATCCAGAGGCCGGGATGACGCGGAGCTTGCCCGAGCACCGGCAGCATGTCGGGCGTGCAGGGGCGGGTGCCGAACCACGGGTCGGGCTCGACCCGCTTGCCGAGGTCGATCAGCTCTCGCGCGGAAGCTTCGGCACTGGCGAGCTGCACGGGCGTTGCGAGCGCGTCCATGCCGGTCAATTCCGCACCCGTGGTGATGCGGATGCCCTTCGCCATCGGACCCATGGCGTAGCCGCCGGCCTTGTCGACCAGCGGCAGATCGAGTGATGCGCCGCCGCTGTAATGCATGTGGTAGCCGCGCTTGCGCACCAGCGGAATGCGGTAGCCGAATTTGTGCAGGAGATTGGGCGACCAGGGCCCGAGCGTCACGACGGCGGCCGCAGCGTCGATGGTTCCCTGGTCCGTATCGACTGACCAGCCGGTCGCGGTCTGCCGCAAGGTCTGGGCATCGCCGAGCACGATGGTACCGCCGAGGCGCTCGAACAGCTCGGCATAGGCCGTGACCAGTGCGCCGGGATCGGACACGGTCCAGGTGTCGAGCCAATGGATCGCACCGGGCAGGTCGTCGCGCAGAATCGGTTCGGCCTTGGCGAGCTCGGCCCCCGAGAGCGCGCGAAACCTCACGCCGAATTCGCGCTGGTCTTCTTCTGCCGCCTTGACGGCGAGATCGAAGGAGGCCGCGTCGCGATGCAGATGCCGGTAGCCCGCGCGGCGGATCAGATTGTCGGCATGAGCTTCGCGAATGAGGATGTCGTGCTCCGCCGTCGCGTAGGCGATCAGCCGCGCCCAGGCGTCGATCGCCTCGCGATGCCGCTTCGGCGCCGAGTGCCACCAGTAGCGGAGCAGGGGCTCGATATGGAGATGAAGCGACGACAGGCTGTAGCGCACGTCGTTGGTGCGGCCGGTCGCGATCTTCAGGAGCGAAGCGAGGTCGCGCGGCATCGGATAGGGACGCACGGCTTCTGCCTGGATCATCCCGGCATTGCCGTAGCTGGTCTCGCGGCCCGGCTCCCTGCGGTCGACGAGCGTGACCGACCAGCCGCGCTGCCGGAGGTGCAGCGCCGCGCTCACGCCGATCATGCCGCCGCCGAGAACAATTGCGCTTTGCATCGTACTGACCTTGCCAAATCAAAACCGCCCGGTTTGGCCGGGCGGTCTCAACTGATTTGTTCGCCTATTCGCCGCCGCCGAACCGGCGAGACCACCAGCCGGCGCGACGCGGGGCGGCCGGGGTTTCGGTTGCCGCCTCCGGCGTGGGTTCAGCGGCTGGTGCGGGCGGGGCAACCGGCTCTGGCGCTGCCGCAACCGGTGTTGCCGGCTCGCTCGCGCTGCTCGACAGGAAGCTCACCTTTTCCCGGACCGTGGAGCGGCGACGCGCAGCCTTGTCGTCGGCCGGCTCTTCGTCCGCGGCGGCAGGAGCGGGCTCAGGCTGGGCCGGCGCCTCAATCTGCACCTCGGCGCGCGGCTCGGGCTGGCTGACCTCAGGCTCGGCGGTGGTGTGTTCGGCCTGCGCGATCGAGGGCGCAGCCTCGCCGCCAAAGCTGTCGAAATCGGCGACGGCATCGGTCGCTTCCGACGGCGCATTGGCCGCGAGTTCGTCGCCGATGGAGCCGGCGAGACCTTCCTCGTTGCCACCGCGACGGCGACGTCCACCGCGACGACCACGCCGGCGACGGCGATCGCCGTTGCCCTGCTGCTCGCTGCGGGCCGCCTGGTCCTCACCTTCCTCGCCGTCCTGTTCGGATTCGGAATCCTCTTCACCTTCGCTGGCCGCCACGGCCGCTTCGGAAGACGCCGGAGCGCCATCCTCGCGCAACTCGCCGTCGCGCGGGGCACCGCGGCCGCGCCGACGCCGGCGGCGCTTGCGGCGCTGGCCATCCTGGTCGGAAGCCGCTTCGCTGCCAGCCTGCTCTTCGGTGAGGCCTTCGGTTTCTTCGGTCTCGACCTCGGATTCCAGCTCCGGATCGAATTCCTCGTCGTCATAGACTTCTTCGGCTACGGGCGGCGGGCTTGCGGCGGCCTGTGCCGCCAGCAGCGCCTTCGCGGCTTCCAGCGTATGCACCTGCTCGCCGCGGTCGATGAGATAGGCCTGCGGTCCGCTGACGCTGGGGTCGGCGATGACGGCCAGCGTGACCTTGAAGCCGTTCTCGAGGTCGCGCAGATGGCCGCGCTTGTGGTTCAGCACATAGAGCGCGACGTCGGTGCGGGTGCGGACCACGAGATTGTGGGTCGCGCCCTTCATCAGGATCTCTTCGAGGCCGCGCAGCAGCTGGAGCGCAACCGAGGAGACCGAGCGGACATGGCCGGTGCCGCCGCAATGCGGGCAGGGATCGGTCGAGGATTCCAGCACGCTGGCGCGGATGCGCTGGCGCGACATCTCGAGCAGGCCGAAATGCGAGATGCGGCCGACCTGGATGCGGGCGCGGTCCTGCCGCAGGCAATCGGACAGCTTGCGCTCGACCGCGCGGTTGTTGCGCTTCTCGTCCATGTCGATGAAGTCGATGACGATCAGGCCGGCGAGGTCGCGCAGACGGAGCTGGCGGGCGACCTCTTCGGCCGCTTCCAGATTGGTCTTGAGCGCGGTGTCCTCGATATGGTGCTCGCGGGTCGATCGTCCGGAGTTGACGTCGATCGAGACCAGCGCCTCGGTCTGGTTGATGACGATGTAGCCTCCGGAGCGCAACTGCACGGTCGGAGAGAACATCGCGTCCAGCTGGCTCTCGACGCCCATGCGTGAGAACAGCGGCTGGCCGTCCCGATACTGCTTCACCGCGCTGACATTGGCGGGCATCAGCATCTTCATGAAGTCGCGCGCTTCGCGGTAGCCGGACTCACCGGCAACCGAGATCTCGTCGATCTCCTTGTTGTAGAGGTCGCGCAGCGAGCGCTTGATCAGCGAGCCTTCCTCGTAGACCAGGGTCGGGGCCTGCGACTTCAGCGTCAGGTCGCGCACCGTCTCCCACATCCGGATCAGGTATTCGAAGTCGCGCTTGATCTCGGGCTTGGTACGGGCAGCGCCGGCGGTGCGCAGGATGATGCCCATGCCCTCGGGCACGTCGAGATCCTGCACAACTTCCTTCAGGCGGGAACGATCCTGGGCGCTGGTGATCTTGCGGCTGATGCCGCCGCCGCGGGCGGTGTTCGGCATCAACACGGCATAGCGGCCGGCGAGCGAGAGATAGGTGGTCAGCGCCGCGCCCTTGTTGCCGCGCTCTTCCTTGACGACCTGCACCAGCATCACCTGGCGGCGCTTGATGACTTCCTGGATCTTGTACTGGCGGCGCGGGCGGAAGGTGCGCTCCGGCACCTCCTCCATCACGTCGTCGCCGCCGACGGATTCGACGTGTTCCTCTTCGGCTTCCTCGCCGTCCTCGTCCTCGTCGTCTTCCTCCTCGGACTCCTGATGGCGAGCATCAGTGCTTTCGCCGGCAGCGTAGACGGCGTCGGCCGGTTCGGCGGAGGCGGTCACGGCTTCGGCGAGAGCCTCGGCATGGGCTTCGGAGGCGATAGCCTCCTGCGGTTCGGAAGCGGTCTCGGTCGCGACCACGGGCTCGGCGCCGAAGGCTGCGACAGGCGCGGGCGTTTCGTCGGCATGATCATGGTCGTGATGATCGTGCTGGCCGTCGTGGCCGTGGTCATGATCGTGATGATGGTCGTCGTGCCCATGATCGAGATGATCATGGCCTTCGTGGTCATGATCGTGGTGATCATGATCGCCATGTTCGTGGTCTTGATGCTCGTGGCCTTCGTGCTCGCCGTGATGCTCCGTCTCGGCGTGCAGGTGCTCGCCCTCGTGCGACGCACCCTCGGTGTGCAGGGCGTCGCTCTCGACCGGCTGGGCCGCTGGATCGGCGCCGGCCTCGAGGCCCTCGACGATGTCGCTGCGGACGCGTTCGCCTTGACTGCGGCGGCGGGAGTTGCGGTGGCGCGAGCGGCGGCGGCCGTGGGAGCGGTTCTCGCTCTCTTCCTCGGCCTCGCGATGGGCCTGTTCCTCGGCCTCGATCAGTGCCTGCCGGTCGGCGACCGGGATCTGGTAGTAATCGGGATGGATTTCGCTGAAGGCGAGGAAGCCGTGGCGGTTGCCGCCATATTCGACAAAGGCGGCCTGGAGCGAAGGCTCCACCCGGGTGACCTTGGCGAGGTAGATATTCCCGCGCAGTTGCTTGCGTTGTGCGGTCTCGAAATCAAACTCTTCGACGCGATTGCCGCGGACCACGACGACCCGGGTCTCCTCCGGGTGGGTGGCATCGATCAACATCTTGTTGGGCATGTCTTAACTCTTGGCGGCGGCGGGCGCGATTCACCGTGGGCGCGATTAGCGCTGCCGGGTGCCGCGACGGTCCACCTGATTCGGGGGTGAGGGGAAGGCCGAAACGCCGTCTCTCGCGCCTTGCCGAAACGGAAGCTGGAGGGCCGAAGCGGCGCGCGGGATTGTCACTCCGCAGCGTCGCGAACGGTCCTTCAGAATTCGTCGGCACAGTCTGGCGCATCAAGCGTCGGCCCGTATGAAACATTGGGCGGCGGGGCCGCCCCTCAATCAGTTGCTGCTGGCCAGGCATGGCGCGAGCGCGCTCGCCTTGGGGATTACGAACCGCTCCCTTGGGATTAAGGGACCGGGTAACGAGTCACGTCGCTGTCAAAACCGTCCCGGAAACGCGGTGGTAACCAGGGACCGTCCGCCACCGGGGCTTGACCCGCTCCACCTCGCTGCCGCGCACCGCGCTGGTCTTTGAGGGGAACGGAAAAACGCTGGAATTCCCAAACCTTGAGAGTTCCGGCGCTGCACCGGGAGGCTGAACGCGACACAACCGGAAATATCGGCCGTCAGCACTCCGTACATACGTGGAATGGACCAACCGTGCAAGGGAGCGTCGCACGGCGGTCACAGTCGGGGAGTTTCGTATATCTGTCATTAGGCGACGATTAACCCTGTGGTTCTATTGCGTTAGAAGGGCCGCTCGGAGGCACTGAATCGGTGACGAGCCGCACAAATCAAAGGGTTTTGCTGGGATGCGCGCTTCTGTGCGCCGCAGCATTGGTATGCGCTGATTCCTGGCGCCTGAGCGCGGCGGAAAGCCAGCCGCAACCCTCTGTTGCGGTAGCGAATTTTCCCACCGCCTCCGCCGCCCGGCTGGCCGGCGATGGCAAGCAGACCCGCTTCATCCTCGACATCGATCAGGCCGTCACCTTCCGCGCCGTGACGCTCGCCGACCCGTATCGGGTGGTGGTCGATGTGCCTCAAGTCAATTTTCAACTGCCTGCGGGCACCGGGGTCGAGGGGCGGGGACTGGTCAAGGCCTTCCGCTACGGGCTGGTCATGCCCGGCGGCTCGCGAATCGTGTTCGACCTGACAGGCCCGGCCAAGATCGCCAAGTCCTACGTGCTGGAGGCCGCCAATGGCCAGCCGGCCCGGCTCGTGCTTGAGCTGGAGGAGGTCGACCGGACCGCCTTCGTGCAGTCGCTCGTCCCCGAGAAACGCCCCGAACTGCGGCCGGCAATCGCCGACGCGCCGCCGGCAACGGTTCCGGCCGCCGCAACTCCGGAAGCCGGGCAGCAAAAGGTCGACGGACGCCCGATCGTCGTGATCGATCCCGGCCATGGCGGCATCGACAACGGCACGCAGTCGGGCGGCGAGAGCGAGAAGAACCTGGTGCTGGCCTTCGGCCTGGCGCTGCGCGACCGGCTGGACAAGGCCGGCAAATTCCGCGTGGTGATGACACGGGACGACGATACCTTCATTCCGCTCAACGACCGGGTCAAAGTCGCTCGCGGGCTCAAGGCCGCCTTGTTCGTCTCGATCCACGCCGACGCGCTGCCGAAGGCCGAGGGCGATGCGCAGGGCGCGACTATCTATACGCTGTCCGACAAGGCCTCCGACGCCGAGGCGCAGCGACTGGCGGACGCGGAAAACCGGGCGGACGCGATCGCCGGTTTCAATCTCGCGGAGGAGCCGACCGACGTCGCGGACATCCTGATCGACCTCACCCAGCGGGAAACTCGTACCTTTTCAAGCCGTTTTGCCCGCCTGTTGATGGGCGAAATGAAGTCGTCGGTGCGGATGCACAAGCATCCCCTGAAGTCGGCCGGCTTCCGGGTCCTCAAGGCGCCGGACGTGCCGTCGGTGCTGGTCGAGATCGGCTATGTCTCCAACAAGGGCGACCTCGAGCATCTGGTCTCCGAGGGCTGGCGGTCCAAGGCCGTGGGCTCGATGGCGCAGGCGATCGACGGGTTTCTGACCAAGCGGATGGCCACGGCCGGATCGTCAAATTGACGACCGGGGGATCGTCGAATTGACGACCGGGAGGCGTCGAATTGAGAGGGATTTTCCGTCCCGTTGCAAAAGCCCTAGTTTGGCCACAGCGGGCGCTTTATAAAAATGCCGCAGGGGGTTCCGGAATCGGCGAGAATCCCGTTCGGCAAGCGTCTTGGGTCCGGCACTGATGTAATTGAGTAGGCCGGTAAATTCGCGACGTGGAGTTGGCGCCTGTTTTGGGTGCCTTGAGCTGATCCAGAGTTTGAACGGATAAACATATAATGCGCTTGCTGGTGCGGTTCATGGGCTTCCTGTTCGCCGCGGGAACGGTGGTGTTCCTTGTCGGTGTCGGGGCCGTGGCAGGCCTGATCTGGCATTTCTCCAAGGACTTGCCGGACTACTCTCAGCTTCAGGATTACGAGCCGCCGGTGATGACCCGCGTGCACGCGGTCGACGGCTCGCTGCTCGGCGAATACGCCAAGGAGCGCCGGCTGTACCTGCCGATCCAGGCGGTGCCGAAGCTCGTGATCAACGCCTTCCTCGCGGCCGAGGACAAGAATTTCTACGAGCATGGCGGCATCGACTACACCGGCATGGCGCGCGCCGGCGTGCTCTTCATCCAGAACTACGGCTCGAACCGGCGTCCGCAGGGCGCCTCCACGATCACCCAGCAGGTCGCCAAGAACTTCCTTCTGACCAACGAGGTCTCCTTCGCCCGCAAGATCAAGGAAGCCTTGCTGGCGATGCGCATCGAGAAGACCTATTCGAAGGACAAGATCCTCGAGCTGTACCTGAACGAGATCTATCTCGGCCTCGGCGCCTACGGCATCGCGGCCGCTTCGCTGGTGTATTTCGACAAGTCGGTGAACGAGCTGACGGTCGCTGAAGCGTCCTATCTGGCCGCGTTGCCGAAGATGCCCGCGACGCTGCATCCGGTGCGCAACCGCGACCGCGCCATCGAGCGCCGCAACTACGTCATCGACCGTCTGCTGGAGAACGGCTGGATCAAGCAGGCCGACGCCGACAAGGCGCGCAAGGAGCCGCTGGCCGTCACCAACCGTTCCAACGGTGCCCACACCTTCGCCGGCGAATATTTCGCCGAGGAAGTCCGCCGCGACATCTTCGAGCGCTACGGCGAGAAGAAGCTCTACGAAGGCGGTCTGTCCGTCCGCACCACGCTCGATCCGAAGATCCAGGTCATGGCGCGCAAGGCCATGGTCGCCGGCCTCGTGAACTATGATGAGCAGCAGGGCTATCGCGGTGCGATGAGCAAGCTCGATATTTCGGGCGATTGGGGCGTGAAGCTCGCCGAGATCAAGTCGCTTTCCGACATCTCGCCATGGCGCATGGCGGTGGTGCTGGAGACCAGCGACCAGTCGGCGCGCATCGGCTTCCAGCCGAACCGCGAGCTCGGCGGCGCCATCAGCAAGCAGCGCGAGACCGGCATCGTCACGGTCGACGGCGTGCGCTGGGCGAGGGCGGCCCAGGGCAATGCCAAGGGCAAGACCCCGACGTCGGTGGCGCAGGTGTTGCAGCCCGGCGACGTAATCTATGCCGATCCGCTCTACACCAAGGAGGGACAGCCGGTCGAAGGCCAGTACCGCCTGCGCCAGATCCCCGAAGTGTCCGGTGCGATGGTGGCGATGGATCCCTGGACCGGCCGCGTGCTCGCGATGGTCGGCGGCTTCTCGTTCGACCAGAGCCAGTTCAACCGCGCCACGCAGGCCTACCGGCAGCCGGGCTCGTCGTTCAAGCCGATCGTCTATTCGGCCGCGCTCGACAACGGTTATACGCCCTCGACCGTGGTGCTCGACGCGCCCATCGAAATCGACCAGGGCCAGGGCGCCGGCGTGTGGCGGCCCGAAAACTTCTCGTCCGGCAAATTCCAGGGACCCGTCACGCTGCGCAACGCGCTGCGGCAGTCGCTGAACACCGTGACGGTGCGCCTCGCGCAGGACATCGGCATGCCCCTGATCGGCGAATATGCGCGCCGCTTCGGCGTCTATGACGAACTGCCGAACTATCTGTCCTACGCGCTCGGCGCCGGCGAGACCACGGCGATGCGCATGGTCACGGCCTATTCGATGCTCGCCAATGGCGGTCGCCGGGTGAAGCCGACCTTGATCGACCGCATCCAGGACCGTTACGGCCGCACCATCTTCAAGCACGACCAGCGTGAATGCCGCGGCTGCGACGCGCCGGGCGGCTGGAAGAATCAGGTCGAGCCGCAGCTGATCGACCGCCGCGAGCAGGTGCTGGATTCCATGACCGCCTATCAGATCACCGAGCTGATGGAAGGCGTGGTCCAGGCCGGTACCGCAACCGTGGTCAAGGAGGTCGGCAAGCCGATCGCCGGCAAGACCGGCACCACCAACGAGGCCAAGGACGCCTGGTTCGTCGGCTTCTCGCCCGACGTCGCCGTCGCGATCTATATGGGCTACGACAAGCCGCGCGCGCTCGGTAGGGGCAACGCCGCGACCGGCGGCCATCTGGCCGCACCCATCGCGCGCGACTTCCTCAAGCTTGCGCTCGCCGACAAGCCCGCCGTTCCGTTCAAGGTGCCGGCCGGCATCAAGCTCGTGCGCGTCGTCTCCAAGACCGGCATGCGCGCCGGTCCCGGCGAGACCGGCGGAACCATTTTGGAAGCCTTCAAGCCGGGCACGGCGCCGCCGGACAACTATTCGGTGATCGGCGTTGCTGATGCCGACGGGCGCGGCGGCGTGCCGGCGTCGCAGCAGCAGCAGCCGGATTCCGGCTTCTTCATGCGGCCGGGCACCGGCGGGCTGTACTAGCGGATAAGACGGACGATCGCGGTTCCGGCGGTTGCGCTTTGCAGCCGCCGCCGCTACATCCCGATCTGAATTGCACGCGGGATTCCGCGAGATCAGAGAACAACATGCGCGCCGAAATCGAACGGTTGGTAGAAGAGATCAAGCAGTCAGTCGGGCTGCTGAGGAGGCATCTTTGACGTCGAGAAATCGACGGCGCGCCTCGCTGAGCTGAACAAGCTCGCAGAAGATCCCAACCTCTGGAACGATCCCCAGAAAGCCCAGAAGCTGATGCAGGAGCGCACCTCGCTTGAGGATTCGCTCTCGGGCATCGGCAAGGTCGAGCAGGAGCTCGAAGACGACATCGGCATGATCGAGCTCGGCGAGGCCGAGGGCGATGCTGGCGTCGTCGCTGAGGCTGAAACCGCGCTGAAGAACCTCAAGAAGGAAGTCGCGCGGCGCGAGCTCGAGGCGCTGCTGTCGGGCGAGGCCGATCGTTTCGATTCCTATCTCGAAGTCCATGCCGGCGCCGGCGGCACCGAGAGCCAGGACTGGGCGCAGATGCTGCTGCGCATGTACACGCGCTGGGCCGAGACGCACGGCTTCAAGGTCGAATTCCTCGAAGAGTCCGAGGGCGAAGAGGCCGGCATCAAGTCCGCGACGATCCAGGTCTCGGGCCACAACGCCTATGGCTGGCTGAAGACGGAGGCGGGCGTGCACCGGCTGGTGCGCATCTCGCCGTTCGATTCCAACGCGCGGCGGCACACCTCGTTTTCGAGCGTGCAGGTGTTCCCCGTCATCGACGACAGCATCAAGATCGACATCAAGGAAGCCGACGTCCGCGTCGACACCATGCGCTCGGGCGGCGCCGGCGGCCAGCACGTCAACAAGACCGAATCCGCGGTGCGCCTGACGCATATTCCGACCGGCGTTGCCGTGGTCTGCCAGGCCGGCCGGTCCCAGCACAAGAACCGGGCGCAGGCCTGGGACATGCTGCGCGCGCGGCTTTACGAGATCGAGCTGAAGAAGCGCGAGGAGAAGGCTGCCGCCGACCAGGCCGCCAAGACCGATATCGGCTGGGGTCACCAGATTCGCTCCTACGTGCTGCAGCCCTACCAGATGGTGAAGGATTTGCGCACCGGCGTGCAGACGTCCGACACGTCGGGCGTGCTGAACGGCGAGCTCGACGACTTCATGGCCGCAACCCTGGCGCAGCGCGCCTTCGGCACCACCGGCGCCGACATCGAGGACGTCGACTGATGTCCCGCGTCGCCTTCATCGGGTTGGGGCGGATGGGCCACGGCATGGCCGGTCGCTATCTCGATGCCGGCTTCACGGTGACGTTGTGGAATCGCAGCAAGGCAAAGGCGGACGACCTGATCGCGCGCGGTGCGCATTGGGCGACGTCGCCTGAGGATGCCGCGATCGATGCCGATGCGGTCGTGACCATGGTCGCCGACGACGAAGCCTCGCGCGCGGTCTGGCTCGGGCCTGAGGGCGCGGCCAAGACGGCAAAGGCCGGCACCATTGCGATCGAGTGCTCCACCGTCTCCTATGACCACGCCCGCGAGATGGGCCGCGAACTGAACGCGCGCGGGCTGATCTACATCGACTGCCCCGTGACGGGATTGCCGGATGCGGCAGCGGCCGGAAAGCTGACGCTGCTCGCCGGCGCTGACGCAGCTGATCTCGAACGTGCGCGGCCGTTCCTCGAACCGATCGGCTCGACCATCCGCCATTTCGGCGCGGTCGGCTCCGGCACCGTCTACAAGCTCATCAACAATCTCCTGGGTGCGATCCAGATCGCGGGCCTTGCCGAAGGCCTCGCCATCGCCGAACAGGCCGGGCTCGACATGAACCTGGTGCTGGAATCGATCCAGGCCGGTGTCGCGGCAAGCCCGCAGGTGCAGCGTCATTCCAAGCGCATGGTCGCCCGCGATTTCAGCGGCGCGACGTTTACGGCGGCGCTGCGGCACAAGGATGCCGCCTACGCCGTGAAGCTCGCCGAAAGCCTGCTCGCCGACAAGCCGCTGGTCTCGCGCGCTGCGGTCGAGTCCTACGCGCAGGCGAAGGCCGCAATGCCCGACGACGATGAAGGCAAGATGATCGAGCTGGTGTCGCGGCCGAAGAAGCCGACCTAGCTGGACGCATCAACATGGGGCAGCCTCGTTCGGATCGCGGTCTCGGCATTGCCCTCGTCATCGCTGCCGCAGTTGCCTGGAGCACGGCGCCGTTCTTCACGCGCCTCTTGCCGTTCGATCCCTGGACCATCCTGTTCTGGCGCGGCCTGTTCGCGGGCAGCCTGATCAGCGTGTTTCTTGTCGTGATGCAGGGCCGCGCTGCACTGTGGCAATTGGTAGTGCCGGGGAAGGGCGGCCTGCTCGTCGCGTCCTTGTCCGCGGTCGGCATGGTCTCGTTCATTCCCGCGCTTCAGATGACCAAGGTCATGAACGTGGCGGTGCTGATCGCCACCCAGCCCTTCGTTGCGGCTGCGCTGGCGTGGCTGTGGCTCGGCGAAGCCGCGACGTGGCGTACGCTGACCGCGAGCCTGATCGCCTTTGCCGGCGTGGTGATCACGGTCGGCGGCGTTCGGGCCGGCGCCGATCTCGGCGGCGTCGCGCTGAGCTGCCTGATGGTGCTCGCCATCTCCGCCATGACGGTCGTGGTCCGGCGTCATCGCGAGACGTCGATGGTGGCCGCGGCCGCGCTGTCGAACTTCATGGGGAGCCTCGTCAGTCTTCCCTTTGCCCACGACATCGCCCATGTCGGCGGCAACAGCCTTGCGATCCTCGCGATGTTCGGCTGCCTCCAGGTCGCGCTCGGCCTGACCTTCTACATGCTCGGCTCGCGCTTGTTGCCTTCGGGGCAGGCTTCCCTGATCGCGACGCTGGAAACGCCGCTAATGCCGTTCTGGATCTGGGTCGCTTTTCGCGAACTGCCCGCCGTGCATGCGCTCATTGGCGGCGCGCTGGTGATCGGAGCGGTTGTCGCCGATATTGCCGGTGACGCTCGCTCGCGGCGCCCCTCCTGAGCAAATTTGTCGGAAATCGGGTGGCGGCCTGTCTCGCGCCGTTCTAGGCGGCAGGCTCGGCCGCCGAGGTGAAGCAACATGTCCCCGAACGATAACAGGATCGACGCGCGAGACTGGTCGCTGCTCGCGGTGCTCTCGGTTCTCTGGGGCGGATCGTTCTTCTTCAATGGCGCGGCGCTGCGGGAATTGCCGCCGCTGACGCTGGTGCTGCTGCGCGTCGCGCTTGGGGCGGCCATTCTGCTGCCGTTGCTGCGGATGCAGGGTATCGGTCTTCCCAAGGGCATGGCGGGCTGGAAGCCGTTCGTCGCGATTGGGCTGCTCAACAACGTCATCCCGTTCTCGCTGATCGTGCTCGGCCAGACCTACATTCCGAGTGGGCTGGCCTCGATCCTGAATGCGACCACGCCGCTGTTCACGGTGATGGTGATGGCGGCGGCCGGCGAAGAGGCCCTGCAGATGCGTCGGGTGGCCGGCGTGGCGCTCGGGCTCGCCGGCGTCATCATCCTGCGCGGATGGGAAACGAGGCCGGGGCAGGGGCTCGGCATCCTGCTCTGCCTGGGCGGCGCATTCAGCTATGGCTTTGCGGCGCTGGCCGCGCGGCGGCTGCTGAAGGACACGCCTCCGCTGGGAACGGCGACGTTTCAGCTGATGGCATCGACTGTGATGATGGCGATCGTCGCCGGCGCCATGGAGCAGCCGTGGCATCTTTCGATGCCGGGCCTGACGACCTGGCTCGCGGTGCTTGGCCTTGCCGCCCTGTCGACGGCGCTCGCCTACATCGTCTTCTTTCAGATCATTCGGCGTTCGGGCGCGACCAACGTGATGCTGGTGACTCTGCTCATTCCCGTCACCGCCATCCTGCTGGGATGGCTGGTGCTGGGTGAGCCGATCTCCGCGCGCGAGATCGCGGGCGCCATCGTCATCGGTAGCGCATTGCTCGTGATCGACGGGCGCGCGCTGAGACTGCTGCGGCGCACCGCGTAAGTTCCGGGTCCGTCGTTTCACGGCGCGGAAAATCGCGGCGCTTGCCAGCGGCGAACGGCCTTGCGACACTCTCCGCAAAACAAGACTACAAAACATAGGGGAGAGAACGATGCCGGGTCGTCGCGAAAGCCTTGCTGCCCTCGCCATTCTTGCTGCCGGCGTGCTCGTCACGGCACCGGCTCTGGCGCAGAAGAAATACGATCCCGGCGCCACCGACACCGAAGTCAAGATCGGCAACATTATGCCCTATAGCGGGCCGGCGTCGTCCTATGGCGTGATCGGCAAAACCGAGGCCGCCTATTTCAGGATGATCAACGACCAGGGCGGAATCAACGGCCGCAAGATCAACTTCATCAGCTATGACGACGCCTATTCGCCGCCGAAGGCGATCGAGCAGGCGCGCAAGCTGGTCGAGAGCGACGAGGTGCTGCTGATCTTCCAGCCGCTCGGCACGCCCTCGAACTCGGCGATCATGAAATACATGAACGCCAAGAAGGTGCCGCAGCTGTTCGTCGCCTCCGGCGGTACCAAGTTCGGGGACCCCAAGAATTTCCCGTGGACCATGGGTTTCCAGCCGAACTACCAGAGCGAGGGGCGGATCTACGCAAAGTACATCCGCGATCATTTCCCCAACAGCAAGATCGCCGTGTTCTGGCAGAACGACGACGCCGGCAAGGACCAGTTCAAGGGCCTGAAGGACGGGCTCGGCGACAAGGCCGGCATGATCATCGCCGACAAGTCCTATGAGGTCAGCGATCCCTCGATCGACTCGCAGATCGTGGCGCTGCATGACTCGGGCGCCGACATCTTCTTCTCATGGGCCGCCCCGAAGGGATCGGCGCAGGCAATCCGGAAGGTCGGAGAGCTCGGCTGGAAACCAAAATTCTTCCTCGCCAATACCGCGACCTCGGTCGCCTCGGTGCTCAAGCCCGCCGGGCTCGACTATTCCAAGGATATCATCTCGACCGTCTATCTGAAGGATCCGACCGACCCGACCTGGGACAAGGACCCGGCGGTGGTGAAGTGGCGCGAATTCATGGACAAATATTATCCCGATGGCGACAAGGCCAACGCCAACAACATCTACGGCTATGTGCAGGCCGAGGCGATGGCGCAGGTGTTGAAGCAGTGCGGTGACAATCTCACCCGTGAGAACGTGATGAAGCAGGCCACTAGCCTGAAGAATTTCCACACTGATCTGATGCTGCCAGGCATCATGGTCAACACCTCCACCGACGACTATTTCCCGATCGAGCAGATGCAGTTGATGCGCTTCAACGGGCAGGCCTGGGAGCTGTTCGGCGACGTCATCACCGGCGAGGTCGGCCACGAGCGGAGTCCGTAGTTCGGTTGTATGTGCCAACAGCGGTCGCGGTGTCCAACTCCGCTAAAGAAATGTCCTCCCGGGTGTGTTCTACTTCACATTGCAGCCGGGTCGGCCCAGCGTAGTCTTCCCTATTGTTCGGGCACCTGTGTCGACGCGCGCTGCGTCTCCACGATGTCCCTGATCTGAATTGTGCCCTGCCTCGGCGAGGGCAGAGCCATTCATGCAAGCGTCGCCTGCTATGTGGGAGCGCGTAACATGGACATCATTGAAGCGATCGTTACGAAGAGCCAATGGATTATTGCGATCTTGGCACTCTTTGTCGTTGCCTGGGCTCGCTTCAACTCTCCGCCCACCAATCGGTCCGGTACGACCTTCGCGCTGTTCTTTTGGGGGGTGATATTCTACTATGCCCTGATGATACCGCTCTGGCTGGTCGTCATGATCGGACTCGTCCAGGGCAGCATCGGGTTCGACTTCATCGTCGGCCAGGTGAAGGCGGTAGATCCAAAGGCGCAGGCGCAACTGGCTCAATATGCTCCGATCGTGGCCGTGCTCATCATCGTCGTCGCTTCGCAATTCCGGCAGGTGGCACGGATCGACCGGGCCGCGCGCGCATTTTGTGTCAGATTGGCCGCCATTCCGCGTGAAGCCGACCGACTCGCATTTGAACTCGCGCAAACCACGGGTTTCGTCCCGCGCGACGACCTTCGAAGCAAGGTGACCAAAATCGTTTCGGAGAATATCGGTCCGCAAGCGTTGAGTTTCAGCAGGGACGGTACTCTTCCCGACCGCTTCACAAGAGCCATCGGCCTTTACAACCTGTTCGTCGGACCCCGGCAGAATGCCGCGGCACTCGACTTCACCGGAAATGGCTATGGCCGATCCGCCTACGCCATGATCATGCAATTGGGCGACGCGGTGGCGGCTCGTGCGGATGCCCGTTACGAAGAGATGATGCACGCCGGTCTTGCCTTTTTCACGTCGTCGCTTCCAACCCCGGAATTGAAGGACGCTTTGAACCGCAACATTGCTGAGGTCACCAACCTCACTTGCGGCCTCGTGTCTCGCTATGTCCTGTTTTGCGAACGGACCCATAGCGGCCGATTGCAGCGGCTAGCGAGGATGGGCTTCGCCTACAGTCCGGGGCCGACCTTTGGGCTGGATCAATGGGCGACGACGATCTTCCTCGTGACGGCCTGGAGCATTGGCATGATGGTGTTCATGCCGGGAACACTTCCGATCGACGTCGGCAAGGTGCTGACGATTGCGGTCACGTTCGGCGCTTCGATCGGCTTCGCAGTCCTGGGCGCGATCGTCGTGGCGCAACGCTTCATCGGACGCAAGGAAGGCAACACACCCGGATATCCGCCTATCGCCGAGTTGGTTGTCGCCGGTCTCGTCGTCGTGGGGCTGTCGATTGGGCTCCGGATCGGCATTCCACTAGTGTCCGCCCTGATGCAGGGAGGAGGATATCAGGACGTTCTTAGGCAGTTCATCGAGCGGCTATACGGCGTCATCACGCCTTTCATCTGTACGATTTCCCTCGGGCTCATTTGTTCCTACATGGGATGTTCGCGGATGAGCTGGTACCGCGTGGCGGCCCTCGGGGCTCTCGCGAACGGCGCCGCGCTGACCTGTGCGGGGTGGCTGGTCGCGCATATGATCGGCCAGCAAGTACTGGCTCTGTTCTATGTACATCCGCAGGATGCGATCCAACTGGTGGCGTTAAGCACTGGCTTAACCGGCTTCATCGTCGGCGGCATGGTCCTCGCGGTCTTCAATGAGTCCGAGCGCATACGCAACGTCACTGCTGAGCGGATAGCCACCAGTCCGCACAAGGAGTTTCCATTGCATGATGCGCCGTCGATTGCCGGCGGACTCGAACCTCCGCCAGCGACGTCTAGGTTCGACGTCGCCGATGATCTTGGTTACCGCGATCGCGCGGGAGTGGAGGCCTTCGAGGGGGACTACGTCTGCTTCAGGCCCGCGTTCTCCAACCCCGAGATCATCAGTGCCTACATCATCGGCATTCATTGGGACGAAACCGAGTCCTGTCTCATGTTCGAGGAACGCGAGCGTGTTGATGCCGGGCACACGCAGAGGGGCCGTGTCTACATCCCGGATGGACGCCCGTTCCTGAACTTCGTCACCCTCGAAAAGGGAGCGATACGTCTGATCATGGTGTCACGTCCCGATAAGAGAAACGAGCCCGCACGCGGTCTGATCACGACGCTGTCCAATCCCGGTGGCGCCCAGTTTACACCGGCGAGCGCTCCGATCGTTCTCAGGCGTGTGGTCGATCACACGCTTCAACTCGGCTTCATTCGGCCGGGAGCGCTCAGCTACGAAAGCTATCGCCGCGAACTCGAAATGGTCGTGCCCGATTTCGGCGTCTTTGCGTTGGCTCCCCCCCAGGTGGCTTGCGTGGCGGCGGAGTAAAAGGCCTAGTCGGCGCTGAGCCGCACGCGGGCGCGCAGAAATCTCTGCGGATCGACCGCTTCACCCCCGATGCGGGTCTCATAATGCAGATGCGGTCCGGCTCTTGCCTTCAGCGCCATACCGCCGGCGACGCCAACGCCCAGCACATACATCCAGCCTTCGTGGAAATCGAACAAATGCGAGTTCAGAAGCGAGCTCGCGATGTTCTGTACGACGGCCACGAGCCCGATCCAGGCCGCAAGGCCTTCGTCAAGGAACAGGCGAAGGTGGGCGATCCACATGGCGTAGAGCAGAGCGACGCCGAGTACGCCCCATTGCATTGCGACATTGAGGGTCTGGTTGTGGGGATTGCTGACGATCTCCGCATCGAGGCGGCTTCCACCGGTGGCGGCGCGCTCGAACTGGCGCTTGATCGACCCGGTGCCGTGACCGGTCAGGGGCGCCTCGGCAATGGCGTGAAGCGCCTTGCGCCAATAGGTCAGGCGTTGGGCGGTCGAGGCTCGGCTGATGTCCTCGTGGCCGTGGCGGTATTCCACGGCGATGTCCGCAATGCGGTGGCGCAGATAGGGCGATGTCGTCCAGGCCAGCGCGCTCGCGGCTATCGTGCCTGCGAGCAGGACCAGCGCCGCGCGTCGGCTCAAATGCCTCCAGGCGAGCAGTCCAAGCAGCACCGCGATGCACAGCAGCGCCGTGCGCGCGAAGGCGACGAACGCCATGTTGGTGGCGAACAGCAGGATCAATGCCAGACAGACGGCTGTCGCGACCACGTTTCCGCCGCGCCAAAAAGTCAACGCCGGCAGCGCGAGCGCAAAGGCGCACAGCGTGAATTCCTGGCTCTGGTCGATGTAGTTCTTGACGGGAACGCCCGCCGACGCGGTCGCGGTGAGCTTCCAGGCGGGATCGTGCAGCACGATCCAGGAGTAGACTGCAAGCAGCGCGCAGGATACGAGAAAGCCAAGGAAAACCCAGAAACCGCGTTCGGATCGGCTGAAGTGATAGAGCAGTGCTGGAATGAGCACGAGCTTTGCGACCGGCTTGATCGCATGCACCCGGTCGGCCCACGCGCCGTCCGACCAGAGCGTGCCGAGAAGCGCGAGCAGCAGCAAGACAAAGGGCAGGGCGAACGCAGGCCGTGCGAGCTGGCGTCCATAGTCGCGCCAGTCGATGGTCGGTGTCACCACCAGCAGCCAGAGCCCGACGAAGATCGAAGGCGCTGTGGTCGACCAGGGCAGGGACGCCGCGATCAACACAGCGAGCACATCGGCGGCCCCGATCAGAGCGCGCGATTTGCCCATGGCCTGCCATCGGGCGCGCAAGGCTTGTCGACCGGCCGGGCCGGACCATTCCGCGGTTTCAGCAGTCATGTGCAACGACGCTTATTGCGCGGCGGCCAGGCTTTCCCGGGGCATCTCATGCCCGAGGAAGTCGCGCGCCTGGGTCTCGTAGCCGAAGCGCTCGGCGAGCTCGTGTCGCCGCGCGCGGATGCGGCCGCGGCATTCCTCCTGCCGCGTCAGCACGCGGGTGATTGAAGCTGCGATCGCATCGGTCGAGAACGGATCGAAATAGTCGGCGAGCTCGCCTGCGACCTCACGGAACACCGCGATATCGGAGCATAGCACCGGTGTGTTCGCGGCCAGCGCCTCGATGATCGGTATGCCGAAGCCTTCGGCCAGGCTCGGCATGATCAGCCCGTGCGCCTCCGCGATCATGGCGGCCTTTTCATGCTCGTCGACATAGCCGGCGAAGCGGACATTTGGCGGCAGGTTGCGCATCCGGCTGATCTGGCCCGCATGACCGATCACCACGAGATCGGCCTGAGGGACGTTGCGGAAGGCACGAATGACGGTGGCGACGTTCTTGCGCGGCTCGTTCGACACGATGATGACGAAGTTCGGCCGCCCCGGACGCCCCGACAGGGCTGGGAGGTGGAGGACATCCGGGGCGTCGAACCGGGTGCGGGGATACACGACCCGCGCCGGCAGGTGCGCAAATTGCGGCAACAGTTCCCTGAACCGCATCATGCTATAGTTTGAAACGAAGGCGAGCTCGTCAGCCTGGCGCAGGCTGGTGCCGATCCGCGCCAGGAACTGCCGCGTGGCGATGTCGCTGAGCTTGAGGTCGGTGAGCGGCAGCAAATCGTGGACGACGCAGATCACCTTGGCGTTCGGCTTGCGCCTGATCGCGACCCGCGTCGGGGTGTCCACGACGATGAGATCATAGTCACGCGCGTCGATCCGCGGCGGCGGCAGCAGGAAGAAGGCCGAGGAGTCCTGATAGTTGAAGAATCCGGGCTCGAGCTGGAATTCGCTGAACAGTTCGAGATGGCGCATATCCGGCGGAATGTATTCGAGCGCGGCGGTCCGGTTCTCGATCAGCCGGGCGTGCAGGCCAAGCAGGCCGATCGCGCGCAGGAGGCAGAGGATATTGTCCCGCGACAGCAGCATGGTGGCCTTGTGGCGGAACCAGTCGAACCTGCGACGCGCGCCGCTGAGCATCACCGGCCCGCTCACGTTGACCTCGTCGAGGAAGCGATAAAGAGCGAGCAGCTCGATGTTGCGTGACTGCGCCGGAAACAGCTTCGTGCGTCGCTCGCGCCGACATAGCTTGCGGTAACGCTTTGAGGTTTCCACCAGCAACGTGAGTTCGTGGCCTTCCGACGCGAGCGACCGTACCAATTCCCGGGTGAAGTGGAAGATGCCGCGCTTGTGATTGGGTTGTCCGAGCGACTCGGACACGACCAGGATGTTCTGTTTCATGCGCGTTTCTCTCGGAGCTCAAAGGTGTGCGTGACGGGCGGCTCGACCGCGATGGTCGAGGCGATGCGGCCGTGATCGAGGTTGATGATGCTGGAGCAGGTGCGGCGCAGCAGCGGCAGGTCGTGCGAGGCGATGATCACGATCGCCGCCTGCGAGACCAGGTTTTGCAGCCGTCTCTCGGCCTTCTCGGCAAAATGCTCGTCGACGACGCTGAGCCATTCGTCGAGCAGCAGGATGTCGGCCGGGAAAGCGGTGGCGGTCGCGAACAACACCCGCATCAGCATGCCCGAGGAGAACATCCGCAGGGGCAGGCGCTGCATGCGCGCTTCGAGCTCGGTGAAGGCCCATATCTCGTCGATCACGCTGCGTGTGGGCTTGCGACCGCTGATCCGCAGCAGCAGCGCGATGTTGTCCTCCGCCACGAAGTCCAGATTGACCCCGGCGTTCAGGCCGAGCAGGGGCACGACGTTGCCCCGGACCGTGACGCGGCCACTGCTCGGCGGATAGACACCGGCGATCAGGCGCAGCAGCGTCGACTTGCCGGAGCCGTTGGGCCCGGCAAGCCCGATACGGGCGCCGGCTTCGGCCTCGATCGAGACGTTGTCGACGGCGCGGATGATCCGCATCTTGCCCGGTTCGCGGATGAGGTGGCCGAGCAGCCGCCGCTTCAGCGAGAAGTCGTAGGCGCCGTAGAGCGGATAGTCGAGACAGACATCGTGCAGGCTGATCGAGACCATGCGTCAAATCCAGAATGCGGCTTTGCGCAGGTGGACCAGCGTCAGCACGCTCGCAAAGATCAGCAGCGCCAGCGTGATGAGGACGTAGACGATGCTGGCGGGATCGATATGGCCGCCTGCAAGTGGCTCGCGCCATACCGCGAACAGATGCGTCAGCGGATTGAGCCGCATCACCGTCGAGCGGTGATTGATCATCTCGGCCGACCAGATCACGGGCGAGGCGAGGAAGGCGAGCATCAGCGTGGATTCGATGATCGGCTTGAGGTCGCGATAGCGCGTTGCCGTCGCGCCGAGGACGAGGCTCAGGGCGAAGGTACAGGCTATGAACAGCAGGAGGCCGGGCAGCGCCGCCAGCGCGTGAGAGAGGTCGTGGGGCGAGAGGATCAGCCACAGCACCAGCGGCACGCAGGCGTTATGCAGCGCGAACAGCGCCTGGCGGAAGGTGCATTGCAGCAGGAAGATCACCGGCGGCAGCGCCCGGTCGCGGATCAGGCTCGCGGAATTCTGAAGCGCCGTGGTCGCATCGAGCACGACGCTGTTGAGGAAGGTCCAGGCCGTCATCGACAGCGCCAGCATCGGCAGGCGCGCCAGCATGTCGGCGTTCGACATCTGGCCGATCACCGAGCCCAATACGGCGACCATGATCGCCATCTGAAGCGACATCCAGAACGGGCCGAGCAGCGAACGCACGTAGCGGTGGCGCATGTCCGACCAGGCCAGTGCCGCCGCAATCCGGACGGTGTCCAGCCAGCCGGTCGCCTGCGGCAGCTCGGCGGCGGTTGCGGGTTCCCTGCACGACGCGGTGACGGCGTCGCGGTAGACGGCCTGCATGCCTTCCCTGAAGGCTGGGGCGGAATAGCGGGTGAGGGCGCGCGTCCGGGCTGACAGTCCCATGCGGCGGCGGCGCTCGGGATCGCTGATCAGCGTGTCGATGGCATCGCCGAGCTTTTCGGCATCGCCAGGCGGCACCGTGATCGCCTCCATGCCATGGCGGGCGACGCGCGGCACCGCGGTGTCGAGCGCCGTGTTCACAACAGGGCGGCCGGCGGCCATGGCCTCGAGCTGGACCAGGCCAAAGGTCTCGGCATTGGTCACCGACGGCATGACGAAGACGTCGGACAGGCACATCAGCTTGATGCGCTCGCTGTCGTTCACCGAACCGAGCAGGCGGACGCGGTCACCGAGGCCGAGCTCGCGGATCAGCTGCTCGAGCCGCGGACGCTCGGTGCCTTCGCCGATGATCCAGACCTCGAACTTGCGGTTGACGGCGGCGCGGATCAGGACGTCAAAGCCCTTGTAGGGCACGAGCCGGCCGCAGGCGAGCACGAGCCGGCCGCGATCGTTCACGTGGTGAGGCTCGATCTTCGGCCAGTCGTAACCCGAGGTGTCGATGCCGAACGGCACGACGTGGCATTTGTCGACGAATTCCCGCAGCAACGGCGTGTTCTCGATCAGCGCGTGGTCCGAGACGATGATCGCTTTCGCCCGGCGCAGTGTCCGCCGCATCAACGGTTCGATGAACCAGCGAAGGCCGGCATGGGTGACGATGTCGGCATGCCAGTGCACCACCAGCGGGCGATTGGCGCCGAAGCCGAAGGCGAAAACGAGGTCGGCGAGCGGGAAGGGGGCATGGAGCGCGAGCAAATCGTGCTCGGCAATCTTGCGCCAGAGCCGCCAGGGATAGGTGGGAGCGGTGGGAAGCGACAGGACATTGCCGAAGGAGCGAACGCGCTCGACCGGCACGTCATTGACGACGATCTCGCGCCGCTCGGCCGATTGCGAGCAGACCAGCACGGCGGAGGCGAAGCTGTCCTTCAGGCTGGCGCAGATGTCGCGGATCACCGTCAGCGTGCCGCCGAACAGATCGGGATAATAGATCTTGAAGATGTGCAGCACCGACGGGCGGCGCTGAGTTTCGCTGGTGTGATGCATGATGGTGTCAGCCTGCGAGAAGGGCCGCGACGAACGGTGCGGCCAGCACCGAGATGAAGATCACGCCGCGCAACAGCGCCGGCAGCATCGGCTCGATTGCGCCGCGCCCCCAGTCAGGAGCCGGCACAGCACGCAGTGAGTTGGAATTGCGGACCAAACGGTCAGCCATGGGTGTGAGTCCCTTTACGTCGCGCCCTCAGTGGCGTCTCATTTACGTGGGAAAATTTACCACGTCAATCGGAAGGGAGAAAAAAGTGGGATTGTGTCCCACGTGGGGCGCGGGTACAATTCAGACATGAATGCCAAGTCCGGGTCCAAAGCAGCGGCTCCGCAGCCGACTGCCGCGAAGCTGCACGCGCCGCTGGCGCGGCTGCTGCGCCCGCTCGTGCGGCTCTGCATTCGCAGCGGCATGACCTTTCCTGCATTGGCGCAATTGCTCCGCGAGCTGTTCGTCAACGTCGCCGAGCACGATTTTGCGCTGGAGGGGAAGGAGCAGACCGACAGCCGTGTCAGCCTGCTCACCGGAATCCATCGCAAGGAGGTGGCGCGGCTGCGCGGTGCCGGCGCGCCGGTGCACGAGGCGCCGGCCGCGGTGTCGCTGACGAGCGCTGTGATTGCGCGCTGGCTTGCTGCGCCCGAATTCACCGATGCGAAGGGCGAGCCGCTGGCGTTGCCGCGCACGGCCGAGGGCGATGCGCCGTCGTTCGAGCAGCTGGTCGCCTCGGTGACCAAGGACGTGCGGCCGCGCGCGGTGCTCGACGAATGGGTCGACCGCAAGCTCGTCACCATCAACGATTCCGACGAGATCGAGCTGGTCGAGGCGGCCTTCGTCCCGAGCGGCGAGGACGACAGCAAGTGGCACTATCTCGGCCGCAATCTGCACGACCATATCGCGGCCGCCGCGCAGAACGTCTCAGGCGCGGCGCCGCGCTTCCTCGAACGCGCGGTGCACTACAACAACATTTCGCCCAAGCTGGCGCGGCGCCTCGAGGCACGCTCGCGCGAGCTCGCGATGGACGCGCTGAAGACCGCTAACCGCGAGGCCAACCGCGCGCTCGGCAAGGACAAGGGCGGCGACGCCCGCTGGAATTTCGGCATCTACATCTACAGCGAAGATGCAGATGGCGAGGCAGAGGCCAAGGAAGGCGGCAAGGACAGCGGCAAGGAAAGCGGCAAGGAGGGTGGTTCTTCATGAGCCGGCCGCCGCTGATCTCCCGCCGTCTGCTGCTGACAGGATTTTGGCTCGCCGGTACGGCGATGGCCCACGCGCAGGTTAAGCGCGGCACCGATCAGGGCATCGGCGGCACCGGAATCAGGCGCGGTGACGACCACGGCATCGGCGGCACCGGCATCGTCGGCGTGATCCAGCGGTTTGGCAGCATCTACGTCAACGGCGAGCGGGTCACTTATGCGAGCGACGTGCCGGTCCGGATCGACGGCGAGGCCGCGAGCCCCAAGGCTCTACGCATCGGCCAGCTTGCGCGCGTGGTCGCGACCCGTCAGGCCGACGGCACGCTCGTGACGCGCAACATCACGATCGCGAGCGAGGTCGCAGGTCCGATCGAAACCGTGAGGGGCAACGAGCTGACGGTGCTCGGCCAGAAGATCGTCACAAGCGAGAAGGAGAGCAAGCTTCGTGCCGGCACGCAGGTGGCCGTCTACGGCCTGCGCCGGACCGACGGCGTGATCGTCGCAAGCTTGATCGAGCCGCGGCGCGAGGCGACCGAGCGTGTCACCGGTCTCGTCGAGCGCGGGCCTGACGGCTTGCATATTGGCGGGCTGAGGCTGAGCGGGGTCGATCCGCTGCTGGTTGGCCAGCGCGCCCAGATCGAGGGCCGTTCGAGCCAGGGCACGATGCAGGCCGCGCGCACGCGCATCGACGACTTCTCGGATCTCGTCGGCGCAAGCCGCCTCTCGATCGAGGCCTATGTGCAGCGTGTGGGATCGAACCTCCAGCTCGGCTCAGGCTTCGTGGCTCGTGACGGTTCGCGCTTCGGCCCGGCCGCCGGCGAGGCCCGCATGGTGGTCAACGGCGTGTTCGATCGCTCGCGCGGCTTCCAGGTGGAGTCGGCTCAGGCCATCGGTCAGGGGCCTGGAGCCCCTCCATCCGGTGGCGGCAATCCCAATCGGTCGCCCGGCGGCTCGATCCTGCATCCGAACCGCAGCGCCACCACCCCGAGCGGTGGCCAGCCCGGCGCGCCAGGTGGTGGACCTGCCCCGGGATCTGGCGCAGGACCTGGCCCAAGTGCGAATCCCGGCTCCGCACCGGCGGGCCCGAGCGGCCCGTCAGGCCCCGGCGGATTTGGTTCGCCCGGCGGTGGGCCCATGGGACCCGGCGGTGGAATGGGCGGTGGCGGCTTCGGAGGTCCCGGAGGCGGGATGGGCGGCGGCCGGCGGTAGGACGCGGCCACGCTGGAAGCGCGTGGCGTGGGCTTGTTAGCCCGCGCTGAGCCGCACGCCGGCGCGCAAGAACTTCTGCGGATCGACCGCTTCGCCGTCGATGCGGGTTTCGTAATGCAGATGCGGGCCGGTGGAACGGCCGGTCGAGCCGACGAGGCCGATGACCTGGCCGAGCTTCACGATCTCGCCGACCTTCACGTTGATCTCGGAGAGATGGCCGTAGCGGGTCGACAGCCCGTTGCCGTGATCGACTTCGACCATGCGGCCGTAACCACCGGACCAGCCGGCCGAGACCACCTTGCCGTTGGCGGTGACGCGGGCGGGATCGCCGGTCGCGGCGCGGAAGTCGAGCCCGGTATGCATCGCGGGCCGGCCGAGGAAGGGATCGCTGCGCACGCCGAAACCGGAGGTGAATTCGACCTCGCCGATGACGGGCTTGCGGTAGGGCACCAGCGCCAGCGTGCGATTGAGCCGATCCATCTCGGCGCGGGTGACATTGATGCGGTTGAGCTGCTTCTCGAACGGCCCGGCATTGGCCGTCAGCTTGACGGGCACGAAAGGACCGCCCATCGCGGAGCGCGGCACGGCGGCTTCGAGGCTGGCGAGATTGAGGCCGAGGTCGCTGACGACGCCGCGCATCCGGCGCATGCGTGAATCCATGCCTTCCTCGACGGCGCTGAGCGTCGCCATCTGGCGACGCTCGACCTGGTCAAGCGAGGTCGTGAGCCGGACCAGGACGTTGTCGAAACCCTGGTTCTTGGCGAATTGGCTGGTCGGCGGTGCCGCGACGGTCGGCGCACGCGACTCAAGCCGCGCTTCGCGATCGGGCGGTGCCACGAAGATCACGGTGTCGCTGATCGGCGACGGCTTCGGCGTGCCCTGCGTCGCGCCCTGGCTCGAATCACCGCGCTGCGGGGCCGTGCGGGGGATTGATCCGGTCACGTCGGGCATGGCCCCGAGCGCCGTGGCGCGGGACTCCAGCGCCGTCTGGCGCTTCATGATCTGGTCGAGCTTCTGGTCGAACTGTTCCTGGTCGAGCAGCTGCCGGCTGGTGGTGCGGTCGACCTTGGCACGGAGCTCGGCGATGCGATCCTCGTAGGCGTACTGCATCTCGGCCTGACGTGCGATCAGCCGGGTCAGGACGTCGTCGCGGAAGGCGAAATAGGTCGCGGTCGCGGCCGACCAGAGTCCGAGCAGCACGACGGTGCCGACCACGATCCAGAACACCACCGGTCCGAGGCGGACCTGCTTGCCGTGGTGCACGATGGTGTAGGCGTCGTCGGTCGAGGGAAGGGGGATCGCGGCTGCAGCCACGGCGGCGGCAGGACGGCGATGGAGGGGCCGTCCGTGGTCGTGCGCGTGATGTTGGGGGTACTGCGAATATTGGGCAGAACTTTTCGACATCGGCACTCCCGCGCCGGTCGGATGAGTCCGTACGGCCTAATTGCCGCAGCAATCTGGGCCGGTCATGGTTAATTTTCCGGAAACGGAACCGCTCGAATTTAACGGATTGGTTAAAGGCCTCTTGCCGCTTCCAGCACCTCGTCGGCGTGGCCGTCGACGCGGACATTGCGCCAGACCCTGGCTACCTTGCTGTCGGCACCAAGCAGTATCGTGGTGCGAAGAACTCCGAGGAAGCTCTTGCCATACATGGATTTTTCGCCCCACGCGCCGTACGCCTCCAGCATCTCGTGTTTCTCATCCGAGATGAGGGGCATGCCGAGGCTGTGCTTGTCGCGGAACTTCTCCTGGGCCCTTAACGGATCGGCGGAGATGCCGAGCAGGGCCGTGCCGGCAGCGCTGAAAGCGTCCGCCAGCCGCGTGAAATCGATCGCCTCCCGGGTGCAGCCGGGCGTGTCGGCGCGGGGGTAGAAGAACAGGACGAGCTTCCGACCGGCATAGTCGGCGAGCGAGACCACATCGCCGCCGTCGCGGGGCAGCCGGAAGGCGGGCGCCTTCTGGCCTTCGGTCAGGGCCGGCTTCGCCTTCGCGGGCGCGGAGGCCGATTTGGAGGAATTTAACTGTTTCGATGCGGCCTTATGTGATCCTGCTTTTGCTACGGTCCTGGTTGATTTGCTCGCCTGCGTCCGCTGTGTTTTTGCGGACTTTGTTTGAGTCGTTGCCCGCTTGGTCGGGGTCTTCTTTTTAGCCGTTGCGATGCCGGAGGGCGTTTTGGACGATTTCTTTCGGGATTTCTTGGACATACGCCTTCCTTTCGTCGCTTTCGGCGGGTCAACCAAAGCGGTATTGCAGCTCTCGTCCGGTGTGCCGGAATCGCCCTCGTCTGGGCAAGTCTGGCGACGCCGGGGTATGGTTACAAGGAATTCCACGCACCACCCCACTGCTCGTTGAACGCGCGCCCGGGGCGAAATGACGAACAGCAGGAACATTCGAGGTATGGCGGCAATGCCGGCGCGGGGAGCTTCGCTTCCCGCGGACGGCTGCGGTCCCGGCGGTGCTCAATCCTACGATGGGCGCCTGTATCGAGAGGCAATGGCAAGGAATACGTCGCCCCAGGATTACAATCGGGATTTCGATCGGCGCGGCGGTCAACAGCAGCCGCAGGAATGGGACGACGCCGACTGGGATCCGGATCAGGAAGCAGCGGCGGGCTATCGGGCGCGCCGGCTGTTGTCGCGTTCCAATTCAGGCTTCCATCGTTTCGGTGACGGGTTTGCGTCAATGCGCCGCTGGCTGGCGGCTGATCGCTGGCTGAAGCGGCTGGCCATCGTGGTCGGAGCCCTTGCCGTCATTTTCATCGGCTGTTTCGGCGCGCTGTGGTGGCGGCTTGGTGCAGGTCCCATCAATCTCGATATCGCGACACCCTGGCTCGCTGCTGCCATCGAGGACAATATCGGCCACGGCAACACTGTGGAGGTCGGCGGCACCCAGATCGAGCGGGCCGGGCGGATCCGCATCGCCGTGCGCATCCGCGACATCGTCGTCCGCGACCACGACCACGCCATCGTCGCCACCGCGCCGAAGGCCGAGGTGAAGCTGTCGGGGGCAGGTCTCCTGATGGGGCACCTGCGCGCCGAGAGCCTCAATCTCGTGGACGCGGAGCTCGCGATCCGCATCGCGCCCGACGGCACCGTCACCGTGTCCGCCGGCGACACCGCCAAGCCGCTGGCAACCGGCGTCGCATCCAAGAAGGAAGCGGGCCTGCCGCCGACATTCCCGCGCAACGGTGTCCCGCCGCCGCCATTCGCCACCGGACCTGCAAGCCCGGACGCATCGCAGGCCGCTCCCCAGGCCGCTGCCCCGAGCGGCATTCTTCAGGGCCTCGACTGGCTCGACAGTCTGAGTATGACCGGCCTCGACGGCCAGAACCTCAACGAGATCGGTCTGAAGAACGGCAATCTGATCGTCGACGATCAGCAGCGCGGCAGCAAATGGAGCTTTGAGAACATCACGCTCAGCCTGCGCCGGCCGAGCCATGGCGGCGTCGCGCTCAGCCTAGGCGAGGAGGGCGCGCGCCCGTGGTCGCTGCGCGCCACGATCGGCCCTGCCGAGAATGGTGTGCGTTCGGTCGACATCCGCGCCGATAAGCTTTCCACCGCCAACATCCTGCTGGCGCTCCGGGTGAAGGACTTCACCTACACCGCCGACCTGCCGCTGACCGGCGAGCTCAAGGGCGAGCTCGGCCGCGACGGCGTGCCGACCTTCTTCCGCGGCAAGATCGCGGTCGGCGCGGGCAATATCATCGACACCGACACGCCAGATTATCCGATGGCGATCGACTCGGCCGAGATCAACGTCGAGTGGGATTCGAACCGGCGGGTATTGGTCGCTCCGTTCAAGATTCTCTCGGGCGCGAACCGCCTGACGCTTCTGGCCCATCTCGAGCCGCCCAACGGCACCATCAACGACTGGCAGCTTGGCTTCAGCGGCGGCTCGATCCTGCTGGGCGGCATCGACAACGAGCCCCCGCTGGTCTTCAACCGCATCGCGATCGGCTTCCGCTTCGATACCGACCACAAGCGCATGCTGCTGACGCAAGCCGATATCAGCAATGGCGAGATCGGCGTCGCCGGCACCGGTGCCATCGACTATTCGGGCGAGCCGCGGTTGACGCTGGGCTTTGCGGGAACGCCGATGTCGGCCTCCGCGCTCAAGCGGATGTGGCCGACGCTCGTCGTTCCCGAGTTGCGCGAATGGGTGATCGAGCGGATCGAGCGCGGCACGCTCCAGCGCATCGAGATCGGCGTCAATTCGCCGACGAAGAACCTCCCGCGCAAGGGCCCGCCCATTCCCGACGATGGCCTGTCGGTCAACATCGTCGCGAGTGGCGTCGCGGTCCGCCCCGTGGATGGCATGCCGGTGGTGCACGATGCCGATTTGAAGGCGCGTGTGACCGGGCGCACCGCGACCGTGAATATCGGGCAGGGCATTGCCGATACGCCGGCGGGCCGCAAGGTCACGATCTCCGACTTCGTCTTCGAGGTGCCGGATATGGCGCCCAAGCCGTCGCCATCGCGGACCAGGTTCCGCGCCGACGGCCCCGTGGCGGCAGCCGCCGAAATCCTTTCCAATGATCGGCTCAGCGATCTGTCGGCGACGTTCGTCGATCCCAACACCAGCAAGGGAACGTTCTCGGCGAACATCCAGCTCGGCTTGCCGGTCAAGGGCGCGCTGACCAAGGGCGACACCAGCTACGCCGTCAGCGCCGACCTCAGCGGCTTTGCCGCCGACAAGCTGGTGATGAATCAGAAGCTGGAGGCCAACAACCTCAAGATATCAGCCAACAACCAGGGCTATCAGGTCAAGGGCGACGTCAAGATCAACGGGCAGACGGCTTCGCTGGACTACCGCAAGCCGACCGAGGGCGACGCTGACGTCAAATTGCAGGCCACGCTCGACGATGCGAGCCGCGCGCGTCTCGGATTCGACCTCAGCCCTGCCGTGAGCGGATCGCTGCCGATCAAGCTGTCGGGCAAGATCGCCGGAGGTCCCGACCAGACAACGAAGCTCGGTGTCGAGGCGGACCTGACCTCGGTCAAGCTCGACAATATCCTGCCCGGCTGGGTCAAGCTGCCGGGCAAATCGGCCAAGGCCAGCTTCAAGGTGGTGCCGACGGCGCAATCAACGCGCCTGGAGGACATCGTCGTCGAAGGCGGCGGCGCCTCGATCAAGGGCTCGCTTGAAGTCGATCCGAACGGCGACCTCATGAACGCGAACTTCCCGACCTACGCCCCGTCCGACGGCGACAAGGCCTCGTTGAAGGTGGAGCGTGGCCAGGACGGGGTGGTGCGGGGCACGATGCGCGGGGATGTGTTCGACGGCCGCGGTTTCCTGAAGTCGGCGATCTCGGGCAATTCCAAGGACGACGCCAAGAACAAGATGAAGAACGTCGATTTCGACATCGACGTGAAGCTCGGTGCCGTCGCGGGCTTCAACGGCGAGGCGATGCGCAGCGTCGACGGCAAGATGTCGCGGCGCAACGGCACCGTCAAAGCCTTCACGCTGAACGGCAAGATCGGCCGCGACACGCCGGTGGCAGCCGATTTGCGCGGCGGCCGCGCCCAGGGCAATCGCGAGGTGATCTACCTCCAGACCAACGATGCCGGCGCGTTGCTGCGCTTCACCGACACCTACACCAAGGCGAGCGGCGGCCAGATGGTGGTGGCGATGGAGCCGCCGACGTCGGAGCCGAACACCACGCGCGAGGGCCTCATCAACGTCCGCGACTTCACGGTGAAGGGCGAGGCGCAGCTCGAACGCGTTGCCGCCGGCGCGCCCAACGGCACCGGGAACGGCGTCTCCTTCAGCGCGCTGCGCGCCGAGTTCACGCGCCAGAACGGCGCGCTGACGATCCGCGATGGCGTCGTCAAGGGCCCGATGATCGGCGCCACCATCGAGGGCTCGATCGACTATCCCGGCAACCAGGTCTGCATGAGCGGCACCTTCGTGCCGATGTACGGCTTGAACAACATGTTCGGACAGATTCCGGTGCTCGGGTTGTTCCTGGGCGGTGGCGACAAGGAAGGCCTGATCGGCGTGACCTACGAGGTCGTCGGTACGCCGGCCGCGCCGGTGATGCGCGTCAATCCGGTTTCGGCCATGGTGCCGGGTGTGTTCCGCAAGATCTTCGAATTCAACACCGGCAAGCAGAACACGCCGTTCGAGGAATTCCCGTCGCAGTCGAACGACGGCTCGACCGGATCGGCGCGCCAGCTCTCGAGCGGCTGCACCCTCGCGCGGCGATAACCCACTAAAATTCGCAGGTGCTCGTCCCGGCTGCGCGGCCGAAGCCGCTTCGGCGCGGCGAAGGCCTGGGTATCCACGTCCTTCCTGCCGCGCGGCAAAACGTGAATGGCCGGGACAAGTGTTTAGCCCGGCCATGACGCATGTGGAGGGATTGGCGTCGGGAAGCTTACGCCGCGCGCACGCCCGCCAGGAAGGTGCCGACTTCGCCTGAGAGCTGCTCGGCCTGCTTGGAGAGATTGCTGGCCGCAGCGAGCACCATGCCGGCGGCGTTGCCGGTCTCGTTCGCTGCGGTGCTGACACCGCCGATATTCGTGGTGACTTCCTTGGTCGCTTCAGCGGTCTGCGAGACGCTGCGGGCGATCTCGGCGGTGGCGGCGCCTTGCTCCTCGATGGCCGCGCCGATCGAGGTGGCGATCCGGCTGACTTCCTCGATGGTGGCGGTGATGCCGCCGATGGCATCCACCGCCTCCTTGGTCGCACCCTGGATCTGGGTAATCTTGTCGCCGATCTCGCGGGTGGCTTCCGCGGTCTGGCTGGCGAGCGACTTCACCTCGGAGGCGACGACGGCAAAGCCGCGGCCGGCTTCACCGGCGCGTGCGGCCTCGATGGTGGCATTCAGCGCGAGCAGATTGGTCTGCGCCGCGATGCTGGAGATCAGCTCGGCGACGTGCTCGATCTGCTGGGCGCCGTCTGAGAGCGCACGGACGATGGTGTCGGTGCGGCGTGCGCTGTCGACGGCGCGCCCCGTCACCTCGGCGGACTGCGCGACCTGACGGCTGATCTCGGTGATGGAGGAGGAGAGCTCCTCGGCCGCGGCGGCAACGGTCTGAACGCGCTGGCTGGCCTCGGTGGCGGCCGAGCCGACCACCGCGGCGCGGCGGTTGGTGCCCTCGGCCGTGGACGACATCGACCTGGCGGTGGTCTCGAGCTCGCCGGAGCCGGAGGCCATCAGGCCGACGAGCTGGCCGACGGAGGCATCGAAGTGGTCGGCGAGCGAGATCAGGGCGTCGCGTTTCTCCTTGCTCATTGCGGGTCTTGGCGGCAACCTGCTCGGCCTCCAGCGTGCGCGCCGTCAAAGCGGTCTGCCTGAGCACTTCGAGCGTCTCGGCCATGCGGCCGATCTCGTCGCCGCGATCGGTCTCCTCGACCGGCCTGTCGATAGCGCCTTCGGAAATCTCCTGCATGCGGGTCTTCTGGCGGTTGAGCGCGCCGAGCACGTCGCGGGCGATCAACCAGGACAGCGTCGCCATCAGCAGCATCAGGCCAACGCCGATTGCGGCGAGCTCCAGCGTCAGCGCGCGCACGTCGGCGTCGATGTCGTCGACATAGAGACCGTAGGCAATTGCGACGTTCCAGGGGGCGAACTGGCGGGCGAACACCAGTTTGCGAACCGGAACCGTCTCGCCCGGACGCGGGAACAGATAGGACAGGATACTGCCTTCCGGTGTCTGCTTGCCTGCGGCCACCGTGGCATCGCCGATCACGATGCCATTGGCATCCTTGATGCCGTTGTTCTTGCCCTCGAGCTGAGGCGCGCCGCCATTCATCATCACTGTTGAATCGGCGGTATAGACGACGGGATAGCCTTGGCCGCCGTTGAACTTCATTCGCCGGCCGCGCAGCTTGAACTGGTCTTGCGCATCGGCGAGCGTCATCTTGCCGGCGGTGACGTCGTCCTGGAGCGATTGCGCGAAGCCGTGCAGCAGATCGACCGCCGTCTGCATCTGGCGCCCGCGATCTTCGAGCATGCGGGTCTTGCTGAGATAGGCTGACGCGACGATGAGGGCGGTCACGGTGAGCGCCGCAAGACAGACCATGCTGGCAAGCTTGGTGCGGATTTTCAGGTGACTGAGCAGCGTCATGACGGCCTCGGGAACGGTTGTAAGATGCTTGTTCTCGCGCAGCCGTATCAGGAAGTTCTTATGATTCCTGAACGCACCGCATGGTGCATTCAGGCGTGGCGCAATTCGCGCAGCCGTGGACACGCATATGCAGACGAGACGCCGAGGTCTGCGGCGACGTGTCCAAAAAAACGGATCGTGATCGTGTTCGTGCGATCGCGTGTCGGTTCGATCGATGCATCGATTCGCCGATGCTTCGTCGCGTTCAGAACCAGCGTAGCGTTGCGCGGCTTAAGCCGCGCGCACGCCCGCGAGGAACGTCCCGACTTCGCCTGAGAGCTGCTCGGCCTGCTTGGAGAGGTTGGAGGCGGCCGCGAGCACCATGCCGGCGGCGTTGCCGGTCTCGTTCGCTGCGGTGCTGACGCCGCCGATATTGGTGGTGACTTCCTTGGTCGCTTCAGCGGTCTGCGAGACGCTGCGGGCGATCTCGGCGGTGGCGGCGCCTTGCTCCTCGATGGCCGCGCCGATCGAGGTGGCGATCCGGCTGACTTCCTCGATGGTGGCGGTGATGCCGCCGATGGCGTCCACGGCCTCCTTGGTCGCGCCCTGGATCTGGGCGATCTTGTCGCCGATCTCGCGGGTGGCTTCCGCGGTCTGGCTCGCCAGCGACTTCACCTCGGAGGCGACGACGGCAAAGCCGCGGCCGGCTTCACCGGCGCGCGCGGCCTCGATGGTGGCATTCAGCGCGAGCAGATTGGTCTGCGCCGCGATGCTGGAGATCAGCTCGGCGACGTGCTCGATCTGCTGGGCGCCGTCAGAGAGGGCACGGACGATGGTGTCGGTGCGGCGTGCGCTGTCCACGGCGCGGCCGGTCACTTCGGCGGATTGCGCGACCTGGCGGCTGATCTCGGTGATGGAGGAGGAGAGCTCTTCGGCGGCAGCCGCGACCGTCTGGACGCGCTGGCTGGCTTCGGTGGCGGCCGAGCCGACCACGGCGGCGCGGTGGTTGGTGCCCTCGGCCGTGGACGACATCGACTTGGCGGTGGTCTCGAGCTCGCCGGAGCCCGAGGCCATCAGGCCGACGAGCTGGCCGACCGAGGCATCGAAGCGGTCGGCGAGCGCGATCAGCGCGTCACGCTTCTCCTGCTCGCTGCGTGTCTTGGCGGCGATCTGTTCGGACTCCAGCGTGCGCGCCGTCAAAGCGGTCTGCCTGAGCACTTCGAGGGTTTCGGCCATGCGGCCGATCTCGTCACCGCGGCTGGTCTCCTCGACCGGCTTGTCGATGGCACCGTCGGCGATCTCCTGCATGCGGGTCTTCTGGCGATCAAGCGCGCCGAGCACGTCGCGGGCGATCAGCCACGACAACGTCGCCATCAGCAGCATCAGGCCGAAGCCGACCGCGGCAAGCTCGAGCGTCAGCGCGCGCACATCGGCGTCGATGTCGTCGACATAGAGGCCATAGCTGATCGTCGCGTTCCAGGGAGCGAACTTGCGCGCGAACACGGTCTTGCGCACCGCTTCGGTCTGGCCGGGGCGGGGATAAAGATAGGAGGCTACGCCGCCGCCATTCTGTTCGCCGGCCTTGAGGATCGCGTCGGCAATCAGGACGCCGTTGGCGTCGATCGCGCCGGTGATCTTGCCTTCGAGCTGCTGGTTGGCGCCGTTGACGAGGAGGGACGTGTCGGCGTTGTAGACGACCGGATAGCCCTGGTTGCCGTTGAAGGTCATGCGCCGTCCGCGCATGTGGAACTGGGCCTTGGCCTCGGCCTGCGTCAGCTTGCCGGCGGTGACGTCGTCCTGGACCGACTGGGCGAGATTGTAGAGCATGTCGACCGCGGTCTTCATCTGCTGGACCCGGTCCTCCATCATGCGGCTCTTGCTGAGGAAGGCCGATACCGCGATGATGGCCGTGACTGTGAGAGCCGCAAGACAGACCATGCTGGTAAGCTTGGTGCGGATCTTCAGATGGCTCAGCAGCTTCATCGCAGCCTCTACGAAATGGTTGTTATTGCTCGCATCGGTAGCATGAAGTTCTTACCAATCATGAACATAGGCATGCGGCCGCCGGCCGCGCGCGTGACCGTTCGCAGCCTGATGCGCAACCGTGCAGGCAAAGCGACATGCGTCGGCGCACGTCAGCGCGTATGCTGGAAAAGATCGATGCTGGACTTTGGTGGTCATCGAGCCTGGCGGGAGCGGCAATGAACCGATTCGTTCACCGCCTCATCATGTCCGCGCTGCTCGTCGCGGCCCTCGTCCTGATCTGGAACGTGCTGGGCTCGCGGTAGATGACACCGGCAAAGCTGCCGGTGCCATCCATGACTTGCGCGTCAATTGCGCGCGTCAGCGTCGCGCAAATGCGCCGCCGGTTGAGGCGCGTTCGTTGCCCAGCGCCGCATCGACGCTGATCGGGCCACCGCCGGCCGCCGAGAGATAGAGGCAGGCGAAGCAGAACAGGATGGCAAGCGTGCCGTTGTTGAGCAGCGGCAGGAGCACCGGCGTCTCGCCCTTGAGCATATGTCCCATGAAGTAGGCGAAGGCCATTTCACCGGAGAGGATGAAAGCGGCGAGGCGGGTGAACAGGCCGAGGATCAACAGCGCGCCAAGCACCAGTTCAAGCGTCCCGGCCGCGCCATAAAGCGACATCAGTTCGACTTTCGCGAACATCGGCAAAGGCGGAAACTTGAAAAGCTTGGCTACGCCGAATTGAAACAGCAGCAGGCCGGTGATGAAGCGGAACAGGCTCAGGAGAACCGGTTCAAAGCGAGTGAGATAGGAAAAGTTCATTGGTTTGTGCCCTCCATCCAATGGGCGACTTGGACCGTATTCAGTTCGGCCTCGCAAGCCACCCGGGGTCAATTCCGTGCTGACATTTTTGTCATGTGGACAAAATATCGCAGTTCGTCCCTTAACTCCGGTTGCGCTCGACTGTTTCGCACGCGGAGCCGCGTGTGTCGCCCGTAATTTCCCGGTGACGCGGAGGGGTGCAGGTTACGTCGGGGAGACCTACTCCCGCAAGGCAGGGACAATCAGAAATGGAATCATTCCGAGGATCACGCTCGCAAGTGCGAAGACGAGCAGGAGATTGTAGCCGTGCGTGAAGTCGTGGATGAGGCCGCCGCTCCATGAGCCGAACGCCGAACCCAATCCGCTGCCGATCGAGATGGTGCCGAAGATCGTGCCGACGCGCTTGCCGCGAAAAATCTTCATGGCGGTCGCTGTGATCAGCGGGCCGCGCGAGCCCATCATGCTGCCGAAACAGACGACGAAGCCGGTGAGCAGGATGATGTTCGGATAATACTGCAAGAGCCAGAGCAGGACGATGCCGATGATCGAGATCGCGTAGCTGAGCAGTACCGAGGGCCGGCGCCCGATCAGCCCGTCGAGCGCGGATACGCCGAGCATGCCGAACACCAGCACCACGCCCGAAAAACCCCAGGCGGTCGCGGCCTGGAGCGGCGGAAAGCCGGCGTCGATGAGATAGGCCACGATCTGCGCGGCGATCGAATACATGCCGACCGCGGTGAAGAAGAAGGTCGAGAACAGCGCCCAGAAGGCGTGGTGGCGCATCGCGCTCGCAAGCGTCCAGCCGTTGTCGATGAAATCAGGATCGGTCTTCTTGCTGACACGCGGCGAGCCGAGCGCGAACATGCGCCAGGGCAGAAGCAGCAGCGGCACGAGCAAACCGAGCGCGGCGAAGCCGTATACCTGATAGGCTTCACGCCAGCCGAGATGATCGATCAAAAGCTGCGAGGTCGGGAGCAGCGCCAGCACGCCGCCGCCCATCGCCGAATAGACCACCGCCATCGCGGTCGGCAGCCGTGGCCCAAACCAGCGGCCGAGCAGGATCGAGTTCGGCACAATGCCGATGAAGGCGACGCCAATGCCGACGCAGAGGCCGATCGAGAGCTGAAATTGCCAGAGCGCCTGCGCGTGCGCAGCGATCAGGAAGGCCGAGCCGAGCAGGAAAAGTCCGAGTGCGTAGACGATGCGCGGTCCGGAATGGTCGAACAGGCGCCCGACCAGTGGCGCGGTCAGCCCGCTGATCAGCCAGGTCAGTGAGTAGATCGAGACGACCTGCGCACGGTCCCAGCCAAAGTTTTCGGAGATCGGCTTGAGGAAGACAGTGAAGCTCTCGCTGAGGCCGCGGCCGAGGACGGCGAGCGTGAAGCACAGTCCGAGCACGATGAGTGCGGTGCGCACCGCATCTCGCTGCGTGCGTACGGCTTGTTCCCTCGAAGTTTCCCTGGGCGTGTTTTGATCCATTGCCGGTCAGGGAGCGCGCTTCGGCGTGCCCTGACAAGCATCAAAAGCTCATACGCCTATGCAGGCCGGATCAGGACGTGCTTCTTCTTGCCGAAGGACAGCTTGATCACGCCCTCGGGTGTCAGATTGGCCGCAGACAGCGCCATCTTCTCGTCGCTGACGGACTCGTCGTTGACGCGCAGGCCGCCGCCCTTGATCTGGCGCCGTGCCTCGCCATTGGAGGCAACCAGGCCTGCCTTGACGAAGGCGTTGAGCACGCCGAGGCCGGCGTCCAGCTCGCCGCGCGGAATTTCCACCGTCGGCAGGCTTTCGGCCAGTGCGCCTTCCTCGAAGGTGCGGCGCGCGGTTTCAGCCGCTTGGTTTGCCGCGTCGCGGCCGTGCAAGAGCGCGGTCGCCTCGGTCGCAAGCACCTTCTTGGCCTCGTTGATCTCGGAGCCGCCGAGCGCCTCGAGCTTCCTGATCTCGCTCATCGGCAGCGTCGTGAACAGTTTCAGGAATTTGCCGACGTCGGCGTCCTCGGTGTTGCGCCAGTATTGCCAGAAGTCATAGGGCGAGAACTGGTCGGCGTTCAGCCACACCGCGCCTTGCGCGGTCTTGCCCATCTTGGCGCCGGACGCCGTGGTCAGCAGCGGCGTCGTCAGCGCGAACAGCTGGTGGGTGCCCATGCGGCGGCCGAGATCGACGCCCATGATGATGTTGCCCCACTGGTCCGAGCCGCCCATCTGCAATTTGCAACCGGTGCGCTTGGCGAGCTCGACGAAGTCGTAGGCCTGGCAGACCATGTAGTTGAACTCGATGAAGCTCATCTCCTGCTCGCGCTCGAGGCGCAGCCGCACAGAGTCCATGGTCAACATGCGGTTGACCGAGAAATGCCGGCCGACGTCGCGCAGCATCTCGATCCAGTTGAGTTTTGTGAGCCACTCCGCATTGTCGAGCATGATGGCGTCGCTCTTGCCGTCGCCGTAGCGCAGCACCTTTGCGAACACGCCGCGGATCGATTCCTTGTTGGCCTCGATCTCGGCGACCGTGCGCATCGCGCGGGTCTCGTCCTTGCCAGAGGGATCGCCGACCATGGTGGTGCCGCCGCCCATCAGCGTGATCGGCTTGTTGCCGGACTGCTGGAGCCAGTGCAGCATCATCATGGTCAGGTAGTTGCCGATGTGCAGCGAGCGGGCGGTGCAATCGTAGCCGACATAGGTGGTCGCTTCGCCCTTGGCGGCAAGCGCGTCCAGCCCCTCGAAATCGGAGCACTGATGGATGAAACCACGTTCCTGCAGGGTGTTGAGGAAATCCGATTTAAATGCAGTCATCTGTCGGCGAGCCTGACAATTCTTGGTTTACTGTTTCGGGTGCAATTTAAGGGTCTCCCGTGGGAACTTGATTGCCACCCGCCACTTTGCCTGTGGCATTATAAGATGTGTCCCTCTGGCACAAGATCGGCATGCCGGAGGGGGTCTCTTGAGGACGCTGATCCATGATGTTGACGGCACTCGGTTTGATGAGCGGCACCTCGCTGGACGGGGTGGACGTCGCGCTGATCGAAACCGACGGAAAGCAAGTGAAGGCGTTCGGGCCGTCCGGCTACCGGGCCTACAGCCCGGCGGAGCGCAATCTGCTGCGCCAGGCGCTGAGCGAGGCCGTGCACCTGCCGCGACGCGACGCCCGCCCGGGCGTTCTGGCCGAGGCCGAGCGCGCGGTGACGCTGGCCCATGCCGAGGCTGTGGCCGCCTTCATCGCCCAGAACCGGATGAAGCCGGAGGACATCGACATCGTCGGCTTCCACGGCCAGACGGTGCTGCATCGCCCCGAGAAGCGGCTGACGGTCCAGATCGGCGATGCGCCGGCGCTGGCCAGGGCGATTCATATCCCCGTGATGCACGACTTCCGCGCCGCCGACGTCGAGGCCGGCGGGCAGGGCGCGCCGTTCGTGCCGGTCTACCACCGGGCGCTCGTCCATTCGCTGGAGCGCGAAGGGCCGATCGTCGTCGTCAATATCGGCGGCGTCTCCAACATCACCTATATCGACGGCAACGACACGCTGATCGCCTGCGACACCGGACCGGGCAACGCGCTGCTCGACGATTTCATGTACCGCACCATGAACCAGGCCTTCGATGCGGAAGGAAAGTTCGCGGCGCTCGGCAAGGCGGACGAAGCCTGGATCGCGCGGGGACTGGAACTGCCGTTCTTCGCAGCTCCGCCGCCGAAATCGCTCGACCGCAACGACTTTGCCGCGCTGAAGCTCGGCGACGTCCCGCCGGCCGATGGCGCCGCGACCCTGACCGCCTTCACCGCGGCGGCGATCGCCCGGATCATCTCGCTCCTGCCGCGCCGTCCGCGGAGCTGGATCGTTTGTGGCGGGGGCGCCCGCAACCTCACCATGCTGCGGATGCTGCGGGAGCGGGTGGGCTCGGCCACCGTCGAAGCCGCCGAGACGCTCGGCTGGGCCTCCGACGCCATCGAGGCGCAGGCCTTCGGCTTCCTGGCCGCCCGCGGCCTCAAGGGCCTGCCGCTGTCCTACCCGGCCACGACGGGGGTGCCGATGCCGATGACGGGCGGCGTGATGGCGCGGCCCTGAGGTCCGGGAAGATCCAAGGACGGTTGATGCAAATGCATCGATCTTGACGAGTGAATGCAATTGCATCTATATTGGATGCAGTTGCATCAAACCGCCGGGATCATTGCCATGACCGCTTCACTGAAACTCATCAGCCACAAGCTTTGCCCGTATGTGCAGCGCGCCGTGATCGCGCTCAACGAGAAGGGCGTGCCGTTCGAGCGGATCGACATCGATCTCGCCAACAAGCCCGACTGGTTTCTGAAACTCTCGCCGCTCGGCAAGGTGCCGGTCCTGGTGGTGACGACGGAGAAGGGCGAGGTCGCGCTGTTCGAGAGCAACGTGATCTGCGAATATATCGAGGAGACGCAGGCAGGCCTCAAACTGCATCCGGCGGATCCGTTGAAGCGCGCCGAGCATCGCGCCTGGATGGAGTTCGGCTCGGCGATCCTCGGTGACCTCTGGGGTCTGGAGACCACGACCGATCCGGCGACGTTCGAAAGCAAGCGCCAGGCGGTTGCGGCGAAATTCGCGCGCGTGGAGGCAGCGCTCGGCGCAGGGCCTTACTTCGCAGGCGATGCGTTCAGCCTCGTGGATGCGGTCTTCGCCCCGATCTTCCGCTATTTCGACCTGTTCGACGAACTGACCGAGCACGGTATCTTCCGCGAAGTGCCGAAGGTCCGCGCGTGGCGCGCCGAGCTTGCGAGACGCCCGAGCGTGCGCACCGCGGTCGGCACGGATTATCCGCAATTGCTGCGTGCCTTCCTGGTGCGCCACGACGCGCATCTGCTGAAGCTTGCGGCCTGAGCGCACGCCAATGTCGCAATCCATGGCCTGGCTGATGCTGGTGATCGCCGGTGCGCTCGATGTCGGTTGGGCGATCTCGATGAAATATGCGGAGGGCTACACGCGGGCAGGCTGGAGCATCACCTCGCTGGTGCTGCTCGCCGCCTTCGTCTTCCTGCTCGGACGCGCTTTGCAGGTGCTGGAGGTCGGCGTCGCCTATTCGGTGTGGACCGGCATCGGCGCGGCCGGCACCTTCCTGCTGGGCGTCGTGCTGTTCGGCGAGACCTTGAGCGCGATGAAGCTTGCCGGCATCGCGCTCGTGCTGATGGGGATCGCCGCGCTCAAGCTGGCCTAGATCTCCGCGGCCATCTTCGCGAGCGTTGCGACGGTATTCATGTTGCGCGCGGTGCCGGTCTTGGCGGCGGGGATGACGAGCTTCGACGTCCCCATGCCGTCGCCATAGTGCACGTAAATCTCGCGGCGGCCGAGGCGGAGCTCTTCGCTGTTCCGGCCGCGGATGTTGGCAAGCGCGTCTTCAGGTGGCGCCCTGTCGAGGAAGATCGCGACGGTGCGATTGGGCGTAGCCTTTGGAAAAGGATTGTCGGCCGAGACTTGCGCCATCTCGGCGGCGCTACGCACGAGCACCCCGACCGGCGCGCCGGCGTAGGCGTGCAGGCGCTTTTCGAGGGCGGTCTTGATTGCAGCTTCCGACTTGCGGCTCGTGAAGACGACGTTGCCGCTCGCAATATAGGTGCGCACGGCGGCGAAGCCGAGCTCTTCGCACATGGCCTTGAGCTCGCTCATCGGCAGCTTGCCGGTGCCGCCGACATTGACGGCACGCAGCAAGGCGACGAAGGAGCCCATTTGAGGCCTTAGCGCACGTTGGCGAGGCGCATGTCGAGATAGGCCGTGATGGTTTCCATCAGCGGCTCGAGCTTGGCGTCGAAGAAGTGGTTGGCGCCGGGGATGACCTGTTGGTCGATCACGATGCCCTTCTGCGTCTTCAGCTTCTCGACCAGCGTGTTGACGTCCTTGGGCGGCACCACCGCATCCTTCTCGCCATGCACGATCAGCCCCGACGAGGGGCAGGGCGCCAGGAACGAGAAGTCGTAGAGGTTGGCGGGCGGCGCGATCGAGATGAAACCCTCAACCTCGGGACGGCGCATCAACAGCTGCATGCCGATCCAGGCACCGAACGAGAAGCCCGCGACCCAGCATGCGCGTGCTTCGGGATTGATGGTCTGCGCCCAGTCGAGGGCTGCGGCAGCATCCGACAGTTCGCCGGTGCCGTGGTCGAACGAGCCCTGGCTGCGGCCGACGCCGCGGAAGTTGAAGCGCAGCACCGAGAAGCCGCGATGCGCGAAGGCGTAGTAGCACTGGTACACGATCTGATGGTTCATCGTGCCGTGAAACTGCGGATGCGGATGCAGGATCATCGCGATCGGCGCGTTCTTCTGCTTGGCCGGGTGATAGCGGCCTTCGAGACGGCCAGCAGGGCCGGTGAAAATGACTTCAGGCATGATGATCTCTTGATTGATCCCTTGAAGACGCTCTTCAGCAATCAACCGATTGTGCGGACTTCATCGACTGCTGTGCCGATCAAACCGCGAATGGAAGAGTGGAGCGGCGCCCTCGGATGGTGCGCGAGCGGCGCGCGGTGAACTGACGCGGGCGTTCTAACATGAGGCGAGGGTCAAAAAGCAAGCATCTTGAACATCCCGCAATGGGCTCAAGATGTTAGCGCGTCATGGCGGCGTCATTGAACGGTGGGGATTCGGAATCGAGTTGCCAAGCGCTCCACGGGGGCCCATGTCGGGCTCCAGGACGGGCACACCAGCTTGATCCATGGAGTAACATAATACCTCATGCAGAGTCGTGTCTATCTCGACTGGAATGCGACCTCGCCGCTCCGCGCCGAAGTGCGGACCGCGATGCTTGCAGCCTGGGAGCTGATCGGCAATCCGTCCTCGGTTCATGCCGAGGGTCGCGAGGCTCGCCGGCTGGTCGAGGAAGCCCGCGCCACGCTCGCGGCAGCCGTCGGTGCATTGCCGAGGAACGTCGTCTTCACCTCAGCCGGAACCGAGGCCAATGCGTTGGCGCTGTCGCCCGGTCTGCGGGGGGCGTCCGGCGGCCCCGTCGAGCGCCTGTTGGTCTCGGCCGTCGAGCATGCCTCGGTGCTGTCGGGCGGCCGATTCCCACCGGAGAAGGTCAGCCAGATCCCGGTCACACGCGCCGGCGTGATCGACCTCGACCGTCTGCAGGCTTTGCTCGGTGACGGCCCACCGGCGCTGGTCTCCATCATGGCTGCGAACAACGAGACCGGCGCAATTCAGCCGATCGCAGAGGCTGCTGGTATCGTCCACGAGGCGGGGGGGCTCCTGCACGTCGATGCGATCCAGGCGCTGGGGAAAATCCCGTTCGATATCAAGACTGTGGACGCAGACCTTGCGACCTTTTCCGCGCACAAGATCGGCGGCCCCAAGGGCGTCGGCGCGCTGGTCCTGGCGGAGGGGATCGCCGGACTGGAACCCGTGCTGCGGGGCGGCGGGCAGGAGCTGAGCCGGCGCGCGGGAACCGAGAATGTCGCCGGCATCGCCGGCTTCGGGGCGGCGGTGAGAGCGGCCCTTCAGGCTCTGCCGGAGGATGCGGAGCGGATGGCAACCCTCAGAGATTCCTTGGAAAATGGTATCCGCGGGATTGCCGGGGCGATGGTCTTCGCGGATGACATCAAGCGGTTGCCAAATACCACCCTTTTCACTGCCCCCGGCCTGAAGGCCGAAACCGCCGTGATCGGCTTCGATCTCGAAGGCGTGGCTGTGTCCTCGGGCTCGGCCTGTTCATCAGGCAAGGTGCAGCCGTCTCACGTGCTGTCGGCGATGGGGTATGATGCCACCCTTGCCCAGGGAGCGGTGCGTCTCAGTCTGGGCTGGTCCACGGAACCAGATGACATCAACAGGACGTTAGAGGCTTGGCGAAAGCTTGGTAATACCCTACTTAGAGCCTAAGCGACGAAACACGGCTTGAACGGTTCTAAGCGCGTGCTTTCTGCCGAAAAACATCGTAATACTCGTCCAAGTTTGTGATCCACCGCGGTCCTTGAAACCGCGAGCGGAGGATAGAATGCCAGCCGTGCAAGAGACGGTCGAGCGCGTGAAGCGCATCGACGTCGATCAGTATCGTTATGGGTTTGAGACCCTGATCGAGTCCGACAAGGCCCCCAAGGGACTGTCGGAAGAGACCGTCAAGTTCATCTCCGAGAAGAAGAACGAACCCGCCTGGATGCTCCAGTGGCGGCTCGAGGCCTATCGGCGCTGGCTGACCATGACCGAGCCTACCTGGGCGCGCGTCGACTATCCCAAGATCGACTTCCAGGACCTCTATTACTATGCGGCGCCGAAGCCGAAGAAGACGGTCACCTCGCTCGACGAGATCGATCCGGAGATTCTGAAGACCTACGAGAAGCTCGGCATTCCCCTGCGGGAAGTCGCGATGCTCGAAGGCGTCGAGCCGAAGCCCGGCGAGGAAGATCCGGCCCGGCGCAAGATCGCGGTCGACGCGGTCTTCGATTCGGTCTCGGTTGCGACCACGTTCAAGGCCGAGCTGAAGAAGGCCGGCGTGATCTTCATGCCGATCTCGGAGGCGATCCGCGAGCATCCCGAGCTGGTGCAGAAATATCTGGGCTCGGTGGTTCCGACCTCGGACAATTTCTACGCGACGCTGAACTCGGCGGTGTTCTCCGACGGCTCGTTCGTCTACGTGCCGCCGGGCGTGCGCTGCCCGATGGAGCTGTCGACCTATTTCCGCATCAACGAGCGCAACACCGGCCAGTTCGAGCGCACGCTGATCATCGCCGACAAGGGTTCTTACGTCAGCTATCTCGAAGGCTGCACCGCGCCGCAGCGCGATGAGAACCAGCTGCACGCCGCCGTGGTCGAGCTCGTTGCGCACGATGATGCCGAGATCAAATACTCGACGGTGCAGAACTGGTATCCCGGCAATTCGGAAGGCAAGGGCGGCATCTACAATTTCGTCACCAAGCGTGGCGACTGCCGTGGCGACCGGTCCAAGATTTCCTGGACCCAGGTCGAGACCGGCTCCGCCATCACCTGGAAGTACCCGAGCTGCATCCTGCGTGGCGACAATTCCAGCGGTGAGTTCTACTCGATCGCGATCTCGAACGGTTTCCAGCAGGTCGATTCGGGCACCAAGATGATCCACCTCGGCAAGAACACGTCGAGCCGGATCATCTCGAAGGGCATCGCCGCCGGCAAGTCGCAGAACACCTATCGCGGGCTCGTCACCGCGCACCGGAAAGCGACCGGCGCGCGCAACTTCACGGCGTGCGATTCCCTGTTGATCGGTGACAAATGCGGCGCGCACACCGTGCCGTATATCGAGGCCAAAAACTCCTCGGCGACGTTCGAGCACGAGGCGACGACCTCGAAGATCTCCGAGGACGTGCTGTTCTATTGCATCCAGCGCGGCCTCACCCAGGAAGAAGCCGTCGGCCTCGTCGTCAACGGTTTCGTCAAGGACGTGCTTCAGCAGCTGCCGATGGAATTCGCGGTGGAAGCGCAGAAGCTGATCTCGATCTCGCTTGAAGGGTCGGTCGGCTAATCGCCGACCCTCGCGGTGCGCTACGGCGCTCCATGCATCATTTGAATAGACTGGACACCAAGATGGCTTTGCTTGAAGTGAAGGATTTGAAGGTTCGTGTCGAAGAGCGTGAGATCCTCCACGGGCTGACGCTGACCGTGAACGAGGGCGAGGTTCACGCGATCATGGGGCCGAACGGCTCCGGCAAATCGACGCTCTCCCACGTCATCGCCGGCAAGCCCGGCTACGAGGTTACCGACGGCCAGATCCTGTTCAAGGGCGAGGACCTGCTGGAGATGGATCCCAACGAGCGCGCCGCGAAGGGCGTGTTCCTGGCGTTCCAGTATCCGGTCGAGATTCCCGGCGTCGCCACCATGACCTTCCTGCGCACCGCACTGAACGCGCAGCGCAAGGCGCGCGGCGAAAGCGAATATTCGACCCCGGACTTCCTGAGGAAGGTCCGCGAGGTCTCGAAGTCGCTGAACATCCCGCAGGACATGCTCAAGCGCGGCGTCAATGTCGGCTTCTCCGGCGGTGAGAAGAAGCGCAACGAGGTGCTGCAGATGGCGCTGTTCGAGCCGAGTCTGTGCATCCTCGACGAGATGGATTCCGGCCTCGACATCGACGCGCTGCGCATTGCGGCCGACGGCGTCAACGCGCTGCGCTCGCCCAAGCGCGCGATGGTCGTCATCACCCATTATCAGCGGCTGCTGAACTACATCGTGCCCGACGTCGTGCACGTGATGTCGAAGGGCCGTGTCGTGAAGAGCGGCGGCAAGGACTTGGCGCTGGAGCTGGAAGCGTCCGGCTACGCCCAGTTCGAGGATGCCGCGTAAGGAATTTTAGGATGAACGTTGCTGTGGCAAAGACCGGAAACGGCCGTGCGGTGAGCGATCTCTTCGCCAGCGCCGAAGGCCGCCTGCCGGGTTCGCCTTCTGTGATCGCGGTACGCCGCGAGGCGTTCGAGACCTATGAGCGTCTCGGCCTGCCGCATCGCCGGATCGAGGAATGGAAATACACCGACCTGCGTGCACTGGTCGGCGAGGTGCTGCCGCTTGCAGCCAGCCCCGATGCGGCCGCGCTGAAGCGTGCCGCGGATGCCGTCAAGGCGCATGCGATCGAAGGCGCCCGCAAGCTGGTGCTGGTCGACGGCGTGTTCGCGGCCGATCTCTCCGACGTCAAGGCGCTTGCCTCTGAGGCGGGCCTCAAGATGCTTCGGGAAGCGCTGGAGAAGGACGCAGGTCTCCTGAAGACCGCGGCCACCGATGCCGTGATCGCGCTGAATGCGGCGCTGGCAACCGACGGCGTCGTGTTGTCGATCGCCGACGGTGCGCAGCTGTCCGCGCCGATCCAGATCATCCACATCGCGACCGCTTCGTCCGCGTCGGCTTTCAGCCGTTCACAGATCGCGGTCGGGAACGGCGCTCGCGCCACCATCATCGAGAGCTTTGTTGCGGCCGGTGCCAAGGCCTACCAGGTCAACGACGCCGTCATCCTCTCGGTCGGCGACAATGCCGACGTCGCGCATATCCGCCTGTTGGACGATGCACCCGACGCAGTGAATGTGACTTCGCAGTTCGTCACGGTCGGCGCGAACACGAAGCTCAATTTCTTCAACATGACGACTGGCGCTGCCGTCAGCCGCCTCCAGGGCTTCATCACGATGGCGGGCGAGGGCAGCGACCTCTCCGTCAACGGCGTGAACCTGCTCCAGAAGACCGAGCACGGCGACACCACGCTGGTGGTCGATCATGCCGTGCCGAACTGCGTCAGCCGCGAGGTCTTCCGCGCGGTGATCGACGATCGCGCCCATTCGGTGTTCCAGGGCCGCATCATCGTCCGTCCCGACGCGCAGAAGACCGACGGCAAGATGATGACCCGCGCGCTGCTGCTTTCGGACGAAGCCGAGGCCGACAACAAGCCGGAGCTCGAGATCTTCGCCGATGACGTCTCCTGCGGCCACGGCGCCACTGCCGGCGCGCTCGACGACAGCCTGCTGTTCTACCTGAAGGCGCGCGGCCTCCCGGAGAAGCAGGCCCAGGCGCTGCTGATCCAGGCTTTCGTGGGTGAGGCGATCGAGCAGATCGCCGATGACGGTTTGCGCGAGCACGTGATCGGTATCGCCGAGCGCTGGCTGGAGCGGCGCCAATGAGCACGCATCCCGCAGTCAAGAACGGTGCCTACGACGTCGCACGCGTGCGCCAGGATTTTCCGGCGCTCGCCATGCAGGTCTACGGCAAGCCGCTGGTCTATCTCGACAACGCCGCCTCTGCGCAGAAGCCGAGCGCCGTGCTCGACCGCATGACGCAGGCCTATACGTCCGAATACGCCAACGTGCATCGCGGCCTGCATTACCTCGCCAATGCCGCCACCGAGGCCTATGAGGGCGGTCGCAGCAAGGTTGCGCAGTTCATCAACGCGCCGCGGACCGAAGAGGTCATCTTCACCCGCAACGCGACGGAGGCGATCAACCTCGTCGCGTCGTCCTGGGGCGAACCGAACATCAAAGAGGGCGACGAGATCGTCATCTCGATCATGGAGCACCACTCCAACATCGTGCCGTGGCATTTCCTCAGGGAACGCCATGGCGCCGTGATCAAGTGGGCGCCGGTCGACGACGAGGGTAACTTCCTCATCGACGAGTTCGAGAAGCTGCTGACGTCGAAGACCAAGCTGGTCGCGATCACGCAGATGTCGAACGCGCTCGGCACCATTGTGCCGATCAAGGACGTCGTGAAAATCGCCCACGCCCGCGGCATTCCCGTGCTCGTCGACGGCAGCCAGGGTGCAGTGCATCTGCCTGTCGACGTCCAGGATCTCGGCTGCGATTTCTATGTCTTTACCGGCCACAAGGTCTACGGGCCGACCGGCATCGGCATCCTCTGGGCCAAGTACGATCACCTCGTCGCGATGCGTCCCTATAACGGCGGCGGCGAGATGATCCGTGAGGTCTCGCGCGACATCGTCACCTATGGCGATCCCCCGCACAAGTTCGAGGCCGGCACGCCCGCGATCGTCGAGGCCGTGGGCCTTGGCGCGGCCATCGACTACGTCAATTCGATTGGCAAGGAGCGCATCGCCGCCCACGAGCACGATCTCACCACCTATGCCCAGGACCGGCTGCGCGAGATCAACTCGCTGCGGCTGATCGGCACCGCCCGGGGCAAGGGCCCGGTGATCTCCTTCGAGCTCAAGGGCGCCCACGCCCACGACGTCGCCACCGTGATCGACCGCCAGGGCATCGCCGTGCGCGCCGGCACCCATTGCGTGATGCCGCTTTTAGAGCGGTTCAACGTGACTGCCACCTGCCGGGCGTCGTTCGGCATGTATAATACGCGGGAAGAAGTCGATCATCTGGCACAGGCGCTGTTGAAGGCGCGGGATTTGTTCGCATGAGTGACACGGCCGAAGTCAAAGCCAATCCGATGGAGACCCAGTCGGCGCTGCCGCCTGAGGAGACCGAGCGTCTCACCACCGAGATCATCGCGGGCCTCAAGACCGTGTTCGATCCGGAGATCCCGGCCGACATCTACGAACTCGGCCTGATCTACAAGGTCGAGATCAAGGACGACCGCTCGGTTGACGTCCAGATGACGCTGACGACGCCGAACTGCCCGGCTGCCGGCGAGCTCCCGACCATGGTCGAGAACGCGGTCGCCAGCGTCCCCGGCGTCGGCGTGGTCGACGTTAAGGTCGTCTGGGAGCCGGCATGGACGCCGGAACGCATGAGCGACGAGGCCCGTCTCGTCCTCAATATGTGGTGACGCGTAACTCTGGCATTGAATTCGCTCAGCAACGGACCACATCACTGACATGACACAGATATCGTCCGGCCCAACACCAGCATCCACTCCGAAACCGCGGCGCCCGCGTCCGCAGGTGATGCGGCTGACCGATGCCGCCGCCCAGCGCATCAGCGAGCTGACGAGCCGCGCCGATTCCGAGATCGTGGGCCTGCGCGTCGGCGTGAAGAACGGCGGCTGTGCCGGCCAGTCCTACACGGTCGAATACGCCCATGATGTCCGCCCGACCGACGAGGTCGTCGAGGACAAGGGCGTCAAGATCCTGGTCGATCCCAAGGCCGTGCTGTTCCTGCTCGGCACCGAGATGGACTACAAGGCCGACAAGATGCAGGCCCAGTTCGTCTTCAACAACCCCAACCAGGTCTCCGCCTGCGGCTGCGGCGAGTCGGTCGAGCTGCGGCCCGCGAAGATCGACGGGTAAGTCGCTGTCGTCCCCGCGAACGCGGGGACCCATACCGCGTGATCTGGCGATGACGCTCGGTATCAGTACCAAGCTTTCCTGGCTGGTAGTCTTCGCTAAACTCCTCCCTGTGGTTATGGGTCCCCGCGTTCGCGGGGACGACCGTGGGGAGACAGCTTGGCCATGGACCGCGAATTCCTGATCGACCTGTTCGCCAATTTCGGCCCCGTCACCATCCGAAAAATGTTCTCCGGCTACGGCATCTCCGCCGACGGCATCAACTTCGCGCTCGCCTTGCGCGCGGGCCTGTTCTTCCGCGCCGACGAGGTCACCATCCCGGACTTTGAAGCGGAAGGCTCGAAGCCGTTCCAGTATTCGACCCGCGCCAAAACCGTGCTGGTGAATTCCTATTGGGAATTGCCGGCGCGCCTGTTCGACGATTCCGAGGAGCTTGCGCAATGGGCGAGGGCAGCGCTCGCCGCCGCCCAGCGCGCCAAGGTGAAGAAGCGGCCGAAGGGGAAGAAGGCGGTGGCGAAGAAGCAGCCAGCCAAGAAAGTGGCCAAGAAGGCGGTGCGTAGGGTGGGCAAAGCGAAGCGTGCCCACCGTTCGAGATAGTTATGCCGAGATGGTGGGCACGACGCTGCGCGCCTTTGCCCACCCTACGGGACCTGAGGATCAATCTACGGCCTTGGTCAGGCCGACCCTCATGTCCTTGGCCATGAAGACACCGACGCCGTCGGCCAGCACGCGACCGTCGGCAATTCCGAGCACCAGCTTGCCGCGCCGGACCATACGCATGGCGACCTCGTAGCGCACGCGTCGCGTCTCCGGTGTGACCAATCCCGTAGCCTCGACCTCGCCGACGCCGATGGCGCGGCCCTTGCCCGGTGAGCCCGACCAGCCGAGCCAGTAGCCGATCATCTGCCACATCGCATCCAAACCGAGGCTTCCCGGCATCATCGCGTCACCGCGATAGTGGCAATCGAAGAACCAGTGGCCGGGCACAATATCGAGCTCGCCGACGATGTGGCCCTTGCCGAACTCGCCGCCGTCCAGGCTGATCTCGGTGATGCGATCCATCATGAGCATCGGCGGGGCCGGCAATTGCGCGTTGCCCGGGCCGAAATAGCCGCCGTCGCTCGATCTCAGCAGTTCGTCCCTGGTGTAGGATGGTTGCGGTGTGTGAAAGTCATGGGGATTGGGCAAGACGACAAGTCCTCTCGACGCTCGCAGTCGGGCGGCGGGGAAGATGTCGTTCGGCGGGTTGGAATGTCAAGCGCCGGCCGTCTCTTCGGCGCGCTGCTTCGGCGTCAGGCCACCCGGCTGTGCGACTCGATCGCGAATTCCGGATCGGCCTCGCAGATCACGCGGTTGCGCCCGTTGCGCTTGGCGGCATAGAGGCAGGCATCCGCACGCTCGATCAGCGCGTCGGGGTCGTCGCCCTGCTTGAGCATGGAGACGCCGACGGAGATGGTGACGCGGCCGAGGATCTCGCCGGTCGATTTCTTCTTCAATTCCTTCGCCATCACGGCGCGGCGGATGTGATCTGCAACGGTGAGGGCCTGGCGCAGCGCCGTGTTGGGCAGCAGGACCGCGAATTCCTCGCCGCCATAGCGCGCGGTGATGTCCTGTCCCTTGATGGTCTGCTTCATGGACAGGCCGACCAGCCGCAACACTTGGTCGCCGGTGAGATGGCCGTAGGAATCGTTGAACGATTTGAAATGATCGATGTCGAACAGCAGCAGCGACAGTGGCTCGCCCGAGGCGAGCGCGCTCTGCACGGCCATGCCGATCATGCGATCGAAATATTTGCGATTGCCCAATCCCGTAAGCGGATCGGTCAGGCTCTCGGCGCGGATCGCCTCCAGGCTCTGCTGGAGATTGCTGATCTCGTTCTTGGACAGGGTCAGGCGGTCTTCCAGCGCCTTGTTGGTCTCCCGCATCTCGCTGGTCGAACGCAGCAGCGTCTCGACGATCGACTTGATCTGGTCGCGGCTCTTGGCCGACGACAGTTGCTCGGTCGCGCCCGACAGGCTGGCATCGTAGGAGCCGGTCATCCCGAGCGCTTCGCTCAGCACCGTCATCACGTCGTCGATCTCGCCGATGACGCGTGCGCCGACCTTGTCGATGCGGTCGGTGGTCTTGATGTGGGAAAGATAGGTCTCGTAGATCTGCTCGAGATCGCCTTCGGTCAGCTTGCCGTGGCGCGCCAGCGTCTCGTTGATGATCTTGTTGAGCGGTGCGTTATAGCCGGTGGCGTAGACGTACCAGATCTCGTAATTGCGGGGAATTGCAGTCTGTCGAAGCGAGCGGATCTGACCGAGAGCCACTTCGGCGAACGCCATCGTGCGTTCGTGTTCGTCGAGCACCTTGACCACTGAACATACCCCACAGCGGTCGGTGCGCCATCGACCGCAGCAATACTTAAATTATGTTCGCAGGCTAACGGACGATCGTGAACGCTCTGTAAACAGACGTTCGCGAATGCATCAGAATAAGTGTGAAGCGGTTCTGCTCAACCGAACCTGAATCGCGCCGGCGCGTCAGGCGCCGGCGGGAGAACGCACTGGCCGGAGCAGAAACGCCGGAAGGTGCGAGTGATCGCCGGGCTCGGTATCGGCCTCGCGCTGGCGGCGCGGCTCGGGGCGGCCGATCGACGGCACATGCGATGGATTGGCTTGCTGGCGCGATCCACCGCGCGGCTCGGATGATTGCTTCGCTTCACGCGGAGGCCTCGCCTCCCGTGCGGGCCTCGGCTCACGTGCAGGTCTCGCTTCAGGAGCGGGCTGTGTCTCTGCGGAGGGCCTCGCCTCGCCGCGCGGTTCGCGGGGCTCGTGGCTGCGCTCACGATCGCGGCCACGCTGCGGCTTGCCGCGTCCGCCGCGGGAACGTTCACGGTCGCGCCCGCGCGGTTCGCGCGAACGTGCGCTCTGCTCGCCTGCGTCCGCGGGCACTTCGAAATCGCCCTCGGCGCGCGGAATGCTCTGGCCGATCAGCTTCTCGATCGCCACCATCGACTTCTGGTCGAGCGGCGTCACGAGCGAGATCGCCATGCCGGACCGGCCGGCGCGGCCGGTGCGGCCGACGCGGTGAACATAGTCGTCGGGGTGGTGGGGGACGTCGAAATTGAAGACGTGGCTGACCTCAGGGATGTCGAGGCCGCGGGCGGCAACATCGGAGGCGACCAGCAGCGGCAGTTCGCCCTTGCGGAACTGTTCGAGCGCCGCCGTGCGGGCCGACTGGTCCATGTCGCCATGCAGGGCGCCGACGCTGAAACCATGCTTTTGCAGTGATTTGTGAACGACGGCGACCTCGCGCTTGCGATTGCAGAAGATGATCGCGTTCTGGAGATCCTTGGCCTCGCGCAGCAGGCGTCGCAGCAATTCACGCTTCTCATGCGCCTCGCGCCCGGCCGGGACCTGACACTGCGTGACGGTCACGGCGGTGGTGGCGGGCTTGGAGACCTCGACCTTCTGCGGATTATGCAGGAAGGTCTCGGTGATGCGCCGGATTTCCGGCGGCATGGTCGCGGTGAAGAACAGGGTTTGCCGCGTGAACGGGACGAGCTTACAGACGCGCTCGATGTCAGGAATGAAGCCCATGTCCAGCATGCGGTCGGCTTCGTCGATGACGAGCAGCTCCACGCCGGTGAGCAGGAGCCCGCCGCGCTCGGTGTGGTCGAGCAGGCGGCCGGGGGTGGCGATCAGCACGTCGACGCCGCGCGTCAGCTTGGCATCCTGGTCGCCGAAGGAAACGCCGCCGATCAGCAGGGCGACGTTGAGCTTCTGGCCGGCGCCGTAGCGGTCGAAGTTTTCCTTCACCTGCGCCGCGAGCTCGCGGGTCGGCTCCAGGATCAGCGTGCGCGGCATGCGCGCGCGGGCGCGACCCTTTTCGAGGATGGTGAGCATCGGCAGCACGAAGGCCGCGGTCTTGCCGGTGCCGGTCTGGGCGATGCCGAGCACGTCCTTGCGTGCGAGGACGTGGGGGATCGCCTGTTCCTGAATGGGGGTGGGGGTGGTGTAACCTGTGGCCGCCACTGCGGCGAGGACTTTTTCGGACAGTCCGAGATTTGAAAAGGACATTGAGCCTCTGGTCGAAACCGCCGTTCGGAATCGAGGGTAATTAAGGCTGTCGCGTTCCACCCCGAAACGGCGCGCTCTCAAAGAAGCTGGGGGTGCTGACTCACGCGAACAAAGCGCAAGGCTCAAGAATCGGTCTTCGATCTGAGCCGCGTCGCCCCGGAACATAGGCGGGAATCGGCCAAAGTCAATGGAGCGGGCGCGGGAAGACCCTAAAAAACCTGAGGTTTTTGCCCAAATAGCGGGCCCGGCTGGGCTTTTCCGCCTCCACCGCTAACCGGGCGATGGCTGCCGGAGGGACGGCTAACGCCCTTCCGGGCCCCGGGCCCGGAAATCGCCGGGGGCCATTCCGTAGGCGGCGTTGAAGACCCGGTAATAGGTCGCCAAGCTCTCGAAGCCGCAGGAGGTTGCGATATCAGCGATCAGCCGGTCCGGCGCCTCGCGCATCAGGCGGCGGCTCTGTTTCAGGCGTTCGTCCGTCACGGTCTGCGAAAAGCTCTTCGCCGCGGCTTCGAACAGCATGTGCAGGTGACGCACGGACACACCGAGCTGGTCGGCCACCATCGCCGGCGCCAGATCGGGGTCTTGCAGATAGCGCGCGATCAGGCGACGCGCCTGTGAGAGCCGGGCGGTCCGCAGCGCGGCCTGCCCACGGCGGCTGCCGGGCCGCACGATGCCGCGCTCGATCAGGGCCAGATGGGCCAAGGCCTGGACGAGCGAGGCTTGATCCAAGGAGGCTTGATCCAAGGAGGTCTGGGCGACTGAGGTCGCATCAGTGGCGCCGTTATCGCCCGCGGCGGCTTCATCGAGGTCGGCGAAGCAGGCGCCGAGCAGGGGCGCCAGGCCGGGATCGCTGAAGGTCCGGGGCGCAAGCTCGCGCATGCGCCTGTCCTGCGTGGAGAGCCTGCTCACGGGGATCTTCAGGATGCGCAGGTGGAAGCCGCCTGCGCCGAGCGGCGCGGTGCGATAGGGCTGGTCGGTATGGCTGGTGGCGAAGCTGCCGTTGGCGATCGCAAAGTCGCCGGTGCGCATGCCGCCGAACCAGCCGCCGCTGCCGAGCTGCTGGTAGACGCAGATGCTGTCGCCGGGCGCGTAGGCGATGTCGGAGTTGCTGCGCTCGACCGTGTAGTGCGACGCCTTCAGCTCGACGAGTCCACCGCCGCCGAGCTGGCGCAGCGAGAATTCGCCGTAGAAGTCCGCGCGGCGCTCGCGCTCGAGTTCGGCGGTGACGCCGAACAGGCCCTTGGACCGGACCTCGCGCCAATAGTCGAACCGGTCATGCGGCTCGACCTCGTCAGTACACCATCGATACACGGCAGCCCCCGCTTGCAGCGCAGCTTCCTAGAAAAAGCAGATTCCGGAGGAATCTGCCATAGTCCAGATGACGGAACCCGTGGGCTCTGCGCGTTGAACCGTCGATATGGCTGGACCGACTATCATCAACGGCAGAGGGTTCCAATGAATCGCTGTTCGAGGGGGCCGGCGGAGCGCCGTTCTGCAACGGGAATTTTACGATGACGCGTCGGCTTTTCAGAATTCTGGCGGCCCTTGGCCTTGCGGTGAGCCTGAGCGGCTTCGCGCTGCCCGCACAAGCCGAGAAGCGCGTTGCGCTCGTCGTCGGCAACAACGACTACAGGAACGTCCCCAAGCTCCTCAAGGCGGTCAACGACGCCCGCACCATGGGCGATACACTGAAGCAGCTCGGTTTCTCGGTGATGGTCGCCGAGAACCAGAGCCGGCAGCAATTCTCCGAGACGCTGCTCGCGTTCGACAGGACGATCGAGCCCGGCGACACCGCATTCTTCTTCTACGCCGGCCACGGCTTCGAGATCGCGGGCCAGAACTACCTGTTGCCGACTGACGTACCGGCGGCGACCGAAGGGCAGGAAGAGCTGGTGCGCGACGCTTCCATCCTGGCCGACCGCATCGTCGAGCGCCTTCAGAACAAGAAGGCGCGCACGTCGATCCTGGTGTTCGACGCCTGCCGCAACAACCCGTTCGAGCGCAAAGGCACCCGCGCGGTCGCCGGCGGCGGCGGCCTCGCGCCGATGGTGCAGCTGCCCGAAGGCGTGTTCTCGGTGTTCTCCGCAGGTCCCCGCCAGACCGCACTCGATCGTCTCTCCAACGACGACGCCAATCCCAATTCGGTGTTCACGCGCACCTTCGCCAAGGAGCTGCTCCAGCCCGGCGAGAACCTGGTGCAGGTGGCGCAGCGCACCCGCCGTCTCGTCAGCGAGATGGCCGACACCGTCAAGCACAGGCAGGTGCCGGTCTATTTCGACCAGATGGTCGACGACGTGTTCCTCAGTGGTGTTGCCAAGGACGCGACGGCCGCTGCGCGCCCGGCCGATCCGCCGCCGCAGAAGCTCGCGGCTCTCCCGCCGGTGTCGGTACCGCGCGTGCCGAAGGAAGAAACCACCAACGCGCCGATCGCCAGCTTCTCGCGGCACAATGGCGGCTGGAGCGTGGTGTTCTCCTTCGCCGACCCGACGCTCGGCATTTCCTGGCGCATGGCCGGCAATGGCGATTTCCGCGAGACCGGCTTCATCGACACGCTCGATTCGCGCACGCGCAAGCGGATGCCGAACCCGTCGATCGAATTGCCGCCGGATGCGCAGGCCGGCACCATCGAGGTCCGCTATGTCGATCAGTCCGGCGACATGCAGGGGCCATTCCCGATCAGGTTCGATCCCGAGGCCGCGCTGATCCGCGACCAGCGCAAGATTCTCGACATGACCGCGACGAGCTGGCTGTCGTTCCGCGAGTTCAACGGGCTGCTCGTCTATTACACGCATCTCGTGTCCTACCGCTGCGCCATCCGCGAGGTGCGCATCGGCATCGACACCGCCGTTCCGAACCAGGTGTTGAAGATGCCGGGCTGCGACATGCGCGATCCCAGCGCGATCAGCGCCGGCATGCCGCTCTACATGAAGCTTGCCCCGGCGACGCAGTTCGTCTCGGTGGAACTGACCTACCGCGATGGCAGCGTGTCGGAAATCAAGAGTTTTCGGGCCGCGAACCGCAGCAACAACTGAGCGGTCTGCGGTTCCATTGTTGGGCGGCGAGCGCAGTTGGCGCGGGAAACTAGCCGCGACGCTTCCCGATGTAGCGCTTGATGGAGTCGATCGCTTCCATCAAGGGCGGTGCAAGCGAGAAGAACGTCCCCATGGCGATCGAGATGACCACATGGCGAAGCAGGACCTTCTCCTGTTCCTCGAACGGATAGCCGTTCTGGTCGATCCGTGCCGGCGCGAGCGTGCCCGCCTCCTGAGGATCCGGCTTCCGCGGCTTGCGCGGCGGCAGCATGATCACGACGAAAAGCACGTTGATCAGCAGCCAGATGCCAAGCACTATCAGTATGGTGCGCAACGCGGGATCATCCTGAAATCAATCGAAATTATCAGCAACGCTACCGGCCATTCGGCGTTGCGGCAAACCAATTCCGGCTTGTTGCACCGCACAGAGTACTAAAGTTGTAAGCGAGGAGTTGATGACGGAATCTGATACCCCAGAGCACACCGTGCGTCACTCCGTGAGAACCCGATGTTGCATCGTCGGCGGCGGGCCGGCCGGCATGATGCTCGGCTATCTCCTGGGACGCGCCGGCATCGACGTCGTGGTGCTGGAGAAGCATGCGGATTTCTTCCGCGACTTTCGCGGCGACACCGTGCATCCCTCGACGCTCCAGGTGATGGACGAGCTCGGCCTGATCGATGGGTTCCTGAAGCTGCCGCACCAGCGCCTGCAGATGATGGACGGTCTGTTTGGCGGCACGCCCGTGCGGATCGCCGATCTCCGCCGGCTCCGCACCAAGTACCCGTTCATTGCCTTCATGCCGCAATGGGACTTCCTGAATTTCCTGCGTGAGGCCGGCCAGCGCTTCGCCTCGCTCAAGGTGATGATGAATACGGAAGCCGTCGATCTGATCCGTCGCGGCGAGACCATCGCCGGCGTGCGCGCGATGACACCGGATGGGCCGATCGACATCGAAGCCGATCTCACCATTGCCTGCGACGGCCGGCATTCGACGGTGCGCGAGCGTGCGGGGCTCCGCGTCGAGGAGATCGGCGCGCCGATGGACGTGCTGTGGTTCCGCGTCGGCCGCAAGGCGGACGAGACCGAGAACCTGTTCGCGCGCATCGAGCCCGGAAAGATGATGGTTACGTTCGAGCGCGGCGACTATTGGCAGTGCGCCTATGTCATCGCGAAGGGACAATACGAGGCGGTGAAGGCGAGGGGATTGCAGGCGCTGCTCGACGACGTCGTGCGCATGGCGCCGATCCTTCGATCCGGCATTGCCGATGTGAAGAGCTTTGACGACGTCAAGCTGCTCACCGTCGCGATCAACCGCCTGGCGCGCTGGACGCGGCCGGGCCTGCTTCTCATCGGCGATGCCGCGCATGCGATGTCGCCGGTCGGTGGCGTCGGCGTCAATCTCGCCGTGCAGGACGCGGTCGCGACCGCCAATTTGCTGGCCGACAAGCTTCGGCAGGGCTGCCCAACCGAGAATGAACTCGATGCCGTGCGCCGACGCCGCGAATTCCCGGTGAGGATGACGCAGCGCATGCAGGTGATCGTGCAGAACAACATCATCAGCGGCGCCCTGCAGGGCGGCGATCGGCCGCTGAAGGTGCCGCTGGTCGTGCGCCTGATCACTGCGCTGCCATGGCTCCAGGGTCTTCCGGCGCGCCTGATTGCGCTCGGCGTGCGGCCCGAGCACGTGCAATCCAAGGCCGCGCCGGCGTCATAGTGCAGGAGGTCGGTAGGGATAACGCGGCGTTAAATCGCGCGCCGCGCGTTGCGTGCGCGCAACAGCGCAAACGGATTCACGTCGTGCCGCTTGCCAATCCGGCGTCTTAACTTTCTTGATTCAAATTTGAGTAAGACCTGCGTGTGACCGTGCACCCATCAAAGGACACGGGGTGTACCATGCGTAACAAATTGATTGCCGCCTTCGCCTGCACGACCGCTCTGGTTTCGACCGGCGCCGCTTCAGCCGCCGATCTCGGTGCGCGCTACATGAAGGCGCCCGCCTATGCGGAGCCGCTGTTCAACTGGACCGGTTTCTATGTCGGCGGCCACATCGGTGGCGCATGGACCAACGAGCAGTTCATCAACAACGGGGCCGGCGCGCCGTTCGGCGATCTCGTTCCGGGCCAGGGCTATCGCCAGCGTGGCGCCGGCATCATGGGCGGTGCTCAGATCGGCTACAACTGGCAGGCCAACAACTACGTGTTCGGCATGGAAGGCACGATCTCCGGCCTCGACAACAAGGGTACGGTCGTCAACACCGCCTTCGGCGCCGCTGACGACATCTTCACCTGGCGCGCCAACGTGCTCGCGACCGTCGTCGGCCGCGCCGGCTTCGCCGTGCAGAACAATTTGTTCTACATCAAGGGCGGCTATGCCGGCGTGAACAACCGCCTCAACGTCAGCGACACCGTTGCGCCCTCGACCGGCTCGGGCGGTCAGACCCACTGGGCCAACGGCTGGACCGTCGGCGCCGGCTGGGAATACGGCATCACCCGCAACTGGATCGTCGGCCTCGAGTACAATTACGCGGCCTTCGGCAGCCAGACCTATCAGCTCGGCGGCACCTCGGGTAACTACACCTTCGATGCCAAGCCGCGCGACATCCAGTGGGCCGTCGTGCGCGCGAGCTACAAGTTCGACGCACCGGTCATCGCGCGCTACTGAGCACGTCAACAAACGACCGAAGCTAAAAAAGTACTGCCAACAACTGAAAGCCCCGGCTCCGTCCGGGGCTTTCTTCTGCCGATTCGCGCGTCGTTGTCGCCACGGGCGGGACGGCGCAGCGGATGGTCATCTCCGGAAACTGACCGTGACGGTGCATAAGGGTGCAGTAGGTAAATAGCACTTGCCTATTTCTGCCCCACGTACTCAGCGACGTATCGTTCAGCCATGTCGTTGATGCGGTGCGCGTCGGCGTGAACTACCGCTTCGGTCCCTCGGCCGTCGTCGCAAGGTACTGATCTCTCCGAACGTGAGAGCTTTCAAAGCCCCGGCATCTGCCGGGGCCTTTTCGTCGACCGCGGGGCAAGCTTACGCCATCACGGAGAATCCACCGTCGACGGGGATCGCAGTGCCCGTGACGAAGTTCGAGGCGGGCGAGGCGAGGAACACGGCGATGCCGGCGAAGTCGTCGATATCGCCCCAGCGTCCCGCGGGCGTGCGCGCCAGCACGCGCTCATGCAGTCCCGAGACCTGCTGCCGCGCGCCGCGGGTGAGGTCGGTGTCGATCCAGCCCGGCAGGATGGCGTTGACCTGGATGTTGTCGGGCGCCCACGCATTGGCGCACGCGCGCGTGTACTGCACGATGCCGCCCTTGCTTGCCGCATAGGCGGTGGCGAAGCTCGCACCGAAGATCGACATCATCGAGCCGATATTGATCACCTTGCCGTTGCCCGACGCCTTCAGCGCCGGATAGGCCAGCTTCGAGCACACGAAAGCGCTGGTTAGGTTGGTGTCGATCACCTTGTTCCACTCGTCGAGCTCGAGCTCGTGCGGCGGCTTGCGGATGCTCATGCCGGCATTGTTGATGAGGATGTCGATCCGGCCGAGCTCCTTGACGACGCGGTCGATCATGGCCGCGACCGCCGCCTTGTCGGTGACGTCGGTGGTGACGGCAATCGCCTTCACGCCGCGCTCTCTGAGATCGGCAACGGCAGCGGCCGACTTGGTTTCGTTACGTGCGACCACGGCGATATCGGCGCCGGCATCGGCGAGTCCGTGGGCGAGGCCAAGACCGATGCCGCCATTGCCCCCTGTGACGATCGCGACTTTGCCGCGGAGATCGAACCGGTTGGATGTCATATTTGTATTCCCTGGTTTCTTCTATTGGTTGCTCTGCCAGATCAGGACCAGTCCGAAGCCGGCCATGGCTGCGCCATAGCCGGCCCATTGCAACTGGTTGACCATGAAGCTCGACCGCGGCCAGGCGACGGTGCCCGTTCCCTGTCCGATCCAGAGCAGCCCGACGGCGAGGGCAAACAGGCCTGCGATCAGCAGAAATCTGCGCATGCATTCCTCCCCGTTGGTTTGCCTCTGTCGTGGCCTACGGCATCAACGATCGCCGCTTGTCACGAAAACTTCCCGCCAGACTAGCCGTAGCTTCGGTTTGGATACAATGGCTGCGGATGCAGGGCCGCTGGGAGGATCCATGTCCGTGCGGAAGATGATCCTTGGTAGCACCCTTGGCATCGCTGCTGCGGCCGCACTGGTGGCGGCCTATGCCGTCATTCCGCGTCGTGCGGATCTGCGGGCGCCTTGGTAGCACCCTTGGCATCGCTGCTGCGGCCGCACTGGTGGCGGCCTATGCCGTCATTCCGCGTCGTGCGGATCTGCGGGCGTTCGATCCGGCCGAGATGGCGCGGCTCGAGACAGCGATGTGGCGCGACTATTACGACAAGCGCTATGCCGCGCTGTTCTACCATCTCTACGAATCGACGCGGACGCAGTTCGGCTTTTCGCCGCTAGGAAGCTTGCAGATCGCGTTCGGCGCCGCCGGGGCCGCCAGGACGTTCCAGCCGACGCGGTCACGCCGGGAGGCCGATGCGGCCCTGCCAGCGCTCGTTGGATACTACCGGGATCTTGCATCGGCCGCGCCCGCGGCATTCGACGCGCACGAGGCCGCCCGTCTCGAGCTTGACTGGTGGCGGGCGCGGCGCGAGGCGGTGGACCCGCGCGACTATGGCCTCACCATCGCACGCGTGGCGGCGCTGACCTACGGCAAGAGTGCGGACGATTCCGGCATCAGGCAGTTCGGCATCGCGCGGGCAGAGGCCATGGCGTTTCGCGATGCGCGGGGCGAGGCGATCACCGAGGCCGACTGGGCGGGAATCGAGAACCGGCTTGATGAGGCATACCGATCTCTGAAGGCGAGCGTCGGCCGCTGACAATCCGGCAACGAAAAAGCCCCGGATGATGCCGGGGCTTTGACGTCTGATATCCAGACTGGATCGGGATTTGTCTCAGGAGTTGGGCCGCTTCAGTTGAAGCGGTAGACCAGCGACGTGCTGATGGTCTGGACCCAGGGCTTGAAGGTAATTGCGGTGCCCGTCAGACCCACCGCCGGCGCGCCGAAATTATTGCCCGGAGCAAACGTCGTGGGCCGGGAAATGCGGTCATAGTACGCCGAACGGTATTCGGTTTTCATGAACCAGCCGGGCGCAGCAATTCCGAAAATGTCGAGGTTGTTCTCGACGCCACCGCCAACGAAAAAGCCATCGCGGTGGAAGGAGCCAGTGGTCGTCTGCGTCGCGGTACTGGCGCCCGGTCCCACACCCAGAAACGTCTGAGACGTGCCTGACCATTCCGAACCCGAGTAACCGGCGTTGACGTAGGACAGGACATTGGGCGCAACGAGATAGCCTAACCGCGCGCCGGCCGTGTAGCTGGTGCGGAGCTTTTGGCGGCCTTCAGTTTGCCAGAAGGCGGGGTCGGTCAGCGAGCCACTGATGTCACCGAACTGGCCGTCAGCAAAGACGCCGGCCACCCAGCGGCCGTTGAATTGCCAATCGTAACCGGCGCCGACGGTTCCAAACCAGCCGCTGCCGCCCAGGCGCGTATCGCGGGTTATCGCGGTGCCCGCCGGTCCGAAGGCACCGAACCCTCCGGCAACACCGGTGCTCTGGATGTTGCTGTCAGCGGACCACAGACCGCCGCCGCCACCGCCGAAGATGTAGAAGCCGGTCCAGCTTTGCACTGGCGCGGGCGCCGGAGCCTTCACATAGGGGCGGGCCCCAAGGTCAGCCGCCGCGGCCGAACCGGTCATCGCCGCCAATGCCGTCAGAGCGAGCAAAAACTTCTTCATGATTAAATCCCAACCTTGGTCTGTTCGGCGCGCGCGCTGAACTTCGAGTCATCGGATGACCAAGCTATAGGCGGTTCCAGCCAAAAAGCTGTTGCCGGTCAGGTACATATGAATTGGGAACGCAGAGCTTGAGGCGACGCCTCCGGACTGGCACGACCCGCTGGGGCACCGCGCACCGGAGCTCTCGATGTATCGAGCCTTGAACTCCGCAAAACAGAAGCCGCAACGAAAAAGCCCCGGACAATGCCGGGGCTTTGACGTCTGAATTTCAGAACAGATCAGTACTTCGCGACGACCGGACCGGTCCAGTTGAAGCGGTAGACCAGCGAGGTCGAGATCGTCTGGTTCCAGCTGTTGGCGCGGATGCTGTTGCCGGTCGGGAGGTTGGTGCCGTCGATCAGTTCGTCCTGGGTCTTGGCGTTGTAGAAGGCCGAACGATATTCGGTCTTCATGAACCAGCCGGGCGAAGAGATGCCGAAGATGTTCAGGCTGTTCTCGACGCCGCCGCCAACGAACCAACCATTGCGGTTGTAGCTGTTGAGGTGGGCACCAGCGGGAACGCCGGCCAGCGTCAGGAAGTTGGTCTGGCCGAAGTGAGCGCCGGAATAACCGCCGTTGACGTAGGAGAGAACGTTCGGAGCAACCAGATAGCCGAGGCGCACACCAGCGGCCCAGGAGTCTTCCAGCTTCTGCGAGCCGGTGATGCCGAAGAAGGGATCCTGAACCGTGCCACGGATGCTGCCGAACTGACCGTCAGCGAACACGCCGGCGACCCAAGTGCTGTTGAACTGCCAGTCGTAGCCGAGACCGACGGTGCCGAACCAGCCCGAGCCACCCTGGCGCTGGCCGATCGTCAGCGGAACCGCGCCGACCGTGGTCTGGACGGACTGATCGGAGTTCGAGAGGCCACCACCACCACCGCCGAAGATGTAGAAGCCGGTCCAGTTGGCGACGGGCGCCGGAAGCGGGGCCTTCACGTAGGGACGGGCAGCCAGATCGGCCGCCGACGCCGAGCCGGTCATCGCGGCAACCGCGGTGAGTGCGAGCAAAATCTTCTTCATCTTAAAATCCCCAAGCTTTGGTCTGTCCGGCAGGCGCGAGCGCACTGAAGTCCGAGTGATCTGATGCCCGGACTATAGCCGCTTTCCACCGAAATGCTGTTGCCGGACAGGCACAGTCGCCGGGAAACGCCGCTCGGCGAGGATTCCGGGCGTGATCGCCGAAATCAAAAATATCTCTATTATTACAATATGTTGCGTCATTTTCCGAAGATCGAATTCCGGTAACTTCTCGTTAGCAAATCCGGCTCTGTCCGAAATGGTAGCAATCCTGCCTCAGCCTTGGCGCCGGTGAGTCGTTGGCCGAGTCGTTCCGCCCCAAGATGAGTCGGGTAGCGGACGCGGTCTGGGTCGGGCGCCTCCGCGAGCAGCCGCAAACAAAAAAGCCCCGGCCGAGGCCGGGACTTTGTGCGTGACGTCGGAAGACTGCCTCAGACGTCCAGCAGCTCCTCGCTCGCAAACTCCGCCTTGTCCGAGATGAACGCGAAGCGCGCCTCGGCCTTGGTGCCCATCAGACGCTCCACCGAATCCGCCGTGGTGTCGCGGTCGTCGGCGAGCAGCACCACCTTTAGCAGCGTCCGCTTGCGCGGATCCATGGTGGTTTCCTTGAGCTGCGCCGGCATCATCTCACCGAGACCTTTGAAGCGGTTCACCTCGACCTTGGCGTTGGCGTTGAACTCGCTCTTGAGCAGCGTCTCCTTGTGCTTGTCGTCGCGTGCGTAGACGGACTTCGAGCCATGGGTCAGCTTGTAGAGCGGCGGCACCGCGAGGAAGAGGTGGCCCTCGTCGATCAGCCGCGGCATCTGCCGGTAGAAGAAGGTGATCAGGAGCGAGGCGATGTGGGCGCCGTCGACGTCGGCGTCGGTCATGATGATGATGCGCTGATAGCGCAGATCCTCTTCGCGATATTGCAAAAGCTGGCCGCAGCCGATCGCCTGCACGAGGTCGGAGAGCTGCGCGTTCGCCGTCAGCTTGTCCTTGCCGGCCGAGGCGACGTTGAGGATCTTGCCGCGCAGCGGCAGCACCGCTTGCGTCTTGCGATCACGGGCCTGCTTGGCGCTGCCGCCCGCCGAGTCACCCTCGACGATGAAGAGCTCGGAGCCCTCGGTGCCGGCATCGGTGCAGTCGGCGAGCTTGCCGGGCAGGCGCAGCTTCTTGCCGGCGGTCTTGCGTGCCGTTTCCTTTTCCTGGCGACGGCGCAGCCGCTCCTCGGCGCGGTCGATCACGAAGTCGAGCAGCCGGTTGGCCATGTTCGGATTGCCCGATAGCCAGTGGTCGAACGGATCCTTCATCGCCTGTTCGACGATGCGCTGCGCTTCTGCGGTGGCGAGACGATCCTTGGTCTGGCCCTGGAATTCAGGCTCGCGCACGAACACCGACAGCATCACGGCCGCGCCCACCATGACGTCTTCCGACGTAATGGATGACGCGCGCTTGCCCTGACCGACGCGCTCGGCGTGATCCTTCAGGCCGCGCAGCAGCGCGCTGCGCAGGCCGGATTCGTGCGTGCCGCCATCGGGCGTCGGCACGGTGTTGGTGTAGGACGACAGGAAGCCGTCGGCATCCGCGGTCCAGGCGACAGCCCATTCGCAGGCGCCGTGCGCGCCGTTGCGGCCTGATTTGCCAGAGAAGATGTCGGGATGCACCAGCGTGTCGGCGTGGATCGCAGCGGCGAGGTAATCCTTGAGTCCGCCGGGGAAATGGAACGTTGCTTCCGCCGGCACGTCCTCGACGCCCTTCAGGAGCTCGGGCGCGCAGTTCCAGCGGATCTCGACGCCGCCGAACAGATACGCCTTCGAGCGCGTCATCTTGAACAGGCGCTGCGGCTTGAACGCGGCCTTGGCGCCGAAAATGTCGGTGTCGGGCTTGAAGCGCACGCGGGTGCCGCGGCGGTTGTTGATCTTGCCGAGATCCTCGAGCTTGCCCTTCGGGTGCCCGCGCTCGAACGTCATGCGGTAGAGTTTCTGGCTGCGTGCGACCTCGACCTCGAGCAGCGAGGATAGGGCGTTCACCACGGAGATGCCGACACCGTGCAGACCGCCGGAAGTCTCGTAGACCTTGGAGTCGAACTTGCCGCCCGAATGCAGCGTGCACATGATGACTTCGAGCGCCGACTTTTTCGGAAACTTCGGATGTGGATCGATCGGGATGCCGCGGCCGTTGTCGGTGACGGTCAGGAACCCGTCGGCGCTGAGCTCGACTCCGATGAAGGTCGCGTGCCCGGCCAGCGCCTCGTCCATCGAGTTGTCGATGACTTCGGCGAAGAGGTGATGCAGCGCCTTCTCATCGGTGCCGCCGATATACATGCCGGGCCGGCGGCGCACCGGTTCCAGGCCTTCGAGCACCTCGATATCGGCCGCAGTGTAGTCGGCTTCGCCGCCCGTTCCGCGCGAAGCCGCCTTGGCGGGCGCACGCGACTTCGGCTCATCGCCGCCGAAAAAATCGTCTTTTGCTTTTGGCTTCAACTGCTTGGACATATATTTTGATGCACTTTGATGGCCGCGATGGCGGCGAATCGGTTGGGCCGACTATGCCACGGCTGGCCTGCAAAGGTCACCGCAGGTCCGCCCGGCGGGTGTGGGTGGGAGCCAATCCCGGCGATTTTACGCCGCAGGCCCCACCAATTCCCGGCAATTTGACACCTGGGCCCGGCTCAGGCCCGGCTTTGTGACTTGATGTCACACAAGTCCTTGGCTTACCAGTCCTTTTATCTGACAGGACCGTGACGGGGCGGGAAGGCAATCTGGAATGGAGCAGTACGCGCACGCGCTGGCCGATTTCGTGCGCGCTCACCAGGCTTGGGCGGCCCCGATCGTGTTCCTGCTCGCCTTCGGGGAGTCGCTGGCGTTCGTCTCGCTGCTGATCCCGGCCTGGGGAGCGCTGGTTGCGATCGGCGCGCTGATCGGGGCGAGCGGCATCAGCTTCTATCCGGTCTGGATCGCCGGCGGCATCGGTGCTGCGCTCGGCGACTGGGTCTCCTACTGGTTCGGCTATCGCTACAAGGAGCAGGTCGCCCAGATGTGGCCGCTGTCGCGTTACCCGGAACTGCTGCCCAGGGGCGAAGCCTTCGTGCGGAGCTGGGGCGTGCCCAGCATCTTCATCGGCCGCTTCTTCGGCCCTTTGCGCGCCTCGGTGCCGCTCGCAGCTGGCATTTTCGAGATGCCCTATTGGAGTTTTCAGGCCGCCAATTTCATCTCGGCGCTAGTCTGGTCCGCGGCGCTGCTGCTTTTTGGCGACGTGATCGCGAAGATCATGGAATGGATCTGGCGCGTGATCTGACCGGGCAGCTCGGCCGCCCGGTCAGCGGATACGGCAGAGCCTAAAGCGAGGCGTTCCAGATCGACGGAATCCAGCGATAGCCCGAACCATCCTTCTCCTTCTCGACGCGGACGAGACCGGGGAAGGCGGCATGGAAGGCCTGGATCGGCATCTTCTCGGCAATCGCCATGTCGTAGAGCTTCCGCCGCGTCTCTTGCGCCAGCGGCTTGTCGACGTCGGAGGCAATGTTCCATTCAGGATGCTTCACGAACAGGAACGCTGCGCCTGCGGTGATGTCGACCTGCACAAGTACCTTTTCCGCGCCGGACGCGACGATGAAGGAGTTGTGTCCCGGCGTGTGGCCCGGGCTCGCCACCGAGGTGATGCCGGGCGCGACTTCCTTGCCGGACTCGTATTGCGTGACCTTGCGGCCGAGCGCATCGAACACGCGGCGGATATTCTTGAAGTTGCTCTCAAGGATCGGATTGCCGGTACCCTTGCTCATCTCGCCGTCATCCATCCAGAACTTCCATTCCACTGCCGGAACCATGATCTCGGCGTTGGGGAAGGCCGGCTTGTTCTCGGCCGCGAGCAGGCCGTTGATGTGGTCGCCGTGGAAGTGCGAGATGATGACGGTGTCGACTGCCGCGCGGTCGATGCTGGCCGCTGCAAGGTTGTTGTGGAACTGGCCGACCTTGCCCTTGGTCTGCGTGAACTGGTCGGGCCCGAGACCGGTATCGATCACGACGAGCTTCGGCCCGGTGTTGACGACGACCGGATTGAAGGTGTGGGTGACCTTGTCGGTCGGCAGATGGTTCTCGGCGAAGATCTTGTTGATGTCGTCCTTGCTGGCGCCGGCCGCGTAATTGTCCGTCAGGTTGACGGTCGCGACGCCGTCGCAGACCACGGTGATCTGGTGGGTGCCGACATTGTAGCGGTAGAAGCTCGCATTCTGGGTCGCTGCCTGGGGCGCGGCGGCGCTCGCGGGCGAGGTCTTCACGAAGGGCAGGAGCGCCGAGGCGGCGGCGCCGGCTAGCGTTGCGCGACGGGTGATCTCGGTCATGGCGATGTCCTGGGGCTGGGTTGCGAACGAAAGGCACGAACCGGCGGGGTTGTGGCGCCTTTCTTTCTCGGGAACCCCCAAGCTTAGGAGAAATTCCGCTGCGACCCGATGACATCCGTGCGGCATCCTGCCGTCACGTGGTGCGGCAGCCGTCGCGCCCCATCGATTTGGACTTGACCCTGGAACCCTCTGGCCTTATAGCCGCGCGCCATGATCAACGCCGCGACCATCCTGTTCGCCCGTCGCCGCCGCCGCTCTTTAGCGGTTTGGGCGGTCGATCGCGTTTGAGATCATCGTCTTTGCCGCTGGATCCTATCCGCGGCATTCTCTCTCCTGTCAGCGCGATCTGATCCGGCGGCCCCTCAAGGAGGCCCAGCAGGAGACCACGATGTACACGCCACCCTTTTTCAAGCAGGACCGCGCCGCGAGCCTGAAATTCGCCGAGGAGCGCGGCTTCGGCACGATGTGCGCCTTCGACGGCCACAAGCCGGTCGCCTCGCCGCTGCCGTTCTACCTGACTTACGCCGCTGACGGCACGCCGCAGGCCGCCTTTCATGTCGCCCGTCACAATCCGCTGCTAAAGCTGGCGGATGGGACGACCTCCTGGCTGCTCGCGGTCAACGGCCCCGATGCCTATGTATCGCCCGACTGGTACGTCTCGCCGGATCAGGTGCCGACCTGGCTCTACCAGTCGGTGCATCTGAGCGGGCCGGTGCGCCTCTTGTCGGACGATCAGCTGGCGGTGCAGATCGACACGCTGAGCGACAAGTTCGAGAGCTGGCTGTTGCCGAAAGCGCCGTGGACATCGGCGAAGATGACGGCAGGCCGGCTGGAAGCGTTGAAGAAGGGGATCGTGGGCCTGGTCATGACGGTTGAAGAGGTCGAAGGCAGCTTCAAGCTCAACCAGCACAAATCGGACGCCGACTATACCGCGATCGCCAACGCGCTCGGGGCGCAACCCGCAGCCGACGCCAGAGAGATTGCACAATTGATGCAGGACGTGAGGCCGGAGGCCTTCGCGAACGAAACCAACATGCTCGAAAGGAGCGCGCCATGAGCCTCACGGAAACCACCAAGGCCCCGACCACCGGCGCCGCCAAGAAGCCCGCCACCGTCTTCGTCGACGGCGGCTCCGGCACCACCGGGCTCGGCATCAACGAGCGGCTGAAGCTCCAGAGCGACGTCACCGTGAAGACGATCTCCGACGACAAGCGCAAGGATCCCGCGGCCAAGAAGGCGCTGATGGAGGAGGTCGATCTCGTCATCCTCTGCCTGCCTGACGAGGCCGCGAAGGAAACAGTGGCGCTGGTCGACAGCATGGGCGCTTCGGCGCCGAAGGTGCTGGACGCTTCCACCGCGTACCGGGTCGCGCCCGACTGGGCCTACGGCTTTCCGGAGCTGACGTCGGACCAGGCCGCAAAGATCAAGGCCGCGAAGAAGGTCTCCAATCCCGGCTGCTATCCGACCGGTGCGATCGCGCTGCTGCGGCCGATCGTCGATGCCGGTCTGTTGCCGCCCGATTATCCCGTCACCGTCAACGCGGTGAGCGGCTATTCCGGCGGCGGCAAGTCGATGATCGCGAGCTTCGAAGACGGCAGCGCGCCGTCCTTCGAGCTCTACGGCCTTGGCTTCGAGCACAAGCATCTTCCGGAGATGCAGCTCTATTCGAAACTGACGCGGCGGCCGATCTTCATTCCCTCGGTCGCCAACTACCGGCAGGGCATGCTGGTCTCGGTGCCGCTCCAGCTCGACGCGCTGCCGGGCAAGCTTGGCGGTGCGGACCTCCAGGCCGCGCTGGCCAAGCGTTACGCCGGCTCGAAATATGTCTCGGTGATGCCGCTCCAGAACGAGGCGACCAAGGGCGGCAAGCTCGAGCCGGAGGCGCTCAACGAGACCAACACGCTCGAGCTCCACGTCTTCGCCAGCGACAAATATCACCAGGCGGTACTGGTCGCCCGGCTCGACAATCTCGGCAAGGGCGCCTCGGGTGCGGCCGTGCAGAACATGCGGCTGATGCTGGGCCTTGCCGACAATAGCTGATCGAACGTTGCTCGGGAGGCCAGCCCGGTGGACGAAGCGACGCTGCGACTTTCGACCCCGGCAAGACGATCAAATGACGCCTGAAAGGTACGCGTGATGAGCTCGAAGAAGATCGGCATTCTCGGCGCCTCCGGTTACACCGGGGCCGATGCGGTGCGCCTGTTGGCCCGGCATCCGAATGCCGAGATCGTCGCGCTCACCGCCAACACCCATGCCGGCAAGTCGATGGGCGACGTGTTTCCGCATTGTTTCATGCTGGACCTGCCGAAACTCGTGGAATGGGAAAAGGTCGACTGGAGCAAGCTCGATGCGGTGTTCTGCGGACTGCCGCACGGCACCACGCAGGAAATCATCGCCGCGGTCCTCAAGGCAAATCCCAAAATCAAGGTCCTCGACATGTCCGCCGATTTCAGGCTGCGGGACAAGAGCACCTATGCGCAGTGGTACGGCCATGAGCACCGGGCGCTCGAACTGCAGGGCGAAGCGGTCTACGGTCTCACCGAATTCTATCGCGAGAAGATCACGTCGGCGCGGCTGGTCGCCTGTCCCGGCTGCTATCCCACGGCGGCGCTGCTCGCGCTGGTGCCGCTTGCGAAAGCCAAGCTGATCGACGTCGACGACATCGTCATCGACGCGAAATCGGGCGTCACCGGCGCCGGCCGCGGGCTGAAACAGAACACGTTGTTCAGCGAGGCGGGCGAGGGGCTGTCGCCCTATTCGGTCGGCACCCACCGGCACGCGCCCGAGATCGAGCAGGAGGTCGGCGTCGCCGCCGGTTCCGCAGTGACGATCAACTTCACGCCGCATCTTATTCCGATGGCGCGCGGCGAACTCTGCACCTCCTACGTCAAGCTCAACGGCGCGACGCCGGACGATCTGCGAAGCGCGCTGGAGCAGGCTTATGCCAACGAGCCCTTCGTGCATGTCGCCAGGAAGGGCGTGCTGCCGCAGACCCAGAATGTGCGCGGCTCCAACTATGTGCAGATCGGCGTCGTCGCCGACCGCATCAAGAACCGGGCGATCGTGATTTCCACGCTCGACAATCTGGTGAAGGGGTCGGCCGGGCAGGCGATCCAGAACATGAACCTGATGTTCGGGCTGCCCGAGACGGCGGGGTTGGAGCAGATCGCGCTGTTTCCATGACACGAGGTACTGCGGTGGACGAAGCGACCTTGCAATTCTACCGGCAGAACGCCGAGGCCTATGCCGGCTGGGCGAAGGCCGCATCGACGCGGTTGCGGGGCTTTCTCGCCCTGCTGCCGCCGGGAGGCGCGATCCTCGAGCTCGGTTGCGGTGCCGGCAATCATTCCGCAGTGATGCTCGCCGAAGGTTTTTCAGTGCGTGCGACCGATGGCTCGCCCGAAATGGCCGGGATCGCCTCGCGCCGGCTTGGTCATCCCGTCGAGGCGATGCGGTTCGACCAGCTGGATGGGCACGAGGCCTATGACGGCGTCTGGGCGAGCGCCTGTCTGCTGCATGTGCCACGCGACGAGCTCGCCGGCATCCTTGGAAAGATCCACCGTGCACTCAAGCCATCAGGCGTGTTCTACGCCAGCTACAAGATGGGCGAGGGCGACGCGCGAGACAGCCTCGGGCGGTACTACAGCTACGTCTCGCGGGAGTGGCTCGAGATGACTTACGCCAGCGCAGGTTCGTGGATCACGCTGTCGTCGGACACCAACGTGATCCAGAGTTTCGACGAGACGCCAGCCAACATGCTGAACCTCGTCGTACGCAGGGCCTGATCCCTAAGAGACCCGATTTCTAGAGCACCTTGAAGATTGCCAGCGCAAGCACGGCCTGGGCGAGGAAGCCGACGGTGAAGGCGAGAGTCCGGAACACCGGGATTCCGAGCGCATAGACGATCAGATGCGCGACACGCGACCAGAAATAGACCGCACAGGCGAGCACGGTCCATTTCGAGGAATAGTCGATCGCGTTTAGGATCAGCACCAGCGGCGCGAAGAGCACGAGGTTTTCGACGGCGTTGTCATGCGCGAACATCAGGCGGTTCGCCCACTCCGCCTGCGGCTTGTCGGCGCGCGAGGGATTGGCCAAGGCGCCACTGAGCCCCCGAACCTGGCAGCGGTTGATGGTGTAGGGAATCCAGAGGATCCCGGTCAGGATCACCGTCAGTGTCAGCCAGAACAATTCGCGCGTCATGGTCCGTCCCCTGTGTCTTCGCTGCGTTGAGAGCGAGTCTATACGAAAGCGCGGGCGAGTCCGCTATGCGCGAACCCTGACATAGCTGCCGGGCGCGTCCTCGATCGGGGGCAGGGCCTCGCTGCCGACCACGCGCGCCGGGACTTCCTCCGGATCGAGCTCGCCCAGCCATTGCCGCCAGTCCGGCCACCACGAGCCCTTGTGCTCCACCGCGCCCTTCATCCATTCGGCGACGTTGACATCCTTGACGTTGTCGTTGGTCCAGTACTGGTACTTGTTCGAGGCGGGCGGGTTGACCACGCCGGCGATGTGGCCCGAGCCGGACAGGACGTATTTCACCGGGCCGCCGAAGAACTGCGAGCCGTACAGCACCGATTCGGCCGGCGCGATGTGGTCCTCGCGGGTGGCGAGGTTGTAGACGGGCACCTTGACCTTGGAGAGGTCGAGCAGCGTGTTGTCGAGCACCATGGTGCCGGTGGAGAGCCGGTTCTCCAGGTAGCAATTGCGCAGGTAATAGGAGTGGTTCGATGCGGTCATGCGCGTCGCATCCGAATTCCAGTGCAGGAGGTCGAACGCGCTCGGCTGCTGGCCCTTCAGATAGTTGCTGACGACATAGGACCAGATCAGATCGTTGGAGCGCAGCATGTTGAAGGCCATCGCCATCTTCGAGCCTTCGAGCACGCCGGCCGCCTTCATGTCCTGCTCGAGGGCCGCGATCTGGTCCTCGTCGACGAACACGAGGAGATCGCCGGCATGGGTGAAGTCGACCTGCGCGGCGAAGAACGTCGCCGACGCGACGCGCTGGCGGCGCTTCTCGGCGAGCCAGGCCAGCGTGGTCGCGAGCATGGTGCCGCCGACGCAATAGCCGGCGGTGTGCACCTTCAACTCGCCGGTGACCTTCTCGATCACGTCCATCGCTGTGAGCGGGCCTTCCTTCATGTAGTCTTCCCAGCTCTTGTTGCCGAGCCGCTTGTCGGGATTGACCCATGAGATCACAAACACGGTGATGCCCTGGTCGACGCACCACTTGATGTAGGATTTCTCCGGCTTGAGATCGAGGATGTAGAACTTGTTGATCCAGGGCGGCACGATCAGGAGCGGCGTGCGCAGCACGTTCTCCGTGGTCGGCGAATACTGGATCAGCTGCATCATCTCGTTCTGGTAGATCACCTTGCCCGGCGTCGTCGCCATATTGACCCCGACGACGAGATTGTCCGGATTGGACTGGCGGATCTTCAGCATGCCCTTGCCGGCCGCGATGTCCTCGGCCAGCATCTTCAGGCCGCGCGCGAGGTTCTCGCCGCTGCTGGCGACCGTCTCGCGCAGCACTTCCGGATTGGTCAGCACGAAGTTGGACGGCGAGATCGCGTTGGTGATCTGCTGGATGTAGAACTCCGCCTTGCGGCGGGTCTGCGGGTCGAGCCCGTCGGCGTCGCGCACCAGCTCCTGCGCCCATTTGGTCGTGAGCAGATAGAGCTGCATCATGAAATCGAAGAACTGGTTCGACTTCCATTCCGGATCGGCAAAGCGCTTGTCACGCGGCGAGGGCGCGATCGCGGGCGGGGCGTCCTGGCCGGCCATGCGGCGCGCCGCCGAGCCCCAGAGGTCGAGATAATCCTTGGCGAGCTTGGTCTGCAGATCCGACGCGCGGGATGTGTCCGACAGCCAGTATTCGGCGACCGACGTGAAGGCCTTGACCACTTCCGTCAGCTCGGCCGGCGGGCGATCCTGCACCTCGCCGCTCTCGCGTGGCTTGAGATACGCGGCGAGCGCCTTGCCGCCGCTCTCCATCGCCTGCGCGACATTCATCGCGAAGGCTTCCGCATCGAACTTCGTTTCGGATTTGGGTGTGTCGGTCGTGGCGCTACTCATGAGCAGAACAGTAACGATTCATTCCGTATTCGTCACCGCGAAGCTCGCATGTTTGGCGTTAAACAAGCTCCAACATGTGCTGCACTGCGACAAAGCCCCTTGGTTTTGTCACAATCAGCGTGCACCTCTTCCGCAGTGGGCCTTGGAAGTATTCTCGCTCGTACCATTTGTGGGCAGCAATGGTTTGAGCTTGGGCAGGTTGTCGGGTTAAGTTCCGGCAGCCTTGCATTGGGACGAGTAGGGGATTTCCCAAGTGTTGGCGTTGAGGGACCTGCAAAAGTCGCTGCCGATCTGTGGCGCGCTGCTGATGGCGGCGCTTGCCTTGGGCGGCTGCTCGAGTCAGCTGGCTGACTATACGCCCACCGACGCGCAGGCCCATCCCAGGGAGCCCGGCTCCTACCTTCCGGTGCACGATCTGCCGCCGGATCGTGATCAGGCGATCATCCCGCCGGACCAGCGCGCCAAGATTGAAGCCGAGCTGGCCGCCGCGCGCGAACGCCAATCGGTTGCCGCAAAAGACGCCAAGTAACGCGGCGTAATCGCTGGCGCCCCCGCCATGCCGTGCTAAAAGACCTCAGTTCAGCCGAGAGTCAGGGCGAACGACTTCAGCTCCTGCCGTCGAATATTACTCTAAGCGTTTGATTTTGAGTGATTTTCGCGAGGGGGCGAGAGCTTTCCCGAGCGGCTGTCATGGCCGGTCGATTCTGTCCTGACCGGTTGCCCGGAGCCCAGAGAGCCATGGAAGAGTTTTACCGCATCCGCCGCCTTCCGCCTTACGTGTTCGAGCAGGTCAACCGGGCCAAGGCGGCCGCGCGGAATGCCGGCGCCGACATCATCGACCTCGGCATGGGCAATCCGGACCTGCCGGCGCCGGCGCATGTGCTGGAGAAGCTGAAGGAGACGCTGGGCAAGCCGCGCACCGACCGCTACTCGGCCTCCCGCGGCATCCCCGGGCTGCGCCGGGCTCAGGCCGCTTATTACGCCCGCCGCTTCGGCGTGAAGCTCAACCCCGACACCCAGGTCGTGGCGACACTCGGTTCGAAGGAGGGCTTTGCCAATGTGGCGCAGGCGATCACCGCGCCCGGCGACGTCATCCTCTGCCCGAACCCGAGCTACCCGATTCACGCTTTCGGCTTCCTGATGGCGGGCGGCGTGATCCGCTCGGTGCCCTCGGAGCCGACGCCGCAATTCTTCGAGGCGGTGGAACGGGCGATCGTGCATTCGATCCCGAAGCCGCTCGCGCTCGTCGTCTGCTACCCCTCGAATCCGACCGCCTATGTCGCGAGCCTCGACTTCTACAAGGACCTCGTCGCGTTCGCGAAGAAGCACGAGATACTGATCCTGTCCGATCTCGCCTATGCCGAAGTCTATTTCGACGAGAACAACCCGCCGCCCTCGGTGCTCCAGGTGCCCGGCGCGATCGACGTCACCGTCGAGTTCACCTCGATGTCGAAGACCTATTCGATGGCCGGCTGGCGCATGGGCTTTGCGGTCGGCAACGACCGCGTGATCGCCGCGCTCGCCCGCGTCAAATCCTACCTCGACTACGGCGCCTTCACGCCGGTGCAGGTCGCCGCGACCGCCGCGCTGAACGGCCCCGACGATTGCATCAAGGAGATGCGCGACACCTACCGCAAGCGCCGCGACGCGCTGGTGGAGTCATTCGGCCGCGCCGGCTGGGAGATCCCGCCGCCGGAAGCCTCGATGTTCGCATGGGTGCCGCTGCCGGAGGCCTTCCGCAGCGTCGGCAGCATGCAGTTCGCAACCCTGATGGTGGAGAAATCCGGCGTCGCGGTCTCGCCCGGTGTCGGCTTCGGCGAGCACGGTGAAGGATATGTCCGCATCGCCATGGTGGAAAACGAGCAACGGATCAGACAAGCCGCGCGCGGCGTGCGCCGCTTCCTTGAAAGCGGCATCGAAACGTTGCACAACGTCGTTCCGCTCGCCAATCGGCGTTAAGTTTCTCTTCGGCAGGTTTTCTAAAGCATCATGGTTGCACCCCTGAAAGTGGGCATAGCGGGGCTCGGCACCGTGGGCGCCGAAGTTGTCCGTTTGATCGAGACCCAGGCCCGCGTGCTCGCGGGCCGCAGCGGCCGCGGCATTCGCGTCGTCGCCGTCACCGCGCGCTCGAAGGCGAAGAAGCGCGGCGTCGATCTGCGCGGCATCGAATGGGTCAGGGACCCCATGGCACTGGCCACGCATCCCGGCATCGACTGCTTCGTCGAGCTGATGGGCGGCGCCGGTGATCCCGCTCTCTCTGCGGTCGAAGCGGCACTGAATGCGGGCAAGTCGGTCGTCACCGCCAACAAGGCGCTGCTCGCCAAGCACGGCCTGAAGCTTGCCAAGGCCGCCGAAAAGCACGGCGGCGCGCTGAATTTCGAGGCAGCGGTCGGCGCCGCGATCCCTGTCATCAAAACGTTACGCGAAGGGCTTGCCGGAACCGGCGTCACCCGCGTCTACGGCATCCTCAACGGCACCTGCAATTACATCCTGACGCGGATGGAGCAGGAGGGCCTGTCCTTCGCCGAATGTCTCAAGGATGCGCAGCGGCTCGGCTACGCCGAGGCCAATCCGTCCTTCGACGTCGATGGCCACGACACCGCGCAAAAACTTGCCATTCTCGCCAGCCTCGCTTTCGGCACGAAAGTTGCTCAAAGCGCTGTGTATGTCGAAGGTATCTCATCCATCGCGCCGGAAGATCTGCGCGCGGCCGACGATCTCGGTTACCGGCTCAAGCTGCTCGGTGTTGCCGTCCGTACCGCCAAGGGCATCGAGCAGCGCGTGCACCCGACCATGGTTCCAAAATCCTCCTCGATCGCGCAGGTGATGGGTGTCACCAATGCGGTCACGATCGATGGCGAGGGCATTCCTCCGATCACGCTGGTCGGCCCCGGTGCCGGCGGTGCTGCGACCGCATCCGCCGTCGTCGCCGACATCGCCGACGTTGCGCGCGGCATCCGCGCCAATCCGTTCGGCCGGCCGATCTCGCATCTGCGCGACACCAAGAAGGCGCCGATGGAGCGGCACGAGGGCGGCTACTATATCCGCCTGCTGGCGCGGGATTTCCCGGGCACTGCGGCCGCGATCGCGACCCGGCTCGCGGAGCAGAAGATTTCGATCGAGTCGATCGTGCAGCGTCATCCCAATGGCGGCGCTGCGCCGGCGAACGGCAAGGCGGTGCCCGTGCCCGTCATCCTGATCACCTATGCGACGCATGAGGACGCCGTGCGACGCGCGCTCGCGGCCGTGCAGAAGGACAAGGTGATCAGCGGACGGCCACAGGTGATCCGGATCGAGAAGAACTGAGCATGACCCGGAAAAGTGTGAAGAGGTTTTCCGGAAAGGTCATGCTCAAACAATAGGACACGGTTCGAACGAACTGTGGGTGTTACGAGTTGATGCGGACGGAGATCTCCGTCCAAAACTGTTCCGAAGGAGTTAGCCGATGTCGACCCATATTTCAGTCCCGCCGCACGCGTTGCTCGAGCGCATCCTCACGCTGGAGATCGTGCGGGTGACGGAGCGGGCGGCGGTTTCTTCGGCGCGGCTGCGCGGGCACGGCAACGAGAAGGCGGCCGACCAGGCCGCGGTGGACGCCATGCGGCGCGAGCTCAACAAGCTGCCGATCGAGGGCACCATCGTGATCGGCGAGGGCGAGCGCGACGAGGCGCCGATGCTGTTCATCGGCGAGAAGGTTGGCATGAACGCCGGCCCGCAGGTCGACATCGCGGTCGACCCGCTCGAAGGCACCACGCTGTGCGCCAAGAACATGCCGGGCTCGATTGCCACCATGGCGATGGCCGACGGCGGCACGCTGCTGCACGCTCCTGACGTCTACATGGAGAAGCTCGCGATCGGTCCCGGCTACGACAAGGGTGTTGTCGAAATTGATGCCTCGCCCGCCGACAACGTCCGCCGCCTCGCCAAGGCCAAGGGTGTCCAGCCGGAAGGCATCACCGTTCTCGTGCTCGACCGCCCGCGCCATGCCAGCATCATCGAGAGCGTGCGCTCGACCGGTGCCGCCGTCCGCCTCATCACCGACGGCGACGTGGCCGGCGTAATCCACTGCGCCGACCCCGATAACACCGGCGTCGACATGTATCTCGGCACCGGCGGCGCGCCGGAAGGCGTGCTCGCGGCCGTGGCGCTGCGCTGCATCGGTGGCCAGATGCAGTGCCGCCTGATCCTGGATTCCGACGAGAAGCGCGAGCGCGCCGCCAAGATGGGCGTCAACGATCCCAAGATGATCTACGGCATCGAGGACATGGCGCGCGGCGACTGCCTGTTCGCTGCCACCGGCGTCACCACGGGCTCGTTGCTGTCGGGCGTCAAGTTCCGCAAGGACGGCGTGATCGAGACCGAGACGGTCGTGATGCGCTCCGTCACCGGCACCGTGCGTTACATCAAGGCCGAGCACCGGCAGTTGGAGAAGTTTTACCTGGGCTGACGCGCTTCGTCATTCCGGCGCGACGGGACCGCGCAAAGCGCGCGGCCCGGAGAAACCGGAATCTCGCGCCATAACTTCTGGATTCCGGGTTGGTGCTGACGCGCCCCCCGGAATGACAAGAACAACAAAAGAGGAAGCGCACATGTCCGATCTCTCCTCCGTCAAAGCCCTGGTCTTCGACGTGTTCGGCACCGTCGTGGACTGGCGCACCAGCCTGATCACCGACCTCACGTGGTGGGGCAAGGGCCGCGGCATCTCCGCCGACTGGACCGCTTTGGTCGACGGCTGGCGCGGCATGTACACGGCCGCCATGGATGACGTGCGCAAGCACCCCGAACGTGGCTATGTCATCCTCGACGTCCTGCACCGCCGCTCGCTGGACAAGCTGGTCGAGAAGTTCGCGATCAAGGGTTTGACCGAGGCCGACCTCGACTACATCACCAAGGGCTGGCACCGTCTGCATCCCTGGCCCGACAGTGTCGCGGGCCTCACACGGCTGAAGTCGAAATTCGTGATCTCGCCGCTGTCGAACGGCAATGTCGCGCTGCTCACCAACATGGCGAAGTTCGCAGGCCTGCCGTGGGACCTCATCATGTCGGCCGAGCTGTTCGAGCACTACAAGCCCGATCCCGAGACCTATCTCGGCGCCGCGCGCCTGCTCGGCCTCAAGCCGGAGCAGGTGATGATGGTCGCCGCCCACAACGGCGATCTCGCCGCCGCGCAGAAGAACGGGCTGAAGACCGCGTTCGTGGCGCGGCCGACCGAATACGGTCCGCTTCAGAAGGTCGACTTCGAGGCGACCGGCAATTGGGACATCGTCGCCAAGGATTTTGGCGGGGTCGCCGACAAGCTCGGCTGCTGAGCGGCATCGCTTCTGTTTGACATCCTTCAAGACAGCGCCTTTCATATCGACAATGTCGATGTGTGAGGTGCGCCCCTGGATACCGAGCTCGCGCGTACATTCCTGACGGTGGTTGCCACCGGCAATTTCATCACCGCCGCCGACCGGCTTCACGTCAGCCAGTCCACCGTCAGCACGCGGATCCACTCGCTCGAGGAGCTGCTCGGCTGCACGCTGTTCGTGCGCAACAAGGCAGGCGCGACGCTTACGGTGGCGGGGCGGCAATTTCAGCGCCATGCCTCGACGCTTGTTCGCACCGTCGAGCAGGCCCGCCATGACGTCGGCCTCCCCAAGGGCTTTAGCGGGGTGCTGGTGCTCGGCGGCCGCATCGGCCTGTGGGAGGAGTTCCTGCTGCTTTGGGTGCCGCGCATGCAGGAGGCCAATCCGCAGATCTCGATCCGGGCCGAGAGTGCCCTTGAGCCCGAACTGATGCAGGGGCTGGTCGAGGGACGCATCGACATCGGCGTGATGTACACCCCGCAAAGCCGCCCCGGCCTCAAGGTCGAGTTGCTGATCGAGGAGCAGCTCGTGCTGGTGTCGACCAATCCCAGGAGCGATCCGGAGCCGCAGGAGGGCTACGTCTATGTCGACTGGGGGCCCGAATTCTACGCCCGGCACAGTGCCGTCTTTCCCAATTTCGCGGGGCCTGCGCTGACCGCCAACATCGGCTGGCTCGGGCTGCAGCACGTCCTCGCCAACGGCGGCTCCGGCTATTTTGCGCACCGGATCGTCGAGCCGCTGCTGAAGGCGCGGCGGCTGCACCTGGTGGTGGGAGCGCCGAAATTCTCGATGCCGGCCTATGTCGTCTATTCGGTCGACCAGCCCGACGACCATGTGCAGAGCGCGATAGCGATCATGCGCGACCTCGCCGCCGAGCAGACCCGGCGCGTGACGGAAACGCCGGCGCGTGGCGCGCGCAGGCGCCGCTGACGGCTCGTTTGACTGGATCTATCCGCGCCGGTGCAGGCGGGTCTCGGCGAGCGCCGTCACCGCGCCAAGTGCGAGCGTCGCGACGACGATATCCGCAGTCGCGTCGAAGCCGACGGCGAGAACTGCAGCGGCGATCACCGCGGCCAGCACGGTGATGGTGAAGCCTTCGTCGGTTATCAACCGTCGTGCGCCGCTGAGAAGCGTTGCACGCTTGTTCGTGGGACGCATTCGCCGCCTACTGAAACAGCTTCATGGCGTTGAGCAGGGTCTGGATCACGCCCGCGAGCAGGGGGATGCCCGCAAAGCTCCAGGCCAACGCCAATTGCAGCGGCGTGGTCTTTGCCGTCTGAGCGGTCTGCATGATGTCAGGCCCCCGAGGGATTGTTGCTCGCCGCGGCTGCGGCCGCGATCTCGGTGGCACGATGCACCGGCCGCATCGCCGCCATCGTCCGTGATACCCGCCAGGCGATCCAGCTCAGCAGCGATTGGGAGAATGACGCTTCGCTCCGTGATGTCGTGGTCATGGTCGCCTCCTTGTGTTCGTCCGAACGTCAGGCAGCACGCGCCGCCTCGAGACCTGAACTGTCCTCGTCTTTCATGTGATGACGCTTGTCGACGGCACGGACGCAGAGGTTGGCGAGGAAGCCGATCACGAGCAGTCCGGCCATGATGTACATGGTCGTGTTGTAGGCCTGCGCCTTCGGCACGCCGTGCGTGACGTTGTATTCGCGGATGTAGTTGATCAGCACAGGCCCAGCGATGCCGGCCATCGACCAGGCCGTCAGCAGGATGCCGTGGATGGCGCCGACATAGCGCGTGCCGAACATGTCGCGCAGATAGGCCGGCACGGTGGAAAAGCCGCCGCCATACATGCTGACGATGATCAGGAAGCACAGCACGAACAGCACGACATTGCCGCTCGCGCCGGCATAGGGCACGGTCACGTAGAGGGCGATTCCGAGCACCATGTAGACGAAATAGGTGCTCTTGCGTCCGATGAAGTCGGATAACGAGGCCCAGCTGAAGCGTCCGCCCATGTTGAACAGGCTCATCAGGCCGACGAGACCTGCGGCCGCGACTGCGGTGATGTGGCCGGGGAACATCTCCTGGCTCATCGCCGAGGCCTGGCCGAGCACGCCGATGCCGGCGGTGGTGTTGCAGAACAGCACGATCCAGATCAGCCAGAACTGCGGCGTCTTGATCGCCTGGTAGACGAACACGTCGTTCCTGGTCATCAGCTTGGTGGCGGCCGCAGGCGGCACATAACCCTCCGGCTTCCAGCCCTGCGCCGGCACGCGCACGATGGCGGAGCCGACCATCATGAAGACGAAGTAGACACAGCCGAGCGTGATGAAGGCGCCGAGCACGCCGACGTCGCTCGTGGTCGCAAACTTGCTCATCAGCCATACGGAGAGGGGGGAAGCGATCAGCGCGCCGCCGCCAAAGCCCATGATCGCCATGCCGGTGGCCATCCCCGGCCGGTCGGGAAACCACTTCATGAGCGTCGAAACCGGGGAGATGTAGCCGATGCCGAGCGCGCAGCCGCCGATCACGCCGTAGCCGAGATAGATGATCCAGAGATTGTGGAGATAGACGCCGAGGGCCGAGATCAGGAATGCGCTCGCCCAGGCAACGCCGGCAGTGAACATCGCCTTGCGCGGGCCGCCTTCCTCGACACAGCGTCCGAACACTGCGGCCGACAGTCCGAGGAAAACCATCGCGATGGAGAAAATCCAGCCGAGCTCGGTGAGCTTCCAGTCGCCGGATGCCGATTGGGTGACGCCGAGCAGCTTGGTCATCGGCAGGTTGAAGACGCTGAAGGCGTAGGCCTGCCCGATGCACAGATGCACGCAGAGTGCGGCGGGCGGCACCATCCATCGGCTGTAGCCCGGCCTTGCGATCGTGTGCTCGCGATCAAGGAAGGGCAGCAGCGAACGTGCAGGCATTCCCGATGCGTCGAGCGTCGTCGTCATCCAATCCTCCGGTGCCTCGCTGTTCTCGGGGGCGGCCTTTACGGGCAGCCGGGCGATGGCGCGGATCAGGCTACGCAGAAGGAGGATTTTGACAAACGAATAATACGCGCTGTTACAATCGGATTAATCGATATTAGAAAGAGCAGAAATCGGCATGGCGTTTTCGCGATGGACAAAAGGTCCGGGCGGTCTCGCGCCGCCCGGACCTGATCTGAAGAATGACAACGTCATCTGCCTTGGTTCGGTATGGTATGTCAGCCGATGCTACTTCGCTGTGACCGCATTCGCAGCCTTTCGGATCACATCCAGCACCACATCCGGCTTCGACAGCATGGGGACGTGGGACGAAGCCACTTCGGTCACGGTAGCGTTCATGCGCTTCGAGACGAAGTGTTGCAGATCGGGGTGAACCGTCTGGTCCTTGCTGGCGAGGATGTACCAGCTCGGCTTCGAGGTCCACGCTGTGCCATCGACCTTCTGGGTCAGGAGATCCGCAACCGGCGCCCCTTGCGTTGCGTAGACCAGCTTTTGCTCGGCTTCGGGCAGGTCGCCGGCAAAGTGCGTCAGGCCGCTTGGCTTGAGCCAGACACGGCCCGCCGGCGCGTCGATGTGGCCGAACACCTGCGTCGTCGGAAATTTTGCAATCTGGCTCTGCGAAGTTTCGTCGGCAGCGGGCGCGAGCGCGGCGATGTAGACCAGCGCGGCGACCCGCGGATCGGTTCCGGCATGCGTGATCAGTGTGCCGCCATAGGAGTGGCCGACGAGGACCACGGGTCCGGGAACACGGCCAAAGCACGCCGTCACGCAGGCGACGTCGGTTGCGAGTGAATCGAGCCCGTGCTGGCTCGCCAGGACCTCGTGGCCTTCGGCTTGCAGCGTCGGGATCAGCTTGCCGAAGCACGATCCGTCAGCCCAGAGGCCGTGCGCGAAAACGATGCTTGGTTTGGTCATGAGATGGTCTCCGTTGGCTGCGCAACGGCGAGCCGAGGTGCTCGCGGAGCGGGAAGCGGGGGAGCTTCACGTCTAACGCGCGACCACGTCAGCTGACAGAGGGTCGCAAGGATAATCGGGCGAATGCGAAATTGAGCAAGTTCGGCTCGCGAGCCGAATGCAGCTTACGCCCCACACGACAGAGAGCGTGCATCAGTTCAATGGTCCGGGCAGCGTGCACCGTCGCGATTGTGTCTCCTGATCGCGCGATGCGGCAGGACGGCACGAATCTTTTTGCGTCAGGATGGCGTGCGCATGCCCAGGCGTTCGACGAAGCGCACGAGGTAACCGTCCGGATCCTGGACGAGGAATTCACGCTGGCCGAATTCCTGGTCGCCAGCCCGATACCAGGCTTCGTTCGGCTGCTCGTAGAGCGGCCATTTGGCATCGCCGAGAGCCCTAAGCATGGGATCAATGCGATCGACGACCATCTGGAAATTGACGCCGCGTCCGAATGGCCGCTGCATCTCGGCCGTCTCCCAGCGTCCATTCAGTTCGCAGAGCATCACCTGCAAACGCCCCCTGACGAGATACGCAAATCGCGCATCGGGGCGATCATAGGCGAGCTCGAAGCCGAGCAAGTCGCGCCAGAACGGCAGGCTGGCTTGAATGCTGGAAACGCTGAGTTCGGGAACGAGATCGGCAAAGCCGCCTTGCGGTGCGCTTCCCGTGCTGTTGGAGGTCGCACGCGCGACGGGGGCAGAGGGCAGTGGTTTGTTCATTGCGGCGTCGCCTGATCTTATGACCGACCTTCGGGGCGGTTATCGCAGCGAAGCGGCGCGAATGCCAGACGCGGAATGGGGCGAACGAGTGCTCGCCGGGCAAGGTCGCCTCACGCGATCCGCAGCGCGAGGTCGTTTCCTTCCGTCTCGGCAAAGCCCGCCTGCAAGACCTCTTCGCGCTTGTGGCGCAGATGCGCACGCAGGATGTGGGAGAGGCCGGCGCCATCGCGCCGCTGCAGCGCGTTCAGGATCGCCTCGTGCTCCTTCACGGCGAACGCCCAGCGCTGCGGCGTCATCGGCGTGACGTAGCGCGCGCGCCTGATGCGCGCGGTCACGGAAGCATAGAGCCGGGTCAGCGCGGGATTTCGGCTGCGGCGACGATGGCCTCGTGAATTGCGCGGTTGCCGCGATAATACTGGATCAGATCGCCCTCGCGATAATGCCGAACCATGTCGTCATGTGCGGCGGCGATTTCGCCGATCCCGGCGTCGCTGATGCGCTCGCAGGCGAGCTCGCCGGCGAGCGCCTCGAGACCCTGGCAGACCTCGGTGGCTTCCCATTCCCGATCTGCACGCCCGCGCACGGCACCGCCTACGACATCGCAGGGCAAGGCATCGCGTCGATCGGCGCCAGCCGCGCCGCGTTGCTGCTCGCCGCGGAGATGGCCGCGCGCCGCGGTGCGTGACGAGGCGGCGCTACTTCGTGATCGGCGTGACCAGCTCCTTGTCTGCTGAATCCACGACGAAGACGGCAAGCAGCTTCGCAGGTTCGGTATCGCTGGCATTCGCGCTTATGGCGTGACGGTCGCCGGGCTTTTCGAAGAAATTCTCTCCTTTGCGATAGACCTTGGCGGGCTCGTCATTGACCTGACTGCGGATCGCTCCTTCCAGGATGGTCGCATAGATGAATGCGGAGCGCGGATGCATGTGGGCCGGCGAGGAGCCTCCGGGACCATACTCGACCAGCACGCCCTTCATGCTCTTGCCCGGGACGTTCGGCAGCGCCTGGTCGAACACGACCGTCACTTTGGCCAGAGGTGCCGGTTCGGCCGCATAAGCCGTCAGGATTGATGCGGCATAAACCGCCGTTGCGATCAGCAATCTGCGCATGGGATTTCCTTCATTGCAGTGGTTGTCGTGATGGAAGCTCTTGCGGTCCCTCAGAGTCTTGCGAGCCACGTTGCGAGCGGCGTTTTTCCAAGCCGCGCCTCGCCGAGCGGGTTCAGCGATGTGTCGTCGATGGGGGCGCCGTAGTACGGTGCCTTCGGGTCTCCCACCACCGGTCGGGCGTCGCCGGACGCCTTCAGGCGCCGCGCAATGAATTCATTGAAGGGCGCCTTCTCGGGGCCTGCGATATCGATGGTGCCGTTGAGCGGCCGGCCCATGGCGACCTCCGCGAGGCGATCGGCTACGTCTTCGGCGGCGATCGGCTGAAACAGTGCGGACGGGACGACGATCTTTCCTTCGACCACAGCCGTTTCGGCAATGGCGCCGAGGAATTCGAAGAACTGGGTGGCACGAACGATGGAGTAGGGGACCGACGAGGATTTGATGATGGTCTCCTGGGCGAGCTTGGCCCGAAAATAGGAATTGTCGGGCGACCGTTCGGTCCCCACGATCGACAGCGCCACGTGATGCTTCACGCCCGCGGCCGCCTCTGCCGCGACGAGGTTTGTGCTTGAGCGCTGGAAGAAATCGAGCACGGCGGCGGGCTCCCAGGACGGCGCGTTGGCAACGTCGACGACGACATCCGCGCCAGCCAGCGCTGCAGCGAGGCCTTCCCCGGTCACGGCGTTCACGCCTGATTTCGGCGAGGCTGCAACGGCCTCGTGGCCGTGCTGTTTCAACTTCGTCACGAGCTTGGATCCGATCAATCCGGTCCCGCCGATCACGACGATCTGCATGGCATGTCTCCTCGGCATGTGACGAGCGTGAGTGATCCCAATCCGTGAGCCGATCACGTCACGTCCGCCCAACGTGATGCGAAGCGCAGCGTAGCCGAGCAATGCGGCAAGCTCTTGCCTGTAACCGGCCTGCTTTGCCGGAAAATGCTTCAGAAGACTCGTTGCGACGGGGTGGGCGCCGCGCCTGCCGCGGTCGGTTCGAAGCCCAACGCAAGAAGTTTGCTGCATCTGCTCTGCTCATGCGGAGGCGGCAAAATTGCACCGAGATCAATGTTCTTATTGTACTGAATAATGTACCGGTTCATATTGCGCCGCATCGACCCTCAAATGCACCGAGAGGTGGTCGCGCCCGACAAAGCGGAGCAACAGAATGAGCGTGAGTTATCTTGATGTGTTTCTGGCATTCCTCGGAATGACCTTTGGCCTGCCTTCAGTGCTGCCCGGTCTCTTTTTCCAGCCGAAGGCCGAGCCGCCTCGAACCTCGCAAGCGACGTCGACCGACGCCGGCCCAACAGCAACCGATGACGACGTCACGGCGACCTGAGCCGGGTCTCGCCCGCGATGTTTCGGCGTGACGCGCGCCGAGGCGCGAGCGTGGCGGTCATGGAGATGCGCAGATGGATTTGACGGTCGCCACGGTGATCATCGCCTTTTCCGGCGTCTTCCTGATCTGCTTCATGAAGGGCGCATTCGGCGGCGGCTTCTCCATCGTTGGCATTCCGTTGCTGTCGTGCGTGATGGATCCGGTCACCGCGGGCGGCCTGCTCGCGCCGCTCTTCATCGCCATGGACCTGTTCGCGTTGCGCTACTGGAAGCCATCGACATGGTCGAAGCCGGACCTGGTGCTGCTGTTGCCCGGGCTCGTGATCGGCATTGCCCTCGGCTATCTCTTGTTCCGTGTATTGGACCATCGCGCCGTCGCGATCGTGATGGCGGTCGTGACGTTGAGCTTCGTTGGCATATGGTTCGTAAGTGATCCGAAGGTGGTCATTCGTCCGCGCTCCTCGCCGAAGGCGGTTGCTGCCGGTCTTGCCTCGGGTGTCACGACCATGGTCGCGCATTCCGGCGGACCGCCGCTGGCGATGTACCTCCTGCCGCTTGGCCTCAGCAAGGAGGTCTACGCGGGAACGACCAGCCTGTTCTTCACCGTCGGCAACGCGATCAAGGCGGTACCTTGGCTGCTGCTCGTGCGGCCGGCGGGCAACGTCTGGATCGTGATGGCGGCGTGCCTCTTTGCCATTCCCAGCGGCGTCTGGCTCGGCTGGCGGCTGCACGGAAAGCTGGACCAGCGGCAGATCTACCGGGCGTGCCATGGCTTGCTGGCCGTGACGGCGTTGAAGCTGTTGTGGGACGGAGTGTCTGGCTATCTCGGATAGGCTGCAAGTCACTCCGCATCACGGCGCGACCATCGTTCGACGGTCACGCTGCCGCGCTCACAGATCACGCGATGATGTCGTCACGCCCCGCAGACGATCACGCCGTACCAGCCGAGGCCGCGATAGGTCTCGTAGCCCGGGGTCGCATGGAACGCGACCAGTGCGCCCGTGCGGTCGTGGTAGAAGCCGGAGCGCTGGCCGTTCAGCGAGATCGAGATGCGCTCGCTCAAAATACCCTGGCCGTCGGAAGCTGCGATGACACGCAGATTGGAGTCGACCAGCAGCACGCGCGCCTTGTCGCTGTCGCCGACGCGCACCCCCTGCACGATGGCGCGGGCCTGTGCCTCCCAGTCGAAATGGATGGCGAGCACGCCGATCGGCGCGCCGTTGGCCTGGCCGCCGGCGCGGACGCTGGCACAATAGGTCGCGACTTGCGCATTGCCGAGCAGCGGCTGGTTCTCGACGTCACCGGCGACATAGTCGTCGCCGGAGCGCAAGGTTCGCGCCTCGCGAAACCACTTTGTGTGGGCGACGTTCTGGCCGACGACGCGAAAGCGGTCGGCGCGGCCGTTGGCGATGACATTGCCGTCGAGGTCGCAGAGCCAGAGGTCGAGATAGACGGTGTAGGCGCCGAGGATCACGCCAAGCCGCTGCGAGGCATGGGAGACTGCTGCGGCGTTGGGCGAGGCCGCGCAATCGACCACGGCGGAATCGGTCGCCCACCAGCGCACATCGCAGGTGCGTTCATAGAGGTTGCGATCGATCAGCTCGATGGCGTTGAGCGACAGGTCGACCATGCGCTCGCCGCGCGAGCGCTGGCTCATGCGGTCGATCGAGGCGACGAGATCACCGGTGCGCTTCGTCAGCTGGGTTTCGAGCTCGCGGGCGATGGTTTCGACCTGCTGGCCGACGCCGCGCACCTCCTGCGCCACCACTGCGAAGCCGGCGCCCTGCGCGCCGGCGCGCGAGCTTTCGATCAGCGCGTTCAGCGCCAGCATCTTCATCTGGTTGGTGATCTGCTGGATCGCCTTGGTCTTGTCGACCGCGATCTGGTTGACCTCCGCGGTCAGGCGATTGATCAGCGCGGAGATATCGGAATCGTCATCAGCGGGTTCGGTGGCGATTGGCTTGGCTTTCAGACCCAGCGCAGCAGACATCGGGGAGCTTCCCTTGGCAATGAGGCCTGATCTGCAACGAACCCGGAACAACTAATTACAGATCGAATACGAGTCTTTTTCGAAGATTCCGCCTAACGCCCGCTTAATTTGCTGTTCCACGGAATGCCCAAATGATAGTCAGTCCGCGCAGCAAAGCGGCAATCCACCGCTTTGTGCGGCGCGGACATTGCAAATCCCGGGGGATTCCAGGTCAATCGTCATTGTCGGCCGATCGCCGCAACGCCCAGTCCGATTCCCGGGTTCCTCAAGCCAGTCTCGACTCATGACGCCGCCCGCAACCGCCTTGCCCGTCGAAGTGCCCCAGGCGTTTCTGGGCGTCGCGCGCTCGCTCACCGACAAGCTCTGGCTCGACCGGCTGGATGCGCGCGGGGCGGCCAAGGCGCTCGCCATCGTGCAGCGGCACCAGCTGCCGGAGTTGCTGGCGCGGGTGCTGGCGGGCCGCGGCATCGACATCGATGGCGTCAGCGACTTCCTGGATCCGACCATCCGCAAGCTGCTGCCGGACCCGTACACTGTGACCGAGATGGAGGCCGCCGCGAAGCGGATCGCGGACGCAGCGATGCGCGGCGAGAAGGTCGCGATCTTCGGCGACTACGATGTCGATGGCGCGACCTCGGCGGCGCTGCTCGCCTGGCATCTGCGCCATTGCGGGCTCGATCCGCTGATCCATATTCCCGACCGGATTTTCGAAGGCTACGGCCCGAACACTGAAGCGATCCGCGCGCTGGCCGCGAAGGGCGCCACGCTGCTCGTCACCGTCGATTGCGGCACCACCAGCATCGAGCCGCTCGCTGAAGCCAAGCGCCTCGGCATGTCCGTGGTCGTGATCGATCATCACCAGGCCGGCACGGAGCTGCCGGAGGTCGATGCGCTGGTCAATCCGAACCGGCTCGACGATCTCTCGGGCCTTGGCCATCTCGCCGCCGTCGGCCTCGTGCTGGTGACGCTGGTCGCGGTCAACCGCGAGCTGCGCCAGCGCGGCTTCTGGACGAGCGAGATGCCCGAGCCCGATCTCCTCGGCATGCTGCATCACGTCGCGCTCGGCACGGTTGCGGATGTCGCGCCGCTGATCGGGCTCAATCGTGCTTTCGTCGCAAAAGGCCTGATCGCGATGCGGCGGCGCGACCATGTCGGCCACACCGCGCTGATGGACGTGGCGCGGCTCAACGGCCCGCCGGAGGCCTGGCATCTCGGCTTCATGCTGGGGCCGCGCGTCAATGCCGGCGGCCGCATCGGCCGCGCCGACCTTGGCGTGCGGCTCTTGCTCGAAGGCGACAGCGTCGAGGCGGCTCGGATTGCGGCCGAGCTCGATCGCCTCAACAGCGAGCGCCGCGTCATCGAGCAGGCGGCCGAAGCGCAGGCCGAAGCCGAGGCGCTGGCCTCGATCGGGCTAGAGGACAAGATTGGCGTCATCGTCACGGCCTCCGAAGGCTGGCATCCCGGCGTGGTCGGCCTCGTCGCGTCCCGCCTGAAGGAGAAGTTTTCACGGCCGGCCTTTGCGATTGCGCTGGAGCCCGGCGGCATCGGCACCGGCTCGGGCCGCTCCATCGCCGGCGTCGATCTCGGTAAGGCGGTGCGGCAGGCGGTGACCGACGGCATCTTGCTGAAGGGCGGCGGCCACGCGATGGCCGCGGGCGTAACGTTGCGGAAGGAGAAGCTCGCCGAATTCCGCGCCTATCTCGAAAATGCGCTGGCGCGGGACGTTGCCGAGGCGCGCCATGTCAACGAGCTCTATGTCGACGGCGCGGTGTCCGCGCGCGCCGTGACGACGGAGCTTGCAACCACGCTCAACCGCGCCGGTCCCTTCGGCAGCGGCAATCCGGAAGTCGTGCTGGCGCTGCCGTCGCATCAGCTCGTCTATGCCGATGAGGTCGGACAGGCGCATTTGAGGCTACGCTTCAAGTCGGGCGACGGCTCGATCGTCAACGGCATTGCGTTCCGTTCGGTCGGCCAGAAGCTCGGCAATGCACTTCTCGCCAATCGCGGTCAGCAATTGCATGTCGCGGGATCGTTGTCGGTCGACCGGTACCAGGGCGCCGAGCGCGTGCAATTCCGCGTCGTCGACGTCGCGCTACCGGACCAGGGGCCATCCGTGATTAGATGACGCAAGATCCCTCGCGACAAACGCGGTACGCGTTTGCGCGGAGATCATGCGTCAAAAATAAGCCGCTCAAACAACAAAAAAGGGAGTGAACATGGCAGGGCAGGTTGAGGGCAAGGTCGCGCTGGTGACGGGCGGCGCCTCGGGCATTGGCGAGGCTATCGTCGAATTGTTCGCGCGCGAAGGCGCTACCGTCGTCATCACCGACATCGACGAGCTGCGAGGCCCGGAGCTCGTCAAGCGCTTGACAAAAGCCGGCGGCAAGGCGATTTTCCTGGAGCAGGACGTCACCAGCGAGGAGCGCTGGATCGAGATCGTAGCCGAGATCGCCAAGCGCCATGGCCGGCTCGACATCATGGTCTCCAATGCCGGCATCGGCATTGCGGTACCCTCGATCGTCGATATGACGCTCGCTGACTGGCACAAGCAGAACGCGATCAACCTCGACGGCGTGTTTCTGTCCGTGAAGCATTGCCTGCCGCTGATGCGCAAGACGGGCGGCAGCTCGATCGTGATGATGTCCTCGCTCGCGGGCTTGCGCGGTGCGCCCGGCCTCTCGGCCTATTCGCTGACCAAAGGCGGCGTGCGGCTGTTCGCCAAATCGATCGCGATGGAGTGCGCGGCCGCCGGCGACGGCATCCGCGTCAACTCCGTTCACCCCGGCATCATCGATACCCCGATCTGGGGCAAGATTCCGACGGGGGCAACGGGCGCCGGCCAGAACGCCCCGATCGACCCCGAGGAGCGAGCCAAGGTCGCAACCCCGCTCGGCCGCGCCGGGCAGGCCGCGGAGATCGCTTCCGGTGTGCTGTATCTGGCCTCCGATGCCTCGCGCTACGTCACCGGCAGCGAGCTCGTCATCGACGGCGGCATGAACGCCGGCGGCGTGCCGCGGCGGCAATAAGCCGCCGCGCAAGACGCGAAGGGCAGGGTGGCGCCCGCAGGGGCTGACGCAGAGGCGTCGGCCCTGTACAACGCGGGCCTCTTCCGACCGAAAGAGGTTTCCTTCGCCATGGCGCACAGCCTTCAATCTTCCTCATCCGCACCTGCGCCGTTCCGCTCGAACCGGCCTGATCTCGCCACCGACGCGATCCGCACCGCGCGCGAGGATCTTGCGGCCTGCTTCCGCATGGCCGCGCGCAATGGTTTTGAGGAGGGCATCTGCAACCATTTCTCGGCCGTGGTGCCTGGCCATGACGATCTCTTCCTGGTCAATCCATATGGCTACGCCTTCCGCGAGCTGACGGCGTCAAAGCTCCTGATCTGCGATTTCCACGGCAACGTCCTCGACGGCGAGGGCGCGCCCGAGGCAACCGCGTTCTACATCCACGCCGAGATGCACAGGCTGCTGCCGCGCGCGAAGGTCGCCTTCCACACCCACATGCCCTACGCCACGGCTTTGTCGATGACCGAGGGTGATCCCCTGATCTGGGCCGGCCAGACCGCGCTGAAATTCTACGGCCGCACCGCAGTGGACCGCGTTTACAACGGCCTCGCACTCGACAACCGCGAAGGCGCGCGGATCGCATCCGCCGTCGGCGATGCCGACATCGTCTTCATGAAGCATCATGGCGTGATGGTCCTGGCGCCGACCATCGCGGAGGCCTGGGACGATCTCTACTATCTCGAGCGCGCCGCCGAGGTGCAGGTGCTGGCGATGTCGACGGGACGAAAGGTGCTGTCGGTCGATCCCGCGATCGCGGCGGAAACCTACAGGCAGATGCGCGAAGGCGATTCCGAATCCGCGCGATTGCATCTCGCCGCGATCCGGCGCCAGCTGGATGCGGAAGAGCCGCAGTACCGGCACTGACCCCAACCGCCGTCATTCCGGGCTCGCGCCAAGTGGCGCGCCCCGGAACGACAAAGTGAGAGAGCGGGCCCTACGATCCCTGCCGCAACTTCGCCAGCACCTTCAGCCCGCCATAGCCATCGGCGGGCGTGATCCCCGCGCGCTGCTGAAAATCCTTGATTGCCTTCATGGTGTCGTTGCCGACACGGCCGTCGGTGCCGCCGGTGTCGAACCCGGCCTTGGTCAGGCGAGTCTGCATCTCCTGCACCTCGGCGAGCGTCAGCGCGCGCTCTGAGCCGGGGAAGGGCTGGATGAAGGGCGGCGCGCCGAGGCAGCGGTCGCCCAGATGGCAGATTGCGAGCGCATAGTTCATCGAGGGATTGTAGCTCTTCACCGAATAGAAATTCGGTCCCAGCAGGAATGTCGGCCCGCCCGCAACCGGCGTCCACATCTGCGCGGATGCATTCGGTTGCGGAAACGGCTGGCCGTCGGCGCGAGTGACGCCGGCCGATGCCCACGCCGCGTAGGTGCGGTTGCCGCTCATCTCGCCGGACGCGCGCACCTCGTAGCCCCAGTGCTCGCCACGATGCCATTTGCCGCGATTGACGAGATACTTTGCCGTCGATCCCAGCGCGTCGTCGGGCTTGCCGAACGGCGAGACCTTGCCGTCGCCGTCATAGTCGATGCCGACATTGAGCCAGACCTCCGGCATCCATTGCGAATGCCCCATCGCGCCGGCCCAGGAGCCCTGCATCTGCTCCGGCGTGCTCCAGCCCTTGTCGACGATGCGCAGCGCGTTGATCAGCTCGGTCTCCCAATAGGCTTTGCGGCGCGGCTCGTTCCAGGCGAGCGCGGCGAGCGAGGGGAATACCGGCGTCATGTGGTTTTGTTGCACCAGCGGATCGCCATAGGCGGACTCCACGCCCCACAGCGCTAGCAGCGTGCCGCGCTCGACGCCGAAATCACGCTCGATGCGCGCGAGCAGCGCCTCGTTGTTTTTCAGCGCGATCTTGCCATTGATGATGCGCCAGTCCGAGACGCGGCGGTTGATGTATTGCCAGACCTGCTCGTGGAATTCGGGCTGGTTGCGCATCTGCTTGAACACGCTCATGTCGGGCTCGACCCGCGCCATCGCGCGCTGCCAGGTCGCAGCCGAAATGCCCTTCGCCATGGCGCGTGCACGAAAACCCTCGCGCCATTCGTCGAAGCCCGGAGGCGCGGCGAGAAGCTGCGTGGGGAATGTGATGAATGCGGCTGCGCCGAGCGTGGATCGAAGCAGGGCGCGGCGGCTGTGATTGGCCGAGGAATCAGCTTGTTTCATGGACCCATTCTAGCGGGAATCACGGCTGCTGTGGGCCCGTTCCTGGAACACCGGGAACAGGCCATCGCGCTGCGTTCCGCCGGAACAAAGTGTCGCAGTCCCGCATTCCCTCCGCATACACTGGAGGATGAAGATGAAAAGATATCTGTTTGCCGCCGCCATGGTCACGGCCATCGCCGCTCCTGCGTTCGCCGACGAAGTCGGCGTTCACGTCGGCCCGGTCGGAGCCGGCGTGACGGTCGGACAGTCCCACGAATATCGTGAGCGGGACCGCGATCGCGACCGCACCACGGTCATCAGGGAGCGCGAGCCTGCCAACCGCACCACGGTGATCAAGAAGGAAGATGAATTCGGCAATCGCAGCAAGACCGTGATTCATCACGACAACGACTGACGGAGCTGGGCCCCGGCCGAGCGCCGGGGCCCGCCGTCTGCACGCAATCTGCTCATCGAGAATTCGGGGCGGAATGAAGATACGGGCACACGCGGAAAGTCATGTCGTCGAACTCGACGACGGATCGCAATGGCGGATCTATCCCGGCGATCTCGCGACCACGTTGAGCTGGAAGCCCGAAACCGATTTGCGTCTCGAGCCGAGCGGTGATCGGACGAGTTCGCATGTGCTGGTGAATGCCACCGATCAGAGCCGCGTGCGCGTGAGCGCGGCAGGCGATGCCTGGCCCGACGGCGAGGTTAAGAAAGCGTTGAAGGGCGGCTGAGCGTCCTTAGGCTTGCCCGGATATCCCCAATTGTGAGCCTGTCGCTTTACGGTCGGTTTGCTTCCGTCTGCCCAGAATGCGCGCATGCGGGAGCTGTTCGACATCATCCGTACCAATCCCTGGCCGTTCGGCGCCGGGCTGTTTGTCGTGATCCTGATGATCATCGCCGAGAACTTTGGCCGTGGCATTCAGGGCGACGGCGCCGTCAGCGACTTCTCGGATGCCGATGGAGGCGACGGCGGCTGCGGTGGTGACGGAGGCGACTAGAGCCGGTTAGTCCTCCTGCAAATCGGCGGCGATGCCGGCGAGCCAGCGCCGGATCGCGGTCTCTGCCTTGGCGTCCAGACTTGCGGCAAGGCGCTTCTCCAGCGCGATCACGCGCTCCCTGCAAGCCTTCAACAGCGTCGTTCCCCGCTGCGTCAGCGTCCATTGCTGGATCCGGCCGTGGACCGGATGAGGCGTCATTGCGATCGCACCGTCGCGATCGAGGTTGCGAATGATCACACCGACCGTCTGCGGGGTCAGGAATGTGAGCCGGGCGACGTCGGCGCCGGAGAGGCCGGGGTAGGCGTTCAGCATGGTGAGCACGGCAAATTGCGGCGACGTCACGCCGAGGTCGGCGAGCGTCCGTTCCATCGTCAGGCGGACCGCGGCGTGGGCCTGTCGCAGCAGATAGCCGAGATAACCTTGCTCGCCGCGCTTGCCTTCTCCGGGCGCGGGCACGCGAACGGCAACGATTTCGGCAGGTGCGGTCGGCTTCCGCGGAGCCTTCGATTTCGTGATGGCAGCGGTCTTGCGTGTCATATAAGAGCTCTTATAAGATGTAAGTAGTCTTACAATACACGAGGTGAACGCCAATGTCACACGCCCGCGGCGAGTACGAGGATTTCAAGAAGATCGCGCCCGATGCGTACGAGCTGGTGCTGGCGCTCGGCCAGGTGGCGGCAAAGGCGGGCCTCGACAAGCAGCTGCTCGAGCTGGTCAAGCTGCGCGCCTCGCAGATCAACGGCTGCGCCTTCTGCGTGCAGCACCACGTCCTGTTGTCGGAGCGGATCGGCGTGCCCGTGGACAAGCTCAATCTGGTCGCGGTCTGGCGCGAGGCGCCGGTCTTTTCCGCGCGCGAGCGGGCCGCGCTGGCCTGGGCAGAGGCGCTGACCTGCCTGCCCGATGGCGTCAGCGAAGAGGTCTATGCGGAGGCTTCCGGCGAATTCTCCGAGACCGAGCTGATGTACCTGACCTCGGCGGTCGCCTCGATCAACGTCTGGAACCGCTTTGGCGCCGCGTATCGCTGGACGCCGGCGAAGCGGCCGGTCGCAGCGAGCGCCGCGGCATCTTGAGTGCAACAACGATAAAACAAGGGGAGGTTATCATGACTGCAATGAGTTTGACCCATGCGCAGCGTCCGGCGCCATCGCGCTCGATGGCTCTGGCCGTCGTCGGCGGGCTCGCCTGCGCGCTTGCGATCGGCAAGGCGTTGCCGGTGACGATGGACGCCGTATCCGGCGCGTTGGCGCCGCTCTGCGCGACCGCGGCGGAGAGCTCGCCGCTCGACAAGGTCGAGCCGATCGGCTCCTACGCGCTACCGAACGTCCCGGGCAAGCGCGTCACCATCGTGCGTGTGTTCTACGGTCCCGGCGGATTCTCGCGGCCGCATCGTCACGCGGGCTCGGTGACCGCTTACATCACCAAGGGTGAAATCCGTTCCCAGCTTGGCGGCGGTCCTGTCGAGACATTTGGTGTCGGCCAGTCCTTCTTCGAGCCGCCGGGATCGACGCATCTGGTCTCGGCCAATGCCAGCGCGACCGAGCCGGCGGAATTGATCGCGGTGTTCGTGGCGGACGAGGGCGCGCAGCTGACGACGCTGTTGGAGTAGTCCGTAGCGGCCCCATGAGCGAGCTCGCCCCTCAATTCTCCTCGCCGCTCGATCCCTCGCGCAGGTCCGGCTTGATCACGTCCTCCGGCAACGCATGCGCCACCGGCTGCGGCGTGCCGGCGATCTCCGGGCCGACTTCGCGGCCGCGGGCGTGGATCAGGCGTTCATAGGCCGAGACCAGCGTGACGTAAGGACTGACCCAGATCCAGCCGTCGCGAGTAAATACCTGCACGTCGAAATGCAAATGCATCGATGTGCCGGCGGGATGGTCGAGATAGTTGGAGACCACGCCGATCTTCTCGCCTTCGGTGACGATGCGGCCGTTGAGCATGCCGTCGGCGGTCAGCGCCTGCGGGTTCATGTGCATATAGCGGAAGCGAATATGCTCGGTGCGGCTGTTGACCTCGAGCGTCGCGGCCTGATCCTTGGCGCCGCGGATCACGATGGCGTCGCGCACCGCGACGACGCCTCGCTGCTTGCGATCGCAGGGTTCGTGGCCTTCGCCGGGCGGTGGGCATTCGGCGGCGCGGATGTCCTCGCCCTGGTGGCCATAACCGCCGCCGCATTGCCAGACCTCGAAACTGCGGGACTCGCAGAAATTGTCGCGCCAGGGATAGGCCGTCGGGCCGTCGCTCTTGTCGCGCTTGCCGTAGGATTGCGAACGCACGAAGGCGGGCGCCTTTTCGAGCGGAAAACGGATCTGCGCATAGGCCATCACATCCGGATGGCCGGCCTTGTTGCGATAGCCGGTGTTCGGGATGATGTCGCCGCTCGGTCGGTAGGTGAAATCCGGCGACCGCGCTGAAGGACGATCGATGATGCTGGAGGCCATGTCCGTGAGCGGCCGCATGCGCTGGCCGCCGGCGATGCGGAGCCCTTTCAGGAAGCGCTCGGCAACCGGATAGGCTTCCTTGCAGGCGAGCCTCCGCGGCTTTGCGATGCTGTCCAGGCACTGGATGGAGACGACATAGGCAACGCCGAAGCGGGTGAAGGCGTAGCGCACATAGCCTTCCCGGATGAACCTGCGCAGGTCCGGATAGGTTGCCGCAAGCGGCTTGACCTGCTCGCCCTTGCCGCCGGCGGGATCGGCGACGTCGTAAACGAGTGCCGAGCCCGTGATCTGCACCTCGACCGGCCTTGTGTAGACGCGGCTCGGCATGCCGTCGCCGGCACCGGGTTCGAGCGAGAAGCTGGCACTGTAACCTGAGGGGCCGGCATCAAACATGTCGACGGGATTGAAATCGGCCTGATAGCGCGAGAGCGCGAGTGTCCCCGGCGCGCGATTGCGCTGCGCCTCGAGATAGGCGGCAGCATCGAACGGCAGAAGCACGGGCACGGAGCTGCGGGCGATACCGGTGAAGAATTGCGATGAGACCGCGTTGAGCTGCACCAGCGCAGGCATGGCGCGCGGATCGTAGCGTGGCACCGAACGGCGGGGTGCGAAGATGAAGTCGCCCGCGATCGGAGGACGGCTGTTGACCTCGGTGCGGAACTGGTCGAGCGCTGCGCGCCAATCGACGCGCAGCGCCGTGAGCGAAGGGCTGCGGATTTCGTCCGCAGCGAGCGGAGTGGCGGTGAGGAGCGAAAGCGCCGCCAGAATCAGCGAGACGAAGCGGAAACTTTTCCCAACCACTGCCTCGGCCCCCGGCGGCACCTGCTCTGATTCCTCGCTTAGTCCTTGGCGCGCTCGGAGTAGGAGCCGTCTTCGGTCATCACCACGATACGGGTGCCGACGGCGATGTGCGGCGGCACGGTGGTGCGCAGGCCGTTGGAGAGCACCGCGGGCTTGTAGGAGGAGGAGGCGGTCTGGCCCTTGGTCACGGGCTCGGTCTCGACCACTTCCAGCGTCACGCGCTGCGGCAACGCGATCGACACCACGTTGACGTCATGCGTCGACAGCTTGACCGTCATACTCTCCTGGAGATAGGCGGCCGCGTCGCCGATGACGTCCTTGGACACCTGGACCTGGTCATAGGTCTCCGGGTTCATGAAATGGAAGCCGTCGCCATCTTCATAGAGGAAGGTGAAGTTGCGCTCTTCGATCGTGGCCTTCTCGACCTGGTCGGTGGTCTTGTAGCGCTCGGAGATCTTTACCCCGTCCGAGATTCGGCGCATTTCGATCTGGCTGACCGGAGTGCCCTTGCCGGGATGGATGTTCTCGGCGGTCACAACGACATAAAGCTTGCCGTCTTGCTCGATCACGTTGCCCTTGCGAATAGAACTGGCGATGACTCTCAAAGCTATATTTCCTGCTTGCTTGGCCCGGCTCCGGCCAGGACGTGGTCAAATTGATGGGGGACCTGGGGCCTCAAATCAGACCGCGGCACCCGTTTCGGGCCGCAACATACGCATTTCCGGCCCGAATGCAATTCTTCCGGTTCTTGTAGGGGCGGGCGCTTAGGCCGGTAAACCTACGGTAAGTCTACCTCGCTTCCGCGGCCTCATTCTGCCAGTCCGGGTGATGGTGGCCGTAGACCTCTACCAGCATTTTTACGCCCATTCCAAGCGCCTTGGCGGCCTGCCAGGGGTCCACGCGCTGGCGCATCATGTGGGTGGCGCGTGAGTGGCGCAGCGTATGCGGGGTTACGTCCTTGGACAGCCCGGCCAGCGTGCGCGTCTTCCGCCACGCTTCGCCCATGTCTCGGGCCGCCTTTCCGCCGCGCTGGATGGGGTACCGCGCATCCGGCCCGTCCAGCCTGCGCCAGCGTCTCAGGTGCGAGAGCAGCCGGCTGCCCATCTTGACGGGTGGCGTCCGCTTGGTCGTCTCCTCGGCCCCCGCTGGCCGTCTGAGCATGATCCTCGTTTCGAGGTCAATCATGCTGTCGTACTCGACCCCGCTGATCGCCTTGTGGCGGGTTCCCGTGTACCAGCCGATTATGAAGAAGCGCCGGATGCGCTGGCGCGTCGCCGGCAGCAGCTTGCGGGTTGCCCACAAGAACCGAGCCGCCTCGCTCCGGGTCAACCAGCGCGTGCGCCGCTTGGCCGCCGGTTTGAACACGACCGGCATGGTCGCGAGCGGGCCTTTCTTGGGGGTCTTGTGCCAGAACATCGCCGCGGCATGCAGGAAGCCAATCTCGCGCCGGCAGATCGTCGGGGCATTCCTGTGCGTGATGTACTGTTTGCAATTATCGACGTTGATGTCGCTCGCGCGCTTCTCACCCCACCAACCCTCAAGATTCACGAGATCTCGCGCGACGGAGTAGGCCGAAGGCTTGCCGGCGATTTGCAGGTCCGCGTACACCGTCAGCATGTCCGCGATCAGGGGGTCGGTGCCCGCTTTGATCGTGTGATGCGCTGCTAGGTAGTCGCGGAGGAAGTCTTTAGCCGCTTGAAGCTCGCCCTTGCCGCAGCCCGTGCGGACTGTTTTTCGCCCGTCGATGACGGTGTATTTTTCGCGGGCGGGATCGAGCCAGAGACGTGGGCCGGACTTGGGACGCGGCATAGGCGCAACATCTCGTCAATGTCGTCGAGGGTCGTGTAGTACGACCGCCCGACTTTGGTGATCACAAGCTTGCCGCGACTGTGTTCAGCGAGAAGAGACGCGACAGACACTTCACCGCCGAATTTCTGGCGACTCACGAAGTCCAGCGTAAGCGGCTGATCGCGAGGGATGCCGTTCAGCGGATGGGTCATTGTCTCTATTCCAAATTATTTTGATATGCAAGTCAGGCAGTGGACAAGTGTATCCACTTTCGCTGCACGCCGATGATGTCCACCATCGTTGCCGAACGGATGGCGGACATCATCAACGTAAGGGGTCATCAGGCTCTCGCGCTCGGCGGGCCAGATTGTTCGAATTCGCGCGCATCTTCCTTCGCCTTGTTCGCCTCGAATTCGCGCATAGCGGCGACGTGCCGGCGAGCCCGGTTGATGCGGCTGCGGACCGTGCCAATCGGGATCGCTTGATCGACTGCGATCTGCGAATACTTCTGGCCGTTGCAGACGTGCGCGGTCAGGGCATTGCGGAATGGGATCGAAAGTTTCGCAAGCTCAGCGTCGCTGAACTTGGTCAGGGTCGGGCCTTTCGGAAGCCTCTGCTCTTGAGTTGCGGTGTCGGCCATGGCTGCTTTCTCCTGGGGAACGGTTGGGGGTTCGATGGTCGTTTGAAGCTGGAGCGCTTTTTCTTGGTGCGGTACCGTTCGGGCTCCTCGGGCTCGCTTATGTTGCGAGCCTCGCACCATGCCGCGTAGAGGCGGGCGGCCATGGCGAACGGGTCGATCCTGTAGTGACGCCAGAACAGAATCTCGCTGCCGGCGGCGTGCTGCTCGTCGTGGTGATCGCGACACAGCGGGAGCGCCCACTTGTCGTCGGACTTCTGGCCGCCCCCCGTGCCGTCCTTGCCGACCGCGATGCAGCCCATGCGAATGTGCGCGGGATCGACCGGGCTCTTCCGACAGATCAGGCACGGCATGTCGCGAATGAAGGCGAGATAGGCCGGATTTTCCTGCCGCGGGTGACGCTGCCGCAGCTCGCTCACAAGCGCCTCCGCTCAGCCTTGAGGTTGAAGGCCGCGGGGCCGTGAGCCCCGATACATGCGCGCTCGATCTGCCGGCACGCCGTCTCATTGGCGCGCTCGATGTTGATCAGGCCGGGCTTCACCCCCAGCGCGATAGCAAGCCAATACAGGGCCTTGTCGCGGCTCAGCGTGCGCCGACGTTCGCCGGGTTGCCAAAGCGCGTCGAACGCCTCCTGCGCGCGCTGGCGGGCTTGTTCGAGATCCGACGTCATGCTGCCATCCGTTGTGGCATGAAGGCCGCGCCAACGATCAGGGAAACCTCGTCGTAGAGCGTCTGGCTCGATACGCCGGGCAGGAAGTCGCGGGCGATCACGTCGCACACACGGTCGAAGAAGGCGGCGAATACCGTCTGATCCATGTTGTGGAATGCGATGCTGCCGGGGCTGTAGTATACATCGCCGTTCGGAGCCCAAATGGTGCGCCTGAGCCCGGCCATGATCTTCACGCTGTCGGAAAAATCTTCCACGTCCGGCCAGCGCAGCGGGTCGTCCATCTGCTCCCAGCACAGCCCCATCAACACCCAATAGAGCCGGTGGTGTTCGAGGTGCCGCTGTTGCTTCACCTCGACCATCACCAGCTTGTCCCGCGCCAGCTTCGCGACGGCGTCGCGGCCCTTGTCATCCATCGGATGAAGGCCGCCATCGGCTCGCTTGGCTGCGAGGAATTTCACCATGGTGCGTCCGGTTCTGAGGGGAAAAGCGCGGTGCCGGTGAAGCTGTCTGCAACCCCCGGCACCGCAGTAGTCATCAGCTCAGTGCAGATCAGAACGGGATGTCGTCATTCATGTCGCTGCGTGCCGTGGCCGGCCGACGCGGCGGCTCGTCGCGACCGAAGTCGCTGCGATCGTCGCGGGGCGGATCGCGCCGGTCGTCTCCGCGCCCACGTCCATCGTCGGCGTAAGCCGGCTCACGGACAGGTTCGCGGGGAGCATCACGGCGGGTATCCGCGCCCTGATCCGATCTCGTCTCGATGCGCCGGGGGGCGCGGACGCGGATCGCATCAGTCATCTTGCCTTGGAACTCGACTTCGGTGGCGTAGATTTCGATCACCTTGTCGTACCAGTCGTTCGTCTCGGCTCCGTGCAGTTCGGCGATTGCCATTGCGTTGGTCTTGTTCAGGACCATCTGCTTCTTCTTGCCCTGCAAGGACAGGATCAGCTTCGTCTCACGGTCCAGAACCTCGCTGTTCACTTCGCCCATTCGTACCGTTGCGGGTCGGCCTTGCAGGTCGGCTGCGGAGAGGTACTTGCTCGGGAAAGCTTCATTGATGTTCATTTCGGGATTTCCAGTTCAGGTTTTCAGGTTCAGGTTCAGGTCAGTTGCGTACTAGACTGAGCGATCCGTGGTGGCGGTGACCCCCGCCGGCCAAGAGCCGTTCAGTTTCCGGAATGCTCGCGCATCCGAAAGGATTGCCTCGCGCGTCTTTTCGGAGACCCCGTTCATCGCAACGATGGCTTTGACGGGATCATCCAGCGTGAGGGTGATCTGTGTGCGGAGGCCAAGGCTGCGGCCGACGCCGCCCCCGACCTTCACGTTCGTGTCGCGCTCTGCGACCGCGGCTTGGCGGGTTGCTTTCTTCGCGTCAGCGAAGGCCGCATCTGCTTCGACCGTGCGCTGTGCCAAGCTGGTTTCCAGCTCGCCCTGGCGGGCGTTGTCGCGAGCCTCTTGCTCAAGGCGCTCAGCCTCGCGCGCCGCCGCGATTGCTGCGTCAGCCTTGCGGCGCGCTTCCTCGGCAATCTGGAGCCGTTCGTTCTCGACCGCCTTGGCGTAGTCGGTCAGCTTCTCCCGGATATCGTCCAGTACCTTCTGGAAGGGGCGCGTGACCGCCTTGTAGGCGCTGTTGATTTCCGAGACCCGCTCGTTGAGCGGGCGGACCTTGCGGTCTCGCTCGGTCTCAAGGCCGGACAGCAAGCCGCGCGCGGTGTCGATGTGCGTCTTGGCCTGTTTCGCGATGGCCTCTTCGTGAAGTTCGATGACCGGGTGATCGTCGAGAAACTTGCCCATCATCTCCATGGAGGTCTTAGCGAACTCCAGCGGGGTGGGGTTGGGGATCGTGAGCGCCGTGCTGTTCATCAGGGGCTCGACGCCCGCCGGCTTGCTGTTGCCGCCCATCACCGCGCGCGGGTTGGGCCGCTCGTCCAGATCAGGCTCATGGGGCAAGTCGAAGCGGCGATTGCCGCGCCCATGCCAGTCGATCTCTTTAACGTTCACCATCTGCTTCCGTCTCCGGTCCCGCGTAAGCCATGAAGGCCAGCGCGATCAAAATGCTTCCGAGTGCCAGTGCTGCCTGCGCTAGCTCGCTCATCGCCTGCTCCAATCCTCGCGCGCCTGTTCGTCGTCGAAGTCATCGGCGGTCAGCTCGCGTGCCGGCTGAGCTTCGGCCATTCGTTTCACGGTTGCTGCCGTGATGACCTTTGCCGCTCTGTCGAAGGCGCAATGATTGCTGTCGCCGGGGCGCGGTAGCAGCGCGGCGTCAAGCGCGGCCTGATGCGGGCTGGTGAATTGCTCGATGATGTTCATTCGGCGCGCGCTGCGCGGAGGATGTTCTGCCGCAGCAGGTGCTGCTCGACGTTCTTGGCTGCCGTGTCCTGATCACCGCACGCGGCGTACTCACGGCGGTAGAGGGCGGACAGTTGAGCGTCCTGCTCTGACATCGCGAAGGAGAGAGGGAGGTCGTCGGGCTGCTTGGTCATGTGCCGGTTCCTCAAAATGTGGGAACCATAAAACACAAATAATTTTGATATGCAACAAACAGAACAAAATTGTTTGTATTTGTTATCCAGCTCAGGCCAGCCTCGATCGAGAATTCCACCGGGCGGGTATTGGAACGAAGCTGATACTCGCCTACCTCGCGCGGATGCCAGCAGCATCAATCGACAAGAGCGACGCCCGCTATCCGTTGTACAAGATCGCAATCGAGGGCGCGCTGCTCTTGCAACGGGACGTATATCGAGGGGCGGGCTCCAGCGCGAACGTGATGGGAATGTTTGTAAGCTTCTGCGTGTTCATCGGTCACGCGGAAGGTCGGCCCATGAATGCGACAAAGATCGCGCTCTATTTGAATATGCCCAGGACAACGGTGCTTCGCAAACTGAAGGAGTTGTTGGCTGCGAAGATCGTCGTGCAGCGGGGCAATTTCTACCTGATGGCCGTTAGTCGCCAAAAGCCGCCCGCGAGTATCGACAAGCTGACCGCCCTCGCAAAGAAGTTGTTAACCGACCGTTGAACGCGGTCTGATTGTTGTCCACAGAACGTCCAAAATGGACGGTAGGCAGGTGGTAACGCGCGCAATAGTGTCGCAATTGCGTCAGCGGGAATAACAAGCAGAAATATGGGCTAAGGGTATGTTGGGTGAGTTAGTTGGAATAGAATTGCCGTGGCACCGACGCCACGCGCTGCAAATCGCGATGCAGCTTCCCGAGGACACCGCTGATGCGCTGGCCGTGCTCGAAGCGACGCGCGTGCTGGTCGCGAGCTATTTGGCTGAAGACCGCCGGCCGGACGGACTACCTGTCTTGGTGCGGGATGCGGGCGAGGTCCTGATGTTTCCGGTCTCAGCCTCGACCGAGCCGAGCCGCTGACGCAAGCCCAGCGGCAGAGCTTCCTCTTTGCCGTTATACAGCCAGTCCAGCGACGCGCCCGGCACCTTTTTAACAATGAGTTGCGCGACCTCTATCGAGAGGTTGCTGCCGGCTTCAATATTGCCGTAGCGGGCGGGCGAAATGCCCAGGTGATTCGCGAACGAGAGAGCCGTCTCGTACCCTTCGGCAATGCGCAGGGTGCGAAGGCGCTTGGGAATGGGCTTGTTTGCCCCCGATGCCGGCTTATTGACCATGCCGGGAACTATGCCCTGATGCGCTTTTATATCATATCCAAATTGTTTTGATGCTTGCGAATACAAATTTTCTGTTTTACGTATTCTCGGCATGAGCAAATCCAAAGCACTGCAAGTCCTCTCCGCGGATCGCGGCGAGTTCTTGACCGCTAAAGTCATTGACGTTCTCGGCGGCAACCCTGCCGTCGTGGCGATCACGGGCGGCGAGCCGAGCGCCATTTCAAACTGGCGCAGGCAACACACGTTCCCCAGCAACACGCACAATCTGCTGAGGGCTGCGTTGGCGGCGAAGGGATACTGCGTAGCTGATCCCGACGCCCTGTGGCGGATGAAAACTGAGGCCCGCGGCGCATGACGTCGCGGGTTTGCAGCCTCGTGATTACACGGGCCGCTGCGAACCCTATCGGTTCAAAACCATCTTCATTGCTATTTCGGTTTTCCATGGGCTCAGCATGCCCACGGATCATTGTCCCTGTCGGGACAAACATTGGCAGGAGTGCGTCAAAAAGTTTGGGAGTGCGTCATGCGTAACAACGACAACAGCGAAGTCGAGATCATGCGCGGCATCGTGAAAAACACAGTCAATAAGCTGGAGCCTTTGTACGGTTCTCGCATGGTGGCCTACGAAAAATTGGCAGCAGTCGTAGGTGTTTCAGCGTCTTGGGTCCGGAAATTCATCACCGTTGACGGCACCCCTGAGCCTCGCTGGTCGGTCGGTTATCGCCTCGCGAAATACTACCAAGAACTCTGCGATGATCTCGACCGAAAGGCTGAGCGCGAGCGGAGCAAAATCAACGAGATCGTTGGGGGCCTTAATGAGACTGATCCGCTCATTCGCGAAATATCACTTCCTGCGTTTCTGCCGGATCGCCCTCGCGGCGATCTTCAATCATAAGCCCGAGGGGTCGCCGTCATGTCATCGCTAGGATGGACGGACGACCGCATCGAGATGCTGAAGAAGCTCTGGACGGCCGGGCTCAGCGCCTCGCAAGTCGCGGCCGAGCTCGGTCACGTCACGCGCAACGCAGTGATCGGCAAGGTGCACCGGCTCAAGCTTGAGCCTCGCGGCAAAACGCACAACGCGAACGTCACACCGCGCCCGCGCCGCACCGGCAACAGCGTCGCGCGCATCAGGCACGCAAAGGCCGTAGCCGAGGGCACTGTGATCGCGCCGCAGAAGCGCCGGTATGTCGGCCCTGCCATCCCTCACAATCCGCCCATCACGCATCAGCATGCGGCCGTCCGCATGGCGGACGAGGTTGCGCCGCTGTTGATCCCGTTCCTCGACCGCCTGAGCAACCAGTGCGCCTACATCTGCACCGGGGACGGCGAACCCGTCGCCGTCTGCGGTCACATCACGATGGTGATCCGCGGCAAGCGCGGGCCGGAGCGGTCGAGCTTTTGCCCCCGCCACTACGGCATCACCCACCGGCTCCCGGAGAGGAACGCAGCATGACGACGCCATCTGTTTTTCAAGAGTGGATTTTCGAGACCACGATGCAGCAGCAATCCGTTTTGGTGCTCGCATGCCGCGGGCCGGACGGCATCCGCAAGTTTCACCCGACCAAGAAGATCGTCGCGCGGTACCGCGCCAGCGTCATGAAGGCCGCCTATCTCGGGCGGGCCATGAAGTCGGGCGAGGGCGATGCCACCACGTTCATGACGCTGGAAGGCTTCGACGAAGATGTTGCGTGGCGCGGCCTCTGCAACATGTTCTTCAACGGCATCGACACACTGCCGCACCACTTCACGCTGCACCTCGCTCATGGTGCCGAGATCATCGGCTACAAGCACCCCGACCCGCACTTCCTTCGCCGCTGGCATGAGTTCTATCGCCGCTGTTGCGATGACTTCTACATGACCCACGAGACTGAGCACCAGATGGATCGCCGGCTCAGCGATTGGGACCGCGCGCATTGGGGAGAAGCGTCATGACGGTGACCGCTCCCGCTCAAGAGTTCGCCAGCGATCAACTGCGCAGCATCATCGAGCGCATCGAACGCCTTGAGGAAGAAAAGAAGGCGATCAGCGACGACATCACCGATGTGTACGCGGAGGCGAAGGGCAACGGCTACGACGTGAAGGCGCTCAGGACCATTGTGCGTGAACGCAAGCAAGACCCGAGCGACCGGGCCGAACACGAGTCCATTCTGGACGTCTACCGGCGCGCGCTGGGGATGCTCGCGGACACTCCCCTGGGCGCGGCAGCCATGCAGGCCGCAACGCGCACCACGGGCCGCCGCAACCGCTCTGACACGCGGATGGCTGGCTGATGACCGAGCACCTGACCGTTGCCAATCCAAGCCTGCAAGAGCGCATCGACGCGACGCCGACCGGGATGATGCACTGGTCGGGTACCGGCCCGGCCGGCAAGACTTGCTTCGGCTGTCTCAACTTCGATCAACGGAAGTTGCGGACCAAGGCCGAGCGCGAGGCACCGGAGACCGTCAACGGGGCGTGCGACCGCTGGCGGCGTCACTTCGAGGGGGCAGGCGAACCCAAGCGCCGCCGCATCTTCGACGCGCGCACCCCGGCTTGCAGCCATTTTCGTCAACCTCCAGCGCCGGAGGAGACATGAGCACGGTCGGTCAGCAACGCTCCGCGCTCGTAGCGCTGGCGAACCAACTGAGCCCCGCGAATTTGAAGCGCGCCATCGCCGGTATCCGCGCTTCCGAGGCTGAGCACTACATCGCGATGTTGCGCGAAGCCGCCGAAACTTTGTCCCGCGTACCCGAGCCACAAAAGAGCAATGAGGAATTTCACAAATGGTAGCGCCTGCACGTTCGATGAAGGACACCTTGCCCGACGACGTCCACGGCATGCATCGCGGCAATGATCCGCAGTCGTCACGCGAAGCCGCACGCATGGTCATGCCGCGCCTGAACCTGATCCAGTCTCAGGTTCTCGCCGTGATGCGCGAGGCCGGCAACGTCGGCCTGACCGACTGGGAGCTGGACAGCAAGTTCAATTGCCGGAAGTCCACCTACCGCAGCCGCCGCGCCGAGTTGGTGGAGATGGGCGTGCTCAAAGACAGCGGCACCCGTCGCGAGAACGATAGGACGAAGCGCACTGTCTGGATGGTCGTTGCGTGATCGAGCCCGTCACGTTCGTGGTGCCCGGCAAGCCGCAGGGAAAGGCGAGGGCGCGTTCGTCGCGCAAACTTGCCGCGGCTACCGGCGGGAAGAGGACGCACTACACGCCCGCTAAGACGGTCTCCTACGAGCGCGCGGTGGGGACGATGGCGCGGCTGGCTATGCGTAGCCGGCCGCCCATTGACGGCTGCGTGTCGCTCTGTGTCCGGGCTGTGTTCGAGATCCCCGCATCGTGGTCCCAGGCGAAAAAGGACCGCGCGCTGGTGGGCGAAATCCGGCCGGGCGTAAAGCCCGACCTGTCCAACATCATCAAGGCGGTTGAGGACGGCATGAACGGCATCGTGCTCACGGACGATGCGCGGATCGTGGACCTCGACGGCAGCAAGAAGGTCTACGGCCTCCAGCCCATGGTGGTTGTCGGCATTAAGGGGCTGGAAGCGTGAAACGACCTTGGATGCCCCTCGATATCGGCGACTTCCTTCAGGACACGCAGCACCTGAGCACGGTCGAGATCGGGGCCTATCTGCTGATGATCATGGCGTATTGGGCACGCGGCGGCCCGCTGCCGAACCGTGACGCCTATCGCCGGGTCTCGCGCATGACCACCCGCCAGTGGTCGTCATCTGGTGACCTCCTGATGTCGTTCTTTGGCGACGACCTACGGCACCGTCGTCTGGACCGAGATTTGGCGCATGTCATTGGAAAGTCTGAGGTCAAGTCTGCAAATGCAGTGGAGCAGCACCGCAAACGCAGGGAGGAAGCACAAGGTTTGCAGGACGTTTCCACCACAGACTTAAGACCTAAGACGGTGAAAGAAAGAGATATTGAAGGAACGCGCGAGCGCGAGGCGGAAACCGCTGTCGCCGAAGATCGCCTTCCGGCAAGACCGCTTCCCTCCGCGGACAAGCAGGCCGCCATCGCTCTCGGTCTCGCATTCCTGAACGCCGCCGGTTTCACCGACTACGCCGACGCACCACCGACGTTCTATCGCGTCAGCGAGCGCGCGGCGGCGTGGATCGCTGCCGGGTGGTCCGAGGCGATGGTCACCGCCGAGACGCGCATCGTCACCGAGCGCGCCGGCACCACGATGCCGCTTGCCTACTACGAGAAAGTTTTCGCGACCGCCGCAGCGCGCGCCGCGCAACCCGTCCCGACTGCAACAATCAAACCCGCGGAGAACGTCGATGTTAGACCAAATAGCCGGCCCGGTAATCGAGGTAGCCTCGCAGAGGCCGGAGCGCGGCTCCTCGAACGCCAGCGACGACTGGAACAGGACGACGGCCTCGCAAGCGATTGGAGCAGCGACCAGTCTGGCCGCCTGCTTTCGAGTCGCTGACAACGGCAACGGAGAGCATTTTTTGGGCGCTATCGCAGCGGTGCTGCAATGCTACGCGCCCGATGTCGTGCAGCATGTGTGTGACCCGCGCACGGGGGTTCCGGGCAAGCTGAAGTGGATGCCGAGCGTCGCCGAGGTGAAGTCGGCTTGCGACGACCGTATGGCCGAAAAGGCGAGGAAGCGCCGCTTCGAAAATTGGGGGCTGAACAACGTCGATGCCGACGAGCGCGAGCGCATGAAGGATCAGGGCCTGCTACCGCCGCCGCGTGAGCGTCGCCCGACGCTTGATGAACTCAAAGCGAAGTACGGCCCGAACTGGGGTATCGGCGGCGATGTTGAGCCGGTGAAAACGTTGCAGCGCGTGAGGACGAAGGCAGACTACATCGCGCACCCCGCGATTGGTGACACGCTTCGCGCCTTTGCCCGCACGTTGCCCGATGGCGGTAGCTGGACGATGCCTGAGCTGGTTGGACTGTGGCGAGCGTCCTCGCAGCCGGATCAGGTGTCGCCGCACGAAGGCCGTGCCCCGGCACGCATGATCGATCCCGCCATGGCCGCGCTCGAAGCCGCGCCCATCGTGATTGACGGCGTGACGCTGGATCAGGGCGCTGACTTTTGAGCGTGCACACAAAGCAGGTTGTGCGCGTGAACGCCGCGGTCGAGCTGCTGGCTGAGCACCCGGTGCTCAAGGGCATGCTCGCCCGCGTCGTCAACAAATACAACATGCGGCCCGTCGATGTTCTGCCGAAGACGCGCCAGCCGCATGTGATCGATGCACTACACGAGTTCTACTATCAGGCGCTCACGGAGACCTTGGCGTCTTCGACGCTCCTGGGCGAGCTGACGGCGCGCGACCACGCGACCGTGCTGTACGGCTCAGCGCGCTGGGCTGTGTTGCACGGGCTCAAGGTGCCGCGCGGCGCTACGGGGTGGAAATACATCGGCAAGCTATTGACGCGAGAGCAGAGGGGGCAGGCGAATGGCACGTAGGTCAAAGAAAAAGGCGGTCATGGAGAAGCCCGTGGCAATCACGGTGCTCACGGGCGAGATGGCATTCATCGAGCGCGGCATCGACCGGCTAGCCGTTTGCGGTCCTGAGCGAGACGCCGAGCATCTTCGCCATGCCGGGATTGGTGAGGGCGAGGGCGGCCTTGGCGGCCCTGAATTCGATCTTGTCCACCAGTCGCATATACAGCCGATTTGTATGACGCGCAATTCTTGCGTGTCTGGAAAAACGCGAGAGAAACCATGGGCCTGAACGCGCTCCGCACGAACTACCCGACCCGTCAGTTGGGCAATTCGGTCGACTATCAGCGGACCAAGCGCCTCGCCTTCCATGACCATGACATTGTGATCATCGACCTCAACGACCCCACCCTTAGCTGGGTGGACCGCGAGGAACTGAAGCGGATCGCAAGCAAGAAATTCGGCCAGAAACCGCGCCCCTTGGAATGCCGCCGGGCGAGCCGCTGATGGCCGTCATGAAGGCCCCGCTGCGCCAAAGCATCGGCAATGGCGACACCGTGAAGGTCCGCGAGTTCGGGCCGATCCCGGAGTTCGTCGGCACCGTGAACGAGCACACCGGCAACATCTTCAAGGTCCGGCGGCTGAGCGACAGCACGCTCTGGCACCGCAACCTGCGCGACCTGACCCTGATCAAGAAAGCTGGCACATGAACGCGCTGCTGCAATTCTTCGCCTATGAGCACCTGAGAGATCAGGCCCTGCGTGACATCAGCAAGCGCTTCCATGACCTCGCGCACGAGCTGGCCGCTACGCTGCCGGCGAACGCCGAGAGCACCACGGCCCTCCGCAAGCTCTTGGAGGCCAAGGATTGCGCCGTGCGCGCCGTGCTGTTCAAGGCGTGAGCCGCCGCGTCCTCGCCGTCACCGCGCCGGTCGGCACGGCCCACGTCCTCACCGTCACGGATGATGCCCCCATGGAAAGCTCCAAGACGCCCTACGACCCGGCGGCTATCGCCGCGGCCCGTGATCGCGACCGTTGGGCTCGCACGTCCATGCAGCGATACGAGCGCCGCGTGGCCGCCGCTGAGACGGCCATCCCGGCCGCCCAGGCGAAGCGTGACCGCAAGGCCGCCAAGCGTGCGGCTGAGCAGGCGAGGGCGGCCCATGCGTAGCCGGCTCTTCTGCTACGGCAGGCACTATGACGCCGTGATGGCTGTTCTGAATGAAGCTGGCTTGCTGCATGACCGCTTCCATGTCGTCCGCATCGACAAGCCTTATCCGCTGGCGGGCCTTGATGGCGCGACGTTCGTCTACGTCGAGAACCATCCGACGCCGGTTCCCTACGAGATGCTGATCGCCGTCCGCACCCATGGGCTGGTCGAGATGAAACTGAACACCGAAGCCGCCCGCGCGCGTCATCGCCGCGCCGAGTTCTTGCACGGCTGACTTCCCGCAACCGAGGAACGTCCATGACCCTGCGCAGCACCCATACCTTCGCGGAGTTGGAGATCAGCCGGGCTGCGTGGGATGAGATAGCGCAAAAGTTGCGTGCCGCCGGCTATGACCATGCATTCGTTGATGAAAACACCATCGACATGCACGGCATCGGTCTGACGCCGGCAGCCGCGCCGCCGAACATGGTGACCACGCCGGAAGGTCAGTTGCTGTTCCGGTACCCGCCGCGGGCCAGCGTGATCGACGTGTACAGCGCCGATTGCAAGATGACCCCCAGCGAGATCGCGCAACACTTCCTGGGCGAGCAGCCCGCGCGCCCGATCATCCCCAGTATCTTCGACAAGGCAGGCCGATGACAACCGCGCTGATCGCCGCCGGCATCTACGCTGGGCTCAACCTGCTCGCCGTCTACGCCGGCTGTCGCTGGCGCACGGGCCGGCGCGCGTGAGCGTCTACGAGATCATCGGGCGCGTCACCGTCGCGGCCTTGGCCTGCACCGCTGCTGCCTACGGCATCGGCTGGGGTTACACGCTAGTCAGGTTGTTCCTTGCCGTGAACGGATACTCGGGATGATCATCGCGGAACGGCTAGCGCGCTTGCTCTCCGCTTCGGCCAGCTTCTCCATTTCCGTCGCCAACCGAAGCCATTCCTGCCGAGCTATCGGGTCGTCGGAGCCGCTGGCCCGTTCTCGGCACTGCCCCGCCTGCCTCCGATACCGCTGAGCTTCCTGACACTCTTGCATATCGCACTCACAAACACGCTGATTGTTCCGTCTCGCATGTCTAGCGGGGCGATCCCGCATTGCGGGAAGCGACTGATCGCTCCGCCCACCTAGTACGCCCTAGGGGCTGATTGGTTTCATACGGGCCGCTCGGCTTGGCACACCGGCCGCGTCTGCTTCAGGGCGCGGCTGCTAAGCCCTTGAACGGATTTGCTGGTACCGGTTTGAGCCCGGCACGTCCCGCCTAGAAAAAGCTCGAGGTCGGCCCCGACCAAATCCCGACGCTGCCCAGGAGCGCGCATGTACGGTCCCGACCTGAGCGGCTTGCCCGTCGTCTTCGCGCTTGCGGGGGTCGGCGTGCTCTGCCCGTTCGCCGACAAGGATAGCTGCGAGGCGTCCAAGACCCAGATCACGCGCGTCTCGAAGAAGATCGAGCACGGTTGCGTGTCCTTCATCTCGCCGAAGCCGGCGCAGTAACGCACGGACGGATGCCCGCTTCTGGCGGCAAAGCAGGCTTACGCAGGCAATTTGAGCATTTCGCCTTTTGACCGCAGACGACCGCCGTGTCAGACCGGCGCTTATTTTTCGATGTGCCACGACCCGTCCCAGTCGCACGGCGGTGGTTCTGCTTTGAAGCTTTCGATGCGCTCGATTAGAGCCCTTGCAGGCCCGTCGCCGGGCATCGCTTCGAGCGACGCATTGAGCGCGGCAAGCGCATCATCGCATCGCCGGTCCCGATAGGCCGAGAGCCCTTCAAGGTACTTGGCCCGTGATGCAAGTTGCTGTGGTGTAAGATCACCCTTGTTTCCAACTATTTCGAAAACGGCTTCGAAACGACTCTGCCCCGCTACCACGATCCGATCGATCTCCCGCACCTCAAGTGAGGTGCCCACGGCAGCAATAGTTCTTTCGGAAACGAGATTGCGGGTGCCGTACACCTTGTTCGCGCCCTCCAGCCGCGAGGCGAGGTTCACTACGTCGCCCATGACGGTGTAGCTCATCATCACGTCGGAGCCGATGCTGCCGACCAGCGCCTCGCCGGTCGCGATCCCGATCCTTAGATCGCATTTCTCCATTGGGGTTGCGCGAACGCCAAGTAGCTCAGGAATCTCCTCACGCAATTTTTCGATACGTTCGATCATTTCCAACGCGGCGAGGCATGCAAGCCGGGCATGATCGGCCTCATCGACGAAAGGGGGGCCCCAATAAGCCATGATGCCGTCGCCGATATACTTGTCGATGATCCCTCGGTTGTTCCGAATTGGTTCGGACATGACCGAAAGATAGTGGTTCATGACCTTGACGAGACCTTGCGGGGTCATGCCTTCGCTCAGGCTGGTGAAGCCCTTCAAGTCGCAGAACAACACAGTCATCACTCGGCGCTGGCCTTCGGCGGCCGTCAAATTAGGGCGATCGATCAGTCCTTCAACGACGCGCGGATCGATATACTTGCCGAATGTTTCCTTGATGCGTTGGTTGTTGCGCAATTGCACAACCATCCGATTGAAGGCAGCCGCCAGTTGTCCGATTTCGTCAGTCGCCCTTACATCGATTGACTGATCGAGCTGGCCCGCTTCGACCGCGCGGGTACCCTCTAGCAGTTGACGGATCGAGCGAATGATGCCGCCACTGACCAGGTTGGCGAAAATCAATCCGACGATCGCGGCAAGCAGCGTAACGATGGCCGAGGTCAGGGCCACCCGGGTTTGTTCCGACCTGATTTTTGCGATAGCCCCATCGCTGACGGTCAACATGCTCAACCGAATAGCGTTGACTTTCTCATCCAGTTCGTCGCGAGCAGCGTCTGCTTGCGCAAGGCTGCGCCTGACCGCCGCAAAGTCTCTGGCCTCAAGGTGTGAAAGTAGCTCTCCGGTTTCCTGCTTCAGTTTGCGGCGAGTATCGCTCAGATTTTCAATTCGGTTTTCGATGCGCGCCAGGGCTGCATTGTCCGAGGGTGTACTTGCGTCCTCAATGATCGAATTGATCAGTGTCCGCGCGGCTTGCGCCTCACTTTCGACCTCGTCTCCCTTCGCGTTGTATAACTCCAAGCGGGCCCTATACCCGAGCACATCGGGCGGCTCCTGCATCTTCGCGATCACCATGCGGCGGACCGCGAGACCTCGTTCCAGAGACAGAGTATTGATCCGCGTCAGATGCCCGTTGATCGGGGCGTACCGTGCAGAGAGTTCATCAAGCAGATGGCCGACGCGCCTGATCATCACTATCGATAGGACCGATGTCGCCAGCATGAGGATGATCAATCCGACGGAGATCGCAACAATCCGCCGCCGTATCGACTGTTTGATCATCGATCCGGAGAATTTCTTGAATCCTTTAAGAGCGAGAACCTTTGAGATGTCTCGTGCTCCGTGGTGAAACGTCCGATGTACTCACAGTCGAGCTTCCCCGCACTCAGCCACGTCAAGCGGTCAGAGACCAACTTCGTTCATTCCTCATTCAAGCTGAATTCGAAGGTTTTGGCAGGCGGGCCTTGGTGAACAGCCCCGAACTGGCTAAGCGGCAAATTTATCACCAGCGAAGAGGAGTAAAGGTCGGTGAGTTCGAGTTTGAGCTGTTGACCGGCTTCCATTTGGGCCGCCACAGTTGGTTCGATTCCGCGGGCTGCGATGCAGATGTTGGTGAGACACCAGTTGAAAGGAACCTGGATAGGGCTGCCCTGATCTACCGTCACCTTGACTCCCTGCTGCAGATTTGCCCCTTGCGGAACGAATAGCTGCAAGCGAGCCGGACCGTCAGCTCGCTCGATCAGATCGACACGCACCACGACCTGATCGAGATCGTCCGTGGCGGTTGATGTCGATCGGCATATCGTGGTTCGATCGGATGAGGCGAAACAAAATTTTTGCCAGGTTGATAAATGGATGTTTTCAGGCAGCCGCAATCGCGGCGGCGTCGACTGAGGCTCCTGCCGGGCCGAAGCGCCGTTGACTTGTTGCCCAAGCGGCGGGGCGGTCGCTGAATGCTTCTCTAGAAATTGCGATACCAAGGGCGACCAGATCGGCACCGCGTCGGCGGAATCGATCATGAAGTGCCCGTCGGTCCCAAAGGACGGGAGCATACGATAATCGGCATTTCCGCCCGCTTCGACAAAGGCCTGATGCATCCGCTTCGTCAATTCCGGTCCGAAGTAGGTGTCGTTTTCGGCGTAGATCCAAAGCATCGGGACGCGCGCGGTGCGGCCGAACTCACCAGTAGCGGCAACAAGCTTGTCGGGTGCACAATTGTTGTTGGGTTTTCCGTCAACGCGGCCTCCACGGCCAGCCGCAAATGTAAGGATGGCCTGAACTGATGACGGGTTTAGGCTCCCAAGAGCGATCGAACCCCATCCGCCGCCAGACTGGCCAACGACGACAACCTTGCCAGGCTGGATCATCTTCCTCTTACTCATGTAGTCGATGACCCACTCATTCAGAGTGGCGATAGCGAGCCCGGGACCACGAAAGTTCGGGTTGTCGCAGCTACCGACGTGGGCAAAGACAGACCCGTAGAGACCCTGATCCTTGTCATCGAGACTGCTCGCCCCGTACCTGATAGGCGAGATGACCACATAACCGCGGCGTGCAAACCAACGTGCCGCGTCCCGATATTCGATCGCCGGAAACATCGTCCGCTGATTGGCGTCGAGAGAAATCCCGTGGTTCATGACCACCAGGGGGAACGGCCCATCTCCGACCGGCCGTACCAGGAAGGCAAGCACAGGTAGCGGAAACGGCAACGCCCAGATTTCCTCCTGGATTTGTGGTCCCGCAGTTCGATTATCTGCTGCGGTAGCGGAATGGAATGCCGAGGGGAAAAGCAGCAAAAGAAGAATCACAAGCAAGTGCTTCAGCATCTTCTTTCTCCGACAGATATGGTCTGGCCTGACGCTAGGTCTGGGGGGTAGGCATCCATTGATCTGGATCAAGTAGCAAACCGCAAGTTCCCCAGATCATGCGGCTTAGTGGCCAAGCGATAACAGCGTCCTAGGAAACCTGGATGAGCGTCCATGGTCTTTTCACGCTGCTCTTGCTTCTTCGGGGGCCCGCCGCCGCTATCGTCGCGGGTCCGCTGCTGGCCCTTAGCTGACTAGCGAGGCAGAACTAACCATTTCCGCTCCCGGGGGCAGAGCGGACATTCGCACTGCGGCAGCATACTTCAGGCCGCGTCGGTGCTTGTCGCCCATTGAAACCGCCCCGGGGCGGCTCACATTAACAACAAGGACGGCCGCCATGACGCATCCTATTGGACTGGCCGTGGAATGGCCTGCGGACAACGTCCAGCGCGTGGCCGTGGACAGGCTGCGCCCTTACCCCAACAACACGCGCACGCACTCACGGGCGCAGGTAGCGCAACTGGTCGCATCTATTCAGGAGTGGGGCTGGACCACGCCGGTCCTTGTCGATGAACAGGGCATGCTGATCGCCGGGCACGCCCGCCTGGAGGCGGCCAAGCAGCTCGGCATCCCCGAGATCCCCGTCATGGTCGCGCGCGGCTGGACGGAGGCTCAAATCCGGGCCTACACCATCGCCGACAACGCGCTGCCCCTGAACGCCGGCTGGGACGAAGCGCTGCTCAAGGTCGAGATCAAGGCAATCGAGGCGCTGAACTTCGACGTGGGTAAGATGGGCTTGGACATGGAGTTCATGACCAAGCTGTTCGACGAGGGCGGCGTCAATATCGCGGCCGACCGCGACGAGGCGGCGACGGGCGTGCGGGCTCAGCACATGAAATTCGGGAAGGCGAGCGTTGTCATCACGGACGAAGAACTCGAAGGGCTCAACCGCATGCTGGCGCGCTACACCGACCAGTTCGGGCTCAGCCACGGCTTCGCGCAGTGGCTGCTGGACGCGGCGGCTTAACTAGGCATGGTCTCTGGTGCGACGCCCTTAGCTTAAAGCAGTTGTCGGTACCATAAATTCAACCCGACATCCCAATCCGACGGATCTTCGGTAAATTGTAGGGCGGTTATGGTCCAGCCGGGCCTCTGAGCCAATGCTCCACCGCCTCCGTTTTCCGGCACTTTGGTTGGCATGCCTTTCTCTTCCGGACCTAAAGCAAAACCTGGGTTTGTGACTTTGCCCGGCCACGTGAGCTGTAGTCCGGGATCTGAGAGTTCATAAAAACGCCAGTCTCCCCAGCTACCGCCGGCAGGGAGCTGAACAAACTTACTGAGGCTGCCGCGCTGGGCAAAGGTTTTGTCAGCACCGCCGAGACCATCAAAATGCAACTGCCCAATGCCAACGATCGGGCTGTAGTAAATTTCCAATGTAAAGCGACTGAGATCTTCGATCGTCCTCCCAATGCGAAGACCGGTTAGCAATCCGTCGGTCGGAATGCTTATGTGATCAGAAGTTCTTTCAAGATGTCCAAGTAGTCGCTGTGGGCCAAACTGCATCTCTCAACTCCCAATGGCTTTTAAAAATGAGCGTGCGACGGCTAAATAATTGGTCATGGGTACTTACTCACTCGAAATGACAGTGGCAGGTTCAACCACGGCGGGAACATAGCTTGTCTGGTCGTATCTTCCAAACGTCATGTGTCGATACAAGTTATTTGGATACGATATGCTGAACCTGAACGCCGACATCACGGGGCTCCGTGGCGCTGAATACAACCCGCGCCGGATCAACGAAGACGACCTGAAGGCGCTGGCGGGGAGCATCACCGAGTTGGGGCTGGTCAAGCCGCTGATCGTCCGCGGTGACCTGCTCGTGGCGGGCCATCAACGGACCAAGGCGCTCCGGCACCTGGGCATCACGCGCGCGGCAGTCTACTTCCTGTCCAGCGAGACGACGCTGTACGACGAGATCAAGTTCAACCAGTTCCACAACGGCACCGACGTGGACAACGGCGACGAGAACGCGCGCATCACGGGCGGCTTCGACAAGCCGGGCTGGCATCAGGTGGACATCAAGCGGCTGACGGCCAACTGGCGCAGCGGCATGAGCATCGTCCGTGAGGACATTTGCAGCCTCATACAGCGCTTCGGCCCATGGGGCGGCGTAGTATCAACCATGTCCGGCGAGATCATCCATGCCGCGCAATACGCGCTGGCGGCCCGTGCAAAGAACGTCCCGCTCACGGTGCATGTGCTGCCCGACGACAAGATCGCCCGCGCGCGCGAGCTGCTGAGCAAGCAGTACGGCGTGTTCAGCTACGACAAACTGGAGCGCAAGACGTACATCCAGACGCTGGCCCAGATGAACCGGCTCCGGGCCGGCGAGGGCTCGGCGGCCAAGCGCGACCAGAAGTCGTCGCTCTACGAAACGCTGGTGGTGCCTTTCGCCCAGGCGAACAAGGATCTCCGATATATCGATTTCGGCTCGGGCCATGGCGACTACGCCAAGGCGATGCGGCTGCGTGGTTTCGACTTCCATGACGTGGAGCTGTTCCGGCGCAAGGGATCGAGCTCGACGCTGGACGGCACCGCCGTGAACCTGATGATCGACAAGCTCTGCTCGGACCTGCGCAGCCGCGGGCGCTACGATGCGGTGGTCTGCGACAGCGTCATGAACTCGGTGGACAGCCTCGAAGCTGAGCACGCGGTCATGACCATGATCAACTCGCTGTGCAAGGTCGGCGGCAACGTGTTCTTCAGCGGGCGCACCATGGAAAGCGTGCACAGCCGGCTGAACCACACGAAGACGGTCAACACGAACCAGCGTCGCGGCGTCGAGTTCTTGGATGAGCACGGCTTCAGCGCGCTCTACCGCAACGGTGTGTGGTTCTATCAGAAATTCCACGACGCCAAGGGCATCGAGAAGCTTTGCGCGGATCACGGACTCGCTATCGTGAAGCGGACCAATGCCGGCACGTCTTGGCAGGCTCATGCGAAGAAGGTGTTGCACTCGCCGGAGGGTATCTTATACCCTTCGATAGATTTCGAGTTCAACCTGCCGTTTGGTGAAGAGAAGCGCATCGGCCGTCATGAAGACGTGAAGGCCGCCTTCCGCGCCGCGGCTCAATAGGCGAGGGCGCAACAGTGTCGGCAAACCTGAAGTTCTTCATCCTGTCCGAGCGCCCGGCCTTCCAAGGCTGGAAGTATTTCTGGGCAAAGAACGTCAAGGGCTTCAACTCCGATCTGCATTGCGCCAGGTGCCTCATTGGCTCGTACATCAAGCCCATCGGCACGCGCGCCCCGGTCAACACAGAGGTCGATCTGGCAGGCCACGCGGTCGGCGATCTGATCTATGTGTGCGGCGTCGCTCAGCCCTACCGCTGGGCAAACAACTTCCACATGGCTTGCCGGGTGACGGGCGCCGCTGATGACGTCGCCGCCGGCCCTATGGCGGGCGGGGATACGGTCATGCTCCGCGGCGCTACCCGCGTTGAGTTCGACGGCAGCACCGCTGAGCGGTCGTTTGCGGGCCGCGGCAAGGACTTTCTGACCTGTCGGAATTTTCAGTTCGGCGCGGAGCTCGCCGCCGGACGCTTCAACTGCATTTAACGGGCCGGCTCTGATCGCGGCTGACTAGCCTGCTGCTTACGCAGGAGTGCGCCTAGCTGACAAACCTGATCGGGATGGATCTCGCGCGGAGCAAATCTTTCTCTATCTGTTCGCCAGCTGGCAGGGATGAGAAATCAGTGCGACCGTCTGTTGTTTCTACGATGTACGTTGCGGCGGTGATGTAACGTTCCTGTTCGGGTTCGAAAAAATATCCGACACCGAGAAAAAGACCAACTCGAAGTCCCGGAGCGGCATCGATAGGGAGCTGAGCCTCGTGGGTCATTTCTTCCCCTGGGAAGATAGTCTCGGCTGGAACGTGCCGAGGAAGGTTTTTAATGCCATTGCTGAACTCTTTGATCTCGTCCCATGGGCCTACGACAAAATGAAATGCTCTAAAGGATGGGAACGCTTTGATCGCGGGCGTGTTGCCAGCGTTTTTGAAGGTCGCTCTCACTGACAACTGAGCGGCATACTGAGCTGGTCGGCTCAGAGGCGAAACAATCTCGACGCGTACCAGCCGCAGATGAGGCCGCTGAACGGCCGTCAACAGTTTGTTTGCCGAACTGGCAGCGGCCGCTGATTGTTCTGCTGCGGTCGCCAACTGTTTGTTGGCCTCGACCAAGGTGTTGGTCTGCTGGGCTGTGGACTGCATCTCACTCAGCTGCCGTTGTGCAGCATCCATTTGCCCGAAGGCAAATAGGGCCGCGACAATAGCGCCAGCGAGCGCGTAGATCGGCAAGATGCCATTTAACCATCCCCGGGTGCATTCAGCGGCGCTTTCGTTCACCCCGCAGAAATGGCCCGTAGTGATGTAAGGCAAGCAGAGTAGGATTACGGCCACAAGGGTCGCGAGCGCCGCAGCGTTAATTACAGATCTCAAGTGAAATTCCTCTGACGGGTGAGCGCGCCTAGCTTGCCATCCCGGGTGGCAACCCGTCCACTCCCTTAGGGTCTGCCACAACTCCCTGAAGGGTTAGTGAAGGATCTGTGACCGCTCAGTTGCCCATGAAAGCTTCGTAGGCGAAGCCCCAGGCGATCCCGAGCGCGATAATGATGATCAACTGTATGATCGCTCGGCTCGCGCTGGGCTCCTTTGGGAATACCCAGCGCGCAATGACTTCCAAAAACTTCATGCGGCGAGGTCGATCATGTTGTCCAGATCGGCCTCGGTCACCACCGGCCTCCGTTCCATTCGAGGTGGCCGGCGGCGTTCGTGAGGCGGTCGGCCTTGTAGAAGGCCCCGCGCTCCTGCCAGCGCCCCGCGCCGATATAGATGCTCACATTGTCCAGCCGCTGGCCGTTGATCTTCACGCTGATCACCTTGCGGTCGTACATGTTCGTCGGGTTGCCTCCGCCGCGGTAGCCTTCCAGGCGATCCAGCCGGGCCAAGGTCTGATCATCGACCTCCCAAACCTCGCCGGCCACGGCGAGTCCGCCGCTCTCTGCCGGCAGCACCACGGGGAAGCCGCCGTCGAGCATGCCGTAGTCCGCAGTGTCGGTCACCGCCGCGCCGATGAAGGCGCTATCGTCGAGAAGGTGATTGTTGCCTTGGCCGTTCTTAAGCGTGCCATATACAAAAACAGTGTGGGTCACTTCGTCTTTCTCCTGTTGTGTGCGTCCAGCGATATACAAATTATTTGGAGTGAGCAATAGCGCGGGCGGGCTGGGGCCAGCGGCTCTTCGGCCGCGGCGCGGGGCGGGACTTCCGTAGCGGAGGAGGGTTGGCCTCTTTGAGCGCGGTTTGCCTGTCGCGCTCGGCAGTGCGCTGCATCGTCGTGGTCTGGACGCGCATGCGCCCGCGGACCCACGCGCCGCCCGAGATCATGTCGTCGCCATCATCGTAGACAGGCACATAGTTCATATCGAGCTTCGTCCTGTCGTAGTTGCCGCAGCGCTCGGCGATCCGCATCAACTGGTTGGGTCGCTCCATCTTCTCCAGCATGATTAGCGTGCCTGCGCAGTGCTGCTCTTTTGGATTGCCAAGGATGTGCTCGCCCGTCTCTGGATCGAAGCGCGTTGTCTTGTGACAGGCGAAGGTTAGGTCGCGCTCGGTGATCGCCTCGACGATCTCTTCAACGCGCTCGACTTCGAGCGGGAAGCGAATGTCGGAACGGAAGGGGCAGTTGTCGCAGGGACGGCGCAGGTCGAACTTCATTTGGGCTGCTCTCGCTTTTGAAAGATCATGAGCAGGCCATCGGCCATCCAGAAGCCCTGCTTGTAGTCGTAGTCCAGCAGCCGTTCGTCTTTGTTGAGCTGCTTTTCGATCAGCTTGCCAACGTTATCGAGGCCGGAGGGTGAATTCAGGCGATGGGGATGATCCTTGTCCAGCCTCTGCGGAAACCAGTGGGTGATAAAGCGTTCGGTCATGGGGCGGTGCCTTTCTGTTGCGTCGTCTTCTCGACCAAGTCGCCGCTGAGCCATTTGTTCAACGCGACCTTGCCGGCATGACTGCCGCAATAGTGTTTACCGTCTATTTCCACGACGCTTTCGCGCTGGCATTTTTGTGGATCGAAATCGGGTCGCAATTGCCGATAGCGTTCTTGCCGCCACAGCCGCATGCGATCGTTGTCGTCGGGCTCAATGCAGCACTGAGGGGTGACGACGCGCGCTGGTTTCACGAAGACAGGCTTGACAGGCCTGATCATCAGCCGCTCCGCGCCAGCGTCAGGATCATGCCGATCAGGAGCACGGCCCAACCCCGCCTGGGGAAGATCACGCCGACCGCGCCACTGACCAGAAGCATTGTGGAAAGGTCGCGCATCACTGCCTCGCGTCCATGCTGACCATGACCGTGTTCACGCCGGTCCCGCTTTCCTTGAACGCGCCCTCGGGCAAGCGCGTGATCTCGCCGCCGTGCAGCTCCATCAGCGCGCGGAAGGCGACCGTCGCCTTGTTCGTCCTGAACTCGACACCGTTGGACATGATCGCCACCAGCCGGCCGTCCGGTTTCAAGAAGCCCATGGCGTGGGTGACGTGCGCAATGTCGGCCTGCCCGGCGAAGGGCGGGTTCATCACGACGCGGTCGAACACCGGCTCTGGCTTCGCTGACAGGAAGCTCATGTGCTTGATGCCGCCGGCAAACTCGCAACGCTGCTTGGCTTTCCATAGGCGCTGTGCGTCTATCTCGAAGCCCGCCGTCTGGCCGCCCACGTCCTCGACGGCCATGGCGAGATTACCGAGGCCGGCGTTCGGTTCGAGCACGAACATGCCGGGCTTGATGCAGGCATTCCGCACGGCAAGCTTGGCGATCTCGGCTGGCGTGTCGAACTGGCCGAAGTCTTTCTTCGTGTCGGCGATCTCGCCCGTGAGCAGCAGCAGCTCGATTGTCTCGGCCGCGTCCTGGGCAAACAGGTGGCATTTCGCCTTCTTGTTCCACTTACCGCCGGCCATTTCGATGACCTTGGCGACCGCCGTGTACATGGCCCGGTCTAGCTGGCCGGTGAGGGTGAGGGCATTGCCGCTGATGGTGGCCTGATCGAGCACGGCGAGGACGTTGGTAGCGATCTTCACTGGTAAGTCTCCTGTCAGAAAATCGTGAGGGCGTAGAAGCTCAGGACGGCGATGGCCAAAAGCAGGGGCGGCACTACAAGGCAGTGAAAACCGAACTCGGTCATCGCGTGTCTCCGGCTAATACAAAAATATTGTATCGCGCCGATGCCGGTTCGACGCAAGCACAAAATACAAATTATTTGAATAAATTCGACAGCCCCTCGAAAGGACCGAAATGCTGCGCCGCTGTATCTTTGATGACGTGTCCGTCCACGCCGCTGAGGCGCATCTGGATGGCCTGATCCTGTCGCGCCCTATGGCGCATCAGTGGTACTTCGACCGGCACTCCACGGGCTTTGTAGGGATCAAGCAGGACGCGTGCACCACGACCGTCGGCGCGCTCTTCGTGCTGCCGGGCAAGCGTCAGGTCGGCAACGGCACGCGCATCTTGAAGGAGATTATGGACGCTGCCGGCAAGCGCGACATTGAAGTCGTCTGCGCTGCGCATCGGCATCGGTGGTTCGGCAAGCAGGGCTTCATCGCTGTGAAGCGCCTGCGTGACGGCAAGGACGTGTGGTTGCTGCGCCGGCCGAGGCCCCTGGGCGACTAGGCGCGGGCTCGCTTCTTCACCGGCTTGGCCTTGGCCGGTTTGGCCCCGACGCTCACGATATCGCGGGCAGGATCGAACGGGCGGTCACCGGGCATGGGCGCTTTGAAGCCAAGCAACTCGATTGCCCACTCCGGCACCGGGTTCGAGCTCGCCGCGGTCTCGGGTTTCAGCCATGCCTTGAGTGTGTCGAGACTGACGTGGAGTAGGCCGGCGATATGCTCGCGGGTCAGGCCGCGCTCCTCAATCATGGCGCGGAACTGGCGGCGGCGCTTTTCGCGGATGGTGAGGGACATGGGCCTTACTTCCTGTGTCGGTACGGGGACGGCTCATCGAAAAGATGAACTGATTTGCGCTGGGGTATATTAGACCCCGTGCCGCTCTTGTCATGCGATTTGATGACGCGACGGGGCGGGGCGGTCTTGGACTGCCGCGGCGGGATTTCCTTGATGTCGCGGATATCGTCCTGGGTGAACCGATCCGGCCACTCGCCGAAGTCGCGGGTCTCGAAGTCCTGCTGGGTCTGCTCATAGTCACGAAAGAGATCATCGACCTCGTCGCTGAACATGTCCGTCGTGCCGGCGTTGGGTGGCGGCAGCCGCAGCCGCTTCTCGCGCCGCTTGGCTTCCTCCCAGCTTGACAGGGTATGATGGCTGCGGGAGGCGCGCTCGGCATCCTCGCGAGCCCAACGGGCCTTGCGCTCGGCGGCATCGTTGATGGCCTGCTGAGCCGCTTCCTTCTGCGTATCGAGCAGGGCGCGGTTGAGGAAGGTCGTGTCGAGCCCGAAGTCCTTGAAGCCGTCGCGGATCGTATTGAGGTAGGCCACCGTTGGCATCGCCCGCCGGTCGCGGTTCATGACGTAGATCAGCGCGTCGGCGATGGTTTCCTTGCCCTTGATGGTCACGATCACCTTGATCGTTTCCTTGCGGTAAGCGCCGCGGCCCTTGAAGCCCGACACTCCTTCGTATCGGTCAAGCGACTTCTCGCATTCCTCGGTGATCTTCCAGAGCCCGCCGACTGCGGTCTTGGTCTTGTGGTAGATCACGTCAGCCACGCCGTTGAACAGTAGTTGAGCGTTGGGCAATTCCATTCCGCCCAGGGCGATTGCCTTGGGGCAGCGAAACTTCATCTGCGCTTTGTTCAGGTTGCTGCCGTAGGCGAAATAATAGATGGGTTTCTCGGTCATGTGATGCGCTCGCTCGGGGGGAGGGCGGGGCGCGCTATACAGCGCGCCCCGGATTGCGGTCAGCGGCGGCTGGGGGCCGGGAGCGCTGCGACCGGGAGGGCGGCGCAAAGCGTGGTGACCTCCTCGAAGAGGTTCTGCACCGCAATGCCGCTGCCCTTGGCGAAGGTGATGCGGGTGCCGGGCTTGTTGTCCTTCCGCGGGTAGAAGCAGCGGATCAGCTCGGGCTTAACATCGACGGGCGTGTTACCCTCGTCGTCGGCGTTCAGGTGCTCGCCGGTCTCCTCGTCGATCATGGCGGGGACATCGACCACCATGGTCAGCGGAAGATAGTTCAAACCAAGGGCGGCAAGCTTGGCGCGGATATCAGCGAAGCTGTCGCTGACCGGAAAGCCGCCGCCGTCATCGAAGGTCATGCGAGTGCCGGGCGCTTCATTCTTGCGGGGGTAGTAGTTGCGGACGGCCTCCGCGTTGATCACGGTCGGCGTGACGCTCTCCGCGCCCGTGTCAATGTCGTTGCGTCCGGTGACTTGGTTCACGATGATCATCTTCATGGTCGGTCTCCTGTGTGGGCTGATTTTTCCGGTTCAGTCCGTGCCGGTCTCTATGGGGTATAAAATACCCCCTAGCATTTGCAGTCAACATGCAAATTCAAAAATCTTGTATTTAATCTCGATGGCGGCGGGCGGTTCGATAGCCGGCGGCCAAGCCGACCAGCAACAGCCACCAGAAGCCGGTCCACGCGAACGCTGCGAGGCAGGAGAAGATACCCCACCAATTGGCGACCCGGTCAGGCAGCAAGCCAAGCGCGGTCCCGTAGACTGCTGCGGCGAAGAGCACTGGAAGCGTCGTCATGGTGGTTATCCTTCTGCCTCTAATACAAATTAGTTGTATTAACTAGCCACGGGCCGACATTGCTGCGGCCAAGGCGGCCTCGGCAGCGGCGCGGCGCTCGGCGAAGTAGCGGGTCTGTTCGACCGCGCGGGCCTCGCGCTGCTCGCGGGCAACGCGCTCAGCCTCGGCGGCTGCCTGAGCCGCGGCGGTATGACGTGCCTCTTCCTCGCGGGCGGCCTGAGCGGCCGCCTCTGCCTCACGGATCGCCCGTGCCGGGGCATCGGCTTCCCATGCTGCAAGGCGCTCGGCCTCGGCCCGCGCGGCAGCTTCGCGCTGCTGCTGAGCGGCCCGCTCGACGGCGCGCTGCGAGAACTCTTTGCGGCGGGCGCGGAAAAACTTGCAGGCTTCCGGCTCCAACCGGAGCCACGTCAGGAGCTGCCCCAGCTCCGCGGTTTCGACATGCTTCGCGTTCAGCGCGGTGCGGGGGCGGGGCCGGGAGACTATGCTGCGGTCAACGAAGGCAACACAGAGGCGGACCCAATTCACGACCTTCTCGCTTTCGACCGTGCCCTGATGCTGGCGAAACTCAACTGACGGCTGGCGGTTCAGGGCTTGGAAGTTCAGCTTACGGTAACGGCTCGCGCCGCCCGCGCTGCCGTTGCTCGAAACGTGGGTGATCAGGGCGGCTTTGGTCTGTGCCCGCTCGTAAGCCTTGATCGCGTTGTTGATCTTTTGGTTCTCCGTCTCGCCACCGAAACCGCTGCGGTTGCTTTGGACATAGGTGTTTTTGTCCGCGCGGCGGCTCACCGGCATGATGCAATCCATCGCCGTCTCGGCGTGTACGAAGTTGACCGCCAGCTTCCTGAGCTGGTTCAGATCGAGGTCGCCGGCCCCGACGTGGACGTGAAAGCCGCAAGCCGGGTTCACCGTGCAACCAGCCGCCTTGAGCGCTTCGGTGATCTTGCGGGCCTGTTCGAGCCCTTCTTCGCCGCTCAGGACCGGCGAAACCACTTCGCCGTTCTGGTGGCCGATGCTGCCGTCCGTGACGATCTTCCAAGCGTTCGGGACCGTGTGGCCGTAGCGTTCCTCCCGGATGTTGATCCCGGTCGCGCGCCGCACTTCCTGGGCGACGCCTGCGCGGGTCTTACCGTTCAGGATCACTTCCAGTTCAACTCCAAAGGTGCGGTTGCTCAGGGTCATCTGCCGTCTCCGTTTCAATGAGGGTAGAATATACCCTGTCCGTTTGAAGTCAACGGGGAAAACAAATAATTTGTATTTTAATTCGGGAAGGCCAGCAAGTGTCCAAGAAGTTTGTTCCCACCCCCGAGCAGCGAAAGATGGTCGAGGTCGCTGCTGCGGTCGGGACACCGCCGAGAGCGTGAAGTCGCTCGAAGGCTATGACGGCGCGTGGGTTGAGGAAGCGCAGTCGCTGTCCCAGCGCAGCTTGGACCTGCTACGGCCGACCATCCGTAAGGAAGGCTCGGAGATCTGGTTTAGCTGGAACCCGCGGAACGCTACCGACCCGGTAGACGTGCTCTTGCGCGGCGCGGACGAGCCGCCGGACGCCATCGTCCGCCGCGTCAACTACATGGATAACCCTTGGTTTCCGGACGTGCTCGCGCGCGATCTGGAATGGGACCGGCTGCGCGACCCGGACAAGTTCAAACATGTCTGGCTCGGCGAGTACAATTCGATCTCGGAAGCGACTGTCTTCCGCAACTGGCGCGAAGGCGTCCTCGACATTCCGGAGGAGGCTCGGCCGCTGTTCGGCGCGGATTGGGGCTTCGCGGCTGACCCGACCGTGGGCGTGCGCTGCTGGCTGCTGAGCGACCGCCTGCTGTACATCGACAAAGAGGTCTATCAGGTCGGCTGCGAGATCGACGAGACGCCGGCACTCTTCGACAAGCTGAACGATGAGCGCATTCCGAACGTGCGCAAATGGCAGATGCGCGGGGACAGCGCGCGGCCTGAGACCATCAGCTACATGAACCGCAACGGGTTCACGATCACCCCTTCGATCAAGGGGCCGGGCTCGGTCGAGGAGGGCGTGGCCTTCCTGAAGTCCATCGACATCGTGGTGCATCCCGACTGCAAGCACGTCATCAACGAGCTGATGTACTACAGCTACAAGGTCGATCCGCTCACGCTGAAGGTCATCCCGGTACTTCTAGACAAGAAGAACCACACCATCGACGCCCTCCGCTATGCGCTCGAAGAGGCGAGGAAGAGCATGGTGGGCATCATCGACTGGTACCGCCAGCAAGCCGCGCTCGCGACCGCTGACCAGATCGGCAACACCTCGGTCCAGCTCGGCACCACCGGCACGGCCACGCTCGTCGGCTCGACCACGGGCGGCACCCTCGCTGCCCAGACTTGGTCGGTCATCTGCGTCGCGCTCTCGCTCGATGCGCTCGTGAACGGCTCGGTGGTCGGCGGCATTCAGGCGTCCATCACCCGCACCAACGCCGACGGTTCTTCGGATACCTTCGGCGGCGGCTCGGCCCAGAAGTCGGCGAGCGCCACCGTCGTCACGACCGGCGCGACCTCTTCGATCTCGGCCTCGGTTGCGGCCAAGATCGGCGCGGTCGGCTACGCTTGGTTCTGGGGGACTGCCGGCGCGGAAGTTCTCGGCGCGATCACCACGATCAACTCCGCGCTGATCACTGCCGCTGCGACCGGCGCGCAGACTGCGGCTTCGCTGCCCGCGGCCGATTGGTCGCAGAACGCGCTCGCCTTCGACGGTCTGCTCTATCAGGCCCTGAAGCCGGGCTCGAACGCCACCGTCGTCGTCCAGCCGGCCGGCACTGCCGGCACCGGCACCCCGCTGACCTCGGACAGCGCGGGCGGCATCGTGGAGATCGATGCGGTCCTGAAGAACATGTGGGACCTCTATCGGCTGTCGCCCGATACCATGTGGGTGAACTCGCAGGAGGCTCTGAACATCTCGAAGAAGATCGTCGCCGGCAGCACGACCGCTGCTCAGCGCTTCGTCTTCGAGACCGTGCAGGACGCCATCGGCGGCGGCATCATGGTCCGCACCTACCTGAACCGCTTCTCGATGCAGGGCGGGTCGGTGATCGACATCAAGGTCCACCCGAACGTTCCGGCGGGCACGATCCTGATGACCACGAAGACGCTGCCCTATCCGCTGAGCGGCGTGGGCAACATCATCCAGATCAGGACCCGCCAGGACTACTACCAGATCGAATGGCCGCTGCGCTCGCGCAAGTATGAGTACGGCGTCTACTCGGATCAGGTGCTCCAGAACTTCTTCCCGCCGTCCATGGCGGTGATCACCAACATCGGCAACGGCTAACAGCCGCGACGATTAGCGACCCGCGGCAGGCGACTGCCGCGGGCTCGGCCCCCTCAACATCAAAAGCAGGAAGCACGAACATGAAATTGCTCGCCCCGATTGGCACCAGCTCGATCAGCTTGGGTGGTGAAAACTTGGAGATCGAGAACGATGGCACCGTCACCGTCTCCGGTGTCGCCGCCATTCGCGAACTCTGTGACACCCACGGCTTCACGATCTTCAACGCGGACAAGCCGGCAGCGCCGGCCGAGAAGCCGCCCGTGGACAAATTCAGCGACATGAGCCGGGCCGAGATCATCGGTTACATCAAGGGCAAGGGCCTCCCGGTCGTGCCGCAGACCGGCACCGAGGAGCTGCGCGCTGCTGCCCGGTTGCAGTATTCGCCGGAAGAGCGCGCGGCCGACGACGCCGCCGCGAAGGCTGCTGCCGAAGCCGGCAAGTAAGGACTGAGCAACATGGCTGGACCCAGCGACCTCGTCACGCTCGCCTCCGTCAAGGCGTGGTTGAACATCACGTCGGCTAACGACGACGGGCCGCTGGGTTCGGTCATCACGCAATGCAGCCTGAAGATCATCAACCACATCAACCGCAACTGGTTGCTGCCGCGCACGTACACGGAAGTGCTCAACGGCAACGGCAAGCAAGCCATCATGCTCAGGAATTATCCGGTCACCGCAGTGCTGAGCGTGACCGTCGATGGCGTCTCCATCCCGGCCGGCTCGTGGCAGAGCAACGGCTACATGTTCCAGCCGCCCGACGACACGCCGCCCGGAAGCCGGCAGACGCTGCAATTGCGCGGTAGTTGCTTCAACAAGGGGCAGCAGAACGTCACAGTGGTGTACGTCGCCGGCTATCAGGTCAGCGCGGAAGCGGTCACCGTAGCCGCAGCCGTGACCGTCCAGCAGCCTTACGGCGCTTGGGGCTCAGACCTTGGCGTGAAGAACGCCGCGACTGGCGCGGCTCTGACGAAGGTGGTGGGCGCTCCGGCACAGGGGCAATATCAGCTATCGACGACCATCGTGGGCGGCTACGTCTTCAACGCCGCCGACGCGGGCCTGAACGTCCAGATCAGCTACGGGTACATCCCCGGCGATCTCGCCCAGGCGGCGTTGGAATGGGTGGCTGAGCGCTACTCCTATCGCTCGCGCATCGGCCAGACCTCAAAGTCGCTTGGCGGGCAGGAGACCGTGTCCTTCGCCATCGGCACTGTCCCAAGCTTCATCGGCGACATGCTCCAGCAATACACAAGCGTGACGCAGTAGCATGCTCAACCTGAAGATCCTCGGAGACGACGCGCTCGTCGCGCGCCTGTCTTCGATGCCGGACGCGGTGCGAAAGAAGCTGCTGCGGACCATCACCGCTCTGTCGTTGCAGCTTGAACGCAAGATCAAGGCCGACAAGCTGTCCGGTCAGGTGCTCAACGTAAAGACCGGCAAGCTCCGGGCCTCGATCTTTTCCTCGGTTGAGCAGACGGACACCTCGACCATCGGCAAGGCGCAATCGTCGGGCGACGTGAAGTATGCCGGCGTTCACGAGTTCGGCGGCGTCATCAACATTCCCGAGATAACGGCCAAGGGCAAGGCGCTGGCGTTCATGCAGGGCGGCAAGATGGCCTTCTACAAGAAGGTTCGCGCGCACACGGTCAAGATGCCTGAGCGTTCCTTCATGCGCTCCTCGCTGAGCGACATGCGCGAACAGATCATCGCCGAGATGACCGAAGCCGTGCGGGAAGGGGTGCGCTAATGATTGTCTCGCGCGAGCCGATATATACGGCGCTCAAGGCGCTGTTGCAGGGCGTGACGTTCGTCGCCCTGTCCGGCGGTGCCACCACCTGGGCGGTGCCTGTCAGCCGTCGCCTGAAGCTCTGGAATGAGGTGCCGATCCAGCCCGCGTGCTTCATTGCCGCGCATCAGGAGAACGACGCCTATTCGTCGGAGTTGACTCCGAGCAAGACCACCATCTCGGCCGACCTCTACGTCTACACCAAGACGGGCGACGAAACCGTTGAACAGGCGGTTGATCTCAACCTCATCCTCGACGGCATCGACACGGCGCTGAAGCCATCGGTGCTGACGGGCAAGCAAACCCTCGGCGGCTTGGTTTCGCATTGCCGCCGTGAGGGGCAGGTCATGCTCGACCCCGGCGATCTGGACGGGCAGGCCCTCGCGATCATCCCGATCAAAATCTTCGTGCCATAAGGAGCAGAGATGGACGACACTCAATCGACCGCCGCGGCATTGCCGCAAGTCAAGATCGACACCGAGCCCAAGCCGGACCCGGTGCATGTGCTGATCGACGCATGGCATCGCGACCACTTCGCGGGCATGCCAACGACTGAACTTTGGAACGCTTCTTTCGCTGCGAAGGAAGACCTGAAGAAGCGCATCGCGGCGCTTTAGCGCGACCCACCATCCACCCATGACCGAGCCGGCCTGCCACCGCAGGTCGGCTTTTCTATTTCCACCGCGGCCCCGTCCGCATGAAAGGACTGAACCATGTATAGCTTCGGATCGGGCGTCCTCATTGGCACCCGCACGGACATCGCCAACGCCACGCCGATCAACTTCGGTCTGGTGCAGGAGGTGACCATCGACGAGAGCGCGAACATCAAGGAACTGTACGGCCAGTTTCAGCGCCCGGTCGCCATCGCGCGCGGCACCATCAAGACCACGGGCAAAGCCAAGGTCGCGCGCATCTCCGGCATCGCCTTCGCCTCGCTCTACTACGGCGTGGTGCCGCAGGCCGGCCAGCTCGCGACTGCGTTCGGCGAGGCGGGCGTGGTCCCGGCGTCGCCCTTTCAGGTGACCGTGGTCAATACGGCCACGTACGTCGCGGACCTTGGCGTGCTCAATGCCGCGACGGGCTTGCCTCTCACGAAGATCGCCTCGGCCCCGGCGACGGGCCAATACTCGGTCAGCGCGGCCGGCGTCTAAGGTCCAATTTGGTGCGGCTGTGGAAGGGCTCCTCGCGGGCCTGAAGACGGCGACCGGCGGCGTGAAAGACTTCAGCGATCAGGTGAAGTCTCAGGCCGATGGCATCACCAGCAGCTTCAAGAAGTTGCAGGAGGTCATGCTTGGCATCGCCGCCGTCGTAGCCGGCGGCGCGATGTTCAAGGACATGATCCGCTCGTCGCTCGAAGCGACCGGGGAGGTGACCAAGCTGCAAAAGACGTTCGGGCTCACGCTCGAACAGGCCAACCTCACGAAGTCGTCGCTCGATTTGCTCGGCATCGCGACCGACGACTACGTGTCGATGGCAATGAGGCTGGACCGCCAGCTTCGCACGGGCAGCGATGCCTTGGCGAAGATGGGCCTGACCGCGAAGGATTTGGACCTCGGACAGAAGGGAGTGATGGACAAGGCCATCACTCTGCTCGGCTCGTACAAGGAAGGCATCGACCGCAACATCGCCGCGACCGTTCTGTTCGGCCGCGGCGGTGACGAAGCCCTGAAGTTGGTCAAGCTTGGCATGGACGGCGTGACCGCCAAGGCCCGCGAGCTCGAAGAGGCGTTCGGCCTCACGATCACGAAGCAGGATCAGCAGAACGCCCGCGAGTACAAGCTGGTCGTGACCGAACTCGGCATGGCTTTCGACGGCATCAAGAAGGCCATCGGCAGCGCCGTGCTCCCGTACCTCACGGAGTTCGGCAACTGGTTTGTCGAAAAGACGCCCATCATTATCCAAGCCATGAAGGACAACATGAAGTCCATCGTGGAGGGCGGCTTTGCCGCGGCTCAGGGCTTCATCAATTTTGTCACGACGGTCGCGACCGGCGTCTACAACCTGTTCGTGCTCTGGCAGTACATCAAGACCAAGATGGGCTCGACCACGGAGGGCGAAGCTCTCGCGTCCATCGACCAGTTCGGCGCTACGATCGATAGCCTGAACAAGTTTCGCGACAATGCGATCAAGACCATCGACGAGATCAAGGCGAAGGTGCTTGCGGCCAAGCCGTTCGAGAACCTGAACCTCGATCTGGGCAAGGGCGCGCAGGGCACCAAGAGCGCCACGGGCCTGCTCGATGATGGCGGGTCCGGCAAGGACGCGCTCTCGGCGGCTATGCGCGAAGTGGACGGCCAAATCCGTGTGCTGCGCGAGGGGTTGAACCAGAAGCGGCAGATACTCGAAACCGAATATCAAGCCCACCAGATCACCGAAGGCGAGAAGGTTGAAGCGACCCGGCAGGCCGTCGATCAGGAGTACAGCGCTGAGCTGGCGTTGTTGCAGAAAGAGCTGTCGCTTGGAAACCTGTCGCTGACCCAGCGCCAGCAGGTGCTGAACAAGATCGCGGAGCTTGAGGAGAAGCACCGCACCGATCAGGTCAAGATGGACAGCGAGGCGGTAGCCGCCCGGACCAAGATTTTCCAGAACATGTTCGATGCGCTGCAAGGCGCGTTCAACGGCCAGCTCCGCGGGCTGCTAGCCGGCACCACGTCGCTGAAGCAGGCGATGATGTCGATGCTCGGCGACCTCATCATTTCGTTCATCCAGTATGTCGCGAAGATCGGCTTCGAGTGGGTAGCCGGCCAGCTCGGCATGACCGCCGCGACGGCCTCGGGCGCAACCGCCCGCGCGGCTGCTGAGACCGCTGCCCAGGAGGCGACGCTTCCCGCCCGCATCGGTTTCTTCACGAGCCAACTGATGTCTTCGGCCGGCCTGACGTTCGCCGGCATCATGGCGAACCTCTCTCCTGCACTGGGACCGCTCGCCGCCGGGCCTGCGGCGGCCGGTGAGGCCACCGTCATGGCGCAGATGGCTAACGTCCCGAAGCTGGCCGTGGGCACGCCATGGGTCCAGTCAGACGGTCTGGCGTACCTCCATAGAGGCGAGCGCGTGGTGCCCGCAGCCGTGAACGCCCCAGACGGATCAGGGGCGGGGCCGGGCGGCGCTACGCACCATCATTGGAACGTGCAGGCGCTCGATGCCCGGTCGTTCGCGGCCTACGTTCGCGAGAACGCCGGCATGATTAACAAAATCCTCACAGGGAAGGCGGCGTTGACTGCATGACCATTCTCACATTCCCTGCACTGAGCGGCCTGACTTGGCCGGTCAAGAAGTCCCCCAGCTTCCAGACGCTCAAGCACAAGAGCGTCGCCGGCACCTCGACCATGCAGTCTTTGCAGCCGTATGCCATCTACGCCTTCGAGCTGCCGTTCGAGTTGTCGCCAGCTAACGGAGAGACAGACGGCAAAGCTCTTACTCTCAGTAGGCGCGATCTGACGATCTCAGTTGAGAGCCTCGATGCGCATCGGAAGATCCCTCTTAATTCGCTATCTTCAGGCGAAAAACAGATGATCTCTCTTTTCGCCAAGCTCTACCTTTACCCCAGAGACAAGATCATTCTCATCGACGAGCCCGAGCTGTCTCTCTCGATAGACTGGCAGCGACAGATTTTGGTCGACATCGTGCAAGCTCCACTGTGTCGCCAGGTAGTGGCAATCACCCATTCTCCTTTTGTGTTCGATAACACTCTTGAGCCTTTTGCTCGGCCCTTAACCTCAACCATTGACGCTGATCGCGCATCTCAAGTGCCTGATGATTTCGAGACTGACAACCAATGACCGTGCCCGTTTCAGCAGATCCTTACGTAAACAAGCTCAGAGCCGCCCGAAACCGCCCCGCAGTTTTGAAGATAATGCTCGCATCTGTTCGGAGCGCTAACCCCGGCTGCCTCGTGTTCGCCTTCGAGGGTGATGGAGACAAGGGCGCGTATTACCAGTGGGTCAGGCGTTTTCGTGCCGATCTCGTTTACGAGCCGTTTCCATGCGGCGGAAAACGGCACGTCCTTGAATTCCGCGAAATGTTAAGACGTGACCTCGGTGGCCTTGCTGCGCGGGTGTACTTCTTCATTGATCGTGACTTCGATGATTTCCGTGGTTTCCAACCCGATCCGGCCACTACGTTCGCGACGGATCAGTATTCCATTGAGAATTATTTGGTTACACGCGAGGTGTTGGAGGAGCTTTTAAAGGATGAGTTCCATTGTCACGCTGAGCCAGGTGTCCGTAATGCTTGCCTCGCTGTTTTCGACAAACGGCTAGCCGAATTTCTGGGTGCAACCGAAGCAATCAACCTCCGGCTATTCATCGCCAGAAGAAGCGGTTTCGAACTCAAGAAGAATCTGCCAACCAGAATAAACAACGTGGCCCAGGTTGCTCTTGACGCTGTGTATCCCGTCGCGATCGGGCCCGAGCAGATCGTCATATTCAACGAACAAGTTAACGCTGAGCAATTCGATGCACTCAAAGCCGAGTTTGCGGCGTTGAACCCGCAGAAGTCCTATCGGGGCAAATTCAATCTGTTGTTCTTCATGAAGTGGCTAGAACTTCTTGCCGCCGACCGAGCAGCGCAAAGCTCGACACACTTCAGCAAGCTTGGAAATGCCAAAGGAGTCAACTCCGGCGGGATTACGATTGGTATGCTGGCCTCGAAGTCCGAAGCGCCGGCTGGGCTCAAAGAATTCTTACATACGGTCCATTAGCGACAGCCCATCTCGCCCGAGCTCACCAACTGGTCAAACCGCGTCAGCAAATTCATAGTGCCGCCGTTGCTCACGTGATGAGCGCTGTTCGTCGAACGGGGCATGAGCTGGTCGATATACTTGATCGCTAGATATGCCCGCCCGACACGAACGTCTGACTTTCCGTCGCCTTGTCGGCCTCGGGACCTATTTTGCTGCTCGCGGCTTATTCCACGCTTCGTGGCGCGTCATTGCCGGATGGTTCGGGTTCTTCACCTTGATCCAGTGGGTGCAGGTGCCGGCGCGATATGCTCGATCCCGCTGTTTCGAGACCAAGCCTTCAAGGCCCATCAGGCAGGCGTGACGAAATAGATCGGGACAGGTCTCGCCCAGCTCGAAGTCGCTCATGAAAATAACTCCCGCTGGCGTGGCAGCAGCCCCTGTAGGTTCGCCTTAGCCCACAATTCGGTCGACCTCTGCCTCAATTGAAAGCACTATCCTCTCCACCGTATCGGCAAAGGTGCCAAGTACCGGCGATATTGGTTCTCCGTCGATAGGCCCTGCGTTCTGATAAACAACCTGGTAATTGAAGTTCATGTCTAGGCCGCCCACATGGCCGGGCGTCTTGGCGATAATCAATTCGCCTTTTTCGGCAATCCATTCGAAGATTGGGAACTCAGTATGTGCGGATAAATGTAATTCACGGAATGACCAAGAGCCAACTGAAGCATGCACCGAGCAGGTCACCCTGTGCTTTCGTTGTGCAGCCTTGCTTAGCGCTGCCAATATAGTCGATCCACCCTCGTAACTTGGAGATGGTCCGTACGATTGGAAGCTTTGAAATACTGCGTGGAGCGATGGAGGCAAGGCCCGCGTCAACCTAGAGGCAAGGTCTGCTGGGCTCGACGCGATAGGAAAATAGAGCGTATTTGGCGCGGATTTCCCGGTGACAATCTCGAATGCGCTACAGGTCGCCTGATCGAGGGCATGACGCATGTCAGCGATCCCACTGGCAGCGATATGACGAACTCGGCCCGGGATTGGACCGGTAAAAACCTGCTTTATAATCTTGCGGTTTGTTCGTGGCTCATTTTCCGCGATCAAAAGGTGGTGCGAGAAATAAGGAATAAGGATGCGGTCGAGCTCAATCAGCTGCTCCCGCGTCTGACCTATAAGAAATTTCGGGCTCTCAAAATCTGGCATTTTAGTCGTGACGTTTTCGTTCGACGGGACCGCCCATAATTAGAGCGCAACCGTGGAGCGAGCGCAAACCATCGCTGCTCCAGTGGGGAAAGGGGCGGAAAGCGCAACATAGATTTCGATCGTCCGCACTCCAGGGTGTTGAAGATTGTTAGGAAGACGAGACACTAAAGCGGCCACTCGTAACGCGGGATCGGAAACTTCTGAATCTGCATTATGGCACTATCAATCAGGCCGTTGCCGACTTTGTTCAGTTCGTCCCTAGACAGAAGTCTTGCTCCAGAAAGATCAATCGCTGCTGTTGCCGGGAAAAGCTGCATCATCCCGATGCTCCGACCATAAGCAACCTCGTCAAGTCGAATTGCTGTGTTTGGCGTAATTGCCACAACGTGTAGGGTAACAAGACCAATCTTGATAGTGATGGCATCGGCCAAATGTTGGACTGAATAAGCAGAGCCCTGCGGCGCTTCAATAAAATCACCGTATCGATGCATAAAGTTGAGAGAGTTGCCAGCCGAGCGCCCGACGAAGATGCGCCAGTGAGAAGGGGGAGTTTGGTGCTCGTGAAAATGCCTGCAATCCACTTCCTGTGTGGGCTTTGGGCCGGAGCAGGCTATGTTTATCGCTGTCATCGCGGTCCATTGAGCAACCAGCTGTGCCGGCGCAATGTCGAGTTGGGTTGGCCAATGTCCAGATATTATGGGGCCGAGAACAGGTTCAGCAGTCTGTTGAATTTTGCTTAGCCACTCGTTGTTGCACTTCCGGCAGACCCTTCTGAATTTGCGCGTTCCGAGGTCGCCATTCTTCATCGACTGTTGCGACTTGAGCCGGGGCACTGCCGGATTGGAACGATCGGCCGTTGCTCTGGTAATCCCGTAACGACGATCCTTCCGCGGTAGATATTTTTTTACCCAGTCGCCAATTATGTGCTCGTGGCTGGAGCCTGGCTTGCCGCAATAGACGCAGGGATCGGGAAGCTTGAGTTTCGACATGCTGGCCTATGCAAAGCTGCCCTGCGACTCGAGAAAATTGCTCGCCTCGCGAGGCCCTGATTCGTTCATCCGTGTGATGCGACTCAGTTTATGGGTTCGCGCAGTTCCTAGCCATTCCCCAAATCTTGGTCAGTCGCCTTGAGCCGCACATAGGTGCCGCTCTCGTGCAGTTCGAGCCAGCCGCGCTCGACCGCCACATTGATGCCGGCCCCGAACTCTGGTCCGGTCCCCTTCAGCTTGTAGAGGAAGGCCGCGTTGATTTTTTCGATGTGAATGCGACCATCCTGAACCGGCTCGATGCTGGCGGCCAGTTCGACCAGCTTTCGCGCGGCGGCTTCCGGGTCTGCGTAAGGACGGCTCTCGACGTGCTTCACGAGCGAACCCCTCGCGTTGCTTGTGCAGCGTAGATATGCTTGCGGTGCGGGTAGCTCTCGGCCGGTTTCCATTCATCGAACAGGACGCCGCAGACGCAGCGCCGCATCGTGCTCGGGACCTCGCTGTCGAGCTTCTCCCCGCGGGAGCGCTTGGCGGCGACCTCGGCACGCCAATCGCGATCACGCCGCCATTCATCGAAGGCGCTATCTGGGATCGTTGGCAATATCTGCGACCATGCCGCCTCGAACGTCTCGCGTGCGGCTTCAAAGGTCGAGGCGACCCCAGCGCGTTGCACACCGGGGCCCATGCCGGGATAAAAGCCGCAGCTCCAGCCCCATTGATCGGCATGGACCGGCACTCCCGCGCGGCGGCCGATATGACCAATGCGGACGTCACCAAAATAGATGAGCCAGCCTTGGCGGTGTGGGTCGTTGTCCGAGCGGCGAGTGAGGGGCGGCATGGTCGGCTGAGCAGGGGCTCGATGTTCGGAGTCAGTTCCGCTAGTTGTACCGCGAGCCCGGTGAGCCTACGGTAAGACTACCCCCCTAGTTTCCCGTTCTGTTCACGGTTTCGCAAGAAAAAAGATCAAGCAAATTCAATGTACTTAGCGATTTGGCAGAAAATACGCATTTTGTCATTGAATGCCAGCATTTTGCTGGCCTGCGGGGCGGCCGGTTGATGGTTGGGGACAAGCCGATTTCGCCGTTCTGGTCGCCCTCGCGGCACCTCGACCGGCGGCCGCTCCTCCAGGCCAGGGGGGCCATTACCGGGTCTCTCAGGGGCTTTTTCGCCGAGCAGGGGTTCCTCGAGGTCGAAACCTCGGTCCTTCAGGTCTCCCCGGGTAACGAAACCCATCTGCACGCCCCCCGGACCGAGATCATGCGGCCCGATGGCAGCCGTGCCAGCCGGTACTTGCGGACCTCGCCGGAATTCGCCTGCAAGAAGCTGCTGGCGGCGGGCGAGGAGCGGATTTTCGAATTCGCACGGGTGTTCCGTGATCGCGAGCGTGGCGACCTGCATCTGCCCGAATTCACCATGTTGGAATGGTACCGGGCCAGCGCCCCCTATGATGCCATTATGGCGGACACCGTCGTGGTCATCGCCCGCGCCGCGCAGGCGACCGGGATCGGGAATTTCTCGTTCCGCGGCCGGGCCGCGGACCCCTTCGCCGAGCCGGAGCTGGTGACGGTCGCCGGCGCCTTCGAGCGGTTCGCAGGGATCGACCTGCTGTCGACAATTTCGGGCGGCGAGGGTAACCGTGCCGCGCTCGCGCAGGCGGCCGGCGCCAAGGTCCGGGTGGCGGAGGACGACACCTGGTCCGACATCTTCAGCAAGGTCCTGGTCGAGCATGTCGAGCCGCATCTGGGGCAGGGGCGTTTGACCATTCTGTTCGAATACCCATCTCCAGAGGCGGCGTTGGCGCGGGTGAAGGCCGATGACCCGCGGGTCGCCGAGCGGTTCGAGGTCTATGCCTGCGGCGTCGAGCTCGCCAACGGCTTTGGCGAGTTGACCGACGCCGAGGAACAGCGCAAGCGCTTCACGGAGTCGATGGCGGAGAAGCAGCGCCGCTACGGCGAGGCCTATCCGCTGGACGAGGATTTTCTGGCCGCGGTCGCCCAAATGCCGGAGGCGAGCGGTGTCGCGCTCGGCTTCGACCGGCTGGTGATGCTGGCGAGCGGCGCAGCGCGGATCGATCAGGTGGTGTGGACACCGCCTGCAAATGAAACGTTAAGTGAGACATGACGAAGACCAACCTTGCACGCACCCTGCGTGAGCCGGCCGAACTTGTGGCCGCGCAGCTTGCACCTGCCGAAGCGCTGCCCGCGCTCGAACGTGTCGCCGCGCGCTATGCGGTGGCGATCACGCCGGCGCTGGTCGAGCTGATCGACACGTCCGATCCCGACGATCCGATCGCGCGGCAATTCGTTCCGACCGCCGCAGAACTGGAGATGCAGCCAGGCGAGAGCGCCGATCCGATCGGCGATCATCCGCACTCGCCGGTGCAGGGCATTGTGCATCGCTATCCCGACCGCGTGCTGTTCAAGCTCGTCCACGTCTGCGCGGTCTATTGCCGCTTCTGCTTCCGCCGCGAAATGGTCGGGCCCGGCAAGGAGAACGCGCTCTCGGACGGCGCATATCGCGCGGCGATCGACTACATCCGTTCGCACAGCGAGATCTGGGAAGTGATCCTGACCGGCGGCGATCCCTTGATGCTATCGCCGCGCCGGATGAGCGAGATCATGGCCGATCTCGCGGGAATCGATCACGTCAAGATCATCCGCCTTCACACCCGCGTGCCGGTAGCCGATCCCGCGCGGATCAGCGACGAGATGGTGGCTGCGTTGAAGGTCGAGGGCGCGACCACCTGGGTCGCGGTGCATGCCAACCATGCGCGCGAGTTGACGGGGCCTGCGCGCGCGGCCTGCGCGCGGCTTGCCGATGCCGGAATTCCCATGGTGAGCCAGTCCGTGCTTTTGCGCGGCGTTAACGACAGCATTGCCGCTTTGTCGGATTTGATGCGAGCTTTCGTCGAATGCCGGATCAAGCCCTACTATCTGCATCACGGCGATCTCGCGCCGGGCACCGTGCATTTGCGAACGACGTTGGCCCAGGGGCAGGATTTGATGCGGCAGTTGCGCGGACGGGTGTCAGGACTGTGTCAGCCCGATTATGTCATCGACATTCCCGGCGGCGCCGGCAAATCGCCGGTGGGGCCGAATTATGTGTTGGCGGTGCAAAATACCGCAGCCGACGCGCGTGAAGCGGAAAAGGAAACGCGCTATCGTATCGTGGATTATTGCGGCGACGTTCATCTCTATCCGCCCGAGACGTGAGCGGCGATGCAGAGAACGTGGGTTTGAGAATGGAGGAACGGACATGAAGAAGATCATGGTGGTGGCAGCGTCGCTCGTGGTCTTGCTTGGCGGCGCGGCGGTTGCACAGCCCAGCGGCTCCAAGGGGGCGACATCCGGCGGCGCGACGTCCGGGTCGGTGCCGCAAGCGCCGATCGGGCATCGCCAGCCGCGCGCCGGTGACGTACCGAACGAGAAAAATCTGAGCGATCCGAATAATCCCGTGAACAAGGAAGACGCGGCGCTCGACAAGAAGATCAAGAGCATCTGCCGCGGCTGTTAGCTTGTGGCTATCGGCGGGCAGGGCGCGACAGCTCGCCCCGCCCGCGTTGGTTTTGGCCTTACGCCGAGCGTTCGTGCAGCCCCGCGCGCTTCGTGTTGCGCCGGATCTCGACCGCGTCAGCGAGTTGCTCGAGCGCGGTTGCCGTGGTCGCCCAGTCGATGCATCCGTCCGTGATGCTCTGGCCGTAGGTCAGCGGCTTGCCCGGCACCACGTCCTGGCGGCCGGCGACGAGATTGCTCTCGATCATCACGCCCATGATACGGTTCTCGCCGCCCGAGATCTGGCCGGCGATGTCGGCCATGACCAGCGGCTGGTTTTCCGGCTTCTTGCTCGAATTGGCGTGGCTTGCATCCACCATCACCAGCGGCGCGACGCCGGATTTGGCCAGATCGTTGCAGGCCGCCGCGACGCTTGCCGCATCGTAATTCGGCTTGCTGCCGCCGCGCAGGATGATGTGGCAATCCTCGTTGCCCGCGGTCGAAGCGATCGCCGAACGGCCGAGCTTGGTCACCGCCATGAAATGATGCGGATGCGAGGCCGACTTTACCGCGTCCGCAGCGATGCGCACATTGCCGTCGGTGCCGTTCTTGAACCCGACCGGGCAGGACAACCCCGAGGCCAGCTCGCGATGGATCTGGCTCTCGGTCGTGCGCGCGCCGATCGCGGCCCAGGACACGAGGTCCGCAATGTATTGCGGCGTCGTCATGTCCAGAAATTCTGCGCCGGCGGGCAGGCCGAGATTGTTTACCGCGGACAGCACGTTGCGCGCCAGCCGCAGGCCCTTGTTGATGTCGAAACTGCCGTCCAGGTCAGGATCGTTGATCAGGCCCTTCCAGCCGACGGTGGTGCGCGGCTTCTCGAAATAGACCCGCATCACGATCTCGAGCTGGTCGGCCAGCTCTTCGCGCAAGCTCGCGAGGCGCTCGGCATATTCGAGCGCGGCCTTGGGATCGTGCACCGAGCAGGGGCCGACCACGACCAGCAGGCGGTCGTCCTGGCCGTTGAGGATGGCATGGATGGCGTTGCGCGCCGCCATCACCACACGCGTTGCGGTGAGCGTGCGCGGGACTTCCCGCATCACCTCTTCCGGCGTGCTCAGCTCTTTCAGTTCGCGGATACGAAGATCGTCGGTCGTGCTCAGCACGGCGGGCTCCTGTTTGTTTGAACCTGCCGGCAATAAAAAAGCCGCCAGGTCTGGCGGCTTGTTCGGACGTTTGCTTCAATATTCAGATTGAGCGCGATCCTCCTGCCGCCAGCGAGCTGTCGTAGCTAAAGTACCAAAAATAGCTGGTGACGAGGGTGATCATGGCCGCTCATATAGCGTGCGATTGGCGGGTTGTCACCCCCCAATCGGCGCGAGCGGCCACGAGGCGCCTCAACTGTTGCTCTTGCGAGCCGCCAGCGCCATGCCGATCAGGGTGGCGCCGCCGAACAGCAAATTGATACCGACGAGGATGCCGATCGCCCATTCCGCCGAGCTCGGCAGCCCCGTGATCACCATGAACGCGATGGCGATGTCGACGAGGCCGGAGATCAGGAGCCAGGACCAGCGGCTGCTCAGCTCGCGGCGGTGCTCCAGCGCATACATGATGGTGGCGACGCCCTCGGCGAGGAAGTAGGCGCCGAGCACGATAGTCAGCGTCAGCACGGCCTGCATCGGCCGGGCCAGCAGGAGCATGCCGGCGAGCACGGCCAGCGCGGCCGAGATCAGCGACCACCAGAATCCCGGCGAGCTGCGCGCCCAATAGGTCACGATCAGTCCGCCGATGCCGCTGATCAGGAACATCCAGCCGAGAAAGATCGTGATCGCAAGGCTCGCGAGCGGCGGCAGGATCAGCGCGGCGACGCCGAGAACGGCAAGCAGGATGCCTTCGAACAGGAAAGCCTTCCAATGCGCCTTGACCGTTTCGCTCATGGCGGATTGCAGCCGGGAAAAATCCTCAGGCGATGTCATCGGCAGGCTCCAGATCGAAAGATGTCTGCTCAATCTAGTATGCACACACCGCGCTTGCCATCCCGGGGCTCAACCGCCGCCGTGCGCTGACGAAAAACCTTCGCCGCTGGTGCGAACGCGGTTGCGGCCGAGAATGTAGATCGCGATCGTGACGATCAGGAGCGCGAGGCCGAGCAGGATCGAGACGAAGCCGATCGGGATCAGGGCCAATGTCAGATTGCGCTCGGGATTGATCAGCCAGTGATGGATCGAGGTCAGCACGAAGGCGAGGCCGAGAAAGCCGACGCCGCCGCCGGCGAGCAGCAGCGCCCACATCCGGCGCAGCTGGCTAAGCCGCTCCCGCGCGATATCGGTCCGCGGCGCGTGATGGCGCGCGACCCGCCGCACCAGGCGGATGGCGAAGGCGATCGAGCTGAAGCCGATCAGCAGGCTCGCTCCGCCCAGCCACATCCGCAGCGTCGGATCGAGATCGGGCATCCGCTGCAAGGTCAGCAGCGGGAAGTCGAAGGCCGAATGCAGCGCGAGCGGACCTGCGAAGATCAGCAGGCGGCTGGACAGGCGGGCCCAGTCGCGATGGTGGCGGTTGGCGCCCAGCGCCGTGCCGGCCCGCGCGATCGTCAGGTAGGCGCCGGCGATGATGCCGAGCGCGCCGTGGAACGGCACGGTCAGCACGCTGCGCAGCGCGGCCAGCGAGCGCCACATCTCGGCGTGCTGGACGAGGTAGGCGAGGTTCTCGTAGGCGGCGAAGCCGAGGCCGACCGCGGCGCCATAGACCACGGTGTCCATCGGATTGGCGAAGGTCCGCCGCTTGGTCGAGGAGACCAGCACGATGGCGATCACCTTGACCGCTTCCTCGGGCAGCGCGACCCCGAAGACCGAATGCATGGCGAGCGCCGCCCAGGGGTTGTCGGGGGCCGCAACCATCTTGGCGAAGGGCGCGCGGGCAAGGCCCAGCAGCGAAATGCTGGCCGCCCCGAGCAGGAACGCAGTCCAGACCTGGGCCGGCGGTCCCGGGCGCTCCTCGGCGGCAATGACGAGCCACAGCATCAGCAGCGCCGGGGCGATGGCGGCAGTTCCGATGACGGTGGGCAAAGCTTCAATCAGGTACATCGGCGCCGAAAATAGGTTCCCTTGATCTGCTTATCTACGTCTACCGATGCGACCATGTGTCATGCATTTGCTGTCGCGTCACTTAACAGGCGCGACAGCCGGCGTTCATCGGGATCGGCACCGAACGTGTAGAATACGAGCGCAATCAAGCGCATGACAGAACCAATTCGTCATCGATGGGAGCGGTCCGCGCCCGCCACCGGATCGCGATTGGCAAGTCAGATCAAGGCACTGCGCAGGTTTCTTCGATTCTCGATGCACGTGACTGAGCGGCGAGTCCAGAGGCGGCGGGGCTTCCGCCTGGACAACGCGCGGCCGGGCTAACCGGCCTAGTCACGCTTCGTTGTGCGCCCGCGGGGCGGCGCAGCGACCCGGCGTGCCCGCACCTGCTCCAACTCCCAGAAGGCGCGCACGAGGCACGTGCCAAGGCAGAAGACGATGAGCAGCAGCAGGAAGGCCTGGTCGACGGCGGGGATGTGCATCATGACGTTGATTAAGCAACGTGCATGCCATGCGTTCCCGCAGCCGCCTGCGCCGCGCGCAGCCCGCAAGGCGATTTGGGCCGGCGTTCCCGCCCTTCAATGCGTGGTGAACGGCGGTGGGGTGTCCGGCGCGATGTCGAAGGCGCCGAGATGGAATTCCTCGCCGACGGCCTCGTCCGGCTCGGCGTGGTGCGCGAGCAGCGTGAAGGCGGCTTGCGGATATTGCTTCCAGATATCGAGATCGCCGGCCGTAATCGTCAGCCAGCCAAAGGTGTACATGTAGCGTCCGGGCTCGGTGACCCGGCCAACCCTGTCCCAAGTGATCTTATCAATCCTAATCTTGTTGACTGCCATTCGGTCCCCCGATCGCAAGTCTGCAAATGAGGTCCGGCACGAGGCACAGACCCTCAAAAGCTGATCCCGCAATGGGGCCGCGATAGGGCAGCGGAGCGGAGGCAAGGCGGCCGGAAGAACGGCCGCCGCCTGCCGCCTTAGCGCGCCGTCGTGGCTGCCCGCGCCTCCGCTTCGGACGCCAGCTCGAGCTGACGGTGCGAGGCGTGGAAGACGTCGTGGACGAGGCCGATCTTCTCCATGCCCAAAATGATCAGGCCGTTGAGATCGATCTCCCACCAGGCGTGCGAGATATAGGCGTCCCGCGGGAAGCGGTGATGGTTGTTGTGCAGACCCTCGCCGAAGGTGAGGATCGTTGTCACGAACTCGTTGGTCGAGGCGTCCTCGACCTCGAAGCGGCGATAGCCGTAGGCGTGGCAGACCGAGCCGGTGAGCTGGCTGGTGAGGATCAGCAGGTAGCAGCGGAGCAGGCCGGAGAACAGCACGCAGCCGATCATGGTGTGCACGCCGCCGAAGGTGTAGCCGATCACGCCGGGAATGAAGACGCCGGACATCCCGTACCAGACCCAGCGCGTGCGCACGAAGAACATCGCGATCGGATCGGCGAGGATGTCCTTGGCATAGTATTCGTTGTCGGTGGTCGCCTGGTCGAACACCCAGCTGCCCTGGGCGTGCAGGAAACCCTTGAGCGCGCTGACATAGCGATTGCCGAAGCCGTCGAATTGCGGGCTGTGGGGATCGCCGACGTCATCGGCATAGAGGTGATGGCGGCGGTGGTTGGCAACCCATTTCGCGATCGAGCCCTGCACCGCCATCTGGGCGATGGCGCAGAAGAAGACGCGCATGATCGGGCCGGTGCGGAAGCTGCGATGGACGAACAGGCGGTGCATGCCGGCACCGATGCCGAACGTCGTCAGCGCGAACATCCAGGCGAAGGTAAACAGCTCCACCTTGCCGACGCCCTGCGTGATGGCCCAGATGATGCCCGCGACAGCGCCGACATAGAGAATACCGAGGAGGAGATAGCTTTCGCGCAATTTGGCCTGGACGAGTGGGCCTTCAGTGATGACGCCGGGCGGGAGTTGCGGCTTTGCGGCGGCGGGCGCGTTTTGGGCGGTCTCTGCCGGGGCGAACTCAGCGATGGACATTCCAGGACTTCCAATAAGTCGAGGCCCGCAGTGATTGCGGACGTGCTGGGTCACACCCTAGCGCGCGGGGATCGGCACCTCCAGTATTTAGTTAAAGTTGAGTTAAAATCGATCGGGCCGATTCAGGCCGATTGCAGCATGGGCGTGCGGACGACCAGGCGGACGAGGTCGTCCCGCTGCTGCTTCTCGGCGAACTTGACCGCAAAGCCGTTGTCGAATTTGCGAATGACGCGCCCGACGCAGGCGCCGACCGCAAGCGGGGTTCCGATCGCCGGGTCGTATTCGCAGGATATCGCGACGCCGGCCGTGGAGACGTCGATGATGAAGCAGGCATGGGTGCTGCCGTCGGCGAGCGTCAGAAAGCTGTGCGAGACCTGGGGAACGAACCGCGCGTCATTGCGCAGTTCCAGAATGCTGGCGTCCTTCTGCTTCCTCTCCAGCCAGGTCAGCTTTTCCGACATCCAGGCGCGCCGCTCCCGCGTCATGTCGAGTTCCATCAGGAAGCCCGCCTTCAGCGTCGCGCTGATGGTGCACTGGAATTCGCCAAAGTCCTGGAAATAGGAGGTCACGCGCTCGCCGACCTTGCCGACAACAGGCACGTCGACGATCATGCGGAACGGGGAGACACGCTTGGTGCGGCAGGCGAAGGTGCGCAGCTGGCCCTCACAATCGTACCAGCGCGGCAGCGAGTAGCTGCCGCTCACGCTGACTTCCACTGCACGCTGCCGGAGGAACTCTGAGACGGACATGAACGCCAATCGTGTTTCGGATTGTTTCCGTAGATTCACGGTAGGGCGCAACGTCTAAGCAAACGATACGCCGATCAAATAGCAGGGGTAAATTTCCGGTAAACGGCCCGGCCGTCTCACGACATCGTCATTGCGTGCCGCTCAGAGAGATCCGAGCAGCACCAGCAAGGCGAGCAGGCCAAGGGCCATGAGGAGCCTGATCGTCGTCGCGGTCAGGCTGTCCGGCCTGATCTGGAATCCGAACCACGGCAATGCGTGCCGCATCGCCAACCCCGCAGACGCTTCGACGGTCGCGAACACGACGGCGATGCCGGCAATGGCGGACCAGGATGCGGCCGGCGGCATCCATGCCGCAAGCCAGGCCGGGACGGAGCCTTGCAAGGATGCGAGCAGCGCGAACCATCCGAACAGGGATGCGAAGCCCTTGATGATGTCGGGACCGACCGTATCCGGCTCGAACCGGATGCCGACCACTCTGAGCGCGTGCTCGATGCGCTCGCCATCGGTGAGGAAGAGATAGGCGCCGAGATAGAGCGGAATGCGCGACTGGAACAGCAGGGCGATGACACCGAACAGGACCGTGTAGCCGAAGGCATCGCCGAGAATGTCCATGCCGCGGATGCGCGTCGGCGTCGCCACCGTCGCAGCCTGGGACTGCGGAAGCGATCGGGCGCGCGCCATGTGCTCCAGCATTCTGGCGCGCCGCTCCGGCGCGTAGGGCGCGGTACGGTGCATCCAGGACGGCGGTGCCGGCGAGGCGGCGCCGGTCTGGCGGTCCGAGGGGGATTTATGCAGCACCATAGCCTGTACCGGTTCCAACGGGACATTGGTCGTCGGTCAGGGGCGGGGAGGTTCATGCGGGGGCGGCGGATTTCGCCGCGCCCCAGCCTTGTTGCATGCGCTAATCATTCGTGAATTGCCCACCCCTGACGCCGTAGAAATACTGATCCAGCTATGATGGCGGTGGCGTTGATTACCGGCTGTGTCAGCGTTTTGGCTCTAGGCGCCACATTCGCGGTGGTCATCTATATCGATGCTAGAGCGGATCGCAGGCGCCAACAGTAAGGCCGCGCCGGAAGTTGATTGCCTGATGAACAGGATCACTCAAACGTTGGGCCGGACGGGGATGTCCCTTGTTGTCGTCTCTCTCGTCTCTGCCTGCTCCAGCTCAGAACATGCCGCTCCGAAGTCAGTTGCTCGATCTGGCGCGCCGTGGGCCCGAGACCTCAATGAGCCGCCCCCAAATCGAGAGCCCGCGAGTGCCGCAACTGCACAGACAAAGGCAGGCCTGAACGCTGCGCGCCAGAAGGCGGTTACCGGGCGGTAGGGGGGCTTTCGCGCTGAGTCGTCCGCAAGCTTACCTGTGCTGGCAGAACTTCACGAGCGGCGGGGCTTTGGTCCCGCGCCTAGATCAACGGAAAATGGTTGTTCCTATATTGAAGGGCTGACGGATCCGCAGGGCTCATGGCTTAGGAGCACGTGCCCGTGCCAACATTCATGGTGCGTTTGGGCGAAGCCAATCAAGGCCAGGATAATCAAAGCCACTACGACGCATCCGGCTACAACGTTCTGCATCATGGCTGCCACTCCAGGTAAACCGTGACTGGCTTACTCGGCCAGGCACCGGCGAGCAGGCCTTCGAAGTCCGCGCTGGGCGCCCGGTCACCGAGTGATCACCGCGGACGGTGACCGGGCGGACAAGCTATCTGGCGAAACCGGAGTCTAGAAGCTTCAGAGTCGAAATCGGCCACTTGCCGTCGTGGCCACCGATCGAGATCCGGAGCCCGTGCACCTCGTCAAGGAAGACGTGATCAACCGTCCCCGCCTTACCGTCGGTCAGGATAACACCCCTGCCGATTAGCTCCGTCTCGGCAGCATGAAGTTCTCGAAGGATGTTCGTCGCTCGTTTGGTCCAGTCATCGGACATGGTCATGCCCTACGCGGCTGGCGGATTAGTGAAGATCAGTCAGAGCAGCAGATGCATTGAGGCCATCGCCGCTTCGTGCGAGTCAGTGCCGCCAACCGTCCTTGTCGAGCTCGACCCTGAAACCTTCCGGCAGCCGCGGCATCTCGCCTTCGGTCACGACTTGCAGCGCGGGTTACTTCAGTGGGCGCAAATCGCCTTGAAGCCAGCGGCCATTGGAATGCATCGGATCTTCATGCGTTGCGAATGTCGTAAGTGCGTGATTGCAGACAGCGCAGCGAAACATGTGCAAGTCCACGCTTAGGCTTTTTGGCTCGATGCTGACGAGCATCATCTGGGCCTTGCACCTCGGACAGGCTGGGCGCGCAAATGGAGCCGGCGGAATGGGCCGCGCCAATCTGGCGGCCCACCGTTGTTCGAACTTTCTTTCGAGGTCCGCAGGGATCGTGCTCATGATCCGAACTCCGGGGTTCGCGATCCTGCCCCGGTGCTAACGCCTTAACGCTCACCGCGCCCTAAAGGTCCCAAACAGCACCAGAGGGAACCATCGCGTCCGCAGCGGCGCGGTAGTCGGCCGCCAGCGCTTTCAGTCCGTCGCGCGCGAGAACGAGATCGTTATCGTCCGCCCAATCCGAGCAAAGGCGCTCCATCTCGCGCAGCTCCGCGACCCGGCGCTGTGTACGAGTCCACACGCGTATATTGGCCATGTGTTGGACAAGGCGGTAGGGCAGGGCAGTAAGTGATTGATTTTGTTGGCGCTCCCTAGCGGAATGTAACCACGGGGAATAATGAAATTTATATCTATATTTCAATATGTTGACATTTATTCGTTTCGTGGTGTGTCTACGCAATGTATCTACGTTCGGGCTAGCGGTGGCCGACTCGGCTGCCGAAACTGACGGGACGGACAGGGCGGTGGCAAGAGCAACCATATTATATGCATCTTGTAACAAAACTTGATTTGACTTTTCGTGTTGCGGCTGAGGTTGCGTTGTGCTATATATGGATTATGGCGACGTTGTGCGATTCGTGGGCGCACCCGTGACTGCCTGGTGGACGCCTTGTCCATCATCGGCTCCTAGCCGAGGTAATGCAGCCGCTCAGCGGCAACGCTAACCGAAAATTCCCACATCCATGACCACCATGAATGCGCCTGCCGTAACAGCAGAGCGCCTCGATGACGCTATTGACCTCATTTCCGAGGTCATGGTTCGGCACAATCGACCGTGCTTCGCGCCCTACGTAGAGCGCCTGGAGCGGGAGCTAGCCGCCCTGCGGTCCAGTGATGACGTGATGGCACGGGCTCGGCGTCGACTCGAAGGGCGAGGGGCGAACGACAATACCAAGGCAGACGAGGTGGCGGCATGAGCGTCATCGAGTGGATAACGCCGCGGCCATTCATTCACCTCGCTAAATCGGTGATGGGCGATATCGATCTCGACCCGGCATCGAGTGACGCGGCTCAGCGCAACGTCCAAGCGCGGCGTTACTTCACGCCAGAGCGAGACGGTTTGAGGGAGCGATGGTTTGGACGCATCTGGCTCAACCCGCCGCAGGGGCGTGGCGCGACTGCGCCGTTCACTAAGAAGCTCATTTCCGACTATCGCAGCGGAAATGTAGATGAGGCGATTATCTTGGTGCCGAACAGTCTGGACACCGCATGGGCGCAGATGCTGATGGATGAGACGGGCCTCGCTGTTTTTAAGCAGGGACGTATCAGCTTCGAATCTATCGAGCGAAAAAGCGCAACGCCGCCGAATGGACAGGTGTTCTTCTACTTGGGCAAAAGGCCAGAGCGATTTGTCGAGAAGTTCGGACCTCTCGGAAATGTAGGTCACCTGCCTCCGACATGGGCGACCACAACAGGGCGGGTGGCGGAGTGGAATAGTTACACGCCGGCAGCCGCCTAGCACGATCGGCCTTTCTGCCGAGTGCACAGCGCCAACTGGCGCAACCCCCGATTTAGGGGAATACTACCTTGAAAATCCTATCAATCCGCCCGGCACCTCCGGGAGGCAGCACAATTGCGCGTTTCGACTTGGAGCTAAACGACCACCTCAAACTCTTCAACCTCGCCCTTCGACAGCGTGGTGACGAGCCCGCGCATGTCCTCGCGCCTAATGCCTTCCAAGAACGCACTGCTGGCTTTCGTCCTTCAGCAAGGCGCTTGCCGAACTCGCCCTCAAGTCTCTTTTGGAGCTTCAGACCGAACATGTCTCAGTCGCTTAAAAGCATTGCTCACGCTCTCGGCGGCGACGCGGTGGGTAACAGGTATGTACTCTGTCCCGGGCCCGGCCACAGCCGTCGCGACCGCTCCCTGAAAGTCAAGTTCAAATCTGATGGCACGTTCACGGTCACCAGCTTCGCGGGCGACAACTGGCAGGCCTGCAAGGACTTCATTCGCGACCGCCTTGGCATTCCGAACGACTGGCGCCGTGAGCCGGTGAATGATGACGCGCCGGTCGTCGAGTTGCGCGAGCGTGAGGACGACGAGCCGGCGCGCATTCGCACCGCCTTACAGCGGTGGGAACGCGCTGTCCCGCTCACCGGGACGCTAGCAGAAACCTATCTCGCCAGCCGCGGCCTCTCTTATCAAGGTGACGCGCTCCGCTTCCGGGAAAATGATCGGACGATGGTCGCGTTGATGACAGATATTGTCACCAACGAGCCTTGCGGCGTTCACTGCACATATCTGGATCGAGATGTCGGGAAGATCGAGCGCAAGATGCGCGGTCGCGCGCTGGGCGCTGTGGTGCGACTTTCGGCCGACCAGGACGTCCATTACGGATTGGCGATAGGTGAGGGCATCGAGACCTGCCTAGCAGCCGATTTTACGCCTATCTGGGCGTGTCTCTCAGCGGGCACTATGGAGCGCTTCCCGTTGCTGGCGGCTATTGAGGCGTTGACCATCTTTGCGGACCGCGATCACGCCGGCATGTCTGCCGCGAACGGATGCGGCCGACGCTGGCATGAGGCCGGCAAGGAGGTGGAGATTGTTGCGCCACCAGAGATTGGCAGCGACTTCGCTGACATGCGGGGTGCGGCATGATCATCAATTGGAAATCGCAGCCTGGCAGCAAGTTCAACGAAGCCGAAGTGCCGCCTAAGCCGTTGAAGCCCGCGAATGATAATACTCCGTCCCCAGAAAAGTCGGCTGGCAAGGCGGCCTCCGCAAAACAGCAGGACCAATATCCCGGAATCCAATCTAGCGCGGAGTTCATTCGGGGGTTTCAGCCGCCTGACTACCACATCGATGGGGTGTCGCAGAAAGGCTATCTCTACAGCACCACCGCCATGACAGGCACGGGCAAGACAGCTGTGCTGCTCTTGCTTGCGGCACTTACGATGCTTGGAAAGCCACTCGGCGACCGTGAGGTTGAGAAGGGGCGTGTCGTCTATTTTGCTGGCGAGAATCCAGATGATGTCCGCATGCGGTGGATTGCCATGGCGCACCATCTGAACTTTAACCCCGATTGCGTCGACGTGCACTTCATTGCTGGAACATTCAGCGTCGCGGAGATGTTTGAGCGCATTAAGGCCGACGTCGACCGGATAGGAGGTGCCGACATGATCGTTGTCGACACCAGCGCCGCGTACTTCCAGGGTGATGATGAAAACAGCAACACTCAGCTCGGAGCCCACGCCCGCAACTTGCGCAAGCTAACAACCCTACTGGGCAAGCCATCTGTCTATGCCGCGTGCCATCCCGTGAAGAATGCAGATCCGTCAAATCTACTACCGCGCGGCGGTGGTGCATTCATTGCAGAGGTTGATGGAAATCTCACACTCAATAAGGGCGAGACAGTCAAACTCCACTGGCAAGGTAAGCACCGCGGCCCAGATTTTGACCCGATTCATTTCGAGTTGAAAACGGTCACGGCACCATCGCTTGTCGACAGCAAGGGGCGGCCCGTTCCCACGGTTATGGCTGAAGCTCTAACCAAGGGCGAGAGCGTTAAGCGAGCCGACAAAGCACGCGGTGACGATGACGAGGTGTTGCTTGCGATTGAACGCGGCAAGGGCGCTTCGCTTGCCGAGATGGCGGAAACGCTATGTTGGTGCACGCCAACCGGCGAGCCGAACAAGGACCGCGTTCGTCATGCGAAGGACCGGCTTTATAAGAGAAAGCTTGTCGACGTCGCGCGCAAGGGCTGGAAACTCACCAAGCGCGGGCATGAGGCCGCTGTTGAGGCGCGCGCCGACAAGCACAGCGCCGAGTCGGCAGCGCGCTTATCTGCAGGCCTCACTCGCAAGCGTGATGGCTGAGCGTGCGCGAACCGTGCGCGCACGAAACCAGCGCGCACGGTCGCGCGATATGACGAATATCATATTATAAACAAGGGCTTACACGTATGAGTGACGCGCACGATTTGAACCAACAACCCACTGTTTGCTGTGTGGTGTGTGATTCATCACACCCACACACAGGGCAAGATCGTGCGCGAACGCCGTGCACTTACTTCTCTAGGGCACACGAATGCGCGCACGATCGGCATAATCATTGTGTCAGCAATGACTTAGCTGCCGTGCAGATTTGAAAATTGTGCGCACGATTTCCGCGCGTATCAAAAACCCTTTGGGAATAGGCAATCCGGAAACCGCTTCGATTTTCGACCGGCGCGAAGAGGCCGGCGCACATAGACCGCGAATGCGGCAACGTAGAGCACCATCACGTAGAGGACTCATGACACCAGCAAACGACAACCAACCCCGCAGCCCCGAACAGCACCGCCGCATCCTGGCGGAGCAAGCAACCACGGGCGAGCGTGCCTACCAGGGCGGCTCATGGCCACAAGGCCGGCGTCTACACAAGGCTGGCAAGCTTGTGCGAGTGGACATGGGAATGGGTTGCGGTGGAGTCGCTCTTGGAGGCTGGCCTCGGCGATCTGCTACCGTGGCTGGCTGCTAGGGGTAGGGGCCATCTCGATCGCTCCCACCGTGGGCCTTAACTTCCGGCCGCACATTCGCGCGCTAAATCCCGCAGATTTCGAGGAAAATTTTGGCCTTTGTTACCTTTCGAAAACCTGCGGGATGACGCGTGCAACTTGGCGGTAGGTGGGGGCGACCGCGCCAGAGCCTGAACCACCCCCTGGAGCGGTCCTTTCCCTTGGAGCAAGGCACCAACAAACCAGTGGCAGAATTCTAGTCCGAGTTTTGATATCAAAAAGAGTCGGTGCGTTTGGCATTCGGCGCCACTAGCCACTAACCCGATCGAGCCGCACAAGCGGCCAGATCTGATCCAGCTCATCACAGGAGGGCGCATTGACGCCAGCACTGGCGTTTCTGACTATGTGACCCAATCTCAGATAAAGAAAAAGCCGCTCGAAGGCGGCCAGTTGTTAGTTATGTCCAATTGCTTACTTCTTTAGGGCATCCGCCGCATCGCGCGCGCCATCTTTTACGTCGCCTGCGGCATTGTGTACGGAGCCCTTGGCTTTATCCATCTTGCCTTCGGCTTCCATGCTCTTATCACCAGTGAGCTTGCCGGCGCCTTCTTTGATGGCACCCTTTGCTTTATCAGCCGCACCTTTCACGTGTTCGCGATCCATACCGTATCCTTCCCTGTGACATTAGGCACGACAACGGCTCGCTCGTGTGGGCGTTCCTATGGAACTATAGGTGTGGTTCAGCTAGGTGCCTCAGCTGAAGAAACTCCGGAGTCGTAAGAAGTCGCTGTTCGTGCGGGCGGTCTTGACTCAGGTGATCTCGATGAGGCCACAACTCGGTCGGAACTGCAAAGCCTGTAGAAGGCCAGTCTCCGAAGACGTAGCCTAGCGCCGCACAGCGAGCAGGTTCGAAGGGCCACTTGCAGCGCCGGACGCTCTCAACCATGGCAAATTGAGCATGTTCGAGTCCTAAGCCGAAGGCTGCGAATTCCTATTCCTCGATGGCGGCTGGGTTCCCCGTAGGTTTGACATACCCTCTCTTTGACGAAACCGTACACCCAGCCCAGCCTGTTGGTGCAGAGCGGCTCAACGGCGGCTGAGAGTTTTGGACGTCGTGCCCCTGCCAGTGCCGGTCACGCAAACATACCGGCAAGCGGGCGAGTCATTGTGCGGGACTAATCTTCGTCAGACGTGACATTCACATTGCGGCGGTGGGCTTGCTCTATCGAGGTGGCTTTCGGAACGTTGCACTGCACAGCATGTTGACGTCTCGCCGAGGGGGGCGACCAACCATCCTTGGAGTGCCAAATGAGCAAGCGTAAACCAGCGACGTCAAAGCATACCCGCGGCCCGAAAGCAGTCGCGAAGGCCCAACGGTCTGCTCAGGCTATTGTCAGAAGCCGAAAGCGAGTGCTTCGGCTTCCATTGCCGCGGACGCAAACGAACCTCCTGCAAAGCGTCCTCAGGTGTCCCAAGAAGACACCCTCGTTGAAAATCCGCCGCCGCCTTTTGTTGAGATCGCCTTCCAGGTGACAGAGAACGATTCAAGCAAAGAGATTGATTTTCTGTCGTCGGCCAGCGCAAACATGCGGGCTTATCAAGCGATGCTACTGGAAGGTCGCCCCTTGAACTTCCCGGACTAGTTGCAGAGTTCGCTAGCAAGCGGATCGCAATGTTCCGAAAGCATTCGGCAGAGATGGTCAAATTAGGTACCAAGCGATGACCTTCTAAGACCAAGACCTAATGCCGTTCTTCTTAGGGTGAGGACTTATTGGATTGCGTGGCTCACTCCTTAACTCTTACGCGCATGAACCGACAGTACCCAGCAATCTCACTAGAGCGTTCAGCTGCTCGCTAGCCGACGATCCGCGTGCTCTGCACGCGTTGTTGGCGTCGCGCTCGGTGAAAGACCACACCACACGTTTCCAGCCTGGATAGCTAGCTTTCTTGCAGCCTTCCATACCGCCAGAGATTCGACCCGACCATCATCATGCTCGCCAGTGTCAGTCGATATCCCTATGCAAAGACAGGGACCGACGGCAACTTTTCCTTATTCATGGCGATGCGCAGACGCAATATCCCGCTGAGGTCGTAAGCAGAAGCTCGGGGAGGGGTGGGTCAGATCCTTACGACCTTCGTCACTAGCAACCGGCCGCCTCCGAAATTTCGCGCATCCACAAATCAAAATATGGGGTATCTTAGATTGCATTGTATAGTAACGCACCTGACGAGAAGACCCATGCCGCGCGAAAGCGCGGCGAGATCAGTGCTCCGTAGTCGAAGAATAGATCCTTCATGAACCCGCTAGCAACGCGCTCCGCTTTTCTTTGGTCGTCGACAAGTAAATCAGTTGCGGATGCCGATTAGTCGCAAGCATGGGACGGCCGCCTCATCAATGATAGCCATATCGCCGACAGCATCATCGCCTGCGCGAGGAAACGGCAGACATCGATCGGCGGTTTGACGGAGGCGGGAGAAGCCGCGCTCGCACGCCGGGCCATTTCAGACAGGAAGCAGGCCTGATCTTCTCTACCGGGCCGCGTGATCCGCAGGCCGAGACGCGGCGGCTTCCTTGTCGGCGCGCGGTAGCCAGCGCTGTACGCCAGTAAGTTGATCAGAAGAAGAACGGCGTTCTGGATGATGAGCGAGTTCTTCGGTTCATTATCCCGTCGGCGATCCATGCGAGAGACGCGGCGATAAAGAGAGCGAACCCGCACACGGTGATGCGCGCGTTCCAGTTCGCCGCCACCATGGCGGCAGCGATAATCGTCATGGCGGCTGCCAGTGTCCTTAATACTTCAAGGCTCATGCTTTCCTGCTCAAAACAAGGGCCGCCTTCCGGGCGGCCCTCCACGTCAATCCTGCCAACGGACTAGGCGGCTTTCCGGTTCACGCTGCGCAGCGCCATCGTATTGAGCTTCTCGTCCGTCGCCTTCTCCTCATCGAGATTCTGCTGCAGGACGGAGGCGCAATCATCGCGGCCGAGCATCTTGGCCCATGCGATCAGTGTGCCGTACCGGGTGATTTCATAGTGTTCGACGGCTTGGGCCGCCGCAATCAGAGCCGCATCCAGCACTTGCTTGTCGTCGACGTCGCCCGCGACCTCACTCGCTTCCTTGAGGATGCCGTCGATCGCGGGGCAATCGACGCCCTTCGCCGCGACGCCATGCATTTCGAAGACTTTCTCAAGCCGGGTGATCTGGCCCTTGGTTTCGGAGAGATGCGTTTGGAAGCCGTTCTTGAGGCCGGGATCGCTTGCCTTCTCGATCATGTCCGGAAGGTTCTTCGCGATCTGCTGCTCGGCGTAATAGATATCCTGCAGCGTATGCACGAAGAGGTCGTTCAGCGTTTTAATGTCCCTGGTGAAAAAGCCCATGGCGTCCTCCTGTGTTGGGTTCGCACTCCAAACGTCCGGCCGGGGGGACCGTTCCTACGCGCTACAGCGGGATTTGCTGCGCGGGGATGACGATCTTATGCTGCGCGAGCTCCGACTCCAGTCGCTCGCGAAGACCGCGCCAGTAGTCCGGGAGGAGAAGCTCCGTCGTGACCTCAACGACGGCGATATTGTCGTGCTCGGTGCCGCCGCCGCTTCGCCACAGACCTTCGCCGGGCGCTCGGATGAAGCTCGTTGCGCCGCCGAACTTGTCGGTCAGCTCTCTCAGAAGCCCGTCGAACCAATCCTTCGGGATCTTTTCTCCCTTGCCCGTCTCCTTCGGTAGCAGGATCTGCACAAGATAGGACTCGCTCATGGCAGAAGGCCCGTGCGGGTGCCGCCGGGCCAGGCGGCGAGGAGCGTTTCCGTCGTCACGCATTCCACCTGCTGCCCGAACCTGTTCGCGTAGATGGTCATCATGGAGTCGTGGGTCTCGTCGGCGGAGCTGCAGATCGCGTCGGTCATGAGGACGACTCGAAAGCCCCAATCGACCGCGCCCAGCACGGTCGCCAACACGCAGACGTCGGTCTCGCCGCCCGTGACGATCACGGTGTCGACGCCGGCGGCGCGCAGTTGCGCGTGCAGGTCGCTGCCGATCCACGGCGAGTAGACGTACTTGTCAAAAGTGCGGGCAGGTGGAACGAAGCGGGCGAGATTCGGTACAAGATCGATCATGTCGGAACCGATCTCGTCGATGGTCATCGAGCTCCAGCGCTCATAGTAGCGGCGCCACATGCCGACGCCGTGGCCGGGAGCGCTCGCCGGAATGAAGCGGGTGAAGACCGTGCGCGCCGGGTGCGCGGCCGTTATCGCCACGACGTTCGGCAGGACGCGGGGCAGCCACGGCATCTTCCAATCCGTGTCTTCGGCGAACATGCGCTGCATATCGACGCAGAGGTGGATCGCCTCGGCGCCCACGGGCCCGTACCTGAGCTCGTCCTTTTTTGACATCGCTCCCATCCTCGAAAGCCAGCCCCAACGGACCTGCTAGGGCTTGGTTCCTCGCTTGTGCGAGTGGCACTTGCGGTCGCGGAGCTTGCAGCCGAGGACGGCACCGGCGAGGGCGGCGCCGACCACGTTGGAGCCGACGATGACCCAATCTCCCTTAATGGCGCCGTAGACGATCCAGAGCGTCAGGCCGAGCGTGAGTGCCGTGAGCATGCCGAGAGAGAGGTCGTCCGTGGATCCGCGTGGCCAAGCCTTCCGGACCTGCGGCACGTAGGACAGGGAGGCGAGAAAGGCGGCAAGTGCGCCGACGTAGGGGGCAAGGGTCGACAAGCCGGTAGCTACTTGGGCTCGATCTTGAGCTTAGGATCGGTAGGAAGGACTTTCGCGCCGACATCGGCCGCGGCCTGCTCGGTGCTCACACCGGAGTTGGCGTGGACGGAGCCGGAATTCTTCCCCCGATCAGCGGGTAACTGAGGAAAACGGTCGCGAGCACCAGCGCTCCACTAGATGCGAGCCATTGCGATTTCCGCTTCTTCCCGATTGTACCCATCGTTTTCCAAATCTTGGCCTGGTCGATTGGTTCCATGACAGGCAGATGAACTTGGAACCTGCTCCGACGTTATGATGGCAAAGGCAATTCAAACGAGGCGTCCGCGACTACGCGGACGCCGTCACGGATCGAGGTGATGGCGCTGGTCACTGTCAAACCTACCAAGCCTGACGTGCTCATTGCACGGACCGTGGCGAGTAAGACCAACCATTGCGCGGAGAGGGTCTCGCGCGGCCTGACGTGGGGCGGCGACGAAAAGATCCTCCTGGCTTTGGCCGTCGCCGGTTGGGTCGTGACGAGGGGCAGATCGGAGCAGCTGCAGCGCGCGGGCAACCACGCTCTCCTGGTCACAGTCGCAGCCTCCCTGGCGCCTCACGGTATGAAATCGGTTTTCGACCAGACCCGCCCGGATCGCACGACGGTGCTCGGTCATCTGCACGGGGTCTCGTTTTCCGGCAAGCGCGAGGACGCATTTCCGTCCGGCCACGCGCTCCACATGGGCGCCCTGGCATCCGCTGGGGGCTCATTGCCGCCTCTGCTGCGGCGACTAATCCGTACCTTGGCGGTCGGCCTTTCCCTGACGCGGGTCAAAGTGCTGGCGCACTGGGCGAGCGACGTGATCGCGGGCTTCGCGCTCGGAGTCATCATGGAGCGGTTACTGCGTCTCTGGACCGGCTATCCAATGTCGCCACCGAAGGAGGATGACAATGCCAATCCTTGAGGACGTGAAGGAATACGTGCAGCGCGCGACCGGTCTGCGCCGACCCGGAAAGAAGGAGGCGCCTGACCTAGCGCGGCCAAGAAAGCCTCAGACGGCTCGTTTCAAGGACGACGGTCTCATCCCGAACCATCCGCGCTGGCCTCTCGTCATCTACCGAGGCGCTGTGGATCTCGGCGACGGGCATGATCCGGCGGCCGTCATGGAGGACCTGTTCGAGGCCAACGGCTGGGGCGAAACTTGGCGGGACGGGATTTACGACTACGTTCACTACCATTCACGTATCCATGAGGTGCTTGGCATCGCGCGGGGTAGGGGACGTGTACGCTTCGGCGGAAGCAAAGGCCGGATCTTCAAGCTTAAGGCGGGCGATGTCGCCATCCTGCCGGCGGGCACGGGACACCAATGCCTGTTCGCAGATGAGGACTTCCTCGTCGTCGGCGCCTATCCGCGCGTCGGCACCTACGACGAGTGCACGCAGGTCGAGGACCGTCCGAAAGCTCTGAAGACGATTCCAAAGGTGCCTGTCCCGCGCAAGGATCCGGTGTACGGCGCGGGAGGCCAGCTCTCAAAGCTATGGAAGAAACCGAAATGAGCGAGTACGTCGTCCGCTTCCTGGTAGGCGGCGCCGTTGTGTCGGCCTTCGCGATGCTCGGAGACGTGCTCAGGCCGAAGAGCTTCGCCGGCCTGTTCGGAGCCGCGCCCTCGGTCGCGCTCGCCACTCTAGGCATCGCGATCTATCAGCACGGCGAATCCTACGCAGCCGTCCAAACCCATTCGATGATGGCCGGTGCGATCGCGCTCGGGATCTACAGCTTGGTCGTCTGCCAGCTCTTGATCCGGGCGCGCATGCGTGCGCTGCCGGCCACGCTGCTGTCGATCGTCGTGTGGCTCGCAGCTGCCTTCGGCCTGTGGGCGGCCGCGGGAGGTCAGACATGAGCGCGCCGATTGAAATCTCGCCGTCCTCGCTGCGAGAAGGACGCTGGCACGAATACGCGGTCCGCTTCGCGCTGGGCGGCGCAGCGACCGTCTTCGCCGGCCTGGTCAGCAGTTGGTACGGGGCTTCGATCGGCGGCCTATTCCTTGCTCTACCGGCGATCTTCTGCGCCAGCGCCACTCTCATCGAGAAGCATGAGATCCGCCGCATGCGCGAGGCCGGACTTGACGGAAAGCGGCGAGGGCAACAAGCCGCAGCGCTCGACGCCGCCGGCGCGGCGCTCGGCGCGCTCGGGATGCTGGCGTTCGCCGGAGTGTTCTGGCTACTGGTCGAACGAAGCGTCGCCGGCGCATTTGCGAGCGCCTCGCTGGCGTGGCTGGCGGTGTCGGTCGCGGCTTGGTTCGTGCGACGCAAGGCGAGATCATGTCGGAGCTCGCCCGCAGCCGAAAGGGCCGGCCCGCGTTAACGCGAAGCCGGCCCTTCTGAAGTTGGTCAGCCGTCAGGCAGCGTCGGAGGCCTTGGCGTTGACGCCCTTGCGCAGCGCGACCGTGTTGAGCTTGGTGTTCGCCGCCTTCTCTTCGTTCAGGTTGGTCGTGAGGAAGCGCACGATCTCGTCATGGCCGAGTTCTTCGGCCCAGGCGATCAACGTCCCGTAGCGGCACATCTCGTAGTGCTCGACGGCCTGCGCGTTGGCGACGATGGCCGCGTCCAGCACCGCCTTCTCTTCGATTTCGCCGGCGGTCTCGTCGGCTTCCTTGATGATGCCGTCGATGGCCGGGCACTTCGTGCCGCTGGGCTCCTTGCCGAGCTTTGCGAAGGCCTTCTCGAGCCGCTCTACCTGCTTATTGGTCTCTTCCAGATGGTTCTTGAGGCCGGTAACCAGGTCGCGGTTGGTGGCCTTTTCGATCATCTTCGGCAGCGCTTTCAAGATTTGCTGCTCGGCGTAGTAGATGTCCTGAAGACCGTGGATCAGAAGGTCATCCATGGTTTTGATGTCTTTGGTGAAGAAGCCCATAATCGATTTCTCCTCTCGCAATGATGTCAACGGAACGCCGAAGGGTCTTCGGCGGTTCCGCCTTGCGACACGGAGACACTGATGACAGATCGAACCAATACCTTCGTAGCGCGGCTCGATCGAGCGGCCATGGGCGACTAGAGCGACGTGCCACGCCATATTTAAGAGACACTCTTCCTCGAACGTCGGCAGGAGCGATGGCGGGAAAAGGGGCCGGCGCCACGAGGGCGCGGGCCCTAAGTTTTGCTCTTCGAGTATCGTGACATCCTCGAAGCTTATTCAACGTTCGATGTCGGTCGCCGTTCCTGCGTCGCGCGACGCAGAGCGCGACGAGCTCGCTGCGCCACTACTCGACCGGCATCCGAGGACATGAAGCGGTGGGGCGTGCTGACGATCGGGACGGGACTGGGCAACGCCCGCGTCACCAACCGCGGCAACGGCAAAAACTAGCAGACGTTAGCGACCCGCCGTCATCTCTCTCACGGCTTCGACAATCTGCTCCGGATGGTAGGGCTTCCGTAACATGAGGCTGTTCGGCACCGGTCGGGGCGTCACGGGAGAGAAGCCCGTCGCATAGATCACCGGCAACTCCGGATGATGTTGACGGCAGTGTTCGGCGATCTGCCAGCCGTCGATCTTTCCGGGCAGCCTCACATCGGTGACAAGAACGTCGGCCGCCGTACGTTTGCACCACGCAAGCGCTTCTTCGCCGTCGCAGGCGTGGATGACGTCATAGCCTTCCTCGCGTAGCGCTTCGACGATGAATTCTCGGATCAGAGGGTCGTCTTCGACGAAAAGGATGCGCACGCGGAACTCCGATTCACTCAGGAGTCTGAACCGCCGAATGTTTGGGCGGTTCCTGCTGGTCTATCGGTCCACACGGGCCGCGCCGACCGTGTCCGCCATCTTCGCGCCCCGCGCGCCGAGCGGCTTAGGCGCGCCGGTCGTGGTGTCACGTGCGGTCTGATGCTCTATCTCCGCGTTAAGTTCGCATCCGAGCAGGATCACGATCGCTGAGATCCAGAGCCACGTCATGAAGCCGATGACGGTGCTGAGCGAGCCGTAGGTCTGGTTGAACGTGCCGAAGTTGGCGGCGTACCAGGAGAACAGCGCCGAAGCCACGAGCCAGAGCACGGTCGCGCCCGTGCTGCCCCAGGTGATCCACGTCCAGCGTGGCGCTTGGCGGCTTGGCCCGAAGCGGTAGATACAGGCGAGAGAGAGCGCGAGGACGACAAAGAGCGCCGGCCAGCGCCCAATCCGGACCAGGAGTTTGGCTGCGTTCGACAGGCCAACGTACTGCAGTGGAACGACGACGACCGCACCCAGCGCCGCTATAACAAACGCGATCCCGGCGGCGGTGAAGCTTAGGGACATCGCATTCAATTTCAGAAAGCCGCGCTTCTCCTGTTCGCAGTAGACTATGTTTAAGGTGTCAAAAAGCGACTTCATAGCGGCGTTCGCGCTCCACAGCGAGATTCCCAGCCCGATCGCGAATGTGAAGAGCCCAGGGTCCGATCTCCCTTGGTGGCAACGCGCATGAGTTGTTCGCGTGCCACGTCGACGGCACCGCCCGGGATGAAGCCGGACACGTCGTCGAGGTGCCTGGCGATGCTGCCTGGATCCGAAAACAACCCGTAGATGGCGACGAGAGCGGCGATCGCCGGAAAGTTCGCGAGTATGCTGTAGTAGGTCATACCGGCGGCCAGCGCGAGAATGTGATGTTCGCCGATGTTGCCGTATACACGCCAAAGAATGTCTTTCCACCCTTCCGCCGGGATCTCCGACGGAGAAGTCGCGCTCCGGCCGCGACCGTCGCCTTCTGCCGCCAGGCCGGCAGCGGCGGTGTCCCGCTTTGCCTCCGCCAGCGGCGGATGGATTTCGTCCTCTAAAGGGGCAAAGCGCTCGACCAGGAATGCCGCGGCCAACAAGCCGAGCGCCGCGGCGATACTCCAACCACTATGGTCGGTGCGACCGCGGGGCGTGCCATCGACAACATGTTTCATGAGCCTCTCCGCGAAAGTTAATCGGAGTGGTTGAAGGGAATTCCTCGCGGCGACTTCGGAGGTTTCCGGCCTTAGCCCCCGGTTGGGGAAACATGCGCCACGCGCCTGAGCTGCGGCCTGAGAGGAGCCTATGCTAACTCGGTGGGGATACTCAGATGTCGGCGATAGACCAACCGATGCGGAAGCCTTGACCGTTGTGAGGCGGGTCCAATGAACGCGCGCCTGACAGAACCCGGCGGGGGCGGGATCGGTACGTTTGTATGAACTGCTATGACTTAAGTCGGTTGGAGGATCCCATTAGGCGCTGTTGGATCGAGGGTCTTCTCCGGCCGCTCGACAAGTAGGGAAATAATCCGGCGCAGGGCTTGCTCTTGCTCGTCGATCTTATTCGCATCGGCCATGGTTTAGCATTGGCACTGGAGCTCGAAGCGATGGGATTGCGCTTGGACGGCGATGGCGAACTCCAGGTGTCCCGTGAGCCGTCACGGCCTCGATACGGTCCATCTCCGTCACTGGGCTTAAGATTTTCGGGAAAAACTGGAAACCTCCGCTCGGGCGATGAGTTGCCGTCCCACGATGTCAATTTTGTTGGACCCGGAACATGGTCGACGAAGCCCTGCGGCGGCGAGCCGTGGATACAGTTTGGTCCCTCTATCGTGCGAAGCATCGCGACGTGGATGCCGCGGACAGCCGGCGTTGTCTGCTGCAGCGCCACCTTCAAGGAAGATGGGAAGCGCGCGTGAGCGAGGTCGAAGAACTGACCGGGTTCGGCCTGGCCTACTTGAACCGTCTCCCCAAGGACGAATGTTGAGGCTTATGGAGAAGCTCGTCAGGCAATTGGTGGCAAGCACCGCGAGGCCGGACTGGACGCTGTTGATCATCTCCAAGCTCGTTTCGGCTGCCATCATGCTGATCCTCCTTTTGATGTTTCCAGTCTAGAGGATCGGCAAGATGCGCATTGCTCAGCTTGCTCCCCTCGCCGAAAGCGTTCCCCCAAAGCTCTACGGCGGCACCGAGCGGGTCGTGGCATGGTTGGTGGACGAGTTGGTAGAGCTCGGTCACGAGGTCACACTATTCGCGAGCGGCGACTCCAGGACGAAAGGCAAACTCCATCCCGTGTGGCCACGCGCGCTGCGCCTCGGTCGGAAGGGCGTGGACCCCAATGCGGCCAGTGCCGTGCTGCTGGAGGCCATCGCCAGGCGCGCGAAAGACTTCGACGTGATCCACGCACACATCGATTGGTTGCCGCTTCCGCTGCTCAGTCGGCTCGGCGTGCCCTTCCTGACCACGATGCATGGTCGGCTAGACCTCCCGGGCCTGCCGGACGTGGTGCGCGAGTTTCCCGGCGCCGGCTTCGTCTCGATATCCGAGCACCAGCGCGTGCCGCTTCCGGAGGCGAACTGGATCGCCACGATCCAGCACGGGCTGCCTTCGCACCTCTTCCGCCCGTCTTTCGATGAGGGATCCTATCTCGCTTTCCTTGGTCGCCTCACGGCGGAGAAAGGTCCCGAGGACGCAATCCGGATCGCGCGGGCGGCCGGTAAGCCACTGCGCATCGCCGCAAAGATCCCGCGCGGTGAGACCGGATACTTCAAGAAGAAGCTAGAGCCGCACATCGATGGTCGAATGGTTCAGCTTGTGGGGGAAGTCGACGATGCGAAGAAGCAGCCGTTCCTCGCCGACGCAGCGGCCCTCCTATTCCCGATCGATTGGCCTGAGCCGTTCGGTCTCGTCATGATCGAGGCGATGGCATGCGGAACGCCCGTTATTGCCTACCGATCCGGATCCGTGCCGGAAGTCGTTGAGGACGGCGTGACGGGTTTCATCGTCGAGAATGAGGACCAGGCGGTAAGGGCGGTTGGAGAGCTTGGCCGTCTCGACCGGAGGGTAGCCCGCGCCCGCTTCGAAGCGCGCTTCTCCGCAAGCCGGATGGCGCGAGAGTATGAGCGCGCCTACCGAGGCTTGATCGCCGATCCCGGCGTGAAGGAAACGGACCTTTGCCCAGGTGCTCAGCCATCGATACCATGAAAGGATTTGGCGATGTGGCCTCGAAAGGTGAAACACATCATTGTTCTCCTGGCCGTGATGGCCGACCCGGCGGCGCGGTGCGCCGAAATGGGCGCGGCTGCTATCGATGCCGCCGAACCATCGAAGAAGATCTTGTCGAACGAGAAGCCGACGCCGGCGGGGGTTCGGTTACAAGTCCTGCTCGACCGGGCCCACTTCTCGCCAGGTGAGATCGACGGCAGATTCGGCGAGAACGCGAAGAAGGCCCTACGCGCCTTCGCGGAGGCGCGGCAATTGCCGAGCTCGGACGTTCCGACCGAGGACGTCTGGAACGCACTGCGCGCGGACGATCGGCGGGTCACGGCGAACTACACGATCACCGAGCAGGATGTCGCCGGACCTTTTCTTAGCAAGCTCCCGTCGAAGATGGAGGAAATGAAAGACCTGCCGAAGCTGGGTTTCACCAGTCCGCGAGAAGGACTGGCCGAGAAATTTCATATGAGCGAGCAACTGCTGGCGGCGCTCAATCCCGGGCAGCGCTTCGACCGCCCCGGCGACGACATCATCGTTGTGGATACTGGCAGTGCAGAGGCCGGCGCGCCGTCGAGGGCGGACAGGGTCGAGGTCGACAAGAGTCGGCAGACCGTGAAGCTGTTCGACAAGTCTAACGTGCTTATCGGCTTCTATCCGGCAACAGTCGGGAGCGAGGAGAAGCCGTCGCCATCCGGCACTCTGAAGGTGACCGAGGTCGACCGAAATCCGACCTATCGCTACAGTCCGGCCTACCACTTTAAGGGCGTTCAATCCCGAAAACCTTTCACCATCAAGCCGGGCCCCAACAATCCGGTTGGAACGGTGTGGATCAACCTCACCGCTGAAGGATACGGCATTCATGGCACACCCTCGCCCGACAAGGTCTCGAAGGCGGAATCCCATGGCTGCGTCCGTCTGACCAACTGGGATGCGGAGCGGGTTGCAGCGAGCGTCGCAAAGGGCACTCCGATCGCCTTCGTCGAGGGCTCACGATGACAGCAAATGCACCGCGAGCGTGGCCCCCCGGCGCCGATTGGCGTGAATGACTCCGGTGGGCCAGGTCGGCAAGTGTTTATCGAGGTAAGCGCAGCATCGAACCCGGAACCTGTTCTGGCGTTGAGTAGCCTGTCGTATTCTTGCAAGAGACTTGCGACAGTGCGAGCGTCGAGGGAAGGCACTTAACCAAGCCTCCCGTTCCGCGCCCGGCGGCGCCGGAGCAAAGTGACATTGAGGGGGTGGGCCGTCATCGGGCCGACGATCGAGAGATGCCTCAAGTTTCTGCGCTGTCCGGAATTCCTCAATGTGCTGTGTGTTAGGAGTGTAGCGGCCTCTTTCTTGAGGAGGTTATAAATTCGGCCCGCCACCAGCTGCAGATGCTTCATCCTGCCCCGCGACATGGATCGGGCTTTGCAAAGAGCCCGGACGGGATAGGCGCGGAAGTAATCAAAAGCGTCCGACATGATCTCGGTAAGCGCCCATTCTCGCCTTTAGTTCTGTCGCCGTGGTGAGGGCCGCAGGCCTGTTCTAGTCGGCATTTAGGCGTGTTCTTATGAGCGCTAGTTTCCCTATCGGGCTGCCTCTCGACGTACACTAAGCCGCCGGAGCTTACGCCTGCCGACGGCAACGGCGGTGAAGAGCTTTTCAAAGCAGCTGCAACACGCGTTTGCGACCCCTATGTTCCGAACGTTCAGACGTCACGATTTCGGACTTGGTGGCGACGTGGGTGCGGCTTGAGGAGGCTGAGAGGGCATCGAATTGCTCGGCTGCCGCGGCGCTATGGTGTCGCCGCCTGCATGAGGAACGCACGTACCGATGCTGCTAAGCAGGCGTTTGGTCTGGAGGTCGCGCACCTTTGAGTATTCGCGTCGCCGCTCGATATTTGCCGCGGCCGATCGGTCCCAGACCTCGAAGGCGTCGGTGTAGTGCTCATCTGCTTCTCGGCGGCAAGGCAACCGGCGAATTTGTCGAAGACGAGGTCGGTGTTGACCGGTGTCATGCCTCCTACCAGGACAACGAGCATCCATTTCATCTGCTTGTGCCTTTCGCCCCGGACGGATATTCGCGTTTACGCGAAGAATTTCCGGTTACCGCGGTTAGATAGCCCGTCGACTGCGACCGGCCACAAAACCGTAGACAAAAAGCACGATGATGGCGCCCACGACCGCCCCCACCAGCCCTGCGCCTTCTCCGGGCCGATACCAGCCTAGTGACTGGCCAAGATAGGTCGCAACGAACGCTCCCACTATTCCCAGGATAGTGGTCAGGATGAAGCCGGAGGGCTCGTTGTCGCCAGGCATGATGAACTTCGCGATGACGCCTGCGACGAAGCCAATGATGATCGTCCAGATGATGCTCATGTCTCTCCCCTAGCCTTGCGATCCCGATGGAGCCGGAAGACGTCCATCAGGCGTGTATTTGTCCACCGCTTGCCGGCAGCTCGCGAGACAATCGGTCGAGAATCTCCTGCCGGGACAGGCCGGTCTGCTGCTCCAGTTTTTGAAGGACGTCCGGACCGATAGCCTGCTGGAGTTCGGGCGGGGTGACTTCCCGGTTTGGCCCTTGATTGATCCAGGATTGGGCCGCATCGCCCTGTCCGTTCTGCTTGAAGTGCTCAAGCAACTCGCCGATCCCGCCGTTCAGCAGCGAACTCACGCCGCCGCCTCCCACAAGGCCGCCAAGATTGCGAGCATACCGCTCAGGGAATCCTTGGCACCCGCCGGCTGACCGGAGGTAGCGTTGCGAAACATGTCGGCGAGTCCCGATTTTGGTAACCGGCGATTGCGAGCATACCCAAGAGGGCGGTCATTGATGGCATTCCGCGACTCATCTTCGGCTCCTGAGTTCGATGGGCAAACGTACGCAAGAAAAGGGCGACCCGCCTTGGCGGGCCGCCGGGTAATTCATCGCAGGCCGGTGCCGTAGAGCTGGCGCTCTCTCCGGACCTCCTCCGCGCCATAAGGCTGGGCGGATGGATCATAATTTTTCCACCCTGCCTTCTGCCAGGCTGCGCTCCGGTCGCGCAGGTTGACGGCGGACTGATTCAAGATCGCTTCGTATCGCGTCCGATCCGCATCCGGCACACGAGCTGAAACCAGCGTACCGCCGCGCCTCACACCTTCGGCGTAGAGTGGTGCTTCCTCATCGGATACGCCGGCCTGCGTCAGCGCCCCAACGACCCCGCCTGTGGCGCCGCCGGCAACGGCACCGAGCGCGGTCGATGCGAGCCATCCGGCCGCCACGACCGGACCCAGGCCGGGGATAGCCAACAAACCAAGGCCCGCGAGCAAGCCGGCAGCGCCACCAAGACCTGCGCCGACGCCCGCTCCCGTGGCTGCGCCTTCCGCCCGATCGTCCACCCCATCGCGATCGCGATCGTCCTTCTTGTCGGTGCTGTACCAGTTGTCGGAATTGTTCGCGACGATGCTCAGATCCGAATGCGGCACGCCCGCGGCCTCCAGGCTCGTCACCGCGCGCTGCGCATCGGAGTAGTTATCGTAGAGACGTGAAATCGTAACGGTCATGCTGAATCCCTCTTAATTTTCGCTGGTGGTCGCCAGGTTACTTGGCCGCGTTCACGTTGCCCTGGAAATCCAGACTGACATTGGTCGAGGCACCGCCTTTGCTGGCCTTTCCGCGCCAAACGCCGTTGTCGTCCTTCTTCAGGGATGTGACGTTGCTGTAGCCCGCGTCCTCGATCTTCGATTTGGCCTGGCCCTCGGTGAAGCTGTTGGCGCCTTCAACCGGCTTGCTGGAATTGTTCTGGCCGGAACTGTTGACCGCATTGTTGTTGGGCCGATCGGTCGCCGGCGGATTTTGCGCAAACGACGGACCCGCCAGAAGCGAAGCAGCCGTCAGCAGCAAAAGAAATGTCTTTTTCATATCGTCCTCCTGTCGTGGCAAGGCCCAACATACGCTGAACTGAGAAGTTCCAAGTTTTCCCGGTCCGCAGGGCTTGCAAAGCATCTACAAGAAAGCGGGAGCGAGCTCCGGGGCGCGTACTTGAACCTATTAGAAGGAGAGCCCGGACGTGGTCCAACTCGGGCCTGGGGCGACGTGCGCCAACGCGCCCCTGTCAGAAGTAATAGCGAACCTCGCAAGAAGCGCAGCGCGGGTAGTACATTTGCTGAGGCTGATGCGGCAGGCGCGGTATCCCAAAGCGCAACGTGTGATCCGTCCTTAGCTGTGTTCAGGCGTGCACCGTGTCTTTTGATTCGGAACACCGCATCGCCTTCGAAGTTGGAAGATTCGTGGGTTAAGTAAGCTACCCGCCGTCGGCGGAGGTCCGCAACGCGTTGAAGCGCCGCGGGCCCCAAATTCAATCTCTCTTGCCGAATAGGCCGTCGACAACTTGTCTTGCGGTGTCGCTGATGACACGGCCAGCGCCTCTGTCTCCTTTAGCCATCGCAGGCATAAAGGAGCGGGCCTCCTTGAACGTGACGTGCGGCGGCAGCGGAGCCACCTCAGGATCTGTCTTCACTTCCAGGACGACAGGGCGATCGCTCGAAAGTGCCTCCTGCCATGCGGATGCCAGGCGGCCCGGAGAATCAACGAAGATCCCCCTGAGCCCGAGCAGTTCGCCAAATTTGGCATAGGCAAAGTCGGGGATATCCTGCGAAGCCTCGAATCTTGGGTTTCCCTCCATGACCCGCTGCTCCCAAGTGACTTCGTTGAGGTCCTGATTGTTGAATACACATACGATCCATCGCGGATCCGCCCAACGCTTCCAGTACTTCTGGACCGTGATGAGTTCGGCCATGTTGTTCATTTGCATTGCGCCATCGCCCACAAGTGCGATGACCGGCCGGTCCGGATGGGCGAACTTGGCCCCGATGGCATAGGGGACCGCTGCGCCCATCGACGCCAAGCCTCCCGAAAGCGATGCAGCCTGGCCCTGCTGCACCCGGAAATCGCGGGCATACCAGTTGGCGCAGGATCCGCTGTCACTGGTCACGATGGCGTTAGCAGGTAGCAAGGGTGACATTTCCCAAACGACGCGCTGCGGATTGACGGGATTGGCTTCCGCCTTAGCCCGACCTTCCAGCTTCTTCCACCACCCAGTTATGTTGGTCTCGATCGTCTTCGCCCATTCCCGGTCCTCCTTGCGCTGGATTAGGGGCAGGAGCGCCTTAAGCGTTGCGGCGGCATCGCCGTGAAGGCCGACGTCGACCGGATACCGCAGCGACAGCATCGAGGCTTTGATGTCGATCTGGACGGCGCGTGCGGCCCCGTCTTTGGGTAAGAACTCCGACCAGGGAAAGCCCGTGCCGACCATCAGGAGCGTATCGCAGCCTTGCATAAGATCCCAGCTTGGCTCGGTCCCGAGCAGGCCTATCGCGCCGGTAGCGAACGGCAGGTCGTCCGGCAACACATCCTTGCCCAGCAATGCCTTCGCAATGCCGGCGCCGAGCAAGGTCGCCATTTCGATGAGTTGAGGAGCGGTGCCACGAGCGCCCGCGCCGACCAGAATGGCTACCTTCTTGCCGGCATTCAGGACCTCGGCCGCCTTGGATAGGTCCGCATCCTCTGGAATGATCTTGGGTTTGGAATAGCCCACTCCAGACCGCGTAAACCCGTGCGCTACCGCGGGCTCTTCGTATTCCTCGTCCTGAATATCTTTCGGCAAGATATAATGACGGAAGGTATGTTGTCGGCTTTAGCGACCCTGATGCTGCGGTCAAATAGGTGCCGCACCTGGGCAGGGGATGACGCTTCCTGTACGAAGCCAGCGACGTCCGCAAACATCCGGTCTAAGTTAAGTTCCTGCTGGTAACTGGCACCTCGAACGGTTGCCTCAGCTTGCCCGCAGATAGCAAGAACGGGAGCATGGTCCAGTTTACCATCGTACAATCCCGTGATGAGGTGAGTTGCTCCCGGGCCGCCGGTCGACAAGCACACCCCTAATTCACCGGTGAACTTGGCGTGTGCGACCGCCATGAAGGCGGCCATCTCCTCGTGCCGCACCTGGATGAATTCAATGCTGTCGGCGCGCTGCAGGGCGCCGATCACACCGTTGATGCCGTCGCCCGGATAGCCATAGATGCGGCGCACGCCCCAAGCGTGGAGCCGTTCGACCACAAAATCGCCGACCTTCATGCTCAAGCCTCCGAAGCAGCAGGGAGCGAGGCGCTTTTCTCGATGAGGCCTTGTTGCTTGAGATCACCCCAGAAATCCGAAGGGATCTTGGCCTGGAGCGAATTCCAGTCCTCCTGGATCTGTTGAGCGCTCCGTGCCCCCACGACCAGAGCGACCGCGACGTCGGCCGCCGCCGAAAACTGAAGTGCGGCAGTTCGGAGGTCCACGCCATACCGAGAGGCGATCGTCCTGAGCTTCTCCCGCTTCTCGATGACAGCAGCGGGAATCTTGAAGTTCTCTTTTCCGTAATTGTAACGTGGACTTCCTGAGATGAAGCCGGCGTTGAGAGAGGAGCCGATGACGAGCGAAACGTTCTTTTTTCGCACGACCGGGAAAAGTTCGTTCACCGCACTTGCGTGATCGATCAACGAGTATTGGCGGGCGCACAGGCAGACGTCAGGATCCGCATCTTCCATGACTTTGAGGATGGGAAGCGGTGTATTCACGCCGATGCCCCAAGCGCGGATGATGCCCTCGTCACGCATTTTGGAGAGCGCCGGAAACGCGCCTTTACGGGCGATTTCGTACTGTTCTTCCCAGCCGTTCGGAAAGAACGCGAAATCGGGTGAGATGTCGTGCACGAAAGCGACGTCCAGGCTGTCGACGCCGAGGCGCTGCAGGCTGTCTTCGATCGAGCGGCGCACACCGTCCGCCGTATAGTCAAAAATGATGTCATTGGGCGAATCTGACAGCGGATAAATATCCGCATGTTTGTTGTTCTTTGACGCCTTGAAAAGCTTCCCGACCTTCGACGAGAGCATATAATCGTCGCGCTTCTGGTTATGCAGAAAATGACCGAAGCGACGCTCGCAGAGTCCGAACCCATACCAAGGCGCTACATCGAAATATCGAACGCCCATCGCCCATGCGCCTTCAAGGGTTGCCTCGGCTTCTTTATCGGTATGCTTGTTGAACTCGTTGCCGAGGGAAACGCCACCGAGGCCGAAACGGAATTTGGGTTTGAAGATCTGTCGCGCGCGGTCATTCATAGAGAATCCTCAACATTTGTCGGGAATTGAACGACGGGCGCGAGAGCCGGTTCCTAGATGTAAATTCACAGGAGCTTGGGTTTTCGGCGCTGAAGGGACGGACAGTGACCGTTACGGAACCGGTCATTTCCCGGAGACTTTCCTCTTCGAGACGGCCATAGCGTTCCGCGAGTGGCGAGGAACCGTACGATGGACAAGTCGCTGATCGGCGATAAGGGCGAGCGGAATATCCATACAGACGACGGTTTCGTCCGCGTCCGCGGAGCCCGCGAGCACAATCTGAAGGACGTTTCGCTCGAGATACCCCGAAATGCGCTCGTGGTGTTCACGGGCGTGTCCGGATCCGGGAAGTCGTCGCTCGCCTTCGGGACCTTGTACGCAGAGGCCCAGCGGCGTTACTTGGAATCGGTCTCACCGTACGCCCGCCGCCTTTTCCACCAAATGGCAGTGCCCGAAGTGGACTCGATCGAGGGGCTTCCCCCCGCAGTCGCTTTGCAGCAACAGCGAGGCTCGCCGACGACAAGGTCATCAGTCGGCAGCGTGACGACCCTGTCCAATCTGCTGCGGATGTTGTACTCGCGCGCCGGCGACTATCCGCAGCATCAACCGTTGCTATATGCGGAGTCGTTCTCGCCCAACACGCCCGAGGGCGCTTGTCCCAACTGTCATGGCATCGGACGCGTCCATGCGGTCGATGAACGTTCGCTCGTTCCCGACGACACGTTGACCATTCGCGAGCGGGCCATAGCCGCGTGGCCAAGCGCGTGGCAAGGCCAGAACCTGCGCGATGTTCTCGTTACCCTCGGCTACGACGTAGACAGGCCGTGGCGCGAATTGCCGAAGAAAGATCGGGACTGGATTCTGTTTACTGACGAGCAGCCGACCGTGCCGGTCTACGCCGGCTATACGCCTGCCGAGACGAGGCGGGCGCTGAAGCGGAAGGAGGAGCCGAGCTATCAAGGTACTTTTACCGGCGCGCGCAAATACGTGCTGCAGACGTTCGCCACGACGCAGAGCGCTATGATGAAACGCCGGGTGGCGCAATTTCTGTCGAGCTCAAATTGCCCAGTCTGCAAGGGGAAGCGGCTTAAACCCGAACCGCTGTCCGTCACCTTCGCCGGAATGGACATTGCCGAGGTTTCGCGACTGCCGTTGAACCAGCTCCGCTTGTTGCTCGGCGGGCATCTCGATAAGAAAAGGAATCAATTCGTCGGCCATCCTGAGAAGGCTCTCGTGGTGCAACGGATAACGGAGGACATGTCGGCACGCCTTGAAGTGCTACTTGATCTCGGTCTTGGCTATTTGACGCCCGAACGCAGCACGCCGACGCTGTCGCCAGGCGAGCTTCAGCGGCTTCGATTGGCGACGCAGGTCCGCTCTAATCTGTTCGGAGTGGTCTATGTCCTGGATGAGCCCTCGGCGGGACTGCATCCGGCGGACACGGAAGCCTTGTTGCGCGCTCTCGACCGCCTGAAGTCGGCCGGCAACTCGCTGTTTGTCGTCGAACACGAGCTCGACGTGGTGCGGCACGCCGATTGGATCGTCGACGTCGGCCCCGACGCAGGCGCGCAGGGAGGGCGTATTATGTACAGCGGTCCCCTGGCAGGACTGAAAGACGTGGAAGCGTCTCGGACGCGACCTTACCTCTGTGGCCAGCACGAGAGCGTGGCAAGGGCTCCACGAAACCCCCGCGGATGGCTCAAGCTTCGCGGTGTCACGCGCAACAATCTCAATCGGCTAGACACGGAAATTCCGCTCGGCGTGTTTACGAGCGTCACGGGGATTTCGGGATCCGGCAAGTCGAGCCTCATTAGTCAGTTTCTTGTCGATGCCGTGGGCGACGAACTGGGCCATCGCAAAGAGGCGGGCGACGAGGACGACAAGCTAGAGGCTTCGGTCGAAACCTTAGGTGGCGAGATTGCGGAAGGCCTCGATGACATCAAGCGATTGGTAGTAGTGGACCAGAAGCCGATCGGCCGCACGCCGAGATCGAACCTCGCGACTTACACCGGCCTGCTGGATCATGTTCGCAAGATATTCGCTTCAACCAAACAGGCGCGTGCAAGGCGCTATGACGCGGGAAGGTTCTCCTTCAATGTAGCGAAAGGCCGTTGCGAGACGTGCCAAGGGGAAGGCTTCGTCTGTGTCGAGCTTCTCTTCCTGCCGAGCGTTTACGCTCCCTGTCCGACTTGCAAAGGCGCGCGGTACAACGCCAAAACGTTGGAGGTCAAGATCCGGAACAAATCAATCGCTGACGTGCTGGCGTTGACTGTAGACGAAGCGTTCGAGTTCTTCAGTAGTGAGGATTTTCTACGTCGTTGTCTGGGCGTGCTTCGCGACGTCGGGCTCGGGTATGTCCGGCTCGGCCAGTCGGCGACCGAACTGTCAGGAGGTGAGGCGCAGCGGGTCAAGCTCGCCACCGAGCTGCAACGGGCGCAACGTGGTCAGACACTCTACGTTTTGGATGAACCGACGACTGGACTTCATCCGTCGGACGTCACCAAATTGATGAGGCAACTGCACGGCCTCGTTGAGGCCGGCAATACGGTCATCGTGGTCGAGCACGACATGACGGTGGCTGCCGCCAGCGACTGGATCATCGATATCGGGCCCGGTGCCGGCGACGAAGGCGGTCGGATAGTAGCCTCAGGCACGCCGTCGCAGGTCGCGAAGAAATCGCGGAGCCGGACAGCGAATTATCTCGCAGCCGTCCTCTAAGATCCTGAATCTGCCGCCTTCAACGCCGCCAGGCGCATGTGTAGAAAGGCCAGAACCATGATGGGCGTCAGTTGCGCGTACTGCTTCTTGAATTTTTGAGCTATTTTCGCTTCGATCATATCGACGAATTCGCCGGACATGTAGGCAGTCAAGACCTCTGTGTACGTAGCTCTTGCGGCAGATGGCAGGCGTGTTGCCGAGTTGCTTCGCCACTGTCTCGATCGCGGCGACAACATTGCGCTTCGGCTCTGGCTAGCTAGCGATCATGGCCCGCCGGTTCACGCTGGCGGGCCCACACCTGGTGAGCCCATTAAGGGCGATGCTTCGGAGTCAAATCGTGAGCGGGGTTGGCCGATCGACTCTTACCAAATCACAGCGCAACGCATTGGAGGCGGCGGCACGTGGGGAGGTTGTGCACGACGCCGCTAGTTCACTTTCGTATCGAACGGGCGCAGCTCTAGGTCTCTGTGGTTCTTATGGCGCACGAGATTGATTGCACCCGGCCGCAAGATTGACGGCACAAGCGTCCTGATGGAGCCAACGGAATTGGGAAGAATCGAGCTTTCGCCAATGTGTGCACCGCCGAAAACCGCCTCCGGGCGGGATAACCCAATCCGGCGCGCGCCCGGTACATGAGCCGTGCGTTGAACGCGGTTATTCGATCTGATCGGTGAAACGGCACCAAAATAAAGAAGCCCTCAGTTGGCAGCCTCTTCGTATGCGCCGGTTCAGCGGGCGGGCTTCTCATTGGCCTTAAAATTGAACGCCGCCAGGCTCAAAATACATTGTCCTGGCGGCGCTTATTCCGCTGGTCTCAAATCCCAGTCCGCCAGTTTAGCGGGCCGAATATGAAGGGCGCCTGAACCAACTCACGTATCGCTGGGGAACAGTGGCATTTCGCGCCCCCGCGCTCATTGGCGATCCTGGAGAGCCGTCAGGATGAGATATCGCCACGAATGCGCGGCCTGATTGCTGGCTTGTACGAAGACTGGATATCTCTCGATGAACGGGTCGAGAGCCTTTCCGGCGAGATTGACCAGATCGGTGAGAAGGAAACTGACTGCCGTCGCCTCATGAGCATTCCGGGCGTCGGCCCTCTGATCTCGACCGCCGTGGTCGCCGCCATTGGTACCGGCGAGACTTCGGCGCATGGCTGGTCTTGTGCCAAAGGTGCCGCAGCTTGGTGTGCCCGGATCGCAAAAGCAATTCGCGCCGTAATGTCCGGCCGGCCGCTTGCCTCAATACTTCTTCACTGCGGCACCGAACGCCAGCCACAGCCCGATCGATGCGAGCCCGAAGCCGCCCAGCAGCAAGAAGGTCGGGCCGTAGCCGATCCACTGCGCGATCCAGCCGCCAAGCGCGGGGCTCAGGCTTGCGCCGACGCCCTGCACGGTGATGACGGCGCCCTGGCCGAGATTGATGCGGCCGGTGCCGTCAAGCGAGCGCGCCACCATGCCAGGCACGGCGACGGTCTGCAGCCCGGTGCCGATGCCGTCCAGCACCTGCGTCGGAATCACCCCCCACCATCCCGTTACGAAGAAGGCGAGCACGCCGCGGATCGGCAGAAACATGAAGGAGATGAGGATCACCGGCCAGTAGTTGCGCTTTCCCGCGACCTGCATGGCGATCAGCGAGGTCACCACCATAACGCCTTGGGCGATCACCACGGTGGTCGCAACAAAGCTCGGTCCGTTGGCCTGGCCTTCGGCGACCGCTGCAAGTCCATAGAGCGGCACGATCGCTGCATTGCCGAGATGGAAGATGGCAAGCGCAAACGCCAGCACCAGTAGCGGCTTGTGCTTGAGCAGGACGGACATGCCATCCGGCGGGTTCTTGCTCTCGTCTTCCTTGCTGCCGCGGGCCTGGCGATCGTCGATCGAGTTGTCCGGGATCATCAGCACGCAGGCTATCGCGATGGCGCCGAATACCGCCGCAAGCACGAACACGGCGACGTAGCCGAACTTGTAGCCGAGATAGCCCGACAGCGCCGCGCCCACCATGTTGCCGGCGTGGTTGAAGGCCTGGTTGCGGCCGTTCAACGCATTGAAGCCCTTTTGCCTGGCGATGCCGAGCGTGATGCCTGTGACCGCCGGCACGATCGCAGCGCTCGCGAGCGATTGCGCTACTTGCGACAACGTGACCGCCCAGAAATGTTGCGAGATCAGGATGATCGCGGACGCAAGCACCACGCAGATGCCGGGAATGACGACCCACAGGCGCTTGTTGCGGCTCGAATCGATGAAGCCGCCGATCGGCGTTGTGACCAGCATGCCGGCGACATTGCCGATCGTCAGCGCGGTGCCGATCAGTCCGGTCGCCCAGCCGCGCTCCTGGAGGAACACGCCGACGAACGGTCCGATGCCCGACTGCATGTCGGCCATGAAGAAGTTGACTGCGTAGAGGGGCCAGAGGCGGGGAGGGGAGCGCGATGCCATCGAGACGCTGAACGACTTCCGACAGAATGTGGTCCCGTACACGCAGGGCTGACAAGACGCGATGACATGGCCAGCCAATTGGCGCGGGGGCGGACCAGAGGATAATATGGGCCAATCGCGGTGGTTCCTCCGCCCCTGCGATGGGATGGTTACGGCGTCATCTCGTGGGTGCCCCTTGCTTCTCCTGGATCATGGCCATGCCTCTCTGGACCCGCGAAACCTGCGGCGCCCGATTTCAGACAGCGGAAATCCACCTGCCTCGCGCCTGAACTGCGAGGACGAGGGGCAATATGTGAATTGGAAGGGGCAGAGCCGGAGATCGGCCGCTGGGGTAAACGCCAGCGACGTACGCGTCAGAGCGTCGATACCGGCCCGCGTCCGCAGCTCAGTTGGTAGCAGCGCCGCTGTGACATGGCGGAGGTCGGCCGTTCAAAACCCGTCGGGACGCACCACCCAATTCGCACTTTTAGCTCAGGGGTAAGCTTTGGGCTACGACGCGTTTCATTGGGGCGGAAGCTTGTCGCGCGCAAAGCGGACATTGGTGCCGATGCCGAGGTCGGTTAAGGGCCCCCATGAGCAAAGGTGGCATGTTCCCAAATCTTCTTTTCTAGGGAACATATGCAGGCTCATTCGGGCAAAGCAGCTACTTGCAAGGCGGCCAGCCCAGCTCGACGCTTTTTCGAACAGCCAATCGCATTGACCGTTCTGTGCAACGATCGACATTGCCCCGTGGAATCCATCTTGCGGCGCAACTACGGAACAACGTTACATCTGTGAGATTCGCGGAACGAAAGGCATCGTCAGTCTTTCTCTGACTTTGGGAGACGCCCATGACATCTCAGGCCGTAGATGGTGCGTGCGCGTTCGCGTGGCGGAACTACTTGCTGCTCCACAGTGGCATCAGCGAGAACGACGACAGGTGTTCCGCCCTCTATCGCTACGTCGCTCATCTTCGTAATACCGGCGAAGATGATTTCGATCTCTTGCAAATAGCGGCAGTCGCCTATTTGAGAAAACTCGACGAATTGCATGACGACCGATGTGCGAGACTCGCGGCAGATCAAGTTTTGGCCGAGTTTTCAGCATCACGCAATGCACAATCTGACACGTAGCTTTAGGCCATAACACTAGAGCGAAGGAGCGAACCAGCATTTTGACGAGATCCAAGACGTCAAAGTCACCAAGGATATGCTCGATCTCGCAAAGCACATTGTCAACCAGAAGTCCGGCACGTTCGATCCCGAGAAATTCGAGGACCACTACGAAACGGCTCTGATCGAGCTCATCAATCAGAAGCGCGCCGGCAAGCCGATCACTCCGAAGGAGCGTCCGCGCGGCGAAAACGTCGTCGATCTGATGGACGTGGCGGAAAAGCGTCGGGGGCGCCGCAGCCGTAGCCAAGGTTCCAAAAAAGTCGGCCAAGAAGGCCAAAGAGACCTCGGCCGTTCAGAAGGAGATGTTGATGCCGATCGCCGGCAAGAAGTCGGCGAAGGAGGCGGCCGCCAAGAAGCCGGGGGCCGGGACGCGGCGGAAGTCCGCATAGGAACGAGCCGTCGGGAGATCGGTTGCTCCGACGCTATCGTAGGAGGACCGCATGGATATGAAAGAAACCTCGGCAATGACGGAAGCCTCCGGGCTGACGAATGATGACGGCGGCATAGAGCAGGCTTCCTTAGCGAGGTCGAGCCGCCAGGCGGATGCGAGCCGTCGCCCGTCGCATTCGCATGATGCCGCGATGCGCTGGGCCGAACAGTTGCGCGAGATGACTTTGAAGGCGCCGCTGCAATCCCTGTTTGTGGCGTTCCTGCTTGGGATCTGGGTGGCGAGTCGGCGCTAGGCACCCGTGGGACCGGAAACCTTGCGCACCGGACTGTAAATAAGCGCCGAACTTTGACCCCCATCGGCTTGTGATGGTTCAAGGGTGTCGATGGTGTTGGGCGGGGTCAGCCTTGGGCGCCGATCGGGGGGCAAACCATGCGCCGAATAACAGGTCGTTCGCCACTTCAAGGGCGATCTCGCCGGCGGAGGCTTGATCAAGCGGTTTAAGTTGCTTCTCGAGCAGCTTCCTTCGAACAAGCAGAACGCGGACGAGATCATGCACATGGCTCGGTTCGATCCGAACGTGGCAGCTCCTGCTGGAGCGGGCTGTAAAGAACCCGAACGTGCCGCAGTACAACATTGACTTGCGTCGTCTTATCGCGGCCGCCAACGCATCCCGTGAAAACTAAGGGGCTTAGGATGCCGTGGATTGCAGCTTACGACCTCAGCGAATACCGTAGTCGCGGAAGCGAAGAACGCCCGCCAGGCTCGATATGCCCGGCGCATTCCAGTCACGGCTTATGGTGATCGTTTCGGCCGATGTATCGACCGTACCGTAGCCGGCCCTGCTGACCCCCAGGCTGCTTCCGAGAAGTTCAGCCGCGGCATACGCAAGAGCATCGGGATCGTCGATCCGACGGATGAAATCGCTCAGGGTGTCAAGGACGGACATGCGGTCGACCGATGGCGTAGCCCGTAACGTCATCGATCCCCCTTTGTGTCTTTGAGCATATTGATTTCTTAATATTTCAGGGGCGTGCCCTGAGCCAGGCGATCCGCAGAGGAATTGCATAACGGCGGGCAGCAAGCCTAGGTTCCCGTTCCGGATATGCCTACAAAAAGCAGCTGCTAACCGTGGTTCGGACGGCCGAGGGCGTGAGGCCGAGGGGTTTCCCGAAATCCTGCCAAAGGACCAATTCGCACTGAGCTGGATCATCCGCGGAATGCGTCCTGAGGACTTAGCACCAAGTATCGATGAAGAGTGCCGCGCGACATGAAGCCCATAGCGGCAATCGCGGTAACGGAGGGATGTCCCTGGATGCCGGGCCGGACTTGCCGACCACGTCTGATGCCCCGTGAATCCAACACCTCGTCATCGTTGCCGTGACGACCGCTACCGGCCAATTACGGAAACTGAGTCCGTCAGGGGAGTGGCGCCTACCTGGTGGCCCCGGGGCCGGTCAGGAAGGACATTGTTGCAGGCCCGCCGCTTTCGGCCATTGCCGGGGAGGAGCCGTAAGCTCATCTTATGGCGCCAACGGCCCCGGATCGATTAACCGGGCTCCGCTTGCGAGCAATAGAAACATCGCCTGATAACCGCGATATCTCGCGGCCATTCGCGTTCTTTCACGGCCCTTACCCAGGGCAGTGCCAGACTGGTCGCAAACTCGCCATTCCCAACCACGACGATTGCGATCGATCAATATAAGGTCCAGCATTGAAGCTAAGCCACCCTGGATGCTGCACCGGTGATTGGACCGTCGAGATTCAAGGAAAATGGGAAAGTCGTCGTCGATAGCGCATCAATAGCGATTTGCTCCTCCGAGAGTCGCTTCATCAAGAACTCGCGCTCAAGATCTGAGAGCCGAGTGCTCAGCAGGCGGCGGTAGCGGTGGACGTTGTTGCGATGGGCGCGAAGCCGCGCTAGTTTTTCGTCCGTTGTCATCTGAGGCTCCGAACTTCACGCCGCGGCCGCACGTTCGGTCGAACGGAGACGGTAGGGCTTTCCGCCGGGTGGCGTCCGGGGGCCACCGTCCAAGGCGCGCAACGCGTCCAAGATTTCGTCGATCGATACCGGCTTCTTGAGGCCGGCAGGTGCGCGCATCGACGGGCAAGAGGCGATCGCGGACGCGTCGGACGCCCATGATGCCAAGATTGCGCGCTTCTCGGCCAGCGTCAGGGCAGGGTGATCCAGAACGTCTTTGGGTGTCTCAAAGACCGTGCCGGGATGAAGCAGCGCGTCGAAGTCGAAAACGTTGTCGTCAGCGGTCGTCGGCCGCATGGTCCTCTCCTTTTCATTGACGAATGGATGGGAGCCGCACGACTTGCAGCGCGGCTCCATGGCGCCTCTACTAGGCGGCGGCTTTGGCTTCCAGCTTCCGCACGCTGCCGGTCGAGGCATCGCCGATCGCAATCCGGCGCGGCTTCATCGCTTCCGGAATCTCGCGGACGAGTTCGATGGTCAGCAAGCCGTTGTCGAATGCGGCGCTTTTCACCTGGACATATTCGGCGAGGCTGAATTGGCGCTTGAAGGCGCGGTGCGAGATACCGCGATAGAGGAAATCACGTTCGGTCTTGTCGGATTTGCTGCCTTCAACCGTCACCACGTTCTGCTCGGCGGTGATGACGATATCCTCGGGCGAGAAACCCGCCACCGCCAGCGAGATCTGATAGCGATCCTCCGCCATCCGTTCGATGTTGTAGGGCGGGTAATTGTCCTCGCTGGCCCGCTGAGCGGTTTCTGCGAGGTCGAAGAGGCGGTCGAAACCAATGGTCGAGCGCCAGAGGGGGGCAAAATCGTAGGTGCGCATAGCCAAATCCTCCTAAGAGCAAGATGTCTACGAGCGGCACCGGACACGGTGCCCGTCTCTTGGCCCGGGCCCATGAGGCGCCCGGACACCATCGTCAGATGGCGACAAAAAAATTAGCAAAGCCGGTTTTGGTTTCAAGAGGGGGCTGAAAAAATTTTGCCACCGATCGCCGCGCCGTTACAGGTCCTCGCACCCCTTGAAGAACGGATGCCGCACCTTCCCCTCGGCCGACTTCGCTTGGTATTCGATCTCAGCAAGCAGCTTCGGTTCGACCCAGATGCCTTTGTGCGCAATCCTCTTGGCATAGGGCTGTGTCTTACGGACCAGCGGCTCGAGGCGCCGCCGCAGCTCGGCCGCCGATGTCTTGTCGAAGCCAGCTCAAGGGCGCCTCGACGAAGATCGTGCTCGTCGCCTTCGACCTGCTTTATCTCAACGGCAGGGACCTCCGGAATGTGCCGCTGTTGGAGCGCAAGGCGGCGCTGAAGAAGATCATCACCGGCAGCGACCTACAGTTAAGCGATAGCTTCGAGATCGATGGCCGCGAGATGTTCACGCACGCCTGCAAGGTGGGGCTCGAAGGCGTAGTCTCGAAGGTGCGTGACAGCATCTACGCCAGCGGCCGGGGCAACAATTGGATCAAAAAGACATGCGCCCAACGCGAGACCTTAACAATTGCCGGCTTCGCGCTCGACGAGGGCAAATGGGACGGTATTTATCTCGCGAGGCGCAAGGGCGACCACCTAATCTATGCCGGCAAGGTCGACCATGTCGTTCTGCAAGACGGAGAAATCGGTGCTGCCATCGGCGGCCGGCATCACGACCTCGCCGTTTATGATGGCCGAGCTCGCCTTGAATCACCCGAACCCACCCTTCTTCAGGATTTGCCGCAGTGTATCCGATTTGCTACGCGTCGCTCAAGAAAACGCGGATTTCGAATCCGTCGAGCAAAAGATTGCAATAATTGCGATAGCCTTCTTCGTCGCAACTTCTTGCAACCGGCCCATGATACTGCGGCTTTCCAATCAAGAGCTACCCGTCTTAGCAACGTATGCCTGACAGCAACGCTGCGCCACCGCGGCCTGAACTGTTACGCAGTAACATTCTCCAGACGCGCCTTTCATCGGAGGAACCGGAACAATGCTCTGGCCCAGCGGTTGACGGCGCATCAACAACCACTGGAGAGAGTGGACATGAAAACCCGTCTTGCGATTTCATTGGCTGCTGTGTCGCTGCTGGCGGCGTCGACTGCGGCCTTTGCCCAGTCGACGACCGAACAGGGCGCTAGGGACGGCGCGCGTGCGGGTGGCGACATCGGTGGCCCGGTCGGCGCGATGGTCGGCGGCACCGTCGGTGCGGCCGTTGGCGCCGGCCTCGAAATTCCGAATGCCGTGCTCGGCGGAATTCCGCGCGACGACTCCGTCGTGATTCACGAGCGCGTCGTCGTCGGCGAGCCCTTGCCCCCGACCGTGGTCTTGCGCCCGGTGCCGAACTACACCGAGTATCGCTACGCGGTCGTGAACGACCGCCGTGTCATCGTCGAACCGCGCACGCGCCGGGTCGTGAAAATCATCGACTGATCGGTCAAGGCGTGTAGGCTGTTAAGAGCTAAGGCCCCGCGGAGCGTCACTCCGCGGGGCCTTAGTTCGTCATTGCCGAATTGGCGCGAACCGCCGGTGCGGTTGGGAGATCAGTCGTTGCGAGAAGGCCCTAGGCAACTGTGGCGGGCTTCTCGTGCTCGAGGCCGCCGAGCCGGGTGTACGATAATGGCGGAGAGACGGCCCCGGCTGCAGGGGTCAAGGGGGTAGGCCGAGGCCGCTCCGCCAGCTCTGCCGGCGAGCCAGCGACGACTCAATAATTGCCCGCGCTCGTCGTTCCTATTGGGACCATCATTCCAAAAATGGGCACTGGCTTGTGTCCGACCTTAGGCGCTGGCCGTACTTATTGGTTGCGGGAACAAGTGGCAATTCCACGAGTTTTCGAACCGTCTGTGTTGCATGGTTATGCGCCGAGGCAACGATGAAGACCAAGCTACCCGGGAAGTTGTCCCACTACGATAAGATGGCCGCCTCCGCTCAGCAATTTTTCAAGGAGGCGACGGCCTGTCGCGGGGAGGCGGCTCGCAGCCTCGACCAGGTCGATCGAGAAGGCTGGCTGAAGCTTGCGGGCGAATGGACAGAGCTCGCGCTCGCGGCCGAGCGGGGCCAGATTTTCCGCCGGGATTAGCGATGGATGCGTCCCAACAGGACGTGTTGATTGCTGGATTGAGCCCTTAGAGCCGGGGCCGTCTCTCTACCGTTGTCATATCGGAGTAACGTATGCGTTCCTCGCTCTCGATCATGCCAGCCGCCCCTCTCGACCACAACATTGCTGAGTGCCGCGAACATGCGGATCACTACAAGAGACTTTCTGACCACTACAAGAGACTTTCTTCCGCGAGCGGCATCTCCAAGGACCGCGCCACCGCCCTGAGAAACATCGCCCGAACCTATGTCGGTTTGGCCGGCCAACTGGATAGACTGGCGTCTCTCGCGCGGAACGAGCAGACAATGGAGGTGAAGTAAGGCGGCACTGGCCTGCTTGCGACTTCACGGACGCTGTTCGTATTTCAACTTCGGTGTCCCAAGCGGATCCCAATTTGCCAACTTTTCCCGACCGCGGTTACTACCTTTTAGTTGATCGGGGATATAGGGGGGACCACTTCCGTTTACCCGATGCCAGCATAAAAAGAGCAAGAAGACCGAAGGGTCACCTTCGAGCATCCGTTGCCTGCGCAAATGATGGCCATTGATGGCACGTGGCGTCGCGCGTGCACGCTTAAGGAGGTCTCAAATGTCGGAGCAACACTTCAAGTTGAGACCTCGATTGAGGGGCTGACCCTGAACGAGTTCTTTCTTCTGCTTTCGTCCACTGGACTTGCCTATCGTCGCTGTCAGCTCGAACGAGTAAACGGCGACCAGTTGCGGGTCAGCTTCATCCGCGAAAAGGTCAAGGCCAAAAAATCCTCCGACAGGAGCTGGACCCCGGATTTCAAGACTGCCAAACTTTCCCGGGAACCTTTGGCTTGTGTGCACTTTGTAACCTCCAGTTCACGTGTGCTCGGCGGAAAACTATGACGGAAGTGCTGCCGACAGTTCTTCTGGTAGAAGACGACGATGCGATCCAAGGCATTGTCGAGGAAGCATTGAGGGAGGGGGGCTTCGAGTTCACCAGCGCCAAGACCGGCGAGGAGGCGGTAACACTGCTCAAAGGTCGGCTCGTTGCATACTGCGCTCTAGTGACTGACATCAATCTGTTAGGAAGCCTCACCGGCTGGGAGGTCGCGCGGGCGGCACGCGAGACCGATCCCAATTTGCCCGTGGTCTACATATCGGGCGCAGCGGCCCACGACTGGCCGGCACAAGGCGTTCCCAACAGCATAATTCTTCAGAAACCGTTTGCCCTCGCGCAGCTTACAACGGCGGTCTCTCAGCTCCTTAACGAGCGCTCGGTGGCCGATTTAGGCAAGGCTTGAGGCGAGAGATGACGCAGGCATCAATACTCCTCGTGGAAGATGAGGCGCTTATTCGAATGATGCTTGTCGAGATGGTCGAGGAACTCGGACACAGGGTCATCGCTGAAGTGGGGAATATAGATGATGCGCGATCCGTTGCCGAGATCGGGGAATACGATCTCGCGATCCTCGACATCAATTTGCATGGTATGAACGTGGGGCCCGTTGCCCAAGCAATAAGGAGACGAGGGCTGCCGTTCTTTTTCTTGAGCGGATACGGCAGCAGCGGCGTGCCGCACGGATTTGAAGGAACGCCCGTCTTAGTCAAACCGTGCACGCTGGATAAGCTTAGGCACACAATCGATACTGTTTTGCCGAACGGAGAAACTTGAAAGCGCAAGACAACCGTTGCGGTTGCCCTTTGCGAAGCAAGGCCGCCTCAGTTGGCGGGCTACCCCGCCCAGCACCTCCTATTTGCGAGTCAGCAGATCCTCCCCGGGCGGCGTCCGCTTTCATGCTGCGATCACCAGCCGCGCTCGATCTCATATCTGAGCCCGGCGCCAATCCGCTTCAATTCATCTTCTCACGGAGCTTTCGGATGAACTCGCGAAGGTCATTCGCATAATCCTCAACGATCCGGCGCGCCTCCTCCAAGCGAGTTGGCTTGGGCTCGGGTTCGGTTGGCTTGGGCTCGGTATCGGAAGGCTTGTTCATGGCAGAGGCCTTGAACCTAGATCGCCGGCAATCCTTGATCTAAGTCAACGGACCTTCGTGCTAGCTCCCGCAATATCCGCGATCATGATGTGAGTCTGCGTATTCATCATCGTCGCCAGTACGGCTCGTCGCTTTTGGTATCAGGGTTGTGCCGGTTCTTGCCGATCGAAATCGGCAAGCCGGCTCCTGTCGTTTAACATGATCTCTCGCTGATCGCCGTCGAGGAACGTAAGGACGCCCGCTTTACGCAAGCTAGATAGCACGCGAGAAACCGTCTCCAACGTCAGGCCGAGATAGTCCGCAATGTCGCGACGAGTCATCGGGAGCGACACATTGTCTGCTCCGGTGCGGCAATCCATCTCAAGTAAGAAGGCGGCAACCCTTTCTACCGCGGTCTTGCGGCCCAGAAGCAGCATATGGTTTTCTGCGTGCTCCAGGTTGCGGGTAGTCATGCTGAGCAGGTTGTGCGAGACAACCGCGTCTCTTGCGGCCACCAATTGAATGCTTTCTCGCTTAATCAGGCGCGCGACGGTTTCGACGACCGCCTCTGCGGTAAATCGATGCGTGTCGCCATTCTCAATCCCGAAGATATCGCCCACTAAGTGAAAGGCGGCGATTTGACGCCGACCGTCCGAGAGCAACTTGTAACTTCGCACCGCACCATGCTTGACTTGATAGACATACACAGCGGGCTCTTTTTCACCGAAGATTTCGGTGTCTTTTCGGTATTTAAATTCGCTGAGGCCGATGATTCGGTTGAATGTACCCGCTAAACCGAATTCATCGAGCGTATTGGGCTGAGGTCGTCGATCCGTTGTGATACGCACAAACATCGGTCATTCCTCTTCCGCATCAAATCCTTTGAATAATCCTTTGCCACCAGGTCGTTCGACGAGCGACCATATTCATTCCATGTCCCTTAGATCATTGTACCAAAGGACAATGTCAGGTTGCTGGCGTCCCCGGCCGCAATGTTGCGTTTCGAGGAGCTCGCGCGCGGACGCCTCCGGGTCTGCATAGGGTCGTTCTGCGGTGTGCTTCTAGATTTTTGCGGTTAGCGCGGTGGCGCTCATAACAGAGCCGACGTGCGATCTATCCAAGAGGGCGGAATGAAACTTTTGGTCCCATGGGCTATTGCGCTACGTGAGCCAAATTTGTTGTTTGGGAGGCCGCCATATGGCCAATTCTGTTCGCCCATGGACCTCGGAAGACCTTGAGACGCTCAAGGCGATGGCCGGGAATCACCGCCGCGAAGAGATAGCCGCTGAATTGAACCGAGGCGTCTCGTCGGTGGCTGTTAAAGCGCGTCAGCTCGGTATCTCTTTGCGATACCACGCCATGCCAAAGCGTCGACCTTCAACAGCCGAGCCAGCGCCGGGTCATTGACTCGATTGTTTCGAATCTGCGTTACCCTCTTGCTAGAGCGGAAGTCCGCCACCGTCAGGCGACCCCGCGCAAGGGCAGCGCGAGCTGCGTGTCGAAGCGCCTTGTGGCGTTGGCGGCGATGAAGTCTTGCAACGCAGACGAGACCTCGGCGTCGGTGTCGGCCGCGCGCCGGGCCAACGCATCGGCTACCTCGGAAGTCGCGTCCCGCGACCACCCCTCGACGGGATTGAAGGATACAATCCGGAGCGGATAGGCGTACTGGCCCGAGGGTCGAAATCGGGGGGCGGGTGCATCGGCCTTCTCGGGTCAGGTGGTTGCAAGGGAGGTCTTTTTTCGGGTAAACGGGGGTCAGGTTAAGGGGCGAAACGGGGCGAATCTGTCGCGCTTTGTGGAACTTGGTCACACCTCAGCCCAGTTTGCATTGCTCGGCGACAAGGTTCGATCGCCGACTTCGGCACCCATGTATGCGGCACATCAGTGGATTGCTCGCCGTTTCAAGCACGACCCAAACGGAAAGCAGAAAGCAGAGGCTCATGCCCACAATCGCTTTGGTCGACGATGACAGCAACATTCTCACATCCGTCTCGATCGCGCTGGAGACGGAAGGCTACCGCATCATGACTTACGCCGACGGCGCCTCCGCGCTCGACGGCTTCCGCACCACCCAGCCCGATCTTGCCATTCTCGACATCAAGATGCCGCGCATGGACGGCTTGGAAACGCTGCGCCGGCTGCAGCAGAAGTCCAACCTGCCGGTGATCTTTCTGACCTCCAAGGACGAAGAGATCGACGAACTGTTCGGCCTCAAGATGGGCGCCGACGACTTCATCCGCAAACCGTTCTCGCAGCGCCTGCTGGTCGAGCGCGTCAAGGCCGTGCTGCGCCGCTCGGCGCCGAAGGACCCGACTGTCGCGCCGAAGGAGAACAATGCCAAGGCGCTCGACCGCGGCCTGCTGCGCATGGACCCCGAACGGCACACCTGCACCTGGAAGAACGAGCCGGTGGCGCTGACCGTCACCGAATTCCTGATCCTCCAGGCGCTGGCGACCCGCCCCGGCGTGGTGAAGAGCCGCAACGCGCTGATGGACGCCGCCTATGACGACCAGGTCTATGTCGACGACCGCACCATCGACAGCCACATCAAGCGGCTGCGCAAGAAGTTCAAGGTGGTCGACAACGAGTTCGAGATGATCGAGACACTTTACGGCGTCGGCTACCGCTTCAAGGAAGCCTGAGGCTCACGCGCCTTCACGAAAGACTGAGAGCATCGCCGGTTCTCGTTCCATCGGGACCGGGATGGCTCTAGCGATAGGGGAGTTTGCAGGACGCCCTCGAGGTTGGTGTCAGCCTCATCCGTCTCGCGCCAGGCGCAACCGGCGCGCTCCAGAGTCTTCAAGCACCAGATAGATATCGCGGTCGAGGCGGTCGGCCGGCACGATCGAGGGCGAGGAACGCATACGCTACTCCGATACAACAAGAGCGAGAGACGGCCCCGGCTGCAGGGGCCTAGGGGGTAGGCCGAGGCCGCTCCGCCAGCTCTGCCGGCGAGCCAGTCAAATATCAGCCGCCCTTGTGGTTCCTTTTCCAAACTGAAGGGGGCGCTTCCGTATTTAACCAGTGTCATAAGACTGATTTTAACGGGCGCTAACATGGTAGAAGGCAAGCCAGCGGGGAAGGCGCTGCTGTGACCCGCACGGCCAACAGAAGGCAGAGCCAGTGATCAACATTGCTGAGTGCCGAGAACATGCTGACCTCTACAAGAGACTTTCTGGCGCGAGCGGCATTTCCAAAGATCGCGCCGACGTCCTGAAAAACATCGCCCGAACTTATGTGGGTTTGGCTGGCCAACTGGACAGACTGGCTTCTCTCGCGAGGAACGAGCTGAGGTAGGTGGCCGGCCTGCTTTCGGCATCAGTCGCCTAGTTTGATTTGGGCGTGGCCTGTTTTACGAAAGAAACAATTTGAGGTTGGCGTCGTTCTGGTCTGATGAGACGGTATTATTTTGACATCAGAGAGGGTGACGAGATTTTCCCGGATGAGGAAGGTCTAGAGTTCTCAACCATAGAGAAGGTGCAGGAAGAGGCGGCGCGCTCGCTTGCCGATATGGCCAGAGATGCCGTCCGCGCCTTAGGGGGCGATAGCCAAAAGCTGTCGATTGAAGTCCGGGACGAGAGCGGTCCGGTGCTCCAGCTCAAATTCACATTCGCGGTCGAACGGCGCAGGCATTGAGGCCGCCTCCGTTGGCGGGCTGTGTTCCTTCTGTCGGGAACCCGAGTTCTGGTTTATGGTCCGGAGATCACCGCCCCGTCCGAGGCGCCCATTGGTGACTGAGAGTGCTTCATGCTCCCGCCCTCTATGCCAAGCGGAAGCCATGTGTGAGAAGTGCGTTCAGTACGACGACAAGATCGCCCGGTATCGGCGCCTGTCATTCCGAATCAACGACCGACAAACGCTGGACGGAATTGCAGTCCTGATCGCACAGGCGACGGACGCAAAAGCCGTCGTCCATCCATTCCCGCCCAAAGACTGAGGACGGGCTATTTGTGCGGCGAGGTTTCGCCTTTCATAGCTCCTTGCTGGCATTCAGGCGTTCGCCCTTGCATGTTTGTCCCTATGGAGACGCGCGAAGACTTCCTGCTTAAGCTAGCGACGGTTTTGGATGACGTCGGGTCGAACCAGAAATTGATAATTCGGGACCGTTACATCGAGCGTGCGTTTGGCGGCACGCGTGCCATCGCGATTGCAGAGGCGGAGGTCTTTGCCCGGGCGCACGGCTGCACTTTTCGCTACAACCGCATCAAGCGCCAAGGAGAGTTCACCCGTGCTTATCCGGCAGGCGGCAGGGCGTGAGGTGGCTCGTCGAGAGCGCGGGCTACTGCTGGTCGTTGGGTGCGGAAAAGCAAGTCCGGCGGCCGGTTCACGCTGGCGGGCCAGAACTTCAAGTAAGCATCCAGACGGAGAAAACGACACAGAGGCAGCTTGCACCTATGAATGCGAGACCCAAAAAGAAGCGCTCGGCAAGGTCCATTTCCATGGCGTTCCCCTCCGGCTGCCCGCGATAAGTAACATTCAATTGTGATCCGAGGTTCCCGCGTTATCGCGTGGAACTTGTGTTCACTAGGGCACAGACCACGGAACTGCCCGCGCGTTAGGCTGCAAGAACTCAAACCCAACGGTTAGGACCCGTAAGATCGAGGTGTGTCATGCAGCGACGCCGTCGTTTTAAACAAACTGTGTCCCTCGAAGAACGTCTTGCCCAAGAAGCCGTACGCTTAAGAGAGCTAGCCAAGAAGCTCCCTGCCGGCTTCGAGCGAGAAGCTCTCCTCCGCAAGGCCAGACAGGCCGAGACCGGCTCGCACTTGAGCGAGTGGTTGAGATCACCCGGACTGCAGCCGCCAGAATAGGAACACGCGAACATTTCTTCTATGCTCTCCCTCGAATGAGGGCGGCTTATGACCCGGTACTACTTCGACATCCGGGACGACACTGGTTTGTACCCGGACGAGGAAGGTCTGGAATTCGACACTCAGCAAGAGGCCGAGGTCGAAGCCGCTAGGTCGCTTGCGAACTTGGCAAAGGACTTTGCCACCATACGGCAGGACGTTTCCGTGGAAGTGAGGACAGAAGTTGAGCGGGTGTTTCAAGCCGCATTCATTTTCGACAGAAGTAGGACGAAGCAGTAAGGACGGTTCCTATTTGCGAGTCAGCAGATCTTCCCCGGGCGGCATCAGCTTCACGTAGGTGCCGCTTTCATGCTTCGATAACCAGCCGCGCTCGATGGCGTATCTGAGCCCGGCGCCGAACTCGCTCCCGCTGCCCTTCAGCTCGATCATGAACTGCCCGTTGATCCGCTCGATGTAGATGCGGCCGTCCTGCACGGCCGCGACGCTGGCCGCGAGCTCGACGAGCTTGCGCGCGGCCGCATCCGGGTCTGCATAGGGTCGTTCTGCGGTGTGCTTCATCGTCGTGTCCCATTGGCCGCCCGCGCGGCGGTGATGTGTGCGCGGTGAGGGTAGCTCTCCGCCGTTTTCCAGCTGTCGAACGTGGTGCCGCAGACGCAGCGCATCAGTGTGCTCCGGATCTCGCTGTCGAGCTTCTCGCCCCGCGCCCGCTTGGCCGCAACCTCGGCCCGCCAGTCGCGATCTTGGCGCCATTCGGCGAAGGCGGTGTCTGGGATGGTGAGCCGCAGCTCGGACCACGCGGCCTCGAAAGCCTCGCGCGCGGCTTCGAAGGTGGCGGCTATGCCACTCCGCCATGTGCCTGGCTCCATGCCACGATAGAAGCCGATGGACCAACCCCATTGATCGGCGTGGATCGGTACGCCGGCGCGCGCGCCGATGGTCCCGGTGCGGACGTCGGTGAAGTAGATCTGCCAAGATTCCTCGTGCGGATTGTTACCGCGGCGACGGGTGAGGGCGGTCATTCCACAAGAATAGGGGCAAGTCAGGCGCGGCACCAGTCGCTGGATTTTGAGGCCTGCTCTGGTCTCAGGGCTCTATCTGTTGGTCAACGCTTAAGCGCTTCGTGCGGCCAGAGCTGCACCTTGTTATCGTGCGCCGCGTAGCGCTCCGGTGATCACGCCAGTGCGCGCCGCTCGCGCTCCTCAGCCCAAGCAGTAAACGTCGCATGCGCCCAGGCCGGCGAGGACGGCGGGATCGCACCTCGGGTCTGCACCCCTCCAGCCGATCGGAGAGCAACAGCACGTCAACATAGGCGACGCCATGTTCGCGCGCGATAGGGAGATGCGGGAATGTCGTCCGCCCAACAACGTGCTTTTCTATTTCCCATAAACGCGCCGCTGACAGCCGTGCCGACCCAAGGGCAAGGGCTGGTCGTTCAGTTCTTCAGTCTGGCAACACACGACTGGGAAGTTTCAGATGCACTGCCGGGCGTCATAAAAGCCACCCCGACCCTCCCAGTACGTCGGCGTCCCATAGTACCGGTGGGTGCGCGCTTCCCAGTCTCGATCCTGCCATGAGTCATCACTGAACTCAGGCGCGTCCCTCAGCTGTTGCTCGGTGATGTTGGTTCGAAAACCACCAAGCGCGACGTATCGTATTTTAGAGCGCCCCACGGAATGCGGTAATGGCTATGGCCCAATCCAACATATCCACCCAAGCTCAAGACGGCATAAGCCACGCGACCTGTGACCTTGTCGATGATGAGGTGATCAATCTCACCGATGTTCTTTCGATCTGCTCCATAAACCTCGGTCCCTTGAATGTAGGTTTTGTCGGCCTAACTCGGCCACTCCAGGGGTGTTCCTAGCTTCGGAGAATAGTGTCGCACGCCAATCATCAATCTATCGTCGTCGACATCGATTCAAACAACCTCCAGCTCCGATCCCATGGCGAAAACCTGTATCGGAAGGCGAAGTGGGCAAAGACGAGGATAATGAGGCCGCCAACTGAGCGGCCCTATTTTAGGTGGCGATTTTGGCCCCGGTGAACTCAGCCACTCGTCAATGTTGGCGCTGCTCTTGCGCGTCCGGAACGGAAGGCGCCATCCTTTGTTCAATCGTCCAGAGAGTTCAAAGGAGAAGGGCTATGATCGCTAACAGATTTATGATCTTGGGTGCGTTGCTCGCCTTCAGCGCCAACTCCGTTTATGCCGGTCCCTGCACCACGGTGAGCCGCGATGCAGGATCAGGAAATGTCCCGGGCTATACGGGACAAACCACTGGTTCCACAGCAACTGATTCTAAGCAGCAACCGCCGACATCTTCGATGAGCAAAGCCTCGGAGAATACCGCAACGTCGTCGGAAGATGCTCAGCGCCAGATGCAGAGCCAGCCGACCGCTGCCGAACAATCAAAGGCGACCCACCCCGCACCCTCTGCCCAGTCACCGGATCGAACGGCAGGCACCGTCGAGCAGACCCGCCCCGCGCCCACGGAACAATCAAAGAAGGCGACGGCCGGTGCGGCCGAGCCCGCGCCGTCCCAGAAAAAGGTAACGGCGGCCGACCAGGACTGCGAGTAAGCGCGGGGGTCAATGGCTTCAAGAGGGAACACTGGCTAAACGCCTGATATGAAGTGGTCCTCTGCACCACTGGACCGGGCCGGTGCCGATTGCTTCCGCTTCCGGTCCGAGGTTGAAGTCGATCGGCGCACGTTGGCTGCAACCCATGACAGCCTTATGCGGTCACCGACCGCACAAGGGCGTGCCGACTGGTCGACGCTCGCGCGATCTTGCCGTCCGTGCCAAAGCCGACGACGTGGAAGACTTCCTTCCCGATGGATGCCGATCGAGGCCAGCGGCTGTGTGGTGGTGTCCATGGGATGTTTCTCCGGATGCTGCAGGGTAGTCTTTCCAGACTGATCCCGCGGAGGAAGCAGCCGGTCCATCCCATTAGCGGACCTTGCGACGCGCTGGTTGGTCGTCTCAGGAGTCGCGATACCCGGTCAGTTGTGCTGACTTTCGGATGAGCCGGAGATCATATAGTTTCTTTAATGCTGCTCATTAAGACAGGACATGCCGGCATCTCCGTTTTAGCGAATGGCAGCGCGATTGCCGTCCGCACGCATCGCCCTCTCAACGAAACCGACAGTCTCTTTGTGCGGTCACGAGGACTAACCGCGCGCACGGCACGCGAAGAGCGAAGGCCGCCGGGGCTGGCTGAGTTGGCGAGCCCTACTTTCAGCTAAGCAGCCACAGAGCGAAAGAAGCGCTCCCGTCCAATGTCGTGATCGAGCTTTAGGCACGGCTGAGACTGCCGTCGGGAAAGCCGGCGGCCGATTTAAGTTGTCTCGGATTGATCTGTGGCAAATGCTGACACCGGACCAAAGACTATACTGGAGACTGGTTTATGGAGCTCTGCCATGATCATAGAGCGCTTATCCCAAGAGCATCTCAACATTGAGAAGCTGCTGGCCATCCTCGAGCGGGAACTCGAGGTATTCGACCGCGGGGACCGTGCTGACTACGAGGTCATTCACGCGGTTATCAGTTACTTCGAAGTCTACCCAGAAGTTTATCATCATCCCCAGGAAGACTTGGTATTTGCCAAGCTGAGGGCACGAGATCCGGCTGCTGCTGCGAAGGTCGGCGATCTAGCTCGCGAACACCAGAAAGGGGCCCAACTTTTGCGCCGCGTCGCTCAGGCGGTCGACGGCGTTCTCGCGGAACGTGAGATTCTGCGCCAAGATGTGGATCTTATCGTTCGGGATTTTATCGCGCACGAGCGCCGTCACATGAGGATGGAAGAACGCGATTTTTTTCCCGTGGCACTTAAGGTTCTCAAGCCTCAAGATTGGACTGAGATCGCTTCAGCCGCAACGAGTCACAATGACCCGCTATTCAGCGACGTTGCCGAGGAGCGGTTTGACACGCTGCGCGCACATATTGTGCGGCTTGAGCAGGAGGCTGACGCCGAGCGTAAGTAATCGCTATGGCGTCGCGCCGTGCATTGTGCCGCGCGACGCTGAGGACGCTGAGGTCAAGCGTAAGGCAGAGTCAGAATTGAGCTGCGCCTTTGCTTGCGCGCTCACATACGCTTGCGGCCCGAAGCAGGAGGCTATGATGCCGCTCCACACCGACAATCTCGAATCGACCATGCGCTATGCATTGCTGACAACGCGTGCTATAGCCCTCTGTCCTTTCCATCCCGAGGTCATGATCCGCGTCGGAGACAGCGACGCTGAAACACATGCTTATTACCGCGCCAGAAGCATCACCAAGAGTGATGGCACGTGCTGGGAGCGTGAAGATCTCATGGAGGAGATTGTGCGCCAACTCACGGATGCGGCCGACGGCGTGTGTCCTCGGTGTGCGCAGCTGGTTGCTTCCCATAACTGACGGGCCGCGCCGTCAGGACACCGGAAAGGGAAAACCGAGGCAAAGAATCTTAGTGTTGGCTAGCTGACAGCATGCTCGTTCACGCTGGTTGGCTTTCGGCAGGATCGCGGCAAGACAAACCTCACGATGGCCGGCCTTCATGGAGACGCGCGAAGACTACTTGCTCCGGCTGGCGAGTGTTTTGGATGTTCTCGCGATGGACGAGCGGCTGATAGTTCGCGGCCGATACATTGAGCGCGCGTTCGGCGGTACGCGTGCCCTCGCGATTGCAGAGGCAGGAGTCTTTGCCCGCGCGCATGGCTGCGCGTTTCGTTACGACCGCATCAAGCGCCAAGGAGAGTTCACCCGTGTATATCCGGCAGGCGGCAGGGCGTGAAGTGGCTCGTCGAGAGCGCGGGCTACTGCCGCTCGTGAGTGTGGGAAAGCCGCCAGCTATTAGCACACAGGGGCGCCGCCGAGGGTTGGCCGGACCCGCCAAAAGACCTTGCCGAGTACTGCCAGCGCCACCGCATCAGCTTCGACCGGATGCTCGGCTGCCGTCTGATGGGCCTCAACGAGCGCCGCTGCCGACAGACGTAGCTGCCGAGTGCCGAACAGCTCGCAGCGAGGTATGCTCCACTTTCGCCGGAGGATCAGGCGATTGACGCCGAGATCAGGCGCATCCTGGCCCAGCGTGGACCAATGAAGCCGCCGTCGCCGAGCCCATAGGAGGCGCGACCGGCAGCGGCTGATGACGCACCGCCGTCGGCTGAAGCGCTGAAGACGATTCCGCGGTTCGCGCTCGGCCGGCGACTCCGCTAACTTAATCCTGTAATCGGTGCCCGCCGATTGCCAATATCTCAGTCAAAACTCCCGCCGGCTCGCAAGGTCGGCGGGTTTTCTTCGACCGAGCTTCGAATGACAGATGCCAACCGAATAGTGCTGGCGCAGCTCAATACATCGTCTCTCAGGCCTTACCGAAACTCGGCGCACGTCCATGCGCAGGGCTCGGCTCAAGATCGAGCGCCTTAAGGCACGGTTAAGACGCATCGAACGGGCTACTCGGCGGTCCGACCCAGCGGACCGCTTCTAAGGACAGCAAGTTTTCGCCCACGGAACGCGTGCGAGCTACTGCGTCGCGGGTGTGGGCCGTTCGGGCTGCCGACCCGGCTGTGACAAAAGGCACTTCTGCGAGTGGCATCGTGGACCTTGCGGCAAATCTTGGAACTATATGCACGCTTACTCGCATAAGTTTTATTGCCACAGTTTTGCACCACAAAGGGATCAGCATCTGCCAATGGGGGGCATGGCCGATGAAACGAGACCTGAAAGAGCTCCGGCGGATAGAGCAGATCTGTCTAGCTGAGGCCGCGCTTGCCACGATGGATATCGAGCGGATCGGACTACTGAAGGTCGCCGAGGATTGTAGGCGCTCCGTGGACGAGATCGAGGCGCGGGCCGCCCTTCAGAGTCGAGTTCGCAGTTTTTTGGGGGTATCGTGGATACGCAGACACCAATTGGCCCGGTCGCGTGGGCGTGCGGTCTGATCGGCCTAGCGCTGTTCGTCGCGCTCTATCTTCCTTGGTAAGCCGATCGCGAGTCCATCACAAAGGCCCGCCGGTTCACGCTGGCGGCTGGGCGCTGTTCGTTATCATCGCTCTGTCCGCATGTAAGGGCTGCGCTCTGAGACCAATCGAAGGTCGGGGTCGGCGGCTATGGTCAGGGAAGCCTCGATCCGGAGCGGGTTCTCTGGAGGGCGCTCAGCCAGCACAGCCCAAGCGATGACGCCGACTGCGAAAAGCGTTGCCGTTAAAGTCCAAGGATACCGCATCATTGCGTCCTCCTTAGTCTGGTATCAAAGTCCCGATCAGGTTGAGCAGCGCCTGGTGCTCCGGACCGTTTACGCTGTCGCGCAGGAATCGGCCGATTTCAATGTACGAGGTCCGTCCTCCTGAGCCGGCATTCGGCTGATGCTTCACGACTGGCGTGCTCGAAGCTGGATGTCGCGCCAAAGACCAGACGTCGCCATTGCTGCTTTCATACAGGACCCGATCGCTCATAGCGAGCTAATAGCGCCCGCACTATTCGGTTCCTGTCGGGGATCGTGCCGACTTCGGCCTACTAATATCCTGCGGTAGGTCCTGCGTCCGAACCCAAGAGGCGTCCGCCAGATCCAACGCGCCATATCCTCAATTGGAACCTCTTCCGCAATTGACGTGTTCATCGACAGACAACCCACAGGAGTTGCCGATGATCAGAATGCTTATGTCACTCGGGACAGCAACCTTGATGGCAATCTCAATTGCCAGCGCATCTGCGAAAGACAAGCAAAGCGAAACCTTCCTTAAGAAGGCAATCGAGGGCAATTTCGCTGAAGTGAGCATGGGAGAGCTGGCGCAGCAAAACGGTCAAAGCGACGCCGTCAAATCGTTTGGCAGAATGCTCTCTACAGACCACGCTGCCGCCAATCAGAAGGCATTAAATGCTGCCCAAGCACTGGGAATGAACTCACCAGGCGGACCGAATGCGAAGCAAAAAGCTGACCATGACAAGATGTCAAAAATGACCGGCGCGGGTTTCGATAAGATGTTCGCTACCCACATGGTCGCAGACCACCAGACGGATATCGCCGAGTACAAGAAGGCATCAAAAAGTAAGGATGCTGCTGGAGAATATGCTTCCGGCCAGATAGATACGTTGCAAAAGCACCTGGACACCGCAAAATCGTTGAAGAGCGGTAATTGATCCGACGCCGGGAATTGGGGCGGCAGGATCGCGGCAAAAGATATGCAAAGCGCCGGGCGGAAGATTATCCCGTCGGTTTACTGGTGCCTGGCGGATCGCTCGCGTAAGCCGGCGGCCGGGCTTAAACCTTCTAGGCCGATTGACGGGCTTGATTCTCAACGCGGTTTGGGACTCGCCTCCGGTTCGACGGCCGGTTGGTCGATTTCAGGTGCGGCGGGTTCTCGCACGATATCTTTGGAAGCTTGTCGGTTTCTTTGGAATGCCCATCCGATTAATCCCGCCAGCACGAGGACAGCTCCGGCGAGCATAAACCAGTGTGGATACTCCATCCCAGAAAGCATCGCTGTTCCCGCTAATGCTCAGTGTTCACCCTCGTACCGCATCGGCTGGGTAGGCAACCGATCTTGAGCGCGATGGTTTCGACGACTGCTTGTTTTTTGGTCGGAAAGTGCGTCGCCACCAACGACAGAACACCAGCGATGCAGAGGGCCGTCAGCGCGGCGCCCGCAACGCTTACCGCACCTCGCAACAGCAACTGCCCCAACGCCCGCAACATGGCATCCGCATAACCGGGAAATGCTTAACGAATGCCGCGCGCGATCAACGGCGCTCAGAAAAGCGCGTCGCATCGCGCGGCATCCCGTCAGATCAAGGTTCCGCGCAAGCGAGCGCTGTCGGATGACTAGTAGGTGCCCGCCTATTGCGTGCTGAGCGACACGCCAAGAACAAATGCCTTAGCCGCCGTCGCGCCCGGCGTTCGCTTCAACTTCTTTGCGATCTTCGTGACACCAGTCTTTTGCCTCGCAAGTAACTTCAGCGTCTTCAGGTCGTCTTTCGTCCACTCGCGACGAACAGTCTTCTTTTTCTTGGCCAACTCGCCGCTCCTTCATTGATAGGAGCGCGGTCTAACACATGGCGCGCGGTACGCAAATCACTGGTGGACGGCGCTGTTTGACGAACCCTGTCGTTTTGGACAGGTGCGGACCTCCCGGGGTGAGCGCATGATCGCGGCTAAAGGACGAGGGCCGCGGCTATGCGACGTTACTACTTCCCGATCTTCCACAATGGCGAGACACAGGCGGACGAGGTGGGAGAGCTATTTGCCTCTGCTGAACTAGCGGTCCAATACGGCGCGCGTGTCGCCCGGGATATCGCCAGCGATCCCGATTGCGACCGTGGTGTGGGCACGGTCGTAATCGTGCTTGACGACTCCGGCACCGAGATCGCGCGGCGGGAGGTGAGGGGCGGGCGGAAAGGGCGAGTCTCCCCGTAGCAATTAGGTGTTCGCCTATCGCTAGTAGTATGAGCGGGGACGTCTTATGGTTCATCAGAATCGTAGCGTGGTGTCGGAGGCGATGACCGGGACTTCCACTCCATGTTTCTCCAACAGTAGCTCAGCAGCTAGTTTCTGATTTTGTTGGTCGCGATGAGGCCCGACGATTATCTTCTTAATTGGAAGCGGGCGACCTGCCCCCTCGACCAATCTGATGAAGGGGACCATTGATCCGCCGAGGCCTTCTCGGAAATTGCGAGGCTTCCACTGGCGCTTATCCACTTCAATGGTGAGCTTGGGCGACCTCGTCGGGAGGGCAACTATCCTGTATTCGTTTTCCTCCTCAAATCTAGGGCTCTTAAGGAAGGGGACAGCTTGCACGAAAGCTCCGATATAGCTCGTCAGCTCCCTCTCTCCGAGTATCTCTGCGACGTCCGGGCGCCTTGCCAGATTCGGGGCCGCGGCCCCGAAGACCGCCTTCAGAGAAGCATTTGCCATGCCGATGAAATTGTCCAGTCCCGCCACCTTCTTATGGTCGTGATAGGAAACTCGTCGCGTGATCATTGATTGGTACGAGAATCGTTCGTTCTCGATATTTGTTAGATCGTCGATCTTGGCCTCATCGAATTCAATGGCAAATCCACCCCTTCCGTAGCCGCGCCATTGACTCAGGAGACCGTGTTCACTTTCCGGCGATCCATTCTTATGAAGGCAAAACGACGTGATGTGAATCGGCGATCCTGAATCTATGGCCCTGGAAATTGAGTTAACGACCCGCTCGGCCTCGGTAGCCATCCCATTGTCGCCAAGCTGCGAAAGCAATTCTGGTTTGAAGGCACCTCGCGAAGTTAGTTCCGGCACGATCTTTTCGAACTCGCGTCTTATTTGTGGAGCGAGCAGAGTGCTCAGTAGCTGGCACTCGGCGGTATCATTCAAAAAACTCGCATGTGTCGCCCACAAGGTGTTGGATTCGACGATGCCAATAAGACCGGTGGCAGTGGTGTAGTGAAAAAGAGAATGGTCGGGATCTGTGATGCGCCGAGACTTCGGGGGTAGGGCACTTGCCGGCATGCCAGAAGATTTGACGATGGGTCCGCCGGACTGCGGCCGCGCTCTCGCCTTGCCTCGACGCTGCCCACGTTTGCTCATCGTGCTCCCCCGTCAGGAGAACCGAACCACAATCGGCACAAAATGCGTGGATGATCCACGCATGCTGTGTCCCCAGATAATTTAGCTGATTGGGTCGGGATGCGAAAATTCAATAGATGAGTCATCGACCGGATCGATATGACTTGATGAGCGACGGGCAATGGACGGAAAATTCGCGGTCACCGCGATGGTCGTTCGCACAGTAGACGTAATATGAGGCGGCGTTCTCCCCACGATAATCGGGATCAGATCCGCCGCTAAGCATAAGCGTGGCGAGATTTTGCCTTCTATGGAAGATGGAGCCTCGTGCGCCGGCATATCCGCCCATGCGGTTCTTCGAGTTGACCGTTCCGCAAACCACTTCACCTTCATCGGGCGTAGAGACCTTGAAAAGGTCGGTGAAGCACGCGGATTCGGGATCGGTGAGCTTGCGCACTAGTGCCGCCTTAGCATCAGCGAACTCGTCGGTGGGAGGTTTCTTGATCGCCGCCTTTGGTGCTTTGGCCGCTTTGTCGAAGCACGCCAGCCTGGCCTGTGTGTCAGCAATGGAAGTGCAGTCAGCCGCCCGAGCGGAATTGACGCACGCAGCCAGCAGCGCGAGCGCAGCGAAAAACATCTTCATTGAAATCTCCCCAAACCCGCCGCAATTTTAGATCGCGGAGGGTGGCGGGGGCAACTATTCTTTTGGAATAGCTTTTGGGGTGCGGACTACGCTTTAGTCCTCCCACTTGCTCTTCGGCGGGACAGTGCGAAACATAGATGGCGCCTGATTTTCAGGAATGCTGCCGCTAATTGGAACGCACTGCCACCCATAAAAGAACGCGACCACCGCCGGCCAAAATCTGCCGCCCATTAGCTCATTGATGCGCGGCAACCCCCCCTTGTCTTCCAGGATCTTGGCGACACGCTTCCAGTCCTTGGCGCGATCGCCCAACACCGCCCGCGCTATCCGAGCCTCGGTGGGGTAGAGGGGCATATCGGCGGTGGTGCGCCGCTCTTTGCTCGGCTTCTTCCACCACCGAACTCGTTGCAATTCACGACATCGCTGCCACCCTGGCGGCTGTGCTGACCGGGCTGGCCCAGGCACCGCGCTGTAGCGGACCGGCCGACGGGTGGGCGGCGAGCCTGCTAGAGGGCCTGCGCGCGGCCCAGAGCGAGGCCACGGTTGCGCTGCTGACGCGTACCGATGAGAACCAAATGCGCGCCGTCGCGATTGCCCGTAAGCGTCGTTCTCAGGCCACGGCTTTGAGGTCGTGACGGCAATAGGCCCACGGAAGCAGCTCATCGATGTTGCTGTTTGGATGGCCGTTGACGATCCTGGTGAGGGCATCGGTCAGATACTCTCGCGCACCAGGGTAGCAAGCCCCTCCATTCCCTTGCGGAAGTCTACCGGTTTGGTCGCCACCATCACCCGGACCGCACCCGACGGACCGATCACCGGCTCGCCTTCAGCGCCTGGACGATCGACGCAATCATCGTTGGGTCCGCACCACGACCGGCCCGGATCGTGATGCCGTTGACTTCGATCTCGATGATCCCGCTATCTGCCTTGCGCACCACTTTACGCTCCTGGTGAGCTGCCGGCGCCGGTACCACGGCCTCCACCACCGCTGGCACAAACTGGACTTTGTCCGCTTCGGAATGACCGCCTGCTGCTTCTCGCAACTGGCGGCGCCAACCAAACAACTGCTGCGGCGACAATCCATGCCGTCGGGCCACGGAACACACCGAGTCGCCACTCGCCACGATCTCGGCGACGACCCGCGCCTTGTCGTCGTCGCTCCACTTCCGCCGACGACCGGCTCCGGTGAAGACCTCAAGCCGCCGCACCGGCTCCGCGATAGCACTATGCACTGTGTCCATTCTAAGCCTAACGGTCCGAACAAACCGCAGACTCGCAGATCACCCCGTCATCCGGTAGGTGGCCGCTGAACAGCGCTTACGATTGCCCAGAGCTTGGAATGGGCCATGGAGGACGAGGACTCGGCGGCTCTGCTTCGGGTGGTTAAGGACGTGGGGGTGCTGGCTTAGGGACTGGACCCCGAGCCCCGCTCCAGCCGCAAAGCTGGGGCGGGCGCTTCGCTACAGGAATAACCACGCTTGCTGCAACGCGCGTTACGAGGCCGGTTGAGGCTGTTGTACGTGCGTTCGCTGAAGGCGAAGCGAGAGCCTCAACTTCGAAGCTTCGACCATGACAGCCCCTTCGGTCCGGCTCAGTTTAGCAGCAATCTGGCCAACCGGCATCTTCCCCGCCAGGCTCTTAAGCGTAGAGATTTCATCTTCACTCCACCGTCGATGCGACTCGGGCATCTGCGATACTCCTCACTGAAAAATCCTTAAAATCGGAATTTAAAAAAAGGTTCCTTGCGCAGGCGGGGTTTTCAGCTTCAGTTTTCGTTTGAGGCTGCGCAATCAATCCGTCCGCGGACTGCGCCGAGGCGAGGCAACACCGCCCTGTTTCGTCAACCTGTACACATCACCAGGATCGAGTTTTAGTTCTTCTAACATCCGCTGCTGCTCGGCGGTGAGCGCGACATCTAAAACCTCCGCCGTCCAGCCTTCAGGCACGGCTGCGAGCACCAAAGTTAGAGCCTGACTTGGCTTAGCGAGCGCGACCCAAATTTGGTGCTTTGGCTGGTCGGGCGGCAGGCATTCCGCCGTCACTTCAACGACCGTAAATGAGCTGCCGAACGACTCCGCCATCCACCCCCAATTCGACAGCTCGCTACTGGTTTCTCTTTCGCAGGTGTGAAAACGCCCTGGCCGCGTTTTTCCGTTCGGCCGGGCTCCAGCGCCGTCGGCAACTACAACCCCGGCGACCTTTCGTGACGTGAGTGCCAGCCTCAGCCTGACGGGCGCGCCGGAGAAGGGCATCTTTCTCGACCCCCGGAGGCATCGCCTGAGCCCGCTCCCGCAGTTCCGCGGCTTGGTCAACCAGACGTTCTTCAGCAGACTGAATCTGTTCGAAACGGCGGCGGTTTCTTCCCATGGGGGTTCTCCGTGCAGCCCCCGGCAGGAATCAAATCTTGCGGGCTAGTTACGGTTCCTCGGGCTATTTTCCACTCAGTGCAGCAACGATCTTCCTCAACCGCGCGGCGGGCGGCGTTACTTTTTGCTTATGCATGCTGGCGCCAGAGCAATCGACTGCAGATATTTCGCCTTGAGCTGCAGCCCGTAGCCATCGCCATACTTCGGCTTGCCTGTGGCGTGACCGATCAACTCGTCGGTTAACTCCTCTGGGCACTCCACAGCCTTCAGGCGATCTTTGAGGCTGTGACGAAACGAGTAAACGCCGTACTTGGGTCTCTTCTTCAGTGGCGTATCCTCGCTCACCTTGGGCAGCAGCTTGGCCTTTTTAAAATGCTTCATCAGCGTGGCGCTAAGGTTGTCGCCGTTGTCGAAGTAGCGCGGGAAGCCTGCCGGGTGCCGCTTCATCGCATCCAGCGCCATGCCGACGAGCGGAATATCGCGCTCGCTGTGCTCTGTCTTCAACAGCCTGCCTTCAGCTTCTACGCGAATGAACGGGATCTCTGCGCCCAGCTTGATCCGGCTCTTACTGAGGTTCACTATCTCGCTTGGTCGACAGCCCGTTTCCATCACGATGTAAACCACATCCTTTGCCTCGTCGTTGAGCCCGTCCAGCGCTCCCGGAGCCAGGATAACGCTGCGGATGTGCTCTACCGTGAATGGCGACCGATTACCGTCCCTGCCGCCCTCCAGGCGCGTGCCGCCGAATACATGATCCAGCCCAAGCTTGAGGCGTTTGTCGACAGCGCGGATCATGCCTCCGATGTGGCTGATGTTCTTGTTAGCGCTGCTAGGGCTGATGCCTTCAGCGATGGTGCGGCCTTCCCAGAAGTCAGCATAGGCCACGGCGTCGGCGCGCGTAATATCTTGCAACGCCTTGTCGCCGCGCTGCTCGATCAGGATTTCGACCGCGCGCTTCTTGGCGCTGGTCCATTTCCGCTTTTGGTTGGGCGACATTTTCGAGAGCGGCGTTTGCTGGGTCTTTTCATACTCGCCGAACAGATCGGAGAGCATGACGCGCGGCTTGTCGACAGCACCCAGCACGGCGTCCACGACGGCGACGTCGGTCCTGCGCTCACCGACCTTCAAGGTCTCGATCCGCGCAAGCAACTCTTCAATCTGGCGCTGGGCCGCCTCAACCGGCGTCAGGTAATCCAGCCCGTGCGAGCGGGCGATGGATACGGCGTCCTGCCACCGCTGCTTGTCTGGGGTTCCGGATGCGAGGCTACGCCAGCGGGCTTCCTGCTGTTCATTGAGCCTGGCTGCCACGCGCGCGGCCTTGCTGCCTGCGCGGTCGTCGGCAACCGCGATCTTCGTGCTGATGACGATGAACTTGCTGCTCTTGCCGCCCAGGCCGACGTAGGCTTTCGGGACGCGTCTGTGATACTGCCAGTAGCCGTTTCGCTGAATCAGGTAGTCGGCCTTCATTTCCGCCCCACGTATCTACGCTATGTATCTACGTTTACATGCCGTTAGGGTGCCGAATATGTCACTCTTTACACTTAACTAGCTGATTTTGCGGTGTTTTTATTGGAGACGTTTTGGCGCTCCCTAGCGGAATCGAACCGCTCTCTCCACCGTGAAAGGGTGGCGTCCTAACCGATAGACGAAGGGAGCAAACACAAGGCCCCGCCGCTTTTCACGGCATGGCCGCCGGCCATCCGAGTCGAGCCCAGCGGCTGCAGCGGGCGAACGTATAGTGGCCTTTGGCGCCGTGGGCAAGCCGTTCGGGAACGGTCTTTTGGCACCGGTGGATAGCCTCCACCCCCGCTACATTCGGGGGCGATTTCAACGGTTTCTTAGGCCCCGTGAGCTAGCGCTGGAACCGGAGAAATTTGTCCATGCCCCAGCCCAAGAAGCGCGCAGCCCGCAAATCGCTGTCGCGGCACGCCTGGATCACGCTCGACGGCGGGTTCGCGGCGCGGCATTGCCTGGTCCAGGACATCTCCGATACCGGCGCGAAGATCACGCTGGACGAGGACGCGAGCCAGCTCCCGGGCGTGATCCGGATGGCCTTCGCTCGCGATGCCCGCACCGGGCGGAGCTGCCAGGTGATCTGGCGCCGCGGCAAATCGGCCGGCGTCAAGTTCATCTGATCCCGGCCGAGGCGACCCGGATGGCGCGGGGCGCCGGTCCGGGCTAGAACGGCTGCATGCGCGCGCTGCTCCTCATCCTCATCCCGTTGCTGGCCACCTCCGCGGCCGCGGCCGAGGCCCTGCGCCTTCCGCCCGCCGAGCGACCACAGGCCGGCAAGACTCTGCCGCTGAAGGGGACGGGCGGCACAGTGAAGGCCGGCTCCTGCGCCTCCTATGGCCCGCGCTTCGTCATGGTCGAGAGCACCGGCACCTGCGTGAAGATCGGCGGCTCGGTCAGCGTCGAGACCACGGTCAGGCGCTGAAGCCGGATGCCGCCCGATCTCATGCGGCCCGACATCATCGTCCCCTTCGTGATGTATTGCGCGCTGCTGTTGTGGGTCGGCCGCGGCCTGAGCTGGACGGCCAAGCTCGCCACCGCCGCCGTGACGCTGGTGCTGATCATCTGCGTGCTGCTGGTCGAGCGCGGCTGGCGCTAGGCACCACCCGAAACAAAAAACGCGAAAACAACCCCATGCACAGTAGCCGTCAAGTGCCGGCGCGACGCCTGGCACGTGCGCCATGACGACGATTCATCGCGCGCTCAGCGGAGCTTACGCCGCGTCACCGGCTCACGACATCGGCGGTGCGACAAACTGTGCAAATCCGGGCCGTTTGCCGAGCTCGGCGAGCCAGCGGGTCAAATGCGGTTGCGCCGGGCGGGTGATGCCTTCGACGCCCAGCCAGCGCCGCGCATAGGCGCCGATCGCGATGTCGGCCAGCGTAAACTGGTCGCCGTCGATGAAGCGGCGCGTTGAGAGCAGGCGGTCGGCGATGGCCCAGACCTCGGCGGCGGCATCGGCATCCCGCTGCACCTGGATCATGTCGCGCTCGGCGGGTGCCGTGCGCACGATGCCCCAGAACACCGGGCGGTCGACCGGCTGCACCATCGACAGCGTCCAGTCGAGCCAGCGGTCGACGCTGGTGCGCAGCTTCGCTGCCTCGGGATAGATCGGCGTGCCGCGGCCATGCGCGAGGCAGAGATAGCGCATGATGGAGTTGGACTCCCACAGCACGAAGTCGCCCTCGACCAGCGTCGGGATGCGCGCATTGGGGTTCATCGCGAGATAGTCGGGCTCGCGGGTCTTGCCGAAACTCATGCCGGCGTCGATGCGCTCATAGGGCAGGTCGAGCTCGGCGAGGCACCACAGCACCTTCTGCACGTTGACCGAGTTGGCGCGGCCCCAGATCGTCCGCTTGGTGCCCGGCATGAAGTCCTCCCGCATTTCGCTTTGGCGCGCGTGATAGCGGAATTCCCTGGCGGGAGCGACGGCGATTGCGGCGCGCCCCTCATGCAAAAAGCTCCGCCGTCGGCGGAGCTTTCATTGCAAGCCAAACTTGGCAAGTTGAACCTAGCAAGTTGAGCCTGGCAAATCGAACCCGGCAAATCGAGCCCGATGATCAGTGGCCGAAGAACAGCCACAACAGAATGATCACCGGGATCGGCACGCCAAGCATCCACAGCAACAGTCCTCGTCCCATTGCGTCCTCCTCCAATCGTTATGTCGGAGGGACAACACGGGTAGCGAGGGCTAGTTCCTGCGTCGCGGCCCTACCAGTGGCCGGTATTCGGCATCGACGACCAGGGCTCGGCCGGCGCCTTCGGCTCGCCCTTCTGCAGCAACTCGATCGAGTGCAGGTCTGGCGAGCGGACGAAGGCCATGTTGCCGTCGCGCGGCGGCCGGTTGATGGTGACGCCGGCCTTCATCAGCTGCGCGCAGGTTGCGTAGATGTCGTCGACCTCATAGGCGAGATGGCCGAAGAAGCGATCCTCGCCATACTTCTCCTCGTCCCAATTGTAAGTGAGCTCGACCAGCGGCGCGCCGCGCGTTTGCGGCTGCTTCTTCAGCGCCTCGAGATCGTCTGCCGAGCACAGGAAGACGAGCGTGAAGCGCCCCTTGTCGTTCTCGATCCGCCGCACCTCCTTCAGTCCCAGCGCATCCTGGTAAAACTTCAGCGCGACATCGAGATTGCGCACGCGCAGCATGGTGTGGAGGTATCGCATGGTTGTTGCTCCCTGATACGGAGGTGTTTTGGTTTGGGCCGGAACGGCGGGGACAGGAGATAGCAGGAAAGTGGGAGGAGGGGCAGGGGGCGCAGGCACATGTGCGTGAGGGAGAGACGGTGGGTGCGGTCAGCCAACTCAGCATGGACGGACAAGCCGTAGCGTCAGCCGGGACACGCAGATGAGTTCAATGCGCTGTCAGCGGAATTCAGCGCTTCTCGTCAATGAGCAAGCCCGGTCCTGCCGATGAACCATCCTCAATGTCCCGGTCACTAATGCCCATATCTGGAAGGTATTTCGCCGTGAAATGGTTCAAGCGATATGCAATTGGCTGCCTGATCTGGTTGATCCTCGGCGGCATCAACGATGGCTACAGACGGCCCGGCGAAGACATGCGTTGGGGCGCTATCGTCATGGTGGCGGGTTTTTGGCCAATCGTGACCGCCGTCATCGTTGGCAGCTCTGTTGGCGAGGTTGCGCACAAGATCAATGAAGGGAAGCTGGGGTGACTGACGTGTCCGACACCCAGAAACTGATGCCCGCACTCTCGACGCCTAGGCGCGACCTGCTGAGGCGAGAAATATATAGGCAATTCGGAGTTGATGGTCGAAAGACGCTCTTCTTGCTCCTTCTCCTTTTCGCGATCCCCGCGGACGACTGCTCCGCGCAGACACCGCCGCCCCCAGTCGACAAACATGCGTTCGAGCGCGTGCCGCCGACAGTCGTGAAGAGATTGGCGACCCGCTTTTCGCTAGGCGCATTCGCCGGCCGCTTCGAAGAGACGCGACTCGGCGCGGTTCGCGAAGCCGTGGGCGAAGGGACCATCCGACACCAAGGCGACGCTGGAGATAGCATCTATTGGCTGTGTTATCGGCGCGCGCAGCATCGATTATGGGTGGTGTCCAGCGGAGAGATGGGCGGCCCGGACCATCTCGTCACGGAGATCGTTGAAGAGCTCACCGAGAAAGACGCCGGGGCCTCGGCCGATTGCGCCATCATCCCGGAAAAGTTCTCGCCCGTCGTCCTCGACAGCAAGCTGCATTTAGGTATGTCGCGTCAGGAGGTAATCACGGCGTTGGGACCGCCGTCGAAGTCGGAAGCTGCTCAGATCGTGTATTCTCACGAGGGAAAGCTCGCAGACGGTTTCGATGAGACCGCTTGGCTCATTCTCGGATTTGGTGAGGACAAGCTCGTGTCCATGCGCGGCGGCAAGACCACGACGAATTGAAGTGGCTGGAGTTACGGTGACAGTGCACTCAATTGGCGCTAGCACCAAGCTGTCGGCCGAAGCCCCAGAGTCAGTAGGGGTGGCGATCGGGAATCAATTTAGTGCACTGTCACCGTAATCCCAAGCATCGAATGCTGTTTGCCGCTCGAAACGGATCATCCTGAAGGTTGCCGCGCCCCGATCTTTTGACGCGCCGGCCCATAACTTTGTGCATTTTTTCGTAATGTGAACTAGTTCATATTCCCGCTGTATAGCGAGCACTACCCTTTGCCGGTGCAAACTTCGGACGCGCTTCTTCCGGAGGGAAGATATGAGTACGTGCGGACGGGCTGTATCCAGCATCCAGAATGCGACCCACGTCATACGGATAGCCGCAACGGTTGCGTCGCTTTGCGCCGGACCGGCATTTGCGCAATCTCAAACAGCGCCCCAAATCCGAAAGCAACAAGAAGCTCTGATTTGGATGACCTACTACGAAGGTCTTGTTGATGGAAATGTCGGTGAAGGCACGCTTGCGGCTATCAAGAAATTCCAAGCTCGCATTGGGCATCCTGTAACGGGTCAATTGACGCCGCTGGAAGAAGGTCAACTTCTGCGCGAGGGTCGAGTTCGTCGTACTCAAGCGGGGTTTAAGCAGTTTACAGACAATGACGCAGGGGTTTCAGTCGGTATTCCCTTGGGCTATGTGGAGGGACCAACAGAGACGAAATGGGGTAACCACTGGTACAGCAAGAAAAACGGATTGCTTGTTGAGACACTGCGGTTTGGGACCGAAGTGTCGTTTAAAGATCTCTTCGACAGATTCCTCAAGATCAATGACAGGAAAGTTGCCTATCAGCGTTTCGTTGAAAACGATTGGTTCGTGATTGCTGCATTCGAGGGAAAAGCAGCTGTCTATGTCCGCGCCGATGTTGTAACGCCGCCTAACAAGCCACCGGAGATACGCGGATTTTCAATTTGGATGAGCAAGGATCGGCCCATCGAGTACCAGGCAATTCCTCCCGCGATGCTGTCTAGTTTCAGGTCCAACACCGACCGAAAGAATGATGCTTCGTCGAATGAAACGGTTGGCATCAGCACTCCGCCTGCCGTTGCGAATCCACCTCCTCTTGTAATTCAGACGAGCAAGTCCGCGGTCAGCGTTTTAGACTGTTACAAGGGACTTGGAGATTGTCCAGCTGCGATGACCCCGGCTCCGGTTGCCGCGTTTAAAAAGGATTGAGCTTTAACATTGAGAGATGTCGCCATGTGTATTGCATGCTCGCGACGCGCTTTGATCATCGGTTCGATTTCGACCCTCGTGTCAAGCCGAACAGCTTCCTATGCGATCGACGGCAGCCGTGTGGCCTGCGTTTCTGGAAGTTCGCCGCCCGATTATAGTAACATGACATCCAAATCGGGCGATCCGGCCTTTGACAGAGCGCTGATAGCAGAATTGAAGCGCATCATTTCGGTGATTCCGGTTGACCCTGGATTCAAGTTTGTCAACGCCAAGAACGCAGGAGCCACGCCTGAGACCATCGTCAATGGAACAAAGGGGACTGTCTTAATCGGAATCAGGCTGGTTAATGAGCTTCTCAAACCGAGGCAAGGAGGCATCACCGTAGCCTGTGTGTTAGCACACGAGTGCGGGCACATATTTCAGTTCTTCTCGGCCGATCAATATTATGCTCGTTTGAGCGGCCCCACGGAGCGTTTGCGCGAGCTTCATGCTGACGTCCTCGCCGGATACTATTTGGCCAAGAAGATGGGATCCGATCCCGGCGCTATGCGCGATGTACTGAGGGCATTCATTGACCTAGGCGCTTACGAAAACGCTTCACCGGATGATCATGGATCTCCGGGGCAGCGATGCGCGGCATTGGATAAAGGATATACGCTGTCGTTGAGTGGGAAGCCGTTCCAAGATTCAGCGCAGGAGGGTGCATCCTATGTGCGTGGACTGTAGAAAGCATTCAGCGCAGCTCACTTTAGCCATAGCAATGTGGAGTTGCTGGATTTCGCCAAGCGCCTGCGAGGAGACCATACCTCCTCCGCCAGTGCTTCAGAATCCTTCGAGCGCAGGAGCCACTCTCGCGGGATTTTTTTCGTCAAAGACACCTTACGAGTTTTGGCTGACCTGCTTGATCGGCATTCTTGGTCTCGCGATTATAGGCGCCCTTATTTTTTCGTTACGGAAAGTAGCGAATGCTCGGCCTGATGACATTGCCCGCCCAGTAATCATACTTACCGTAATCACTGGAACTCTCATCTTGGTGACAGTTGGCTACAGCAACGAACAGATTGCACCGGCTTTCGGACTATTCGGAACTATCATCGGGTACATGCTAGGTCGTTTTGCACAAACTACTTCGGCTGCCCCTGTTTCGAGTGACGCTCAACAAAGCACAGCTTCTCAGTCACCAGGAAAGCTTTCGAATACAGAAGAAGTAAGGAGCGCAGCATGATGGTCCGCGCGATGATTCCGGTTTGCGTTTTGGTCGCAATAGGTCTAGGGGCGCCAGCCGCCGCGGGGGATTCTGCGACACCAAGGACGCCTATCGGTCCTCGGGAAGGGGGAATAGCTCAGATAGCTCCCCCGTCTATTCTCTTGAACTCGCCGCCTAAGTCGGGTGAAATTCGCATACGAAATCCCGGTCCATACACGTTAGTTTTTTCTTACTGGAACGGGCAGTCTGCATGGCAAACCCTATCGATTGAGCCTAAGCAGTCGACAGACTTTTCGTGTGCAAAATGCGGCGAGACGGTTCTAGTCTCGTACCACGACGGAAAGGAAAATAAGACGATCAAGGCAACAACTGGACGCACCTACCTATTTTGGCCTGGACAGGCGAATGCCTGGGTTCTGGTTCTAGCGTCTTCCGAATCCCAGTAGCTGTTTAGTCCGACATCGTTGCTCTCATTCCAGTCCGTGCATCCGCAGAATTACGGTGACAGTGCACTAAATTGACGCCATCCGATTTCGCGATCAAGAAGCGGCATGGCCCGCCTTGCCCGTGTCGTTATTCCCGGTCATCCGCACCATGTCACCCAGCGCGGCAATGGCCGGTCGCGCACGTTCTTCGACGATGGCGACTATGCGCTCTATCGTGACCTGCTCGCCGCAAATTGCGGCGACGCCGGAGTTGAGGTGTGGGCCTGGTGCCTGATGCCAAACCACGTGCATCTCATCCTGGTGCCGTCCGATCCCGACGGGCTGCGCCGCGCACTGGCCCGTGTGCATCGAAGCTATGCCGGCACCATCCAGGCGCGACGCAAGCGCACGAGTCATTTCTGGCAAGGTAGGTTCGGCGCTGTCGCCATGGACGAGCGCCATCTTGCGGCGGCGCTGCGTTACGTGTCGTTCAACCCCGCGCGGGCGCGGTTGGTGCAGCGTGCTCAGGATTGGCGGTGGGCGAGCACGCGTGCCCATCTGCGCTGGCGGGATGACGGCCTGACCGCGCTGGTGCCGATCCCCCATCGCTTCCCGGATTTTGCTGATTTGCTCACAACTGAGCCGGAGCTGAATCTATTCGGCGCGCTGCGTTCCGCGGAAAGCATCGGCCGCCCGCTTGGCGACGACCGCTTTCTGGCTCGCATCGAGCGCCAGACCGGACGCGTTCTCAAGCCGGCGAAGCGCGGGCCGAAGCCATCTACGGTAGATGATGAATGAGGTCAGCTAATTAAGTGCACTGTCACCGTAATTACGCGCGATGACATGACACGGCGCGGCTGCAACATCAAAAAGGAGGATTGCGATGTGCGCGCGACAGCTACGTCACTTGGCTAGCTCACTTGGCTAGTTCACTTGGCGTAACCTTGGGAACGGAGCCATGCGATCTTGCGATCGCCGTTGATCCAGTCGTCGGCATTTGCCTTGCTGGCGAATCCGGTGATTTCGCGCTGTTCGTGGTCGGGGTAGTCCGCCAGTATCTTCCAGTCGCTGTCTGAGAGGCGGACGGTTTTGAAGGTCACTTTTGCTTTGGCCATGCCGCACTATGCAGGGAATTCTCTCAAAAGAGAACCCGCTTTGCGGCCGGCTTTTCGTCAATCCGCATCGGCATCACTCACAGTGACGGAAAACCGATCCGGCCCCGATCGGCCCGTTCCTCGGCGATGATGGCTGTTTACGAGTGTCGAGCAGTGACCTCGCCAGCAACCTATCGAACCGGCGCCCTCAATGGCCAACTCGCGGCGGTTGAACCCCGCCAGAGGTAGGGCGACTAAACGCCATGGCCGCTTTCTTTGCAGAACTCCTGTTTGATCTCGCCAGAATCCTCGTTGGCGACTGGCTGAGACAGGCTGCGGTGGCGGTTTGTGCGTGGCTCGATACGAAGATTCACGGCCGCGGGGCACGCTTGGTCGTGGGCGGCCTGCTCGGGCTCGCCGCCTATTTCCTCGTTCCGGTTATCGCCGGGCTGCTGGGGTTTTGATGCTCTCCGTGAAGGCGAACCTCATCATCGCATTGGCCATCGGGGCGCTCATCTCGTCGGTGCTCCTCGCCATCGAGCCGCTGACCGAATTCGCTTTTCTTTCGCTGGAGTGGCCCGGCATCACCGCAGCGTATTTGTTCTGGGGAGCAGTCGGAGGCTCCAGCTTCGCAGGGATTGCCATATCCTGGGTCGTGAATGCACTCACCTACGGTCTTTGTGCTTTCGCCATTCTCAGTGTTCTCAGCGCTCTCAGGCTGCTGGCCAGGCCGAAGAGTTGAGGCGCGCGGCGACCTCCTGAAATTACGGTGACAGTGCACTAAATTGACGCCATCCGATTTCGCGATCAAGATGCGGCATGGCCCGTCTTGCCCGTGTCGTTATTCCCGGTCATCCGCACCATGTCACCCAGCGCGGCAATGGCCGGTCGCGCACGTTCTTCGACGATGACGATTACGCGCTCTATCGTGACCTGCTCGCCGCAAATTGCGGCGACGCCGGAGTTGAGGTGTGGGCCTGGTGCCTGATGCCAAACCACGTGCATCTCATCCTGGTGCCGTCCGATCCCGACGGGCTGCGCCGCGCACTGGCCCGTGCGCATCGAAGCTATGCCGGCACCATCCAGGCGCGACGCAAGCGCACGGGTCATTTCTGGCAAGGTAGGTTCGGCGCTGTCGCCATGGACGAGCGCCATCTTGCGGCGGCGCTGCGTTACGTGTCGCTCAACCCCGTGCGGGCGCGGTTGGTGCAGCGCGCGCAGGATTGGCGGTGGGCGAGCACGCGTGCCCATCTGCGCTGGCGGGATGACGGCCTGACCGCGCTGGCGCCGATCCGCGATCGCTTCCCGGATTTTGCCGATTTGCTGGCAACTGAGCCGGAGCTGAATCTATTCGGCGCGCTGCGTTCCGCGGAAAGCATCGGCCGCCCGCTTGGCGACGACCGCTTTCTGGCTCGCATCGAGCGCCTGACCGGACGCGTTCTCAAGCTGGCGAAGCGCGGGCCGAAGCCATCTACGGCAGATGATGAATGAGGTCAGCTAATTAAGTGCACTGTCACCGTAATTACGCGCGAGGACATGACACGACGCGGCTGCAATATCAAAAAGGAGGATTGCGAGGTGCGCGCGACAGCTACGTCACTTTGTTAGCTCACTGGGCTAGCTCACTTGGCGTAACCCTGGGAACGGAGCCATGCGATCTTGCGATCGCCGTTGATCCAGTCGTCGGCATCTGCCTTGCTGGCGAATCCGGTGATTTCGCGCTGTTCGTGGTCGGGGTAGTCCGCCAGTATCTTCCAGTCGCTGTCTGAGAGGCGGACGGTTTTGAAGGTCACTTTTGCTTTGGCCATGCCGCACTATGCAGGGAATTCTCTCAAAAGTGAACCCGCTTGCGGCTGGCTCGGCGATGATGGCTGTTTATGAGTGTCGAGCAATGACCTTGCCAGCAACCTATCGAACCGGCGCCCGCAATGGTCAAACCCTCGGCAGTTGAACCCCGCCAGAGTTAGGGCGACTAAACGCCATGTCCGCTGTCCTTGCAGAACTCCTGTTTGATCTCGTCAGAAGCCTCGTTGGTAACTGGCTGAGGCAGGTTGCGGTGGCGGTTTGTGCGTGGCTCGATACGAAGATTCACGGCCGCGCTGCACGCCTCGTCGTGGGCGGCCTTCTCGGGCTCGCCGCCTATTTCCTCATTCCTGTTTTCGCCGGGCTGTTGGGGTTTTGATGCTCTCCGTGAAAGCGAACCTCATCATCGCATTGGTCATCGGGGCGCTCATCTCGTCGGTGCTCCTCGCCATCGAGCCGCTGACCGACTTCGCTTTTCTTTCGCTGGAGTGGCCCGGCATCAGCGCAGCGTATTTGTTCTGGGGAGCGGTCGGAGGCTCCAGCTTCGCAGGGATTGCCATTTCCTGGCTCGTGAATGCACTCATCTACGCTCTCGGTGCTTTCGCCATTCTCAGCGTTCTCAGCGCTCTCAGGCTGCTGGCCAAGCCGAAGACTTGAGAGGCGCGGCTGCCTCCTGGAGCTTATGAAGGCCGATCCGGGAAAGAGCGTAGCGGAGATCCACGCCATGACGAGGGCGGCATGACGCGCTGGCTGCAACGGCTCGGGAAGATTGCGAGGATTGCTGCGCTTTGCGGGACCGTCGCGTGGCTTGTGCTTTTGACGAGCTCTCCCCAAGAGCCTGATGCCGCACATCCCCAGCGTTACAGTCACCGACACGACGTCCGATATGTGAGCCAGGAGATGGGATCGACCCTGCGAATTCTGCTCGGCTCGACGTTTGCTCTGGTCCTGGTGGCGTTTGGATGTCACTTCGCGACCAGGGACATGCGAGATGGGACGTAGCCGCAGCGCGTTCGTCGCTGTCGGACCATGCTTCGCATCGCCGGGAGCGCTGCGTCCGGGGCACGAGCGCACATGAAAAACCGCCCCTGACATGGCCAGGGGCGGGTTTCGAAAAGTCGGTCTAGTGACCGGTGCCGGGCTTCGTCGTCTTAGGCGGCTTGCCGTCTTCGACGCGGCCTTCGTTCCTGAGGTCGCGACCCTCCTGAGCCTTCTTCTGGCTCTCGGGCGATTTGCCGCGCTCGTACAGCTCTTCCTTGACGTAGCCGGCGGCTTCCTTGGCTTTACCTTCAACGCTCATTGCAATCTCCTCATCTGGAGATGGATCAATGTGCGGCAGAGCCGACCGTTCCTATGCGCCGGTCATTGTGAGGATGCCGTGGGCAACTACGCAGCAATCCGCCGTTCGACAGGCGCCGTCAGATATTTGAGCATCTGCGCATGCTCGAGATCGGGAACCGCGATCGCCGTGTGGCTATAGACCGCATGGGTCCGTGAGTTTGCGATTCTGTCCAGGATCTCTTTGCCCTTGATGACGTGGAGGCCCATGCCTTCCTGCGAGGGGAAGATCGCCAGCACCACGTCGTAGGCCGCGATGACGGCCTTGAGCGCTTCAGCCTTGTCCTCGGCGATGTCAACAAACACGCGAACATCAGCCGCGAGTTCACGCAGCTCGTCAAAATTCAGCACTGTGGGTTTACTCCAACGCAACGATACTGGCGGGGAGAGTGGATGGGTTAGGTTACCGAAGTCTCAACAAGGCGTGCCGGGCCGCAGGTTTCACGATGAGGTGACGCGTTGGCTGGGGATAACCGGGTTGCGGTGACAGTCCGCTCATTTCGGCGCAGCGCGCCTAGCGCTTGGCTTCGTCGTTGCGAAGCCTGTTATCCCCGGCCTCGTCCACGAGCTTCAAGGCGCTGCCGTCGTAGCTCAGCTTGAGCCCACGGCCGACGATCCACGTCCATCCCTCGCGAGCGTCCCTGGTCGGTTGGGCGTTGAACTGGTCGGAGATCGACTTGACGGCCGCGTCCTGCGGCCCCGGATTGTTCAACGCGGCATTGACGCGCCGGATGGGGTGGCTGGCGTCGACGTCGTCACTATAGACCGTGACTTTGGCGCCGTTGATTTCGCATTCGAGGATGTACGAACCGCGACCCTGTCGGCAGCGGTAGTGACGTTGCGTGACGAGCTTGTTGGTCTCCTCGAATGTCATCCCGGGCGAAAAGCCGAAGATGTCGGACTTCTTGACCTGTGCCAGAGACGCAGGCTTCAAGAACTCCGGCTGGATGGCGACCAGGGCGGCGACCGCAACGACGATCAGGCCGGCGATAACAATGGCAATCTTCATCAGCCCCTCACGAGAAACATCCGACCATATAACAGCCGGCGCGCTCCACCAGGCCTCCAAAAGCGAAAGCCCCGCCTGGGGGAAGCGGGGCTCTCTGATGGGGGTGAAGCTTGGGGACTTCAATTAGTTAGATGCGCCAGCGGCAGAATGGTTCAAAGCCAACGCGGCGCATGCTGCGACACTTTCGCGGGACGGGCTGGAACCCCAGCCGAAGCCATGCTTGTGTTTTGGGCCTCAATGGGTTCTAAGCCCCGTGACTTCATGACCTCCGGCGTGAATCGGCATCACACTTGCGTGGTTCAGCCGCGTCCTGAGCAGGATCTGCTCACCCGCACAAAAGGAATTCAGACATGGCGAAGATGACGAAAACTCAATTGATTGATGCAATTGCCGAGGGCACGCAGCTGTCGAAGAACGACGTGAAGTCGGTCATCGAGTACATGGCGACGGTTGGCTACAAGGAGCTCAACGAGTCCGGCGAGTTCGTCATTCCCGGCTTCGTCAAGATGTCGGTCGTGAACAAGCCGGCGACCGAGGCCCGCATGGGCGTCAACCCCTTCACCAAGGAGCCGATGCAGTTCGCGGCGAAGCCGGCGAGCAAGTCGGTGAAGGCCTCGCCGCTGAAGGTGGCCAAGGACTCCGTCTAAGCGACCCGCGACGTCGTCGCGGCGGCTTCCTGTCGCGGAGCGCCGCAACGACCGCCGGCTGGTGTGTCGGACACGGACAAGGAACTCTCGGGCATCGTCACGCTTTGCTTCCCAAAGGGAGACGTCACATGGCCAGTCTGAGCGAGGAACAGATCCGGGACCGCGCCTATCATCTCTGGCGGGAAGCCGGCGAGCCCGCGGGGAGAATGGACACCTTCTGGTATGAGGCCGAAAAGTTGCTCCTCGCCGAGAGGGCCGCGCAAGGCGAAGTCCCGCCGGGGCTGAACGACAATTTGCCGGTCTGACGGTCAACAAAGGCCGCACGAAAATTTGCCGTACACCGGAACGTTGTCCGGCGTTCGGCGGTTAAGATGACGGCGACGGAATCTTGCGCGAAGCTGACAGTCGTCAAAGCAGCCACCCGGTGTAACGCCCGTGTGGCTGCTTTGTTGTTTGCTGCCTTGTTGTTCGACGGCGCCGAAAAGAAAAGCCCCGGCCTTGGGGCCGGGGCTTCTCGAAGCTGGATGGCCGCGTCGCACAGCCGCCAGCACCACTGAATTCAGCCTGACAACGCGGGGCGGGGACATTCGTTCCGGCCGCTACTCCGTCGACACCGACACATCGATGATCGCCGGCGGATCGATCTGGCGCTCGCGCCAGACGATGAATTCGCATTTGGGATTGAGCCACTGATATTCGGAGCCGCGCGCCTTGAGGTGCGCAAGCGCCGCATCGTGCGCCGTGGTCTCGTCGGGGGCCTCGACCATGATCTCCACGGTCTCCTCGATCTGACGAACCACTTCGACGGCGTAGAATTTCCTGGTCACGGTCCCTCGCTCCGGAATGGCTAACGGGGAGGACGACGGCGCGTTCCCAAAAGAAAAACCCCGCGCTTGCGCACGGGGCTCTCTTGGCCGGCGGCGTTGGGATTTCAGCGCCTGGCCGCCAGCGCCTCGAACTTAAGGTTGAAAATCCAAAAAGCAACCCGCCGTGGCGATGGCGCATGTTCGTCAGGCGGAGCTGCCAGTGGCCGGGCGCGGAAATCCCCAGCTTTCAGGGGGGGCCGCGCGGCGCGAGGAAGGCTTGAGGCGATGTGCGTGGGAAATCGCGCGCGAGGGGCTGGACTTTTTGTTCTCATTTTGTTCTAGTTGGTAATCACGTTGGAGGTGACTCATGACCATCGAGAAACAGCGCGAAGTGATTAGGCTCTGGAATCAGCTGCGGAAGGTCGAGGGGCCGGCCGCTGAAGAGCTCCGCATCCAGATCCTCGAATGTTTTTCCGAGAAGGCCAACGCCAAGCGAGCGGCCTGAGGCGCGCCGGCGGGCCACGACGCGACCCAGTAAGCGCGATCTCGTCTGCCGTTGAAAATCTTGCCGATGAAGCCGTGACGGCGCGCGCCTTCATCGATCGTTAGGAGTCGCGCCGCGCTGATTTGCTCGACTCCGATTCGTTCTTTGCGAACGAAATGGAGTCGGATGCAGAACAAGGCGTGCCTTCTGTGTCGATGCGGGACAGTCCTTCTCGCCGCGCGTGAGCGTGATGCTTCGCACGGTCCCGCCCTCGTGTCCTCGTTACGGAATGAGGCGAAGGAGAGCGACATGGATGCGTGCTGGTTTCTCGCCGAGATCGTCAAAGTGTTCTGGTCCGACAGGCACAAGCGGCTGCGCAAAGGCAGGCCCTCGGTGCCGCAGGTGCCGCCGCCACCGAAGCGAGATGACATGGAGTGATGGTGCCTTCGCTGCGATCGCACGTTCGCTTTCGCGACGATCCGCACCACTTGTTAAGAGTTGCTCCGTGCCGATTTTTTCGATTCCGATTCGTTCTTCGAGAACGAAATGCAGGCGAAGCTGGAACAAAGCCGTACCCGCGGCTCCGCCGGAGCGTTTACGAGTTTTGGTGCGGACGTTGTCTGAAGCGGCGCGCCGGGATCTCAAGGGCAGATGTCTCAAGCCTTGCGCAAACTCCTAACGAAAATTTGCGGGAAAGCCGATAACCCTATTCGGTTAGGTTAAAACCCCAATCGCGTTGCGCTTGCGGTTGCTTGGGATAGGTGTCTTGGCAAGGACAAGAAACGACTTTGCCCAGAAGCAAGTTTGCATGACACCTTTTTCAGAACCATCCTTCTTTCAGGGCGACCGGCACACCTACCGGCGCGTCGCCGTCGTCGGCTCGCTGTTCTGCCTCGCCTTCGTGGTGATCAGCTTCTCGCTGCGGCCGCAGCTCGAGGACACGCGCGTCGCGGTCAAGGCCGACCGGCTGGTGCGCACGGCAGGCCAGGCGCCCCACACCAATTAGCGCTCGTCACCGTAGATGCGGTCGTCGGCGGAATGGTCCGGGCACGCGGTGCCGCGGCGCGCAAGCGCGACGAAGCCGGCATAGCCGGACAGGTTGAGCAGAACTTCAAGCCACGCGGGCATGTCGGGTCCCTTCTTGCGTGAAGAGGGTTCAACGTGCGCGGGAAACATTTGTTCCGTGCTCGCCAGAAACAAACCCGCTTACAGCGGAGAGGAGGGGTCCAGCCGCCGGCCGAGGGTCGCAACGGACGCGCTCGAGGGCTGCTCCTTGAGGAACTCGGCGATGGCCCGCGCCAGCTCGCCGTCGCTCATCGGCGTCGGCGGCGGGCGCAGCGCGCCGACACCGAAGTTGCGGACGATCTCGTCGTAGTGCTGGTCGCGGGATTTGGGAACGAGCCTGCGGATGCGCCCCAGCAAAGCGGATAGCGGCAATGGGTCCTCCTCGGCATCCGTCCCGGTGGCAGCCATTGATGTCTGCCGCCATTTTCTTTCCGTGAAACTTCTTTCCGTGAAACCAAAAACCCCGCCAGCATCGCGGAGATGCTGACGGGGCATCGTGCTGTCGCCTCAACCGGATAGCGGAGGCTTCCGCACTCGCAGATGCAATCCGCCGAACCGGCTTTCGTTCCGCTCGTGCCGATATTTTTCTGCCGCCCGGGTTCCACTCCTGCGCGCAACCATCGCGGGCCGGCGACGTTGTCCCCGCGAGACGCGAAGGAGGAGAGTCATGAAGAAGACATTGGCAGTTCTGGCCACCGTTGCGGCCGTCGGCGTGACCGCGGTCGCGGCGCCTGCGCCTGCAGAGGCGCGCGGTCGCGGCATTGGCCCGGGCCTCGCATTCGGCCTCGCCGCCGGCGCGATCACCGCCGGCGCGGTCGCTGCGTCCCATCCGTACGGCTATTATGGTCCGGGCTACGGCTATTATGGCGGGCCCGCCTATTACAGCCCCGGCCCGTATGCCTATTACGGCGATGGGCCGTACTATCCCCGGCGCCACTACTACCGCCACTGGTAACGGCTGACCAAGTGAAAAGCCCGGAGCGATGCTCCGGGCTTTTTTCATGCGTGGCGATCGGAGGTGCCTTTATGGCCAGAGCGAGGGCCGCTCCACCTTGCGCGCATTGTCGAGCGTCGACACGAAATACTCTTCGCGCTCGCGCTGGAATTTTTCCTGGGTGGCACGGAAGGCGGCGACACGGGCGGCGATCTCTTCGCGTTCGCGGATTTTGCGTTGTTCGTCTTCGGTCATGTCAAATCCCCTCTACACGTCAGTATCTGTGCACTCCAATATGTGTGCACGGCCGAACTCACGCACTGCCGCCGCAATCACGTTGAGTCGCGTTAACACATGCATTGGCGCTTCTGATTGGGGCGTCAATGGGGAGGAGGCATTGCAGGATTGTGATAAGCGAAGGTCGGAAAAAATTGCCGACCGCGCTTGCGCGATTCTCACGTGACAGTGGATAACAGCGTCAACGATCTTGTCGCTTGCGCATGGAGCGGCCAGCGCAAGGCCAACACGGGAGGCCGCGAGTGATTGCATCGGATATTCGCAGCGGCGTCGAACGACTCGGCGACATGATCGCCGAATCCAGGACCATCGTGCCGTTCACCGGCGCGGGCATCTCCACCGAATGCGGCATCCCGGACTTCCGCTCGCCGGGCGGAATCTGGACGCGCAATCGTCCGATCGCGTTCGACGAGTTCGTCGCGAGCCAGGAGGCTCGCGACGAATCCTGGCGCCGCCGCTTTGCGATGGAATCTGTCTTTGCCGCGGCCAGGCCCGGCCGCGGTCATCGCGCACTCGCCTCGCTCTACCGCGCCGGCAAGGTTCCCGCCGTCATCACCCAGAACATCGACAATCTGCACCAGGCTTCGGGCTTTGCCGCCGAGCACGTCATCGAGCTTCACGGCAATACCACTTATGCACGCTGCATCGGATGCGGGCAGGCCTATCAGCTCGACTGGGTGAAGCGCCGCTTCGACGAAGACGGCGGCGCACCCAACTGCACCGCGTGCGACGAGCCGGTGAAGACCGCGACGATCTCGTTCGGCCAGATGATGCCCGACGACGAAATGCAGCGCGCGACCGCGCTGTCGCAAGCCTGCGACCTCTTCATCGCGATCGGCTCCTCGCTCGTGGTGTGGCCGGCGGCGGGCTTTCCGATGATGGCGAAGAACGCCGGTGCACGTCTGGTGATCATCAATCGCGAGCCGACCGATCAGGACGACATCGCCGACCTCGTCATCCGCCACGACATCGGCGAGACTCTCGGGCCCTTTGTCGGAAATTGAGGCATCAATTTGATTCGCGGCTGTGCAAGCTGTTCATAGGTTCCGGCGAATCATATTTTTATCTATGCGCCGCAACCGGGAGTGTTATCTTTTGAGTCGAAAGATTCGCATCGCGTCGAATTGAGAACATTCTCTTAAGACGCGTGATTCGACGCCGCCGCTGAGGCGGGTTGCAATGGGCAGTGTGGGGTCCGGGGTTATGGGGTCGTCGGACGGATTTGAGTCCAAGAAGATCGGAGTTCCCGCTGTGGGCGAGCACGGCGGCGGTCGCGATAACGCGCTAAGCCCGTTCAGCGGACTTGGTGAAGGCAGTGCCAACCTCGTTGAGGTTCACGGCGTCATCAAATGGTTCGACGCTTCAAAGGGCTACGGCTTCATCGTTCCCGACAATGGCTGGCCGGACGTGCTGCTGCACGTCACCGTGCTCAGGCGCGACGGCTTCCAGACCGCCTATGAGGGCGCCCGCATCGTCGTCGAGTGCATCCAGCGCGCCAAGGGCTACCAGGCCTTCCGCGTGGTCTCGATGGACGAGTCGACCGCGATCCATCCGGCGCAGATGCTGCCGCCGCGCACCCACGTCACGGTCACCGCGACCAGCGGACTGGAGCGAGCCCAGGTCAAGTGGTTCAACCGCCTGCGCGGCTTCGGCTTCCTGACCTGCGGCGAGGGCACGCCCGACATCTTCGTGCACATGGAGACGCTGCGCCGCTTCGGCATGACCGAGCTCAGGCCCGGCCAATATGTCCTGGTCCGCTTCGGGCCCGGCTCCAAGGGCATGATGGCGGCCGAGATCCATCCCGAGACGGGATCGCCGGGATTGCAGTCGCACTAGCGGCGATCACCAACTCCCGCAATCGTGACAAGAGGCGCGCGGGCCGTCCGGCGCGCCTCTGGCTTTTGTCACGATCGCCGCGTAAGGACTGGTCCAGTCCCACGCCCCCTTGAGTACCGTCCCATGAATTTTGACCGAAAGGCCGTCTGGTCCATTGCGAGGGGCTGGCTGGCCGCCATCCTCGTCGTCGGCTGTGCCGTCGGGAGCGCGCCGGTGCGCGCCGCCAGCTTCCAGCCGCTCGAGATCGTCACCAGGAACGGCGTGCAGGTGTTCTCGGTGGAAATGGCGACGACCGAGGAGGAGAAGCAGACCGGGCTGATGTACCGCAAGGAACTGGCCGACGGCAAAGGCATGCTGTTCGACTTCAAACCCGAGCAGGAAGTGTCGATGTGGATGAAGAACACCTACGTCTCGCTCGACATGATCTTCATCCGCGCCGACGGCCGCATCCTGCGCATCGCCGAAAACACCGAGCCGCTGTCGACCAAGATCATCTCGTCCCAGGGGCCCGCGCGGGCCGTGCTGGAGGTGGTGGCGGGAACGGCGCAGAAATACGGCATCCGTCCCGGCGACCGCGTCGGCCACCCGCTGTTCGGCACCAAGTAGGGCGACCCGGCGGGGTTATTGCCGCCTTGCTGGCGGCTTGAAAGCTTGATGGCGCTTTGGGAAGCGTGTATCGACGGGGCTCGCTGGACATTCGGGGTATAGCGCAGCCTGGTAGCGCGGCAGTTTTGGGTACTGCAGGTCGTTGGTTCGAATCCAGCTGCCCCGACCAGTCCCGAGGTTGAAGCTCCTTCAATTCTCTCGATATTGCGCCGCGCTCATCCCGTTGCCGCTGCCGCCACGACGGTCAGGTCGGCAGGACGATCTCCGCGAAATTGCGTCCGCTGCCACTTTTGCGTGCGTCGGCGTGCCGGCGGCGTTTCGATTTCAGAACAACAGCCAATCGACCAGGCGCCAGGCGATCCAGGCGAGGGCGCAGATCCAGCCCAGCATTGCGATCCCGGCGACGCCAAGCCCGCACAGTGCGAACAGCGAACTTTCAGTCTCCGGCGTGCCCGAGAGCTTCTCGGTCGTATCGATTTGACTCACTGCATCCCCTTGGCTTGCGGCCTGCTGTTCGTTGGTCTCTGCTCGCTCGTGAAAATTCACCGGCCGCGCTCCAGCTCACACGTAAGCGCTGTTTCGGTCCCACCTTCCATTGAAGGCGTCGAGCGAGGAATGATCGATCTCTGATTGGAGATCGGCTTGTGTCTAAGCTTGAACATATGCTTGAGCCCAGGACCTCGGTTCGTCTGGTCGAGGTCATCACGGAGAGCGGCCGACGCCGGCAGTTCTCGGCCGACGACAAGGCGCGGTTCGTCGAGGAGACGCTGGCCCCGGGAGCCGTGGTATCGGAGGTCGCGCGGCGGCACGGATTGTCGCCGCAACAGCTGTTTACGTGGCGCCGGCAAATGCGACAGCCGGTTGCGATCCCTGTGGCTCCCGAGCCGCAGACGTTCGTGCCCGCTGTCGTTACCCCATCGTCCACGCCGCCGGAGCGCTCACCGCGGCAGCGCCGACGCCTCCGGAAGGCGCTCGAGGGCGCCGAGAACAGCAGCATCATCGAGCTCGAGATCAACGGCGTCGCGGTCCGGGTCGGCCGCGGCGCGGATGCCGCGACGATTGCGGCCGTGATCCATGCGCTGAAGACCTGCACGTGATCGGTCCGACGGGCGCGGTGCGGGTGATGGTGGCGACCAGGCCGGTCGACTTCCGCAAGGGTGCCGAAGGGCTCGCGGCCCTGGTGCGTGAGAGCATCCAGGCCGATCCGTTCTCCGGCGCCGTGTATGTGTTCCGCGCCAAGCGCGCCGACCGGGTAAAGCTGATCTATTGGGACGGCACGGGTGTGTGCCTGTTCGCCAAGCGGCTTGAGACCGGTTCGTTCTGCTGGCCCAACGTGCAGGACGGCGTCATTCGCCTGACCGCGGCGCAGCTGTCAGCCTTGCTCGAAGGACTAGACTGGAAGCGCGTCCACGCCGCGCGCGAGACACCGTCGCCGATCCAAGCGAGTTGAACTGCGGCACAGTGAATCAGTATGCATGTCGCGCTCGCGGGATGCCGCGACGCATGGTGTAATCGCATCATGGCGACGACGGCCGACACGCTTCCGGACGATCCCGGCACGCTCAAGGCGATGCTGCTGGCCGAACGGGCGCGCGCCGCGCGGCTCGAGCAGATCATCAAGGAGTTGCAGCGTCATCGCTTCGGCCGCCGGGCCGAGACGCTGCCGGAGGACCAGTTGCTGCTCGGCCTGGAGGAGGTCGAGCAGGTCGAGGCGAGCAGTGATGCGGCGACCGATGCAGCCAATGCTGCCGAGCGATCGAGCCGAGCCGCACGGCGCCGCAGGAACAGAGGAGCGTTGCCGGCGCATCTGCCGCGGGTCGAGATGCTGGTCGACCTCGACGATCACGCCTGCCCGTGCTGTCAGCAGGCGCTGCACCGGATCGGCGAGGATGTGAGCGAACGACTGGATATCGTCCCGGCCCAGTTCCGGGTCCTAGTCGTAAGGCGGCCGAAGTATGCCTGCCGGGCCTGCGAGACCATGGTACAGGCACCGGCGCCAGCGCGGCTGATCGAGGGCGGGCTACCGACCGAAGCCACCGTGGCGCAGGTACTCGTCGCCAAATATGCCGACCATCTGCCGCTGTATCGGCAGGCTCAAATTTACGCCCGCCAGGGCCTCGAGCTGGATCGCTCGACCCTGGCCGATTGGGTCGGGCGGGCAGCCTTCCTGTTGCGGCCGGTGCATGAGCGACTGCTCGCGAGGCTGAAGCAGTCGCCAAAACTGTTTGCCGACGAGACCACCGCCCCGGTGCTCGATCCCGGACGCGGCCGCACCAAGACCGGCCAGCTCTGGGCCTATGCCCGCGACGACCGGCCCTGGGGCGGCACGGACCCGCCCGCCGTCGCCTATGTCTACGCTCCCGATCGCAAGGCCGAACGGCCGATCGTCCACCTCGCGGGTTTTGCCGGCATCCTCCAGGTCGACGGCTATGCCGGCTATCGGGTCCTGGCCGAGCGCGGTGACGTAGAACTGGCGTTCTGCTGGTCCCATGTGCGCCGGCGCTTCTACGAACTCGCCGCGGCCGGTCCCGCACCGATCGCCAGCGAGGCACTCGAACGTATCGCCGGGCTCTACGTCATCGAAGCCGAGATCCGCGGCCGCACCGCCGACGAGCGTCGCGCCGTCCGCCAAGAGAAGAGCCGGCCGATCGCCGACGAGTTCGAACCCTGGCTGCGCGCCAAGCTTGGTCTGATTAGCCAGAAGACCAAACTCGCGGAGGCCGTCCGATATGCGCTGTCGCGTTGGGACGGGCTGACGCGCTTCATTGCCGACGGCCGCGTCGAGATCGATTCCAACGTCGTCGAGCGCGCTATCCGCCCAATCGCGCTCAACCGCAAGAACGCCCTGTTCGCTGGCTCGGACGGCGGCGGCGAACACTGGGCCGTCATCGCCTCACTGATCGAAACCTGCAAGCTCATCGGCGTCGAACCCCACGCCTATCTCGCCGACGTCATCACCCGCATCGTCAACGACCACCCGAACAGCCAGATCGACGAACTGCTACCCTGGGCCTATCTCGCTACCCAAGAACGCTGGCGCGTGGCCTGAGAACATCGCTTACGCTCACACGGTCGTGAGACGAGATGATCGTCCGTACATCGCGCGGGCATGGATCGCAGCCACGCGGCTTCCCCGGACAGACGGGAAGGACCTGCAACTCATGGCGCGGTGATTGGTTGCGACCGCAGAGCCGGGAACATGGCAACCAGGTGGGACAGGTCTACAACGCGCAGGGCACGCTGGGCGTCAATGCGCAGAGCACGTCGCGCATCTGAGCCGGCGCGATTGTGGGGGCGGGGCAGGCGGCCTATGGCGACCTGAAGCGCGCGCGAACCTTGCCTGAAGCCTTGCCTGAAGCCTTGCCTGAAGCCTTGCCTGAAGCCCTGGCGCTTGTTCTTCACAAAACGCCACTTCTGCGCGATTTTTCAAGGCATTGCGCCGGCCGGCCCGCCGCAGAATTCGCAAAATTGCTTCGAACCTTTGGCTGTCGCCATAGACATATAGGCATTGGGGATTTCAGCGCCCAATGCCTAAACGGACGCCGCCAAGCGATGATATTCCGCTTGAGCGGCGTCGCGCTATTTCCGGGGATCAGTTCGTCGCGTACCAGCCGAGCGGAAACGGCAGGAACGGCCACGCCAGATGATTGTCGTTGGCCGCCTTCGGCGGTTCAGAGACGGATGTCTTGACTGTCTTGATGCGCGGCGCAGGCGGCACCGAGCACACCGCCAGGCGCAAACGTCCACATTGCATATTCATTGTGGTGCCCCAGTCAGCAAGTCATTTGAAAAATGAAAATCAGTTCGCAATTGCCACGCGTCCAAAACGGCGCGCTCATTCTCAAATTGTGCACGCATCATAGAAAGATCGGCGCCGGCTTTCAACGGGTCTTGGCGGGTACCCACGAGGGGTAAGGTTGACCAGTTAGGTTAAGGCCGAGTGGTTGTTGCAGCCACATTCCTGGCTGATATCAGGTCGGCAAGGCTCGCGATGGGGTGCCTGCAATCGGTGGTCACACAGGTCACAGTTCGTCGCGGCGCTCATATCTTGTGAGTTTTGCGTCATGTCTTTCGATCGCAACGTCCGAACCGTCCATCCGCAGTCGAGCTGGACCGAGATCTGGCACCTCTGGACCGTGATCGTGCCGCGCCGCTCGATCAACGGGCAGCTCGTCTATGGAAAGGTCTGGCGCCGCCACGACGGCCGCGACTGGATCTACAAGAAGTTCACCGAGTACGACACCGAGGCGGCCTGAGCCGGCTCCGCTGCCGCAACTGAATCTAGCGCCCCGTTCCGATTTCATCGGAACGGAAACGGCTCTAGGCGGCCTTTGCGGGCGAGGCGGCCGCCGCAGGCTTGGGCGGCGGCGGCTTCAACGGCTTGTCCTGCTTTTTCGACCAGGAAATGTAATAGGCCACCGTCGTCATGATCGCGATGCCGGCGATGCTGACGAAGATCTGCGCGAACAGCGAGCCCGAGCTCATCGACAGCTCGAAATGGCCGACGAAGGACAGGAACACGCCGACGCAGAATACGGCGAGCGACTGCTGGCCGCAGACGATCAAGGGATCGAACACCTTCCACTCCAGGCCGGGCCAGTCCTTCGGCACGAAGCGGATCACCAGGATCACGATCACGACGAAATGGAGGAAGCGGTAGGGCGCAAGGTTGGTCTTGTCGTTGGGGTTGAAGGCCGAGAACAGCCATCCCGGGAACATGCCGCCGAGGGTGGGGAAGCGGCCGGCCATGGTCATGACCAGCGCGAAGGCGAGATAGCCGAGGCAAAGCCACAGCGTGATCGGCGAATTGATCACGGCTCCCGAACGCCGGGCGCCGCCCATCGCGCACCAGGCGCCGAACACGAACAGCACCTGCCAGGCATACGGGTTGAAGTACCACTGGCCGGCCGGATAGGCGGTCAGGTTCAGGCCGTAATGGCGGGCGGCGAGCCACAGCACGATGGACAGCGCCATCGTCAGGTCGGGCTTGCGCAGCATGAACCACAGCACCGGCGGAAACAGCCCCATCAGCACGATGTAGAGCGGCAGCACGTCGAGATTGAGCGGCTTGAAGCGCAGGAACAGGCCCTGGCGCAGCGTCTCGGTGGCGTTGTCGACGAGGCCGGCGACGTTGAACTCGTTGATCATGTCGGAATCGCCGAACCGCAGCGCCAGATAGCTGATCGAGGCGATGTAGATCACGAACAGGATGATGTGGGCGACGTAGAGCTGCCAGACCCGCTTGGTCAGCCTCGTGGCGCCGACGATGAAGCCGCGCTCGAGCATCATTCGCGCATAGACGAAGGAAGCGGTGTAGCCTGAGATGAAGACGAACAGGTCGGCGGCGTCGGAAAAGCCGTAGTTGCGGGTGGTGATCCAGTTCACCACGTTGTCGGGGATATGGTCGAGGAAGATCGCCCAGTTCGCGATGCCGCGAAACAGGTCGAGCCTGAGGTCACGGCCCTTTTCGGGAAGCGTGGCGTTGATGTTCAGGAAGGCCATGCGACGGAAGCTTTCGGAGGGGGCGGATACGCTGGTGTCGGCGAGACAGGGCCGCCGGGCGGGATCCCGGCGCGGAAGGCGGGTACGCAATTGTCACGGTGCAGCATAATGACTATACCCGTCGGCAACGCACCCCCGGGGGGACCGGAATCACCGATCAGTTCCCAAAAGGTGTCTCTATACTATGCCCGCGGTTTCCACCAACTGCTACCGTGACGCATCGAAATCGAACGAAAAGACCAAGAGGCCCGGACCACCCATGACCGCACGCATTTTCAAGCCCGCCAAGAACGCGATGCAATCCGGCCGGTCCAAGACCAAGGAATGGCAGCTGGATTACGAGCCGGAGCAGCCGCGTTCGGTCGAGCCGCTGATGGGATGGACCTCGTCCGGCGACATGAAGCAGCAGATCACGCTGCGCTTCCACAGCAAGGAAGAGGCGGTCGCTTATTGCGAGCGCAAGGGCATCGCCTACCAGGTGATCGAGCCGCAGGATTCGATCCGCCGCCCGGTCGCCTATGCCGACAATTTCTCGTTCCGGCGCGGCGAGCCCTGGACGCATTGAGGGGCGGCTGGCTGCTCCGACTTCATACGACGTGATTTACTCGTCATGCTTGGGCCTTGTCCCGCCTGCGCGGCCGAAGCCGCTTCGGCGAGGCGAAGGCCCGGGCATCGACGTCTTTGGGGCCGAGTGAAAGAGCGCGGATGGCCGCGACAAGCCCTGGCATGACGGCGGGGGTACCCCGCCCGCAGACATGACGTCGCGTCCGATGATCCCGATCCACGGACCAGCTGTCGCGCCGGGCTCCGGCCCCTTGGCAGCGATTCCGCCGCGTGCTTCGCTGACGTCATGACGGGATCATGGCGAGGTGGGGGATGGCCGGGCGTGACCAGCTCGACGGCATCGATCTGAAGATACTCTCCGAGCTGCAGCAGGACGGGCGGGTGCGCAACAACGAGCTGGCGCTGCGGGTCGGCGTGTCCGCGCCCAATTGCCTGCGGCGGTTGAAATTGCTGTTCAGCCGCGGCGTGATCCGGGCGGTCCGCGCCGTCATCGACGAGCGGCTGCTCGGCTATGAGGTGGTTTCGTTCGTCTCGATCCAGCTCGTGAGCCAGGCCCAGCCGGTGCTGGAGGCGTTCGAGAGCTCGATTGCCGCGATCCCGCGCATCCAGCAGTGCTGGCGGATTTCAGGCGACACCGACTACCTGCTGAAATGCGTCGCGCCGAACGTCGAAAGCATGCGCCAGCAGCTGCTGCATTTCGCCGCGATGCCTGATGTGAAGAACGTCCGCAGCTTTCCGGTGCTGGGCGTCGCGAAGGATGTGCCGCTGCCGTTACAGGATGTAGTGGCGGCACCCGTCGGATAGGCGTTCAAGTCTCTCTACTGAAAGTCCGAAGTCGGGGGGCGCTTGCGCGCGGTGCGGTCGATTCGGATAGTTATAATAGCTTAGTAACTCACCTAACTATGACATGTGATTTAGGCAGGACTGCAATGCGCGCAACCGTGATTGTCGGCATCTTTGCGCTGCCTAAATGCAGGGTGTGAACCTCGGTCTGCGTCGCACGCCGGGGATGCTTTTGTGGGACCCTAAGCAGGAAAAGACATCATGACATCGACTTCGAAGACGATCGCAGCCTCTGCTGCGACGCTGTTTGCGTCTGCGTTTTTTGTTCTGTCGGCGCCGGCTGCGAAGGCCGACGATTATTGCATCACCAACGGCGCCCAGGCCGCTCACGGCTGCGGCTATCCGACGATGGAAGCCTGCCGTCAGGCGGCCGGTGGCATCGGCGGCACGTGCTCGCAGGCCGGCGGCGCCAAGACTAGCAACGATGCGCTCGCCTTCCAGCCGAAGCAGACGAAGCAGCCCAAGGCTCGCCAGGGCGCGCAGAACTAACGCCTGAGATCGCGACCTGATCCGAGAGATTGCGTCCTCCGAGAGTGATCTCGGAGGACGTCAATTTATGACAAGCAGGTGACGCCGCGCCTCAGCGATAGCGCTCGCGAAACTCGCGCGGGGAGGCGCCGGTCCAGGTGCGGAAGGCGCGCGAAAAACTCTTCTCGTTGCGGAAGCCGGCGATCTCCGCGATCCGCTTGATGGGGGCGCGGCCGCGCATCAGCTCCTGCTTGGCGAGCTCGAACTTTGCCTCTTCCTTGAGATCGCGCAGCGAGGTCGCTTCCTCGCGCAGGCGCCGGTGCATGGTGCGGGTCGAGAGTGCCAACTCGCTTGCGACATCCTCGGCGCCGAGAATGCGCCCGCGTGCATTGCGCAGCACGCGGCGGACGCGCTCGACCAGCAGCCGGTCGCGCCGGTAGGGCAGCACGGTGAGCCGCAGCGCGCCCTTGAGCATGCTGTCGAGATCGGCGGGGCTGCGGGTCAGCGGCAGAGAGAGATAATGCTTGTCGAACACGATGCGGGCGCCGTCCGCACCAAAGCTCAAATGCCTGCAGAAGATCGTCGGATAGACCGAGACGTGGCCCGGCTCGGAATAGGGAAACTCGGCCGCACGCAGCGCGATCGCGGAATCGACGGCCCAGCAGGAGAAGCCGAGAACATAGCGGAGCAGGGTGACCAGGCAGAATTCACGCAAGGGGCCGAGGTCGCGCTGTTCGCGAATGGAGATCGTCGCGGTCTCATCACCAAGCGAGAGCTCGAACAGCACGTCCTCGGTCAGCAGGCGATGATGCCGGCACCAGCGTTTTAGCGCGACTTCGAGATTGGGGGCCGTGATCGAGGCGCGGCACAGCATACCGTAGGTTCCCCAAGGCAGCCGGCGCGAGAACCAGCCAAGCGCTTCGTCGTCGAGCTCGCGCATGGCATGGCCGGCCAGCGCCTCGAACTGGGCCGCTGTCACCCGTCCGTCGCGGGATCGAACGAGGTCCGCGGTGACCTGCCCCTTGCCCAAGGCTTCGGCCGGATCCCGCCCGTAAAGGGCATAAGCGGCAACCACGCCGCGGACGAAGGCGGCTGGGGTCATGGCGCGGCGGGGCGTCGCGGTCGCGGCTTGAAAGGGCATGAAAAATCCTCGCCAAACTTGGCGGAAAATGCAACCTTTTCGACCGCTGGGACGCCCGGGCGGGGGTAGGTTCGGACCCGACAAGAATACGGAGGAATCGCCTTGAACATCCCGAGCATCGATTTCGATCTGGGCGAAGACATCAGCATGCTGCGCGACACGCTGCGCGCCTTCGTGGAGGCGGAGATCGCCCCGCGCGCCGCCGAGATCGAGAAGGCCAATCTGTTCCCGGCCGACCTCTGGAAGCGCTTTGGCGACCTCGGCCTGCTCGGCATGACCGCGCCGGAGCAATATGGCGGCTCCAGCATGGGCTATCTCGCCCATATCGTCGCCATGGAGGAGATTTCGCGGGGCTCGGCTGCCGTGGGGCTATCCTACGGCGCCCATTCCAACCTCTGCGTCAACCAGATCCGCCGCAACGGCAACGACGCGCAGCGCGCGCGCTATCTGCCAAAGCTGATCTCCGGCGAATATGTCGGCGCGCTCGCGATGTCCGAGCCCGGCGCGGGCTCCGACGTCGTTTCGATGAAGCTGCGCGCCGACAAGCGCGGCGACCGTTACGTGCTCAACGGCTCGAAGATGTGGATCACCAATGGCGGCGACGCCGACGTGCTGGTCGTCTATGCCAAGACCGATCCGGAGGCGGGCCCGCGCGGCATGACCGCCTTCCTGATCGAAAAGGGCTTCAAGGGGTTCACCCACGGCCAGCATCTCGACAAGCTCGGCATGCGCGGCTCCAACACCTATCCGTTGTTCTTCGACGAGTGCGAGGTGCCGGAGGAGAACGTGCTCGGCAAGGTCGGCGAGGGCGTCAAGGTGCTGATGTCCGGCCTCGATTACGAGCGCACGGTGCTGTCGGGCGGCCCGCTCGGGATCATGGCGGCCTGCATGGACGCCGTGGTGCCCTACATGCACGAGCGAAAACAGTTCGGCCAGCCGATCGGCGACTTCCAGTTGATGCAGGGCAAGCTCGCCGACATGTATGCGACCTGGCAGTCGGCGCGCGCCTATGTCTATGCGGTCGGGCGCGCCTGCGACAGGGCCGACCACGCCCGCACGCTGCGCAAGGATGCGGCGGCCGCGATCCTCTATTCCGCGGAGAAGGCGACGTGGATGGCCGGCGAGGCGATCCAGGCGCTCGGCGGCGTCGGCTACACCTCCGAATTCCCGGTCGGACGTCTCTGGCGCGACGCAAAACTCTACGAGATCGGCGCCGGCACCTCGGAGGTGCGTCGCATGCTGATCGGCCGCGAGCTGATGTCCGAGACGGCCTGAAACCTTCACCTCATTGGAATCAACATGCCGCTCCATTCCAGCATCGATACGTCTTCATCGGACTTTGCGCGCAATTCCGAGGCCATGCGCGGGCTTGTCGCGGACTTGCGCGAAAAACTGAGCCAGGTCGCCGGCGGCGGCGGCGAGGTCTCGCGCAACCGCCACACCTCGCGCGGCAAGATGCTGGCGCGCGAGCGCGTCGACCTGCTGGTCGATCCCGGCACCTCGTTCATGGAGCTGTCGCCGCTGGCGGCGTACGGCCTCTATGGCGGCGACGTGCATTCGGCGAGCGTCATCACCGGCGTCGGGCGCATCTCGGGCCGCGAATGCGTGATCGTCGCCAACGACGCCACCATCAAGGGCGGCACTTACTATCCGATGACGGTGAAGAAGCATCTGCGCGCGCAGGACGTGGCGCGGCAGAACAATCTTCCCTGCGTCTACATGGTCGATTCCGGCGGCGCCTTCCTGCCGCTCCAGGACGAGATCTTTCCGGACGAGCGCCATTTCGGCCGGATCTTCTACAACCAGGCCCAGATGTCGTCGCAGGGCATCCCGCAGATCGCGATCGTGATGGGCTCCTGCACCGCCGGCGGCGCCTATGTCCCCGCGATGTCGGACGAGAGCATCATCGTGCGCAACCAGGGCACCATCTTCCTCGGCGGTCCGCCGCTGGTGAAGGCCGCGACCGGCGAGGTGGTGAGTGCCGAGGAGCTTGGCGGCGCCGACGTGCATTCGCGGCAGTCGGGCGTGACCGACCACTACGCCCAGAACGATGCGCATGCGATCGGCATCGCCCGGCGCATCGTCGGCACGCTGAAGCCATCGGTGCGGCCGAACCTCAACATGCACAAGCCGCGCGATCCGCTGTTTGCGGCGGAAGAAATCTACGGCGTGGTGCCCGTCGATGGCCGAAAGCCGTTCGACGTACGCGATATCATCGCCCGCATCGTCGACGGCTCGGAGTTCGACGAGTTCAAAAAACTCTACGGCACGACGCTGGTCTGCGGCTTCGCCCATGTCTGGGGCTATCCGGTCGGTATCATCGCCAACAACGGCATCCTGTTCAGCGAGAGCTCGCTGAAGGGCGCGCATTTCATCGAGCTGTGCTGCCAGCGCGGCATTCCCTTGGTGTTCCTGCAGAACATCACCGGCTTCATGGTCGGCAAGAAGTACGAGGCCGGCGGCATCGCGCGCGACGGCGCCAAGCTTGTCACGGCGGTAGCGGCCGCCTCGGTGCCGAAATTTACCGTGGTGATCGGCGGCTCCTACGGCGCCGGCAATTACGGCATGTGCGGCCGCGCCTACTCGCCGCGCTTCCTGTGGATGTGGCCGAACGCGCGCATCTCGGTGATGGGCGGCGAGCAGGCCTCGATGGTGCTGAGCCAGGTCCGGCGCGACAACATCGAGGCCAAGGGCGATAGCTGGTCGAAGGAAGAGGAAGACAAGTTCCGCGAGCCTATCCGCGCGCAATATGAGAGCCAGGGACATCCGTATTACGCGACCGCCCGCCTGTGGGACGACGGCGTGATCGACCCGGCCGACACGCGCCTCGTGCTCGGCCTCGGCCTTTCCGCGGCGTCGAATGCGCCGATCGAGCCTACCAAATTCGGCCTGTTCAGGATGTGATGCGATGGACCGTTCAATGCTCTACCGGCGTTTTCGCACGCTTCTGATCGCCAACCGCGGCGAGATCGCCTGCCGCGTCATCCGCACCGCGCGAGCCATGGGCCTGCGCACGGTCGCGGTCTATTCCGAGGCCGACCGCGACGCGATGCATGTCGCGCTAGCAGATGAAGCCGTGCTGCTCGGTCCGGCGCGGGCGCGCGACAGCTACCTCAGTGTCGAGCGGCTGATCGAGGCCGCGCGAAAGACCGGCGCGGAAGCCGTGCATCCCGGCTACGGTTTCCTGTCCGAAAATGCCGAGTTCGCGCGGGCGTGCCTGGAGGCGGGCCTGGTGTTCGTCGGCCCGACCGCCGCGATGATGACGGCGATGGGCTCGAAGTCCGGCTCCAAGGAGCTGATGGAGAAGGCCGGCGTGCCGCTGGTGCCCGGCTATCACGGCGAGGCCCAGGACGAGGCGACGCTTTCGAAGGCCGCGGACAAGATCGGCTTCCCGATCCTGGTGAAGGCGTCCGCCGGTGGTGGCGGCCGCGGCATGCGCATCGTGCGCTCGGCGGACGAGCTTGGGCCGGCGATCGTCAGCGCCAAGCGCGAGGCCAAGGCCGCGTTCGGCGACGACCGCATGCTGATCGAAAAATATGTCGACAATCCCCGCCACATCGAGGTGCAGATCATCGGCGACAGCCACGGCAATCTGCTGTCACTGTTTGAGCGCGAATGCACGTTGCAGCGCCGGCACCAGAAGGTGATCGAGGAGGCGCCGTCGCCGACGCTCAATCCCGCCCAGCGCGAGACCGTCTGCGCCGCCGCGCGAAAGGCGGCCGGAGCCGTGAACTATGTCGGCGCCGGCACGATCGAGTTCGTCTCCGACGGCAAGGACGTGTTCTTCATCGAGATGAACACGCGTCTTCAGGTCGAGCATCCCGTGACCGAGCTGATCACCGGCATCGATCTGGTCGAGTGGCAGCTGCGCGTCGCCTTCGGCGAGGCGCTGCCGCTGAAGCAGGACGAGCTCCGGCTCAATGGCCATGCGGTCGAGGCGCGTGTCTACGCGGAAAATCCGACCAAGAACTTCATGCCGTCGGTCGGGAGGATCTCGACTTGGCGGCTGCCGGCGGAAACCGGCGGCCTGCGCATCGACGCCGGCTATCGCGAAGGCGATACGGTCTCGCCCTATTACGATGCCATGCTCGCAAAAATGATCGCGTGGGCGCCGACGCGGGACGTCGCGATCGAACGGCTGAATCGCGGGCTGCAAGACTCCGACGTCCGCGGCATCGTCACCAACATCCCGTTCCTGTCGGCGCTGATGACGCATCCGAAGGTGCGGACCAATGCGATCGACACCGGCTTCATCGAGCGCGAGCTGGCGGGCCTAACGCAGGCCCCGCCGGCACCCGGCGAGCTCGAGCTGTGCGCAGCAGTCGCCGCTGTTATCAACGACGAGCGGCAGGCCGCGCAAGACGAGGCGAGTTCGCCCTGGCAGACTTTTGGCTGGCAGCCGGTCGGCCGCCGCCAGCGCAGCTTTGCCTTCCGCGTCGGCCATGGACCTGAACAGAAGATCACGCTGAATTACGGCAGCGGCCCCTCGACGCTGGTGACCGGCGACCGCGAATTGGCGTTCACGATCGCCCCGCGTGACGGCGGCTTCGATCTGACACTCGATGGCGTCAAATCACAGGTCGCAGCCGTGATCGACGGTCATGAGCTGTATTTGCGCACACGCAACGGCCGCTTCGACCTGCATTGGGTCGATCCGTTCGGCGGCGAGAGCGAAGAGCATGTCGGAGAGGACAAGATCGCGGCGCCTCTGCCGGGCACGGTCGTCGCCGTGCTGGCCGAGGAGGGCGCCAAGCTCGAGAAGGGCGCGCCGATCCTCACCCTGGAAGTGATGAAGATGGAGCAGACGCTGCGCGCGCCCTATGCCGGCGTGCTGAAATCAATCAAATGCAAGGTCGGAGACATCGTCCAGGAGGGCGTCGAGCTCGCCGTGGTCGAGCCATCGGGAGAGTGAGATGAGCGATCCCGTCCGCATCATCGAAATGGGGCCGCGCGACGGCCTCCAGAACGAGAAGACGCCCGTCAGCGTCGAGGCCCGCATCGCCTTCGTCGAGGCGCTCGTCACCGCTGGCCTCACCACGGTCGAGGTCGGCGCCTTCGTCTCGCCCAAGGCGGTCCCGCAAATGGCGAGCTCGGACGCCGTGCTGCGCGGCGTCAGCCACGTCAAGGGCGCCGAATTCCACGTGCTGGTGCCGAACGAGAAGGGCTATGACGCCGCGCGCGCTGCCGGCGCGCAAGTCGTCTCCGTGTTCGCGGCGGCCTCGGAAGGGTTTTCGCGCGCCAATATCAACTGCACGGTGGCGGAGTCCATCGAACGGTTCAAGCCGGTGCTGGCGCGCGCCCAGGCGGATGGCGTCAGGGTCCGCGGCTATATCTCCTGCGTGCTGGGCTGTCCGTTCGACGGCGAGATCAAGCCGAAGGCGGTCGCCGATCTCGCCAACACGCTGTGGGAGCTTGGCTGCTACGAGATCTCGCTCGGCGACACCATCGGCGTCGGCACGCCTGATAAGGCCAAGGAGATGCTGCGCGCGGTCATCGCCAATATCCCGCCGGCAAAACTCGCGATGCATTTCCACGACACCTATGGCCAGGCACTCGCCAATCTCTATGCCGGCCTGGAGGAGGGCGTCCGCGTCATCGATGCCGCCGCCGGCGGCCTCGGCGGCTGCCCCTACGCGCCGGGCGCGACCGGTAACGTCGCGACGGAGGACGTCGTCTACATGCTCGAAGGCATGGGCGTCAGGACCGGTGTCGACATGGACAAGCTGCTGGCGGCCACGAACGAGATGAGCGGCGTGCTGGGCAAGCCGCCTGTGAGCCGCGTAGCCTCCGCGCTGAACGCGAAGAAGAAGCGGGCTGCTTCGTAGGGTGGGCAAAGGCGCGTAGCGCCGTGCCCACCATCTCTCCGCGATTTTGATCTCAAATGGTGGGCACGCTTTCGCTTTGCCCACCCTACCAAACTGTGCCTTCAGGCCGCCTTCAGCCCGACATCCGGCAGGCGCGGCCGGTTCTTGAGCGCCTTCGCCATCATGGCCTCGACCTCGGCCTTCTCCTGCGGCAGCAGCGCGAGGCGGGGCGGGCGGGTCAGCGCGGTGCCGCGGCCCATGATGTGCTCGCACAGCTTGATGCACTGGACGAGGTCGGGGCGCGCATCGAGATGCAGCAGCGGCATGAACCATTCGTAGATCGGCATGGCTTCCGCAAAGCGGCCGGCCTTGGCGAGACGAAACAGCGTCTCGCCCTCGCGCGGGAACGCGTTTGACATGCCGGAGACCCAGCCCACCGCGCCCATAGCGATGCTCTCGACGATGACGTCGTCGAGACCAGCGAACAGCACGAAGCGGTCACCGACCATGTTCCTGGTGTCGATGAAGCGCCGCGTGTCGCCCGAGGAATCCTTGAAGCAGACCACGGTCTCGACGTCGGCGAGCGAGGCCAGGATGTCGGGGGTGACGTCGTTCTTGTAGATCGGCGGATTGTTGTAGAGCATCACCGGCAGGTCGGTCGCGCTGGCAACCGCGCGGAAATGTGCGGCGGTCTCGTGCGGCTTCGACGAATAGACCAGCGCCGGCATCACCATCACGCCGTCGATGCCGACGCGCGCGGCTTCCTTGGCGGTTTCGACCGCAAAGGCGGTGGTGAATTCGGCGATGCCACACAGCACGGGCACGCGGCCGGCCGCGACGGATTTCGCCGTCTCCATGATCGCGACCTTCTCCTTGCGCTCCAGCGAGGTGTTCTCGCCGACCGAGCCGCAGACGATCAGGCCGGAGACGCCGTCGCGGATCAACCCGTCCATGACCTTGGCGGTCGCGTCGATGTCGAGCGAGAGATTGTCGTGGAATTGCGTGGTGACGGCCGGGAAGACGCCTTCCCAGGAAACGCGGCGGCTCATGAATTGACTCCAAGTGAGTTTGCCGGCGGGGGGCTGGATCCGCCGGCTGTGGTGAAGAGGATAGCGGATGGGATCAGAGCGTCGCGCCGACCTTGCGCAGCTCGGCAAGGACAGGTGCCTTGGGCAGCCAGATCTTGTCGAACTCGGCGATGACAGCCTCGGTGTCGCCGGCCGGGACCTGGCGGATCGGGATCGGCGCGTTCTTGAAATTCTCGATCAGCGCGGGCTCGTTGGAGGCCAACTCGTCGATCTGCGCGTCCAGCGTCGACTTCACCGTCTTGGCGATCAGCTCGCGGTCGGCTGCGGGGAGCGTCTGCCAGACCCGGCCGGAAACGACCGCGGCCATCGGCATGAAGACGGCGTTCATCTGCAGGATCACCTTGGAGACCTTGTCGAAGCGCTGGTTCCAGGAGAATTCGAGATCGGCCTCGAGGCCATCGACCTGGCCGTTGGCCATCGCGTCGAACACCTGCGGCGTCGGGATCGGCGTCGGCGCGGCACCGAGCGAGGAATAGAAATCGCGATAGACCGGCGTCGGGTTGATGCGCAGCTTCATGCCCTTGATGTCGGCGAGCGAGTTCAGGTCCTTCGAGGAGAACACCGCGCGCATGCCGGTGATGCCCCAACCGAGGCCGATAGTGCCGGTCTCCTGCGGCAGCACATCGAACAACTTCACCGCAGCCGGATGCCGCACGAATTTCGCGACCGCAGGCGTCGAGCGGACGATGTAGGGCGCATTGATCGCGGCGATGTGCGGCACGCGCGAGCCGAGCTCGGCGGCCTGGATGAAGCCCATGTCGAGCGCGCCGGACTGCAATTGCTGCATCATCGCGGGCTCGTTGCCGAGCTGGCCGGAATGGAACACGGTCAGGGTGAGCCGGCCGTTGGTCGCGGCCTTGAGATCGTCGCCGAATTTCAGCGCCGCCTTGTTCCAGGAATGGCCATTGGGCGTGATCAGGCCGAGGCGGAATTCCTTGGCCTGGGCAAGCGCCAGCGAGGGCGCGAACACCGAGGCGGCGGCGCTGGCGGCGAGAAAGCGGCGGCGTGAAAGCGGCATGGTCGGGCTTCCTTTTGAACGGGCCTATTTGATGAGGATCAGCGAGAGCGACGGGTAGAGCGAGAGCAGCACCAGCAGGACGCAGGAGATGACGAAGAACGGCAGCGTCACCATGAACATCTTGCCGGGCTTGGCCCCGGTGACGGCGGCCGCGACGAAGAAGCAGAGCCCGACCGGCGGCGACAGCAGGCCGAGCACGAGGTTGATCACCACCACGACGCCGAAATGCCTGGGATCGATGTGGTAGACGTCGGTTGCAACCGGCAGCAGGATCGGCACCGTCATGATCAGGCCGGGAATGCCATCGATCACCGTGCCGATGATCAGCAGGATGACGTTGCAGATCAGCATGAAGCTGACCGGGTCCTTGGCGGCGGACTGGATCCAGCCGGCGGTTTCCTGCGGCACCTTGCCGAAGATCAGCACCCAGGAGAACACCGCCGCGGCCGCCACCAGGAACAGCACGATCGCCGAATAGATGGCGCTGCGCAGCATCATCTGCGGCAGCTGCGAGAACTCGAATTCCCTGGTCCAGTATTTCCCGACAAGTGCGGCGGCGACCGCGCCGACCGCAGCGGATTCCGTCGCATTGGCGAGGCCGCTGAGGATGGTGCCGACGATGACGATCGGGATCAGCAGGGTGGGTGACGTCCGCAGGATCGTCATGACGCGCTGGCGCGGCGTCTGATAATCCGCGCGGGGATAGTTGTAGACGTATCCCATCAGCGCGATGACGAGGCAGAACATCACCGTGAGGATCACGCCCGGCACGATGCCGGCGATCAGCATGTCGCTGACCGAGACCTGCGCGAGCACGCTGTAGACCACGAACATCACCGACGGCGGAATGATCGGGCCGAGCATGCCGCCATAGGCGGTCAATCCCGCCGCGAAGGTCTTGTCGTAGCCCTTCTTCTCCATCTCCGGCACCATGATCTGGGCCATGATCGCGACCTGCGCGGTCGCCGATCCCAGGATCGAGGAGATGAACATGTTGGCGAGGATGTTGACGTAGGCGAGCCCGCCCTTGAGCGAGCCGACGAAGGCCATCGCCATGTCGACGATGCGCCGCGTGATGCCGCCGCCGTTCATGATCTCGCCGATCAGGATGAAGAGCGGAATGGCGATCAGGCCGTAGCTGTCGACGCCGCCGAACAGCTGGAGCGGATAGGACTGGAACAGCACCGGATTGCCGGATGCTGCGATGTAGACGAGGCCGGCGAGGCATAGGCAGAGGCCGATCGGCACGCCGACCAGCATGATCGCGACGAAGGCGGCTGACGTGATCATCAGTTGACCCCGTCGAGTTCGGAGAGCGCAAAGCCCTTCGGCGGCGTGCGCGGGACCAGTTCGAGATCTTCCAGCAGGTTGGCGAGGCCGTGGATGGTCATCGAGACCGCGAAGATCGGCAGCGTCAAATAGAGCACCCAGGTCGGCCAGTTCAGCGTCTGGGTGTGCTCGGTGTAGAGAAAGTTGAAGGTCTCAGCCGCGAGCTTGCGCCCGTCGAAGCCGGCGCGCGCGAGACCAATCGGGTCCATCCAGAGCACGCAGGTCACGATCAGTGCGATTCCGAACGCGACGACCATGCCGGTCGAGATCACCTTTGCGATCTTCTGGTGCCGTGGCGAAAGACGCTCCGTCAGCATGGTGACCGCGAAATCGAGCCGCAGCCGCGTCATCGCGGACGCCCCGACGAAGGTCAGCCAGACCACGCAATAGACCGCGGATTCATCGATCCAGTAGATCGGGAAGCGCGCGTAGCGGGTGACGACGTTCACCAGGATCAGGCCGGTGAGCAGGTACATCAGGCCCATCAGCGCGACGCGCTCGACGGCGAGCAGGGCACTGGACGCGCCGACGACAATGCGTCGAACGCTGAATGCGCGCGTGGCCGGCATCGTCTGCTCGATCATGAAAGAGGCCCCGCCCCCTGAGAAATCTCGTGCTATCGGCAAATGTATAATTTATACATTTTGCGTGTCAAACGGAGATTGCGGTCATTTCGGCGGCAGGACGCGCTTTTGCTGGGCACTGGCTTTTGCCGGGCCCCACACTTTTGTTGGGCCCCTCAACATGCAAGAGAGAGACCGCTTCGGCCGGATGAGTCGGGAAGGACAACAGAAGGTCAGATGAAACAGCCTCTGAAGCATCGCACGCTGTCGGCCGCGATCGTCGACCAGCTCAGGCAGGCGATCCTCGACGGCACCTATCCGGCCGGATCGCAGCTACGGCAGGACGCACTTGGCGAGGCCTATGGCGTCAGCCGCATCCCGGTGCGCGAAGCGCTGTTCCAGCTCGAGGCCGAAGGCCTGGTGCGCATCGTTCCGCAGAAGGGCGCGATCGTCTCGGAGCTGTCGCTGGACGAGATCAACGATGTGTTCGACCTGCGCGGAATCCTGGAGCCACGCCTCCTGGCGCAATCGGCGCCGCGTTTCACCGCCGATGATTTCAGCGGGCTCGACGACATCCACAAGAGTTTTGAGAAGGCGATCAAGGCGCGCAACGTCAGCGAATGGGGGCAGCTCAACGCCGACTTCCACATGGCGCTCTATGTTCACGCCCCGCAGCCGCGTACGCGCGCGATCGTGCTGTCGCTGCTCCAGACCAGCGACCGCTACACGCGCCTCCAGCTCTCCAACACCAAGGCAATGGGGATCGCCGAAAAGGAGCACGCCCATCTGATCGCGCTCTGCCGCGCGCAGAAGGTCGAGGAGGCCTGCCGGTTTTTGGAGCGGCACATCGAGGCCGTGCGCAAGGATCTGTTGCAGGTGGTGGCCGGCAGCACGATCGCGCCGAAGTCACGGCGGAAGAGCGAGTCGTAATCGATGCGCTCATAGGGTGGCAAAGGCGCACTTGCGCCGTGCCCACCACGCTGTCCAACGGACACGACAAATGGCGGGCACGCTTCCGCCCTTCGCTCTTCGAGCTACGGCGGACAAGTCGCTTTGCCCACCCTACGGCAGCATCATCTGCTCCCGTCCGGCCCCATCACCAGGTCCGGCAGCCCGGTCGAGATTCCCGGGAAGAAGCACAGCAGCAGCACCGCGAGCATCATCAGCAGCACGAAGGGCAGGGTGCCCCAGATCACCTCGCGCAGGGGAATGTCCGGCGCGACGTTGCGGATGACGAAGATGTTGAGGCCGACCGGCGGATGGATCAGCCCCATCTCCATCACGATGGTCATGACTACGCCGAACCAGATGATGTCGAAATTGGCGGCGCGGAGCGGCGGCAGGATGATCGGCGCGGTCATGAGAATAATGGAGACCGGCGGCAGGAAGAAGCCGAGCACGACGACCATGACGAGGATCGCGAACAGCAGCTCCCAGCGCGGCAGGTGCATCGCGACGATGGATTCGGCGACCGATTGCGAGATGTGCAGATAGCTCATCACGTAGGAATAGAGCAGCGACATGCCGATGATCATCATCAGCATGGTCGATTCCCGGATCGTCGACTTCAAGATCGGGGCGAGGTCGCTCGGCCGCCAGACGCTGTAGATCGCCGCGATCAGCGCCAGCGCGAGCAGGCCGCCGAGGCCGGCGGTTTCCGACGGCGTCGCGTAGCCGCCATAGAGCGCGATCATGACGCCGGTGAGCAGCAGCACGAAGGGGATTACGCGCGGCAGCACGCTGAAGCGTTCGGCCAGCGTGTATTCGTCGCGGGCCAGGATCGCAGCCTCAGGCCCGCCTTTCTCAAAGATCGCCTGCGCCGCGGCATATTCCTGGCGGAAGCGGATCACCGCATAGGCGCCGAACAGGGACACCAGCAGCAGGCCGGGCCCGATGCCGGCGAGGAAGAGACGGCCGAGCGATTTTTCCGCGGCGACCGCGAACAGGATCATCGTGATCGAGGGCGGCAGCAGAATGCCGAGCGTGCCGCCGGCCGCGATGATGCCGGCGGCAAATCCGCCGGAATAGCCGCGCTTGCGCATCTCGGGGATGCCGGCCGATCCGATCGCCGAGCAGGTCGCGGGGCTGGAGCCCGCCATCGCCGCAAACAGCGCACAGGCGAACACGTTGGCGACGCCGAGGCCGCCGGGGACGCGATGCAGCCAGGCATGGAGGGCCGAATAGAGATCCTGGCCGGCGCGCGATTTGCCGATCGCGGCGCCCTTCAGGATGAAGAGCGGGATCGACAGCAGCGTGATCGAGGCCATTTCCTCGTAGACGTTCTGCGTCACCGTATCCAGGGACGCGGCCGGCATGTAGATGCCCATGAACACGACCGCGACCGCGCCGAGCGCGAACGCGATCGGCATGCCTGAAAACATCACGACCAGCGTCGCGATACCGTAGGCGAGGCCGATACCGAAAACGCTCATGGACGCCTGGCTCCTGCGAAAGGCAGCGCAAGCTGCACGAGGATCTGGATGCAGAGCAGGCTCATCCCGAGCGCCATCAGCGAATAGGGAATGGCGAGCGGCGGCGACCACATCGAGTTCGAGACCTGGCCGTCGACATAGGCTTCATGGGTCAGCGTCCAGGACTTCCAGGCGAAAAAGGCGCAGAACAGGAACGTCGCGGCATCGACCAGCCAGAGCCTGATCCGGTTCGCGAGCGGCGACAGCAGGCCGACAAAGGCCTCGATGCCGATATGGCCGCGGTTCTGCTGCACATAGGCCGCCGTCATGAAGGTGGCGCCGACCAGGAGGAATACGGCGGCCTCGTCCTGCCAGTAATTGGCGGCCTTGAACAGAGCGCGGCTGAGCACGCTGTAGCTCAGGATGGCGCAAGCCGCGATCAGCGCGATCGCTGCGAACACGACGATGATGGTGTTGAGGACGGCGAGACCGCGATCGATCGCCGCCGCAAGGCCGGTCCCTGCGGCAGCGTTCGCCTGGTCGTCACGATCCGGAAGCGGACCGTGGCTCATGCGCCGACGTCGGAGGCGAGCTTGAGCAGGTTGGCGGCGGTCGCGGTCTTGGCGCCGTAATCCTTCCACGCGGTGTCGCGGGCGATGTCGCGCCATTTGCCGACGGTGGCGGCATCGAGCGCACTGACCTTGGCGCCGGCCTTCTCGTAGACCTTGGCGACCTCGACGTCGTCGTCCTGCGCGCCCTTGCGGCCGAAGGCTTCGAGCTCGGTGCCGACCGCGAGCAGGACGTCCTGCTGGTTCTTCGGCAGCTTGTCGAAGATCGCCTTCGACATCATCAGCGGCTCGAGCATGAACCAGTAGGAGGCACCCGCACCGGAGGTCAGCGACTTCGCGACCTCTTCGAGCCGGAACGAGATCAGGCTGGTCGAGGAGGTGATGCCGGCATCGCAGGCGCCGGTCTGCATCGCCGCGTAGATTTCGTTCGACGGCACCGAGAGCACCGAGGCGCCGGCGGTCTGGAGCACCATGTCCATTTCGCGCGAGCCGCCGCGCACCTTCATGCCCTTGGCATCTTCAGGGGCGACGATCGGTTTGGAGCGGCTGGCGACGCCGCCGGCCTGCCACACCCAGGTGAGCAGGATGATGCCCTTGTCGGCGAGGAAGTCAGTCAGCGCCTTGCCGACCGGCGCCTTCTTCCAGCGCATGCCCTGGTCGTAGGTGGTCACGAGGCCCGGCATCAGGCCGATATTGGTCTCCGGCAGCTCACCACCGGCGTAAGGCATCGGATAGAGGCTGATGTCGAGCGCGCCCTTGCGCATCGCGGAGAACTGCGCGTTGGTCTTGATCAGCGAGGAGTTCGGATAGATTTCAGCGGCGATGTCGCCTTTGCTGCGCTTGGCGACTTCAGCCGCGAACATGCGGCAAAGCCGGTCGCGGAAGTCGCCCTTGTCGATGGTCCCTCCCGGGAATTGATGCGAGATCTTCAGCGTGGTCGCGGCATGCGCGGTACCAGTGCCGAAGCGAAGAATGGCGGGTGCGGCGACGGCGGTCGCGATCAGATGACGGCGCGTGAGCATGGTGTATCCCCTTGGACGGCCCTTGGCCGGTTCTTGTTTGGTGTGAGGTGGGCTGGGTCCTTGAGACCAGCGCATAGGTCCATCCTAGCCGGTCTCTCACCCAATATTCTCTCATCTGATAGTTCGAGACCGAATGCCGGGGCAAGTGCCGGCCTTGCTGCAGTGCACACGGAACATCCTCGCAGCCGGCCCGCAGAAATTTTGTCAGTGGGCGCGTAACAACGCCAGCGGGCAATCCGTCGAGATCAGATAGCGGCGTCCGTCGCTGACAAACACCATCTCGAAGGGAAATCACTCATGACCATTCGCACCCGCATCGTGCTCGGCGTCTCGGCTGCCGCTCTGTCGCTTGGCCTCGCGCTGTCGCCGGCCGCTTTTGCCCAGGACAAGATGGGCAAGGACGACGGCATGATGAAGAAGGACACGATGTCCAAGGACGGCATGAAGAAGGACACCATGTCCAAGGACGACGGCATGAAGAAGGACCACATGTCGAAGGACGGGATGAAGAAAGACGACGGGATGATGAAGAAGAACTGATCTTCCGCCGTCGTCGCGGCGTCTGCGAAGGCAGCCGCGCGCTTGGAAGTCCGAGGGCGGTCACATGGACCGCCCCCAGCGATGTTTCAGTTCAACTTCACTTGAACGCGACGTGAGTTGAACGTGACTTGCGAACGTTACTTCCGCTTAGCCTTTCGGGCAGCGTAGCGGGCGTCGCGCTTGGCCTTTTGCTCGGCCTCGACTTCAGCCTGCTTGGCGATCGCTTCTTCCGCTTCGCGGGCGATACGCGCGGCTTCGGCCGCTGCAGCTTCTTCCGCAATACGCTTCTGCTCGGCCTTCTCGGCTTCGCGCGCGGCCTTTGCCTCTGCGCGCTTGGCCGCGAGCGCCTCGCGCTCAGCACGACGTGCCGCCACGGCCGGATCATCCAGCCCGGGCTGCGACTTGAATTTGTTCAAAAGATTTTTGCGCGCTTCCTGCGCCGCCTTTTGCCGGTCTGAAAACCCGGGTTCCCTAAATCCACTCACGGGCCTTGCCTTCCTCGCTTTCAATCCTACATCGGTGACTGTTGGTACGTCGGCTGGGCATAGCAGGCACCACGCGACGCAGAAGCGTGTACATCGGCGCGCGTCGCGAAGCCACCCATAATCGCAGCCGATCAGGTAGACGAAAAATCGCCACCCCCGACGATCTCTCGTAGCCCCGAAAAACTGCCGAATTGTGATGTCCTTCATAGAGGACCACACGGAGCGGCGCCTAGCGTCCGCCCGGTACGAGACGGAGCACGGGCATGATGATCTCAAGACTGAGCCCGAAGGCGCTCGCAATCGCCGTCGCGGTGGTCGCCTTGGCTGGCGTCGCACTGTTGCTTGCCCGCCCGAAGCCGATCGAAAGTGCCGTCCTCGGCGCGGATTGGGAATGCACCCAGACCGCATTCTTGCTGACGACCTGCGCACCGCGGGCCACACCGGCGGTCGAAACCTCGCGCAAGGATGCGATCCGGCAGACCCGGGGCTGAACGATCGACCGGGATGTGACGCGACGTCGCAGAGGTGGTAAAGCCGGCTCACCCCTGCGATCGGCCAGTCATGTCCAAGTCTGAGTCCAAGTCTGAGTCCAAGCCCGAACCGGGCAAAAAGCCCAAATCCCTCGCAAAACCTCAATCCGGCGACAACCGTCGCGGCGCGATTGCCGGATTGGTCATCGCGCTCGTGATCCTCGGTGTCGGCTGGTGGCTCGCCCGCGATCTCACCGCGGCCAGCAAGATGCAGGACTGCCTGATGTCGGGGCGGACCAACTGCAATGTGATCGAGCCGGCGCGCTAGAACGGTTCCGCCGCGCCCCCAGGGCCGAAAATTGCCGTGATCTTAATCATTTGTAACGGGACTTAGCCGACCAAAGCAGGTCAGTTATGTCCGCCGGCATCAGCCAGGCGCGAGGCGAATCGTCTATCGCGCTAGGCACCACGGCAATCGCGAGAGTAGGGGGTCAAGCACGCATGAGTGCGTCCAGCCGCATGAAGATCATTATTCCCTTGGTTTCGGCCATGTCCCTTGTCGCGCTTTCGGCGCAGGCACAGGACTCATTGCCGCCAAGACCCCAGGCCCAGACGCCTGCGGGGCCCGGCGCGGGCGCGCCGCCCCAGAACAACCAGAACATGCGCAAGGGCCCCCCGCCGCAGCAGGCGGCCCGGCCCGCGCAACAGCCCGGCGGCCAGCCCCACGCCGGCGGCCCCGGTCCCGGCCCGCACGGAGCAGGCGGCCCGCCGCCCGGACGCAATTACGCCAGGGGCCCCGCACCGGAGCGCGACTGGGGCGGACACGCCTATCGCGGCAATCGCGCCTGGGATGGCGGGCGCTGGCGCCACGAGGTCCGCAACGGCCGCTCCGGCTGGTGGTGGGACGTCGGCGGCGTCTGGTACTATTATCCGCAGCGGATGGCCGGCCCGCCGGCCTACATCTCCGAGGATTACTTCGACGACATGCCGGTGGCCTATGCTCCGGCGCCGCCTCCCGTCGCCTACGAACCGCCGCCGCCTCCGCCACCGGCTGATCCCGGCGCAAGCGCACTTGGCGGCGCCATCGTCGGCGGCGTGCTGGGCGGCCTGATCTCGGGCAACGCCTCGGGCGCGGCCGCGGGTGCCGTGATCGGCGGCGCCACCGGCGCGATCGCCGGCGCCACGGCTGCCTCGCGGCCCGGCTATTATTTCGCCCAGGGCAATTGCTACTACCGCTATCCGAGCGGCCAGTATGTGCAGGCCGATCCTCGCGCGTGTTACTGAGGCTTCAGGCAAGGTCTGAAACAAGGAGGCGGGCGCAGGCCCGCCTCTTTTTGTCTGGGCAACGTATTGCTTGCTGAAGCGATACTGATCGCTTCGCGCGTCACACCAGCCAGTTGAAGAACGCGATCGCGGCCCAGACCAGGCCTGCGATCCAGGCCAGCATCACGATACCGATGGTGGCAAGAAACGTGGCGCCGAACAGGTCGGGCCTTGCGCGTCGCGTTGGGACGTGAGCCTCGGCTGCTGCTTCCTGTGTCATGATGGACCACCCATGCCCTCTCGCGGTGGTGCGAGCGGTTGAGTTCTGTTTAGCCGAGACGCCGGTTGCAGGCTGTGACGCACTTCACAGATGCGTCAGGGTGGGTTCGGACGACGCGAAGCCACCCCGCATTCATACGGACGAAATTGCCATCGGTCCGTCCATATCGGTCGGTTAGGTTCGGCCTCATGTGCCCCAAGTACGACCCACAGCACGAAGCCGAGGCGGCGATGAAGCGGGCCGCGGCGTCCGCCGACGGCGCCGACCGGCAGAGACTGATCCAACTGGCTCTGGCCTGGCATCAACTCGCCCGCGACCGGCGCGACGAGCAGACGGACTAATCGCATCCTCGGCGAGATCTCGCGTCAATGGCCGGCCGAGGTCGGGACGCTGGTTGGCCTGCATGAGAAAGCCCCGTGCTCGGGGGGACAAGCACGGGGCCCTTCAAAGCCGACCGGGGCTGGCGGGTCGGCACCACTCCATTTCGTTGCAGCCAACGTGCTGGTCGTGATCTCGTTCGCGGCGCTACGCATTTCGTCGCGCCGTGGTTCGCTGCGACTGACGTTGCGCGGTTAGGAACATCCGTTCCCCGTCGACGTTGGCCGGCTATGACAGACCCCGAATTGCGCGCGCAGTCTTTCGAGATCGCCTGGAAATATCTCGACCAATCCGGCCTGCTCACCGGTGAGCCCAATGATTCAGCCCGCTTCATCCTGAACAGGATCGACCGGTTGATGCTGCGCGGCGAGCGGCGCAGGCTGCTGCTGTCGAACGCCGCGATCGATGCGTACCGATTGCGGCCCGTGCTCGTGACCTCGGATGCATGAACGAACCGAGCCAGCGAAACGCGGCATTAATGAATGCGCGCTGCCGATTTTTGCGATGACGATTCGTGCTTTTGGAACGAAGCGGAGTCGGACCGTGAACAAAAGAAATGCCGCTTAGGCGTCGGCTGATCTGGTGCTGCGCCTGACTCAATCGATCGCCAGGCAGTGCTCCAGATGTGGCTCCGAGTCCGCCTTCTGGCGGCTTGGACGCGCCCAGGCCTGAATAGCGAAGGCGAGTTGATGCTGACTGGCCGCCGCGTCCGCAATGGAAGCCCGCGCCGTCTCGATGCGCCGTGTGATCACGCTGGAGTTCACGACGCCAGCGTCGATTGCCAAATACGACATCGCGATCACGGCAACCGCAGATGCGATAGTCATTCTCGTCCACTCGGTTGGCAGCATCGAATTCCCTATCGGGCGCACGTCGCCCGGCGCATAGATAGGGTTCGTCTGTCCGGTTCAAAGACCGGGGCGAGGGTACCCACGTATTCGTGAAGTAATGAGGATTGGTAACTGTGCGTCCGTCACGTCGATCAAGCGGCACCGAAATTCCGGCAGCGCGAATCGAAATCGTCCACGGGATCGACGAGAACAGCGAGGCTCTTGAAGACGTCTCCGGTGAGCGGGCGGCCGATACCGCAAGTCGGCTCTCATCGGCCTCGTCAATCCAGTGATGAATGGCGATCCCAGCAGGACTCGAACCTGCAACCCGCGGAGTAGAAATCCGCTACTCTATCCAGTTGAGCTATGGGACCGTCTTGAGGCCAGCCTTGGCTGCCGCCTGCCGGTCTTCTATCACGCCAGATATAAAAAATCCTCGACCCCGCCAAGTCTGAACCGAACCGTTTTCCTGAACGCCGCGACTAAGCGGAACGGTGGGGTGTCAGGGTGCCGGGTTGAGCGGCAGCGGACTGGACGATGGATTACATCGCCGGGAACGCTGGCCAGCTTCCGGGACACGGCCGCCGGTCGATCGGTCAGGTATGGCTGCGCCATCAGGACGGCGTGCGCGGTGATATCTCGATCGGTCTCCTCAGGGCTTGCCTTGTCATGGCGAATGCGACGATTTGCACCTTTGGTTCCATCGCCTTGAGTCGGTCACCTTTCCGCGCATTTCATGCTCACGCGGCGTTCGCCGCGATTTCCGGGAGTCCATTATGATCGGTCTTGTTCGCGCCGTCACACTCTGCGCCACGCTGGCGCTCGGCCTTAGCGCAGCGCTGGCCGCCGACAAAGCGTTCAAGCGCGACGACCTCGCCGATTCCGCGATCAAGCTGGAGGCCCAGATCAAGAGCGAGGCGGGGCCGGTCGCCAAGACCAGCGCGACGCTGCGCACCGACGCCGACGCCGCCTTCCGGCGCAATGATTTCCGCACCGGGCTGTCGGTGCTCGGCCAGATCGCCGCGACCACGCCGGAGGATACCGGCAACTGGCTGCGGCTCGCCAAGGTGATCTTCCAGATCTCGCCGAAGAGCTCTAGCGAGCAGACGTTCCTGCTGGAGCGGGCCTCGACCGCCGCCTACATCGCCTACCAGCGCGCCGGCAATCCGGGCGAGGAGGCGGATGCGCTCGCCGTGCTCGGCAAGTCGCTGGCCGAACGCAAGCTGTGGCGGCCGGCGCTGGATGCGCTGCGGCTGTCGCTCGACATGCGCGAGGTCGCCGACGTTCGCGGCCAATACGAGAAGATGCGCGACGAGCACGGCTTCCGGCTGCTCGACTATACCGTGGACTCGGATTCGGCGAGCCCGCGCGCCTGCTTCCAGTTCTCGGAGGAGCTGGCCAAGCGCACCGATTTCGCGCCGTACCTCGCGCTGGCGGGCCAGGACAAGCCGGCGCTATCGGCCGAAGGCAAGCAGCTCTGCGTCGACGGGCTGAAGCACGGCGAGCGCTACAACATCAATCTGCGCGCCGGCTTGCCGTCCACCGTGAAGGAGGGCCTGCCGAAATCGGCCGAGTTCAACGTCTATGTGCGCGACCGCAAGCCCTTCGTGCGCTTCACCAGCCGTGCCTATGTGCTGCCGCGGACCGGCCAGCGCGGCATTCCCGTGGTCAGCGTCAACACGCCCGCCGTCAACGTCAACGTCTTCCGGATCGGCGACCGCAACCTGATCAACACGGTGGTCGACAGCGATTTCCAGAAGACGCTGTCGCGCTACCAGCTCGCCGATCTCGGCGGCGAGCGTGGCGTCAAGGTCTGGACCGGCGAGCTCGCGACCGCGATGACGCTGAACCAGGACGTCACCACCGCATTCCCGGTCGACCAGGCGCTCGGCGAGCTCCAGCCCGGGGTCTACGTGATGACCGCCGCGGCCAAGGGGCCGGGCTCGGACGACGATTACCAGCTCGCGACGCAATGGTTCATCGTCTCAGACCTCGGGGTCACCGCCTATTCCGGCAATGACGGCATCCATGTCTTCGTGAACTCGCTGGCCTCGACCGATCCGGTCGGCAAGGCCGAGGTGCGGCTGGTCGCGCGCAACAACGAGATTTTGGCGACCCGCAAGACGGATGAGTCCGGCCATGTGCTGTTCGAGGCGGGGCTTGCGCGTGGCGAGGGCGGCCTGTCGCCGGCGATGCTGACTGTCACGGGCGAGAAGGCCGACTATGCTTTCCTGAGCCTGAAGACCTCGGCTTTCGACCTGTCCGACCGCGGCGTTTCGGGCCGGGCGGTGCCATCGGGCGCCGATGCCTTCGTCTACGCCGAGCGCGGCGTCTATCGCTCCAGCGAGACCGTCTATCTCACCGCGCTCTTGCGCGACGGGCAGGGCAATGCCATTGCCGGCGGGCCGCTGACGCTGGTGATCGAGCGCCCCGACGGCGTCGAATTCCGCCGCGCGGTGCTGGCCGACCAGGGCGCCGGCGGCCGTACGCTGTCCGTGCCGCTCAATTCGGCCGTCCCGACCGGGACCTGGCGGGTGCGTGCCTTCACCGATCCGAAGGGCTCGTCGGTCGGCGAAACCACCTTCATGGTCGAGGATTACGTTCCAGATCGGATCGAATTCGACTTGTCCGCCAAGGACAAGCTGATCAAAGCTAACGCTCCGGTGGAGCTCAAGGCGGATGGTCATTTCCTCTATGGAGCGCCGGCGTCGGGTCTCCAGCTCGAAGGCGACATGCTGGTCGCGCCCGCGAGCGAACGCCCGGGCTTTGCCGGCTACCAGTTCGGCGTCGCCGACGAGGAGACCACCTCGAACGAGCGCACGCCGCTGGAGAATTTGCCGGAAGCCGACGCCAACGGCGTTGCCACCTTCCCGGTGACGCTGGACAAGCAGCCCGCCTCGACGCGCCCGCAGGAAGCGCAGATCTTCGTTCGCATGGTCGAGACCGGCGGCCGTGCCGTCGAGCGCAAGATCGTGCTGCCGGTCGCGCCCGCCAACGCCATGATCGGCATCAAGCCGCTGTTCGGCGACAAGAACGTCGCCGAGGGCGACAAGGCCGAGTTCGACGTCGTGTTCGTCTCGCCCGAAGGTGAGAGGCTGCGCCGCGATGGCCTGCGCTACGAGCTCCTGAAGATGGAGTCGCGCTACCAGTGGTATCGCCAGAACAATTACTGGGAGTACGAGCCGGTCAAATCGACTTCGCGCGTTTCCGACGGCGACGTGACGATCGCGGCCGACAAGCCGTCGCGGATTTCGCTGGCACCGCAGCCCGGCCGCTATCGGCTCGATGTGAAGTCGAACGATGCCGACGGTCCGGTGACCTCGGTGCAGTTCGATGTCGGCTGGTATTCCGACGGCAGCGCCGACACGCCGGACCTGCTGGAGACCTCG